>CBDHCC010000001.1:0-767500 GCA_965261015.1 Sphingomonadaceae bacterium
ACCCCGGACGCTCGGGTTGGAAGGGGGCACCCCGGTCCTGTCACGAGGGGGTGCCGGACTTCTGACGGTGAGGCGGTCGTCTCCCGGACCGGCTGGCGGGGCGTCTCGCGGACGGCGGGTTTATAGGGTCGGACCCGGTTGATCCCAGACGCGGTCCCGTCCGGACGAGGCGGCTATCCCCCAAAGGAGAGGTCCGCTCGGCGGGAATGGGACGATGATGCAACGCGTTGGCTGACTGACCCCGAACGCTTCGCACCGGCCGATCGCCGTTCGTGCTGGGCAGGGATGCTATCTCCCGCCCAACGGCGGTCGCCACCGCGACAGGTCCGGACGTCTTCGGCCCCGCCGCATCGGCAACGATCGGGCAGTTATCCTAACGGGTTCGTTTTGTCAAGGGGGTGGTGCGTCTTTGTTCGCCCCGTCGCCCCGGGCTCGACCCGGAACCCGGCTGCTCTCCTGGGCGGACGGACCGGAGAAGAAGCTGGGCCCCGGCTCAAGGCCGGGGCGACGGAGTTTGGGTGGGGTGAGTCCAGCGACCAGCCTCCTCCCCGTTCGGGCTCAGGACGAGCGGTGGGGGAGACACTGTTTCGAACATCCGCAGTTGGGTCTGACCCCCCCTCCGGCGCGGGTCCCGGCCTCAGCTCATTCGGCCGGCGACCGCTCCTCGTCGGGCACGTCCAGCAGGCGGCCGCCGGGGAGCAGGGCGGCCTCGTATTCGCTTTCGGCGAGCTGGATCAGGTGGCGGTCGTCCTCGTTCCAGGGGTGGAATCCCGGCAGGAAATACGCGGCCCAGGCGGGCAGGATGCGGCGCACCACACCGGGCTTCAGCATCAGATAGCGGAACAGGCCCCAGCGCGCCCGCCAGCCGGTGATGCCGTCCTGCGCCAGCAGGTCCAGGGTCGCCTTCACCCGCGCGATCCAGAAATTCTTGGTGACGACCAGCATCATGATCGCCTTGACCTTCCAGCGCTTCCACCGGCTCCAGTCGCGGGTCGCGTGCATCCAGGTGTCGAAGGCCACGCCCTTGTGCTCGATCTCCTCGATCGCGTGCCACCGCCACAGGTTCGCCAGCTCCGGCTCGGCGCCCGCGAAGACCTCCGGACGCTTCAGGATCTCGTGGGCCATGGTGGCGGTGTAGTGCTCCAGCGCCATGGTCACGGCCAGGTCCAGGATGCGCGGCCGCCCCTCGGTCTTGGCCAGCGAGTCGATCACCGCCTGCTCCAGATGGTCGATCCGATAGCCGGCGTCGGACACGCGGGTGTTGAACGCCAGGTGCTCGCGGGAGTGCATGACCTCCTGCAGCGTGAAGGCGCGGATTTCCCGGCGCAGCTTTTCGGGGGTGCCGTCGCGAAAGGCCTTCACGGACTCCACGAAATACGCCTCGCCGCGCGGGAAGGTGATGGAGAGCGCGTTGTGATAGGCCGAAGCGATCGGGTCGCCGCCCAGCCACCAGCGATCCTGCCGCCGGCCGCGGGCGAAGCGGACGTCGCGCGGCGTGATGGACAGATCGGCCGGCGTGGGGTCTCGACGAAGGGCGGCGGTGGACATGGGCGCTCCCGGCACTACTGCGGTCGGGTGAAGAGTGATCCTTACTGACAGCCATGTCAATAGCCGCCCGCCGCCTGTCTCCGCTCGCCAGCCGCACGGCGGCGCTGGACGCCGCGCGTTCGCTGCTGATCGAGGCCGGGCCGCAGGCCGTGACCTTGAAGGCGGTGGCCGGGCGGATCGGCCGCACGCACGCCAACCTGCTCCACCATTTCGGGTCGGCGGCGGGGCTGCAGCGCGCGCTGGCCGCGTCGATGGCCGAACAGGTCTGTCGGACGATCGGCGAGGCGGTCCGCGCGCACCGGGCTGACGGCGGCGACGCCCGGCGGATCGTCGACCTGGTGTTCGACGCCTTCGACCGCGACGGGGCCGGGGCGCTGGCGAGCTGGATGATGGTGTCGGGCAACGAGGACGCGCTGGACCCGATCCTGCGCGCCGTCCACGACCTGGTCGACGAACTGGGGCCGGAAGGGCAGGACGAGCAGGCCCTGCGCCGGGACACGCTGCTCCTGGTCCTGCTGGCGATGGGCGATTCGCTGCTGGGCGCGCCCATGGCCCAGGCGCTGAAGCTGGATCGGGACGCGGCGCGCGAGATGGCGACCGGGCTGATGGACCACGCGCTGGGCGACCTGCGCTAGGGCGTGGCCCTGACGGTCCGGCCGGGCTAAGCCCGCTGCCATGCATTTTCTCGACCAGGCGAAGATCCACATCCGTTCGGGCGCGGGCGGACCGGGCGCGGTGTCGTTCCGGCGCGAGAAATACCTGCAATATGGCGGCCCGGATGGCGGCAATGGCGGCCGGGGCGGCGACGTGGTGTTCGAGGCGGTGGCGGGCCTGAACACGCTGATCGACTTTCGCTACACCCAGCACTTCAAGGCGCGGCGCGGCGGCGGCGGGGCGGGGCAGGACCGGACCGGCGCGGGTGGCGAGGACGCGGTCATCGGCGTGCCGGCGGGCACCCAGATCCTGGCCGACGACGAGGACCGATCGCTGATCGCCGACCTGACGACCATCGGCCAGCGACTGGTGCTGCTGGAAGGCGGGTTGGGCGGGCGCGGCAACGCGTCGTACAAGACGTCGACCAACCGCGCGCCCCGACAGCACCAGCCGGGCGAGCCGGGGCAGGAGCTGTCCGTCTGGCTGCGCCTGAAGCTGCTGGCCGACGTGGGGCTGGTCGGCCTGCCCAATGCGGGCAAGTCCACCTTCCTGAACGCGGTCTCGAACGCCAACGCGAAGGTCGGGGCCTACCCCTTCACCACGCTGGCCCCCAAGCTGGGCGTGGTGCGCCACCGGGGGCGCGAGCTGGTGGTGGCCGATATTCCCGGCCTGATCGAGGGCGCGGCGGAGGGGGCGGGCATCGGCGACCGTTTCCTGGGCCATGTGGAGCGCTGCCAGGCCCTGCTGCACCTGATCGACGCGTCCGGTGAGGACCCCGTCGCGGCCTGGTCGACGGTCAACGCCGAACTGGAGGCGTACGGCGCGGACCTGTCCGACAAGCCGCAGATCGTCGGCCTGAACAAGGTCGACCTGCTGGAACCGGCTAGGGTCGCGGAGCTGACGGCCGCCCTGGAGGCCGAAGGCGCCGCCCTGGTGACTCCGTTGTCGGGCGCCACGGGCGACGGGGTGGAGGCCGTGCTGAACGCGCTGCTGGAACGCGTGGCCAGGGGCTCGGTGGCGGATGAGGTGGCGGAGTGGCGGCCCTGACGGGCGCGATGCCCCCGGATCGCCCGAGCGACGCCCGGTGACGGCCCGGCTGGCGGTCACCGGCGCCACCGGCTTTGTCGGGCGGCACCTTCTCGACCGCGCCGTGTCGCAGGGGCACCGCGTCGATGCCCTGACCCGCCGCCCCCAACCGCCGCGCGACGGCGTCCGATGGATCGCCGGGTCGCTCGAGACACCCGCCGTGCTGGCCGACCTGATGGGGCGGGCGGACGTCGCGATCCACGTCGCGGGCGTGGTGAGCGCGCCCTCGCTGGCCGAGTTCCGGGCGGGCAACGTCGCGGGCACGGCGGCGGCGCTGGCGGCGGCGGCCGAGGCGGGGGTGCGCCGCTTCGTCCATGTGTCCTCGCTGGCCGCGCGCGAGCCCGAACTGTCGGACTATGGCCGATCCAAGTGCGAGGCGGAGCGGGAGGTGCGGTTGTCCGGGTTGGACTGGGCCATCGTGCGTCCGCCCGCGGTCTACGGCCCCGGCGACACGGAGATGCTGGACCTGTTCCGCATGGCCGCGCGCGGCGTGGTCCTGATGCCGCCGGCCGGCCGCGCGTCCCTCCTGCACGCCGACGACCTGGCGCGCTGCCTGCTGGCGGTGGCGCGCCAGGAGGGGGCGGTCGGTCGCTGCTTCGAGCCCGACGATGGCGAGCCGGACGGGTGGACGCACGCCAGCCTGGGCCGGGCGATCGGCTGGGCGATGGGGCGGCGGGTGACGGTGGTGCAAGCGCCCGCGCGGCTACTCCGCTGGGCGGCGCGGGCGGACCGCGCCGTGCGGCGGGGGGGCGCCAAGCTGACGCCGGACCGCGCCGCCTATCTGGCCCATCCGAATTGGGTCAGCCGCGCCGACGCCGCGGTGCCGGCCGACTGGTGGACCCCGACCATCCCCACGCGGCGCGGTTTGAAGGAGACGGCGCGGTGGTATCGCGCGCAGGGGTGGATCGGCGCGTGACGCGCTTGCCATCCCGATCGCCTGTCCCTAGGTCGGCCGGGCACAGGAGTGTAGCTCAGTTGGTAGAGCATCGGTCTCCAAAACCGAGGGCCGTGGGTTCGAGTCCCTCCACTCCTGCCACGCTGGACAGCGGCCCCGCCGGGCGCTAAGCCGCGACCCTTCCATCCCAGTGACGATCGATCGTCGGCGCGATGGTGAGCGCCGAAGCCGGGTGCCGTGTGGCGCGACGGTTCGGCGACAACCAGGTGAGACGATTTCGTGGCACGACCTTCCCCCGGTGAATTCGTGAACCAGGTCAAGGCGGAGTCGGCCAAGATCGTCTGGCCGACCGGGCGAGAGACGGTGATGACGACCGTGATGGTCGTGCTGATGACCGTCCTGCTCGCATCCTTCTTCTTCGTCACGGACACGATCTTCGGTCGCGCCGTGAAGGCCCTTCTCAGCCTGCTCTCCTGAGCGGGCGCAACCAGGATCGACGGCACCACCCTATGGCACGCTGGTACATCATTCACGCCTATTCGGGCTTCGAGAACAAGGTTCGCGACCAGATCCTGGCGGACGCCCAGCGTCTGGGGCTTAGTGAGTTGGTCGAGGATGTGGAGGTGCCCACCGAGACGGTGACGGAGGTGCGTCGCGGCAAGAAGGTGCAGTCGGAGAAGAAGTTCTTTCCGGGCTACGTGCTCGCCAAGCTGCAGATGACGGACGACGTCTATCACCTGGTCAAGAACACGCCGAAGGTGACCGGCTTTCTGGGGTCCGACAACAAGCCGCGCCCGATCCCCGAGGCGGAGGCCGCCCGCATCCTCAACACCAAGGAGGAGGCGGCCGCGGCACCCAAGCAGCAGATCAACGTCGACTATGAGATCGGCGATCAGGTCAAGGTGCTCGAAGGGCCCTTCGCCACCTTCACCGGCGTGGTCGAGGAGCTCGATTTCGAGCGCGGCCGCGTCAAGGTGTCCGTCTCCATCTTCGGGCGCGCCACGCCCGTGGAATTGGAGTTCGACCAGGTGGAGCTGTCCAAGGGATAGCCCCCGCCTGACAACCCGCGGGAGGGCTCTCGCCCGTCACCACCGCTAAACTTGAGAAAGAGTGAGACATGGCAAAGAAGATTACGGGATACATCAACCTGCAGGTGCCAGCGGGTGCCGCCAACCCGTCGCCGCCGATCGGCCCGGCGCTCGGCCAGCGCGGCGTGAACATTATGGAGTTCTGCAAGGCGTTCAACGCCGCCACGCAGGACCTGGAAAAGACCACGCCGATCCCGACGAAGATCACGGTCTATGCCGACCGATCCTTTTCGTTCGAGACGAAGTCGCCGCCGGCGAGCTTCCTGATCAAGAAGGCGGCCAACCTGAAGTCGGGTTCGAAGGAGCCTGGCAAGGTGTCGGCGGGCACGATCAAGCGGTCGGCGCTCACCCAGATCGCCGAGCAGAAGATGAAGGACCTGAACGCGAACACGAGCGAGCAGGCGACCAGGATCATCGAGGGCTCCGCGCGCTCGATGGGCCTCGAAGTGGTGGAGGGCTGAACCCATGGCTGACACGAAGAAGCAGAAGGCGGTCGCCGCCAAGATCGATCGCGAGAAGCTGTACGGGGTCGACGAGGCCATCGGTCTGTTGAAGGACCTGGACACGGCGAAGTTCGACCAGACGGTCGAGGTCGCGCTCAATCTGGGCGTCGACCCGCGCCACGCCGACCAGATGGTGCGCGGCGTCGTGACCCTGCCCAAGGGCACGGGCAAGTCGGTGCGCGTGGCCGTGTTCGCGCGCGGCGACAAGGCGGAGGAGGCGCGCGCCGCCGGCGCGGAGGTGGTCGGCGACGACGACCTGATGACCGAGATCCAGGAGGGCCGGTCCGACTTCGACCGGGTGATCGCGACGCCCGACATGATGGGCGTGGTCGGACGGCTGGGCAAGGTGCTGGGGCCGAAGGGCCTGATGCCGAATCCGAAGCTGGGCACGGTCACTCCCAACGTCACGGCGGCGGTCGAGGCGGCCAAGGGCGGCCAGATCGAGTATCGCGTCGAAAAGGCGGGGATCATCCACGCCGGCATCGGCAAGACGAGCTTCGATGCGGCCGACCTGCGCGCGAACATGGACGCGTTCGTCGACGCCATCGTCAAGGCGAAGCCGTCGGGCGCGAAGGGCAAGTACCTGCGCAAGGCGGCGGTCTCCACCACCATGGGGCCGGGGCTGAAGCTGGACGTGAGCGAGCTGTCGGCGGTCTGACCAGACGCCGAGAGTGGGAGAGGGGTCGCGCGGCGAAGGCTGTGCGACCCCTCTCTTCGTTTCAGATTAGAGCGCCTGCTTCTGTGAGCCGTTTGGGCTGAGCCTGTCGAAGGCGATTATGTCTTTTCCAGACCCACTACCTCCTTCGTCCTGGTTTAGCAGTCAGCCGCGCGTTGAACCCCTCGCCTCCGATCCGCTCGTCCTGAGCTTGTCGAAGGACGTTGGGTAAGGCACTGCCGGCGGTCGCCGCTGCTGCCATTATACGTCCTTCGACAGGCTCAGGACGAGCGGGGTGGGGAAGAGGAGCCCACCGAATGCGGCGACCGCCCCTAGTGGGAGACGTAAGGTGTTGGAAACAAACGAAGTGGGTATGAAAGAAACCCCAGAAAAGGGGTCGCAATTTACGGTATTTACTGACCCTGCACTACCCGGAAATCTGCCGGTTCCTGACGATCGAAATGGCTATTTGCTACCCGGAGCGAACGGCGGAGCCAGGAGACCCGTCCGGCTGACAGGCCGTATCGCCCGAAGAAAGCTGGTCTCGGGAGATTATATCGTCTGGGATCAGGACCTTGTCGGGTTCGGCCTTCGTGTCCGCGCGAGCGGATACACGACCTGGATCGTCCAGCATCGGCGGCGCGGAAAGGAGGTGAAGGTCACGCTCGGCCGGACCCATCATGTCGGTGCATCCGAAGCGCGAGCAAGGGCCAGCGCGATCCTGGCCGATGCGGCGATGGATGGGTTGATGAAGCCTGTTTCGCGTTCATCGGCCGCTCCGACCTTCGCAGACTATGTGACTGTGTTCTGGCACGACTATGCGCGCCATTGGAAACCCTCGACCCAGAAACGCAATCGCCACGCGATCAACGCCGAGCTCGTTCCGATTTTTGGTGCGCTTCCGGTCGATCAAATCCGCCGTGCCGATGTGCTGCGTTGGCGCGACGATATGGCCGAACGATCCGGCGTGTTCAATCGCACGATCCCGATTCTATCGGTCATGTTCGCCTACGCCGAACAGCTTGGATTGCGGCCGCGAGGATCAAATCCAGCGGGGGGAACGCCGCGCTACAAGCGCACGCTGTGCGAGCGTTACCTGTCGCAGATCGAGTATCGCCGCTTGTGGACCGTCCTGGCGCAAAGCGAGCACGAATATCCGCAATCTGTTCCGATCGTTCGGCTGTTGATGCTGACCGGCGCGCGCAAATCAGAAATCGTCGAACTCCAATGGGATTATGTGCAACCGCCCCGGCTGCAGCTTCCCGACAGTAAGACCGGTCCAAAGACGATCTTTCTCAATAGTCCCGCCGCCGCCGTGCTGGCAGGGATCGAGTCGGTCGAGGGAACGCCGTTCGTGTTTCCCGATCGATCGGGGACGCGCGCGTTCGGCAAGCTGGCAAGACAGTGGGAAACGCTTCGCCGACGCGCAGCGCTGCCCGATATTCGCCTTCACGATTTACGTCACAGCTTTGCATCGGCCGCGATCAACGCCAACGTCTCGTTGCCGCTGATCGGCGGCCTGCTCGGACATGTTCTGCCCGAGACCACCGCGCGCTATGCTCACCTTGCCGACGTCACCATTGCCGAAGCGGCGGAGCGCGTGTGTGGGACGCTCTCCGGCTATCTGGGAGGCACGAAATGACCGCACCGAGCAAATCCGCGCAGCCCGCACTGACCGTGATTGAGGGCGGGGCGGGGCGTAGATGCACAAGCTGGTGCGACCGTCTGCCCGGGTTCGGACTGCGCACCTACCCATCTGGCCGCAGCAGCTATATCGTTCAGGCCCATATGAACGGCCGAACACGGATCGTAACGGTCGGTCGATCGTCCGTCATGTCCGAGCGCCAGGCGCGCACGCTGGCGCGGCTTGTGCTGCTACAGGCCTATGCCGGACAGAGTCCCGCGGCGGAACGCCAGCGTATTCGCGCAGCGCCGTCCTTTGCGGACTTCGTCAAAGAGTATTGGGAACGGATAGAGCCGCGCTGGAAAGCCAGCACGGCCGACCGCAACGGCTATTATCGCCGCTGCCATCTCGACGGGGCGTTCGCCGGGCTATTTATCGATTCCATCGGCACACCAGAGGTGCAGCGATGGTTTGTCGATGTGTCCGACCAATCTGGGCCGGGCGCGGCGAACCGGACGTTAGCCATCCTCAGCGCAATCCTCGCTCGCGCGGAGACATGGGGTTACAGGCCGGAAGGATCGAACCCCTGTCGTGGCATTCGCCGCAACCGGCCACGTCGGTTCGGGCGGGCACTTGAACCCGCCGAGATTTCGCGGCTGGGTGTCGCGCTGGCCGCGACAGCGCCTCAGCAGCCATTGGCGGCAGCCGTCGTCAGGTTGCTCCTGTTAACCGGTTGCCGCGTCTCGGAAATCCTCTCGCTGGAATGGAGCGACGTTCGCGGTGCTCGCTTGCAGATTCGTGACGCGAAATCCGGCCCGCGCACCGTCTGGCTGGGCGAGGAAGCACGTTCCATTCTCAACAGTTTGCCTCGCACGAAAGAGCAGCAAGCCGTATTCTTCAATTGCGCGACCGGTCGTCCGCTCACGACCCCTAAACGATATTGGCGGAAGGTGCAGCGGATGGCCGAATTGCCGCCGACGAGGTTGCACGACCTGCGCCATAGCTTCGCTAGCCACGCAGCGCGGGCAAGCGAAACGATGCCCGCGATTGGGCGAATGCTGGGCCACCGCCGAACCGCCTCGACCGCTCGCTATACGCATCTCGACGACGCAGGCCTGATCGAAGCGGCGGAACTTGTAGGAGGCTGCATTTTGGAGGTTATGCAGTAAGGCAAGCTGGCGAAACCGAATGGCAGGAATCGACCAGATTAAGCCGTTCTCCGACCCGCGAATGAATGGCCGCTCCTGCCAGAACCCGCCATTCCCGTTCCACGAAGCGGTCCGGCAGCAGTGCGCCCTCACCTCGGTCGTTCAGCTCGCGATTGGCGATGTTTGAAAGCGGTCGTTTGTCAGACTTGCGGGCGACGACAGTTCACTCGACATTTTATGGACGCCGATTTCCGCACGCATTGTTGAACATTTTTACGCCAAAAAATCTTGAACCCTCTGCTGCTTGTCGAGTTGTGCAACAAACGCCCGTTTTCTGAACAGCCAATCAACTTGACGGAGTCTTTGTGTCATTTTTCAAAGTCGATGTCAGCGGGCGGTCCCAAGCGGACCGCGCGACCACATTACGCGCATATCGTCCAGCGTGCGGTCGATCTGTTCTCAGCGCGGATTGCTGAACCGGCTAGAGCTGCGTCAGCCCGCCATCGACGACAACCTCGCTCCCGAGCATGAACGAGGAATCGTCGCTGGCGAGGAACAGGGCGGCCCGCGCGATCTCGTCGGGATCAGCGATCCGGTTCACAGGTAGCGACTCGATGACGCCCTTTTTCATTTGGTCCAATTTCTCCTTGGGCACGTCTTCGGGCGAGAACACCGCCGTTTCGGTCGGTCCCGGGCTGAGCACGTTGACCCGAACCTTACGGTCGAGGAGCTCAGCCGACATGCCTCTCGCAAAGGCTCGCACGGCGGCTTTGGTCGCCGCATAGACTGTATTGCCGGCCCAACCCTTCGTATGCCCAACCGAGGAGGTCAGGATGACCGAGGCGGGTGAGTTCAAGTATGGGATCGCTTTCTGGACGGTGAAATAAACGCCCTTCGCGTTTACCGCGAAGGTACGGTCGTATCCATCCTCCGACATGTCCACGACGGTATCGACTGGATTATTCATGCCAGCGTTGGCGAAGACGACGTCGATCCTTCCGAACCTGTCGTGCGCGGACCTGAACAGCCGCTCCAGATCCTTCACTTCCGCGACATCTCCCGAGATGGAAAGCATGTCGTCGCCCAGATCTTCGCACAGGCTCGGCGGCTCTTCGGTCCTGCGGCCGAATACGACGATCTTGGCACCCTCTTGGTGGAACAGGCGGGCCGACGCCGCACCGATGCCGCTAGTACCACCCGTGATGACGGCGACTTTGTTCTCCAATCTTTTCATATCACATCCTTTTACTTCGGTTATCCATCTCGCGTAGTCGAAAGTGGCGCGAGCCTACCACGCAGCGTGACCGTTAGTTGAGATTGCCGCACTCATCGCGACCCTTTCTCGCTGATAAAGGTGTAGCTCAATCCAATCTGAATACCGAACTCGGCCTCCGACGGCTCGTCGCCGACGAAACGTCGCACTCCGCCTGAAAGCACGAATTCGTCGCCACCTATTCTAACTGGTCGGCTAAGTCCGACCGTGAGGGGTGTCGCCCACTTATTGGTTTCGTCGTTGCGGGACACATCGCCATTCACGTTGAGCGTCCACTTGTTTGAAAGGGACACATTCGCGAATGGAAATAAGTAGAGCCGGTCGAGCGGTGGTCGGTCGCCCGCATCGCCGGCAATCGCCCAGGGATGGTTGATGACGACGCCGAAGGTCACCGGCTTGGCGTCGACCGACACGAACGCCGATGGTCCAAGTCCCCATTGCCGCTGTCCGAGCCTGCCCGGCGCCGCGGTAGGCACTTGCAGCACCGTTCCTACGCCCCAAGCGACCTTGCTTCCTCTTCGGGGGATTGGCGCCAGCCACGTATTCTGGACGATGTCGCCCAACCCTGCCGTCGTTCGTTCCAGAATATTTTCGGAATAGCGCAATGATAGCTGAGTGTTGCTGACGAAGCCGAGCGTCTCGGACGCCTCGAACGCGATGACGGGGTTGAAAATCAACTCGCTTTGCAGACCGTCGCCCTGCTCACCACCATTGAAATCGGTATTGTTGGTGAGCGGAAGGACGAGTTGGCCGGCTCTGGACCTTCCGAGCTGACCCGCAGCCTGCGCGTTCCCCTGCTGCGTCTGCGCCCGGGCAAAATCGGGCGATGCGAGTAGGAACGCGACAGCGAGGCATGCCCGTAACATCGGATGACGGTGGAGAGGTCCTGGTGATGACGGATGTCGCGACACGGAGTTGGCGTCAGGATCGACCTGAACCGGCCGTGTCCTCATGCCCTGCGTCGACCGGAAGGTCCGCCATGAGCCGGTCGATCCGTTCGCGGATGGCGCGCTCGGAACCGGGGTTGGTGAAGACGTGCACGGCGTTCGCCTCGATGGCGTCCAGCGTCATACGGGCGCATTGTTCGACGTCGATTGTCGTGCCGGGATCGCCGCCATGCGCCTTGCGCTCGGGCCTGTCGTCCTCCTTAGCGCCGGGCGCGGGATGGCCGATATTCGTCTTCACCAACCCCGGGCAGAGCACCGTCGCGCCGATCTCGGATGCAATGTCGTCAAATTCCAGGCGCAAGCCCTCAGTCAGCGCTACGACTGCGTGCTTACTGGCGTTATAGGGACCATTGTAGGCGATAGTGGTGACACCCGCCATCGATGCGGTGTTGAGGACGTGCCCACTTCCCTGCTCGACCAGCAACGGCACGAAGGCGTTCAACCCGTGAACCACTCCCTGCAGGTTCACGTCCAGGAGCTTCTTCCACTCGTCGAGCGTGTATTCCCAAATTGCGTGGCTGCCGATCGCGATGCCAGCGTTGTTACAGATCAGGTCGACCCGACCGAAGGCGGACAGCGCCGCATCGCGCAGCGCCACGACATCCTCTTCCTTGCCAACATCGGCGCGCTGCATAGCCGTCTTGCCGCCTTTGCTCTCGATATCGGTACGCGCCTTGTCGAGCGCTTCTTCGCCGATGTCGGACAGGACCACCGACAGCCCCCGCGTCGCGAACGCCTCGGCCAGTCCCCTTCCGATGCCGGACGCCGCACCCGTGATCACCGCGACCTGCCCGTGTTCGAGCTTCATGACATTTCTCCTCAGCGTGCGGGTTCGATGGAATCGAAGGCGACGTGCAGCTCCTGCGGCCCGCGCGTCATGGGCGTCTTGCGATAGGGAGGCTCGCCGACGAGCCGCGGGTTCTGAACGCGTGTGACGAACTTCACGAAGGCGATCTGTGCCTCGAGACGAGCGAGCGGTGCGCCGAAGCAATTATGCTGGCCGCTGCCGAAGCCGAGATGCTGGTTGTCCTTTCGGTCGGGATCGAACTCGTCAGCGTTTGGGAACCGCTTCTCGTCGCGGTTAGCGGCCCCCAACATCAGCATGACCGGCGACCCTTTGGGAATGGTCATGCCCATCAATTCCATGTCGACCAGCGCGGAGCGCTGATGAAGGTACTGAATCGGTGACTCGCAGCGCAGCAGCTCCTCGACGAAGCGGATCACGAACTCGGGCTCGCTCACGATGCGCTCTCGGAAGTCCGGACGTCGAATCAGCAAGAGAAGGCCGTTGCCGATCAAGTTGACCGTCGTCTCATGGCCCGCGCTCAGCAAGAGCGACGCGGTGGCGATCAGATCCTCCTTAGGCATCGGAGCTTCCGGCCCGTCGTCCTGAAGCATGCCGGAAATCATGTCGTCGCCGGGATCGGCTCGGTGCTTCTCGATCAAATCGTCCATGTAGGCATTGATTTCGTGGAAAGCCTTGGCGCTTTCCTTCTTCTGCTCTTCGAGGTTGTTCGCCTCGGAGAGGCCGTGCGTCCACTCCTCGATCTTGTGCGTGTCCTCCTCCGGTACGCCAAGCAGCTTGACGATCACCGCCACGGGATAGGCGTAGGCGAACTCCTGGATCATGTCGGCTTCGCGCTCCGGCGTATCGCCGAGCTTGTCTAGGAGACCATCGACGATCTCGCCCAGCGTCCCCCGGAAATCGTGCACAAAGCGCGGCTTGTTAGGTGGCCCAAACTGCCGCATCGCGAGCCGGCGCAGCACGTCGTGATGCGGTGGATCCAGTTCGCTCAGGTCAGTGATGTGGCTCGGCACCGGCTCCTCGTCGCCGCTGGCGTCTTTGCCGGGCTCAGGTGCCGGAGCGGCGCGCTTCGACAAGTCTGACGATACTCGCGGGTCGTGAAACAGAGCCTGCACTTCGTTGTAGGTGCTGATCACGAAGGTGCCGTCCGGCTGCGGCTCGATCGGCGTCTTACGCATCTCAGCGTAGAGCGGGAAAGGGTTGGGCCGGACGGAATAGTCCATGGCGCGTTCATAGTTCGTCTGCTCTGGCATCGAAGCCTCCGTCGTTTTGATGAGGTGCGGCATGTGCGCTGTCTTGTTAGGGATGGACCATCGTCGCCTTGATCTCGCTCGGCATGTAGCCGGTGAGTGCGATGTAAGGCGACGATGAGGGAGCGGAGGGGTCGGGAAAATCCGGATCGAACGGCTCCGAATGTTCCGGCCTATCGACGCCTTCGAGCACAGGCGGAAACTCGGCGCCGGCGACGATCAGCCGCTCGTACAGCTCCAGCCACTTCGGCTCGTTCATGGTAACGGCCGCGCAGACCCGGCCCTTGTGACCGTACGCCATGACGAACCGGCCGGATTCGATCGAGCCTTGCGTGACCACTGCCTGATCGGCGAAATTGGGAGCGCCAACCGACTTGATGTTGAGCCCGAACTGGTTCGACCAGAAGTTCGGCACGTGGAGGTATGGCTGGCGGCCGTTTGGTTCGGCCATCATGTTATGAACGGCGTTGGACGCCTGCGCGACTGCATTGCCCCAATGCTCGAGCGCCACGAACTGGAAATCGAACAGTGGGTGCGGAAAGCGCGCGATGTCGCCGGCCACGAACACGTCGTCGATCGTCATGCCGAACTGGTCGAACGCGCGGCATCCCGCGTCGCAGGCGACGCCCCAGATGCCCACGGCCAGCTCCGACTCCTTCAGCCATTCGACGTTGCGTACCGCGCCGAGTGCGATGATCGCGATATCCGCGTCGAGGGTCGTGCCGTCCGATAGGCGCGCTCGCTTGAGCTTTCCGTCCTCGCCCTCAAGCGACTCCACCTTGACCTTAAGTCGAAGGTCAACCCCGTGGTCACGCTGCCGGCCAGCCATGAAGTCGCCGATCACGCCACCGACCGCGTTGTGCAGAGGCTTTTCGCCCATTTCCACGACCGTCACGGGCACGTCGATGTCGCGGCAGGCAGAGGCGACCTCTGAACCGGTGAAACCCGATCCGATTACCAGGACCCGCTTGGGTCCGGCGTCGAGCAACCGCTTCAACTCGACCGCATGCTCGATCGTGCGCAGTGGGATCACGCCCTCTAGCTTTGACTGCTCCTCGTCTATCCAGGGCCGCGCCCTGGTGCCAGTAGCGATCAAGAGCTTGTCGTATTTTACCTCACTCCCGTCGGCGAGGATCACCTTCTTGGCCTTGTAATCGAGACCGGATGCGGCGACGCCGAGCCGCCAGTCGGCATCGACGCTCAGGCGATGCGGCAGCGCGACCTTGTCCGGTTTTGCCAAGCCGAGCACCACCTGCTTGGAGAGCGGTGGACGATCATAAGGCTCGTGCGGTTCGTCGCCGAGCACCACAATTTCGCCGTTGTGACCGCGCTCGCGCAGCCCCTCGGCAGCGCGCAATCCGGCGAGCGAAGCACCCACGATGACTACGCGGCCAAGCTCCCGGGTTCTGTCACCGGCGCTCACCGTACATTCCCCTGACTGATCTCATCGTCGGTATGGAAGGTTCCGGCCCGAACATGCTCACCGTCCTCGTCCTCGCGGAACTCGACCATGATCGCCTGCACGGGGCAGGCATGGACCGCGCGCAGGATCTCTTCGCGCCGTTCAGCATCAGGCTGAGGATCGTAAAGAAGCGACTGATCACTCTTGTGAAGAACGAACACATCAGGTGCCAGAAACGCGCACTGCGCGTAAGCCTGACATCTATTAAGATCGACCACCACTCGCATACGTTTCTCCTTTTCGCGGCTGTCCGAGAGACGCGGTCCTCGCCAATTGGGGCGAGTACGCACAATCACGGCTTCGTCACTTCTCGGCTCACTCAACGAATCAGCTAGCACGAAGTGGCATCCGGTGCCAGAAAGGTTTTGACCCATTTGCACGAGAAGGAGCTGAGACCGTGATAGAACGAGAGGTTAGCGGGTCGAACCGAACGAACATGCTGCTCGCAAGTTGCGTTGCGGCAGCGTGAAGAGCTTCGGTCGATCGGGTCTGCCCCTTAGTTGTGATCGAGCAGGTCATTCGCGATTGCACGGACGGCGTGGGACCGGTAGCCGTTCTATATGGAATCCCCGTCCCCAAAGGGCGGTCGGGCAGTGCGCAGGGAACAGATTCGAGCGCGCGTGCTCGACGTCGCTTACCGCATGTTCGCCGAGAACGGGTTTGAAGGCACGACGATGACCGACATCGCCGAGGCCTCGGGCGTGCCGCGTAGAACGCTGTTTCGGTATTTCGACAATAAGGAGCAAGTGGCGCTCGCCTATCAGGACACGATACTGGATCACCTCGTGGAACGTTTGGCCGCGCGACCCGAAGGTGAAAGCGGCGCGGTGGCGCTGATGAAGACCTTGCTTTCCTACTTGGAGGAGCTGTCGATCGAACGCGCAATGGAGTTGTCCGAACTGCTCGTGCAAAACCCCGGGCTGCGCGCCCACAATCTCGAGAAGTACATCGCGATCGAGCACGCTGCCGCGAAGGTGATCGAGCAGCGCTGCCGGTCCGAGAATCCGGTGCTTGAGGCTGAACTGGCCGCAGGTGCCGTGGTGACGGCTTGGCGGATCGGGAATGAGCGGTGGTTCGAGGGAGGCAGAAAAGGTCATCCCAAATCTGAGGCCGCTCGAACGTTCGCCCTCTTGGCGCGCTTCTGGAAAGAATGATCCGGCTCTCATCGGTAAATGACTTTTCCGATTTCCCGGCCGCAGCTGCATCGGCATTCCGGTGTGGATGGTGCTTCTCGGCTTGGCTTTGGGGCAGCCCACCGAACTGCGCTTCACAAACACGCACTCCGCGCTTTCCTGGATACCCGGTCCGTTATGGCACCCAGTGTCATATCCTGTTAGAGGGGGACTAGATTAAAAGGAGACTGATCGTGGATAGGACGAAATGCTTCAAAGGATTGGACGGCAAAGTCGCAATACTGGTCGGCGGAACCGGCGGTATCGGCTCGGCGACCTCTCGCCGCCTATCGGCTGAGGGATGTTCGGTCGTGATCGGAGACCTCAATGCCGACGCGGCCGAGGCGCTCGCCTCCGAACTCGCTGATGGTGGAGCCAAGGCGATCGGCTCAGGATGCGACATCAGCAAGCCCGACCAGATCGAGGCGCTGTTTCGACAAGCGACAAACGCTTATGGCGGGGTCGACCTCGTCTTCGCAAATGCGGCGGACGTGTCTTCGGACATGTACAAGGCGGATCGCGACATCGTCGGCGCGCCGATCGAGTCGTTCGACCGTGCGATCGACGTGGACCTCCGCGGACTTCTCATAGCGACGCGCATAGCCGTTCCTCTAATGCTTGATCGCGGCGGTGGCTCGATTGTCTACACGTCGTCTGAAAGCAGCCTGATCGGTGCGGACTACACGCACTTCTACGGCATGGCCAAAGCCGGCTTAAACATGCTCATGCGCCGTGTCGCCTTTGTTTATGGACGCCAAAACATCCGTGCCAACGCGATTTCGCCGGGGATGGTCATGAACGAGAACACCCGCAAGACGGCGAAAAAGGATGAGGTGGACGCGCAAAAAGCGACGATTCGGACGCCCGACCTCGGCGAAGATCACGAGATCGCCTCGCTCGCGGCATACTTGCTGTCCGACGAATGCAAATTCCTCCAAGGGCAGCTGATCAGCGTCAGTGGCGGTTTGACCATGCGATAAGTGGTATGGACGCACGGAGCATGCTCGTTCGACGATGCCGGCGACGGACTGCGGAAACGTCTGCTTCGGCCGAAAGCCGTCATTCGACGACCGCGCCATGAATGGCGGCTAAGTCCCAAACCCGGTCGTATCATACGCTATTGATAGGATGCGATTTGGCTGTGGAAAATGGCTATTTGCTACCCAGAGCGGAACATCGCCGGAACGAGTGCCACTTGACGACAAGATGAGATGGGTCGAAGAGGATAGCGCTCAGTCGCCAGCGGGCTCGTAAGTGCACCACTGGAAAGCATTTTAACCGGCGAGTTGTTGAAAACGGCGGGTTTCGAATCGGATGGCTTTCAGTCCCTGATTTGACGCACACCGAATGCGGAACTCGTGCTCCCGTCCGCCGACGTGGGCCTGTCGGGTATGAAAAAGACAGAATCGCCTCCGACAGGCTCAGAGCCTGCCCCGGACCCGATCCGGGGATGAGCGGAAGCTTGCTCAGAAGGAACTGGGGGTTGTTACGCCGAGGACGTCAGACCTACACCGAACCCTGACCTCCCGGAGCATCGCCCATGCCGACGACCCGCGACGACCTGCTCATCAAGGTGCCCGCCGTCACGATCGGTTTCTGGGCCATCAAGGTGCTGGCGACCACCTTGGGCGAAACGGCGGGCGACACATTGTCGATGAGCCTGAACTGGGGCTACCTGCCGTCCACCGCGCTGTTCGGGGCGCTGCTGCTGGGCTTCGTCGTGGCGCAGGTGCGCGCCGACCGCTTTCGCCCGTGGCTATACTGGACCACCATCATCGCGTCCACGACGGCGGGCACGACCTTGGCCGACTTCGCCACACGCGACATGGGCATCGGCTATGCGGGCGGCTCGGCGTTGCTCCTGGCGCTGGTGCTGGGATCGCTGGCGGCGTGGAAGGCGACGCTGGGCCACATCGACGCCGACACGGTGAGAGACCGGCGAGCCGAGGCGTTCTACTGGCTCACCATCACCTTCTCCCAGACGCTGGGCACGGCGCTGGGCGACTGGACGGCGGACACGGGCGGGCTGGGGTATATGGGCGCGGCGCTGGTGTTCGCCGGCGGGTTGGCGGTGCTGGCGGGGCTCTACTATGCGACCAGCGTCAGCCGAGTGGCGCTGTTCTGGGCCGCCTTCATCCTGACCCGCCCGCTGGGCGCGGCGGTGGGCGATTTCCTGGACAAGCCGCTGGACAAGGGCGGCCTGGACTTTTCGAGGCCATTGGCGAGCGCCGTGCTGGCGGTGGCGATCGCGGCGCTGGTGTGGCTGCTGCCGCAAAGGGCGGGGCGGCATGGGTGAGGGGCGCGCCTACGGAGTGACGAAGGAGGGGGGGGTCCGGCTGGTCGGGGTGGAACAGCACCCGCATTACTCGTCCACCGCGGTAAATTGCGCGCGCTCGGCGGCGGCGAGCCGGGCGGCGTAGGTCGACTTGCCCGCGCCGACGTTGCCGGTGATGAGGTGGATGGACATTTTTCGAGAGTTCAAAACCGGTCCTTGCCACCTGTCCTTTTTAGTCGTTCCTTGGACACAATCTAACCCACTCCCTATTCAGAACGGCTTACTTAGAAAAAATTCAGCGATGTCCGTCTTGCTTGAAATCTCCAACGCCAAGGTTCTCGGCAAGTCCTTTCGAACTAACGGCGATACTGGTGCTGCCACTCAAACTTCTGCCGTCATCTTGGTATTGGGAGAGCCAAGTTAGCTTACTGGCGACTGCTTCCGTCACACTCTCGCGCGTCACTTCAATGGAGATGCGTGTGACACCAATGCTCTCGGGCGACACCTGCTGCACCGAGTTTGGATTATTTATGTCGCTGAACCGCACAAACATCGGCCAAACGACGAACTCGGAGCGGGTAACGTAGGCCAGCTCGGGGATTGAGCGAGGTAGGTTGCGCGGCCCCTCCACCTTCAGCATGGCGTTGTGCCGCTTTGCGTCGTCGGCCAGGCCGTCATAACCGGGCTCGCCCCAGCGCGGGCCAACGTCTTTCGATGGCTTACCATAATCCACCATCAACGCCGGCTCGGCCACATAGGCGGCATAATAGCCGTTGCCAAAGCCGCCCTTGGCCGGGGTCATCAGCGCGAACACCGGGCCGGACGGAGTGTCAATCACCACTGCCTCGCCCTCCACCCGCCGGTCCACCCGCCGGCCGGTGCTGCTCTGGATGGTGGACCCCTCCTCCACCTCTACGTGGCGAACGGTCGAGTAGGCCTTGTCGCCGACATACACCGTCATCTTGTAGCTGTAGTCGGTCCAGCGATCGTCGCCGCAGGCGGAGAGGGTGAGGGCCAGCATGGCCACCAGGATGCCCTTCACTCGTCGCACTCCTTCATCTCGGACAAGCGGGTTAGGCGGGGCAGGCTTTCCATTCCGTTGAGGGTGCCGGGGCGAAGGCACCCCCACGCTTGACACCTCCCTCTCCCCGCCCCCTATCCACCGCGCCATGAACGCCCCCATCCGCATCACGCTTCCCGACGGTTCCGCGCGCGAGGTCGCCGCCGGCACGACGCCCGCCGACATCGCCGCCGCGATCGGGCCAGGGTTGGCCAAGGCGGCGCTGGCGGCTCGCGTCAACGGCGAGGTGCGGGACCTGTCTCGGCCGCTCACGCAGGACGCGGAGCTGGCCCTCATCACCGCGCGCGACGAGGCGGACGCGCTGGAGCTGGCGCGGCACGACTTCGCCCATGTCATGGCGGAGGCGGTGCAGCGGCTGTTCCCCGGCACCCAGATCACCTTTGGCCCGGCGACCGAGGACGGCTTCTATTACGACTTCGCGCCGCCGCCGGAACGAGGCCCCTTCACGGAGGAGGACCTGCCCGCGATCGAGGCGGAGATGCGGCGCGTCATCGCCGCCGACCAGCCGCTGATCCGCGAGGTGTGGGAGCGTGATCGGCTGATCGACTGGTTCCAGGCCAAGGGCGAGCGCTTCAAGGCGGAGTGGGCCGCCGAGCTGCCCGACGATCAGGAGCTGACCGTCTACCACGCCGGCCAGCCAGGGCCGGACACCTGGCTGGACCTCTGCCGCGGGCCGCACCTCGCGTCGACCGGCAAGCTGGACGCGCAAGCCTTCAAGCTGACCCGCGTGTCGGGGGCCTACTGGCGCGGCGACCAGGCGAATGCGATGCTGTCACGCATTTATGGCACCGGCTGGCTCAACAAGAAACAGCTCGACGCCCACCTCGTGCGGCTGGAGGAGGCGGCCAAGCGCGACCATCGCCGGATCGGCCAGGAGATGGACCTGTTCCACCTGCAGCCCGAGGCGCAGGGCTCCGTCTTCTGGCATCCCAACGGCTTCGTCATCTGGCGTGAGCTGGAGGCCTATATGCGCCGGCGGCTGGACGCGGCGGGCTACCAGGAGATCAAGACGCCGCAGCTGATGGACGCCCGCCAGTGGGAGCGGTCGGGCCATTGGGGCAAATACCGGGAGAACATGTTCGTGGTGCCCGACGAGGTGCCGAACACGGTCGACGGCGCGGCCGTGCTGTCGGGCGACGGCGACCTGATGGCGCTCAAGCCCATGAACTGCCCCGCGCACGTGCTGGTCTTCAACCAGGGGATCAAGTCCTACCGCGACCTGCCGATCCGGCTGGCGGAGATGGGCTGTTGCCACCGCAACGAACCCCACGGCGCGCTCCACGGCCTGCTGCGGGTGCGGCAGTTCACGCAGGACGACGCCCACATCTTTTGCCGACGCGACCAGCTGGTCGACGAAGTGGCGCGCTTCTGCGAGCTGCTGGACGTCGTCTATCGCGACCTGGGCTTCGGCGACTACGCCATCAAGCTGGCGCTGCGGCCCGACCAGCGCTTCGGGTCCGACGAGGAGTGGGACTGGGCCGAACAGTCGCTGCGCGACGCGGTCGCCTCCATCGGCCGTAGTTGGGAGGAACTTCCGGGCGAAGGGGCGTTCTACGCGCCCAAGCTGGAGTGGCACCTGACCGACGCGATCGGGCGCACCTGGCAGGTGGGCACCATCCAGACCGACACGGTGCTGCCCGAACGGCTGGACGCGTCCTATGTGGGGGAGGATGGCGAGCGGCACCGGCCGGTGATGCTTCACCGGGCGATCCTGGGCACGTTCGAGCGCTTTATCGGCATCCTGATCGAGCAATATGCCGGCCGCTTCCCGCTGTGGCTGGCACCGACGCAGGTGGTGGTGGCGACCATCGTGGACGCGGCCGACGACCATGCGCGCGACGTGGCCCGGCGGCTGGAGGCGGCGGGGCTGCGCGTCGAGCTCGACCTTCGCAACGAGAAGATCAATCGCAAGGTGCGCGAGCATTTGGTGGCTCACGTCCCCCACCTGGCGGTGGTGGGCAAGCGCGAGGCGGAGGAGGACACGGTGGCGCTGCGCTCTCTGGGCGAGGAGCGGCAGCAGGTGATGGCCGTGGACGAACTGGTCGAGCGGCTGACGGCCGAGGCGCTGGCCCCGGATCGCCGCCGGGAGCGGGGCGCGTGAGGGCGGCCGCCCTCCTGCTGCTCGCCGGGTGCTCGTCCCAGCCCGCGTCCCAGCCGGTCGACCGGCCCATGGCTGACATGGTTCCGGCGGACGCGACGCCGGCGATGCGCGCCTATGCCGACGCCAACGCCCGGATGCACGCGGGCATGGCGGCGATCGACCGCGACGCGGACGTGGCCTTCGTCCAGGGGATGCTCGCCCACCACAAGGGCGCGGTCGAGATGGCCCAGGTCGAACTGGCGCACGGCACGGACGCCGATGCCCGCGCGCTGGCCCGGGCGATCGTCGCGGCGCAGGATCGGGAGATCGTGTGGATGGAGCGCTGGCTGGCCGCGCATGGCAAATCCACCCTGTCGGCCGCGGCCCGGACGCACGGCGCGCACTGACGCCGGCTTTCCACCGGGCTACCACGCGACTATATCGGGGGTGGCGCGTTGTCGCCCCACGCAGTGTCACCTCAGGAGAACAGACGATACCCCCTCCCATCCGCCGATCCATGGCCCCGCCACCCAAATCTGGCCCCCGCTACAACGAGTTCATCCAGAGCCCCAAGGTTCGGGTGATCGACGGCGAGGGCGAGAATCTGGGCGTGATGTACACCCGCGAAGCGATGGAGCAGGCCGCCGCCGCGGGCCTGGACCTGGTCGAAGTGTCGCCCAACGCCGACCCGCCGGTCGCCAAGTTCCTGGACGTGGGACGTTTCAAGTACGAGGCGCAGAAAAAGGCCAATCAGGCCAGGAAGTCGCAACGGACGCAGGAGATCAAGGAGATCAAGATGCGGCCGAACATCGACGACCACGACTACGACACCAAGATGAAGAAGGTCGACAGCTTCCTGACCGACGGGGACAAGGTGAAGGTCACCTTGCGCTTTCGCGGGCGTGAGATGTCGCACCAGCAGCTGGGCATGGACCTGTTGCGCCGGGTCCAGGAACAGGTGGAGCCGATCGCGAAGGTGGAGGCTTACCCCCGCCTGGAAGGTCGCCAGATGCTGATGGTGCTCGCCCCGAAATAGGAGACCGGGCCGGCTGTGTCTTTCGGGACACAGCCGCTGCCCATTCGCCACGCTCCGCTTCCCGTTCGCCACCGACTGTCATACCGTCGTCGCCAACGAGCCAAAGGCTCGACATTCTGGGAGACGATGGATGACAAAGGCGTTCCTGCTCGCGACGGTGGCCACGATGGTCTGGGCGATGCCCGCGCACGCGCAGGAGGTGCTGGACCCGGTCGACGACGGCTCCGTCGATCCGACCGCCCAGACCGCGTCCGTACCCGTAGAGACGACGGAGCGCGGCATCACCATCACCGCGCAGGGCCGCGAACAGCAGCTGGCCGACGTGCCGATCGCGGTCAACGTGGTGAACGCCGAACAGCTTCAGAACTCCGGCGCCAACGACATTCGCGAACTCAACCAGCTGGCACCATCGCTGCTGGTCTCCTCCACCGGCAACGAAGCCAACGGGTCGGCGCGCATCCGCGGCATCGGCACGGTCGGCGACAATCCCGGCCTGGAAAGCTCGGTCGCGGTGTTCGTGGACGGCGTCTATCGCTCGCGCTCCGGCAACGCGCTGGGCGATCTGGGTCCGATCGAGCGCGTCGAGGTGCTGCGCGGCCCGCAGGGCACCTTGTTCGGCCGCAACGCGTCGGCGGGCCTGCTCAACATCGTCACCGCCCAGCCCAATGTCGACCGGCTGGAGGCCTATGGTTCGGCCTCCTACGGCAATTACGACTATCTGCGCTTCGAAGGCGGCGTGAACCTGCCGCTCGGCAACACCTTCGCGGTGCGCGTGGACGGCACCTACACCGAACGCGACGGCTTCTACCGCGACGTGGTGAACGACACCCGGATCAACAACCGCGACCGTTATCTGGTGCGCGGCAAGGCCCGCTGGGAACCGACGAGCGACCTGACGCTGCTGCTGTCGGCCGACTATTCCAAGAAGACGGAGGCGTGCTGTGCCGCCACCTTCGTCCAGCCGGGCTTTGCGCCGTTGGCACGGCTGAGCGACGACCTGCCGGCGGTGTCGGGTGAAGCGAAGTTCGATTATCCGGGCGGCGGAACCCCTGCCCTGACCAGCACGGCCAACCCGATCATCCCCGTGCTCCTGGCTCTTGGCCAGGATCCCCGCGCGCTGACTCAGAGCACCTTCAATCGCAACATCTACAACACGCCCGGCCGCTCGTTCGAGGGTCGGACGGAGGATTACGGCGCATCGGGCGAGATCCAGTACAAGCTGGGGCCGACCACGCTGACGTCGATCACCGCCTATCGCGAATATGAGAACTACCAGGGGTCGGACACCGACTACACCCAGGTCGATATCCTGTATCGCGCGCCCAACCGGTTCGGCGGCGCGCGCCAGTTCAAGACGTTCAGCCAGGAATTGCGCCTGCAGGGCACGGTGTTCAACGACCGGATCGACTGGCTGGTCGGCGGCTACTATTCCAACGAGAAGCTGCAGGTCCGCGACAATCTGCGCTTCGGCGCGCAATATGGCGCCTTCGCGCCGTGCCGGATCGTGAACGCGGTGAACCCGGCGCTCGCCAATCCGCTGGCCGGCGGCTGTCTGAGCGCCGGCGGACGCGCGGTGCTGCGCGCGGCGAACGGCGGGGCCGGCGCGTTCGGCGCGGCCACGCCGCTGATCTTCGCGGGTCTGGACGTGCTGTCGCGCGTGAACGACCTCGGTTCGACCGGCGACGTGTACAATCAGAAGAGCGAGAACTTCGCGATCTTCACCCACAACATCATCCACGTCACCGACACGGTCGACCTGACGCTGGGCGGACGCTACACGAACGAGACCAAGACCTTCGACGCGACCTTCGGCAACGACAATGTCTTCTGCCCGCAGCAGCGCGCCTTGCAGACGCAACTGTTGGGCGGGCCGCTGGCGGCGCTGGCCGGTGGCCTGATCTCGCTCACCTGCCAGGGCAACTCGTCGGTGGAGCTGAACGGCGTGTCGATCAACGACCGCCGCAAGGAGGATGAGTTCACGGGAACCGCCGTGATCTCGTGGAAGGCCACGCCCGACCTGCTGCTCTACGGCTCCTATTCGCGCGGCTACAAGGCGGGCGGGTTCAACCTTGACCGTTCGGCCCTCGGCAGTCCCGTGTTCAACGTGGCCGCCAACCTGAACCCGGCCGCGCTGCAGTTCGACCAGGAGACGGTGGACGCCTTCGAAGTGGGCGCGAAATACTCGATCAATCCGTTCACCCTGACGCTCGCGGCGTTCCGGCAGGAGTTCTCCGACTTCCAGTTGAACACCTTCAACGGCTCGGTTTTCCTCGTGCAGAACATCAACGCCTGCGACACGGGCTTGGGCGGCGCGGACCGCGACGCCAGCGCCGCGACGGGGTCGTGCGATTCCGACGACGTGAAGGCGGGCGTCATCGCGGAGGGTGTCGAGGCCGAAGCGACGATCCAGCCGACCCGCGACGTCAACGCCAGCGTGGGTTTGACCTATACGAACACGCGCTATCGCAACGACCTGATCGGTCGAAAGACCGGCACCCCGCTCGACCCCGCGCTGCGCCTGCTGCCGGGCGACAATTTGTCGAACGCGCCGGAGATCGTTGCCACCGCGTCGCTGGGCTGGACGCCGCCGATCGGCGACACCGGCTTTTCGGGCCTGTTCTACGTGAATGGTCGCCTGACCAGCGACTACAACACCGGTTCCGACCTGCTGTACGGCAAGGAGCAGGACGGCTTCGCGCTCGTCAACGCGCGGATCGGCGTGCGCGGGCCGGACGATCGCTTCGCGGTCGAGCTGTTCGCGCAGAATGTGTTCGACAAGGGCTACACGCAGGTGGCGTTCAACACGCCGTTCGTGGCCGAACAGCAGACCTACTCCGCTTTTCTGGCGGAGCCCCGCACCTACGGCGTCACCGTTCGCGGCAAGTTCTGACCCCTGACCTCAAGGCCCGGCGGCGCGCGTTCCGCCGGGCCGTTGCCGCCGCCACCTTCGCCCGGCTAGGGTGGCAGCGATGATCGACTCCCTGATTGCAAAGATCGCCCTGATCGGCGTGCTGGGGATCGGTGCCCAATGGGCCGCCTGGCGGTCCGGCCTGCCCGCCATCTTCCTGATGCTGCTGGTCGGCATCGTGGGCGGCCCGGTGCTGGGGCTGATCGACCCGGAACAGGACTTCAACACCCTTCTCGAACCGATCATCAAGCTGGCCGTCGCCGTCATCCTGTTCGAAGGCGGACTGTCGCTCAACTTTCGCGACCTGCGCCACGCCGGATGGCCGGTTCTGCGCCTGGTCATCATCGGCGTGCCTCTGGGCTGGGCGCTCGGCACGGCGGCCGCGCATTACGGCGCGGACCTGTCGCTCGGCGTATCAGCGTTGTTCGGCGGCATCATGGTGGTCACCGGTCCGACCGTCATCGGTCCCATGCTGCGGACCCTGCGCGTCGGCAACCGCACCCGCGACATCCTGAAGTGGGAGGGGATCGTCAACGATCCCATCGGCGCGCTGCTGGCGGTCGGGATCTACGCCTGGATCACCTATTCCGGGGCCCAGCGCGACGTGTTCGCGATCGGGTTGGACGTCGCCGCCGCCACCTTCATCGCCGGGTTGCTCGGCGCCGCGCTGGGCTACGCGCTCACCTGGCTGTTCCCCCGCGGATTGGTGCCCGAATATCTGAAGGCGCCCATGCTGCTCTGCACGGTCATCGCGGGCTTCGTCCTGGCCGACCTGGTGATGCACGAGACCGGGTTGGTCACGGTCACGATCATGGGCGTGGTGCTGGCCAACCGCCCGACCTTCTCCACCACCGCGCTGCGCCGGTTCAAGGAGGATCTGGCGGTCCTGCTGATCTCCGGCGTGTTCGTCATCCTGTCGGCGACCATCGATTGGGAAACCATGCAGGCCTTCCGCCTGCGGTTCGTGGTGTTCCTGGTGCTGCTGCTGTTCGCGGTCCGCCCGCTGACGGTGCTCGTCAGCCTCGCCTTTTCGTCCGTTCCGTGGCGCGAACGGCTGTTCATCGCGTGGATCGCACCGCGCGGGATCGTCGCGGTGGCGATCACCGGCCTGTTCTCGCTCCGCCTGTCGGAATATGGCGTGGCCGACGCGGAGGCGCTGGTGCCGCTGGCCTTCGCGGTCGTGATCGTGACGATCGTCGCGCACGGCTTTTCCGCCCGCTGGTGGGCGCGCCGGCTGGACATCGACCAGGGCGAGGGGCGCGGCGTCCTGATGGTCGGCGCGAACGGCTTCACCGTGGGCTTCGGCAAGCTGCTAAACACGCTCGACGTGCCGGTGCTGATCGCCGACCCATCGAAGTTCGCGCTGCGGACGGCGCGGCGTGAGGGGCTGGAGGTCTATCAGGGCGACGTCGTCGACGAGGTGACGCACGACGCGATCGACTTTGGCGACTATACGCAGGTGATCGCCGCCACCGACAACGCCGCCTACAACGCGCTGATCTGCGCCGATCTAGGCCCCGAGGTCGGGTTCGACAAGATCGCCCAGATCGGCGGCGGCGGGCGCGCCACTGTGCAGGCGGTGCGCGGTCGGGTCATGCTGGAATCCGGGGCGTCGATGGACGACCTGCTGACCCGCGCGGCCGCCGGCTGGACCTTCTCGCGCACGCGCATCACCGACAAATACACGCTCGACGACCACCGCGACAATCTGGAGGAGGGATCGGAGCTGATTGCGGTGCTGCGCGACGGCAAGGTCAACCACGTCTTCTCGACGGAAAAATTGCGCGGGGCGGACCCGGGCGACCTCGTGATCAGCTTCGTGCCGCCCGAAGCGCCGGAGGAGCGCGCCGCCGACCACCAGGCGGAGAAATCCGCGAAGATCGAGCGCAAGGCGAAGGCCGACGAGCGCGCCGCGACCCGCGAGGAGGAGTCCCAAGCGGCCGAACGCGCGGTGGCGCAGGAACGCGCGCTCGACCCCACCGACCAGCCCGCGATCCCCGCGCCCGACCCGCCCGGACGTTGACATGGGCGCGCGACGACCAGCGACCGCTTGCCAGGCCCGAAGAGGCGCTGTCGCGGCAGGGCTTCGTGCCGGTGGACTGGGGCGGCGTCACGGGCGGTGAGCACCGAGCCGTTCGGGACGAGAGCGATCTCGTCTGCGTCATCCACGCGACCGTCACCTGGCGCAGCGACGCCCGCCGACGGATCGTCGCGATAGGCGGAGAGCGGCGGGAGCATGGCTGCCTGTGACGGTGTCTCGTCAGGCGGCGGCGCGCGCCTCGGCCGCCCGCGCGACCGCGAGCAAGCGGGTTCTTAGGGCCTCGATCCGATCGTCGTCGAGGAGCGGCTGGCCGAGCAGGTCGGTGACGTAGAAACTGTCCACCGCGCGTTCCCCGAACGTCGCGATGTGCGCGGATCGCACGGTGACGTTCGCCTCGCACAAGGCGCGGGCCAGCGCGTGTAGCAGGGCCGGGCGGTCGGCGGCCGTCACCTCGACGACGGTGAAGCGGTTGGACGCGCGCCGGTCGACCACGACGCGGGGCACGACGGTGAACTGGTCGGCCTGAACGCGCGCGCGCGGCCGGCGCGCCAATGCCGGGGCGAGGTGGCGGCGTTCGGCGAGCGCGTCGCGCACCTCTCGCTCCAGCCGCTCCAACCGGTGCGGGTCGGCAAACGGGCCGCCGAGCGGAGCGGTGACCAGGAAGTTGTCGATCGCCATGCCGTCCGTCGCGGTGTGGATGCGCGCGTCCACAATGTTGGCCCCGGCCAGGCTGATCGCCCCGGCGACCCGCGCGAACAGGCCGCCCTCGTCCGGCGCGACGACCGTCACCAGGGTGGCGTCGCGCTCCGCATCCGGCCGGGTCGACACCGCCCATCCCGCGGCCACCGCTCCGGCGCGCGCCTGGAGGTTGAAGGCGATCACGTCGGGTGGCTCCGCGATCCAGTAGCTGTCCGGCAGCGGCTGCGCGAGCCGATCCCACGCGTCGTCGTCCAGCGCCAGCATCCGGCGCACCTGGGTGCGCCGCTCGGCGATGCGTTCGGCCCGGCCATGCTCCATATGGCCCAGCCGCAGCACCTCCTCCGCCGCGTCGAACAGCTGGGTCAGGAGCTGGCGCTTCCACCCCGTCCAGGTGCCCGGCCCAACGGCCCGGATGTCCACGACGGTCAGGGCGAGCAGCAGGCGCAGCCGCTCGTTCTGCTGCACCGTCGCGGCGAAGTTCAGCACCGTCTTGGGATCGGCCACGTCGCGCTTGAAGGCGCAGTGCGACAACAGCAGGTGCCAGCGCACCAGCCACGCCACCATGTCCACCTCGTCCTCGTCCAGGCCCAGGCGGGGCGCCAGGCGGCGGACCACCGCCTCTCCCAGCACCGAATGGTCGCCGCCGCGCCCCTTCGCGATGTCGTGGCACAGCACCGCCAGATAAAGCACGCGGCGCGACGGCAGCGTGCGCGCGATCGCGGTGGCGAGTGGGTGGTCGTGGGCCAGTTCGCCACGCTCGATCCGGGACAGCAGTCCGATCGCTCGCAGTGTGTGCTCGTCCACCGTGTAATGATGGTACATGTCGAACTGCATCTGCGCGACGATGCGGCCGAAGTCCGGCACGAAGCGGCCCAGCACATTCGCCTCGTTCATCCAGCGCAGCACCGTCTCCGGATCGCGGCGGCTGGTGAGCACCTGCAGGAACAGCGCGTTGGCGCGCGGATCGCAACGAACGGAGTCGTCGATCCTCCGGGCGTCGGCGCGCGCCTGGCGCGAGGTGAGCGGGTGGATCTCCACCCCCGCCTGGTCGGCATGAGCGTAGAGCGCGATCAGCCGCACCGGGTCTTCGCGAAAGAAGTCGTTGCGGGGGATCGCAATCCGGCCGCGGTCCAGCACGAAGCCGCCCAGCGCGCGCGGCGAGCGCCGCCAGCGCGGCAGGGACACGCGCCGGGCGGCCCGCGCACTCGTCTCGTCCAGGTGGGCCAGGAACACGCCGGTCAGGTCGCCCACCGTCTTCGCGGTCAGGAAATAATGCTGCATGAAGCGTTCGACCGCCGACTTGCCTGGGCGATCGGCATAGCGCATCCGCTCCGCCACCTCTCGCTGGCGGTCGAAGGTCAGCCGGTCGTCGGCCTGCCCGCTGGCCAGTTGCAGGTGCGCGCGCACCGCCCACAGGAAGTTGGCGGACCGGCGGAACTGCCGCAGCTCGTTGCCGGTCAGGAGGCCGCGCTCGACCAGGCCGGACAGCGACTGGACCTGGTGGACGTACTTGCCGATCCAGAACAGCGTGTGGAGGTCGCGCAACCCGCCCTTGCCGTTCTTCACATGGGGTTCGACGACATAGCGGCTGTCGCCCATCCGCCGGTGGCGCGCGTCGCGTTCCGCCAGCTTGGCGGCGACGAAGGCGCGGTCGGTGCCGGGCACCACATCCTCCCAGAAGCGCCGCCGCATCTCCGCATAGAGCGCGCGGTCACCGTCGAGGAAGCGCGCCTCCAACAAGGTTGTGCGGATGGTCAGGTCGCCGGTCGCCAGGCGCACGGCCTCGCCCACCGAGCGCACCGACTGACCGACCGTCAGTCCCAGGTCCCACAGGCCGTAGAGGACCGTCTCCACCACCTGCTCCGTCCAGGCGTTGGGTTTGCCGGGGGTGAGGAAGGCCAGGTCCACGTCCGACTGCGGCGCCATCTCGGCCCGGCCATAGCCGCCCACGGCCGCGAGGCAGAGCCGCTCGCCCGCCGTGCGGTTGGCGGCGGGCTGCAGGCGGGTGACGGCGGCGATGTGGAGCAGGCGCACCACCGCGTCAGTGAGGTAGGCGGTGCCGGCCGCCGCCTGATGCCCTGCTGCGGGGGTAGCGGCGAGTCGGGCGGCGATGGTGGCGCGCCCGGCTTCCAGCACGTCCCGCGCAAGCGCCACCACCTCCACCCGCAGCCCCGGGCCGTCGGGCACCGTCGCTAGCCGCTGCGCGAGCGCCCGCCGATCCACAATGCCCCGCCGGCCGGTGAGTTCGTCGTAAAGCTGGGGCATGGTGGTGGGGAGGGTAGTGGGGTGGAGAGGTGGGGGGAAGGGCAGCCCGTGGTGACAGCAGACCGCTTAGCGAACCCGCGCGCGGACCTATTGGCCTGGCATTGAACCTACGTTAACACCGGATCGGTGGGGCTGGAAAGCTCCGAGGAGCAGCGCCGCGTGATTAACCACTACGACGTGTTGGGCGTGAGTGCGCAGAGCGAACCCGAGGTCATCCGTGCGGCCTTTCGGGCCCTCATGCTAAAGTATCACCCCGATACCACAGCCAATGCGGATCAAGGAGCCAGGGCTCAGCGCATTGTCGAAGCCTACCGCGTGCTCAGCAACGCCGACCTGCGAGCGCACTATGATGCACAACGGGCTCACGAAAACCGTTCGCCACCTCCTCCTCACGCTGCACCTCCACCACCTCCTCCTCCTCCGACCACCCCACCTTCCATCAACCCGCGCGGCTTTGGTGTGGACCCCCACAAAGCGTCGTCCGCCAAACTTGGTTGGAGTTGGCGCAGCACCTTGGGCATCATCGTTTGCTTGGGAGTAGTTCGCATGGGAATGAGTGCCATGAGTGTAGAAGGTGCAACCTCTGGCAACGAGCCTAACTCCATTATGATGGGCGACGTAGATGACGCCAACACGCTGACAGACAATAGCATGATGATGAGCAACGACATGATGGCTGACGACATGATGGTGGGTGGCGGTATAATGAGTGGCAGCATGGCTGAAGGCGATCCTACGATTGCCTCCAACGGCGATCTCATGGCCAGTGTCACCAATACCATTGCCCCAATCATCCCCACCACCACCTACTTGGGCACGCCACCACCACTCGACTATGAGGAACTGGAAGCGTCGGTGGCCAGCTTTGCACGCGTACTCAACAAAAGTGGTATGCAGGGAGCACGCCGCTACAGCAATGCCTGTCATCAGGCGGTCAAGGCTCAGCCAACGTGGAGCAAAGCCGATGGCTGTGCTGCCTTTGACTTAGCAGCTCATTACATGGACCGTGCTGTGAACAGCGCCAGCGGCAGCAGCACAAATGGCTACTTTGACTTTCAAGCTGCCAACCAAGCTGATCATTACGGCGCGTTATTTTATAGCACCACACAAGTGAGCCAAAGGCTTAGCCGGATTCGCGCAGCCGTGGAGCCAATCACTGGTGATGCTGTAGTTAGCGGGGTGCGCGGCTCAACCCCTGCACCCCGCGTCACGCCCGAGGCGGCTCGTCGCATGGATCGCATCGGGAACATCTTGGACAAGGCTGACACACCCTAACGCTGTTCCAAGCTATTTGTGGGAACTGAGTGCAATTTGATTCTTGCTACTCTCAGCGGATCGCAAACGGAAGTCGTTTTCTACGCCTGATACTTTGAAATCGAGTGACTGCTTCGGGCCGACTGCTAAGGCCATCTCACTCCCCCGCAACCTTCTTCAACCGCCACACAAGGTCCAGCCTCTCGCGCGACGTCAGCGCGTTTGGATCCACTGCGGCGGGGCGGGGGCCTCGTCCGGGGTGCCCCATCGGGCGAGCCACGCCTTGACCTTCGCGTGATCGACCACGCGTCCGGCGGTCACGTCCGCCTCGGCGGCGGCCTGCGCGTCGGAATCGACGCGTTCGAAGATGTTGCCCTCGGCATTCATCCGGAGAGTTCTATCATCCGGGCGCGCGCGACTCCAGACCCCTACTCCCCCGCCACCTCCTTCAACCCATACACCGCTTCCAGCGCCTCCCTCGGCGTCAGCGTGTCCGCGTCCAAGTCAGCCAGTGCCTCCCTCAGCGCGTCCCTCTCCGGTTCCGGTGGCGCGGCGGCGAACAGGGGGAGGTCGGAGAGGCTGGCGGCCAGGCCTCCGGTGGCGGCGCGGCCGGCTTCCAATTTGGCCAGCACCGCCTTGGCGCGGGCCAGCACCTCCTTGGGCAAGCCGGCGAGCTTGCCGACCGCCAGGCCGTAGGAGCGGTCGGCGGGGCCGGGGGCGACCTCGTGCAGCAGCACCAGCTCACCCTTCCATTCGCGCGCGCTCAGATGGTGCAGGCTGACGGCGTCCAGCGTCTCGGCCAGGCGGGACAGCTCGTGATAGTGGGTGGCGAACAGCGCGCGGCAGCGGTTGGTCTCGGCGACGTGCTCGGCCACCGCCCAGGCGATCGCAAGGCCGTCATAGGTCGACGTGCCGCGCCCGATCTCATCCAGGATGACGAAGGAGCGCTCCGTGGCTTGGGCGAGGATCGCGGCGGTCTCGACCATCTCGACCATGAAGGTCGACCGCCCCCGCGCCAGATTGTCGGACGCGCCCACCCGGCTGAACAAGCGGTCGACCAGCCCCAGCCGCATGGCCTTCGCAGGCACGAAGGCGCCCGCCTGGGCGAGGATGACGAGGAGCGCGTTCTGGCGCAGGAAAGTGGACTTGCCGCCCATATTCGGCCCGCTCACCAGCCACAGCCGGTCGTCGGGAGACAGCGACAGGTCGTTGGCGACGAAGGGCTGGCCGCTGGTGCCCGCCGCCGCTTCCACCACCGGATGCCGGCCGTGTTCCACGTGGAACATCGGCTCGGCCACGATCTCGGGCCGCGCCCATCCCCCGGTCCGCGCCAGCGTGCCCAGCCCCGCCGTCACGTCCAGCCGGGCGAGCGCGTCCGCCGTGTCGCCGATCGCGTGCAGGCGCTGGGCGGCCAGCTCCGCCAGCTCCTCCAGATGCGCCGCCTCCGCCGCCAGCGCCCGCGTGCCCGCCTCCGTCACCCGCCCGGCCTCCTGCGACAGATCGGGGTGCGAGAAGCGGACCGCGTTGGCCATGGTCTGGCGGTGGACGAAGGGACTGTCCGCCCCTATCAGCGGGTCGGCCGCGCGGGCGGGCACTTCCAGGTGATAGCCCAGCACGCCGTTGTGCCGGATCTTCAGCGCGGCCACGCCCGTCGCCTCGCGATAGCGCGCCTCCAGCGCTGCGATTGCCCTGCGACCCTCGCGCCCCAGCCGGCGCAGCTCGTCCAGGGCGGCATCGTACCCCTCCGCGATCGCGCCGCCCGCCCCGGCGTCGTGGGGCGGCTGAGGCACGAGCGCGCGGTCCAGCCGGTCGGTCAGCGCGCCGTGGCCGGCCAGCGCGGGCAGCAGCGCCGCGATCAGGATTGGAGCGTCCAGGCCGCGCAGCCACTCGCCGATCGAGCGCGCGCCGATCAGCCCGTCGCGCACGGCGCCCAGGTCGCGCGGTGTGGCGCGGTTCGCCGCCAGCCGACCCACCAGCCGGGCCAGGTCGGGCAGCGCCTTCAGCTCCACGCGCAGCCGCTCGGCCGCGCGTTCGTCGTCCCGCGCCCAGCCCACCGCCTCCCACCTCGCCTCGATGGCGGCTCGGTCGGTCAAGGGGGCGGAGAGGTCGTCGGCCAGCAGCCGCGCGCCGGCCGCCGTCACCGTCCGGTTCACGGCCGTCAGCAGCGAATGCGCGCGGCCTCCCTCGGCGTCCGTCACGATCTCCAGGCTGGCGCGCGTGGCGGCGTCCATCGCCAGCCGCTCCGCCGATGCCACGGCGATCGGAGGGCGCAGCGTGGGGATCGTCCCCTGGCCGGTGTGGTCCAGATAGTCGAGCAGGCCCGCCGCCGCGGCCAGCGACGGTCGGTCGAACGCGCCGAACCCGTCCAGCGTGGCCACGCCGAACAGCCGCCGCAGCGCCGCGTCCCCGGCCGCCGCACGGAACGCCGCCGTGGGCCGCTCGCGCAGGGACACGCCTTCCAGCGCGCAGCCCTCCGGCCCCAGCACCTCCGCCGCCCCCAATTGCGCGACCTCGCCACGCGGGTCCTCGCCATCGGGCAGGTCGGACAGGCGGAGCGCCCCCGTGCTGACGTCGGCGGCCGCCACGCCCCAGCGGCCGCCGACCCGCGCCACGGCCACGAGCCAGTTCGCCGCCAGCGGGTCCAGCAGCGAATCCTCGGTCAGGGTGCCGGCGGTGACCACGCGCACGACCGCGCGGTCGACCGCCGCCTTGGACCCGCGCTTGGCCTTCGCCTCGTCGGGCGTCTCCATCTGCTCGGCGATCGCGACCCGGTGCCCGGCGCGCACCAACCGCGCCAGATACCCTTCGGCGGAATGGACCGGCACGCCGCACATCGGCACGGGCGCGCCCTCGTGCTCGCCGCGATGGGTGAGTGCGATCCCCAGCACGCCCGCCGCGACCGCCGCATCCTCGAAGAACAGCTCGAAGAAATCGCCCATGCGATAGAACAGCAGCGCGTCGGGCACGGTGGCGCGCAGGTCCAGATATTGCCGCATCATCGGGGTAGGCTCGGCCATGGCGGGGAATTAGCCGACGGGGCTGGCGCGCTCCACCCCCGCCTCCCCATCGCGCGCCCACCCTGCTAGTGCGGGGCCGCCGTCAATGCCCGGAGCGACCCATGACCGACGACCGCCGCATCGAGTTTTCCGACCGGGAAGCGCTGAAGTTCCACTCCGACGGTCGTCCGGGCAAGATCGAGATCGTGGCGTCCAAGCCGATGGCGACGCAGCGCGACCTGAGCCTCGCCTATTCCCCTGGCGTCGCGGTGCCGGTGCAGGCGATCGCGGACGACCCGGCCACCGCCTACGACTACACGGCCAAGGGCAACCTGGTCGCCGTGATCTCCAACGGCACGGCGATTCTGGGGCTGGGCAATCTGGGCGCGCTGGCGTCCAAGCCGGTGATGGAAGGCAAGGCGGTGCTGTTCAAGCGCTTCGCCGATGTGGACTCGATCGACCTGGAACTGGACACGGAAGACACGGACGCGTTCGTCAACGCGGTGGCGCTGCTGGAGCCATCCTTTGGCGGGATCAATCTGGAGGACATCGCCGCACCGGGCTGCTTCGTGATCGAGACGGCGTTGCGCGAACGCATGAAGATCCCGGTGTTCCACGACGACCAGCACGGGACCGCCATCATCACCGCCGCCGGCCTGATCAACGCCTGTCGCCTGACGAACCGCTTGCTGGCGGACCTGAAGGTCGTGGTGAACGGGGCCGGCGCGGCGGCGATCGCGTGCACCGACCTGATACTGCGCATGGGGGTCGCGAAGGCCAACGTGGTGATGTGCGATCGCGAAGGCGTGATCTACCAGGGGCGGGAAGGCGGGATGGACCAGTGGAAGTCCGCCCACGCCTCCTCCACCGGCGCGCGGACGCTGGTCGAGGCACTGAAGGGGGCGGACGTCTTTCTGGGCCTATCGGCGGCCGGCGCGCTGAAGCCCGACATGGTGCGCGAGATGGCGCCGCAACCCATCCTGTTCGCCATGGCCAATCCGGAGCCGGAGATCCGGCCGGAACTGGCCCGCGCGGCACGCCCGGACGCGATCATCGCCACCGGCCGGTCCGACTATCCGAACCAGGTCAACAACGTGCTGGGCTTTCCCTTCATCTTCCGCGGTGCGCTGGACGTGCGCGCGACCGCGATCACGGACGGGATGAAGGTGGCCGCGGCCGAGGCGATCGCGGCACTCGCCCGCCAGCCCGTGCCGGAAGAGGTGGCCGCCGCCTATGGCGGGCGCACGCGCCAGTTCGGTCCCGACTACATCATCCCCGCCCCCTTCGACCCGCGGCTGATGGAGGTGGTATCGACCGCGGTCGCGCGCGCGGCGATGGACGACGGCGTCGCGACGAAGCCGATCGCCGACTTCGACGACTACCGCATCGCGCTGCGCTCTCGCCTCAACCCCACCACCTCGACCCTGACGCTCGCCTACGAGCACGCCCGGGCCGATCCGAAACGGGTCATCTTCGCCGAGGCGGAGGAGGAGGTCGTGCTGCGCGCCGCCATCGCCTTCCGGGAAGGCGGCTATGGCACCCCCGTGCTGGTGGGCCGGGAGGACGTGCCGGACCGCCTGGCGGCGCTGGGGGTGCGCGATTCGGACCAGTATGAGGTGCACAATTCCTACCGGTCGCCGCTGGTGCCGGCGATGGTGGACCTGCTCTACGGGCGGCTGCAACGGCGCGGCTATCTGCGCCGCGATTGCGAGCGGCTGGTGAACCGCGATCGCAACATCTTCGGCGCGCTGTTGCTGAAGATGGGCGAAGCCGACGCGATGATCACCGGCGTCACCCGCACCTACGCCCAGACGCTGCGCGAACTGCGGCGCGTGCTGGATCCGGCGGAGGGCCGCACGCCGTTCGGCGTCCACGTGCTCGTCGGGCGCGCCCACACCATCTTCCTAGCGGACACCACCGTCAACGAGCGGCCGACCGCCGCCATGCTGGCCGATATCGCCGAAGGGACGGCGGCGGTCGCACGCCGCATGGGGCAGGAACCGCGGGTCGCCTTCCTATCCTATTCAACCTTCGGGAACCCGCCGGGCACCTGGCTGGATACGATCCGCGACGCGGTGGCCCTGCTGGAAGCGCGCGATCCCAGCTTCGAGTTCGAGGGCGAAATGGCCCCCGACGTCGCGCTGAACCCGACGGTGGCCGCGTCCTATCCGTTCAGCCGGCTGTCCGGCCCCGCCAACGTGCTGGTGATGCCCGGGCTGCAGTCGGCGAACATCTCGGCCAAGCTGATGCGGGAGCTGTCGGGCGACGCCGTGATCGGACCCATGCTGGTGGGCGTGGAGCGACCGGTGCAGATCGCCACGATGGGGGCCAGCGCCAGCGAGCTGATGACGCTGGCCGTCCTGGCCGCGGGCGGAATGGTGAGCTGACGGGCCGTCCGGTGCGGCGGCCGTCCGATCCGAAGGCTAGCCGCCCTGACCCTGCCCGCGTCCGGCCGCGCCGCCGGCGCCCCCTGGCGCACCCACCGTGCCGATATTGCCGAACAGATCCTCGAACAGCGACGTGTCGCGGCCCAGGGTGGGCGTCTTGTCGCCGTCCGGCGAGATGGAGGCGACCTGTTCCATGCCCCGACGCGTCACCGCCGCGACCGTGTCGTCCGGGGCAAAGGTGACGCGCAGCACCGTCTGGTCGACGGGCGAGGGCCGGCCAAAGCCATATTGTTTCGTCAGGCGGGACACATAGTACCATTCGTTCGGCGCGAATTCGCCGGTGAAGCTGGGCTGGCCCAGGGTCGCCTCGACCGACTGCTTGTTGTCCACGCCGGGCTGGATCGCGCTCACCAGCGTCTCGTCCACGATATAGCCTTGATAGCCCCGGTCCCGGGCGCAACCGGCGAGCGCCAGCGCCAGGCAGGGGAGAAGGACGAGGGGGCGGACGGTCATGGGGGCGCACTCCAGTGGCGGGACCGCGCCGGCCGCTTGCAACCGCGCGCGGCCCGCTCAATATCGGACCGGCCCCCCGCCCACAAGCCGAGACCCGGATTGCGCCTCCTCTCCCGCCTGTTTCCGACCCGACCGGATCGCCGCGACGCCGTGCGCGAGCTCTACATTCGCCTGATTGAGGAGGCGCGCCAGCCGCACTGGTACGTCGCGGGCCGGGTGCCGGACGACGTCAACGGACGGTTCGCCGTCCTGTCGTCGATCGTCGCCCTGGCGCTCCTCCGGCTGGAGGACGAGGCGCAGGCGTCCGTGGCGCTGACCGAACTGTTCGTGGACGACATGGAAGCCTCCCTGCGGGAGATCGGGATCGGCGACATGGTCGTGGGCAAGCGGGTGGGCAAGTTGGTGAGCGCGCTCGGCGGACGTCTGGGCGCCTATCGCGACGCGCTGGCGGCCGAGGATCGGACCGCGTTCCGCCAGGCCGTCGCGCGCAACGTCTATGGGTCGGATCAGCCAGAGGACGCCGCGGTCGAGCACTCCAGCGAGCGGTTGCGCGCCGTGGCGGACCGGCTGACGCGCACCGGCACGGATGCGCTCTTGGCCGGACGGGTGCCGGCGTGACGCCGGAGTTCGCTCGCCCGATCCGCGCCGACACGATCGGCGCGTCGCGCCAGGAAGCGGTCGTCGCCGAGCCGGCCGAGCGCGTCGCGCTGGCAGGACGCTTCGGACTCGATTCGCTGGACCGGCTGGAAGGTCGCTGGACGCTGGCGCCGCACGACGAGGGCGTGCGCGCCACCGGCCGGGTGGTCGCGGCCGGCGCCCAGTCGTGCGTGACGACCGCCGAACCCGTTCCGTTCGCGATCGACACGCCGGTCGAACTGATCTTCTCGCGCGATCCGCTGCCGGAGCTGACGGAGGACGAGCTGGCGTCCGACCAACCCGACCGGGTCGAAATGGACGGCGGGTCGGTCGATCTGGGAGAGGCGACGGCCCAAACGATGGCGCTGGAACTCGATCCCTGGCCCCGCGTCGCCGACGCCGACGAGCGGCGCCGCGCGCTGGGCATCGCCACCGAGGTGGAGGCGAGCCCGTTCGCCAAGCTGCTGGGGCTGGGCAAGGCCGATTAGCCGATCCGGCGCGTCGGGCGTCCCGATCAGAAGGGGACGTCGTCGTCCAGGTCGGCGGCATAATCCTGCCCCCCGCCGAAACCGCCGCCGCCGGATCCGCCCGACGATCCGCCGGACCGGCCGCCGCCGCCCTGCGACTCACCGCCTCCCCAGCCACCGTCCGAGCCGCCACCGCCCTCGCGGCCGCTGAGCAGCGTCAGTTCGCCGCGATAGCGTTGCAGGACCACTTCGGTCGAATAGCGGTCGTTGCCGTCCTGCCCCTGCCATTTGCGGGTCTGGAGCTGGCCCTCCAGATACACCTTCGAACCCTTTTTCAGATACTGCTTGGCGATCCGGCCGAGCGCGTCGTTCCAGATCACGACATTGTGCCATTCGGTCTTCTCGCGCCGTTCGCCCGACTGCTTGTCGTTCCAGCTTTCCGACGTCGCGACGCTGAACTTCACCAGCTCTCCGCCCTGTGTCGAGCTCACTTCCGGGTCCTTGCCCAGATTGCCGATCAGGATCACCTTGTTCACACTGCCTGCCACGTCTCGTCCCTCCTACAACCCGGCGGCGGTCGCCAGCCGGTATGTCACGCCGGCGCCTACATAGGCGAGCGCGAACAGATACGTCACCATGAAGGTGGTCCAACCCAGGCTGTTCGTCTCGCGCCGAGCCATCGCGATGGTCGAGAGGCACTGGGGTGCGAAGACGAACCACGCCAGGAAGGCGAGCGCGGTCGGCAGGCTCCAGTCGGTCGCCAGCCGCGCGCCCAGCGCCTGGTCCGTGTCTTCCGGCGACAGCTGGTCGGTGGCGTCCACGGCCGGGTCGCCCGACACGCTGCCATCGACCGAGTAGGCGGTGGCGAGCGCGGACACCGCCACCTCCCGCGCCGCCATGGCGGGCACCAGCGCCAGCACGATGTCGCGGTTGAAGCCGATCGGGGCGAAGACGGGCTGGATCGCGGTCGCCAGCCGTCCCGCGATCGACCGCTCCAATTGTTGGCCCTCCGGTGCCCGGGGAAAGGAGAGCAGCAGCCAGAGCGCGATCGTGGCGGTGAAGATGACGGTGCCGGCGCGTCTCAGGAACACATAGGCGCGCTGCCACAGGCCCAGCGTCAGGTCGCGGGCCTGCGGCCACTGCCAGCGCGGCAGTTCCATCATCATGCCCGCCGTGGACCCGCGCAGCCGGGTGGAGCGGAGCGCCAGCGCCACGGCGAGCGCGCCGACGATGCCGGCCAGGTACAACGCCAGCAGCACGACCCCCTGCAGACCCACGCCCCAGCCCGCCAGGACACCGCCGACATCGCGCGCCGGGATAAAGGCCGCGATCACCACGGCATAGACGGGCAGCCGCGCGGAACAGGTCATCAGCGGTGCCACCAGGATGGTCGTCAACCGCTCCTTCGGCTCGGCGATCGTCCGGGTCGCCATGATGCCGGGCACCGCGCAGGCGAAGGAGGAGAGGAGAGGGATGAACGCCCGGCCGTTCAGCCCGACCCGGCCCATCATGCGGTCCATCAGGAAAGCCGCGCGCGCCATATAGCCGCTCGCCTCCAGCACCAGGATGAAGGCGAACAGGATCAGGATCTGCGGCAGGAACACGACGACGGAGCCCACCCCGTTGATCACGCCGTCCACGAGGAAGGACCTCAGCAGCCCGTCCGGGACCGCCGCGGCCACGACACCGGCGACCCACTCCTGCGCGCTCTCGATCCAGCCGATCGGGGCGTCCGACCAGGCGAACACCGCCTGGAACATCAGGAACAGGACGGCCAGCAGCAGCAGCGGCCCCGCGACCGGGTTCAGCGCCACGCTGTCGACCGTCTGGCCCAGGCGGCGGGCCGGCGTCTCGTCGACGGTGGCGCGGGCCGACAGGACGCGGGCGCGGCGCTGCAGGTCGACGATGTCCTCGCCGCCGGCCGCCTCGGCGCGCGCGCGCAGCCGCACGACCCCGCTCGTTCCCACCGCCTCGCCCATCGTCTCGACCAGGGCGTCCAGGCCCCGCTTTCGCACCGCCACCGTCGGCACGACAGGCACCCCCAGCTCGCGCGACAGGACGTCGGCGTCCAGCGTCAGGCCGTCCCGCTCCGCCAGGTCGACCATGTTGAGCGCCACGACACTGGGGATGCCCAGGCCGACCAGTTGGAGGGCGAAGCGCAGGTGGTTGTCGAGGTTGGTCGCGTCCACCACGATCACCAGCAGATCGGGCAGACGCTCGCCCTGTTGCGTGCCGGTCACCACGTCCCGGGTCACCACTTCGTCGGGCGAGGCCGGGTCCAGGCTGTAGGCACCGGGCAGGTCGACCAGTTCGACCGGGCGTCCGTCCGGCAAGGTCAACCGCCCGGCATAGCGTTCGACCGTAACGCCTGGATAATTTCCGACCTTCTGGCGCGCACCGGTGAGCGCGTTGAACAGCGCCGATTTGCCGGCGTTCGGATTGCCGACCAGCGCCACCAGCGGCGCGGGCGTCATGCGGCGGACACCGGCTCCCGGCCAGCGGTCGACACGAAGATGGCGGCCGCGTGGGCGCGCTGAATCGCGATCGTCATGCGACCGACCCGGCAGGCGAGCGGCCCGCGCCCGCGCCAGCCGCCCCGATGCTGGACAGAGACCGTGACCCCATCGTCAAAGCCCAATTCGCGCAGCCGGCGGGCGTCGCCGGGCGGCAAGGCCGCCCAATCGATGCCGTCGATGCGGGCGGCGCGACGCAGGGCGAGGTCGGTCAGTTGCACGATGTCCACTCCATTCGTGCGACTGATTATCAATAGAAGGTGGCGAGCGCAAGCGCCACGCGGTCAAACCGCCGGATAGCGCAGCCGGCCCAGAAAGCGCGTGAGGCTCGGCCGATCCCGGGGTCGGCCGAACTGCGCCTTCCACTTCTCAAACTGGCCCACATTCGCCAGCCGACGGTCCAGGAACGCGCGGGTGTCCGCCTGCCCTTCGCTCGCATCGTCGACGAAGACGGCCACCGTGGAGCCATAGACGCCGATCAGGATCGCGCGCTTGGAATAGTGATTCCAGTCGGTCGCCACATCGCCCGCCAGCCGCCACGTCCGATCGGCCGTCCGCCAGCCGAGCCGGGTGGCGGCACTCAATCGAAACGGCGCGGCGAGCGTCGACAGCGCGCGGCGCAATCCCTCCCGATCCGGTGCCATCAGGTCGAGTCGATGCGCGATCAGCGCCCGGATCCGCTGGCTGACCCGCAGGGCCTCGATCCGTTCCGGCGGAAAAGCCGCCATCGTGCGGCGGTCCAGACTGTCGAACCAGGCGTCGATCAGCGACACGGGGTCGTCGCCGAGAGCGAGGCGCGCGAGGTCCGGGTCCACGCCGGCTTCCGCCGCGGCAGCCGCGACGGCTGCCGGTCCCCAGCCGTCGAACCCGGCCTGAGCGGCCAGGCGGGGGGCGAGCGCGGCGGCCACCTCCTCCAGCGTCGGATCGTCGGGCAGTGGGGCAGTGTCGTTCATGCCCGCGACGCTAAACCCGTGCCGGGGGCCGGGCAACACCGCGCTGCGCCAGCACCAGCGCACCGCCGACCAGCGCCGCGCCCGCGATATCCGCCACGCTCAAGGTCTCGCCGAAGGCCAGCCAGCCGGAGAGTGCGGCGACCACCGGCTGGGTGAGGAGCGCCAGTCCGACCACCAGCGGACGCACCGCGCCCAGCGCCCAGATCAGCATCCCCTGCCCGGCCACTTGGCTGAGCGCGGCCAGCGCCAACAGCGGCGTCCAGCTGCCCGGCCAAACGCGCTCTCCGAGCAGGAGGGCGAGCGCGAGCAGCCCCGGCGCGCTCCAAACGGTGGACCAAGCCAGCACACCCCAGCTGCCCAACCGCTCCCGCGCGCCGCGAAGCGCCACCAGATAGCCTGTGTAGAGGACGCCCGCGAGCAGGCAGAGCGCGTCGCCGGCCAGGTTGCCCGCCGCCAGATTGAAGCTCTGCCCCATCAACAGCGCGCCGCCGCACGCGGCCAGCGCCAGGGCCAGTCCCTGGCGGCCGTTCGGCCACTGGCGCGCGACGGCGAAGGCCCAGAGCGGGAACAGCAGGCTGGCCGTGTTGCCGAACAGCGTCGCGTTCGCCGCCTTGGTGAGGACGATGCCCGAGTGCCAGGCGGCCAGGTCGGCCGCGAAGAACAGGCCGCCCGCCGCGATCGCCCACATCGCGCCACCCCTGGGCCGCCCCGCGCCCTCCCGCCGCGCGAACCAGGCGAGCACCGGCACGGCGAGCGCGAGGCGCCAGAAGCCGGTCGCGACCGGTCCGGTGTCCGCCAGGCGCACCAGCCAGGGGCCGAGCGCCAGGCAGGCGTTCGCGGCCACCAACACCCCGATGGCCGTCGCGCGTCGTGCTTTGGCACTGGATAGATTTGCTCGCGCTTGTGCCGGCTCCATCCAAGACCCCATGTGGCGGTGCGACACCGAAGTCACCCGCGAAGGAGCGCCGATGCCCACCCTGTTCGATCCGATCCAACTGGGTGCCATCGCCGCGCCCAATCGCATTCTGATGGCCCCGCTCACCCGCGGACGGGCCACCGCCGACCACGTCCCCACCACGCTGATGGCGGAATATTACGCGCAGCGTGCGGGTGCCGGGCTGATCATCTCGGAAGCGACCGGCATCAGCCGGGAAGGTCTGGGCTGGCCGTTCGCGCCGGGCCTTTGGACGGCCGAGCAGACCGATGCCTGGAAGCCGGTGACCGAGGCCGTGCACCAGGCGGGCGGGCGTATCCTGGCGCAGCTGTGGCATATGGGCCGCCTGGTCCACCCGGATTATCTGGGCGGAGAGGCGCCCGTGTCCGCCAGTGCCACGACCGCGCCGGGCAAGGCCCACACTTATGCCGGCAAGAAGCCATACGGGACCGCGCGTGCGCTGCATCGCGACGAGGTGCCGCGTCTGGTCGCCGACTATGTCGCGGCCGCGCGCCACGCGCGGTCGGCGGGCTTCGACGGTGTCCAGATCCACGCGGCGAACGGCTATCTGATCGACGAGTTCATCCGCGACAATGCGAACGAGCGCAGCGACGACTATGGTGGGTCCGCCGCCAACCGCGTGCGGTTGCTGGGCGAGGTGACGCGGGCCGTGGCGGGGGAGGTCGGCGCGGACCGGACCGCCGTGCGCCTGTCGCCCAACGGCGAGACCCAGGGCGTGAACGACAGCGATCCGGTGGCGACCTTCACCCAGGCGGCCCAGGTGCTGGAGCCGCTGGGCCTGGCTTTCCTGGAGCTGCGCGAACCGCGGTCGGACGGCACGTTCGGCAGCACGGACGTGCCGCCGGTCAGCCCGGACATCCAGCGCGTGTTCACCGGGCCGCTGGTGCTCAACAGCGATTACGATGCGGCGACGGGGCAGGAGCGCCTGGACGCCGGCGTGGCCGACGCGATCGCGTTTGGGCGGACGTTCCTCGCCAATCCGGACCTGCCGGAGCGCTTTCGCCGCGGTGCCCCGCTGAACGACGACACGATGGCGACCTGGTACAGCCAGGGCGCGGAGGGGTACACCGACTACCCGGCGCTGGAACCGGAGGAGGCGACCGCGGGTTAGTCGGCCATGGCTTTTTTCCGCACCCGCTCCACCTCCCACGACGACCGCTATGACGACGACCGGGATGACGACCTCGCTTACCGCGACGACGATGATTTCGATCGGGACGAGGAGGAAAGCTCCGGCGGGGGGCTGAAGCGTGTTCTGGGGCTTGGCCTGCTGGCCGGCGCGGCCGGTTATGGTTTCCTGGTGTGGCGGGACAAGGGTGCGGAGCGCGCGCCCTACATGCTCGATGCCGAGGACGGTGACTATTCGATCCGGCGCTATCCGGAGCTGATCGTGGCCGAAACCACTCAGCCGGGTGATCTGTCGCAGGGGCTCGACCGAGGTTATCGCCGCCTGGCCGACTATATCGGTGCCAAGAACCGGCCCGGCGACAAGATCGCCATGGTCGCCCCCGTGCTGGCCGACCAGGCGGGGGACGTCGGCGGGGATGCGCGTTGGCGGACCCGCTTCGTGATGCCCTCCGGATGGACGCAGGATCGCCTGCCCACGCCGTCGGGCGCGGTCACTCTGGCGACGGTGGAGCGTCGGCGGGTCGCGGCGGTGCGGTTCTCCGGCTCGGGCGACGACGCGGCGATGAAAGCCAAGGAGCGGGAGCTGAGGAACTGGATCGAACGCCGCGGAGAAAGCGCTGCTGGTGAGGCGGAGTACGCTTTTTATGATGCCCCGTTCATTCCGGCGATGGCGCGGCGCAACGAGGTGCTGATCCCGCTCAGCTGAGCATCCGCTACCAAGGTGCGGCGAGTTTCAGGTCAGCGGGGATATCCGGCCAGGGTCGCACTCCTAAGCCGATCGCCGGTGCCGCCAGTCCTGTGCGCTCTGGCCCCATCCATCGACGACGACGGCGTCATACGGTGCCGGTAGTCTTACTGGTCCCCGGCTGGTGGAACCTAGCCGGCGCGCCAGTGCGATCGATCGGTCGTTGTCGGGCGCGATGGTGTGGAGAATGTCCGTCCAGCCCAGCCGGTCCACCGCGAAGTCCATCGCCGCCACGGACCCCTCGTGGGCGAAACCCCGACCCGCGAACTCCCGACGCACGCCCCAGCCGACCTCCGTGCCGGGCCAGTCGGGTGGCGACCAGGGGCCCAGCCGCCCCACCCACCGCCCGGTCGCTCGTTCGAGGACGGAGAACATCGCGAAGCCGTCCACCGCCCAGGCACCCACCAGGCAGGTGAAGAAGCGCCACGCCTCCGATCGACTCTTCGCGCCACCCAGATGGCGGTTCGTCTCCACCTCCGCCGAGAAGGCGGCGAAATCGTCGAAATCCTCCGCGACCGGGGGCCGCAGCAGCAGCCGTTCCGTCTCCAGCACCGGACCGCTCACGCGAAGCGCTGCCGCACATCCAGCATCGCCAGGGCGGCGCGCGCCGCGCCACCCCCCTTGTCGCCGCGCGCGGGATCGGCGCGTTCCAGCGCCTGCGCCTCCGTTTCCACGGTCAGGATGCCATTGCCGACCGCCAGACCGTCCAGCGACAGCGCCATCAGACCCCGCGCCGACTCGCCGGCCACGATCTCGAAGTGGTAGGTTTCGCCACGGATCACCACGCCCAGCGCCACGAAGGCGTCGTACCGCTCCCGCAGCGAGGCGAGCGCCACCGCGCCGGGCAGTTCGAGCGCGCCGGGCACCGTCACCGTCTCGTGGTCGTGCCCGCCCGCGTCCAGCACGGCCCGCGCACCCGACAGCAGCAGGTCGTTGAGGTGGGCGTAATAGCGCGCCTCCGCGATCAGCACCCGGGCCATCATGCCGCTTCCTCGATCCGTCGTTCGCCCGTCACCGTTAGCCCATAGCCGTCGAGGGCGACCAGCGTGTGGTGGGTGTTGGTGATCAGCTCCATCCGCTCGATCCCCAGCTCCGTCAGGATCTGCGCGCCCACGCCATAGTCGCGCAGCTCGTCCGCCTCCGCCCGCTCGATCTCGCCGGACCGCGCGCGCACGGCGGCGGAGAAGGTGGCGCGCGGCGGCGGCAGCAGGACCACCACGCCCGATCCCTCCGCCGCGATCATCGTCATCGACCGCGCCAGCAACCGGGCGCGCGGGCCGCTGGCCCCGAAACTGTCTGAGAACGGGTCGGCGACGTGCATCCGCACCAGGACCGGCCGCGTCGAATCGAGCGGGCCCTTCACCAGCGCCAGCTGCTCCGTCCCCGTCGCCTTGTTGGCGAAGGCGATGGCTCGCCACCCGCCGCCATGCTCGCTCTCGAAGTCGCACTCCGCCCGGCGCTCGACCAGATGGTCGTGCCGTCGGCGATAGGCGATCAGGTCCCGGATCGTGCCGACCTTCAGCCGGTGGGTCCGCGCGAAGTCGAGGAGGTCGTCCATCCGCGCCATCGTCCCGTCGTCCCGCATGATCTCGCAGATCACGCCGGACGGGTTCAGCCCGGCCAGGCGCGCGATGTCGACCGCCGCCTCCGTATGGCCGGCGCGCACCAGCACGCCACCGGGCCGCGCCGCCAGGGGAAAGACGTGGCCGGGCGACACGATCGCGTCCGGACCGTTGGCCGCGTCGATCGCCACGGCGACCGTGCGCGCCCGGTCGCCCGCCGAGATGCCGGTGGTGATGCCGTCGCGCGCCTCGATCGACACGGTGAAGGCGGTCTGCAGCGGGGTCCGGTTGGTCCGCGCCATCGGCGGCAGGTCCAGGGCGGCGACCCGCTCCGCAGTCAGAGCCAGGCAGACCAGCCCGCGCCCGTGCCGGGCCATGAAGGCGATGGCGTCCGGCGTCGCCATCTGCGCCGGGATGACCAGGTCGCCCTCATTCTCCCGATCCTCGTCGTCCACCAGCACGACCATTCGGCCGTTCGCCGCCTCCGCGATGATCTCCGCCGCGGTCGCCATCACCCGCGCGCCGTCGCCGTCCAGGTGCCGCTCCAGTTTGGTCAGCGTGTCGGCGGTGGGGTTCCAGTCCGCTTCGCCCAGTCGCCGCAGGCTGTTGGGGTGCAGGCCGACGGCGCGCGCCAGACCCGATCGGGTGGCGTGGCCATCGTCGACCAGCGCGACGAGACGATCAATGAGAAGCTGTGACATGGGTGGAGCGTGTCACATCACAGTGTGAGTCGCAAGCGGTTTTCTTCACATTGCCGCGCGTCTGATCGGCTCGTTCTAGGTTTTCGTTGAGCTGGAGAAGGCTTTGCCGGCGGCCTAACCGCTGCTCTGCCAGTGATGCGTCCTTCGACAGGCTCAGGACGAGCGGGGTGGCGGTGGTGAGAGCGCATTGGCATTGGAAAGGGATTGACGCTCCCGCCAGCCGGCGTTGGCCTGCCCGGCCCGCAAACCAGCCTACCGCTTTCGACAGGCTCAGCCTGCGCGGGAACCGTCAGAGCGGGGAGCGACCGCCCTCCCGGACCGCCACCATGCGCTGCAGATAGCGCGCCATCGGGTCGGCCTCCAAGTTCACTTCGTCGCCCACGGCCAGCGCCCGCAACGTCGTCGCCTCGGCCGTGTGCGGGATGATGTTGAGGGTGAAGCGGGGACCATCGTCGGCGTCCTCCACCCCGTTCACCGTCAGCGACACGCCGTCGACCGCCACCGATCCCTTGGTGGCCAGGAACGGGGCCAGCGAGGGCGGCGCGGCGACCGTGATCCGGACCGATCCGCCGTCGGGCCGCACCGCCTCCACCCGGCCGACCCCGTCGACATGGCCCAGCACGATGTGACCGCCCAGTTCGTCCCCCACCCTGAGCGAGCGCTCCAGGTTCAGCCGCGCACCCTGGCGCCAGTGGTCGGCCGCGGTGAGCGAGACGGTCTCCGCCGACACGTCCACCGCGAACATTCCTTGGGCTCGCTCCACCACGGTCAGGCACACCCCCGAGCAGGCGACCGACGCGCCGAGGTCGAGCGCGGTGGCGTCGAAGGTCGTGCCGATCTCGATCCGAAGGTCGCCCTCCCGCCGCACCGCCAGCACGGTGCCGATGTCCGTCACGATGCCGGTGAACATGGCGTCTCCTCCTCCACGCGCTCGTAGACCTCGACGACATCCGCGCCAAGCGTCCGCCGATCGTCGAGGCGCCAGCGCCCGTGCGCGGCGGTCAGCGAGGGCAGGCCATAATCGCCCACCGCCCCTCGCCCGCCGCCGATCAGGATCGGCGCGCGGTAGAGCAGCAGCCGGTCGACCAGGCCCGCCGCCAGGAACGCCGCCGCCGCGCCCGCTCCACCCTCGACCAGCACCGATCCGACCTCCGGCAGCCGATCCGGGGCGGGCACGGCGGTCCAGCCGACCGGCGCGGCCCCGCCAGTGAGCACCAGGCGGCGGGGCGAGCGGTCGCCCAACCCCTCCAGCCGGACATCGAGCCGGGGCGCGTCCGCGCGCAGCGTCCCGCCGCCGACCAGGATGGCGTCGTGCCGCGCGCGCTCCGCGTGGGCATGGGCGCGTGCGCGCTCGCCGGTGATCCAGCGACTCTCGCCGGCGGCCGTGGCGATCGCGCCGTCGAGGCTGAGCCCCAGCTTGAGCGTCACGAACGGCCGGCCGAGGCGCTGGCGGACCAGGAAGGGGGCCAGCGACTGGCGGGCGTCGGCGGCGCGCACGCCGGCCGTGACCATGATCCCGGCCGCGCGCAGCCGCTCCAGCCCGCGTCCGTCGGTGCGCGGGTCGGGGTCGCGCAGCCCCGCCACGACGCGCGCCACGCCGGCGGCGACCAGCCGGTCGGCGCAGGCGGGTCCGCGCGCGCTCTGGTGAGCGCAGGGTTCCAGCGTGACATAGGCCGTGGCGCCCCGCGCGGCGTCGCCCGCCTGGTCCAGCGCCATCGCCTCCGCATGGGGGCGGCCGCCGGGCTGGGTCCAGCCGCGCCCCACGACCCGGCCGTCGCGCACCAGCACGCAACCGACCGCGGGGTTGAGGCCCGTGCGTCCCCGTCCTCGCCGTCCCAGCGCCAGCGCCGCGCCCATCCAGCGGGCGTCGGCGGCGGCGGCGGCGGTCACATTCCCAGCCGCTTCAGTTCGGCGTCGATCTTCTTGAACGGTTCGCGCCGCCGTTCCAGCTCGGCCAGCTGCGCGTCCTTGCGCGCCTGGAACTCCGCCTGCTGGGCCGCGATCTGAGCGGCGGAGCGGCCCTCGTCCCAGTTCTTCACATAGGTGATCTCGGGGTGGTACTCGCGCTCGAAATGGCTGTCGTGGACGAAGCCCGCGACGATCAGCACCGGCATGGTGATCGCCAGCGTGGCGAAGACGAGCTGGTGGCGCTGGCGCTGGGCGAAGAACGCCTTCAGGTCGGCCCAGACGGCGGACGGGCGGGAGGGGCGAGGCAGGATGGCCATGATCCCGATGTAGGGCCGCGCGTCGCCGCGCGAAAGGGCGGCGGGCCCTAGCCGCCGGACGCCAGCGCGGCGGCGGCGCGCAGCCGGGCCGCGACCCCGGCCGACCCGATCAGCGGCAGCAGGGTCGCCATGTCGGGGCCGGAGGGGCGGCCGGTGATCGCCAGTCGCAGCGGCCGGAACAGCGCCTTGCCCTTGCGCCCGGTGCGCCGCCCCAGCTCGGCGGTCAGCGCCGCCCAGGGCGCGTCGTCCCACGCCACCCCCTCGGCGACCCGCGCGGCCTCGTCCAGGAAGCCGGCATCGGCCGGCTCGGCCACCGGCGTCACCGGGCCGGTCACGACCGCCCAGCCGGCGGCGGCGTCCGCCACGCGGTCCAGGTTGGGGCGCAGCGCCAGCCACCCCGCCTCGCCCATGCCGCCGGGCAGCCGCTCGGCCACCTCGGAATAGGGCAGCGCGTGGACGACGCGGGCGTTCAACTGGACGAGCTCGCCCTCGTCGAACCGGGCCGGCGCGCGGCCCAGCCGGTCGGGCGCGAAGCCCGCCACCAGATCGCCCACCGCCGCGACCGGCACCACCGGGTCGCTGGTGCCCAGCCGCGCCAGCAGCGCCGCCAGGGCGACCGGCTCCACGCCGGCCGCGCGCACGTCGTCCACCCCGAACGAGCCCAGCCGCTTGGCGAGCTTGCCCTCCGCGCCGACCAGCAGCGCCTCGTGGGCGAAGCGCGGCGGGCCTGCCCCCAGCGCCTCGAACATCTGCGCCTGCACCGCCGTGTTGGTGACGTGGTCCTCTCCGCGCAGCACCGCGGTCACGCCCATCTCGACGTCGTCCACGACGGAGGGCAGCAGGTAGAGCCACGACCCGTCGCCGCGCCGGATCACCGGATCGGACAAGAGCGCGGGGTCGAACCGCTGGGGCCCGCGCACGGCGTCGTCCCACTCGATCGGCCGGGCATGGTCCAGCCGAAAGCGCCAGTGAGGCGGCCCGCGTTCCGCCGCCAGCCGCTCCCGGTCCGCCCCCGACAGGGCCAGCGCGCCGCGCTCGTACACCGGGGGCAGGCCGCGCCCGATCCGGACGCGGCGACGCAGTTCCAGCTCCTGCGGCGTGTCCCAGGCGGGGTAGGCGCGGCCGTCGGCGGCGAGTCGCTCCAGCGCCGAGTCGTAGAGCGCGAATCGGGCGGACTGGCGCACCTCCCCGTCCGGTTCGATCCCCAGCCAGGCCAGGTCCGCGCGGATCGCGTCGACCCATTCCTCGCGGCCGCGCGCGGCGTCCGTGTCGTCGATCCGCAGCCAGAACCGGCCGCCCGTCGCGCGCGCCCACAGCCAGTTGTGGAGCGCCGTCCGCAGGTTCCCGACGTGCAGCCGGCCGGTCGGCGAGGGGGCGAAACGGGTGATCACGATGCGCGCCGAACCCACGCAAAACCGCCAAAGGTCCCTCCAGAGTCCCTCCACTGCGCGCGCGTCTGCCCGCGTGCGCGCGCGTGCGCCCCCGTGTGCGCCCCCGTGTGTGCGAGGGAGGGGGACCGGCGGAACGGCCCCCTGGCCGCGCCCGGACGACCCCGGCGCGGGGCGTCGGGGGCGGGTGCCGAGGCGGACGGTTCGGACGCGGCCAATCCCGGCGCGGAGGCGGGCGCGAAGGGAGGGAGAGGACGGACGGGGGAGAAATGTGAACCTGTCATGGTTTTGCTCTTGACAGAAACGAACCCTTTTGGCAATAGACGGGTCGTCCGAGTCACCTCCCGGTCCGGAAATGGTTGGTGATCGGATAGCGCCGGTCGCGCCCGAAATTGCGCGTGCCCAGCTTCACGCCCGGCGGGGCCTGGCGGCGCTTATATTCCGCCAGGTAGAGCAGCCGCTCGATCCGCGTGGCGAGCGCCCGGTCGATGCCGTCGGCGACCAGTTCGTCCACCGAGGCCTCGCCCTCGATCAGCCCGCGCAGGATCCGGTCGAGCAGGGGATAGGGGGGCAGCGTGTCGTCGTCGCGCTGGTCGTCGCGCAGCTCGGCCGACGGCGGCTTGTCGATCACGGATTGCGGCATCACCGGTCCGTCGGGCCCCAGCAGCAGGGTGTCCGAACCGGCCGGGTTCGCGTTGCGCCAGCGACTGAGCGCGAAGACGGTCATCTTGTAGGCGTCCTTCAGGACGTTGTAGCCGCCGGCCATGTCGCCGTAGATGGTGGCGTAGCCCACCGCCATCTCGCTCTTGTTGCCCGTGGTCAGCACCATGTGGCCGAACTTGTTGGACAAGGCCATCAGGGTCACCGCGCGCAGCCGCGACTGGATGTTCTCCTCCGTCAGGTCGGGCGCGCGGCCCTCGAAGGCGGGCCCCAGCATCTGTTCCAGGGCGGTGACGGACGGCGCGATCGGGATGGTGTCCAGCCGGCAACCCAGCAGGTTCGCGCATCCGGCCGCGTCGTCCAGGCTGGATTGTGAGGTGTAGCGCGACGGCAGCATGACGCACCACACCCGCTCCGCCCCCAGCGCATCGACCGCGACCGCCGCGCTCAACGCGGAGTCGATGCCGCCCGACAGCCCAAGCACGACGCCGGGAAAGCCGTTCCGGTTCACATAGTCGCGCAGGCCCACCACCATGGCGTGGTAGATGTCGGCCGGGAACGGGTCGAGCTCGCGCCGCTCGCCTGGCTCTCCGACCCACCCGTCGCTCCCCCTCGTCCAACGCGTGCCGACCACCGCCTCGCGCCATTCGGGCAGCTGGTGGAGGAGTTCGCCGTCCGCGCCCAGGGCGAAGCTCGCCCCGTCGAAGACCAGCTCGTCCTGCCCACCGACGCGGTTCAGGAACACGCAGGGCAGGCCCGTCTCGCGCACCCGGGCGGCCGCGACCTCCTCCAGCCGGCGACGGCCCTTGCCGACCTCGAACGGGCTGCCGTTCACCGACAGGAGCAGCTCCGCGCCGCGTGCCTTCAGGTGGCGGGGCACGTCGGGCAGCCAGGCGTCCTCGCAGATCGGCAGGCCAAGCCGGCACCCACGAAAGTCCACCGGCTCAGGCAGGGGGCCGGGCGCGAACAGCCGCGCCTCGTCGAAAGTGCCGTAGGTGGGCAGCGCCACCTTGTGCCGCACCGCCGCGATCCGCCCCCCGTCCAGCAGGGCGACCGAATTGTGCAGACGACCCTCCTCCGCCCAGGGCAGGCCGACCAGGAGGGCGGGGCCGCCGTCGCCCGTCGCTTCGGCCAGCCGGTCCAGCTCGGCCCGCGCGCGCTCGACCAGCGCGGGTTTCAGCACCAGGTCCTCCGGCGGATAGCCCACGATCTGCAGCTCCGGCACCGCCACCAGATCGGCATCCGTCGCCCGCGCGCGCGCGGCCAGCACGGCGTCCGCGTTCGCCGTCAGGTCGCCCATCCGCTGCGACAGCTGGGCGAGCGCGAGGGAGAGCGTGCCGGTCACCGGCGCGGCAGCGACAACGGCCGCCCGTCCGCGCCCAGCGCCACCGCCGCGTGGCCGCGCGGATAGCGGGCGGCGAACTCCTCGTCGCTCATGACGAGATAGCGGATCATGTCCACGAAGGCCCAAGGCACGGTGACGAACAGCCCGACGAGCGTCAGCGACAGGACAAGCATGATCGTGGCCGATGCGGTGCGGCCGAGATAGAACCGGTGGCCAGCCAGAGGCCCGAGCAGGAAGGCAAGCAGCGCCGCGACGTATTTGTTGCGATCGGTGACGGGCACGACCGCCACCCGGTTGGCGGCCAGCGCGGCGGTCGCGGCCGGCGTGCCCGGCTCCAGGAAGATGTTGAGCGCATGACGATCGTCCGCCTCGAAATCCACCCGCGCGCCGATCGCCGGTTCGCTCATATCGTCCCAGTCCTCGGGCGCGAAGTGATAGCGTTCGCCATCGTCGCCAGCGATCTGCCCGCGCCGCGTCTCCGCATCGACCCCAAGCACCTGTCCGCGCACCCGTTCGCTCCCGCCAATCCCGCCGGGCTGCGTTGGCCGGAGGGGGCGGGCCGATGCAAGCCCTTTGCCGCCTCCGCCCGCCCGTTCTAAGGCCGTGGGCACAGCAACAGGGGCCGCCACCGACCATGAAACTCCTCACCGGCAACGCCAACCCGCCGCTCGCCCGCGCGATCGCCGCCTATCTGGAAATGCCACTGACCGCCGCGTCCGTGCGCCGCTTCGCCGACGAGGAGATCTTCGTGGAGATCGGCGAGAATGTGCGCGGCGAGGACATGTTCGTGATCCAGCCGACGGGCGCGCCGGCCAACGACAATCTGATGGAACTGCTCATCTGCATCGACGCGCTGCGCCGCGCCTCGGCCAAGCGGATCACGGCCGTCGTCCCCTATTTCGGCTATGCCCGGCAGGATCGGAAGCCGGGACCGCGCACGCCGATCTCGGCCAAGCTGGTCGCCAATTTGATCGCCACCGCGGGCGCGGACCGCGTGCTGTCGGTCGACCTGCACGCCGGCCAAATCCAGGGGTTCTTCGACATCCCCACCGACAACCTCTACGCCGCGCCGGTCATCAGCGCGGATATCGACGCGCGCTTCGGGCGCGACGACGTGATGGTCGTGTCGCCCGACGTGGGCGGGGTGGTGAGGGCGCGGGCGCTCGCCAAGCGGCTGGACAACGCGCCGCTCGCCATCGTCGACAAACGGCGCGAGCGGCCGGGCGAATCGGAGGTGATGAACATCATCGGCGACGTGGCGGGCCGCTTCTGCGTGCTGATCGACGACATCGTCGATTCGGCGGGGACGCTGTGCAACGCGGCGCGCGCCCTGAAGGCGCAGGGCGCCAGCGACGTGGTCGCCTATTGCACCCACGGCGTCCTGTCGGGCGCGGCGCTCGCCAATGTCGCCGCCTCGCCGCTGAAGGAGCTGGTGGTCACCGACACCATCGGCCTGCCCCCCGAAGTCGCCCAGGCCGACCGCGTCCGCGTGCTGAGCGTGGCCCCCCTGCTGGCCGAAGCGATCCGGCGGATCGCGGACGAATCGAGCGTGTCGAGCTTGTTCGACTAGGCCACGCCCGCCAGCGATCCGGCGGGGGTCGCCCGCCCCGCCACCAGCGCCCAGCCGCAACATTGCGCCGCCGCCGTGTCCTCCGCCCCAAAGGCGCGCACCGTGACCCAGCCTTCGGCGCGCAGGCGGGCGGCGGCGGCTTCGTCGTGGCCGACGGGCAGGAACAGGCGGCGACGCTCCGCCCCGTCGGCGGCCGCGTCGACCAGCGGGTCGAGGAACAGCGACACGCCGGTCGCCGGCTCGCGGCGGCCGTCGGGGTGGGTGAGCGCGTAGGTGCCGCCGCGGCCCAGTTCGCCCGGAATGGCGTCGGCGAACAGAGAGAAGCCCAGCCAGCTCTGATATTCGAAGCCGTGGCGCTCCGTCGGGTCCAGGGTCACGCGGGCGCGGCCCGATAGGGCGTCGGCGATCCGCGCCAGCCCGGCGATCCGGCTGGCGAGCGCCCCGCTCTCGTCAAAGGCCCGAAGCGCCGCGCTCGCCTCCGCAAACGGCCCGACCGCGTCCAGCAGCGGCAGCCAGGCCGGGGCGAGCGCGGCCACGCGGCCCGCGTCCTTCGCGTCCAGCGAGGCCGACAGGGCGGCGGGGTCGGCCACGGGCATGGCGTCGGCGGCCAGCGTCTCCAGCAGGTCGGGCAGCGTCAGGTCCACCGTGACGTCGCGCGCGCCGGCCGCGGCCAGCGCGTCGACGGTCATGCGCGCGACCTCCAGCGCGGCCTCGACATGGTCCGCCCCGATCAGCTCCGCGCCCACCTGCGTCACCTGCCGTTCGGGGCGCGCGGGCGGGGCGGTCAGGCGGCAGACCGGGCCGGCATAGGACAGGCGCACCGGGCGCGGATTGGCCGCCATGGCGGTCGTCGCGATCCGCCCGATCTGGCGGGTCAGGTCGGCGCGGAGCGTCAGCGTCCGCCCGCTCGCCGGATCGACGGCGCGCAAGGTGTCCGCCCCGCCCCCGCGCCTCAGCCCGCCCGCCGGGTCGTCGGCGAACGAGAGCAGCGGCGGGTCGACCCGCTCATAACCGTGGGCGGCGAAGGCGGAGAGCACCGCCGCTTCCAGCCGGGCGGCGGTGTCGGCGTGGGGCGGCAGGCGATCGCGCACGCCGGTGGGGAGCAGGCCAGGGGTCATGGGGGGGGCCGTAGCAAGCCCCTCCCCTTTAGGGGAGGGGTTGGGGTGGGGGTGAGCGGCAGGCGAACGCCTTATGCGGTGGCAGCGTCTCTGGGGGCAGACGCTCGGCTTCGCCTTCGCACCCCACCCCTCGGTCCCCTCCCCTGAAGGGGAGGGGAGAGACGCAATCCGCTATCGTCGCACCAACCGCCCGCGCCAGTCGGTCCAGGTCTCTCGTCGCGCGCCGCCTCCCCCTGCTCCCCCTCACCCGAAGCGCAGCGCGCGGACCATCCGCACGCCGGCCAGCGCGCGCACCGTGTCCACCACGCCCTCGTCCGGCGCGCTGTCGAGCGAGCACAGCACCACCGCCTCGCCGCCGGCCTGTCGCCGCCCCAGGTGGAAGGTGCCGATGTTCACCCCCGCCTCGCCAAGCGCGGTGCCCAGCCGGCCGATGAAGCCCGGCCGGTCGTCGTTGACGACGTAGAGCATCGGGCCGGCCAGATCGGCCTCCACCTTCACCCCGAAGATCTCCACCAGCCGCGGCTCGTCGCGCCCGAACAGCGTGCCGGCGACGGACCGGCCGCCGTCGGCCGTGTCCACGGTCACGCGCAGCAGCGTGTGGTAGTCGCCTTCGCGCTGATGGCGCACCTCGCGCACCTCCATGCCGCGATCGCGCGCCATCACGGGGGCGTTCACCATGTTCACCGTGTCGGAATAGGTCCGCATCAGGCCGGCCAGCACCGCGCCGGTGATCGGCTTGACCGGCAGCTCGGCCGCCGCGCCCTCGACCTCCACCGACACGCCCGACAGCGCGCCGTGGGCGAGCTGGCCCACCAGCGACCCCAGCCGGTCGGCGAGCGCCATGTAAGGGCGCACGCGCGGCGCGTCCTCCGCCGAGAGCGCCGGCATGTTGAGCGCGTTGCTGATGCCGCCATTGACCAGATAATCGGCCATCTGCTCGGCCACCTGTATGGCGACGTTCACCTGCGCCTCGCTGGTCGACGCGCCCAGATGGGGCGTGGAGACGAAGCCGGGGGTGCCGAACAGCGGGTTCTCCTTGGCCGGTTCGACCGCGAACACGTCGAGCGCCGCGCCGGCGATGTGACCGCTCTCCAGCCCCGCCTTCAGCGCCGCCTCGTCGATCAGGCCGCCGCGCGCGCAGTTCACGATCCGCACGCCGGGCCGGGTCTTCGCCAGCGCGTCCGCCGACAGGATGTTGCGGGTGGAGTCGGTCAACGGCGTGTGCAGCGTGATGAAGTCGGCGCGCGGCAACAGCTCGTCCAGCGTCACCTTCTCGACCCCGATCTCACGCGCGCGGTCGTCGGTCAGAAAGGGGTCGTAGGCGACGACCTTCATCCGCAGGCCCTGGGCGCGGTCGGCGACGATGGCCCCGATATTGCCCGCCCCGATCAGGCCCAGGGTCTTGCCCGTCAGCTCGACCCCCATGAAGCGGTTCTTTTCCCAGCGGCCCGCCTGGGTGGAGGCGTCGGCCTCCGGCAGCTGGCGGGCGAGCGCGAAGATCAGCGCGATGGCGTGCTCGGCGGTGGTGATGGAGTTGCCAAAGGGCGTGTTCATCACGACCACGCCGCGCGCGGACGCGGCGGGGATGTCGACATTGTCGACGCCGATGCCGGCCCGGCCGATCACCTTCAGATCGGGCGCGGCGGCCAGGATGTCGGCGGTGACCTTGGTGGACGAGCGGATGGCGAGGCCCTGATATCCCGGCAGGATCGCCTTGAGTTCGTCGGGCGACAGGCCGGTGCGCTCGTCCACCTCGCAGCCGCGTTCGCGGAAGACCTCGGCGGCGCGGGGGTCCATCTTGTCGGAGATCAGGACTTTGGGGGTCATGGGGACTTCCTTCTTCTCCCTCTCCCCTTGGGAGAGGGCCGGGGTGAGGGTGAACGGGCGATGTGGGTTTTCGTGGAAGTGCGGGTCACCCTCACCCTTCCGCCGCCAATGACGGCTCCCTCCCTCTCCCGAAGGGGAGAGGGTCTTATTCGTTCGCCTGGTTCCAGGCCCAGTCCAGCCACGGCCCGAGCGCCTCGATATCCGTCGTCTCCACCGTCGCCCCGCACCAGATGCGAAGCCCCGGCGGGGCGTCGCGATAGGAGGCGATGTCGAACGCCGCGCCCTCATTCTCCAATAGCGAGGCCATCCGCTTGACGAGCGCGGCCTCGTCCGCACCGCCCGTCACCAGTTTCAGGCACACCGACGTCACCGACCGGATCGCCGGGTCGTCCACCAGATGGCCCAGCCACGGCCGCGCCTGGACGATCGCGTCCAGCGCCGCCGCGTTCGCCTCCGCCCGGCCCATCAGCGCGTCCAGGCCGCCCAGCCCCTGCGCCCAGTCCAGCGCCCAGATCACGTCCTCCACGCACAGCATGGACGGCGTGTTGATGGTCTCGCCGACGAAGATGCCCTCGATCAGCTTGCCGCCTTTGGTCAGGCGGAACAGCTTGGGGATCGGCCAGGCGGGCGTGTGGCTCTCCAGCCGCTCGACCGCGCGGGGGCCCAGGATGATGACGCCGTGCGCCGCCTCGCCCCCCAGCACCTTCTGCCAGGAGAAGGTGGTCACATCCAGCTTGTCCCACGGCATGGGCATGGCGAAGACGGCCGACGTGGCGTCGTTGATCGACAGGCCGGCGCGGTCGTCGGCGATCCAGTCGCCGTCCGCCACGCGCACGCCCGACGTGGTGCCGTTCCAGGTGAACACGACGTCGGTGTCCCAGTCGACGGCGCCCAGGTCGGGGATCTCGCCATAGGGGGCGGTCAGCACGATGGGGTCGATGCGGAGCTGCTTGACCGCGTCCGTCACCCACTCCTGCCCGAAATTCTCCCAGGCCAGCGTGGTGACGCCGCGCGCGCCCAGCATCGTCCACATCGCCATCTCGACCGCGCCGGTGTCGGACCCGGGGACGATGCCGATGCGGTGGCTGTCGGGGACCCGCAGCACCTGCCGGATCAGGTCGATCGCGTGCTTCAGCCGCGCCTTTCCGACCTTGGACCGGTGCGAGCGGCCGAGCGAACCCGTCGCCAGCTTCGCCGCGGACCAGCCGGGCGGCTTGGCGCAGGGCCCGGACGAGAAATAGGGCCGCGCGGGCTTGGTCAGCGGCCGCTCCCCCGGGGGCGCGGGGGCGACCGGGTCCAACTTCGCGCCGGAGGACGGATCGGTGGAGTCGAAGGGGGTGCCGAGGCCCAGATCGGGGTTCAGCGGGTCGTTGCCCGGCACGGTCTGGGGCACCGGCGAACCGGCGGTAGGGGGTACGGTCATGTCAGTCTCTCCTCGCAGAGAGCGCGCGCCGCGTTGGGACGGCGTGGCCCGGTGCCCGGTTGGGGGACAGGGAATGGGGTGTCAAGCGAAGCCGGTCCTCCCCAAGCTCGCCGGGAGAGGATAAGAGCGCCCATGCCGCTTACCTGGCCAGACCTCCTCGCCCGCCCCCGCCCGACCGGCGGGGAGCGCGTGCCGTACGGTCCCGACCCGCTGAACTTCGCGGAGCTGTGGCGGCCGGCGGGTGTTTCACGTGGAACGGTCCTGGCGGTCCATGGCGGCTGCTGGCAGAGCGACATCGCCGACATCCGCATCCTGGACTGGGCGTGCGACGACCTGGCGCGGCGCGGCTGGACCGTGTGGAGCCTCGAATATCGCGGGATCGACCGGCCGGGCGGCGGCTGGCCGGGGACCTTCGCCGACGTCGCGTGCGGGGCCGACGCGCTGCGCTCGGCGGGGGTCGACGGGTCGCGGGTGGTGGCGCTCGGCCATTCCGCCGGCGGGCACCTGGCGCTGTGGGTGGCCGCGCGGGGGGCGTTGCCGAGCGCGAGTCCGATGTGGTGTCCCGATCCGCTGCCCCTCCACGCGGTCCTGTGCCTGGGCGGCCTGCCCGACCTGGAGCGGGTGTCGAAGCCGCCCTATGACCGCTGCGACAACGATCCGGTGCCACGCCTGGTGGGCGGAGGCATGGGCGACCGGCCGGACCCCTATCGCGACACTTCGCCGGCCGAGCTGCTGCCCTTCCCGGCCGCCCAGGTCCTGGTGAACACGGAGCGCGACCGGATCGCCCCGCCGGCGCTCGCCCGCCTGTGGGCCGAACGCGCGGGGGCGGCGGGTTGCGCGGTGCAACTCGTCACCGTGCCGGACGAGGGCCATGTGGAGCTGATCGCGCCGGGATCGGCCGCCTGGGCCGCGACGCTGGCCGCGTTGGAGACGCTCGCATGACACTGGACGACGCCCGGGCGCTCGACTCCGCCGACCCGCTGGCGCCGATGCTGGCCGAGTTCGACCGGCGGCCGGGCCGCGTCTACCTCGACGGCAACTCGCTCGGCGTGCCGCCCCGCGCCACCGCCGGGCGGATCGCCCGGGTGATCGAGCGCGAATGGGGCGGGTCGCTGATCGGCGGGTGGAACGACCACGACTGGATCGGCGCGCCGGCGCGGGTCGGGGCCAAGATCGCGGGGATCGTCGGCGCGCATAGCGACGAGGTGATCGTGACCGACTCCACGAGCGTCAACCTGTTCAAGCTGACGGTCGCCGCCGCCCGCGCCGCCCCCGACCGGGGCGAGATCGTGGCGGAGGCGGGCAATTTCCCCACCGACCTGCACGTCGCGCGCACGGCGGCCGAGCTGACGGGCAAGCGGCTGGTGGTGGCACAGCCCGGCGACCTCCGCGACGCCATCGGCCCCGACACGGCGGTCGCCGTGCTGGCCCATGTCCATTACCGAACCGGCGCGCGGCACGATATGGCGGCCCTGACCGCGCATGCCGAGGCGGCCGGCGCGCCGATCCTGTGGGACCTCAGCCATTCGGTCGGCGCGGTGCCGCTCGACCTGACCCGCGACTGGGTGCCGATGGCGGTCGGCTGCGGCTACAAATACCTGAATGGCGGACCGGGCGCGCCGGCGTTCCTGCATGTGGCGAGGCCGTGGCAGGCGCGGCTGCACTCGCCGATCAGCGGCTGGTTCGGCCATGCCGACCCCTTCGCCTTTGCCGACGACTGGCGGGCCGCGCCGGGCGTGGAGCGCTTCCTCGCCGGCACCCCGCCAGTGCTGTCGATGGCGGCGCTGGAGGTCGGCGTGGAGTTGATGGCGCGCGTCGATCCGGCCGCGCTCTGGGCCAAGGCGGTGGCGCTGTGGGACCTGTTCGTGGACGGTGTGGAGGCGCGCGCGCCCGGGATGGCGCTCATCACCCCGCGCGAGGCGGACGCGCGCGGCAGCCACGCCTCGTTCCGCCACCGCCACGCGCACGAGATCGTGGCGGCGCTGATCGAGCGCGGCGTGGTGGGCGACTTCCGCGCGCCCGACGTCGCCCGCTTCGGCCTCACCCCGCTGACGCTGACCCACGAGGAGGTGTGGCGCGCGGCGGACGCGGTGGGGGATGTGGTGGCGAGCGGGGTGTGGCGGGAGCCGCGCTTCGCGGTGCGGGAAAGGGTGACCTGAAGGGGCTGTGAAGCCTCCCCTCCCCGAAAGGGCGGGACACAGGGGTGGGTGGCGAGCGTCAGCGAGCGGGCTCCGCCCCGGCGCATCGAGGCTCGGCTTCGCCTCGCACCCACCCCCAGCCCCTCCCTCGGGAGGGAGGGGAGTCAGTTGCGCCCGAACCAGATGACGTGGCGCGGCCCCTTGCCGTTCGGCCGCGCGTGGACCGCCACCTCCTCCACCCGGAACTCCGCCTCCAGGCGGCGGCGGAAGGCTGGGTCGGGCGCGGCCGACCACACCGCCAAGACGCCGCCGGGCGCCAGCGCCGCCTTCGCCACCGCCAACCCGCGCGGGCGATAGAGCCGGTCGTTGCCCGCGCGCACGATGCCGTCCGGCCCGTTGTCCACGTCCAGCAGGATGGCGTCGAGCGTGCCGGCCTCGCCCGCGATCGCGTCGGCCACATCGCCCACCGTCACCCGGACCCTGCGGTCGTCCAGGCAGCCGTCGGTCAGCGCCGCCATCGGTCCGCGCGCCCAGTCGAGGATTTCCGGCACCAGCTCCACCACCCGCACCCGCGCCTTCGGTCCGGCGGCCGCGAGCGCGGCGCGCAAGGTGAAGCCCATGCCGTAGCCGCCGATCAGCACCCGGGGGGCGGGCGCGGACACCCGGTCCAGCGTCAGCGTCGCCAGCGCCTCCTCCGACCCGCTCATCCGTGTGGTCATCAGCTCGTCGCGGTCGAGCAGGATCATGTGGTCCCCGCCGCGTCGCATCAGGCGCAGCTCGCCCCCGCCGGGCACGCGCGCGGTGGCGATGAGGGTGCGCGGGGTCATGTCAACGTCCTCCCCGAGCTTGCTCGGGGAGGATGTGCGCGTTCACCCGCCACCCGGCGTCCGCGAGGTATTGGGCGGGTGGTGCGGCGCGCTCTGACCTTCGGGGCGGGGCGAGCGGCTCCAGTCGATGCGGTAGAGGTCGAAGCGGCGGTCGTTCAAATTCTGCACCGTGCCCTCCGCGCGCGCCCAGGTCAGGTCGGACAGGTTCACGTCCGCGATGGTCAAGGCCTCGATATTCTCGCTCGCCTCCGCCGCCACGCCGTCGCGCGCGAAGGGAAAGTCGCACGGCGTGATGATGCAGGACTGCGCGTACTGGATGTCCATGTTGTCGACGCCCGGCAGGTTGCCGACATTGCCGCTCATGACCACGAAACACTGGTTCTCGATCGCGCGCGCCTGGCAGCAATAGCGCACCCGCATATAGCCCTGGCGCGTGTCGGTGCAGAACGGCGTGAAGATGATCTTGGCGCCCTCGTCCACCAGGCGCCGCGCCAGCTCCGGGAACTCGGAATCGTAGCAGATGAGCACGCCGATCGGGCCGCAGTCGGTCTGGATCACCGACACCTCGTCCCCGCCCTTGATGCGCCACCAATAGGCTTCGTTTGGGGTCGGGTGGATCTTCTCCTGCGCGTGGACGGATCCGTCGCGCAGGCAGACATAGGCGATGTTCTGAATTTCGCCGTCGTCGGCGCGGGTCGGGTGGCTGCCGCCGATGATGTTGACGTTGTAGGCCAGCGCCATGGCGGACAGCGCGTCGACCAGGGGTGCTGTGTGCTCGGTCAGCCGGTCGATCGCCTCCATCGGCGTCAGCTTGTCCTTTTCGAACGACAGCAGCGACAGGGTGAACAGTTCCGGGAAGACCACGAAATCGGATTCGTAGTCCGACGCGACGTCCACGAAATACTCGATGTGCTTCAGGAATTCGTCGAAGTCGGCGACGGCGCGCGCCTGCAGCTGGACGGTGGCCAGGCGCACGCCGTCCACCCCGCGCGGCACCTTGAAGCGGCGATCCTCGTCCGGGTCCACATAGGGATTGCGCCACACCATGTGGATCGCCGCGCCGGCCGACGGCTTGTCTTCGGGCAGGTAGCCGTCGAGCACGCCCAGGGGCTCGAACCCGTTCTGCAGCTGGAAGTTGATGACCGGATCGCGCAGCGTGCCCGCGCGCACCGCGTCCAGATAGATTTGCGGGTCGGCCGCCTTCTTCGCTTTTTTCGCGCGCGCGAAGCCCGGCAACCGGCCGCCAAAGACGATGCCCTTCAGCTCCAGCTCCTCCGCGAGCGCGCGCCTGGCCTCGTACAGGCGCTTGCCGATGCGAAGGCCCCGCTGGCTGGCGGCGACCACCATCTCGATCCCGTACAGCCAGTCGCCGGTCGGATCGTGGCGCGACCCGAAGCCGTTGCCGCTGATCGTTTCCCAGTCGTGGGGGGCCAACGCGACCGCCTCGTCGATGCGGCTGGACGCGCAATAGCCGACCACCTTGCCTTCCCAGACGGCCACGAACTGGCCGGCGGGGAAGTTGTTGATCTGGCCGCGGATCATGCCGGGCGTGTAGTTGTCGACGCCGACATAGATGTCGCCGATCAGCGACAGGATCTCGCCCACGTCGTTGGGGGTGGCGGGGCGGACGAGCAGTTTGGCGGGGGTGGGGCTTGGCATGGGCGCGCGCTGTAGGGCGTGCGGGCGGCGCGCTCAACCGCCGAGCGGCCAAGGCGCCGTTAACCCTTGGGAGCTTAGCACCGGGCGATGCGCCTGGTCCCGCTCATCCTCCTCTGCCTGCTGACCGCCTCCTGCGCGCGTCCGGGTGGCGCGGACCGCCCGGCCCCGTCGTCGCGCGCCGGTCTGCCCTCCAGCGCGGCCGAGACCCGGCAGTGCCACGCCGCGCTCCTGGCCGCGGGCGTGGCGTTCGAGCCGCTGCCCGACCGGGAGCCGTCGCCCGGCTGTCCGATCCGGGGCACGGTGAAGCTGACCGACATCGGCACGCCCGTCACCAACCTGGGGGCGCTCACCTGTCCGCTGGCCAGCGCGTTCGCCGCCTGGACCCGCTTTGCCGTGCAGCCGGCCGCGACGATCGCGTTCGGCCGGCGCGTCGCGCGGGTGGAGACGATGGGCACCTACGCCTGCCGCAACGTCGCGGGGTCCAGCCGCCTGTCGGAGCACGCGCGCGCCAACGCGGTCGATGTGGGCGCGGTCGTGCTGGACGGCGGGCGGCGGGTGCCGGTGGTGTCCGGCTGGTCGGGCGCGCCGGACGAACAGCGCTTTTGGCGGCTGGTCCACGCATCCGCCTGCCGCCGGTTCGGGACCGTGCTGTCGCCGGACTACAACGCGGCGCATCGCGACCACCTGCACCTGGACATGGCGCCCGGCCGGTTCTGCCGCTAACGGCCCGTCCCATGACCGACAAAACGAAGGGGGACATCCCCCACCGCCGCTTTCCCCGCGCCGGGGAAGACGCCGCCGCCGCGCGCGCGGGCCTGTCCACGCCCCAGACCGAATCCGACGCCTATCGCCTGGCGTTCCAGGACACCGAGTTCCTGCTGCGCGAGGACCTGCGCCCCGTCCGCTTTCAACTCGAACTGCTGAAACCGGAGCTGTTGATGACGGAGGCCGGCGTCGCGTCGACCTTCGTGGTCTATGGCTCGGCCCGCATCCCGTCGCCCGAAGAGGCGGAGAGTATGCTGAACCCGCCGGAGGGGCAGGCACCGTCGCCCGTCGCCCAGTCGCTGGCCGCCAAGGCGAAATACTACGCCGAGGCGCGCGAGCTGGGCCGGCTGGCGAGTTCGGCCGGGCGCGACGACGCCGACGGGCGGCAGTTCGTGGTGTGCACCGGCGGCGGGCCGTCGATCATGGAGGCCGCGAACCGGGGCGCCCAGGACGCGGGGCGGGAATCCATCGGGCTGAACATCGTGCTCCCGCACGAACAGGCTCCCAACCGTTTCGTGACCCCGGACCTGTCGTTCCAGTTCCACTATTTCGCGCTTCGCAAGATGCACTTCCTGCTGCGCGCGCGGGCTGTCGCCGTGTTCCCCGGCGGATTCGGCACGATGGACGAGACGTTCGAGCTGCTGACGCTGATCCAGACCGGCAAGATGCAGCCGATTCCGATCTTCCTGTTCGGGCGCGAGTTCTGGGACCGGGTGATCGACTTCGACGCGCTGGTGGCGGAGGGCACGGTCAGCGAACAGGACATGGGCCTGTTCCGCTTCGTCGAGACGGCGGCCGACGCATGGGAACAGACGCTGGCCTTTTATCGAGAGTGAGGGGGGGGGCGGACCGTGGACCGGGCCGGTCGCAGCCTTCGCAGAAACATCCCCTTGCGGAGGGTAACGCTTCGACAGACTCCGCGTGACGGGGTGGGCGGAGGCGATGACGTCGCGCGCGAACACACCGCCTGCTCTGTCCCACGATCACGGAACGCCCAATCCCTTGCCACCCCCATCCGCTCGTCCTGAGCCTGTCGAAGGACGCCCGCTAAGGCCTTGCCGCCGGTTGCCGCCGAGCCATCGAGACGTCCTTCGACAGACTTAGGACGAGCGGGGGTGGTGGTGGGAAAATACTTAGAAGGCTCAGGGCGAGCGGAGAGCGCCTCGACACGCCACCGCCCCCCGGCGCTCGGCGACTGGGCCGGTCCCTCTCGCCCCCGCCTACTGCTTCTCGGCGGGCTTGCTCGCGTCCACCTGTGTCGGGTCGGAGGGGTTCTGGGTGGGGTCGACCTTCACCGCGCCGCCGGTCTCCGCGGGCGCGGCCTCGCCTTCGGCCGCCGGGGTCTCGGCGCCCGGCGCGGGGCCGGTGGGCAGCGCCATCGGGCTGTCGGAGTTCTGGTTGAGGTAGGCGATCACGTTCGCCCGGTCCTCGACCTTCGACAGGCCGGCGAACGACATCTTGGTCCCGTTCGCGTATTTGCGGGGCGACGTCAGCCATTCGTTCAACGCGTCGAACGTCCACGGACCGGCCACGCCCTTCAGGGCGTCGGAATAGGAGAAGTTCGCCAGGTGGCCGTGCGGCTTGCCGATCACGCCCCACAGATTGGGGCCGGTGCCGTTCGCGGCCCCCTGGGCGATGGTGTGGCACGAGGTGCACTTCTTGAACACCTCGGCCCCCTTGGCGGGATCGGCGGAGGCCAGCACGGTCTCGAACGGTGGTCCGGCATCGGCCTCGCCCCCGCCCTCTTCCACCACGCCGGCGATCGGATAGCCCGGCGTCTCCGGCGGCTCGTCGTTGAAATACTTGCCGGCGGCGATCGTCGAGCCCAGCGCCACGATCCCCGCGGCGAGCACCCAGCCCGAGATCGTGTTGAACTTGTCGCCCATCGGTCCCTCATGTCGGTGTCGGGCACCCCCTGGAGAGGCCACCCGGAATCAAGGCGTTCCCTAACCGTTCGTCCCGGAGGCGGCAAGCGCGGCCGGGAGGGGACGCGCCGCCGCCGCGCGGGTCGCTTCAGCCCGGCTCCAGCCACGCCGACAGAAGGGTGTGCGCGATCGCGAAGGGGGGCGGTGCCACGAAGGCGGCGTCCGCCTCCCCGGCCATCGCGGCGGCCACCTGGTCGCGGGTGAACCAGCGCGCGTCCTCCAGCTCGCGTTCGTCCAGCGCGATCGCGCGGTCGGCGGCGCGCGCCAGGCAGGCGATCATCAGCGAGGAGGGGAAGGGCCAGGGCTGGCTGGCGAGGTAGGTGACGTCGGTGACGGCCACCCCCGCTTCCTCCATGACCTCGCGCGCGACGGCCTCCTCCAGCCCCTCGCCCGGCTCCACGAAGCCGGCGAGCGCGGAATAGCGGCGCGGGGGAAAGCGCGGCTGGCGGCCCAGCAGCACCGAATCACTGGCGCGGTGCTCGGCCAGCATGATGACGACCGGATCGACGCGCGGAAAATGCTCGGTGCCGCAGGACGGGCAGGCGCGCGACCAGCCCGCCTTGCTCGACCCGGTGGCGGCCCCGCACATCGCGCAGAAGCGATGGCGCGCGTGCCAGGCGAGGAGCGCGCGCGCGCCGCCCCACACCGCCGCGTCCGCCGCTCCCAGACCCGCCAGCACCCGCCAGTCCGCCGGGCCGGAGAGCGAGCGGAGGTCGGACGCCTCGGGCAGGGCCACGAACCGCGCCGCGCCGTCGTCCAGCCCCAGCAGCAGGTGCTCGCCCGCGCCGACCGCCCGCCACACCAGGGCGCCGCCATGCTCCACCGGGTCCAGCCCGCGCATAGCCAGCGCGCGGCTGTCGGGATGGCGCAGGAGGGCGGCCACCGCCGCCGGGTCGGACCGCACCCGGTCGGCGCGGTCCAGCGGGCTGCCGGTGAAGAACGGCGGGCAGCGGTCAGGCAGCGGGAACGCTCTCGACCGGTGCCGGCGTCGCGGAGGGCATCGCGATCCCACTGTCGGCGATCAGTGCGCGGGTGATCGGCCCCTGGAAGTCGGCGGCTTCGGCGGGCAGCACCTGGGTGTAGCCGCCCAGCCGCAGGCCCCGCGCACGGTCGATGCCCGCGATCGTCCCGGCGGCCCCCGCCCAGCCAAAGGAGCCCGGCGACAGCCCGCCCGGCTCGCTCGTGCGGACCACGCGCCCGCCCGCGCCGAAGCCCTGGCCCGCGACGAAGGTGCCCGCCGTGTCGGTGCCCGGCGGCAGCAGGTCCGACATCGCCAGGTCGGCGGACGCGGCGGTCAGCACGCGCTCCCCATCCAGCTCGCCCCGGTTCAGCAACATGCGCAGGAACCGGTCGTAATCCGCCGCCGTGCCGACCAACCCCGCCCCGCCATAGGGGAAGGCGGGCTTGTCGGTGAAGACGCTGCTGGCGGCCGGATCGATCGGGATCAGCAGCCCGCCCAGCGACGCGTAGCTGGTGGCCAGCCGGTCGGTCCGCGCCTGGGGCACCTGGAAAACCGTGTCGTCCATGCCCAGCGGATCGAACAGCCGTTCGCGCAGGAACAGGTCGAACGGACGGCCGCTCGCCACCTCGATCACCCGGCCCAGCAGGTCGAAGGCCACCGAATAGCTCCAGCGGGTGCCGGGCTCCGCGATCAGCGGCAGGGTGGCCAGACGCTGCGAGAAATCCTCCAGGCTGGGCGCGTTGGGGACGTTCGGGACGCCTGGGATCGGCAGCCGGCTGACCGCGCCGGGGTTCAGGCCCAGCCGGATATATTCGGCCAGCAGCGGGCCCTTGGTAACGATGACGTAGCCCAGGCCGGCCGTGTGGGTCAGCAGATGGCGGACGGTGATGGGATTGCGGGCCGGCCGCGCGTCCAGCGAGTCGGGCCGGACCTGGACCTGCGGATCGGCCCATTCGGGCAGCAGGTCCGCGATCGGCTGGTCCAGCGCCAGCCGCCCGTCCTCGATCAGCTGCATCACCGCCATGCCCGTCACCGGCTTCGTCATGGAATAGAGCCGCCACAGCGTGGTCAGGTCGGGCGTCTTCACGCCGCCGCGCACCAGCCCGCCGCCCGCCGCGGTGACCAGCGGGTCGTTGCCTCGGCCCAGCACGGCCAGGCCGCCCGCCATCCGCCCGGCCGCCACGCGCGCGTCGATCAGCGCGTGCGCCGCCGGCAGGGCCTCGCTCGCCCGCGCCAGCGCGATCGTTGGCAGGGACAGGGCGGCACCCGCGCCCCCGGCGAGCGCGAGGAAGCGGCGGCGGGACAGGTGGTCGGTCAGCATCGGGCGTCCTCTCGATGGCGGGCGATTGCGACGGCCTGAACGAACACGCTCGCCAGGCCCGCCTCGTCCAGCCGGTCCGCCGGCCACCATTCCCAACCGTCCGGCGTCTGTCCAGCGTCCGCGCGCACGACGTCCAGCGCCAAGGTGAAATGGCTGAACCCGTGGGCGACCGCGCCCAGGCGGCGCCCCGCGGGCGCGTCGGGCCAATCGTCCGCCCGCCCGTCCCAGCCGGTGGACGGCAGCGCCAGCGTGCCGCCCAGCATCCGGTCGCGCCCGCGTCGGACCAGCGCCACGCGCCCGTCGCGCTCCACCCACCAGGCCGTGCCGGTGCGGTGCGGGCGATCGCGGCGCGGCGGCTTGACCGGATAACGGTCGGACTGGCCCTCGGCCCGGGCGCGGCAGCCCCCAGCCAGCGGGCAGAGCGGGCAGCGGGGGGCGCGCGGCGTGCAGACGGTGGCGCCCAGGTCCATCAGCGCCTGCGCGAAGTCGCCCGGCCGGTCGGCGGGCACCCAGCCCGCGACCGCCGCCCGCAACAGGGCGCGCGCGGCGGGAAGCGGGGTCGCCTCCGCCAACAGCCGCGCCGCGACCCGTTCCGCATTGGCGTCCACCGCCGCCACCCGCTCTCCCCAGACGATGGCGGCGATCGCGCCGGCGGTGTAGTCGCCGATGCCGGGCAGCCGCTTCAGCCCGGCCGCCGTGCGCGGAAAGCCACCGGCGGCCACCACGGCCCGAGCGCAGGCGTGCAGGTTGCGCGCCCGGGCGTAATAGCCAAGCCCCGCCCAGGCGGCCATCACCTCGCCCTCGTCCGCCGCCGCCAGGTCCGCGACGGTGGGCCAGCGTTCCACGAAGCGGCGATGATAGGGGATGACGGCGGCCAGAGTCGTCTGCTGGCTCATCACCTCCGACAGCCAGACGGCGTAGGCGTGGTCGTCCGGCGCCCGCCCGCCCGGCGGCACGCGCCAGGGCAGCGCGCGGGCGTGGGTGTCGTACCAGTCCAACAGGGGGCGGGCGATCCGGCGGGCGGCGATCGGCGGGCGACCAACATTCTCGACGCGGGCCATCGGGCATGGCATGGGGGCACACCGATGGCGAAGTCCAGACCCTCCCCCCGCCCCGGCCCCCCGGCGGAGCGTCCGCGCGGTCGGGGCGCGCGGCCCGTCGCCGAGCTGGTGGGACAGGTGGGCGGGGTCGCCTTTCGCCGCTTCGGCTTCGTCCAGGCGTCGGTCGTGACTCGCTGGCCGGAGATCGTGGGCGAGCGTTATGCCCGCGCCTGCGTGCCCGAATCGATCCGCTTTCCGCGCGGCAAGCGGGACGGCGGCACGCTGCACCTGGTCGCCCTCGGCGCGCACGCCCCCATGCTGCAACACGTCGCCCCGCAGATCACGGAGCGGGTGAACCGCTTTTTCGGCTATGCCGCCGTCCAGAAGCTGGCGATCCGGCAGGGCGCGATGCCGGCCGACCGCTCGCCGCCCCGGCCCCCCGCCGAGGCCGAGCTGGCTCCGGTGCCGGAGACGCTGGGGCCGTCCCTGCGCGCCGTCGCCGACCCGGAACTGCGCGAGGTGCTGACCGCGCTGGCCCGCGGCGTCGCCACACCGCGCCCCACGCCCGCGCCCATCCTGCGGGTGCCGATCCGGGGCCGCGTGTCGTGAAGGCGTTCCTCGCCCTTCTCCTCTGGCCGGCCGCGCTGGTGGCTCAGCCGGTGGCGCCCGACGCCGGGGCCTCGGTGGAAGGTCGCGCGGACGCGCCGGTGCGCGTGGTCGAATATCTCTCCTTCACCTGCCCGCACTGCGCCGAGCAGGAGGCGGCGGTGGGCGAGCGGCTCTCCGCTCTGGCGCGGGCGGGAACGGTGGTCGTGGAGACGCGCCACGCGCTGCGCGATCCGATCGACTTCGGGGTGGCGGTCGTCACACGCTGCGCCGGGCCGGCGGCCTATCCGGACAACAAGCGCGCGCTGTTCGCGGCCCAGGCGCGGTGGCTGCCGGCCGCCGCCGAGTATCTGAAGGCCAATCGCGCGCGTCTGGCCACCCTGCCGCCGGCGGACGCCTATCTGTCGCTGCTGACGGGCAGCGGCGTCATGGCTTTGCTGCACGAGCGGGGCCTGAGCGATGCCGCCGCGCGCGCCTGCCTGTCCGACCCCGCCGAGACGCGCGCGCTGACCGCCCAGGCGACGGAGGCGTGGTCCACCCGCGCGATCCCCGGCACGCCCTACACGCTGGTCAACGGAAAGCCGGTCGACGGCCATGACTGGCCCGCCCTATCGGCCGCGATCCAGGCCGCGGCGGACGGGTCCGCGCCCACCCCTGCCGCCACCGACTGACCGCACGGGACCAATTTTTTTCTGCCGGAGACGCGTTCATGACCCTTCGCCCGCTCGTCCTCACCCTCGCCTGCCTGGCGCTCGCCGCGTGCGGCGGCACGGCGGCGGACGCGCCCACGACCGCCAGCGGACCGGCCGCCCCGGTCGCCGCCCCCGCCGGCCAGCAATGGACCGACGTGGTCGCCAAGACGGCGGAGGGTGGCTATCGGATGGGCAACCCGGACGCGCCGGTGAAGCTCACCGAGTTCGCGTCCCTGACCTGCCATGTCTGCGCGGACTTCTCGACCGCCGGGGCCGAACCGCTGAAGGACTATGTCAACAGCGGCACCGTGGCCTACGAGTTCCGCAACTTCATCCGCGACGGCGTCGACCTGACCGCGGCCCAGCTGACGCGCTGCGCCCCCGATGGCGCGTACTTCCCGCTGACCGAAGCGCTGTTCGCCGACCAGAAACAGTGGTTCCTGGCCAAGGTGGACGGGCTGGAGGCGAAATTGCAGGGGCTGCAGGGCGCGTCGCCCGAACAGCAGTCGCTGGCCGTGGTGCGCGCCCTGGACCTGGACAGCTGGTTCGCCAGTCGGGGCCTCAGCACGACGGCCCAGCGCCAGTGCCTGGCGGACACGAAGGCGGCGGAGCGGCTGACGACCGCGACCACCCAGGCCGCCGACGAGTTCGCCATCCAGGGCACCCCCACCTTCCTGATCGACGGCCGCAAGATCGAGGGCACGAGCTGGCCCTTGGTCGAGGCGGCGCTGACGCGCGCGGGCGGGCGCAAGGGCTGATCCGGCCGGACCACGGCCGATGACGGGCGCGCCGGCCTGGCCGCTCCTCTTGGGCGAGCTGTCGGCGCCCTGGACCTGGTGGCGCGGCTGGCAGGCGTCGGCCGAGCTGGCGGCGGGGCACGATGGCGGCGGCCGGCCGGTGCTGCTGTTGCCGGGCTTCCTGGCGGACGAGGCGCGCATGTCGCTGCTCGCCGGCACCCTGCGGCGCGCGAATTACCGGGCCAAGCGCTGGCAGCAGGGGCGCAATCTGGGGGCCACCGCCCGGACGGTGGAGGACATCGCCGACCGGATCGCCGCGATCCACGCCCGCTACCGCGCGCCCGTGGCGCTGGTCGGCTGGAGCCTGGGCGGCCTCTATGCGCGCGAAGCGGCCAAGCGGGCGGGCGCGGCGGTGGACCTGGTCGTGACGCTGGGGTCGCCCATCGCCGGCGACCTGCGATCGAACCACGCCTGGCGGCTGTACGAGCGGGTGGCGGGCCATCCGGTCGACGCGCCGCCCGTGGCGCTCGAGGCCGGCCGACCCGACCAGCCCACCGTGGCGCTGTGGAGCCGGCGCGACGGGGTGGTGCCGCCCGCCAGCGCCGCGGGCGAAGCCGGCGACCGCGACGAGGCGCTGGAGGTGGACTGCACGCACTTGGGCTTCGTCAGCGACCCCAGCGCGCTCGCCGCCATCCTGCGGGTGCTGGCGCGCCAGGGCGGCTGACCGTCAGGACACCAGCGCCCTCAGCTTGGCCAGCGCGTCCGCCTTCAACTGGTGGACGCGCGGCGTGCTGACCCCCAGCACCTGCCCGATCTCCGCCAGGTTCAGCTCGTCGACGAAATAGAGCTGCAGGACGGTCCGGTGCCGCTCGCCCAGACGGGCGATGCCGTCCGCCAGCCGCTCGCCATCCTCGCGCTCCAGCAGCTGCGCCAGCGCGTCGGGCGCGTCGTCGGCGAAGGGGGCGGCATCCGCGTCGGCGGCGTCGATGGGCTCGAACCGCACGGCCGCGCTCTCCACCTCCTCCGCCATCAGCCGGGCGACCGGCCAGTCCAGCTCGTCCGCCAGTTCGGGCGGGGTGGGCGCGCGGCCCAGCCGCGCCGCCAGGGCGGAGCGCGCGCGGGCGATCCGCTGGCGCCGGGCCATCGCGCCGCGCGTCTGGGGCGCGGCGCGCCGGACCTCGTCGATCATCGCGCCGCGCACCCGCGTGCGGGCGTAGCTCGCAAAGGCGAGCGCGTCCGTCTGGCGGGTGGACCGCGCGGCCTCGACCAGCGCGATCAGGCCGATCTGCACCAGGTCGGCGACCTCCAGCACGCCGCCCGCCTGACCGTGGACGTGCCAGGCGACGCGGCGCACCGCCGCCAGGTTCGCGTGGACGAGCGCGTCGACGGGAACGGGGTAGCGGTCGGCGGCGAGAAGGGGGGACGGGGTCATGCGCTCTCCAGGGCGAGGTGTTCGGATGGGGATGGCACCGGGTCGTCGCCGCCGATGACGGCCACGACGTCGATCGCCTGCGTTTCGGGCAGTTCGCGCAGCGCCAGGACGGCGATGTCCGCGCGCGGACCCAGCAGCTGGCGCATCGCGCGGCGCGCGGCCGGCTGGACGATCAGGGCCATCGCGCCGGCGGCCGTGCCCGCGCGCACGGCGTCCAGTTCGTCCAGGATGCGCTGGCCCAGCGCCGGTTCCACCAGCCGCTCCGGCGTCTGAGCGACGGAGCGCAGCACCGTGGCCTCCAGCTCGGCCGCCAGCGCCACGATCGGCAGCGGGCCGCCGGCCGGCCGCAACCGCGCCACCAGCAGGCCGCCCAGCGCCTCCCGCACCGCGTCCACCAGCGCGTCGGTCTCCAGCGTGCGCTGGGTCGCCGCCGCCAGCGCCGCGAAGATCGGGCGCGGATGGGCCAGCGGCAGGCCGTCGGCCAGCAGGGCCTGGAACACCGCCGTCAGCGCGGGGGTGGAGAGCGGGGCGGGGGTCACCGCGTCCACCAGCTGTTCGGCGTGCTCGCGCAACGCCGCCACCAGGGCGCGCGTCTCATCGGGGGAAAACAGCCGGTCGGCGGCCCCGCCGACGCACTGGCTGGCGTGGGTCGCGATCACGGTGACCGGGTCGACCACCAGCCACCCCTCGGCCACCGCCAGGTCGGCCAGACCGGGCGCGATCCACTTGGCCGCGATGCCGAAGGAGGGGTCGCGCGTCGCGCGGCCCGCCAGTCGGTCGTGATCGGCGATGCCGTCGGTGTCGAGCGCCAGCATCGCGCCCGGCTCCACCTCGCCCGCCCCCGCCTCCACCCCGCCGATCGTCAGGCGATAGCGGTTGGGGGCCAGGTCGAGCGCGTCGCGCACCCGGATCGGCGGCACGACGAAACCGTGCGCCTGGCTCAACTGCTTGCGGACCCCGGTCAGCCGCTGGACGAGGGGCGCGCCCTGGCGCGGGTCGACCAGGTGGACCAGGCCGAAGCCCAGTTCCAGCGTGGCCGCCGCGTGGTCGGACACGTCGCCCCACTCGATCGCCGTGGGATCGGCGCGCGCCTCCTCCTGCGCGGCGGCGGGAACGGCCGGCGGCTTGCGCGTGGACCAGCCCAGCAGGCCGGCGACGGCGGCGGCCGGCCACAGGATCGTCTGCGGCATGGCCGGGATGCAGCCGATCAGGAACAGGATCGCGGCCACCGGCACCCAAGTCCGGCTGTCGGCGAATTGCGACCCGATCTGGCCGGCGAGATCGAAGGTGGAGGTGACGCGCGTCACGATGGCGGCCGCCGCGATCGACAGCAGCAGGCTGGGCACCTGCGCCACCAGCGCGTCGCCCACCGCCAGCGAGACGTAGCTCTGCGCGGCCTCGCCCGCCGTCAGGCCGTGGCTGATCATCCCCAGCGCGAAGCCCGCCAGGATGTTGACGCCCAGGATCAACAGGCCCGCGACCGCGTCCCCCTTCACGAACTTCGACGAGCCGTCCATCGCGCCGTAGAAATCCGCCTCCGTCGCCACCTCGGCGCGGCGCGCGCGCGCTTCGTCGGGGGTGACCAGTCCGGCGTTCAGGTCGGCGTCGATCGCCATCTGCTTGCCGGGCAACGCGTCCAGCGTGAAGCGCGCGGACACCTCCGACACCCGACCCGCGCCCTTGGTCACCACGATCATGTTGATGATGACCAGGATGGCGAAGACGAACAGGCCGACCGCGAAATTGCCGCCGATCAGGAACGCCCCGAACGCCTCGATGACGTGCCCGGCGGCCGCCGGACCCTCATGCCCGTGGACCAGCACGACGCGGGTGGACGCGACGTTCAAGGCCAGGCGGAACAGGGTCGCGAACAAGAGCACGGTGGGAAAGGCCGAGAAGTCGAGCGGCTTCCTGGCGTTCAGCGCCACCATCAGGATCGCGACCGACACGCCCAGGTTGAAGACGAAGAACACGTCTAGGAGCAGCGGGGCCACCGGCACGACCATCAGCAGGATGAGCGCCAGGATCGCCGCCGGCAACGCGCCGCCGCGCATCGCGGCGACGGAGAACACCCCCCTCACGACCGGATCGCCGCGATCAGCAGCTGCGCCAGCTCACCCGACGGGCGCGGGCCGGATGGAGCGGGCCGGTGGGAGGGTGCGGGGTGGGGGCGCGCGGCGCGGGCGGCGAGCTGCCATTCCGTGCGCGCGTCCGGCGGGGCGAGCGACGCCGGCTGCTCGCCTCCGCCACCCGACGCCATGCCGCGCGCCATCTTCGCATCCAAGCGCGCATAGACCTCGCCCAGCCCCAGCGCGCGCCCGCCGGCGTAGAACACGCCCCGATTGGCGGCGGCGGCGGCCGGGAACAGGGCGGCGGCCGGCGTGTCGGGCCGTTCGGCGGCGGCAATGAGGAAGCGCGCCGCGCCCGCTGGCCCCAGAAAGTGCCCCAGATACAGGTCGGTGGGTCCCGCCGGACGGCCCGTGGCGCCCTCGATCGCCGCGCGGTTCTCGCCCGCGAACTCGGCCGCCATGCGCGACGCCGCGCCGGGGTCCTGTCGCAGCGCCAGGATTTGCTGGCGGATCGCGGGATCGTCGACCCGGTAGCGTCCGTCCGCGCCGCGGGAGATCCGCTCCGCCGCCCAGCCCAGGCCGTGTTCGGCGCCGTGGCGGTCCACCGTGCCCAGCCAGGTCTGCTCGATGAACTGGTACAGGCCGGTGGCGCTCGACGTGGCGGCGCGCGCTTCAGGGTTCAGCCCGCTCTCGATCTGCGCCTGGCCGACCAGATAGCCGAAATCGACGCCGGTGGCGCGCGCGGCGACCGCGATCTGCGCGGTGACGTCGCGGGTGGCTTGTGGGGCGGCGATGGTCGGCATGGGGTCTCCGCGGGTCCGGCGAACGGCCGGGTCGGCGGAGACAAAGCAGGATCCGTGCCAGTCGGCCTCAGCCGGCCATGGCGCGCGCGGGCGCGTAGAGCGCGGGACCGCCCGTCAGCGCGGCCAGACGGCCGGCGACGTTCGCCGACAGCAGCCGCACCGTGGCCAGGTTGGCACCGTTCAACCGCCGCGCCTCGTCCGCCAGCGCGCGGCAGGTGTCGTCGAGCGCCGGGGGCTGGCCCACGGCGTCGGCCGCCGACGCCTTGTCCGCCGCCGCCGCCATCAGGCCGTCCAGGTCCAGGCCGGCAAGCGCCTGCCGCTCGGCAACGAGGGCGGCCACCATCCGCCGCAGCGCGGCCTCCACCCCGGCGCTCACGCGTTGTCCCCGGTCAGCAGGTCGCGCGCCGCGATCATCGCGTCGGCGATGGCGCTGGGAGCGACGCGATAGGTCCCGTCGGCGATCGCCTGGCGAAGGGCGACGACGCGGTCGGCGTCGACCAGCGGTTCGGCGGACAGCGCGTGGGCGGCCGAGGACAGCGCGGGGGCCGCGGAACCGGCGGCCGCGCCCGGTCTCGGGCCGACCCGGACCGGCAGGACCGGCGGTCGGTGCGGGGACAGGCGGGGAATGTCGGTCATGGCGGGCCCTCGTTGGCGATGCCCTGTGGAACGACGGGAAGAGCGGGACTTTAAGGGTCCGGCGGCACGCTTTTGCCGGTCCGGCCGCGGGCGTCAGCCGCCCGGCAGTGCCACCATTCCGTCGGCCGCGACCCGGCCGCGCACCACGTCGCGCCCGCGCCGCGCGCGCACCCACGCGCCCTCGGCCCCGTCCTCCAGCGCCACGCCGGGCTGGGTCACGGAGAAGCCGGTCCCCGACAGCCGCAGCGTCACCTCCTGGCCCCGCCGCACGAGGGGCGGGGCCGCGCCGGGCGCGGCGGCGCTCGGGGAGGGTCCGCGCGCCGATGCGGCCGGCGTCACGCGGACGAACAGCCGCCAGCCGCCGGGGCACTCCACCCGCACCAGCTCGCCGCGCGTGCCGGTCGTGGTCAGCTCGGGCGGCGCGGGACAGTCCGCCAGCCGCAGCCGCCGGTCGACGGGCGCGGCCGCGCCCCCCGGCTCTCCGACGCCGGCCCCCAGATGCGCCGCCACCAGGCGGTCCAGGGCGGCGGGGTCGATGGCGGCGGCGGCGATCAGCAGGGTCAGCATGACTAGGCACTCCTTTGCCGCCACGACACGCAGGTCCCGTGCCAGTCGGTCAGTCGTAGCGCAGCGACACGGTGGCGCGGCGACCCCCGTCGGGGTCCAGCCGCACCTCCACCGCGCGGCGTTCGTCCAGCCGGGCGAGCAGGCGCTCGGCCCGCGCGGCGGCCAGCGCGATGTTGGCGCCGCCCGCGCGGTCGCTCGCGTCGATCGAGGCGGTGACCACCAGGCCCAGCGCCCCGTCGTCGCGGGTCCGCGCCAGCCAGGCCGGGAGCGCGGAGGCCCCGGCGCTCTCGCTGGCACCCGGAGCGTATTCGATCGCGAAGCTGGCGACCGCGCCCTCGTCCCGCGTGACGGCGGCCGGGCCGGACGCGCCGGACAGCCCGGGCGACGCCGTGCCGGCCAGCAGGAGCAGCGCCAGGTCCGCCAGCAGGGTCGTCCAGCGGCCCGTCACGCGGCGAGCCTGAGGGGCGGGGCGTCGGCCGACCGTGCGAGCAGCGCCAGCATCCGCGCCTCCAATGCCCGCCGGCACTCCTCCTCCGCCTCCCCGCGCGCCGCGATCCGGGCGGCGAGCGGGTCCAGCACCAGCGTTCCCAGCACCGCGCCGTAGAGGGTGGTGGCGAGCGCGGTCGCCAGTCCGCCATCGGCCGCCGATCCCCCGGACGAGAACAGGGACATCAGGCCCAGCACGGTCCCGATCAGCCCCAGCGTCGGCGCGGTCTCCGCCGCCTGGGCGAACAGCGCGCTGGCCGCCCGCGCCCGATCCTCTCGCCGGCCCCGCTGGCTGGCGAACAGCGCGGCCAACCGGTCGGGCGCGGGCGCGTGCGCCAGCAGGCGCGCGGCTTCGTCCAGGTCGGGGTCGGGCAGGGCCGGGTCGATCGCGAACAGTCCGCGATCCCGCGCACGCTGCTCCAGCCGGGCCAACGCCACCCCCGCCCGGTCGAGCGCCGGCCGCCGGACGACCAGCCTCCAGGCCGCGCGCAGATCGCCGGCGGGCGAGCGCAGCAGGGTGGCGACGAGCGTGCCGCCCAACAGGAAGCCGGCGGCGGCGGGATCGGCGAGGGCGGACGGGATCATGGACGGCTCCTTTCCCCCGCCTGACGACGCGCGCCGCCTCCGATTATGATTTCCAAAGGGTGAAGCGGCAAAAAACCGGCAGCCGGTGGCCGGGCGGCGGCAAGCGCTTGCCGGCCGCGGGGCGCATCGCCGGCGCGGGTGGGAAGCGGAAACCATTTGGCACGGCCCTTGCATTGACCCTGCCGACACCTTCGTCAGGAGACATCCACATGGGCCAGCCCGGCCTTCTCGGCATCCACGGCACTGCGCTGGAACTGCGCGGGCAACGCATGGCGATGCTGGCGTCGAACATCGCGAACGCCGCCACGCCGCACTACAAGGCACGCGACATCGACTTCGCGGCGGCGCTGGACGATCGCCTCTCCGGCGACGCGCGCGCGACGGAGGCGAACACGCGCTATCGCGTGCCGGTCATGGGGTCGCTCGACGGCAACACGGTGGACCTGGCGACCGAGCAGATGGCGTTCGCGGAGAACGCGGTCGGCTATTCCACCTCGCTCTCCTTCCTGCGCGGCCGCGTCGACACGCTGACCCGCGCGATTCGGGGCGAGTGATGCCCCAGTCTCCGTCAGGTCCCTCGAACATCTTCGACGTGGCGCGCGGCGCGATGTCGGCCCAGCTCGTGCGCCTCAACACGGCGGCGTCGAACCTGGCGAACTCCGGCAGCGTGTCCGGCAGCGCCGAGACCGCCTATCGCCCGATCAAGCCCGTCTTCCGCACCCAGGCCGGCGAGCGCGGACTGGCCGGCGTGTCCGTCGACCGCGTGGTCGCCACCGACGCCCAGCCGACCCGCCGCCACGATCCCGATCACCCGCTCGCCGATGCGAATGGCGACGTCTGGGTCAGCCCCGTCGACGAGACGCAGGAGCTGGTCGAGATGATGGAGGGCGCGCGCCAATACTCCAACCTCGTGGAGGTCGTTCAGACCGCCAAGTCCCTCACCCTCGAAACCTTGAGGATCGGCCGATGACACCCGTGACGCTCTCCAACACGCCCCCCAGTTCAGGCGCGCCGCGCACCGACAGCCGGGGCACGACCACGCTGGGCCAGTCCGACTTCCTGAAGCTGATGACGACCCAGCTGTCGCTCCAGGACCCTTTCGATCCCGTCGATAACAAGGAGATGATCGCGCAGATGGCGCAGTTCTCCAGCCTGTCCGGCATCAACGAGATGTCGGCCACGCTGAAGACCATCGCCGCGCGTCTGGACGCGCTCCCCAACCCTGCGCGTCTCGACGCCCTTCCCACCCCCGCAAAGGACCCCGCATCATGAGCTTCTACACCTCGCTGACCGGCCTCAAAGGCGCGCAGACGGACCTGGCCACCATCAGCCACAATCTGGCGAATGTGGAGACCAACGGGTTCAAGCGGTCGCGCACCGACTTCATCGACCTGGTCGCCGGATCCGCGCTGACCGATCCGCGCAAGATGATGGGCGTGGGGTCCGCCGTGCAGTCGGTCACCCAGATCTTCACCCAGGGGACGGTCGAGCAGACCGGGGCCGGGCTGGACCTGGCGATCACCGGCGACGGCTTCTTCGCGGTGCGCTCGCCCACCGGGGCCAAGGAGACGATGTTCACGAGGAACGGCGCGTTCACCGCGGACGCCGACGGCTATGTCGTGGACCTGACGGCCAACCGGCTGCAGGTGTTCACGGTCGACGCGGACGGGGGTGCCACCGGCGGGCCGACCGACCTGAAACTGCCGACGGCCAATGCGGCGGGCGCCCAGTTCGCGGGCGTCACGATCGACAATCGCGGCCTGGTCGAGGCGTCCTTCACCGACGGCACCAGCCAGCCGGTCGGGCGCGTGGCCCTGGCGAACTTCACCGCGCCCGCCGGCCTGCGCCAGGACGGATCGACTCATTGGAAAGCCACGGGGCTGTCGGGCGAACCGGCGTTCGGAGAGCCCAACCAGGGGGCCTATGGCGGCCTGCTGACGGGTGCGGTCGAGCGGTCGAACGTCGACATCACGGAGGAACTGGTCGGGCTGATCTCCGCCCAGCGCAACTTCCAGGCGAACGCCAAGGCGATCGACACGGCGGGCCAGCTGACCCAGTCGATCCTGCAGATCCGCACCTGATGGACCGCCTGATCTACACCGCCTACACCGGCATGAAGGGCACGCTGGCCGCCCAGGCGACGATCGCCAATAATCTGGCGAACGCCAGCACCATCGGCTTCCGCGCCGAACGCACCAGCTTTCAGCCGCAGCACCTGACCGGCCCCGCGCTCGACGCGCGCGCGCCGGTGTCGGAGGAGGTGGTGGACGCCGACATGGGCGCGGGCGCGCGCATCGCCACTGGCCGGCCGCTCGACGTGGCACTGGACGGCGAGGCGATGCTGGCGGTGCAGGCGGAGGATGGGGGCGAGGCCTATACGCGGCGCGGAGACCTGACCGTGGCCGCGTCGGGGATGCTCCAGACCGGCGACGGCCATCTCGTGCTTGGCGCGGACGGCCCGATCAGCGTGCCGCCATCGGACCGGCTGACGATCGCGCCCGACGGATCGGTCCTGTCGGTGCCGCCCGGCGGCGCGCCCGACAAGCCCGACGTGCTGGGCCGGCTGAAGCTCGCCAGTCCGCGCGGCACGTCGATCGCCAAGGGGTTGGACGGACTGTTCCACGTGAAACAGGCGGCGGGCGAAGCGCCGGGCATCCTGCCCGACAATCCGACCGCGACCCTGGCGTCCGGCGCGCTGGAACAGTCGAACGTGAACTCGGCCGCAGCGCTCGTCGCCATGATCGAGAACAGCCGCGCCTTCGAGACCCGCTCCAAGCTGCTCTCGGCGGCCAAGGAGATCGACGAGGGCGGGGCCAGCCTCATGCGACTGTCGTGACCCGGGACAGCACCCCCCCGCTCAGGCTGAGCCTGCCGAAGCCCCTTCTTCCTTCTGGCGAGGCCAAAAAGAAGAAGGGCACTTCGACAAGCTCAGTGTGAGCGGTTTTCTTGTGACCAACTGACGATCCCGAAGAGGACACCCCATGCCCACATCAGCCATGCACATCGCCCGGACCGGACTGGAGGCGCAGGACACGCGGATGCGCGTCATCGCCAACAACCTGGCCAACGTCGCCACCACCGGCTTCAAGCGCGACCGGGCGAGCTTCGAGACGCTCGCCTATCAAGCCGTCACCGTCGCCGGTTCGCCCTCGTCGGCCGAGAGCCGCTACGCCATCGGCCTAAACCTGGGCACCGGCGTCGCGGTCCAGGGCACCGCGCGCATCGAGACGCAGGGCGCGCTCGCCACGACCGGCAACGCGCTGGACTTCGCGCTGGACGGCGACGGTTATTTCGCGGTCGACCTGCCCGGCGGCACGGTGGGCTACACCCGCGCGGGCAATTTCAACCGCTCCGCCGAAGGGCAGCTGGTGACCGCTCAGGGCTATCCGGTGCAGCCGGGCATCACGATCCCGGAGGGCGCCACCGCCATCACGGTCGGCCCCGACGGCACCGTGTCCGCGCAGATCGCCGGCACCAGCGAGCCGCAGGAGCTGGGCCAGCTGCAGGTCGCCAGCTTCGCCAACCCCGCCGGCCTGCAGGCGCTGTCCGACAATTTCCTGGCCGAAACGGCGGCAAGCGGCACGGCGCAGCTGGGCGCTCCGGGCGAGGCCGGGCGCGGCAATGTGCGCCAGGGGATGCTGGAGGCGTCGAACGTGCAGGTGGTCGAGGAACTCGTCGACATGATCGAGACCCAGCGCGCGTACGAGGTGAACTCGAAGATGATCTCGGCCGTCGACGAGATGCTCCGCAATGCGAACCAGACGCTGTGATGCGCCGGATCGCAGCCCTCGTGGTCACCGCCACGCTCACCGCCTGCGCCGGCGGCGGCGCGGACAGCCCGCTGGCCTACGCCCCCGCGCTCCCGCCGCCGCCCCTCGCCCAGCCGGCGAACGGCGCGATCTTCAACGCGGGCACCGGCTATGCCGGTCTGGCGGAGGGCACCCGCGCGCGTGCCGTGGGCGACCTGGTCACGGTCGTGCTGGTCGAACGCACCGCCGTCTCGTCGGCCGCCCAGTCCAAGACGGAACGCAACGGCTCCACGACCCTCACCGCGCCGGGATTGGGCGAGGTCGGCCGCATCCTGTCCGACGGCCTTAATCTGGGCGCGGGCGGGTCGTTTCGGGGAACGGGGCAGGCCAGCCAGTCCAACGCGCTCAACGGAGACATCGCCGTGACCATCGCCGAACTGCGCCCCGGAGGCGTCGCCCTGCTGCGCGGCGAGAAGCGCCTGGACACCGCCGGCGGTCAGGATCGCATCCGCCTGACCGGCCTGGCCCGCCTCGCCGACATCACGGCCGACAACCGCATCGCCTCCATCCAGCTCGCCGACGCGCGGATCGAGGTGACGGGGCGCGGCGCGGTGGCGAGCTCCGGCCGGCCGGGCTGGCTCAGCCGCTTCTTCTCCGCCGTGAGCCCCTTCTGATGCGCTGGTGGCTTGCCCTCCTGCTGCTCGTGCCGAGCGCCACGCAGGCCGAGCGGATCAAGGACATCGGCGGGTTCGCGGGCGTGCGCTCCAACCAGCTGGTCGGCTACGGCGTCGTCGTCGGGCTGGCGGGGACCGGCGACGACAATCTCGCTTACTCGACCGCCGCCGTGAAGGGCGTGGCGGGCCGACTGGGCCTGCAGCTCCCTCCGGGCGTGCAGCCGGGGTTGAAGAACGCGGCCGCCGTGATCGTCACCGCCGACCTGCCCGCCTTCGCCAAGCCCGGCCAGCGCATCGACATCACCGTGTCGGCGATGGGCAAGGCCAAGTCGTTGCGCGGCGGCACGCTGGTGCTGACGCCACTCACCGGCGCGGACGGCGTGATCTACGCGATGGCGCAGGGCAGTCTGGTGGTAGGCGGGCTGGGCGTGGAGGGCCGCGACGGTTCGCGCCTGTCCGTCAACGTGCCGTCCGCCGGTCGCATTCCGGATGGGGCGACGGTCGAACGCGCGGTGGCGACCGGCTTCACGGATGGCGCGACGCTGGCCTTCAACCTGGCCGAACCGGACTTTTCCACCGCGCAGGCCGTGCGCGACGCTATCAACGGCCGCTTCGGCCCGATCGCGACGACGCAGGACGCCGTCACCGTCGCCATCGCGCTGCCGCCCGACGCGGACACGCGCGCCACGATGATGGCGGAGATCGGCGCGCTGGCGGTCACGACCGGCGAGGCAAAGGCGCGGGTGATCGTCAACAGCCGCACGGGGACCGTCGTCATCAATTCCGCCGTGCGACTGGCCCCCGCCGCGATCGCCCACGGCACGCTCACCATCCGCATCGACGAGGCCCCGCGCATCGTCCAGCCCGCCCCGTTCTCCGACGGGGTGACCGCCCAGGAGGAGGCGAGCGCGATCACCGTGGTGCAGGAGCCCGCCCGCGTGGCGCTCGTTGCACCCGGCCCCAGGCTGCAGGACATCGTCGACGCGCTCAACCGGCTGGGCGTGACGCCCGGCGACCTAGTGGCGATCCTGGAAGCGATGAAGCAGGCCGGCGCGCTCAAGGCCGAGCTGGTGATCCTGTGAAGATCGGTGTCGGTCCCCCGGCGACACCCACCGCCGCGGCTCCTTCGGCGGAGTTGCAGGCGGCGGCGGAAAAGTTCGAGGCCATCTTCCTGCGCCAGATGCTGGGCGCGGCGCGCGCGGCCAAGCTGGCGGACGGGCTGCTCGACTCGGCGTCGGGCGACCAGTTCCGCGAGATGCGCGACGCCGACCTGGCGGACCGCATGGCATCGGGCGGCGGCCTGGGCATCGCGGCGTCCGTCGTGGCGCAGCTGTCGCGCGGGCCGGGCGGCGGCGCATGAGCGACCTCATCGCCATCGCCGCCAGCGGCGTGCGCGCCTTCGGTGGGGCGCTGGACGCGACCGCGCAGAACATCGCGAACGCGAACACGGAGGGGTATGTCCGCCGTTCCGCCGTCTTGAACGAAGTCGCGGGCGCGGCGATGGGCGGGCGCGGGACGCAGGCGGGCGTCCGGCTGGCGGGGCTGGCGCGCGGCGCGGACGAGTTCCGCTCGTCCGAGGTCCGGCGCGCGGACGGCGACGTCGCGCGATCCGACGCGCAGGTGGCGGGGCTGGAGGCGGTGGAGGCGGCGCTGGCCGCGCGCGGTCCGGGCGCGGCGCTCACCGGCTTTTTCGACGCCGCCCTGACGCTCTCCGCCGATCCGGGCAGCGAGGCGAACCGCGCCGCGCTGCTCGGCCGCGCGGACGGCGTGGCGGATGCACTACGGGGTGTGGCCGGCGATCTGGCCGCCGCGCGGGACGGCACGACCCAGTCGCTGGCGCTCGGCGTGGCCACGCTCGACCGCGCGGCCGCCGATCTGGCGCGGGTGAACGGCCAGCTGCTCCGCACGCGCGAAGGTGGGGCGGCGGAGGCCGGGCTGCTGGACGAGCGCGACCGTCTGCTGGGCACGATGGCCGGCCTGGCCGGGCTGAGCGTCACGTTCGGACGTCGCGGCATCGCGGAAGTCGGGCTGGCGGGCGTCGCCGAACCCAGGCTGGTCGCCGGGCTCGGCAGCGCGGCGCTCTCTGTCTCGGTCGACGCGAAGGGGCAGCCGGCCGTGGCGCTGGACGGCGCGCCCGTCACCCTGACGGGCGGCGCGCTGGCCGGCAGGATCGACTCGCTCGCCACGCTGGGCGAGGCGTCGGCCGCGCTGGACCGGCTGGCGGTCGATTTCGCCGGCGCGGTCAACGAAGTGCAGGCGGGCGGCACGGACGCCGATGGCCGGCCGGGCGCGCCGATCTTCGGGGGCGGGGACGCCGCCACCCTGATCCGCACGCTGAGCGATCCCGCCGGCATCGCGGCCGCTCGCGGCGGGCGGGACGCGGCCAACCTGACCGCGCTCACCGACCTGCGCGCCACCCTGGGGCCGGAAGGTGGAGTGGCCGCGCTCGTCACCGGGAACGCCACCCGCCTCGCCGCGCGCCGCCAGACCGGCGAGGCGCTCGCCGCCGTGCAGCGCGGGGCGCGGGCGCAGGCGCTCGACGGCACGGCCGTCAGCCTGGACCAGGAAGCGGCCAACCTCGTGCGCTATCAACAGGCGTTCCAGGCGTCGGGCCGCGTGATGCAGGCGGCCTCCGCCATGCTCGATTCCATTCTGGCGATCCGATGAGGAGTCCTGGCCGATGAGTATCGCCGGCACGCTGGCCTTCCACCGCACCGCGATCGCCGACATGGGCGCGTTGCAGCGGCGCATCGACACCGCCCAGCAGGCGATCGCCAGCGGCACGCGGCTGGCGCGGCCGTCCGACGATCCGGTGGCGAGCGATACGGTGGCGCGGATCGACCGCGCGACCGGCGACGCCGCGGCCCACGCCGCCAATCGACAGGTCGCCGCCGACAGCCTGGCCACCGCCGACACCGCGCTCCAGTCGATGGCGGCGCTGTTCGCCCGGGCGCGCGAATTGTCGGTGCAGGGCCGCAACGGCACGCTGGACGCCGCCGGGCGCGACGCGATCGGCCAGGAGATGGAGGGTCTGCACGACCAGCTCGTCGGCCTGGCGAACGCGACGGACGGGCGCGGGCGCGCGGTGTTCGGCGGCGGTGGCGCCGTCGCCTACGCGATCGGCGCGGACGGGCGCGCGGTCTATGCCGGCGACGACGCGGCCTCGCCCGTCCCGGTGGCGGATGGCGTCACGCTGGTCGCGATCGAATCGGGCGAGGCGGTGTTCGGCGGCGCGTTCGAGGCGGTGCGCGCGCTGGCCCAGGCGTTCCGGTCGGGCGACGCCGCCGCCCTGCCCGCCGCGGCCGACGCGCTGCTGGCGGGCGAGGCGCGGGTCACCTCTGCCATCGCGGGGACCGGCAGCCGGGCCGCGCGTCTGGACCTGCTCGACGCGGCCGCCGACACCCAGGGGCTGACCCGCGCGGCCAGCCGCTCCGCGCTCGCCGACACCGACCTGCCCGCGACGATCGCGCGCATGCAGCAACTGCTGACCACGCTGCAGGCGACGCAGGCGACCTATTCGCGGGTCAGCCAGCTCTCCCTGTTCGACTATCTGCGCTGAGCGGAAAAGGACCGTCCATGTTCCCGGCCATCGGCATCGTCATCCTGCTCGTCATGGTGTTCGGCGGCTTCGCCATCACCGGCGGCGCGCTCGGCCCCGTCCTGGAGGCGGTGCCGCACGAGATGCTGATCATCGGCGGCGCGGCGATCGGCGCGCTGGTCGCGGGCAATTCGCTTCACGAGCTGAAGGCCTTGGGCGGAGGGCTGGCCAAGGTCTTCAAGGGGCCGCGCTACGCCTCGCAGGATTTCGTCGACGCCATCCACCTGACGGCCAAGCTGATGAAGCTGTTGAAAGCCGACGGCGCCGTCGCGCTGGAACCGCACGTCCTGGACCCCGCCACCTCGGCGCTGTTCGCCGAATACCCCCGACTGCAATCCGATCGCGCGGTGGTCGAGCTGATCTGCGACCCGCTGTCGATGGTCGCGGTGTCGTCCGGCACGCTGGACCCGCACGCGATCGAGGAGGTGATGGACCAGTCGATCCGCGGCCGGGTGGAGGAGATGGAGGAACCGGTCCACGCGCTGCAGGGCCTGGCCGACGCGCTGCCGGCGCTGGGGATCGTCGCCGCCGTGCTGGGCGTGGTGAAGACGATGGGGTCGATCGACAAGCCGCCCGCCGTGCTGGGCGGGATGATCGGGTCCGCGCTGGTCGGCACCTTCCTGGGCGTGCTGCTCGCCTACGGCATCGTCGGGCCGCTCGCCAACCGGCTGAAGCAGGTGGTGGCCGCCGATCGGCAGATGTTCGACGTGGTCAAGCAGATGGTCGTGGCGTCGCTCCACGGCCATCCGCAGCCGCTGGTGGTGGAGGCGGCGCGGACCGGCATCGGCCATCACCACCGCCCGCGCTTCACCGACCTGCTCGACGGCCTGCGCGGGGCCTGAGATGGCACGCGGAGAGGATGCGCCGGTCCGGCCGATCGTGGTCAAGCGGATCACGGTCGCCGCCGCCGGACATCATGGCGGCGCGTGGAAGGTCGCCTATGCCGACTTCGTGACCGCGATGATGGCGTTCTTCCTGCTGCTCTGGCTGCTGGGCGCCACGGACGAGGAGCAGCGCAAGGGCATCGCCGACTATTTCTCGCCCACGCTCGTCGACAAGCGCTCCAAGTCGGCGGGCGGCACCGGGCTGTTCGGCGGCGATTCGATCACCGCGGTGGACCGCTATCCCCACGCCGGCGGCCAGACCGGCACCCGATCGCTCACCGTGCCGATGGACGCGACCGGCGGACCCAAGGAGGGGGCGAGCGCCGGGCGCGTCGGCCTGGCGGCACCGGACCCCTCCGTCGACCGGGCCACCGATCGCCGGCTGACGGCGGTCCAGCGCGCGATCGAGAGCCGGCTGGCGGCCCGGCCCGACCTGGTCCGGCTGGTCCGCCAGATCCGCTTCACCCGCACGCCCGACGGTCTGCGGATCGACGTGGTGGACGGCGAGGCGTTCTCCATGTTCCGGCTGGGCACCACGGTGTTCGAACCGCGCGCGCTGGCCCTGATGGCGGTGATCGCCGAATCGCTCAGGGGCGGGGCGGACGGCCTGTCCGTGCGCGGCCACACGGACGGCCTGGCGTTCTCGCCACGCGGGCCCACCAACAACTGGACCTTGTCGACGGGCCGCGCGGAGGCGACACGGCGCGAACTGATCCGGAATGGAGTGGCCGAGGAGCGCTTCCGCCGCATCGAGGGCGTCGCGGACCGCGAGCCGGCCGTCAGCGCCGACCCCGCCGATCCGCGCAACCGCCGCGTCTCGATCGAGCTCACCGGGCGCTGAGGCGGCCGTCCGCGCGCGCGCGACCGCGCCGGATCGGACGCAGCGGCGATGGGCGGTGCGGCCCCGCCCGTCCACCACGACCCCGTGGCCCTCGCCGACCCGCCCCTTCCCATGCAGATCCACGTGGTGGACGACGAGGCGTGCTGGCGCGACACCCTGACCTGGCAATTGCGCGGGCTGGGGCACCCGGTGCGGTCGCACCGCGACGGCGAGGCGCTGGCGGCCGGACTTTCGGACGCGCTGCCCAATTGCGTCCTGCTCGACTGGCATCTGGGGGCGGAGCTGGGGGCCGACGTGCTGCGCGCGCTGCCCGCCGGGGCCACGCCGCGCACGGTCGTCGCCATGTCCGCCGATGGCGCGGCGGAAACGGTCGTGGCGGCGCTGCGCGCGGGCGCGGAGGACTTCGTGGTCAAGGATCGGGGCGCGGCCGCCTTCGCGCGCGCGGTCGCGGAGGCCGGGGAGCGGCTGGCCGCGCGCCGCCCCGCCGACGACGCGCCGGCCGCCGCCGCGCGAGCGGTCGCGGGGCTGAGCGCGCGCGAACGCGAGGTGCTGGCGCGGATCGCGGACGGGCACGGGACCAAGGCGATCGCCCACGCTCTCGCCCTCTCGCCTCGCACCGTCGAGATGCACCGCACCCGCCTGCGCGACCGGCTGGGCGTGGGTTCGATGCACCAGGCCGTGGGCCTGTGGCGGCTGGCCGCGGGTTAGGGGTCCGCGTCACCCCGCTCGCCGGGAGCCTTTCAAAGGACTATCGGGTCGTTTGCCAACCCACCGCCCCTGATCCGCTCGTCCTGAGCCTGTCGAAGCCTGTCCTGAGCCCGTCGAAGGGGACGCTGGGTGGAGCCTTGCGGGCGGCTGCCGTCGCTGAGCCACTGGTACGTCCTTCGACAGGCTCAGGACGAGCGGGGGTGGTGGGGGTGAGAGCCAGCAGCACTGAAACGATGCTCCCGCCACCCGACGGCCCGCAGCACGCACGAACAACCCGGACGTCCGCGAAGGACCCCCGGGCTGTTCCAACAAAGAGAACGGACGTTAGCGCAGCAGGGACAGCACGCTCTGCTGGCTCTGGTTGGCCTGGGCCAGCATCGCGGTCGAGGCCTGCGACAGGATCTGCGCCTTGGCGAGCGACGCCGTCTCCGACGAATAGTCCGTGTCCTCGATCCGCGAGCGCGCGTCGGTCAGGTTGGTGGCGTTCGTCGTCAGGTTGGCGACCACCGATTCCAGCCGGTTCTGCGACGCGCCCAGGGTGGCGCGCGCGCTGTTCACGGCCTTCAGCCCATCATCGACGGTCGTCAGCGTCGTGCCAGCACCCGTCGTGGAGGTCACGTCCAGCCCGGTGGCGGTGAAGTTCGTTGCGTCGACCTGCGCCTTGGCGATGGTCACCACGTCGGCCGACTGCGCGCCCACCTGGATGTCGAAGCCGTCGGCGGCGGTGGACGCGGTGGCGGTGTTGTTGAACAGGGCCACGCCGTTGAACTTGGTGTCCGTCAGGATCGTGTTGATCTGGCTGGTCAGCTCGGTGACCTCCAGCTGCATGTTGGTGCGGTCGTCGGTCGAATAGGTCTCGCTCTTCGACTGCACGGCCAGTTCGCGGACCCGCTGCAGCATGTTGGTCACTTCGTTGAGCGCGCCCTCCGCCGTCTGGGCGAGCGAGATGCCGTCATTCGCGTTGCGGACGGCCTGGTTCATGCCGCGCACCTGGCTGGTCATGGAGGTGGCGATCGCCATACCGGCGGCGTCGTCCTTGGCGGAGTTGATGCGCTTGCCGGTCGACAGGCGCTCCATGGCCTGGCCCAGCATCTTGTTGGCGGACGAGGAGGCGTTGGCCGACTTCAGGGCGGCGATGTTGGTTCCGATCACGGTCATGACTGTGCTCCTTGGGCTGGTCGGTGACCCGGGGCCGTCCGTCGCCGGGATGGCGAGGCTCGGGCGGTGTCGAGAGCACAAGCGACCGGGGCGGCGCGGAGTTAAGGCACGGGCGGCCGATCGGACGTCAAAAATGGGGGTTCCCGGCCATTTCCCGGTCCGATACGGGGAAAGCACGGTAGGCGGTCGTGCGCCGGCGTTAACCATCGCAAGGCCATTCGGACGGCGTCACGAACGCGCCCAAGGATGCCCCCGATGCCCGCACTCGCCTTCACCCCCGCCGCCCGCGCCGCGCATCCCGTGCTGGCCGTGCGCGACGCGGCCGACGAGGGCGGCCTGCGGGTCGCCGACGGTTCCGAGGGCGTGCCCCCCGGCGGGGTGCGACTGGCGCTTGGCGAGGCTCCGTCGATCGCCCGCACGTCGACCGGCGCGCTGGACCTTGTCTACACCGCAGCCGAGCGCCCCGCCGCCGCCGCCCTGCTGGCCGCCGCGGCCTCTCCCCCCGGACAGCCGATCGCGGAGGATGCGGAAAGCCTCGCGATCGTGTCGCTGGCCGCCCGGGTCGCCGACAGCGCGATCTCCGTTCTGGTCAACGGACCGACGGGCACCGGCAAGGAGGTGCTCGCCCGCTACATCCACCAGGCGAGCCCGCGCGCGGCCGGCCCGTTCGTGGCGGTCAACTGCGCCGCCCTGCCCGAGGCGATGCTGGAGGCGCTGCTGTTCGGCCATGTGAAGGGCGCCTACACCGGGGCGGCGCAAGCGGCGGAGGGCTTCTTCCGCGCGGCCGATGGCGGAACCCTGTTGCTGGACGAGATCGCGGAGCTGCCGCTGCCGCTGCAGGCCAAGCTGCTGCGCGTGCTTCAGGAAGGGGAGGTCGTGCCGCTGGGCGCCACCCGGCCGATCCCGATCGACGTCAGGATCGTCGCGTGCGCCAATCGGGACCTGGGCGCAGAGGTCGCGGCCGGCCGCTTCCGCGCCGACCTGTTCTATCGCCTGAACGTCTTTCCGCTGACCACCCGGGCGCTGCGCGAACGGCCCGACGACATCGCGCCGCTCGCGGCCGCCATGCTGCTGCGCCACGCGGCCGGGGCGCGCGTCGCCTGGCCGACGGTCGCGGCGCTGGACACGCTGGCCGCCCACCCCTGGCCCGGCAATGTGCGCGAACTGGAGAATGTGGTGCAGCGCGCCCTGCTGCTCGCCGGCGGAGAGGACCGGATCGAGCCGCGGCACATCGTCTTCGACCGTCCGGTGGCGCTCGCCGATCCGGCCGCGCCGGTGTCGCTGGACGCCCGGCGCGCCTGTGGGCGGCGGCTGGACAGCGTGGTGCGCGACACGGAAGCCGACGCGATCCTGGCCACGCTCGACGCGTGCGACGGCAGCCGGGTGGAGACCGCGCGGCGGCTGGGCATTTCCGAACGCACGCTGCGCTATCGCCTCGCGCGCTATCGCGACGAGGGGCTGGCCGTCGCCGGCGCGGGCCGATGAGCGGCCTGGGGCCGGTCGGCGGCGGAGCGGGCGCGGCCGCCGACCGCATCCTGCAGATGCGCCGCGACATTCTGGACCGCAATGACGGCCTGAAGGCGATCCGCGACGGCGCGGCGCAGATTGAAGCGTTGTCCGGCCCCTCGGCCGCACCGGCGTCCGACTTCGGTTCGGCCCTGACGAGCGCCCTCGGCCGCGTGAACGCGACCCAGACCCGCGCCGACGCGCTGAGCGAGGGGTACGAACGCGGCCAGGTGACCGACATCGCCAGCGTCATGGTGGCCCGGCAAGAGGCATCCATCGCCTTCGAGGCGACGCTGCAGACCCGCAACAAGCTGTTGTCCGCCTATCAGGACATCATGAGGATGGGGGTCTGATATGGCCGACACGTCGCTCGTCCCCGCCTCTGCCGCGCGGCTGGAGGCGGGCAGCCTGGCCCGCGCCACGCCTGCGCTGCTGGACCGGCTGCCCCCCGCGCTGCGCTCTCCGCTCGCGCGCCGCGCGGCGCCGTGGCTGGCGGGGGCCGGAGTCGTGGCCTTGGCGGCGAGCAGCTGGGCCGCGCTCAGCACGCCCGACCAGAAGACCCTGTTCGCGGGGCTGGGCGAGGCGGACAAGGCGGCGGTCGCCGAGGTGCTCGACGGCGGCGGGATCGGCTGGCGGCTGAACGACGGCACCGGTGCCATCACCGTGGACGCCGACGACTATTATCGCGCCCGGATGCTGGCGGCGAGCGAGGACGTGCCGAAGGCCGCCGCCGTGGGCACCGACCTGCTCGACACCCTGCCGATGGGGTCCAGCCGCCCCGTGGAAGCCGAGCGGCTGCGCCAGGCGCGGGAGCGCGACCTGGCCTTGTCGGTGCAGGAGATCGACGGGATCGAGGCCGCGCGCGTCCATCTGGCGGAGGCCGAACGCTCGCTGTTCGTGCGCGACGCCGCGCCGACCCGCGCGTCCGTCGTCGTCACGGTCGCGCGCGGCCGGCGGCTGGACGAGGGCACGGTGTCCGCCATCGTCAACCTGCTCGCCGGGTCGGTCGCGGGCCTGACGCCGGAAAATGTGAACGTGGTCGACCAGCACGGTCGCCTGCTGTCGCGGCCCGGCGGCGGCGGCGACGGCGCGCTGGCCGAGCGGATCGACTATCAGGCCCGGCTGGAGGACAAGGTGCGCGACCAGCTGGGTCAGCTGCTGACCCCACTGTTCGGCCCCGGCAACTTCAGCGTCGAGGTCCAGGCCGACGTGGACCTGACGGAGGCGAGTTCGGCCCGCGAAAGCTACGACAAGGACACCGTGCTCACCTCCGAACGGTCGGAGACCTCCACCGACCCCGCGACCGGCGGCTACGGGATCCCGGGCGCCACCTCCAACGTGCCGCCGCCCGCGGCCCAGGTCGCCAACGGACCGCCCGCGACCTCCACGCCCGCCCCGGCGACGGATCCGGCGGGGTCCCAGAGCGCGGATCGCAATTACGCGGTCGGGCGCGAACTGGCGGTCACGAAGGGTGCGCCCGGCGGTCTGAAGCGCCTGTCGATCGCCGTCGTGCTGCGCGAGGATGCGGCGGCCAAGCGGCTGGGACCGCGCGACGTGGCGCAGGTGGAGGCGCTCGTGCGATCGGCCGCCGGGACGAACGACGCGCGCGGCGACCAGGTCAGCGTGATCGCCCGACCCTTCGCCACGGCGGAGGAGGTCGCCACGCCCTTCTGGCAGGCCGACTGGTTCTGGCCGGCCGTGCGCCAGGCCGGGGCGCTGCTGGTGGCGCTGCTCGTCGTGCTGTTCGGCTTTCGCCCGCTGATGGCCCGGCTGCGCCCGCGCCCGGTCCCGTCCGCCGACGGCACCGCGCCCGTGACCCCGCCGGAGCGGGCGGGGACGGGCGACCTGACGCTGGACGAACAGCTGGCCTTTGCCCGCACGATGGCCGACGGGTCGCCCGAACGGGTCGCGGCCGCGCTCCGCACGATGATGCGGCCCGCCCAGCCCCTCCAGGCCGAGCCCGCGCGATGAGCGCCGATCCCGCGGCGGCCGCGCGCGGGGCCGCCGTGCTGATGACGATGCTGGACGACGACGCGGCCGCCAAGGTGCTGCGCCTGCTGGGTCCCGACGAGCTGCGCGAGATCGGCCGGGCCATGATCGCGCTCGATCGGGTCGCCCCGCAGGAGGTGGAGCGCTCGCTTCACGACCTCGCCGCCGCGATGGCCGGGCAGGGGATCGTGACGCCCGAACCGGAGGCCCGGCTGGAGCGCGTGCTGACCGACGCGCACGGCGCGGACCGCGCCGGCGGGCTGATGGCGCGCATCCGTCCCGAAGGCCGCCCCTCCGCGCTCGCGGTGGCGCGCTGGCTGGACGCTCCGGTGCTGGTGCGCCTGCTGGCGGGCGAACACCCGCAGGTCATCGCCCTCCTCATCACCTGCCTGGAGCCGGAGCGCGGCGCGGCCGTGCTGGGCGGGATGGCCGCGGCCGACCACGCGCCCCTGCTGCACCGGGTCGCCACGCTGGGCCCCGTGCGATCCGACGCGCTCGCCCTGCTGGAGGAGATCCTGGCCCGGCGCATCGCCCAGGCGCACGGGGCGTCGACTCTGACGCTGGGCGGGGCGCGCGACGCCGCGGCGCTGCTCAACAACGCCGCGCGCGCGATGGAGGCGCACGCGCTGCCCGGCGTCGCCGCGATCGACGAGGCGGTGGCGGGCGCGATCCGTGAAGAGATGGTGACCTTCCGCGACCTGTTGGCGCTCGACGCGCGTTCGATCGGCGCCGTCCTGCGCGTGGTCGATGGCGAGGTGCTGGTGCTGGCGCTGAAGGGCGTGGCGGAGGCGGAGCGCGAACCGGTGTTCGCCGCCATGTCCAGCCGCGCGGCCGACGGCGTGCGCGACGAGATCGAGACGCGCGGGCGCGTGCGGATGACGGACGTGCTCGCCGCCCAGACGGCGGTGATCGCCCAGGCCCGCGCGCTGGCCGAGGCGGGCGAGATCGCCCTGGGCGGCGCGGGCGGCGACTATGTTTGACCGGCTGTCGCTGAGCGACCTCGGACGGCTGCCGGCGGCCGGGGCGGGCTTTCGCGCGCGGCCGCTGGAGGCCACCGCGCCGACGCCTCGCGGTGCATCTGACGCCGCACCCGTTCACTTCGCGCCCGGTCGCCCCGCCGGAGCCGCGCCGACGGCCGGCATTCCGGACCCGCAGGACGACCCGCTGCGCGCCGCCTGGTCGGACGGCTTCGCCGCCGGCCGCGCGGTGACGCCCGACCAGGACGTCCTCCACGCCCTTTCCACCCAACTCGCGCGATTGGACGCGCGGGTCGACGCCGCCTTGGCCGATCGCCTGCGGGAGACGGTGCTGGCGCTCTGTCGCCAGCTTCTGTCGGACGCGGTGTTCGACCCGGCGGCGCTGGAGCGGCGGGTGGCGGTCGCCCTCGACCGACTGGGCGAAGTGGCGGCGGTCGCCTGCCGCTGCCACCCGGACGCCGCCGAGACCGCCCGCGCCTTGCTGCCCGACGGCGTGCGCATCGCCACCGACGCCGCCCTGGCCCCCAACGCCTTCGTCCTCGACACCGCGCATGGCGGCGTGTCGGACGGGCCGGAGGAGTGGGGGCGCGCGCTCGCCGCGGCCCTGGCGGAGTGCTGATGGCCGCGCTCGACCGCATGGCCAACGCCGCCGTGCCGTTCGCGCCGGCGGGCTTTGGCCGCGCGGTCGCCTCCTCCGGGTCGCTGGTCGAGGCGACCGGCCTGGCGGAGCCGGTGGGCACATTGTGCCGCGTGCACACGGGCGACGGTCCGCGAGCGGCCGAACTGATCGGCTTTCGCGGGGAGCGTAGCACGCTGATGCTGCTGGAACCCGCACCCGTGCTGGCGCGCGGCGCGCGGGTCGATCCGGTGGAGGACGGCGGCACCGTCGCGGCCGGCGCGGCCCTGCTGGGCCGAGTGGTCGACGGGCTGGGCGCGCCCCTGGACGGCGGCGGTCCGATCGCGGGCGCGGTCCGCTGGCCGCTCGCCGGCCGTCCGGGCAATCCGCTCGATCGGGGCCGGGTCACCGCCGCGCTGCCAACCGGAGTGCGCGCGATCGACGCGCTCACCACGCTGGGCGTGGGCCAGCGGGTCGGCATCCTGGCGGGGTCCGGCGTCGGCAAGTCCGTGCTGCTGGGCATGATGGCGGCGGCCACGCCCTCAGACGCCATCGTGGTCGGCCTGATCGGGGAGCGCGCGCGGGAGGTGAGCGACTTCCTGGAGACGAAACTGGCCGGGCCGGTGCGCGCGCGCGCCGCCGTCGTCGCGGTGCCCGGCGACCACGCCCCCGTGCTGCGCCTGCGCGGCGCGATGCGCGCGCTCGCCATCGCCGAGTCGCTGCGCGCGCAGGGTCGCCACGTCCTGTTGATCATGGACAGCCTGACGCGCGTCGCCCACGCGGCCCGCGAGGTGGCGCTGGCGATGGGCGAGCCCGCCTCGGCGCGCGGATATCCGCCCTCCGCGCTCGGCCTGATCCCCCGGCTGGTGGAGCGCGCGGGCGCCTGCCGGCGCGGCGGCGGTGCGATCACCGGCCTGTTCACCGTGCTGGCCGACGGCGACGACCCCGACGACCCGGTGGTCGACGCCGCCCGCTCGATCCTGGACGGGCACATCGTGCTGTCGCGGGCGGTGGCGGAGCGCGGGGTCTATCCGGCCATCGACCTGGGCGCGTCGATCAGCCGGGTGATGGCCGACGTGGTGCCGCCCGACCACCTCGCCTCCGCCCGCCGCGTGCGTGCGCTGTCGTCCACCTTTCACGAGAACCGGGATCTGATCCTGATGGGGGCATACCGACGGGGCACCGACGCGGAGCTGGACCGGGCGGTGGAGCTGCAGCCGGTCATCCGCGCGCTGGTCTCCCAGACACCGGACGAACGCTGCGACTACGCCGACGCGATCGCCGCCCTGCACGCCACGGCGGCCGACTGATGGCGGACGGACCGAAGGGGGACGGGCGCGCGCGGCGCTTCGACCGGGTGGCGCGCGCGCGCGCGGCGCTGTCGAACCGGGCCGCCGCCGACCTGGCCGAAGAGCGCCGGCGGGAAGCGCGCGGACGGGACGTGGCGGACCGCCTGTCCGTGCTGGCAACCGGCTATCGCCCGACCCCTGGCCCCCTCTCGGCCGCGGCGCTCGCCCGGTTGAGCGGCTTCGGCGCGGTCGTGGCGAGCGCCGTCGAGGCCACCCGGCGCGACGATCGGGATGCGAGCGCGCGGTGCGACGCCGCGCAGGCGGCACTGACCGCGGCCGAGGCGGATCGCCGCGTCGCCGAACGGCTGCGCGACACGGCGCGCGATCAGGCCCGAGCGCGGGAGAGGGCCCTCGCGCTTCGGGCCTCGTCCGCACCGCGCGCGCCCCTGCCGCAGAGCGAGACCTAGCCGGCGGCGCCCGGCGGGCCGGGCCGCCCATCGCGCGACCGGTTGCGCCGTGGCCCGGCCGCGCTAGCGTGCGACCCGAACCCTCCCTCCGCTCCGGAACCGCCGCCCATGATCCCCGCCCTCGCCGCCGTCGCGATCGCCGGATGGCTGTGGTTCGTCTTCGACGATGTGAAGAGTTACCGGCTGGTGCGGCAGCTGACCTCCTCGCGCGAACGCCAGCGATGGTATCGGACGTGGCTGGCAAAGGCCTTTGCGTTCTTCCTGGTGCTCTCCCTCATCGGGCTGGCGCTGTCGGGCGAACTGCTGGCGATCGTCACGCTGCCGGCCGCCTTCGGCGACCTGGCCGCCCGCGCGCGAGACGTGGTCGGCACAGACGAGATCTCCGCGCCGTTCCTGATCGGCTTGGGGTCGGCGTTCCTCGTCGGCACGGTTCTCTCCGCCTTTCTGACCGCCCGGACCTCTCGCAAGGCCAGGACCGCCGGCAATTTCGAGGCGCTGCTGCCGCGCAACGGACGGGAGCGGGTGTGGGCGGCCCTGCTGTCGCTCAATGCCGGCGTCAGCGAGGAACTGTTCTTCCGCCTCTACCTCCCCCTCCTCTTCATGCTCCTCACCGGCGATCCGCTGCTGGCCTTTGTCGTGTCGGCCGTGATGTTCGGCCTGTCGCACCTCTACCAAGGCGTGGTCGGCGTGCTGGTCACGGCATTGTTCGGCGCGATCGTGACCGCGGTGTACCTGACGACCGGCCAGCTGTGGATCGCGATCGCGCTGCACGTCGCGGTCGACCTGAACAGCCTGGTCCTCCAGCCGTTCCTGCTCTCGCTCTTCCGGCGCGGCGCGGGCGCTTCGCGAACGCCGACGAAGTCTACCGCCCCGGTTCGGTGACGGCCGGGCGAGCGCGCGAACGAGGAAGCGCGTGCCGGCCGGCGTGAGTGTCCGCCGGATCGCCAGTCGTCTGGCACGCTTCCTGCTTTGATTTCGGGTGACCCCTTGAGGAGCCCGCCCGTTGATCTCGCCGACCGCCCCGACCGACCCGATCCGCCGCTCCGCCGTCCCGCGCCTCCCGGCCGCGCTCGACGGCCTGTTCCCGGCGCTGCTGTCCGGCACCAGCTTGCCGGCCGGCAAGGACGTGCCGGTCAACGAGCCGTTACCGACCGAGCAGGACGACGGGACCGACGCAGCGGCGTCGCTCGGCGCACCCTTCGTGGTCCCGCCGCCGATCGTGCCGCTGGCGCCCGTCGCGACGGCGAACCCCGCGCCCCTCGACATCGGTGCCGAGCCAGCGGCGCGCAGCGCGTCCGCCTCGCCCGACGGGTCGCCAGTCCCGACGAGCGCTGACGCCTCCGAGGAGGACACGGTCCGCGACGCCGCCGTTCCGTCGGGTTCCCTGCCGAACGCGGCCGTTCGCCCGGCGCGGACCCTTCCCGGCACGCCGCCCCTGGCCGACCCGGCCCCGGCCCTGCCGTCCGTCGGGCCGCCAGTCCCGCCCCCGGTCCGGCCCCCGCTTCTGCCCCTGGCCGCCCCGGACGCGGCCAAGGTCCTGCGGGCGGCGGAGGCCCTTGCCACCGCACCCGCCGTCGCGCCGGTCCTGGCGCACAGCGCGGACCGCCCGCCATCGGGCCGGCGTCCCCGCGCCACCGACGCGATCGACACCCCCCCGGTCCTGCTCGCTCAGCCCGCCGCAACGGACCTGGTGGTCGACCCGCGCTTGCCCGGCGGCGGCGAGCGGCCGGGCGCAGTGACCCCGGCGGCTGTCGCGCCGACCCAGGCCTCCCGTCCGGCCGATCCGGCCGCGATGGCGGCGCTGGTCGAACATGTGGAGTTCGGCGGCGATGGCGGGACGATGGCCGACCGCGCCAGCCTGACCCTGGTGCATCACAGCGTCGGCCGGCTGGATGTGGCGCTCTCGGCGGAGGCCGATCGGGTGGGAAGCCAGGCCGGCGTGCGGCTGGGCTCCGACGATCCGGCCGTGCGCCAGACGCTGACGGACGCGGTGCCCGCCCTCGTCCGCGCCGCGGACGAACGCCGGCTGGAGCTGGGGGAGATCGTGATCGGCCCGTCCGAGGCGACGGTCCAGCGCGACGCCCGCGACCCGCCCGCCGGACGCGGTGGCGCGCCCGGCGGCGACGTCCCCTCCCAGCGCCGCGCGACACCGCCGGGCGCGCCCGCCTCCTCCACCCTCCCCACCGGCCGCCGCGCCGGTGGTCTGTTCGCCTGAAGAGAGAACCGATGACCGCAGCTTCCGCGCCTGACACGCCGCCCAAATCCCGCCGCCTGAAGATCCTGGGCGCGGCGCTGCTGCTGCTCGCCGGAATCGGCGGGGGTGCCTACGCCGCCGCCTCCGGGTTGGTCGGGGGCGCGAGCGAGACCCACGACGAGCGCCCCCGCCTGGTCCGCAAGGGCGAGGCGGACCCCTATGCGCCGGCCGCCGCCGAAGGCGATCACGGGGGCGAGGCCCCGGAGGACGGGGCGGGCGGCGACCCCTATCGCCTGAGCTACTTCGTGTTCGACGACGAGTTCACGAGCAACCTGCGGGGCTCCGGCCATTTCGTTCAGCTCGGCCTGGCGGCGGCCACGCCCTATGACGGGCGGGTCGTCGGCTGGATGGCGCGCCACGAACTGGCGCTCAGGTCCGAGATCCTGCTGGTGCTGGCCGACACGCCCGAAGCCGACGCCTACTCCCCCGACGGCAAGCGCCGGCTGGCGCGGCGACTCGTCGCGGCGATCAACGGCGTGCTGACGGCGCAGGAAGGCTTTGGCGGCGTCACCGCCGTCCACTTCAAGAGCTTCATCGTCCAGTGAGCGCGCGCCATTGCGAGCGGCTGATGGCGGGCCGCGGCCCCGCGCCCGCCGACGAAGGCGCGCTCGGCCCCATTCATCATGCCCTGGCCCGCGCGCTGGGTCCCGTGCTGCGCCCGATGCTGGGCGATGCCGTGCGGCTGGAGGTGGAAGAGCCGCGGACGCTCTCCCGCGCCGCGCTGGCCGGCACGCTGGCCGACCACGGCCACCACGCCCTGCTGGCCGTCGAGGGCGATCCCGCGCGCGTGCTGGTCAGCCTGGCGGCCGGACCGTTGATGGCGGCGCTGGACGGCTGGTTCGGCGGCACCGGTCGCGCGCCCGACGCGCCCCCGGCGGAGCTGCCGGACAGCGCGCGCCTGATGGCGGAGCGGCTGGTGAACGGCATCGTTGCCGCGCTGGGCACCGCCTGGTCGGCGGACCGCCCACGCGCCTTTTCCGTCGCCCGCGCCGAGGAGCGGCTGGCGCACCTGCCCTGGCTGACCCCGGCGGACGCCGTCGTCCACGTCCGTCTGCTGGCCGCGTCGCCCGCGATGGGTGCCGCCTTTCCCGTCGATCTGTCCTACCCCGCCGCCGCCTTGGCCGGCTGGACCGGCGCGACGCGCCAGGCCCCGGCCCGCGCCGCCCCCGCCCGAGTCGATGGGCTGGTGCGCGGCCCGCTGGGCGCGGTCGCCCTGCCGCTGCGCGCGGTGGTGGACGAGCCGCGCCTGCCGCTCGGCCGGGTCAGCCGGCTGGCGGTCGGCGACTGCATCCCGCTGGGCGTCGGCGGCCACGCCTCCCTGCGCCTGGGCGACCGCACGGTGGGCGAGGGCGTCGTCGGCACGGCCGCCGGCCGCGTCGCCATCCGCGTCACCTCCGCCTCTCCTCCTCCGGCGCTCGCCGCCCCCACCAAGGACCTGCCATGACCCATCACCATCCCTTCGACCGCATCGCCGGCGTGGACGTCACCCTGTCCGTCGAGCTCGGCCGCGCCCGAGTTGCGCTGCGCGACTTGCTGGCGCTGGCGGAGGGCAGCGTGGTGGCGCTCGACCGCCACGCCGACGACCTGCTGGACCTCTACGCCAACCAGACGCTGATCGCGCGCGGCGAGGTGGTGAGCCAGGGCGACCGCTTCGCGCTCAGGATCGTCGAACTGGCGTCGGACGACGGCCTGCCCGTGGTGGAGCAGGCGGCGTGATCGGCTGGTATCTCCTGAAGATCGCGCTGCTGCTGCCGCTCCTGGGCGGCTTCGCGTTCCTGCTGCTGTGGACCTGGCGCAAGGTCGAGGGCCGGATGCCGGGCGCCGCGCTCGAGCGGCTGGCACAGGTGCGCGAGACGACGATGCTGGCCCCGGGCACCCGGATCGCCGTGGTCCGCTTCGATGGCCGCGACATCCTGGTCGCCCTTTCGCGCGGCGGCGTGACCCGGCTGGCGGAGGGCGGGCGCGATGCGTGAGCGGCGCAAATGGGCCGCGCGGTGCCTCGCCGCGCTGGCCGCCGCGATGACGGCGACGGCCGCGCACGCGGCGCCGGTGGGCGCGCTCGACCGGCTGATGGGCGATGTGGGCGGACAGTCGGGCGAGCCGATCGCGCTCTCCATCCAACTGCTGCTGGTCATGGGCCTGCTGACGCTGCTGCCCACCCTCATCCTGATGATGACCAGCTTTACGCGCATCCTGATCGTGCTCTCGATCCTGCGCCAGGCGCTGGGGCTTCAGCAGTCGCCGCCCAATCCGGTGCTGATCGGCCTGGCCTTCTTCCTCTCGCTGTTCGTGATGGCCCCCACGCTGACCCAGGTGAACGCGACCGCGATCGAACCCTATGCGGCGGGCCAGACCGACCTGTCGGGCGCGGTCGCGAAGGGGGGAGAGGCGTTCCACGCGTTCATGGTCACCCAGACGCGCAAGACCGACCTGGCGCTCTTCTCCGACATGGCGAAACAGCCCGCCTACGCCTCGCCCGCCGCCGTGCCCTTCTCCGTCCTGTTGCCGGCCTTCGTCACCAGCGAGCTGAAGACGGCGTTCCAGATCGGGTTCCTGCTGTTCCTGCCGTTCCTCGTCATCGACCTGGTCGTCGCCTCCATCCTGATGGCGTTGGGCATGGTGATGATGTCCCCCACGATCATCTCGCTGCCCTTCAAGCTGCTCCTGTTCGTGCTGGTCGATGGCTGGGCGATGACGATGGGGTCGCTCGCCGCGAGTTTCGGCGGATGAGCGAGGCCACGCACTTCCTGTCCTTCGCGCATCAGGCGCTCTGGGTGCTGGCGCTGGTGGTCGCGCCCGTGCTGATCGCCACCCTGGCGGTCGGGCTGGTGATCGGCATGGTCCAGGCGGCGACCAGCGTGAACGAGCAGACGCTGACCTTCGTCCCCAAATTGGTGGTGACCGCGATCGTGCTCGTGGTTTTGGGCGGCACGATGATGGGGCTGGTGGCCGACTTCACCACCGGTATCTTCGAGGCGATCGCGGGCGCGACCCGATGACCGGCACGCTCGACGTCAATATCGAAGCGGAGCTGTGGCGGCTCGTCTTCCTGATGGCGCGGGTGGGCGCGGCGTTCCTGGCCGGACCGTTGTTCGGCATGGGCGCGGTCCCCGTCCAGGTGCGGATCGCGCTGGCCGGTGCCATCGCGGTCCACCTGATGGCGTGGACCGGCCTGCAGCCGCCGGGCGACCTGATGAGCTTCGCCGGCCTGGCCGCCCTGGCGGGCGAGGTGGTGGTGGGGCTGGCGATCGGCCTGGTGTTCCAGTTCGCCTTCGCGATCCCCACCCTGGCGGCGGAGCTGATCGGCGGGCTGATGGGCCTGAACTTCGCCCAGACCATCGATCCGGCCAGTGGGGCGGGCACGACCGCGCTGGGCCAGCTGTTCACCGTGCTGATGGCCTTCCTGTTCGTCGGCCTCGACCTCCACCTGTTGATCGTCGCGCTGGTCCGCGAAAGCTTCGACGCCTTCCCGCCCGGCGTGGCGTGGCTGGGACCGGACCGGCTGGAAGAGATCGCGGCGTTCGGCGGGCAGATCTTCGCGAGCGCGCTGCTGCTGGCGCTGCCCGTCGCGCTGATCCTGTTGTCGGTGAACCTGATGACCGCGATCGTCAGCCGCGCCGCGCCGGCGCTCAACCTGTTCTCCATCGGCCTGCCCGCGACGTTCCTGGCCGGCGTGGTGGCGCTCGCCTTCGCGGCCCCGCTCCTCACCGACCAGCTGGCGGCCCGGCTGCAGGGCTTCGCGGCCGACGCGCCCGACCTGATCCTGCGATGAGCGAGGAGTCGGGCGAAAAGTCGTTCGCCCCGACGCAGAAGCGCCGCGACGACGCGGCGAAGGAGGGCGACCTCCTGCGGTCGAAGGACCTGGGCACCGCGGCCGCCGGGATCGCCGGCATCGCCTGGCTGTGGCTGTTCGGGGGCGCGATGATGGACGGCCTGCGCGACAGCTTCGCCGTGGCCTTTGACTGGCGGCGCGGCCGGTTGGAGGAGGTGGGGGGTGCCAGCGCCCTTCTGCGCGCGGTCGAGCCGGTTCTGCCGTCGCTCCTGGCCCTGCTCGGCATGGCCGTGGCGGCCGCTCTCCTGTCCCAGACCGCGCTGGGCCAGGTGCGGTTCTTCGGCGGGCTGGTCGCGCCCAAAGCCAAGCGGCTCGACCCGACGAAGGGGCTGGCGCGCATGTTCGGGCCGCAGGGGTGGATCGAACTGGCGAAGTCGCTCGCCAAGCTGGCGCTGCTGGGCGCGATCGGCTGGACCTTCCTTCGCGCGCAGCTGGTCGCGATGCCGTCGGTCGGACGCGGCGACCCGACGGCCGAGCTGGCGCACGCCGGCGACCAGCTGCTGCGCCTGCTCGCCGGGCTGACGGCGGGGCTGGTCGTCCTCGCCTTCATCGACGTGCCGATCCAGTGGGTGCGCCAGTCCGGGCGGCTGCGGATGTCGCACCAGGACCTGCGCGACGAATCGAAACAGTCGGAGGGCAGCCCGGAGAAGAAGGGGATGATCCGCGCCCGCCAGCGCGAAATCCTGAAGGGCAGCGTGGCGGGTGGCCTGCGCCACGCCGACGTGGTCATCACCAACCCGACCCATTTCGCGGTCGCGCTGTCCTACGACGCCGCGAAGGCCCCGGCACCCGTCCTGACGGTCAAGGGCCGGGGCGCGCGGGCGCTGGCGATCCGCGAACTGGCGATGGAGCGCGGCATCACCGTGCTGGAATATCCCCGACTGGCGCGCGGGCTCTACTATACCGGTACCGAGGGCGGGCTGGTGCGATCCGACCTGTTCGTCGCGATCGCCGCCGTCCTGGCATTCGTGTACGGGCTGAAGCGGGGCGACGACGTGGTGGCACCCGTCGTGGCCGTGCCGCCGTCGGCCGCCTTCGACGAGAACGGGCGACCGCAGCCTTAATCCGGCCCGCCTCCGGTCGTTCGGGGGATCATGGCTTCGATCGTCTCCACCCTGGGTTCCGGCAGCGGCATCGACATCCGCGAGCTGACCGCAAGCCTGGTCGCCGCGCAGTTCGCGCCGAAGCTCGCCCGGCTGGAGGGGCGGGGCGAACAGCTGGACGCCCAGATCAGCGCGGCCGCCACCATCCGCAACCAGTTCACCTCGCTATCCGACGCGCTCGCCGCGCGCGTGCGGAGCGGCGACCTGGCCCGCGCACCGGTGTCCGCCGACCCGTCCGTCGTGACCGTCGCGCTCGCCGAAGGCGCGCGACCGGACCGGCTGGACGCGGACGTGGTGGTCCAGCGACTCGCCCGCGCGCAGACGGTCGCCTCCCCCGCCTTTTCCACTGCCGAGCAGGCACCCGGATCGGGCACGCTGACGATCCGGCTGGGAGACAGCGACGGAGCGACGGCGATCGAGGTGCCAGTCGCGGCCGGCCAGTCGCTGGCGTCCGTCGCCGAGGCGATCAATGCGGCGGCTGGCGACGCGGTCCACGCCTCCCTCGTCCGCTCCGACGACGGCGCGCGGCTGGTCCTGAAGGGCCCGACGGGTGCCCGGAACGGCTTCGCCATCGTGGTGCGGGCGGACGATCCCGACGGGGGACTGCGCCGCCTGTCCTATCCCGGCGAGGCCGCGGGCGCGGGCATGACCCTGGGCCAGGCGGCGACGGACAGCCGGGTCACGGTCGACGGCATCGCGATCGAGCGCCCGACCAATCGCCTGGCGGACGTGCTGGACGCCGTCACGCTCGACCTGCGCTCCGCCGCGGAGGGTCGCCAGGTCCACCTCTCCCTCGCCCGCCCCGCCGCCGCGATCGGCACGGCACTGGGCGACTTCGTGTCCGCGCTGGACCAGGTGCGCGCCACCCTGGCCGCCGCGTCCGACCCGAAGACGGGCGAGTTGCGCACGGACAGCGCCACCCGCGCCGCCGGACGGGCGGTGTCCCGCTTCACCTCGGTCGACCTGATGCCCGGCGCGGAGCCGGGCGCGCCGCGCACGCTGGCGGAACTCGGCGTGCGGACGGCGCGCGACGGGAGCCTGTCGCTCGACCAGGCGCAGTTCGAGCGCGCGGTGGCGCTCCACCCGGACGGCGTGGAGGCGCTGTTCGCGGTGGGGCTGCACGGGCTGGACGCCGCCGTGACCCGGCTGGCGCGGTCCGTCACCTCGGCGGCGGCGCCGGGCAGCCTGGCGGCTTCGGTGGACCGTTACGGTCGGTTGAAGGCGCAGGTCGCGACCGAACGCTTGAAACTGGACGCGGCGTCCGATCGGCTGCGCGACAGCATGACCGCCCAGTTCGCCCGCATGGACAGCCGGGTCGCCGGCTTCCGTTCGACCCAGAGCTTCCTGGACAACCAGATCAGAGCGTGGAACGCGGACCGGGGATGACGCCGCCCGTCGCCCTGTCGCCCAGAGCGGCCTATGCGCGCGTCGCCTTCGACGCCCGCGTCGTGGCCGCCGATCCGGCCGAACTGGCGGAAGTGGCGTACGACGCGCTGCTGGCCGGACTGGCCGACACGCGACGCGCGCTCGCCGCCGGCCGGCTGGCGGGCCGCAGCGCCGGGCTGACGCGGGCGCTGACCGCGCTCAACCTCCTCGAAGCGGGGCTGGACCACGCAGCGGGCGGCGCGGTCGCGGCCAGTCTGGGCCAGTGGTATCGCACCCTGAGGCGCGCAATCCTGGACCGCGGCCTCGCCACCGATCCGGGCGCGTTCGATCCCCTGATCGCGGACGCCCGCGACCTGGCCGACGCCTGGCGCCAGGCGCGCACGGGCCGAACCGCCGAACGCGGTTAGCGAAAGCCTAACCACTGCTCCGCCAAGGAGGGGTCGACCACCCCGTTCTCCGGAGACGCCCATGCCCCTGTTCCAGACCGCCCGCCAGCTGCTCGCCATGGCCGGGGCGGCCGGCGCGGGCCTGGCCGCCACGCCGGCCACCGCCGCCGGACCCGACCTGCTCGTCGCACCCACCCGCGTGGTGCTGGAAGGGCAGCGCGGGGCGGAGGTGATCCTGAACAACACCGGCGACGCGCCGGCCACCTATCGCATCTCGCTGGAGCTCAAGCGGATGACGGCGGACGGACGCCTCGATCCGGTGGAGGAAGCGGACGCCGACCCGCGGGAACGCCAGACGCTCGACATGATCTCCTACGCCCCCAGACGCGTCACGCTCGCCCCCGGACAGCCCCAGGCGATCCGCATCGGCGTGCGCGCGCCCGCCGGCCTGGCGGACGGAGAGTATCGCGCGCACATGCTGTTCCGCGGTGTGCCCGAGGTCGCGCCGGTGACCGACGCCGCGCCGGACGCCAACGGCGTCGCGATCCAGCTGACCCCGGTCTATGGCATCTCGATCCCCATCATCGTGCGCCAGGGCCAGCTCGCCTCCACCGCCACCATCGGGGCGGTGTCGCCGGTGGTCGAGGACGGTCAGCCCGGCGTAGCGGTGCATCTGACCCGCGCGGGCGAGCGGTCGATCTATGGCCAGCTTCGCCTGCGCGCCGGCCGGGGGGACGAGGCCGTGGCGCTGGTGAACGGGGTGGCGATCTACACCGAGCTGACCGACCGCGACTTCACCCTGCCGCTGGACCCCGCCGCCGCCGCGCTGCACGGCCCGGTCACCGTCGAGTATCTCGAAAATCGCGACGGCGCGATGAGCCTGGTGGCCTCGCGAACGGTCACCCTGCCTTAGATCCGACGGCCGCCGCCGGGCGCACCGCCATGGCCCGGCTGCTCCTCGCCCTGGCGCTGCTCTGCTCCCTCTGGTCCGCGCCGGCGGGCGCGGCCGGGTGGACGGCGACCGACGACGATCAGCTGCTGTTCGAGCTGCGGTCCGGGGCCATCCGGCTGGGCGACGGCGTGCGCGGCTATCAGCGCGCGACGGACCAGTGCGTCGTGCTCTCGGACCTGGTGCTGGCGCTCGACCTGCCGATCCGGGTGGACCGCGCGACGGGTCGCGCGTCCGGCTGGGTGTTCGCGTCGGAGGAGACGATCGCCGTCGACCGGATGGCCGACATGGTGACGCTCGCCGGTCGCCGCCGGCCGCTGCCGCCCGACGCGATCAGCGAGGTGCCGGAGGGCTGGTGCGTCGGGACGGCGGCGCTGGGCGACTGGCTGGGCGTGGCCCTGCGCCCCGATCTGGGCAACGCCAGCCTGTTCCTGGAGACCAGCCGCAAGCTGCCGTTCCAGCTCGCCGCCGAACGCCGCGCGCGTGCCGCCGCCATCCGGCCCGCGCGGACCTTCGACCTCGGTCGATTGCCCCAGGCCGCGACCCCCTACCGCGCCTGGCGCACCCCCGCGGTCGACGTGGTCGCGTCGGCGGGAGCCACCGCGACACCCGGCGCCCGACGCCGGGGCGACCTGCGTTACGAAGTCTTCGCTGCGGGAGAGGTGGCCGGCCTGTCTGTCGACGCCCGCCTGTCGTCCGACGGGCGCGGCGTGCCCGATCGACTGCGCGCGCGCGCCTACCGCGCCGATCCGACGGGCGGCCTGCCCGGGGGCGCGACGCTGATCGAGGCCGGCGATGTCGGCGGCGTCACCTCCCCCCTGGTGACCGCCGGGGCGCAGGGGCGCGGCGTCGCGGTCACGAACCGACCCCTTCTGCAGCCGGACACCTTCACCACGACCAGCTTCACCGGCGACCTGCCCGTCGGGTGGGAGGCGGAGCTGTACCGCAACGACCAGCTGATCGCCTTCGCCACGCCGCGCGCCGACGGCCGCTACGACTTTCGCGCGGTGCCGCTGCAGTTCGGAGAGAACCGGCTGACGGTGGTGCTCTACGGCCCCCAGGGCCAGGTGCGGCGCGAGACCCGCACGGTGCGGGTCGGCGACAGCGCCGTGCCGCCCGGGCGGACCTGGTACTGGCTGAGCGCGAACGAGACCGGCCAGGACCTGGTCGGCTGGAGTCGTGTTTCACGTGGAACATCGGATGGCCCGCGGGCGAGCCTGGGGGTGGAGCACGGCTTGGACGAACGCACCAGTCTGTTCGCCTTCGCCCACTCGTTTCGCCGCGACGGTCACCAGCGCTCCGCCGCAGAGATCGGTGCCCGTCACGGCTTTGGCGGAGCGCTGGCGGAGTTCGGCGTCGCGATCGAACCGACCGGTGGCCACGCGGCGCAACTGCTGGTGGTCGGCGGAGGCGGACGCACCAGCTGGACGCTGGGCGCGCTGACCGCGCATCGCTTCGCGTCCGACCGCATTCGCGACGGCACCGCGCGCGAACTCTCTGCCACGATCGACAGCGCGCTGGGGGGCGGACTCACGACACTGCCGCTCCACGCCGGACTGCGGTTCCGCCAGGACCGCTCCGGCCGCTCACGCCTGGAGGCGGAGGGGCGCGCGTCGGTGAGCGCCGGCCGCTTCTACCTGACCGGAGAGGTGAACTGGAACCGCAGCCGGCGACCGACGGCCGGCGTGGTGGGGCCGGGCGTCGACGCGACGGGCCTCAGCGTCGACCGGGCCGTGTCCGCTCCGCTCTCCACCCTGGACCTGGACGGCCTGTCGGCCGCCCTGCTGGCGAGCGGATCTGTCGGCAAGGTCCGTCTGCGTGCCGCGGCCCGCTTCGCCGTCAGCCCTCACCGCCGGCTCGACACCCTGGACGCCAGCGCCGAGTGGGCGGCGGGCGAGCGCGGCCGCTTCCGACTGGAGGCGGGCTGGAGCGGGCGGGGCGGCGGCGGGTCCCGTCGCGGGCGCATCTCCGCCGGCTATAGCCGCCGTTTCGACCGGCTGGCGCTCGGCGGGCGGCTGGAGGCGTCCAGCGACGGCGCGGTCGCGGCGGGGATCGACCTGCAATTCAGCCTGGCGCCGCGCGAGGGTGGCGGAGTGCGTCTGAGCCACGCCCGATTGGCCTCCACCGGCCGGGCCGAGGTGCGGGTGTTCCGCGACGCCAACGGCGACGGCGTCCGCCAGCCGGACGAGCCCTGGGAGCGCGACGTGCAGCTGATCGCGGGCACCGCGCAGGTCCGCGCCCTGACCGACGCGGCGGGGCACGCGACCGTGGAGGGGCTGACCCCCTATCGCGCTGTCCTGGTCGGGATCGACGCCGGATCGCTGCCGGACCCGTTCCTCTCGCCAGCCGGCCCCGGCAAGGTGGTCGTGCCCCGGCCGGGGGTCGCCAGCGTGATCGACCTGCCGCTCAGCCGCGCCGGCGCGGTCGAGGGCACGCTGACGAGCGAGCGCGGAGCGAACCTGGGCGGCGTCGACCTGGAGCTGGTCGACCGGGACGACACCGTCGTGGCGACCACGCGCAGCGACTATGACGGATGGTTCGCCTTCGAGCGCGCTCCGCACGGCCGCCTGCGCCTGCGGATCGGGGCGCTGGCGGCGGCCGCTTTGTCCGTGGGCGTCGAGACGGGCGTGGCGGTCGACATCACCGATGCGGACCCGGTGGCGCGCGTCGGGACGGTGGTCGCGAAGGCGATGGCAGGCCCGGCGGTGGCGCTCGACGGCGACCGGCCGATGCCGGCTGTCTTGAGCCGAAGCGGAGTGACGGCTTCAACCCGCGCCGCTCTCGAAACTGCCGAGGAACGACGCTGATCTCGCCATCAAGTGGCGGGAACCTGAGAGGAGAAATCGCGCAAAGTGCGATCGCGCCCGCAACGCTGCCACGCGGAGAGCTATGGCGGCCGCGCGGCGGCCTTGTTCGAGCCGACGCCATAATTCACCGCCCGCGTGCTGGGCGTGCTGCGGAATATCGACGTAGGCTCGCCGTCCACGTTCAACGCCGACCCCCGGACGCTGCAGCCGGTGGACGCGAGCACGGGGCAGCGGGGCCACGGGGTCGTGGGCGGGAATGTGGCGCTGAAGAGCGATCAGCCGACGGACTTCGACGCCAACTACCGCGCCGCCTTCGGTCGCCGGTTCGTCGTCGACGGCTACGAAACCGTCGATCTGCGCGCGGGGATCGATTTTCAACGGTTCACGATCAAGGCCTATCTCAACAACCTGTTCGACAGCCGCGGGCTGATCAGCGCGACCTACAGCACGCAAGCCGCCAGTCCGGCGATCGGGGGAACGGGTGAGAACCTCGGTCTGGCGGCGCCGGTCCGTCCCCGCACGATCGGCCTGACGGCGGGGCTGTCGTTCTGAACGGACGGGGCGCTCGGGTCAGCGGCGGTCCCGTTTCGACGGGGTCGCCGCATCCGTGCGCGCCATCGCCGCCGCGACCCGCTCCGCCTGCTCCATGACGCGCAGCACGTTGCCGCCCGCCAGCCCGGCCAGATCGGCGTCGGTCCAGCCGCGCCGCATCAGCTCGCCCAGCAGCGCCGGGTAGCTCTCCACGCCCGCCAAGCCGTCCGGCAGGTCGGGCACTCCGTCGAAGTCCGAGCCGATGCCGACATGGTCGTGGCCCGCCACGGCCGCGATGTGATCGACATGATCGGCCACCTGCGCCAGCGTCACGACCGGCCGCGGATGGGCCGCGTCCCAGCTCGCCAGCGCCGCCGCCGCGCGATCCGGCTGGCCGATATAGAGGCCGCCATAGGGCGGGGCGTTGTAGCGGGCGAGTTCGGCGTTGCGATCCGCTTCCCACAGCCGCCGCGCTTCCGAGACATAGCCGGGCGCGTAGTTGACCATCACCACGCCGCCATTCGCCGCCACCCGCTTCAGCATCGCGTCCGACACGTTGCGCGGGCTGTCGTTCAGCGCGCGCGCGCTGGAATGCGAGAAGATCACGGGGGCGGCGCTGGCGTCCATCGCGTCGGCCATGGTGGCCTCGCTGACGTGGCTGAGATCGACCAGCATGCCCAGCCGGTTGAGTTCGTGGACGACGTCCACCCCGAACGGCGTCAGGCCGTCGTGGCGCGGCGTATCGGTGGCCGAATCCGCCCAGTCGATCGTGCGCGAGTGGGTCAGGGTCAGATAGCTGGCCCCCAGCGCCCGATAGGCGCGCAGCACGGCCAGGCTGCCGTCGATCTGCCCGCCGCCCTCCACCCCGATCAGGGAGGCGACCTTGCCCTGCCGATGAAGGCGACGCACGTCGGCGGCGGTGGTCGCCAGGGCGAAGCGGTCGGGATAGCGGTCGACCAGCCCGCGCACGAGCGCGATCTGTTCCAGCGTGCGCTCCACCTGCTCCGGCCCCGGCAGGGTGGCGGGCACCCACACGGACCAGAACTGGCCGCCGACCTGCCCCGCCGCCAGCCGGTCCAGGTCGGTGTGATAGACGGCCGCGTCCAGCCGGGTGAGGTCCAGCGTCCAGCGTCCGTCCGCCGCCTGCTCCGCCAGCTTTTCCGCCCAGTCATTGTGGCCGTCGATCAGCGGTGTCTCGGCCAGGATGCGCGCGATCCGTCGGTCCTCGGCCGGGCTGTTGGCGAGCGAGACCGCCGCGCAGGAGAGAAGCACGGTCGCGCGCACCGCGCGACGGTGGAGGAAGCGTGGAGTCATACGAATGTCACTCTTTCCCCCCGCCGGGGCAGCGTCGATATCCCGGACCCCGCACCGCGCGGCCCGGCGTGGCGCCCGTGGGCTCCCCCTCCTTCAGCACCTGCACCCCGTTCACGAAGACGTCGCGCATGCCGACCGCATATTGGTGCGGGTCGTCGAAGGTGGCCCGATCACCGATCGTGGCCGGGTCGAACACCGCGATGTCGGCGAAGCGGCCGGTCGCCAGCGCGCCGCGATCCGCCAGGCCCAGGTTGGAGGCGGGCAGCGAGGTCAGGCGGCGCACCGCCTCCGCCAGCGGGATCACGCGCTCGTCGCGCACATACCGGCCCAGCAGGCGCGCGACGTTGCCATAGGCGCGGGGGTGGTCGGCCGACAGCAGGAACACGCCCTCCGCCGACGGAGCGCCGGCGTCGGAGCCGAAGCTCATCCACGGAAGCGCGACTTCGCGGCGCACATTGTCCTCCGACATCAGGAAATAGACGGTGCCGACGCGCGATCCGTCCTCGACCACCAGGTCCATGGCCGTTTCCTCGGGCGAGGTGCCGCGCATCGCCGCCACCTCGGCCAAGGTCTTGCCGGTGAGCGGTTTCAGCGCGTCGCTCTTGAAGCCGGACAGCAGCATCTTGTCCGGCCCCGCGCCCAGGAAGAAGTTCTCCCAATCCGTGCCCGGCTTGCGCATCTCCGCGGCGACGCGGCGGCGGATCGCGGGGTCCTTCAGCCGCTCGATCCACTGCTCCAGCCCGCCCGCCTGCACCCACAGCGGCATGGCGGCGTCCAGCCCCGTGGCACCGGCGGTGTAGGTGTACATATTCGCCGTGATCCGCTGGCCCCGGGCGCGGGCCGCGTTGACGCGGTCGACCACCGCGTCCAGCTTGTCCCAATTGGCGCGGCCCGCCATCTTCAAATGGTGGATTTCGGCCGGAGCGCCGGACCGGCGCGAGATCTCGATCAGTTCGTCCACGGCCGGCAGGATGCGGTCGCCCTCGGACCGCATATGGCTGATGTACAGGCCGCCGCATCGGCCGGCCTCCGTGGCCAGCGCGACCAGTTCGTCCGTCTCCGCGAAGGACCCGGGCGCGTAGATCAGCGCGCTGCCCACCCCCATCGCGCCCTCGTCCATCGCTTCGCGGACGAGCGCGCGCATCCGGTCGAGCTGCGCGGGCGTCGGGTCGACATCGCCCTCGCCCAGTTCGTGGATGCGGACGGTCGCCGCACCCACGAAGCTGGCGACGTTGGGCGCGACCCCGCGCCGCTCAAGCGTCTCCAGATAGTCGCCCAGCGTCGTCCAGGTGACCGGATATTTGATGTCGCCCTCACGCTCGACCGCCAGGCGCTTCATTTCGGGCGTCAGCGGCCCCATCGACCAGCCTTCGCCCATCACCTCCAGCGTCACGCCCTGGCGGATGTCGCTCTGCGCGCGGGGGTCCTCCAGCAGCGATTCGTTGGCCCAGCTGAGCATGTTGATGAAGCCGGGTGCGACCGCCAGACCCGTGGCGTCGATGCGGCGGGTCGCCGGGGCGGCGGTCCGTGGCCCGACATAGGCGATCCGATCGCCACGCACGCCGACATCGCCCACGAAGGGCGTGCCGCCCGATCCGTCATAGATCGTGCCGCCATCGATCACGAGGTCGAAGCCCCCCTCCGCGGCCGGTGCCCGGACCGCCATGGGAACCGCCGCCGGGTCCTGCGTCGCCGCGCACGCCGTCAGCGCCAGCGCCGCGATCGGGCTGATCCGTCGAAGCCGATGGGTCATGTTCCCTCTCCCCGTCCGGCACCCGAAAGGAGCGCCCGGTGTTTTCCGATCAGGACACTGCGCGCGTTCGACGGCTTTGAGAAGCCTCGGCTCGCAACTTCGCGAACGACAGACGGCGTCTCAGCCGCGCATCCGCTTGCCGGCGGGGGCGCGTCGGCGGGACGGGGACGGCTTTGTCAGGGTCGCCTGTTCGCGCGACGCGTTGTCGTGGATGGTCAGGAGCGACTCGATCAGGTCCTCCTCCGAACTGGAACACATCGCCAGCGCGATCGCCTCCTCGCAATCGGGGCCGGCGAGATAGGCGTGGCCCATTTTCGAATCGATGTAGATGGATTCACCCACCTCCAGGACCACGGGATCGTAGAACTCCGTATGCACCTCCATCTGCCCATCCAGGACGTAGATGAACTCCTCGCCAGAATGGTGCACCAGCGCCCCGAACTCGTCGAGCGACTTGGCCCGGATATGCGTCAGGATGGGGATCATCCGCTTCTTGCGAAGCTCGGGCGAAAAATAGAAATAGTCGTAGTTCGGCGTCGTCACGCGCATCGAATCGGCGACCCGGCCGATGCTGCGCCGGGCCATCACGCCGTCCCGCGGGCTTTCGATGGCCGGCGACGCGAACAGTTCGGACACGTGGATGCCTAGGCGCTGGCTGATCTGGAGGAGCTTGTCGTAGGTCAGCGTCAGTCGATCGTGCTCCACCTTGGACAGGGTGGACACGGGGATCCCGCTGCGCTCGCTCATCTGCTTGAGCGTCCAGCCATGGCCGGCGCGAAGATCGCGCAGCGCCTTGCCAAGGGTCGGCTGATCGCTGCTCATGCTGGCATCCCCAAGACGAGCCGACGGCCCGGTCCGCGCTCCCATCCCGGGATCGCACCCGCCACGCTAGGGTGAGCGGCCCGGTTCGGCAATCGCCCGGGCAGCCGCTCGCGCCGCGATGCGAAGGCGGCGGACCACGCTGGCGGCTTGACGGATTCTCTAATCGGGATAACGCTGTCCTAATAAGCGCGAAGTCACCGTCGGCCTCTCTGGTCGGATCGGTGGTGTGCCATGGGCGGAGGGGGCGATGGTGTCGAGGAACCGGTTTGCGAAATGGCTGGCGGGACTGGCGGTCGCGCTCGGCGTGGCGGCGGCGGCGCAGGGGCCGCTCGAGACGGCGTTGACGCCGCAGGTCGCCGCTCCGAAGGCGGCGACGCCGTCCGTCGCCAGCCCGGCCGGCGCGCCCGCGCTGACGAAGCAGGACGTCGACGCCTGGCTGGACGGGTATCTGCCCTACGCGCTCCACAGCGGCGACATTCCGGGCGTGGTGGTGACCGTCGTCAAGGACGGCGCGATCCTGACGGCGCGCGGCTATGGTTACGCGAACCTGGCCGAAAAGACGCCCGTCGATCCGCAGAGCACGCTGTTCCGCCCCGGATCGATCTCGAAGCTAGTCACCTGGACGGCGGTGATGCAGCAGGTGGAGCGCGGCAATGTCGACCTCGACCGTGACGTGAACGCCTATCTCGACTTCCGCATCCCGCCGCGCGACGGCAAGCCGATCACGCTGCGCCAGATCATGACCCACACGGCGGGTTTCGAGGAGCAGGCGAAGGACATCAGCTTCTTCGATCCGGACCATTTGCCGGCGCTCGGCGACTTCCTGAAGGCCTGGGTGCCGAACCGAATCTTCGCGCCTGGCACCACCCCCGCCTACTCGAACTACGCGACGGCCCTGGCCGGCTATATCGTCGAGCGCGCGTCGGGCCAGCCCTTCGACGACTATGTGGACGCGAACATCTTCCGCCCGCTCGACATGCGGACCGCCAGCTTTCGCCAGCCTCTGCCGCCGACCTTGGCGAAGCAGGCGTCGCAAGGCTATCCGACCCCCGGAGCGCCGCCGTCCCAGTACGAAATCATCGGCCCCGCGCCGGCCGGTTCGCTGGCGGCGTCGGGCACCGACATGGCCAAGTTCATGCTGGCGCATCTGGAAGAAGGGCGCGGCGTCCTGAAGCCCGAGACGGCACGGCTGATGCACCAGAGCCCGGTGGCAGGACTGGACCCGATGGCGATCATCCCGCCGCTCAACCGCATGGCCTTGGGCTTTTTCGAGACCAACGTGAACGGGCGCGAGGTGATCGCGCATCTGGGCGACCTGCAGGGGTTCCACAGCTCGCTGCACCTGTTCCTGGCCGACAATGTCGGGATCTACTACTCCTTCAACAGCGGCGGCCGGGCGGGCGCGTCCGGCACGCTGCGCGCCGCCTTGTTCAACGATTTCGCCGATCGCTACTTCCCCGGACCGAAGCCGGACGGGCGCGTGGACCCGAAAGTCTCGGCCGAGCACGCGCGGATGATGGCGGGGCTTTGGCAGAACAGCCGGCGATCCGAGTCCAGCTTCCTGAAGGCGCTGGGCCTGCTCGGCCAGGCCAAGGTGTCCGTCGGGCCGAAAGGCGAACTCCTCGTGCCGTCACTGACCGGCACGAACGGACGTCCGCGCGAATGGGTGGAGATCGCGCCCTTCGTCTGGCGCGACAAATATGGCGGGGACCGCCTGGCGGCCAAGGTGGTCGATGGCCGGGTGGTGCGCTGGAGCATGGACATGATTTCGCCGTTCATGGTGTTCGAGCGGGTGCCCGCCGGCCTGTCGAGCGCCTGGATCCTGCCCGCCCTCTATGCCAGCCTGGCGGTGCTGCTGCTGACCTTCCTTTACTGGCCCGGCAGCTGGTTCGTCCGGCGGCGCTACAAGGCGGCGCTGGCGGTGGAGGGCCAGGGTCGGCGGGCCTACCGCGCGACGCGGATCATGGCGCTGCTCGACCTGGTGGTGCTCGGCGGATGGGTGGCGGCGATCAGCGTCATGTTCGCCGACCTCTCCAAGCTGACCGCGACCTTCGACCCGGTGCTGTGGACGCTGCAGATCGCGGGCGCGATCGTGTTCGTCGGCGCGGTGGGCATCGCGGGGTGGAACCTGTGGGTGACGATCCGCGACGGACGGCGCTGGACCCGCCTGGTTTGGAACGCGCTCGTCCTGCTGGCGACGCTGATCGTGCTCTACGTCGCCGTTCGCTTCCACCTGATCGCGATGACGGTGAACTACTGATGGCGCTCACGATGCCGCTCACGATGGAAGTCACGACCGAGGTCCTGCGGTTGGCCGAACCCTTCCGCATCTCAGGCCACGTCTTCGACGAGGCGGCCGTCGTCGTCGTCTCCCTGCGGGACGGCGAGTGGCGCGGGCGGGGAGAGGCGAGCGGAGTCTATTACACCGGCGACGACACCGACCATATGTTGGGCGCGCTGGAGGGCGCGCGCTCGGCGATCGAGGCGGGGCCGAGCCGGGAGGAGCTGCGTGCCATCCTGCCGCCGGGCGGCGCGCGCAACGCGGTGGACGCCGCCTTGTGGGAGCTGGAGGCGGCGCGCGCCGACACGACGGTCTGGCGGCTGGCCGGGATCGACGAGCCGAGGCCGCTCCTCACCACTTTCACCATCGGGGCCGACGATCCGGCGGCGATGGGCCGCAAGGCCGTCGCCTACGCCCACGCGCGGTCGATCAAGGTGAAGCTGACGGGCGAATTGGAGCTGGACGGCGCGCGGCTGCGGGCGATCCGCGCGGCGCGTCCCGATGCGTGGCTGGGGGTGGACGGCAACCAGGGCTATGGCCGCGACGAACTGGAGGCGCTCGTCGCGCTACTGCGCGAGGTCGGGGTCGCGCTCCTCGAACAACCGCTGGCGCGCGGGGCGGAGGCGGGCCTGGACGGCTTCGCGTCGCCGATCCCGATCGCCGGCGACGAGAGCCTGCTCTGCCTGGACGATCTCGCCTCCGCCCCGGGCCGCTTCGACGTCGTGAACATCAAGCTCGACAAGTGCGGGGGCCTGACGGAAGGCCTGCTGATGGCGGCGGAGGCGCGGCGGCTGGGGCTGGGCGTGATGGTCGGCACGATGGTGGGCACCAGCCTCGCCACCGCGCCGGGTTTCGTGCTCGGCCAGTTGGCCGATCTCGTCGATCTGGACGGCCCCACCTTTCTGGTGGAGGACCGCGCGCCGGGCGTGCTCTATCGCGACGGCACGGTGTTCGCCGGCGACGGGGTCTGGGGATCGCGCGAGGCCCTGTCGGCGTGACGGCGCTGGCCCGAACGGCGGACGAACGGACCTGGTTCGGCCATCCGCGCGGACTGACGGTCCTGTTCCTCACCAACATGTGGGAGCAGTTCTCCTACTATGGGATGCGCGCGCTGCTGGTCTATTACATGACCAAGCAGCTGCTCTTCAGCCAAGAGCACTCGTCCCTGGTCTACGGCGCCTACACCGCGTGCGCGTATTTCACGCCGATCTTCGGCGGGGTGCTCGCCGATCGTCTCTTGGGCAAGCGGCGGGCCATCCTGCTCGGCGGGTCGATCATGGCGATCGGCCATTTCATGATGGCGTTCGAGCCGATCTTCTACGTCGCGCTGGTCACGATCGCGCTGGGCAACGGCCTGTTCCTGCCCAGCCTGCCCAGCCAGATCGACGACCTGTATCAGAAGGGCGATCCGCGGGTCGGATCGGCCTACAACGTCTATTATGTCGGCATCAACATCGGCGGCTTCCTGGCCCCCCTCATCTGCGGGACCTTGGGCGAGGTCTATGGCTGGCACTACGGCTTCGGCGCGGCGGGCGTCGGCATGGTCGCCGGCCTGCTGATCTACGCCTTCGGGCAGCGCCTGTTGCCAAGCCAGGACGGCACGCGGCGGGACGATCCGGCGGCGGTAGCGGAGCCGGCGATGGCCCCGCCGGGCCTGCCACGACCGGATGAGGGCCGCACCGGGCGCGACACGCTGATGGTGCTGGCTGGCATCGCGCTCAGCGTCACCGTATTTCGCAGCGCTTATGAGCAGCTGGGGAACACCGTGGCGCTGTGGGCGGACAGCGGCGTGAACCGCCAGGCGGGGTCGTTCGAGATCCCCATGACGTGGTTCCAGTCGCTCAATCCGCTCTTCGTGATGCTGTTCACCCCCTTCCTGCTCGCCTGGTGGGCGCGGCGGTCGAAGGAGGGCGTGGCCGAGCGGCCGGCGCGGCGCATGGCGATCGGCGCGGGCGTGGTGGGCGGCGCCTACCTGCTGCTGGCCGCCATCGCGGCGGCCGCGGACGGAGCGGCGGCGGGGTGGATCTGGCTGGCGCTGTTCTTCGCGGTGCTGACGTTCGGCGAGCTCTTGATCCTGCCCACCGGCCTGGGTCTCTTCGCGCGCCTGGCACCCGCGCGCTTCGGCGCCACGACGGTCGCCGCCTGGTTCGTCACCATCTTCAGCGGCAGCCTGGCGGCCGGCGTCATCGGGACCCTGTGGAGCCGCCTCGCCCCGCCCGCCTACTTCCTGATGCTGGCCGGCCTGGCCGGCTTGGCCGCGCTGCTGCTGCGGTCGCTCGACCGACCGCTGGCGCGTGCGATGGAGAACCGGTCCGAGTGATGGGCGCGACCGACTACCCGATCGACGAGGTCCGGGCGCGCTTCCCCGCCGTCCGCTCGTCCGATCGCGTCTTCCTGGATGGACCCGGCGGCACCCAGCTCTGCGGATCGGCGATCGACGCCATGCGGCGACACTGCGAGGGCGGCACGGCCAATCTGGGCGGCCGGTTCGAGGCATCGCGCGAGGTCGGGCGGCTGCACGAGGCCGCGCACGAGGCGGCCGCCGACCTGCTGGGCGGGCACCCGGGCGAGATCGCCTTCGGGCCCAACATGACCACGCTCACCTTTGCCGTCGCACGCGCCCTGGCGCGGGACTGGTCGGCGGGCGACGAGCTGGTCGTGACCCGGTTGGACCACGACGCCAATGTCGCCCCATGGCTGCGGGTCGCGCGCGACCGGGACATGACCGTCCGCTGGCTCGATTTCGATCCGGCGACCGGCCGGCTCGAACTGGACGACCTGCCGGCGCTGCTCAACTCCCGCACCCGGCTGGTCGCCGTCGGCGGGGCGAGCAACGCGCTCGGGACGCTCAACGACGTCGCCGCGATCTCGGATCAGGTGCGCGCGAGGTGCGACGCGCTGATCTTTGTCGACGCCGTCCAGTCGGTGCCGCACGAGGCGACGGACGTGGCGCGGCTGGGCTGCGACCTGCTCGCCTGCTCGCCCTACAAGTTCTACGGTCCGCACCTGGGCATCCTGTGGGCGCGCGAGGCGGTGCTGGCGCGGCTGGACGTGGACAAGGTGCGCCCCGCTCCGGCCGATCCGCCGGGCCGCGCGCTTGAGACTGGCACCCCTTCGTTCGAGGCGCTGGCGAGCTTTCTGGGCACGATCGAGTATCTGGAGTGGCTCGGACGCCGACTGGACGGCGGCGCGGAGGACCGACGAGCCCGGCTGCTCGCCGCGATCGCCGGGGCGAACGCCCACGAGACCTCTCTGGGCGAGCGGCTGCTGGCGGGCCTGGATGGGGTCGGGCGCCTCACCGTCCGGGGACCGCCGACGATGGCCGGTCGCGTGCCCACCTTCGGGCTGGAATGCCACGGCATCGAACCCGCCGCGCTGGCCGGACGGCTGGGCGAGCGCGGCATCCATTCGTGGGCGGGTCACTTCTATGCCATCGAATGCGTCGCGCGCTTGGGCTTGGCGGACAGCGGCGGCCTGCTGCGCCTGGGGCTGGCGCACTACACCACGGCCGAGGAGATCGATCGGACAATCGACAGCCTCAAGGCCATCCTTTCCTAGACAGGACGAGAGTTTCTAGTCAGAAACTTCGGACCAGGTCGTCAATGCCACGGCAGTCGAAGAGGAGGAGTGGGTGTCGGCACCGCGCGATCGCGCCGCAGGAACAGCAGGCTTGGCGGCGGCGGCGGCCGCCGCCCCGATCGCGTTCCAGGCACCCTATCTGCTGTTCACCGGCGACGTGACCGAGCCCGGCTACGCCAAGACGGCGTTCGGCTTGCGCGACTGGGCGCGGGACAAGTGCCTGGCCCAGTGGGTGCTGGGCGACGGGTCGCTCGATCTCGGCTTGCCCCGCATGGATGCCGCCGCCGCCGCGCGGGCGGGTGCCAGGTCGGTGATCGTGGCGGTCAGCAACCGCGGCGGCTTCATATCCGATCACTGGGTGCCGGCACTGGCGCAGGCGGCCGAGGCGGGGCTGGACCTGGTGAGCGGGATGCACATGCGCCTCACCTCCTTTCCCGCCCTGGTCGCGGCGGCCGCGCGCGGCGGCGCGCGTCTGATCGACCTTCGCGTCCCGCCTGCGGACATCGCGATCGGATCGGGTCGCAAGCGCACCGGCCGGCGACTGCTGACCGTCGGAACCGACTGCGCGCTGGGCAAGAAATACACCGCCTTGGCGCTGGCTCGGGCGCTGAGCGGCCGGGGGGTCGACGCCGAGTTCCGGGCGACCGGGCAGACGGGCATCATGATCGCGGGGCGCGGCATCCCGATCGACAGCGTCGTGGTGGACTTCGTGGCCGGGGCGGCGGAGATGCTGACGCCGGATGCCGACCCCGACCATTGGGACGTGATCGAGGGGCAGGGGTCGATCTTTCACCCCGCCTACGCCGCCGTCTCGCTCGGCCTGTTGCACGGCAGCCAGCCGGACGGCTTCGTCGTGTGCCACGATCCGACGCGCCGCGCGGTGCTGGGATCGCCCGACCGTGCCTTGCCGACGGTCGAGCGGCTGATCGAGGTGACGGTGGCGCTCGGTGGCCTGACCAATCCGGCGATCCGCTGCGTCGGGGTGTCGTTCAACACGTCCGGCTGCACCCCCGCCGAAGCGGAGGCGCTGATGGCGCGCGAGAGCGACCGCCTGGGCCTGCCGGTCGCCGATCCGATCCGGGGCGGCGCGGCGCTCGATCGGCTGGTCGACGGCTGCCTGTCGCCGGGATGACGGACGCGGTCGCCCTGCACAGGACCGGAGCCGGGGCCAGCGCCTTTCGCCGCTATCTGCTGCCGGCCGTCGCCTTCAACGGGGTGGTGATCGGCGGCGGCTACGCCACGGGTCGGGAGCTGGCCGAGTTCTTCCTGCCGGCGGGGCCGTGGGGCGGACTGGGCGGCATCCTGTTCGCGATGGCGCTGTGGAGCGTCGTCTGCGCCCTCACCTTCGCCTTCGCGCTGCGCGTACGCGCCACCGACTACCGCACCTTCTTCCAGGCGCTGCTGGGCCCCTTCTGGCCCGCCTTCGAAGTCACCTACCTGATCTTCGTCGTCCTGATCCTGGGAGTGTTCGCCGCCGCGTCCGCGGAAATCGGAGCGGCGACGCTGGGCCTGCCCCTGATCGTCGGGTCCGTCGCCTTCGCGGTCGCGACGGTGGTGGTGACCGCGCTGGGCGAGGAGGCGGTGGAAGGCCTGTTCAAATACGCGACCCTGTTCCTCTACGCGGTCTACGGCGTCTTCCTGGTCCTGTCGCTGACCCAGTTCGGCGATCGCATCGGCGCGGCCCTGGCGGACGGTGCCGGATCGGGGGGCGGATCGGGGGACGGATGGTTCGTCAGCGGGCTGACCTACGCCAGCTACAACGCGGTGGCCGCCATCATCGTGCTGCCCAGCCTGCGCCATGTCGAGCGCCCGCGCGAAGCCGTGGTGGCCGGATTGCTCGCAGGGCCGATCGCCATGGTGCCGGCGCTGTTGTTCTTCCTGACCATGCTGGCGATACCTGGCATCGGGGACGCGCCGCTGCCGTCCGACGTGATCCTGGGCGAGTTCGGCCTGACGCCCTTTCGCTATGCCTTCCAGCTCATGGTGCTGCTCGCGCTCCTGGAGAGCGGCGTCGGCGCGGTGCACGCCATCAACGAGCGGGTCGCCCACTGGCTGCGGCAGCGACACGGCACCCCGTTCGGTGGGTGGCGGCGCGCCGGGCTGGCCGCCCTGGTGCTGACCGCCTGCGTGTTCGTCGCCAGCCGCTTCGGCCTCGTGGCCTTGATCGGTGCCGGCTACCGCCTGCTCGCCTATGCCCTGATCGCCGTCTACCTCGTGCCGCTGGTCACGCTCGGCGTGGCCCGGCTGCTGCGCGATCGACCGTCGGAACTAAAGGAGATCGCCCAATGACGTCCGTGTCCCGCCGCGCCCGGATTTGGCTGCTCGCCGGCGCGCTCGTGCTCCCCTCCGCCGCCGTCGCGCAATCCTCGCCCGCCTCCACCCCGCCGAGCGTCGCGCCCGCCGGCCTGACGGACTTGGCCGCGTTCGTGGACGGCGCGGTGGCGCAGGAGATCGCCTCGCAGGAGGTGGCCGGCGCGGTGGTCACCGTGGTGCAGGACGGCCGCATCCTCTTCTCGCGCGGCTACGGCTTTCGCGATGCCGACCGCACGGTGCCGGTTGACGGCCTGGACACGCTGGTTCGTCCGGGGTCGATCAGCAAGCTGTTCACCTGGATCGCGCTGGCGCAGCAGGTCGAGCGGGGCACGGTCGATCTGGATGCGCCGATCGGCCGCTACATCGACTTCGACGTGCCCACGGTCGGCGATCGCCCGATCCGGGTGCGCGACCTGTTCTCGCACAGTCCCGGCCTGAGCGATGTCGGCGATTTCATCCGACGGCCGCCCACCCTGCCCGAACCCTATGCCGAGTGGCTGAAGGCGCACGTGCCGACGGCGGTGTGGGAGCCGGGGACGGAGGTCGCCTATTCGAACTACGGGGCGGCGCTGGCCGGCTACATCGTCGAGCGGACCTCGGGCGAGCCGTTCGCCGATTATGTCGAGCGCCACGTCCTGCAACCGCTGGGGATGGACTCGACCACCTTCCGCGACCCGCTGCCGCCCGCCATGCAGGCGCGGATGGCCGCCGGCTTCACGCTCGAGCAGGGGCGCTATGTCGACCAGCCGCCGGAGTATATCAGCGCCATCGCGCCGGCCGGTTCGCTGACGTCGGACGGGCGCGACATGGCGCGCTTCCTGATCGCGATGCTGGACCCAGGTCCGAAGGGCGCGGGCCGGGTGCTGTCGCCCGCCAGCTTCGACTTGTTGAAAAGCGACTCCCGGGCGAACGCGCCCGACCTGCCCGGCATGGCGCACGGGTTCCTGGTCTATCGCGAAGCCGGGCCGCGCCTGATCGGCCATGCGGGCAAGACGATCGACTTTTCCTCGGACCTGGTGCTGTCGCCCGAGACGCGCACCGGCGTGTTCATCGCGATGACTGGGGGGCAGGACAGCGGCAAGGCGCGCACCGACCTCTCCAGCCTGATCGTCGGACGCCTGTTCCCGCAGCGGCCCGCCGCGCGCTGGACGGGCGAGGCCGCGCCGCCGCCGCTCGGCTCCTATCGCGGCAATCGGCGCGACTTCGCCGTGCCGGCCGATCCGGCGACCGACCTGAAGGTGACCATGCCTGGGCCGCATCGGATCCTGATCGACAACAAGGGCGTGCTGATCGCCAATGACCAGATCGCGCCCACGGTGTTCGAGCGGGTGACGGGCGTTCCGGTGGGCGGCCCCTACGACCGCATCCAGTTCTACCGCACCGACGCGGGCGCGCGGATGGCCTTCGCGTCCCAGCCCTATATGACCTATCACCTGGTGGATGACCGCTGATGCCCCGACGCGCCCTGCTTCAAGCCCTGTCGACCGTTGCGCTGGCGCTGACGATCGCGGTCCCGCTCCACGCCGCCCCGCCCGCCGGCTTCGCGGACGAGGTGGAGCGATTGCGCCAGGAGGTCGGCGTTCCCGGCATGGCCATCAGCATCGTGGAGGACGGTCAGGTCACCTTCGACCAGGGCTTCGGCGTCCGCAAGCTGGGCGGGACGGAGCGGGTCGACGCGCAGACGATCTTCCCCAACGGCTCCACCGGCAAGGCGTTCACCACCGCCGCGCTGGCGCTGCTGGTCGACGAGGGCAAGATCGGATGGGACGATCCGGTCATCCAGCACATGCCCTGGTTCGCCATGTACGATCCCTGGGTCACGCGCGAGATGACGGTGCGCGACCTGCTCGTCCATCGCAGCGGCCTGGGGCTGGGCGAGGGCGACCTGCTGCTGGTGCCGCGCAGCGACCGCACGCGGCGCGAGAGCGTCGAGCGCCTGCGCTATCTGAAGCCCGCGACCAGCTTCCGCAGCGCCTACGCCTACGACAACGTGCTCTACATGGCGGCCGGTCAGCTGATCGAGGAGGTGAGCGGGCACACCTGGGAGGCGTTCGTCCGGGACCGCATCCTGACCCCGCTCCACATGGACGAGTCCAGGACGGACGTGACGCGCTTCGACGTCGCCAACCGCGCGTTCCCTCACGCCCGCATCGGCGGCGCCTTTCGCGGGCTCGGCGACCTGACGGTGCTCGACGAGCGCGACGAACTCGGCCGCAATGGCGCGCCGGCCGGCGGCATGACGGTGAGCGCCAGCGACATGGCCGACTGGATGCGCGTGCAGCTGGCGTCCGGTCGGATGCCGGACGGCGGCCGGCTGTTCAGCGAAGCCGCGGCGCGCGAGATGTGGACGCCCGTCGTGCTGCAACCGATCGGGACCTTGCCGCAGCCGATCCGGGCCGCGCAGCCGATGTTCGACACCTACGCGCTGGGGTGGGACGTGCAGGACTATAAGGGAGCCAAGATCGTGTCGCACGGCGGCGCGGTGTTCGGCTTCCTGTCGCTCGTCGTGCTGGTGCCGGAGAAGAATGTCGGCTTCACCATCCTCATCAACTCGGAGGACGGGGAGATCCTGCGCGGGCTGCAATACACGCTGCTCGACCATTATCTGGACAAGCCGACGCAGGACTGGCCGGCCGCCTTTCGCGCGGTCAAGGCGGAACGGCTGAAGGCCGCGCTGGCCGTCGTCCAACAGACGCAGGCGTCCCCCGCGAAGGTCGGGCCGTCGCTGCCGCTGTCGCGCTATGCGGGCGAATATATCGACCCCTGGTACGGCCCGGTCGCCATCCGGGAGGAGGGTGGAGGACTGCGCATAGACTTCACCCGGACGCCGCGCCTGGCCGGACGGCTGGAGCATTGGCAGTACGACACCTTCCGCACGGTCTTCGACGACCCGTCGGCGGAACCGGCCTACGTCACCTTCGCGCTGGACGCGGACGGGGCGATCGACCGGGTGACGATGAAGCCAGTGTCGCCGATCGCCGACTTCAGCTGGGACTATCAGGACCTGAAGCTGACGCCGGTGGTCACGGGGGAGCGCAAGTGAGGCTGGCCGCGCCAGTCCTCGCCTCCGCCCTCACGGGCCCGTCCGCCACCATCACCGCGCGGACCGCCGCATCAGCCGATGCGTCGGGTCAGACCGGCCTGGGCGTGCGGCACACACAACCCAGGAACTGAACCGCGCGGACGGCCGGGCCGAGGACGCGAAAGCGGTCGCCGCGAAGGCAGGGGCGCTCCAACCGCCGGCGATCGCGCCACCGTGCGGCCGATGGCACCGGGCCCGCTCGTTGAGCGCTGAGAAGAGCGTTTGGCGTTCGCCTCTGCCTCCTCGCCGGGCGACGAGACGATCCCGTCGGCCCTCGCATCGCGTCAGGGCAAGGCTGGTTGGTCACCCGGTCTGCTCGGGCACGCGCATCGGCATGACACTTGCCAATGTGATGTTATATTATATCTGAGCAGGTGAGGCTTGGTGGGGCGACATGCGGACGGAACCGAATCTGACGGCAACGGACTGGCTGGAGCGCGCCGCATTGGCGGGTTCCTTCGCGTGCCTGGTGCATTGCCTGGCGCTGCCTCTGCTGATCGCATCGCTTCCCGCGCTGTCGACGATGCTCTCCATACCGGAGTCGTTCCACATCTGGGTGCTTGCCTTCGCGGCACCGGCCGCGGCCCTGGCGCTCTGGCAAGGTCGTCAGAAGCACGGTGCCGTCTATCCGCTGCTTCTCGGCGTCGTTGGGCTGGTGTTGTTGGCGACTGGAGCCCTCCTCGTCAGGCGGACGGCGGCCGAGACTCCAGTGACGGTGGCCGGAAGCCTGGTGCTCAGCCTGGCGCACATCGCCAACTGGCGTCTTCGCCACACCTGCGACCACTGAGCGGCAGCCTTGTCGCCCTCCACCCTCAAAGTCTGCCGTTGACCACCTCAAAGTTCAAGTCACGCAGGCTCCGCCGAGCCGAACCAAAACCATTCTCCCCCTTGTTCTGCCGCACGAAGGTCCCTGTCACGGGCACTGGTTCGTTCGAGAACAGGGTCGCCCAGCGAAACTGGCAGCGCATCATTGATGAGGCGATTTCATGTGACAGTATATCCTGCAAGGGCTTAAGTGAGGTCGGGCTGTCGCGCCAGTCGTGCGATTCACTCGAGGGTCACCGGTCTTCGCCAGGAGATCATGCGCCTCCGCCCGAGCGAAGGAGAATGGGATCATGCTCAAAACCGCCGCCGCGACGATCGCGCTGTTCGCCGCGACGGCGAGCGCCCAGAGCTATGATCCGCTGGAGGCGTTCGCGCCGTTCGACATGGGCCAGCCGGTCAACCGCTACCGCGGCGCCAACGGGCTGCCGGGGCCGGACTATTGGCAGAACCGGGCGGACTATCAGCTGCGAGTGACACTCGACCCCGTGGCCAAGACGATCAGCGGCACGGCGACGATCGCCTACACCAACAACAGCCCCGACGCGCTCCACGTGCTCTGGCTCCAGCTCGACCAGAACCTCTACAGGACTGGATCGCGCGGGGCGCTCTCGGGCGGTGGCGCGCCGGCCGGTACGACTGAGGGCATGGTGCTGGAGGCCGTGAGTGTCGCGGTGGGCGGCGGCAAGGCCGCAGCCGTCACGCCGCTGGTCACCGACACCCGCGCCCAGCTGCGCCTGCCCACGAGCCTGGCCGCGCAAGAGCGGGCGGTGGTGACGATCCGCTATCACTACACCATCCCGCAGGAATGGGGCGGGCGCACGTCCTGGGGTCGGCTGCGCGACGGCGAGGCCTATGATATCGCGCAGTGGTACCCCCGCATGGCGGTGTACGACGACGTGCGCGGCTGGGATACGGCACCCTATCTCGCGCAGGAGTTCTACCTCGAATATGGCGATTTCGACTACTGGGTGACGCTGCCCAGCGACATGCTGGTCGCCGGCTCGGGCCGCCTGATGAACGCGGCCGACGTGCTGACGACGACGCAGATCGCCCGGCTGGACCGGGCGCGCACCAGCGACGCGACGGTCCCGATCCGAACGGTGGCGGAGATCGCCGATCCCGCGTCTCGTCCCAAGCGCGGCGGCACGCTGACCTGGCACTACCGCATGGAGCATACCCGCGACGTCGCCTTCGCGGCGTCGAGCGCCTTCGCCTGGGACGCGGCGCGGATCAACTTGCCGGAGGGCAAGTCGGCTCTGGCGATGTCCTATTATCCCGCCGAGAGCGCGGGCCGAGATCGCTGGGATCGCTCGACGGAATATGTAAAGGACACGGTCGAGCGCTTCTCGGCCAAATGGTATCCCTATGACTGGCCCGCCGCGATCAACGTCGCCGGGCCGACGAGCGGGATGGAGTATCCCGGCATCGTGTTCGATGGTCCAGAGGACGCCGGCGGGACCCTGTTCTGGATCACCGCGCATGAGATCGGCCACAATTGGTTCCCAATGATCGTCGGCTTCGACGAGCGCCGTCACGCGTGGATGGACGAGGGATTCAACACCTTCATCGACGTCGCGCAATCGGACGAGTTCAACAGCGGGGAGTACGCGCCCAAGCGGGACAGCGAATATGCGGAAGCCGGCGGCAATCCGGTCGACGAGATCCTGCCGGTGCTCGCCGACCCGGCCGCGCCGCCGATCCTGTCGCGCGCCGACACCGTGACGGAGCGCTGGCGCCATCCCGTCACCTACTTCAAGTCGGCGTTGGGTCTCGTCCTGCTGCGCGACGAAATCCTGGGACCGGAGCGCTTCGACCCCGCCTTCCGCCGCTTCACCGCCGCCTGGGCGTACAAACATCCCAAACCCGCCGACTTCTTCCGCGCGATGGAGAGCGACGCGGGCGAAGATCTCTCCTGGTGGTGGCGCGGCTGGTATGCCGAAAACTGGCAGCTGGACCTCGCCGTCGGCGGTATAGAGACCGCGAAGGACGGCACGCCGCTCGTCCGGGTCGCAGCGCAGGACAAGCTGGTGATGCCGGCGACGCTGCGCGTCACCTACGCCGACGGGCGGACCAGCGACCTGCGCCTGCCGGCCGAAACGTGGATCCGGCAGGCGTCCACCGCGGTGCCGGTCCCGAGCGGCACCGTCGTCAAGGCCGAGCTGGATCCCGACCACAAGCTGCCCGACCGCGATCGGTCGAACAACATCGTGGCCCAAGGTCAGACTGGCAGCTGAGGAGAACGCCTTGAGCATCGAGGAAATGGAGGCGTTGCCCGGCACCGCGCGCCCGTTCCGGGGTCGGAGCGAGTTCCTGGGTCATCCCATCGGCCTTTTCTATCTCGCCTTCACCGAGGCGTGGGAGCGGTTCTCCTACTACGGCATGCAGACGTTGCTCGTGCTGTATATGACGAGCCAGCTCCTGAAGCCCGGCCATATCGAGCGGATCGCCTTCTTCGCGCCGTTCCGCCGCGCGCTCGAAGGCGTGTACGGCCCGCTCGACCTGATCGCGCTCTCGTCGGCGATCTTCGGGCTCTACACCAGCTTCGTCTACCTGACCCCGATCGCCGGCGGACTTCTGGCCGATCGCCTGCTCGGCCGCCGGCGGACCATCGTGAGCGGCGCGCTGCTGATGTCGGCGGGCCATTTCCTGATGGCGTTCGACGCATCGTTCCTGCTGGCGCTCTTGTGCCTGGTGCTGGGCGTCGGCTGCTTTAAAGGCAACATCGCCAGCCAGGTCGGCGCGCTCTACCCGCCGGAGGACAACCGGCGCGCCGACGCGTTCCAGATCTTCTACATCGCCATCAACGCCGGCGTCATCATCTCGCCGCTCGTGTGCGGCACGCTGGGCGAGAAGGTCGGCTGGCACTGGGGGTTCGGGGCGGCCGGCGTGGGGATGCTGCTGGGGCTGGCGATCTACCTGGCCGGCCGCCGCCACCTGCCGAGCGACCGGGTGGTCGCGCCGGCGGAGCGCCACGAGCAGCCGGTCGCATCGTCGCCGATGACGTCGGATGAGAAGAAGGCGATCGCGCTTCTGCTGTTCCTCTTGCCGGTGCTGGCGTTCGCGTCGGTGGGCAACCAGGAGATCTTCAATGCCTATCTGCTATGGGGGCAGGCGACCTACGACTTCACGCTGTTCGGCTGGACGATCCCAACCAGCTATCTGATCACGCTGGACTCCGTGGTGTCCGTCAGCTTCCTGTTCCTGTCGGTCGCCTTCTGGCGCTGGTATGCGACGCATCGGCGGGAGCCCGACGAGATCGCCAAGATGACGATCGGCACCTTCGTGTCGGCCGTGGGCCTGCTGGCGCTGGTGGCCGCCGCCGCCCACGCGGCCGCGACGGGCGAGAGGGTCAGTCTGTGGTACGCGCTCGCGTTCCACGCCATCAACTCGGCCGGCTTCGCCAATGTCTTCCCGGTCAGCCTGGCGCTCTACGCCCGCGCGGCCCCGCCCCGCTTCTCGGCGACGATCATCGGCGTCTACTACCTGTTCCTGTTCGGCGCGAACACGCTGGTCGGGTGGATCGGCGGCTGGCTGGGCAAGATGCCGGCGACCAGCTTCTGGGGCCTGCACGCCGCGATGGTCGGCGGGGCCGGCGTGGTATTCCTGCTGACGAAGCTGGCTTTTGGGAAAGTGCTCGCACCGACGGAGAGGCCCGCCGTGGCGTCACCAGTCTAACCCTCAGGCTGACCGCCCGCCGCCGACAGAGGACGGGCCTCCGCCGTCCGCGTCGGCTTGACGTAGCGGTCGAGCCAGTCGGTCATCTGCCACAGGGTCTCCTCCGTCGACTCCAGCGCACGATAGCCGTGCGGCTCGTTGGGCAGCACGACGTAGCGCACCGTCCCGCCATTGCCCTTCAGGGCGGCGTACATCCGCTCCGACTGGATCGGGAAGGTGCCGGAGTTGTCGTCGGCACCGCCGTGGATCAGCAGGATCGGCTCCTTGATCCGGTCGGCGTAGGTGAAGGGAGACATCTCCGTATAGACCGGGGTTGCCTGCCAATAGGTACGCTGCTCGGCCTGGAAGCCGAACGGCGTCAGCGTCCGGTTGTAGGCGCCCGATCGCGCGATGCCGGCGCGGAACAGGTCGGTGTGGGCGAGCAGGTTGGCGGTCATGAACGCGCCATAGCTGTGCCCGCCGATCGCCATCCGGTCGCGGTCGCCGACGCCCAGAGCCACCACGGCGTCGATCGCCGCCTGCGCGTCCTCCGTCAGCTGCTTGACGTAGGTGTCGTTGGGCTCCGCGCCATCCTCGCCGATGATCGGCATGGCCGGGTCGTCGAGGATGGCATAGCCCTGCGTCAGCAGGAACAGGTGGCTGATACCGCGCGGACGGGTGAAGCGGTTGCCCTGGTCGACGGTCTGCCCGGCCACCTTCGCGTCGGTATATTCGGACGGATAGGCCCAGAGCAGCGTCGGCAGCGGCCCGTCGCGCTTCGGGTCGTAGCCGGCGGGCGTGTAGAGCGTGCCCGACAGCGGCAGGCCGTCGGCGCGCTGGTAGGTGATCGTCCGCTGCGTGACGCCCGCGAAGACCGGTGCCGGATCGGGGAAGTCCGTCACCGCCTTGGCCGATCCGTCGGCGGTGTCGCGGATCACATAGTTGGGCGGCTGTAGGGCGCTCTCCCGCCTGGTGAGAATGCGCTGGCCCGTGGCGTCGAGCAGCGACACCACATCCTCGTAATAGGGTGCCTTGCCCGTCCACAGCCGCTGCTGCTCGCCGCCGGCGATCGGCAGGCGCGCCAGGAACGGGAAGGCCCCCGCCTTCGTGGCGCCCTCGCCGGTCACGAACACCGCCCGGTGATCGGGCGTGAAGACCATCACCGGCTGCCCGGCGGCGTTCTCCTCGGTGATGGGCAGGCCCGGGTCGCCATACTGGTCCTGATAGTTTCGGGTGAGCATCGGGCGCGCCTCTCCCGGTGCGTCGGGCGACACGGCCGAACGGTTTTCGGTGCGGGTCTTCCACTCCCGGTCGACCACCAGCGCGAAGCCGCCATCGCCCCACTCCGTGCCCGCATAGCGATTCCGCGTCTTCGCCAGTTCGGCCGGCGCGGCGGCGAAGGGAGCCGCCTGCATCATCAGCCGGTCGTGGAACGGCACCGCCACCTTGGGGTCGCCGCCGTCGAGCGCCTCGGCCCAGACGAGCGTCGCGGGCGCGTCGCTCCGCCACTCCGCCTGGCGCGGCCCCTTCACCGTCGCGTCGAAATCGACTGGCAGGTCGTCGGCGAGCGGGCGGTCGACGAGCGTTTTCACCGGCTTGCCGTCGATCGTCGAAACCGCGATCTCGGTCGGGAAGAAATATGCGGGCAGCAGATAGGAATAGGGGCGCTTCAGCCGTTCGGTCAGCAGGTATCCGCCGTCGGGCGAGACGCTGAAGCTGGAATAGAGCCCCGGACGGCCGATCGGCGTGACGGCCCCGCTGGTGGCGTCGATGCGCGTGAGCTGGCCGGTGAAATAGTATTCGAACAGCCGCGCGTCTTCCTCATTGGCGAGCAGGTCCTCGTAGGTTCGCGCCGCGGAGGTGCGACCGGTGCTCTCCTGCACCACCGGCCCGGTCGGGGTGGCCGAGGCGGTCGGCGGACCACCGCGGCCGGGGACAACCATGCGGGCCAGGATTGCCCGGCTGTCGGGTGCCCAGGCGAAGGATCGGCCGAACGCCGCGTTCAACCCGCGCGCGAGCGGCCGCGCGCCGCCCGTGCGATCCGCGACCCAGAGCGCCAGTCCGGCCGGTTCCTGCACCACGAAGGCGAGACGCTCGCCATCGGGCGACCAGTCGGGCGAGGCGTAGCGCGTGCCGGCCGGCAGCTCGACGGCGACCGTGCGCCCACTCGCCACGTCCTTGAAGGACAGGGCGTTCAGCCACTGCACCCGCACCTCCGCCGGCCCATTGGTCGCCGGGTCGATGCGAGTGCCCGCCAGCCGCAGGATCGGCTTGGACAGATTGGCGATCGTCGGCAGGTTCTCCCGGCCCAGGATCGCCAGGGTCCGGTGGCCCGGGCTGACCGAGACGGCCGGCGTCGGCGGCGTCTCCAGGATGGTCGCGATCGCGGGCGGCGCGCGGTGATACTCGGTGCCGGGCTCCGCCCGCAGGGGTGCCGTGGAGGCGAGCAGGGCGAAAAGGGTGAGGCCAAGGCGCGTCATGTGCTGTCCTTTGCTGAGTCTGCCGTCGGTGTGCGCGCCTCCTCCACTCTCATCAAGCGATCGACAGCGCTGGCTTTCCATGTGCCACCGCGATGGTCGCCGACGTGGTGATCGGCGCGTCGGGCGTGGTCACGCGCTCCACGGTGCGGAAAGCCGTGGTCCAGGCCGCCGGCGTCACGTCGCAGGTGACGTAGCCGCGCTGGTCGTTGGAGTAGCGGAGGAACGGATTCTCGCGCAGGATCTGGTCGGCCCCGGTCCGCTTGGGCGCGCCGTCGCCGCCCGACGTGATGGAGGTGGCGACGAACTCGACCGCGACCGCCTCGCCCTGGCCGCCGCGCGTCCGCAGCTCGCCGGCGAAGTTCTGGTGCTCGTCCCCGGTCAGCACCACGGCGTTGCCCAGCCCGGCGAGTTGCGACAGCAGCCGCTCGCGCGGACCGTTATAGGCACCCCAGCTGTCCATGTTGCGGATGACGGCGGGCTCGTCCCCGGTGCGTCGGTCGAGCGGCATCATCATGACCTGCTGGGCAATGGCGTTCCAGCGCGCGCGGCGCTCCCTCAAGGCGGTGCTCAGCCAGGCGTCCTGCGGCGTGCCGAGCACCTGCGCCCGGGGGTCGTCCCAGCCGGGGCAATAGGGCTTAAACCCGTCGCCGCACGGCTGATCGGTGCGGAACTGCCGCGTGTCGAGCAGGTGCAGATCGACGAGCGAGCCGATCGCCGCCCGGCGGTAGAGCGGCATCCCGCCCGCCCTTGGGAAGGAGGCGCGGCGGAACGGCATGTGCTCGTAATAGGCCTGGAAAGCGGCGGCGCGGCGCAGCGCGAACACCTCCGGCGGGTCGCCGTCCTGGTCGATGTCGCTCACCCAGTTGTTCTCGACCTCGTGGTCGTCGAAGGTCGCGAACCAGGCGGCGCTGGCGTGCGCGGCCTGCAGATCGGGGTCGAGCTTGTACTGGGCGTAGCGCCGGCGGTAATCGCCCAGGTCGTACAGCGCCTGCCCCTCGTGCGCGCGGACGAACCGGCGCGGGCGGCCGTCATAGCCCATCGGCACGGGCGAGCTGCGGCCTTCGTAGATGTAGTCGCCATAGTGGAACAAGAACGCGAGGTCCTCGTCCGCCAAATGCCGATAGGCGGTGAAGAACCCGTCCTCGTAATTCTGGCAGCCGGCCACGCCGAAGCGCAGATGGTCGACCGTCGCACCCGGCGCGGGCAGGGTCCGCGCGCGCCCGGCGATCGAGCGCTCCCGTCCGACGGTGAATCGATACCAGTAAGGCCGGTCTGGCAGCAGTCCGCCGACTTCGACATGGACGCTGTGGGCGAGCTCCGGCCGGGCGAGCGCGCTGCCCTGGGCGACCACCGTGCCGAACCGCTCGTCGGAGGCGACCTGCCAGTCGACGGGCAGCGGCCCCATCGGCATGCCCCCGTGCCGTTCCAGCGGATCGGGAGCGAGTCGGGTCCAGATGACGAAGCCGTCCGCCGCCGGCTCGCCGGCCGCCACGCCCAGGCGGAACGGATAGGAGGCGAACAGCTGCTGGGAGCGCAGGATCGCGGGCGCGCACACCAGTCCCGCACCGGCGGCGAGACCCTTCAGCACCAGGCGGCGGGAAGCGGATAAGGTCGTCATATTCCGATCTTGGAGAGCTTTACTAACAGTCAGGATATACTGTATCATCCTATCCCCGTCCACAGGTGGCAGGTCAACGATGCGTCCATATCTCGCGCCCGGTTCCCTGCGCGTCGTCGCGTTCGCGCTCGCGGCGCTCTCGACGGGCGCGATGGGCCAGTCTCCCGATTCCGCCGACCCGCCCGTGGCCGCGCGCAAGCCGCACACGGTGACGGCTCCGTTCGGGGCGGCGCGCGAAGACCCCTATTACTGGCTGCGCGACGACACTCGCCAGGATCCCCAAATGCTGGCCTATCTGGCGGCCGAGAACGCCTATGCCGACCGGGTGCTCGCACCCACCAAGGCGCTGCAGGACACGCTCTACGAAGAGATCGTCGGCCGCATCAAGCAGGACGACAGCTCGGTTCCCTATGAGAAGCGGGGCTACCTCTACTACACCCGCTTCGACACCGGCGCGGACTATCCCATCCTGGCGCGGCGCAAGGGCGTGATGTCGGCGCCCGAGGAGGTGCTGCTCGACCAGCCGGCGATGGCGTCGGGCAAGGGCTATTTCGCCGTCGGCGACGCGGCCGTCAGCCCCAACGATCGCCTGCTCGCCTATGCCGAGGACACGATCGGACGGCGGCAGTACGTGCTGAAGGTGAAGGACCTGGCGACCGGTCGCGTGCTGGAAGACAGCGTGACCGACGTCGAGCCGAACCTGGTCTGGGCCGACGACAACCGCACGCTGTTCTATATCGAGAAAGACCCGACGACACTGCTCAGCAAGCGGGTCAAGCGCCACACGCTGGGCACGCCGGCGTCGGCCGACACGCTGGTCTATGAGGAGCCGGACGACAGCTTCTACCTGGGGCTGATGCGCACGACGGACGACCGCTACCTCTGCCTCGTCGAACAGAGCACGGTCAGCACCGAGCAGCGCTGCGCGCCCGCGGACGCGCCCGACCGCTTCGCCGTGCTGGCCCCGCGCGACCGCGACGTGCTCTACAACGCGGACCACATCGGCGACCACTGGATCGTCCGCACCAACCGCGACGCGCCCAATTACCGGCTGATGACGGTGGCCGACGGGGCGATGGTCCAAGGGCGCTCGGCGTGGCGCGACCTGGTGGTGACCGATCCGGACGTGTTCATCGAGGGGTTCAAGCCGTTCGACCGGGTCCTCGCCATCGAGGAGCGCGCGGGCGGCAACAAGCGGCTGCGGCTGCTCACGAACGCGGGCGAGAGCAGCCTGGTCGCGGCCGAGGAGCCCGCCTACGCCATGGCGCTCGGCACCAACGAGGAGCCGGCGAGCCCCTGGGTGCGCTACACCTACAACTCGCTGACGACGCCGACCACGACGTTCGAGGTGAACGCGGCGACGGGCGAGCGCCGGTCGCTGAAGGTCCAGCCCACTCCCGGTTACAACCAGGCGAACTATGTGACCGAGCGGGTGTGGACGGTCGCGCGAGACGGCACGCGGGTGCCCGTCACGCTGTTCCACCGCAAGGACTTCGCCCGCGACGGGACGGCGGCGCTGTTCCAGACCGGCTATGGCAGCTACGGCATCTCCAGCGACCCGGCCTGGTCGAACACCGCCGTCAGCCTGGCCGATCGCGGCATGGTGTTCGCCATCGCGCACATCCGGGGCGGGCAGGAACTGGGGCGCCGGTGGTACGACGATGGCCATCTGATGGCCAAGACCAACAGCTTCACGGACTTCATCGACGTGACCCGTGACCTGGTCGCGAAGGGCTATGCCGCCAATGGCCGGGTGGCAGCACTCGGCGGCAGCGCGGGTGGGCTCCTGATGGGCGCGGTCGCCAACACCGCCCCCCAGGACTACCGGGTCATCCTGGCGCAGGTGCCGTTCGTCGACGTGGTGACCACCATGCTGGACGCCTCCATCCCGCTCACTACCAACGAATATGACGAGTGGGGCAACCCCGCGACCAAGGCCGCCTACGACTACATGCTGAGCTACTCGCCCTACGACAACGTGCGCGCGCAGGCCTATCCGGCCATGTTCGTGGGCACCGGCCTGTGGGACAGCCAGGTGCAGTATTACGAACCGGCCAAGTGGGTCGCCAAGCTGCGCGCGACGGGCACCGGGACCGAACCGCTGGTCTTCCGCGTCAACATGGAGGCCGGCCACGGCGGCAAATCCGGCCGCTTCCGCCGTTATCGCGACCAGGCCGAGTATCTGGCGTTCGCGCTGGAACAGCTCGGACTGGGCGAGTGAACCCTCCTCCTCCCGTCCCCTGCCGTTGGACCCTCCCATGACCCGCAAAATGCTGCTCCTCGCCTCGTTGCTCCTCTCCACCCCGATCGCCGCTCAGGACGCGCCGTCAAAGGAGATGGTCGACACGCCCAAGCCGGGGTCGGTCGAGGAGAAGCACCGGGAGCGGGTGGCCGAGGAGGTCGCCGACGCCTGGGCGGTGACGCCCGCCAAGGAGACGGCGGTCACCACCGCCCACAGCGTGGCCGTGGGCGGGCGGGCGCTCAAATACCATGCGACGGCGGGCACGGTGACGATCCGCGACGACGACGCCAAGCCGACCGCCAGCGTCTTCTACGTCGCCTACACGCTCGACGGCGCGGATCCGGCCAAGCGGCCGGTCACTTTCTTCTACAATGGCGGGCCGGGGTCGTCGTCCGTCTGGCTGCACATGGGCTCCTTCGCGCCGGTGCGCGTCAAGACCGCCAATCCGGAGTTCATCCGTCCCGCGCCCTACGGCTTCGGGCCCAACCCGGACACCCTGCTCGACAAGACCGACATGGTCTTCATCGACATGGTGGGCGCGGGCTATTCGCGGCCGCTGGGCGACGCGACCGGCAAGGACTTCTGGGGCGTGGACCAGGACGTCGACGCCTTCGCCAAGACGATCATGGGCTGGACGGACGACAACAGCCGCTGGACCAGTCCCAAGTTCCTGTTCGGCGAAAGCTACGGCACGACGCGCTCGGCGGCACTCGCCTATCAGCTGCAGGATCGCGGCATGGCGATGAACGGCGTCGTGCTGCTGTCGTCCATCCTGAACTACGGCATCCGCCAGTCCGGCTATGACCAGAGCTACATCAGCTACCTGCCGAGCTACGCGGCGACGGCCTGGTATCACCACAAGCTCGCCGATCCGCCGGCGGACTTGCCGACCTACCTGGCCGAGGTCCGCGCCTTTGCCGCGGGGCCCTATGCGGAGGCGCTGTCGAAGGGCCAGAACCTGACGCCGGCGGAGACCGACGCGATCGCCGACAAGCTCGCGGCCTATACGGGCCTGTCATCGACCTTCTACAAGCGCGCCAATCTGCGGGTGGATCTCGGCCGCTTCCAGAAGGAGCTGCTGCGCGATCAGCGGCTGACCGTCGGGCGGTTCGACAGCCGTTACACCGGCGTCGACGCCGATGCCGCCGGCGAGAGCCCGGAGTTCGACGCGTCCGACATCGCCATCTCGTCGGCCTTCATCTCCACTTTCAGCGACTATGTGAAGCGGGACCTGAAATACGACACGCGCCTGCCCTACCGCGTCTCGGCCTACGGGCTGAAGGACTTCGATTGGGACTGGAAGCACCGGCAACCGGGCTCTTACGGGCAGCAGAACAATCCCGACGTAGCGGTCGACCTGGCGGCGGCGATCCGCACCAATCCCTATCTGAAGGTGCTGTCGCTCAACGGTTATTACGACATGGCGACGCCGTTCTTCGCCACGGAATACGACATCGCCCACATGCTGCTCGACGCGCCGCTCAAGGACAACGTGCAGTTCCGCTATTATCCGTCAGGCCACATGATCTACCTGAACCCGGACGCGCTGCACCAGCTGCACGGCGACTTGGCGAGCTTCTACGACACGACGGTCGCGGCCGCGGCGCGGGGCACCCCTCCGGCCGTCGGATCGGTCCGTGGGTAGGCGGTTCGGCGTCGCGTGCGCGGCGCTGATCCTGTCCGCCGTCGCCTCCCTGGGCGTCGTCCAGGCACGGCCGAGCGGTCAGCCGGAGGCGACCGCCTTTGACATCCTGCGCGTGCTGCCGCCCGCGCCACGGGCTGGGGACGCCCGCGACCGCGCCGACCGCGCCATCTTCCGCGAAACGCGCAGACTCGTGGGCACACCCAGGTGGGCGCTCGCGATCAAGGACGTGGGGCTGGAGCCGGCGGACATGCTGCGCGACTTCTCCTGCTCCGTCGGCGTGACGCTGACGCCCGTCGACGCGCCGCGCACAACGGCGCTGGTCACCCGCGCGATCGCGACGGTCGGACCCTCGATCGGGCGAGCGAAGGACTTCTACGCGCGGCCTCGCCCCTACCGCGTCGATCGGGGAGCGATCTGCCAACCGGCGGGCGAGCTCAAGCCGAATGCGGACTATCCGTCCGGCCACACCACGCTCGGCTGGACGTGGGCGACGCTGCTGGCCGAAGCGGTGCCGGACCGCGCCACCGACATCCTGGCGCGGGGTCGCGCCTATGGGGAGAGCCGGATCGTGTGCGGCGTCCACAGCGCCAGCGCGGTGGAGGCGGGTCGGACGACGGCGGCGGCGGCGCTGACGCCGCTGGACGGCGATCAGGAGTTCCGGGCCGAGCTGGAGGCGGCGCGCGGGGAGATCGCACGCCTGCGGGCGGACCCCGGTGCCTCGCGTCCGGACGCGAACCAGTGCGCAGCCGAGCGCGCGCTGGTGGCGCAGCGGGTGTATTGACGATCGGCGATCGGCGACCATCCCTGCTCGTTGCGACTCGACCGGCGACCGCTGCTGGTGACTTCAAGCTGAGGACCCTTCTGTGCTGACACGTTCCTTGATCGCGGTGGCAACCTTCGCCGCCCTGCTGCTCACGGCCCCCGCTTTCGCTCAGGAAAAGCAGGTGACGTCCACCGTCGAGAAGGTGGACGACGAGATGGAGCTGCCGCCTTTGCCGGCGGACAAAACGGTGCGGCAGTCGGCCGTGATCGGCGGGCGGACGCTCGCCTATGACGCGACGGTGGGCACGATCCCGGTGCGCGACGCCAAGGGCAAGGTGATCGGGCAGGTGGTCACCACCAGCTACACCGTGCCCGGCGGGGGTGCTCAGCGGCCCGTCACTTTCGCCTTCAACGGCGGCCCGGGCGCGTCGTCCGTCTACCTCAACATGGGCGCGGTCGGGCCGAAGCGGGTGCCGTTCGGGGCGCAGGGCGACGCGCCGTCGGATGCGCCGGTCGCCGTCGACAACCCGAACAGTTGGCTGGATTTCACAGACCTGGTGTTCATCGACCCGATCGGCACCGGCTTCAGCCGCAGCCTGGTGGACGAGGAGGAGACGAAGAAGGACTTCTACGCCAACGACCCGGACATCGAGTACCTCTCCAAGGTGGTGTTCGACTGGCTGGTGAAGGCCGGTCGCCTGCGCTCGCCCAAATACGTGATGGGCGAGAGCTATGGCGGCTATCGCGCGCCGCGCATCGCCTATCAGCTGCAATCGCAGATCGGCGTGGGCGTGAACGGCCTGATTATGGTGTCGCCCTATCTCGACCCCGCCTCGGGCAGCGGGGCGACGGCGCTCTCGCCGCTCCCCTGGATGATCGACCTGCCGTCGATGGCGGCCGCGCACCTGGAGCGCCAGGGGCAGCTGACGCCCTCCGCGATGGCGGACGTTGAGTCTTATACGAGGGGCGAGTTCGCGCTGGACCTGTTGAAGGGCCGGTCGGACCCGCAGGCGGTGGCTCGCCTGACCGACAACGTCACCCGTCTGACCGGCCTGGACCCCGCACTGGTGGGCAAGCTGGGCGGGCGGGTCGACACCGGCACATTCCTGCGCGAGGTGCATCGCGCCGACGGCACCATCGGCAGCGTGTACGACTCCAACGTCACCGCCTTCGACCCCTTCCCGTGGTCCGCCCGGCAACAGTCCAACGATCCGATCCTGGACGCGCTGATCGCGCCGACCACCAGCGCGATGGTGGACTTCGTGACGCGTGAGGTCGGGTGGAAGACGGACGCGCGCTACCACGCCTTGTCCTACGAGGTGAACGGGGCTTGGGACCGGGGCAAGCCCGACGACACGCCGGTGCAGGACCTGCGCCGCGCCATCGCCAACGACCCGCGCATGGCGGTGCTGATCGTACACGGCTGGGACGACCTCTCCTGCCCCTTCTTCGCGTCGCGCCTGATCGTCGACCAGATGCCCCAATTCGGTGCCGCCGAGCGCGTGCGGCTGCGCGTCTATCCCGGCGGACACATGTTCTACAGCCGCCCCGACAGCGGCGCGGCGTTCAAGCGGGACGCGCGGGCCGTGTACGGGCGCGAGTGACACCCGATGGGATCCGCGGACCCCACGACCGCCACCGACCGGCTACCCAGGCGCGCGCCTTGCCGAAGGCGAGCGCCCTCCTGCCTCCGCCTCAATAGCCGCTCGCCTGCCCGTCCTTTCGCATTTCCGTGGCCCCGATGTAGACGCCGGTGACCGGGTCGCGGGCGATCGCCTGGTAACCGCCGAACGGGATGCCGGTCCCCTCGACCTCCACCTTGTGGCCCATCGCGCGCAGCGCCTCGACGGTGGCGGACGGAATGCCCGGCTCCACGAACAGCGTGCCGAGGTCGTCGATGTCGGCGGTGTCGGCCGGACCGCCGCCCAGCGCGTCGGTGGGCTGGCGACCACCATCGTGCATCAGCCGCGCCGCGTCGCCCGCTTCCTGCAGGTTCATGCCGTAGTCGACCAGATTGACGAGGATCTGGACATGCCCCTGCGGCTGCATGCCCCCGCCCATCAGCCCGAAGCTGATGAACGGCTTGCCGTCCTTCTTCACGAACGCAGGGATGATCGTCTGGAACGGCCGCTTGCCGGGCGCATAGGCGTTGGGGTGGGCGGGATCGAGGCTGAAGAGCTCGCCCCGGTCCTGGAACATGAAGCCCAGCCCATCGGGCGAAAGCCCGCTGCCCATGCCGCGATAGTTCGACTGGATGAGGCTCACCATCATCCCGTCCTTGTCCGCGACCGTCATGTAGGTCGTGTCGCCCGGCCCCTCGAGCACGGCCGCCTCCGGATTGCCTGGGCCAAAGCTGGGCGTGGCGCGCGCGGGGTCGACCTCGGCGAAGCGGGCGCGGCCATAAGCGTCGGTCAACAGGCCGGCGGGCGTGGCCGAGGAGGCGGGATCGGCGTAGAAGCGCGCCACGTCCTCGAAGGCTAGCCGCTTGGCCTCCGTGATATAATGCAGCACCTGGGGCGAGCCACGCTCCCACTGCGCCAGGTCGACGTTCTTCAGAATGTTGACCATCTGCAGGGCGGCGAAGCCCTGCGAGTTGGGCGGGAGCTCGCAGAGTTCATAGCCGCGCCGATAGCCGACGCAGCTGACGTCCACCCATTCGCTGTGGTGGTCGGCGAAGTCCTCCAGCATGAAGGCGCTGCCCTGACGGCGGAGGTAGTCGACCATGCGCCGCGCCGTCTCGCCCGTGTAGAACTCGTCGCGCCCGTTGGCGGCGATCCGCTCCAGCGTGTCGGCCAGCGCGGGGTTGCGAAACATCTGGCCGGGCTTGGGCGCGCCGTCGGCGAACCAGGTCGCCCGCGCGTTGTCGAACTCGAACGGGGTCTGCTTTCGCCGTGCCTCGAACGACTGGAGGCTCCGCTCGAGGTACATGGCGATGACGGGTGCCACCGGATGGCCCTCGCGGGCGTAGCGGATGGCGGGCGCCAAATCTTGGGCGATCGGCAGCCGGCCGAAGCGGGCGTGGATAGTGAACCAGGCGTCGACCGTGCCCGGCACGGTGATCGGCAGCGGCCCCACCGGCGGGATCGCCCTGGCGTCCGCCCCCAGCTTTCCGCGCAGTTGGGCGAGCGTCTGGCCGGCGGGCGAGCGACCCGATCCGTTGATCCCGTACAGACGGTCGGTCGCGGGGTCGTAGACGATGGCGAACAGGTCGCCGCCGATGCCGTTGCCGGTCGGCTCCATCAGGCCCAGCGCCGCGTTGGCGGCGATCGCCGCGTCCACCGCGCTGCCGCCCGCCTTCAGGATGTCGAGCGCCACCTGGGTCGCCAGCGGGTGCGCGGTCGCGGCCATGCCGTGCGGGGCCACGACCGGACTGCGGCTCCAGTCCGCTCCCACCGGCCGGGCACCGGGACCGATCCCCTGCGTCGCGGCGGGGCTGGTGTCGGCGAGGTCGGGCGCCTGCTGGGCGATCGCCGGCTGTGAGAGCAGGGCCATGCCGGCCAGGATCGCAGCCACTCTCGACGCGATTGGGACGCCACAGGCTTTAGAATGCCGGCCAATGGGATAGCGGTTGCAATGTGATCGCATCCTGGGGGAGCCCTTCGTTGGCGTTTGCATCGTCGTTCGTCTGCCCCGTTTGTATGCTGTCACCGCGCAGGCTTCGCAACACGGTGTCCAGCTGACGGCACACCGAAATCCTGTGCGTCGGGTGGACTTCGCGGACCCTGCGGGACGGAGACGGACACACCTCGCCCTCCCGCGCCTGGTTCGACACCGGACACGGCGAGCGGCTTGATCCCTGTGGTTTGGACCTCCCGGCCTACCGGCTCCTCGCCGGTGCCACTTTTTCCAGGAAGCGGTTCGTCGTGAGCGCGCGGTGGATCAGGGTGTTCTCGCCCTGGAAGCCGTGCGCCTGGCCGGGATATACGGCCGTCTCGAACGGCACCCGCGCCTTTTGCAGCGCGGCGAACAGCCGCACGCTGTTGTCGAACACCACATTGTCGTCGCTCATCCCGTGTATGACCAGCAGGGGATCGCGGATGCGTGCCGCGCGCGACAGGGCGTCGGCACGCTCGTACGCGCCGGGATCGGTGCGCGGGTCGCCAAGGTAGCGCTCCGTATAAGCGGTGTCGTAGAGGCTCCAGTCCGTCACCGGCGCGCCGGCGATGCCGCCCGCGAAGGCGCCGGGCGCCTCCTCCAGCAGGCGCAGCACCATATAGCCGCCATAGGACCAGCCGTTCGCCACCACGCGGTCCCCCGCCGCCCAGGGCTGCGCCTTCAGCCAGGCGAGGCCCGCCAGCTGGTCCGCCACCTCGACCCGGCTCAACTGCCGATAGATCGGCTCCTCAAAGGGGCGGCCGCGATTGCCCGATCCCCGATTGTCCAGGCGGAAGATCGCATAGCCCTGCTGCACCCACCAGCGGTCCGCGGGCGCGACCCAGCCGCGCGCCACGCGCTGCGCGTGCGGTCCACCATAGACGTCGAAGATCACCGGGAACGGCCCGGGTCCGTCCGGCCTCAGCACCTCCCAATGCAGCGTCTGCCCGTCGGCGGCCGCGATCGTGCCGTACTGCGGCTGGGTGAGCAGGCTCTGGTAGGGCGCGAACGGGTGCCCCGGCCCGACCCGGTTCTCCTCCACCCAGCGGGTCCGATGGCCCTCGGCGTCGGCCAGATAGACCTGCGGCGGCTGGACCGGGCTGTCGCGCTGGACAAGCAGGTGGTGGCCATCGCGGTCCAGGGTGCCGCTGTTCCAATAGCCGCGCTCCGTCAGACGCTCCGGCGCGCCGCTGCCATCGAGGCGCACGGCATAGAGGTGGCGCTCCAGCGGGGTCTCGCGATTGCCGACGACGAAGGCCGTGCCGCCCCGCTCGTCGACGCCCGCCACTCCGGCCACCGTCCAGTCGCCGCGCGTCAGCTGCGTCAGCGCGCCATTGCGCCAGCGATAGAGGTGCATGTGCCCATCGCGCTCGGACAGCCACAGAAAGCCGCCGCTTTTCAGCGGCACCAGCCCCGGCTCGCCGCCCTGACCGAAGCCGCTCGACGGCAGGTTGACGAAGGTGGCGGCGGTCTCCGCCAGGACCGGGCGTGCCGCGCCCGTCGCCGGATCGACTGCGAGCAGGTCCAGCCGCTTCTGATCGCGACTGAGGCGCTGCACCCACAGCGTCCCGCCGTCGGCCGACCAGTTAACCCGCGCCAGGTAGATGTCGGGATCGCCGCCCAGGTCCACCTGGACGCGGCCACCGCCATCGGCGCGCATCACGTAGAGGTCCACCCGCGCGTTGGCCGTGCCGGCGCGCGGATAGCGCTGGGCGATCAGCGCGCTGCCCTCCGCCCCGATCGCCAGCCTCTGCACCACGTCGACGCCGCTCTCGTCCACGCGCGCCACGGCGATCCGGCGATCGTCGGGGCTCCACCAGTGGCCGGTCGACCGGTCGAGCTCCTCCTGCGCCACGAACTCCGCCGAACCCCACGTCACCGTGTCGCTGGCACCTTCCGTCAGCTGCCGCTCGCGCCCGGTCGCGGTCTCCACCGTGAACAGCTCGCCGCCGCGCACGAAGCTGGCGTATCGGCCGGTCTCCGACAGCTTGGCGTCCAGCTCGGCGGCGTCCGTGTCGGTCAATCGCCGGGGCTCGCCGTCGATGGGGGCGAGCCACAGATCGCCGTCCAGCGGCACCAGCAGCGCCCGTCCGTCCGGACCCCAGTCGTAGCTGACGATGCCGCGCGTGCCCGCGATCCGCAGCCGCTCGCGCCGCATCTTCTCCTCTTCGGAAATCGGCCGACCGCCCAGCTTCTCGCTGTCGACCAGCATCCGCTCGGCGCCCGTCTCGACGTCGATCGCCCACAGATCGTAGCGCTGCCGATCGTCGGCACGCGGCTTCAGCAGCGTCGCATAGTGTCCGTCCGGCGACAGCTTCAGCGCGCGCGGCCTCGGGCCGGAGAGGTCGGGGGAGCCATAGACCGCCTCCAAGGTCAACGGGCGGCCCTCGTCGGCCCGGGCCACACCGGTCACGCCGACCGAGGCCGCCAGGAGCAGGGCGGCCACCCGAAAGGTGTTTGGTCTGCAGCCCCGCTTCCTGAACTGCCGATGGGACCACGTCGTGCGATTATCGATCATGTCACATCATGTATCCGCGCAAGAGCCTCGCGTCACCCAAGGCGGTTCAACAATGGCGTGCACCGCGCCGCTCTCACTGGCCTTCCGACGACAAACGGCACGCGGGTCATGTGCCGGCCGCATTCGCAACGTGTTGGCTGACGAGGGCTACGATGCCGACCGGCCGCGCCGCTCGCTACGCGACAGGGCGCTGTTCTCGCCAGCGAGCCAACACAACTTCTTTCCTCCGACACTAACATTGAAGTGTCCTGCGACTTCACAAAGCCTTCACATCAAACCGATCCAGCAGCATCAGCTTATCCCACGCGCTCACGAAGGTGCGCACGAACAGCTCGTGCCCGCCGTGCCCGGCGAAGGTCTCCGCGACTGAGCGCAGCTGCTCGTTCGATCCAAAGATCAGGTCGCATCGGGTCGCGGTGAACCGCGTCGTCCCGGTCGCCCGATCGTTCAGGACGAAGGAGCGGCTAGCCTCGTCCGACTTCTCCCATTTCAGGTCCATGCTCGTGACCGTCGTGAAAAAGTCGTTGGACAGCACGCCCACCTGGTCCGTGAAGACGCCGTGGTCCGATCCGTCGTGATTGGCGCCCAGGACGCGCAGGCCACCGGTCAGCGCCACCCATTGAGGGGCGGTCAGCGACAACAGATTGGCCTTGTCGAGGAACAGATCCTCCGTCGCCAAACGACCCTGCGTGATCACGTCGAACTGCGGATCGACGTAATTGCGAAAGCCGTCCACCACCGGCTTCAGCCACTCGAAGCTCTCCTCGTCCGTCATCTCGGCGGTGGTGTCCATGCGGCCGGGCGCGAAGGGCACGGTCGTCGTCACACCGGCGTCAGAGGCGGCGCGCTCCACCGCGGCGCAGCCGCCCAGCACGATCAGGTCGGCCAGCGAGACCTTGACGTCCCCAGCCGCGGTCCCGTTGAACCGCTCCATCAGCGACCGCAGCGTGTCCAGAACGGGTCCGCAGCGTCGGTTGACGACCCAGTCCTTCTGCGGAGCCAGCGCCAGTCGTCCACCATTGGCACCCCCACGCTTGTCGCTGTCGCGATAGGTCGCGGCGGCCGAAAAGGCGGTGAAGACCAGGTCCGACACGCTGAGGCCGCTGGCGAGGATCGCGTCCTTGAGGGATGCGATCTCCGCATCGCCGATCAGAGGGTGGTCGACGGGCGGGATCGGATCCTGCCACAGCAGGTCCGGCTCGATCGTGACCTCCGGACCAAGATACCGCTCCTTCGGCCCCATGTCGCGGTGAGTGAGCTTGTACCACGCTTTGGAAAAGGCGAGCGTGAACACGTCGAAATCGGCCAGGAACTTCTCGCAGACCTGCCGATAGGAGGGGTCGACCTTCAGCGCGATGTCGCTCGTCATCATCATCAGGTTGTTCATCTGACCCGGAATGTGCGCGTCCGGGGTCTTGGGCGCGCCGGGGTCGGTGGGTGTCCATTGAAGGGCGCCGGCGGGACTCTTCGTCTGCTGCCAGTCGAAGCGGAAGAGGTTTTCCAGGTAGGTATTGTCCCACTGCGTCGGATTGGGCGTCCAACTGCCCTCGATGCCGTTGGTCATCGTGTCCTCGGCATAGCCCTTGCCTTCGGGATTTCGCCATCCGAGGCCCATTTCCTCCATCGGCGACATTTCGGGTGGAGGACCGATCCGGTCCGGGGCCGCCATGCCGTGGCTCTTGCCGAAGGCATGGCCGCCGGCGATCAGCGCCACCGTCTCCTCGTCGTTCATCGCCATGCGAGTAAACGAAACTCGGATGTCGCGGGCCGAAGCCATCGGATCCCCGTTGCCATAGGGACCTTCCGGATTGACATAGATGAGCGCCTGGTGCGTCGCGGCGAGCGGGTTTTCCAGATCATAATCGGCATCGCCGTTGCGGCCACGCCATCGTTCGTCACGCATCACCATGTCGTCAAAGGACTTGACCTCGGCGGGGTCCCAGACCTCCGGCCCCCAATAGGTGACGGTGTCCGCTTCCCAGGCGTCTCGGCGACCACCACCGAATCCGTATGTCGGGAAGCCCATGATCTCCAACGCACAATTTCCCGTAAGCACGATCAGGTCGGCCCAAGACAGGGCCGAGCCGTATTTCCGCTTGATCGGCCATAGCAGCCGACGCGACTTGTCGGTGTTGCCATTGTCCCACCAGCTGTTGATCGGCGCGAACCGTTGCAGTGCCTCGCCGGCGCCGCCGCGTCCGTCGGCGATGCGATAGGTTCCCGCCGAATGCCACGCCATGCGGATCATCTGCGGACCGTAATTGCCATAGTCGGATGGCCACCAGTCCACAGACGTGGTGAGGAACGATTTTATGCCGGCCTTAAGCTCATCGAGGTCGAGGGCTTCGAACGCGGCCCGGTAATCGAAGTCCGCGTCCAGTGGATTGGCGGCCGGACCAGCGCGGTGAAGCAGCTCTACCCTCAACCGGTTCGGATACCAATCCGACAAGGTGGGCGGCGTTCCGACGGCCCCGCCAATCCGATCCCCGCCAAACGGGCAACGGCCCGTCATTTCGGTGGTCTCTGTGTCCAGCCTGATCTTCGTCTGCTCGTTCATCTCGGTGCCCTCGCCATTCTCTTGCGCATTGGTGTTCGTCAGAAGGCAGCTTCACCTTCCATGTGGGGTTGCTCCTCGTCCAATGGATAAGGTGCCTCGCTTTCCGCCAGCTTCGTCTCGCAACGGCTTCAGAAGACACAACTGAATTGGGGCGGGAGCGTATCCGCCTCAGACCCCTAAAACCTATTTCATCTTCTTGCGTGCGGCGGCTGACCGCCTCTTCCCGAGGCCGTGGAGCGCGGCGTCAGGCACGGCCCGTGGTCTTCCCGGTGCTCAGGAATGGAGAGTACGGCATCCTGAAGGCGTTCGCCCGTGAGCAGGAGACGCCCGACGTGCCCGGTCTGGACCTGCCGGACAGCGACTTCGTCAAGCTGGCGGCGGGCCGTGGCTGCGCGGCCGCGCGGGTGACCGGGCAGGAGGACCGCGCTGGAGCACTTCGCCAGGCCTTTCGGAAATCCGGTTCCGCCCTGCTCGAGATCGCCATCATGTCGGACGTCGCCCCGCTATTCTGAACCCTATGGGCGTGGCCGAGTTTGACCTACTCTGGAGGAACGACATGGCACTGACGATTGGAACCGGGCCGTTCGCCGACGACCCGGCCGGACGGTTCGACACACGGCCGCCGGCCACGCCCCTGCTCTATTGGGAGCCGTTCGGGAAACGGTTCCGCGTGGTGCTCGACGGGCAGACACTGGCCGACAGCCGCGACGCCCTCACCCTGCACGAGACCGGCGAGATGATGCGCGTCTGCGTTCCACCGAGCGACGTCCTCCGGGATCTGTTGACCCCGGGCGACACGACCGAGGCCGGTCGAAGGGGTTCTCTGCGGTTCTGGTCCTATGGATCGGGCGAACGCCCAATCGACGCGGTCGCCCAGTCGTTCGACGCGCCACCGGAAGCGGCCTCCGCTCTCGCCGGTCATGTGGTCTTCGACCTCGACAAGGTCGACGCCTGGTATCTGGACGATGACCTCGGCTACGCGCACCCACGCAATCCCTACCATCGTGTCGACGTCCACATGTCCTCGAGCAGGGTGGTCGTCCGGTCCGGCGGTGTTACGATCGCCGAGAGCTCCGGACCGGCGATCCTGTACGAGACGGGCCTGCCGCCGCGTATCTACCTGCCGCCCGACGCGATCCAGTCGACGGTGCTGTCGAAGAGCGAGACCGTGTCGCGATGTCCCTACAAGGGCGATGGCCAGCATTGGCACGTCTTGGCCGGCGACCAGCGCGTCGAAGACGCGGCCTGGAGCCTCACGACGCCGATAGGGGACGCGTCGCGCATCCCGCGCTGGGTAAGCTTCTACCCCGACAAGGTCACCGTGGAGGTCGATGGGCGCAAGCTCACCGACGCCGGCACCTGACCCGCTCGCCGCCGCAGGTCGGGACTATCGCAGCGCGGATCGCCGCCGGACCGATCTGATGCCTGTTCACCTCTGCGTCGAGTGCGGCACCTCCTATCCCGAAGCGGTCCGTCCGCCGAACCGCTGCCCCATTTGCGAGGATGAGCGGCAATATGTGCCCCGGACCGGGCAGGCCTGGACGACGCTCGACGCCTTGCGCCGGGATCACGTCAACAGCTGGAGGATGCTTGAGCCCGGCTTGCTCGAGATCCACACCAAGCCCGATTTCGCGATCGCGCAAAGGGCGATGTTGGTCCGCACGCCGTCCGGCAACGTCCTGTGGGATTGCGTCGCGCTGATCGACGAGGCGACGATCGAGCTTATCAGAGGCTTGGGCGGCCTGGCCGGCATCGCCATCTCGCACCCGCACTATTACACCACCTGCCAGGACTGGGCGACGGCGTTCGACTGTCCCGTCTACCTCCATTCCGCCGACCGAGAGTGGTTGATGCGGCCGCACCCGGCCGTCGTGTGGTGGGACGGCGAGACGCTGGAGCTCAGCTCGCACGTGACACTCATCAGGTTGGGCGGTCATTTCGACGGTTCGACCGTGCTCCGCTGGTCGCCGGCGCGAGACGGCAAGGCCGTGCTGCTGACCGGCGACACCATCCAGTTGCTGCCGGACCCGAACCGCGTCACCTTCCTGTGGAGCTACCCCAACAAGATCCCGCTCTCCGCCCGCACGGTCCGCCGCATCGGCGACGCGATCGGCCGTTGGCGGGTCGATCGCGCCTACGGCTTCGAGCCCGGCCTGCGCATCGAAGCCGACGCCAGCGCCGCCATCGAGCATTCGGTCGAGCGTTATGTCGATCTCCTGTCCGAGGATCGGTGACCGCCATCTGATGCCTCTACGCGGCCCTGAACCCCGCAGGTTGTTGCGCCGTCAAGTTCGCCCCCCCCCTGACCCGCGACCAGCCTAGCAGCTCGTCGTCCCCGGCGACCGCATGGCGCAACCCGCCGATCGCCAGCGCCAGCCGGTCCGCCACATCCTGAGGCCAAGGGCGGTTAAAGTGCCAGACGTGACCCCGACGCATGAGAGAGGCGGTCGAGGCCATCGGCGTCGGCTGCCATTCTGCGACGGTTTGCGGCGTCACCGAAGCTGAAAACCTAGCGTACCCGCCAGTCTCGGGACCTTGGAGGCCCCTGGTGCCCAGAAGAGGACTCGAACCTCCACGGCCTTGCGACCGCCAGCACCTGAAGCTGGTGCGTCTACCAATTCCGCCATCTGGGCACGGGGTAGGCGGGGGCGGATAGCGGGGGGTGGGGGCGGCTGTCAAACGGCAAGGGGTGCCCGCCCCCATCGGCGCCACCCCTTGCCAAGCCGCCCGGGCGTCGCGCAAAGCGACCGGGCAATCACCACCCGCTTCGCACAGGCGCCCATGACCAAGCCCAAGGCCCTCCCGTCCGGCGCCAGCCCCTCGCGCGGCACGACGCTCGTCACGCTGTTCGGCGGGTCCGGCTTTGTCGGCCGCTACGTCGCCGCCGAGCTGTTGAAGGCCGGCGCGCGCGTCCGCCTGGCCGAACGCGATCCCAAGAACGCCTATTTCCTCAAACCATTGGGCGAGTTGGGTCAGACGCAGTTCGCGGCCGCCGACATCACGCGGCCCGACAGCGTGCGCCGCGCGGTGGCTGGGTCGGACGCGGTGATCAACCTGGTCGGCGTGCTGGCGGGCGATTTCGATGGAGTGCACGTCCGGGGTGCGCGCAACGTCGCCCAGGCCGCGATGGAGGCCGGCGCGGCCACGCTGGTCCAGATGTCGGCGATCGGCGCCGATCCCGACTCCGCCAGCCATTACGGCCAGTCGAAGGGCGAGGGCGAGCGCGCGGCGCGCGACACCTTTCCCGCCGCCACCATCCTGCGCCCGTCCATCGTGTTCGGGCGGGAGGACCGCTTCGTGAACCGCTTCGCCGGGATGATCCGGCTGGCCCCAATCGTGCCCGTCGTGGCACCCGGCGCGCTGTTCCAGCCCGTATTCGCCGGCGATGTCGGGCGGGCGACCGCGCTGGCCGCGCTGGACCGCGCCCATGCCGGCGCGACGTTCGAGCTGGGTGGCCCCGAAGTCCTGTCCATGCGCCAGCTGTTCGAATGGATCGCGCGCGCCATCGGGCGGACGCGCCTGTTCGTCGACGTGCCCGATGCCGTGGCGGGCGCGATGGCGGCGATGCCCGGCACCCCGATCACGACCGACCAGTGGCGCATGTTGCAGCGGCCCAATGTGGTCGACCCGGGCGCGCGCGGGTTGCCGGACCTCGGCATCCCGCCCGTCGCGCTGGACACCGTGGCGGACGGCTGGCTGACGCGCTATCGCCGCCACGGCCGCTTCGCCGCCCGCCCGTCCGTCTGACCTCCGCCGCCGCCATGCCCGCCGACCTGCTGTCCGTCCTGATCCTGGGCCTGGTCGAAGGGCTGACGGAGTTCGTGCCCGTCTCTTCCACCGGCCACCTGATCCTGGCCGGCGAGCTGCTGGGGTACGACGCGGCCCAGTGGAAGGTGTTCAACATCGTGATCCAGCTGGGCGCGATCGGGGCGGTCGTGGTGCTCTATTGGCGCACCTTCTGGACGGTCGCTGTCGGGCTGTTCGGCTGGCAGGACGGCGCGGTGCGCTTCACCCGCAACCTGCTGCTGGCGTTCCTGCCGGCCGCCGTGCTGGGCCTGGCGCTCCATTCCGCCATCGAGGTGCTGCTGGGCAGCCCGCGCGTGGTCGCCTGGGCGCTGATCGCGGGCGGAGTGGCGATCCTGGCGATCGAGCGCTTCACGCCACCCGGAGAGGTGCGCGGCGTGGCGGCGCTGCCGGTGCGAAAGGCCCTGGGGGTCGGCGTGTTGCAATGCCTCGCCATGGTGCCGGGCGTCAGCCGGTCCGGAGCGACGATCATGGGCGCGCTGGCCCTGGGGGTGGAGCGGCGCACGGCCGCCGAATTCTCGTTCTTCCTGGCGGTCCCCACCATGCTGGGGGCGAGCGCGGTGGAGATCTGGTCCAACCGCGCCGAGCTTGCCGCGGGGCAGGGCGTCGGCCCGACCGACATCGCGATCGGCTTCGTCGTCGCCTTCGTCGTGGCGCTCGCGGTGGTGAAGGCCTTCGTCGCCTATGTCAGCCGGCACGGTTTCGCGCCCTTCGCGTGGTACCGGATCGTGCTGGGCGCGGCGGCGCTCGTCTGGCTGGGCGCGCGTTGAGGGGTTAGCGGACCAGCTTTCGCAACGCGTCCGGCACCTCCGCCATCGCGCAGGAGCGGAAGCGGTTGCCCTCCACCGCGAAATGGACCTGGTCGGGCACCCGGATCGTCAGCGTTTCCGGTGTGCGGGAGCCGTCATAGGTGTTCACGCAGCTGTTGCGGAGGGTGTAGCTCTCGCCGTCGCGCGACAGCACCGTGGCCCGGCAATCCTTCGTTGCCGATCCGGACAGGCCGCGCCCGTTCCACACGCGGAAGGCGGCGTTGGCGGGATTCTGGCAGCCGGTCCCCTCCAGGACGTACACGCCGGGCGTGAGCGGCACCGCCCCCGGGTCGCCCGCCGCCCGACCCGCCGCCGCCCGCTGCCGCAGGTCGGCGGGCACGCGCAGGTCGACCACCGCGGGCACGCCGCGCGCCATCACCGCCCCCGACCCGTCGACCTGTTCGGCCGTGCCGAACTTCGCGGCGACCCGCTTGCCGCGGAGCGCGGGCGGCAACCCACCCCCGTCCCGCCAGGTCGCGCAATCGCCGGCCGTGCACAGCAGCGTCTCCGGACCCGCGCCCGCGCGGGTGAGTTCCAGATAGATGTTGTCGCCCGATGTGAGCGCTACCAGGCTCACGACTTCGTAGTCCGGCCCTGGCCGGTCGCCCGGCCCCCCTGCGGCTTTCGCATCGTCGGCGAGAGCGGCCGACGGTTCGGCGGGCGCCGGGGCTCTCCGCTCCACCGGGCCGGCGACCTCGCCCGTCCCGTTCGCGTCGGGCGCGGGCGCCGAACAGCCGGCGGCGGAGAGCGCCAGAACAAAGGGTGCGAGCCGAAGGGCCATCGGGAAAACTCCTGTCGGTGGATGCGAGCGGGGAACGGGTCCGGCAGGGCGACTGTTCCTGCGCCACGGGGCCGACCAGCACCCACACCGGCCCTTCCCACCGCCACCGTGATCCGCCAGAACCCCGGCCATGGACACCGCCATGCTCCGCTTCGTCGATCACGAGCAGCGCTACCCGGCCAAGCGGTCGCCGGGCGAGCGGGTGGGCGACTTCGACGAGATCGGCCCGGGCTTCGCGCCGGACGCCGCGGCGGACCAGTCCGGCCGCTGCTCGCAATGCGGTGTGCCCTATTGCGTGACCCACTGCCCGCTCCACAACCACATTCCCGACTGGCTGCGCCTGACGGCCGAGGGTCGGTTGCGCGAAGCCTACGAGCTGTCGTCGGCGACCTCTTCCATGCCGGAGATCTGTGGGCGCATCTGCCCGCAGGATCGGCTGTGCGAGGGCAATTGCGTGATCGAGTTCTCCGGCCACGGGGCGGTGACGATCGGCGCGGTCGAGAAGCACATCACCGACACGGCGTGGGAGCAGGGCTGGGTCGAGCCGCTGGTGCCCGGGCCCGCGCGCGGCCGATCGGTCGGCGTGATCGGCGCGGGTCCGGCCGGGCTGAGCGCGGCGGAATGGCTGCGCGAGGCGGGTTACGAGGTCCACGTCTATGACCGGCACGACCGCGCCGGGGGGCTGCTGACCTACGGCATTCCGGGCTTCAAACTGGAAAAGCCGGTGGTGATGCGCCGGGTGGAGCGGCTGGCGGCGGGCGGCATCGTGTTCCACCAAGGCATGGGCGTGGGCGAGCAGGTAACGCTCGCCGAGCTGCGCGCGCGGCACGACGCCGTGCTGATCGCGACGGGCGTCTATGTTCCACGTGAAACAGGCGTGAGCGGTTCGGCGCTGCCGGGCGTCGTGCGCGCCCTCGACTTCCTGATCGCGTCCAACCGCGCCGGCTTCGGCGACCGGGTGGCGGGCCACGAGGACGGGTCGCTGCACGCGGCGGGCAAGGCGGTGGTGGTGATCGGCGGCGGCGACACGGCGATGGACTGCGTGCGCACTGCCGTCCGCCAGGGCGCGCGCTCCGTCCGCTGTCTTTACCGCCGCGACCGGGAGAACATGCCGGGCAGCGCGCGCGAAGTCGCCCATGCGGAGGAGGAGGGCGTGGAGTTCGTGTGGCTGTCCGCGCCGGCATCGTTCGAGGGCGGCGAGGCGGTGGCGGAGGTGCGCGCCGAGGCCATGCGGCTGGGCCCCGCCGACGTCGGCGGGCGGCGAGCGCCGGTGGTGGACGCCGGCCGCGGCTTCGCGCTCGACGCCGACCTGGTGATCGAGGCGCTGGGCTTCGACGCCGAACCGCTGCCGGACTTGTGGGACGAGCCGGAGCTGGCGGTCACCCGCTGGGGCACGGTGCGGATCGATCACAAGACCATGATGACCGCGCTGCCCGGCGTCTTCGCGGCCGGCGACATCGTGCGCGGCGCGAGCCTGGTGGTGTGGGCCATCCGCGACGGCCGCGACGTGGCGGAACGGATGCACGGGTGGATGGTGGCGGCTGAGAGAGGGATGGCGGCGTGAGGGTGACGACGGAGACGATGCAACGGTCACGCCGACGGGTGTGTCGCATTGCCAGCGGCGCGGAGCCACCGAGGGGACGGGTCAGGCCGTTGGGGTTGGCTCTGGTGGCAGCCCTGACCGGGGTGTCGGCCCCGCTGACCGCTCAAGGGGCACCGACGACCGCGGACGCAACCGAGGCCCTCCCGACAGCCGAAAAGATCGCGGCGTCGCGCGCGCTGATGGTCGTGCTGATGCCTCAGCCTTACCGGGCCGAGATGGTCGACGGAATGGTCGAGATGATCGACCGGCTGCTGCACCAGATGGTCGACTCCATCCCCGGCTTGACCACGACATTGCAAAAGACCGCCGGCGCGGACGAGGTCTTCACGCGCTTCGTCGAGCGCGAGGTGGCGTCCACCAGACGCCGGATGGACGAGCAGATGCCGGCGCTGATCGAGGCCATGACAATGGCCTATGCCCGGCAGTTCACGCCCGAGCAGATGAAGGACATGCGAGCCTTCTTCGCCACCCCGACCGGTCAGGCCTATGTTCGCCAGTCGACACGGATCATGTCGGACCCGGCGATCGCCGAGTGGCAAGCGAACTCCGTCAAGGCCGACATGGCGGAACTGCCCGCAAAGCTCCGGCAGCTGATGGTCGAATTGGAGGCGCTCGAGGCCAAGCCCGACGAACACGACACCTGATCGATAACGCGCCGGTCGATCATTAGGGGCAAGGGGCCTGGACGACGCCGCCGACCGGTGCCGAAGCACTTTTGCCCGGTGCGGCTGTCCGCTACACTGCGGCCATGCGCCTGACCCCACACGAGATCGACGCGATCAAGTCGGCCACCGCCCAGGCTTTCGGCGCGGATGCCACCGTGCGGCTGTTCGGCAGTCGGGTCGACGACAGCCGACGCGGCGGGGACATCGACCTGCTGTTCGAGGTGGAGCCGGAGGTGGCGACCATCAGGCACGAGGCCCGCTTCCTGGACGCCCTGTTCGCCCGCATCGACGAACAGAAGGTGGACATGGTCCTAGTGACCCGGGGTGAAGACCCGGGTCCTTTCGCCCGGCTCGTCCTGCGTGACGCGGTGCCGCTGCCGTGACCGACGCCGCCACCCGCGCCGTCATCGAGGCCAGCCTGGAGCGGTGCCGCCAGGTGGCCGATGGTGTCGAGGAGGTCCGGCCCGATCTGGTCGACGTGCTGCCCGCCTCGTCCATCGCCGAAGTCAAGGCAATCCGCAGCGCTTCCATCGCGTCGGTCGCTCTGCTCAAGCGGGTCGAGCAGCTGCAGGACCTGCTCGCCAGGCTGATGCGCGCGCTGGTGGCGTGGGAGGGCGGCGACGCGCAGGCGATGACGGTCCGCGACCTGGCGAACTGGATGGAGAAGCGGGACCAGTTGGTCGCCAGTGAATGGATGGAGGTGACCCGGCTGCGCAATCGGCTGGTCCACGAATATCCGATCGACGCGGCGGAGCAGCTGGAACGGGTGAACGAGAGCTGGGCCGCCACCGCGACGCTGGAGCAGGTGCTCGCCTCGCTGGAGCAGTGGTGGACGGCGCGCTCCGGCGAGGCTGACGCACCTTAGGACGCCGCCCCTCCCCATTGCCAAAGCCGCCCACCCGCCCGACACTCGCGCCCATGACCACGATCGAACAGCGGGCCGCCGACCTGGCGGCCAACGGTCTCTACGACCCGGACCAGGAGCACGACTCCTGTGGCGTGGGCCTGGTCGCGGCGACCGATGGCGTGGCGTCCAGGCGGGTGGTGGAAGCGGCGCTGGAGGCGCTCCGCAACGTCTGGCACCGGGGCGCGGTCGATGCGGACGGGAAGACCGGCGACGGGGCGGGCATCCACCTGGACCTGCCCCACGCCTTTTTCGCTGACGCCATCGAGCGCTCCGGCCACGCGCCCCTGCCCGGCCGGCTGGCGGTGGGCCAGGTGTTCCTGCCGCGCACCGACCTGGCCGCGCAGGAGGCGTGCCGGACGATCGTGGAGTCCGAGATGGTGGCCGCCGGCCTGACCATTTATGGCTGGCGGCAGGTGCCGGTGAACGTCGGCGCGATCGGCCCTAAGGCGGCGCTGACCCGGCCGGAGATCGAGCAGATCCTGGTCGCCGGCCCGCCCCCCGACGAGGCGAGCGCGGCGGAGTTCGATAAGACCCTCTACCTCGTGCGCCGCCGGATCGAGCGGGCGGCGGTGGCGCAGCAGGTCCGCGACTTCTACGTCTGTTCGCTGTCCTGCCGCTCGGTCATCTACAAGGGCCTGTTCCTGGCCGAGGCGCTGACCGACTTCTACCCCGACCTGCTCGACCAGCGGTTCGAGAGCCGAGTCGCCATCTTCCACCAGCGTTATTCCACCAACACCTTCCCCCAATGGTGGCTGGCGCAGCCCTTCCGCTGCCTCGCCCACAATGGCGAGATCAACACGGTGCGCGGCAATAAGAACTGGATGCGCAGCCACGAGATCAAGATGGCGTCGGCGGCCTTCGGCGCGGATTGCGAGGACATCAAGCCGGTGATCCCGGCCGGCGCGTCCGACACGGCGGCGCTCGACGCGGTGTTCGAGGCGCTCTGCCGATCCGGCAAGGACGCGCCGGCCGCCAAGCTGATGCTGGTGCCGCCCGCCTGGGAAGGGGCAAACCTGCCCCCGGCCCACGCGGCGCTCCACCGCTACAACGCCAGCCGGATGGAGCCCTGGGATGGGCCGGCCGCGCTGGCCATGACGGACGGGCGCTGGGCCGTGGCCGGGCTGGACCGATCGGCGCTCCGCCCCCTGCGCTACACGCGGACCAGCGACGGGCTGCTGGTGGTCGGGTCCGAGACGGGGTTGGTAGCGCTACCAGAGCACATGGTGGTGGAGAAGGGGCGTCTCGGCCCCGGCGGCATGATCGCGGTCGATCTGGAGGAAGGCCGGTTCTACACCGACGGCGCGATCAAGGATCGGGTGGCGGGCGAGCGCGATTATGCCGCGCTGACCGCCGGCTATCGCACGCCAGACGACCTGCCGCCGGTCACCGACGCGCCCATGCGGTTCGAACGGGCGGAGCTCACCCGTCGGCAGGTCGCGGCGGGGCAGACGCTGGAGGACCTGGAGCTGATCCTCGCCCCTATGGTGGAGGCGGGCAAGGAGGCGGTGGGGTCGATGGGCGACGACACCCCGCTGGCCGTGGTGTCGGACAAGCCGCGCCTGGTGAGCCAGTTCTTCCGCCAGAATTTCAGCCAGGTCACGAACCCGCCGATCGACCCGTTGCGCGAACGCCACGTCCTGTCGCTCACCACCCGCTTCGCCAATCTGGGCAACATCCTGGACGAGACGCCGGGCGGCACCGTCCTGGAACTGCCCTCGCCCGTCCTGCTTTCGGCCGAATGGTCGCGGTTGCGCGCCGCGTTCGGGGACGCGGCGACGCTGGACTGCACCTTTGCCGCCGGTGGCGGACCGGAGCGGCTGCGCGACGCCATCGCTCGGATACGCGGCGAGGCGGAGGCGGCGGTGCGCGCGGGCCAGAGCGAGCTGTTCCTGACCGACGAGGCGATCGGCCCGGACCGCGTCGGCCTGTCGGCCGTGCTGGCCACCGCGGCCGTGCACACCCACCTGATCCGCGTCGGCCTGCGCGCCGACGCGTCGATCAACGTGCGCTCCGCGGAGGCGCTCGACACCCACGCCTTTGCGGTGCTGATCGGGGTCGGGGCCACCACCGTCAGCGCCTATCTGGCGGAGGCCGCGATCGCGGACCGGCACGCGCGCGGTCTGCTGGGCGAACGGTCGCTAGCGGACGCGCTGGAGAACTACCGCACCGCGATCGACAATGGCCTTCTCAAGATCATGGCGAAGCTGGGGATCGCGGTCGTGTCGTCTTATCGCGGCGGCTACAATTTCGAAGCGGTGGGGCTCAGCCGCGCGCTGGTGGCCGACCTGTTCCCCGGAATGCCGGCCAAGATCAGCGGCGAAGGCTACGCGTCGCTCCACCTGAACGCCGTCGAACGCCACCGCGCCGCCTTCGATCGGGGCGTGGCCCGCCTGCCGGTCGGCGGCTTCTATCGCCAGCGCAGCGGCGAAGAGACGCACGCCTGGGGCGCGGAGCTGATGCACCTCCTGCAGACGGCCGTGGGCACCGACAGCTACTCGACCTTTCAGCGGTTCTCGCGCGGCGTCCACGCGCTGCCGCCGATCTCGCTGCGCGACCTCCTGGAGTTCAATGGGGCGGCCGTGCCGGTCCCGCTGGACGAGGTGGAGCCGGTCACGTCCATCCGCCGGCGCTTCGTGACGCCGGGCATGAGCCTGGGCGCGCTGTCGCCCGAAGCGCACGAGACGCTGGCGATCGCCATGAACCGCATCGGCGCCAAAGCGGTGTCCGGCGAGGGCGGCGAGGCGACGGAACGCTTCACCCCGCGCGCGAATGGCGACAATGCGAACAGCGCGGTCAAGCAGATCGCCTCCGGCCGCTTCGGCGTCACCGTCGATTATTTGCTGTCGGCGCGCGAGATCGAGATCAAGGTGGCCCAGGGGGCCAAGCCCGGCGAGGGCGGCCAGCTGCCCGGCTTCAAGGTGACGGAGTTCATCGCCCGGCTGCGCCACTCCACACCCGGCGTGACCCTCATCAGCCCGCCGCCGCATCACGACATCTACTCGATCGAGGATCTGGCGCAGCTGATCTACGACCTGAAACAGGTCAATCCGATCGCGCGGGTGTGCGTGAAGCTGGTCAGCTGCGCCGGGATCGGCACGGTGGCGGCCGGGGTCGCCAAGGCGCACGCGGACGCCATATTGGTGAGCGGCCACACCGGCGGCACGGGCGCCTCGCCCCAGACCAGCATCAAATACGCGGGCACGCCGTGGGAGATGGGCCTGGCGGAGGTGCACCAGGTGCTCTCCCTCAACGGCCTGCGCGACCGGGTGACCTTGCGCACCGACGGCGGGCTGAAGACCGGCCGCGACGTGGTGATCGCCGCCATCCTGGGGGCGGAGGAGTATGGCATCGGCACGCTCAGCCTGGTCGCCATGGGGTGCATCATGGTGCGCCAGTGCCACTCCAACACCTGCCCCGTGGGCGTCTGCACCCAGGATGAGCGGCTGCGCGCCAAGTTCACCGGCACGCCCGAAAAGGTGATCGCGCTGATGACCTTCATCGCCGAGGAAGTGCGCGAGATTTTGTCCTCGCTGGGCGCCCGGTCGCTGGAGGACGTGATCGGCCGCACCGAACTCTTGCGCCAGGTCAGCCGGGGAGCGGAGCATCTGGACGACCTAGACCTGAACCCGATCCTGGCGAAGGTGGAGGGCGGGTCCGAGCGGCGGTTCGCGGCCGCCACCTTCCGCAACGCGGTGCCCGACGGGCTGGACGCGCAGATGATCGCGGACGCCGGCCCGGCCATGGAACGCGGCGAGAAGATGCAGCTTGCCTACACCGTCCGCAACACGCACCGCGCGGTCGGCACGCGGCTGTCGAGCGAGCTGGTGCGGCGCTTCGATTCCGACGGGTTGGCGCAGGGTCACGTCACCGTGCGGCTGCGCGGATCGGCCGGACAGTCGCTGGGCGCGTTCCTGTCGCGCGCCGTCACGCTGGAGGTGTTCGGCGACGCCAACGACTATGTCGCCAAGGGTCTGTCGGGCGGCACCGTGGTGGTCCGCCCGCTGGTGTCCTCCACCCTGGCGACCGCGGAGAACACGATCGTCGGCAACACCGTGCTCTACGGGGCCACGGCGGGCGCGCTCTACGCGGCGGGGCAGGCGGGGGAGCGCTTCGCGGTCCGCAACTCCGGCGCCGACGCGGTGGTCGAGGGCTGCGGCGCCAATGGCTGCGAATATATGACCGGCGGGACCGTGCTGATCCTGGGACGGGTCGGCCGCAATTTCGGGGCCGGGATGACGGGCGGCACCGTGTTCGTGCTGGACGAGGCGCTGCCCGGCCGCGCGAACTCCGACTCGATCGTTTGGCGGCGGATCGGGAGCGACCATTGGGCAAGCGAGGCCCGCCGCCTGTTGGCCGAGCACGTTCGCCGGACGCAGAGCCGCTGGGGCGCGGAATGTCTGGCGGATTGGGACGGCACGCGCGCGCGGCTGTGGCAGGTGATCCCGCGCGAAATGCTGGACCGCCTGACCGAACCGCTGGAGGGCGAGGCGATCCGCGCGGCGGAATAGCGGTGCGAGGCCGGCCTCACGCTCGCCGCCACGCCCACCAGCCCGCCAGCGCGTAGAGGATCAGCGCGGGCCAGCCGCCGGGGTCGCGCCACAGATAGACGACCCCCATCAGGGCCGCGGCCGCCAGCACGGTCAGCGCCCAGCCGGGTGGCTCGTCGCGCGCCAGCCGCCAGCCGCCCCAGGCGCTCGCCGCCAGCGACTGGGACGCCAACCAGCCATAGCTCGCCGCCGCGCCGATCGACCCGGCGAGCGGCCATTTCACCGTGGCATAGCCGACCATCGCGCGCGGGAAGCAGTCCGCCGCCAGGTGGAAGCCGAGTCCCAACGCCGTGCCGGCCAGCACGCTCGCCGGAGCGCGGGCGAGCACGAAGAGCATGAGCACGGAATGCGTCGCCGCGCTGCGATGGTGCAGCGGCAGCCACTGGTCGATGTCGGGCAGCAGCAGGCCGGCCGCGACGCCCAGACCCGCCGCGATCGCCCGCGCGGCCGGCGTCGGCGCCCGCCGCCCGACCAGCCACGCCAGCACCAGCCACGCCACCGCCATGCCCCTTCCCCCCTTCGCCCCGGCCCCGTAACAGGACCGCCATGTGGTTGCTGCACCAGTTCCCCCTCTGCCCCTTCTCGCGCAAGGTGCGCCTATGCCTGGGCGAGAAGGGTGTGGCCTACGACCTGGCGCTGGAGCTGCCGTGGGACATGCGCGACCAGTTCCAGGACCTCAATCCCGCCAGCGAGACGCCGGTCCTGACGGATCGCGACAAGGGCCTGGCGCTGATCGATTCCACCGTCATCTGCGAGTATTTCGAGGAAACGGTGGACCGCGCGCCGATGCTGGCCGGCACGGCGGCGCAGCGGGCCGAGATCCGGCGGCTGGTCGCCTGGATCGACCGCCATTTCTACGGCCTGGCGGTCCATCCGCTGATGCAGGAACGGATGCGCAAGCGGATCGCGCGGCAGGGTCCGGACGCCAGCGCGATCCGGCAGGCCATGCAGTGGGCCAACCGCCAGCTCGACTATCTCGACTATCTTCTCGACCACCGGGCCTGGCTGGCCGGTCCGCAGCTCAGCCTGGCGGACCTGACGGCGGCCGCGCACGTGTCGGTCGCCGACTATCTGGGCGGCATCGACTGGCGCGCGCACGAGCCCTTGGCCCGGTGGTATTCCGGGCTGAAGTCCCGCCCGTCCTTTCGCCCCCTGCTATCCGAGCGTATGAGCCCGATCGAGCCGCCCCGACATTATGACAAGGTGGATTTCGAATGACCGACCTGCCCTTCGAACTGCTGGTGCTGGGCTGGGGCTGCGTGCTCGCCGTGGTCCACATCCTTGCCGCGATCCAGCTGAAGACGCGGCAATATGGGCGTGAGTGGAATATGGGGCCGCGCGACGCCGACGTGCCGCCGCTGGAGGACGTGCCAGCCCGCGTCGCGCGCGCGCGCGACAACTTTCTCGAGACCTTCCCGATCGCGATCGTGGCGCTCGCCGGCACGGTGCTGGCGGACCGCACGGGAATCACGACGGCGGTGGGCGGCGGTCTGTGGCTGGCGATGCGGGTGGTCTATCTGCCGCTCTACTGGACCGGGGTGCCGAAGGTCCGCACGCTGGTCTGGCTGGCCAGCATGGCCGGACTGGCGCTAGCGCTCTGGCCCCTGCTGCTGCCCTGAGGTCAGGCCCGAACGGCGGTGACCAGATAGTCCAGCGATCGATCCTCGCTCAGCCGGAAGCCGTCTTTCGCCACATCCGGGGACAGACCGCGACTGTCCGTCACCCTCAGCCCCGCCTCCGCCAGCACGGCCGTGAGCTCGTCGGGCGTCAGGAACAGGCCGGCGTCGTGGGTCCCGGCCGGCACCGCACCGGTCAGCTCGGCGGCGGCGACCAGGAGGAGGCGGCTGGCGAGCGTGCGGTTGGGGGTGGAGAGCACGAGCAGTCCGTCGGGCGCCAGCGCGCCCGCCAGGCCGCGGGCGAAGGCGGCGGCGTCGCGGACGTGTTCGATCACCTCCAGCGCGGTCACCAGGTCGAAGCCCTCGCCGATGTCGGCCTCGCCCAGCGCCTCCAGCCCGCCATGGCGATAGTCGATCGCCAGCTCCTGCCCCGCCGCGTGGGCGCGCGCGACCCCGATGGCCCGCGCCGATCCGTCCAGCCCCGTCACGCGTGCGCCCAGCCGGGCCAGCGGCTCGGACAGCAGGCCGCCGCCACAGCCGACGTCCAGCGCCCGGCGGCCCGCCAGCGGCCGGAAGTCCGTGGAGGACAGGTTCCAACGCGCCTCCGCCTGCCGCCGGACATAGCGCAGGCGGGGCGGGTTCAGGCGGTGCAGCATGGCCGACGTGCCGGACGGGTTCCACCAGTCCGCCGCCAGCGCGTCGAAATGCCGCGCCTCCGCGTCGTTCACGGTCGAGGTCCCGGTTGCCACGCTCATCCCCCCTCCCGTAACAGGCGCGGGGCCCCGCGCAACAGGGGCACGTTGGGAGCGCGCCGCTGAGCCTGATCGTCGCCAAGTTCGGAGGCACGTCGATGGCGGGGACCGAGCGCATCCGCGCGGTCGCCGGCCTGGTCGCCCGCCAGCGCGCGCGCGGATCGCGCGTGGCGGTCGTCGTGTCGGCGATGGCGGGCGACACCGACCGGCTGGTCGGCTTTCACCGCGAGGCCGCGGCGATCGGCGACACGGCCGAATATGACGTGGTGGTGTCGGCGGGCGAGCAGATCACGGCGGGGCTGCTGGCGACCGCGCTGATCGGCCTGGGCGTGCCCGCGCGTTCCTGGCTGGGATGGCAGCTGCCGGTCCGCACGGCGGGTCCGCACGGCCGCGCGAAAGTGACGGCGATCGACGTGGATGCCCTCAAAGCTTCCCTCGACGACGGCGTCGTCGCGGTGGTGCCGGGGTTCCAGGGCGTGGGCGAGGACGGCCGCATCACCACGCTGGGCCGCGGCGGATCCGACACCAGCGCCGTCGCGCTTGCCGCCGCGCTGGGGGCAGACCGATGCGACATCTACACCGACGTCGACGGCGTCTACACCACCGACCCGCGCATCGTGGCGCGCGCGCGCAAGTTGGAGCGCGTGACCTATGAGGAGATGCTGGAGCTTGCCTCCGTCGGAGCAAAGGTGCTCCAGACGCGCTCGGTGGGCCTCGCCATGAAGGAGGGAGTGCGCGTGCAGGTGCTCTCCTCCTTCACGGGCGCCGACGCGCCGCCGGCCGACGATCGGCCGGGCACGATGATCGTTGGCGACGACGACCTGACGGACTGGAAGGGGAGAGACGACGTGGAACGCCAGCGGATCACCGGCATCGCGCACGACAAGAACGAGGCGCTCGTGAACCTGATCGACGTGCCCGAACGGCCGGGTTCGGCGGCGTCCATCTTCACGCCGCTCGCCGACGCCCACATCAACGTGGACATGATCGTGCAGACGCCGACGCGGGGCGACGCGCTCACCGACATGATGTTCACCGTGCCGCGCGTGGACCTGGCCCGCACGCTGGAGCTTGTCGAGGCGAACCGGCCCAGCATCGGTTATGACCGGCTGACCCACGACGACCACATCGCCAAGGTGAGCGTGGTGGGCGTCGCCATGCGGTCGAACGCCGGGGTGGCGTCGACCATGTTCGAGACGCTGGCGGGCCGCGGCATCAACGTGCTGGCGGTCTCCACCAGCGAGATCAAGGTGAGCGTGGTGATCGACGAGGACGAGACGGAACTGGCCGTCCGCATGCTCCACACCGCCTACGGGCTCGACGCGTGAGCGGGGTGGTGAGCGGTTCCGGGCGCCTGGCCGACCTGATGCGGCGCGGCACCGACTTCCTGGGCTGCGAGGTCGCGGTGATGTGCGGCGCGATGAGCTGGGTGTCGGAACGCACGCTGGTGTCCGCCATCTCGAACGCCGGCGGCTTCGGCGTGATCGCCTGCGGCGCCATGACGCCCGAACTGCTGGACGCGGAGATCGCGGCGACGGCGGAGCGCACGGACAAGCCCTTCGGCGTCAACCTGATCACCATGCACCCGCAGCTGACCGATCTGATCGCGGTCTGCGGCCGGCACCGGGTCGGCCATGTCGTGCTGGCCGGCGGACTGCCGCCCAAGGGCGCGCTGGAAGCGATCAAGGCCACCGGGGCCAAGGTCATCGCCTTCGCGCCCGCGCTCAGCCTCGCCAAGAAGCTGATGCGATCGGACGTCGACGCGCTGGTGATCGAGGGGATGGAGGCCGGCGGGCACATCGGGCCGGTGTCCACCAACGTGCTGGCGCAGGAGATCCTGCCGGAGGTCGCCGCCGACGTGCCGGTCTTCGTGGCCGGCGGCATCGGGCGGGGCGAGGCGATCGCGGCCTATCTGGAGATGGGGGCCGCCGGCGTGCAGCTGGGCACGCGCTTCGTGTGCGCCACCGAATCGATCGCGCACGCGAACTTCAAGCGCGCGTTCCTGCGCGCGTCGGCCCGCGACGCCGTGGCGACGGTGCAGGTCGACTCCCGCTTGCCGGTGATCCCCGTGCGCGCCCTCAAGAACGCCGGCACCAGCTTGTTCAGCGACCATCAACGCACCGTCGCACAACGGTTGGACACGGGAGAGGTGGCGATGGCCGAGGCGCAGCTTCAGATCGAACATTATTGGGCCGGCGCGCTGCGCCGCGCGGTGGTGGACGGCGATGTGGAGCACGGATCGCTGATGGCGGGGCAATCGGTCGGAATGGTCACCCGGGAGGAACCGGTGGCGGACATTCTGGCCCAACTCGTCGCGCAGGCCGCCGTCGCGCTTGACGCCAGAACGCCCGGGACGGCACACATACGGGCAAAGGAGACATCCGACACGTGAACACGCGCACCCTTCTCGTAAGCGCGATGGCGACCACCGCCCTTGCCGGCTGCGCGACCAAGCCGCTGCCGCCGGCCCCCGTGCGCGTCGCGCCCCCGCCGCTCGTCGCACCGCCACGACCCGCCGGCCCGTCCGGCACGGCCGCGACCTTCGCCACCCCGCCGCGCGACAGCTATGGCAAGTACCAGACGCCGAACACAGGCCTGCCGACGGAAGAGGCGCTGTGGCACCTTCGCATGGGCCTGAACGTCGCGGCCCTGTCGTGCCTGGACGCGACCGACAGCGTGAACGCGGCCTACGGCAATTTCCTGACGCTCCACAAATCGCGTCTGGCGCGGGCGAACACGGCGATGGACGCCCTGTGGGTGGAGCGCACCAGCCGGTCGGACGCCAAGACGGCGCGCGACAGCCATTCCGTCGACATCTACAACTTCTTCGCCCTGCCGATGGTCACGCCCGCCTTTTGCGCGGCGGCCACCCGCGTGCTGACGACCGCGAACGCCACGCCGTCCGACCAGCTGGACGGCTATGCCACGGTCGGCCTGGCCGAGATCGAGGTGCCGTTCACCGACTTCTTCGCCAGCTACGATCAGTACAAGCTGGCGGCGGCGGAATGGGACCGGCTGTACGGCACGGCTCAGCCGGTTCAGTACGGCGCCAGCGTGTCGAACCCGACGCAGACGGTGTTCCAGTCGCGCGAGGTCACTTACGATCCCGCCACCAACCAGCCGGTGAGCGCGTCGCCCCCGCCCAGTCCCGGCGGCTGAGCGCCCGACCGGCGGGGTGGGCGGACGCCGGCCCCCTCGCCCCCATCCGGGTGATCTGATAGCGTCGGGCATGGCATCGGTCAGCCCACCCCTGCCGGACAGCGCCGGTCGCACCGCAGCCCGGTCCGCGCGCACGATCCTGACCGCCATGCACGATGTGATGGCCTCGTCCGCCGCGGCGCAAGCGAAGCTGAACACGGTCGTCGATATCATCGCCGACGGCTTGGACAGCGAAGTCTGCTCCATCTACCTGCTGCGCGAAGGGCTGCTGGAACTCTACGCGACGCACGGCCTGGCGCAGGAGGCGGTGCACGTCACGACGCTGGCGCTTGGCGAAGGGCTGGTCGGCACCATCGCCGGAGAGGTGGAGACGCTCAACCTGGCCGAGGCGGCGGGCCATCCGGATTTCGCCCACCGGCCGGAAACGGGCGAGGACCTGTTCCATAGCTTCGCCGGCGTGCCGATCGTGCGGCGCGGCCAGGCGGTGGGCGTGCTGTCCGTGCAGCACCGCGAGCCTCGGCGTTACGAAGAGGTCGAGATCGAGGCGCTGCAGACGGTCGCCATGGTGCTGGCCGAACTGATCAGCAACGCGCAGCTGATCGACGCGGACGCCGGTCGCGGGCTCGTGGCCACGGGGCCGGTCACGCTGACCGGCCAGCCGCTGGTGGCTGGCATGGCGGCCGGCGTGGCGGTTTACCACCAGCCGCGCGTCACGGTCGAACACACCATGGCCGACGATCCGGAGGCCGAACGCCAGCGCGTGCAGACCGCGTTCGACCGGATGCGCGAGCAGATCGAGCGGATCACGCGAGAGGCGGAGTTCGGCACGGGCGGCGAACAGGCCGACGTGCTCGCCACCTACAAGATGTTCGCCTATGACGAGGGCTGGATCCGCCGCATCGAGGAGGCGATCGCCAGCGGCCTGACGGCGGAGGCGGCGATCGAGCGGGTGCAGCAGCGCACGCGGATGCGGATGCGCCGGATCGACGATTCCCTGCTGGCCGAGCGGATGCACGACCTTGAGGACCTGTCGAACCGGCTGCTTCGGATCGTCTCCGGGCAGATGGGCACGGCGGCGCAGTTCGGCCTGCGGCGCGACACCATCCTGATCGCCCGCAATCTCGGCCCGGCCGAACTGCTGGAATATGACCGCCGGCGGCTGAAGGGCGTGGTGCTGGAAGAAGGGTCGCTGACCGCCCACGTCACCATCGTGGCGCGCGCGATGGGCGTGCCGATGCTGGGGCGCGTGCGCGGGGTGCGCGCGGCGGTGCGGGACGGGGACGCGGTGCTGCTGGACGCGGGCGAGAAGACCGCGCTCGTCCGTCCGGCCGCGTCGGTGGCCGACGCGTTCGCCGACCGCCGCGCGCTCCTCGACCGGCGGCGCGTGGCGCTCGATTCGCTCCGCGACGCCCAGCCGGTGACGCGCGACGGCACCCGCATCACGGTGATGGTGAATGCGGGCCTGCGCCAGGACGTGAACGCGGCCACCCTGACGGGCGCGGACGGCGTGGGCCTGTTCCGCACCGAGTTCCAGTTCCTGGTGTCGGCCACCATGCCCCAGCGCGAGCGGCAGCAGCGCTTGTACCGGGAGGTGATGGACGCCGCCGATCCCAAGCCGGTGGTGTTCCGCACCGTCGACATCGGCGGCGACAAGGCGCTCCCGTACATGAAGGCGGAGGACATCGAGGCGGAGAACCCGGCGATGGGCTGGCGCGCGGTGCGCGTGTCGCTGGAGCGTGCCGGGCTGATGAAGGCGCAGGCGCGCGCGCTCCTGGAGGCGGCGGCCGGGCGCACGCTTCACGTCATGTTCCCAATGATTTCCGAACCCTGGGAGTTCGACGAGGCGCGCGCGCTCTTCGAGGATCAGGCGACCTTCCTGCGCGCGCGCCGCCGGCCGATCGCGACCGCAATCCGCTATGGCGCGATGCTGGAGGTGCCGGCGCTCGCCGAGATGCTGGACGTCCTGCTGCCGCGGCTCGACTTCCTGTCGGTCGGCACGAACGACCTGACGCAGTTCCTGCTCGCGGCCGACCGCGCGCATCCCAAGCTGGCGGAGCGCTATGACTGGTTGTCGCCCGCCGTGCTGCGCTTCCTGCGCCGCGTCGCGCGCGCGGTGGACGGCTCGGGCGTGGACCTGACGGTCTGCGGCGAGATGGGTGGCCGACCGCTGGAGGCGATGGCGTTGATCGGGCTGGGCTATCGGCGGCTGTCGATCACTCCGGCCGCGGTGGCGGCGATCAAGGCCGCGATCCGCTCCGTCGACTTGGCGGCGCTCTCCGCCGAGATGGAGCGGCTGGTCGATCGGGGAGAGCCCGGCGTGCGGCCCGCCCTGTCGGCGTGGCTGACGGCGCAGGGGTGCGAATGGGCGTGAGGGCGCGCCGGCCGCGGCCCGCGGCGGTGGTTTGACACCCGTCCGGTTTTCGCCGCACAGTCGCGGCTCGCCGCGGCGGCAACGGCACGAGCAGACGGTCGTCCGCCCGGCGCGACCCAGGCAACGCTCGGAGGCGGGATGACGGACGACATGGCGGACCCGGACGACCTCCACCCCACGCCCGTCGGCGCCCGGCTGGCGAGCGCGCGCGAGGCCTCCGGTCGCGACCTGAACGAGATCGCGCTCGCGACCCGCATCCCATTGCGCCACCTGACCGCGATCGAGGCCGGCGATTTCGCCGCGCTGCCATCCCCCACCTACGCGGTCGGGTTCGTCCGCGCTTACGCCCGCATTGTCGGCCTGGACGAAGTGGCGCTGGCCGCGCAGGTCCGCGAAGAGATGGACCTGCCGTCGCGCCACGTGCTCAGCCCCGCCGGCGTCGGCTCCACCGCCCTGCCGGAACCCCGACGCATCCCGCCGCGCGCCTTTGCCTGGACGGCGGCGGCCCTGGCGGTGGTGCTGGTGGTGGCCTTCGCCGTCTGGCGCGCCAATCTGGACGATCCGGTGCCGTTGATCGCCAGCGGGGATCCGACGCGCGCACCGGTGGCGGCCGTGACCCGGCCCGCCGTCGCCCCCGCCGCCGCCGCGACCGGTCCCGTCGTCTTGACCGCGACCGACGAGGTCTGGGTGCGGGTGCGCGACGGTGCCGGGGCCACTCTCGTCTCCCGCACGCTGCAGCCTGGCGAACGGTTCGAGGTGCCCGCGCAGGCGGCCGATCCGTCGGTGACCGTCGGCCGGCCGGAAGCGTTGACCGTGACCGTGGGCGGACAGGAAGTGGCGCCGCTGGGCCCCGCCGGTCGGCCGGTCAGCGACGCGTCCCTCGTCCCCGCCGCGCTGACCGCCGCGCGCACAAGCTCAGCGGCGCCCGGCGCTTAATCCGCCGGTCAGGCGACCGCGCCCAAGGAACCTGCCCATGCCCACGCGTCTCGCCCGCTTCGTCCTCGCCGCGCTATTGCCCGCAGTGGCGCTCTCCGCCCCCCTGGCGGCCCAGGATTCGGACCTGGCCCTCCGGGTCAAGCGCCTGGAGCAGCAGGTCCGCGCCCTTCAGCGCTCCGTGTTCCCGAACAGCGGCGGCGAGTTTTTCGCGCCCGAAATCGCGCCCGGACAGCCCGCCGCGACGCCCGCCGGCACGCCCGCCTCTTCCGCGCTCGCCGACGCGCAATCGCGCCTGACCGCGCTGGAGGGGCAGGTGGCGCAGCTGACCGATCAGACGGAGCGCGCGACCTACACGCTGGGCCAGCTGGAGAGTCGCTTCGCGGCCCTGGAGGCGCGGCTGGCGACGGTGGAGGGGCGCCTGGCGGCTCCCGCCGGAGGTGCCGCCCCCGCCGCGCGGCCCGCGGACGACGGGATCGGCTCCGAAAGCGAGGGCGTGGCCGCGCCGACGCCCGCGACCCCGACGCCGGCCGCCGCCCTGCCCGGCGCGAGCGCCGCGCGCGCGGCTCGCCTGGCGGCGGTGGAGCGCCCGAGCACGGCGGACACGGCGGACGACCGCTATGTCTATGGCTATCGGCTCTGGTCGGCCAATCTGTACCCCGAAGCGCGCGCCGAACTGGCGAAGGTGGTCACCGGATCGCCCAAGCACCGGCGCGCCAGCTGGGCGCAGAACCTGATCGGCCGGGCTTATATGGACGAAGGCCTCGCCACCCGGAACAACGCGCTGCTCACCAAGGCGGCCGAGGCGTTCTTCGACAATTACCAGACCTTTCAGGACGGGGAGCGGGCGCCCGACAGCCTGTATTATCTCGGCCGCACGCTGATGGCGCTGAAGGAAAAGGCCCGGGCCTGCGACGCCTACGGCGCGTTCGACGAGGTGTACGGGTCCGTCGCCACGTCCAACCTGAAAGCCATGGTCCGGCAGGGGCAGAAGGACGCCGGCTGCTGACGACGGAGGTCGCCACCCGCTTCGCGGTCGCGCTCGACCGCCTGGTGCCCGAAGGGGAGGCGCTGGGGCTGGCGGTGTCGGGCGGCGGGGACAGCCTGGGCCTGCTTCGCCTGATGCTGGACCGCGGTCGCAACCCGGTGCGCGTCGCCACGGTCGACCATCGGCTGCGCGCGGGGTCCGCCGAAGAGGCCGCGGACGTGGCCGCCCTGTGCGCGCGGGCCGGGGTGCCGCACGCGACCCTGGTGCCGGACCAGCCGATCGGTGACCGCAACATTCAGGCGGCCGCCAGGCGCGCCCGCTATCGCGCGCTCGCCCGCTGGGCCGACGCGGCCGGCCTTCGCCGGGTCGCGACCGGCCATCAGTGCGACGACCAGGCCGAAACGCTGGTCCTGCGCCTGTTGCGCGGCAGCGGGCTGCACGGCCTGTCGGGGGTGCGAGAGACGCAGCGGCTCGACTGGCCCGACGCGCCATCGCTCCTGCTGGTCCGCCCCTGCCTGGGGCTGCGCCGGTCCGAACTGGACCGGGCCGCGCGCGCGGCCGGATGGCCGGTGACCGACGATCCGGCCAACCGGGACGACCGCCACGATCGCGCGCGGCTCCGCAAGTGGCTGCCCGAACCGGCGGCCCCGGCGCTCGCCCGGTCGGCGCGCGCGCTGGCGGAGGCGGGCGAGGCGCTGGCCTGGGCGGAGGAGCGTGCCGCCGAGCGCGCGCTGCGACGCGAGGCGGGCCGGGTCACGATCGCGCCCGCCGGACTGCCGCCGGCGCTGGCCCGGTCGCTCCTGCTGCGCGGCGTCGCGGCGCTGTGTCCCGGCGCGCCACCGCCGACCGGGCCGGAGGGCGACCGGCTCCTGGCGCGACTGGTCGATGGCGGGGTCGCGACACTGCGCGGACTGCGCTTCGCCGGCGGGCCGACCTGGACGATCACCCGCGCGCCGCCCGCCCGTCAACGCGATTGCAAGGCGGCGGCCGCACCCTATCTTGCAGACACCCACCGACCACCGGACCCTGCCGCATGACCGATCCCAAGCCGACCCCGCCCAAGGGTCCCAACCCGTGGACCAAGAACATCCTGCTGTGGGTGGGCATCTTCTTCGGGCTGGCGCTGTTCGTGTCGCTGCTGACGCCGTCGTCCGCCCCGGCCAACAGCCTGGCCTATTCCGATTTCGTCCAGAAGGTGGACGCCGGCGCGATCCGCTCGGCGGAGATCAGCGGCGACATGGTGGCGGGCGAGCTGACCAGCGGCGACAGCTACTCGGTGATCGTGCCGCAGCAGGACGCCACCTTGATGAAGCGGCTGACGGACAGCGACGTCACCGTGCGGGTGAAGCCGGAAGAGCGTCCGTCGATCTGGACCTACCTGCTCTACCAGTCGCTGCCGTTTCTGCTGATCATCGGCGTCGCCTTCTTCGTCATGCGCCAGATGCAGAAGAACGCCGGGTCGGGTGCCATGGGCTTTGGCAAGTCCAAGGCCAAGATGCTGACGGAAAAGCAGGGCAAGGTCACGTTCGACGATGTCGCCGGGATCGAGGAGGCGCGCGAGGAACTGGTCGAGATCGTCGAGTTCCTGAAGGACCCGTCGAAATTCGCGAAGCTGGGCGGCACGATCCCGAAGGGTGCGCTGCTGGTCGGCTCGCCCGGCACCGGCAAGACCTTGCTCGCACGCGCCATCGCGGGCGAGGCGGGCGTGCCGTTCTTCACCATCTCGGGTTCCGATTTCGTCGAGATGTTCGTGGGCGTGGGCGCGTCCCGCGTGCGCGACATGTTCGAGCAGGCCAAGAAGAACGCGCCGTGCATCGTCTTCATCGACGAGATCGACGCGGTGGGTCGCCATCGCGGGGCCGGCATCGGCAACGGCAATGACGAACGCGAGCAGACGCTCAATCAGCTGCTCGTCGAAATGGACGGGTTCGAGGCCAATGAGGGCATCATCATCATCGCGGCCACCAACCGGCCCGACGTGCTGGACCCCGCCCTGCTGCGCCCCGGCCGCTTCGATCGTCAGGTGGTCGTGCCGCGGCCCGATATCGAGGGTCGCGTGAAGATCCTGGAGGTCCATTCCAAGGGCAAGCCGCTGGCCCCCGACGTGGACCTGCGCACGGTCGCGCGCGGCACGCCGGGCTTTTCCGGTGCGGACCTCGCCAATCTGATGAACGAGGGCGCTCTCCTGGCGGCGCGCAAGGGCAAGCGGCTGATCGCCATGCGCGAGCTGGAGGAGGCCAAGGACAAGGTGATGATGGGCGCGGAACGCCGTTCCATGGTCATGACGGAGGACGAGAAGAAGGCGACCGCCTATCACGAGGCGGGCCACGCGCTGGTGTCGCTCCACGTCCCCGGCTGCGATCCGTTGCACAAGGTCACGATCATTCCGCGCGGCCAGGCGCTGGGCGTCACGTGGAACCTGCCGGAGCGCGACCGCTTCTCCATGTCCATGCAGCAGATGAAGGCCAGGCTGGCGCTGTGTTTCGGCGGGCGGATCGCCGAACAGCTGATCTACGGTCTCGATTCGCTCAACACGGGGGCCGCCAACGACATCCAGCAGGCGACCGACATGGCGCGCGCCATGGTGATGGAATACGGGATGAGCGAGAAGCTCGGCTGGCTGCGCTACAAGGAGGGCGGCGGAGAGACGTTCCTGGGTCAGCAGATGGGCAACAGCTCGCACATCAGCCCGGACACGGCCAAGATGATCGACTCGGAGGTGCGCCGCATTATCGAGGAGGCGGAGTCGACGGCGCGCACCGTGCTGACCGACAATCTGGACGAACTGCATCGGCTGACCGACGCCCTGCTGGAGTACGAGACCCTGACCGGTGAGGAGTCGAAGCGTGCGATCGCGGGAGAGCCGGTCGGCCGGGACATCGACGGCGGCAACAACACGCCGCGCCCGATCACCGGTGGCGCGTCGGCCATACCCAAGACGAACCGACCCAAACGCCCGTTCGGCGATCCCAAGCCGCAGGCGGGCTGACGAGGGCCGGCGGCGGTCGGAGTTCACGGCGAGTTCACCGCGCAAGGCCTAGCGGTGGCGCGCACGTCAGGGGACCTTCATGCGAACGATCACACTTCTGGCCCTGGGTGCGTGCGCCTTTGCGGCCGCCGCGCCGCTCATCGCCATGCCGGTCAGCGAGTTCCTGCCGCGCGCGGAGCGCCTGAAGGCGAAGGGTCCGGCGGCCATGTTCTCGTCCGACCTGAAGCCGATCATGAGCGAGATGAAGCGGGTCGTCGGCCAGTACAAGGTCGACCTCGCGCAGGATCGGGCCGCCGGCCGGCCTCCGCGATCCTGCCCACCCAAGGGCAAATATTCGGTCAAACCGGACGAGTTCCTGTCCGCGCTGCGCGCCATTCCGGCCAACCAGCGCGGGATTGACATGGTGGAGGCGTTCCACCGCTACATGGCGGCGAAGCATCCCTGCTGAGGGCGATCACGTCTTCTGCAACACGGGCAGGACAACCTCGGCCGATAGGGCACCGTGCCAGGACTGCCGCGCTCTCCACTCCATTCCGGAGGCTAAGGATTCGCGAAACACTCCACCATCCGGCTGAGGCTCAGCCCAGCGCGCCCAGCGCGAGCAGGATGGCGGCGAACAGCCCCACCGCGAACCAGATGAAGACGCTGAGCAGCAGAAACCGCGCGATCGTGCCGCGGTTCGAGAGTTCGTAACTGCCGCGCAGGTGGACGAAGATGTGAACCGGTGCCAGCAGGCAATAGGCCACGCCGATCGCAAAAGCGGGCAGGCCGAACGCGCCCAGCACCATCAGCGCCACGCCCAGCAAGGTCATCGCCGCGATGGAGTAGGTCACGAAGACCGTATGGTCGTACAGGCCCAGATCGCGCCGCCAGAAGAACAGCAGCCACACGAACGGCACCGACAGGGGGATCAGCGCCCAGGAGAACTTATAGCTGTTCGCCTGCACCTTATAGACGACGAGTGCCGGGTCCTGGGCGATCTTCTTCACGGCCGTGTCGAGTGTGGAGTTGCCGGTCCCGTCTTCTTCGGAATCAAAGACCTTTTGGCCCCACGCGGCCCGCGCCTGGCGAACGAAGGGCAGGGCGGCCCGCGCACGATCACGCTCGGCCAGCCGAGTTGTCTTGACGGAGCCCGCTTTCGCATCACCGTCGATCGCCTGTGGATCGGATGCCGGCTCGCCGATCTTCGTGCCGACCAGGACCGTCCCGCCGTCTTCCTTATCCACGGTGACGCCGAAATCGCCCGACACCCGTCCGTCGGTGGGGCCGGCCTCGGCAACCTCCTTCAGCGACGCCTCGGCTCGCGCCAGTCCCGGCCCGATCAGATTCTCCTCGCCGATCTCGAACAGGTGCAGGCCCAGCACCTGCATGGCCAGGAACAGGACGGTGATCGAGAACAGGAACATGCCCATCGGCGACACGAAGCGCCGCCGCTCGCCGTGAATGTAGCGGCGCGTGAGCTGCCCGGGCCGGAGCGCGAGGAGTGGCAGGGTGGCGGCGAGCTTGCCGTCAAGGTGCAGAACGCCGTGCATCAGATCGTGGCCGATGCCCGCGATCGAACGGTGGACGTGCGCGGCTTGGCCACAACCGTGGCAGTGCTCGCCGGTCAGCGCGGTGGCGCAGTTGCGGCAGGTGGCGGACTCCGCGTGATCCGCCGTGCTTGCCATCGTCCGCCCTCCGCTGCTGAGCGAGACGCTATGGCAAGAAGAGCGGCCCCTCGACAAGCTCTCCGGCGCGATGTGGAGAACCGCCCCAGTCTCCTACCGCTCCGCTCGGGCTGGGACGCGTCAAAGCTGGCGGTCCGCCTTCATTCCACCGACCAGCCGATCGGCTTGTAGGTGCCGCCATTCGAGGCCGGCGCGGAACAGGCGGTCAGCCCGACCACCAGGTCCATCGCCGCGCGAAAGGCGACGGTGTCTCCGGCCTTGGAAAGCGGAGGCAGGACCTGCAGTCGCCCAGTCGCCCCATCGACGGGAACGTTCATGAAGCAGTTGAAGGCGGTGGGGATCGCGTCCTCGACCAAGCCATAGGGGGCCAGCGCCGCCAGCAGATTGCCTTGGCAGCCCCGGTGCGGCGGCTCGTCGTCGTAGCACAGCCGGAACGTCGCCTCGCTGCACGGTGTCAGCAGGAAATCGTGGCGCCCGACCGTGTCGCCGACGATCTCCAGCATCGGGTTGGACCGGTTCGACCACAGGGTCGCGCCGGTGGTGAGGTCGATCGCCTCGTTGTAATCGAACGTGCGCCCGTTCGACAGGATCTCGCCCACGTCTCTTCGATTCACGGCCAGAAGGTCCGAGACTTGGCCACCCTCCAGGTCGCAGACGGTCAGCGTCTGTCCGGCCGACAGCTCGATCGCGACGCCGGACCGGGGTTCGATCCGGTTCAAGCGTCGGCCGCCTCGACCGGGCGGCCGGAGAAGGGGCACCGCCAGTCCTCCGCCACCGCACGACCGGAATATTGCCGCGCCTCCGAGACCGAACCGTGGCGCGCGAGCATGGGGTTGATGGACCCGGCCAGCGCCTCGTCCCGGGTCAGGATCGCCGAACGCAGGGTCTCGTACCGACCGGACCGGCGCAGCTCCTCGAACTGGTCGTGCAGGTTGAACACCAGGACCGGCCGTTCGAACCGGCGCGCGGGGCGACTGGCGTTCGGGTGCAGGCCCACAACGAAAAAGGCTTCGCCGCCGAACGACAGGGAAAAATGGGGGTCGTCGGGATCGGTCGAGACGCGACCGTCGGGGGCGTGGCCCAGCCAGGCGTCCTTGTCCGACAGGGATTGGACACGGCTCCACAAGGCGTCCTCGAACCCCGTCTCGGTCAGGTCGCCGGGACGGTCGAACACAACCGCGAAGGAGCGGAACAGGCCGGGGTCGGCGCGATAGTCGGCGGCGAACCGCGCCAGCGCGTCGTGGACGCGCAGATCGTCCCACGCGCTGGTCAGGTCGGCGGCGTGGAGGATGGTCAGCGTGCCGCGATTGAGCGCTGCCTTGGCGCCCACACAAGGGAAACCGTCCTCCGCGATCCAGGCGCGGAACGCCTCGGCCGCGCGGGTGCGCGCCGCGTAATCTATATTAAGCATCTGATTTTCACCATCTTTCGTCTCGGTCTCGCAACCGTGCGATCGCGATTCGAGTTCCCCTGACCGGTTGCGGGCCTTAGGCCCGGCTGCGATGGCGAAGATCGGACTTCTGGGCGGCAGCTTCAACCCGGCGCACCGCGGTCATCGCGCGATCAGCCGGCACGCGGTCCGCGCGCTGCGGCTGGACCAGGTCTGGTGGCTGGTCTCGCCCGGCAATCCGTTGAAGGCGGGTCGGCGCGACATGGCGCCGTTCGCCGCGCGGTTGCGGTCGGCCCGCGACCGGGCGCGCGGACTGCCGATCCGCGCCACTGGGATCGAGGCGACCCTGGGCACGCGCTACACGGTCGACACCGTGCGCGCGCTGATCGGCCGCTATCCCCGCCACCGCTTCGTCTGGCTGATGGGCGGCGACATCGTGGCCGAATTTCATCGCTGGCGGGATTGGCGGGCGCTCGCGGGAACGCTGCCGATTGCCGTGATCGACCGCCCGGGTTATGACGGACTGGCCGGCGCGAATGTCGCGGCGGTCTGGCTGAGGCGGTTCGTCCACCGCCCGGACCAGGCGTCGCACTGGACGCAGTGGAGCCCACCGGCCGTCGTGCCCCTGCACCTGCCGCCCGACCGCACCGCCTCCACCGCGCTTCGGCGGGCCGACCCGGACTGGTCGGACCGCGCGCCGGCCGCTCCCATCCTCGACCCGCTCGCCCGCCGTCGCATCGGCTGACACGCTTTTGCCAGAAGGATCCCCCGACCTGCCCGCCACCATTCCGACCGCCGCCCCGGACACCGGGTCCGACATGCTGCATCGCCTGATCCTGGATCAATTGGACGACGACCAGGCGATCGACCTCGTGACCATCCCGCTCGCCGGGAAGAGCTCGATCGCGGACCACATGATCGTGGCGTCCGGCCGGTCCACCCGCCAGGTCGCCGCCATGGCCGGCAAGCTGGCGGAGCGGATCAAGAAGGAGACGGGCCGACCCGTGCAGACCGAGGGCCTGCCGCACGCCGACTGGGTCCTGCTGGATGCCGGCGACGTGATCGTCCACCTGTTCCGCCCCGAAGTCCGGGAGTTCTACAACATCGAACGGATGTGGAGCTTCGGCGAGGAGGCGGAGGCCGCGGGCTGAGCGATGGCCGTCCGGTGAGGCTGCACATCGTCGCGCGGGGACGCGCCGGACGCTCCGCGGAAGCGGATCTGACCGACCGGTATCTCACCCGCATCCGCTGGCCGACCGCCATCACCGAACGGCCGGATCGGGGCGGCACCGCGCCACCGATGGCGGGCCGCACGGTGGTGGTCGCGCTGACCGAGGAGGGCGAGCCGTGGAGCTCGTTGGAGCTCGCGCGACGACTGGGCGGCTGGCGCGACGATGGGGTGGCGGAAGCGCGCTTCCTGCTGGGGGCGGCCGACGGGCTGGATGACGCGGAGCGCGCGACGGCCGACCACCGGCTGTCCTTTGGCCGCGCGACCTGGCCGCACCTGCTGGCGCGCGCCATGCTGGCGGAACAGCTCTACCGCGCCACCGCCATCCTGGCCGGCCACCCCTATCATCGGGAGGGGTGATGCGGCGGTGGCTGGTCCCGCTGCTGCTGCTGGGGGTGACCGCCGCCGCGCCGCCGGTTGTCCCCTCTAGCACGGCGATAACCGACCGGCTGGTCGCCGAGCGCCAGCGGCTGCGCGTCGCGCGCGCGGCGAAGCTGGCGGCCGAGTCGCGGGTCCGGACGCTGGACGCCCGCGCCGAACAGGCGCGGGGCACGGCGGACCAGCGCGCGCGCGAGATCGATGCGATGCGCGGACAGGTCGCCGCGACGGAAGCCGATATCGCCGCCGCCCAGGCTCGGCTGGCGCTGGTGCGCGGCCTGCAACGCGCCCGCGCCGCGCGGCTGGGGCAGCGCCAGCGTCCGGTGGTCGAGCTGATGGCCGGGCTGGAGGCGCGCCGTCGCCGCCCCCCGGTGCTGGCGCTATTGCAGCCGACCAGCCTGGACGACTTCGTCCACACCCGCGCGGTGCTGGCGTCCGTCGCTCCGGCGGTGCAGGCGCGCACGGCGGCGTTGCGCGCGGACTTGCGACAGGCGCGCGCGCTGGAACTCACGGCCCGCTCCGCGCTCGCTACGGTCCGATCGGCGCGCGCGCGGCTGGCGGACGACCAGCGGCGGCTGGCGGAGGCCGGGACGGCGGCCCGCGCCCAGGGTCGCGCGTTCGCCACCCAGGCGCTGGGCGAAGGCGACCGCGCGCTGGCGTTGGGCGAAGAGGCGTTCGACATCGCCGATCGCCTGGGCACGCTTGCCCGAGCCGAGACGACCGCGGCGCGTCTGGCCACCCTGCCGGAGCCGAGCCCGCGACCCGGCGCTCGCCCGGCGCCGCCGCGCCGCTCGACCTATCGGCTGCCGTTCGACGGGCCGCTGACGGTCGGGCTGGGCGAGCTGTCGGACACGGGAGTGACCGCCAAGGGGCTGAGCTTCCGGGCCGCGGCCGGAGCCACCGTGCGCGCGCCGGCATCGGGCCGCGTCGTCTTTGCGGCCCCGTGGCGGCGCTACGGCCGCATCCTGGTGATCGAACACGGGGGCGGCTGGGTGACGCTGATCACCGGGCTGAAGGCGCTGGGCGTCGGCGTGGGCACCAGCGTGACCTCCGGTCAGCCGGTGGCGCGCGCCGCGGGCGAGCCGCTGCCGGTGACGGTCGAGCTGCGGCGTGGTGGGCGGGTGGTGGACATCTTGGGGCTGTAGCGCCGTCAAAAATCCAGATCCGATCAGCCATGGGCTGTTCAGGATCGATTGTGCTATGCGACGGTCCCGCAACCTGTCTTTGCCGAGGCCCGTCCACACCCATGCCGAACGACCGCGCGACTCCGTCCCCCCGCCTCCGCCTGGCCCGCGCGGCCGCCGCCGTCGGCGCGCTGGCGCTCGTGCCGGTGGCGACCGCGGCGATGGCGCAGGTCGACACGACCACCACCGCCCAGCTGCAGCGCTTCGCCGATGTGTTCGAGCGGGTGAAGGCGCTCTATGTCGAACCCGTCACCGACCAGAAGCTGATCGACGGCGCGATCGCGGGCATGCTGTCCAGCCTGGACCCGCACTCCGCCTACCTGAACGAGTTCGACAACGAGAATCTGCGCACGCAGACCGATGGGAAGTATGGCGGGCTGGGCCTGACGGTTTCGCTGGAGGACGGCGCGGTCAAGGTCATCGCGCCCTTCGAGGACTCGCCGGCCGATCTGGCCGGGATCAAGGCCGGGGACTACATCACGCGGCTGGACGGCAAGCTGATCGTCGGTGGCACGCTGGACGAGGCCGTCGAGCAGATGCGCGGAGACCCGGGCACCACGATCACGCTCACGATCGCGCGGCCCGGCGCGGACGAGTCCCTCGAGATTCCCGTGACCCGGCAGATCGTCGAACTGAAGCCCGTGAAGTGGGAGGTGAAGGACAAGGTCGGGATCATCAACCTGAACGGCTTCAGCCGCGACGCCGCCGACGAGGTCGCCAAGGCGATCGTGGGGATCAAGGCCCAGACGGGTGGCAAGCCGCTCGGCTACATTCTCGACCTGCGGTCCAATCCCGGCGGCCTGCTGGACCAGGCGATCGAGGTGTCCGACCTGTTCCTGACCGGCGGTCCAATCGTGGAACAGCGCGGGCGGATGCGGCGCGACAACGCCAAGTATTTCGCGCGTCCGGGCGACGCGACCGGGGGCGCGCCGATGATCGTGCTGCTGGACGTCGGCTCCGCGTCGGCGTCCGAGATCGTCGCCGGCGCGCTGCAGGACGACCACCGCGCGCTGGTGATGGGCGAGCGCTCGTTCGGCAAGGGGTCGGTCCAGACCGTCTTCGACCTGACGCCCAGCACCGCGCTTCGGCTCACCACCGCGCGCTATTACACGCCCTCGGGCCGATCGGTGCAGGAGGGCGGGATCAAGCCCGACATCCCCGTGCCGCAGCTCACCGACCCCGATTGGAAGAAGCAGCCGCGCATCCGGGAAGCGGACCTGCGCCGTCATCTGGTCAACGAGCAGCTGAAGGACGAGAGCGTCATCGAGGACGATCTGAAGGACGATCCCCGCTTCGCCATGACCGCCGAACAGCTGAAGGCCAAGGGCGTGGAGGACTTCCAGCTGTCCTACGCGATCGAGACGCTCACGCGCCAGCGGCGCGCGGTGGCGCGGGGCGGCGCCCGGTGACGATCCCACGACGGCCGCCCTCGATCGTCGCGGGGCGCGCCGTGGCGTTCGTCGTGCCGCTGTCGCTGCTGGGGGGCGCGTTGGTGAGTCAGCTCGGTTTCGGCCTGGTGCCGTGTGAGATGTGCCTGTGGCAGCGTTGGCCGCACGTCGCCGCGCTGCTGTTCGCCGGCCTCGCCTTCGCGGTGATCGACGACGGCGCGGTGCGCTGGCTGGTGGCGTTCGCGGGCGGCGCGCTGCTGACCACCGCGGCGATCGGCGGCTATCACGCGGGCGTCGAATATGGCTGGTGGACCGGACCCGCCTGTTCCGCCGGACCGGGCGGCTCGCTCGCCGAGATCCTGGCGCGACCGGTGGTCGCGTGCGACCGGGCGCAGTGGACATTGGGCGGCGTGTCGCTGGCGGGCTTCAACTTCCTGGTGTCGCTCACCGCCGGCATCGCGGTGTTCGCGCTCCTGGTCACCCGAACCGCGGCCACGCCGCGCGCGGTGGCGGCGTGAACCGGACGCCGGACCGGCGAGAGGTCGACGCGATGATCCGCGTCGACCAGGCGGGGGAGTTCGGGGCCACCCGCATCTATGCGGGCCAGCTCGCCGTCCTGCCGCGCGACGGGCACGCCGCGCACGTCATCACCTCCATGGCCGCGGGCGAGGAGCGGCATCTGAACTGGTTCGACCGCGAAATGGCGGAGCGCGGGGTGCGTCCCACCCTGCTGCAGCCGATCTGGGACCGGGCGGGCTATGCCTTGGGGGCCGTCACCGCGCTCATCAGTCCGGAGGCGGCGATGGCCTGCACGGAGGCCGTGGAGACCGAGATCGACCTCCACTATTCCGAACAGCGCGAGCGGCTGGCCGACAGCGACCCGCGGCTTTCCGACGCCATCGCGGACTTCCAGGCGGACGAGCAGGAGCATCGCGACACCGCGCGCGAACACGGCGCGGGCAAGGCGGTGGCCTACCCGATCCTGACCCTCGCCATCCGGCTCGGCTGCAAGGCCGCCATCGCGCTGACGAAGCGCGTGTGAACCCATCTTCGTCCTTCGAGAGTTTGCCTTCCATGACCCTGCTTCGCCTCGCCCCCGCCCTGTCCCTGGCCCTGCCACTCGCCCTCGCCGCCGCGCCCACCCTGGCCCAGGAGGCGCAGGGGTCGGAGCGGGTGAACCAGGTGACGGTCTATGACCAGGCCGATTGCCCGGAGGATGAGCCCGGCACCATCACCTCGTGCGTCGTGATCACGGGCGAGAGTCCCTATCGCGTGCCCAGCGCGCTACGCACGGTGCCCGACACCCCGCCCAACCGCTCGCCCGCGGTGAATGCGCGCAAGACGATCACGCCCGTGTCCGGCTTTGGCAGCTGCTCGGCTTCCGGCGTGGCCAGCCAGGCGACGTGCACCGGGCAGGAATATGAGGATTGGAAGCGCCGGCAGGGCAAGGGGCGCGCCACCGTCTATGCCGACCTGATCGAAAAGGAACGGCGCGAGCGGCTGGGGCTGATCGATCAGGAGGCGGTGGATCAGCAGGCGATCGTCGATGCGGACTCGGGCGATTCGATCACGATCCTTCCGCCGCCCGACGACACCGCCATCACCGGCACGGTCACGCCTCTGCCGGCGGACGCCACCGCGCCCCCAGCCACTCCGCCCGGCGGCTGACCGCCTCTCAACTCAGGGTGTGATCCGGCGTGGTGCGCGGAAATCGGCGCTGACGCTTCGACACCGCAAGGAGCAGTGTCGCGTCGACGGCGAATGCGTTTGCGAAGGGCACCAGCCGCTCACGGTTAGACGGGTTCACCGCCTGCAAAGGGTCCGGCCTCACGCCCACAACATCCGTGCGAGCGTTCGTTCACCGACCAGCGTGAACAGGCCGGCCAGCAACAGCGCGCCGGCGACCAGATTGCGCGCGATCCGGCGATGGTGGCCGACCTTGTGCGCCCGGGCATTCCACGCGAGCGCGGGCACCGCCAGCACGGTCACCACGGAAAATGCATGGATGGGGCTCCAGCCGCCGGTCAGTCCGCGCAAGGAAAAGGAGAGGGCGGCGGTGGCGAACATCGCGGTGACCCACAACCAGCCCAGACGCCGGTGCCGCCGCGTGCCGCGCGCCTGCAGCATCAGCGCGGGCGTCAAAGCCAGCGCGACGATCAGCAGCAGCAGGTGCCCCCAGACCGGCGCGGGCACCTGGCTCCAGGCCGATCGGCCGCGCGCCAGGGCGACCAGCACCACCAGCAGGAACGCCGCCGAGCCATAGCCCAGCGCCCGCTCGAACCCGTTCGGCGCCAGCGAGTCGCGCCCCGGCCTTGCCATCGCCCCGTGTGCCATCGCAGTGTCTCCCCACTCCTTCCGTGTAGAGACCTCCAATCATGCGAGTCCACGCCCTCACGCGCATTCTCCTGCCGCTGGCGGTGCTGGTCGCCAGTCCGGTCGCGGCGGCACCGGCGAACGACCTGCAACGGCTGCTGAACGACCACTGGGTCTGGGTCCTGGCCCGCAATCCCGTGCTCGCCCGCTCGCTGGGCGAACCGGCCGGTCCGGGGCTGGGCGATCTGAGCCTGGCGGCCGCCGACGCGGAGGCGGCGCAGGCGCAGACCTTCCTCGACCGGCTGAAGGCGATCCCCGTCGATGGTCTCACGCAGGAGGATCGCACCTCCCACCGCCTGCTCGCCCGTCAGCTCGGAGAGACGGTGGAGGGCAACCGTTTCCCACAGCGCACGATGCTGTTCACCACCTATGCCGGTTGGCATCAGGAGGCGGCGGGGCTGGCGGACCAGCTGCCGTTCCGGGTGAAGGCGGACTACGCCGATTACCTGGACCGCCTGGCCGACTATCCGCGTCTGAACGACCAGGCGCTGGCGGTGTCGGACGAGGCGATCCGGCAGGGCGAGGTGTTACCGTGCGCAGTGCTGAACGGCATGGAGGCGTCGATCGGCGGCGTCCTGACGGATGACCCCGCCGCCAGCCGCTTCTACAAGCCCTTCCAGGCGACCCGGCCCGTGGACGCCAGCGAAGCCGAATGGGCAGCGCTCCAGGCGCGGGCGAAGGGGGTCATCCGCGACCAGATCGCCCCCGCCTACGCCAAGCACCTGGCCTGGTATCGGACGCGCTACCAGCCGGCCTGCCGCCAGACGGTGGGCGTCAGCGAGCTGCCGGGCGGGCGCGACTATTACGCCTTTCGCGTGCGCCAGATGACCACCACCGACCGCACGCCGGACCAGATCCACCAGCTGGGTCTGTCCGAGGTCGCGCGCATCCGCGCCGCCATGGAGAGCGTCGCGGCGCAGGCGGGCTTCCCCAGCCGGGAGGCCATGATCCAGGCCATGCGGACGGACCCGAAATACTATCCCAGATCCGCCGAGGAACTGATGGAGGCCGCGGCCACGCAGGCCAAGACGATCGACGGCCTGATGCCGAAATTCTTCGGCCGGCTGCCCCGCCTGCCTTACGGCGTCAAGGAGATCCCGGCGGAAACGGCGGGCGGGACGACCACGGCCTATTACTCACCCGGCAATCCGTCGGCTGGGATCGCGGGCTTCTACTACGTCAACACATCGAAGCTGGATCAGCGTCCCTTATGGGAATTGCCGGCGTTGACGGCGCACGAGGCGGTGCCCGGACACCACAACCAGATCGCGTTGCAGCAGGAACTGGACCTGCCGCCCTTCCGGCGCTTCGGCGGCCTCATCACGGCGTTCGTCGAGGGCTGGGGCCTCTATGCGGAGACGATCGGCGAGGCGATGGGCCTCTACGACACTCCGGAGAAAACGATGGGCCGGCTGTCCTACGAGATGTGGCGGGCCACCCGGCTGGTGGTCGATACCGGCATCCACTCCAAGGGCTGGACCAAGGAGCGGGCGGTCGCGTTCATGACCGACAACACGGCGCTGACGCCGGCGAATATCGACGCGGAGGTCAACCGGTATATCAGCTGGCCGGGACAGGCGCTCGCCTACAAGGTGGGCGAGTTGAAGATCCGCCAGCTGCGCGCGCGGGCGGAGACGGCATTGGGCGACCGGTTCCGCCTGCCGGCCTTTCACGACGCCGTGCTGGGCCAGGGCGCGGTGCCGCTCGACGTGCTGGAAGAGCAGGTGGACCGCTGGATCGCCGAACAGCGGGCCGCCGCCGGCTAGGCCCGCGCGGGGAGGGCCTGCGCTCATCGTCCGCCACGGCCGCGCGGATCGTCGCGGGCGCGGTCAGGCGGAGGGCCTGAACGGCCTGCCGCCGGCTCACCGCTTGCGGATCGTCTCCTCCAGCCGCGCGACCGTGACGCCGATCTTGCGCGCGACGAGCGTGTTCAGGACCGTCCGCCCGTCGGGTTGCAGGTAGAGCCACTGTTCGACGCCCACGCCGTCGCCGTCGTATTTCACGTGGAACATGTTGCCGCGCACCTCTGCGGCCACCGGGCCGGTCGCATCGGTCAGGGTGCCGGTCCAGCGACCATCGCCGGCCGGGCGCAGCAGCCATGTGCGGGTGCGGGGCGGCTTGGCCCCTTCGGTGACGCGCTGGCGCAGTTTAAAGGTGCCGTCGGGCAGAGAACGCCCGGTGCCTTCGACATACGTCTCCACCCGATCACGCCCGATCACCTTCAACGTGCCGGTCCCGGTGGTGGCCCCCGCGAAAAAGGCGTCGGGTCGAAAGATCGGCGCGGCGGCGGCCGTCGAGCGGAATGCGTCGCTCGCGCAACCGCAAAGCGCGCCGGCACAGCCCAGCGCCAGCGCGATCGACAGCCGCCTCACGCGCTTACCAGACGCGCACGCGATCGGCGGGGGCCAGGTACAAGGTCTGGCCCGTCGCCACGTCGAACGCCGGATACCAGGCGTCCAGGTTGCGGACGATGTCCGCCCGGTACTGGGCCGGGCTGTGCGGATCGGTCAGCACGCGCTGGCGCGCCGCGGCCTCGCGCACATTGCGCCGCCAGACCTGCGCCCAGCCCAGGAAGAAGCGCTGGTCGCCCGTCGTGCCCTCGATGGTGGGCGCCGGCTTGCCGTCCAGCGTCGCCTGATAGGCGTCGTAGGCGACGTTCAGCCCGGCCAGGTCGGCCATGTTCTCGCCCAGCGTATACTCGCCTTTCACGTTCAGCCCGGGGAACGGTTCGTAGGCGTCATACTGCTGGACCAGCTTGCCGGTCAGGCCGTCGAAATTCTTGACGTCGGTGGCGGTCCACCAGTCGGACAGCCGACCGGACTGGTCGTATTTGGCCCCCTGGTCGTCGAAATGGTGGCTCATCTCGTGGCCGATCACCGCCCCGATGCCGCCGTAATTGACGGCATCGTCGGCGTTCGGGTCGAAGAACGGCGGCTGCAGGATCGCGGCCGGGAACACGACTTCCGTCATGCCGAAATTGGCGTAGGCGTTGACCGTCTCCGGCAGCATCCCCCATTCCCAGCGGCGGATCGGCTCGCCCAGCTTGTCCAGATTGTACTGGTGGTCGAACTCGTTGGACCGCACGGCGTTTCCGAACAGGTCGTCGCTCTTGACCTCCAGCCCGGAATAGTCGCGCCAGCGATCGGGATAGCCGACCTTGACCGTGAAGTTGGCGAGCTTGGCGAGCGCGGCGGTCTTCGTCTGAGGCTCCATCCAGGTCAGCTTCTCGATACGCCGCCCGAACGCCGCCTTGATGTTATCGACCAGCTCTTTCATCTTGGCCTTGTATTCGGCCGGAAAGTATCTCGCGGCGTAGATCTTGCCGACGTCCTCGCCCAGCACGCCCTCGGTGAAGCCGACGCCCCGCTTCCAGCGCGGCTCCATCTCCGGCGTGCCCTGCAGCGTGGTGCCGTAAAAGGCGAACTGTTCGTCCGTGACGGCCTTGGGCAGGACGGAGGCATAGCCGTCCAGGGACCGGACGATCAGCTGGTCGCGCAGCACGGCGAGCGGCGCCTGGCTCACCAGCTTGGCGATGCCGGACACGGCCGACGGCTGCGCCACGACGATCGCCTCGGGATCGGAGACCCCGATACCGGTCAGATAGCGCGCGAAGTCGAAGCCGGGGCTGGACGAGGTGAGCTGCGCCAGCGTGCGCCGGTTGTAGGTCTTGGTCGCGTCCGAGGAGTCCTCGCGCGTCCAGCTGACCTTCGCGATCTGCGTCTCGTAGGCCAGGATGGCGTCGGCGCGCGGCTGCGCGTCCGTCTCGCCCGCCAGGGTCAGGACCTTGGTCAGGTGGTCGCGATAGGCGCTGCGGAGTGCCGCCATCTTCGGATCGTCCGACAGGTAGTAGTCGCGATCGGGCAGGCCCAGACCGGCCTGGCTCATCGACAGCACATACACCTCTGGGTTCTTGTCGTCCTGCCCCACATAGGTCCCGATCGGGCCGCGCACGCCCATCCGGTCCGCCTTGGCGATGAGCGCGGGGTAATCGGCCCGGCTGTTGAGCGACTTGATCTCCGTCAGCCAGGGCTGGATGGGAGCCAGGCCCTTCGCCTCGACCGCGCTCTCGTCCAGGTACGAGGCGTAGGCGCGCCCGATGGCGGAGTTCGGGTCCTGCCGCGCTTCGTCGAGCACCGAGCGCACGCGCTCCTGGCTCAGATCGGCGAGCACGGTGAACATGCCGTAGTTCGACTTGTCGGACGGGATGGCCGTGTTCTTCGCCCAGGTCCCGTTGACATATTCGTAGAAGTCGTCGCCCGGCTTGACCGCGGCGTCCATGCCGGCCGCGTCATAGCCGTAGGTGCCCAGTTCCGACGTCCGATCGGGCATCGCGGCGGCCTGCACCTTGGCTTCCGCCGGCGTCGCGGTCGCCACCATGTCGGGTTCCGACGACATCGTCGCGCAGCCCGGAAGGGCCAGCACGGCCAGAAGCGCGGTGGTGAGGAACAGCGGTGTCTTCGTCATGGCGTCATCGTCTCCCAAACATTTGGTCGATGGTATAGCACCACCCGACGCCGACCCCAAGGGCATCACCGGACCACGCGCACGGCGCGCTCGCCCGTGTTCCCCTTGTCGGCGACATAGGCACCGGCGTCCGCCTGGGCGGTCAGCCAGTCCAGGACCGGGCGCGTGATGCGATGGCCGGGCAGTGTGCGGGGGACCGCCGGCGGGGTCGGGGCCAGGATCTCGGCCGCGATCCGGCCCTCGGCGCGCTCCCACGGCACGATCTCCGTCGGCCCGCCAAAGGCCCGGTGGGCCGGCATCGCCCGATCGAGCGACAGGGTGTCGTAGCCCGGGGCGTCGGGGTCGGGTGCACGCCCGATTGGACCGGCCTGGGCGGCGCGGGACAGGGCGGTCAGAGCGTCCACCAGCTCGTCCAGCATCGCCGCACTCGTGCCCACCGCCAGCACGGCGACCAGGTGGCGACCGTCCGACAGGACGGCCGAGACCCTCCGTTCGCGCTGCAGCCACTCGTCGGCGGCGTATCCTGTCACGCCCAGGCCGGTCACGTCGATCACGATCTTCGTCTCGTCGCGGTCGGCCATGGCCCCCGACAGCACCGCCGATCGACCGATCGCGCAGAGGCCCGGCACCGCGTCGATCCGCCGCGCCGTCGTGCGCGCCAGCGCCACCAGCTCGGCCCACCGTGCCGCCCCGTGCCACTCATGCCAGGCGCGCGTGCCATCCACGCTGGCCACGAGCGGGATCGAGGTGGAGGTCGACTGGTGCAGGTCGAAGGCGAGCTGGAACCGGTGCTCGTCCACCCGTCCGCGCCGCAGGACCACGACCGACGACTGGGCGAGCGCGCCCATCGTCTTGTGGACGCTGGCGACCATCAGGTCCGCGCCCTGGCCCAGGGGATCGGCGGGCAGCGCGTCGGAAAAGGGAAAGGCCGCTCCCCAGGCGGCGTCCACGATCAGCGGCACGCCGCGCGCGTGCGCCAACCGGGCCAGCGCGGCCACGTCGACCACCGCGCCGAAAAAGGTCGGGCTGACCACCAGCGCGGCCTTGGCGTCCGGGTGCCGGTCGAGCGCGGCGGCCAGCGTGGCGGGCGTGGCCCCGTGCTCCAGGTCGTTCGCCGGATCGACCTCCACGTCGATCGGGCGCGCATCCAGCCCGGCCGCGATCGCCGGCATCCACGCCGCCTTGTGCGCGTTCCGCTGGATCAGCACCGTGTCGCCCGGCCCCGCGACCGCGGCCAGCGCCACATGGACGCTCTGCGACGATCCGCCGGTGGAGATGCGCGCCACGTCCCCGCCCCAGGCGCGCGCCACCGCAGCCCAGGCGCGCGCCATGATGTCCGCCGATTCGGTGCGGTCGTCCAGGCCCTTGTCGGTCAGCAGGTCGCATCGGAACACGCCTTCGCCCAACAAAGCGAGGGTCGCGGCGTCCACGCCCGCGCCGAGATCGTGCCCGGGTGCGCCGAACCCCGTGACGGGGTCCTGCAGGAACCGGCGGATGGCGGTGAGCACCGGTGTCGGATCGGTCATGCCTTGCAAACGCCACTCGTCTCGGCGGAGTTGCCGCGTGCTCTGGACTCGGTGCGCCGGCGAACATAGATGGAACGGCATGGCCCAGCTCGACGTCCGCGAAAAGCTCGAGATCCTGGCGGACGCGGCCAAATACGACGCGTCGTGCGCCTCGTCCGGGACCGCCAAGCGGTCGTCGGCGGACGGCAAGGGCATCGGGTCGACGGAAGGCATGGGCATCTGCCACGCCTATGCGCCCGATGGTCGCTGCATCAGCCTGCTGAAAATCCTGCTGACGAACAGCTGCATCTTCGATTGCGCCTACTGCATCAACCGCAAATCGTCGAATGTGCGGCGCGCGCGCTTCACGGCGAAGGAGGTGGTCGACCTCACCCTCGCCTTTTACAAGCGCAACTATATCGAAGGGCTGTTCCTGTCCTCGGGCATCATCAAGTCCTCTGATTACACGATGGAACAGATCGTGGAGGTGGCTCGGTCCTTGCGCGAGGATCATTACTTCCGCGGCTACATCCACCTCAAGACCATCCCTGACGCCGATCCGATGCTGGTCCACGCCGCGGGCCTCCACGCCGATCGCATTTCGATCAACGTCGAGCTGCCCACCCGCGCCGGCCTGACCGCCTTGGCCCCGGAAAAGGACGAGGCGCGGATCGACGGCGCGATGGGCGCCATGAAGGAGCGGATCGTGGAGGCCCGCGTCGAGCGCAAGGCGAGCCGCCACGCGCCCCGCTTCGCGCCCGCCGGCCAGTCGACCCAGATGATCGTGGGCGCGGACGGGGCGGACGACCGGGCGATCATCGGCCGGGCGAGCGGGCTCTATGGCAGCCACAAATTGCGCCGCGTCTACTACTCCGCCTTTTCGCCGATCCCGGACGCGTCCGCCGTGCTGCCGCTCAAGCGGCCACCTCTCATGCGAGAGCACCGGCTGTACCAGTCCGACTGGATGCTGCGCTTCTACGGCTTCTCGGCGGCCGAGGTGGCGGACGCGGCCGACGACACCGGTCACCTGCCTTTGGACATGGACCCGAAGCTCGCCTGGGCGCTGAAGCATCGCGACGACTTTCCCGTGGACGTGAACCGCGCCAGCCGGTCCCGCCTGCTGCGCGTGCCCGGCTTGGGAACGAAGGCGGTGGACCGCATCCTGGCGTCGCGCCGCCATCGCACGCTGCGGCTGGACGACGTGGCGCGGATGACGGTGTCGGTCGCCAAATTGCGGCCGTTCCTGATCGCGGCCGACTGGCGACCGACCGTGCTCAGCGACCGCGCGGACCTCAGCCGCTGGGTCAAGCCGCCGGCGCGGCAGATGGAATTGTTCGCCGCCTGAGGGGACGGGCCGGTCGCAACCCCTTGGCCCCGCCCTCGTTTGCGCGAACATGGCCCATCGCGTCCTCCTTTCGCGCCCGGACGACTTCGACGGCTGGCGCGACGCGGCCCGGTCCCTGGCGCTCGCCCGCGTTCCCCCGGCGGAGGTGACCTGGGCCGTCCAGGGCGGCGATGGGGAGCTGTTCGGCGACACGCCGCCGCCCGCGCCCCAGGCGGACCGCACGCTGGCCGTGCCCAAGCCGTTCCTCGACCTGGCGCGCCAGGTGGTGCTCCATTCCGATCGCGAACGCTTCGCGCTCCTCTACGAACAGCTGGTCGCGCTCTCCGACAAGCGCGCCTCGATGGACGATCGCGCCGACCCGCGCCTGGACCGGCTGCAGACGCTGGCCAAGGCGGTCCGGCGCGACAGCCACAAGATGCACGCCTTCGTCCGCTTTCGCGAGGTGGAGGAGGAGGGGGGTGCGCGCTTCGTCGCGTTCTTCGAACCCGACCATCACATCGTGCGCGCGAACGCCGGGTTCTTCGTGCGCCGTTTCGCGGCCCTGCGCTGGTCCATCCTGACGCCCGAACTGTCGATCCACTGGGATGGCGAGGCGGTGCGCGAGGGGCCGGGCGCGACCCGGGCGGACGCGCCCGACGGCGATCCGGTCGAGGACATGTGGAAGAGCTACTACGCCTCCATCTTCAACCCCGCGCGTCTGAAGGTGGGCGCGATGCTGTCGGAGATGCCGAAGAAGTTCTGGGCCAACATGCCCGAAACCGCGCTGGTGCCCGCGATGATCGCCGGCGCCCAACGAAGGGAAGCCGCCATGATCGCCGCCGGATCGTCGCCTCCGCCTCCAGCATCGCAGGCACCCACCCTGCCGCTCGCCACGCCGCGCGCCGCATCGCCCGGGTCCAACGCCCAGGCCGCGCTCGCCGCGCTTCGGGACGAGGCGGCGCAGTGCCGGCGCTGCCCGCTGTGGGAGCCCGCGACGCAGGTCGTGTTCGGCCAGGGTCCGGCCGACGCCGAGCTGGTGCTGGTGGGCGAGCAGCCGGGCGATCAGGAGGATCTGGCGGGCCTGCCCTTCGTCGGCCCGGCCGGCCAGATGCTGGACGCGGCCCTGAGGGAGGCGGGGATCGACCGCGACCGCACCTACGTCACCAACGCGGTCAAGCATTTCAAGTTCGAGCGGCGGGGCAAGCGGCGCATCCACCAGACCCCCGACGCGTCGGAGATCGAGGCGTGCCGCTGGTGGCAGGAGCGGGAGCGCGAGATCATCAGCCCCAAGATCACGCTGGCGCTGGGCGGGTCGGCGGGCCGGGCGCTGACCGGCAAGGCGGTGACCATCGGCCGGATGCGCGGCCGCGCGCACCCGCTGGCGGACGGCGGAGAGCTGTGGATCACCGTCCACCCCTCCTACCTGCTCCGCATCCCCGACGCCGAGCGCGCGGCGAGCGAGCGGGAGAAGTTCGTGGGCGACCTGACCCTGGTGCACGATCGGTTGGCGGAGCTGGCGTAAGCGGGGGGCTGAGAAAGCCCTCTCCCCTTCAGGGGAGCGGAAGGAGAGGGGCGCGAAGCCTCCAGCATCCGATCCGGTCGCACGTCCGTTCCCCCCTCCCAACCTTATCCCCTGAAGGGGAGAGCGCTTTCCCCGCTATCTCCTCGACCCGCCGCCCCTCCACCGCTAACGCCGCCCCCGAACAGGAGACCACATGGCCAACGTCACCGTCGTGGGCGCCCAATGGGGCGATGAGGGCAAGGGGAAGATCGTCGACTGGCTGGCCGAGCGCGCCGACCTGGTCGTGCGCTTCCAGGGCGGGCACAATGCCGGTCACACGCTGGTGGTGGGCGACCAGACCTACAAGCTGTCGCTGCTGCCGTCCGGCGTCGTGCGCGGCACGCCATCCGTCATCGGCAATGGCGTGGTGCTGGACCCCTGGCACTTGGTCGACGAGATCGCGCGATTGGGTGAGCAGGGTGTCCGCGTCACGCCGGACACGCTGCACATTTCCGACTGCTGCCCGCTGATCCTGCCGCTCCACAGCGACCTGGATGGCCTGCGCGAGGACGCCAGCGGGTCGGGCAAGATCGGCACCACGAGGCGGGGCATCGGCCCGGCCTACGAGGACAAGGCGGGCAGGCGGGCCATTCGCCTGTGCGACCTGGCACATCTGAACGAGTTGGAGCCGCAGCTGGACCGGCTGACCGCCCATCACGACGCTCTGCGCGCCGGCTTCGGGGCCGAGCCGGTGGATCGCCAGGCGCTGCTGGCCGCGCTGCGCGAGATCGCGCCCCAGGTGCTGCCCTACGCCAAGCCCGTCTGGCGCACGCTGAACGACGCGCGCGCCGCCGGTCGCCGGATGTTGTTCGAGGGTGCCCAGGGCGTGCTCTTGGACGTCGATCACGGCACCTACCCCTTCGTCACCTCGTCCAACACGGTGGCGGGCACGGCGGCGAGCGGCACGGGGCTGGCGCCGGGCGCCACGGGCACGGTGCTGGGCATCGCGAAAGCCTATTCCACGCGCGTCGGGGCCGGGCCGTTCCCCACCGAGCTGGACGACGCGACCGGCGAGCGGCTGGGCCAACGCGGGCACGAGTTCGGCACGGTCACGGGCCGCAAGCGCCGCTGCGGCTGGTTCGACGCGGCGCTGGTGCGCCAGTCGGTTGCGGTCGGCGGCATCGCCGGCATCGCGCTCACCAAGCTGGACGTGCTGGACGGGTTCGAGACGATCCGGGTCGGCGTCGGCTACGAGCTGGACGGCGAGCGGCGGGAGCATCTGCCGGCCCAGGCGGGCGAGCAGGCGCGCTGTCGCCCGGTGTGGGAGGAGATGGAGGGCTGGACGGGCTCGACCGCCGGCGCGCGCTCCTGGGCCGACCTGCCGGCCGCCGCGATCAAATACATCCGCCGAGTGGAAGAGCTGATCCGCTGCCCGGTGCTGCTGGTCTCCACCAGCCCGGAACGGGACGACACGATCCTGGTGCGCGACCCCTTCGCGGATTGAGGCGGTGAGCGAGAGCCTCACCACCGTCATCCTGCTGTTCGAGGGCGTGACGCCGCTCGACGCGACCGGTCCGGCGCAGGTGCTGGCCGCGATGCCCGGCGGCCGAGTGGCGACCGCGGCCAAAACGCGCGAGCCGATCGCCACCGACGCCGGCTTCGCGCTGGTGCCGACCCACGATCTGGACGACGCGCCGGCCGCGGACATCCTGCTGGTGCCCGGCGGACCGGGCGTGGCGGACGCGGTGGAGGACGAGGCGCTGATCGCCTTCGTGCGACGGCAGGCGACGGTCGCTAGGCGGACGGTCGGCGTCTGCACGGGCAGCCTGATCCTGGGCGCGGCCGGGTTGTTGCGGGGCAAGCGCGCGACGACCCACTGGGCCTACACGCAGCTGCTGCGGCAGGTGGGGGCCGAGTTCGCGCCCGGGCGCGTGGTGTCGGACGGATCGCTGGTGACAGGTGGCGGGGTTACGGCGGGGATCGACGTCGCTCTGGCCCTCCTCCACGACCTCGCCGGCGAGCGGACGGCGGCGGCGGTTCGACTGGCGCTGGAATATGATCCGCCGTCCGCGCCGGGTGGCCATCCCGACAGCGCCTATCCGAAGACGGTCGAGGGGCTGCGACGCGCCGTTTACGAGGAGCCGGCGGCCCGTATCGCGGCCGCGCTGGAGCGTATCGGCGACCCGTGACGTCGCGGGAGGTCACATCCTATCTGACCGACCACGGGGCCTATCGGCCGTCTTTTAGCGACCGTTTCGCCTTCGCCGCCTTCCTGCCCGCCACCCTGCCGTTCCTCGCCCGGTCGTTGCGGGGCGGATCGGCGGCCTCCAAGCGGCGGCTGCTGGACCGGCTGGGCCTGCCCGACGGCGCGCTGCCGCATCTGGGCAGCTGGAAGGCGGACACGGGGCTGCTGCAGCGGTTGGTGGACATCGTCGAGCGGGACCGGCCGTCGCAGGTGGTGGAGCTGGGGATCGGCGCGTCCTCCCTCGTCCTCGCCCGCGCGCTGGAGCGGCATGGCGGCGGGCGGCTGGTCGGATTGGACCAGAACGCGGGCTTCGTGGACGCCACCCGCATCTGGCTGGCGGAGCACGGAGCGGTGGCGGACCTGCGCCGGGTACCGCTTGAAAGCTCCCGCCCACGCGGCTGGCCCGGCGCCTTCTACCGGCTGGAGGGCTTGCCGGAGCGGATCGACCTGCTGGTCATCGACGGACCGCCCTGGACCCTGCACCCGCTCACCCGTGGGAGCGCGGAGCGGCTGTTCGACCGCGTGCCGGTCGGCGGCACGGTGGTCCTGGACGACGGCGCACGGCCGGGGGAGCGGCTGATCCGGCGGCGCTGGGCGCGCGATTGGCCGGGCTTCGACTGGCGGCTGGAGGGCGGCGGGACGAAGGGGACCGTGGTGGGCGTGCGGCGGGCGTGACCTTCACCCTTCCGCTTCAGGGGAGGGGCCGGGGGTGGGGAGCGAAGGCGACGCCAGGCCCACGCCGGTGAACGACCTGCTCTGCGCCAGCACCCCACCCCAACCCCTCCTCTGAAGGGGAGGGGCTTAGCTGGCGTCTTTCACCCCATTCAGCGCCGACACCACCGTCGCCGCCACCAGGTCGCCGACCACGTTCAGCGTCGTGCGACACATATCCAGGAACCGGTCGACGCCCAGCACCAGCCCGATGCCGGCCGGCGGCACGCCCACCGACCCCAGGATCAGCGCGATCACCGGCAGCGATCCAGCCGGCACGCCCGCCGTGCCGATGCCGCCCAGGATACACACCAGCATGACGCTCGCCTGCTGCACCAGGGTTAGCTCCACCCCGAAGAACTGGGCCAGGAACAGCACGGTCACGCCCTCGAACATGGCGGTCCCGTTCTGGTTGGCGGTCGCCCCGATCGTCAGCACGAAGCGAGCGATGCGGGGCGGCAGGCGCAGGCCCTCGTCCGCCACCTTCAACGCGGTCGGCAGCGTCGCGTTGGACGACGCGGTGGAGAAGGCCACCAGCGTCGCCTCCTGCGTCTGGCGGAAGAAGGCCAGCGGGCTCTTCTTCGCTACCAGCAGCAGGATCAGCGGGAACACCACGAACATCTGCACGCCCAACGCGCCCAGAACGACCCCGCAATACGCCCCCAGCCGCACCAGCAGGTCCCAGCCGAACAGCGCCGCCAGGTTGAACATGAAGCACGCGACCGCGATGGGCGCCATGCGGATGACGACCCCGATCAGCCGCATCATCACCTGCAGCAGCCCCTCGATGCCCTGCTGCAGCTTGTCGGCGGCGGGCGACTGGACGAGCACCAGCCCGATGCCGAAGATCAGCGCGAAGAACATGACGGCCAGCACGTCGTTCTCGCTCATCGCGGTCACGATGTTGGTGGGGATGATGTTGAGCAGCGCCTCGATGCCCGTCGGCGCTTCGCCCGCCCGGGCCACGATCCCCTGGGCCCCGGTCGACGCGCTCGCCAACAGCTCGCGCGCCACCGCCGGATCGACGCCCTCGCCCGGCCGGATGAGGTTCACCAGCAGCAGCGACAACACGACCGCCACGGTGGAGACCAGGATCGTATAGACCAGCGTCTGGATGCCGACGCGCCGCAGCGAGCGGATCTCGCCCATCTCCGAAATGCCGACCACCAGCGCCGAGAACAGCAGGGGGATCACCAGCATGAACAGCAGGCGCAGGAAGATCTGGCCGATCGGGCCGGTGACGTAGGTGGTGACGGTCTCCACCCACGGCGCGCCGCCGGCGGTGACGTTGACGATCAGCCCGCCGATCAGCCCAATCGCGAAGCCGATCGCCATCTGCCAGTGCAGCGCCAGCGCGGAGTCCTCCCGCTCGTCCGTCGTCTCGCTGATCCCGTCGACTGTGCTCATGCGCGCTCGCCCCCTTTTGCCGAAGTCAGTGGCGTCCAAGGAGGCGGCCGGTCAACCGCATTGCGCCCGGTGACGCAGGAACTGGTCGGCCAGCACGCAGGCGACCATCGCCTCCACCACCGGCACGCCCCGGATGCCGACGCACGGATCGTGGCGGCCGGTGGTGGCGATGGTGGTGGGCTCGCCCGCCGGGGTGATCGTGTCGGTGGGGGTGCGGATGGAGGAGGTCGGCTTGAACGCGACGCGCGCGGTTACCGGCTGGCCGGTGGAGATGCCGCCCGCCACGCCGCCCGCGTGGTTGGTGTCGAAGGCGGGGCCGTCGGGGCCGGGCCGCATGGCGTCGGCATTGGCCTCTCCCGAAGCGGCGGCCGCGCGGAAGCCGTCGCCGATCTCCACGCCCTTGGCGGCGTTGATCGACATGAGCGCGCCCGCCAGCTCCGCGTCCAGCTTGGCATAGACCGGCGCGCCCCAGCCTGCGGGGACGCCCGCGGCCTCCACCGCCACCACCGCGCCCAACGAGCTGCCGTCGCGTCGGGCCCGGTCGATCCGCGCTTCCCACCGTTCGGCGGCGGCGGCGTCGGGGCAGAAGAACGGATTGCGGTCGATTTCGGCGGCGTCGAAGCCGGTGATCGCGTCGCCCCCGATCGCCTCGACCCAGCCGGTGATCGCCACCTGTGGGATCACCAGCCGCGCGATGGCCCCCGCCGCCACCCGCATCGCCGTCTCCCGCGCCGACGACCGCCCGCCGCCGCGCGGGTCACGCAGCCCGTATTTGGCGTCATAGGCGTAGTCGGCGTGGCCGGGGCGATAGGCGCGGGCGACCTCTGTATAATCCTTCGACCGCTGGTCCACATTGTCGATGTGGAGCGCGATGGGCGTGCCGGTGGTGCGGCCCTCATACACGCCCGACAGGATGCGGACTTGGTCGGGCTCGCGCCGCTGGGTGGTGAAGCGGGACTGGCCCGGCCGCCGCCGGTCGAGGAAGGGCTGGATGTCGGCCTCGGAGAGTGCGAGGCCCGGCGGACACCCGTCCACCACCGCCCCGATCGCCGGCCCGTGGGACTCGCCCCAGGTCGTGACGCGGAACAGGTGGCCGAAGCTGTTGTGGCTCACGCGGGAACCACTGCAATCAGTTCCAGCCGATTGCCAACGGGATCCTCGGTGAAGAACCGCTCCCGCCCGTTGATCAACGCGTCGGCTCCGATGACACAGCCCTCCGCTACCAGTCGTCTGCGCAGGCTTGCCAAATCATCGGTGGCGAGCGCGACGTGCGCCTTTTTGGCAGCCACGAACGGCTCCTCCACTCCGAGATGCAAGTGCTGGTCGCCAAGCGTGAACCAGCACCCGCCACGGCCCCGCAGCACTTCCGGCTTGGCAATCTCCGCCAGGCCGAGCAGGACGACAAAGAACCGCCGAGCCTCCTTCTCGCCGCCCGCCGGCATGGCGACCTGCACATGGTCGAGCGTCAGCACCTCACGCGGCTTGCGGTCGGCGCTTCGTCTGGTCGCCCCGGCCAGCCAGTAGCCCAGCGATGGAGATGTCCTCGTCCAACTCGTCCCAGTGTAGGCCACTGGGGCTGATCCAGACCGCTGCCCGATGCTCGGGCGAGCCGTGCGCCAGGCGCGGGAACCAGGCGAGCGGGACGCCGAGCGTACGTCCGTCGGTCAGCCGCACCCACATCTGATCGTCGTCGAAGGAGACGCTAACCGCGGATGGAGAAATGCTCATTCCAAACTCCCATGATCTCGTCCTATCGGCGTTCCACCAAGTCCAGCAGCCAGCGCTGGGCGCGGGCATCGAAGCCCCGGTCGTAGGCGAAACGCACGTCGGGCAACAGCCACAGCTTAGCGTCCATTCCAGCCTTGGCGACGTGGACGTGGACGGGCTCGCGCGGATCGCCTTCGCTGAAATAGAAATGAAAGCGACAGCCGCGTTCCCGGAAGACAACAGGCATCAGCTCAAACCAGCGCGATGTCCGGGGCGTCCTCCGCCTTCATGCCGATCGCGTGGTAGCCGGCGTCGACGTGGTGGACCTCGCCCGTCACGCCGCTCGCCAGGTCGGAGAGGAGGTAAAGGCCCGCGCCGCCGACATCCTCGATCGTGACGTTGCGGCGAAGGGGCGCGTTCAGCTCGTTCCACTTCAGGATATAGCGGAAATCGCCGATGCCGCTGGCCGCCAGCGTCTTGATCGGCCCGGCCGACAGCGCGTTCACCCGCACCCCGTCCGGCCCCAGGTCGGCGGCGAGATAGCGCACGCTGGCCTCCAGCGCCGCCTTGGCCACGCCCATGACGTTGTAGTGCGGGATGACCTTTTCCGCGCCGTAATAGGTCAGCGTCAGCACCGCCCCCCCGGCGCGCATCATCGGCAGCGCCCGCTTGGTGACCGCGACCAGCGAATAGGCGGAGATGTTCATGGTCAGCAGGAAATTGTCGAGGCTGGTGTCGACATATTTGCCGCGCAGCTCGTTCTTGTCGGAAAATCCGATGGCGTGGACCAGGAAGTCGAGACCGTCCCACCGTTCGCCCAATGCCGCGAAGGCGCGGTCGATCGAGTCCATGTCGCTCACGTCGCAGTCGATCACGAGGTCGGAGCCCAGGCTGTCGGCCAGCGGCTTCACCCGCTTGCCCAGCGCCTCGCCCTGATGCGTGAAGGCGAGTTCCGCGCCCTGGTCCGCCAAGGCCTTGGCGATGCCCCAGGCGAGCGACTTGTCGTTGGCCAGGCCCATGATCAGGCCGCGCTTGCCCGCCATCAATCCGCTCATGCCGTTGGCTCCCCTCGCAGTTTGGCCGCGTCATAGCCCTCCAACGGCTTGTCGGCGAGGGCCGCGTTCAGCTCGATCCCGAACACCATCCCCAGGCCCACGGTCCAGAAGAAGAGTAGCGTGATCGTGGCGCCGGCCAGCGAGCCATAGGTCAGGTCGTACCCGCCCGCGAGCCCCAGCACGCGCGGCAGGAGCGCGGTCACGGTCAGCCACCAGACCGCGGTGAACAGGGCGCCGGGCCATTTCGGATAGCGCGGCGCGCGATAGCCCGACGGAGTCAGCAGGCGGAAGAGCGCGTAGAGTGCGCCCCACAGCGCCAGCGCGGGGACGAAGCGCCCGACCGACAGCACCGTGACCCATCCGTCGTGGAGCGGCAGGAAGCGCTCCACCATGGCGGTCGCCGCCGTCAGCATCACGCCGAGCGCGAAGCCGAACATCGCGAGCGCCACGGCACCCACGATGATGAACACGGACGACAACCGATAGCGAAGGAACGACCGGGTGGGCTGGGTGCCGTACGCGCGGTGCATGATGTCGCGCACGGTCTCGATCAGCGAACCCACCGTCCACAGTCCGACGATCGCGCCCAGCCACAACAGCGGTCCGGTGCGCGCCGCCAGGACGGATTCGATGGCGGGCAGCACCGCCTCGCCCACGTTGCGCGGCATGGCCCGCAGCACGTTCTGGACGATCGCCAGCCCCCAGTCGGTCTCGCCCAACAGCTTGGTAATCGCGGCCGCGACGATGGCGAAGGGGAACAGCGCCAGCAGGCTGAGGAAGGCGAGATTGCCGGCGTGGATGAAGCCGTCGCGATAGACACCGAGCAGCGCGCACTTCACCACCTCGAACCCGCGCGCGCCGGGGCGGAACCGGTCCACCTGGCCGCGCCACCCCTCCCTCAGACGACGGCGATAGCGCGCCTCGGGCGTGAGATCGTGGAGGGTCGTCTCCACCTCCACGCGGTCAGGCCAACGCGGCGCGGAGCGGCTCGCCGTCGCCCCCCGACCAGCCCGCCACGAAGGCGGCGAGCGCCTCGTCGCCTTCGGGGAGCGCGATCATCAGCTGGACCAGCTGGTCGCCCCGGCCCGACGCGGTGGTCCAGCCCTTGCCACGCAGCCGCAGCGTGCGGCCGGACGACGAGTGCGGCGGGACGGTCACGACCACCGCGCCGTCTACGGTGGGGCAGCGCACCCGCGCGCCCTCCACCGCCTCCTTCAGGCTGATCGGCAGGTCCAGGCGGATGTCGTCGCCGTCGCGCGCGAAATCCGGGTGGCGGCCGATCTCGATCGTCACCTGCGCGTCGCCCGCCCCGCCCGGTCCGGGCTGGCCCTTGCCGGCGAGGCGCAGGACCGTGCCGTCCTCCACCCCCGCCGGCAGCTTCAGGTCCACCGTCGACCCGTCCGAGAGGGTGATGCGCTGGTCCGCGCGGGTGGCGGCGTCGGTGAAGGAGACGAGCAGGCGATAGGCGACGTTGGCCCCGCGCCGCGGCGGGGCCTGGCGCGTCTGGCGGCGCCCGCCGGCGCCCGCACCGCCCGGCGCGCCGGCCCGGCCGCCGAACAGCCCCTCGAAGATGTCGCCCAGGTCGGCCCCCCCGGCCTGGTTGAAGTCGGACCCGAAATCGAATCCGCCGCGCCCGCCTCCGCCGCCACCCCCACCGCCGAACCCGCCGGCGAAGGGGTTCACCGGATTGCCGTCGGCGTCGATCTCTCCCCGGTCGAAGCGCGCGCGCTTGTCGGCGTCGGACAGCAGGTCGTAGGCGGCCGTCAGCGTGCCGAACCGGTCGGCGGCGGTGGGATCGTCCGGGTGACGATCGGGATGGAGCTGCTTGGCGAGCGTGCGGTACGCCTTCTTGATCTCGTCCGCGCTGGCCGCGCGGGTCACGCCAAGGGTCTGATAGGGATCGGCCATCGCGCGCCCTAGCTAGGTCAGCCGTTCGAGGGGGGCAATGGGGGTCGCGTGGCGTCCGGCCGGCGCAAGGAGGGTGTCGGACCTGCGCCGGCGATGGCGCGCCCCGCTCCGCGCCCCTATGGAGGCCGCATGACCACCGACCCCCTCGACCTGTTCGACCGCTGGTTCGCGGAAGCGGAGCGCGCGGAGCCGAACGACCCGAACGCCATGACGCTGGCCACCGCCGACGCGGCCGGCCGGCCGTCGGCGCGCATGGTCCTGCTGAAGGATCACGGGGTCGACGGCTTTGTCTGGTACACCAATGCCGAAAGTCGCAAGGGCCTGGACCTCGCCGCCAATCCGCACGCCGCGCTGCTGTTCCATTGGAAATCGCTGCGCCGGCAGGTGCGGCTGGCCGGCCCGGTGGAGCGTGTGTCCGAGGCTCTGTCGGACGCCTATTTCGCCAGCCGTTCGCGCGCGTCGCAGCTCGCGGCGGCCGCCTCGGACCAGTCGCGGCCGTTGGCTGATCGCGACGTGTTCACCGGGCGGGTGGCCGAACTGGAGGAGCGGCTGGACGGGGCACCGGTCGCGCGGCCGGACCATTGGGGCGGCTATCGCCTGGTGCCCCAGACGATCGAGTTCTGGTCGGACGGGTCCGACCGGATGCACCATCGCCGGCTGTTCGTGCGCGGGAGCGGCGCGGGGGACGAGGCGTGGCGCGAAGGGTTGTTGTTCCCGTGACCGCGCGCGCGCCGGCCGCCGCGCCGCCTCGACCCAGCTCGCTCACCCGTCGCGCGGCGCTGGCGAGCGTCACGACCGCCACCCTGCTGCTGGCCCTGAAGGGCTGGGCGGCGTGGGCGACCGGGTCGGTGTCGATGCTGGCGTCCGTCACCGACTCGGGCCTGGACCTGCTCGCCGCCAGCGTGACGCTCTATGGCGTGTGGCTGGCGGCGCGGCCGGCGGACGAGGACCATCGCTTCGGCCATGGCAAGTCGGAAGCGCTGGCCGCGCTGTTCCAGGTCGCGCTCATCACCGCGTCCGCCGTCGCCGTGGGATGGCAGGCCGTGACCCGACTCCACACGCCCGTGACGAACGAGCGGGCGGAGCTGGGGGTCGGCGTGTCGCTGATCGCGATCGCGGTGACGCTGGGCCTCTTGGCCTACCAGCGCTCCGTCATCCGCCGCACGGGTTCCGTCGCGATCCGGGCGGACAATGTGCATTACCAGTCGGACGTCCTGTTGAACGCCGCCGTCGTCGTGGCGCTGGTGCTCGATCAGTTCGCGGGCCTGGCCGGCGCGGACGCGGCGATCGGCATCGCCATCGCGCTGTGGCTGGCCTGGGGCGCGTTCGGCGCATCCTCGCAGGCGATCGACCAGCTGATGGACCGCGAATGGCCGGAGGCGAAGCGCGCCCGGTTCCTGGAGGTCGCCGCCACCCATCCCGAGCTGAAGGGCATACACGATTTCCGCACCCGGCGGTCGGGCGCGCAGGACTTCGCGCAGTTCCACATGTACGTCGCGCGCGACATGACGGTCGCCGACGCGCACGACGTGATGGACGAGGTGGAGGACAAGATCCACGACGCCTTTCCGGAAGTGGAGATCCTGATCCACCTGGATCCCGAAGGCCATGTCGACACGGACAATCCGCTGGTCGAGACCGACGTGACCCCCCATTGGTTCGGAAAGCGCGTATGATGCTCCCCTTCGCCCAGGTCGACGCCTTCGCCGACGCGCCCTTCACCGGCAACCCGGCGGCTGTCGTGGAGCTGCAGGATTGGCTGGACGACGCAACGCTGCTGGCGATCGCGGCGGAGAACAACTTGGCGGAGACCGCCTTCCTGCTGCCCGAGCGCGACGGCCGCGTGCCGCTGCGCTGGTTCACGCCGGTCGTGGAGGTCGAGATGTGCGGCCACGCCACGCTGGCGAGCGGCCACCTGCTGCTGGCGCGCGACCCAGGCCGCGACGTGGTGCGCTTCGCCACCCGGCGGGCGGGCGAGCTCACCGTGACGCGAGAGCCGGCCGGCTATGCCTTGTCGCTGCCCGCTTGGGGGCCGCGCGCGGAACCCTTGCCGGCCCTTGTCGCCGCCCTCGGCCTGTCGCCGGACGAGGTGGAGGCGACCTTGTGGCACCGCGCGGAGTATGCGGTGATCGCCCTTCGGGACGAGGAGGCGGTGCGCGCCGTCGATCCGGACTTCCGCGCGATCGCGGCGATAGGGCCGGTGGCCGCCATCGTCACCGCGCCGGGTCGAGAGGTGGACGTGGTCAGCCGGGTGTTCGTGCCGGGCGCGGGCGTGGACGAGGACCCGGTCACCGGATCGGCGCACGCCGTCCTGGCCCCCTATTGGTGCGACCGGCTGGGCCGCGACGCCTTTGTTGCTCTCCAGGTCAGCGCGCGCGGCGGGCGGATCGGCTGCCGGCTGGACGGCGACCGGGCAGTGCTGACCGGGGGTGCGGTCACGGTGATCGAGGGCACGCTGACGCTCTGACCGAGCGGGCGATCGACCTCAGGCCGCCAACGGCTGGGCGGCCTCGGTGCGCGCGATCCAGCCGCCGCCGAGCACCCGGGTGCCGCGATAGACGACCGCCGCCTGCCCCGGTGCCACGCCATATTCGGGACGGTCGAACTCCACCCGCTCACCCACCAGCCGGGCCGGCACGGCCGGGGCCATCGACCGCACCTTGACGCAGACCGCGTCACCGCGCGCGTCGCCGAGCCAATTCGCGTCCTCCACGGTCAGGGCGCCAACGGCCAGCGCCTCGCGCGGCCCGACGACCACCCGCCCACGTTCGGCGTCCAACCGCAGGACGTAGAGCGGGGCCGCCTGTCCGCCCAGCTCCAGGCCACGGCGCTGGCCCACGGTGAAGTGCAGGAGCCCACGATGGGTGCCCAGCACGTTGCCCGCGCGGTCCACGATCTCGCCCGGCCGGGCCGCGTCGGGGCGCAGCCGCTCGACCAGCGCCCCATAGTCGCCATCGGGCACGAAGCAGATGTCCTGGCTGTCCGGCTTGGCCGCGACGCCAAGCCCCAGCGCCTGCGCGGCGGCGCGCACCGCCCGCTTCGGCAGGTCGCCCAGGGGAAAGTGCAGCCCGGCGAGCTGATCGCGGGTGGTGGCGAAGAGGAAGTAGCTCTGATCGCGGGCCGGATCGCAGGCCCGGTGCAGCTCGGCCCCGGCGGGACCGTCCACGCGACGGACATAATGGCCCGTCGCCAACCCCTCGGCCCCGACCTCGCGCGCCAGGCCGACCAGGTCGGTGAACTTCACCCCCATGTTGCACCGCACGCAGGGGAGCGGGGTGCGCCCGGCGGCGTAGCTGTCGGCGAAGTCGTCCACCACGGACTGCCGAAAGGCGCTCTGCCGGTCGAAGACGTAATGCGCGAAGCCCAGCCGGTCGGCGACCGCGCGCGCGTCGCGGATGTCCGTGCCCGCGCAACACGCGCCGGCACGGCCGGACGACGGGCCGTCCTCGTAGAGCTTGAGCGTCAGGCCCACGACCTCCGCCCCCGCTTGGGCGGCGAGCGCGGCGACGACGGACGAATCGACTCCGCCCGACATCGCCACGGCCAATCGCCGTCCGCGCCAGCGCGACAGGTCCGGAAGTTCGCTGGGCATCACGCGCACCCCCATAGCGCGTCGCCGCCCGCGGCGAAACGCCGACCGGCGTCCGCTTTACCCGGTCTTAGCGGTTGGCGGCTTAGGCCGGGCGGCGATGGACCTGACTCACGCCTTTCCCCGCCCGCCGGCGGATGGGTCCGCGCAGGAGGCGGTGCCGGTGGACCACGCCGCGCTGGTCGCCGGCCTGACGGCGATCGCGGCGCTCACCCCCACGGGCCGTGCCCAGGCCCGCGTCGATGGCGTCGGGTCCGGCGGCTTCGCGGAGGCCGGCCTGTCGGCCCAGGCGGTGTTCCCGAGCGATCGGCCGCGCGATCCGGCGTGGTGTGAACACGGTGTTCACCATGGCGGTTTAGCTGCCGGTCAGGTGCCAGCCTTAGATCACGATCCGTCCCCGAACGAACCCCAAAGCGGCCCCGTCCGCCCGCGAGAGCGCCCATGATCCACGAAAAGTCCTTCCGCCCGGCGCAGGTCATCGGCCCGTTGGGAGAGCCGTTGACGCTCGACAGCCTGCCCGCGGCCGACACGTCGCGCTGGGTGGTGCGCCGAAAGGCGGAGGTCGTGGCCGCGGTCACGGGCGGGCTCCTGACCCAGCAGGAGGCGTGCGAGCGTTACAGCCTGACCCAGGAGGAGTTCGCCGGCTGGCAGCGCGCGGTCGACCGGTCGGGGATGAAGGGGCTGCGCGTCACCCGCATTCAGAGCTATCGCAAGGAGTACGATCGCCAACAGCGGTTCTGATGCGGGCTCGGTTCGTCGCAGGAACGGGAACCTCGTGCCCGGTGTGCCGTTCCTTTGCCGTTCGGTGGCCGGTGGCCGCCACTAACGGGAGGACGAATTCGTGATTAGCTTTATCATCTGGCTGATTGTCGGTGGCGTGGTGGGCTGGCTGGCCAGCATCATCATGCGCACGGACGCTCAGCAGGGCATTTTCCTCAACATCATCGTCGGTATCGTCGGCGCTTTCGTCGCTGGCCTGATCGTGGGCGGCGGGTCGATCAACGATGGGGTGACGATCGGGTCCTTCCTGTGGTCGCTGCTCGGCGCGGTGGTCCTGCTGGCGATCGTCAACCTGTTCCGTCGCGGTTCGGTTAGGTAAACAGCCAACCGATCGCAGGGCACGCCCCGGCTTCGCCACTGGCGAAGCCGGGGCGTCGTCGTTATGTCGGACACCGCCCACGCGGCTTGCGCGAACGGGTTGGCTTTGCCATGGCGTCGTAGTGGAGTAATACACTATGGCGGATTCGGACGACGGGGTGGCGGTGATGAACATCGAACGGCGGATCGACCTGTCCGACGCGGCCCCGCTGGACGACCGCCCGCGCGAACGTCGGCTGAGCCGTGGCGCCTGGCTGGGCCTGGTTCTGGTCGCGATGGCCTTGGCCGCCCTGGCCGTGTGGTACGTTAGCGGGCGCGCCGACGCGCCGGCGGACGCCGCCACGGCGGAGGGTGGGGCGACGACCGACGCCCAGGTGGTCAGTGTGGCCATCCCGGGCCGATCCGGCGTCGATCGCTCGCTGACCGCCAGCGGCACTCTGGCGGCGCGTCGAGAGGTGCCGGTCGGGGTGGTCGGCGAAGGGGGGCGGGTCACCTCCGTCCTGGTCGACGCGGGATCGTGGGTCCGCAAGGGCCAGACGCTGGTCGTGGTCGACCGCGAGGTGCAGTCGCAGCAGATCGCCGGATTGCGCGCGCAGATCGGGGTGGCGGACGCGGACCTGCGCCTGGCGCAGAACGAGCTGGATCGCGCGGCCAAGCTGGTGGACCGCGGCTTTATTTCCCAGGCCGACATCGATCGCAAGACAGCGGCGCGCGACGCTGCCCGCGCCCGGGTCGGCGCGGCGCAGGCCGTGGTGCGAGAGGCGCAGGCGCGCACGGCCCGACTGAACATCCAGGCCCCGTCGGCGGGCCTGATCCTGTCGCGCAACGTCGAGGTGGGTCAGGTGATCTCCGCCGGGTCGCAGCCGTTGTTCACGATGGCGGAGGGCGGCCAGCTGGAGATGCGCGCGCAGTTGAACGAGGCCGATCTGGCGAAGCTGTCGGTCGGCGTGCCGGCCCGCGTGACGCCCGTGGGGACCGACCAGGCCTTTGACGGGCAGGTCTGGCAGATCGCGGAGACCATCGACCCCGCCAGCCGGCAGGGCATCGCGCGCATCGCCCTGCCCTATAACGACGCGCTGCGCCCGGGCGGCTTCGCCACCGCCCAGATCAACTCCGGCGGCGCCGACCTGCCCGTGCTGCCCGTCTCCGCCATCCAGAGCGACGACAAGGGATCCTATGTGCTCGTCGTGGGCGGCGGCAACAAGGTGGAGCGCCGGGCGGTGACGCTGGGCGCGGTCACGGCCAGCGGCGTGGCGATCGCCCAGGGGCTGAACGGGCGCGAGCCGGTGATCCTCTACGCCGGCGGGTTCCTGTCGCCCGGCGACACGGTCAAGCCGCAGCGTGTGTCGGCCGCGGGCCTGCGCCGATGAACTTCCGCAACATCTCCGCCTGGTCGATCCGCAACCCGGTCGTGCCGCTCGTGCTGTTCACCGCGCTGCTGCTGCTCGGCGTCATGAGCTTCGCGCGCATGAACGTCGTCAACGATCCCAATGTCGAATTCCCGTTCGTCAACATCTCCATTTCCCAGCCCGGTGCCGCGCCGACGGAGATCGAGAATCAGATCACCCAGCGGGTCGAGGCCGCGGTGCGCGGCATCACGGGCGTCAAGAACATCTCGTCCTCGGCCAGCGAAGGCAGTTCCTACACCGGCGTCGAGTTCGAGATCGGCGTGGACACGAACGTGGCGGTCAACGAGGTCAATTCCGCCATCCAGCAGATCCGGGGCGAGCTGCCGGACGGCATCCTGGAGCCGCGCGTGTCGAAGGAGGACACCTCGGCCCGCCCGATCGGCTATTTCGCGGTCAGCGCACCCGACATGACGGCCGAGCAGCTGTCGTGGTACGTCGACGACACGGTCGCCAAGCGCCTGCTGTCGATCGAGGGCATGTCGGCGGTCGAGCGGCTGGGCGGCGTCGATCGCGAGATCCGGGTGACGCTGGACCCCGCGCGCATGCAGTCGCTGGGCGTCACGGCGGCGCAGATCAACCAGGTGTTGCGCGGCACCAACATCAACTCCGGCGGCGGGCAGGCGGAGATCGCCGGGTCCCGCCAGTCCGTCCGCGTGCTCGGCAACGCGCCGTCCGCTTACGCCCTGGGCCAGTCCCTGATCCCGCTGCCGGGCAACCGCACCGTCCGCCTGAACGACGTGGCCGCCGTCACCGACGGCACGTCGGAGCGCACCCGCTTGGCGGAAATGGACGGGCGCGACACCGTGATCTTCAACATGAGCCGGACCAAGGAAGCGTCCGACGTCACGGTCTATGACGAAGCGGTCGCGGCCATGGACGACATCACGGCGGAGAACCCCGGCATTACCTTCAAGGCGCTGTCGAACGACGTCGACTACACCAAGGGCCAGTATCACAGCTCCATGGCAGCGATGGTCGAGGGGGCCGTGCTGGCGGTCGTGGTCGTGTTCCTGTTCCTGCGCGACTGGCGTGCCACCGCGATCAGTGCAGTCGCCATCCCGCTGTCGGCGATCCCAACCTTCTGGTTCATGGACCTTATGGGGTTCAACCTAAACCAGCTCAGCCTGCTGGCGCTGGGCCTGGTGGCGGGCGTGCTGGTGGACGACGCGATCGTGGAGATCGAGAACATCGTCCGGCATATGCGTATGGGCAAGACCGCCTATCAGGCCTCGATCGACGCGGCCGACGAGATCGGGCTGGCCGTCGTGGCCACGACCATGTCCATCGTCGCAGTGTTCCTGCCGGTGGGGCTGATGCCGGGCATTTCCGGCCAGTTCTTCAAGAATTTCGGCTTCACTGTCGTGGTCGCCGTCCTGACCAGCCTGGCGGTCGCGCGGATGATCACGCCGATGATCGCCGCCTATTTCCTGAAGGCCCACGGAGAGGCGACGCACGGCGAAAGCCGCACGAAGGAGCGCTATCTGGGCATCCTGCGCTGGACGCTCGATCGCCGGCGCGCGACGGCGTTCGCGGCGCGGGGCGGCTGGCGCCGGTCCGCGGCGCTGTTCCTGGACCACCGCATGTGGATCGTGGGGATCGGCGCGTTCATGTTCGGCCTGACGATCCTGATCGGGATGCAGATCCCGCAGCAGTTCGAGCCCGACACGAACGAGGACTCCGCGCGCGCCCAGATCGAGATGGTGCCCGGCACCACGCTGGATCAGACCTACGCGGTCACCAAGCGCGTCGAGACCCTGCTGGCCCGCGAGCCCGAGGTCGAGAGCACGCGCATCTACGCGCGCGAGGGGTCTGGGTCCGTCAACGTCACCCTGAAGGAGGACCGGGACACCACCAGCCAGGAATTCCAGCGGCGGGTCGCGCCCAAGCTGCAGGCGGTGCCCGATGCGCGCGTGAGCTTTCAGGAGCGGCGCGGCGGACCCGGATCGGGCCGCGCGATCTCCGTCATGCTGGCCGGCTCTGACCCGGCGCTCCTCAACAGGACGGCGGCCAAGCTGGTGCAGCAGATGGGCGGCGTGCGCCTGGTGTCCGCGCCTCGCGTCAAGGCCGACCTCAAGCGGCCGGAACTGATCGTGCGGCCCCGCCAGGAACTCGCCGCGTCGCTGGGCGTGTCCACCCAGGCGTTGTCGCAGACCATCCGCATCGCCACGCTGGGCGACATCGACCAGAACAGCGCGAAATTCTCGCTGTCCGACCGGCAAGTGCCGATCCGCGTCATGCTGCCGCAAAGCTCGCGCCGCGACATCTCGACCATCGCGAACCTTCCCGTTCCCACCGCCAGCGGCGGCTCCGTCCCGCTGGGCCGGGTGGCGGAGTTGTCCTTCTCCTCCGGGCCGACGACCATCGAACGCTACAACCAGCAGCGCCGGGTGTTCGTGGGCGCCGACTTGGCCCCCGGCGTGGTGAAGGGCGACGCCACGAAGGCGATCGAGGCCCTGCCCATTATGCAGAACCTGCCCAACGGGGTCACCAACAAGGCGGTGGGCGAGGACCAGTGGCAGGCGGAGTTCGTGGTCGACTTCGCCATCGCGATCGTCTCGGGCGTGCTCCTGGTCTTCGCGGTGCTGGTGCTGCTCTACAAGCGCTTCATGTCGCCGCTGGTGAACATGGGATCGCTGCTGCTGGCTCCGCTGGGCGGCCTCATCGCGCTGCTGATCGTCGGCCAGCCCTTCTCCATCGCGGTGTATATCGGGATGCTGATGCTGATCGGCATCGTCGGCAAGAACTCCATCCTCTTGATCGACTTCGCGCTGGAGGAAATGCACGCGGGCGTCGACAAGGACGAGGCGATCGTGGACGCGGGACGCAAGCGCGCCCAGCCGATCGTGATGACGACGATCGCCATGGTCGCCGGCATGGTGCCCACCGCCTTGTCGCTGTCCGGCGACGGGGCCTGGCGCGCCCCGATGGGAACGGTGGTGATCGGCGGGCTGATCGTGTCGACGATCCTGACGCTCCTGATCGTGCCGGCGTCCTTTTCGCTGGCGGACAGCTTCGAGAAGTGGCTGGGTCCGAAATTCGGACGCATCCTCAGCTATCGGCCGGGCGACGAATTGGGTCCCGCGGCGGACCCGTCCGGCGATCGACCCGGCGCGATCCCGGCGCACACGTCGATCCCGCACCCGGCGGAGTGAGCGCGTCCAGGGGAGCGCGCACGGCCGGCGGAGCGGGCCGCGGGCGGGCGGGTCCTCCCCGGATCGTGTGGTCACCGCCGGGATCGGCCGGCGGGCTGGCCTCCATGCGCCGTGCGGCCACCGGGCTGCTCGCCGTCATGGCGGCCGTCTTCGTGCTCGCCGCCTGGGGGCAGGACCGCGTGTCCGGGCTGGGCTTCGTCAAGGCGTTCGCAGAGGCCGCGATGGTCGGCGGCCTGGCGGACTGGTTCGCCGTCACGGCCCTCTTCCGCCACCCGCTGGGCCTGCCGATCCCGCACACCGCCATCATCCCGCGCAACAAGGACCGTCTGGGCGACAGCCTGGCCCTATTCCTGCGCCAGAACTTCCTGATCCCGCAGGTGGTCGCCCGCCGGATGTGGCGAATCGATGTGGCGGCGGCGCTGGGCCGCTTTCTCGAAGCGCCGCGCCTGGCCGGCGGCGGACGGCTGCGCGAAGCCGGCGGGCGCATCCTGGCCGACCTGTTGACCGCCACCGACGACGCGCAGCTGGGTGGCCTGTTGAAGCGGGAGCTGCGCGGCTGGCTGGACCGCGCGTCGGTGGCCCCCCTGATCGGCCGCGCGGTCGCCGCCGCCATCGCGGAGGGTCGGCACCTGCCGGTGATCCAGGCGGCGACCGCCTGGGCGCGCGACACGCTGGACGCGAACGAGGCGCTGGTGCGCGACGTGGTGCGCGAGCGGTCGAACGCCATCCTGCGGCTGACCGGCCTGGACGAAACGGTCGCGACCGCCATCCTGAACGGGCTGCGCAAGCTGTTGTCCGACGCCAGCGCGGACCCGGACCATCCACTCCGCCGTCGGATCGAGGACGGGCTGGCGGCGCTGGCCGACGACCTGCAGCACGATCCGGCGATGGGTGCCCGGGTGGAGCGGATGAGGACCGCGCTGCTGGACAACCCCGCCATGGCGGCGTGGCTGGACGGGCTGTGGAGCCGGGCGCGGGTCCGGATGCTGACCGCCGCGCGCGACCCCGACAGCGTGCTCGCCGGCACGCTGGGCGAGGCGACCCGCGCGCTCGGCACCGCGCTGATGAACGAGGCCCGGCTGCGCCTCGTGATCAACCGCCTGGCGAGGCGCACGGTGGTGGGCGCGGTGGCGCGCTATGGCGACGGGCTGGTGCGCCTGATCTCCGACACGGTGCGCGGCTGGGACGCGGTGACGCTGACCGACCGGGTCGAGCAGGCGGTCGGGCGCGACCTGCAATATATCCGCATCAACGGTACGCTGGTCGGCGGGCTGGTCGGGCTGACGCTCTACACCGCCGAGTGGCTGGTGCGCGGGTGAGCGACCCGGAGCTGGTGACCGAACGGCTGCGCCTGCGGCCGCCGACGCTGGCGGACGCGCCGCGCCTGGCCGCCCTGGTCGCGCCGGAGGCGGTGCATCGCTATCTGGGCGGGCCGCAAACACCGGAAGAGAGCTGGAACCGCTTCGTGCGCGGCGCGGGCTGCTGGCGGCTGTTCGGTTACGGCCCCTTCGTGGTCGAGAGGCGCTCCGACGGGCGCTTCGTGGGCAATTGTGGCCTGTTCCGCGGACGCCGCGGCCTGGGCCCCGCGTTCGACAACCAGCCGGAAGCGGGCTGGGTGGTGGCGCACTGGGCCGCCGGACGCGGCTTTGCGGGCGAGGCGATGACGGCCATCCTCCAGTGGTTCGACGCGACGCCGGCCGCGACCGCCGTGGTGGCGATGATCGAGCCGGCCAACGAGCCCTCGATCGCGCTCGCCCGGCGGTTGGGCTTTCGTGCGCGGGGGACCGCGCGGTATCACGAGGAAGTCGTGCGCCGGTTCCGCCGTCCGCCGCCGGCCGGTTGAGCGCCGCGCCCGCTTAGCCCATACGGACCGGCATGACCCGTTCGCCCCTCGCCGCCGCGCTCGCCCTCCTCGCGCTCGGAGCTTGCGTGCCGCGCGCCCAGCCCGCGCCGGAGCCGACGCCGCCCGCCCGCCCCGCCGCCCGCCCGGTCCCCGTGCCGCCACCGGCCGCGCCGCCGGTCGATTGGCTGCAAGCGGCGATCGGCCCGGGCGACTGGAGCTACCGCGACGGCCCGGCCGGGACGGTGGCGCTGTGGGGCGAAGAGTCGGGCGGGGCGCGCCTGGCGATCGCCTGCGACCGGGCGACGCGCACGATCCGCCTCACGCGCGCCGGCGCCGCCGCCGGGTCGATGGAGGTGCGCTCCACCAACGGCGTGCGGACCCTTCGCACCGCCGCCGATCCGGGCCTGCCGGGTGCCACGGCCACCCTGCCGGCCGCCGACGCCTTCCTGAACGACCTGGTCTTCTCGCGCGGGCGCTTCCTCGTGACAGCCACGGGCGCGCCCGCGCTGGTGGTGCCGACCTGGGCGGAGCCGTTCCGGGTGGTGGAGGATTGCCGCCGCTGACCGCCCCCCCGTCGATCCCCCTTGCGCGGATGCGCGACAGGACTCACAATGCCCCTCGCGTCCAACCGGGCGCGACCTGTTCATTCAGCGAAAGGAGGTGATCCGATGTCTCATGGTTCAGCACAGGGGTCGGTGAAGTCCGTTCGGAGCGCGCGCGTCTGACCAGACGCTAGACGGCGCTCCGTCGGCGGCACCGGCCGCTGACCATGCCTTGGAAGGGGTCGTCCGGCGGTAGCCGGGCGGCCCCTTTTCGCGCGTCGGCGGACTCGACAAGCGGGCGGCCAGCTACCATGTTGCACCGCAGCAACATTGGGAACTCCGATTGGTTTTGGGGGTTTAGTCTTTCGGGTCCGCGCCACCGGCGTACCCCGCTTCAACAGGAACTGGATCGCTCGCTGACGAACCTCGCCTCTCCGACTATGCCACACCGCGCGGCCGACCGCGTCGGCGATGTCACGCATGTGGCCCTGCTGGGCAACTATCCGCCCCGGCAGTGCGGGATCGCGACCTTCACCGCCGACACGGCGGCATCGCTGCGCCTCGCCTCTCCCACCGTCAGGGTCGACATCTACGCGATGGACGACGGGGCTGGCTATCGCTTCCCGCCGGAGGTCACCGCGGGCGTCCCGCAGGAGGACGCGGCCGCCTATCGCGCGCTGGCCGAACGCATCAACGCCAGCGGTGCCCAGGTCCTCTGGATCCAGCACGAGTTCGGCATCTTCGGCGGGCCATCGGGCGAGCATCTGCTGGCGCTCACCAGCCATCTGGTCATTCCCTACGTCCTGACCCTCCACACGGTGCTCGACCGCCCGAGCGCGGTGCAGCGCCGGGTCCTGAACGCGCTGATGGGCGGCGCGGCCAAAGTGATCGCGATGGTCGAGCGCGCGCGCGACATCCTGGTGCGCTCGTACGACGTTCCCCGGTCCCGGATCGCGGTGATCCCGCACGGCATCCCCGACCGCCCGCTTATGCCCACCGCGGCCGGAAAGGCGCGGCTGGGACTGGGCGACCGGCCGATCGTGCTGACCTTCGGCCTGCTGTCGCCCGACAAGGGGCTGGAGGACATGATCGCCGCGCTGCCCGCCATTCGGAAGCGCGCACCCCGGACGCTCTACGTCATCGCGGGGGCAACCCACCCGCACCTGGTCGCGCGCGAGGGCGATGCGTTCCGCGACGCCCTGAAGGCCCAGGCGGACGCGCTGGGCGTCGGCGACATGGTCGAATTCGTGAACCGCTTCATGGAACTCGACGAGCTGACCGACTGGCTGGCTGCCGCGGACGTGTACGTCACGCCCTATCGCAATCCGGCGCAGATCACGTCGGGCACGCTCGCTTACGCGGTCGGCATGGGCAAGGCGGTCGTCTCGACCCCCTATGTCCACGCCGCCGAACTGTTGGCGGACGACGGGGGTCGGCTGGTGCCCTTCCGGTCGCCCGAGGACCTGGCGGAGGCGGTGGGTGGTCTGCTGGCCGATCCCGATGCCCTGACCTCCCTGTCGCGTCGCGCCTATGCCCGGGGGCGTGCCACGACCTGGCCGCGGTCCGGCGAAGCGGCGATGGCGCTGTTCGGCACGATCCTGGCCCATCGCGTCGCCAGCCTGCCCGCGCCGGCGGCCGCGCCCGCGGCGGGGGCTGCGCTGGCGGGGGTCGCGCGGCTGACCGACGACACCGGCATGGTGCAGCATTCCATCCTGGCGGTTCCCGATCGCAGTCACGGCTATTGCATCGACGACAATGCGCGCGCTCTGATGCTGATGGCGCTGGAGCCCGCGATGGAGGCCGAGCAGCGCGCGCGGCTGTCGATGATCTATGCCGCCTTCCTGCAGCACGGCTGGAACGCGGAGACGGGCCGGTTCCGCAATTTCATGGGCTTCGACCGTCGCTGGCTGGAAGAGGTCGGCAGCGAGGATTCGAACGGCCGCACGCTCTGGGCGCTCGGCGTGACGGCGGCGCGCCACCCGGACGCCGCGATCGCGCGCTGGGCGGAGCGACTGTACGACACGGTCGCCCCGGCGATGACCGACCTCACCAGTCCCCGCGCGCTCGCCTTCCTGATCCTAGGCGCCGTCGCCCGGCTGGAGGTGGCGGACGATCACGAGGAGTCGCTGGCCCTGCTGTCCCGGCTGGGCGGGCGGCTGATGGCGCTGGTCGAGGCCAATCGCCGGCCCGACTGGACCTGGTTCGAGATCATGCTCGCCTACGACAATGCACGCTTGCCCGAAGCGCTGATCCGCGCCGGCGACGTGCTGGGCGACAGGGCGATGGTCGAGGCCGGCCTGGGCACGCTCGCCTGGATCGGTGCCAAGCAGCGCACGGAGCGGGGGCATTTCCGCCCCGTCGGGACCGCAAGCTTCGGCTTGGCCCACACGGAACCCGCCGCCTACGACCAGCAGCCGCTGGACGCCTGGGCGATGATCGACGCGTGCGAGGCCGCGGCGGGTCTGGACCCCGATCCGCGCTGGGTCGCCTTATCGGAACGGGCCTATCGGTGGTTCCTGGGCGACAACGATCTGGGCCTGTCCATGCTGGCGCCGATGACGGGGGAGTGCTTCGACGGGCTGAACCCGGTGGGCGTCAACCTGAACCATGGGGCGGAGTCGGTCCTGGCGTGGCATCTTGCCCGCGTCGCCAAGATGCGTATGGACGCGCGGGTGGCGGACCGGCGGACACGCGCCGCGGTCGCCAGCTAGGGAACGGGTCGCCGCCAGGCCCGCCAAGAGGGGCCGCGACATCCGTATCCACCACCACCCGCTGCGTCTGACCGCCGATCCGGAAAAGGTCGTCGTCCGGCCGTTCCACCTGTCGTGGCAGCAATCCGGCGTCGCGTCGTCGCGCACGGTGCGGACCGTGCGCCGCGTCCTGTCCCTGTCCGAGACGCAGGTCGAGGCCGAACTCGCCCACGTCTATCGCGACTTCGCGCGGCGCCACTGGCAGACGCGCAAGGTTTTCGAGGAGCGTTGGGACGCGCTGGCGGCCGAGCTGGAGCATTATGGCGTCATGGGCGACCTGGACCCGCCGCCCGCCATGCGAGAGCTGATCGGCGCGTATTTCTCCCACGAATACGCCTACGCTGCCGCCGCGCTGATGAACCCGTCGGTCGTGCCGCACCCGGACCAGAGCGGGCTGGAAGAGGGCGCGGTGCGCTTCGCGATGTCGCTGCGCGCGGTGGGCGAGGGCCACATTTCGACCGTGTGCTTCCGCGAAGGCATCGTGACCGCCAACCGGCAGATGACGCTGCAGCCGGAACCGCCCTTCGCCACGTCGGCCGACATGATCCGGGACCTGGACGGCGACGGCCACACCGGGCCGGACGATCCGGTCTGCGTCTATCGCCACCGCGACAGCTCGCTGTCGGCGACCGTGCTGTTCCCGGTCACCGACGCCCAGTCCAAGGGGCTGGAGGACCTGCGGCTGACGAAGTTCGAGGACGGGGAGTGGCTGGGCACCTACACCGCGTTCAATGGATCCGACATCCGGTCCGAGCTGCTGCGCACCCGCGACTTCCGCTCGTTCATCCTCCAGCCGATGTTCGGCTCCGCGTCCCGAAACAAGGGCATGGCGCTGTTCCCGGAAAAGATCGGCGGCGAATACAAGATGCTGGGGCGACAGGACGGCGAGAACCTGTTCCTGCTCTCCTCCGACCGGCTGGACCAGTGGGGCGAGGGGGCTAAGCTGATGGAACCCGCCTATCCATGGGAGTTCATCCAGATCGGCAATTGTGGGTCGCCCATCCGGGTGGACGAGGGCTGGCTGGTCCTGACGCATGGAGTGGGCGCGGTCCGGCGCTACACCATCGGCGCGGTGCTGCTGGACGCGGACGACCCGTCCAAGATCCTGGGCCGCACCCCCGACCCGGTGCTGGCCGCCGCGTCCGACGAGCGGGACGGCTATGTCCCCAACGTGGTCTATTCGTGCGGCGGCATGGCGGTGGGCCGCGACCTGTTCCTGCCTTACGGCATCGCGGACAGCTCGGTCGGCTTCGCCTTCATCGGGCTGGACGAACTGATCGGCTGCATGGTTTAAGGGGCGGGTCAGGGGAGCTACGGCGATGCGGTGGATGGTGGCGGCTGGGGCGATATTGCTGGCGGGGTGTGCCACGAGCGGGGCCGAGCCACAGTCGGTGGCCGACAGCGGACATCCGGTGATCCTGCGTCCCTATGCGGGGAACGGCGACCTGGAGGTCTCGCTTCGGCGGATCGCGACGCTGGACGACGCCGGACCCCGGCTGAACGCCGTCATCGCGGTCCTGCCCGAGGCGCGCGAGCAGGACGAGAGGCTGGAAAAGGCACCGGCCGCGGAGCGTCGACGGGGCTCTCTGTTTCGCATTCCCGTCCTCATCAAGGACAACATTGCCATCGCCGGGCAGCCGACCACCGCCGGCAGCCTCGCTCTCAAGGACAACATCGCCGCCGCCGACGCACCGCTGGTCGTCCGGCTGCGCGAGGCGGGGCTGGTGATCCTGGGGCGCACCAACCTGTCGGAATGGGCCAACATCCGCTCCACCAACTCGACCAGCGGGTGGAGTGCCATTGGGGGCCTGACGGTCAACCCCTGGGGCGCGGGGCGCAACGCCTGCGGCTCATCCTCCGGCAGCGCCGCCGCCGTGGCCGCCCGCTTCGCGCCGCTCGCCATCGGGACGGAGACGGACGGCTCCATCACCTGTCCGGCGGGCGTGAATGGCGTGGTCGGCTTCAAGCCTTCGCTGGGCGTGGTGTCGGGCGAGGGCGTGGTGCCCATCGCCCACAGCCAGGACACCGCTGGCCCCATTGCGCGCACGGTCGCCGACGCGGCCGCCCTGCTCGACGCCATGCGGACGGACGGCCAGCAGGTGGGAGCGCTACCATCGGGCGCTCTCCGGGGCATCCGCGTCGGCGTGCTGCGTGATCGGGTGGGCGGGGACGCGGAGATCGTCGCCGCCTTTGGCACGGCGCTGGAGCAGCTGCGCCAGGCGGGGGCCACGATCGTGGAGATCGCCGACAGCCAGTCCGGCCTGGACGGGCTGGACGACGCCGAACTCACGGTGCTGCTGGCCGAGCTGAAGGGCGACATGGCCGCCTATCTCGCCACCACCGACCCCGCCCGCGTGCCCAGCCGCACGCTGGCCGACCTGATCGCCTTCAACAAGGCGAACCCCGAGGAACTGCGCTATTTCGACCAGGACCTGTTCGAGCGTGCCCAGGCGGGGCCGCTCGGCTGCCCGCCCGCCGCCGCCGGCTGCGTGAGCGATCCCGCCTATCTCGCGGCGCTCGCCAAGGCCAAGGGGCTGTCCCAGGGCAAGCTCGCCTCGCTCCTCGCGGACAACGACGTGGCCTTATTGGTGGGCGTCACCAACGGCCCGGCGTGGCTCTCCACGCTGGGCGAGGGCGACGCCTATGAGGGGCCGTCGGTCAGCCAGCTGCCCGCCATGGCCGGCGCGCCGCACCTGACCGTGCCGATGGCGCTGGTGCGCGGCTTGCCCGTCGGCCTGAGCTTCATCGGCGCGATCGGCGACGACGCGCGCATCCTGTCATACGGCGCGGCGTTCGAGGCGGTCCGCCTTCCGCTGCCGGAGCCACCGCTGGCCCCGTGACGCGTGTTCCACGTGGAACATCGTTCCCGCCCAATGGGGAGGGGCCTTGGCAAGGACCTTTTGCCGTTCGCGATTAGGCAGGCTCATATCGTTCGGCGATAGCGTCGGTTCCTTATCGCTGCGACCCCCGCGCGTCCTGAGCCTGTCGAAGGACATACCAGTGGCTCAGCAGCGGCGAGTTCCGGCAAGTGCTTACCTAGCGTCCTTCGACAGGCTCAGGACGAGCGGATGAGTGGTAGGATATTCGGCCTTCCGCGAAGACGGGGCTGGGCCTCGCCCGACACGCCCCCGCTCACCGAGGCGGGATCGTGATGGTGAGCGTCAGGCCGTTGCCCGCGGTGCTCCACTCCGAGCGCGCGCGCAGCGACCCGATCGCGGCGTCCATCAGCCGGCTGCCGAGCCCGCGCGACGCGTCGAGAGCCGCCAGCGCGTCCTCGTCGCCCACGCCATCGTCGGCGCACACGACCCGATAGCCGCCGTCCGCCGTCGCCTCGCCGGAAATCGTGACCCGTCCCTGCGCCTGACTGGGTGGAAAGGCGTGCTTGATCGCGTTGGCGACGAACTCGTTCGCGACGATCGCGATCGAGTGCGCGTCGGCGGAGTTCACCGTGCGCTCCGCGAAGCGCGCGCGGACCGTGACGTGGCCGGGGGCCGCGGCGGAGAACAGGCCACCGGCGCGGGAGAACAGCGCGGACAGCTCCACCGTCTCGCCGTCCGACGCGTGGTGCAGCTCCTCGTGGATCGCGGCCACGGTGCCGACCCGCTGGGCCACCGTTTCCAGCGCCTCGCGCACCGCCGGGTCGGTCGCGCGACCCGCCTGCAGGCGCACCACGGCGCTGACGGACTGGAGCGAGTTCTTCACCCGATGGTCGATCTCGCCCAGCAGCACCTCCTGGCGCCTCAGGGCGGCGCGCAGCTCGATCTGCTGCATGACCTGGCGCGACAGCACGCCCAGGGCCTTGCGCTGGCCCTCCTCCAGGCGTCGCGGCCGGCGGTCGAGGACGCACAACGTGCCGATCGGCACACCGGCGGCCGTCCGCAGCACCGCGCCGGCGTAGAAGCGCAGCCCCTCCTCGCCGGTCACCAGCGGATTGTCCGCCGTGCGCGCATCGAGGCTGAGGTCCGGGATCTCCAGATCGTCGCCGGCCAGGATCGCGTGCGTGCAGATGGCGTCGTCCAGCGGCATGGCGCGCGCGCCGATCCCGCGCTCCGCCTTGAAGAACTGGCGGTCGCGATCCAGCAGGGTGACGGCCGCGATCGGCGCGTCGCACAGACTGGCCGCCAGCTCCACCAGCTCGTCGAAGTCCCGCTCCGGATCGCTGTCGAGAATGCCGAGTCGGTCGAGCGCGGCCAGGCGTTGGGACTGTTGCGGGTGTTCGGCGGCGGCGGGCAGCGCGGGCGTCCTTTCGGGATGGCGACGATCGCCGTCTAGCCGCCGCCACCCCGGCTGAAAAGAGGCGCGGGCGGGCGAACGGCGCTACCGCCGGACCAGCGTGCCGGCCCCTTCGCGCGTGAAGAACTCCAGCAGCAGGGCGTGCGGCACGCGCCCGTCCAGCACCACGGCGGCGTCCACCCCGGCCTCGACCGCGGCCACGCAGGTGCCGAGCTTCGGGATCATGCCACCGGTGATCGCGCCCGCGTCTTCCAACCGGGCGATGGCGGCGGGGTCCAGGTCGGTCATCAGTCGGCCGTCGCGGTCCAGCACGCCGGCCACGTCGGTCAAGAGGAACAGGCGCGCCGCCCCCAGGGCGCTCGCGATCGCGCCGGCCATGGTGTCGGCGTTGATGTTGTAGGTGGCGCCGTCCTCGCCGCTGGCGATGGGGGCGATGACCGGCACGATGCCCGCCGCCGACAGGGTGTCGAGCACCCGACGGTCAACCCGCGCGGGTTCGCCGACGAAGCCCAGATCGACGACCGCCTCGATCGCGGAGCCGGGGTCGGGCCGGGTGCGTGTCAGGCGGCGCGCGACGACCATTCCGTCGTCCTTCCCCGACAGCCCGGCCGCCCGCCCGCCGGCGGCCGCGATGGCCGCGACGATCCGCTTGTTCAGCGTGCCGGACAGGACCATCTCGGCCACCTCGGCGGTGCGCGCGTCGGTGACGCGCAGCCCGTCAACGAAGCGCGTCTCGACTCCCAGGGCGGCCAGCATCGTGCCGATCTGCGGACCACCGCCGTGCACGACGACCGGGTTGATGCCGACTGCCTTCAACAGCACCACGTCTTCCGCGAACATCCGCGCCGCGTCCGGGTCGCCCATGGCGTGGCCGCCATATTTCACCACGAAGGTCGCCCCCGCATAACGCTGAAGGTAGGGCAGCGCGTCCGCGAGCGTGCGCGCCTTGGCGAGCGTGTCGGGCGCGGGCCCGGTCACGGCCGCCGGTCCAGCCGCCGGCCGATCGCCACGAACGCGGCGATCAGCAGCGGGACCAGCACCACGCTCAGGGTCACCTTGGCCAGCGCCTGGCCCAGGATCAGGTCGGCGATCGGGCGCACGCCGGCGAAGGCGACGGTGATGAAGATCAGCGTGTCCACGACCTGGCTGACCGCGCTCGCCACCCCGCCGCGGATCGCCATCCACCCGGCGGTGCCCCCATCCTTGCGGGGTCGCGCCATCCGGGCGAACAGGAAGACGTTGAGGAACTGCGACACGCCATAGGCCAGCACGCCGGCCAGCATCAGCCGGACATTCTGACCCAGGATGATGGGGAACGCGGCCTTGGCGGGTTCGTACATCCCCGCGTCGGTCGGCAGCGTCAGAACGACGGAGATCAGCGCGATCGCGGTGCCCAGCGGCAGGAAGCCCCACAGCACCAGCCGGTTCGCCGCCGCGCGGCCGTGCAGTTCCGCCGTGGTGGACGACAGCACGACGAGCAGCAGGAAGGCGAAGATGCCCGCCTCGACCGCCAGCGGACCCAGCGCCACCTGCTTGGCCCCCAATATGCCGGCCAGCACCGTCATCCCGCCATAGAGGAGCGCGGTGGCGTGGAGGGAGCGCGGAATGGCGGCGGGAGCGGGGTGGGCCATCGTGGCGCTTTATCGGATCGAGGGTGCGGGGCAAGCCGGGCGGCCGGGCCGGTCCGCCCGGGCTAGCCCCCGCCGGCCCAGCCGCTATGGTCGCGCCCCGACGTCACCGGGGGGATCATGCGCGCACTCGACACTCTGGGACCCTGGCGCGGGCTGCTGGGCGTGGTCGCCATCCTGGCGCTCGCCGTGCTGTTGTCTACCGACCGGCGCGCCATCCGCCCGCGCGTGGTCGGCGCGGCTTTCGCGCTGCAGGCCGGCATCGCGCTCCTCGTGCTGCACACGGGGGCGGGCCGAGCGGTGATCGGCGCGATGAGCCGGGGGGTGTCGAACCTGCTAGCCTATGCGGGGGCGGGCACCGCCTTCCTGTTCGGCCCGCTGGCCGCGCCCGATGTCGGCGGCAACAGCTTCGCCATCGCGGCCCTGCCGGTCATCATCTTCTTCGCATCGCTGGTGGCGGTGCTGTACCATCTGGGCGTCATGCAGTTCGTGGTGCGCTGGGTCGGCGGGGGCATCCGCGTGGTCACCGGCATCACGCGGGTCGAAAGCCTGTGCGCGGCCGCCAACATCTTCGTCGGCCAGTCCGAAAGCCCGCTCGTCATCCGGCCTTATCTCGCCAGCCTCAGCGCGCCGCAGCTGTTCACGGTGATGACCGTCGGCATGGCGGGCGTGGCGGGCACGATCCTGGCCGCCTACGCGACCCTTCTGGGGCCGACCGCGCTGCCCTATCTGCTGGCCGCCAGCTTCATGGCGGCCCCCGGCGGCATCCTGATGGCGAAGATCGTGATGCCCGATCCGCGCGGCCTGGCGATCGTGGAGCCCGCCGCGCTGGACCTCGACATGGGCGAGGAGCGCGCGGCCAACGTCATCATGGCGGCGGCGAACGGGGCCGCGACGGGCGTGAAGCTGGCGGTCGCGGTGGGTGCGACCGTGCTGGCCTTCGTGGCGCTGGTCGCGCTGGCGAATGGGCTGCTGGGCGGGATCGGCGGTTGGATCGGAGCGCCCGACCTGTCGTTCCAGCGCATGCTGGGCCTGCTGTTCGCGCCTTTCCTGTATCTGGCCGGCGTGCCCTGGGAGGAGGCGGCGCGCGCCGGCGGCCTGTTCGGGACCAAGCTGGTGCTGAACGAGTTCGTGGCCTTCATCGAGCTGGGGGCCACTCCGGGTCTGACGACGGCCACCGTGGCGATCGTCACCTTCGCCCTGTGCGGTTTCGCCAACTTCTCCTCCATCGCCATCCAGCTGGCCGTGACCGGGGGCCTGGCCCCATCGCAGCGCGCGACGATCGCGCGGCTGGGCATCCGGGCGCTGGTGGCGGGCAGCTTGGCGAACCTGCTGTCGGCCGCCCTGGCGGGGCTGGCGCTGGCGCTCTGAGACTTCCCTCTTCTTTAGCCCTCTCCCGCTCGCGGGAGAGGGCTTAAAGCGGGCGGCGGATGCGGCTAAGGGCGTTCCATGACCGCCTCGCTCAAAGCCGACCTCCTCCCCCGCATAGCCGCCGCGGCCGACCCGGCGGCAGTCGAGGCGATCCGGGTCGAGGCGCTGGGCAAGCAGGGCTCCGTCTCTGCCCTCCTGAAGACCCTGGGGCGCATGACGCCCGACGAGCGCCAGGCGCGCGCACCGGCCATCCAGGCGCTGCGCGAGGAGGTCGCCGCCGCGCTCGCTGGGCGCAAGGCCGCGCTGGAGGCCGCCGCCCTCACCGAGCGCCTCGCCTCCGAGCGCATCGACCTGTCCTTGCCCGCCGACCGCCAGCCCACCGGCCGCATCCACCCGGTCAGCCAGGTCACCGACGAATTGGCGGAGATCTTCGCCGACCTGGGCTTTTCCGTGGCGCAGGGGCCGGAGATCGAGACCCAGTGGCACAATTTCTCCGCCCTCAACATTCCCGAGACCCATCCGGCGCGCGCGATGCACGACACCTTCTACCTGAACGAGGACACGCCGGAACCGCGCGTGCTGCGCACCCACACCAGCCCGGTGCAGATCCGCGCGATGATGAGCGGGCCGCCGCCCTATCGCGTCATCGCGCCCGGCCGCGTCTATCGGTCCGACAGCGACGCCACCCACACGCCAATGTTCCACCAGGTCGAAGGGCTGGTGATCGACCGGGGCATCCACCTGGGTCACCTGAAATGGACGTTGCAGACGGTGCTCGCCGCGTTCTTCGAGCGGGACGACCTGAAGCTGCGCCTGCGCCCCTCCTACTTCCCCTTCACCGAACCGTCGGCGGAGGTCGACGTCGCCTACACGCTGGTCGACGGCCAGCGGGTGATCGGCGGCGATCCGGACGCGGCCGACGCCGGCTGGCTGGAGCTGCTGGGCAGCGGGATGGTGCATCCGGCCGTATTGACCGCCTGCGGCCTGGACCCGGACGAGTGGCAGGGCTTCGCCTTCGGGGTCGGCATCGATCGGCTGGCGATGCTGAAATACGGCATGGAGGACCTGCGCGCCTATTTCGACGGCGATCAGCGCTGGCTGGCGCATTACGGTCTGTCCGCGCTGGACGTGCCCACCCTGTCGGCGGGAGTGGGGGCGTGAAGCTGACGCTGGACTGGCTGGGCGACCACCTGGATTTCGACGCCACGGTCACGGACGTCGCCGAACGGCTGACCGCGATCGGGCACGAGGTGGAGGGGGTCGACCGGCCCGGCGAGGCGCTCGGCGCCTTTCGGATCGCGCGCGTGCTGACGGCCGAACCGCACCCGGACGCCGACAAGCTGCAGGTGCTCTCGGTCGATGCGGGGCCGGACACCAATGGCGGAGCCCCGGTCGCGGTGGTCTGCGGCGCGCCCAACGCGCGCGCCGGTCTGACCGGCGTGTTCGGCCCGCCTGGCGCGGTGGTGCCGGCGAACGGTCTGGAACTGCGCGTCGCCGCCATCCGCGGCGTGGAGAGCCACGGCATGATGTGTTCGGCGACGGAGCTGGGCACGGGCGCGGAGGGCGACGGCATCCTGGAGCTGCCGGCCGACGCGCCGGTGGGCGAGAGCTACGCCGACTGGGCCGGACTGGCCGACGCGGCGATCGACGTGGCGATCACGCCGAACCGGCAGGACTGCATGGGCGTGCGCGGCCTCGCCCGCGACCTGGCGGCGGCGGGGCTGGGGACGCTGAAGCCGCTGGCCGTTCCGGAGTTCGCGGGGACGGCGGCGGGGCCGGCCGTGCGGACGGAGACCGACGCCTGCCCCGCCCTTTACGCGACCGCGGTGAGCGGCGTCACGAACGGCCCCTCGCCCGACTGGCTGCGCCGGCGGTTGATCGCGGTGGGGCAAAAGCCGATCAGCGCGCTGGTCGACATCACGAACTACGTCATGCTCGACCTGGGCCGCCCGCTGCACGTCTATGACCGGGCGACGCTGCGCGGTCCCCTGGTGGCGCGCGAGGCGGCGGAGGGCGAGACGGTCGAGGCGCTGAACGGCCGCCGGTATGAGCTGGCACCGCCTATGACGGTGATCGCCGACGACGCGGGGGTGCACGACATCGCGGGCATCATGGGCGGCGCGGCGTCGGGGGCGCAGCCGGGCACAACCGACGTGCTGATCGAGTGCGCCTATTTCCAGCCGGAGGCGGTGGCGCGCACCGGACAGGCGCTGGCGCTCGCCTCCGACGCGCGCACCCGGTTCGAGCGCGGAGTCGATCCGGCGTTCCTGGACGACGGGCTGGCGATCGCGACCGCCACCGTCGTGCGGCTGTGCGGCGGCGAGGCGAGCGCGCCGACCCGCGCCGGAGCGCCGCCCGACCTGAGCCGCACGATCGCCTACGACCCCGCCTTGTGCGAGCGACTGGGCGGACTGGCGATCGAACCCGACCGTCAGCGCGCCATCCTGACCGCGCTGGGCTTCGAGGTGGAGGATCGGGGCGGCGTGTTTCACGTGGAACGTCCGTCCTGGCGGCGCGACGTGGACGGTCCGGCGGACCTGGTCGAGGAGGTGCTGCGGATCGAGGGGCTGGACCGCGTCGTCGCCGTGCCGCTCCCTCGTCCCGACGGCGTCGCGCGGCCCACGGCCACGCCCGCCCAACGCATCGAGCGCCGCCTGCGCCGGGCGGCGGCCGCGCGCGGGCTGACCGAGGCGATCACCTGGAGCTTTCTGCCCGATGCGGAGGCGCAAGCCTTCGGGGGCGCGGCCCACCGGCTCGCCAATCCGATCAGCCAGGAGATGGTGGCGATGCGCCCGTCGCTGATCCCCGGCCTGCTGGCGGCGGCGAAGCGCAATGTCGATCGCGGTGCCGCGTCGGTGCGGCTGTTCGAGATCGGCCGCCGCTACGAGGCGAAGGGCGAGCGCGAGACGCTGGGCCTGCTCTTGGCTGGCGACCAGGCCCCGCGCGGCTGGCAGGGCGGCAAGGCGCGGCCCTTCGACGCCTTCGATGCCAAGGCCGAGGCGGAGGCGCTGCTGGCCGAAGCGGGCGTGCCGGTCGATCGGCTGATGGTGATGGACGGGGCCGGCGACTCGTTCCATCCGGGACGCTCCGCCACCCTGCGCCTGGGTCCTAAGACCGTGCTGGCGCGGCTGGGAGAGTTGCATCCATCCGTGCTGGCCGTTTTCGACATCGCGGGCCCGGTCGTGGCGGCCGAACTGTTCCTGGACGCGCTGCCCGAACCGCGCCGAACCGATCGGCGGCGCGCGCCGTTCCGACCGCCCGCGCTGCAAGCCGTGGTGCGCGACTTCGCGTTCCTGATGCCGGCGGATCGCCCGGCGGCCGATCTGGTGCGCGCGGTGCGCGGCGCCGACAAGACCGCGGTCGCCGGCGCCCGCGTCTTCGATCGCTTCGCCGGCGCGGGCGTGCCCGAGGGGCAGGTGAGCGTGGGCGTCGAGGTCACGTTGCAGCCCACGGCGCGCAGTTTCACCGAGGAGGAGTTGGCGGCGCTCTCCGCCCGGATCGTCGCGGCAGCCGGCAAGGCCGGGGCGGTGCTGCGTGGCTGAGCGCCGGCTCGGCTTGAGGAGGCTGCCATGACGCTCACCCGACTGTCGAACGGACGGCTGGCAGCGACGGTCGCGTCGCTGGGTGCGGAGTTGCGCTCACTTGCGGTGGACGGCCAGGAGCGGATGACCGCCGCCGCGCCCGACCACTGGCAGGGCCACGCCCCGATCCTGTTCCCGGTCATCGGCCGGGTGGCGGACGACACGGTGCGGGTCGACGGGCGCGCCTATCCGATGCCCAAGCACGGCCTGGCCCGCCAGTCGGAGTTCGCGCGGGTTTCGGTCAGCGAGGCCAGCGCCCGCTTCCGCCTCGCCTCGTCCGAGGCGACGCGCGCGCATTATCCGTTCGACTGGACGCTCGATGTCGTCCACGCGCTGACCGACCGGCTGGAGACGACCGCCACCGTCACCAACACGGGCGGGCGGCCGATGCCCTTTTCCTTCGGCTTCCACCCCGCCTTTGCCTGGCCACAGCCGGGCGGCGCGCGCGACCGGTCCCGCATCGTCTTTGCCCAGGACGAGCCGGAGACGCTGCTGGAGATCGCGCTGGACGGCCTGATCGCGCCCGACCGGCGCGACAGTCCGCTGGACGGACGAGTGCTGCGGCTGGCGGATGCGCTGTTCGAGCGCGACGCGCTGGTCTGGCCGGCGGTGCACAGCCGCCAGGTGCGCTATGACAGCGGCGCGGGCTGCCTGACCGTCGCCTTCCCGGACAGCGACACGCTCGCCATCTGGACGCAGCCGGGCGCCGCCTTCGTGTGCATCGAGCCGTGGGTGGGCCACGCTGACCCGCAGGGCTTCGCCGGCGAGATGGCGGACAAGCCCGGCGGGCGCATCCTGCCCCCGGGCGAGAGCGCTAGCTTCCGCCTGCGGGTGGGCGTGGAGCGCTAGACGCCGCGACCCAGGCGGAAGACGGCGTGATCGGCCAAGAGGTTCGCCGCGCGCGCGCTCCGCCCCCGCTCCCCGCTCAGGAACCAGCACGCCTCCACCCGAACGCCCTGCGCGCGGCAAAAGGCGCGGAAGTCGTCTACCGTCAGGTGATGGATATTGGGCGTCTCGTACCAGCTTTCCGGCAGGACCCGCGTCACCGGCATCCGCCCGCCCCACGCCAGGGACGCGCGCACCCGCCAATGGGCGAAGTTCGGAAAGGAGACGAACACGGACGGGGCCACGCGTAGGAGGGCGCGGACCAGCCGGTCGGGACGGCGCGCGGTCTGCAGTGTCTGGCTGAGGATCGCCACGTCGAAGCCATCGTCGGGATAACCCGCCAGCTCCACCTCCGCATCGCCCTGGACCACCGCCAGGCCCAGCCCGACGGCGGTGCTGACCAGCCCCGCGTCCAGTTCCAGCCCGCGCACATCGCATCCGCGCCCGTCGCGCAGCGCGGCCATCAGCGTGCCCGCGCCGCAGCCCACGTCCAGCACGCGCGCGCCCCGCGGCACGTCGGCCGCGATGACGGCGAGATCGGGGCGCAGCGCGCTCACGCCGCCAGGAAGCCCCCGATCACCCGGTCCAGCCCTGGCGTGTCGAGCAGGAACGCGTCGTGGCCGAAGGGGGACGACAGCTCGACGAAGCTCGTCGGCGCGCCGGCGGCGTTCAGCGCGGCGACGATCGCGCGGGAGTCCGCCGTGGGATACAGCCAGTCGGAATCGAAGCTCACCACGCAAAAGCGGGTGGCGGCGTCGAAGGCCCGCGACAGCACGCCGTCGTGCGCCGCGCCCAGGTCCCAATAATCCATCGCCCGGGTGATGTAGAGATAGCTGTTCGCGTCGAACCGGCCGGTAAAGGACAGGCCCTGGTGGCGCAGATAGCTTTCGACCTGGAAATCGGCGTCGAAGCCAAAGCCGGCCGTGTCGCGGTCCTGCAACCGGCGGCCGAACTTCTCGGTCAGGCCGCGCTCCGACAGATAGGTGATGTGGGCGGCCATCCGGGCCACGGCCAGGCCCTTGGCCGGCGGGTCGCCCGCGTCGTAGCGGCCGCCCAGCCACCTCGGATCGGCCATGATCGCCTGACGCCCGACTTCGTGAAAAGCGATGTTCTGCGCCGAGTGCCGGGCGGCGGACGCCACGACGATGGCGGCGGCGACCCGTTCGGGCGCGGCCGACGCGAGCGCCAGCGCCTGCATCCCGCCCATCGACCCGCCGACGACCGCGCGCAGCCGTGGCACGCCCAGATGGTCCAGCAGCGCCTCATGGGCGCGCGCCATGTCGGGGATGGTCAGCACCGGCAGATCCATCGCCCAGAGGGTCCCGTCCGGTCGCGCGCTCGCCGGACCGGTGGAGCCGGAACACCCCCCCAGCACGTTCGCGCACACGACGCACCAGCGGTCGGTGTCGATCGGGCGACCCGGCCCCACCATGCGCTCCCACCAGCCGGGCCGTCCCGTGCGCGGATTGGCGCGCGCGACGTGCTGGTCGCCGGTGAGCGCGTGGGCGACCAGCACGACATTCCTCCGATCGGCGTTCGGCCGTCCCACCGTGTCATAGGCGATCGTGACCGGCGACAGGGTGCCCCCGCCGTCGAGCGGCATCGGGTCGGACAGGACCACCCGGCGATCGGGACCGAAACGCGCGTCCATCCTCCGGGCGGGTGCGGGGTGTCCGGGGCCGTGTCAATCGCGAGCGGTTGGGCGATGGGAACTGGATGGCCGGGCGCGGCGCGCCTATGGAACGCCATGCCCCCCACCCCGAAACCCTGGATCGAGGCGATCCACGCCTATGTCCCCGGCCGCTCCGCCGGTGAGGACGGGCGACCGCTCGTCAAATTGTCGGCGAACGAGAACCCGCTGGGCACCGCGCCCGCCGCCCGCGCGGTGCTGGCCGCGCGCACGGGCGAGGCGGCGGACTATCCCGACGGCGACGCCACCGCGCTCCGCCACGCGCTGGCGACGGAGCACGGGCTGGACCCCGACCGGATCGTGTGCGGCACGGGATCGGGCGAGCTGTTGAGCCTGGCGGCGGGCTGTTATCTCGGGCCGGGCGACGAGGCGGTCTTTCCGCGCCACAGCTTTTCCCTCTACCCGATCGCGATCCGCCGGACGGGCGCCACACCGGTGGAGGCGCCGGACCGCGACTATGGCACGGACGTCGACGAATTGCTTGCCGCCGTCACCTCCGCCACCCGGCTGGTGTTCGTCGCCAATCCGAACAACCCCACCGGCACCTTCAGTCCGCGCGCCGAGATCGCGCGGCTGCACGCGGGCCTGCCGGGCGACGTGCTGCTGGTGCTGGACGGGGCCTATACGGAATATGTCGACCCGGCCGACGACGACGGAACGCTGGAGCTTGCCCGGACCGCGCCCAACGTGCTGGCGACGCGCACTTTCTCCAAGATCTACGGCCTGGCGGGCGAACGGGTCGGGTGGGCGACGGGATCCGCCCCGGTCGTGGCCGCGCTCAACCGCATCCGGGGGCCGTTCAACGTCACGGCCAGCGGGCAGGCGGCGGCGACCGCGGCGGTCGGCGACCGCGCGTTCGTGGAGCGATCCCGCCGGCACAACGCGCGGGAACGCGCCCGCTTCGCCGATCGGATGCGCGCGCTCGGCAACGCCGGCGTGCGCGTGGTGCCGAGCGAGGCGAACTTTCTGCTGGTGCTGTTCGACGGCGTGGCGACGGCGGAGCGCGCCTACCAGGCGCTGATGGAGGCGGGGGTGGTCGTGCGCTGGCTGCCGAACCAGGGGCTTGGGCACGCGCTGCGGGTCACGATCGGCGAGGCGGCGGTGATGGACCGCGTGGCGGACGTGATCGCGGGGACGGTGTAGGACCCGGCTGGTGGGATGCCGGGGAGGACTGACGACCGTCGGCTTGCGGCCCACTATTAGCCATTGACTCCTCCCCCTTCTCCGCTCGTCCTGAGCCTGTCGAAGGACGTTGGGGCGCAGTCAGGGACTCATGGCCTTTTCCGCCTACCTGCTCCGATGTGCCGATGGCCGCTACTATGCCGGCCATTCCGATGCGCTCGAACACCGTTTGGGTCAGCACAATGCGGGCGAGTGCGGCGACTTCACCGCCCGTCGCCGGCCCGTGGTTCTCGTCTGGTCGGAGAGGTTCGCCACGAGGCGTTCGCCGCCGAGCGGCGGGTGAAGGGGTGGACCCGCGCAAAGAAGGAGGCTCTGATCGCGGGTGATTGGGAGCGGCTTCAGCGTCTCTCGCGCAACCGGCAAAAGGACGCGGATCGAGAGAGCGAAGCGTCCTTCGACAGGCTCAGGACGAGCGGGGGCTAGGCTGTGACCGAGGCAAGGGTGGAACGTCCGCTCGCCTCCACAAGCAGACGATCGGAAGCGTCCAGCCCGGTGGCGCTGAGTTCGGCAAGCCGCTGACCCAATATGCGGTGCGGGTGACCGCATCCTGCAAATCGAGCCAGGCGAGACCGCGAACCGGTCCGGCCACTCGCCGCGACCCCCCTTACCCGTTCAGCGCGTTGATCGCCTCGTGCACCCGCGCCTCCGCCTCCGCGCGGGGCAGGCCCGGCGGGACGGTCTCGCCCACCCGGTAGGTGATCACCCCGGCGCGCTTCACGAAACGTCCCTTGGGGCACAGCCGGCCGCTGTCGACCGCCACGGGCACGACCGGCAGGCGAAGGAGCGTGTAGAGGCCCGCGAACCCGGCCTTGAGCGGGGGCGCCTCTCCGTGGGGCACGCGCGTGCCCTCCGGCAGCAGCAGCAGCGTCCGGTTCTCCGCCACCGCCTGCTGGGCCAAGGCCTTCATGGCGCGCAACGTCCTGGCCCCGCCCTCGCGGTCGATCATCACCATGCCATAGCGCTCGCCCAGCCAGCCCCAGACCGGCACCCGGCGCAGTTCTTCCTTGGCGAAGATCAGCGGGCGGTCGAACAGCCGGGGCAGCTCCAGCGTCTCCCACATCGCCTCGTGCTTCATCGCGACCAGCACCGGGCCGCTCGGCCACTCCCCCTCGATGCGCGTCACGATACCTAGCAGCCAGCGCGCGCAGCCGGCGTGCCAGCGGCTCCATACCCGCGACATGACCGCCAGCCCCCGCTCCGACACCGCGCCGGCGGCGGCCGCGCCCAGCACGATCGGCACCGACCCGCCATAGAACACGATGGTGAACAGGCAGGACCGCACGACGGCGACGAGGTCAGCGAACCAGCGCAGCGGCGTCCTCCACCAATGCTGCCGATCGGCGCAGCGCGTATTTGTTATACTCGGTCCACAGGCTCCAGAGCGAGGGGCGGCTGGCCACCGCGTCCACCCGGACGGACACGTCGTCGCCGACCTCGCGCCGCAGCTCGAAGGCGGCGCGCGGCATGTGCCAGTCGGTCGTGATCAGACGCGACCGCCGCAGGCGATGCTGGCGCAGCCAGTCGGCCGCCTCCGTCGCGTTGCCGCGCGTGTCGGCCGCCTCGCGCCCCAGTTCCACGCAACAGGCGAACAGGCGCTCGGCCACACCATATTCCGCCGCCAGCTCTCGCGGCCGCACTTCCCGCGCCACGCCAGAGACGAACAGGCGCGCCACCGCCCCGCGCCGCAGCAGGTCCAGGCCGCGCGGAATGCGATCGGGACCGCCGGTGAAGACGATCGCCGCCTCGTCTGGCCTGTCGCTGTCCTCGGCGCCCGGCAGGGTCACGGCGAACACGGCGAAGCCGAGCAGCCACGCCAGCAGCGGCACGGAGAGCGCGCGCCAGATCACCGCATGGTCCGAAGCGCCGCGCGGACGGTCCAGCGGGTCGACAGCCGGGTGAGCGCCACCGCGCCCAGCGGCACCAGCAGGGTGCTGCCCGCCACCAGCCAGCCGGTCGGCACGCCGCCCACCGACAGCGCGTCGCCCGCGCCGCCCGCCACGCGGAACCCCTCGGCCAGCCGCCCGGCGCGGTCGGCGGCCAGCACGAACAGCGCCAGGCCCAGCGCGAAACCCGCCGCGATCCCCATTCGCCCGTCGCGCACCACCCGGCGCTCGAACAGGCGCGACACCTGCGCGTCCGTGGCGCCCAGCAGGTGCAGCGTGGCGATCGTGCTCTCGTGCGCGTCCAGCGCCGCGCGGGCGGCCAGCACGACGGTGGCGGTGGTCGCCGCGACGGCGAGCAGCAGGACGGTGATCGCCAGGCCCGCGGCGAGCGTCAGGACCCGGCTGACGGGCCGCGCCCATTGCGAGCTCTGGTCCACCCGCACCGCGTCCGACAGCACGGCCAGCCGCCCGGCCAGCCGCCCGGCCGCGCGCTCCGCGCCCACCGGGCCGACGGCGCGCAGCCGGACGTCGATCAGCGCGGGCACCGGCAGTTCCGGGTCCAGCTCGGCCGCGCCCAGATAGGGCGCGATCAGTTCGCGCACCCGCGCCTCCGGCACCAGGTCCGCGCGCGCCACGCCGCGGTCGGACTGGAGCAGCGCCAGGGCGCGCACCGCGACGCCCGACCGGCGCGCCGGATCGCCCTCGACCACCTGCACCGTCAGCCGCTCGCTCAAGGCGTCGCGCAGCGACCAGGCGGCGAGCGCGCCCGACAGCGCCGCCCCGGTCGCCAGCGTGGCGAGCGCCATCATCACGCCCAGGATCCACGGCATGGTCGTGGACAGCCGGCTGCCGCTCAGCAGCCGCTCCACGCCGCCGGGCAGCGCGCCCGCCGCCCTCACGCGGGGGCCCGCCGCGGCAGGGGATGGAGCAGCTGGCCGGTCGGGTCGGACAGCCGCCCGTCGGCCAGCCGCATCATCTGCGCGCCCGGCACCCGATTCAGCAGGTGGATGTCGTGAGTGGCGACCACGATGGTCGTGCCCAGCCGGTTGAGCATCTCGAACAGGTGCAGCAGGCGACCGGCCATGTCGGGATCGACATTGCCCGTGGGCTCGTCGGCGACCAGGATGCGCGGCTTGCCGATCACCGCGCGCGCGATGGCGGCGCGCTGCTGTTCCCCGCCCGACAGGGTGGCGGGCCGGGCGTCCGCGCGGTCGCCCAGGCCGACCCAGCCGATCAGCTCGTCCACCGGCCGGTCCACCGCCTCGCCGGACAGCCCAGCGACGCGCAGCGGCAGGGCCACGTTGTCGCGCACCGACAGGTGGGGCAGCAGGCGGAAATCCTGGAACACCACGCCGATCCGCCGGCGATAGTCCGGCAGCCGGTCGCGCGACATCGCCACCACGTCGTCGCCGAACAGCTGGATCGATCCGCGGGACGGCAGGTGCGCCAGATAGAGGAGCTTCAAAAGCGACGTCTTGCCCGCGCCCGACGCGCCCGTGAGGAACGAGAAGGAGCCGGGGCCGAGCGAGAAGGAGATGTCGGACAACACCTCGGCCCCCATGCCGTATCGGAGGCCCACGCCTTCGAAGCGGACGGTGCCGCTCACCGCCGGGCGGGGGACGAAGCGTGGGGGCCGGATGCCATCGGGTCGCCATGGCACAGCGGCCCCGCGCTCGCCAACCACCTGTCCCTTGCCACGCGGAGGCCGGGCGTGCTTTGGAGGAAGACCCAGCCAGTCCCCGCCATCGAAGCGCCCGCCGCCGCCATGATCCTGACCTGCCCCGCCTGCGCGATGCGCTATCTGGTGCCCGACACGGCGATCCCGCCGTCCGGTCGGCAGGTGCGGTGCGCCAATTGCCGCCACAGCTGGCATCAGGAGCCGGCGGAGGCGGAGGCGTCGGCCCCCTCGCCCTTCCCGGCCGTCCGCCCCCAGCCGCCGGTCCCGCCGTCGATCGCCCCGCGCGAAGCCGCGCGGGAGACCCGGCCGGTCAGCAACCGCCCGGCGCCCGCGCCGCCCGAACGGGTGAGTGTGATGGACCACCGGCCGCCCTTCGCGCGGCGGCGCAATCCGCTGCGGACCTGGACGTGGATCGCGGGCGGGCTGGCGGCGCTGATCCTGGCGCTCGGCGTGGCGGCCTGGTGGGTCGGGCGTGCGCCGATCGCCGCCGCGCTGGGCCTGCCGACCACCGCGGAAAGCCCGCTGCTGATCACGGGCGTCACCGACCATCAGCGGATCGGGGAGGCGCGCAACATCCTGATGATCAGCGGCAACATCCGCAACGTGTCCGACGAGGAACAGGCGATCCCGGCGATCCTGGCCGAGGGCGTGGATGCCAACGGCCGCGTGATCTACAGCTGGACCTTCCCGCCGCCGCGCGCGCGCATCGCGCCGGGAGAGACCGTGCCCTATAACAACGCGCAGGCCGGGGCGACGGACAAGATCACCGACGTGTTCCTGTCGTTCGACACGGCGCGGCCCTGATCGCCGGCCCCGACGCGGCCGCCGGCCATATTGCCCCGTCCGGTCCGCTCTGCTAGCGCGCCGGCCTGCCGTGCGGCCATGGCGGAATTGGTAGACGCGCAACGTTGAGGTCGTTGTGGGCGAAAGCCCGTGGAAGTTCGAGTCTTCTTGGCCGCACCACTCCCCGGACCACCGCGCCGGCCGCCAGCGAGGCGAAAGGCTGTTTTCGACCCGCTGGTCGGTCGTGTAGGCAGAGCCTCTCAGGGGAGGCCTCCGGCTTGATGAACAACTACGACGCGCTCGTCACCAGACTGCGCGAAGTCTTCCAGATCGACCGGCCCGAGCTGGATTTCGGGATCTATCGCATCCTGAACGCCCGGGCGGACGAGATCGACGCCTACCTGTCCACCCGGCTGAGGGAGCGCGTGTCCGAAGCGCTGACCGAGGGCGCGTCCGCCACGGCCGAGGGGCAGCAGCGGGAGCTGGACGCGCTCATCGCCAGCCTCGCCGCCGCCGGCGTCGACCCCGAGGGCGCGCCCAAGGTGCAGGAACTGCGCGCCGCCATCCGGGCCGCCACGACCGGCGCCTCCGAACACGAGAACGCCGTGTTCACCCACCTGCTGACCTTTTTCGGCCGCTATTACGACAAGGGCGATTTCATCAGCCAGCGGCGGTACAAGGGCGACACCTACGCCATCCCCTATGCCGGCGAAGAAGTGGTTTTGCACTGGGCCAACAAGGACCAGTATTACACCAAGTCGGGCGAGGCTTTTTCCAACTACGCCTTCGCGCTGCCCGATGGCCGGACGGTGCGGTTCCGGCTGGTCGCGGCCGACACCGCCAAGGACAACCGCAAGGACACCGACAAGGAACGCCGGTTCGTGCTGGCGGACGCGCGCACGGTGGCGCGGATCGACGAGGACGGCGCGCCGTACGAGGACGCGGTCGTACCCGTGGCCGAGGACGAGGGCGATCTGATCCTGCGCTTCGACTATCGCGCCATGCCCAAGGGCAGCAAGCAGGCCGCGCTGGTGGATCGGGCGGTCGAGACGATCCTGGGCGACCCGACCGTCGAGGCCCGATGGCGGGCCTTGGCCGAGCGGGCACCGACGGAGACCAACCCGCAGCGCACGCTGTTGGAGAAACACCTGACCACCTACACGCAGAAGAACACCGCCGACTATTTCATCCACAAGGATCTGGGCGCCTTTCTGCGGCGAGAGCTGGATTCCTATATCAAGAGCGAGGTGATGAACCTCGACGACGTGCAGAACGCCCGGGCCTTCGCCGCGATCGAGACGAACCTGCGGATGATCCAGTGCCTGCGCGCGGTCGCGCTGGACCTGATCGCCTTCCTGGCGAGCATCGAGGATTTTCAGAAGAAGCTGTGGCTGAAGAAGAAGTTCGTCGTGGCCGCGCAGTATTGCGTGACGCTCGACCGCGTGCCTGCCGCCCTGTACCCGGCGATCGCCGCCAATCCCGCGCAATGGGCGCAGTGGCACGATCTGGGGATGCGCGACGCCCCGGCGGCGGGCAGTGTCGAGGACCTGGCGGCCCAGCCCTTCCTGATGGTCGACACCGCCCTGTTCGACGCGGCGTTCCGGGCGGACCTGCTGCGCGCGATCCCCGATCTGGACGCCAGCACGGACGGGCTGCTGGTCAACGGCGACAATTTCCAGGCCCTGACGCTGCTGACCGAGCGGTATCGGGGGCAGGTGAAGTGCGTTTATATTGATCCGCCGTATAATACGGGAACGGATGATTTCATCTATAAGGATCGGTATCAGCATTTAAGCTGGCTTACCTTTATAAGTAGCCGGTTGATTTCCTCTCAACCCTTTCTTTCTTCTTCCGCAAGTATGTACTGCAACTTAAACGACATTGAAGATTGGAGAATGCGAGGACTCATCGAAAGCGATTTTGGAGCAGATTCCTACATTACGACAATTATAACAAAATGTTCAACATCATCAAGCTTTAGAACTGTAAATGCCGGTCCAGTAGATATAACAGATCGTGTTCTTTTGTTTGCTAAGGATCGTTCATCATTCTTGTTTAATCCACAACCTGTTGAGAAGCCTGTCGATCTCGGTCACTTTTCTCGGTTTATCGAGAACTTTGACGAACATCCTTCACAATGGGTTTTTAAGAATATCAAGCTTCAAGTCCTTCAAGATATGGGCTTCTCTTGCTCATCCACACGTGAAGGACAAAAGCTCGCAGTGGAAAAATGGGGTTCGGCTGCGAAGGCTGTCATCGACGCTGCTGCCGAAAAGTTTGCTCTTGAGAATGCAGACCGTGTTTTTGAAACCAAAACTCTCCAAAAACCCTCGAAGTGGCTTGTTGAAAAGATCGCCTATTCACGCGCCAACCCAACTGAAATTGTCAGTCTTTCGAGAGATACTGGCGAGCCGGTCATTCTCCTGGGCGGTCGGCAGTTTTACTTCCTGGGCAAAGGCGTCATTTCCGTAAACGGTCGAAAGGTCGTGACCGAACCTGCATTGACCTTGTGGCTTGATATCGATACAAATAATCTGAAGCATGAAGGAGATTTTGAGTTCTCCAATGGTAAAAAGCCGATCAAACTTGTTCGCCGTATCGTAAGCATGGCAGACAACGCTGAAGGTGGAACGATACTCGACTTTTTCGCCGGGTCCGGAAGCACAGGCCATGCTGTAATCTCACTGAACAGGCAAGACAACCTGCTGCGCCGCTACCTGTTGGTAGAACAAGGCCCCTATTTCGACACAGTCCTGAAACCCCGCATCCAAAAGGTCGTCTATTCCGCCGACTGGCGCGATGGCCGGCCCACCGCGCCCGGCACCGGCATCAGCCACGCCTTCAAGGTCTTGAAGATCGAGAGCTACGAGGACACGCTCAACAATCTGACGCTGCGGCGCGACCGGGACCAGGCGGGCCTGCTGGACGCCATCGGGCCGGCGGCGCGCGACGAGTATCTGATGCGCTATATGCTGGACGTCGAGGCGCGCGGGTCCATCCTGTCCGTCGAGGCTTTCCGCAAGCCCTTCGACCACACGCTCGACATCGCGGTGGACAGCGCGGGGGCCACCGCGCCGACCCGGATCGATCTGGTGGAGACGTTCAACTATCTGATCGGCCTCGCCGTCCGGCGGATCGATGTCCGGCGGGACCAGGGCTACGCCGCGGTCGAGGGCACGCTGCCGACCGGTGAGCGCACGCTGGTGCTGTGGCGCGACTGCGACGCGTTGGACTATGACGGCCTGGCCGCGCTGTGCGACAGGCTGGCGATCAACCCGGCCAACGGCGAGTACGACGTCGTCTATCTGAACGGCGACCACACGATCCCGTCCGTCCTCCAGCGCGACGACGCCGATGGCGGAGGCGAGCTGTGCCTGACCCTGCGACAGATCGAACCGGCCTTCCTGGACGCGATGTTCGACACGGGTCCCGCCTGATGGCGCGCGCGCCCGGGGCGGCCAAGGGTGCGCGGCGCACCTTCCATCAGGAGCTGGTGCTCAACCGCTGGATGCTCCGCTTCTTCCGGGGAGAGGGGCTGCCCGCGCTCAAGGCCCGGCTCGCCGATCCCCGCCACGAAGAGGTGGACGAGGACGGCCAGACGGGTTTCTTCCACGAATTGACGCGACTGCTCGAGGCCGACCGGATCAGCGCCACCGACCTGCGCCGGTACGACCTGAACATCGTCGGGCACTGGCGGGCGATCACCCGGCGGCGCAACGCCGCCGAGGGCCAGGTGCTGACGATGAAGTATTTCCAGCACCTCTCGCTGCTGTTCACCGAAATCTATCTCGACTGGTATTTCCACCGCCGCGACGCCCTGCTGACCGGGCTGAACGGGGAACTGGCCCGCTATCGCGCCGAACCGGGCGCGGAACCCTTTCGCGACTATATCGAGGCGGACCTGGCGAAGATCGCCTTCTGGAGCGCCACCGGCAGCGGCAAGACGCTGCTGCTGCACGTCAACATCCGGCAATATCTGGGCTATTTCGCGGCGCGGGGCGGCAAGGCCACTCCCGACAAGATCATCCTGCTGACGCCCAACGAGGGTCTGTCGCGCCAGCATCTGGACGAATTGTCGCTGTCCGGCTTCGCCTCTCACCGCCTGTTCGACAAGAACCGCGCGCCCGATTTCCCCGGCACGATCGAAGTGATCGACATCAACAAGCTGGGCGAGGAGATGGGCGACAAGACCGTCGCCGTCTACGCTTTCGAGGGCGACAATCTGGTGCTGGTCGACGAAGGCCATCGCGGCACCGGCAGCGCGGGCGGGGCCTGGATGGCGCGCCGCGAGGCGCTGGTGGGTACGGGCTTCGCTTTCGAATATTCCGCGACCTTCTCCCAGGCCGTCGGCAAGGGCCTGACCGTCGAGAAGGCGGAGGCGGAGATCCTGAAGCGCAAGGCCTTGCGCGAGTTCGAGACCAAAGCCTTGCGGACACTCAGCCAGCCGCAGCGCGACCGGATCGCGCTGACCACCGCCGAACGGAAGCAGGCCCGCACCGACGCCGTGCGCGAAAGCTACGCCAAGGCGATCCTGTTCGATTACAGCTACAAATTCTTCCACGCCGACGGCTATGGCAAGGAATCGCTGATCCTGAACCTCGCCGATGGCGGGAACGAACAGGACCGGGCGCTCTACTTCACCGCCTGCCTGCTCGGCTTCTACCAGCAGCTCTGGCTGTGGGAGACGAAGCGCGCGGCGATCGCCGACTTCAACATCGAACGGCCGCTGTGGGTGTTCGTCGGCAACACCGTTTCGCGCGAAGACAGCGACGTCCTGACCGTGCTGCGCTTCCTGGGGCGTTTCCTCGCCGACGACACGCGGATGACGGGCTGGATCGCCGACCTGATCGCCGATCGCGCGCGGTTGCTGGACGGCAAGGGGCGCAGCCTGTTCGAAAAGCGCTTCACACCCCTGCTCGGGCATGACGCGGACGAGGTCTATCGGGACATTCTGCGCCGGATGTTCAACGCCGGCTCACGCCAGCGGCTGAAGCTGGTCAACCTGAAGGGCAGCAAGGGCGAGCTGGCGTTGCGGGTGGGGACCGCCGAACCCTTTGGCCTGATCAGCATCGGCGACGACAGCGGCTTCCTAAAGGCGGCGGAAGCGGGCGACGAACCGTTCGATGTCGAAGCCGACGACTTCGGCACCGGGCTGTTCCACACGATCAACCGGCCCGACAGCAAGCTGACCGTGCTCATCGGCTCGCGCAAGTTCACCGAAGGCTGGTCGAGCTGGCGCGTGGCGACGATGGGCCTGCTCAATATGGGCCGCGGCGAAGGCTCGCAGATCATCCAGCTGTTCGGGCGCGGGGTCCGACTGAAAGGGCGCGGTCTGTCGCTCAAACGCTCGCTGCCGCACGACCGGCCGAAGGGCGCGCATCTCGACCGGCTGGAGACGCTCAACATCTTCGGGGTGCGCGCCGATTATATGGCGACGTTCAAGGATTATCTGATCGACGAGGGCATCACGCCGAGCGATGAGATGATCCAACTCGACTTCCCGACGAGGGCCAACCTGCCCGCCACGCGTCTGAAGACGCTCAGGCTCAGGGACGGCTACAGGGACGATCAGGCGCGGGGTTTCAAGCGCGCCTGTTCTCCGTGCCTTTTCAAGGTGCCCACGGAGTTCGCGGGGAAGATCAAGACGCCGCACGTCACGCTCGACCTCTACCCGCGCGTCGAGGCTTTGAGCACGCTCCATCAGGCCAGGGACCCCGCGGGCGAGGCGCGCCATTCCGGCAAGCTCGATCGCCGCGCGACGGCGATGTTCGACTGGGATCGGGTGTATCTGGCGGTGCAGGAGCACAAGCGGCTGAAGGGCTGGAGCAACCTGCGCCTGGACCGCAAGCGGCTGATCGACTTCAGCACCGGCGCGGACGGCTGGTACACGCTCTACGCGCCCCCGGCGGAGCTCGCGCTGGGCGGCTTCGGCGACGTTCTGAGGCAGCAGGCGATCCTCACCCGCCTGCTCACCGACTACACGGATCGCTTCTATCAGGGGCTGAAGGCCGCCTATGAGGGGCAGTATTACGACGTCGGCGTGGTCGATGCCCAGAGTGGCTCCCTGCTCAGGCTCTACCAGTTCGATTTCGAGGACAGCGACGACGGTGCGACCTACCGCGCGAAGCTGGAGGCGCTGAAAGCCATCGTCGCGGCGGGCGAGATCGGGCAGGCGAGCCAGTGGCACGCGGCCAACATGGTCGCGATCAGTTTCGGCCAGCACCTCTATTATCCGCTCCTGGCGCCCGAGAGTGGCAAGGAGCTGCCGCTCAAGATGCGTCCGATCGCCTTCGACGCGCCGAGCGAAGTGCGGTTCGTGAACGACCTGCAGGCGTTCTACGACTCCGACGCCGGGAAGGAAGCGATCGGCGACCGCAGCCTCTATCTGCTGCGCAACGCCGATACGAGGTCCAGGGGTCTGGGGTTCGCGCTGGCGGGCAACTTCTATCCCGACTTCCTGCTGTGGCTGGTGGATGATGCCACCGGGCAGCAATGGCTGAGCTTCGTCGATCCGAAGGGACTTCGGAACCTCGACCTGAGCGATCCGAAATTCGCGCTCCACACCACGATCAAGGACATCGAGAAGCAGCTCGGCGATGACACGCTGACGCTGAGCGCCTTCATCCTGTCGGACACGGCCCTCAGCGACCTGCTCAACCTCGGCGACAGGGTGACCGAAGCCGATCTGGAAGCGCGCAACGTGCTGTTCCTGAACAGCGGGCGAGAGAAGTATTTGACCAGGCTGGTGGCGCGGTGATTGGAAGTGGTCGGACAGCGGAGGCGTCACAGCCCCAACTTGTCCTCCCGCCTGGCCCAACACCGCCCAGAGGACCGGCGGAAATCTAATTGACATTTGAAAAGTGACGTGGCTTTCTTCCGGATGAACGGCCGCCCAGAGCCGTCGCCAGGTGAGGACGACACGATGATCAAGCTGCACGCACTCTTCGTCGGTGGTGCCACCTCGGCGCTCGCCCTGGGCTTGGCCAGCGCGGCGTCCGCGCAGACGGTCGACGACACGCCCACGGCCCCGATCGGCGACACGACCGCCACGGACGCGACCGCGCCCGCATCCGTGGCGACGGGGAACGAGATCGTCATCACCGCGCAGGGCCGCAACCAGTCCATCCAGGACGTTCCTATCGCGGTCACCGCCATCGGTGGCGACCTGGTCCGCAACGCGGGCGTGCAGGATGTGCGCCAGCTGCAGCAGGTCGCGCCCTCGCTGAAATCGAACACGAGCGAGTCGTCCATCGTCGGGGCGACGCTCTCGATCCGCGGCATCGGCACGGCCGGCAACAACCCGGGCTTCGAACCGGCGGTCGGAGTCTTTATCGACGGCGTGTTCCGGGCGCGCACCGGTATCGCCCTTTCCGAACTGCCCCCCATCGAGCGCATCGAGGTGCTGCGCGGCCCGCAGGGCACGCTGTTCGGCCGCAACACCTCCGCCGGCGCGCTCAACATCGTGACCGCCATGCCGACGTTCGACGCCGTCGGCGGTTTCGTGGAGGGCATGTACGGCAATTACGACGCCTACGAGGCGCGCGGCATGATCAACCTGCCCGCTAGCCCTCAGCTCGCCTTTCGGGTGGACGGCAATTATCGCAAGCGCGACGGCTATATCCGCGACGTGAACACCGGGCAGCGGTACAACAATATCGATCGGTACACCGCCAGGGCGCAGGGGCTGTACGACGGCGGTCCGCTCACCGTCCGACTGATCGCGGATTATGCGAAGACGGACGAGGTCTGTTGCGCGGCGGTGCGCCAGGTGCCGGGTCCGTTGGGGCCCCTGATCACAGGCCTGGGCCAGCAGCTGGGCCTCACGAACGTCCCGAGCCGCGACCCGTCGGATCGGCAGGTGTCCTACACGCCGGGCCGCACGCCCACCGAGAAGGTCGAGGATTATGGCTTTTCCGGCCAGCTCGACTACGAACTCGGGCCGACGACGCTCACATCGATCACGGCGTATCGCGACTTCAAGGGGCGGCGGAACCAGGACATCGACTTCGGCCCCCTCGATCGCGCCTATCGTGACGGTTATCGCAACCAATTCAAGGATTTCACCCAGGAGCTGCGGGTCCGGGGCACGACCTTCAACGGCGTGCTCGACTATCTGGTCGGCGGCTTCTACCTCAACGAGGACCTGACCCTCACCGACACGATCCGGACCGGCACCCAGGCCAACGAGTTCGTGGACGGCGTCTTTGTCGGTGCGGCCGGGTTCCAGTTCTTCGGAAGCTTTCCGGGTGTGCCGCTGTTCGGGCAGGTTCTGGCCGCGCCCGGTGGACCGCTGGCCGCCGCGGCCGCCGCGGTCCCGGCGCTCCGCAACCTCCTGAACACACCGTTGCCGCGTGTGGCTGCGGGGAACGGCCAGCAAGCCGACAATTGGCGGGTGAAGACCGACGCCTACGCGATCTTCACGCACAACATCGTCAATATCACCGATCAACTGAAGCTGACGCTGGGTGCCCGCTACAATTACGAGAAGAAGAAACTGACGTCGGACCTGAACGTCATTAACCCGGCTTGCGGCTTCTTCTCCAACCCCGCCTTTGCACCCTACAACTCCATCACGCTGGCCGCCGTACCGGGCGCGTTCCTGTTGAGCTGCAATCCGGAGATCAACACGGAGTTCAACGGGCGGTTCTCGGGCGACCGCGACGACAAGGCGGTCACCGGCACGGCCAAGCTGTCCTTTGAACCCAACCCCGACCTGCTGTTCTACGGCGGCTACGACCGTGGCTTCAAATCGGGAGGCTACAACCTGGCGCGGTCCGGTTTCCGCACCGCCCTGCTGGGCGGGCCGGGGCCCCGGGTGTCCGACCTGTCCTTCAAGAAAGAGACGGTCAACAACTACGAGGTCGGCGTGAAGTGGAAGGTCGCGCCGCAATTCACGATCAATACGACTGGGTTCTATTCCAAATACGACGACCTGCAGACGCTGATCTTCTCGGGCTCCAACTTCGTCGTCTTCAACATCCCGAAATCGACCAGCAAGGGTGTGGAGACGGAGGCGTACTTCCAGCTGTCGCCCAGCTTCGGCGCGCAGTTCGGCTATACCTATCTCGACGCCAGCACCGACAATTCGAACGATTTCACCGGCACCGCACTGGCGGGACGCGAGGGGCGCCAGTTCCTCAACACGCCGAAGAACATCGTCACGGGCGCCGTCACCTGGACCCCGCCGATCACCAACAGCCTGACCGGCCTGGTCCACGCCGACTTCCGCTCAAGCTCCAGCCAGCAGATCGGCATCAGCGGGACGGTCGCCGATCGCCAGCAGGGCTATATCCTGGTGAACGGCCGTGTCGGCGTGACGACCGAGAACGAACGCATCCGCGTCGAAGGGTTCGTCGAGAACCTGTTCGACACCTATTATGGTCTCGTCAGCTTCGGCATTCCCGAGCAGGGTGGATCGGGCGGCGTCTATCCGAATCCGCCGCGGTTCTATGGCGTTCGGGCGCGCATCGGATTCTAACCGGCGGAACGGCCACGACGCGGGTCGGCGGACATCCGATGCGCCTGTCGCTGAGCGCCAGGGCCTGGGCCTGGTATCAGGGTGGCCGCGACCCCTGGGTCATCCTGATCGGCATCTACATCTTCATGCCCTATTTCGCCACGACGGTGGTGGGGGATCCGGTGCGCGGGCAGGCGCTGGTCGCGGGCGCCGCGAAGCTGGCCGGGTGGACGGTGGCGCTCACCGCCCCGCTGGCCGGGCTGATCTTCGATCGCACCGGACGCCGCATGCCGTGGCTGATCGGGGCAAGCCTGCTGATGGTGCCGCTCATCTTCGCGCTCTGGTGGGGCGTGCCGGGACCCGGAGGTCTGTCGGTCGAGACGATCCTGGCGCTGCACATCGTCACCACGGTCCTGGCGGGCTATACCGAGGTCCTGCACAACGCGACGCTGGTGTCCGCCGCCGGGGCCGGCCACGCGCACCGGGCGTCGGCGCTCGGCATCGGGCTGGGCAACGTGTTCGGCTTTTCGCTGCTGCTGTTCGTGCTGCTCGCCTTCGCGCTGCCCGGCACGGTGTCGTTCCTGCCCGCCCAGCCGCTGTTCGGGCTCGACCCCGCACGATACGAGCCGCAGCGGATCGTGGGGCCGATCGTCGCCCTGCTGCTGCTCGTCGCCACCGTCCCGATGGCACTCTACACGCGCGACACGCCCGCCACCGGTGTCCCGCTCGCCAGGGCGGTGCGGGGCAGCCTGATCGACCTGCGCGCGCTCCTGGCCCGTCTTCCGAAGCGTCGCGACGCGGCCTGGTTCCTGGGCGCGCGGATGCTCTATGCCGACGGGCTGACGGCACTGCTCGCCTTTATCGGCATCTACGCCGCCGGAGTGATGGGTTGGTCGGCCGTCGAGCTCACCGTGATGGGCCTGTCCTTCACCGCCTTCGCCGCCGTGGGCGGGCTATTGGCGGGTCGGCTGGATGCGCGGGTGGGACCGAAGCGGGCGGTGATGTGCGAGATCGGGCTGGCGCTGACGGGATTGCTGCTGCTGCTCGGCATCGGGCCGGACATGATCTACTATCTATGGGCGGACACCGGGCGCGCGGTCTGGGCTTCACCCGTCTTCCCCCGCGCCTCCGAGCTCGTCTTCCTGGGGACCGGCTGCCTGATGGCGGTGGGCGTGGCTGGCTCCTACGCGTCGAGCCGCACCTTGCTCACCCGCCTGGTGCCGGAGGGCGAACTGGGCGCCTATTTCGGCCTTTACGGTCTCGCCGGCACGGCCACCGCCTGGCTCGGCCCGGCGCTGGTGGAGCACACGACCAGGACGTTCGGGTCGCAACGCGCGGGGTTCGTGCCCATCGCCGCGCTGTTGCTGCTGGGCCTGCTGATCCTGCTGGCCGTGCGCGGCGGGGGGCCATTTGACGGGTCGGCCTCAGGAGAGGCGGCGTGACGGCTCATGGGTGCCCTCCGGCAGCTCACGTTCGTCTAGTAGAGACTAGAAAAGTGCCGTCTGCTCCGCTAATCCGGAATCGCCTGTCCATCGGAAAGTCCCTCCATGACCGCCACTGACATCGCGTCGGCCCTTGACCTTGACGCCCTGCGCGAACGCTACCGGCTCGAGCGTGAGCGGCGTTCGCCCGATAAGGCGTCGCGCGGCTACCGCGATATGCGCTCCGACTTCGCGGAAATGCTGGAGGACCCGTACTCCGAGGTGGCGGAGCGCGCACCGGTCACGGACGACGTCGACGTGCTGGTGGTGGGCGGCGGCTTTGGCGGGCTGATGACGGCTGCGCGGATGCGCGAGGCGGGGGTGGAGCGGGTCCGGTTGGTGGAGGTCGGCGGCGATGTCGGCGGCACCTGGTACTGGAACCGCTATCCCGGCGCCGCGTGCGACGTGGAGAGCTACGTCTATTTCCCGCTCTTGGAAGAGACGGGCTATATGCCGACCGAGCGCTACGCCAAGGCGGCGGAGATCCGGGAGCATTCGCGGCGCATCGCGCGGCATTTCGGCCTGTACGACCTGGCGCTGTTTTCGACCCAGGTGACGTCGATCGACTGGGACGGCGACACATCGCGCTGGGATATCCGCACCAATCGCGGCGACCAATTCGCGGCGCGCTTCGTGGTGCTGACCACCGGGCCGCTCAACAAGCCCAAGCTGCCCGCCATTCCGGGCGTGGAGAGTTTTGGGGGTCACGCCTTTCACACCAGCCGGTGGGATTATGACTATACCGGCGGCAGCGCGACCGAGCCGATGACCGGACTGGCCGACAAGCGGGTCGCGATCATCGGCACGGGCGCCACCGCGATCCAGGCGGTGCCGCCGCTGGCGCGCGACGCGAAGCACCTCTACGTCGTCCAGCGCACGCCCTCCTCGGTCGCCGAGCGCAACAACGCGCCGACCGATCCCGACTGGGTGGCCAGCCTGGAGCCCGGCTGGCAGCGCCGTCGCATCGAGAGCTTCACCGCGCAATTCACCGACGCGCTGCACATCGAGGACGAGGTGGGCGACGGCTGGACGGTGCTGGCCAACGCGGTGCGCGCCAAGCTGGCGGCCGGACGGCCGGTGTCGGATGCCGCGGCGCTGCTCGAAGAGGCGGACTTCGAGGAAATGGTGAAGATCCGCGCGCGGATCGACGCGATCGTCGAGGACGAGGCGACGGCCGAGGCGCTGAAACCGTGGTTCAGCCTCTACTGCAAGCGGCCGTGCTTTCACGACGAGTATCTGCCGACCTTCAACCGCGACAACGTCACCCTGCTGGACACGAAGGGCCTGGGGGTGGAGCGGATCACGCCCACGGGCCTGGTGGTCGACGGACGGGAGGTCGCGGTCGACTGCATCATCTACGCCACAGGCTTCGAGACCGCGACCGACTTCGCCAGCCGCGCGGGCTTCGCGCTCACCGGCGTGGACGGCCTCACGCTGCCGGAGAAGTGGCGCGACGGGATGACCACCTTCCACGGCCTGTACGCGCGCGGCTTTCCCAACCTGTTCTTCATCAGCCAGGCGCAGTCCGGCATGTCGGTGAACTTCCCGCACATGCTGAGCGTCCAGTCGGAGCACGCCGCGCACGTCGTCGGCGAGGCGCTGGGGCGCGGGGTGGAGCGGGTGGAGGCGTCCGGCGAGGCGGAGCGGCGCTGGACCGACACCATCGTGGCGATGAGCGGCGACCGGATCGCGTTCCTGGAGGCCTGCACGCCGGGCTATTACAACAACGAAGGCGGCGACCTCAGCCGCGCCGCGCGTTCCATGCCGCTGGGCGCGGGGCCGCTCGCCTTCATCCAGATCCTGGAGGACTGGCGCGAGGCCGGCGAGTTCGAGGGATTGGAACTCGACGGCGCGCCCGCGCCCAGGATGGAGGAGCCGGCATGAGCAGCGCCGACGGACGCAAGAGCATCTTCATCACCGGCGCGGGGTCCGGCATGGGTCGCGCCACCGCGCTGCGCTTCGCGCGCGAGGGCTGGTTCGTTGGCGCGTTTGATGTGGCGCAGGCAGGGCTCGACAGCCTGAAGGCGGAGATCGGGGAGGCGAACGGCCTGTTCCTGCCGCTCGACGTCACCGATCCCGCCGCCTTCGATCGCGCGATGGCGGCGTTCGGCGAGGCGACCGGCGGCACGCTGGACATCATGTTCTCCAACGCCGGCATCGGCGGCACGCCAGGTTTGTTCGACGAGAACAGCTGGGATGACCTCATGCGTGTGGTGCAGGTGAACTTCTTCGGCGTGATGATCGGCATCCGCGCCGCGATCCCCCTTTTGCGGGACACACCGGGGTCGCTCTGCCTCACCAACGCGTCCTCGTCGGCTATTTGGGGAACGGCCGGGATCGCGATCTACTCCGCGACGAAGCACGCCGTGCGCGGACTGACCGAGGCCTTGTCGGTCGAGCTTGGTCGCTATGGCGTGCGAGCGGCCGACCTGCTCCCCGGCCTCATCGACACGCCGCTGCTGACCGACAACATGCGCGCCATGGCTCCGGAAGAGGGGATGTGGCGGCTGGTGCCGACCGAGGAGATCGCCGACACCGTCTGGCGGGCATATCGGGAGAATAAGCTGCACTGGTACGTGCCGGAAGACCTGCGCGATTTCCACCGCCAGGTGGTCGACGATCCGGAGGGCGTGCGCGAGGAGCGCACCGCGCTGGCCGCGCAGATGGCCGCCATGGCCGAACAGCCAAGCTAAGGAGACGGAGCCCATGTCGATCCTCGCCACCACGAACCATGCGCCCGCCCCGACCGGCGACGACGGTGCCGCCATCCGCGATCTGGAGGCCGCGTTCGAGGCGCAACGCCAGGCGTTCGCGTCCAATCGCTACCCGACGCTCGCCGAGCGCCGCGAGCGGATCGGGGCGCTGGTCGGCGCGCTCGTCGGCAACCGGGCGCGGATCGGCGAGGCGCTCTCCAGCGACTTCGGCCACCATCCGGCGGGCGCGTCCGACCTGATCGAGATGCTGGGCATCGTCGGGCGCGCGCAATATGTGCTCGAGCACCTGGAAGAGTGGATGGCCCCGCAATCGCGCGAGGTCGATCCCGCCGCGCTGGGCAACGCGCGCGCTTTCATCCGCCACGAACCCAAGGGCGTCGTCGGCAACATCGTGCCGTGGAACTTTCCGGTCGACATCGCGCTCGGCCCGCTCGCCGAGATGCTGGGGGCCGGTAACCGGGTCATCATCAAGCCGTCGGAATACGCGCCCGCCTGCGCCGAGCTGGTGGCCGACATGGTCAAGGCCACCTTCGACCCCGACCTGGTCCACGTCGCGGTTGGCGGGCTGGAACTGTCCAAGGCGTTTGCAGCCCTCCCGTGGGACCACCTGCTCTACACCGGCAGCCCCGATGTCGGGCGGCAGGTGATGGCGGCGGCGGCGGCCAACCTGACGCCGGTGACGCTGGAGCTCGGCGGCAAATGCCCGGCCGTGCTGACGCCCGGATCGGTGACGCCCGAGGCGGTGGAATCGGTCATCGGCACCAAGCTCATCAAGAACGGCCAGATGTGCATCAGCGTGGACTACGCGCTCGTGCCGCGCGACGACATGGAAGGATTCATCGATCACGCCCGCGCCTTCATGGACCGCGCCGCGCCCGATTACTCCCACGGCCAGGAGTGCACGGGCATCATCTCCGACCGCCATCTCAACCGGCTGACCGGCATGCTGAGGGAGGCCGAGGAGCGCCAGACGCGCATCGTGGCGCTGGAGGACAACCCGCGCGTCAACCCGGAGACCCGCCAGATGCCGCTATCGCTGGCGATCGACCCGGCCGACGACCTGCGCGTGATGCAAGAGGAGATTTTCGGCCCGATCCTGCCCGTCATTCCCTATGACACGCTCGATGACGCCGTGGCGCACGTCAACGCAGGCGAGCGGCCGCTGGGCCTCTACGTCTTCGGCCATGACGAGGCGGTGACCGACCGGGTGCTGGCCGGGACCAGCTCCGGCGGTGCTGCGGTGAACACCTGCGCCTTGCAGGGTGGGCTTCCGTCGCTGGCGTTTGGCGGCTCCGGCAACAGCGGCATGGGCCGGCACCACGGAGTCGAGGGCTTCCGCGAGTTCTCCAACCCGCGCGGGATCGTCGTGCGAGGCGACGCGGGGGACCATATCGACGCCTTCTACGCGCCTTACAGCAAGGCCGCCGCGATGGTGGATGCGGCGCTCCTGGGGTGATAGGCGGGCGCCATGGACGTGCCCGCCACCACCGTCGCGCCCGCGGTTGACGAGACAAAGCCGGCCGCCAAGCCGCTGGCGACCAGCCGGAAGGCCCATGCGAAGCGCGACGCCATCATCCGGGCCGCGACCGAGATCATCAACGACAAGAGCTTCGCGCAAGCCACGATGACCGAGATCGCGGCGTCCCTGCACCTCCGCGACGCGACGCTCTACTATTACTATCCCAGCAAGCAGGTGCTGGGTTACGCGTGCCACCTGCGCTCGCTGGACACCTTCGACCGGGTCCTGGAGGAGGCGGAGCGGACCGGCTCGTCCGGGGCCGACCGTCTGCAGCTTTTCATCGAGGGCATGTTGCGCGACGCGACTCGGAACGGCCCCCAACTGTATTTCGGCGACGATTCCTACCTGGACGCCGAACAGCAGCGCGTCGTGCGCGGCCGGCTCGCCGCGCTGCTGGACCGCCTGACCGTCATCCTGGAGGAGGGTGTGTCCGACGGGACTATCGCGCCGTGCGAACCACGCCTGGTCGTGCATCTGCTGGCGGGTATGCTGATCTGGATGGCCAAATGGGTGCCGCAGGTCGACGGACTGACGCGCACCAGCCTCCTTCAAGCCATTCGCGTCGTCAGCTTCACGGGCCTGGAACCCCGCGGCTAGCGCGCTCGGCCGGCTGCGTCCGGGCCGGTGGACGCGATAGCGCGAGTTGCGTTCTCGGACGGGCGTCTCTGGTTCGGGTCGGCCGGCTTCGCATCGGCGTTTGCGGCCCGTCAGGTTTCGGGCGATCGGCCAATCCACTGCGCCATGCCGATCGAGGCGGGCGCGGTCGGCCGAAAGCCATGGCGCGCATAGAGTCGATGGGCCTCGCCATCGGCGATCAGACTGACATAAGCCTCGGCCGGAGCGCGCTGCCGCAATTCTTCCACCAACATGGCCACGATCCTCTTGCCAAAGCCTTGGCCCTGATGCGCGGGGTCCACGGCGATGTCGACAAGCTGATAGAACAGCCCGTCACCTACGGCACGGCCCATGCCGACGGCTCGATCGTCATGCCTCGCTAACACGCCAACGACCGTTCCGGGGAGTCCAGCTGCGGCCGCGGCCTCGCTTCTCGAGCTCAGTCCTGCCGCGATGCGCAACCGGCGATAATCCGCTACGGTCGGCACCTCGACACCGACCTTATACTCTCCGGGCGAACCCCGTTCGTTCGTCATCGCGATTTGCGCCCTCTCCTTGTGCTCCGACACGCCGTAGGCACGCCCGTTCGCCGGTCAATTCCCACGGGCGATCGGCCTGCTTCGCGTGGGAGAGGGGCGGCGATGGCGGATCTCGTCCAGGGTCGATAGCCTGGGCACCATGCCACGGTCGCCCCTGCTCGCTCTCGCCCTCCTCGGCACGGCGGCGGCGCGCGCCGAGCCTCCGCCGGGCCCGCCGGGCCACGGATTCGAGGTGGAGCGCTACACAGTGTCGCTGCGCCCCGATCTCTCGTCCACGGCCATGGCGGGATCGGAGGAGATCACGGTGCGCGTCACGGCGGACCGGGTGACCCGCCTGGCGTTCACCTCCAACGCGCTCCGCATCACCGGCGCCGATCTGGACGGCGCGCCGGTGGCGGTTTCCACCGCTGCGGACGGCCTGATCTTCACGCTCCCCAGCCCCGTCCTTCAGGGCGCCGAGGTGACGCTCCGTTTCGATTTCGACGGCACGCCCGCGCGCGGTGTCACGGCCGCGGCCGGTGGACTCTACACCAGCTATTTCGCCTGCGACTGGATGGTCTGCCTGCAGGACTCACCGGGCGACAAGGCGCATCTGGCGCTCGACCTCTGGTTGCCCGACGGCGTCGAGTCGCAGTCGATCGGTCGCGTCCTGCCGGTGGAACGGGCGAGCGACGGCCTCGTCCTTCACCGCTGGCGCTCGACCCGTGCCACCTCGCCTTACCTCTACGCCTTCGCCGCCGGCCGCTTCCCACGCCGCGCGATGGACGCCGGTCCCGGCGAACTCGTCTATCTCGACGGCACGGGCGCGGGGGCCGATCTGGACGAACTGTTCGCGGAGGCATCGGCGATCGCGGCCTTCTTCTCGGAGAAAGCGGGCCTGCCGCTGCCGGATGGTCGCTATGTCCAGCTGCTCGTCGCCGGACGCGAGGCGCAGGAAGCGGCCAGCTTCTCGCTGATCGGGCGCGACGAACTGGACGGCGAGCCCGCCGACCCGTCTTCCGGTTGGGTGATCGCGCACGAAATGGCGCACCAATGGTGGGGCAATCTCGTCACCTGCGACAGCTGGCGCGAGTTCTGGCTGAACGAGGGGCTGGCGACGTTCCTGGTCGCGGCCTGGAAGGAGCACCGCTTCGGCGACGCCGCTTATCGAGCCGAACTGGCCGTGGCGGACCGCCGCTTGGCGCGGGCGCGAGCGCTCGGCTTCGACAAGCTGCTTGCCTGGGCCGGCACCTACCCGTCGCTCGGCACCAGGCGCGCGGTGCAATACAGCAAGGGCGCTCTCTTCCTGGCGGCCTTGAGGGAGCGGATCGGCGACGACGCGTTCTGGTCGGGCCTGCGATCCTACACGCGCCGCCACGCGGGAGGCACGGTCGTGAGCCACGATCTGCAGGTCGCCCTGGAGGAGGCGAGCGGGCGCGACCTGTCACGAACCTTTCGGGAGTGGGTCCACGGACCCCAGTGAACGCCAAGCGGCCGTCGAAATCGCAGCCCGCTACGCACCGGGGTGGGTGACCCTATCGGCCGGACGGGGGCGGTCCATCCTCGGAAAGCCGGTCCGCCACGACAGGGGTCAGCCGCTCCGCAATCCGCCGCACCCCGGCGGCGTTCGGGTGCAGGCCGTCGGGCAGCATCGCCGCGCGACGGCCGATCACGCCGTCCAGCAGGAACGGGTAGAGCCCGGTGTCGTAGCGCTCCGCCAGCGCCGGATAGATGGCGTCGAATCGCTCGGCGTAGTCCGGGCCGAGATTGGGTGGGGCCATCATGCCGGTCAGCACCACCGGCACCCCGCGCTCCTTCAGCGTGTCGAGCATGGCGGTGAGGTTGGCGCGCGTCTCGGACGGGTCGATCTGGCGGAGGACATCGTTGCCGCCCAGGCCCAGGAGCACCAGATCCGGCTTGCGCGCCAGGCTGTCGAGCGCGAAGACCAGCCGCTGCCGCCCGGCCGCCGTCGTGTCGCCGGACACGCCCGCATTGACGACCCGCGCGTTCACGCCGCGCGCGCGCAAGTCAGCCTGCAGCGCGTCGGGCAGGCTCTGGCCGGGCCTGAGGCCGTATCCCGCATAGAGGCTGTCGCCGAACGCCAGCACCAGCCGTTCCGGCCCCGCGACCGGGGTGGCGGGGCGGTCCACCCGCGCCTCGGCGGTGCGGACAGGCGCGTCCGCCGGCGCGGCGGCGTCGCATCCGCCGAGCGCCAGCATTAGGACAATCGCGCCCAGCCTCCTATCTCCGCCCAACATGATGCCGTCTCCCGCTTCGTCGTCCCCCGACATGGTCATTCGCGCCCGGTCTGTCACCTTGTCCCTGGGCGAGCCCGGGCACGAGACCCGCATCCTGCACGCCGTCGATCTGGACGTGCCAGCGGGACAGAGCGTGGCGCTGCTGGGGCCGTCCGGGTCGGGCAAGTCGTCGCTGATGGCGGTGCTGGCCGGGCTGGAGCGCGCCTCGGCCGGCGCGGTCGAGGTGGTCGGGTTGGATTTCACCGCGTTGGACGAGGACGCGCTGGCGCGGGCGCGGCGGGGACGCATCGGCATCGTGCTGCAGGCCTTTCACCTGCTGCCCACGATGAGCGCGCGCGAGAACGTCGCGGTGCCCATGGAGCTGGCCGGGATGGCCGACGCCTTCGCGCGCGCCGAGGCGGAGTTGGCGGCGGTGGGGCTGGGCCACCGGCTCGACCACAGGCCCGCCCAGCTGTCGGGCGGCGAGCAGCAGCGGGTGGCGATCGCCCGGGCGCTCGGCCCCCGTCCGCCGCTGGTCTTCGCCGACGAGCCCACCGGCAACCTGGACAGCGCCACGGGCGAGGCGGTGATGGACCTTCTCTTTCAGCGCCGAGCGGCCGCCGGCGCGACGCTGGTCGTCATCACCCACGATCCGGCGCTCGCCGCGCGCTGCGACCGGGTGCTGGAGATGGCGGACGGACGCATCGTCGCGGACAGCTTGGGATGACGGGCTGGCGGCTCGCCTGGACGCTGGCCCGGCGGGAACTCGACTGGCGGGTGCGCGGGCTGCGGCTGCTGCTCGCCTGCCTGGTGCTGGGCGTCGGCGCGCTGGCTGCGATCGGCAGCCTGACGAGCGCCATCGGGTCCGAACTGGCGGCGCGCGGCGCTACCGCTCTGGGCGGCGACCTGGAGCTGGAAGTGGCGCAGCGCTCCGCAACCTTAGATGAGCGGGCGGCCATGGCGCGGCTGGGCACCGTGTCCGCCACGATCCGGATGCAGGCCACGGCCGTGGCGCGCCAGGCCATCGTGCCGATCGAGCTGAAGGGCGTGGACGGCCGCTATCCGCTGCTCGGCACGCTGACCCTGGCCGACGGGCGCACGGTCGGGGCGCCGCCACCCACGGGGATCTGGGCGGGCGAGGCGCTGATGCAGCGGCTGGACGCGCGCGTCGGCGACCGGCTGCGCCTGGGCATCGCGGAGTTCACGATCGCCGGCGTGATCGCGGACGAGCCCGACCGGCTGGGGGAGGGCTTCACGCTGGGGCCGGTGGCGCTCGCCTCGCTGGACGGGATCGCGCGCACCGGGCTGGTGCAGCCGGGCAGCCTCACCCGCTCCAAATACCGGCTTGCGCTGCCGGCCGGCGCGGACCCGCAGGCGGCGGCCGAGCGCTTCGTCCGCGCTTTCCCGGACGGCGGGTGGGAGACGAAGACACGCGAAAACGCCACCCCGGGCGCGTCGCGCTTCGTCGGGCGGATGGGCCAGTTCCTGACCCTCGTGGCGCTCTCGGCGCTCGCCATCGCCGGGATCGGGGTGGGCAACGGCGTGGCGAGCTACCTCGCCCGGCGGCGCGGTTCGATCGCGGTGCTGAAGGTGCTGGGCGCGACGTCGGGCGTGATCGGCCGCGTCTACGCGCTGGAGGTCGGACTGGTGGCGATCGCCGGAGTGGCGATCGGGCTGGCGATCGGAACGGCCGCCGTGCCGCTGATCGTGTGGCTGGCGGGCGACGTGCTGCCGGTCGCGCCCATGTTTCACGTGGAACAAGGCGCTCTCGCCTTGGCGGCGACCTATGGCCTGCTGATCGCCGTGGCCTTCACCGCCCCGCCGCTGCTGGCCGCCCGTGCGGTGCCGGCGGCGGGGCTGCTGAGGGGCGAGGCGGATGCGCGGCGGGCGGGCTGGCGACGGACCGCGCCGCCCGTCCTGCTGGCGGGCGCGGGCGTGGTGGCGCTGGCCCTGATGACATCGGACCCGGTGTGGCTGGCGGCCGGGTTCCTGGCGGCGGTGGCTGGCGTGCTGACCCTGCTGGCGGGCGTCGGCTGGCTGGTGCGCCGGGTGGCGGCCGCGCTGCCCCGCCCGCGCTCGCCCGTGCTGCGGCTGGGCGTGGCGGCGCTGTATCGGCCGGGCGCGCGCACCGGGGCGCTGGTGGTGGCGCTGGGTCTGGGCCTCACGCTGTTCGTGCTGCTCGCCGCCATTCGCACCTCCATCGACGCCACTGTGGCCCGCACCGTGCCCGCGCGCGCGCCCGCTCTGATCGCGCTCGACGTGCCGCCGGACCGGGAGGCGGAGTTCCGGCGGACCGTCACCGACGCCGCGCCCGGCGCGACGATCGCGACCGTGCCGATCCTGCGCGGGTCCATCACCGGCTATGGCGTTACCGAGGTCGCGGACCTGGCCGAGATCCCGGAGGGCGCCTGGGCGCTGCGCGGCGACCGGGGGCTCACCTTCGCCGACACCCTGCCGGCCGGCAGCACCGTGACGGCGGGCCGCTGGTGGCCCCCCAGCTATTCCGGGCCACCGCTGGTCAGCGTGGACGAGCGGTTGGCGGACGCGCTGGGCCTGCGGCTCGGCGAAGAGCTGCGCTTCACGGTGCTGGGCGTGCCGCGGCGGGCCACGATCGCCAGCGTCCGCCGGGTGGATTGGGAGACGCTGGGCTTCAACTTCGTGCTCGTCTTCTCGCCCGGCGCCTTCGCGGACGTGCCCTACAATCTGGCCGCGACCGTCGACACCGATCCGGCGCGCGCGCCGATCGTGATCCGCGCGTTGGTGGGGTCCTTCCCGTCCGTCTCGGCCGTGGAGGTCGGCGGCGTGCTGGACCAGCTGCGGACGCTGATCGGCCAGATGGCGACCGCCATCTCGGCCGCGACGAGCGTCGCGGTGCTCGCCGGCATCGCCGTGCTGATCGGCGCGATCGCGGCGGCGCGGGAGGCGCGGACCTACGACAGCGTCATCCTGCGCACGCTGGGCGCGACGCGCGCGCAGGTGCTGGGCGCGCAGGCGGTGGAATACGGCCTGCTGGCGGGCGCGCTGGCGCTGGTGGCGACCGCGCTGGGGCTGGGCGGCGCGTGGTTCGTGGTGGTGCGCCTGTTCGGGTTCGACTGGGCGCCCGATTGGCCGGTGGTGCTGGGCACGCTGGCCGCGGGCGGCGTGAGCGTGGTGGCGATCGGCGTGCTGGGCAGTCTGCCGATCCTCTCGGTTAGACCCGCCCGGGCTCTGCGACAGCTGTAGGACGGCCGGTCCGAAGCCGGTGACGCCGGGCCGAATTGAAATCCTCCGTCAAGACGATTACCCGTCCTGGTCGCGATCGGAGCACTGTGTCCGCCGCGCCGCGTGACCCCCCTCGGCCCGGCCGATCGGGGTGGGCGGGAGCCGGGTGGGCGAAGACGCAGGGCGGAGGCATCGTGGAACCGGTCGTCAGCATCCGAGGGCTTCGCAAGACCTACGACAGCGGCCAGGTGGCGCTCGACAGCGTCGACCTGGCGATCCGGCCGGGAGAGATCTTCGCGCTGCTGGGCCCGAACGGCGCCGGCAAGACGACGCTGATCTCCATCGTGTGCGGGATCGTGACCCCCACGGCGGGCGAGGTCACCGTCGGCGGCCACGACATCCAGACCGGCTATCGCCGCACGCGCGCCATAATCGGGCTGGTCCCGCAGGAACTGGCGACCGACGCCTTCGAGCGTGTGATCGCCACCGTGTCCTTCAGCCGGGGCCTGTTCGGCAAGCCGCCGGCCCCCGATTACATCCGCCAGCTCCTCACCGACCTCTCGCTGTGGGAAAAGCGCGACGCCAAGATCATGGAGCTGTCGGGCGGGATGAAGCGCCGGGTCCTGATCGCCAAGGCGCTGGCGCACGAACCGGACGTGCTGTTCCTGGACGAGCCCACCGCGGGGGTCGACGTGACGCTGCGCCGCGACATGTGGGCGCTGGTGCGCCGTCTGCGCGAACGCGGCGTCACCATCGTCTTGACGACGCATTACATCGAGGAAGCGCAGGAGATGGCCGACCGGGTCGGCGTGATCGCCGACGGCCGCATCTTGGTCGTGGACGACAAGGACCAACTGATGGCGAAGCTGGGCAAGCGGCGGCTGACCCTGACCCTCGACCGTCCGCTGGGTGCCGTGCCGCCCGAATTGTCGGACTGGGCGCTGGAGCTGGACGGGGAGGCCACGCACCTGACCTACACCTTCGACGCGCGCGCCGAGCGCACCGGCATTCCGTCGCTGCTTCGAAAGCTGGGCGATCTGGGCATCGGCTTTCAGGACCTGGAGACCGAACGATCGTCGCTGGAGGACATCTTCGTGGATTTGGTCGAAAATCCGGGCCACGCGCCCAAGGCCAGCGCATGAACCCGCGCGGCGTCTGGGCGATCTATCATTTCGAGATGGCGCGCGCCGGGCGCACGCTGTGGCAGAGCCTGGTGGCTCCCGTCATCACGACGGTCTTGTATTTCATCGTGTTCGGCGCGGCGATCGGGTCGCGCATGGCCGACGTCGGCGGCATCGATTATGGCGCGTTCATCGTGCCCGGGCTGATCATGCTGTCGCTGTTGACGCAGAGCATCTCCAACGCGTCGTTCGGCATCTACTTCCCGAAATTCTCCAAGACGATCTACGAGATCCTGTCGGCCCCCGTATCGCCCATGGAGATCGTCGCCGGCTATGTCGGCGCGGCGGCGAGCAAGTCGATCGTGCTAGGCCTCATCATCCTGGCGACCTCCACCTTCTTCGTCGACGTGGTCGTCCTGCACCCCTTCGCCATGGTGCTGTTCCTGGTGCTGACGGCCGTTACCTTCAGCCTCTTCGGCTTTATCATCGGCATTTGGGCGGACGGCTTTGAACAGCTGTCCTTCGTGCCGATCCTGATTGTGACCCCGCTCACCTTCCTGGGCGGCGCGTTCTATTCGATCGACATGCTGCCGCCCGTCTGGCGCACGGTCAGCCTGTTCAACCCGGTCGTCTACCTCGTCAGCGGCTTTCGCTGGAGCTTCTATGGACAGGGCGACGTGTCGATCGCGGTCAGCCTAGCCTTGACGGCGGTGTTCCTGGGCCTGTGCCTGGCCGTGGTGGTGTGGATATTCCGCACCGGTTATCGCCTGAAGAGCTGAGGCGGCCGGGCTGCCTCGAAAGACCGCCCGACCACCCCCGAACCGATCAGTTGTAAGCGACCTCGACCGCGAAGGCCTTGGAATAGCTGCCACCGGCCTGCGACGCGTTCAGCGTGAAGTTGCCGCCGACGGCCAGACCGAACTTGCCGCTGGCGTCCAGCTTAGGCGCGGTGCCGCCCGCGTTGTTCGTCAGCGCGACGGCCAGCGTCCCGCCGCCGCCCGCGCGGTCCAGCGTCACCGTGCTGGGCATGGTGACCGTGAAGGCTTCGTTCGCCGTGCCGGTGACGGCGAACAGGGCGGGCGTCGACGTGCCGGTGCAAAGCACGGTCGCGCACTGCGACGTGGAGCCGGACGCGGCCGCCATCGAAACGGTGCCGTTGGCGTTGTCGTAGATCACCGTGCCGAAGTTCAGGGCCTGGGTGGCGTCGATCGTGATCGGCTTCAGGATGCGGACACTGGCGGTCGTGTCGGCGGAGTCGGCCACCTGGGCGTGGGCTGCGGTGGCGCTCAGCGCGCCGGAAGCGAGGAGGGCGGCGAGCAGGGTCTTCTTGGCGAACATGCGGAATCCTTTCCGAGAGCGGGCGGACCGATCCGGTCGCCTCGACTCCCATTTGGCTGACGCGCCCCTGCCACCCGGTGTCCGTATGAGGTTAACGGAGGTTTCGCATTTGGTTCATTCATAGTCCGCGTCGATCGGCACCTGCCCGCGATAGTCGCCGGACGCGCCGGCGGGCACCACCAGCCGAGCGCCCAGGCGCAGCTCGGCCCGGCCGGAGGGGCCGAGCACCAGCACCGGCCCACGATCGGCCCGAATCGCCTCCAGCCGCACCGTCGCGCCGCCGCCGGACGGGCGCAGGGCGACCATGTCCGGCCAGCTCACCCGCACGCGGAACCCGGGCTCTCCGGTCACCCGCACGGTGGCCGCGTAGCGCGCCCCGCCCAGGTCGATCAGCGCCCGTTCGCCCAGCCGGTCCGGCGCGCGGGCGTCCAGCACCGCCTCCCCCGGCTGCGCGCCGGAGAGCGCCAGGCGACCGAATTGCAGACCACCCTCGACCTCGACCCGCAGCGGGCGCGGCGCGGGCGCTGGCGCGGCGACGGTCGGGGTCTCGTCGCAAAGGCGACAGATCTGCGCCGCGACCGGCCCCCCGGCCATCATGAGGACCGCCGAGATGGCGAGGAGGCGTGGCGCGACCATTCACCAGTCGCTAACCCTGTGCGCGTCACCGGACGGTTAATGGCCGCACCGGATCGACTCGGGGCCCGAGCACGTTAGAACCCCCGATCATGACGGTGCCCCTCCTGTCCGCCCTCGGCACCGCCACGCCCGATCGCGACATCCACGACATCTTCGTCCGCTGGGCCTCCGAGCGGCTGGACGAGCGCGCCGGGCGTGTGTTCGGGCGGATGGCGGACCGCGCCGGGATCGGCCAGCGGTGGAGCGTGCTGGACCGCCCGCCGCTGGCCCCGGGCGGCTTCTATGCCGACGGACCACCGCCGACCAGCGCGCGCATGGCGCTCTATGCCGAACACGCGCCCGCGCTGGCCGAACGGGCGGTGCGCGGCCTGGGCGACGCGTTCGATCCCGACGCGATCACGCATCTGGTCGTCGCCAGCTGCACGGGCTTCACCGCGCCGGGCCTGGACCAGCTGCTCGCGCGCCGATTGGGCCTGGGGTCCGGCGTGGAACGGCTGCTGGTGGGCTTCATGGGCTGCTACGCCGCCGTCGTGGCGTTGCGGCAGGCGGCGACGCTCGTGCGGGCCGATCCGGGCGCGGTCGTGCTCGTGGTCACCTGCGAGCTGTCGACCCTGCACCTGCAAGAAACGGACGATCTGGATGGCCTGCTCGCCATGCTGCACTTCGGCGACGGCGCGGCGGCCGCCCTGGTGTCGGCGGGCGACGGCCCCGGGCTGCGGCTGGGCGCGGGGCTGTCGCTCGCGCTGCCGGACTCGGCCGACCTGATCCAGTGGCACGTGGGCGACACCGGCTTCGCCATGATCCTGTCGGGCGAGGTGCCCGGCCGGCTGAGGGAGGTGCTGTCCGAGCCGTCGGTGGCGGACGCGCTGACCGGCGGACGCGACCCGGCCGAACTGACCTGGGCCGTCCATGCGGGCGGGCGCAGCGTCCTGGATGCGGTGGAGGCCGCCCTGTCGCTCGACCCCCGGGCGCTCGCCGCGTCGCGTTCGGTGCTGGAGCGCTTTGGCAACATGTCGTCGTCCACCCTCATGTTCACGCTGGCCGAGCTGCTGGCGCACGCCCCCGCCGGGCCGGGCATGGCGCTGGCCTTTGGGCCAGGGCTGGCGGCGGAGGGACTGGCATTCGCCGTCGCGCGATGAGGTGGCCCGATCCCCTGGCCGTGCGATCCCATCGAGACGAGCGGATGGACGACGAAGGGCTGGAGCCGGAGCACTATCGCGCCGTCCTGGCGGACCTCGGCCGCGCCAATCGCTGGACCTTCGCGACCCGCCCGACGCTCGCCTTCCTGGCGAAGGCGGCACGGCGCGGACCGCGATTGCGGGTGCTGGACGTGGGCTTCGGCGGCGGCGACACCCTGCGCGCGATCGCCGGCTGGTGCGCGGCGAACGGCGTGGACGCGGACCTGGTGGGCGTGGACCTGAACCCCAACAGCCGGGCCGTCGCGCGCGCGGCCGATCCCACGCCGCTGCCGATCGACTATCGCACCGGGGACTATCGCGACCAGCCCGGCCCCTGGGACGTGGTCCTGTCCTCGCTTGTCGCCCATCACATGACGGAGCACGAGCTGGTCGGCTTCCTGCGCTGGATGGAAGCGACGGCCGGGGTCGGCTGGCTCATCAACGACCTGCGGCGCTCCGCCGTGGCGCAGGCGGGCTTCCGCGCGCTGGCGGCGCTCCACCGCTGGGACCCGATCGTGCGGCACGACGGTGCCCTGTCCGTGGCGCGGAGTTGGCGGGAGGGCGACTGGCGGGTGCTGCTGGACGCCGCCGGTCTGGGCGACCTTCCGGTGCGGCTGGTCCGCTGGTTCCCCTATCGCCTGTGCGTGGCGCGGCTGCGAGGGGACACCGGGCCATGACGCCGCTGATCCTGGGGGCCGGTCCGGCCGGCACGGCGGTGGCCCTGGCGCTGGCTCAGGGCGGAGCGAAACCGCGGCTGATCGAGCGCGACGCGGCGGTCGGCGACGCGCTGTGCGGCGGCTTCCTGTCCTGGCGCACGCTGCGCCAGCTGGAGGGGCTGGGGCTCGATGCGCGGGAACTGGGCGGCCATCCGGTCACGCATCTGGCGGTGTTCGCCGGCGGGCGTCGGGTCGCCGCCCCGCTCCCCGCGCCCGCCGCCGGGGTGTCGCGCCACCGGCTCGACAGCCGCCTCCTCGCCCGGGTCGAGCGCGCCGGCGTCCCCGTCGAGCGCGGCGTGACGGCGCGCGAGTGGTCGGACGGGGCGCTGACCCTGTCCGGCGGAGAGCGCCTGCGGCCCGAAGCCTTGTTCCTGGCGACCGGCAAGCACGCTCTGCGAGGTTTGCCGCGCCGGGCGCAGGACCGCGACGCCGACCCCTGGCTGGGGCTGCGGATCACGCTGAGCCCGGGGGCGACCCTGGCCAGAGAGCTGGCGGGACACATCGAACTGCACCTGTTCGCGGGCGGCTATGCCGGGCTGGTGGTGCAGGAGAGCGGCCGCGCCAATCTGTGCCTGGCCGCGCGAAAGTCGGCCCTGGCGCGGGCCGGCGGGTCGCCGGACGCCCTGCTCTCCGACTGGGCGGAGGCCAGCGGTCCCTTCGCCGAGCGCCTGGCCGCGCGCGACCCCGGGCCGGCCGACGCGATCGCCGCCGTGCCCTATGGGTGGCGCGCCACCACCACGCCGCCCGGCGTGTGGCGACTGGGCGATCAGGCGGCGGTCATCCCCAGCCTGGCCGGCGAGGGGCTGGGCATCGCGATCGCGTCGGCCACCGACGCGGCGCGCGCCTACCTTTCCGGCGGCCGCGCCCCCGACTGGCAGGCGCGGTTCGCCGCGCGGTCCCGCCGCCCGCTGAGGGTCGCCGGCTGGCTGCGCGCGCTCGGCGAACGGCCCGCGCTCGCCCGTGCTCTGCTGCCGCTCGCCCACCTGCCCGGCGCGGTCGAGGCGATCGGCGCGATCACCCGGATCGACGCGGGCGCGATCCGGGGACGGGTCCACCCGGCTTGATCGTCCGCCCAGCGCTCCCAAATACCAGCCATGGACACCCTGAACCTCTCCGAAGCCGAGTGGCGCGAGCGACTCTCCCCCGAACAGTTCCACGTGCTGCGCCAGGCGGGCACCGAACGCGCGTTTTCCGGCGAGTATGACAAGGAATATGGCGACGGCACCTATGCCTGCGCCGGTTGCGGACTGGCGCTGTTCTCGTCCGCCGACAAGTTCAACTCCGGTTCGGGCTGGCCGTCCTTCTCCAAGCCGATCGCGCCTGACCACGTCACCGACCGGCAGGACCGCTCTCACGGCATGGTGCGAACCGAGTCGCTGTGCGCGCGCTGCGAAGGGCATTTGGGCCACGTCTTCCCCGACGGACCGCCGCCCACCGGCCAGCGTTACTGCATGAACTCGGTGTCGCTCGACTTCCAGCCGGCGGACTGAGCGTCCGCGCTCAGCGGTCCGTCCGTATCGTGCGGAGCAGCGCGCGGACCTGATCGCGGGTGGCGGCCAAGCTCCCGCCCGTGTCGATCACGGTGTCGGCGCGCGCCCGTTTCGCGGCATCCGGCATCTGGGTCGCCAGGATCGCCTCGAAGGCCTCCGGAGTCATCCCGGGGCGCTCCAGGACGCGCGCGCGCTGGACCTCCGGCGGCGCGGACACCACCAGCACGCGGTCGACCGCCGCCGCGCCCCCGGTCTCGAACAGCAGCGGGATGTCGTACAGGACGGCGGCCGCCGCGGCGTGGTGGTCCGAAAAGGCCCGGCGCTCGGCGGCCACGGCGGGATGCACGATCGCCTCCAATCTGCGACGCGCATCCGGGTCGTCAAACACCAGCCGGCGAAGGGCCGCTCGGTCGACCCCGTCCGGACCGGTCGTTCCGGGAAACGCGCTGGCGATCGCCGGCAGCAGAGCGCCGCCCGGCCCCTGCAGCGCGCGCACGACCTGGTCGGCGTCGAACACCGGCACGCCCCCGTCGGCGAACATCGCCGCCACCGTCGACTTGCCCATGCCGATCGAACCGGTGAGACCCAGCCGAAGCGGCCTCACCCGCCGATCAGCCGTTCGCGCAGCGCCTCGTCGTCGCCGTCGGGCGGCGGGGTCCCGAACAGCAACTCGAACGCCAGCGCGGCCTGGGCGATCAACATCTCCAGCCCGTCCACCGTCGCCAGACCCCGCGCTCGCGCCTGCGCCAGCAGCGGGGTCTCGAGCGGCGCATAGACCAGGTCGTACACCACCGAGTCGTCGGGGAGGGGCGACAAGTCGATCGGCAGCGGCGCTTGCCCGCGCATACCCAGGGCCGTGGCGTTCACCAGCAGCGCGGCGGGCGGCAGCGGCGCGTCGAGTGGCAGGGCGCGCCCTCTCAGCTCCAGCCGAGCCAGCAAAGCGCTCGCCTTCAGGACGTTGCGGTTGAGCACCGTGACCTCTCCCACGCCCACCTGCGCCAGCGCCCACAGCACCGCGCGCGCGGCCCCGCCGCCGCCCAGCACCGCGACCGGCCGACCGGCCAGGTCCATCTCCGCGACCGGGGCCCAGAAGCCGCCGGGATCGGTGTTGGTCGCGAACAGCGAGCCGTCGGCGCGCCGCACCACGGTGTTGGCCGCGCCCACCGACGTCCGCACCGCCTCCGCATCGTCGACCAGCTCCAGGACCGCGACCTTGTGCGGCAGGGTGACGTTGCAGCCGCGCCAGTCGGGATCGGCGCGGCGCGACGCCAGATAGCCGGCCAGGTCGGCCTGTTCCACGTGGAACGCGCGATAGTCGGCGGTGAGCTCGGCGCGCTCCAACCAGTGTCGGTGGATCGCCGGCGACAGGGAATGGGCGATCGGATCGCCGATGACCTCCGCGTAGATCACGAGGGCAGCTCGCCCAATCGTCGCAGCTGGGCCACGACCGGCAGCAGCGGCAGGCCCAGGATGGTGAAGTGATCGCCCTCGATCCGCTCGAACAGCTGCACGCCCGGACCCTCGATCCGAAAACAGCCGACGCACTGCCCGACCGCCGGCCACTCCGCATCCAGATAGGCCGTCAGGAACGCTGGCGAGAGGGGGCGCACGCTCAGCCGGGCCGTATCGACCTGTCGCCAGACGGCCCGCCCACCCTGCGCCAACACCGCCGCGCTGTGGAGGACGAGGGTGCGGCCGGACATGGCGGTCAGGTGCTCGACCGCCTCCTCGCGCGACCGCGGCTTGTCGAACAGGCGGTCCCCGACGCCGACCACCGAATCCCCGCCCAGCACCAGCCGGTCGGGTTCGGCCGCCGACAGCTTGAGGGCCTTGGCCTCCGCCAGCGCGTCGGCGAGGTCGCGCGGCGCGATCGGGGCGAGCGCCTGCTTGATCGCGTCCTCGTCCACGCCGCTCGCCCGCGCCTCCACGGCCACGCCGGCGGTCGTCAGCATGGCGAGGCGGGTGGCACTGGCGGATGCGAGCAGCAGGGTCACGCCTCGTCCTCCGCCAATCCGGCCCGGGCGCGCTCCCGCTGGCCCAGCAGGCCGATGACGGCGGCGGCCGTTTCCTCGATCGACCGCCGGGTCACGTCGATCACGGGCACGTCCGCGTCGGCGAACAGCCGCCGGGCGAACGCCACCTCGCGCGCGACCACGTCGGGCGCGACATAGTCCGTCTCCGCCCGCTCGTTCAGCGACAACAGCCGATTGCGCCGGATCTGGATCAGGCGGTCGGGACTGGTCGTCAGACCGACCACCAGCGGGCGGGTGAGCGTGAACAGGTGGGCCGGCGGCGGCGCTTCGGGCACGACGGGGATGTTGGCCACCCTATAGCCGCGATTGGCGAGGTAGATGGCGGTCGGCGTCTTGGACGTGCGCGACACGCCGGCCAGGACGATGTCCGCCTGTTCCCAATTGTCCGCGGCCAGGCCATCGTCGTGCGCGATGGTGAACTGGATCGCCTCCACCCGGTCGAAATAGGCGGCGTCGAGCGAATGCTGGCGACCGGACCGGCCGGTGGCTTCGCGGCCGAGCACGTCCGACAGGCCGTCGATCACCGGATCGAGGACGCTGACCGTCGGCACGCCCAGAGCGTTGGCGCGCCGTTCCAGGGTGGCGCGCGTGTCGGGGTTGACCACCGTGAACAGGACCAGGCCCGGATTGGCCGCGATATCGTCCATGACGCGATCGAGCTGCCCCGGCGACCGGATCATCGGCCAGAAATGGCGCACGACCTCCGTCCCCTCGAACTGGGCGAGCGCGGCCTTCGCCATGCCGTCCAGCGTCTCGCCGGTGGAATCGGACAGGAGGTGGAGGTGCAGGCGCGGCAACGGCGTGATCCAAGACGATAACCCTGTGGACAAGTGCTAGGGCAGATCGGGGGAGAAGGCGAACCCGGCGAACCGCCCCCGCTGTCCGCGCGCCCATCCACAGCTTGTCCACAGCCGATCGCGTCCCTCCACAGCCTGTGGACAGCGGGGACGACCCGCGGGACTCGCCGGCCCGTCGTCGGAGCGGGTGCGGCCGGGTTGTGGGCGACGGGCGGAGAACGGCGTTGTCCCGGCTGTCCCGGGGGCCAATCACTACAACAAATGAGTCTTCCTTATTTGAGTCTGTTAAGGGGCCGCGCATGACGCCGACCGACAATCCGATCCTCGCCGTGCTCGCCGGAGAGGTGCGCGACCCTCCGCCGTTCTGGATGATGCGCCAGGCGGGCCGGTATCTGCCCGAATATCGCGCGCTCCGGGCCGAGAAAGGCGGGTTCCTGGCGCTCGCCACCGATCCCGACGCGGCGGTGGCCGTCACCTTGCAGCCGGTGACCCGCTTCGGGCTGGACGGGGCAATCCTGTTTTCCGACATCCTGATGGTGCCCTGGGCGATGGGACAGGACCTGTGGTTCGAGGCGGGCGAGGGGCCGCGCCTGGCCCCGGCCCTGGCCGAGGCGGCGCTCGAGGATTTGCAGGCCGTGCCCGAGCGCCTGGACCCGGTCTACGCGACGGTGCGGCGCATGGCCGACGCCCTGCCGCCCCAAGTGGCCCGGCTGGGCTTCGCGGGCTCTCCCTGGACGGTGGCGACCTACATGGTGGCGGGACAGGGGTCCAAGGACCAGGCGGCCGCCCGCGGCCTGGCCTATCGCGAGCCGGAGCGTTTCGGCCGTTTGATCGACGCGATCGTCGAGCAGACGGTGACCTATCTGCTCGGTCAGATCCGGGCCGGGGTGCAGGCGGTGCAGCTGTTCGACAGCTGGGCGGGATCGCTGAGTCCGGACCAGTTCGACCGCTGGGTGATCGGCCCGAACCGCGCGATCGTGGAGCGGCTGCACCACCACGCGCCAGACGTGCCGGTGATCGGCTTTCCGAAGGGCGCAGGGGCCAAGCTGGTCCGGTACGCGCGGGAGGTGGGCGCGGACGCCATCGGGCTGGACGAGACCCTGGACCCCGAATGGGCCGACGAAGCGCTGCCCCGCGGACTGCCGGTGCAGGGCAATCTGGACCCGATGCTGCTGCTGGCCGGCGGCGACGCGCTGGACGCCGCGACCCTGCGGATACGCTGCGCGTTCGCCGGCCGGCCCCACATCTTCAACCTGGGCCACGGCATCTCGCAGCACACGCCGGTGGCCCATGTGGAGCGCTTGATCGCGGCCGTGCGCCGGCCCATGGAGTGCCCATGACCGGCTATCTCGGCGCGCTCTACCCGTGGGTGAAGGCAGCGCACCTCATCTTCGTGATCTACTGGATCGCGGGGCTGTTCCTGCTGCCCCGCTATTACGTCTACCACCAGGAGGCGGCGACCGGGTCGGACGAGGCTGCGCGCTGGGTCGAGCGGGAGGGCAAGCTGCGCCGCATCATCCTGACGCCGTCGCTGATCGCCGTCTGGGTGCTGGGCCTGGCGCTGGCGCTGAATTGGGGCCTGACGTCCGACGACGCCCTGGGTCCGGTCGGCTGGCTGCACACCAAGCTGCTGCTGGTGCTGGCGCTCAGCGCCTATCACGGCTGGCTGGTCGCCTATGGCCGGCGTCTGGCGGGCGGCGGCGCCCGATTGCCCGGCCGGACCTTGCGGCTGCTGAACGAGGTGCCGGGCGTGGCCGTGGCGGTCATCGTGGTCCTGGCGATCGTCAAACCGTTCTGACGCGGCCCGTCCCCCCCGTTCCCTTCGTTCCCGACCTGTTCTAGACCCGTCGCCATGGCGACCGTCCAGCCCCTCTCCACGAACCTGACGGGCGCGGAGGTGTGCCGATCGGTCGGCCGGTTGATGATGGCGCGCGGTCTCGCCTCCCTTCACGAAGTGCCGGTGCCCGGCGGGCGGCGGGTCGACCTGATGGCGGTGTCGGCGAAGGGTGAGATCGTGGTGGTGGAGATCAAGGTGTCGCGCGCCGACCTGCTGGGCGACCGCAAATGGGTGGACTATCTGCCCTGGTGCGACCGGTTCTACTGGGCGCTGGCCGACGATCTGGACCCCGCCGTGCTGGACGGCGACGACTATCTTCCGGATCGGGTGGGCGTGATCCGGGCGGACCGCTATGACGCGGCGGTCGTGCGCGAAGCGGCCTGCGTCCCGCTCGCTCCGGCACGACGCAAGGCCCAGACGCTGCGCTTCGCCACGCGCGCGGCCAGCCGCCTGCAGGTGCTCGGCGACGCGGGTCTGGCCGCGCTGGTCGCCACCGCGGGCTTCTGACGCGCTAGAGCGACGGCCCGAACACGGGCTTGCCGGCCGGCTTCGGAGCGTCGTCGAGGAGCGCCACCAGTTCGCCATTGCGCCCTTCCTGCAGCGCGTAGTCGCGCGCGGACAGGCCGGCCACGGAATCCGCGCGGTTGGGATCGGCGCCGGCTGCCACCAGGCGACGGACCATCTGAGGCTTGTGCAGCTGCACCGCGCGGATCAGCGGCGTCTCGCCCCGGTTGTTCGCCTCGTCCACTCGCGCGCCGCCGGTCAGCAAGCGATCGACGCCGGCGGGAAAGTCCAGCATCACGGCCAGCATCAGCGGGGTGGTGCCGTCGTGGTCGCCCAGATTGGCGTTGGCCCCGCGATAGAGCAGGAACGCGATCCAGTCGGCGTTCTTGGCGCGGGTCACCACGTGCAGCGCGGTCTCGCCCGTCGAGCGGTCGCGGCTGTTCACGACCTGACCCGGCTCGCCCAGCAGCCGCGTGACTTCGCCGCCATCCGCCTTCTTGACCGCCTCCAGGAAGCGATAGCCGGGCGAGGTCTGGGCCTGCGCCATCACCGCCGCTGGAGAGGCGAGGGCCAGCAAGGCGGTTAAGGCGGACAAACGGTGCATGGCGGCGGCGGGTCCTCGACGCGGGGGGCGGGCGTGGCGTGTCCGGTGCCCTAGCAAAGCGCGGCTGAACGCGCCATGTCGCACGCGCCATGCGTCACGCCCTCCGCTTCCTTCCCCTGCTGCTCCTCGCCGCCTGTCAGCCGCAGGGTTCGCCCGGTGAGGCCCCGCTGGCCGGGTCGAGCCTGGGCGGTCCCTTCCGGCTGGTCCGCGGCGACGGGACGACGGTCACCGACCGCGACTTCGCGGGGCGCTATCGGCTGATGTATTTCGGTTACACCTTCTGCCCGGACGTGTGCCCGACCTCATTGGCGAAGCTGATGGCCGGTTACCGCGACCTGGCGCGAGACCATCCGGAGAAAGCGGCCAAGCTTCAGCCGATCTTCGTCACCGTCGATCCGGAGCGCGACACGCCGGCGATCGTCCAGCGCTATGCCGACACCTTCGACCCGCACCTGCTGGGCCTGACCGGGTCGCCCGAGGTCATCGCGGCCGTGTCGCGCGAATATGGGGTCGGTGCCACGAAGGAGGAGGTCGAGGGGTCGAGCGAGTATCTGATGACTCACTCCGACCTGGCGATCCTGTACGATCCCGACGGCGAGCCGCTGATCGCGATCGACAAGGGCACGGACCCCGGCGGTCGCGAGGTGACGCCCCAGCAGATCGCCGACCAGTTGGCCACATGGATCCGGTGAACCCGCCCTGGTGGGAGCGCGTTCCGCTCGACCGAATGGACCGGGGCCAGTGGGAGTCGCTGTGCGACGGGTGCGGCCGGTGCTGCCTGCACAAGATCCAGGACGCGGACACGGGTGAGGTCACGCTGACGAACGTCGCCTGCCGCCTGCTGGACGAGACGACGGCGCGCTGCACCGACTATCGCCGCCGCCGCGCGCTGGTGCCCGACTGCGTGCGGCTGACCCCCGCCAAGCTGCCGACGGTCGACTGGCTGCCGGAAAGCTGCGCCTATCGCCGGCTGGACGAGGGGCGCGGCCTGCCCGACTGGCATCCGCTGGTCACGGGCGATCCGGACAGCGCGCGGGCGGCCGGCGCGACGGTGGGCGGCAAGGTCGTGTCCGAGGTGCGCGCCGGGCCGCTGGAGGACCATCTGGTCGATGCGCTCTGACGGAGGGCGGGCGGCGCTGCTGATCGACGGCGTCGCCTGGCGGATCGACGTGGTCCGCCATCCGACGGCGCGGCGCGTGACCCTGCGGCTGGACGAATGGGAGCCGGCGGTGCGCCTGACGGTGCCCCGGCGCGCGGCCCTGCGCCCGGCGCTCGCCTGGGCTTGCCAGCAGGACGCGGCGGTGCGCCGGCTGGCCGCCGCCGGCCATTGGCGCGGCCCTTTCGCGACGGAGTTACCTTTCCGCTCCACGGACGCGACGTCGTGCTGCGCCACGATTCGGCGTCGCGCGGGGTGGAGCTGGGCGACGCGGTGCGGGTCGGCGGGGACGCGGACGGGCTGTCCCGCCGGGTTCATCGCGCGTTGCGGGTGGAGGCGCTGCGGGTGCTGACGGCCGAAACCGCGCTGGTGGCGGACCGGCACTGTCTGGCGGTCGCGTCGGTCGGCGTCGGCGACCCGACCGGGCGCTGGGGCAGCTGTTCCGCCGCAGGCGCGCTCCGCTACAGCTGGCGGCTGATCCTGATGCCGCCCGACGTGCGTCGCTCGATCGTCGCGCACGAGCTGGCGCACCGCCTCCACCTGGACCATTCCCCCGCCTTCCACCGCGCGGCCGAGCGTGTGCTGGGCGGCTCCCACGCGCCGGCGCGCGCCTGGCTGAAGGCCCATGGGCGCGCGCTCCACGGCGTCGGTCGGGACACCGCTCAGACAGCGCGGGGTCAGGGCTGAGGTCGGGTCTCCGTCCCCGATGGCGGGCGGGACGCAGGGGACAACACCCGCGCGGTGGAGCTCTGCTGGCCCGACCGGGGCGGCAGGGGTGCGGGCGGCGGCACGGGGGGCGGCGTCCGGCGCGGCGGCTCGAACGACGGTCTGGTGGGCGCGTCGCGCGGGTCGATGCCGGGGTCTCGGCGGGCCGGTGCCCCGCCCCGCGGATCGGCGGGCGGCTGCGCGCCCGTCACCCGGTCGATCCAGTCCTGATCGAGCACCGGGCCGTCGCGCGTCGGCGGCGGCGCGCCCGGCGGCCGGTCGACGGTCAGTCCCCCGCCGATGTCCGGAAGCGGGTTGCCATCGCCGTACAGCTCCGTGTCCGGCTCGCCCAGATAGGCGTCGTCGGGTTCCTCCAGCTGCCAGTCGGGCAGCGTGACCTCTGTGCGGAACGGCTGGTTCGGTCGCCCGGCGACCGCGTCGCGCATGAAGGTCGCCCAGACCCGCGCCGGAGCGGTGCCGCCCTGCAGGCCGGGCACCGAGCGCGCGTCATCCCGACCCATCCACACGCCGGTCGTCAGGCCGGAGGAAAAGCCGATGAACCAGCCGTCCTTGTTGGACGAGGTGGTGCCCGTCTTGCCCGCGACCGGCCGCCCGATCTGGGCGGCGCGGCCCGACCCGGTGGCGACGGCCGACTGGAGCAGGTCGGTCATCTCCGCCGCGACATAGTCGGCCACCAGCGTCCGCGGCTCGTCCGCTTCGTGCCGGTACAGTTCTTCGCCGGTGTCGGAGACCACGCGCGTGATGCCGTAGGGGGTGACCGCGTGGCCGCCCTCGCCCACCGCCGCGAAGGCGCGGGTCATGTCGAGCAGGTGCGCCTCCGACGACCCCAGCACCATGGACGGCTGCGTTCCCACCGGCGTGGTGACGCCGAACCGCCGCGCCATGGAGGCGACGGTGGAAAAGCCCACCTGCTGCCCGATCCGGGCGGCCACCGTGTTGATCGAATAGGCAAAGGCGGTGCGCAGCGACACGGCCCCGGAAAAGCGGCCGGACGAGTTGCGCGGGCTCCATCCCGCGATCGTGATCGGCGCGTCCTTGACCACGTCTTCCGGTTTGAAGCCGTCCTCCAGCGCGGCGAGATAGACGAACAGCTTGAACGCCGATCCTGGCTGACGCAGCGCCTGGGTGGCGCGGTTGTAGTTGGACCGCACATAATCCGTGCCGCCCACCATCGCGCGGACCGCCCCGTCGCCTTCCATGCTGACGAGAGCGCCCTGCGTCCCCTTCGGCACCCCGGCTGCGACCGCGCGCGTGCCCTGCGCCTGGAGTCCGGGGTCCAGCGTCGTCCAGACCTCAAGATTCGCGGTCGTGGGTTCGACCAGCGTGTCGAGCTGAGGCAGCGCCCAGTCGGTGAAATAGCGCACGGAGTTCTGGTTGGGTTGGGGTGCCAGGCGCACCTCCGCCGGTTCGGTCATCGCGGCGGCGGCCGGGCTGATGACCCCGTTGGCCGCCATGGCGTTCAGCACGACCTGGCTGCGCCCGATGGCCGCTTCGACATCGGCGGTCGGCGAATAGTTGGACGGGGCCTTGACCAGCCCGGCGATGATCGCCGCCTCGCCCAGGTCCAGCTCGCGGGCCGAGTGGGAGAAGAACAGGCGGCTGGCGGCGTCGATTCCGTATGCGCCGCCCCCGAAATAGACCTTGTTCAGATACAGTTCGAGGATCTCCCGCTTGGACAGCTTCAGCTCCAGCGCCATGGCGAGCACCGCCTCGCGCAGCTTGCGGCTGACCGAATAGCTGTTCGACAGGAACAGGTTGCGCGCCAGCTGCTGGGTGATGGTCGACGCGCCCTCCAGCCGGCGATCGGAGCCGCGCGACCAGCCGCGCAGACCGCGCCAGGCGGCGCGCGCCATGCCGACCGGGTCGATGCCGGGATGGCGGTAGAAGCGGCGATCCTCCACCGACAGCATGGCGTCCGCCATCACCGGCGGGATGTCGGCATATTCGATCCACTCGCCGGGCGTCGGGCCGATCGCCAGCAGCTTCTGCCCGTCCGCGCCCCGCACGGTGATCGATTGCTGCCCGGTGCGGGTCGCGCGCAGCGTCTGATAGTCGCGCATTTCGGAATAGGCGATGCCGACCATCAGGGCCAACGCCGCCGCGCCGACCAGCGCCAGCCCCACGCCCAGCTTCAGAAGATTGCCGAATGTGCGAAGGATCGGCCGGCCCTTCGGCTTGGCCTTGCGGCGGACGGTGGGGGGTGTGGCCATGGGCGGGGCGGACGCTAGCGGCGGCGCCGCGCGCTCACAAGAGGGCGCGCGCCGACACAGTGCCCCGCCCTTGCCCGACCCCGCGGCGCGCCGCATAGCGGTCGGATGCGCGAGGTCGTGTTCGATACCGAAACCACCGGTCTGTCCCATGCCGCCGGCGACCGGATGGTGGAGATCGGGTGCGTGGAGATCGTCGGCGGCGTGGAGACCGGGCGGACCTTCCACGCCTATTTCAACCCCGATCGGACGATGCCGGCGGAGGCCGAGGCGGTGCACGGCCTCACCTCCGTCTTCCTGGCCGCCCAGCCGCGGTTCGCCGACCGGGTTGGTGAACTGATCGAATTCCTGGCCGACGATCCGCTGGTGGCCCACAACGCCCCCTTCGACTTCGGCTTCCTGAACGCGGAGATGGCGCTCTGCCAGCGGCGCGCGGTGTGCGGCACCCGGATGCGCGACACGCTGGCGATCGCCAAGCGGCGGCACCCCGGCGCGAAGCTGTCGCTGGACGCGCTTTGCTCGCGCTACGGGATCGACCGATCGCACCGGATCAAGCACGGTGCGCTCCTGGACGCGCAATTGCTGGCGCGGGTCTATCTGGAGCTGAACGGGGGCGCGCAGATCGGGATGGTGCTGGCCGGCGACGGCGAGCCGGCCGACGCCGCCCGCGCGGCCGTGCGCGCGCCGCGCCGCCCGGCCCGGCCCGTGCGGCCCCACGCGGCCAGCGCGGCGGAACTCGAGCGCCATCGCGACTTTATCTCTCGCATGGCCGACCCGATCTGGGCGCGGCTGAATCACTGACCCGGCCCCGGGCGCGCATTACGGAGACCCCCATGGACATTCGCATCTCAGGTCATCAGGTCGACACCGGCGATGCGTTGAAGGACCATGTGACCCAGCGACTGTCCGCCATCGCCGACAAGTATTTCTCGCGCGCGATCTCCGCCCAGGTGACGTTCGGCAAGGGGCCGCACGATCACGGCTTTCGCTGCGACATCGTGGCGCACGTCATGGCCAACGTGGTGCTGAAGGGATCGGGCGACGCGGCCGACGCCCACCCCGCATTCGACGTGGCGGCCGAGCGGATCGAGAAGCAGCTGCGCCGCCACATGCGCCGGCTGAAGGATCGGCACCAGACGCCGGCCCCGCCCATGGACGCGATCGCGATCGACAACGCCGCCTACCGCGTCTTCTCGCCCAACGAGGAAGAGGAGCAGGGCGACGACAACCCGCTGATCGTGGCCGAGACGCGGGTCGACATCCCCGACGCATCGGTCGGCGACGCGGTCATGATGCTGGACCTGCGCAACACGGGCGCGCTGATGTTCAAGAACTCCGGCACCGGTGCCTTCAACATGGTCTATCGCCGCGACGACGGTACGATCGGCTGGGTGGAGCCGCATTGATCCGAAGGGTCGGTCCCGGTAGGGGCGTGGCGAAAGACCCGCGCTCTTGTCCCGGGCCATTGGCTTAGGCGGAGAGTTCGCGTGACCGGTTTCCAGTCGATCCTCTCGCCCCAGGGGGTCGAGGCGCGCCTCGACCTTCCCACTAAGAAGTCGGTGTTCGCGCACCTGACGCAGCTCGGCGCGCAGGCATCGGGCCTGGACGCGGCGGCGGTGTCCGAGGGACTGTGGCTGCGCGAGCGGCTCGGCCCGACCGGTTTTGGCGGTGGCACCGCCATTCCGCACGCCCGGCTGGAGGGATTGGGCGCCTTCCACATGGCGGTCGTGACCTTGGCTAACCCGGTCGAATATGACGCGGTCGATGGAGCGCCGGTGGACCTGTTCGTCCTCCTCCTGTCGCCCACCGACGGCGGCGCGCGCCACCTGAAGCTGCTCGCGCAGATCAGCCGGCTGCTGCGGACCGCCGAGGCGACGGCGAAGCTACGCGGCGCGCGGACCGGCGACGCCCTTTATTCGCTCCTGGTGCCGCCGGACGCGCGTGACGCCGCCTGACGCCGGCGGTCCTGGTGGTCCTGGCGGAGAGGCCGCGCACTTCGCCGCCTTGGAGCGGCTCTACGCCGCCGCGCCGATCAACCGGCTGTTCCCGTCCCGTCTGATGATTTCGCGGGCGGGCGAGGCGCGGATCGACTTCCGCGTGACGGCGGACCACTTCCACGCGGCCGGCGCGGCGCACGGCACGTCGTATTTCAAGATGCTGGACGACGCCGCCTTCTACGCGGCGAACAGCCTGGTGTCGGATCGCTTTCTGCTGACCACGGGCATGACCTTGTTCTTCACCAGCCCCGTCCAGGCGGGCGAGCTGTCGGCCCATGGTCGCTGGGTGTCGGGCCGCCGCCGGGTGCTGGTCGCGGAGTCGCGGCTGGAACAGGATGGCGAAGAGGTGGGTCGCGCGACCGGGACCTTCCTGGTCAGCCGCATCCCGCTGGCCGACCTCCCCGGCTACCGGGCCCCGTGACCGCGCGGCTGACCACCCAGATTCTGGTCGCGGTGCTGCGCCGGCTGGCGGAGCAGGGCGGCGGCACCGCCACCGTCCTGCGGCGCGGCGACCCGCAGGCCGGCGGCCTGATTGCGGTGGTGGCACAGCGCGGCGACACCTGCTTTTCAATGGAGCGGCGCACCGGCTGGAACGGCGAATTGACGTGGGATCGCCGCTCTCCGGATCCCGAATCGGCGGAAAACCGCCGATCCTTCGATGAGGCGCTGCGACGAAGGCTCGCCGATGACCCGGATTTGTGGCAGATTGAACTGGATGTCGCGGATGCCGAACGCTTCGCCGCTGATATGGAAGCGCTCGGTTGATCGGCCGACGCAGGGTCGTCACAGCCGCCGGACCAACCAAACGCGTCCGGCCGGACCGGGTTCCCGAGGGAGCCTGAAAATTCGGCAACGCAGACGGGGGTGAACGCGCCGCGCAGCCGACATCGTTCGCGAGTCGGCACCGCGGTGGCCGACATCACCGCTCAAGCAAGCGACTAGATGAGCCTGTTCTTCCGCGCCGCGGCCTGTGCCACGTTCCTCGCCACCACGATCGTCACGATGGCGACCGGCACGCAGTCGATGGCCGCCATGCTGGACGATGCGACGGCTCCGCTGGCGGTCGCCGCCCTCCAGCCGGACGTCCAGCCGGACGTGGTGCGCTTCGTGTCGGACCCGGTGGTGCAGGACGTGCCCGTGCCCACGGTCGTCGAGAGTGTGGACGAGAGCGACGAGGAATTCGCGACGCTGCGCGAGGCTGTCGACAATTTCCAGGACGACGAGGCGCTGAGCGCGGAGGAGCGCTGCCTGGCCGTGGCGGTGTTCTTCGAATCGAAGGGCGAACCGCTGGCGGGCCAGATGGCGGTCGCGCACGTCATCCTGAACCGCGTCGACAGCCGCCGCTTTCCCGACACCGTGTGCGGTGTCGTCACCCAGCGCAGCCAGTTCTCGTTCGTTCGCGGCGGCCATCTGCCGACGGCGCGGGCCGGTCGCCAGTGGGAGACCGCCAAGGCGGTGGCTCACGCCGCGATGGCTGATGCGTGGGACAGCCCCGTCGGTGAAGCCCTGTTCTTTCACGCCACGCGCGTGTCGCCGCGCTGGGGCAAGACCCGCGTCGCCACTCTGGGCAACCACATCTTCTATCGCTGACGGGGCCTCACCCGGGTGGTGAGGGGTTGGCGGGACGCTTGACGCCCGCGCGGTCCCGCCGGTAGGGGTCGAGGTCAGATCGAGGTGCGACGTCCGCTCCGGACGCGCCCCGGCGGTTCTCCACCGCCGCGAACGAACCGTCTTCCGATCCCACCGGCCGCGCGCCCGCGCCGCCCCACACCGGACACCCATTCCATGCACCTGAAACAGCTGAAGGCCACGCCGCCCGCCGAACTCGTGGCGATGGGCGACGATCTGGGGGTCGAGGGCGCGTCCACGCTCCGCAAGCAGGACCTGCTGTTCGCCATCCTGAAGGAACTCGCCGAAGAAGGGGAGGAGATCGTCGGCGAGGGCACGATCGAGGTCCTACCCGACGGCTTCGGGTTCCTGCGCTCGCCGGAGGCCAACTACCTGGCCGGTCCCGACGACATCTATATTTCCCCCAACCAGGTCCGTCGCTTCGGCCTCAGGACCGGCGACACGGTGGAAGGGGAGGTGCGCGAGCCGCGCGACGGAGAGCGCTATTTCGCGCTGACCAACCTGAAGAAGGTCAATTTCGACGATCCCGACGCGGTCCGCACCCGCGTGAATTTCGACAACCTGACCCCGCTCTATCCCGAACAAAAGCTGTCGCTCGACACGCTCGACCCGACGGTCAAGGACAAGTCGGCGCGCGTGATCGATCTGGTCGCGCCGCAGGGCAAGGGGCAGCGCGCGCTGATCGTCGCGCCGCCGCGGGTCGGCAAGACGGTGCTCCTCCAGAACATCGCCAAGGCGATCACCGACAACCATCCCGAAGTGTTCCTGATCGTGCTATTGATCGACGAGCGGCCGGAGGAGGTGACCGACATGCAGCGGTCGGTGAAGGGCGAGGTCGTGGCGTCGACCTTCGACGAACCCGCCACCCGCCACGTACAGGTCGCCGAGATGGTGATCGAAAAGGCCAAGCGGCTGGTCGAGCACAAGAAGGACGTGGTGATCCTGCTCGACTCGATCACCCGCCTGGGCCGCGCCTACAACACGGTCGTCCCGTCGTCGGGCAAGGTGCTGACGGGCGGCGTCGACGCCAACGCGTTGCAGCGGCCCAAGCGGTTCTTCGGCGCGGCGCGCAACATCGAGGAGGGCGGCTCGCTCTCCATCATCGCCACCGCGCTGATCGACACGGGATCGCGCATGGACGAGGTGATCTTCGAGGAGTTCAAGGGCACCGGCAACTCCGAGATCGTGCTGGACCGCAAGGTCGCCGACAAGCGCATTTTCCCCGCGCTCGACGTTGGCAAATCGGGCACGCGTAAGGAAGAGCTGCTGGTCGAGAAGACCAAGCTGTCCAAGATGTGGGTCCTGCGCCGCATCCTGATGCAGATGGGCACGATTGACGCGATGGAGTTCCTGCTGGACAAGATGAAGGATTCGAAGACCAACGACGACTTCTTCGATTCCATGAACGGCTAGGCTCGTGTTGGAGCTGCTCGCCGCCGCCCCCGCCGCGATGGGTTCGCCCGCGGACATCTGGGGCCATATCGTCGCCGACTTCTCCAATCTGGGCGATCCGGCCGCCCTCGCCACGTTCGGCCAGGTGCTGCTGATCGACCTGGTGCTGGCCGGGGACAACGCGATCGTGGTCGGCGCTCTCGCCGCCGGACTGCCGTCCGAACAGCGCAAGAAGGTCATCCTGATCGGGATCGGCGCGGCGCTGGCGCTGCGCATCGTCTTCGCGCTGGCCGTCACCTGGCTGATGAACATCGTGGGGCTGATCTTTGCGGGCGGCCTGCTGCTGCTCTGGGTCAGCTGGAAGATGTGGCGCGAGATCCGCGAGGGCGCGCATATCGATGGCGAGATCGACGGGGTGAAGCCCGCGAAAAGCTTCGCCGGCGCGGCGTGGGGCGTGGCGGTGGCCGACGTGTCGATGAGCCTGGACAACGTGCTGGCCGTCGCCGGCGCGGCGCGCGAGCACCCTGGCATCCTGATCATCGGCCTGCTGCTGTCGGTCGCCCTGATGGGCCTGGCCGCCAACGCCATCGCCAAATACATCGAGCGCTATCGCTGGATCGCCTATGTCGGCCTGATCGTCATCGTCTTCGTGGCGGGCAAGATGATCTACGAGGGCATCGTGGACCCGAGCGTAGGCGTGATGGGTCTGTGGGGGTGAGCGCCGCGCTGTTCCTTGCCCTGGCCGCGCCCGAGGTGCCGGATTGTGTCAACGCGAGGACGACGCCGGAGATCAACGCCTGTGCGGCGGCCGATCTGGCGGACTCGCAGGCGCGGCTGGACCGCTATCTGGCGGCGGCGCACGAGCGGCTGGAGCGCAACGACAACTCCCCCGCCGTACTCCAAGAGCTGAACGCCGCACAGGCCACCTGGGCGAGCTATCGCGATGCGGAATGTGGCGCGGTCTACACCAACTGGAGCAGCGGCACGATCCGCGGCCTTGCGGAGCTGACCTGCCGCATCGCGCTCACTGATCAGCGCACCCACACGGTGTGGCAGAACTGGCTGACCTACATGGACAGTACGGCCCCCCTCCTCCCCGAACCCGGCCCCACGCCGAGTCGAGGCGCAGTGGAGGATTGAGTCCCCTCTGGTTCGCGTTCACCGGCGGCCCCGGCACCGGCAAGACCACGCTGCTGGCGGAGTTCGCGCGGGGCGGCTTCGCCACCGCGCCGGAGTCCGGCCGTGCCGTGGTGTGCGACCATCCGGAGTTCGCCACCCCACATCGCACCGCGGACCAGCAGCGCCGCTTCGCCGCCCTCGTGCTGGAGCGCGACCGGCGAACGCTTGAGTGGGCGCGGGAGCAGCCGGGGCCGGTGATCTTCGACCGCACGGCTGTGGACAACCTTGGGGACGGATTAGGGGACGAGGCGCGGGCACTCGCCCGGTCCGTCCTCCTTGCCGGCCCGGTGGCGCTGCTGCCGGTCTGGCCAGCGATCTTCACGACCGATGCGGAGCGGCGCTGGTCGCTGGAGCAGGCCCGTGCGATCGAGATGCGTGTGCGGGGTGCCTATGAGGTGTTGGGGCACAGGGTGGTCGAGGTGCCGCACGGGACGGTGAAGGAGCGGGTCGGCTGGGTTAAGCGGCTGTGGGGGTTGTGACACCCGCCTCTCTCAACCCTCCCCGTCATCCCCGCGAAAGCGGGGATCCATGCGCCGAGCGCCGACAAACGAACCAACCCGTCAGCGATGTGCCTTCGGACCACCCACCGCATGGATCCCCGCGTTCGCGGGGATGACGATATAGGCGGCGGTGCCGCACGCGATCGACAGGCGTGGCACCCGCCCCTCCCTCACCCCAGATGCTCCGCGAAGAACTCCGCCGTCCGCCGATCCGCCAATGTCGCCCCCTCCTCGTCCCGCCGCTCGCCGAATTCGGTGGCGAAGCCGTGGTCCAGGCCTTGGTAGTCGTGGAGCGTCACCCTGGGATGGTCGTCCAGCCCCTCGTGCATCGCGGCCTGGGCCTCGGGCGTTACGAAGTGGTCGGCGGTCGGCACATGGAGGAGCACCGGATGGGCGATGGCGTGCGCCTCGCGCAGCAAGCCGTCGATGCCGACCCCGTAATAGCCGACCGTCGCAGCCACGTCGGTGCGGCACGCGGCCATGAAGGCGAGCCGCCCGCCCAGGCAATAGCCGACGCAGCCCACCCTGCGGCCCCCGCTCTCGTGGCGCGCCCGGCGGATGGTGGCCTCGATGTCGCGGATGGCGGCGTCCTGGTCGAGCCGGCCGCCGAGCGCGAGCGCCCGCGTCATCTCCGGGGGCACGTCCGGGTCCAGCTCGATGCCGGGTTCCAGTCGGTGGAACAGGTCGGGGGCGAGGGCCAGATAGCCGTCCTCCGCCAGCCGGTCGCACTTGCGCCGGATGCCGGCGTTCACGCCGAAGATTTCCTGGATCACCACCACCGCCGAGGTCGGCTCACCGGCGGGCCGGGCGCAATAGGCGGAGAACTCGCCGGTGTCGGTCTGGATGGTCAGGACCTCGAACATCGGGCGCGGCTCCTCGTTGCGTTCGCTTGCCCTTAGCTCCATTCTGGGAGGGAGAGGACAGCGGACCCATGAAGATGAACATCGAGATCGATTGCACGCCGGCGGAGGCGCGCGCCTTTCTGGGCTTGCCCGACGTCACCGCCGTCAACGCCGGCTTCACCGACGCGGTGGCGAGCGCGATGAAGGGCGGCGCCACGCCCGAACGGCTGCAGGAGATGGCCAAGACATTCGCTCCGATGAGCGAACTGGGCCTGGCGATGTTCAACCAGTTCACGAAGGCGACCAAGCCGCAGGAGTGATCGCCGTGACGCCGGCGGCGTCAGCCACGATCTTCGCGCTGGCGAGCGGCTCCACACCCTCGGCGGTGGCCCTGATGCGGGTGAGCGGGCCGTCCGCTCGCCGGGTGGCCGAGCGGGTGCACGGCCTGCCGCCGCCCCGCCGGGCCTCGCTCCGGCAGCTGGTCGACCCGGCGGACGGTGGTCTGCTCGACCGGGCGCTGGTGCTGTGGTTCCCCGGCCCGCGCACCGCCACGGGCGAGGACGTTCTCGAATGGCACCTGCACGGCGGGGTCGCGGTCGTCCGTGCGGCGGAGCGGGTGCTGGCCGCGCTCGGATGCCGGCCGGCGGAGGCGGGCGAGTTCACGCGGCGCGCTTTCCTCAACGGCCGCATCGACCTGACGGAGGCGGAGGGACTGGCCGACCTGATCGCCGCGGACTCCGATGCGGCCCGCCGCGCCGCCCTGTCCCAGGCGGACGGCGCGCTCTCCCGCGCCGTCGCCGGCTGGCAGGCGCGCACGCTCGACCTCGCCGCCCGAACGGAGGCCGCGATCGACTATGACGACGAGGAGGACGTGGCGGTCGACATGGCCGCCGTGCGGTCCGGCCTGGCAGCGCTCACCGCCGACTTGCGCGCGGAGCTGGCCCAGCCATCCGCCGAGCGGCTGCGCGACGGGGTGCGCGTGGTGCTGGCCGGTCCTCCGAACGCCGGCAAATCCAGCCTGTTCAACGCGCTGGTCGGCCGCGACGCCGCGATCGTGACGGCGGTGCCCGGCACGACGCGCGACGTGATCGAGGCGGGGGTAGAATGGGACGGCGTGCCCCTGATCCTGGTGGACACCGCCGGGCAGCGCGAAGCGACGGACGAGGTCGAGCGGATCGGGGTGGCGCGCGCCGCCCAGGCGGTGGAGCGCGCCGACCTGGTCCTGTGGCTGGGCGAGGACGCGCCACCCGACGCGGCCCTGGCGCTCCACCCTCGCGCGGACGAGCGCCGGGCGGTGCCGGCCGGGCGCTTGGCGATCTCGGTGGTGACCGGAGAGGGATTGGGGGCGCTCCGCTCCCGCATCGTCGAGAGCGCCCGCGCCTGCATCCCCGGACCGGACGCCTTGGCGCTCACCACCCGTCAGCGCGCCGGCGTGGCGGCGGCCGCCGACGCGCTGGACGGCGGAGAGGAGGACCCGCTGTTGCTGGCCGAGTCGCTGCGCCGCGCCAACGCCGCCTGGGACCGGCTGACCGGTCGCGCCGGGACCGAGGAGATGCTGGACCAGCTGTTCGGGCGCTTCTGCGTCGGCAAGTGACCGACATGTCCCCGACCATGCTCGGGGAGGATGGCCCCACCCTTGCCACACCCCCCGCCAACCCATAGCTCCGGCCCCATGGACTTCGACATTCTGGTGGTCGGCGGCGGGCACGCCGGCGTGGAGGCGGCCTGCGCGGCCGCCCGCCGGGGCGCCACGGTCGGGCTGGTGACGACCGACGCTGCCACGGTTGGCGCGATGAGCTGCAATCCGGCGATCGGCGGGCTGGGCAAGGGTCATCTGGTGCGCGAGGTGGACGCGCTGGACGGGGTGATGGCCCGCGCGGCCGACGACGCGGCGATCCACCACCGGATGCTGAACGCCTCCAAGGGGTCCGCCGTCCACGGGCCGCGCGTGCAGGCCGATCGCCGGCTCTACGCCCGCGCCGTGCGGCGCGCGGTGGCCGCGCAGCCGGGGCTGACCGTGGTGACCGGCCACGCCCGCGCGCTGGTGCTGGCGGGCGGGCGCGCGGCGGGGCTCGACCTGGCGGACGGTACCCGCCTGGACGCCGGTGCGGTGGTACTGGCGACCGGCACCTTCCTGGGCGGGCGGCTGTTCCGGGGCGAGGAGCGCACGGTCGGCGGCCGGGTGGACGAGCGGCCCGCCACCCGGCTGGCCGAACAGCTGCGCGACCTGGCCCTGCCGATGACCCGGCTGAAGACCGGCACCCCGCCGCGGCTGGACGGACGCACGATCGACTGGGCGCGGCTGGAGCGCCAGCCGTCGGACGACGGACATTGGACGATGAGCGCGGAGACGGCCCGCCGCGCCCTGCCTCAACTCGCCTGCGCGCTCACGCGCACCAACGCGCGCACGCACGACATCATCCGCGCCCATCTCGACCGCTCGCCCCTGTTCGGCGCGATCGAGGGCACCGGTCCGCGTTATTGCCCATCCATCGAGGACAAGGTGGCGCGCTTCGGCGACCGGGATGGCCACGGCCTATTCCTGGAACCGGAAGGGCTGACCACGCCGATCGTCTATCCGAACGGCATCTCGACCAGCCTGCCGACCGACGCGCAGGAGGCGATGGTGCGCTCGATCGCGGGGCTGGAGCGCGCCCGGATCGTCCAGCCTGGCTATGCCGTCGAATATGACATCGTCGACCCGCGCGCGCTGGACCACCGGCTGGCGGTGGCGGCGGTTCCGGGCCTGTTCCACGCCGGACAGATCAACGGGACCACGGGCTATGAGGAGGCGGCCGCGCAGGGCCTGGTCGCCGGCCTGAACGCGGCGGCGCACGCCCGGTCGCTCGCGCCCGTCCGCATCGAGCGCGCGGACGGCTATCTGGGCGTGCTGATCGACGACCTGGTGCTGCAGGGCGTCAGCGAGCCCTATCGGATGCTCACCAGCCGAGCCGAGCACCGGCTGCGGCTGCGCGCCACGAACGCGGAGGCGCGGCTGACGCCGATCGGGGTGGCCGCGGGTTGTGTCGGACCAACCCGCGCCGCGCGGTTCGAGCGGGAGCGCCAGCGCCGCGACGAGGCGGAGAGGCTGCTGTCCCGCCCGGTCCCCGGCCGCGCGCTCGGGCCGGAGCTGGGGTCCGACGGGGCGGTCCGACCGTTGTTCGACTGGCTGCGCTTCCCGGACGCGGACTGGGACGCCGTGGTGGCGGCCGAGCCCAGGCTGGCGGACTATGGCGCGATGGCCGACGCCCTGATCGAGGACAGCCGCTACGCCCCCTATCTGGCGCGCGCGGAGGCGGAGCGTCGCGCCGTGGCGGCCGAGGGCGCGGTGCCGCTGCCGGATGCCCTCGACTACCATGCGATGCCCGGCCTGTCGCTCGAGATGCGCGAAAGGCTGTCGGCCGCCCGCCCGGCGACCCTGGCCGAGGCCGGGCGGGTGCGCGGCGTCACGCCGGCCGCCCTGGCGCTGTTGCTGGTCTCGGCCCGGCGCGAGGCGGCGTGACGGAGGACGAGGCGCGCGCCTGGGTCGCCGAGCGCGCCCCACACGCCGTGCCGGTGCTGGACCGGCTGCTGGACCGGCTGCGCGAGGAGGCGACACGGCAGAACCTGGTGTCGGCCGCGACCCTGCCGCAGCTCTGGTCCCGCCACGTCGCGGACTCCGCGCAGCTCGTACCCCTGTCCGCCAGCCCCGGCGAGCGGTGGCTCGACATCGGCACGGGGGCCGGTTTCCCCGGGCTGGTGATCGCCGCGGTCACCGGCGCGCCGGTCGTGTGTGTCGAGCCACGTGCGCGGCGGGCCGAGTGGCTGGCCCGGGTCGCGGACGAACTGGGGCTGGACGGTGTGGACGTCCGTCACTCGTCCCTGGCCAACACCGCGCCGTTCCAGGCCGCGACCATCGTCGCGCGCGCCGTTGCCCCCCTGCCTCGGCTGTTCGCCATGGGGCAGCCCTTTTCCGATGACGCGACCCGCTGGCTGCTGCCGAAAGGGGCCTCCGCCCAAGACGAGGTGGACGACGCCGCGCGTGAGTGGCAGGGAGTGTTCCACGTGAAACAGAGCCTCACCGACCCCGCCGCCGGCATCGTCGTGGCGACGGATGTGAGGCGCAGAGGAGCGCGCCGCCGACCATGATCCGCATCGCGCCATGATCCGTATCGCGGTCGCCAATCAGAAGGGCGGGGTGGGGAAGACGACCACCGCCATCAACCTGTCCACCGCGCTCGCCGCCGCGGATCGGGAGGTGCTGGTCGTCGACCTGGATCCCCAGGGCAACGCATCGACCGGCCTGGGCATTTCCGTCGCCGACCGCGAACGGTCGTCCTACGACCTGTTGATGGGTCATGCGCCGCTGGCCGACGTGGTGCTGCCGACCGTCGTGCCCAATCTGTCGCTGGTGCCGGCCACGCAGGATCTGTCCGGGGCGGAGGTGGAGCTGGTGGAGCGCGAGGATCGCACGCGGACGCTCGACCGGGCGCTGTCGGCCGACGCGCTGCGCCGCTACGACATCGTGCTGATCGATTGCCCGCCCTCGCTGGGCCTGCTGACGGTCAACGCGCTGGTCGCGGCGGACACCCTGCTGGTGCCGCTGCAATGCGAGTTCTTCGCGCTGGAGGGCCTGTCGCAGCTGTTGCGGACGGTCGAGCGCATCCGGGAGCGGTTCAACCCTTCGCTCGGCATCATGGGGGTCGTGCTGACGATGTTCGACCGGCGCGCCAGGCTGACGGAACAGGTGGCGAACGACGTGCGCGCCTGCCTGGGGTCGGCGGTGTTCGAGACGGTGATCCCGCGCAACGTGCGGCTGTCCGAGGCGCCGTCCCACGGCCTGCCGGCCCTGTTGTACGACCATCGCTGTTCCGGATCGGCCGCCTACATGGCCTTGGGTCGCGAGGTGCTGCGCCGCCTGCCCGTCGAGCGGGTGGCGGCGTGACCCGGCGCGGCGTGCATTCCGGTTGGCGACCCGCGACCCCCACGCTGGGCCGCGGCCTCGACTCGCTTCTGGGCGAGAGCGGCCGGGACGAGCGCGGCGGCACGCGGACGCTCAGCCTCGACCAGATCGAGCCGGATCCCGACCAGCCGCGCCGCCACTTCGACCCGGACGCGCTGGCCGAGCTTTCGCGGTCGATCGCGGAACGCGGCGTCATCCAGCCCCTGGTGGTGCGCCCGCACGGCAATCGCTTTCGGCTGGTGGCGGGCGAGCGGCGCTGGCGGGCGTCGCGTCAGGCGGGGCTGACCGACGTGCCCGTCGTCGTACGCGAACTGTCCGACGCGGAGGTGTTCGAGATCGCGCTGATCGAGAATATCCAGCGCGCGGACCTGAACGCCATCGAGGAGGCGCAGGCCTATCGCCGTCTGGCGACGGAGTTCGGCCACAGCCAGGAGGCGCTGGCCCGGATCGTCGGCAAGTCGCGGTCGCACGTCGCCAACCTGCTGCGCCTGCTCGACCTGCCCGAACCCGTGCGCGAGATGGTGGCGGACGGCCGGCTGTCGATGGGACACGCGCGCGCCGTGCTGGGGGCGGACGATCCGCTGGCCGCCGCGCAGGCGGTGGTCGCCGACCGCCTGACCGTGCGCGATACCGAAGCGCGGGTCCGCAAAGCCAAGCCGGCGAAAGCGAAGGCCCCCCGGCGATCCCCAACGCCCGATGCGGATGCCGAGAAGGGCGGTGATGAGGTCGCCGACGCCGACCTGATGGCGCTCGGCCGGCAATTGAGCGACCGACTGGACGCTCCCGTCACCGTGTCCAGCCGGGGCGGGGCCGGCGAGGTGGTGATCCGCTATCACGACCTGGAACAGCTCGACCGCATCTGCCAGCGGTTGAGCGGGAGCCAGGACGACAGCTGATCGGGCCGCGCCGTCGCGCCCAGTCAGCCCAGCCGGTCCGCCAGGCCCAGCATCCGCTGACGCAGCACCGTGTCGGCGTCGGCGCGGCTGGTGCGCGTCAGCGCCTCCAGTTCGCCCAATGCTCCCGCCAATCGGGCCAGGCGCGGGGCGGGCAGGCGGCGGTCGAGTCGACGCAGCACCGTCTCGGCGGCCCCGAACGCGCCCGCGCGCCGCATCGCGCCGGTGTCGGACGATCGCCCGGCGATCGCGACCATCTGCTGCGCGCGCCGGGTGAGCGCGCGCACGACGTTGCCCAGATCGGTCGACGACGCCTCGCCCAACCAGTCGGACAGGGCCTTTCGCTGACCGGTGAGCAGCCAGTCCGCCACCGGAAAGGCATCGGGCGCGGCGGCGCTGCCGGCGACGATCGCATCGACGTCGTCCAGGGTGGCGGTCGTCGGCCGGTCGAGCGCGGCGTCCAGTAGCAGCGCCAGCTTGTCGACCTCCATCGTGGCCAGACGGCGGTCGACGCCGACCTCCGCCAGCAGACGGTCGAGCGCCGGTGCCTCCAGCGACAGACCCTGCGCCCCCGCCGCGTCGCGGATCAGCCGCTCCATATCGGACGCGCCCAACGGCCGGAACTCGCGCACATGGACGCGCGGGTCCGATTTCGCGACGGCGAGCGCCTTGTTCTTGGGAGTCAGCGTGCCGGCGGTCACGATCACGGGATTGGGCTCGCCCGCCAAGGTCAACAGCGCCTCGAGCGCGGTCGCGGTGCGGGAGGGTTCCTCCATCGGGTGAAGGACGAGCGTCTCGCCCCCGAACAGGGACCGCGACCCCGCCGCGCCGGCCAGCGCGCCACGGTCGTCGCGCAGTTGCCCGTCCGTGACGGTCACCACGTCGCACCCCTCGCCCAACAGCGCCTTCAGCCGGGTGACCTCGGCCGCGATGCCGCCCTCGTCACCGCCGTGGAACAGCGCCGCCACGCTGTCCGGCCTCCCCTGGCCGAGCAGCCGGGCCAGGGTGGAGCGCGCGCTCACGGGGCCGGGCGGAACCGCGCCAGCCGCTCCACGATCCGGTCGGCGAGCCGGTCGGTCAGGTTCTCGAGCGCCGTGTCCTCGGCCGCAATGATCGCATATTCGGACCCCACGACCTCCACCCCCGCGTCCGACCCCGCCGTCTGGTCCAGCAGCACCTGGCCGCGGTCGTCCACCAGGCGATAGCGCGCCCGAAGCGTGCGGCGTTCGCGGGTGACGGAATCGTCGGTGCGCGTGCCGAAGCCGGTGATCTGGTCGTCCAGTTCGACCTGCAGGCGATAGGTCGCCGACCCCCCGCCACCCAGCCGGTCGGCCAGCGCGGTGCGCATCAGCCAGCCCGCGCGGTCCGGGATAGGGTCGACCGCGATCCGCCGCAGCAGGGTGGCGCGCGGACCGGCGGCTCCGCCGGCATAGACCGGCTGCAAGCCGCAGGCGGGCAGCAGGACGGTCACCGCGAGGAGCGCCAGCGCCCTCACGCGACGATGTTCACCAGCCGGTCGGGCACCACGATCACCTTGCGCGGCGCGCGGCCGTCCAGTGCTCGCGCGACCTTGTCGCTGGACAGGGCGGCGGCTTCCGCCTGGTCGCGGCCGGTCCCGCGCGCGAGCGTCAGCGTGTCGCGCAGCTTGCCGTTGATCTGGACGGCCACCGTCACCTCGTCCTCCACCAACAGGGCGGGATCGGCGACCGGCCAGGCGGCGGTGGCGATCAGCCCCGCCTCGCCGCGGCGCGACCACGCCTCTTCCGCCACATGCGGCACCATGGGCGCGGACAGCCGCAGCAGGGTGTCGATCGCGCGGTCTCGCCCCGGCCCCGCCGGAGCCTTTTCGATGGCGGAGACGAAGCTGTAGAGCTTGGCGACCGCCTTGTTGAAGGCCAGGGCGGCCAGATCGTCGGTCACTCCGGCGATCGTCTGGTGGCGCAGGCGGTCCAGCGCGGCATCCTCGGCCCCGCCGCCTTGCGTCGTGACCAGCCGCCACAGCCGCCCGACAAAGCGGGCCGCGCCTTCCATGCCGGCGGCGGACCAGGGGAAGTCGCGTTCCGGCGGGCTGTCCGACAGCATGAACCAGCGCACCGCGTCCGCGCCGTGCTCCGCCAGGATCGGCAGGGGATCGACCGTGTTGCGCTTGGACTTCGACATCTTCTCGACCCGGCCGACGGCCACCGGCTGGCCCGTGGCGGTGGTCCAGCCGTCCGCCTGCCGCCGCACCTCCGCCGGCGACAGGAAGCCGTCGGGTCCGCGATAGGTCTCGTGAGTCACCATTCCCTGGGTGAACAGCGCGCGGAACGGCTCGGCGATCGGCACACGGCCGATGCGGTGGAGGGCGTGAGTCCAAAAGCGGGCATAGAGCAGGTGCAGGATCGCGTGCTCGACGCCACCGATATACTGGTCGACCGGTAGCCAGGCCGCGACCTGATCGGGATCGAACGGCCGGTCGGCCGGCTGGCTGGCGAAGCGCAGGAAGTACCAGGACGAATCGACGAAGGTGTCGAGCGTGTCGGTCTCTCGCCGCGCCGGTTCGCCGCACCGGGGGCACGCCACCGCGGTCCATCCGTCCGCCCGATCGAGCGGGTTGCCCGGCTGCGAGAAGTCCGGATCGGGCGGCAGCACCACGGGCAGCTGCTCACGCGGGACCGGCACGATCCCGCAAGACGCGCAGTGGATCACCGGGATCGGCGTGCCCCAGTAACGCTGGCGGGACACGCCCCAGTCGCGCAGGCGGAAGGTGACCTCCGCCGTGCCCCAGCCTTCCGCTTCGGCCCGCGCGACGACGGCGGCCTTCGCCTGCTCGACGCTCAAGCCGTTCAGGAAGTGCGAATTGACGATGCGTCCGTCGCCGGTGAACGCCTGATCGCTCGCGAAGTCGGGTGCGGCGAACTCGCCGTCCGCCACGACACGGCGCACGGGCAGGTCGTAGCGGCGTGCGAAATCCAGGTCGCGCTGGTCGTGGGCGGGCACGCCGAACACCGCGCCGGTGCCATAGTCCATCAGCACGAAGTTCGCGATCCAGACGGGCAGTGTGAGTTTGGGCTCAAGCGGGTGCTGCGCGCGCAGGCCGGTGTCGATCCCACGCTTCTCCGCCGTCTCGATCTCCGCCGCCTTGGTGCCGCCGCGCTTCAGTTCGGCCACGAAGTGGGCGATGGCCGGCTCGTCACGCGCCAGATCCCGAGCGATCGGATGGTCGGCGGCGATCGCCACGAAGCTGGCACCGAAGATCGTGTCCGGCCGAGTCGTGAACACCTCGATCGAGGCGGCCGGCGGCGGGCCGCCTTCCACCCCGTCACCAGCGTCGGGCACCAGTTGGAAGCGGAACCGCAGCCCCTCGGACCGGCCGATCCAATTGGCCTGCATGGTCTTCACCTTGTCCGGCCAGTCCGGCAGGTCGGCCAGCCCGTCCAGCAGTTCGTCGGCGAAGTCGGTGATGCGCAGGAACCACTGGTTCAGCTTGCGGCGCTCCACGAGCGCGCCCGACCGCCAGCCGCGCCCGTCGATCACCTGCTCGTTCGCCAGCACCGTGTTGTCGACGGGGTCCCAGTTCACCTCGCTTTCCCGGCGAAAGACCAGGCCGGCCTCCATCAGGTCCAGGAACAGCGCCTGTTCCTGACCGTAATAGGCCGGGTCGCACGTCGCGAACTCCCGGCTCCAGTCGATCGCCAGGCCCAGGCGCTTCAGCTGGCCGCGCATCGCGTCGATGTTGGAGCGCGTCCAGGTCGCGGGGTCCACGCCGCGCTCGATCGCCGCGTTCTCCGCCGGCATGCCAAAGGCGTCCCATCCCATCGGGTGCAGCACGGCCCGGCCCTGCATCCGCCGCCAGCGGGCCAGCACGTCCCCCATGGCGTAGTTGCGCACATGGCCCACATGGATGGTCCCCGACGGATAGGGGAACATCTCGAGGATGAAGCTCGCCTCTCCGGTCGGTCGATCGGGCGCGCGGAAGCAATCCGCCGCCTCCCATGCCGCCTGCCAGCGCGCATCGACGGCCGCGGGGTCGAACGGCTCTGCCATGTCGATGTCAGCCGGCGATGGCGGACCGGCGCAGGTCGCGGGCGCGGGTCAGCACGACGTCCTCCAGCTTCTGCACGGTGGCCGCCTGGACGGGAGCGTCGGCCCACTGCCCGCCCTGCGCCACCTGGCGCGCGGCCGCCACGCGCAGGGCGTCGGCGCGCAGGTCGGTGCCGAGCACCGTGACGGTCAGCTTCATCCGCTCTTCCGGGCTGGCCGGGTTGACGTACCAGTCGGTGATGATGACCCCCGCGCCCGCGTCGGCCGATGTCAGCGGCATGAACGACACGGTGTCGAGCGCGGCGCGCCACAGATAGCCGTTCACGCCGATCGTCGTGACCTGCGCCGGGGCCAAGGGTGCCCGGCTGTCGGATCTGGACGAACAGCCCGCCAGGCAGGCCACCGCTGCGAGGCCGAGGAGGGACGGGCGGAACAGGGGCATGGATCAGGCCTTTCGGGCGGGCGACGGAGGGGCCGGACCGCCTTATCCCGACCGTCGGACGGCGACAAGGATTTCGCCTTATGTTGTGTGCTTTGGGCAACAGCTGCGGGGATAATCGATGGGTACGCTCCCGGGCTGGAACTTGGCGCGGCGAGCGGCTATTTGACGGGGGTGACCGAACCCCGCCTCTTGCCCGTCCGAGTGCGCGTCGGCCTGCTGGCCACGGTCGGACTTGCGGTCGCGCTGGTCGCTCCGGTGCTGGCCGCGGGGCAACGGGCTCCGATGGGACCGGCCCTCGCTCGAGTCGAAGCGCCGGTGGTCGGCGGCCTGGGGTCCTTCACGCCGTCGGCACCTGATCCTGTACTGGCGCGACTGTTGCGCTCGCTGCCGCAGGATCGCGCCGGCGCGCGGTCCGCGCTGCGCTTCACGCCCACGCCCGGTCAGACGCTGCCCGGCGCGGTCACCGTCGCCACTCACGCGCGGTCGGTCGATCTACACGCCAACCTTAGCCGCGTCGCCTCGCCGGTCGCTCGGCCCAGCCTGGCCGATTCGACCGAGTCCACGGCGCTGGCGATCAAGCCGTCCTCCTACAAGCTGGGCCAGTCGGTCGGCTGGAAGAGCTTCGCGCAGTCGGGGTCCGTCGCGGCGGTCGATCGGGCGATCACGCGTGCGCCGGTGACGACCTCGCTGACCCGCGATGTCGCGCGCCCGTCGCGCTTCGGCTCCGACCTCAGGGTCGACGCCGCGCCGAGCTTGAACGACGTGGCGCGCGGGTCGGATGCCGATCCTTCGCTGCAGTTGGAGGTCGGGGGACGCTATCGGCTCAGCCGGTCTTTCGACGTGAAGGCGGGGGTTCGCTATCGCGTAAATCGCGACCAGTTGGACGCGGACGTGCAGGGCGGAGCGGACAGCTCGGCCGTCTATGTGGGCACCGCCTTCAAGTTCTGATCGGCCGGCGCGGCCAGTCCGTCGATCGCCGCCCACCCCTCACCACCCACGCCCCTGAGCCTTCGGCCGCGCCGCGCTGTCATCCCGCCGAGCGGCACCGTCTTCCGATCGCCGCACAGCCGGGCCAACCGCCCGAAGCCCCAGCGCCCCAACGCGCGCGCGCCGGGATGCGAGCGAGTCGGATGGACGGGCGAGACGAAGCACAGATCGACTCCATCGAGGCGCGCGCGGGTGGCCTGGCGCGCGTCGTGGACGGACGCGGACCGCAACGGGCGATCGATCCGACGGGAGTTGTGCCGGCCGGTCGCGCGCCAGTCGCCGCGGATCGGCGGCCCGGCGACCAGCAACACCAGCCGGCGGCGCGCGCAGAGGCGGGCCACGCGCCGGAACAGTGCGCGCCGGTCCGCGCGTCCCAGCTCGTCATCGCGGAACACGACGCCCGACCCCTGCGGCAGGCGGGCCAGGACGGCACCCCGGTCGGCCCGGTTGCGCGCGTCGGTCATCAGCCAGACGGTGGGCAAACTGGTCGGACGTCGCGGGTGGAGCCGGCGCATGGCGGCCGCTATAGGGCCGACCATGCCGACCGATCCAGCCGCGCGGTTCGCCGACGCCCTCTCGCACATCCGGGACAGGATGCGGATCGCCGCGGAGCGCGCGCGGCGCGACCCGGACGACGTGACCCTGATCGCGGTGAGCAAGCGTCACCCCGCCAGCGCCGTGGCGGCGCTGATGGACGCCGGACAGCTCGCCTTTGGCGAGAACCGCGTGGCGGAGGCCGAAGGCAAGTTTCCGGCCCTGCGAGAGCGCGAGCCGCGCTTGCGGCTGCACCTGGTTGGACAGCTGCAATCGAACAAGGCCGCGGCCGCCGCCGCGCTGTTCGACGCGATCCACTCCGTCGACAGATCGTCGCTGATCCGCGCCCTGGCGGCGTGCGACACCGTGCCCGACTGTTTCGTGCAGGTGAATATCGGGGCCGAACCGCAAAAGGGCGGCTGTGACATCGCCGCGCTGCCCGATGTGCTGGCCGAGGCGCGCCAGGCCGGTCTGCCGGTGGTCGGCCTGATGAGCGTGCCGCCCGACGGCCTCGACCCCGCGCCCTTCTTCGCGCTGACCGCCGAACTGGCGGCCCGGCACGGCCTGTCGCAGCTGAGCATGGGGATGAGCGGCGATTTCGAGGCGGCGATCGCCTTGGGCGCGACCCACATCCGGGTCGGCACCGCGCTGTTCGGAGAGCGGGCGTGACGGCGCGCGGGTCGCGGCCGGACGCGCTGCTGTTCGATTTCGACGGCGTGCTCCTGGAAAGCGAGTTCGTCGGCAACCGGCAGATCGCGGAGACGTTGACCGCGCTGGGCTACCCGACGACGCTCGACGACACGCGCCGCCGGTTCGTGGGTCTCAACGGCGCGGACTACCGCTCGGCGCTGGAACGCTGGATCGGCGGACCGATTCCGGAGGAGTTCCACGCCCGACAGGCCGACCACGCCCGCGCCGCCCTGGCCGAGGGTCTTGAAGCGGTCGCCGGCGCGGTCGCTTTCGTCCGGTCGCTTCCCGCCGACCTGCCGCGTGCCGTCGCCTCGTCCTCCTCGACCGAGTGGATCGTGGCGCATCTGAACCATCTGGACCTCGCCCCGGCCTTCGGGTCGCACATTTACAGCGGGGCGGAGCACGTTCGGCGCGGAAAACCGGCCCCGGACCTTTATTGGCACGCGGCGAAGGCCTTGGGCGTGCCGATCGAGCGCTGCGCGATCCTGGAGGATTCGGAGGTCGGCGTGCGCGGGGCGGTGGCGTCGGGCGCGCGGGTGATCGGCGTCACGGCCGGTCGCCACTGCCCCGCCGACCACGCCGACGCGCTGCGCGCCCTGGGCGTTCGCGAGATCGCCGGCGGCTTCGCGGAGGTGGCGGAACGCCTGGGCCTGCCGATCGCGCCGGATGAGGCCCCGTCCGAAGCCGGGGCTAGAGCTGGTGTCCCGTCCGGTCCCGCTTCGTGCGCAGATACCCTTCGTTGAACGCCGACGGCGCGACCGCCAGCGGGACGCGGGCCACCACGTCGATCCCGTGCGCCGTCAGCGCGGCGACCTTGGCCGGGTTGTTCGTAAGCAGGCGGACGGCCGGCGTGTCCAGCGCGCGCAGCATGGCCGCCGCCACGCCATAGTCCCGCTCGTCCACCGCGAAGCCCAGCCGGGTGTTGGCGTCGACCGTGTCGAACCCCTGGTCCTGCAGCTGATAGGCGCGCAGCTTGTTCAACAGGCCGATGCCCCGCCCCTCCTGCCGCAGATAGAGCAGCAGGCCGTGGCCGTCCTGCCGCATCCGGGCGAGTGCCGTGTCCAGCTGCGGCCCGCAGTCGCATTTGAGGCTGCCGAACACGTCGCCCGTCAGGCATTCGGAATGCAACCGGACGAGCGGCGCGCCCGTCCCCGACCCGATCCGCAGCGCCACATGCTCCTCGCCGGTCACCTCGTGGCGAAAGCCGGTCACGCGCGCGTCGTCCGCCGCGCGCACCGGCAGGCGGGCGGCCACCACCGGGCGCAGGCGGTCGGGATCGGTGGCGCCCGCCAACGCCGCCACCTCCAGCCGCGCGTCGCCCGCGTCCCCCTCGCTCACCCAGAGCGCGGGCAGCAGCCCCTGGCGCGTGCAGAGCCAGAGGGCGGCGTCCAGTGCGCCCGCCGCGCCGGACTCCACCAGCGCGAACGGCCCCTTCATCGGGTGGGCGAGGTCGTCGGCGGGGTTCGCCACGGCCAGCGCCAAGCGGGGGTCGGGCAGCGACGCGCGCGCGATCCGCACCGCGCCGCCCGACGCGGCCTCCCGCTGGTTGGTGAGCTTCAGCGTCGCGGCCCGCGCCGGGCTGATGACCAGATCCGCCGGTCCCAGGCGGTCAAGCGTGGCGAGCGCGTCGTCATCCGCGCGTTCGGCCGAGAGCACGGTCACGACGCTCGACCCGTCCGCGATCGTCACCGGCCATCCGCGGCGCAGCGCGTCCAGCGCCCGTCCGACGGAGCGGTCGGGTGTCACCATTCGAACTCCGTGACGATCGGGACGTGGTCCGACGGCTTGTCCCAGTCGCGGCACTCCTCGTGCACCCGATGCGCCGTGGCGGTCCCGGCGATGTCGGGTGTCGCCCACATATGGTCCAACCGCCGGCCACGATCCGACTTGCGCCAGTCCCTCGCGCGATAGCTCCACCAAGTGTGGAGCCGGCCCGGGGCGGGCACGAAATTGCGGCCGAGGTCCACCCATCCGGCGGCCGCGCGCAGCCGGTCCAGGGCCTCGATCTCGATCGCGGTGTGGCTGACGGTGTTGCGAAGCTGCGTGTGGCTCCAGACGTCGCTGGGCAGCGGGGCCACGTTGAAGTCGCCGGTGACGATCGTCGGCCGGTCCAGCGCGTCGGCCCAGCGGGTCATGCGGTCGAGAAAATCGAGCTTCTGGCCGAACTTCGGATTGACGGCGCGGTCGGGCACGTCGCCGCCCGCGGGCACGTACACGCACTCCAACCCCACCCCACCGGGCAGCCGGACGCCCAGATGGCGCGCCTCGCCATTGGCCTGCCAATCCAGCCGCGCCTCGGCCTGGATCGGCACGCGCGAGACGATGGCGACGCCGTGGTAATTGGGCTGGCCGTTCAGGCACTGGTGCGGATAGCCGGCATTCGCCAGCGCCTCGGCCGGGAAGTGTTCGTCGGGCGTCTTCGTTTCCTGCAGGCACAGCACGTCGGGCCGCGCTTCGGCCAGGAACCGCAGCACGGCCGGCACCCGGAAGCGCACGGAGTTGATGTTCCAGCTGGCGATCGAAAGACGGGTCATCGCCGCCGTCTAGCCACTCCAAGGCCGGCTGAGAACCGGGCGCGCGGGGCCCAAACGCAAAGACCCCCGCTCCAGGGGGGTGGAGCGGGGATCCCCTACGCGTTCGTCACGCATGCGACCGAGCCAGCGGGCGGGCAACAGGGGGAATCCCGATTCCGCCGGCCGCGATCGCACCTCCGAGATAGGTGTAACACCCTGTCGCACAAGTGAACGACGGTTAAGGAAAGCCGCGCGTCACCTCCGCGGGTCGCTCCAGGTGAACGTCCTGTCGCTCACCGCCACATTGTATCGCTGGTTCGACAGGCGCACGCTGGTGCGGTTGTTCTGGCTGTCGAGCGTCACCCAGCCCGTCAGCATCAGCCCGGCCGGCGACCCGGCGTCGCGACGGAACGCCATGGTGATCGCGCCATATTGCGGCCGCTTGGGGTCCTTTGCCAGCACCAGCACCACGTTGGGATCGGGCGAATCGACCACCTTGGCGAAGCGTTGCAGATTGGAATCGGGGTCGATGAGGACGGACAGCGGGCTGTCCCCAACCGGCCAGCGCTGCACCTGCTTCACGGAATAATCGATGTAGGTCAGCGCCTTGCCGTCCGCGACCAGCAGGATGGGCACGCCCTTTTGGTACTGGAACCGGATCTTGCCGGGCCGCTTCATCGACAGCTGGCCGGTCAGCGTCTTGCCGGCGCGGTCCGTCTGGGCGAACGCCGCCGTCATCGACTTGGCCGCCTTCAGGTGGGCCGCGACGCTGGACAGGTCGTCCGCCTGCGCGATCGCGGGGCTGGCGACCAGGGTCAAGGGGGCGGCGACCAGGGTCGAGAGCGCGAGCGCGGTGGCAAGGCGGTGGGTGGGCATCGGGACGTCCTGAACAATGGCTTCGGAGCGTCGCACTAGGGGTTGGGCGTTGAATGTCCAGTGAACCGCGCCGGTTCCTGCCGTTCAGGCGGCTTGCGCGCCGGACCGCGCTGAGCGAGGGCGGGACATGACCGCGTGGAGCGTCTTCGACCTGGACCGGACGCTCACCCGCCACCCCACCTACAGCCGGCTGCTGCTGGCCCTGGCGCTGGCCCACCGCCCCTGGCGCGTGGCGGCGGTCGCGCTCTGGCCGATCGGCTTTGTCGCCCATGCGCTCGGTCGGTGGGATCGCCGGCGGCTGAAGCGCTGGATGCACGCGACGCTCGTCGGGCCGGCGGTCGACAGCGCGCTGGCGCGGTCCGTGGCGGACCGGATGGCCGCGCGCCTGGTGGCCGACGGCCTGCTGCCGGACGCCACCCGGTGCCTGGCGGCGGAACGGGCGGCCGGGCGGCGCGTCCTGATCGCCAGCGCCGCCAACAGCCTGCTGGTGGAACCGCTGGCCCGCCGGCTGGGGGTCGAGGCGGTCTCGACCCGGTCGCGCTGGGTCGACGGCGCGCTCAGGCCCGGCAGCGTCGGTCCGAACTGCTACGGCGAGGACAAGCTGGTCGCCGTGGCGGCCCGGCTGGGCGCGCGCGGCGACCTGCACGTCCGCGCGTTCAGCGACCACGCGTCCGACGCGCCATTGCTGGGCTGGGCCGACGAGGCGGTGGCGGTCAATCCGTCCCGCGCGCTCGCCCGGCTGGCCGATGCGCGCGGCTGGCGGATCGAACGCTGGCGCTAGCCGTCCAGCGCGTGAACGATGGCGCGCGCCGCCCGGTCGGACGACCGTTCGTCCGTCAGGGCGATGCTGGCGGCGAACAGCGCCTCTTGAACGGGCCGGAAGCGGGCCTGCTCCGCCTCCGCCCGGGCGAGCGCGGGGCCCAGTTCGGCGACCGACCCGATGACCTGTCCCGTGCGCCAGTGCGCGTAATTCGGATCGCCCGCCCAATCGATGCCGTGCGAGTTCAGGAAGATGGCGGGGCGCGGCCGCCACAGGAATTCGTACAGCTGGCTGCTGACATCGCCCAGATAGATGTCGGCGGCGCGGGTGTAGGTCATGTCCGTCGCGGCCCGGCTGCCGGTGTCGATCAGGATGTTCGGCGCCGCGATCCACCGGCGGCGCAGCCGTCCCGGGCGGTCGAGCCGGAGCGGCGACAGGCTGAGCGTCACCGGCCGGGCGAACAGCATGACGTGCGGGGCGAAGATCAGATTGTGGTCCGGATGGTCCACGAACCAGTCCAGCACCGCCGCTCCGTCGCGGAACCACGACGAGAGCGCGGGCGAGGGGTGGGGATTGTAGAGCACGGTCGGGCGACCGGGCGGCAGGGGCAGGGCGGGACCCGCCGTCACGGTGTCGAATTTGGGATAGCCCACCACGGACAGTCGGTCGGCCGGCAGTCCGGCCTCCGCCACCAGCCGGTCGCGGATCTTCGGGCCGCTGACCAGGACATGGTCGAACAGCGCGCTGGCCGGATCGAAGCCGATCGCGCGGTCGCCAGCGCCGTGCCGCGTGTGGATCAGGGTCAGGTCCGCCAGGCCGTAGCGCGTGCGCAGGATGGCGGAGGTCTTCTCCGCCACCACCAGGGCGTCCAGCCCGGCGAAGAACGGCAGGTTGTCGCGATAGATCGTCAGTTTGGCCGCCGGCAGCCATCGGTCGAGCGCGCGCGCGGCGAGCCGCGACAGGACGGTGCGGTGGAACAAGCGGTGGCGGACCAGATTGGCCGGGGCGTCCGGACCCACGATGCGGTCGACCTCGTCCGCCATCGCGTCCGACACGCTGGCCAGCACGACGGTCCAGTCCGGCCGCAGGTGGGCCAGCGAGCGGGCGACCGGGGCCAGATGGGCCACCTGATGGATCTGATCGTGATTGAACAGGACACCGACGCGCACGCTCAGCCGCCGCGCTTGCCAGCGGCCGCGATGCGTCCATAGGTGCGCCCGCATGGGGCCAGGCGATCCGTTTTGAGACAGCGCATCGGCATCCTCCTTCGGGATGGTGGGGGCGGCGGCACCGAACGCATCGCGCGCCGGCTGGGTCAAGCCTGGCGACGCGAAGGGCGCGATGTCGTGCTGCTGGTCGGCGACCCGACCGGGTCCGCGTCGTGGAACGGGGCCGACGCCCCCGGCGGGCCGCTGCCGCTGCTCGCGCCCGCACGGGCCATCACCCGCTCGCCGGGCGCGATGGCTCGCCTGGGCGCCTGGGCCGGGGCGCAGGCGGTCGCGGCGGGGCTGGACGGTGTCTATGTGCCCGGCAACCACCACTTGCCGGCCCTGCCCGCCCTGCGCCGCGCGGTCGGGCCGCGCGTCGCCGTGGTCGCGCGGCTCAGCAATCCGGTCCGCCGTCCCGACCGCCCGGCCTGGCGGCAAGCGGTCTGGGAGCGGTTGCTGGCGCGCCGACTGGACCGCGCCGACGCGGTGGTCGCGCTGTCGGACGAACTGGCGCTCCAGGCGGCGGAGCGGCTGCCCCGCGCACGCCTGCACGTCATCCCCAGCCCCGTTCTGGAGGACGACGCGCCGCTCGCCCCGCCGCGCACTTCCGGCGCGCCGCGCCATATCGTCGGCGTCGGCCGGCTGGTGGCCCAGAAGAACTGGGCGCTGCTGCTCGACGCCCTGGCGCTCGGCCCGGGCGATGTGCGCCTGACGTTGGTGGGCGACGGGCCGGATCGGGCGGCGTTGGAACGGCAGGCGCACCGATTGGGCTTGACCGAGCGGGTCGCGTTCGCGGGCCGGGTCGCCGACGCGGCGGAGTGGATGGCGCGCGCGCGGCTGCTGGTCCTGCCGTCGCGCTATGAGGGGGTGCCGGCGGTGTTGATCGAGGCGCTGGCCGCCGGGCTGACCGTGGTGGCGACGGACTGTTCGCCGTCGATCCGCGCGCTGGTGCCCGCCGGCCACGGGATCGTCGTGCCGCCCGGCGAGGCCCGGGCGATGGCGGAGGCGATCGGTCGCATGCTGGCGACCACGCCGGCCCCCCTGCCGCCCGACGCGCTCGACCGTTACCGCATCGGCCCGGTGGCGCGCCGCCACCTGGCCCTGTTCGACGCCGCCGGATGAGCGCGCCGGCGGGACCGCTGCGCCGGGTGCTCGGCAATTTCGGCCTGCTGGTCGGCGGCAAGGCGGGGGCCGGCGTGCTGAGCCTGCTCGTGCTGCTGATCGTCGCGCCGCTGCTGGGCGCGCGCGAATTCGGCGAGCTGGTGCTGGTCCACGGCTATGTGACCCTGGTGGGCACCGTGGTGGCCTTTTCCGGCTGGCACGGCATCGTGCGCTACGGAGCCGAGGCGGTGGAGGCGGACGATGGCGATCGGCTGATGCGCCTCACCCGCTTCGTGTCGCTGGTGGAAGTCGCCTGCGGCGTCGCGGCGGTGACGGTGGCGGCCGTGCTGGCTCCCGTCATCGGCCCGCGCTTGGGGTGGAGCCCGGCCACCGTTGCGGTCGCCGTTCCCTACAGCCTGGCGCTGGTCGCGGCGGTGCGGGCCACTCCGGGCGGGCTGGTGCAGATCGCCCACCGCTACGACTGGCTGGCCGCCCACAACACGGTGCAGCCGGCGGTTCGGCTGGCGGGCGCGGCGGCCGTGTGGTGGGCCGGCGGCGGGTTGGTCGCGCTGTTGTGGGTGTGGTTCGCCGCGGCCTTGCTGGAGGGGATCAGCATGTGGGGGCTGGGCTGGCTGGCGCTGCGCCGGCTGGGAGTCCGCGAGCGGGTGGTCGGCCCGGTCGCCGGGGTGCGGGCGGCCAATCCGGGCCTGGTGCGGTTCCTGGCCACCACCAACCTGGATTTGACCCTGCGCGAACTCGCCCCCCGCCTGCTGCCGCTGACCGTCGGCTGGGTGCTGGGGCCGGCGGCGACCGGCGTGTTCGCCCTGGCACAGCGCGCCAGCACGGCGTTGCAGGTGCCCGCGACGCTGATCGGCCAGGCGAGCTATTCCGTCATGGCCCGCCTGCTGGCGGCGGGAGAGCGCGCGGCCTTTGCGCGGACCGTATGGCACGCGAGCGGCTGGGCCATCCTGGCCGCGCTGCCGCTCGTGGGCCTGCTGGCGCTGTTCCCGACCCGCGTGATCGCGCTGTTGGGCGGGCGCAGTTTCGCGGGCGGTGCCACGGTCTTGGTGCTGATCGCCGTGGCGGGTGCGGTCCGGCTGGGCGCGCCCGCGCTGTCGAGCGGTTTGATCGCGCTGGGCCGGCCCGGGCGGTCGGCGGGCATCAATCTCGCCGCCAGCCTGGCGCTGTTCCCGCTCCTGCCGCTGCTCCTCTGGCGATACGGAGTGAACGGTGCCGGCGTCCACGCGCTCGGAACCGCGCTGTTCGCGACCGTCGCCATGGGCCTGTCGTTCCGCCGATCGCTCACCGCAACGCCGGCACCAGCGCCCTGAGCCGCTCCAGCGCCGCCGCCCCGCGCGCATCGAATGCGTCGCGGCCGTAGAGCGCCAGCACCCGCTCTCGCCCGCGCGCGCCCATCGTATGCAGCCGTTCGGGCGCGTCCAGCAGTTCGTGCAGGGCCTCGGCCAGGGCAGCGGGGTCCTGGACCGGCACCAGCCGTCCCGTTTCACTGTCGAGCACCGATCGCGCCAGCTCGCCCGTGGCGCTCGCAAGCACGGGCACGCCGGCGACCATGGCCTGGTGCGCCGCGATCCCGAACCCTTCGCGCCGCGACGGCTGGAGATAGAGGTGGAGGGTCGCCAGGAACGCGGCCGGGTCGGGGGTGAAGCCCGGCAGGTCGAGCTTCACGCCCGTCGCGCGCGCCGCTTCGGCGAGCGCCGGACGCTCCGCCCCCTCTCCCGCGATCGTGAGCGTCAGCGGTGCGGGCGGGGTCCACCCCTGCCTCCACAGCCGCGCCAGCGCGTCGAGCAACACGTCATAGCCCTTGGCCGGGTGCAGCCGGCCAAGGCTGCCCAGTCGGATCGGTTCGCCGGGCCGCCAGGGTGCGCCCGCCGGCGCGTCGGCGTCGGCCGCGAAGATCGGCCAGGTGACCAGCCGCTCGGCCGGGATCGCCAGGCGGTCGGCGGTCAGCCGGGCGACCGCGTCCGAATCCGCCACCCACAGGGTCGACAGCCGCTGCGTGGCGCGCAGCAGTCGGCGATTGGCGGGCTTTAGAAAGGCGTTGTGCTGCCAGCTGACGACCGGCCGGCCCAACCGTCGCCCGGCGATCTGCCCCAACAATGTCGCCCGGGTGAGCGAGGTCCAGACCACGTCCGTCGGGGCGGCGCGCAGGCGATCGATCAGCCACAGCAGCGCCGCCCCATGATCGCGCTCGCCGCCCTCGCGGACCTCCACCAGCACCCCGGCCGCCACCAGCGGTGCCAGGGCGCGACCGTCGCGCCGGGTGAGCGCCAGCACCCGCATCCGCGCGCCCGCGCGCGCCAGGGCGCGGGCGATGTCGGGCAGGGGCAGGGCCGCGCCGCCCCCTTCCAGCGAGTTGATGAGGTAGGCGACCTGCAACGGTCGACCGCTCACTGCGCGTCCCCGCGCGCCCACAGCACCAGCTCGGCCAGGCGGCGGTCGCCGGGCCGATCCACGTCGACCGCGGCGTCCGGGTCGGACAGCGGCACGGCGACGGCGCGCAGCCCCAGCCGCTCTCCGGCGGTCGCCACGGCGTCGGCCAGGTCCAGCCGCCGGGCGAGCACGGCCGCGGCGAGTCGGGGACCGAAGGTGAGCGCCAGGTGCCAGGCGCGCTTGCGATCCCGCTCCACCCCCGCCCAGTGATCCAGCGCGGGCCGCGCCGCCGGCGACCGGAGCGCGAACAGGTTGGCACCGGTCCAACCCCCGTCCCGCATCGGCAACCACGTCCGGCGCGTGGTCGGAAAGCGCCGCAGCACGGTGGCGCGCGCCACCAGCCCCACCGCCACGTCCGCCCGCCCGACTCCGGCCAGGAACTCCGCGACGGTGGCGGGGGTCAGGAGCGGATGGTCGGCCGTGGTGACGAGCACCGGCCACGGCGCGGCCGACCCGCCGGCCACGGCCCGCACCGAACCCGCGATGCCGACGCCGCTCTCCACCAGCGTCACCTCCCGCCCGGCCAGCGCGGCGGCCAGCGGCGCGGTGTCCTGAGCCAGCACGACGACGCGCGCGATCGCCGGGCAGGCGCGCAGGCTGTCCACCACGCGAGCCACCATGGGCTGACCGCCGACCGGGAGCAGTGCCTTGGGACCCGGGCCGAACGGTCGTCCCACGGCGTCGTCCGCCGGCCGTTCGCCAGCGAGCACGATCGCGGTCCAGCGGGGATCGTCCGTCATCGCGCGCCGCCCTAGCGCGCCCGACGGGGCTTGTCGCGCCGGACCGACCACGGACCGACCACGGACCGACCACCGGGATTTCTTAACCCGCTTGGAGTAGGGAGGAGGGTGACATGTCGAGTCCGCTTTCGCATCCGCTGATCGACACCGCAGAGGACGCGGCCGCGCCGGTGCGCCACGACGACAGCGCCCTGATCCCCGCCGGTGCTTTCGGCGGAGCGCGGGAGGCGCAGTGGCGGCGTCTGGCGCGCCGCGCGTCCGAGCCGAACGTCTTCGCGGAACCCTGGACGGTGCTGCCCGCGCTGCGCGTGCTGGGCGAGACGGAGCGCGCGACGATCGCCTGGGTCACCGACGATCACGGAGTCCCGCTGGGCGTCCTGCCGCTCGCGCGCGGTGGCCGCTATGGTCGGCTGGCGGTGCGACACACGACGAACTGGACGCACGCGAACGCCTTTGCCGGCACGCCGATCGTGCGCGCCGGGCGCGAACAGGAGTTCTGGCGACGTCTCATCGCCCTGCTGGACGACTCGCACTGGCCCGGTTTCCTGCACCTCACCGGTCTGGACGAAGGGGGGCCTGTGCTGGCCGGGCTGGACGCGGCGGCGACCGCGCTCGCCCGCCCGCTCGCCCACGTCCACCGCACCCGGCGCGCACTGCTGCAGAGCGACCTCACGCCCGATGCCTATTGGTCGGCGACCGTCCGCAAGAAGAAGCGCAAGGAGGTGGCGCGGCTCGCCAACCGCTTGGCCGAAGAGGGCGCGGTGGCGTTCCATCGGCTGGACCCGCACGCGCGCGCCGGCGACTGGATCGCCGACTTCCTGGCGCTGGAGCGGGCGGGGTGGAAGGGCCGCGCCGGCTCGGCCATGGCCTGCGCTCCCGCCACCGAAGCCGTGTTCCGCCAGCTGGTCGGCGCGGCCCACGCGCGCCGCCGACTGCACGCAGTGTCGCTGACCCTGGACGGCCGGCCCATCGCCATGCTGGCGACCCTGCTCGCCCCGCCCGGCGCGTTCGCCTACAAGATCGCCTATGACGAGGCCCTGGCGCGCTTCTCGCCCGGTGTGCTGCTGGAACGCCATTCGCTCAGCCTGCTCCTGGAACCCGGCATCGACTGGGTCGACAGCTGTGCCGCCGAAGGCCACCCGATGATCGACAGCCTGTGGAGGGAGCGGCGATCGATCGTGCGCGTCACCCTGCCGCTCGCCGGGCGACGTCGGCGCGCGGTCCACGACCTGACCCGCTGGGCGGAACAGGGGTGGGGCGTTCTGAGGCTGCGCGGCGGCGCGGCGCGATGACGCCCTGGCCCACGCCCACGCTCGCCGCGCTGGCGGAGCGTTACCCGGAAGCGCCGGCCAAGCTGGCGCACGGGCTGGCCGACCACCCGCTCCTGCAATTGCCCGCCATCGTGGCGCTCGCCCGGCGGATGCGGCCGGAGAGCGTGGAGCACAATGCCGGCGACCTGCCGATCGGGGTGGCCCCCGAAGACGTGCGCGGCAACGGGCTGGACATCCACGCGACCCTGGCCGGCATCGAGACGAACGGGTCCTGGATGGTGCTGAAGTTCATCGAGCAGGACCATCTCTATGCCCGGTTGCTCGACGAGGCGCTGGCCCCGGTCGAGGCGGCGATCCGGCCCAGCACCGGGCCGATGCTGAAGCGCGAAGGCTTTCTGTTCGTGTCGTCGCCCGGCGCGGTGACGCCGTTCCACATGGACCCGGAACACAACATCCTGGCTCAGGTGCGCGGCACCAAGACCTTCACCGTCTGGCCGGCCGGCGATGGCCGCTTCGCACCGCTGGAAGAGCACGAACGGTTCCACGAGGGCGGCCACCGCAATCTGCCCTGGGACGAGGCTTTCGCCGCCCACGGCACCGCGATCGCGCTGGTGCCGGGAGAGGCGGTTTACGTCCCCGTCAAGGCCCCGCACCACGTCCGCAACGGACCGCAGCTGTCCGTGTCCCTGTCCGTCACCTGGCGGTCGGAATGGAGCTATCGCGAACAATACGCCCACGGTTGGAACCGGGCGATGCGGCGGATCGGCCTGCGGCCGGCCCCGCCACGGCGCTTTCCCGCCGACAACCACCTGAAGGCGCTGGCGTGGCGCGCCGCGCAGCGGGTTCGCCGACCTGTGAGCTAACGGGCTAGGCGCGGGCGTCCTGCCGCTCTAGACCGTCCGAAAGGCAGGGAGACGAGGGCGATGGCGACGCGGGCGGACCACATGGGCGCAACGGCACCGGCGACGGCGCGCTACGACACCGTCGCGCGCTGGTTCCACTGGACCATCGCCGTGCTGATCGTTGCCAACCTGCTCGGCGGCTTTTTCCACGAATCGCTGCCCAAGCCCTGGATCGGGCCGGTCATGAGCGCGCACAAGGCGATCGGCCTGACCATCCTGGTGCTCTCGGTGGCGCGGCTGGCCTGGCGGCTGAGCCACCCGACCCCACGCCAGATGCCGGATCACCCCGCCTGGCAAAGGGCCGCGGCGCTGGCGACCCATTGGACGTTCTACGCCTTCATGATCCTGATGCCGCTGTTCGGCTGGTTGATGGTGTCTGCGTCCGACAAGCTTCGACCGATGTCCTGGTTCGGGCTGTTCCCGCTCCCGTTCCTGCCGACCGGTCCCAGCGAGGCGCTGGCCGGATTGGGGCACGAGGGGCACGAGATCGTCGGATGGGGCTTCGTCGCCCTGCTGGTGCTGCACGTCGGCGGCGCGCTGAAGAACCAGTGGGTCGACCGGGACGGCACGTTGGGCCGCATGGTGGGCTGGCTGGCGCCGCCCAACCCCGACGCCGCGCGCCGGTAAGGGGCGACCCCGGCGGATCGCCCCTCCGACCGTCGCCGGTCAGTAGAAGAAGTCGTAGAGCACGTCGGCCACGATCCCGCGCCGTGTGTCGACCAGCACGGCATCGTTGTAATACCGCGTCCAACGATAGACACCATAGGCGGGCGGCAGGCGATAGCGGGACGGATTGGCGATCCCGTAACGGCTGCCATAATAGCCCGAACCGATCCCGCCTCCGATCGTCAGCCGCGAATAGCCGCGGTTGCGATAGGGCGAGACATAGCGCGGCGCGCGATACACGGCGCGGTTCGCGCGGCGATAGCGCGCGTAATCATATCGGCGGTCGTTCCGCCACTGGCGATTCCAGCGCCGTTCCGCGACGCGCCGGTCGATGCGACGTTCGGCCCGATCCTCCCGCCGGTCGATGCGGCGGTCGGCGCGGCGCTCCTGCCGGTTGATCCGGGCGACGCGGCGGTGGTTGCCCCGTGCCTTGGCACGGTCGCGGCGAACGTCGCTGCGGCGCTCGACGCGGGCGTGCGCCACGTCCGTGCGGCGATCGGCCCGCCGTTCGGCACGGTTTCCGGGGCGGTCGGCCGCGGACGCGATCGCGGGGGTGAGGAGGGTGGAGGCCATCGCCATGGCCAGGATCAGCGTACGCATGCGTCGTCTCCCGATGCTGGAGGGGCGGACGGTCCTCCCCCGATCCCATCCGTATATCGGACCGCTGGTGCTGGGTGGCTGAACCGCCCGTTGGCCGCGCTTCATCTTAGCGTTCGGCGGATGCTGGGGGCGTGCCGGGCGACAGCGCCTCCACCTCCCGCGCCGCATCGCGCGCGGCGACACCGGGCGCGGGTGCCGCGGCCAGGCGAACGCGGCCGGCCCGAACGTCGATCGCCAGCCGCACGGCGGCCACCAGCCGCGCCGCACCGCCACACCGGCACAGCACGTCCACGCCCCTGCGGATGGTCGCCGCGTCGGGGGAGGGATCGGCGGCCAGGAGCGCGTTGGCCGCCAGCACCATGGCCGGGATGCAATAGCCGCACTGCGCCACCCCCTCGGCGACGAAGGCCTGCTGCACCGCGTTCGACCGGTCCGGCGACAGGCCTTCGATCGTGGTGACCACCGCGCCCTCGGCCGCGCCGATCGTCAATTGGCACGACCGCACCGCGCGTCCGTCGACATCGACGATGCAATAGCCGCAGCTGCCGTCGTCGCAGCCATATTTCGCGCCGGTCAGGTTGGACAGGTCGCGCAACGCCCACAGAAGCGGCAGGTCGGGCGAGGCGCGATAGTCGACCGGCGTGTCGTTGACGGTCAGCGCGGTCACCCCTCCGGGCTCCAGCGCGCGACGATGGCGGTGGGGAGCGTCAGGCCGCGCGCCTGTTCCACCAGTGTCAGTTCCAAGGCCTCCACCTGCCCACCTAGCGCGGCAAAGGCCTGGCGCATCGTCTCCGCCACCGCCAGGGCCGACAGCCGCACGGCATAGACCGTCAGCACGCAGAAGCGGGACCGCACGTCCAGCAGCGCCGCGCAGTCGGTCAGCAAGGATCGCAGATCCTCGTCCAGCCGCCACACCTCGCCGTCCGGGCCGCGCCCGTATTTCGGCGGGTCCAGGATCAGGCCGTCATATCGCCGGCCGCGCCGCACCTCGCGCGCGACGAACTTCGCCGCGTCGTCGACCAACCAGCGGATCGGAGCGTCGGAGAGGCCACTGATGGCGGCGTTCTCCCGCGCGGCGGCGACGGACTTCTTCGACGCGTCGACGTGGACCACGCGCGCGCCGCGCGCCGCCAGCGCCAGAGTGCCGACGCCGGTATAGCCGAACAGGTTCAGCACCTCCGCACCGTCCCCCACCCGGTCGCGCGCCCAGCTCCACACCGGCATCATGTCGGGGAAGAAGGAGAGGTGGCGAAAGGGCGTGGGACGGGCCGTGAAGCGCAGTTCTTCCCAGCGGAGCGGCCAGCCGTCGGGCAGCGGCCGCCGCACGTCCCAGCGGCCCCCGCCATCCTCGTCCGCGCCCGGCACGAACTGTGCGTCCGCGTCCCAATCGTCGGCCGCGGGTGCCCAGAGCGCCTGCGGTTCCGGCCGCACGATCCGGTGGGCGCCATAGCGTTCCAGCTTTCGCCCGTTGCCCGAATCGAGCAGCGCGTAATCGGCCCAGCCCTCTCCCGCCAGCACGCCGACCGTCATCGGGGCACGACCGACGCGACGTGGTCGGCGACGGCGTCCGTGTCGGCGGGCAGGGTGACGCAGCGTTCCTGGCGTTCGAACAGGTCGCCCAGGCGCGGCGGCAGGCCGGGGCGCAGCCCCGTGGCGCGCTCCACCGCGTCCGGGAACTTGGCCGGGTGCGCGGTGGCCAGCGTGACGACGGGCACGTCCGCGGGCAGGCTGGCCCCCACTTCCCACGCGGCGGCGAGCCCGATGGCGGTGTGCGGATCGACGATCTCGCCCGCGCGGTCCTTGGCCCGCGTCATCGCCAGGGTCATTCCGGCGGCGTCCACCGCGCGACTGTCGAACAGGGGCCGGCTGGCCTCCCGCCAGTCGTGCGGCAGGGAGAGGGCGCCGGTTCCCTCGAACACCCCCATATGCTCCGCGACCCGCGACGCTCCGCCGAACTGCGCCAGCAGCCGCTCGAAGTTCGACGACACTTGGATGTCCATGGACGGCGCGGCGGTGGGTGTGACCGCGCCGGCGGAATAGTCGCCGTCCGCGAGCGCGCGGTGCAGGATGTCATTGTCGTTCGTCGCCACGATCAGCCGCTCGATCGGCACTCCCACGGCGGCCGCCGCATAGCCGGCGAAGGCATTGCCGAAATTGCCCGTCGGAACGCTGAAGGCGACGCGGCGGTCCGGCGCGCCCAGCCGGACGGCGGCGACGGCATAATAGACGATCTGCGGCAACAACCGCGCCCAGTTGATCGAGTTCACAGCCGACAAGGTGTGGCCCGCCAACCCCGGATGCCGGAACAGCGCCTTCACGATCCGCTGCGCGTCGTCGAAGCTGCCTTCGATCGCGACGTTGTGGACATTTGGGCTGAGCACCGTCGTCATCTGGCGGCGCTGCACGGCACTCACCCGCCCGGCCGGGTGCAGCATCACGACGTCCAGCCCGGCGCGTCCCGCCAGCGCGGCGATGGCCGCCGACCCGGTGTCCCCCGACGTCGCCCCGATCAGCGTCAGCGGGCGCTCGGCGAACCGTTCGAACAGCAGCGCGAGCAGCTGCAGCGCCACGTCCTTGAACGCCAGGGTCGGCCCGTGGAACAGCTCGAGCAGCCAGTGCCGCTCGTCCAGCTGGACGAGCGGGGCCACGGCCGCGTGGTCGAAGGTTGCGTAGGCGCGGGTGGTGAGCGCGAGGAGTTCGTCCGCATCCAGCACGTCCGCGGTGAACGGAGCCATGACCCGCGCCGCGACCTCCGCATAGGGGCGGCCCGCCAGGTCTCGGAGCGCCTCCGTCGACAGGGTGGGCCACTCTTCGGGCAGGTACAGACCACCATCGGGGGCCAGCCCCGCCATCGTCGCGCCGCGAAAGTCGACCGATGGCGAGCCGCCGCGTGTGGAACGGTAGCGCATCGTCACCCGCGACTGGGGGGAGAGGACGGCGGCACTCCGCCCGCCCGCCGCGCCCGACGCAGCAGGGCGAAGCCGTAGATCACCAGGGCGATCAGCGCGAAGGCGAACCACTGGACGGCATAGGCCAGATGGTTGTCCGGTATGGCGGTGGGATCCGGTCGGGCCGACGGACGCAGTCCGGGGGCCGGGCGGTCCAGGACCAGCATCGCTTCGGCCACCGGCCGGTCGCCGGTCAGACGGCCGAGCAGGCTGGTGCTCGTGGGCGCGGGGACCAGCGTGCCGACGACCGGACCGGGCGGAAGCGTCACGGTCGCGTCGAAGCGAGCGGCGACGCCCGCTTCCACCAATAGTCCCGGCCCTTCCGCGCCCGGTGCGCACCGCACGAACAGGCGATAGCCCGTGGCACCGGACGCGTCCTCGCCTCCGCGAGAGGTGGCGGGCCCGTGGGACAGGCACATCCCGGTCGCCCGCCGGAACATCAGTTCGGGCCGAGGCGCGCCGAACACCGGCACCGCCGTGGGCGGCAGCGCCAGATGTCGCGCGTACAGATCCTTCAACGCCCGCTTCTCGTCCGCGCGGTCGAGCTGCCACACGCCCAGCGCGACCATCGCCGCCGCGGCCAGCAGCACGACGATCGTGGGCACGACGGGCAGTCGCCTCATGGGCGCGCGCTCCGGTGGCGACCTTCGCGCGCGCCGCGGCGGAACTCGCTCGCCAGCAGCCATCCCTTCGTGACGCGCAGACCGCCGACCACCAGCACCAGCGTCAGCGGAAGCCACAGGACGACATGGAGCCACAGCGGCGGCTCTGCCGTCAGCTCCAGCGCGATCGCCAGGATCACCACCAGTCCACCGGCCAACGCGGTCACGAACGCCGCCGGACCGTCGCCGACGTTGAACTCCGTGAAGTCGAGCTGGCACGCGCGGCAGCGATCATTGAGGCTCAGCGCGCCGGCGAACAGCGTGGAGGCCCCGCATCGGGGGCACAGGCCCCGCAGGCCGACCGCGAGCGCGGACGGGCGCGCGGCGGCGCTCATCCCGCGCGCGGGCATCGGGTCACCCTTGGGTGGCCGCGCCCCAGCCGCCCCAGACATAGATCGACAGGAACAGGAACAGCCACACCACGTCGACGAAGTGCCAGTACCAGGCCGCCGCCTCGAACCCGAAATGCTGACGCGGCGTGAAGTCGCCGCGATAGGCGCGGACAAGGCAGACGCTCAAAAAGATCGTGCCGATGATCACGTGCGCGCCATGGAACCCGGTCGCCATGAAAAAGGACGAGCCATAGTTCAAGCCGGCGAACGGAAAGGGCGCTTCGGAATATTCGTAGGCCTGGATGGCGGAAAACAGCACGCCGAGGCCGATCGTCGCCCACAGCCCCATCTTCAGCCCTTTGCGATCGCCGTGGAGCAGCGCGTGGTGCGCCCAGGTGACCGTCGTGCCGGAGCACAGCAGGATCAGCGTGTTGAGCAATGGCAACTGGAAGGCCGGCAGAACCTCGATCGTCTCGGGCGGCCAGACACCCCCGATCTCCGTGATGCTGGAGGGGAACAGCGAGAAGTCGAACCAGGCCCAGAACCACCCGACGAAGAACATCACTTCCGACGCGATGAACAGGATCATTCCATAGCGCAGGTGCAGGGACACGACGGGGGTGTGGAACCCTTCGTGGCTTTCCTTCACCACGTCCGCCCACCACGAGAACATGGTGAACAACACACCGGCCAATCCCGCCAGGAACACCCAGCCGCCGCCGGCATAGTCGTGCATCCACAACGCGCCGCCGGTGGTCATCGCGAGCGCCGAGAACGAGCCGATCAGCGGCCAGGCGGAGGGCGGCAGGATGTGATAGTCGTGAGTCTTGGCACCGGCCATGGTCTTGAGATCCCTTGGGCCGTCGGGCGGCCCCTGTGTGTCAGCCGGCCTTTTGGACCGGAAAGAAGGTGTAGGACAAGGTGATTTCCTCAACCCGGCGCGTTTCCGCGTCGTCCAGGATCGACGGGTCGACATAGAACAGCACGGGCATGCGCACGCTCTGCCCCGGCTGCAGCGTCTGCTCGGTGAAGCAGAAGCATTCCACCTTGGTGAAATACGCGCCCGCCAGATCGGGGGACACGTTGTAGCTGGCCTTGGCCGTCACGGCTTCGCTGGACGTATTGGTGGCGTCGTAGAAAGCCAGGGTCTGCGCCCCGATCGTGACCCGCACCTGGTTGCGTTCCGGTTTGAAGGTCCAGGGCACGCCGTTCACGGTGCCGTCGAAGCGCACGGACACGGTCTTGCCGGGAACCGGGCGCACTCCGGTCGCGGTCTCGACCCGCTGGGTCGTGCCACCAAAGCCCGTCACCTGGCAGAAAATGCGATAGAGGGGCACGCTGGCATAGCCCAGGCAGGCCATGCCGACGACGATCATCACCATCGACAGCGCCGTGCGCCGCTTGGCGCGGTCGAGGGAGAGCGTGGCCGCGGTCATGCGCCGGTCATCTTGCGAACGGCGATGAAGAAGACGAGCACCGCCAGCGCGCCGAGCACCAGCGCGGTCACCAGGGCGCGGCTTCGCTGGCGCTGGCGCCAGGCTTCCGTCTGCGCCGGGGTCAGGCGATCGGGCTCCATCACCCGACCACCAGCGCGTCGACCGCGACCGCCGCGAACAGGGCGAACAGATAGACGATGGAGATGGCGAACAGGCGCTTTTCCGGGCGCATGGTGTCCGCCTCCACGGTCCGTCGCGTCGCGACCGGCCAGGCGGCGGCGGCGAAGACGGCCGTCAGCGCGAGCGCGGCGACGCCGTAGATGTCGCCGGTCAGCCCCAAGGCCCACGGGGCCAGCGTCGCAACCGACAAGGCGACAGTGTACAGGCCGATCTGTCGCCGAGTGACGGCCTCGCCCTTCACCACCGGCAGCATCGGGATGCCGGCGGCCGCGTAATCGGACCGCACGAACAGGCTCAACGCCCAGAAGTGCGGCGGCGTCCACAGGAAGATGATGGCGAACAGCAGCACTGGCAGCCAGGCGATCTGTCCGGTCGCAGCCACCCATCCGATCAGCGGCGGAAAGGCACCGGCCCCGCCGCCGACCACGATGTTCTGCGGCGTCGCGGGCTTCAGCCACATGGTGTAGACGACCGCGTAATAGACGATCGAGACGGCGAGGATGGTGGCCGCCAGCCAATTCGCCGCCAGGCCCATCAACGCGACCGAGAACACGCACAGGCCCACCCCGAACTGCAAGGCGGTGTCGCGCTCCATGCGCCCGGCCGGCAACGGCCGCGCGGCGGTGCGGCGCATCTTGGCGTCGATGTCCGCTTCGTACCACTGGTTGAGCGCCGCCGACCCGCCCGCGCCAAGCGCGATGCACAGGATGGCCGCGAAGCCGAGGATGGGATCGACGGGCGCGCGCGAGGCGACCAGCCCGACCGCTCCGGTGAACACGACCAGGCTGACCACGCGCGGCTTCAGCAGCGCCCAGAAGTCGCGGGCGCTCGCCGGCAGGGGCAGGTCGGGGGCGACTGGAGGGTGCAGCAGGCTGGTCATGGCGTGGTCGCTTGCCGGCCCCGGCGCGAGGGCGGGGCCGGGCAAGCGTCAGTCGACCCGCGGCAGGGTTTCGAACTGGTGGTAGGGCGGCGGGCTGGACAATGTCCATTCCAGTGTCGTGGCACCCTCACCCCAGTAATTGCCATCCACCCGGCGACCAGCCGCCAGCGACCAGATCACGTTCAGCAACCACACCCCGATGGACACCGCCATGATGACATAGCCCCACGAGGCGAGCGCGTTCCAGAACGCCTGCGTGTCCGGATAGTCCGGATAGCGACGCGGCATGCCCTGCAGCCCCAGGAAGTGCATCGGGAAGAACAGGACGTTCACGCCGACGAAGAACCCCCAGAAGTGCAACTGCCCCAGGAACTCGTTATACTGCTTGCCCGTCACCTTGCCGAACCAATAGTAGAAGCCGGCGAACAGCGCGAACACCGCACCCAGCGACAACACATAGTGGAAGTGCGCGACCACGTAATAGGTATCGTGCATGTAATTGTCGATGCCGCCATTGGCGAGCAACACGCCCGTAACGCCGCCGACGGTGAACATGAAGATAAAGCCCAGCGCCCACAGCATCGGCGTCTTGAAGGTGATCGAGCCACCCCACATCGTCGCGATCCACGAAAAGATCTTGATGCCGGTGGGCACCGCGATGACCATCGTGGCGGCAGTGAAATACATCTTCGTGTTCACGCTCAGGCCAGTGGTGAACATGTGGTGGGCCCACACGACGAACCCGACCGCGCCGATCGCCACCATGGCATAGGCCATGCCCAGGTAGCCGAACACCGGCTTGCGGCTGAAGGTGGCAATGATCTGGCTGACGATGCCGAAACCCGGCAGGATCATGATGTAGACTTCGGGGTGCCCGAAGAACCAGAACAGGTGCTGATACAGGATCGGGTCGCCACCGCCCGTGGCGTCGAAGAACGTCGTCCCGAAGTTCCGGTCGGTGATCAGCATCGTGATCGCCGCGGCGAGCACCGGCAGGGCGAGCAGCAGCAGGAATGCCGTGACCAGCACCGACCAGACGAACAGCGGCATCTTGTGCAGCGTCATTCCCGGCGCGCGCATGTTGAAGATGGTGGTGATGAAGTTGATCGCCCCCAGGATCGACGCGATGCCGGCGAGGTGCAGCGCGAAGATGGCGAAGTCCACGGCCGGCCCGGGCGAACCGCTGGTCGAGAGCGGCGCATAGACGGTCCAGCCGGTGCCCGCGCCCAATCCGCTGCCTCCGGGCATGAAGGCGGACGCGAGCAGCGAGCAGAAGCCCGCGACAGTCAACCAAAAGGACACGTTGTTCATGCGTGGGAACGCCATGTCCGGCGCGCCGATCATCAGCGGCACGAACCAGTTGCCAAAGCCGCCGATCAGCGCCGGCATGACCATGAAGAACACCATGATCAGGCCGTGGGCCGAGATCAGGACGTTCCACAGGTGCAGCGTTTCCGGCGAAAAGTCGGTCAGGCCCGGCTTGCCCTCGAGCACGCTGGCGATGCCGGGAAGATACTGGATGCCTGGCGCCGCCAGTTCCAGCCGCATGATGCCGCTGATCGCGCCACCGATGATCCCCGCCATGATCGCGAAGATCAGGTACAGCGTTCCGATGTCCTTGTGGTTCGTTGAGAGGAACCACCGGGTGAAGAACCCGGGCTTGTGATCGCTGTCTGCGTGGCTGTCGTGCTCCGGCGAGACGGAATAGGCGAGCGGTGCGGCGCGAAGAGTGTCGGTCATGGTCAGGCGAACCCTCTGGAGGCAATCGGTTGGCGGGGCTGGGTCATCGTTCCGTGTTCGACCCCCCATTGGCGGTGGCGCCCTGCGTGATCAGCGGGGCCGTCGGAGCAGGCGCGGCGTCGGCTCCGTCCATCGCGGGAGGCACCGGCGTCTCGGCCACGGCCTCGGTCGTGGCGGCCCCCGCCGCCACCGGCGCGGCCTGGCCCGGCATCGTGCCGCCCTTCGACGCGACCCAGCGCGCGAAGTTCGCCTTGGAGACCACCTCGACCGCGATCGGCATGAAGGCGTGGCGAATCCCGCACAATTCCGAACACTGGCCGTAATACAGCCCTTCCGTGTCCGCGTTGAAGGTCACCTCGTTGATGCGGCCGGGAACGGCGTCCATCTTGATCCAGAAAGCGGGCATGGCCCAGCTGTGGATCACGTCCGCGCCGGTCACGAGCAGCTTCACCGGCGTGTTCACCGGCACCACCATCCGTTCGTCCACGCCCAGACGGTACGGCTCGCCGGCGGCATTGGACGAGTCCTCGTCCAGCATGTTCGACACGAACGAGAAGTCGCCATTGTCCGGATAGGCGTATTCCCAGTTCCACTGGTTGCCCGTGACCTTAATTACCAGGGCATCCGCCGGCGCCGGCTTGTACTGCGCAGCCAACAGCTTGATCGACGGCACGGCGATAATCAGCAGCAACAGGACCGGAATGACGGTCCAGGCGATCTCGATCGCGGTGTTGTGGGTGGTCTTGGACGGGACGGGGTTGGCGGACCGCCGGAACCGGATGACGCAGTAGATCATCAGACCGAGCACCAGCAGGGTGATCCCGACCATCACCGGCATCAGGATGTAGTTGTGCATCCATTCCGCGTCGCGACCGATCGCGGTCACCTGCGGCTGGAGTCCGACGCGCTCGTTCACCGGCTGGCCGATGCCCACCACCGGCTTGGCCCGCGCAAAGGTCTGTTCCGGCAGCTCCGTGGCCACGGTCGGCCCGGTGTCGGCGTCGGCTGCGACCGCGGTGGTCGCGGCACCCGGCGCCGCCTGAGTCGGAGCGACCTGCGTGGGCGACAGCGCCGGCGGAGCTTTCGGGGCCGGCGCGGTCGCGGCGGCCGGAGCGGCGGCCGCGACGGGAAGCGCGGGTGCCGTAACGGCGGCCAGCAGGAGCAGGAGCGGTGTGAGCGGCTTCATGGCGTCGGATCGGCCTCGGGTCCGGGTAGAGTCCGGTCCGCGCCAGCCCGTGATCGGGCGAACGCAAGCCGAACGAATGTGAACGCCACATAGCGCCCCCTGTGCCCATTCTCAAGCCGCCGACGGCCGACTTACGCGGTTTTCGAGCGGTCGTCCTGGCGTCGGCGGTGGGGCTTCGCTAAGGCGCGGCTGCGATGGACGACGCACCCCTTTCCGCCGGCGCCGACGTGCTGGCCGAGTTCCGGGCCGCCGAGGCCTTGCTGGAGGGGCATTTCGTCCTGTCGTCCGGTCGGCACTCCGCACGTTATCTGCAGTGCGCGCGAGTCCTAATGGATGGGCGTCGCGCCGAGCGCCTGGCGCGCGTGCTTGCCGCCAAGCTTCCGACGGATCTGCGGATCGACGCCGTCGTGTCGCCCGCCATGGGCGGGGTGCTGGTGGGGCACGAGATGGGCCGCGCGCTCGGCGTGCCGGCGATGTTCCTGGAGCGGCCGACGGGCGCTTTCGAGCTGCGCCGCGGCTTTCGGCTGACCGGTGGCGAACGGGTGCTGATGGCCGAAGACGTGGTGACGACGGGCCTGTCGTCCCGCGAGGCGATCGCCGCGATCGAGGGGGCGGGGGGTCGCGTGGTGGCCGCCTGCGCGCTCGTCGACCGATCCGGCGGCGCGGCGCGGTTCGCCGTGCCATTCGCCGCGCTGCTGACCTTAAATGTGCCGTCCTGGGCACCGGACGAGGTGCCGGCCGAGTTGGCGGCGATCGCCGTCACCCGGCCGGGTAGCCGGACGGCATGACCGCGCCGTCCCGCCCCCTGCGTCTGGGGGTCAATATCGACCACATCGCGACCGTGCGGAACGCGCGGGGCGGCGACGATCCGGACCCCGTGTGCGCGGCCCTGGCGGCGGCCGAGGCGGGCGCGGACGGGATCACCGCCCACCTGCGCGAGGACCGCCGGCACATTCGCGACGCCGATGTCGAGCGGCTGATGGCGGAGTTGCCGGTGCCGCTGAACCTGGAGATGGCGGCGACCGACGAGATGCTGGCGATCGCCCTGGCGCGGCGTCCCCACGCGGTCTGCCTGGTCCCCGAACGGCGCGAGGAGCGCACGACCGAAGGCGGGCTGGACGCGGCCGGCCAGCACAACCAGCTGACCCCCCTCGTGGCCCGGCTGACGGACGCCGGCGTTCGCGTCAGCCTGTTCGTGGAGCCCGACGTCCGCCAGATCGACGCCGCGCTGCGCCTTCGCGCGCCGGTGATCGAGCTTCACACGGGCCGCTACAGCCGGTGCGAGGGCGAGGAGCGGGCCGAGGAGCTTCGACGGTTGTCCGACGCCGCGGCGCTGGCGACCAAGGAGGGGCTGGAGCCGCACGCCGGCCACGGCCTTACCTACGACAACGTCCAGGCGGTGGCCGCCATCCCGCAGCTGGCCGAGCTGAACATCGGCCATTTCCTGATCGGCGAGGCGATCTTCGTCGGGCTGGACGAGGCGATCGGGCGCATGGCGTCGCTGATGGCTGCGGCACGGTAGGGGTGGGTCGATGAGGAGGGCGCGGTGATCGTCGGCATCGGGTCCGACCTGTGCAACATCGATCGGATCGAGGCGGCGCTCGCCCGCTTCGGCGAGCGGTTCGAGCGCCGCTGCTTCACGGAGGTGGAGCGCGCGAAGGCCGCCCGGCGCCCGCTGACCCGGGCGGGCACCTTCGCCAAGCGCTTCGCGGCCAAGGAAGCGTTCGCCAAGGCCGTGGGCACCGGACTGTCGCGCGGCGTTCACTGGCGCGACATCGGCGTCGTCAACGGTCCCGGCGGTGCCCCGACCTTGGCGCTCACCGGCGGGGCCGCCGCGCGTCTCGACAGCCTGGTCGGCGACGGCCATGAGATCCGGGTGCACCTGACGCTCACCGACGACCACCCTTGGGCTCAGGCCTTCGTCCTCCTCGAATCCCTGCCGAAAGCGCCGACGCCATGACCGACAGCACCGCGGAACGGCCGGTCGAAGAGGCCAAGCCCAGCCTGTGGGACGAGTTCCGGTCCATCCTGCTGATCCTGCTCGCCGTCCTGGTCGTCCATTCCTGCGTCGCCAAGCCCTTCTACATCCCCTCCGAATCGATGATGCCGGGCCTGCTGAAGGGCGACCGGCTGATCGTCACGAAATACCCTTATGGCTGGTCCTACATCTCGCCGTCCTTTCACGTCCTGCCGTTCACGAAAGGGCGGCTGTTCGGGCGGCTGCCGGAACGCGGCGACGTGGTCATCGCGGTGCCGCCCGACAGCCACGTCGATTATATCAAGCGGGTGATCGGCCTGCCGGGCGACACGATCGCCGTCGAGGGCGGCCGGGTCGTGCTGAACGGCCGCATGCTGCCCCGCGGGAACGCGCGCACCATCGCGCTGCCGGTGGACGCGAACAGCCCCTGCTCGCCATCCGTCTATCCGGGTGCCCGCGCCACCCTGGCCGATGGGACGCAGGTCTGCCGTCTGACCGTCCTGGACGAGACGGTGCCCACTCGTCACGGGCCCGTTCGCTTCCCGATACTGGATGACACCGTCTCGCCCGGCGACAACTACCCGACGATCACCGTGCCGGCGGGCCGCGTGTTCCTGATGGGCGACAATCGCGACCGCAGCGCGGACAGCCGCTACCCGCTCGAGGATCTGGGCCTGGGCGGTCCGATCCCGTGGGAGAACCTCGGCGGCCGGGCGGAGTTCGTGACGTTCTCAATGGACGGCACCGCGGACTGGTGGAACCCGATCAGCTGGTTCACCTCCATGCGATCGGGCCGCGCATTCGCCGGCCTGCACCCCGCTCCCGTCCGATGAGCGCGCCGGACCCGGATCGCGCGCACGGCCCCAGCGAGGTGCACGACCCGCTGGTGCGTCAGGAGGGCAAGCGCGCGGCGGTGTGGATCGCGATGGTCGCGGCCGCGGCGCTGGTGGTCGTGCTGATCCAACCGATCCTGCTGATCGTGGCGGGCATGCTAATCGCGGTGATGTTCGACGGCGGCGCCCGGCTGCTAGCCCGCGCGCTCCCGATCGGGCGCGGCTGGCGGCTGGGCATCGTGGTGTTCGCCGTCACCGCCTTCCTGCTCGCGACCTTATGGTTTGGCGGTGTGGAGATGGCCAACCAGTTCGGCCAGCTGCGCCAGACGCTGACGGTGCAGGGCGAGCGGCTGGCGGTCCTCCTGAACCGCTATGAGCTGCTGCCCGACAGCTTCAACCTGGCCTCCGTCAGCGGCCAGCTGTCCCGATCCTTCGGCGTGGTCACGTCCGTACTGGGCGCGGCGTTCGGCGGGCTGACCTCGCTCTTCCTGATCCTGGTGATCGGCCTGTTCCTGGCGATGGACCCGGGCACCTATGTGCGCGGCGCGGTGTGGCTGTTCCCGCGGGACCGGCGGGACGAGGCGACGCTGATGGTTCAGCGGGTGGGTGCCACCCTGCGCCGCCTGTTCGCCGGGCGTCTGCTGGGCATGGCGTTGGAAGGGGTGCTGACCTGGGGGCTGCTGTCGCTGGGTGGAGTGCCCATGGCGGGCGTCCTCGGCGTCCTGTCGGGCATTCTCGCCTTCATCCCCAATGTGGGCGCGTTCGTGACCGGCCTGCTGATGGCCGCCGTGGGCTTTTCCGCCGGAGTCGACACGGGGCTTTGGGCGCTGGGCGTCTATGCGGTCGTCCAGACCTTCGATGGCTATGTGGTCATCCCGATCGTCGCAAAGCGGACGGTGGACCTGCCGCCGGCCCTGACGCTGTCGGCGCAGGTGATCTTCGCCGCGCTGTTCGGCCTGTTGGGGCTGGCGATCGCGGACCCGATCACGGCCGCGATCAAGGTTTTCCTGCACCGGGAGGCGGAAAAGGAGGCCCAGGAACACGGGGACGACGCCCGGACCACGACCTGACCGGCCGCGCGCGCGGCCGGTCAGGTCAGCGCGGCGGCGGCGCGCCGGCCCCGCGGCCGGCACCCTGCAAGGCCCGAAGCTGCTCCATCATCTGCAGTTGCTGGATCAGTTCCGGATTGTTGATCGACAGCAGCGACACGTCGAAGATCAGCAGCGAGTCCGGCGGGATCACCGGCGGGCTGCCGCGCTCGCCATAACCCTGGTCGGCGGGGATCCACACGCGATAGCGTCCACCCACCCTCATCCGCTGCAAGGCCTCGCTGAAGCCCGGGATGGTGCCGGAGGCGGGGAACGGAGCCTTGTCGTTCTGGTCGAACACCGACCCATCGGCCAGCATGCCCCTATACCCGATCTCGACCAGGTCCTGCGGCTGCGGCATCGCACCGGCACCTTCGTCCCGGACCAGAAGCTGGGTGCCGCCCGGCAGGGTCTGCACGCCGGCCCGGCGCGCGTTCCACGCCAGGAACTCGGACGATGGGCGGGTCAGCTGAATCGATTCGCGGCCGGTGCCCTCGGTCGCGGCCCAGACCGCGCCCGCCAGCCCGACCGCCAAGCTGGCGGCGAGCAGGACTATCCCGGTGCGACCCACGGGCCGAAGCGGCATGGCGGTGACAGACATGGGTGGGTGCCCGTCAGGCCTGGCGGATGCCGTCGCGCTCGGCGCGCTTGCGATCCATCTTGCGGGCGCGGCGCACGGCGGCAGCCCGCTCACGCGCGCGCTTTTCCGACGGCTTCTCGTAATGGCGGCGCATCTTCATTTCGCGATACACACCTTCGCGCTGCAGCTTCTTCTTCAGCGCGCGCAGGGCCTGGTCGACGTTGTTGTCGCGAACGATGATCTGCATAAAGTGCCGTCACTCCACTGGTCGGTGGCCCCGAGGGCCGAAACAAAAAACGTCGCCAGACCGCAGTCCGGCAACGTCGAACCCTTCTCGTGTACCCGATCGCGGCTGTTCGGGCAAGCTGTCAGCGCCGGCCCGCGCGCAGGGCCGCACCGGCGGCGAACGGCGCGACAGCGAGCAGGAGCGCGCTGGCCGCCGCGGTGAGCGCGAGCGCGTCGGTCCGGCCGCCCAGCGCGCCGGCACCGAAGATGAGCAGCGGAACAGCCAGCGGCAACATCACCGCCGCCGTCAGCCCTCCGGTCCGCCCGCGCCCCAGGGTCAGCGCGCCGGTCAGGACGGCGAGCGCGGCCAGACCCGGCAGCCCGAGAGCCAGCGACGCCGCCAGCCGCCAGCCTTGCCGCGCGTCCAACGACAGGAGCGCGGCCACCAGCGGCAGGGCCGCGGCGAGCGGCACGGCGAGCGCCAGCCAGACCGTCGCCATCCGGGCCGCGGCCAGTGTCTCTTCGCCGACACCGTGGACCGCCAGCTGGTCGAGCGTGCCATCGTCGCGCTCGACCGACCACAGGCCCTCGGCCGGCAGCAGGGCGGCGAGGAGCGCTGCCAGCCACGCCACTCCGCCGCCCACCCGGCCCAGCATGGCCGCGTCGGAGCCGACGGCGAAGGGCACCAGCAGCGCGACCGACACGAAGAAGGCCGTCGGCAGCCACCAGCGGCCACGGCGCACGTCGCGCGACAGCCAGCGGCCGACGAGCGCTCCGACCGTCACGCCGGCGTGTGCCGCGCGAGGTCCAGCGTGGACAGGTCCGGCCAGGCCGGTGGCCGGTGATCCGCCAGCAGCACCGCGCCACCGGCCGCGCGATGGCGCGCCACCGCGGCGTCCAGGCGCCGGCGTCCGTCCGCGTCCAGCCCTCCGCCGGGCTCGTCCAGCAGCCAGAGCGCGGCCCCTCCGGCGATCGCGCGGGCGATTGCGGCGCGGCGGGTCTGGCCCAGCGACAGGTGGCGCATCGGGACGGCCGCGACCCGATCCAGGTCCATCGCGGCCAGGGCGGCGTCCACCGGCCGTCCACCCACCCACCAGCCAAGCTCTCGGGCCAGCGGGCGGTCGCCATCGAAGCCCGGCCGTTCGTCCACCAGCGCGACCGCGCCTGCCCGCTCGATCCGTCCCGAGACCGGCCGCAACAGTCCGGCGACCGCGCGCAGCAGCGACGATTTCCCGGCCCCGTTCGGTCCGTCGACGCGCAGCGCGTCACCCGCCCCGAGGGTCAGGGTGACGTGGCGCAGCAGCATCCGGCCGCCCCGAGCCACAGCGACGTCGTCGAGCCGCAGCCTTCGGTCGGTCACGCCTTGGCGGTGACCTCGCGATCCATCAGCCCGGTGCCGAGCTGGCGCTTCAACAGGCCGGGCATCCAGCGTGCGGCCCGCGCCAGGCGGTGGGCGGTGGGTCCGACCAGCGTGTGGGTGCGAAGCCCGTGCACGGCGTCCCACGCGGCCTGGGCGACGCGCTCAACGGGCGTGAACTCCAGCCCCGCCTCCCTGACGGCTTCCCGGGCGCTCCGGTTGCTGTCGGGGGGCACCAAGTCCAGCAACGGCGTGTCGATGAAGCCGGGCATCAGAGAACGGACCTTGATGCCGTGCGGCGCCCATTCCAGCTCCAGCGCCTCGGTCAGGCCGCGCACCCCGAATTTGGTGGAGGAGTAGAGGGCGAGACCGGGCGAGCCGTAGATGCCAGAGGCCGAACAGGTGTTGAGCAGGCACGATCCGGGCGTGGCCTCCAGCAGCGCGAAGCCCGCCCGCGCCCCGTACAGGACGCCGCGATAATTGACATCGACCGTCGCCTCCAGATCGGCGCGCGACAAGGTCGCGAACGCGCCGCCGCAGGCGATGCCGGCGTTGTTGAACAGCACGTCAAGGCGCCCGCCGCTCCAATCCGCGAACTCCGCCAGCGCCGTGTCCCAGCGATCGCGGTCGGTCACGTCGAGCGCGAAGGCCCTCGCGCGGCCATCGGGCAGCTCGGCGGCGGTCTGCGCCATCCCCGCCTCGTTCACGTCCGCCAGTCCCACCCGCCATCCGCGCGCGGCGAAATGGCCGGCGACGGCGCGACCGATGCCCGAACCCCCGCCCGTGATAAAGATCGCCTTGTCCATGCCGCCTGCTCCCTCGCTCCCCCCGAGACTAGGGGTCGGTCGCGCCGCGCGCCAGCCCGCTTGGATCCGGCCGACGGAGCCGGTAAGGCGCGGACATGATCCGTCGCCTGCTCCTCGCCGTCGCCCTTTCCCTCGCTGGCTTCGCCACGCCCGCCGCCGCCGAGGTCACCTTGTCCTTTTACAGCTTCAACGGCGCGTTCGGCGGACGTTTCCCGCACGCGTTCGTGCGGTGGCAGGGCACCACGGCGGACGGCACCCCGGTCGATGGCAACGCCGGCTTCACCGCGCGCACCATTTCACCCGCCATCCTGCTGGGATCGGTCCGCCACACGATCTGGGTCGAGGAACCCAAATACATGGACGAAGCCAATCGACACTTCGAACTGGTGATCGACGACGCGACCTTCGCGCGGGTGCTCGCGGAGGTGGAGACGTGGCGCAACCTGCCCGGCGACGCCTACAACCTCAACCGGCGCAACTGCGTGCATTTCGTGGCCGACATGGCGCGGCTGGTGGGTCTGAACGCGGACGATCCCGGCGCGCTCAAGAAGAAGCCGAAGGCCTATCTGAACCACCTGATCGAACTGAACCCGCAGCTGGGCGCCACGCCGGTCGCCTGGTGGACCGGCGGTGCGCTGGGTGCCGGTGGCTCAGTGCGCGCCCTCGCTTCGGCTGACGCCTGACGCGGACAGCTGTTCGTCGATCGCGGCGAGCAGCCGGTCGAGCGCGGCCTGGTCGTGGGCCTCGGCCCGCGCGACGAGCACGTTCTGGGTGTTGGACGCGCGCAGCAGCCACCATCCGTCGTCCGTGGTGACGCGCACACCGTCCGTGGTGTCCACGCGCGCGCCCGACGCCGCCAGCCGCGACCGGACCTCGTCGACGACCGCGAACTTGCGTTCTTCGTCGACGTCGAAGCGCAGTTCCGGGGTGTTCGTCATCTGCGCCATGGCGGAGCGCATCTCCGTCACCGTCTGCTCGCCCGTGCTGGCCGCGCGGATCAGCCGGCTCGCGGCATAGAGGGCGTCGTCGAACCCGTAATAATCGTGTTTGAAGAAGATGTGGCCGCTCATCTCTCCGGCGAGCGGCGAGCCGGTCTCCCGCATCTTGGCCTTGATGAGGCTGTGGCCGGTCTTCCACATCAGCGGCTTTCCGCCCAGCTCTGCCACGCGGTCGAACAGCGCCTGGGACGCTTTCACGTCCGCGATGATGGTGGCGCCCGGCACGTCTTCCAGCACCTGCGCCGCGAAGATCTGCAGCAACTGGTCGCCCCAGATGATTCGCCCCTCTCCGTCGATCGCGCCCAGCCGGTCCCCGTCTCCGTCGAAGGCGAGGCCGAAATCGAGGCCCTTCCGCGCCACGAGCGCGCGCAGGTCCTCCAGGTTCTTCTCTTCCGTCGGGTCGGGATGGTGGTTCGGGAAGGTGCCGTCGACCTTCGTGAACAAGGTGTGCTGCTCTCCCGGCAGACGCGCCGCGAGCTTCTCGATCACCGGACCGGCGGCTCCGTTCCCCGCGTCCCAGCCGATTCGCAGCGGCCGGGCCTCCAGACCGGCCAGCAGCCGGTCGACATAGGCGTCCTCCACCTGCACGGTGCGGCTGGTCCCCTCGCCCTTGGTCCAGTCGCCCTTGGCCGCCATCGTGCCCAGCCGCGCGATCTGCTCCCCATAGAACGGCGCGTGGCCCATCACCATCTTGAAGCCGTTGTAATTGGCCGGGTTGTGGCTTCCGGTGATCATGATGCCCCCGTCGACACCGTCCATCGTCGCTTCCGCCCAGTAGAGCATCGGCGTCGGACCGAGGCCGACATTCACCGCGTCGCAGCCGGACGCGTTCAGCCCCTCGGTCAGCGCGTCCGCCAGCATTGGGGAGGACAGGCGACCGTCGTAACCCACGGCGACCGTGCGCCCGCCGCCGCGCCGAACCATCGTGGCGAAGCCGCGCCCGATCGCGCGCGCATCGTCGGCCCCCAGCGTCTCGTCGATAATGCCGCGAATATCGTATTCGCGCAGCGAGGTCGGGTGGAAGTCGTGACGGTCGATCATGGTCGGGGCTCCTTTGCGGCCAACAACACTTCGCGGGCGCGGTTTATCCGGCGGACCTGTTCGGCCGACCCGCCCGCGTCCGGGTGGGCCGAGGACATCGCGCGCGCCCAGCCCGCGCGGATCGCGGCGGGATCGGCGTCCGCGTCCACCCCCAGCCAGTCCGCCGCGCGCCGCCGCTGTTCCAGCCGCTTGGCCCGACCCTTGTGCGCGAGCACGCCCACCGCCGCGCCGACCAGCAGGACCGGGATCACGCTCGATCCGCGGTCGAGCGGGCCGGCAGCTTCAGCCCGCCGATCAGGTCGCGCAGCTCTTGCCGGGCGGCGACGTGCGACAGGCCGACATCGCGGATCTGGTCGATGTCGAGGAGCGTCAGCCCCTTCGGGAACAGTTCGCGATAGACTACGCGCTCCGACAGGCCGGGGATCACGCGGAAGCCCACGCGCCTGGCCAGCTCCTGCATCGCGGCCGCGACCCGCTTCATGTTGCGCGCCTCCAGCTGCTGCAGCCGGTTGCGCAGCACCACCCAATCCACGGTGCCGCCGTCCGTCTTGGCCCGGACCTTGCGCGCCTCCCAGATCGTCTCGGCATAGAAGGAGGGGCGGGTGACCTTGAAGCTTTCCGCGTCCACCGCGCCGATCAGGTCCAAGTCGACGAAGCTGTCGTTCATCGGCGTGACCAGCGTGTCCGCCCGGCCCGCGACCCAGCGCGCGAACTCGTCGTCGCGGCCCGGCGTGTCGACCAGCAGGATGTCCGAGCGCGTCGCCAGGTCGGCGAGCAGGTCGTCGAGCGCGGCCTGATCCGGACGCTCCAGCACGGCCACCTGCGGACTGACGAGCGCGATATCGCGCCGCCGCTCGGTCGCGCGACGATTCTCGATATAGCGGGCGGCCGTGCGCTGGCGGCTGTCCAGATCGGCCAACCCGACCCGCCATCCGGCCTTGGCCAAACCCACGGCGACGTGGACGCAGGTGGTCGATTTGCCGGTCCCGCCTTTTTCGTTGGCGAAGACCACCAGATGCCTGCCGTCGAACGCCACCGTGCCCTAACCCCTTGAAACGCTGCCCGCAGGTCGATTGGAACCTTGCCTTGCGGACGGGCCGCGCGCACAGCCCCCCGCGGACCAGACGGGCTGTAACGGGGGGGCGTGAAGCGTGCAAACGGTGAGCGAGCTGGCAGGGCTGCGCCGGGCGGTGGACGCGTTGAAGGCGCGGGGCGGCACGGTGGCGCTGGTGCCCACGATGGGCGCGCTGCACGCCGGCCACATGGCCCTGGTGGACCGTGCCAAGGTGCTGGCCGACCGGGTCGTCGTCTCCATCTTCGTAAATCCGACGCAGTTCGCCCCGGATGAGGATCTGGACGCCTATCCGCGTCCCCTGGCGGACGACCAGCGGATGCTGGCGGAGGCCGACGTCGCCCTGCTGTGGGCGCCGACCCCGGCCGTCATGTACCCCGAAGGCTTCGTCACCAGCGTGCGCGTCGAGCGCCTGCGCGAGCCCCTGTGCGGAGCCACCCGGCCCGGGCACTTCAACGGCGTCGCCACGGTCGTCGTCAAGCTCCTCAACCAGGTCCGGCCCGAGCTGGCAGTGTTCGGAGAGAAGGATTGGCAACAGCTGGCGATCGTGCGCCAGGCGGTCGGAGACCTGAACATCACGGTCGATATCGCCGGGGTGCCGACGGTGCGAGAGGCGGACGGCCTCGCACTCTCCTCGCGAAACCGGTATCTCTCGGCCGACGAGCGGCAGGCGGCGGCCGCACTTCCGGCGGCGCTGGACGAGGCGCTGGCCGCGATGGCGGGTGGGGCGACCGCCACCGATGCGCTCGCCCGCGCCCGCGCCGGACTGACGAGCGCGGGAATGGCCGTGGAGTATCTGGAACTGCGCGACGGCGCGACCCTGGCGTCGGTCGATGGGCCGGGGGACGGCGCGCGGCTGTTCGTGGCCGCCCGCATGGGCCAGACCCGGCTGATCGACAATGTACCAGCGTCCGGCGGCGTACCCTGATCGGCGCGTTAACCATCTCTTTAGTCGCCGCCCCGCACCTTGATGGCGCGGGATCCGAGGGGGAGCCCGCCTTTAGGGGAGGGCCGATCATCATGGCCATCAGCATCGACAGCCACGCCATCCTGCTTGCCAGCCGTCTGACCGACGCCGCGGCCGGCGACACGGACGCCTGCTACGACCTGGGCATCGCCTATTCGAGCGGCTCCGCCGGAACGACCCTGGACCTGGTCGAAGCGCACAAATGGTTCAACCTGGCGGCCCTCGCCGGATCGGAAGCGGGCCAGTCCTGCCGGGCGGAGATCGCCGATCAGATGACCGCGCGGGAAATCGCCCAGGCCCAACGCCAGGCGCGCGATTGGCTGTCGCTGACCCAGGTCCGCGCCGCCTAAAGGCCCTCCGTCGGGTCGTCAGTCGTCGCGGCGGAACGGGCCGACCGCGTCCAGGAATTCCGCTTCGCTCTCGATCGCCACGCGCTCGCGCGCGATGAAGTCGGCGACGGCACTGCGAAAGCGGCGGTCGGGCAGATAGTGGGCGGACCAAGTTGGTGTCGGGCGATAGCCGCGTGCCAGCTTGTGCTCGCCCTGGGCACCGGCCTCCACGACCTGCAGACCACGCTCGATCGCGATGTCGATCGCCTGGTAATAGCACAGCTCGAAATGGAGGAAGGGCACCTCCGCCAGCGCCCCCCAATAGCGGCCGTACAACCGGCCGCCGCCCACCAGGTTCAAGGCGCCCGCGATCGGCCGACCCCCGCGCTCGGCCATCAGCAGCACCAGGCGATCGCCCATCCGTTCACCCAGCAGGGAGAAGAAGGGGCGGGTAAGGTAGGGGCGGCCCCATTTGCGCGCGCCCGTGTCCTGGTAGAACAGCCAGAACTCGTCCCACGCAGCCTCCGTGATCTCCGCGCCGGAGACGCGCCGGACCGTCACGTCGCCCAAGGCCTCGCGCCGTTCGCGGCGGATCGTCTTGCGCTTGCGACTCGACAGCTCTCCCAGAAAGTCGTCGAACGATCCGTATCCCGCATTTTCCCAGTGGAACTGCAGCCCTTCGCGGATCAGCCAGCCCGCCTGCTCGAACGCGTCCACCTCGTCCGGATGAACGAAGGTCGCGTGGGCGGAGGACAGGCCGTTCCCGTCCGTCAGCGCCTCCGCACCGGCGATCAGCGCGGGGCGCGCGTCCTCCGGCCCCAGCAGGCGAGGCCCGGGCACGGGGGAAAAGGGGGCCGCGATCTGAACCTTTGGGTAATAGCGTCCGCCCGCGCGTTCCCAGGCGTCCGCCCAGCCGTGATCGAAGACATATTCGCCCTGGCTGTGCGTCTTGCCATAGGCCGGCAACACGCCGGCGACCGCGCCGTCGACGCCCTCCAGGATCAGCGGCAGCGATTGCCAGCCCGTCCCTTCCCCAACCGATCCGGAGTCCTCGAGCGCGGTTAGGAAGGCGTGGGAGACGAACGGATTGTCGTGCGTGTGCGCGTCCCAATCCGCCGCCGGGATCGCGCCGACCGCCGCTTCCAGCCGCAGACGCGGGCCGTCCTGCGACCTCACGCCGCCTCCTCGACGATTGCCTGATCGGCGTGGCGGGCGGCGCGGGCGTGCTCCTCGGCGGTCCGGACGGTCCAGGTGAACACGCCCAGCCCACGCCGGCGCGCGGCGGCCGGCACCGGATCCGGCAGGTCGCGCACGTCCCAGGCCAGGAAGTCGGGCCGCGCCATGCGGATCGCCGCCAGGTGGCGCAGAGACACCCAACGGCGACGCCGGCCCTCGTTGGACGCCACGAGGCCCCGCACCACGCCAGGTGCCCGGTCGGCGAACCAGCGGCCAACCCGCGGGTCGAAGCTCATCACGCCCACCGGACCACGATAGTCGTCGAGCGACCGCGCCACCGATCCGCACAGCACCGGATCGAACAGGCCAGGGATCTTGACCTCGATCAGCAAGGGCACCCGGCCGGCCACGACGGACAGCAGCTGGTCCAATGTGGGAATGGCACTGCCGTCCGGCAGACGGAGCAGCGCCAGTTCGCCCGGAGACAGGTGGTTTACGGCACTGTGGCGTCCGGTCAGCCGGCCAAGCCGCGCGTCGTGGATCACCATCGCCTGGCCCCCCTCCGCCGCCTGCACGTCGCATTCGATCGCCTGGCCGGCGTCGATGGCCGCGGCAAAGGCCGGGCGGCCATTCTCCGAGCGGCCATCACCGTGTCGCCCACGGTGCGCGAAGGGCAGGTCGCACAAGGCACCCATCCGCCCCGGCACCGGGCGTGGGATCCAGCGATCAGGGCGCCAGCGGGTCGGGACTGATTGCGAAGAGACCATCCACCTCGACCAACGCGCCGAGCGGCAGAACGGGCACACCGACGGCCGCGCGCGCGTGGCGCCCGGACTCTCCGAAGGCGAGCGCCATCAGGTCCGACGCGCCGTTCGCGACCTGTGCCTGATCGACGAAATCGGCCATCGAGGACACGAACACGCCCAGCCGAATGACACGCGCGACCCGATCCAGCGATCCGAGCGCCGCCTGCACCTGCGCCAGCAGCATCAGACCGCAGGCCCGCGCCGCCGCCTGCCCTCTCGCCAGGTCCGCGCCGTCGCCCATCCGCCCGGTCACGAGTTCGCCGTCGAGGAAGGGCAGCTGGCCGGAGACGGTCAACAGCCCGTCATGCTCCACCGCGGGGAGGTACGATGCGACCGGCGCGGCCGGCGTGGGAAGGGTCAGGCCGGCATCGGCCAGCCGTTGGTGAATGGTGCTCATCCGACGGGCCTTAGGTTGGGCTTCGCACCGGTCAAGCCGGACTTCTATGGCGCCAGCCGCTCGCGGACCCAGACCTCCGCCTCCGCCCAGCGGTCGATCCGCGCATGGGCGGACGGGGCGGTTCGGGCGTGCGGAGCCATCTCCGGTTCGCCCACCAGCTGCAGCCGCCAGACGTCGGGTGCGTGTTCGGCGACGGAGGCGTGCTGTTCGCCCAGATCGTCGACGAACACGGCGGGCGCGTCGCCCCGGTCGGCCAGCAGGGCTGCGAGGGGTCGCCCCTTGCCGCCGCGATTGCCGATCACGGGCGCGTCCAGCCCCACCGCGCGCAGCTGCCGCGCGCGCGCGGGCCCCAACTCCTCCCCGATGTTCGTCAGGATCACCAGGTCGGCGTCGGCCTGCAAGCGGGTGAGCGCGGCGACCGCGCCGTCGATCGGCCCTTGCCGGTCCATATGGTCGCGGAAGAACTCGCCCAGCAGCGGCCAGACCTCCGTCGGGTCCAGCGCGTCGCCGGTGTTCTTGTGACGCAGGGCGTCGGCGAAACCGTTGGCGAAGTCGAAATGGATGGCGTGCGCTTCGTCCAGCCAGGCGCGGAATGGCACCACCATGTGCAAGATGACCTCGTCGCAGTCGCACACGATCAGCGGACGGGTCACGCGTCCAGCCTGTCGCCGGCGGCGGCCAGTCGGGCGGGCGTTTCGTCCAGCGCGTCCGCGCAGGCGATCAGGTCGGGTTCGTGCCCCAGCAGGAAGCCCAGGGTGGCCGCGGCAATCGCGACCGAACCGGCGCGGGCGCGCAAATCGTCCGGCGTCAGGCCGGTGAGCGACAGGAAGCGGGCGGCCCGATCGTCGTCGCCCAGCACCCAGGCCAGCGCCGACAGCGCCAGCGCGCGGTCCGCCTCGGTTTGCTCGGGCGCGGTCGTGCGGGTTGTTGCGGGCGTGGGGATGGCGTAGCTCCGGACAAGCGGCGGCAGGCGGGGAGGGCCGGGTGGCAAAACGCATCCTGGTTGTCGAGGACAATCGCCTGAACCTGCGGCTGTTCACCGACGTGCTGACGGCCCACGGCTATGACGTGGAGGGCGTCGACGACGCGCGCGTGGTGATGGAGCGGGTGGCGTCGCGACGGCCCAACCTGATCGTCATGGACATCCAGTTGCCCCATATCAGCGGGCTGGAGCTGATGGCCATGCTGGCGCGCGACCAGCTGACCCGGACAATCCCGGTGCTGGCGGTGACGGCGTTTGTGGGGCGGGAGGACGAGGACCGGATCCGGGCCGCCGGCGCGAAGGGTTACGTCTCCAAACCGATCGCGCTCAAGCCGTTCGTCGCAGCCGTCGAGCGGCTGCTGGATTAGCCGTTCATCGCGGTGAAGGCCGCGCGCTCGATTGGGAGCTGCGCCACGGGATCACTTGATCTTCGTTTCCTTGAACTCGACGTGCTTCTTGGCGATCGGATCGTACTTCCGAAACGTGAACTTCTCGGTGTGGTTGCGCGGATTCTTCTTGGTGACATAGAAGAAACCGGTGTCCGCCGTGCTCTGCAGGCGGATCTTGATGGTTGCCGGCTTGGCCATGGCGGGTCCCTTGTCCTGTCGACCCCGTAGAGGCCGAACGAAAACAGGGCAGCGGGAGGCCGCCGCCCTGACGGGTCCGCGACTGCCAGAGCGTCGAGTGCTCGTCAAGGCGCGCAGGCTTAACGACACGGATAGCGGACGTCGGCTATGGCGTCGCGATGATCGGCTTTCTCCTCGGCTGGCTGGTGTGCGGCGTGCTGGCGCTGGCCGACCGCGGCGTGGGTTCGCCCGCGTTCCTGCTGAAGCGCGCCTCCACCCGGCCGGCGGGTCTGACGGTTGGACTGACGGTCGTGCTGGCGCTCACCAACGGTCTCGCGGGCGTGGCCGGCCAGCTGGCGTCCGACCTGGTGCAGTCTAACGCCCGGCTGATGCTGCTCGCCTTCGCGCTGGTCTGCGCGGCGGTCGCCTCTCTGATCGGTCGATCGCGCATGTCCCCGGTCGGTCCATGGGTGGGACTGGCGGAGCTGGCGCTGTCGCGACCCGTCGCGGCCGGGGCTTTCGTGGTGTTCGCGCTCACCGCCTGGACCGGTGACCTGCTGCCCGTGGCGGGCGCCACGGTGGGAGAGCTGGCCGTGCTCGGCCTGGCCCATCTGGGGGGCGTGTCGCTGCCGGACCGGCCCGCCTGGCGCTGGGGCATGGCGGCGGCGATGCTGGCGCTAGCCCTGCCGCTTGGGGCCGCGGCACTGGCCTGAGGCGAAGCGGCGGGAGCCAAGGGACGGGCGGAGCGTTGCCAGCAGGCATCACTCAGCAGGAGACACCCATGGCCACCGCCACCCCCGACAAGCTGGACACGCCGACCGACCTTGGCACCCGCAACGTCCAATCCGTCGCCGACGCCCTCAACAACGTGTTGAGCGACCTGCTGGCGCTGTATGTGAAGACCAAGAATTTCCACTGGCACATGTCGGGTCCGCATTTTCGCGACTACCACCTGCTGTTCGACGAGCAGGCGACCCAGATCTTCGAGATTACCGACGCCGTGGCCGAACGGGTGCGAAAGACGGGGAACACCACGCTGCGGTCGATCGGGGACATATCGCGCCGCCAAGCCATTCGCGACAACGACAAGGACTTCGTGTCCGCGCCGGAGATGCTGTCGGAGTTGCGGGACGACAACCTGACCGTCATCAAACGCTTGCGGGAAGCGCGGGAGGCCGCGGAAAGCTCCGGCGACACCGCCACTTCGTCGATCGCCGACGAATGGATCGATCAGGCCGAGGAGCGCGCCTGGTTCCTGTTCGAGGCGAGCCGCAACGCGGCCTGAGGAACCCGATCGGCGGTGCTCGATCCGGTCGCCTTCGCCTTTCGCGCCCAGGCCGCCTATTGCCGGGCGAACGGCGCGCCGGTGACCGCGGCGGTGTGCGAGGCCGTGCCGCCGGCGCTGGACCGGGAGACGGAGACCGGACGCCGCGTGCTGGACTGGCCCGGTCAGCCGATCGCCGATGCATTGGTGCTGCGGCTGGTGGGGGGACTGCACGCGCTCGCCCGGGCCGGCGGTTCGCCCACCGTCACGGCGCTGTTCGCCGGCGAGACGGTGGCGACGGAGGCACTGGCGCAGGCGATACGCCGGCACGACGCGCGGCTGTCCGGCTGGCTCGATCGGCCGCCCCAGACAAACGATGTCGGCCGCGCGGCCGGGCTGATGGCGGGGCTGCTGTGGTTCGCCGAGCGCCACCCCCGGCCGATCGACCTGTGGGAGATCGGGTCGAGCGCGGGGCTGAACCTGTTGCTGGACCGTTTTCGCCTAGACTTAGGTGGGGTTCGCGTTGGACCGGACGACTCGCCCGTGCGGATCGCGCCGGAATGGCGCGGGCCATCGCCTCCCGATGCTCGGGTGCGGATCGCGTCGGCGCGCGGGGTGGACCGCGACCCCCTCGACCTGGCCGATCCCGCCGAGGTGGAGCGGCTGATGTCCTACGTCTGGGTGGACCAGCCGGAGCGTGTGGCGCGCACCGAGGCGGCGATCGCGCTCGCGCGCGCCGACCCGCCTCGGCTGGAGCGCGGGTCGGCGGCGGACTGGGTCGAGGCGCGCCTGGCCGAGGCGCCCGTCCCCGGCCACGCGCGGGTGCTGATGCACTCCCTCGTGTGGCAATATGTGAACGCCGAGGATCAGGCGCGGATCACGGCCGCGATGGAACGGTTGGGCGCGGCTGCGACGGCGGACACCCCGCTCGGCTGGATCGCGCTGGAGGCCAATCGCGAACTCCTGCGCCACGAACTGACGGTGCGAAGCTGGCCTGGGTCGGGGGAGCCGGTGAAGCTCGCCAACGCCCACAGCCACGGCTTCTGGGTGGAGTGGGAGGGGTCGTCCCGCCTTCGTTCAGGCTAAGCGGCGCGGAACGGGGCCGATCATTCCACGCGCTCCGCCAGCCACCCGTCCATCGCCGCGTTGACCTTGTCGGGAGCTTCCCAGGGAACGAAGTGCCCGCAGCCGGCGACCTTCACCACCGTCAGGTCATCGACCAGTTCGCCCAGCCCGTCCAGCAGCGACGGGCGCAACGCCAGGTCGTCGGTCGCCCAGATCACCAGGGTCGGCACCGTGATATGCGGGAATGGATGGTCCAGGAAGGCGGGGCGATCGGGCATCGGCCCGTCCACCGGCGGCACGACGATCGTGGTCGCCCGATACCAGTTCAGCATCGCCAGCGCCGACTCGCCGTCGGACCAGTCGGCCAGCATCCGCTGACGTTCCTCGTCAGCGAGAGCGGGCGAACGGTCCCAACGCACCGCCTTCATCAGAATGGGCACGAGCCCGTGCTCGCGCACCTCCGCATCGTGCGAGATGTCGCGAAAGGCGCGGATATACTGGGCGGCCTCGCGCTGCTCCGGGTCGTCGAACAGCGCCTTTTGGTAGAGGTAAGGATGCGGCGCGTTCAGGATGACCAGCCGCTCGACACGCGCGGGGTTCGCCAGCGCCACCCCCCAAGCCACCGCTCCGCCCCAATCGTGGCCCACCACCGTGAAACGGTCGACCGCCAGCGCGTCCATGAGCGCGAAGGCGTCGGCGACGATCTTGTCCGGGGTGTAGTCGGCCTGGGCGGCGGGTTTGGACGAGCCGCGATAGCCGCGCTGGTCGGGTGCGACGACGCGGTAGCGGCCGGCGAAGTGGGGCAATTGCTCGCGCCAGGTGCGGTGCGATTCGGGAAATCCATGCAGGAACAGCAGCACCGGGGCGTCGCGCGGCCCCACGTCGACGATGTCCAACTCCACCCCCGTGGCCAGCGGGACGCGGATCATCGGAAAGTCGGTCATGGCGAGGCGGGCTCCGGTGGGGACCCGACCTCTATGCTCCAGGAAGCCGCACAGGCTCAAGCGAGCGGCGCCGGAACAGCCGGCGCGTGGCGCGCGGCCAGGGGCCATGGGCTTCCATCCAGTCGAAATAGGCGCGGTAGGCCGGATCGCGGCCCAGATGCCGCTCCTCCGTGCGCGCGCGCCAATAATAGACGCCGCTCACCAGCCCCATCAGCACCGTGTTGCGCACCGCGTCCGCGGGCACGGCGGCCAGGAACGGCAGGGTCGAACACCACCAGAACAGATTCTTGGACAGGTAAGCCGGGTGGCGGCTCAGCGCGTAGGGGCCGTGCGTCAGGATGCCGCGATGGGTGAGGTTGGAGAACCGCAGGCCGAACGCCACCGTCGCCCAGGCGTAGCAGGCGGTCAGCATCACCAGCAGAACGGCGTTCGCCCATAAGAGCACCGGCGTGCCGGCCAACCAGTCGCCCCACGTGCCGGTGCCCGTCTCGTAATGCAGCGGCCCGGCGTAGAACAGCGAATCGGGCGTCCCCGCCGGCCCGGGCCGCATCAGGGCGAAGGGGGGGTAACAGATCAGCGCCGCGACCCACCCGGCCACCGTGGGCTCGGCCGAACGGATCTGCGCGTCCAGCGGCCGCAACGTCAGAAGATAGCCCACAGTCGCGAACATCACGTCCACCACGAACAGGCCCGCGATCAGCATGCTGGCGAGCGCGACGGGACTGACCAGCATGTCGTCCAGCGGCGTGGCGATGATCTGCGCGAAGCCGCCGGGCAGGATGGAGAGCATGAAGGCCAGGAAGAACCCCTTGACCGCCCAGGATCGCGCATGGGCGGCAAGGCTGGCGCGATCCAGCCGGTTCCACTGGCCCGTCACGGCCGCGCCCATATGCCAGCAGCCGTCGCGTGGCTCGACCAACCGGCGGTCGATCCAGAGAGTGTAGGGGATCGACAGCGCCACCAGCGCCGGCAGGGCGGCCAGCAGCACGCCCATCGCCCAAGGATAGCTGCCAAAGGCGTACCAGCGTCCGATCCAGTAGATCGCGGCGATGAGGGCCCAAGTCGCCCATAGCCCGGCCAGCTTCGTCAGCGTCAGGTCCAGCGTGTCGCGCCACGGGCGCCGCAGGGACAGGTCCAATCCGGTCGAGGGCCGCTCGTGGACCCGGTCGATCACGACCGACCACAGGACCATCGGCACGGCGCAGGCCGCCGCGGCCACAAGGGCACTCGACGGGCCGTCGAGGCCATGGGCACGCGCCACGAGCAGCCAGCAGCCGAGCCCGATCAGGCCGGCCAGGCCGACGCCGTGCGAGACGGCGGAGCGCGGCCGGCGATTGTCCGCCGACGGTGGAAGGAACGACGCGCGCATGGCGGCCGGTGTCTACACCGGACCGCCTCAACAAGGGATGAAATCTATTCCGGCGGTGCCCCGCGCTCAACGGAGCCTCGCCGAAACAGCGGTGTCAGCGCGCGGACCGCCGGGCCTGGCGCGCAGCGCTCCGCTCGGCCCCGGTCACGGTGCCGTCGCCATTCGCGTCCAGGCGCTCGAACCGCCGGGTCGCGGTCGCGAGCGCTTCGTCCCGGGTCACCGCGCCGTCGCCATTGGCGTCCATGCGAGCTTTGGCGCGACCGGCACGTGCCATGGCCAGGCGCCCTCGACGGGCGGTGCGCGAGGCGCGACGCTCCGACCGATCGGCCTTGGCGGCGTCCCATTCGGCGCGACTGATCGCGCCATCGCCATCGCTGTCCATGCGGGCAAAGGCCCGGTCGGCACGCGCCGCTCGATCGGCGGCGTCGATCACGCCGTTCGCGTCGGCGTCGCGGCGGTCGAAACGCTGCGTCGCCCGCGCCAGCATCTGGTCCTTGGTCACCGCCTGCGTGCGCGGAGCCGGCGCGTCAGTCACGGTCTGGGCGGCGGCCACCCCGGCCCCGAAGGTCAGGGCGGCGGCAGTGGTGATCAAAAGCATCTTCATGGTTCGGTTCTCCTCGGTCCACATCTATGCCGCGGCCTCGCTGAACCCGCGTCGAACGCATCTGTCAGCTTTTGAATGGGTGCGCTTGGGAGGACTGGAGCGGGTAGCGGGGATCGAACCCGCATCACAAGCTTGGAAGGCTAGTGCTCTACCATTGAGCTATACCCGCAAATCAACGACTTAGCGCCGATCGGACCGCGTCCGGAGGACCGGTCTACAATCCTTCGCGATCCGGGACCCGATTGCCACGCTCCGGGCGGTGTCGTCAACGGTGATCCTGCGGATGCGCTCGACCTCGTCGGGCTTCATCAATGACGCCAGCGTTGGAGCCTAGGTCTTTTGCAAAGCCGGCAGGCCAATTTTGCCTGGCGGGAGCACTGGTCCAGTGCTGCTGTGCTCTCACCGCCACGGATCGCGGGGCGGGAGTTCAAAGTCCGGCCTTCCGTACAAATCGGTCGGAATGGGCAGATCGGAGCGGGTCTGAACGCTCGGCCCGTGGCCGGCGGGCGGCTGGGTGCAACCTTGACGCCCTCCAGTCGCGATGTCACTCGCCGCGGCAATTCGAGGGGGGAACGATGGCTACAACACAACGCTTCGGTGTGCGCATGTCTGCGCGGTTTCTTTGTGCCACCAGTGCTGTCGCGGGAGCCGTCATCTGGGCCACGCCCGCTCTGGCGGAATGCGTGAAGACGGGCGACATGGTGTTCTGCGATGCCACACCGCCGAACCCTGAGCGCAATGGAGCGATCGGCAGAACCGTCACCCTGTCGCCGGGCGCACAGGTTCAGCTCGACGACCCCTATGCCGGCGCTGGCGTGCGGTTCGACACGGTTGTCGTTCAAAACGGCGGAAGGCTGACCACCGCGGCGGACAGCCGGATCGGCGGTGTGTTCAACGCCGTGAGGACCGAGAGCGCTGTCACAGCGGACATCTCTGGCGCCGTTTCGACCGCGCGGGGGACCGGACTGTCGCTCGGCGAGCGCGGTCGCCTGATCGTCAATTCGGGCGGGTTGATCGCGACCACCGGCGATGGTTCACCTTTCTCCAACTCGGCCAGTGGGGTTGTCTTGGCCAGCTTTGGCACCGTCACCGACGTGCGCGGCACCGTGCGAACTTCGGGGCGGTTCGCGCCCGCCATTGACCACGTCGTGATGAATGGTTCGGGGCTCGGCACGGTGGCGGTGGGTGCTGGCGGACAGGTCCTGACGACCGGCGAGAGCTCGCCGGCCATCCGGCTGGTCGGCGGCTCCAATCTTTCGATCGCCGGCCTCGTTCAGGCGTCTGGATCGGCTTCACCGGCCGTGGATTTTCGGAACCGCTCGGACGATCGGACCGGGGTCAGCGTGCTACCCGGCGGCCGGGTGACCTCCGCCTCCACGGCGATCATGGCGAGCGGAGCTTTGCAGGTGACCAACGCCGCCGGAGCTCTGATCCAAGGCGGCGGGTCGGCAATCCAGTTCTTCAACGGACGGGTCGAGAACGACGGAGTGATCGTCGGTGATGTGACTTTCAACGGTGGCGGGCAGGTCCGTTCCCGCGGGACAATCGACGGAAATGTGCGCTTTGCCGGGGCTGATGACGTGTTCGTACAGTTCGGCTCGGACTCTGGGGTGACCGGCACCATCGAGGGTGGTGACGGGGCGGACTTTTATGTGGCCCGCTTCCTGGACGACGGCACTTTGCGCCTCGGCGACCCGCGCGTGACCGGCTTCGAGTCCTACGTCGCCCAAGCAATCGGGGCCGGCACGGACGTGACGCTGACCGGCGAGGTGCCGCTCGGCGCACGGCTGTTCGTGCAAGGCGATGGCTCCATCGCGAATCGGGCGAACACGGCCGGACGAATCAGCGGCTTCGTGCCCATCGGCTTTTCGGACCTGCCCGTTCCAGATGAGCCACTCGCCTCCTTCACGAACGAGGCGGTCGTGGCGGGTGGCTTCGAAGGTGAGGCCAATCGCTTCGTCAACTCGGGCACCCTGGGCGGAGACACCGGTAGGCGCGCGGCAGTCGGCTTGTTGGTCGGCCCCGGCGAGGTGAGCGTCGTCAATACGGGCGTCATCCGAACCGATCCGGGAAGCCGGGCCGTGTCCGCCGTTTCGGGTGACGACATCCGCCGCCTGACGTTCGACAATTCCGGGCCCATTTCGGGTGCCTTCGCAATCGGGACCAATCTGACAGACGGCGCTGGTGCTCGGGTCGATGTGACGAACTCCGGCTCCTTCTTTTCCGATGCCGCCCAACGCACGGCGCTCGGCGTGTCGGTCTTCGCCCCTGGCCCGGACAGTGTGGTGGCCGTGACAAACAGTGGGTCCGTGGAGACAACCGGTGCCGGGTCGACCGCACTCCAGCTTGATGTGGCGGGCGACGGGACCAGTCGCTTCGCCATCGTCAATTTCGGCTCGATCACTGCGTCGGGTGAGGTGGTGCCGACCGCCGTATCCGCCAGCGAGACCAGCCTGCGTCCGTCCATCGGCTTGCGCGTGTTCGGGTCCGGTGTCGACGGAACTGTCGTGAATGCAGCCACCGGCACCATCAGAGCCAATCCGAACGGCGGCATCGCCGTCGCCTCGTCGCTGATCCCGCTGCGGCTCGACAATTTCGGCCTGATCAGTGGCGGCCCCGGCGTGGCCGGACCGGGTCTGGCGAGCGGAGGCAGCCTGGACACGGCGACCTTCTACGCGGGTGCGATCCAGGCGTTCCGCGACGACGTCGACGACACCGTGCGCAACTTCGGCGCGATCGAGGGGTCCGTCGATCTGGGGCCAGGAAACGACCGTTTCGAAAACCGGGGAGGCTTGCGCGGCGACCTGTTTCTGCGATCGGGTGACGACACCTTCGCGCAGGCGACCAGCGCCACCTTTGGCGGGGTCGCGGATGGTGGCGATGGCGCGGACACCCTCGTCATCGACGCATCGACCGGCGACGGCACGGTGTCCGCGTCGCAGTTCGTGAATTTCGAGCGTGTGATGCAGTCGGGGGGCGGCACCGTCGGCTACTCGGGCGTCTTCGGCGTCGACAAGGTGGAGCTCAATGGCGGGGGCCTGCGTATCGCCGCCGGTGACCGTTTCGCGACGGCCGGGCCAATCGCGATCGAAGGGTCGACCAAGGCGGAAACGGTCACCAACACCGGCCGGATCACCGGCTCAATCGACTTGGGCGACGGTGCCGACGCGCTGACGAACGCCGGTGTCATCGACGGGGCGGTTCGGCTCGGAGCGGGGGCAGACAGCTTCACGGAGGGGGTCGGCAGCCTAGTCACGAGGGGAGTGGATGGCGGCCTCGGCGATGACCTCTACCGTGTGGTCTTGGGTGGCGACCGCGCGGAACTCGGCGCGCGCACTGGCTTCGAGCGTCTGGCCGTTGCTGGACAGGGAACCCTCGCGCTGAGCCTCGACCAGTCGTTCGACTCGGTGTTCCTCCAAGGGACATCGCTCAACCTGACGCAGAACGGGTTCCGCGTGGCGCGTGTCGCCGGTGGCGAGGAGGGTCAGAGCGTCAACAGCGACGGCGACTTGGCGCAGGTGTCCCTGGGAGGGGGTGACGACCTGTTGTCGCTGGGCACGGCGACGGCGGGTGGACACTACGACGGCGGAACGGGCGTCGACGGCTTGCTCTTCAGCGCGTCCGAACCCGTTGCCCTTGCGGGAACGGCGATCGGCTTTGAGACAGTGGCGCTGAATGGGGGCGTGTTGGCGGTGTCCGGTACGCTCGGGCGTGGCGGCGACACGCTCAGCTTCGGAGAGGGCGACCAGGATCTGACGATCCTGAGCGGCGGCACTCTGGCTGGAACGATAGATCTGGACGGTGGTGCCGACACGTTGCGTTTGGCCGCAGGTGCCCGCCTGGCGGGAACGGTGTCGGGAGGGGCTGGCCTCGATCGCGCCATCCTGGGGATCGGTGACGTGCTCGCGATCGACGACAACTTCGCTTTGCGCGATTTCGAGAGGCTGACGACGGAGGGCGCGGGCACGCTCCTGATCGCTGGCGGCAGCCGCCGGTTCGACACGATCGACGCGGCCGGCGGCTTCGCGGTCGGGCAGGGTGCCGGCCTGAGCACGGACCGGCTGACGTTCGGCGCGGGTGACAATCAGCTGACGCTTGCTGGCCGCTTCTCCGGCCGTGTGGATGGCGGCGCGGGATCAGACCGCATCAACGTGCTGGGCGGATCAAGCAGCTTCGGCTCGATCACCGATGTCGAGGTGCTTGCGATCGCCGGCGGCGCGGTCGCCTTGTCCGGCGATGCGGCTGTCGGGCGCGTCGACGTGACCGGCGGTTCCTTGTTCGGGCAATCGGGCACGCGGATCACGACCGCGCGCTTGGGCGTGGGATCGGGCGCGCTGTTCCGCTCCGCCGGAACACTGAACGGCGCGCTCGCCGTAAGCGGCACGTTGGTGGTGGAGGGACGCAGCGGCGTGACCGGCAGCGCGACCCTTCTGGACGGTTCCACGACTCAACTCGCGCTCACTGGCGCGGGAGGCGATCTGCTGTCCGTGGCCGGACCGGTGTCGATCCAAGCCGGTGCGCGGCTGACGCTGGGCTCGGACGGCTCGGTGCGCCCTGGCCAGTCATTCGACCTGATCACGGCCAGCGGAGGCATCACGGGACGGTTCACGTCCTTCGCGAAGCCGGATTCGCTCTTCGGCTTCCTCGTGCAGCGGTCCGACCGCATAAGCTTTCTCGGTCAGTTCCTGAACGGGGCGGGGTCCTCGCCACAGGTGGGCCGCTCGGTCGATTATGTGAACGATCTGTTGTCGAGCGGACGCGCCAGCCCCGCCTTGCTCGCGGCCCTGCCACAGCTGTTGACCGCGTCAGGCGCGACGGACGCCGTCCGATTCGGCCGGCTCACGCCCGAAGCCTTCGCCTCGGCGCGCCAGATTCCGGTCGAGAATGGGTTGATGCTCAGCGGACGGCTGCGAACAGGTACGTTCGGCGACGTGGGTGAACACGCCCGGCTGTTCACGTTCGGCGACATCCTGGCTGGCCGTCGCACGCTTGCCGCCGATCGGTTGGCCGGCACCGCGCGCGCGGAGATCACGGGGACGGGCGGCATGGCCGGGCTGGGGTTCGGCAGCGAGCGGTTCGCGGTCGGCGGCTTTGTGGGTTACCTCGACAATCGCCAGAACATTGATGCGCTGGACGCCCGAACGGATGCCGACGGCGTAATCGGCGGCGTTCACCTGCGCGCGACGGCTGGCGGAGTCCAGATCTTGGCGACGGCGGCCTACGACGGCGGAGCGGCGACTACGTCAAGGCTCGCACCTGGCGGAAGCGCGACCTCCAGCTACGACCTGCACGGACTGACGGCGGACCTCTCGGTGGGCGTCACCGCCGCCTTGTCCGAAGATTGGTCGGTTCGCCCGCATGTGGGCGGCACGATCGTGCGCGTGACACGCGACGCCGCGCAAGAGGCGGGAAGCAGTTCTTTTGCCCTCGCAGTCGCGCGGTCTCGCGACACGAGCGGGTTCGTCGACGCGGGTCTGACCTTTCAGGGAGGACGGGATGCGAGCGCCCGTTTTCATCCGCTACTGGCACTCGGAGCCCGTTATCAGGTTGCCGGGACAGCGGAAGACGCCCTGGCCGGCTTCGGAGGCGGGCCTGTTGCCCTCGCGGGGAGCGGAGCGGAGCGGGGCACCGTGGTGGCGACTGCGACCGCGGCGATGACGGTGGACCTGACCTCCCGCTTCAGCCTATCCGGCGCAGTCACCGGCGAGGCGGGCGATGGGGACAATCGCTTCGGCGCGCGGGCGGGCTTCGTGGTCCGCTTCTGAACGCGGTCGGTGAGCGCGCGACCGTTGCTTCAACGTTCTGGCGTCTGCCGCTAGGTCTAAGCCGATGCGACACAATCGCTATTATCAGGGACCTCCGAGCGACCACTTCGATGGCGCGCGCTTCTTCAACCCCGGTCAGCCCTCCACCGATCGAGGGCTGCGGGACATGCTGCGGTGGAAGCTGGCGGGCGGGGCCGCGAAGTGGCCGGCGTCGGTTCCCGTGACCCAAGCGCGGCCGGACCCCCGCGTCTCCGGCCTGCGCGTGACCGCCATCGGCCACGCGTCGCTCCTGATCCAGGCGGCGGGGGTCAACATCCTCACCGACCCGGTCTGGTCGGAGCGCGCCAGTCCGGTCTCCTTCGCCGGGCCGAAGCGGGTGAGCGCGCCGGGGGTCGCCTTCGACGACCTGCCACCGATCGACGTCGTGCTGCTGAGCCACTGCCATTACGATCACCTGGACGTGGCGACGCTCCGCCGGCTTCAGGCGGCGCACGCGCCGCTCATCGCCATGCCGCTCGGCAACGACGCGATTGTGCGGGCCGCCGTGCCGGAGGCGCGGTGCGTGGTCGGCGACTGGTGGGATCGCCTGGCCTTGAGCGACCGTGTCTCGACTACGCTGACGCCCGCCACTCACTGGGCGAACCGCTGGCCGACCGATGTGCGGATGGCGCTGTGGTCCGGCCATTGGCTCGACACACCGGCGGGCAGCGTGTGGTTCGCCGGCGACACCGGCTATGGCGACGGTGCGATCTTCCGCCAAATCCGCGAGCGCCTGGGCGCGCCGGACGTGGCCCTGATCCCGATCGGCGCTTACGAGCCGCGCTGGTTCATGTCCGCCCAACACGTCAACCCGGAGGAGGCCGTCCGCATCCTTCAAGACGTGGAGGCTGGCCACGCGCTCGGCATTCAATGGGGGACATTCCAGCTGACCGACGAAGGCCGGGATGTGCCCCGCCTCGCGCTCGCCAGCGCCCTGTCGGCGAATGGCATCCCGCCGCAGCGCTTCGTGGCCGCGAAGGCCGGGAAGGCTTACGGCTTCGACCGTTGAAGCAGCGTCGCCGGAGCCCGTGGCGTTGATGCGCCTCGCGTAGCGCTAGCGAGAGGCTAGCCACGCCTTGATCTGGCGGACCTGTCGCGGCTTGTCCGCCTCCTGCTGGCGATTGATCGCGATCGCGCGGTCGATCGGCTTTTGCAGGTCGGCGCCCAGCGATCCCTTGAACGCCTCCAGTCGCGTGATCGACGTGGGCTCCTTCACGCCGCTTGAGAGCCGCGCGAGGAATCGCGCGAGACCGGAATTGTCGACCAGCGCCTTCACCTTGGCCTCGTTGTCGAGCACGAAATTGAAGGCGAGGTCGCCGTGTTCCTCCGAGACCGCGCTGATGATCGCGGCGCTGTTCGTCGCTCCGACGGTCCCCGACAGCGCCAGGTCCAGTGCGCGTTGCGCCAGTGTGTCGTCCTCCGCCGCGCCCAGCAGCGCGTAGGTGGTGCTGCGCTGCACCGAACTGTCGGAGCTCTGCGCCAGTCGAAGCAATTGGTTCCATTGCGCGTCCGTCGCCTGGGAGGCGACGATCGAGAGCCAGGTGGTCTTCAACGGCCCGTCGAGCGCGGCCGGATCGGATTTCAGCGCGTCGAAACGCCGCGTGGCCTCGGCCAGCACGGCCTCGTCATCCATCGCGCCGAGCGCGCCGAGCAGGGAGGCCCGCAGGTTCTCCTGCGGCACCTCGTCGCGGCTTCGCGGCGTGTATCCGAGCGCGTCGAGGCGCGGTCGCAGCTCGGCGACGGCGACCCTCCCCAACACGGCCTGCGCCGCCTCGTCGTCTTCCAGCAACCGGTACAGTCCGGCCCAGCTGACGGCCGCGTTCTCCGCCACCAGCGGATTGGCGTCGTCCGGGACGGCGATCAGCAGGTCGAGCGCCAGGCCCATATTCTGATAGCCGGCCCGCGCCAGGGCCAGCTGGTCGCGCACCAGACCCAGCTGATCGATGGGGGCGAGGCCCGGCATGGTGTCCCGCAACTCCGTCAGCATCGGGGCGGGATAGAGGGTGCGATAATAGCCGAGCTGCCCAGCATTCACGAGCACCGGTCCGCATCCGTCGAGCGACAGGCGGTCGGTCCTGGCGTCCATGACGCTGCGCACGGGCACCCCGGACCCGACCGCCACGAGGAGCGGGATGCGCCAGCCCTGCGGGTTGGCGGCCACGTCCTGCTGCCGGTCCTGGCTGAACTGGCTCTGGGTCAATCGAAGAGCGGTCCTGCCACTGGCGCAGCTGGCGCCCGTGACCTTGACCAGCGGCACGCCCGGCTGGTTGGTGAAGTCGCGCGCGATCCCCGTCAGCGAGGTCGCGCCCGCCGCCTCGATGGCCGCCCAGAGATCACTCGTCTTGGCGTTGCCGAACTTGTTGGCGGCCATGTAGCGCCTCAGCCCGTCGCGCCAGACGTCCTCGCCGGCATAGGCCTCCAGCATCGAAATGACCGCCTCGCCCTTCTGGTAGGTAATCGTGTCGAACGCCTGGTTCGTCTCCTCGACCGTGTTGATGGTCTGCACGACCGGATGTGTGCTCTGATAGGAGTCCAGCCCCATCGCGGCCTCCCGGCCGCCCACGCGGCCGAGCAGCGGAAACCACTCCGGATGGAAGTCGTCGGTGGCCTTCGTCGCCATCCAGCTGGCGAAGCCCTCGTTCAGCCACAGGTCGTCCCACCACGCCATCGTGACCAGATCGCCGAACCACTGATGCGCGACCTCGTGCGCCTGGACCTCGTAGATCGACTGGCGTCCGCGCGCGCTGGTGATCTTGGGATCGTTTAAGAGGATGCGCTCGAAGGTGAAGACGGCACCCCAGTTCTCCATCGCGCCGAAGAACTGCGACTGGCCCGGCCCGGCGATGTTGTCGATCTTCGGAAGCGGGAACGGCTGGCCGAAATAGTCCTCGTAATAAGGCATGATCGCGGCGAGCGCGTCCAGCGCGTAGCGGCCCTGCTCGCCGCTCCCGGCCGGCTGCACGATCCCCGCCTGGATCGTCGCGGTCGCGGGCTTCGTCAACCGCTCGAAGTCACCCAACCCGAAGAACAGGAGATAGCTCGACATCGCGGGCGTGGTGGCGAAGGTCACGCGCTTGGTGCCGTCACCCAGGTCCTGTTCGCGCGCGGCGGGCATGTTGCTGAGCGCCATCTGGCCCGCGGGGACGGCCGCCGACAGGTCGAAGGTCGCCTTGTAGGACGGTTCGTCGAACATCGGCGCGAAACGGCGGGCGTCGGGCGCCTCGAACTGGGTGAACAGCGCGCGCGTGTCCTGGCCGGTGCGCTTGTCGGGGTAGGTCAGCGAGAACAGGCCGTTCGCCTGCGTGTTGATGGTGCCGGTGTAGTCGGTGCTCAGCCGATACAGCCCCGGCCGGATCATCCGCGGCGCGGTGAAAGTGGCGGTCTGCGCGTCGGCGTCGGTCGCCACCCGCATCGGAATGGCGACCCCTCCGTCGGCCGGGATCAGCCGCGCCGATGCGATCGTCAGCTCGTTAGCGTTCAGGACGATCGCGCCGGTCGGCTCGAAGACCTCCAGATCGGCGCTGGATCGACCGGCGAAGGTCAGGCTCTCTGCGTCCGGCGTAATCTCGATGGCGTAATGATAAGGCGTGGCGACGCGCGGCAGCGAACTGGTGACCGAGCCATCGAGTGGCCCGAGGCCCGCGGGAGCGGGCGGGATCGGAGTGGACACCGACGCGCCGGCCGGTTGGGCCGTCGCAACATCGCGGACAGGTGCGGTGGCGCAGCCGGCCAGTAGCAGGCTGGCCGTCCACGGCAGGATCAGGCGTTCCATCGCTTAGGCTCCGAGTGGAGGGAGTGGCTCTCAGTCATCCTACTCGGCCAGCTGTGCAGGCCCTAGCTAAAAATCGGCTCGTGCCGCCGGCCTAAGTCGCTGTGTTCAGATTGCCAGCTTCGCGGGTGATGGCTGGGTTAGCGCGGTCGACGGGCGAGAGCGGCGGACTTGGACGGTCCTCAATCATCGCGGTCATACCAAGCGTCACCTGAGCACCTCGTCGGTCGAGACGATCGTCACGTCGGACATCATGCCCATGTAGGCTTCGATCCAGAGCTTGTGCGCGGCCCCCACGATCATCAGCACCCGTCCACCGGGGGCTCGGGCGCTCGCCTCGCGCAAATTGGCCGCCAGGCGCAGGTTGCGCACCTCCCATCCGGCGACCCGCCGACGTCCGACGTCGTCCTGGATCGGCCGGTCCATCACGCCCAGCCATTCGAGGTCCGATGCGCGCCGGTTGATGGCCGCCGAATTGAGCTTGCGGTATTCTTCCAACGTGCTCGCACCGTCGGTCATGCGTGCCGTGCTGCCCCGATCCTGGAGCTGGGGATCGGTGCGGACTCGCTCGGCCATCGGCGGGAACACGTCCGTCGCGAAGACCTCGGCCTGGGACGGCGTCAGTCCTTCGTCATTCTGCGAATCCACCGGGTAGAGCCGTTCCAGCCCGAGCCGCGCGGCGAGGCGCGCGGCGATGACCACCGTCTCGTTGCGGCGCTGGCCCCATTCGTCGAACTGCGCGAGCAGCGCCTTCGACACTCCGTCCCCTGCGACCCGCTCAGCCTCCGCAAGGCGCCACCATTGGACGAGGGCGGAGTTCGGATCGCCCGCGGCGGCGAACAGCGCGGCCAGGTGTCGGCGGTCGGCCGGCGTCGGATCGGCCGGCCAGCTGTCCAGTCGTTCGCGATACGCGGCTTCGGCCTGGGGCATGTCCATGTCGAGCGACAATCCGGCGACGAGAGCCATCTGCATCGCGCGACCGCCATAGGTCGCCGCCGCCTCTGGCAGGATGGCCCGGTACTCCCACAGATTGCGGATCGCCGGCCCGGATTGATCCTCGGTCGCGATGACGTCCGGCCTGAACGCGGCCAACCGGTCGATCAGCGGCGTCAGCACGTCGGGATCCCAATCAGCGGGTGTTCCGCTGAGATGCGCTGTGCCCAGGATGAGGATCTGGGTCGGCTCGCCTAAGACTTGCGCTTGATAGTCGCGCGGGTCGAACGGCGTCTCCTGCGCCGCCACAGCCGTCGTGGCGAACAGCCCGGCGAAGAGTATGAGGGTCGGAGCCAGCCGCTTCATCGTCATCTTCCTTTGCGAAGCCTCTCTAAAAGCCAGCCGGATAGGCGCGTCCAAGCCTTGGAGCGATCTGGACAATGTTCTCCCCGAGAACAATCTGGTTTGCGCGCGCGCTCTCGCCGGCGCTCCCATCGCCAAATTCGCTGGCGCGTTGGCGTTCAAATGGAATCTTCTGCGGAGACGCGCTTCGCAGCCGTCATGGAACGGAAAATCTTCTCTGTTGTGACTGACCTAGCCGATGCAGGACGCGGGCTGTCGTTCAGAAACATTGGGGCTTTCGATAGGGTTTGAGCAGCGTGGGACATTGTAGGTCCGCCGCCAAGACGGCGGTTCCGATTGGGTTCGACTCCGGAAAACAACTATGAAGCTCACCTCGCTCATCGCCGTTCTGGCCGATTGCGGCGCCTTTGCCGGGCCCGCCGTGGCCTGCCCACCCGCAGGCGCGCGAGATCACGCTTGCCATTCGTCAGGCGGAGGCGATCGCACTCCGCCACGTGCTGGGTCCGTTCCCGGAGCGCGAGTATGAGCTGGAGGTTGGCGGCTGGCGCGATTTCCTCGACTTCCGCCAGGGCAAGCGCATCCACGAGGTCGGCGTCGACGCCGATACCGGCAAGATCGTGGAGGGCGGTCCCATGAAGGTCCTCGTCGCCGAGGACGACGGGGACACGGCCGGGTTCATCGGGCGCGGGCTCGGTGAACTCGGCCACCAGGTGACGCTCGCCGCCACGGGCGGAGACGCGCTGCACTTGGGCGCGGTGGAGCCGTTCGACGTGGTGGTGCTCGACCGGCTGATGCCCGGACTGGGCGGGCTGGAGGTGCTTCGGCATTGGCGCACGGACGGGATCCGCGTGCCGGTCCTCCTGCTGACCGCGCTGGGCGGCATCGCCGACCGGGTGGCGGGGCTGGAGGCCGGGGCCGACGACTACCTCGTGAAGCCTTTCGCCTTCGCCGAACTGGCGGCGAGACTGGACGCGCTCCACCGCCGCCCACCGATCAACGCCACGCCGACATGCTTCGCCGTCGGCGACATCACGCTCGACCTGCTCACGCGCGAGGTCCGGCGAGGGGATGCGCTGGTGCGCCTGCAGCCGCGAGAGTTCTCGATCCTGGAGCAGCTGATGCGCCACGCCGGCCGGGTGGTGACGCGCACCATGCTGCTGGAAGCGGTCTGGGGCTACCAGTTCGACCCGCAGACCAACATCGTCGAGAGCCACCTCAGCCGATTGCGCACCAAGCTGAACGAGCGTGGCGCGCCCGACGCGATCGAGACCCTGCGCGGGCTGGGCTACCGGATGCGGACCGATGGTTGAGCTGCGGCGAAGCGCCGCCTACCGGATCGCGTTCGCCACCGCCGCCGCCTTCGCTCTGACCATCCTCGTGCTGGGCGCGGCGGTCTACCTGATCGCACACACCGAGTTTCGGCGGCAGCAGGACGCCGGCATCGCGGACGAGAGCGCCGACCTGGTGCGTGTCGCCCGCATGGGAGGACCGCGGCGCCTGGCGGACACCATCGCGTCGCGCGAGGCCGGCGGGCCGACAAATGTCTATGGCTACGCGCTGTTCGACGCGGCGGGTCTAAGGGTGGCGGGAGCCTTGGAGACGACGCGGCCCGCACGGGGCTGGCAGACCATCGCCTTCATCGATCCGCGCGAAGGCGAGGACACGGCCTATGGTCTGGCCACGGCGTTGCCCGGCGGGCGGACGCTGGTGGTCGCGCGCGACGGCGAGACGCTGGAGCGGGTGGACCGTACCATTCTGATGCTGTTCGGCGGCTCGCTTGTCGTCGTCCTTCTCCTCAGCGCGGTCGGTGCGCTCGTGCTCGGCGCGTATCTGCGCCGGCGGCTGGAGCGGATCGGAGGCACTGCGCGCGCGATCTTGGCGGGCGATCTCGCCTCGCGCGCGCCGGTCGGATCGCGCGGAGACGAGTTCGACCGGCTGGCCATATCCCTGAATCTGATGCTGGATCGCATCGCGGCGCTGATGGACAACCTCCGGCAGGTGTCGGGCGACGTGGCGCACGACCTCCGCACGCCGCTCGCGCGGCTGCGGGCGGGGCTGGAGGCGGCGCTCGACCGGCCCGACAATGCCGAGCGCCAGCGCGCCGCCCTGTCGGAAGCGTTGGCGCGGAGCGACGAGGTGCTTTCGCTGTTCGCCGCCATCCTGCGGATCTCCGAGGTCGAGGCTGGGCCGTTGCGCGCCGGCTTCGAGCCGTTCGACGCCGGCGCGCTGATCGCGGAACTCTGCGAGAGCTTCGCGCCGGCGGTAGCGGACGGGGGCCGGGACCTGCGTTGCTCCGGTTCGGGGCCTCTCACAGTCCGGGGCGATCGCCCGCTCATCACGCAGGCGCTCGTCAACCTGCTCGACAATGCTCAGCGACACACGCCCGCGGGAACGCGCATCGGACTCCGGGCGGACGGTGGCGAGGAGGAGGTCGCCTTGACAGTCGCCGACGACGGCCCCGGCGTGCCGCGCGAGGATTGGAAGCGGATCACCCGGCGTTTCGTCCGCCTCGACCGCAGCCGCTCGAGCGCGGGGCACGGGCTCGGGTTGGCGCTGGTGGAGGCGGTGGCGGGCCTGCACGGCGGCACGGTCGAGATCGGCGACAACAATCCGGGCCTGCGCGTCACCCTTCGTCTGCCGGCGACTTTGGCGTGATCGCTCGGTTGCTCATCCCGGCGCTGTCGCTGCTCGCCGCCGGCTGCGCCACCTATCGGCCGCTCCCGCTGGAGACGGACTTGAGCGCCCTCTCTCCTCCGGTCGCGGCCGTACTCGCGCGGGACACTTCCACGCTCTCCCGCCCCTACCTGACGCCCGCCACCATCGACCTGGCCGGGCCGCTGGACCCGAACGGCATCGCCACGGTGACGGTGCTCTCCAATCCGGACCTACGCGCGCAACGGGTGCGGCTCGGCGTCACCGGCGCACAGGTGTTCGCCGCCGGGCTGCTGCCGGACCCCACCTTCAGCTTCGGCGTGGCGGACGTGGTGAGCGGCCCCGATCCGCTGCTGGAGATCGCGAGCGCGCTCGGCTTCGACCTGAACGCGCTCCGCACTCGGCGTGTCGACCTCGCCCGCGCGCGCGCCACCATCGCGCAGGTGCGCCTCGACCTCGCCTGGGCGGAGTGGCAGGCGGCGGGGCAGGCGCGGCTGCAGGCGGTGCGCGTGACCGGCTTCGAGCGGGCGGCCGAACTGGCGAGTCGCAGCAGCGCCATCGCGCGGTCGCTGCTCGACCGCACGCTGGCCGCCGCCGGACGTGGCGACCTGTCGGCCGACCGGGTGCAGGTGGCGCAGCTCGCCGCCTTCCAGGCGCAGGACCGGCAGCGACAGGCGCGGCGGGACCTGATCGCCGCGCGCTCCGAGCTCAGCCGCCTGATCGGACTTCCGCCCGACCTCACCCTCACCCTGGCTCCGCTCTCTCCCTATGCCGGACCGCTGCCCACGGGCGAGCGGCTGTTCGTCATCGCGCAGGCGGAGCGCACCGATCTGCGCGCGCTCGAAGCCGGCTACCGCGCACAGGAAGCGGCGGTTCACAAGGCGGTGCTCGACCAGTTCCCGAGCCTGCTGCTGACGGTGAACGCGACGCGCGACACGGCGGGCAACCTGATCGTCGGCCCGGCGGTCGACTTCACCCTGCCGCTGTGGAACCGCAACCGCGGCGGCATCGCGCTGGAGCGCGCCACCCGGGCGGCGTTGAAGGCGGAATATGAGGGGCGGCTGTTCCAGGCCCGCGCCGAGATCGCCGCCGCGCTCGCCGGCATCGAACTGGCGCGAGAGCAGCGCGACGAGGTGCTCGTCACCCTGCCCCCGCTCCGGCGCTTCGCGGAGGCGACGGCCCGCGCCGCCGAGCGGGGCGATCTGGCGCTCGCCACCGCCCAGGCCGCCGAACAGAGCCTGCTCGACCAGCAGATCCTGCTCGCCCAGAGCGAGGAGCTGATCGCCGAGCAGTTGGTCGCGCTGGAGCTGTTGACCGGCACCTTGAGGGAGAGATGGACGCCATGAGACCGCCGCTGATCGCCCTCTTCCTGCTGCTCGCCGCCTGCTCGGGCGACACCGCGACCGAACCCGCCGAACCGACGCCCGCCGCTCTCGTCACGCTCGCGCGCGCGACGCCGGGCAGTCTGGAGCGCACGGTCACCCTCTACGGCACGGCGGAGAGCAGCGCGTCGGGCGGCCAGGCGCTCTCCGCCCCCGCCGAGGCGATCGTGTCCAGTCTGCTGGTGTCGGTCGGATCGGCGGTGTCGCGCGGACAAGTCGTGGCCCGGCTGTCGCCCGCGCCGACCGTCAAGCTGGACCTCGCACGCGCCTCCGCCGACGCGCGCGCGGCCGACGCCGCCTATGCCCGCGCCCAGCGGCTCCGCGCCGACGGGTTGGTGAGCGACGCGGAGGTGGAGAGCGCGCGCGCCGCCAAGGCGTCCGCCGACGCCACCCGCGCCAGCCTGTCCTCGCAGACCGGCGCGCTGACCCTGCGCGCGCCCGTGGCCGGCTTCGTCGCCACCGTGCCCGTCAGCCCAGGCGACCGGGTGCCGGCGGGCGGGACGGTGGCGACGATCACGCGGGGCGGTGGGCTGCGCGGGCGGTTCGGGGTGGAGCCGGCGGTCGCCCGCACGCTCGGTCCCGGCCAGCGGGTGCTGGTCACGACCAGCGGCGGCAGTGCGCCCGTCGCGGTGCCGATCACGTCCGTCACACCCGTCGTCGATCCCGCGACCCGGCTCGCGTCGATCTTCACCTCGCTGCCCGATCAGGCGGGCATCGCGGCGGGCGAGGCGCTGTCGGGCGAGGTCGCGGTGGGGGCGAGCGGCGACGCGCTCACCATCCCCTATGAGGCGCTGCTGGACGAGGGCGGCCAGCCCTATGTCTACACCGTGTCGAACGGCGTCGCCCACCGGCGCGACGTCGTGATCGGCCCGGTCAGCGACGGCCGGGTGGCGGTGACCAAGGGGATCGGTCCGGGCGACCAGGTGGTGGTGAAGGGTGGCACGGCGGTCGCCGACGGCCTGAAGGTGCGCACCCGGTGAGCACCGCATGACCGACGCCCTGTCGCGCCACGCGCGCGCCATCTGGCTCGCCGTGGCGCTGCTGACGGCGGCCGGCGTGATCGCGGCGACCCGGCTGCCCGTCAGCCTGTTCCCGCAGATCGACTACCCGCGCGTGGTCGTCTCCATCGACGCGGGCGACCGCGACGCCGCGCAGATGGCGGCCGAGGTGACACGTCCCATCGAAATCAACCTGCGCGCCGTGCCCGGCGTGGTGCGCGTGCGCTCCACCACTTCGCGCGGCTCGGCGGAGGTGGCGCTGAACTTCAACTGGGGCCACGACATGGTCTCGGCCACGCTGGCCACCCAGGCGGCGCTCGCCACCGCCTTGCCCGATCTACCAACCGGCACCCGCTTCGACGTGCGCCGGTCGGACCCGACGATCTTTCCCGTGCTGGGTATCGCGCTCACCTCCAAGTCGCTCGACCAGGAGGCGCTGCGCCAGCTGGCCGAGTTCACTGTGCGGCCAGCGCTCACCGCCGTGGACGGTGTCGCGGGCGTGGACGTGCTGGGCGGCTCCCCGCGCGAATTCGCGGTCGAGGTGGACCCGGCGCGCGCGCAGGCGGTGGGCGTCAGCCTGCCCGACATCGCCACCGCGCTCGCCCAGGCGAACACCGTGCGCGGCGTGGGGCGGATCGAGGACCGCCACCGGCTCTACCTTGTCCTGGCGCAGAACCGGCTCGCCACCCAGGCGGACCTCGCCGCCACGCCGGTCGGGTCCGCCTCGGCGACTGGCATGGGACTGGTGACGCTTGGGCAGATCGCCACGGTCCGCCCGTCCACCCAGCCCTCCTACACGCGGGTCACCTCCAACGGGCAGCGCGCGGTGCTGGTCAACATCCGCCAGACGCTCGACGGCGACACGGTCGGCATCGTGAAAGCGGTGGACGCGCGGCTGAAGGCGGTCGGCCTGCCCCCGACGGTCACCGTCACCCCCTTCTACGACCAGTCGGAGCTGGTGACGGGAGCGGCGAACGCGGTGCGCGACGCCATCCTGCTGGGCGCGCTGCTGGCGGGCGTGGTGCTGTTCGTGTTCCTGCGCTCGGCGCGGCTGATGGTGATCACCGGCGTGATGCTACCCGCCGTCTTGGCCGGCACCTGCCTCGTGCTGCTGGCGCTCGGCATGAGCTTCAACATGATGACGCTCGGCGGCATGGCGGCCGCCGTGGGGCTGGTGGTGGACGACGCGGTCGTCATGCTGGAGCACATCGTGCGTCGGATGCAGGAGGGCGCCGCCAAGGGTGTCCAGGGCGTGCTGGCCGCCGCCGCCGAGATGGCGCGGCCGCTGTACGGCTCGACCGCCGCCACGATCGTGGTGTTCCTACCCTTGGCGTTCATCTCCGGCGTGACCGGCGGCTTTTTCAAGGCGCTGGCGCTGACCATGGTGGCGGCGCTGGGCTTGTCGCTGCTCTACGCCCGCTTCGTCATCCCGCTGATCTCCGCCACCTGGCTGCGCGACAAGGACGCGGAGGCGGCGGATCGCGCGGAGCGGTTCACCAGCAAGCTGGGGACCGCCTATCACGGCGCGGCGCGGCGCGCCTTCGCCCGCCCGGGCTGGTTCGCGGCCGTCGTGGGCCTGGTCATGGCGGGCGTGGGCTATTTCGCCTGGCAGAATGTGCCGTCGGGCTTCATGCCGAAGATGGACGAGGGCGGCTTTGTGCTCGACTATCGCGCGCAGTCCGGGGCCGCGATCGAGGACACCGACCGGCTGCTGCGCCAGGTCGAAGCCATCATCACCGCCACTCCAGAGGTCGCCAGCTATTCCCGGCGCACCGGCGTCCAGCTCGGCGGTGGACTGACCGAGGCGGACGAGGGCGACTATTTCGTGCGGCTCAACGGCGGATCGCGCCGCTCCATCGACACCGTGATGGCCGACATCCGCCAGCGGATCACGGCGCAGGTGCCGGGGCTGGAGGTCGAGCTGATCCAGCTGATGGAGGACCTGATCGGCGACCTCACCGCCGTGCCGCAGCCGATCGAGGTCAAGCTGTTCGGCGACGACGGTGCCACCCTCGCGGCCGCCGCCACGCGGGTCGGCGCGGCGATCGGCAGGATCGACGGCGTGGTCGAGGTGGTGGACGGGCTGCGCACAGCGGGCGACGCCCTGGTGGTCAAGGTCGATGCCGGCGCGGCCGCCCAGCAGGGGCTGGACGCCGACGCGGTCGCCTCGCAGCTGGAGGCGACGATCGCGGGTGTGCCGGCCACCCAGGTGCGGGTCGGCGAGCAGCAGGTGACGGTGCGCGTCCGCGCGCCCGGCGACCTGCGCGCGCGCGCCGCCCAGCTGGAACGCCTGCTGCTCGTCGCCCCCGACGGCCACGGGGTGCGGGTGGGCCAGGTCGCCCGCGTGTCCGTCGCCGCCGGCCAGACGCAGCTCACGCGCGAGGATCTGGCACCCTTCATCGCGGTCACCGCGCGGCTGGAGGGCCGCGACCTGGGTTCGGCGATGACGGAGGTGCGCTCCACCGTCTCCGGACTGAACCTGCCCGCCTCCATTCGCGTCGATTATGGCGGCCTCTACGCCCAGCAGCAGAAGAGCTTCTCCGACCTGACGCTGGTGTTCGCCGCCGCAATCTTGTTCACAGCACTCCTCCTCACCTTCCTCTTCGAGCGGATCGCCTGGACCATGGCGGCGCTCGCCACCGTGCTGCTCTCGGCGACCGCCGTGTTCCTGGGGTTGTGGGTGACGGGCATCGAGCTCGACATCTCCGCGCTCATGGGGCTCACGATGGTGGTCGGCATGGTGACGGAGCTCGTCATCTTCTTCCTGGCCGAGATCGATCGCGACCAGCCCTTGACGCTGGCAGCGCTCACCGAAGCCGGGTCCAAGCGGCTGCGGCCGATCGTCATGTCGGCGCTGATCGCGGTGCTGACGCTGAGCCCGCTGGCGCTGGGCCTGAGCCGCGGGTCGGGCCTGCAACAGCCGCTCGCCACCGCCATCATCTTCGGGCTGACCGCCGCCGTCCCGCTCGTGCTGCTGTTCCTGCCCGCGTTGCTGGCGGTGCTGGCGGGGGGCGACACCCGCGCGGCTTCAGCCGAGCCAGCTCTGGGATGAGCCTTGCAAGCAGATGGCCCTTGAGCAGGGGTCAGCGGGGTGCAGGCTGTTCGGATACACTCATTGTGTTCTCTCAACGTCCTTGCGGCACGCCACCGCATGCTCATGAATATCGGAAATCGAGAAAGTGGGAGCAGCGGGCCATGACCTCTTCAAAGCTGATTCGCGGCACGACCGTCTTAAGCTTCGCCCTGGCGCTCGCCGCCTGTGGAGCGGACACGGCCCAGCGGCCTCCCGATCGCCAAACCGCCGACCTGGAAGGCGGCGGGGTCGTGCCTCCCGCCCCGGCGGGCGATCCGGACGCCGGCAGCTCGCGCATCATCGCGGCGGCCGAACCCTTCGAAGCCTTGACGGAGTCCGCCTTCTCGGCCGACCATGCCAAGCTCAACGATCTGATCGCCACGGCGAAGTCCAGCGCCCGCGCCGTCGCCCCCGACCTGTCCCCCGCCGCCCGTTCGCTGCTGGCGAGCCGCTTGGAGGAAATCGATGGCGCTCGCCGCGACGGCCGCTCCGCCGACATGGCGATCGCGTCGGTGGAAGGCTACCGCACGCTCGTCGAAAGCGCGTCGGCGGCGGGTCCGGTGCCGCCACAGGTGAGCCTGCTCGACTATGCCGGGTTCCGCTACCAGGCCGACCTGAAGGCGACACCCGCCCGATGGCGCGACGCGACCGAGGCGGTGGCGTTCGCCCGTCGCCAGTGGTCCGCGCTCGGCCCGCAGGTGCGCGACGAGGTGATCCGGGTCCGGATGTCGGACGCGATCACCGAACTCGGGCTTGCGGCCGACAGCAGCGATGCCGCGCGGGCCACCCATGCGGCGGTGCGCCAGCTGGATCTGGTCGACGAGCTCGAAGTCTACTTCGCCAAGCCCTGACCTCGTTCACGCAGCTGACGCCGAGGAGAAGAAGTTGTGAACGGCGGACGCCGACTGGTCGGCTCTTGGACGAACCACCGGATCGAAAGCCGGATCCTGATCGTCTTCCTGATCTCCGCCGCCCTGGCGTTCGGTCTGGGTAAGCTTGCTAGCGAGGTGGTCGAGGGCGACACCTTCGCCCTCGACCGTCTGATAATTAGAAGCTTGCGGGTCGCGACCGCACCGGCCGTGCCCATCGCTCCCCGATGGTTCACGACCGCGATGATCGACGTCACCGCGCTCGGCGGCGTCACCGTTCTGACCCTCGTGACCCTCTTCGCCGCAGGCTATCTGCTCGCGCTCGGCAAAGGTCGAACGGCTGTTTTCGTCAGCGCCTCGGTCGCCTTGGGCGCGGGCGCGACCACAATTCTGAAGCAGTTCTTCAGCCGGGTGCGGCCGGACATCGTCCCGCATCTCGTGCCCGCGGACAGCGCCAGCTTCCCGAGCGGACACGCCATGAACTCCGCGCTCGTCTACCTGACCCTCGCCATGCTGGTTGCCAGGACCGAGGAGGATGCGAGGCTCAGCGTCTATCTGGTGGTCAGTGCCGTGCTCACGACACTGATCGTCGGCTTTAGCCGCGTGTTCCTCGGCGTCCATTGGCCCAGCGATGTCGTTGCGGGTTGGGGGGTCGGAGGGCTCTGGGCGGTGCTGTCCACCCTGGCGTACAAGCGCCTGCAGGGTGGCGGTCTGGAGGCGGAGCGGGGAAACAGCTGACATCGAAGGCGCGAATGGCTCTGCGCTGCCAAACCTTGTGTTCCGTCGGTTTAGGGTCCCTCAACTCGCACTGGCTGAAACCTTCCGCAAAAAGGAGGACATCAGCCAGGACCCGATCGATGAGTGCTCCGTGTCGAGAAGGTGGCGGAGCGGGGCGCGGCGCGATTTCCAATCGCGCGGAGGCCCAGCGGGTCGAAGCCTCCGCTGAGGCGGAGGCCGGGAAACTGCGCGCGGAGGCTGCCCGTGTTCGCTTCGAGGTGGACGCGGTGGGGTCAGAAGGGTGTCGCGCTCGGCTGATCAGCCGCTGGCTACACCGCGCGCACGAGCAGCTTGTCGATCTTGCGTTCGTCCATGTCGACGATCTCGAAGCACCAGCCCTGCGCCTCGAAACATTCGCCGACTGTGGGCAGGTGGCGCAGGGCGGCGAGAGCGAAGCCGGCCACGGTGGCATAGTCGCGGTCCTCGGGCAGCTGGATGTCCAGCCGCTCCGCCAGCCCCGCGGCGTCCAGGCCCCCCGACACCAGAAAGCTGCCGTCCTCGCGCTCGAACAGGTCGGGGTCGGTGCCGTCGTCGCGATCGGACGCGAAGGCCCCGCCCATCGCCGCCAGCAGGTCGGCGGGCGTGACGATGCCTTCGAAATGACCGTATTCGTCATGGACGAGCGCCATCGGCACGGCCGCCTCGCGCAGCACTTCGAGCACGTCCATCGCATCCAGCTGGTCGAACACCACGGGTGCGTCGCGCATCAGATCGCGCAGGACCAGCGGCTGCCCTTTCAGCACGGCCGCCGTGATGTCGCGCGATTGCACGACCCCCAAGATATCGTCCACCGATCCGTCGGCGACCGGCAGGCGGGTGCGCGGGCTGTCGATCAGGGCGGCGCGGATCGCGTCCTCGTCCGCTCCGACGTCGATCCAGTCGAGCTTGGGTCGGGCGGTCATGACCTCGCGCACCGGGCGGTCGGCCAGGCGCACGGCCCCGGAGATGAAGGCGCGCTCCGATTCGGCGATGACGCCGGATCGGGTCGCCTCCGCCACCAGCAGGTGCAGTTCCTCGGCGGTCACCTGCTCCTTCGATTCGCGACGTAGGCCGAGCAGGCGGAAGACGAGCGCGCTGGTGCCGTCGAGCAGCCAGCCCAGCGGCGCCGTGACCATCGCCAGCCCCTTCATCGGATAGGCGACCACGGCCGCGATCGCTTCTGGCCGTCGCAACGCGAACTGCTTGGGCACCAGCTCTCCGACCACCAGGCTGGCATAGGTGGTCAGCCCGATGACGATGGCAAAGCCGGTCTGCTGCGCAGTCGCGGGGTCCAGGCCCAGCGGCCGCAACCGTTCGGCGAGCGGGCCGGACAGGCTGGCCCCGGAATAGGCGCCGGCGATGATGCCGATCAGGGTGATGCCGATCTGGACGGTGGACAGGAAACGGCCGGGATCGGACGCGAGCTGGCGGGCGGTCTCGGCACCCGGCCGACCGGAGCGCGCCAAGGCCTCGAGTCGTGCCGGGCGGGACGACACGATCGCAAGCTCCGACATGGCGAGCAGACCGTTCAGCACGACCAGCGCCAGGATCACGAGGATGTCGATCCAGGGAAAAGGTGTGGTCGGAGCCATGGGCGTTTGTGCCCAACGCCTTAGCGCGCTTCCTTTCGCCCCCGCAACAGTCCCCTCACCGTCCGTTCACCGGATCGGGAACATTTCGCCCTGTCGCCGCGCTTTGGCGGCACGTTCGTCACGACAGAAGGATTGCCATCATGAAATCGCCGAAACTCGCCGCCGTCCTGTTCGCCGGCACCGCCCTGATGGGCACGGCCGCCTGCGACACTCTGAACCAACCGGGCGTGAAGGGCGGGGGCCTGGGCGCTCTGGGCGGCGCGGCCGCGGGCTATCTGCTGGGTGACCTGATCGGCGGTCGCAACAGCCGCACGGAAGAGATCGTCGGGGCGGGCATCGGGGCCATCGCGGGTGGTGCCGTGGGCTATTACCTGGATCGGCAGCAAAAGGATTTGGAGGCGCGCACCGCCGGAACGGGCGTGGACGTGATCCGCAACGGCGACGATTCGCTGACCGTGCGCGCACCCGACTCCATCACCTTTGCCTACAACCAGTCGAACGTGATGCCGCAGTTCCGCGGCACGCTGGACCAGATCGCGCAGTCGCTCCAGGCCTATCCGTCCAGTGCCATCGACGTGCTCGGCCACACCGACTCCACCGGATCGGACGCCTACAACCAGGACCTGTCCGAGCGTCGCGCGCGTTCGGTGGCCGACGTCCTGTCCGCCGATGGCGTCTCGCGCGTGCGGATCGCCACGCGCGGCTATGGCGAAAGCGCGCCCATCGCCGACAACACGACGGAGGCCGGTCGCGCCGCCAACCGCCGTGTTGAGATCCGCATCGTTCCGGTCACCCAGAACTGATCGTCAGCGGGCGGGCCATCGCGCCCGCCCGCGCCTGTTCCCGCGGCCGGCTGTCCCTTCAACGCCGCTGCTGGAAGAACTCTCGCAGCAAATCGGATGCTTCGCGCGCCATCAGTCCGCCATAGAGTTCGGGCTGATGGTGGCAGGTGGGCTGGGCGAACAGTCGCGGCCCGTGCTCCACCGCGCCGCCCTTCGGATCGGCGGCGCCCCAATAGAGGCGGCGGATGCGCGCCAGCGCGATCGCGCCGGCGCACATCGCGCAGGGTTCCAGGGTGACCCACAGGTCGCAGTCCGTCAGCCGTTCGGCACCCAGCCGCTCGGCTCCGGCGCGCAGGACCCGGACCTCCGCATGCGCCGTCGGATCGGGTGGCCCGTCCGCTCCCCGGGTGGCGTTGCCGCAAGCCGCGACGAGGCACCCTGCACGCATCAGGACCGCGCCGACCGGCACTTCGCCCCGCTCGCCAGCCAGCCTCGCCTCGGCCAATGCGCGGACCATGGGGGACGGGGGAGGCATGGCTGGTTCGTAATACTGTCTCGTCATCCTGTCGCGTGCTCGGCCGAGCGGTGCGCGCGGACTCGGGTTCCGGTTGACCTTCCGCACCACCTTGTCTAGGGCGCGGCCTTCCGAATTACCCCGTAAATGAGAGACTGGTACGTCATGGCGCGCATCTGCGAATTGACCGGCAAGGGCCGGATGGTGGGCAACAACGTGTCCCACGCGAACAACCGCACGAAGCGCGTCTTCCTGCCGAACCTTCAGAACGTCACGCTGTTGTCCGACTCGCTCGATCGCGGCGTGAAGTTGCGCGTGTCGACCCATGGTTTGCGCTCCGTCGAGCACAATGGCGGTCTCGACAATTGGCTGCTGAAGACCGGCGATGACCAGCTGAGCCCGCGCGTGCAGAAGCTGAAGCGGGCGATCGCGAAGAAGCAGGCGGAGACCGCCGCGGCCTAAGGTCGGGGATCGGACAGTCGAAAGCTCGCCAGCACCGTCCGTTGCAACGGGCTGATATTGTCGTCCGAGATCAGCCAGAGGGTTCGCGCGTGGCCCGCGCCGGTCAGCGCCATGCCCTCAAGATTGTCATAGCCCGGCCCGAAGCGCGCGATGACCGGTCCGGTCAGCTCATCCGGGCCAAAGCCGGGGTGCGGCGTCAAGGGCACCAGCATCAGGGCGGCGGTGAAGCCCTCCGGCACCGCGAACCGGCGGGTGAGCACCAGCAATTCCGTCGCGTTCAAGGCCACGGCGTCGGTCGCGCGATAGCTTTGCGGCGGGCGGAACCACAGCGGCCGCTCGTGCGCGATGCGCCCCCGACCGTCCAGGGACCACAGAAAGGCCGGTGACCGGCCGTCGCCGCGCACCGCCTCGGCGATCCCGATAAGCCGGCGGCCCGGCAGAGCGGCGAGGGCCTCCAGCCCGCTCGTATCCGGCAGATCGGCCAACGCTCGGGAGCGATAGCGCCCGGTGAGATGCGTCCAATCGGCGGAATAGCGGCGAAGCTCGTTCAGATGTTCCAGGCCGACCCACCAGCCGCCATCCGGGGCGGCGGCGAGCGATTCGGTGTCCCGATCCGGCTTGCCGCTGCCATCGCCGGGCGCGCGGGGCAGGCGCACGATCCGGGCGGGTCGCACGTCCCGCCGGTCGGTCAGGCGAAATCGGATCACCAGCCCAGTGTCCGCCAGGGCGATGGCGATCGGGGCGCCGCCCAGCTGTTCGATTGCCAGCGCCGACACGCCCCCGAACGGCTCGGCGCCGCGCAGCACCTCCGTCCGGATGGGAGTGAGCCAGGCGGAGTGCGGATCGCCTGGGGCTTGGTCGGGCGGCAAGACGGCGATGGTGCCGGTGAAAGCGCGCGCTCCGGGGCCGCTCGAGGTGACGAGCGAGGGGGGCGTGACGCACAGGCCGGCGAGCGCGAGACAGCCGAGAAGGGAGGTTCGCCGCATGAAGGATCGCGTTCTATCGCCCGCCGGTGGCCGGGGAAATCCTCTCTCGCCTCGTTCAGGAAAGAGCGGGTTTTGCTGAACGGCCACTGACGGCGGTGTTCAGCGGCTTCTCACGCGACTCCTCGCAAAAGGGCTGGGTCGCCGGGGCCAACCCGCCGCCACTGATTTGAGGAGAAGCCCTATGCTGAAGTCCCTGACCATCCTCGCTGCTCCCGCACTGCTGCTCGGCGGCTTGGCCGCGCCGGCGAACGCGGCCGTCCACACTGGCTCGTCCATCGCACCGGCCGCCTGGGCCGACAGCTCGGCCGAACAATATCGCGGCCGCGCCAACCGTTACCGGCCAGGTGACCGCTACTACGATCGGCAGGCGCAGCGGCGCTATGATCGGCGGCAGGAGCGCCGGTACGATCGCCGCTCCGCCAACAACCGCTGCGATAATGGCACTGGCGGTGCCATCATCGGCGCGATCGCGGGTGGCCTCGTCGGCAATGGCGTGGCTCGTTACGGCGACAAGACCGAGGGTGCCATCATCGGCGCGCTGGCGGGCGGCGTGCTGGGCAATGTGATCGACAAGCGCGACGATCCCTGCCGCCGTTACCGCCGCTGACCATCGAGCTTCGACCGGGCGACCGGTCGCAAGCGGGTCCGGGGGCCTTGACGTCCCGCGTCCCCGGATCCGGCCCTCCTCGCTCTTCCGAGCGGGGAGGGCTTAATTTCACGGCTGCGTGTCGAACAGGTCGGCCAGTTCTCCGATCAACGCCCCACCCAGCTGGTCGGCGTCGGTGATCGTGACGGCGCGGCGATAATAGCGGGTCACATCGTGCCCGATGCCGATCGCGGCCAGGTCGACCGGCGAACGTCGTTCGATCCATTCGATCACCTGGCGCAGATGCTGTTCCAGATAGGCTCCGTGATTCACGCTGAGCGTCGAATCGTCCACGGGCGCTCCGTCGGAGATGACCATCAGCAGCTTGCGCTCTTCGGGCCGGGCGATCAGCCGGTCGTGCGCCCAGATGAGCGCCTCCCCGTCGATATTCTCCTTCAACAGCCCCTCGCGCATCATCAGCCCCAGCGAGGCCCGTGCGCGTCGGTAGGGCTCGTCCGCGCGCTTGTAGAGGATGTGGCGCAGGTCGTTCAGCCGGCCGGGGAGCGGCGGACGGTCGGACGCCAGCCAGTCCTCGCGCGCATGGCCGCCCTTCCAGGCGCGGGTGGTGAAGCCCAGCACCTCCACCTTCACCCCCACCCGCTCCAGTGTGCGCGCCAGGATGTCGGCGCAGATCGCCGCGATGGAGATCGGACGGCCGCGCATCGACCCGGAATTGTCGATCAGCAGCGTGACCACCGTGTCCCGGAACTCAGTCTCGCGCTCGATCTTGTAAGACAGCGACTGGGTGGGGTTCACGACGACCCGCGCCAGTCGCGCCGCGTCGAGCAGCCCCTCCTCCTGATTGAAGTCCCAGGCGCGGGACTGCTGCGCCATCAGCCGGCGTTGCAGCCGATTGGCCAGTCGGGTGACCGCGCCACCCAGATGCGCCATCTGGCCGTCCAGAAAGGATCGCAGGCGGGTCAATTCGTCCGCGTCGCACAATTCGTCCGCGTCGATCGTCTCGTCGTATTTGTGCGTCCAGACCGTGTAGGCGAAGTCCGGCATCTGGGTCGCGGCGCGGTTGGGACGCACGGGCTGCATCCCGTCCTCTCCGCCGTCACCCTCGCCATCGCCTTCGGCGTCTTCGTACTCGGCGTCTCCCTCCTCTTCGCCGGCACCGTCTTCCGTGTCACCCTGTTCGGGCCTCATCTCGACATCGCCAGGAGTGGGCGATGATTCGGCGCCATCCTCGCCCTCGGGCGGCTGATCGGTGTCGTCCGGCCCTTCGTCCTCTTCGCCGGGGTCATGCTCGTCGGAGTCGAGGTTCGGCTCGGCGTCCGTCAGGTCAAGGTCGCGCAGCAGTCGGCCGACCAGTTCCGAGAAACCCGCCTGGTCGTCCAGCGCGAAGCCCAGGGCGTCCAGCCCGGCGCCGCCCTTGTTCTCGATCCAGTCGCGCACGAAGCCGACGGCCTGCGAAAGCCTGTCCGGGACGGGCTGCCCCGTCATCCGCTCCCGCGCGAGCAGCTGGATGGCGGTGGACAGCGGCACCTCGTCCGCCGACCGCGCGCGGGCGATCGGGTCCGAGCGCAGACGTTCGGTCAGGGCGGCGTCCAGGTTTCCCGCGACCCCGGCCAGCCCGCGTGAACCCAAGGCCTCCACCCGCGCGGTCTCCAGCGCATCGTGGACGGCCCTGGCGACGGGCTGGGTGGGCGAGCGGGCCAGGTGAAGGCCGGGATCGTGAAGGCGTCGGCGCAGCGCGAAGCCGTCGGCGAAGCCGCGCGCGCGCGCGACATCGGCGGCGGGCAGGTCACGCGGCGGGGTGGGTACGCGGATCTGCCCGCCCGACTGGCCAGGGGCCTCGGCGGTAAAGCCCACCTCCACCTCCGCGTCGCACGAGAGCGCGCGTGCGGCCCCGGTGAGCGCGGCCTTGAAGGCGTCCAGGGGCGTGTCGGTGGTCATGGGCGGGATTTTACCACAGGAGGCGGCAGGCGAAGGCTCCAAGCAGGGTGTTCCACGTGAAACACGTTGCCCGGTCCACCTGGAGACACACCGCCGCTAACGATAGCTCGGCACATAGACATAGATCGGGGTGCGCGCGTTCGGGTCCGCCAGCGGCGGAGGCGTCTCAAAGGGGTGTTCGATCCTCACCCGCGCTTCGCCAGTGGCGGGATCGATCGACATGATGGTCAGCCGCGCGCCGCCGGTCATCGCCACGGTGGCCGGGAGTGCACGCGTTTCCACGCGACGCTTCAGCCAACTGGCGTTCTTCCAATCGTCGCCCATGTGCACCTGAACACGCACCAGGCCGCGCTCCGACGAACCTTTCGGCCCCTCATAGAGAACACGCACCTGGTCGGCGGATCCTTCGGCGGGGGCGACGTTCACCTCCACCCGATAGGCGGCTGGCGAAACGGTCGTCGGTTGCAAATCCGCCTTGCGCTTCGCCCCCAGATGCACGGCCGTGTCGAACCGCCCATCCGTGTCTTTGTCGAGCAGGCACATCCGCGGGTCCATTCCCGTGCGCATCATACCACCGAGCAGGCCGAAGGCGACCGCAGAGGCGACGGCCTTCGCCGAGGTCTTGGCGAGGTCCGGCTCCGGCCGCACGCAATATGCGACGCGGGTGGAGCCCAGCGCCTGGGCCGGCGGTCCGCTCAGGGTCACCGCTTCGAGAACCGTATCCGGAGTGATCTCGACCCGCTCGCCCGCCAGGTCGAGGACCAGGGGGGCCTCCAGTCTCGCCGCCTGCGGCACGCGGACGTCCTGCTCCAGCAGGACCTCACCGGGCGCGACCGTGCGCTCCGCCGCCGCTGTGGAAGGCAACGCCACCGGAGGCAAGGACACCGCGGTGAACCCTTTTGCCAGCAGGAGGAGGACCACGCTCACGCCGCCTTCGCCACGCTCTCCGGCAGGTCGGACCCGAACACGCGCTGGTAATATTCGGCCACCAGCGCGCGTTCGGCCTCGTCGCACTTGTTCAGGAACGACAGGCGGAAGGCGAAGCCCACGTCCTTGAAGATCAGCGTGTTCTCGGCCCAGCTGATGACGGTCCGCGGGCTCATCACGGTCGAGATGTCGCCGTTCATGAAGCCCTGGCGGGTCAGGTCGGCCACCTTCACCATCCGAGCGACCTGGCCCTTGCCGCCGGGGTTGTCATATTCCCCGGACTTGGCGAGCACGATCTGCGCCTCGGTGGCGGCGGGCAGGTAGTTCAGGCCGACGATGATGTTCCAGCGGTCCATCTGGCCCTGGTTGATCTGCTGCGTGCCGTGATAGAGACCGCTGGTGTCGCCCAATCCCACGGTGTTGGCGGTGGCGAACAGGCGGAACCACGGATTTGGCCGGATCACGCGGTTCTGGTCGAGCAGCGTCAGCTTGCCGCCCGTCTCCAGCACGCGCTGGATCACGAACATCACGTCCGGCCGCCCGGCGTCGTACTCGTCGAACACCAGCGCCGTCGGCGTCTGGAGAGCCCAGGGTAACAGCCCTTCGCGGAACTCCGTCACCTGCTGACCATCGCGCAATACGATCGCGTCGCGCCCGACCAGGTCGATGCGGCTGATGTGCGCGTCCAGGTTGATGCGGACCGTCGGCCAGTTCAGGCGCGCGGCGACCTGTTCGATGTGGGTCGACTTGCCGGTGCCGTGATAGCCCTGGACCATCACGCGCCGGTTGTGGGCAAAGCCCGCCAGGATGGCGAGCGTGGTGTCGGGGTCGAAGACGTAGGCGGCGTCGTGGTCCGGCACCCGCTCGTCCGCCTCGCTGAAAGCCGGGACGGTCATATCCGTGTCGATGCCGAACACGTCGCGCACGTTCACGGTCGTGTCGGGCTTGGCGAGCACGGTGTCGGCCCGGCTGTCGGGTTGGATGTTGCTGTCGGTCATGGGCGGTCCGTGGAAGAGGGTTCGTGCAGGAAGTTAGGGAAGCGGTTGGCAAGCGGCAATGTTGCCTCGTCTTAGCCGTGGGCGCACATCGGCCCTCTGGCTCTCGCCAAGGGTCCGCGAAGGGGAACCGAGTCCATGTCCAAGATCACTCCTTGCCTCTGGTACGCCGGCGACGCGGAGGAGGCGGCGCGCTTCTATGTGACCCTGTTGCCCGACAGCCGGATCGACGCGGTCAATCGCGCGCCGATGGACACTCCGGCGGATCAGGGCAACCTGGTCGCCGGCCAGGTGCTCACCGTCCTGTTCACGCTGGCGGGGCAGAGTTTCTGCGGTCTGAACGGGCCACCGCTCTTCCCGCAGACGGAAGCGGTGTCGTTCCTGATCACGACCGACGATCAGGAGGAGACCGACCGGCTGTGGAGCGCCATCGTCGAGAGCGGGGGGCAGGAGAGCCAGTGCGGTTGGTGCAAGGACCGATGGGGCGTGTCGTGGCAGATCACACCGCGAAGGCTGCTCGAGCTCACCACCGATCCGGATCAGGACCGCGCGGCGCGGGCGATGGCCGCCATGATGAGAATGCGCAAGATCGACCTGGCGGCGCTGGAAGCGGCCGTCGCCGACCCCGGGACGTCAGGCGAAGGCGGCTGAGCGTTTGAGCGCGGCATAGGCATCGATCACGGCGCGAAGGCGCGCCTCGTGGCTGCGGTCGCCGCCGTTGCGGTCGGGGTGATAGCGACGGACGAGCGCGGAATAGGCGCGGCGGATCGCGGCGCGGTCGGCCTCCGGTCCCAGGCCCAGTGCCTTCAGCGCGCCGCGATCCTCCGGTGTCAACCGCCGTCCCGTGGCGGCCTCGGCCCGCGCCTCGGCCATCCGCTCCTTCCAGCGCGCGCCCAGCGCGTCCAGCGGATCGGCAAAGTCGGCCCAGCTTGGCGGCCGGTCCGCCCCGTGGCCGGCGAATGCGCGGGTCTCACGCTCCCATCCGGCAAAGGGCCGCTGCTCGGCCGCGATCTCGTCCGCGTCCATGCCCGCGAAGTGGTTGTAGCCTTCATTGAAGGCGCGGACGTGGTCCAGGCACAGCCAGCGCCACTCGCCCGGGCCGTCGAATGTCGCGCGGCGACCGGCCGGCGCGCGGAACTCGCCCGGTTCGGGGCAGCCGACGACGGAGCAGGGGCGGTCGGTGTCGATGCGACCGTGGAAACGTGCGGTGGAACGGGGCAAGCGACCTCTCGTCGGCGGGGGGCAAAGCGGCCTATATAAGAGCGATGACCGACCCTTCGACCCCGCCCGTTCCAAACGACGTGGAGAGCGCGATCCGCGATCGTCTCGTCGCCACGCTGACGCCCGAACGGCTGGAGGTGGTGAACGACTCGGCCCACCATGCGGGGCACGCGGGCGACGACGGGTCGGGCCAGACCCACTGGATCGTCCGGGTGGAAAGCTCCGCCTTCGCGGGCCTGTCGCGCCTCGATCGCCAACGGCTGGTGAACCGCGCGCTCGCCGACCTGATGGACCGCCCGATCCACGCGCTCGCGATCGAAGCGACGGTGCCCTCCGCCCGTCCGTGAGCCAAGTCGGGGAGGGATATTCGATCAGAGCGCGCCGAAGCGACCCTCATATCCCTGTCGGTCGTCCGCCGCCAGGAAGCGCGCCTGATCGATCCATTCGTCGCGCCGGATGCGACCCGCGAATCGGCCCAGCTGGGCATCGACGCGCTCGACATCCTCCTCGCTCCAGGCGGCGATCTGATCGAAGCGGGTTACCCCCAACTCGGCCAGGCGATCGCGCAGCTTCGGTCCCAGCCCCTTCATCCGTGTCAGGTCTTCTCCGCTCGCCCCATCGCCCGCCCGGGCATCAGGCTCGACGACCGAGGAGACTGTCGTGGCCAGCGGCGGGTTGGCCCGCGAGTCCGTCGGGTCCGCGGGATCTGTGAGCAGGGGCTCGGCCGCACCGACGGAGGCGCCGGTGGCGAGCGGTGGCGGCGTGGACAGCGTGTCGGACCGCGCGAAGGTCGGGCGCGCGGCGCGGCTGCCATCCAGGTCGCGCAGGTTCTCGGCCGCCTCGGACCCGACCCCGCGCCGCCGGCCGAGCACCAGCCAGACGACCAGCACCGCGAACAGCGCCAGCGCCAGGAAGATAGCCCACCAATAGTCTTCCAGCATCCTCGTCGCCTCCCAGCGTCAGCCCACGGGCTCGGCGTCGCGCGCCAGCGCGCGCCAGCCGATGTCGGTCCGGTGCTGCGCCCCGGCAAAGGCGATCGCGTCCACTCCGGTGTCCGCCTCGCGCTTGGCCGCCGCGATGGAGGCGCCGCGCCCAGTGACCGTCAGCACGCGACCGCCCGCCACGGTCGGCGCGTCCGGTGATCCGTCCGTGCCCGCGTGGAACACGATCGCGCCGGCCGCGCGCGCCGCCGGCAAGCCGTCGATCGCCGCCCCGGCTTCGGGCGCTTCGGGATAGCCCTGGGCCGCCATCACGACGGCCAGCGCCGCGTCCTCGCTGAAGCGTGGGACCTCGATCTCGGCCAGACGACCCTCCACGGTGGCGAGCACGATCGCCACCAGGTCGTCGATAAGGCGGGGCAGCAGCACCTGCGTCTCGGGGTCGCCGAAACGGCAGTTGAACTCGATCAGCTTGGGTCCGGCGTCGGTCAGCATGATGCCGGCATACAGCACCCCTTCGTAGGGCGTGCCCTCCCGCGCCATCTTGTCCAACATCGGACGCACAATGGTCGACAGGACCTGTTCGTGCGTCTCGGCGTCCAGGACGCGGGCGGGGGAATAGGCGCCCATGCCGCCGGTGTTCGGCCCGGTGTCGCCGTCGCCCAGACGCTTGTGGTCCTGCGCCGTGCCGAAGGGCAGCACCGTGACGCCGTCGGTCAGCGCGAACACGCTCACCTCCTCTCCGTCTAGGAATTCTTCGATCAGGACCTGCTTCCCCGCGGCACCGAACCGGCCATCGAACATGGATTCGATCGCATCCTCCGCCTGATCGCGGGAGGTGGCGATCACGACGCCCTTGCCCGCGGCCAGTCCGTCCGCCTTGATCACGACCGGCAACGCGAAGTCGTCGAGCGCGATCAGGGCGGCGTCCTTCTTGGCCACCGCGACGTGGGCCGGCATCGGCACGCCGGCGCGCGCGGCCACCGTGCGCGCCCAGATCTTCGACCCCTCGATCTGCGCCGCGGCCTTGCCCGGTCCGAAGGTCGCGATCCCGACGGCGCGCAGATTGTCGGCCAGCCCCTCCACCAGCGGCTGTTCCGGCCCGACCACGACCAGGTCGATCGCCGCCTTGCGGCAATAGTCGACGACCGCGCGATGGTCCGCCAGATCGATCGCCGCTCTGTCGGCCAGTTCGCCGATGCCCGGATTGCCCGGCAACGCGAAGAGCTTGGGACTGAGCGGCGATTGTGCCATCTTCCACGCGATCGCGTGTTCGCGCCCGCCGCTTCCCAAAATCAGGATGTTCATGCCCCGCAGACCTCTCGATGATGATGTCGGCGCCAACGCCGTTCACCCTTTGTTAGCGCACAGCCCGGCGGGCGACAACGCGCCGCCCCTGTCGGTGGGCGAGCTGAGCCAAGCGCTCAAACGCACGGTCGAGGACCGGTTCGGCCATGTGCGGGTGCGCGGCGAGCTTTCCGGCTGGAAGCGCGCGGCGAGCGGTCACTGCTATTTCGGGCTGAAGGACGCGGACGCGCTCATCGACGGGGTGATGTGGCGCGGGGCCGCCGCGACCCTGGCCTTCGCGGGTGAGGACGGCCTGGACGTGGTGGCGACTGGCCGGCTGACCACCTATCCGGGACGATCGCGCTATCAGGTGGTGGTCGAGCGGCTGGAGTTGGCGGGCGAGGGCGCCCTGATGGCGCTGTTCGAGCGCACAAAGGCCAGGTTGGCGGCCGAAGGGCTGTTCGATCCGGCCGGCCGCCGGCCGATCCCCTATCTTCCCGGCACGATCGGAGTGGTGACGTCGCCGACCGGATCGGTGATCCGCGACATCCTGCACCGGCTGGCCGACCGGATGCCGTCGCATGTGGTCGTGTGGCCCGTCGCCGTGCAGGGCGAAGGCGCGGCCGCCCAGATCGCGGCGGCACTGGAGGGCTTCAACGCGGGCGGACCGTTCGCGCGGCCCGACGTGCTGATCGTGGCGCGGGGCGGAGGGTCGGTCGAGGACCTGTGGGCGTTCAACGAAGAGGTCGTGGTGCGCGCGGTGCGCGAGTCCCGTATCCCCGTGATCTGCGCCGTGGGGCACGAGACCGACACGAGCCTGGGCGACCTGGCCGCCGACCGACGCGCGCCCACGCCGACGGCGGCGGCGGAGATGGCGGTTCCGGTGCGGGCGGAGCTGACGGCCGGTCTGGTCCAGGCTGGCGCGCGGCTGGCGGCGGGCGCGGAGCGGATACGGGCGCGCTCCGCCGAGCGGCTGGGCCTGATCGCGCGCCTGCTGCCCCCACCCGCGCGCCTGACCGACGGGCATCGGCAGCGGCTCGACGACGCGGCGGAGCGGCTCAGGCGGGGCGGGACGGATCGACTGGCGGCCGCGCACACCGTCTTGGACCGGACCGGGGCCGGATTGCGCCCTCGCGTCCTGGCCGGCGGGTTGGCGCGCGCCCGCGAGCGATTGGCGGCCGCGCGCCTGGACCCGACCGTGCTCGCCCGACGGCATCGGGAGGCGCGCGAACGGCTGGCGACCACCTGGCGGCTGGCCGGCGCCCTCCACCCCGACGCGCCACTGGCGCGCGGCTATGTGCGGGTCGAAGGCGCGGGCGGGCGGGTGCTGACCACCGCGACCGACACCCGCGCGGTCAGCCGCCTGCAGCTCGTGTTCGCGGACGGCCGGGTGGCGGCGCGGGTGGAGGGTGCCAGCAGACCCGCGAAGCCGCGGGCGGGCGCGCCGGAGGATCAGGCCACGCTCCTCTGATCGCAGGCTTGAGCGGTGCTGGGTCGTCGCGCGGCGTTGAACCGACGCGCGCGGCCCCCTACACCCGGTCCATGCTCATGTCCGCTCGTGGCCGTGTCGCCCGCCTCCACTACCTGCCCAACGCCACGCGCATGCTGGCGCCGGGTGACCACGTGCTCTGCGCGATCAGCGGCGCGGCGATCCCGCTGGACGAGCTGCGCTATTGGAGCGTGGAGCGCCAGGACCCCTACGCTTCCGCCGCGCTCGCCTTGGCCGCCGACACCAACGCCCGGACATGAGGACCCCTCCGGGCCGCGCCGCCGTGCTGAGTGGTGTGGTCTTGTGCCTGACCGCCTGCGCTGCGGCTCCGCGACCCATGGTCCCTCCCGCGGTTTCGGTCCCCGCCGCCCCGGTGCCGCCGCCAGTCGCCGACCCGGGTGACACCCGCTTCGAGATCGATGGCGACCTGGCGCAGGGTGGACTGGTGCGTGGCCGGGCGCCGTCGTCCCGCGTCACGCTGGACGGCGTACCGCTGGAGGTGGCGGCGGACGGGCGTTTCGTCTTCGGCCTCGATCGGGACGCCGGCCAGCAAGCGGTCCTGGTCGCCCGGCTGGCGAACGGCGCGGCGGTCACGCGCACGCTGGCGATCGCGCCCACCGACTGGTCGACCCAGCGGGTGAACGTCGCCTTCCGCCCGGCGGGGCAGAGCGACGAGGCTTACGCCGCCCGGCGGGCAGAGGAGGTGGCGGCGATCGCCGCCGCCCGCGCCGTGCGCACGGACGCCACCGGTTGGAGGGAGCGGTTCCAGTGGCCCGTCAAAGGCCGCATCTCCGGCCGGTTCGGAAACCAGCGCATCTATCGCGGCGGCGTGTCGGGGGCCCCCCATTCGGGCGTCGACATCGCGGTGCCGCGCGGCACGCCCGTGCTGGCTCCGGCGTCGGGCGTGGTGGTGCTGGTCTCGCCCGGCGAGTTCGCGCTGGAGGGCAATCTCTTGATCGTGGACCACGGCCACGGCCTGTCGAGCGCGTTCCTCCACCTGGACCGGATCGATGTCGCGGTGGGCCAGGCGGTCCGGGCGGGCGAGACGATCGCCGCAGTGGGCTCCACCGGCCGCGCGACCGGCCCCCACCTGCACTGGACGCTGCGCTGGAACGATCGGCGGCTGGACGGCCAGCGCGCGGTGGAACGCGCGCCTTAGCGCACGCGCATGGCGCGCACACCGCGGCGGCCGGCGACGGACAAGAGGTAGCTGCCGAGCGCCGCCTTCTTAATCAGCACGGATTCTCCCACTTCCGGATCGCGACGGTAGGTGGGAACCTCGGTTGTTTGCCATACGCTGTCGCCCAGCGCGATTAGCCACTTTCCGCCCACTGTTGGCGTGGCGGTGGCGATCGTACCCTCGACCTGAGTCGGTGCCTCTTCGCCGTCGGCGTCGAAGAAGGAAAGGCGCGGGAGCGTCAAGCCAAACAAGGAGCGACGATCGCGCCGCACACCCTCCCGATCCACGACCACGATCGCCTTTGTGGCTTCCGCCTGCTCGAACTCGGCTACTTCCCGATCGTAACAGGCCAGTCGCTGCGTGGCGTCGGTTACGGTCCGGCAGGCGGTGAGTTCGGTCAGCGCGGCCGGCGGCACCTCTTTGCCGATCGCCGGTGCCCCGATGAACCCCGCCGCAGCACCGATCATCAGGACCACCGCGCGCCCGGTTAGATGTGTGATACTTGCCACTGCCAACTCCCTCCTGACGTGATGTAACGGGCGCGGGGACGGGGCACAACGGCGGCGCTATGACAGGTGTTGCCAAGATGTGACAGCTTCGTTGCAAACGACTGTGGCCGGGCGCGAACATATTGTCACCGGCGTGACCAGTCCCGTATCCAAACCACAGTTCGGCAGGTCAAACGCCGTAGGAACGTCAACGTTCCCGCCTATCGGCGGGAGCGCATCTTAGGGGAAGCATCCATGAAGTCCGTCACTCGCCAGCGCCTGCTCGCTTCTTCGCTCCTGATGGGCGCGGGTCTGATGACCACGCCTGCCTTCGCGCAGTCGGCCGAAACGAACATGCAGGAAGACACCGCCGACATCGGCGATCCGGCCTCGCGTCTGTGTGCCCAGAATCCGAACGCCCCGGATTGCGCCAACAGCGGAACCGCCATCGTCATCACCGGATCGCGCATTGCGTCGCCGACCTTGTCCGCGACCCAGCCGCTCCAGATCATCGACGCTCAGGACATCGACGATTCCGGCGTGGTGAACTTGCAGAGCGTTCTGCTGGAGAACCCGGCGTTCGGCACGCCAGGCGTCAGCCGCACCAACTCCAACTTCTCCACCTCCAGCGTCGGCGTGGCGACGGTCGACCTTCGCAACCTGGGTTCGGACCGCACGCTCGTGCTGGTGAACGGCCGCCGGTTCGTGGCCGGCATTCCCAGCTCGGCCACGGTCGACCTGAACACGATCCCGACCCAGTTCATCGAGCGTACGGACATCCTGACCGGTGGCGCGTCGTCAGTGTACGGTTCGGACGCGGTCGCGGGCGTGGTCAACATCATCTACAAGACCGACTTTGAGGGAATCGAGGCGAGCGGTCAGCTGGGCATCTCCGAGCGCGGTGATGACTTCCGCAAGCAGGCCAACCTGCTGATGGGCGCGAACCTGCCCGACGGTCGTGGCAACGTCATGGCGTTCTTCGGTTACTCTGACGAAGGTGCGGTGTTCAGCCGCGACCGCAAGCGTTCGGCGGTCGATCAGCTCAGCACAAGCCTTCTCACCGGAGATCCGGCCGACTTCTTCAACATCACCCAGCCGTTCTTCTCCAGCTTCGCGCCGCAGGGCACGTTCCAGATCCGCGCGGCGCAGCCTGCTGTTCCGGGCGGGCCTGGAGCGGTCGCGGGACTGAATCGGACATATGATCCGATCACGGGTGCCTTCGTGACTGTGGCTACGAATGGAGGCAACGGCCGCAACCCGACCGGCTTCAATCGGTCCGCCTTCCGCACCATCGCCGTTCCGACGGAGCGTTACCTGATCGCGCTGCGTGGAAACTACGAGGTCACGAACAACGTCAACCTGAACATGGAAGGGACGTTCGCGCAGACCCGGACCGTGTCCGAGCTGGAGCCGTACCCGCTCAGCTCCGGCGACATCTTCTCGGCCACGGGCGGACGGTTCCCAATCGAAAGCTTGGCGGCCGACGGCACGCTGGTGCGCAATCCCCTGGTGCCCGACAACATTTTCAACTTGGCGGTCGACACTCGCACAATCGACACGAACGGAGACGGGATCGCGGACACCGGCGATGGCTTGCGCGACATCGGCTTTACCCGACGGCTCGCCGATTTCGGCCCGCGCGGCAACACGGCCAACCGCACGACCTTCCGCCTGCTGACCGGCTTGGACGGCAAGGTGTTCGGCAACTTCAACTGGGACGTGTTTTACGCCTATGGCGAGACCACGGAGTCCCAGCGCGGCAACGGCCAGGTGAACGTGCTGAACTTCGCCAACGCGCTGAACGTCGTGCCAGACGCGTTCGGCAACCCGATCTGTGCGGACGCAACCGCGCGGTCGCAGGGTTGTGTGCCGGCGGACGTGTTCAATGGAGCGCTCACCATCAGCCCTGCGGCGCAGCAGTATATCGCCGCCCCGCAGAGCCGCACCACGCGCACCACTCAGCAGCTGGCGGGTGCCAACCTGTCCGGTGAGCTGTTCCAGCTGATCGACGCTCCGTTGGGTGTCGCGATCGGCACGGAATATCGCAAGGAGTTCAGCGAAGAGAACAATGACGCGCTGACCGAGGCTGGCCTGAATGGCGGCAATGCCATTCCAAGCAGCAGCGGGTCCTTCGACGTGATCGAAGGCTATGGCGAGTTGCAGGTGCCGATCTTCCGGGATCGCCGCTTCTTCAACGACCTGACGCTGCGCGGTGCCGTCCGTATCTCGGACTACTCAACCGTGGGCACCACTTACAGCTACAGCGGTGGTATCGACTATGCGCCGATCCAGGACATCCGCTTCCGCGGCACCTACTCGCGTGCGACTCGCGCTCCGAATATCGGAGAATTGTTCACGCCGCCGTCGCAGACCTTCCCCACTGGTCTTCAGGATCCGTGCGTCGGGGTCACCGCGACTACCGGTGGGACGCTGGGCACGCAGTGTCTGGCCGATGCGGGCGTCCGCGCCAACATCGCGCAGAACAACGGTGTGTTCACGCTTAACCAGTCGGACGTTCAGGGTGTCTCGGGCTTTAACCGTGGCAACCCGAACCTTTCGGAAGAGAAGGCGGACACCTACACCGCGGGCGTCGTGATCAACCCGCGCTCGATCTATGCCCTTCGCAATCTGTCGCTGACAGTCGATTACTACAACATCGAGATTGCGGACGCGATTGTCGGCACGCCGCGTCAGTTCGCGCTGGACCAGTGCTTCAGGCAGGCGAACCAGACCTTCTGCGACTTCATCAGCCGTCGGCAGATGGCGGACGGGCCCAACAGCCCGGGCTCGCTGGAGTTCATCGACAGCGCGGCGAGCAACAGCGGCGGACTGAAGACGACGGGTCTCGACACCGTCCTCTCCTACCGACAGAATTTCAATCCGTTCGGATTGGAAGGGCAGCTGAACGCGCGGGTGGCGTACACCCACGTGTTCAAGGCGTACAACATCCCGCTGCCGGGCGCGGACCGGAACTCGTTCAACAAGGAGATCGGGGCGGCCGACGACAAGGTGTTCGCATCCTTGGGGTTCAACACCGACCAGATCGGCATCGTGTTCCGCGGCAACTACATCGCGCCGTCGTTCCTGGACGATCAGTTCCTGGCGCAGTTCGACCTGCCCAAGAACGACCCGGCTGGCCGTGTGAAGGAGGAGTTCTACCTGTCGAGCCAAATTCGGTTCACTCCGGGCGAGCATTACGAGTTCTACGTCGGCGTCGACAATCTCCTCGACAACGAACCGCCGCGGATCATCTCGGGCTTGCCGGGCAACGATACCGGAACGGAGACGAATGCGGGCACGTACGATCCGCTGGGTCGCCGCTTCTATGCGGGTGCGCGCCTCCGCTTCTAAGCGAGCCACACACAAGCGGCGGGATCGGCATAGCCGGTCCCGCCGTCCTTTTAGGGAGATTGCCACCATGTTGGAGCTTTTGATTGCAATGGCGGCCGCAACGTCGCCGGTCCCTCCCGCTGTCCCGACCAGCGGAGCGTCGGCAACGACGACGTCTGAGGCGACGCCGCCCGCGCCCGAGCCGCCGCTCGTTTGCCGCCGAGTGGCGGAGACCGGTTCCCATGTGCGCGCGCAGAAGGTTTGCCGCACGGCTGCCGAATGGCGTCGGGTGCAGGCTGATGAGCGCGATGCCTTTGGCGATGCTCGCGAGACCAACCGAGGTCGTGGCCGGAACGATTAGGCCCAATCGCGCTAAGCGACCGTCAGCCTCAGCTCCCCCTCGCCCTCGTCCACCCGCACGGTGGACCCGTCGGGCACGTCGCCGGCCAGCAGCCGGTCGGCCAGGGGGTCTTGCAGGTGGCGCTGGACCGCGCGCTTGAGCGGTCGCGCGCCATAGACGGGATCATAGCCGACCCGGCCCAACCAGTCGCGCGCCGCGTCCGTCAGCTCCAGCGCGATCTTGCGGTCCGCCAGAAGCTCGCCGACACGGGCCACCTGGATCGCCACGATGGGTGCCATGTCCGCCTGCGACAGGCGGTGGAACAGGATGATCTCGTCCAGCCGGTTCAGGAACTCCGGCCGGAAATGGGCGCGTACCACGTCCATCACCGCGGGCTCCGCTTTGTCCACCGGATCGTCGTCGCCCAGCGCGGCGAGATGCTGTGATCCCAGGTTGGAGGTCAGGATGATGATGGTGTTGGTGAAGTCCACCGTGCGGCCTTGACCGTCGGTCAGGCGCCCGTCGTCGAGCACCTGGAGCAGCACGTTGAACACGTCGCCATGCGCTTTCTCGACCTCGTCGAACAGGATCACCTGATAGGGCCGGCGGCGCACCGCCTCCGTCAGCACGCCCCCTTCGTCATAGCCGACATAGCCCGGAGGCGCGCCGATCAGGCGGCTGACCGAGTGCTTTTCCATGAACTCGCTCATGTCGATCCGCACCATCGCCTGGTCGTCGTCGAACAGGAATTGGGCGAGGGAGCGGGCGAGCTCGGTCTTGCCCACGCCGGTCGGGCCCAGGAACAGGAAGGAGCCTAGTGGCCGGTTCGGGTCCTGCAATCCGGCGCGCGCGCGCCGGATGGCGCGCGACACGGCGGCGACCGCGGCGACCTGACCGATCACTCGCTCGCCGATGCGGCTTTCCATGGCGAGCAGCTTCTCGCGCTCGCCCGCCAGCATCCGCTCGACCGGAATGCCGGTCCAGCGTGCGACCACGCCGGCGATGTCCTCGGCCGTCACCTCCTCGCGCAGCATCGCGCCCTCTGTGGCGGCCTCCGCGTCGGCCATGCGGCGGGTGAGCTCGGGGATGGTGCCGTAGGACAGCTCGCCGGCGCGGGCGAGGTCGCCCTCGCGCTGGGCGCGGTCCAGCTCGCCGCGCGCGGCATCCAGTTCCTCCTTCAGCTTGGACGAGGCGGCGATCTTGTCCTTTTCGCCCTGCCAGCGGGTGGTGAGCGCGTTCGACTCCTCCTCCAGATTGGCCAGTTCGTCCTCCAGGGTGGCTAGCCGCCCCTGGCTGGCCGCATCCGTCTCCTTGGCCAGCGCCTCGCGCTCGATCTTCAGCTGGATGATGCGCCGGTCGAGCGCCTCGATCTCTTCCGGCTTGGACTCGACCTCCATGCGGATGCGGCTCGCCGCCTCGTCCATCAGGTCGATGGCCTTGTCGGGCAGGAAGCGGTCGGCGATGTAGCGGTTGGAAAGCGTCGCGGCCGACACCAGCGCGCCGTCGGTGATGCGTACGCCGTGGTGCAGCTCGTACTTCTCCTTCAGGCCGCGCAGGATGGAGATGGTGTCTTCCACCGTGGGCTCGCCAACGAACACGGGCTGGAACCGACGCTGGAGCGCCGCGTCCTTTTCGACGTGCTTGCGATATTCGTCGAGCGTGGTCGCGCCGATGCAGTGGAGTTCGCCGCGCGCCAGGGCCGGCTTCAGCAGGTTGGACGCGTCCATCGCGCCCTCGCTCTTCCCAGCGCCGATCAGCGTGTGCATCTCGTCGATGAACAGCACGATTTCGCCCTCGGCCTGGCGGACCTCGTCCAGCACGCCCTTCAGCCGCTCCTCGAACTCGCCCCGGTATTTCGCGCCCGCGATCAGCGACCCCAGGTCGAGCGCCATCAGCGTGCGGTCCTTCAGCGTGTCGGGCACGTCGCCATTGACGATCCTGAGCGCCAGTCCTTCCGCGATGGCGGTCTTGCCCACGCCCGGCTCCCCGATCAGCACGGGGTTGTTCTTGGTGCGGCGTGCCAGGATCTGGACGGTGCGGCGGATCTCCTCGTCGCGGCCGATCACCGGGTCCAGCTTGCCGTCGCGGGCGGCGGCGGTCAGGTCGCGCGCGAACTTCTTGAGCGCGTCGTAGCGGTCCTCCGCCGACGCCGTGTCCGCGGTGCGCCCGCCACGCAGGTCGTTGATCGCGCCGTTGAGCGCGGGAGCGGCGACCCCGCCGTCCGCCAGCGCGGTCGCCGCACCGGTGCCGGTCGCCAGGACGAGCGCCAGCAGCATGCGCTCCACCGTGACGAAGCTGTCGCCCGCCTTCTTGGCGATCTGCTCCGCCTGGTCGAGGACCCGCACGGTGTCGTTGTCCAGACCGGGGGTCGACTGCGCGCCCGACCCGGTGACGGAAGGTTGGCGCGACAGGGCGGCGTCGTTCGCCGTGCGGACGCGCTCCGCCGACCCGCCCGCCCGCGCGATCAGTCCGGACGCCATCCCCTCTCCGTCGTCGAGCAGCGCCTTCAGCAGGTGTGACGAGGTGATCCGCTGATGATTCTCGCGGATGGCGATGGTCTGCGCCGCCTGCAGGAAGCCTTTGGCGCGGTCGGTGAACTGATCGAGATTCATGCGGGTCCCTTCCTCATGCGGCGCTCAGATGGTGTTGCCGATTTGCAACACAAGGGTCACAGACCTTCCAGCGCCTTCAGCACCTGCTGCCAGTGCCGTCGGTCGCGATCGGCCAGCGCCCGATCGGACGCGCGTTGCAGCAGGAGGGCGCGCGCCTTGTCCGCGCCATGCTCGATCTGCAGGCGCCGGGCCTCGCGCTGCTGGCGCTGCCAGCGTTCGCGTCCCCGGCGGGTCCATTGCCCGAACACGTCCATCGTTCCGCCTCGACTGTCTGGACCGGACCCGTCGCGCGCCCTCCCGTGCCTCTGGCGCGGGAGAGAGTGACAGGGGCGGTCGTGCCCGCTAATCCTAGACGCTCACACGAGGAGACGCGACCCATGGCGAATGTCGACGGCAGCTACGAATGCATCACCAAATCCCCGATGGGCGACCAGAAATCCACCCTGACGGTCAAGAGCGACGGCGATAGCTGGACCGGCACCAACGCCGGCGCGATGGGGTCGCTGGACGTCAAGAACGGCCGCGTGGACGGCAACGAGCTGACCTGGGACATGGATATGGTCGTCCCGATGCCGATGACGCTGAACTGCCGCGCGACGGTCGATGGCGACCAGCTGTCCGGCACCATCAAGGCCGGTGCGTTCGGCGAGATGGCGATGTCCGGTACAAAGGCCGGCTGAACGGCGCGTCCGGCGTCCCGCCCGGCGGGAGGGTGCCGGATGAGACGGCGGGCGGGCGTCAGCCTCCCAGCTTGAATCGGCGACGGCGGGCGACGGACGATCCGATTCCCTCCGCCTCCCGGTATTTGGCGACCGTGCGCCGCGCGAGATCGAATCCGCGATCCTTTAGCGCGGCCATCAACTGGTCGTCGGACAGCACGGTGTCGGCGGTTTCCCGGGCGACCAGCCGGGCGATTTCCGCCTTGACCGTGGCCGCCGACGCCTCGCCGCCACCCGCGGCCGCCACGCCGCTCGTGAAGAACCATTTCAGCTCGAACGTACCGCGCGGGCAGGACAGGTGCTTGCCCTTGGTGACGCGGCTGACGGTGGTCTCGTGGACCCCGATCTTGTCCGCGACCGTCGCCAGGGTGAGGGGACGCAGCGCGGAGACGCCTTCGCGGAAAAAGCCCGCTTGCTGCTCCACGAGTTCGGCCGCGACCTTCAGGATCGTGCGCCGACGCTGGTCCAACGAGCGGACAAGCCAGCGCGCCTCCGCCAGCCGCTCGTCAAGCCAGGCGCGGTCCGACTGGCCCGCCCCTTCGCAGACCTCGACATAATAGGCGCGGTTCACGACCGCGCGGGGCAGGGTCGCGGCGTTCAGTTCGACCGCCCAGCCGGCGCGTGTCGGGGTGACGAACAGGTCCGGCTCGATCGCGGTCGCCGGTTCGCCGCCGAAGCGCAGGCCGGGCTTGGGATCATACCCCCGCAGCTCGACGATCATGTCGCCCAGGTCTTCGTCGTCCACGTCGCACAGCCGCCGCAGTTGGGGCAACGCGCCGCGCGCGACGAGCGGCAGGTTGGCGATCAGCCGGGCCATGCAGGGGTCGTAACGGTCCGCGTCGCGCGCCTGGAGCGCCAGGCACTCGGCCAGGTCGCGCGCGCCCACCCCTGTCGGATCGAAGCCCTGGACGACGGCCAGCACCCGCTCGACCTCCCTCTCCGATACGCCCAGCCGAAACGCCACCTCCGCCACGTCCGTGAGCAGGTATCCCGCAGGATCGATTTGGCCGATCAGGTCGGCGGCGATGGCGAGGGACGGGCCGGACAGCGCCAGCCCTGCCTGCACCAACAGATGCTCGGCCAGGGTGGGTCCGTCGTGGGCCAGCCGATCGAAGTCGAACGCTTCACCCGATGCGTGGGGCCCGGCGTCGTCCAGCCTCGGGCCGGCCGGGCGTTCGCCGTCTTCACCGACCCGCATTTCCTGCGCGGCTTCGAGGTCGAGAGGTGGATCGGGCTCCGTGGGGGTGGCCGGTGCTTCGGCACCGTCGTCGCCGCGTGGGTCGGCCAGCAGCGGATTCGCGGCGACCGCTTCGGCCACCACCACGTCCAGCTCCAGATTGGACAGGGTCAGCAAGTGGATGGCCTGCTGCAGTTGGGGGGTCAGGACCAGCGACTGGCCGGTCTTCAGCTGCAGGGTGGGGGACAGGCTCATCAAGGCTACAAGGCGAAGCCTTCGCCCAGATACAGCCGGCGGACATTCGCGTCGGCCACCAGCTCGGCCGGGCCGCCGGCGAACAGCACCTGCCCGCCATAGATGATGCAGCCGCGGTCCACGATTTCCAGCGTCTCGCGGACATTGTGGTCCGTGATCAGCACCCCGATGCCACGCTTTTTCAGGTCCCCGACCAGTTCGCGGATGTCGTTGATCGAAATGGGATCGATTCCCGCGAAGGGTTCGTCCAGCAGCATGATGGACGGGTCGGCGGCCAGCGCGCGCGCGATCTCGCACCGCCGCCGCTCTCCGCCCGACAGCGCGGTGGCCCGCGCGGAGCGCAGGCGAGCGATGCCGAATTCCTCGAGCAGCTGATCCAGCCTTGCGTGCCGTTCGTCGCGGTCCGGGATTTTCAGCTGCAGCACCGTCAGGATGTTCTGTTCGACTGTCATGCCGCGAAAGATCGAGCTCTCCTGCGGCAGGTAGCCCAGGCCCAGGACGGCCCGGCGATACATGGGCAGCTGGGTGATGTCGGCCCCGTCGAGCACGATGCGGCCCCGATCCGGCTTCACCAGCCCCATGACGGAATAGAAGCAGGTGGTCTTCCCGGCGCCGTTCGGCCCCAGCAGCCCGACGACCTCACCGCGCCGCACGTCCAGCGATACGTCGGACAGCACGACCCGCTTGTCGTAGCTCTTGGCGATCGAAACGACCGCCAGCCCGTCTTCGCCAGCGTCGCGCACCTCCGCCGGAGTAGGGGGCGCGAGCGCGTCGCCGGGGGGCTCCATGTCGGCCATGTCCGGGAGCGTTAGCGCAAGGGCGCGCGGAGCACCACGCGTCCCCGATCAGTCGCCGGAGCGCGCCGGGACCGTGAAGCGACCGCTCACCCGCCCGCCCGTCGATCCGATGGCGGCACCGTCGTCGGCCGTCTGCCGGGTCGCCGACCCTTCGAGCACGGAGCGTCCGGACGCCAGGTCGATGGTCAGCCGGCCACCACGCAGAATATCGGTGCCGCGCGTCAATTGAACGCCGCCCACCAGAGTGATGATGCGACGGTCCAGATCGTAGATCGCCGTCTGACCGCTGGCGCGCTCTCCCTGACGCCGCACCGTCACGCCGCCGGTCGCGTCCAGGCGCTGGACGTCGATGCCGCCGGTGTTGCTGTAGGCGACGGTTACCCGGCTGGCGGTCAGCGTCAGGTCCGCCTGGCGCGCGACGACCGCGCCCGACAGGATGGCCCGATCGGATCGGTCCAGCACCTCCATGCGATCCGCCTCGAAATCGACGGGAGCGGAGCTGTCATGGCCGCGAAACGCCTGGGCGCCGGCCGCGGTCGTCCCGGCGATCATCAGGGCGAGGCCCACGAGCGCGCGCCGGGTCATCGCCGCAGCGCACCCTGGCGCACATGCAGGCGGGCACGGCCCTCCAGCACGACGTGTCGGTTGTCGAGGTCGGCGCGCATCCGGTCCGCCTCGAACGTGCCGAGCGGCATGCGTCCGGTGACCCGGCCCCGACTCGCCGCAGTGCGGGACGCCAGGTCGACATCGACGTTGGACGTGTCGAGCCGGTAGCCGTCGCCGATCGCGATCCCCAATGGGCCGTCAACCGCGACGGTGCGGGCGTCCGGGCGGAACACGGCGTCGGGTGCCGACAGGCGCGCCGGGCCATCGGCCGTCGTCATCTGCGCCACCAGGCCGCGCAGTCGCACCCACTGCGCGCCGGCCGCCGCTTGCACGGCCGAGTCGCCGGCGACGGTGAAGGGCTGACCTTCGTCGTCCAGACCGCGATAGGTGGCGTCGGTCGCGCGCAGGCGCTCGGGCACCCGCTCGATCTCGCCGCGTTGCAGGGTGAAGCCGAGTTCCCGCTTCATCGTGAGGGGCGCCATGATCAGGAACGCCGCCAGCACGCCCACGAGGGACGGCAGGCCCCAGGCCAGGAGGCGGATCAGCCGGTCGTGCGCCCCGCCGGGACGGGCCCAGCGCGCACGACGGGAGGCGGTCGCTTCCGGAGCGGGCGCACTAGGCATGGGCGAAGATGTCCTGCTCGGCCCAGCCGGCAAGGTCGAGCGCTGCGCGGGTCGGCAGGAACTCGAAACAGGACTGCGCCAGGGCGGTCCGCCCCTCGCGCGCCAACCGCGTGTCCAATACGTCGCGCATCCGGTGGAGGAAACGCACGTCGGACGCGGCGTAGTCCTGCTGGGCGGCCGACAGCACGTCCGCGCCCCAGTCGGACGACTGCTGCTGTTTCGACACCTCCTGCCCGACTAGTTCGCGAACCAGCTCCTTCAGACCGTGCCGGTCGGTGTAGGTCCGCACCAGCTTGGACGCGATTTTCGTGCAGTAGACCGGAGCCGCTCGCACCCGGAGGTAGCGCTGCAGGACCGCCAGGTCGAAGCGGGCGAAATGGAACAGCTTCACGCGCGCCGGATCCGCCAGGAGCGCGCGCAGCCTGGGCGCGGCGTAATCGGAACCCGGTGCGAAGCGGACAAGGTGCTCGTCTCCCCCTCCGTCGGACAGTTGCACCAGACACAGCCGGTCGCGGTTGGGATCCAGGCCCATCGTCTCCGTGTCCACGGCGATATCGCCCGCGAACGCCACGTCGCCGGGCAGGTCCTCCTCGTGCAGGCGCACGCTCATCGCGCGAAACCGTTCGGCCGGCACGAGACGGGGGCGAAGCGGATTTTCGTAGGGGCTTTGACCACGTCGCCCGCCTTGCCTGTGCCGGCTGGCGCGTGCAAGCGGGCCTTCCGGGCAGGCGCAGGCAGACGCCGCTCGTTTTTAGACTTACTCTGATGTCGCTTGTGCGCTATAGCGTACCGGTGGGTAGCTATTTTTTGTTGGCGCCTCCCGCGGTTCCTACCCGTCGTCCCGGGTTGGTTTGCCAGCGTTTGATTTGCTGGGACGACTTGAAAGTGAAGCACGAAGATGGGTTTTGATCGGGATCGTCGCGGGAATCGTGGCGGACGGGGGCGCGACAAGGGTTCGGACGGCGGATATGATTCGTTCGGCGGTGGCGGCGGCTTCGGCGGCGGCGGCGATCGCTTCGGCGGCGGTGGTGGCGGTGACCGATTCGGCGGTGGCGGCTATGGCGGCGGCGGCGGTGGTGACCGCTTCGGCGGTGGTGGCGGCTATGGCGGAGGCGGCGGCGGCGGTGGTTACCGTGGCGGCGGCGGCGGCGGCGGCGGCGGCGGTGGTGCGCGCGGCGGCATGCCGGCGCAGGTTGTGGGCGAAGGCTCCGGCACCGTTAAGTTTTTCAACAGCCAAAAAGGCTTCGGCTTCATCGTTCGCGATGACGGTGGGGAGGACGTGTTCGTCCACATCTCCGCCGTGCAGGCTGCGGGTCTGGAGGGCCTCGGCGAAGGGCAGAAGGTCAAGTTCTCCCTGGTGGACCGGGGTGGCCGGGTGTCGGCGTCGGATCTTCAGCTCGATGGCGAAGTCGTTCCGGTCCAGGCCGATCGCGGCCCTCCGCCTCGCGAAGGGGACAGTGGCGGTTTCGGTGGCGGCGCACCGCGTGGTGGGGCCGGAGGCCCGCGCCGGGAGCTGACGGGCGAGAACGGGTCCGGCACGGTCAAGTTCTTCAACCCGATGAAGGGCTTCGGCTTTATTCAGCGCGACGACGGGCAGCCGGATATCTTCGTCCATATTTCCGCCGTTGAGCGGGCCGGAATGGTCAGCCTGAACGAGGGCGACCGCGTGAAGTTCGAGTGCGAAGTCGACAATCGCGGCAAGCAGGCCGCGGTAAATCTCGAATCCGGTCAGTAATCCGAGCAGCGAGGACGGGCCGGGCGACTCCTTGAGGCGTCCGGCCCGCCTCCTCCGGCATCACTCCGCGAAACGTGCCGACCGCTAGGCGGCGAGGAAGAGGCTGTTCCGCCCTGCCGCCTTGGCCCGGTAGAGGGCTTTGTCGGCCAGTTGTAGCAGCGCCTCGCCGCCGAGGTCGTCGCGCAGCGCCGCGATCCCCAGGCTCACCGTCACGGCGCGTGAGCGGTCGCCCAGGCAGCTCTCCCGCTCGATCAGTGCCCGAACGCGCTCCGCCACCCGCATCGCGGTTCCGGACGCCGCGTCCGGTAGGATGACCACGAACTCCTCCCCACCATAGCGACCGACGAAGTCGCCGCCACGCAGGGCCCTTCGCGCCGTCACCGCGACGCAACGCAGGACCTCGTCACCCACGGCGTGACCGCATCGGTCGTTGACCGCCTTGAAGTGATCGACGTCGAGGATCGCCACCGACAGCGGCGTGCCGGCCGATTTGGCGTGCGCGATCGCAGTCTCCAGCACTTCCAGCGTTCGCCGCCGGTTGGGAAGGCCGGTCAGCTCGTCGGTGTTGGCGAGTTCGCGCTCCCGTTGCGCGGACGCCACCGCCATCTGCCGAGCCTCTTCAAGCTCCTGCGCCAGGCGGACATGCTGCGTCACATCCTGGATGACACCGAACAGGGCCACGGCGTCGCCATCGTCGTTCAGCACGCTTTGACCCCGCGCCTGGACATGGCACACCTCGCCGTTCGGTCGGACCACCCGGGCGTCGAACCCGAACGCGGCCCCATCCACCATCGCGCGTCCCAGCGCCCGTCGGACCCGCCTCTGGTCTTCGGGGTGATAGACGGTCACCGCCTGCTCCAGATCCGGCGCCGCGTCGTTCGGCAGCCCGTGGATGCGGTAGACCTCCTCCGACCAGAACAGGGTCCCCTCGATCAGGTCGGCGGACCAGTGCCCCAGCTGTGCCGCCGCTTCGGCCTGACGCAGCAGCCGATTGCTGCTCCGCAACCGCCCCGCCAGGGTGCGCTGACCCGTCAGGAGGGCGGCAGCGGGCAGGGCCGAGGCCATCAGGATCAGCAGGTAGAATTGAAGGAACAGGACCACCGCGCCCGGTCCGCCATTCACGAACTGCACGGGCCCGGTGCCCCGCGCGGTCAGCACCGATCCGATTGTCGCCGTGATCAGGACGCTCGCCGCCGCTCCGGCCACGCCCAGCCTGTAGGTCGCCACCAGCACCGCGATCACGGGCAGGAACAGCAGTGGGTAGCGGGTCTGTCCGAACACTCCCGCCGCGACGACGCCGACCATCAGCAGCAGCGCGACGATTTCCTGACGGGGTCGCTCCACCATCCAATCCACCCGCACGGCGAAGATCAGGGCGTGCGCCATGATGACCGTCGGCGTGATGATCAGGATGCCCATGACGACCGTCGTGAACCACGACGTCAGGAAATAGATGTCCCCGCCCGAAAGCGCCGTGGCGATCACGGTTGACGTTCCACCCGCGACGATCGCGCCCAAGCAGAACAGCCCCAGGTCCGAGAGGCGCAGGAACGACGTGTTGCGACTGCGTCGAGCCTCCAGCACCGCCACCGCGACGCACGCTTCAACGATGTTGGCCAGCGTGAAGGCGGCGGCGAGCGAGGTCGGGGTGCCGACCGCCAGGTTCGCGGCCAAGCTGGCCAGAGCGGCCGCGGCAAGGCAGGCGAGCCGGTGGCGTTTCGGCGTCAGCAACAGGCAGGCGACCAACCATCCGCTTGCCGGCCAGATCGTCGCGATGCCGTTCGCGCCCTGGGTCAGATAGAGGGACGCCAGCGCGAGCACACCATATCCCGCCGCCACTGCACTCGGTGCGGCCAGGATGCCGAGACGAGGAAGGCGGATCGTGTCCATGCCGTGCTCTTAAATCGCGATGATGAACCTTCTTATAAGCTCTGAACCGAAGTGGTGTCGGCGCGCTGGCGGACCAATCGCGTCACGCGGGAACCGTGTTGTAAAGATGCCAGGCGAAAAGGGCCATGGCACCACGATGGGGCCGCCAGCGCTCGCCCAGGCGACGGGTCTCGGCTTCGCCTGGCCGCGCGGGGAGGCGGAGCATGGCGGCGAGGGCCGCCTGCACCGCCAGATCGCCGGCGGGCCAGATGTCGGGCCGCCCTTCCGCGAACAGAAGGTACACTTCGGCCGACCACCGGCCGATGCCGCGGACCTGGACCAGGGCTTCGATCGCCAAGTCGTCCTGCGAAGGCAGCGCGTCCAGCGCCAGCAAGCCACGACCGACCGCGTCCGCGAGCGATCGAAGGTAGCCGATCTTCTGCCGCGACAGGCCTGCCTCCCGCAGCGCCTCGTCGCTTGCCGCGAACACGCCGGCCAGAGGCAGGCCCGCGCCGACCAGCGCTTCGAGCCGGCCCAGGATCGCTCCGGCGGCCGCGACGCTCACCTGCTGGCCCACGATCGTGCGGATCAGGGTGGCGGGACCGTGCGGTCGCTGACGCGGCGGCGGCAAGCCGACCTGGTCCAGCGCGGCCCGAACGGCCGGGTCGGCCGCGGCGATCCGGTTCAGGGCGTCCGCCAGGTGCGTCGCGCTCAAGCCCATGTTGCGTCCCGCGCCGCGCGTCGGCACAGGGCCACGACACGCCCAGGAGACCGCACGATGCCCATGCTGACCGTCACCACCCGCGAAGGCCAGACCCGCTCCGTGGAGGGCGAGGAGGGGCTGTCGGTCATGGAGGTCATTCGGGACAACGGTTTCGACGAACTGCTCGCGCTCTGCGGCGGATGCCTGTCGTGCGCCACCTGCCACGTCCACGTCGCCGAGGAGTGGGTCGCCCGCATGCCGCCGATGAGCGAGGACGAGGACGACCTGCTCGAATCGACGGAGGGGCGGGACGCGACCAGTCGCCTGTCCTGCCAGATCCCCTTCACCCAGACCCTGGACGGGCTGGCGGTCACGATCGCCGAGGAGTCATGAGCCGGCGTCGGCCGCGACGCCGCCCGTAACCGCGTAGAGGGCGATCGCGGCCGCGTTCGACACGTTCAGGCTCTCCACCTTCCCGCCGATCGGCAGTCGCGCGATGGCGTCGCAATGGGCGGCGGTGTTCTGGCGCATCCCTTCGCCTTCGGCGCCCAGCACCAGGGCGACTTTGTCCGGTCCCACCGCCTCGGCCAGGGTCAATTGCGCCGCGCCGTCGAGCCCGATGCGCCAATATCCCGCGTCGGCCAGCTCGTCGAGCGCGCGGGCCAGGTTCACGACCCGGACCCACGGCACCGCCTCCAGCGCGCCCGAGGCCGCCCGCGCCACCGTGCCGCCCTCTGGCGGGCTATGACGGTCCTGCGTCACGATGGCCGCCGCGTCGAAGGCGGCGGCCGAGCGCAGAATGGCGCCCACATTGTGCGGATCGGTCACCTGATCCAGCACCACGATAGGGCCGGTCGGGTCATCCGCCAGCACGTCGGCCAGGAACAGATCGTCCAGCGGATCGACCTCGACCACGATGCCCTGATGCGGCGCGTCGGCCGGCACCATGCGGCCCAGATCGGCCGCCTCAGCCACCACGATCGGCCATTCGGGATCGATCACGAGTTGTTGGCGCAGCTCGCTCGTCACCCACAATTTGCGCACGGTGCGCGCAGGGTTGTCGAGCGCGGCGAAGGCGGCGTGTCGACCCCAGAGGCGGGGCCGACCCTCGATCCCTCGATCGCCGCGTCGTTTGGGAGCGTGTTTTCGTGCCATGGGGTTGCTCGTGGCGGGCGCGGCGTTGACAGGCAAGGGCACGCTGGGCCATGCGGCGCCCCCAGTGGACAGGTGGCCGAGTGGTTAAAGGCAGCAGACTGTAAATCTGCCCGGGTTTCCCGTACGCTGGTTCGAATCCAGCCCTGTCCACCATTCCCTACCGCGCCGTCACCCGCCGGACGAACGCCGCCGTGTCGCTCAGCACCGGAGCCTTGCCGCGGAAGGGTTCGGACAGCGCGGTGACGATGCCGACATGGCCTAAGCCGGGATAAAGCCTGGCCTCGGCGTTCACGCCAGCGGCCGACAGTCGTTCGGCCAGCGCCGTCGAGTTGCGGGGCCGCACCGTGTCGTCCTTCGCACCCGCCAGCAGCAGCGCCGGCGGATCGCCAGCGCCAGCATAAGTGATCGGCTGAGTCTCTTGGGGCCGGGGCCATTGGCCCAGCGCCTCCTGCGCCACGCCGGGATCGAGCGGCAGGAAGTCGTACGGTCCGGCGAGCCCCACCAGGCCCTTCACCGCCACCCGGTCCTGCCCCAGCCATTGTTCGTCCAGAGCGAGCAGGGCCGCGATGTGCGCGCCGGCTGAATGGCCCATCAGCACGACGCGCTGCCCGTCGCCGCCGAACCGCGTCGCGTTCGCCTCGGCCCAGCGAACGGCCGCCGCACCGTCCTGGACGAAGGCGGGAAAGCGAACCTGCGGCACCAGGCGGTAGTCTGGCACGACGACGACGAAGCCCTGCGCGGCCAGGGCGCGGCCGACGAACTGATAGCCGTCGCGTGTGCCGCTGTTCCACGATCCGCCATAGAAGAACACGACCACAGGTCGGCCCTCGCCCGGCGTCCTGGGCGAGTAGACGTCGAGTCGTTGGCGCGGCTCGGGACCGTAGGCGATGCCGCGCTCGACCAGCTCGCTCCCGCCATCCTTCGGCACTAAGGCATCGAAGGCCTTGAGCGGCGAGCAGGCGGCGACCGCCAGCGGCATCAGGAGGAGCAGAGGAGCGAGAGCGCGGGTCATGGCACCGCTTGTGCCTGCCGGAACCGCGTCGCGAAAGGCCGTGGCGGTCGTTCGGCTAGCGAACGGACGGTTCGCAGCACTTTGCCACGCTCCCGCCCGCCCGCTACGCCGCCCTCGAGACGACTGGGAGAGAGCACGATGAACGAGCGGGTGACACGGGCGGGCCTGGACGTGGCGGCGGAGCTGGCGGCGTTCGTGGAGGAGCGCGCGCTGCCCGGCATCGGGCTGGACGCCGACGGCTGGTGGCGCGGCCTGGCCGACCTGTTCGCCCGCTTCGCGCCGGAGAACCGCGAGCTGCTGGCCACCCGCGAAGCGCTGCAGGCCAAGCTGGACGACTGGCACTCGGCCAATCCCGGCCCGATCCGCGATCAGGTCGCCTATCAGGCGATGCTGCGCCAGATCGGCTATCTGGTCGACGAGCCGGCGCCGTTCGCCATCGACACCGCGAACGTCGATGCGGAGGTCCGGGCGGCCGGGCCGCAGCTGGTGGTGCCGGCGCTCAACGCGCGTTTCGTGCTGAATGCGGCGAACGCGCGTTGGGGCAGCCTGTACGACGCCTTTTACGGCACGGACGCGCTGGCGGGCGAGGCAAGGGCCGGCGGGTATGACGCGGAACGTGGGCGCCAGGTGATCGCGCGGGCCAAGGCGTTCCTGGATGACGCCGTGCCGCTCGCGTCGGGCCGCTGGGCCGACTGGACGGGTGGCGCGCCCGATCTGGCCGATCCCTCCCAGCTGGTCGGCCATCACGGCGACAATCCGGTTCTGGTCCACAATGGTCTGGGCATCGAACTGGTGATCGACCGCGACTACCCGATCGGCCGCGACGACCCGGCCGGACTTGCCGACATGGTGCTGGAAGCCGCGCTCACCACCATCGTCGACCTGGAGGACTCGGTCGCCGCCGTCGACGCGGAGGACAAGGTGCTGGGCTACGGCAACTGGCTGGGGCTGATGCGCGGCGAGTTGACGGAGACGTTCGCCAAGGGCGGAGAGACGGTCACCCGCACGCTGGCCGAGGACAAGGTCGTCGCCACGCCCGACGGCGAACGGACGACGCTCCCCGGCCGCTCCCTCCTGTTCGTCCGCAATGTCGGCCATCTGATGACCACGCCCGCCGTGCGCCTGCCCGATGGGAGCGAGGCGCCGGAGGGCATAATGGACGCCGCCGTCACCGTGCTGTGCGCGCTCCACGACCTGAAGGGGCTGGGCACGCGTACCAATAGCCGCGCCGGCTCGGTCTACATCGTGAAGCCCAAGATGCACGGGCCAGTTGAGGCGGCGTTCACCGATCGCCTGTTCGACGCGGTCGAGGACCTGAATGGCCTGACCCGCCACACCGTCAAGGTGGGTGTCATGGACGAGGAGCGGCGCACGTCGGCGAACCTCGCCGCCACGATCCACGCGGTGCGGCACCGCATTGCGTTCATCAACACGGGCTTCCTCGACCGCACGGGCGACGAGATCCACACGGCGATGCGCGCCGGCCCGATGATCCCGAAGGGGGAGATGAAGACGTCCGACTGGCTGACCGCCTACGAGGCGCGCAACGTCGCGATCGGCCTGGCCTGCGGCCTGGGCGGGCGCGCGCAGATCGGGAAGGGCATGTGGGCCATGCCCGACCGCATGGCCGAGATGCTGGCCGTCAAGGGCGCGCATCCCCGGTCCGGGGCCAACACGGCCTGGGTGCCGTCGCCCACCGCTGCCACCCTGCACGCGCTGCATTATCACGAAGTGGACGTGGCGGATGTGCGGGATCGCCTGTCGGGCGCGACGGTGCCGTCGCTCGACCGGCTGCTCACGCTTCCCGTCGCGGATGGGCGCAATTGGAACGACGAGGATGTGCGGGCCGAGGTCGACAACAACGCCCAGGGCATTCTGGGCTACGTCGTGCGCTGGGTCGATGCGGGCGTCGGCTGTTCCAAGGTGCCCGACATCCACGATGTGGGACTGATGGAGGACCGGGCGACCCTGCGGATCAGTAGCCAGGCCCTCGCCAATTGGCTGCTGCATGGCGTGGTCACGCGCGACGATGTGGAGGGCGCCCTGATGCGCCAAGCCGCCGTCGTGGATCGGCAGAACGCCGGCGACCCCGATTATCGGCCGATGACTGCCGACCCCGATCATCCCGCTCTCGTGGCTGCCAGAGCGCTGATCTTTCAAGGCATGGACCAGCCATCGGGCTACACCGAACCGCTGCTCCACGCCGCCCGCAGGCGGGTGAAGGAGCGACGGCCGGGCACCGGCGCGGATGCCGCCGCGCCGGATCGGTAAGCGTCAGGCGTCCGCCTGGCTCTTGGGCTGCGCCAGCTTGCGGTGCATCTGCGCCATGACGGTGTCGGGAATGATGTCGGCGAAGAACGCCTGCACCTTGTTCATGAAGCCGGGAACGACCCCCGCCTCGCCCTTCACCATGGCCTGATAGCCGGCCTTGGCGACGTCTGCGGGATCGGCCGCCTTGCCCGATTCCGCCTGTTCGCCGGCTTCCGTGTCCAGCATGTGCGCCCGGTCGAAGAACTCCGTATCGGTCACCCCCGGCATCAGGCAGGTCACCGTCACCGCGGTCTCCTTCAACTCGTTGCGCAACGCGTAGGAGAAGCTGTCCAGGAACGCCTTGGTGCCGTTGTACACCGCTTGGAAACTGCCGGGCATGAAGCCGGCGATGGAGCCGGTGATCAGGATGCGGCCCGCGTTGCGATCCACCATCCGCTGCGCGACCTGATGGATCAGCGACACCGTCCCCACGACATTCAGGTCCATGACCTGCTTGATCTCGTCCCAATCCTGGCTGAGGAACGCGTGGCCGAGGCCCCGGCCTGCATTGGCCAGCAATGCGTCGACCGGGCGGTCGCCGATCGCGGCGACCAGATCGTCGACCCCATGCTTCGTGGCGAGGTCCGCCTTCAGCGTCTCCACGGCACCGCGATTGTCTGACCGCAGGTCGTTGGCGGCGGACTCGATCTCCGCCTCCTGCGCCACGATCAGCACGTCGTGACCATCTTGTAGAGCGAGGCGGGCGAGTTCCAGACCGATGCCGGTCGAGGCTCCGGTGACGACGGCGAAGGGGCGGGTGGTCATGGGAAAATCTTTCTGAAAAGGGTGCGAGGTCCGGCGATCACGGGCGTCAAGGGGTCAGGACAACCTTCGTCCAATCGTTCTGCTTTTCCTTGAAGTTCTTATAGCCGCGCGCCGCGTCCTCCAGGGGGAGGCGATGCGAAATGAGGAAGGTCGTGTCGATCTCTCCCGCGACGATCCGCTCCATCAGGGGCTTCAGATAGCGTTGGACGTGTGTCTGGCCGGTGCGGACCTGCAGACCCTTCTCCATCAGCGCGCCGAGCGGAAACTTGTCCGTCATTCCGCCATAGACACCGGGAACGGACACCCGCCCGCCCTTGCGGCAGGCCAGAATGGCCTGCTTCAGCGCGGAAGCGCGGTCGGCTCCGACGCCGACCTTCTGCTTCACCACGTCCGCCATGTTGTCGATGGCAAAGCCGTGCGCCTCCATGCCGACGGCGTCGATCACCGCGTCGGGCCCGATCCCCCCGGTCATCTCCATCAGGGCTTCACGCACGTCGCTCTCCCGGAAGTTGAGAGTGGTCGCCCCGAGAGACTTCGCCAGCTGGAGGCGGTTGGGATAGTGATCGATGGCGATCACCTTCGCCGCCCCCATGATCAGCGCGGATTGTATGGCGAACAGGCCGACCGGGCCGCAGCCCCAGACCGCGACGGTGTCCCCGTCCTGGATCTCCGCATTCTCCGCCGCCATCCAGCCGGTGGGCAGGATGTCGGACAGGAACAGCACCTGCTCGTCGTCCACGCCTTTGGGAACCACGATCGGCCCGATGTCGGAGAACGGCACGCGCACATACTCCGCCTGCCCGCCCGGATAGCCGCCGGTCAGGTGGGAATAGCCGAACAGCCCGCTCATCGCGTGCCCGTAGAGCGTCTCCGACATGTCCTGCTTGTCGGCGGGATTGGAGTTGTCGCAGCAGGAGAACTGCGTCTGTTCGCAGAAGAAGCATTGGCCGCACGCGATGGTGAAGGGCACCACGACCCGCTGGCCCTTTCGCAGGGTCGACTCCGTGCCGACATCGACGACCTCGCCCATGAATTCGTGGCCCAGGATGTCGCCGGAGAGCACGCCGGGAATGACCCCGTCATAGAGGTGAAGGTCGGATCCGCAGATGGCGGTCGACGTGACCTTTATGATCGCGTCGCGGGGGTTGACCAGTTCGGGGTCCGGCATCGTTTCGACGCGAACGTCGTGAGTGCCGTGCCAGGTGAGTGCGCGCATGAGTGCGGGCTCCTTTCAGTCTGTGGTGCGCTGATTGTCGGACGTGGCGATCTCGCCCGTCTCCATCAGCATCTTGAAGCGCTTCAGTTCGACCCGGGCCTGCACCTCGGGCTCGCGGCGAGTGAGCTTGGCGGCCCATTTGCCCAGCACGCCACCGGGTGGGTCATAGGCGACGACGAGCGTCACATAGGTTCCCCGTCCGCCCGGCGCGTCCTTGAACGTCACGCGGCCCCGCGTTTCGATCGTGGAGTCCGGCGTGGAGGCCCAGGCGATCACCTCGCCCCTGCGGTCCGCCACGACCTCGGTCTCGACCTCCACCGTTCGACCGGCGGGGGCCTTGACGACCCAGGTGGACACCTTGCCGCCTTCCGCCCGGACCGCCTTCAGGTTCTCCATGAAGGTCGGCAGGTTCTGGAAATCGCGCCAATAGGCGTAGAGTTCGTCGCGCGGACGGTTGATGAGCACGGACCGGCCGGCGATCTCGTATTCGCCGTCGGTTGAGCGGGCCGCGCGGCGCGGGGCGTCGTCGCCCCGATCCCGGTTCGCCGGTCGCCGCGACTTGCCGCCCCGATCGTCCCGGCGCGCCTGCACGGCACCGAAGGTGGCCGCCGCCACGGCCAGGGCACCCAAGCCGAGCGCGCCGGCAGAAATCGCCATGTCCTTGTTGCGCGACAGTGATGTCTTGGCATCGCTGAGCGCGCGTTGCGTCGGGGTTTCGTGCTTCGCCTGCTCCTTGGCGACGACCTCTTCGGGGTCGGGCAGGCGACCGCCACTCGTGCTGGAGCCTGGTTCGGTGCTCATCGGGTTCTCCTTTTGCGGGAAGAACGTGAGCGGCGCGAAGGGGTTGCATGATATCGGGGCCGATCGGGCGCGCCCTCGCGTGGTCGCCCTAGAAGCTTTCCAGATCGTACACCGGCTCGACCGTCCCGCCCCAGGCGCCGTCATACAGGTCGAGCAGGCGGCGGGCGGGCACCTTGCCGGATCGCGCGATCTCGCGCAGCGGGTCGAGGAAGCCGCTCTCGTCGTCGCCGGCGGCGTTCAGGCGCTTGCGGGCCGACAGGCCGCTGGTCGCGATCTCGACGATCTCGCCCGCGATGTCGCGCAGCCGACCGCCCGGGATCGGAGCGTCCAGCCCGAGTGCCGGAACGGCGTCGCGCAGCGCCTGGCGCGCCTCCATGGACCACCCCTTCACCACGTCCCACGCGGCGGCGAGCGCCGTGGCATCGTAGAGCAGGCCCACCCAAAAGGCCGGGAGAGCGCAGATCCGGTTCCATGGACCGCCGTCCGCCCCGCGCATTTCCAGAAAGCTTTTCAGGCGCACTTCGGGAAAGGCCGTGGACAGGTGGTCGATCCAGTCGCTTTCCCGCGGCCGCTCCCCCGGCAGGATCGACAGCCGCCCGTCCAGAAAGTCTCGGAAGGACAGGCCGCTCGCGTCCAGATAGGCCCCGTCGCGCCACACGAAGTACATCGGCACGTCCAGCATGTATTCGACATACCGTTCGTATCCGAAGCCCGCCTCGAACACGAAGGGCAGCATTCCCGTGCGTTGCGGGTCGGTGTCGGACCAGATGTGCGACCGGTAGGACAGGAACCCGTTCGGCCGCCCCTCCGTGAATGGCGAGTTCGCGAACAGCGCGGTGGCGAGTGGCTGGAGCGCCAGGCCGACGCGGAACTTGGCGGCCATGTCCGCCTCGCTCGCATAGTCCAGATTGACCTGGATGGTGCAGGTCCGAAGCATCATGTCGAGGCCGAGCGTGCCCACGCGCGGCATGTGCCGCGCCATGATGTCGTAGCGCGCCTTGGGCATGAAGGGCAGCTCGTCGCGCCGCTTGTCCGGCCACATGCCCAGGCCGAGATAGCCCAGCCCCAGCGTCTGGCCGACCGCCTTCACCTGCTCCAGGTGCCGCCCCGTCTCCGCGCAGGTCTCGTGCAGGGTGGAGAGGGGCGCGCCGGAGAGTTCGAGCTGGCCGGCCGGCTCGAGGCTGACGGTGCCGTCCGGCCCCGACATGGCGATCACCTGCCCGCCTTCGACGACGGGCTCCCACCCGAACTCGCTCAAACCGAGCAGCAGGTCGCGGATCCCGCCCGGTTCCGCGTAGGACGGCGCGCGGTGGTCGGCGGTGCGATAGACGAACTTTTCGTGTTCCGTCCCGATCCGCCAGCGCTCCGCCGGTTTCTCGCCCTCGATCATGGGTCGGACCAGATCGTCCAGCCGCTCGATGACGGGATCGTCGGAGGAGGAGGTCCCGCGCGTGCTCATCGTCCGCGCCTTGGCGGCAAAGCCGGTGCTTGCCAAGCGGCATCCGGGCCCGTGCTCCGCGCCGGCCTCTAACCGGCCGTTAACCGCTATGGCCTAGGGGACTGCGCGTGATCCGTCGCCTGGCCCCGCCGCTCGTCCTGCTGCTCGCCGTGCCTGCCGGCGCCGCGGCCCAGACGACGTGTTCGGCGGCCCAGCAATTCCGCCTCGACTGGAACGCTCAGCCGTCCGGGTCCCAGGGCACGGCCGCGAAGAGCTACACCGCCGCCGACGGGCTGAACCACACAGAGACGATCACGGTCAGCTACAACGGTGCCACGGGCGCCTTCAAGCCGATCGCCTTTGGCGGCACGATCGGAACCGTCACCACGCCCTATATCGGCGTGGTGAACACCGGCGGCCTGGCCGCGACCGAGGCGACGCTGACGCTCGGGGTGATCTTCAACGGCTACTCCACCAACATCGACAGCGGCACGAACGTGGTCGGCGTGCGCTTCGTGGCGTCCAAACCGCTGCGCGAGATCAGCTTCACCCTGCTCGACATCGACTACAATGCGGGTCAATTCCGCGACTGGATCAAGATCACGGGTCAGACGGCGGCCGGAGACACGATCGTGCCACGCATCGCCAATCCCTATGGCAACAACAACCAGAACAACCCCGGCCAGACCGCGCCGTCCTCCGCCGCGATCGGTCCGATCACGGCCGTCACGCCGAACTTTTCCAATGCCGAGGTCGTGGGCAACGGCGCGGCCGGCACCACCGAAGCGTTCGGCAACGTCACCGCCAGCTTCGCGGAACCGGTCGTGCGGGTGGACATCCGCTATGGCAACGGACCGGCCTCGTTCAACACCGGCACGGCGGGGCAGCAGGCGATCGGCATCCACGACCTGTTGTTCTGCACCATGCCGGTCGTCGATCTGGCCAAGACCTCCGCGACGGTGGCGACCACCGGGCCGGAACGGTTCGCCATTCCCGGGGCGGATGTCGACTACACGCTGACGCTCACCAACACGGGCGGCAGTCCGGTGGACGTGAACTCCACGCTGATCGCCGACGTGCTTCCGGCCAACGTCACCTATTACAACGGCGACATCGATGCCGCGACGGCGGGCACGCAGAGCTTCGTCTTCACGCCGGGCACCAGCGGCCTGACGCTCAGCCAGGCCAATGTGGCGACATCGAACAACGGGGGCACCAGCTATGGCTACACGGCGGCCGCGGGCTACGACCCGGCGGTGAGCGCGGTGCGATACCAGCCCCAGGGCCAGCTCGCCCCCTATTCCACCGCCGTCATCCGCTTTCGGGTCCGGGTGAACTGACCCAGTCGCCGGCCGCCGCCATCCAGGCGGTGACGGCGGCCAGCGCGGCCGTCTCCGCCCTAAGCACGCGCGGGCCCAGCGTGACGGCCACGGCGGAGCGCAGGCTCCCGATCGCGACGCGCTCCTCGTCCGCCCAACCCCCTTCCGGTCCGATCAGGATCGCCGCCGGGCCGGGCCGGGCCGCCGCCGCCACCGCCCGCCCGCCCGCCTCGTCCGCGTGCAACAGCTGCCGGGCGGGGTCCCAGCCGGCCAAGAGGAGGGGGAGCGGGGTGGCGTCCGCCAGCTCGGGCAGCGCGGTGCGGCCGCACTGTTCCGCCGCCTCGATCGCGATCGCGCGCATCCGATCGGGCTTCACCTTGTCCACCACCGCGCGCCGGGTGAGCACGGGCACGATGCGCGCGACCCCCAGCTCCGTCGCCTTTTCCACCACCCACTCCCAGCGCTGGCGGCGCACCGGCGCCGCGCACAGCCACAGGTCCGGCACCCGCTCGCGCGGGCCGACGCGGTGCCGGACATGGAGCGGCAGAGCGCGTTTCGTGGGCACGCCCAGTTCCGCCCCCCATTCGCCCGTCCGATCGTCGAACAGCCGGACCGCGTCGCCCTCGACCAGCCGGAGGACGCGGGTGAGGTAATGGAGCGCCTCCGGGCTGGCCGGGACCACCGCGCCATCGGACAGCGGCTGGTCGACGAACAGGCGCGGCGCGCTCGACGGTGGCCAGGCGGGGGTGGCGGGCATAGGAGCGTGCATGGCCCCGACCGCCCCGCCTGACCAGACCCCCGACTCACAGCATCCCGGGCTGATGGGGCGGCTGCCGGCGGCCGCGCGGCCCTTCGTGGGCATGGCCCGGCTGGACCGGCCGATCGGCTGGTGGCTGCTGTTCTGGCCCGGCGCGTGGGCGCTGGCGCTGGAGGGCGCGCGCGACTGGCGGCCCTACGCCCTGATGCTGGTGGGAGCGATCGCGATGCGCGGCGCGGGCTGCGTCTACAACGACATCGTGGACCGCGACCTGGACCGGCGGGTCGCGCGCACCGCCGCGCGGCCGCTGGCGAGCGGGGCGGTGAGCGTGCGCGCCGCGTGGGCGTGGCTGGGCGCGCTGTGCGTGGTGGGGCTGGCCGTCCTGGTCCAGCTGCCCTGGCGCGCCGCCGTGGTGGCGCTGGCCAGCCTGGCGCTCGTCGCCGCCTACCCCTGGATGAAGCGGATCACCTGGTGGCCGCAGGCGTGGCTGGGGCTGGTGTTCGCCTGGGCCGCGCTGGTCGGCGGCGCGATCGTGACCGGCTGGCCCAGCGGCGCGGCGATGACGCTCTATGCCGGCGCGGTCGCCTGGGTCGTGGGGTACGACACGATCTACGCCCTGTCCGACCGCGCCGACGACGCGCTGATCGGGATACGGTCCTCCGCGCTGCGTCTGGGCGGGGCGGTGCGACCGGGGGTGGCGGCGTTCTACGCGGTGGCGCTGGCCTTGTGGGCGGCCGCTTTGTGGCAGGTGCGCGGGCAGGGGCTGGCGCTGGTCGGCCTGGCCCCGGCCGCCGCCCACCTGGCCTGGCAGGTCGCGACCTTGCGGGTGGACGACGCGATCGACCCGCTGGCGAAGTTCCGCTCCAACCGCACGGCCGGGCTGCTGGTGTTCCTGGCCTGCCTGGTGGTCGGCTGGACCCGGTGACCCGGCGCCCACCCTCGACATCGCCGGGCCCCATCCCCACTAGCGGCCCATGCTGACGCCCGCCCAAGCCACCGACCGCGCCGCCGACCTCGTCTCCCGCGCCCTGGCGGCGGGCGCGGACGTCGCCGACGGGACCTTTTCGGGCGGCGAGTCCCGGTCGGTCACCGTGCGGCTGGGCGAGCTGGAGGACGTGGACGGCAGCCAGGGCCAGGCGATCGGCCTTCGCGTCTTCGTCGGTCGCCGGCACGCCTCGGTCACCACCGACAGCCTGGATCCGTCGGACCTGGACACGCTGGCGGCCCGCGCCGTCGCCATGGCGCGCGAGGCCCCGGACGATCCCTGGGCCGGGCTGGCCCCCGACGAGCGGCTGATGCGCGAGCCCGCGCCGGCGCTGGACCTGCTCGACCCCGCGGACGTCGACTCCGCCGCCCTGAAAGCGCGCGCGCTGGCGGTGGAGGACGCGGCGCGGGGGGTGGCGGGCGTCACAAACTCCTCGGGCGGCAGCGCCTATCACGCGCGCAATGTCACCGCGCTGGCGACCTCCGCCGGCTGGGCGCGGGGTTATGAGGGCAGCCGCCACGGTCATTCCGTCACCGTGCTGGCGGGCACCGGCGCCGGGATGGAGCGCGACTATGCCGGCCACTCCGCCCGCCACCTGGCGGACGTGGAGAGCGCCGCCGCCGTGGGTCGCCGGGCGGGCGAGCGGGCGGTGGCGCGCCTGCACCCGGGCGCGCTCGCCAGCGCGGCGATGCCCGTCCTCTACGATCCCCGGGTGGCGAGCGGCCTGTTGGGCCATCTGACCGGCGCCATCAACGGCGCGGCGATCGCGCGCGGCACCAGCTTCCTAAAGGACCGGCTGGGCGAGCGGGTGTTCGCGCCCGGCGTGGCGGTGGAGGACGATCCCCACCGGCCGCGCGGATCCCGGTCGCGCCCGCACGACGCCGAAGGGCTGCCGACCGCGCGCTCGCTGCTGGTCGAGGATGGGCGGCTGACCGGATGGATCCTGGCGTCGGCCGCCGCGCGCCAGCTGGGGCTGGAGCCGACCGGCCACGCGACCCGCGGCGTGGGCGGCGCGCCGGGTGCCGGCGTGTCCAACCTGGCGCTGTTGCCGGGCGAGGCCAGCCCGGAGGAGCTGATGGCCGACATTCCGCTCGGCTTCTACGTCACCGAGCTGATCGGCCAGGGCGCCGACCTGGTGACCGGCGACTATTCGCGCGGGGCCAGCGGCTTTGCCATCCGCGACGGCCGGCTGGCGGAGCCGGTGTCGGGCCTGACGGTCGCGGGCAACCTGACGCGGATGTTCGCCGGCCTGACGCCCGCCAGCGACCTGGAGCGCCGCACCGGCTTCGACGCCCCCACCGTGCGGATCGACGGCTGCACGGTGGCCGGTGGCTGAGGTCGCGCTGGCGGAGGTCGCGGAAGTGACGGCGACCGTCGCGGGCGCGGTGCTGGCGCGGCAGACGACGGGCTTTCGCCGGTGGGAAAAGGCGCCGGGCGACCCGGTGAGCGAGATCGACCTGCTGGCCGACCGTCTGCTGGCGGAGCGCTTGCGCGCGCTGGACCCGGCGGCGGGCTGGCTGTCGGAGGAGACGGCCGACGATCCCGCCCGGCTGGCATGCGACCGGGCGTGGATCGTCGACCCGATCGACGGCACCCGCGACTATCTGCGCGGCCGGCCCGGCTGGTGCGTGTCCGTGGCGCTGGTGGAGGCCGGCCGACCGGTGCTCGCCGTGCTGGCGGCCCCCGCGCGCGGCGAGCTGTGGACGGCGCAGGCGGGCGGGGGGGCGTGGCGCAACGGGCAGGCCCTGCGTTGTTCCGACCGGGTCGAATGGGCCGGCGCGCGCACGCCCGTCGACGCGCTGCCCAAGGGGTCGGAGCTGGCCCGGGTGCCCAAGGCCAACTCCATCGCGCTGCGCCTGGGCCTGGTGGCGGCGGGCGAGGCCGACCTGCTGGTGACCCGGCGCTGGGGGCACGAGTGGGACGTGGCGGCCGCCGCCCTGCTGGTGACGGAGGCGGGCGGGGTGGTGACGGACGCCCACGGCGAACCCATGCGGTTCAACCAGCCCCGACCCCGCGCCTGGGGCCTGATCGCGGCCGGACCCGGCCTGCATGCGGTCGCGAGAGAGCGGGTCGCGGCCTGAGTCCGGCGGCTGGCGAACCCACGCAAAACCGCCAAAGGTCCCTCCAGAGTCCCTCCACTGCGCGCGCGTCTGCCCGCGCATGCGAGCGCGCGCCCGCGTAAGGGGAGGGTTTTCCATCGGCGGGGATCGCGCTTCGCCAGCCCCCCGGACCTCCCCCGAACGTCGACGTCTCGTTCCAGCATATCACTCCTTCGCAACGGTGCCCAAGGTTCTCTTCCAAAATCCGTTCTCAAGTCCCTGCTCAGCCCTGCGCGGGCGGAGCGCCAACCGGTCGCACGCGGTCCGCCATCGCCGCGCCCAGCTCGACCGGCCGCTGACCAGATCTCGGCGTCCGTCGAGACACGATCGAAGAGCGACCAAGGTGCAAGATATTTCATAAGGGGGGATTGACAGAAACAAACCTATTTGGCAATAGAGCACAGGTCCCGCCGTTGCGTGTCACCGGCGTCCGCGCCCCCCGGTCCGCACCTCGAAGGCCGACGCTGGGGATAGCGCCTTGCATCCGATTTGATGCGCCGTTGTGAGACTCGGCCAGGCGCGGGAAAACGTGGGTGAGGTGGTGGCGTCACAACCGACCGGTTGTGACGCCAGTCAAATAGCTCAATCTGGTGGAGAGCTGAAACTAGGGCGGTTGGTTACCCGTAATAGTAATTGATAGGCTCCGCGCGGGTATCAACAATCACTGCGTTCCCCAGATGTTCGGACTGCCAAAACAGCGGCAAATATGCGTTCAGCAACGGCGCAACAAAATTAATTGACAAATCACCTTCATCGAGCGGCACAGTCTGCGTCTCGGACGACCGCGGCCTCCATGCACGGTTGAGATTAATCATCTCTGTTTCGCCATAGTTTGGACGCCAACAACGGTCGGTGTGCAGAGAGAACTCTGCGACGGGTTCGCCGTCGCGAGTTAATACACCGACCCGATACTTATAGTCTCGATCGCCTGCTTCGCGGGTTGTGAGCCGCAGTCCACTCCTAGGATCGAAGCTAGCTTTGCCCTCCTCATTATAGAGGATATTGGCGTCAGGTTCGCCAAGCCAAATGACGGCCTTCGGAGCGTTGGCTGGTGTTCGTAGCCCGTTTTTTCCGAGGATGGCGTGATCATCTTCAAGTTTGCCTAACGCAGCCTGCTCGCTTCGATGAGCTTCGCGGTTGTCGATAACGACTAAGGCGACTTGCGCCCTCTTTTTCTCATTGGGAAATTTGTGAGCGGCTTGCAGCATCATTGCTACTCGGTCGAGCGGTAAGGTGTCGGCGTACAATGCGTCACGGTTCGGAAAATAGCCGTCTGGATGCGCATGTGTGATGGTGATCGCCTTTGCTTCGAAACAGTCGGGACGCCAGCCGGGCGACCAGATACCGTGAAAATGAGCAATTATCGGGTAGTTCTCGCGACTTTCGTAAAGCGTCCAGTCGTGATTGCTGTGCTCATAGGATCCCGTCCAACGCCCGCCCGAGAGATGCTGCTGTTGGGCAACGTCTGTAGCGATGCCGGGGCTGTGTTCCTTGACGACTATGTCCTTATTCGGCTCGGGAAAGAAGATGCTTGCTCCGAGATCGTGCGCACCTTCGCCGATAGTTTTCTTGCGCTCTTCGTAGTCTTCAGAAAGGTCGCCAATACCTTTAATGATGGATCGCGCAAATGTTTGCGGCATGTCGCGGACGATCTCCGTCATTTTTGCCATGTCGCCCGCGAGCACGTCTGGATGCTGCTTCAGTTTGCGAAGCATAGCGAAACCGGCGATACCCCCCCCGAGCAGCACCTGCCAAGGCTCTAATTTTGGCTTGTCCATTAGCGCCTCAAATGTTCACCATTAAGGCTACGCCCAACTGATAAATAAATCCTTTATCGAAATTTTTTAAGCTGGCCTAGAAGACCGCTCGTAAAAGCACTCGACGTGAGTGGCACTTGCATGTCTGCTTTGGCGGCGAAAGCTGGCACGTCGCTGCCGGTGTCAAAACCGAACGGTTGTGACACGTCCAGAACGCTCGGTCTTCGCGCCGCTCACCCTTCCACCCTCTCCACGCCCAGCCGGGCGATCTCGATCTTGGGGCAGCGGTCCATCACCACCTGCAGCCCGGCGGCCTCCGCCCGCGCGGCGGCGGCTTCGTCGATCACGCCGATCTGCAGCCACACGGACTTGGCACCCGCGCGGATCGCATCGTCCACCGCCTCGCCCGCCACCGCCGATCGGCGGAAGATGTCGACCATGTCGATCGCCATGCCCAACTGATCCAGCCGGTCCCAGACATACTCCCCATGCACGTGCTGGCCGGTGATCTGCGGGTTGACCGGCAGCACGCGGCGGCCGGCGTCCTGCCACGACTTCATGACCCCGTAGGAGGGCCGGTCGGGGCGGTCGGACGCGCCGACGAGCGCCACGGTGCGGGTGGCCTGCAACAGGGCGCGGATGTCGGCGTCAGCGGTCAGCGGCACGGTGGGTCTCCAGCCAGGTCAGGATCGAGGCGGCTATCGGAGCGAACGCCGCCCCCTCCGGGCCGTTCCCGGCCGCCGGCGGCGTGCCGGCGTCGGACTGCCGGCGGATGGCGAGCGACAGCGGCACGGACCCAAGGAAGGGCACGCCCAGCCGCTCCGCCTCCGCCCGCGCGCCGCCCTGGCCGAACGGGGCCGACTCCTCGCCGCAATGAGGGCAGAGATAGCCGCTCATATTCTCGACCACGCCGATCACGGGCACTCCCAATTGCTCGAACAGGCGGACCGCGCGGGTCGCGTCGATGAGCGCCAGGTCCTGGGGCGTGGAGACGATCACCGCGCCTGCCGGCCGCGCCTTTTGCGCGAGGCTGAGCTGAATGTCGCCCGTGCCCGGCGGCAGGTCGGCCAGCAGCAGGTCCGTGCCCTCCCACCGCGCCTCGACCAGTTGCGTGAGCGCGCCCGTCGCCATCGGGCCGCGCCAGGCGAGCGCCTTGCCGGGGTCGACCAGATGGCCGATCGACAGCACCCGGACCCCGTGGTCGGTCGCGATCGGGACCAGCCGGTCCTCCACCGCCTCCGCCTTCACGCCCGCCGTGCCGAAGAGCGTGGGCTGGGACGGGCCGTGAATGTCGGCGTCGATCAGCCCCACGGATCGGCCTGCGCGCTGGAGCGCCACGGCCAGGTTCGCGGTCAGTGTCGACTTGCCGACCCCGCCCTTGCCCGACGCCACCGCGATCAGGGGCCGGTCGGCGCGCTCCGTGGTCAGCGCCACGCGGACCTCGGTCACGCCGTCCACCGCCAGGGCGGCGGCGCGCGCGCGGGCTTCGAGCGCCTGGCCGTCGCCGCGCGACAGGCCGGTGGCGTCCAGCACCAGGCTGGCGGTGGCCCCGTCGCGGCGCGCCGCGCGCAGGCGGGCGGCGGCGACGCGGGCGACGGCCTGGCTGAGGGTGTCGGGGATGGGCGGCCTCTCGATTGCGGATTTGGCGCGGGCGTGGTCTGTGAATCGCCGCGCGCCGTTCCTATAGAGAGTGGCATGGATGAAAAGCGAGCGCGGCCCGCCGGGTCGGACGGGTGGGCGGCACGGATCGTCGGATGGCTGCGGCCGGGCGGTCTGGCCATGGCCGGGCCGTGGGGCGGCGACGGCGACGGCAGTGGGGGCGGGGATCGTCCGCCCCGGCCGCGCAACCCCTGGGCCGCGCCGACCGGCCGCCCCGCCGGCCCGCGCTCTTCGGTCGACAACGCCTCGGAAAAGCTGCGCGAGATGTTCGGGGTCGCGGCCGGCACGGGCGGCGGCGGATCGTCGCGCGGGCCGGGCGGCGGCCTGCCGCGCCCCTTCGACCGGTCGATCTGGCTGTGGGGCGCCATCGGCGTGGCGCTGTTGTGGCTGATCTTCACGAGTTTCCACCGCATCGGCCCGGGCGAGCGCGGGGTGGTGCAGACCTTCGGCTCCTATTCCTCCACCCTGGGGCCGGGCGTCAGCCTGACGCTGCCCGCGCCGTTCCAGACGGTCGACACCGTCAATGTGGACGAGATCCGGCGGGTCACGATCGGGTCGACGGCGGAGGACAGCCAGAAGCTGGTGCTGACCAGCGACCAGAACATCATCGACCTGGCCTACACCGTGCGCTGGGCGATTTCCTCGCCCGAAGCGTTCAAGTTCCAGTTCGAGAACCCGGAACAGGCGGTTCAGGAAACGGCCGAGAGCGCGATGCGCGCGGTCGTGGCGAACTTCACGCTGGATCAGTCGATCGGCCCCGGCCGCACGGACATCGAGACGGAGGTGGCCGCGCGCGTGCAGGAGATCCTGAACAGCTACAACGCCGGCATCCGGATCGAGGGTGTCGAGATCAACCAGGCCGATCCGCCGGCCGCCGTCAACGACGCCTTCAAGGCGGTGACGGAGGCGCAGCAGAACGCGACCCGCGACCTGAACCAGGCGCGCGCCTACGCCCAGCAGGTGACCGCCCTGGCCCAGGGCGAGGCGGAGTCGTTCGACAAGGTGTACGAACAATATCGCCAGGCCCCGGAGGTGACGAAGCGCCGGATGTATTACGAGACGATGGAACAGGTGCTGCAAAAGGTGGACAAGACGATCGTGGAGGTGCCGGGCGTGGTCCCCTACCTCCAGGCGCAGCCCGGTCGCGCGCCCGCGCCCCCGCCGCAGGTGGTGACGCCGCAGGGGGCCGGCCAATGACCTTCGCCAGCCCGCTGGTCCGCTGGGCCGCCATCGCGATCGGCATCCTGATCCTGGCGTCCATGACGCTGTTCACCGTGCCCGAATCCAAGCAGGCGGTGGTGCTGAACTTCGGCAAGGTGAAGCGCACCTACAACCGGTTCGAACCCGGCCGGCCCTTCGGGGCCACCAACACGGGCCTGCGCGCCCGCGTCCCGCTGTTCGAGCAGGTCGTGATGGTCGACAAGCGCGTGCAGGCGGTCGAGATGGAGCAGCAGCAGGTGCTGTCCACCGACCAGCTGCGCCTGCAGGTCGACGCCTTCGCGCTGTTCCGCATCGTCGACCCGCGACAGATGATCGAATCGGTGGGCCAGGCCCAGCCGATCGACCGGGTGAAGGACGCGTTGCGCCCCATCCTGGGCTCCGCGCTCCGCAACGAGCTGGGCAAGCGCGAGTTCGTGGCCCTGCTGTCGCCCGAACGCGGCGTGGTGATGAACGACATCCAAAGCCGGCTGAACGGCGTGGCGCGGCAATATGGGGCGGAGATCGTGGACGTGCGGATCAACCGCGCCGACCTGCCCGACGGCACGCCGCTCGATTCGGCGTTCGAGCGGATGCGCTCGGCCCGCAACGAACGCGCGCGCACGATCGAGGCGCAGGGGCGCAAGGTGGCGCAGATCACCCGCGCCACGGCGGACGCCCAGGCGGCCAACACCTACGCCCAGGCGTTCGGCAAGGACCCGCAATTCTACGATTTCTACCGCGCGATGCAGTCCTATCGCCAGACCTTCCTGTCCCCGGACGAGGAGTCGGGCACCGCCAGCGTGCTCCTGTCCCCGGACAACGAATATCTTCAGCAATTTCGGGGCACTTCGCGGTGACCGCGGCGTTCAATGGCCGTTCACGGCCGACACCACACCAGCGGCGGTGGAACGGACCATCCGGCCCTTCGCCCGCGACAAGGAACTGACGACCCAATGACGAGAGGGCCAATGCGCTACGCTTACGCCACCACCGCCGCCATCCTGCTGGGCGGGAGCGCCATCACGCTGGTGACCCAGCCGGCCGGCGCGCAGGTCGCGCAGAATGACGAACGGCAGATGATGACCGCGTCGCCCCGCGGCGGCGCGCCCCAGTCCTTCGCCAGCCTGGTCGAGCAGTTGCAGCCCGCCGTCGTCAACATCTCGACCCAGCAGACGGTCGAGGTCCAGTCCAATCCGCTGATGGACCTGTTCCAGGGCGTGCAGCCCGGCACCCGCCCGCGCACGCAAAAGGGCCAGTCGCTGGGGTCGGGCTTCATCATCTCGGCCGACGGCTATGTCGTGACCAACAACCACGTCGTGACTCCGGGCGCGGAGGGCGCGGTGGTCGATTCGATCACCGTGATCCTGCCCGACCGCAAGGAGTACGAGGCCAAGCTGGTCGGGCGCGACGCGTCGTCCGACCTCGCCGTCCTGAAGATCAGCGCGCGCGAGCCGCTGCCGTTCGTGAAGTTCGGCGATTCCGGGTCGATCCGGGTCGGCGACTGGGTGGTCGCGATCGGCAATCCGTTCGGCCTGGGCGGCACGGTGACGGCGGGCATCGTGTCCGCGCTGCACCGGGTGACCGGCCAGGGCGGGGCCTATGACCGCTACATCCAGACCGACGCGTCGATCAATCGGGGCAATTCCGGCGGACCGATGTTCGACCTCAACGGCAACGTGGTGGGCATCAACTCGTCCATCTTCTCGCCCACCGGCGGGTCGGTCGGCATCGGCTTCGCGATCCCGTCCACCGAGGCGCGGCCGATCATCGACACGCTGATGCGCGGCGCGTCGATCCAGCGCGGCTATCTGGGCGTGGGCATCCAGGAGATCGACGGCGACCTGGCCGAGAGCCTGGGGCTGGACAAGAACCGGGGCGAACTGATCGCGTCGGTCCAGCCCGGCGGGGCCGCGGCCAAGGCCGGCATTCGCCAAGGCGACGTGGTGGTGACGGTGAACGGCCGGCCGGTGACTCCGGACGACACGCTGTCCTATCTGGTCGCCAACCTGCGGCCGGGCACCCGCGTGCCGATCGAGCTGCTGCGCGACGGCCGCCGCCAGACCGTGACGGCGCAGCTGGAACAACGGCCGAGCGACGAGGAACTGGCGGACACGCTGGGCACCAACGACCAGGACGGCATCGGGTCGCCCGACCGGCCGCCGACGCAGGGCCAGGCGGGCGCGTCGCTGGGCCTGGCGCTCCAGCCGCTGACGCCGGCGATCGCGCGCCGGCTGGGCGTCGACCCGGGCACGCGCGGGCTGGTGATCGCGGGCGTCGATCCGTCGAGCGGCGCCGCCCAGATCGGGTTGCAGCGCGGCGACATCGTGCTGTCCGCGAACCGCCGTCCCGTGACCTCCGCCGACGAGATCGAGGCGGTGGTGCGCGAGGCGCAGGCGGCGGATCGCTCGTCCGTCGCCCTGCTGATCCAACGCGGCCGCGGCCCCGCCCGCTATGTCAGCGTGCCCTTCGGCGGGTGATCGGGGTGGGGCGGAGGGCACGCCCGGTACGGCGGCCCGCCCTCCCTCTCCGCCCAACCTTAGCCTGTCGAAGGCGATTGTGTCCTTTGCAAACCGGGCAGGCCAACGTCGGCTGGCGGAAACCCGGTCTCCAAGATCGATGCGCTCTCTCCACCACTCCCCGCTCGTCCTGAGCCTGTCGAAGGACGTACCAATGGCAGGAGCGGCAACTAGCGGCAGTGCCTTGCCCAACGCCCTTCGACAGGCTCAGGACGAGCGGATGAGAGGGCGGGGGTTCGGCTCTCCGGAAAAAGATCGGACCGAGTGGGCAATGGCTTTGCAAATCGCCTAATCGCCTCCGACCTACTTAGACCGACCGGGGTTGGTCTGGACGCGGGAGGGCGCGGGGCGGGTCGGTCAGCGCTCGCCCAGGAACAGGGCCTTGACCTCTTCGGTCAGCCGCGCGGGACGCAGCGTGTCGGCGTTGAGCGAGCACCAGGTGGAGCGCACCTCGGCCAGCACCTCCTCGCCCCGGCGGATCAGGGTGGCGAAGGTCGCGCGCGCGCCGTGGACCGTTTCCAAGAGGCTGGTCGCGATGACCTCGTCGTTCAGGAAGGCGGGCTTGCGATAGGTGATCTCGTGCTTCAGCGCGACCCACAGGTGGCGCGCCACGGCGTCGGGCGGGGCCACGCGTTCCCAATGCGCCACGACGGCGGCCTGGACCCAGTGCAGGTAATTGGCGTTGTTGACGTGCCCCATGAAGTCAATGTCGTCGGCGTCGATGGCGACGGCGTGGGAGTGGCTGCGGTTCATGGTGCTGACAATAGTGTCAGCCTGGCCCTTGCGATAGGGTGAACCGGTCGGGCTCAGCCGCGCCCGCGATAGCCCGGCACGTCCTGGCCCGGCAGCCACAGCCCGGCCGGCGGTTCGCCCGACTGCCAGAACACGTCGATCGGAATGCCGCCGCGCGGATACCAATAGCCGCCGATCCTGAGCCAGTGGGGTGCCATCTCGGTCATCAGCCGCTGGCCGATGCCGACCGTGCAGTCCTCGTGGAAAGCCTGGTGGTTGCGGAACGAGCCCAGGAACAGCTTCAGCGATTTCGACTCGACGATGGTGGCGTCCGGGCAATAGTCGATCACCAGATGCGCGAAGTCGGGCTGGGCCGTGACCGGGCACAGGGACGTGAATTCCGGCGCGGTGAAGCGCACCAGATAGCGCGTGCCGGGGCGCGGATTGGGCGGATAGTCGAGCACCGCGTCGTCGGGCGAGGCGGGCAGTGGCACAGGGCGGCCGAGCTGGGTGGGTGTCATCCCCGCCATTTAGGGATGCCCGCCGCGCTTGTCAGCGACCGTTCACGCGGGGCGGCGAAGGGGCTAAGGCGATGGCGATGACACATCCGCGAGTCCTGTCGGTCCTGCTGTTCGCCCTGTCGGCCGCGCCGGCGATCGCGCAGGACGCGCCGCCGTCGGTGCAGGACTTCCGGCTGGAGCCGCCGCCAAAGCCCACCGTCGACCCGCGCCTGCAGGGGCCGGGACTGACCCCCGCGCCCGCGCCGCTGCCCACCCGTCGGCCGAGCGCGCCGACCGCCGGCCCGCCACCCGCCGCCACGCCGGCACCGACTCCGGCGCCGCCGCCCGCCCCGGCCGCGCGCCCGACCGCTGGCGCGGCGCCCACGCCGCGTCCGTCCCCGGCACCGGCCGCTCGCCCGACCCCGCGCGCCACTCCGCCGGCGACCGTGGCCGCGCCGACCCCGCGCGCCCGCGCCGTTCCGCCGACCGTCGACACCGCGCCCGACGGGTCCGCCGTCGTCCAGGCTCCCCCGGCCGCCGTCGCGCCGCCGGTCGACGCCGTGCCCGCGCCGGCCACCGCCAGCCCGCGGGCTCGCCCGGCCGCTCCGTTGGCGGAGGAGGGATCGCGCTGGCCACTCGTGCTGTTCGCGCTGGCCGGCCTGATGGTGGCGGGCGCGGTGGCGCTCGCGGTGACGCGCCGCCGCCGGGGGACGCCGGAGCGCCGGAAGACCCGCGAACCCCGGGCCGAACCGGCGGTGCCACCCGCGCGACCCCAGCCCATGCCCGCGCCCACACTCACCGCCATGCCCACCCCCGCGCCGCCGGCCGAGCCGCTCGTCCTGACCTTCGAGCCGCTGGAGGCGCGCGCGACCGCGCTGGGCAGCAGCCTGAAATGCCGCCTGACGGTCACCAACGTGGGCGACGCAACGGCGACCGGCCTGACCCTGGACCTGACGATGGCCGGGGCGGGGCCGGAGGGCGACGCGCGGCTGGCGCGCTTCGCGGCCGACGGATCGGGCCAGCCGCCGCTGGCGCTCCCCGACCTCCCGCCCGGCGAAAGCCACACGGTCGACCGGTCGCTGCGAGTCGGCGCGCGCGATTTCCGCCCGATCCAGCTGGCGGACCGCGCGATCTTCGTGCCGCTGGTCGGCCTGGACCTGACCGGCAGGATCGCGGGCGAGCCGGTGCGCGCCACCGCGGCGCACATCGTGGGCCGAACGCCCAGGGAGGGCACGCGCATGGGTCCGTTCCGCGTCGACCAGGGCCCGCGCCACTATCGCGAGCTCGGCCAGCGGCCCCACGCGCTCGCCGGCTGAGCGCCCGGCGGTGACGGTGCTGATCCCGATCCTGGGCGACCAGCTGTCGCTCACCCTGCCGTCGCTGGCCGGGGTCGACCGGGCGAACGCCGTCGTCCTGATGGCGGAGGTGGAGGAGGAGGCGACCTATGTGCGCCACCACAAGCGCAAGATCGCGTTCCTGTTCTCCGCCATGCGCCATTTCGCCGACGCGCTGCGCGCGGACGGCTGGACGGTCGACTACATCCAGCTGGAGGACGCGGACAATTCCGGCAGCTTCACCGGCGAGGTCGCGCGCGCGGCCGAGCGGCACGGGGCGACGGCCATCCGCGTCACCGAACCGGGCGAATGGCGGCTGAAGGCCGAGTTCGACGCGTGGGGCGACAAGTTCGAGGCGGCGGTCACCGTGCTGGAGGACACGCGCTATCTCTGCTCCCACGCTCGGTTCGAGGAGTGGGCCACCGGACGCCGCGAGCTGGTGATGGAGTTCTTCTACCGCGAGATGCGGCGCGGGACGGGCCTGCTGATGGACGGCGGCAAGCCGGCGGGCGGCCAGTGGAACTACGACAAGCAGAACCGCCGCCCGCCCCGGGCCGACCTGACCGCCCCCGACCTGCCCGCCTTTGCGCCGGACGCGATCACGCGGGACGTGCTGGCGCTGGTGGAGCGGCGCTTCGCCGACCATCCGGGCTCACTCAAGGACTTCGGCATCGCGGTCACCCGCGCCGACGCGCTCAGGGCGCAGGACCATTTCCTGGACCACCGGCTGGCGCGGTTCGGCGACTGGCAGGACGCGATGGTGACGGGCGAGCCCTTCCTCTATCACGCCGTCCTGTCCTTTTACATCAACGCCGGCCTGCTCGACCCGATCGCGCTCTGCCGCGAGGTGGAGGCGCGCTGGCGCGACGGCCGCTGCCCGCTGAACGCGGCGGAGGGGTTCGTCCGCCAGGTGATCGGCTGGCGCGAATATATGCGCGGCATCTATTGGTTCGCCGGCCCCGACTATTCCCGGCGCAACCATCTGGGCGCGACCCGGCCGCTGCCCGGCTTCTACTACACCGGCGACACTGACATGGCCTGCCTGGCGGACGCGATCGGCAACACGCTCGCCCACGCCTACGCCCACCACATCCAGCGGCTGATGATCACCGGCAATTTCGCGCTGATCGCCGGGCTGGACCCGGTGGCGGTGCAGGCGTGGTATCTGGAGGTCTATGCCGACGCCTATGAGTGGGTCGAGTGCCCCAACACGCTGGGCATGATCCTCTATGGCGACGGCGGGATGCTGGGGTCCAAGCCCTATGCGGCGAGCGGCAACTACATCGACCGGATGAGCGACTATTGCGGCGGCTGCCGTTACGACGTGACGAAGAAGATGGGGGAGCCGGACGCCTGCCCCTTCAACGCGCTCTATTGGGACTTCCTGGCGCGCAACGAAGCGAAGCTGCGCGGCAATCATCGCCTGAGGAACCCCTATTCCACCTGGGATCGGATGGGCGACAATCGCAAGGCGGCGATCCGGGGCGGGGCGGCGGCGTTTCTCGACAGCCTCGACGGCGCTGGCTAAGCCCGGACCGGCAACGAGAGGACAGGCGCGATGGATCAGTTGGTGAGCACCGAATGGCTGGCGGACGCGCTGGGCGCGGACGACCTGCGGGTGGTGGACGCGAGCGCCAACCTGCCGGCCGCCGGCCGCGACGCGAAGGGCGAGCATGCCGCCGGCCACATTCCGGGCGCGGTCTTCCTGGACCTGGCCGAACTGACCAAGGACGGCCTGCCCACGGCGGAGAAGTTCGCCAGCCGGATGCAGTCGCTGGGCCTGGGCGACGGCAGCCGCATCGTGCTCTACGACGACAGCCCGCTCCATTCGGCGTGCCGCGCCTGGTGGCTGCTCGAGATGTTCGGCGCCCACGCGGTCGCCGTGCTGGACGGCGGCCTGGCCAAGTGGAAGCGCGAGGGCCGGCCGCTCGCCTCGGGCGCGGAGACGGTGCGCCATCGCCATTTCACCCCGTTCCGCGACGACGCGGCGCTCGCCACCAAGGCCGACGTGCTGGCCAACCTGCACGGCCACGCGGCCGAGGTGGTGGACGCGCGATCCGCCGGGCGCTTCGCCGGCACGGAGCCGGAGGCGCGGGAGGGTCTGGCCGGCGGGCACATCCCCGGCAGCCTGTCGCTTCCCTATGAAGGGCTGTTCGCCGCCGATGGCACCTGGAAGCGCGATGGCGATCTGCGCGCCGCCTATGAGAGCGCGGGCGTGGACCTGGACAAGCCGATGATCACCACCTGCGGCGGCGGCACCACGGCGGCCGTGCTGCTGTTCGGCGCGCGCCTGATGGGCAAGACCGATACGCGCCTCTACGACGGCAGCTGGGCCGAATGGGGCGCGGACGCCGACCTGCCGGTGGCGACCGGGACCGAGTGAGCCACGACCCTTTGAGCGACACCGCCGACAGGGACCTGTCGCCGGCCACCCGCCTGGTCGCGGCGGGCCGGCGGGCGGAGTGGACGGGCGCGGCCGTCAATCCGCCGGTCTGGCGCGCGTCCACCGTGCTCTATCCCGACGTCGCCGCGCTTGAGGCCGGGCAGCGGACGAACCGGGACGGTGAGTGGTTCTATGGCCGGCGCGGCACGCCGTCGCATTGGGCCCTGGCCGAGGCGCTGAGCGCGCTGGAGCCGGGGGCGGCCGGCACGATGCTCTATCCCTCCGGGGTGGCGGCGATCGCCGGCGCGCTGCTGTCCGTCCTGCGGCCGGGCGACGAGCTGTTGATGACGGACAACGCCTACGGACCCAGCCGGGCGCTCGCCGACGGGCTGCTGGCGGACTGGGGGATCGCCACCCGCTTCGTCGATCCGATGCGCCCTTTGGACGGCGCGCTGGGCGAGCGGACCCGCGCCGTGCTGCTGGAGACGCCGGGATCGCTGACGATGGAGGTGTGCGACCTGCCCGCGCTCGCCGCCGCCGCGCGGGCGCACGGCGCGGTCACGATCCTGGACAACACCTGGGCGTCGGGCCACCTGATGGCCGCCCTGCCGCTGGGCGTCGACCTGTCGGTCGTGTCGGTGACCAAGCATGTGGGTGGCCATTCCGACCTGATGATGGGTGCCGTGACCGCGACCGGGCGGCGCTGGCCGGCGCTGCGCCGGACCGCGCAGGCGCTGGGCCAGTGCGTGTCGGCGGACGACGCGGTGCTGGCGCTGCGTGGCCTGAGGACGCTCGACGTGCGGCTGGCGCGCCAGGGGGACAGCGGGCTGGCGGTCGCGCGCTGGCTGGCGGAGCATCCGGCGGTCGCCGCCGTCCGCCATCCCGCCCTGCCATCGTGCCCCGGCCACGCCCATTTCGCGCGCGACTTCGCGGGGTCGTGCGGCCTCTTCTCCTTCGTGCTCGCGGACGGCTGGACCGCCGCCGACCGCGCGGCCCTGATCGACGGGCTGCGGCTGTTCGGCATCGGCTATAGCTGGGGCGGGTTCGAGAGCCTGGCGGTCCCGGCCGATCCGGAGCGCACGGTCACCCCCTGGCCCGCGCCCGGACGGCTGGTGCGGCTGTCCATCGGGTTGGAGGCACCGGAGGACCTGATCGCCGACCTGACCCAGGCGCTGGCGGCCGCGGAGCCGTCGCGATGAGCGCGCGCGCGGCCGACGCGTTGCGGACGATCGGCATCTCCGTGCCCTCCGCGCCGCATCTGGAACAGGTCGCGATCGGCGGCGGGCTGGTGCTGCTGGCGCTCGCGCTCGCGGTGTTCCTGTCGCGCCGGGTGGGGGAGCGCGCGACCGCGATCTGGCGATCGCGCGTGGGCCATATCGGCGGCCTGGCCCCGCGCATGGGCGCGCTGGTCCGGCACGGGTCGGCGGCGCTGATGATCCTGCTGATCCTGATCGCCTATGACTGGCAGCCGCTGGCGCGCTTCACCGTCGGCTTCGCGCTGGCGGCGGCGGCGGCGATGTTCCTGCTGCAGCTGATGCGCGGGCTGACGATCAACCGCTTCGTCACCAACGCGACCGCCGCCGTCGTCTTCCTGGCGCTGCTCGCCAACGCGATGGGCGGGGTCAGCGTGCTGACCGGACAGCTGGACGGGATCGGCTTCGCCATGGGCGAACGGCGCTATTCGCTGCTGACCCTGCTGATCTGGGGCGTGACCTTCGTCCTGTTGTTCGTGGGCGTGCGGCTGGCCAACCGCCTGCTGGACCACTCGATCCAAAGCTCGAAGTCGCTGGACGCGACCCAACAGGTGCTGGCGCAGAAGGTGGCCGGCATGGCGGTGATCGTGGCCGCCGTCCTGATCGGCATCGACGTTTTGGGCATCGACCTGACCGCGCTCGCCTTCTTCTCCGGCGCGTTCGGGCTGGCGATCGGCTTTGGCTTCCAGAAGACCTTCGGCAACCTGATCTCCGGCATCATCCTGTTGATGGACCGGTCGATCAAGCCCGGCGACGTGATCGTGGTGGGGGAGAGCTTCGGCTGGGTGGAGAAGATCGGCATCCGCGCCGTCAGCGTGGTGACGCGCGACGGCAAGGAGCATCTGATCCCCAACGAGAACCTGATGACGCAGGAGGTGGAGAACTGGTCCTTTTCCGACAAGAACGTGCGGGTCCGCATCCCGGTCGGCGTGTCCTACGACAGCGACATGGTGCAGGTGCAGGACCTGATGCTGCAGGCGGCGAAGGAAAGCCCCCGCGTGCTGGACGAACCCAAGCCCAATGTGTGGATGACGGAGTATGGCGACAGCTCGGTCAATTTCGAGGTGCTCGTGTGGATCAGCGATCCGGAGAGTGGGGTGGGCAATGTGCGCTCCGACGTGCTGAACCGGCTGTGGTGGCTGTTCCAGGAGGCTGGCGTGCAGATCCCGTTCCCGCAGCGCGACCTGAACGTGAAGCACTGGCCCCCCCGCTTGCCCCAGGACCCCGCGTGATCCGAACCCTCCGCCCGGCGCTCGCCCTCGCCCTCGCCCTTCTCTTCGCCACCGCTCCGGCCGCCGCGCAGGACTACGACACCGGCGTGCCGTCGGCGGTGGAGGTGTCGGCGTCCGCCACCGCTGTCACCGACTATCGGTTCCGCGGGCTCAGCCGGTCGGGCGAGGACCCCGCGGTCCAGGGCCGCGTCGCGGTGCGCCACGAAAGCGGTCTGTCGGCCAGCCTGTTCGCCTCCACCCTGGCGGGATCGGACGGGGGCGGGTCGGTCGCGGGCGCGCGCGATGTCGAGCTGCAGCTGGGCGCGGCCTATGCCCGGCGGGTGGCGAGCGGCCTGACGGCGGAGGCGGGGGCCACCTATTATCTTTATCCGGGCAACCGGCGTGGGCGGGCGACCGACTTCGTGGAGCCCTATGCCGCGCTCTCCTACGACCTGGGGCCGCTGCGCGCGCGGGCCTTGGCGGCCTATGCGCCGTCGGGCCAGGCGGCGCTGGGCGACCGCGACAACCTGTATCTGGCGGGCGACCTGACGGCGGGCGTGCCGACCACGCCGGTCACGCTGACCGCCCATCTGGGACGGGCGAACGGCGGCATCGGCCGGGTGGCGGGCGTCGGTGGCGACTATTGGGACTGGTCGGTGGGGGCGGAGGCCGTCGCCGGGCCGTTCGTGATCGGCGCGCGCTATGTCGACACCGACGTGCGCCCGCGCCTGGCCGAACCGGCCGGGGCCGACGCCACGGCGCTGGCCTTTGTGGGCGTGCGCTTCTAGCCCGGTCGCCCCGCCAGCTCGCGCAGCACGGTCGCCTGGGCGTCGTTCACCGGCACCACCGAAAGGCGCGATTGGCGCACCAGGGCCAGTTCGGCCAGGCGGGGTTCGGCCTTGATCTCCGCCAGCGTCACCGGCCGGTCCCACGCCCGATCGGCCACCAGCGACACGGCGACCCACTTGCCGCTGTCGTCGGTCGGGTCGGGAAAGGCGGCGCGCGTCACCGTCGCCGTCCCCACGATCGCCTTTTGTCGCACGGAATGGTAGAAGAACAGCGCGTCGCCCACCGCCATGGCGCGCAGGTTCGCCGCCGCCTGGTGGCTGCGCACCCCGTCCCAGGTGCCCGTGCCCTCCGCCACCAGATCGGCGTAGGAATAGGCGTCGGGCTCCGACTTCACGACCCAGGTCGCCATCAGAGCAGCCCGCCGCCCAGCGACAGCCGGACGGCGGCCACGGCGAAGACGACGATGTTGACGTTGCGCCCGCTCTTGCCGCCGGACAGCGCGCCCAGCCCCGCGCCGATCCCCGCCAGCGGCAGGGCGAGCCAGTTCAGAATGCCGAAGAACGGGACGAGGCCGGGAAGCGCGATCGCGCCGGCGATCAGCGCGAACAACCAGGAGAGGGCGTTGAGCATCGGAGGGGGGATATTGGGTCGCCATCCGACGCTCCGCAAGGGCGGGGCCGTCCCGTCGCGGGACAGGGTACGCTGGCGTCTGTGCCCGCCTGGCGAAGCGTGTCAGCCGGTCTGGGGAAGAGGAACGCCCATGCCCATTCCCCGCGCCTGCTGGCCGCTCGCCCTGACCATCGTGACGGCCTGCGGTGTCCGGGACGACGCGCCGTTGCCGGACAACGCCCTGCTGTCCGTCGGAGCGGACGGCTCCGCGCTGGGGGACGCCATCCGGGTCGATCCGGCGCGCGTCGCGGCCGGGCCCGACCGGACGGCCCGCACGATCGGCGGGTGCGCCGACCGGGTGCGGACCGGCGCGGGCTGGGCCCGGCGACTGCCGGCCGCCTTTCCCGTCTATCCGGGCGCTCGGCTGACCGAGGCGGGCGGGGCAGAGGGCGACTGCACCCTGCGCGTGGCGAGCTTTCGCACCGACGCGGCGCGGCCGGCGGTGCTCGACTGGTACGCGCGCCGGGCGGCAGCGGCGGGCTATTCGGCCGACCGGGAGGATCGCGGGGCGGAGCGCATCCTTGCGGGCACGCGGGGCGAGCAGGCCTATGCCGTGATCGCGCGGGTCGCGGGCGGTGGCACGGACGTGGACCTGATGGCGAACGGCGACTGACGTTCCGCCCGGCGCGTCGCCCTGCTAGCGCGCGCCCATGGTCTTCCTGCTCCAGGCCGCCGCTCTGCCGCCGCCGCCCGTCCCCGCGCCGCCGTCCATTGTTATCACCGGGCGCGACCTGCCGCCGGTGCCCGGCGAGGCCGCCTTCGCCGGCGTGACGCTGGACGCCGACGAGCTGGCCCGGCCGGACGCGCCCCTGTTCGAGAACACGGTGCGCCGGATCGGCGGGGCGCAGCAGTTCCGCCGGTCGGACAGCCGCTCGGCCTCCCCCACCTCGCAGGGCCTGACGCTGCGCGGCCTGGGCGGCAACGCGTCCAGCCGGACGCTCGTGCTGCTGGACGGCGTGCCCTTGGCCGACCCGTTCGGCGGCTGGATCGACTGGACCGCGCTGGAGCGCCAGCGGATCGCGCGCGCGACGCTGACTCGCGGCGGCGGCACCGGGGCGGACGGGCCGGGCGCCTTGGCCGGCACGCTGAACCTGGACTCGATCGCCCCGACCGGACCCGCCGCCCTGGACCTGCGCGCCGGCGGCGGGGCGTTCGGCACGGCGGAGGGCGCGGCGCTGGCGGGGCTGGGCGTGGGCGGCGGCTCGGTCAGCCTGGGGGCGGACTTCGCGCGGGCGGACGGGTTCGTGCCGGTGGTGGCGGCCGACCGGGGTGCCGCAGATCGCCCGGCCCGCTATCGACGCGGCGGGGCCACGGCGAGGCTGGTGGCTCCCCTGGGCGGGTCGGGCGAGTTGCAGGCGACGGTGCGGGGCAGCGGCGACGACCGGTCGCGCGGGGTCGCGGGCGTGGGCAGCACATCGACGAACGCGGACGCCAGCGTGCGGCTGGTCGCGCGCGGGCGCTGGCAGGCGTCCGCCCTCCTGTACGGCCAGTTGCGCCGGTTAACCGCCGGCTTCGCGTCGGTGAGCGACGACCGCGACACCGCGAACCCGGTGCTGCGCCAGGTCGCCCCGGCCAGCGGCGTGGGCGCGCGGGTGGAGGTGCGCCCGCCGATCGCCGGGCCGGTCGCCCTGCGGCTGGGTGCGGACTGGCGGCGCGTGGCCGGCGAGACGCGGGAGGGCTTCGCCTTCTCGGCCGGAGCGCCGACCCGCCGCCGCCGCGCGGGCACCGCGACCGTCACGCTGGGCGGCTTCGCGGCGGCCGATTGGCGGGTGGCCGGGCCGCTGTTGCTGACCGCGGGTGCGCGGATCGACCGCTGGCAGATCGGTGAGGTGTTCCTGGTGGAGCAGCCGGTGGGCGGGGCGATCACCGCGGACAGGCGCACGCCGGGCCGGTCGGGCGTGGAGCCGACGGGGCGGCTGGGCGCGCTGTTCACCGTCTCGCCCACGCTGGACGCGCGCGCGGCGGGCGCGCTGGGCTGGCGGCTGCCCACGGTCAACGAGCTCGCCCGGTCGTTCCGCGTCGGCCCGGACGCGACGGCCGCCAATGCGGGGCTGTCGCCCGAACGCTCGCGTTCGGTGGAGGCGGGGCTGGACTGGCGACCGGCGGCGGGCGTCACCCTGTCGGCGACCGCCTTCGACGCGCGGGTCACGGACGCGATCGCCAATGTGACGCTGGGGCGGGGACCGGGCGTGTTCCCCGGCGTGGGGTTCGTGAGCGCGGCGGGCGTTTATCGCCAGCGCCGCAACGTGGACGCCGTGCGGTCCCGCGGGGTGGAGCTGGACGCGGCCGCGGGGCGGGGGCCGCTGTCCGCGCGCCTGTCGCTGTCCGCGCTTGACGCACGGCTGCGCGCGGCGGGATCCGCGGCGGGACTGGACGGGCTGCGCCCGGCGCAGGTCGCCAGCCTGTCGGGCTCGCTCGCGGTCGCCTGGGTGCCCGTCCGGGGCGCGCGACTGGAGGCGGCGGTCGACCACACCGGCCGGCAGTATGAAGACGACGGGAACACGCGCGCGCTGGCCGCGGCGACGGTGCTGGACCTGTCGGGCGAGTGGCCGCTGACGCGGCGGCTGAGCCTCTGGACCCGGCTGGAGAACGCGCTGGACGAGCGGGTGGAGGCGGCCGTCGACGACGCCGGCGTGATCGAACGCGCCCGCCCGCGCGCGCTGTTCGGGGGACTGTCGCTGCGCTTTGGCGGCTGACGGAAGGGCGGGTGGCCCGCGATCGCGGACATTCGAGACACGATCCATTTATCCCGGGGTGGTGGTCAGCGGGCATCCCCAATGGATTAGCGCTCCTGTCAGCCAGTGTTGGCCTGCCGGCTTTGCAGAGGACACGATCGTCCTGTCGCCTGACGAGCGGGGGTGGTGTTGAGAGCACAGCGGCGCTGGAACAGTGCTCCCGCCAGACAAACACCCTTCCGCGCCAGGGCGCCCGCCCGCCGCGGGACGCGCTGGCGATCGGATGCCAGCAGCCGCCGCTTCGCACTTGCAGCACCCGGCCCCGCACCCCACCTCCACACCAACGGAAAGCCGGCGGGCTCGCCCTAAGAGACGAACCGGTCGACGGTCCCCCTGACCTTCAGAGGACGACCATGTTCGACGCCTTCGACGCCGTGCTGCTGGCGCGCATCCAGTTCGGCTTCACCGTGTCCTTCCACTTCATCTTCCCGGCCTTTTCCATCGGCCTGGCGAGCTATCTCGCGGTCTTGGAGGGCCTGTGGCTGAAGACGGGGGAGTCGCGGTTCCTGGACCTCTATCGCTACTGGCTGCGGATCTTCGCGGTCGCCTTTGCCATGGGCGTGGTCTCGGGCATCGTCATGTCCTACCAGTTCGGCACCAACTGGTCGGTCTTCTCCGACCGGACCGGCCCGGTCCTGGGGCCGATGATGGCGTATGAGGTGCTGACCGCCTTCTTCCTGGAAGCCGGGTTCCTGGGCGTGATGCTGTTCGGGATGAGCCGGGTGGGGCCCAAATTGCACTATTTCGCCACCTGCATGGTGGCGCTCGGCACGCTGGTGTCGGCCACCTGGATCATCGCGGTGAACAGCTGGATGCACACGCCGCAGGGATTCCTGGTGAACGCCGACGGACAGTTCGTGCCGGGGCCGAGCTGGTGGCCGATCGTCTTCAACCCGTCCTTTCCCTACCGCCTGGTCCACACGGTGCTCGCCGCCTATTTGACCACCGCGCTGGTGGTGGGCGCGGTGGGCGCGTGGCACCTGCTCAAGGACCGCGCGAACCCTTACGCGCGCACCATGTTCTCCATGGCGATGTGGATGGCCGCGATCGTCGCCCCGCTCCAGATCGCCGCGGGCCACGAACAGGGCACCAACACGCTGGAACACGAACCGACCAAGGTGATGGCGATGGAAGGCCATTACGAAAGCCATCCTGACGGCGCGCCCCTCTATCTGTTCGGCCTGCCGAACGACCGCACCCAGCATCTGGACTATGCGGTCGGCGTGCCCAAGCTGTCGTCGCTGGTCCTGAAGGGTTCGCTCGACGCGCCGGTCGCCGGCCTGGACACGGTGGCGGACGCCGACCAGCCGCCCGTCGCGGTCGTGTTCTGGACGTTCCGGGTGATGGTCGGACTGGGCCTGCTGATGCTGACGCTGGGCGCGATCAGCCTGTGGGCGCGGTGGCGGCGCCAGCTGTACGACTGGCCGTGGCTGCACCGCTTCGCGCTCGTGATGGGACCGGCGGGCTTCGTCGCGGTGATCGCGGGGTGGATGACGACGGAGGTCGGCCGCCAGCCCTTCACGGTCTATGGCCTGTTGCGGACCGCCGACAGCGTGGCGCCGCTGGCGGCACCGGCCGTCGCCAGTTCGCTGATCGCGTTCGTGGTGGTCTACTTCCTCGTCTTCGGCATCGGCGTCTGGTACATCCTGCGGCAGATGGCGCAGGCGCCCCACGCGGACGAGGGCGAGCCCGCGACCGCGCCGATCCGCACCGCCGGCGTGACCCCCGGCCCGACCCAGGGCCAGCATCCGGCGGCCCAGCCGGCACCGGCGGAATAGGGGGGTGGGCGTCAGCGTCGACCTGACCGTCGCCTGGGCGTTCGTGCTGGCGTTCGCGGTCTTCGCCTACGTGGTGATGGACGGGTTCGACCTGGGGATCGGCATCCTGTTCCCCACGATCGCGCGGGGCCGGGAACGGGACACCGCGATGAACTCCATCGCGCCGGTGTGGGACGGGAACGAGACCTGGCTGATCCTGGGCGGTGGCGGGCTGTTCGCGGCCTTTCCGCTGGCCTACGCCATCATCCTGCCGGCCACCTATCCGCTGATCATCGCCATGCTGCTGGGGCTGGTGTTCCGGGGCGTGGCGTTCGAATATCGCTGGCGCGACGCCCGGCACCAGGGGTTCTGGGACTGGGCGTTCTCGATCGGGTCGTTCGCCGCCGCGTTCAGCCAGGGCGTGATCCTGGGCGCGATCCTGCAGGGCATCCGCGTCGACGGCCGCGCCTATGGCGGCGGCTGGCTGGACTGGCTGTCGCCCTTCAGCGTGCTGACCGGGGCCAGCACGGTGGTGGCCTATGCCCTGCTGGGCTCCACCTGGCTGATCTGGCGCACGGAGGGCCGGGCGCAGGACCACGCGCGGCGCATCGCCTGGTGGGCGTTCGGCGCGACGATGCTGGCGATCGGGGCGGTCAGTCTGGCGACGCTGACGCTGGACAACGACTATTTCAGCCGCTGGCTGAAATGGCCCAACGTGCTGGCGACCGCGCCGGTCCCGGTCGCCACCGCGCTGATCGGATGGGGCATGATCCATTCGCTGCGCAACGACAGCGAGGGCCGGCCCTTCGCGCTCGCGCTGGCGCTGTTCGCGCTGACCTTCGCCGGCCTGGGCGTGTCCCTGTTTCCTTGGATCGTGCCGACCACGCTGACCATCTGGGACGCCGCCGCGCCGGCCAGCAGCCAGATCTTCATGGGCGTGGGCGTGGTGGTGATGATGCCGATCATCATCGCCTACACCGCCTATGCCTATTGGGTGTTCCGCGGGAAGGCGGGCCACGAGGGGTATCACTGATGCGGCCGGGCGACGTGCGGGTCGAAGGATCGCTGTGGCGGCGCGTCGGCTGGCTGGCGGCGATCTGGGGGGCGAGCGTCGCGGCGCTGGGCCTGGTCGCCTGGCTGCTGCGGCTCTGGATCGCCTAGAAGCTGGTGGCGAGCGTCAGGGCGGGGCCGGACGCGGGCGCGGCGTTGCCGCCCACCCGGAGGCGGTAGTCCGCGATCAGGCTGATCGCCCGCTCGCCGGCGGCCAGGTCCACGCGCAGATGCGGCCCGGCGTCCAGCCGCCGCGCGCCCGGCTGCGCCGCCCCGGCGACGACCGCGCCCAGCCGCACCGGGCCGGCGACCGATCGGGACAGGCGGACCTGCCCGTCCGCGAAGAGGTCGCGCCCGGCCAGCCCCACCACGCCGCCCTGGCCGTAACCGTCCAGCCGCCAGCCGCCGCGCTCGACCGCCGCGCCGCCGGTCGCGCGCAGCTGCCACGCATCGCGCCCGTCGCGCGACAGCGCCACCCGGCGCTCGGCCACCAGTTCGATGGGCAGGCGGGCCACGGGCCGGGCCGCGAGTCCCAGCGCGACCTCCGCCTGGCGCACGCTGCCGCCGTCCAGCGCGCTCGTCAGCCGGGCCGTCGCGGACAGCGGACGGGCGAGGGGCAGGCGGACGCCCAGGATCGCCTGACTGCCCCCCAGGCCGGGCTCCAACGGCCGGCGCAGACCACCCGGGCGCAGATAGAGCGCCGCCTCCACCCGAAGGCCTCCGCCCCCGGGAGAGGTGGCGGCCGCGACCGCGCCAGGCGGGACGGCCGCGAAGCGGGCCGCTGGCGACCGGGCGAGGATGGTGGGAGGCGAGATCGAGGCGAGCATCGCGGGTGCGTCCGTAGGGATGGGCGCAGCTCGCCGAGCGCCGGACGCGGCGACCCGCACCGCGTCGGTTCGGACGGAGCGGAGGACTTCCACCGCCGATGGCCGGTGAGCGAAGGCCGCGGCCGCACCCGCGACGGACCGGCCGGGATGGCGGGGCGCGGCGAGGGGCGGGCGGTGCGGCGCGGCGGCGGCGAAGACGGGATCCGGCGCCACCGCATCCGGCCACAGGATGGCGGCGCGCGCCACCGCCCAGCCGCCGCAGACCAGCGCCGCGAACCGGATGGGCGGCCCGGCGACGCTCTGCGCGCCCGCCGACCGGCCGCCGATCCGCTGACCGCCGGGTTTCAGCGCGCCGGCTCCGCGAATTCGTGGGCGGTCTTGTCCCACCGCACCTCGCCCGTCCGCCGCCAGCGGCCGTAATGGCCCAGCGCGCGGCGCGCGGCCAGGATCGCCAGGATGTTGGAGGCGACCGCGCGCGGGATGGAGCGCAGGCCCTCGCGCCAGCCGCCGATCGCCCCGCTGGCGACCCCGCGGACGGCCAGCCGCCATAGCAGCAGGCCGCTGGTGACCCGGCTGGCGAACACCAGCCACGGGTCGGCGAACAGCGTCGGCCAGCCGGCCCAACCGGCGGCGTTCAGCGCGATCAGCGGCACGACCAGCGCCAGCCCCGCATAGCCCGCCGCCAGCACGACCGCCGCCAGGGGCGCGCGCCGGTCGCGCAGTCGCATCCACAGCTCCGCCGCCGATCCGCGCCAGCCCACCCGGTCCCAACCGTTGAGCGCGATGCCCGCGACCCAGCGGCTCTTCTGGCGCACCGCCGCCTCGATCGTGGCCGGAAAGCGCGCGCGGACCACCACCTGGCCGCCCGTCGCGGCGGGCGGCACGAACAGGGTGCGCGCGCCGCTCTCGTGCAGGCGCAGCCCCAGCTCGTAATCCTCGACCAGGCTGCCGGCGGGGAAGGGGCCGGCCGCGCCGCCCAGTCGGCGCAGGGCCGCGACCGTCACCGCGCAGCCCACGCCCGCGCCCGGCACACCCGCGCCCAGCGCCTGGCGCGTGGGCAGGTCCTTGCCGTGCGCCTCCGCGAACTCGTCGTGGTAGCTGTCGCCGATCACGCGACCGGTCAGGCACGGCACGACGGGCAGCTGCACCATGTCGCATCCGGTCAGCAGCCGCCGGATCAGCGACAGCTCGCCCGGGGCCACCACGTCCTCCGCGTCGTGCAGCACGACCGCGTCCACCGCGTCGTCGCCCGCGACATGGCGCCAAAGGTGGTTCAGGCAGTCGCCCTTCGTGGTCGGCCCGGCGGGCGGGATCACGACCGCGCGCACCCGGCCGTCGGTCGCGGCCACGCGTTCCACCTCGCGCCGGGTGACCGGGTCGTTGGGATAGACGCCGACGAGCACGCGGACGTCCTCCCGCGCCCAGCCGGCCAGGGTGTGGCGCAGCATCGGCCCGATCACGTCGGCCTCGTCCCAGGCGGGGATCAGCACCGCCAGGCGGGCGTCGCCGACGGGCGCCGATCGGATGGCGGCCACCAGCCGCCGTCGCCGCCCCGTCGTCAGGACCCAGGCGGCGTCCATCAAGAGGTCGTCGAACCCCAGGAGCACGATGCCGAAGGCGGCGAAGCCCAACAGCTCGCGCGCCACCACGTCGGTGACGGCCCACAACACCTCGCCCAAACCCGCCGTCCTTCCCCCCGGACTTCGTTCCGAAACGGAGGATTAGCGTCCGATCGCGGCCTTGCAAGCCCTTAGATGAAGGTCGGTGGACAGCCGGTGCGGGGGCGCATAGATCGTGGCGGCGATGGACGACGCGACCACGAACGAGGCCGAACAGGTCGCCATCCGCTTCGAGCCGTTCGACAGCGCCTTGCGCGACGCCTATCGCCAGCTCCTGCCCGCGCACGAGGGCGCGGTCGCCCGCGGCAAGCTGGAGTGGAAGTTCGCCGGCAATCCGGCGGGTGCCGGCGACATCTCGGTCGCCCGCGACGCGGACGGCCGCACGATCGGCATGACGCCCTTTCAAGCGGTCGATTTCCGCGTCGCGGGCGACACGGTGCCCGGCTCCCAGTCGCTGGACAGCGTGGTGGCGCCCGAGGCGCGCGGGCGCGGCGTTTACACGCGGCTGATCTCCGCCTTCTACCACGGCACCGACCGCCGGCTGCTCTACGGCTTTCCCAACAACCGCACATCGACGCCGCTGTTCGGGCGGTTCGGGTGGGAACGCTACGGGTCCGTGCCCATGATGGTGCGGCCGTTGTCCACCGGGTTGGCCGCGCGAAAGCTGCGCTTCGTGCCCGACCTGCGGCTGCCCGTGCTGGCCCGGCCCGCCGGCCGCTGGGAGCGGGTGGAGCGCTTCACCGACGAAGACACGGCGCTCTGGCGACGCTGGTTGCCGGCGCAGGGCGCGGCGGTGGACCGGACGGCCGAATGGCTGAACTGGCGCCTGTTCGACCACCCGACCACCCGTTACCGCGTGCTGCGCGGCCCGTCCGGCGGCTGGGTGGCGCACACCGTCGCCGACAAGCACGGCGGCCGGATCGGCTATCTGATGGACGCGATCGGGGAGGACGGGGACGAACTCGCCGGCCTGATCGCCACCGCCCTGCGCCAGATGCAAGGCGAAGGGGCGGAACTGGCCTTCGCCTGGTCGCTGCCCCACGCGCCGAACCATCGCGCCCATCGGCGCGCGGGCTTCTACCCCTTCCCGGATCGCCTGCGCCCAATCGAGATCAATTTCGGCGCGGTCACGCTCCCGATCGGCACGCCGCCCATCCCGGCGTCCGACTGGTATATCAGCTACCTGGATTCCGACACCGTATGACCGTCGGGCGCGCGATCCTGTCGTTCGATTGCGAGGGCAAGTGGGGGATCGCCGACCACCTGCAGCCGTCGCACGACGCGACGCTGAACGACGAACGGCTGAGCGAGGCCTACACCGCCATCGCGGCGCTGCTCGCCCGCCACGGGGTCCGCGCCACCTTCGCCTTTGTCGGCCTGTTCCTGCGATCGGCCGACGAACTGGCCGCGCTGCCAGCGGACGAGATCGCCGCGACGCTGCCCTATACCCGCGCGGCGTGGGAGCAGATGGCGGCGGGCCGCGACGGCTGGGCCGGGGCCTGGGCGGTGGAGACGGTGGACACGGGGCACGAGATCGCCTGCCACGGGATTAGCCACACCCCCTGGGACGACCTGACCGACGCGCAGGTCGACTATGAGCTGGCGTTGGGCGGCGACCTGTCCGGCCAGACGATGATCTTCCCGCGCAATCGCGTGGCGCATCTCGACCGACTCCGCGCGGCGGGGATCACCGGCTATCGCGTGGCCCCGCCCGACCGCTCGCGCCTGACCTCGCTCCTGAGCGAGTTCCAGCTGTGGCAGCCGAGCGAGGGCGATCCGCCGCCCGCCGCGATGCAGCCGATCCCCGGCGGCGTTTTCATCAACTGGCTGTCGGGGGCGCGGCGTCTGGTTCCCCCCGCCGTGACCCGCCTGCGCGCCCGGCGGATGCTGGCCCACGCGGCGGCCACGGGCGGCGTGGCGCATTTCTGGACGCACCCCGAAAACATCGCGTCGGCCCCGGCCACTCTCGGCAACCTGGCGGCGATCGTGGAGGAGGTCGACGCGCAGCGTCGGCGCGGGCGCATCGCGGTGGTGACCCAGGCCGACTATGTGGCCGAGCGGCAAGGCCCCGCAACCCGGGAGCGGGCGGCCGCCTGACCGTCGGTTGCCCCGGCGGCGTGCGGTGGGCATGAGGCTTCGCGATGACCGTCACCCCCCCGATCCTCGCCAAGCCGCGCTCCGCGCTCCGCGACTTCCTGGCGGGCGAGGCGGCGGGCGGGGTGCTGCTGATCCTGGCGGCCGTCGCCGCGCTCCTGGTCGCGAACTCCGGCTGGGGCGAGGGCTACGAGCACCTGCTCGACGCACCGCTGGGACCCGCCCTGGTGCCCGGCCACGGCCCGATGACGGCGCATCTGTGGATCAACGACGGACTGATGGCGATCTTCTTCCTGCTGGTCGGGCTGGAGATCAAGCGCGAGTTCAAGGACGGGCGGCTGGACAGCTGGCCGCGCCGGCGGCTGCCGATGATCGCCGCGGCGGCCGGCATGACGGTGCCCGCGGTCATCTTCGTGGCGCTGACCGGCGGGCGGCCGGAACTGCAGAATGGCTGGGCGATCCCGGCGGCGACGGACATCGCCTTCGCCATCGGGGTCCTGGCGCTGTTGGGCCGGCGCGCGCCCACCTCTCTCAAGCTGCTGCTGGTCACGGTGGCGATCGTGGACGACATGGGCGCGGTCGCGATCATCGCGCTCGTCTACACGGCCGGGCTGAAGAGCCTGTTCATCGGCGGGGCCGCGCTGGTGCTGGGCATCATGTACCTGATGAACCGGTCGGGCGTGCTGAAGCTGTGGCCGTACCTGCTGGCCTTCGCCGCGCTGTGGTACTTCGTGCTGCTGTCGGGCGTGCACGCCACCGTGGCGGGCGTGCTGGCGGCGATGATGGTGCCGATCATCCGCACGCCGGGTCACCCGGACAGCCAGGTGAGCCCGGTCCACCGGCTGGAACACGCGATCCAGCCCTGGTCGTCCTATCTGATCGTGCCGCTGTTCGGTTTCGCCAACGCCGGCGTGTCGCTGGATGGCCTGGGCCTGGACGCGGTGCTGGCACCCCTGCCGGTGGGCATCGCGGCGGGGCTGGTGCTGGGCAAGCAGATCGGGATCTTCGGCGCGATCTGGCTGGTCGTGCGCCTGGGCTGGGCGCGGCGTCCGCGCGGCGCCACCTGGTTGCAGGTGTGGGGCCTGTCGCTGTTGTGCGGCATCGGCTTCACCATGAGCCTGTTCATCGGCGGCCTGGCGTTCCCGGGCCAGCCGCTGCTGGTCGAGGAGGCGAAGATCGGCGTTCTGGCGGGGTCGCTCCTGTCGGCGGTCGCCGGCTTCGCGGTGCTGCGCCTGGCCCCGCTCCACCCTCGCCATCGCCAGATCGAGCGGGAGGAGGCGGAGGGCTGAGCGGCCGGAACCATCGGTCCGCCTCGACCCTTTCACCGGGCAGAACCGACCCAAAGGAGAAGCCCATGTCCAAACCCGAAAATCTGACCGACCTCTATTACGGCGAACTGAAGGATCTCTGGTCCGCCAACGACCAGATGCACCGCGCGCTGAAGAAGGTCGCGTCCAAGTTGAGCGACGACAAGCTGTCGTCGATGTTCGCCAAGTCGCTGGACGGGATCGAAAAGCACACGGGAACGGTCAAGGAACTGATCGAGGCGGGCGATGAGAAGCTCAAGAAGGAACATTGCAAGGGCATGGAAGGACTGGTCGCGGAGTTCACGAAGCACACCACCGAAGAGGCCCCGCCGGAAGGGCCGGCCTTCGACGCGGTTGTCATCTCGCAGTATCAGCGCATGAGCCACTACGGCATCGCGGGCTTCGGCACGGCGGCGGCCTATGCCGAGGCGTTGGGCAAGTCCGGCGACCGCAAGAAGCTGGATGGGATCACCAAGGAGATCTACGGCAGCGACGAATATGGCACCAAGCTGGCGGAGACGGCCGTGAACCTGCACGCCATGGAGGGCTGACCCTCCCTCATCCAAGTCCGTAGCGGGGCCGCCTTCCGGTCGAAGGCGGCCCCGTTCGTCGTTCAGGGCGGCTTCAGCCGCCCTCTGCCCTTGGCGCTGCGGTTCCAGACCCTTGTCGCGTGTCGGGGGCGGGGGCATGGCAGGGGGTGGACGCACCGCGGACGAAAAGGGGGAACGAGTGACAGAGCAGCATCGCCGCGCCCCCGGGTCCCGGACCGCGCAATGGCTGAAGGGCCGCCGTCCGGGCACCAAGCGCTGGATCGTCGTCGCCAGCGACCTGGGCGTGGTCGTCCTGGCGTTCCTGGCGGCGTTGTTCCTGCGGCTGGGCTATCTGGACCTGACGGTGCCGCTCCGGGAGTGCCTGGCGATAGCGCTGGGCGTGGTGGTTCCGCTCTTGTGGCTGTTCGGCCTCTACGACGCGGTGTTCCGCCATGTCGGGCAGCAGACGGCGCTGCGCATCGCCCAGGCCGTGGCGGCGTTCGCGGTGCCGTGGGTGGCGGTCGTCACCCTGATCGGGTTCGCCGACGTGCCCCGGACGCTGGGCCTGCTCTATCCCCTGGTGCTGTGGCTGGGGCTGGTGGGCGTGCGCTATGTGGCCCAGGCGCTGCTGAGGCGTTCGGAGCCGCACTCGCCGCGCCGCGCCGCGCCGCGCGCGCTGATCTACGGCGCCGGGTCCGCGGGCCGGCAGCTGGCCGCCGCCATCGAGCAGTCGGGCGAGATGCTGTCGGTGGCGTTCGCCGACGACGATCCGCAGTTGCAGGGCCGCATTCTCGACCGCCGGCCGATCGTGGGGCCGGACGCCATCGGGCGCGTCATCGAGGAGCTGGGCATCACCCACGTGCTCCTGGCGCTGCCGCTGGTCAGCCGCACCCGGCGCAACGAGATCATCGGCCGGCTGAAACCCTTCGCCGTGCAGGTCAAGACGCTGCCCGGCCTGATGCACATCGCGCACGGCCACGTCGAAGCCGCCGACCTGCGCGACCTGGATATCGAGGATCTGCTGGGCCGCGACCGGGTCGACCCCGACCACGACCGCATGGCGGCCTTCGCGCGGGGCCGCGTCGTGCTGGTCAGCGGGGCGGGCGGGTCGATCGGGTCGGAACTGTGCCGCCAGATCCTGGCGCTGCGGCCGGCCACCCTGCTGCTGGTCGAGCGGTCGGAACACGCCCTGTACGAAGTCCATCGCGAACTGTCGGACGAATTGCGCGCGGCCGACGTGCGGGTCACTCTGGTCCCGCTGCTCGCATCGGTGACGGACGCGGCGCGGATCGACCGCATCCTGGCGCGATGGACGCCCGACGCGATCTTCCACGCCGCCGCCTACAAGCACGTGCCGCTGGTCGAGGCGAACCCGCTGGAGGGCCTGCGCAACAACGTGTTCGGCACGCTGGTGCTCGCCCGCGCGGCGATCGCGCACGGCTGCGGCCATTTCGTGCTCGTCTCCACCGACAAGGCCGTGCGGCCGACAAACGTGATGGGTGCGACCAAGCGTCTGGCGGAGATCGTGTGCCAGGCGCTGGCGGGCGGCGCGGGCACGGTGGTCACCATGGTTCGCTTCGGCAATGTGCTGGGGTCCAGCGGGTCCGTGGTCCCGCTGTTCCGCCGTCAGATCGCCGCCGGCGGGCCGGTCACCGTCACCGACCGCGAGATGACGCGGTACTTCATGCTGATCGCGGAGGCGGCGCAGCTGGTGATCCAGGCGGGCGCGATGGCGCGGGGCGGCGAGCTGTTCCTGCTGGAGATGGGGGCACCCGTGAAGATCTGGGATCTGGCCTGCAACATGATCCAGCTGGCCGGCGCGCGCCCGCGCCTGCCGGGCTCCGACGTGGGCGAGATCGAGGTGGTGGAGGTGGGCCTGCGTCCGGGCGAGAAGCTGTATGAGGAATTGCTGATCGACGACGACGCGCGCCCGACCGATCACCCGCTGATCCTGAGCGCGGACGAGCCCGCCATGCCCGCCGAGCGGCTGTGGCCGGCGCTCGACGAGCTGCGCGACGCGCTGGAAGTGCAGGACGACACCGCCGCCGTCGCCGTGCTCCGCCGGCTGGTGCCGGAGTTCGCCTATGGCGGTCCGGCCGACCTGGTGCCCGACCGGCGCGCCGTGTCGCGGACCGCCGACGGCCGTGCGACCGACCCGATCCAGGCGCCCGCCCATGGCTGAGCGGCCGGCCACGGGCGCGCGCGCGGCGCGCTCGGGACAGGATCGCGCGCGCGCGGTCCGGGCAGAGGGCCCGTGGCCGCTCGCCCTCGCCCTCGTCCTGATCGCCGCGGTGTTCCTGATGGGCGGCGGGTCCCGGCTGGACATCGCGTCGCTGCCGATCCTGCGCCCGCTGGCGGTCCTGATCGGCGGGGCGGCGCTGCTGATGGAGCCGCGCTGGTCGCTGCGCGTCCCGCTGGCGCTGCTGGGTGGGCTGGCGTTGGTCATGGTGATCCAGCTGGTGCCGCTGCCGCCCGGCCTGTGGACCGCACTTCCGGGCCGCGACATCGTGCGGCGGATCGCGCCGGCGCTGGGCGAGGCGCAGCCCTGGCGCGCCGTGTCGCTGAGCCGGGACGGGACGGTCAACGCGCTGTTCGCGCTCTCGGTCCCGCTGGCGACGCTCACCGTGTTCAGCCGTCTGGGTCCGACCGCGCGCGGCCGGGCCGCCCTCGCGCTCGCCGTCGGGCTGGGCCTGTCGGGTCTCTGGGGCCTGTTGCAGGTGGGGGGACCGCCGGGCAGTCCGCTCTACCTCTACCGGATCACCATCCCGGGCAGCGCGGCCGGACTGTTCGCCAATCCGAATCACCAGGCCGTGCTGCTCGCCTGCCTGTTCCCGCTGCTCGCCTGGTGGGCGCGGCGACCGGAGGGCGCGGGGACGCAGGGGTTCCGGCTGTGGGTGGCCGCCGGGGTCGCGGTCCTGCTGGTGCCCATGCTGATCGTGACCGGGTCGCGCGCCGGGCTGGCGCTGGGCGCGGCGGCGGCGGTCGCCTCGCTGGCGATCGCGCGCGCGCCGGGCGCGGCGGAGCACGGACGATCCCATCGTCGGGCGCGCGCCCCTGCCGTGCCGCGCGCCGCGCTGTTGGCGGGGCTGGGCGTCGCGGCCGCGGGCGTGGCGGCGCTGTTGTGGGTTCAGCGCGGGGCGATCGACCGCATCTTCGCCACCACGTCGCTGGGCGAACTGCGCGCCACGCTGCTGCCCCGCCTGGCGGACCTCGCCTGGCGGCAATTTCCCGTGGGGTCCGGCTTCGGCACCTTCGAGAAGCTGTGGCGGATCGACGAGCCGGTCGCCCTGTTGCAGCCGGCCTACCTGAACCACGCGCACAACGACCTGGCGGAGTTTCTGATCGAGGGGGGGCTGGGGTCGCTGGTCCTGCTCGTCGCGGCCGGGGTGCTGTGCGCGCGCGCGGCCGTGGCGGTGTGGCTGGGGCGGGGCGGCGCGCTCCAGTCCGAGTCCGCGTCGTCGGCGGCGCTGCTGGCGCGGTCGGGCAGCGTGGTGGTGGCGGTGCTGGCCGTCGCCAGCCTGGTGGATTATCCGCTGCGAACGCCGACCGCCGCCATGATCGCCGCCGCGGCGCTGGCGTGGCTGTTGGGCGCCAGGGACGACGAGGGTCGGGTCGGCTTGTCGCGCACCGGGCGAGCGTCTAAGCCGGCCCGCTCCGACACAGCCACGGCAGCCTGAACGCCTTGCTTCGACACTTCATCCTGCTCCTCGCCTGCCTCGCCCTGCCCGCGTGCGGTGGTTCGCCGCCGATCGGAACGTCGCCGGACGTGGCCGTGCTGAGCCAGGCGGAACTGCCCGCCCCCCAGCGCGAGGACCTGTTCGGCAACAAGCGCCCCTATCTCATCGGCCCGTTCGACAAGCTGTCGGTGTCGGTGTTCGGCGTGCCCGACCTGACGTCCGAAGTGCAGACGGATGCCGGGGGACAGCTGTCCATCCCGCTCGCCGGCACGATCCGCGCGGCCGGCCAGACCCCGACGGAGGTGGCGGGAGAGATCGCGTCGCGCCTGCGCGGCCGTTATGTCCGCGACCCGCAGGTCACCGTGAACCTGGTCGAGACCGTCAGTCAGGTGCTGACGGTGGAAGGCGAGGTGGAGCGGCCCGGCTCCTACCCGGTGCTGACCGACACCACCCTGCTGCGCGCGGTGGCCAACGCCCAGGGCACCACCGAATTCGCCAAGACGAGCGAGGTGATCGTGTTCCGCACGGTGGGCGGCCAGCGTTATGCCGGCGTCTATGATCTGCGCGGCATCCGCCGGGGCAACTACGCCGATCCGGCGGTCTTCGCGAACGACGTGATCGTGGTCAGCGAGTCCCGGTCGCGCCGGCTGCTGCGCGACGTGATCCAGGCGTCGCCCCTGTTCCTGGCGCCCGTCATCACGCTGCTGCGCTGATGAAACGAAGGTCCCACTCCCGATGACCGAACTGAACCCGGCCTGGGCGCACACGAGCGCCACGTCCCCAGCCGCCGCTCCAGCGCCGTCCGTGGCGCCCACGGCCGCGCCGCGCACCGGCGGCCACCCGGTGCTGGGTCTGTGGCGCGCGGCCAAGCGCTGGAAATGGGTGATGGCGGCCATCGTGCTGCTGGCGCTGATCGCCGGCCTGGTGCTGACGCTGATCGCCACGCCGCTCTACACCGCCACCGCGCGGATCGAGATCGCGCGCGAACCGGTGAACGTGACGAATGTCGAGGGGGTGGACGCCAACCCGACGGCGCAGGTGTCCAGCCTGGAATACTATCAGACGCAATATTCGCTGCTGGGCGCGCGCTCGCTGGCGCAGCGGGTCGCCAACGCGCTGCGCCTGGGCAGCAATCCCGCCTTCGTCAACGCGTTCGATCTGGGCGACACCGGACTGCTGGTCACCGGCCAGTCCGCCGCGCCGACGGACGCGGAACGGCGCGGGCGGCAGGCGCAGGCCGCCGACATCCTGCTCGAAAACGTCGCCGTGCTGCCGGTCCGCGGGTCCAGCCTGGTCGACATCGCCTTCACGTCCCCCGATCCGGCCCTGTCCGCCACGATCGCGAACGAGTGGACGCGCCAGTTCGTGCAGGGCAATTTCGATCGCCGCTACGCCTCCACGGCCGACGCGCGCCAGGTGCTGGAGAACCGGCTGAGCGAGCTGCGCCCCCGGCTGGAACAGTCGGAGCGCGACCTGGTCGGCTATGCGGCGAAGACCGGCATCGTCGCGCTGGACAGCACCACCGGGCCGGACGGCAAGACCGTGAGCGGGCGGACGCTGACCTCGTCCGACCTGGAAGCGCTCAACACCGCGCTGGCCGACGCCACGGCCCAGCGGATCGCGGCGGAGAGCCGCGCGCGGCAGAACGGGTCGACCACGCCGGCCGACAACGCCACGCTCGCCTCGCTTCGCCAGACGCGCGCCGAGGCGGCGTCGGAATATGCGCGGCTGATGGCGCAGTTCGAACCGGGCTATCCCACGGCGGAGGCGCTGGCCAACAAGATCGCCTCGCTCGACCGCTCGATCGCGCGCGAAGCCGGGTCGCAGGGCTCCCAGATCAGCGGCGAGGCCAGCCGCGCGCTGCGCGAGGCGCAATCGCGCGAGGCGGAGTTGCGCCAGCAGGTGAACGCGCTGAAGGGCCAGTATCTGGACCAGAAGCAGTCGAGCATCCAGTACAACATCTACCAGCGCGAGGTGGACCAGAACCGTGAGCTCTACGGCGCCCTGTTGCAGCGCTACAAGGAGATTGGCGTCGCCGGGGTGGAGGCGAACGACGTGTCGGTCGTCGATCCCGCGCGGGTGCCGGCCTCGCCTTCCAGCCCGAACCTGCCGCTGAACCTGGCGATCGCCCTGATCCTGGGCCTGACGATCGCGGGCGCCGTCGCCTTCGTGCTCGACCAGCTGGACGAAGGGCTGAAGGATCCGACCCGCGTGCCCGACCTGCTCGGCGCGCCGCTGCTGGGCGTGATCCCCGTCGTGGAGGAGGACGAGTTCCTCGAGCAGATCGCCGACCGCAAGTCCGACATCTCGGACGCGTACCTGTCGGTGCAGACGTCCTTGTCCTTCGTGACGGAGAACGGCCTGCCCCGCTCGCTCGCTCTGACCTCGACCGAGGCGCGGGAGGGCAAGTCCTCCTCGTCGATGGCGCTCGCCCGCTCGATGGCGCGCACCGGCCGCTCGGTCCTGCTGATCGACGCGGACATGCGGTCCCCGTCCGTCGCCGGCCTGCTGTCGCTGCGATCCAGCCCGGGCCTGAGCAACGTGCTGTCCGGCACCGACGAATGGGTGCCCATGCTGCAGGATGGGCCGGACGGGATGCAGGTGCTGACCACCGGGCCCAAGCCGCCCAACGCCGCCGAGTTGCTGACGAGCGGCCGGCTGCGCTGGCTGCTGGACCAGGTCGCCGGGCGCTTCGACCATGTGGTGCTCGACTGCCCGCCCGTGCTGGGGCTCGCAGACGCGCCACTGATCGCCAGCCAGGTGGACGCGGTCGCATTCGTCAGCGAGGCCGACCGGATCAAGGTCCGCGCGGCGGTGAACGCCATCGACCGGCTGCGCGCGGCCAATGCGCGGGTGTCGGGCGTGATCCTGACCAAGTTCGACCGGGCCACCGGCTATGACTACGCCTATGGCTATGGCTATGGCTATGGCCGCGAGGTCGAGGCGGAGGAGGCGCTCGGGTGAGCGCGCGCGTCCCGGCGACGCGTTCGTTGCCGGCGCGCGGCACCGCACGGCGCGTGGCGATCGGCCTGGCCACCCTGCTCGCCGCCGCCCTGGTGGGCGCGCAGGCGATCGCGCAGATCGCGAGCGAGCGGCAGCCGCAGCTGGCGGCCAGCCTGTGGCCGCTGTCCGGCCTGACCCAGGCGCGGCTGGGCGAAGTGTCGGTCGACCCCGAAACCCTGGTGCCCAACGCGGCAGCCGGAGCGCGCGCGCGCCGCGCGCTGGCGAGCGAGCCGTTGGCCGTCAACGCCGTGCGCACCGTGGGACTGCGCCAGGACGCCGACGGACGGGACGCGCAGGCCGCGCGCACGATGGCGCTGGCGGCCGACCTGTCGCGCCGCGACGTGCCCACCCAGACCTGGATGATCGGCCAGGCCGCCGCACGGGGCGATCTGGACCGGGTGCTGGACCATTACGACCTGGCGCTGCGCGGGTCCCTGGCGGCCAAGCGGCTGCTGACCCCCGCGCTGGTCAAGGCGATGGCGGTGCCGGGAGCCGTCGAGCCCTTTTCGCGCCTGGTCGATCGCCACCCGCCCTGGTTCGGCGGCTTCGTGGCGGCGGTGGCCCAGACCGGTGGCGCGGCGGCGGGCGAGAACCTGGCGGCGGTGCTGTTGAGCCGGCCCGAACAGATGGCGGCCGTCGACCGCCGGACGCTCGCCTCGCTGATCGGGACCCTGGCGGCGGAGGGGCGCTTCGCGGCGGCGGAGCGGGTCTATGGCGGCCTGCCCGACCGCGCGGCCACCGACGGCCTGCGCTGGCCCGATTTCCGCGTGTCCGATCCGGTGCGGCCCTTCGACTGGACCGTCAGCCGCGATCCGGCCGTCAGCGCGGGGGCGGTGCAGTCCGGCCTGGCCGTGCTGGTCACCCAGCCGGGCGAACATCGCGTGGTGGAACAGCTGCTGTCGCTGTCGCCGGGCCGCTGGGCGCTGAAGGGCGGGGTGCGCGCGACGTCCGGGCAGCTGGGCGAGGCGCGATGGCGGCTGACCTGCGCGCGCGGCGACGCGCCGCTGGGGTCCGCCGACGCGCGCACCGCGGAACCGGGCGTGCTGTCGGTGCCCGCCGGATGTCCCTATCAGTGGCTGCGGCTGACCGTGCGCCGACAGGGCGACGAGGCGCTGGACCTGGTGGCGCGTCCCCTGTCGCTGGTGCCCGCCGGATGACGCGGCGGGCCGGGTCGGACGCGGCGAAGCGGGCGGTGGACGTGGCCGTCGCCGCGGCCGGCCTGACGGTGGGGCTGCCCGTGCTGGGCGGCGTGGCCCTGCTGGTGCGCTGGCGGCTGGGATCGCCCGTGCTGTTCCGGCAGCAGCGGCCGGGGCGGGGCGGGGTGCCCTTCACCCTGATCAAGTTCCGCACCATGCGCGACGCCACGGACGCCGCCGGGCAGCCGCTGTCGGACGCAGAGCGCCTGACGCCGTTCGGCCGACTGCTGCGCTCCACCAGCCTGGACGAGCTGCCGGAGCTCTGGAACGTGCTGAAGGGGGAGATGAGCCTGGTCGGGCCGCGGCCGCTGCTGACCCGCTATCTGCCGCTCTATTCCGCCGAGCAGGCACGCCGGCACGAGGTCCGGCCGGGGATCACCGGCTGGGCCCAGGTGTCGGGACGCAACGCGCTCGCCTGGCCCGAACGGCTGGCTATGGACGTGTGGTACGTCGACCACCGATCCCTGGCGCTCGACCTGCGCATCCTGGCGGCGACCGTGTGGAAGGTCGTGCGGCGCGACGGGGTGGCGGAGGCGGGACAGGCGACGATGACTCCGTTCACGGGCAACCCATGACGATCGGCGCGGTCTACGGAGCCTCGGGTTTCGGACGAGAGGTCATGCCGATCGCTCGAAGCTGTTGGGGTGTGGAGCGACTCGTGTTCTTGGACGATTCAGAGGAGCGCGGCTCCGTGAACGGACATCCCGTCTGGCGCTGGGAGCGCTTCCTGGAAGAACCCGCATCGGTCTGTCGCTTGACCGTAGCGATAGCGGACAGCGCCGTGCGTCGCAGGTTGGAGGACCGGGCGCGATCCGCCGGTCGCCAACTAGAGTCGATCGCCCATCCCTCCGTCCAACGCGGCGACAGAGTCGACATCGGACCTGGAGCCATCCTGTGCGGGAATGTCGTTCTCACCAGCAACCTGACGATCGGTCGCTCCTTTCATGCCAATCTGGGGTCCTATGTGGCGCACGACTGCGTCATCGGCGACTACGTCACCTTCGCACCAGGGGTGAAGTGCAATGGAAATGTGCACATCGCGGACGACGCCTATGTTGGCACCGGGGCAATCCTCAAACAGGGCCGGCCGGATGCACCGCTGACCATCGGCGCGAACGCGGTGGTTGGGATGGGTGCCGTCGTGACCAGGGACGTCGCGCCCGGCGCGACGGTGGTCGGCAACCCGGCCAGGGTGCTCATCCGCTGACCGGCCCGGCTCTGCGCGAGCCTGCGTGGTGGTGGAGTGGACTGTTTCGGGTGCGACCGGAGCCTTGAGAAGCTGTTCGTGGTGGGGAGCGAACTTTCGAGCCTTTCATGGGCCCAACTCCCGCTCGTCCCGAGCCTGTCGATGGACGTATGAGTGGCTCGGCAACGGCGATCGCCGGCAGTGCCTTACCCAACCTCCTTCGACAGGCTCAGGACGAGCGGATCGGAGGCGAGGGGTTCAACCTGCGGCTGACTGCGGAGGGGATGAAGGGAGGCGGGTCTTGGACTGCCGCAAGGGACTTGGGCCTCTCCGCCTCGACGCCTCACCCCCAAGTCGCACCAGCCGCTAGCGGCTGGCCTCCGCCAGCACCGCCGTCACGGTGGCGCAGATCGTGTCCACCTCCGCGTCGGTGAGCGTCGGGTGGGTCAGGAACATCAGGCTCGTCTCGCCCAGCTCGCGCGCCACGGGCAGCGGCTCGGCGGGACGCCAGCCGGTGCCGTCGAACGCGCGCTCCCGATACACCTCCGAACAGCTGCCTTGATAGAGGGGCGCGCCGGCGTGCGTCGCCTCGGCCACGATCCGGTCGCGCGACCAGCCGTCGCGCAGCCTGTCCGGCCGTACGTAGGCGTAGAAGCGATAGTGCGCGTGGGTCACGCCCGCGCGCGGCACCGGCGCGCGCACCGCATCGGCGAAGGGTGCCAGCGTGTCGGCGTAGCGCGCGGCGATCGCGGTCCGCCGCGCGGTCCATTCGGCCATCCGGGTCAGCTGGATGCGGCCGATCGCGGCCTGCACCTCCAGCATCCGCCAGTTGGTGCCGAACGATTCGTGCAGCCAGCGAAAGCCCGGCGGGTGTTCGCGCTCGTACACCGCCTCGAAGCTTTTGCCGTGGTCCTTGTGCGCCCACATGGCGGACCACAGGGCGGGGTCGCGGGTCGTCACCATCCCGCCCTCTCCGCCGGTGGTGATGATCTTGTCCTGGCAGAAGGACCAGGCGCCCGCGTCGCCCCAACCGCCCACCGGACGCCCGTCGATCGCCGCCCCGTGGGCCTGCGCGCAGTCCTCGATCACCTTCAGCCCGTGTTCGGCGGCCAGCGCGTCGAAGCCCGCCATGTCGCACGGCCACCCGGCCAGGTGGACGGGAATGACGGCGCGCGTGCGCTCCGTCAGCACGGCGCGCGCGCTCTCCGGTGTGATGTTGCCGCTGTCCGCGTCGACGTCGGCGAACACCGGAACCGCGCCCGCGCTGACCACCGACGACACGGACGCGATGAAGGTGCGCGGCGTCACGATCACCTCGTCGCCCGGACCGACCCCCAGCCCGGCGAGCGCCAGGTCGAGCGCCAGCGTGCCGTTCGCCACCGCGACCGCGTGCGGCACGCCGGTCCACTCGGCGAACTCCCGCTCGAACGCGCGGCCTTCCCCGCCGGTCCAGTAATTGACCCGGTTGGACCGGACGACGTCGGCGACGGCCGCCACCTCCTCCTCGCTGAAGGACGGCCAGGGGGAGAGGGGGGTGTTGAGCATCGCCCACGCGATCTAATGGCGCGCCGCCCCGCCGCCTAGTGCGCCGCCGCCCTCGCATCGCCCGCCCGCCTGTGCTTTGGCGGGCGGGCCATGGCCACCGTGCTCCTCAACGGCTCGCTCGCGTCGAGCCTCGTCAATTTCCGCGGGCCGTTCATCCGGGCGATGCTGGCGGCGGGCCACCGGGTCCACTGCACCGCGCCCGCCATCCCCGACGACGTGGTCCGAGCGCTGGCCGACTGGGGCGCGGACTGCACGTCCGTGCCGCTGGCGCGCACCGGCCTGACGGTTCGCGGCGACCTGGCCTATCGCGCGGCGCTGCGCGGTGTGATCCGGCGCGTGCGGCCCGATCTGGTGGTGGGTTACACGGTCAAGCCCAACGTCTGGGGCTCGCTCGCCGCGCGGGCGGAGGGTGTGCCGTCGGCCAGCTTCGTCACCGGCCTGGGCTTCGCCTTCATCGCGCGCGGCGGGCGCCCGGTGCGGCGCGCGGTGCAGGCGATCGCGCGCCGCCTCTACCGCCTGGCGACGGACGCGAACCGGGTCGTGATCTTCCAGAACGAGGACGATCGGGCGGACTTCGTGGCCGCAGGCTGCCTGGGCGATCCGGGCAAGGCCCGGATGGTGAACGGGTCGGGCGTGGACGTGGCGCATTACGAGGCCGCGCCGCTGCCGGCCGCGCCCGTGTTCCTGCTGATCGCGCGCCTGCTCTGGTCAAAGGGTGTGGCGGAGTACGCGCAGGCGGCCCGCGCCGTGCTGGCCGCGGTGCCGGACGCGCGGGTGCGGCTGGCCGGCTTCCTGGATCCCGGACCCGACGGCGCGGACGCGGCCGACCTGGCCCGGTGGCGGGCCGACGGGGTCGAGTTTCTGGGCGCTCTGGCCGACGTGCGCCCCGCGCTCGCCGACGCCAGCGTCTATGTCCTGCCGTCCTGGCGCGAGGGCACGCCGCGCACGGTGCTGGAAGCGATGGCGATGGGCCGCCCGGTCGTCACCACGGATGCGCCGGGCTGCCGTGCCACCGTGACCGACGGCGACAACGGCCTGCTGGTGCCCGTCCGCGACCCGGCCGCGCTCGCCGACGCCATGCTGGCGCTGGCCCGCGACCCCGATCGGCGCGCGGCCATGGGCCGGCGCGGGCGCGCGATCGCGGAGGAGCGGTACGACGTCCATCGGGTGAACGCGGCGCTGATGGCGCATCTGGGCCTGTGAGCGGCTGGACTTTCGCGGCGGTCGGGGGAAGGGACATGGGGATGAGCACGACCGAACGCATCGCCGTGGTGGGGCTGGGCTATGTCGGCCTGCCCGTCGCGGTCGCCCTGGCCCGGCACTTCCCCACCGTCGGCTTCGACGTGTCGCGCCGCCGCGTCGATGCGCTGGCCGGTGGGCACGACTGGACCGGCGAGATCGCGGACGACGAGCTGGCGGCCTCCACCCTGACGGTCACCGCCGATCCCGACGCGATGGCGGACGCCACGGTCGTCATCGTCACGGTGCCCACCCCGATCGACGCGGAGAACCGGCCCGACCTGTCGCCGATCGAGAGCGCCTGCCGCCTGATCGGCCCGCGCCTCACCCCGGGCGCGCTGGTGGTGTTCGAGAGCACGGTCTATCCCGGCGTGACGGACGACGTGTGCGCGCCGCTGCTGGAAGAGACCTCCGGCCTGCGACGCGGCCGCGACTTCACGCTCGGCTATTCGCCCGAACGCATCAATCCGGGCGACACCGTCCACCGGCTGGCCACCATCACCAAGATTATCGCGGCCGAGGACGCCGCGTCGCTCGCCCGGATGCGCCACGTCTATGGCGCGGTGGTCGAGGCCGGGCTGCACGAGGCACCGTCGATCCGCGTGGCGGAGGCGGCCAAGGTGATCGAGAACACGCAGCGCGACCTCAACATCGCGCTGATGAACGAGTTCGCGCTGATCTTCGACCGGATGGACATCCGCACGGCCGACGTGCTGGCCGCGGCGGGGACCAAGTGGAATTTCCTGCCCTTCCGCCCCGGGCTGGTCGGCGGGCACTGTATCGGGGTCGACCCCTATTACCTGACCACCGCGGCCGAGCGGCTGGGCTATCGGCCGGAGGTGATCCTGGCCGGGCGACGCATCAACGACGCGATGGGGGCGCACGTCGCGCGCAAGACCGTCAAATTGATGGTGGCCGCCGGAAAGCCCGTCAGCGGGGCCAGGGTCGGCATATTGGGCCTGACCTTCAAGGAGGACGTGCCCGACCTTCGCAACAGCCGCGTGCCCGACATCGTGGCGGAACTGGCGGATTACGGGATCCGGCCGATCGTCCACGACCCGATGGCCGACCCGGCGGAGGCGCAAGCGGAGCACGGCATCGCGCTCAGCGACGCCGACGCGCTGACCGGTCTGGACGCGCTGATCGTGGCGGTGGCGCACCGGCCCTATATGGACCCGTCCTTCGGCCTGACCGACCGGCTGGCGGACGGCGGGGTGCTGGTCGACCTGAAGAGCATCACCGGCACCGCCCCGCTGCCCCGCAACCTGACCCGCTGGAGCCTCTGACCCGATGGGCAGCTTCGCGGCCACCGGAGTGGACTACGCGATCGCGCTGGTGATCGTGCTGGTCACGGTGGCGGGCGGCACGATGCTGGCCCGCGCGCTGAAGGTCAATCCGCTGACCGGCGCGCTGGTGGTGCTCGCCAGCCTGATCTTCGCCTATGCCAAATACGTCAACACGCTCGTCGATGGCTCGGACTCGATGGCGTACTATGTGTTGTCCTTCGGTCGGGTCGATGTGGCGCTGGGCACCGACTTTGTCACCGTGCTCACCTCCTTTTTCACCAAAGGGGCCGGCCTGGCCTTCCTGCCCACGAACATGGTGTTCGGCGCCGCGGGGGCGATCGCCTCCCTGCTGTTCTACGCCGCGTGGCTGCGGTCGGCGGCGTTGAAGCCGAGCGTGGCCGAGCACGTCGTCTTTTTCGGCATCGTCACCGTTGCGGTGGGCTTCTGGGGCGGCGGGATCAGCAAGGACGCGCTCGCCCTTCTGGGTTCGTCCCTCTTCTGCCTGGGGCTGGTCGCGGCGAAGCCCCGCCTGTCGGTCATCGTCGCCGGCGTGGCGCTGATGGTCGTCGTTCGGCCTCACATCGCGGCGGCGATGCTGCTGGGCTTGGCGGCCGCGGTTCCGCTGGCGAAGGACCTGCCGCTGCGCACCCGCGGCTCTCTGCTGGCGGTGTCGGTGGTGGCGCTGGCCACCCTGATCCCGTTCGTCGTCTGGTATGTGGGGCTCGAGCAGGGCGCTGGGCTGGCCGACCTGCAGGAGAACATCGAGGATCGGACGACGAACTTCGCGGGATCCGGTGGCTATGTCGACCTCTCCAGCCTGCCGCTGCCGCTTCGGATCTTAAGCTACCTGTTTCGGCCGCTCCCCTACGAGGCGGGTTCGGTCACGCAATTGCTCGCAAGTGGTCAGAACCTGCTTCTCCTGCTGGCGATCGGCCTGCTTCTCTCGTCGGCCCGCCGTTCGGGCACTCACCGGCGCGACTTCGCTCCGCTGGCCCTCCTGATGTTCGCGCTGGCCGCGCTCGTCCCGCTGGCGCTCGGCACCTCCAACCTGGGCATTTCCATGCGGCAGAAGTGGATGTTCGTTCCGGCACTGCTGCTGGCGCTCGTTCAGCTGCGGAGTTGGGCGCATTTGCGCCAGGTGCCCCGTTTGGCCGCGCCGCAGGCGGTGCTGCGGCCGGCGGAATGAAAATCGTCAGCCTGATCGTCGGCTTCGGTCCCGGTGGCGCTGAAAACCTGGTGACCGGTCTGAGTGCCGAATTCGTGGCGGCGGGGCACGAGTCCGTAGTCGCCGCCCTCGCGAACGGCCTCGACCTGGGCACCGACCCGGCCGGCGAGGAGGAGATGGCCGAGCGCATCCGTCGGGGCGGAGGCGAGGTGCGTCGCCTGTCGCTCCGCCGTCGCCGCGACCCGATCGCCGGCAGTCGTGCGCTCAGACGGCTGTTGCGAGAGACCCGGCCCGACATCCTGCACGTCCACACGCCGATGGCCCTGCTCTACGCACTGGCGTCCTGGTGGAGCGGTCCTGTGGTCTACACTCACCACAACACCCGCTTCGAACGCTTTCGCCGGCTGGTGCCGCTGTTCGATCGCGTGGTGAGCCACTACGTCGCCATCAGCCCCGCCCTGGACACGCTGCTGCGCGCGCGGGTGAGCCGCCCGGTGACGCTGATCCGCAATGGAGTGCCGCTGCAGGACGGGGACAGGGCTAGCGAGAGGGGCGACCGCGACGGTCTGTCGCTGTTGGCGGTCGGCACGGTGCGGCGGGAAAAGGACTATCCCAATCTGCTCACCGCGGTCGCGGGGGCGAGGGCACGATTGGAACGGCGTCATGGCGCTGTCCGCCTGACGATCGCCGGCGAGGGGCCGGAGGAGAGCGCGGTGGCCGCGAAGGTCCGCGAGCTGCAATTGGACGACTGCGTGCGCTTGGCCGGCAACGTCGCGACGGTGGCACCGCTGCTGGGCGACGCCGATATGTTTGTGTCAGGCTCCGTCAGCGAAGGGCTTCCGATCGCCTTGCTGGAGGCAGCGGCGGCGGGGTTGCCGATCGTCGCCACCAATGTCGGCAGCGTTGCGGCGGTCGTGCGCGACGGGGTGAATGGGCGATTGGTGCCGCCATCCGACCCCGGCGCTCTGGCGGACGCGCTGGTGGACGCCGCCGGTGATCCCGCGCGTCTGGCGGACTGGTCGGCCGCGTCGCGCGCGATCGCAAGCGAATTCTCAATTGAGAAATGTGCGCGACAACACCTCGCCCTGTACCAACGGCTTCTCGCCTAGCGACCCCGCCGCCTCACAAGCGCTCCCGCGCCAAGTCGCGGGCAAGTAGGGCCAGCGCGACGGCCTTTTGGCGTAACAGCTCGACCTTGGGATAATAGCCTTCCGCCCACGCTTTCGCGACGAACGGCCGCTGTCCGCGCCACCGCGCCCAGCCCGAACCCCTGCTCAACGAACCGGGACGCAGCGCGCGCAGATAGAGGGGGTCGTTGGTGCCCGCCGTGTGCCAGCCCGCGCGCCCCATCCGGATCAGCAGGTCGAAATCCTCCTTGAGCGGCAGGGTCGTGTCCAGCCCGCCGAGCGCGCGCACCGCGTCCACCCGCAGCAGGTGCATCGGCAGGCCCGCCGGGATGCCGCCGGGGACGGCCATATCGGCCGCGCCGAACGCCCCGTCGTGCCGGCCGAAGCGCGACCGCCGGTCCGGCCGGCCGGCGGCGTGCGCCACATATCCGGTGTAGGCGGACCCCAACTCCGGTCGGTCGCGCACGGTCGCCATCCGCCGTTCGAGATTGTCTGGCGTCAGCCTGTCGTCGCTGTCGACGAACGCGACCCATTGGCTGCCCACCTCCGCCAGCCCGCGATTGCGCGCGGCCGCGGCCCCGCCATTGTCCTGGCGCACCAGCCGCGCGCCGGGGCAGGCGGCCACCGCGTCGCGCGCGGGCGCGGGATCGGCCGACCCGTCGTCCACCACCACGATCTCGTCTGGCGGGCGGGTCTGGGCGGCGATGGAGGCGAGGCACCGCGCCAGCCACGGCCCGTCGTTGAAGGTGGGGACCACCACCGCCACCGTGTGCGGCACCGGCTCGCTCACGGCCGGTTCATCCCACGGCCGGCGGCGCATAGCCCAGCCGGCTCACGTCTTCCGCATAGACGCGCCCCACGATGGCGGCTGTTTCGGGCGTGTAGAGCGCGCGCCAGTCGACGGCGTCGCCCGAGCGGTTGGTGTGCGGCACCGCGAAGGGCCGGCCCGTGCGCGCCTCCACCCAGGCGACTGTGGGAGCCAGGTCCTCCAGCCGCCCGACATGGTCCACGATCGTCCGGCCCGCACCATCCGTCAGCCAGCGGGTCTGGGGCTGGAACACCCCGTCCTCGCGCGTCAGGTCGGCATGCGCCAGCCACTCGCGCACGAAGCCGTCGAACGTTTCGAACTCCGGCCGGGCGTACCGCTCCGGCTTGGCCAGACCCGCCACCACCCCGTCGCCCACGCCCACCCCGCTGCGGGCGAAGCGCCAGGCGGACACGGCGCGCGACCAGGGGTCCCGCACGACCGAAAAGCGGGGCAGGGCCGCCACCCGGGCCGACGCGAAGCGCGCCACGTCGCTGGCGGTGTAATGTCCCATGAACCGGCCATAGAGCGCCTGGTTGATGCTGGACCCCGCCGCCTTGGGCACGTGGACGAAGACGACGCCGGCTTCGCGCAGATAGCGCCCCCGCCGCCGAACGAGCAGCGCGGCGCGCGCGGGCGCCGGCAGGTGGGACAGGGCGGCGCGCGCCAGGCGGATGGGGGTCACGGGCGGGCTCCTGCGGGGATCCCCGCGCCTTAGCCCGGTGGTAGGGCGGGGCCAACCGTGCGCCCGGGCCGCGCCGGTGGTAGGCTGCGCGCCCATGAAGATCGCCATGCTCGCCCCCATCTCCTGGCGCACGCCGCCGCGCGCCTATGGCCCGTGGGAGCTGGTCACCAGCCTGCTGACGGAGGGGCTGGTGGCACGCGGGATCGACGTGACCCTGTTCGCGACGCTCGACAGCGTGACGGAGGCCACGCTGGCCGGCGTGGTCGCGCGGCCCTATTCCGAGGATCCGTCGATCGACGCCAAGGCGGCGGAGATCGCGCACGTCGCCCATGTGTTCGAGCGCGCGGGCGAGTTCGACCTCATCCACAACCAGGCCGATTTCGTCCCGCTCGCCTTCTCCCGCCTGGTCGACACGCCAGTCGTCACCACCATCCACGGCTTTTCGGGCGAGCGCATCCTGCCCGTCTATCGCGAATACGCCGACCGGGTGCATTACGTCGCCATATCGGACGCGGACCGGCACCCGGACCTGCCCTATGCCGCCACCATCCACCACGGCATCCCGCTGGACGACTTTCCCTTCGACCCGGTCGGCGGATCGGACCTACTCTTTTTCGGCCGCATCCACCCCGACAAGGGCGCGGCCGTGGCGATCGACGTCGCGCGGCGCGCCGGACGCCGGCTGGTGCTGTGCGGGCTGATCCAGGACGAGGGCTATTGGGAGCGCGGGGTGCGCCCCCACGTCGACGGCGACCGGGTGGTCTATCGCGGCGTGGTGGCGGGCGAGGAGCGGGTGCGCGCGCTGGGCTCGGCGGCGGCGCTCCTCCACCTGATCGCCTTCGCGGAACCGTTCGGGCTGTCGGTGGTGGAGGCGATGGCGTGCGGCACCCCGGTGATCGCCCACCCGCTGGGATCGATGGCGGAGATCGTGCAGGGCGGCGTGAACGGCTTTCTGGTGGACACGGTCGACCAGGCGTTGGCGGCGGTCGGGCGGCTGGACGCGATCGACCGGGCCGGATGCCGCCGCACCGTGGCGGATCGCTTCACGGTCGAGCGCATGGTGGACGACTATCTGGCGCTCTACGCCCGCATCCTGGGGCACTGAGCGCGGCCGGTTGTACCGTCTGGCGCTCACGCCTAGATCGCACGGCGTCCCATGACGCGCCCCATCACCTTCGCCGTGCCCAAGGGCCGCCTGATCGACGAGGCCCTGCCGCTGATGATCGCCGCGGGCGTGGAGCCGGGGCCGGAGTTTGCCGATCCCGACAGCCGGGCGCTCCGCTTTCCCACGACGGAGGCCCATCGCCAGCTGATCCGGGTGCGCGCGTTCGACGTGGCCACCTTCGTGGCGCACGGCGCGGCGCAGATCGGCATCGTCGGGTCCGACGTGCTGGACGAGTTCGGCTATCCGGAGCTCTACGCGCCGGTCGATCTGGGCATCGGCCGCTGCCGGCTGTCGGTCGCGGTGACCGCCGACCTGGCCGACGCGCCCCCACCGCGCTTTGGCCCGGTGCGCGTCGCGACCAAATACCCCAATCTGACCCGGGCGCATTACGAGGCGCGCGGCGTCGCGGCCGAGATCGTCAAGCTGAACGGGGCGATGGAGCTGGCGCCGCTGCTGGGGCTGGCGACGCGGATCGTCGATCTGGTCTCCACCGGCCGCACCCTGGCGGAGAATGGGCTGGTCGAGGCCGAGCGGGTGACGGACGTGTCGGCCCGCCTGATCGTGAACCGCGCGGCGCTCAAGCGGCGGCCCGATGAGCTGATGGGGCTGGTCCGCGCCTTCCGCCGCGCCGCGGAGCCGACGAGCGGGGTGGCGGCGTGATCCGCCTCGCCACCCGTCAGGCCGATTTCGCCGCGCGGTTCGATGCGCTGGTGGAGGCTCGGCGCGGCACGGACGAGGACGTGGCGCGCGACGTGGCCGCGATCCTGGCGCGGGTGCGGCGCGAAGGCGACGGGGCGGTCGCCGAACTGACCGAACGGTTCGACGGCCACGATCTCGACCGCACCGGCTGGCGGGTCGATCCCGCGGACTGTCGGGCCGCGCTGGACGGGCTGGACCGGGAGCTGCGCGCCGCGCTCCAACTCGCCCACGATCGCATCCGGACCTACCACGCGGCCCAGCGCCCTGCGGACACGGAGGCGACGGACGCGGTGGGCGCCCGGCTGGGCGCGCGCTGGACGGCGGTGGAGGCGGCGGGAATCTATGTGCCGGGGGGCCTGGCGGCCTATCCCTCGTCCGTGCTGATGAACGCCGTGCCCGCGCGGGTGGCGGGCGTCGACCGGCTGGTCATGGTGACGCCGACGCCGGGCGGCCGGGCCAATCCCCTGGTGCTGGCCGCCGCCGCGCTGGCCGGAGTGGACGAGGTCTGGCGGGTCGGAGGCGCGCAGGCGGTGGGCGCGCTCGCCTTTGGCACGGACCGGATCGCGCGGGTGGACGTGATCACCGGGCCGGGCAACGCCTGGGTGGCGGAGGCCAAGCGCCAGGTGGCGGGTCGCGTGGGCATCGACCTGGTGGCCGGCCCGTCGGAGATCGTCGTGGTGGCGGACGCCGCCAACCCGCCCGACTGGATCGCGGCCGATCTGATGAGCCAGTCGGAACACGACCCGACCAGCCAGTCGATCCTGATGACGGACGACGCCGACTTCGCCGACGCGGTCGCGCGGTCGGTCGAGCGGGTCATCGAGGGGCTGGCGCGGCGGGACACGATGCGCGCCGCCTGGGACTCGCACGGCGCGATCATCGTGCTGGACGATCTGGCCGACGCGCCGTCCCTGATCGACCGCCTGGCGCCCGAGCACCTGCAACTGGCGGTCGAGCGCCCGCGGGCGCTGTTCGACCGGGTGCGGCACGCGGGCTCCGTCTTCCTGGGCCGCCACACGCCCGAAGCGGTGGGCGACTATGTCGCCGGCCCGAACCATGTGCTGCCCACCGGCCGCCGCGCGCGTTTCGCGGGCGGGCTGGGCGTGACCGATTACATGAAGCGCACGAGTTTCCTGCAGCTCGACGAGCGCGCGCTGGCGGCGATCGGTCCCGCCGCCGTGGTGCTCGCCAACGCCGAGGGCCTGCCCGCGCACGCGCTTTCCGTTTCGCAGAGGCTGGCGCGTTGATCCGCCCGCTCCCCACCCGATCGAAGGTCCCGTCATGAGTTCTGCCAAGGCCGCCCACGTCGCCCGTTCGCGGGCCGCCGCGCGCCTGGCCGCGGTGCAGGCGCTCTATCAGCGCGACATGGAGCCCACCGCCATCCGCCCGCTGCTGCGCGAGTTCCACCATCACCGGCTGGGGTCGGAGATCGAGGGCGTGGACTATGCGGAAGCCGACGCCGACCTGTTCGACCAGATCGTGTCGGGCGTCGACGAGCGGCAGGCGGAACTGGACGCTCTGATCGCGGCCAAGCTGACGAAGGGCTGGACCCTGGCGCGCCTCGACCGCCCGCTCGCCGCCATCCTGCGCGCCGGGGCGTGGGAGCTGGCGCACCGCCCCGACGCCACGCGCGCCACGATCATCTCCGCCTATCTCGACATCGCCAACGCCTTTTACGACAAAGCCGAGAAGGCGCTGGTGAACGGCATCCTGGACGCGATCGCCAAGGACGTGCGCTTCGACGGCGCGGAGTTGGGGTGATCCGCCTAGCGCCGCTTCTTAGGGGGCGGCAGGGCGGCGGCCGTGGCGGTCAGCAGCGTGGGCAGCCAGTCGGCGTCCCAGTCCGCGCGCGGAACGACCAGCGCCGGCTTCGCGCCCGGATAGGGCGGCGCCTCGGCCAAAGGCGGGGCGTCGGCGGCGGAGTGCTTCACGAACAGGGTGGAGTCGCAGACCAGCGCCACCAGCCGGCCGTCGAGATGGAGGCCATACTCCCCGAACATCGCGCGCGCGGTCAGCTCCAGCGACGGCAGGCTGGCGAGCAGTTCGTCGACGATGGCGCGCGGGGTGCCCACCGCGCCACTCTGCCCCAACCCGCCCGTTCGCGAAAGTGCCCCGCGTGAGCCGGGAGGCGGAGTTCCACCGGCTGCTGACCGGCGGCCGCCTCCATCCGGCCGCGCGTGGGCTGGTCGACGATGCGGCCGTGCTGACGGTCGAGGCGGGCGCGCTGGTGCTGACTCACGACACGCTGGTGGAGGGCGTCCACGCGCGCGCCGACGACCCGCCGGACAGCTATGGCTGGAAGCTGGCGGCGACCAACCTGTCCGACCTGGCCGCCAAGGGCGCGGAGCCCGTCGGGTGCCTGTTGTCCTACCCGCTGGCGGACGATGGCGAATGGGACCGGCGTTTCCTGGACGGCTTGCACGCGTGCCTGGACGAGTTCGGGATGCCGCTGATCGGCGGCGACACCGTGCGCCTGCCCGACGGGTCGGCGCGCGTGTTCGGCCTGACGGCGCTGGGCCGCGCCCCACCGGGCGGAGCGCCGCAGCGGGCCGGCGGGCGGCCGGGCGATGGGCTGTGGGTGACCGGACCGATCGGCGAGGCGGGATGGGGCTTGCGCCTGCTGGCGGAGGGGGGCGGCCCCCGGTCGCCCGCCGAACGCGCCGCCGTCGCCGCCTATCGCCATCCACGCCCGCACCTGGCGTTGGGCCGCGCGCTGGCGGGCGAGGTCCGGGCCATGATGGACCTGTCCGACGGCCTGCTGATCGACGCGGCCCGGCTGGCGGCGGCCAGCGGGTGCGGGGCGACGATCACGGACGTTCCCGTCACCCCGGCCTGGCGCGCGGCGCACGGCGCGTCGGACGAGGCGCTGCTGACCGCCGCGACGGCCGGCGACGACTATTGCCTGCTGTTCGCCGCGCCGAGCCGGCCCGCCTCGGTCGGCGACGCGCGACCGGTGGGCGTGCTGACGGCGGAGCCGGGCCTGCGGCTTGTGCTGGGCGGGCGCGCCGTGCCGCTGCCCGACCGGCTGGGCTGGCAGCACTGAGGCCGGCCGCGGTCCCGGCTTGACTTTCCGCCGGGCGCGGTCAGGCTCCCGTTATACGCGACCACCGGGCAACCACGATCCGGGGCGCACAGAAGGGGAAGCGGCATGTCGTTCGTGCTCATCGCCATGGCCTGTGGCCTGCTCGCCGTGATCTATGGCGTGGCCACCAGCCGCCAGGTGCTGTCGCAATCGCCCGGAAACGACCGGATGCAGGAGATCGCGGCCGCCATCCAGGAAGGGGCCGGCGCATATCTGACCCGCCAATACACGGCGATCACGGTGGTGGGCGTCGTCGTCGCCGTGCTGGTGGGTGCGTTCCTGGGCTGGACGTCCGCGGCGGCCTTCGTGCTGGGCGCGGTGCTGTCGGGCCTGACCGGCTTCATCGGCATGAACGTGTCCGTCCGCGCGAATGTGCGAACGGCGGAGGCGGCGCGCGGCAGCCTGCAGGGCGGACTGTCGACGGCCTTCCGCGCCGGCGCGATCACGGGCATGCTGGTCGCCGGGCTGGCGCTGCTGGCGATCTGTGGTCTGTTCTATGTGCTGGTCGCGGTGGAGGGCCACGCCGCCAACGAGCGCATCGTGGTCGACGCGCTGGTGGCGCTGTCCTTCGGCGCGTCGCTGATCTCCATCTTCGCGCGGCTGGGCGGCGGCATCTTCACGAAGGCGGCGGATGTCGGCGCGGACCTGGTGGGCAAGGTCGAGGCCGGCATTCCGGAGGACGATCCGCGCAACCCGGCCGTGATCGCGGACAATGTGGGCGACAATGTCGGCGACTGCGCGGGCATGGCCGCCGACCTGTTCGAAACCTACGTCGTCACGGTGGGGGCCACCATGGTCCTGATCGCGCTGCTGGTGCGCGGCACGGCGGACGAGTTGGTGACGCTGATGACCCTGCCGCTGTTGATCGGGGGCGTGTGCATCGTGACCTCCATCATCGGCACCTTCTTCGTGCGGCTGGGCGGCGGCACCATCATGGGCGCGCTCTACAAGGGCTTCTGGGTCACGGCCGGCCTGTCCGCGCTCGCGATCTTCGGCGTGCTCGCGACCCTCCTGGTCGACATGGACGCGGTGATCGGCGGCGCGCGCGAAGCGGCGGGATTCGAGGCGGAGCGCCAGGTGGTGGCCGGCGCCGGTCCGTTCACCGGCTGGGACCTGTTCGGGTCCGCGATGGTCGGGCTGGCCGTTACCGGCCTGCTGGTCTGGATCACGGAATATTACACCTCGACCGAATATCGCCCGGTGCGGTCGATCGCGCGCGCGTCGGAGACGGGCCACGGCACCAACGTCATCCAGGGGCTGGCGATCAGCCTGGAGTCCACGGCGCTGCCCACGCTGGTGATCTGCGTCGGCATCGTCGTCGCCTATCAGCTCGCCGGGCTGATCGGCATCGCGTTCGCCGCGACCGCCATGCTGGCCTTGGCCGGCATGGTCGTGGCGCTGGACGCCTACGGCCCCGTCACGGACAACGCCGGCGGCATCGCGGAGATGGCGGGCCTGGACGACGCGGTGCGCGACCGCACGGACGCGCTGGACGCGGTGGGCAACACCACGAAGGCGGTGACGAAGGGCTATGCGATCGGCTCGGCCGCGCTGGCAGCGCTCGTGCTGTTCGGGGCCTACACGACCGACCTCACCCAGTTCTTCCCGAACCTGGCCGTCGATTTCAGCCTGTCCAACCCCTACGTCATCGTCGGGCTGCTGCTGGGCGCGCTGCTGCCCTATCTGTTCGGGGCGATGGGCATGACGGCGGTGGGTCGCGCGGCCGGCGCGGTGGTGGAGGACGTGCGCGCGCAGTTCCGCGACGATCCGGGCATCATGGCGGGCACCAGCCGCCCCGCCTATGGCCGCACCGTGGGCCTGGTGACGAAGGCGGCCATCCGCGAGATGATCCTGCCGTCGCTCCTGCCCGTGCTGGCGCCGGTGGCGGTGTATTTCGTCATCGCCGGGGTCGCGGGCCCGGCCAACGGCTTCGCGGCGCTGGGCGCGCTGTTGCTGGGTGTGATCGTGTCGGGACTGTTCGTCGCCTTGTCCATGACCAGCGGCGGGGGCGCTTGGGACAACGCGAAGAAGTACATCGAGGACGGCCATCACGGTGGCAAGGGGTCGGAGGCGCACAAGGCGGCCGTCACCGGCGACACGGTGGGCGACCCCTACAAGGACACGGCCGGCCCCGCCGTCAATCCGATGATCAAGATCACCAACATCGTCGCCCTGCTGCTGCTGGCCGCGCTGGCGGGGTGATCGGCGGAGGCGGTTGAGAACGGTCTCAAACGCCTCTACTCTGCACCCATGAGACCCGACGCGGTGCAAAGGATAGGCACGGAGCGACAGCCGGTGTGCGTGTTCGAGGGCTTCTCGGGCGACGCGGACGCGTTGCGGTCGATCGCCGCGCGCACCCCCTTCGCGCCCGCCGGCGAGCACTATCCGGGACTGCGCGCACCCTTACCGCCGGACTATCTCGACCGCCGGATGCCCGCGATCGTGGCGGCGGTGGCCCGCACCTTCGGGCGGTGTCGGCGGCTGCGCGTGGTGGACGCCAGCTTCTCGATCGTGACCGCCGACCCCGCCCGCCTGCGCGCCGCCCAGCGCATCCCGCACGCGGACGCGCACGGGGCCGAACGGATCGCGCTGGTCCACTATCTGTCGCCCACCAATCGGGACGGGACCGCCTTCTATCGCCACCGCGCCACCGGTTTCGAGACGGTCGATGAGACGCGGCGGGAGCGCTATCTCGCCGCGTTGGCGCTGGAGCCGGCGGACGACCAGGGCGGCTATATCGACGGCGACACCGACCGTTTCGAGCGCACGGCGGTGGTCGATGCCCGGCCGGATCGGGCGCTGCTCTATCGCAGTTTCGTGCTGCACAGCGGCGCCATCAGCGCCGGTGCGCCGCTGCCCGCCGATCCCCTGGCGGGCCGGCTGACGGTCACGGCCTTTTTCGCGGCGGAGTAGAGATGTCGCCGCTTGCGCCCTCCCGCCCCGCCAAAGCCGCCGGCCGACCCACGCGCCGGCAGGTGGTGGCGGGCGCGGCGGGCGCGGGTCTGGGCGTGGCGCTGGGCGGATTGTCGGTCCCCGCGCTGGCCCGCGCGCCCGATCCGGAGCTGGGACCCAACGTGTTCGTCGTGGATCCGGCGATGCCCGCCGGCGAGGTGCAGGCGCGGCTGGACGCGATCTTCGCCCGGCAGGAGCGCGCGCACTTCACCGACGAGCGCTACGCCGTGTTGTTCAAGCCCGGCCGCTACGCCGTCGACGCGAATGTCGGCTTCTTCACCCAGGTGGCGGGGCTTGGTCGCTTGCCCGGCGACGTGGCGATCGATGGCCATGTCCATGTGGAGGCCGACTGGCACGACGGAATGGCGCTCGTGAACTTCTGGCGCGGGGTGGAAAACCTGACCGTGCGCCCGCCCGACGGCGCGGACCGCTGGGCGGTGTCGCAGGCCGCGCCCTATCGCCGCGTCCACCTGATCGGTGACCTGGCGCTGGACGATGGCGGCTGGTCCAGCGGTGGGTTCCTGGCCGACTGTCGAATCGACGGCGTCGTCCGGTCGGGGACGCAGCAGCAGTGGTTCACCCGGTCCAGCACGATCGGCGGCTGGCAGGGGGCCAATTGGAACATGGTGTTCGCCGGAGTGGAGGGCGCTCCGCCGACCACCTTCCCGGACCCGCCCGTCACCACCCTGCAGACCGCGCCTCGCGTGCGCGAAAAGCCGTTCCTGAGCGTCGACGACGAGGGCGGCTGGTCGATCACCGTGCCTGCGGTGCGGCGGGACGGGCGGGGCCACAGCTGGGCCGACGGCCCGCCGCCCGCGCGAACGATCCCCCTTTCAGAGGTGTTCGTCGCGCGCCCCGGCGACGGTGCCGCGCGGATGAACGCCGCCCTGTCCGCCGGGCGGCACCTGCTGTTGACGCCCGGCGTCTATCGCTTGGCCCAGCCCCTGCGGGTCGACCGGCCGGGTGCCGTGGTGCTGGGCCTGGGGCTGGCGACCCTGCTGGCGGAGGGCGGCACTGCCGCCATCGAAGTGGCCGACGTGCCCGGCGTGGCGATCGCCGGCCTGTTGGTCGACGCGGGTCCCGAACGGTCGCCGGTGCTGGTCCGGGTCGGTCCGCGCGAAGCCGCCGGAACGCGCCCCGACCACCGCGACGATCCGGTGTCCCTGTCGGACCTTTATGTCCGCGTCGGCGGTGCGACGATCGGTCGCGTCGGCACGGCGGTGGAGATCAACGCGCGCGGGGTACTGGCCGACCATCTGTGGATCTGGCGCGCGGACCATGGCGACCCGGCGACGGGCCGGGTCCATGTCGGCTGGGACGAGAGCACGGGCGAGCACGGGCTGGTGGTGAACGGCGACGACGTGGTGTGCACCGGGCTGTTCGTGGAGCACTTTCAGCGCACCCAGACGCTGTGGACGGGCGAGCGGGGCCGGACCCTGTTCTACCAGAACGAGCTGCCTTACGATCCGCCTTCTCAGCAGGCCTTTCGGCCGGGGCCTGAGCGGGGCTGGCCGGCCTATCAGGTGGCCGACACGGTGCGCTGGCACGACGCCACCGCGCTGGGGGTGTACGCCAACTTCACCGCCGACCCGTCGATCGTGCTGGGCAGCGCGGTCGAGGTGCCCGACAGTTCGGGCGTGGTGGTCCGCCACGTCACCACGATCTCGCTGGGCGGCGGGCAGGGCACGATCGCGCATCTGGTGAACGACGCGGGCGAGGCCGCGCGGCCGGGCGCGGTGCGCCAGACGTTGCTGCGCTATCCCGCGGACGAGAAGGGCCCCACATGATCACGCTCGCGCTCGCACTGATGCTGCAAGCGGCCAGCCTGGGTGACACCGGCTACCGCGCCGACACGCCGATGGTGCCGCCGACCGCCGCGCCCGCCTTTCGCGACGAGTTCGAGGGCTCGCGGCTGGACCGCCGGCTCTGGCGGTTCGACACGGAACGCAACGCCGACGGCTGGCACAATCACGAACGGCAATATTACAGCGACGACCGGGAGGAGAACACGCGGATCGAGGGCGGCGCGCTGGTGATCGAGGCGCGGCGGGAACGGCTGTCGTCCGACCGCTTTGCCGATTGGGGCGGCCAGGACTACACCTCCGCCAGGCTGGTGACGCGCGCCGCGCTCGGCCCCGGCTTCTACGAAGTGCGCGCGCTGCTGCCGTGCGCGCGGGGCACCTGGCCCGCCATCTGGATGCTGCCGGCGACCGGCACCTGGCCGGAGCAGGGCGAGATCGACATCATGGAGATGGTCGGGTGGGACCCGGGCACTGTCCACGCGACGTTGCACACTGGCCTGTTCAACCACGCGAAGGGGACGCAGCGGGGTTCGCAAATCGCGGTGCCGACCAGCTGCACCGAGTTCCACCGCTACCAGCTCGATTGGCGAGACGACGCGATCACGATCGGGGTGGACGATCGCGCCTATATGCGGATCGCGAACGACCAGCCGGGCGGGGCGCAGGCTTGGCCGTTCACCCGTCCGTTCCACCTGATCCTGAACCTGGCGGTCGGCGGCGACTGGGGCGGGCAGCAGGGGATCGACGACGCGGCCCTGCCGCAGCGCCTGATCGTGGATTACGTCCGGCACTGGCCGGCGCGCGGCGCGGCAGGGGACCCGGCGGACGACTGACCGGGCCGGCCGATCGGGCGGGTCGCGCGGTTGTCCTACGTTGTCAGAAACCCTCGCCGTCCGGCGGTGGAAAACCGGGCTTGACACGGTCTTCGCCCGGTCGCAGGTGAACGTTCTCAACCAGGCGCGGAACCAACCGCGCCGGCAGATTAGGGGTGGGTTTATGCGAGGCTTCTCTGCGCGCAGCGCGTCGCGGCTGGTGATCGGCACATCGACGCTGGCCCTGGCGTCGATCGGATCGATGGCCAGCGCCCAGGACGCGCCGCCCACCTCTTCCACGCTGGGCAATCCCGGCGACTCCGATATTCAAAACGCCCCGGCCGACGAGATCGAGGAGACCGCCAGCGAAGGCGTGATCATCACCGGCATCCGCGCCAGCCTGCGTGAGTCGATCGCCATCAAGCGCGACGCGCAGGGCGTGGTCGACGCGATCTCGGCCGAGGACATCGGCAAGTTCCCGGACACCAACCTGGCGGAGTCGCTGCAGCGCATCACCGGCGTGTCGATCGACCGGTCCAACGGCGAAGGGTCGACGGTGACGGTCCGCGGCTTCGGTCCGGAGTTCAACCTGGTCACGCTGAACGGCCGGCAGATGCCGACCTCCACACTGGGCGACGGCGCCAGCGCGCCCGCATCGCGTTCGTTCGACTTCGCCAACCTGGCGTCCGAAGGCATCGCGGCGGTCGAGGTCTACAAGTCGGGCCGCGCCACCGTGGAGTCGGGCGGCATCGGGTCGACCATCAACATCCGCACGCCGCGGCCGATCGACCGGCCCGGCCTGCGCGGCAGCATCGCGGTCAAGGGCGTGCTCGACTCCTCGCGCAACGGCAAGGACGTGATCACGCCGGAAGTGTCGGGCATCATTTCCGACACCTTCGCCGACAACCGGATCGGTGTGCTGCTGACCGGCATTTACCAGAAGCGCAAGGCGAGCACCAACATCGCCAATGTCGACTATCGCGACGGCTATCTGGGGTCGGAAAACAACTGGGGATCGCTGGCGCAGCCCGGAGAACCGCGCGCGGCGAACATTCAGAACCGCCCTGGCCCCAACGACGTGTACGCCGTGCCGCAGAACGCGTCCTACAATTTGAACGACATCAATCGCGAACGGATCAACGGCCAGCTGGTGCTGCAGATCCAGCCGATCGACGACGTGACCGCGACCGTCGACTACACCTATTCCCGCAACACGGTTGAGGTGCGCAACAGCAACGTTGGTATCTGGTTCAACTTCAACGACGTGTCGAGCGCCTGGACGGACGGCCCGGTGGCCGGGCCGCTGTTCTATTCGGAACGCTTCGGCCCGAAGGAGGGCAAGGACCTGTCCTATTCGGGCGCGCTGACCGCGAACCGATCCGAGAACAAGTCGCTGGGCGGCAATCTGGCGTGGCAGCCGGACGGCACGGGTGTGACCGTGGCGCTCGACGCCCATCACTCGACCGCCGAGTCCAAGCCCACCAACCGGTTCGGCAGCAGCACGTCGGTCGGCAACGCGATCTTCGGCATCCAGCAGCAGACGATCAACTTCGAACAGGACCTGCCGATCCTGTCGTTCAACCTCTACCCGCCGCTCGACCCGCTGAACGCGGCGCTGATCACGCCGACCGGCAACGCCTTTCGCAACGCGTTCTTCCGCGACCGCATCAACCAGGTGCAGCTGAGCGGCATTTACGATCACGAAGTGGGTCTGCTGGACAATATCCAGCTGGGTGTGTCCTACGTCGACAACAAGGTGCGCTCCGCCTACGGCTTTCTGCAGAACGACACCTGGGGCGGAGCCGGGCCGGCGTCGGACATTCCCGACGACATCTTCACGCTCGCGACCATTCCCGACAAGTTCAAGGGCGTGGACGGGGCCAACGACCCGAACGTCATCCAGCAGTTCTACACCTTCGATTTTGAGCGGTTGGCCGACCTGATCGACGGGCTGTACGGCGTATGCGACGGTGCCGCGACCGAAGGCACGTGCCTGGCCGCCTACACGACGGACCGGCGCATCACGGAGCGCACGATCGCGCCGTACGTCCAGTTCGGCTTCAGCAAGGACGTGCTGGCGGGTCCGGCGCATCTGGTCGCCGGCGTGCGTTACGAGACGACGGACGTGAAGTCGGCCGCCCTCGTTCCGATCCCGACCGGCACCACGCAGGTGTCGCAAAACGAATTCTCGGTCCTGTTCGGCGGCGACAGCGGCTTCACCAGCTTCAGCGGCAGTTACGACAACTGGCTGCCCGCCGTGGATTTCGACATCTCGCCTCTGCGAAACGTGAAGCTGCGCGCGTCCTACAGTCACACCATCACGCGGGCGGATTATGCCAGTCTGCAGGGCGGGCGCACCATCGACCAGCTGTTCCGCATCGGCGGAGGCTTCGGCAGCCAGGGCAATCCCGGCCTGATCCCGTTCAAGTCGAAGAACGTCGATCTGTCGGCGGAGTGGTATTACGGGCCGGAAAGCTATCTTTCGTTCGGCTATTTCAACAAGGACGTCAGCAACTTTATCGCGTCGACGCGGATCGACACGCCGGCCTTTGGGCTGACGAACCCGGCATCCGGACCGCGTTACCGCGCGGCATTGGCCGCCTTGGGGCCAAATGCGAGCGGTCTGGACATCCGCAACTACATCTTCCGCAACTTCCCGGCTTCGACACGGCCCAACCTGGACGCGAACGGTGCCTTCGTGCTGGACGGCACGGGTGCCATCACCGGCGACATCTTCGGCCTGCCCGAGGACGACCCCGTCAATTTCCAGATCGGCACGCCCGTCAACAGCGACCAGACGGCCAACGTGTACGGGTTCGAGTTCGCGGTGCAGCACCGCTTTTGGGAGACCGGCTTCGGCACGATTCTGAACTACACCATCGTCAACGGCGACGCGACGTACGACAACACCCAGCCCGCCAGCGTGACCCAATTCGCGGTCACCGGCCTCAGCGACAGCGCGAACGCGGTGTTGTTCTATGAGAACTACGGCATCCAGGCCCGCGTGGCGTACAACTGGCGCGACGAGTTCCTGGCGGGCACGGGACCCAATCCGTTCTACGTGGAGGCCTATGGCCAGATCGATGCGAGCGCCAGCTACGACCTGCCCTACGGCTTCAACGTGTTCGCGGAGGTCATCAACCTGACGGGGTCCCAGCGGCGCGGGCATCGGCGATCGGACAACAACGTGACCTTCGTGTCGCCCGGCTACGCCCGCTACTCCGCCGGCGTCCGCTTCGCCTTCTGATCTGCCTGCCCGCCCGCATCCGCACCGGCGCGGTGGTGGCCTTTCGGGGCCGGCAGTGGCAGGCTGTGCCTGGGCTTGAGGGGCGCAAGGTGGGCGACGACGGGTGAACGAACCGGTGCGGCAAGTGGTGATCGTCGGCGGCGGCACGGCCGGTTGGCTCTCCGCCTGCGCCGTGGCGGCGCGCGCCGACCCCGCCGCCGACCGGCCGATCGCCGTCACGCTGATCGAATCGCCCGACGTGGCGACGATCGGCGTCGGCGAAGGATCCTGGCCCACACTGCGCGACACGCTGTCCCGCATCGGCATCGCGGAGGGCGAGTTCCTGCGGGCCTGCGACGCCACCTGCAAGCAGGGATCGCGCTTCGACGGCTGGCGCACCGGCGGGGCCGACGATCGCTATCTCCACCCCTTCACCCCGCCCGTGCCCGGCGATCCGGCCGGCGTCGTGGCGGGGTGGCGGTCGGGTCCGGACCAGCCCTTCGCGACGGCCGTGACCCCGCAGGCGACCGTCTGCGCCCTGGACCTGGCCCCGCGGCAGGTCGCCATGCCGGACTATGCCGGTGCCCTGAATTACGGCTATCACCTGGACGCGGCGAAGCTGGCGGCGCTGCTGTCGCGGCGCGCGCGGACGCTGGGCGTGCGCCATGTGGCCGGTCACGTCGTTGCCGTGGACCGCACGCCGGACGGCGACATCGCCGCGGTGCGGACGCGGGACGGCGCGCGGATCGCGGGCGATCTGTTCCTGGATTGCAGCGGCCAGGCGGGCCTGCTGATCGGCGACGCGCTGGGCGTGCCGCTGGTCGACCGGCAGGATCAGCTGTTCAACGACCGCGCGCTGGCGGTGCAGGTGCCCGTCGCGCCCGACAGCCCCATCGCCTCGCAGACAAATGCGACCGCGCACGCCGCCGGTTGGATCTGGGACATCGGCCTGCCGACCCGCCGCGGCGTGGGCTGCGTCTATTCGTCCGCCCATGCGAGCGAGAGCGAAGCGCACGAGGCTCTGACCCGCTATCTTGGCCACACCGCCCCCGACGTCGATGCGGAACGGCTGTCCGTCCGCGCCCTGCGCTTCCGCTCCGCGCACCGTGCTCGCTTCTGGGAGCGCAACTGCCTGGCCGTCGGCTTGGCGGCGGGGTTCCTGGAACCGCTGGAGGCGTCGGCCATTGTGCTGATCGAACTCTCGCTGACCGCCCTGCTGGACGATTGGCCGACGGAGGCCGGCGCGATGGCCCTTCGCGCGCGTCGCTTCAACGAGCGGTTCGCGGCCCGCTGGGACCGCATCGTGGAGTTCCTGAAGCTGCATTATGTCTTGAGCGAGCGGCCGGAGCGCTATTGGCGCGATCACCGCGACCCGGCCACCGTGCCGCCGCGCCTGGCCGACCTGCTGCGGCTATGGCGCGACCGACCGCCCACCCCGGCGGATCTGCCACTGGTTGACGAGGTGTTCCCGGCGGCCAGCTACCAATATGTGCTTTACGGGATGGGGGCGGCGGCGCCGGTCGCGGGCCCGCTGCGCGCCGTGCCGCCCGTGTCGTTGGCCGCGGTGGAGCGAAAGGCGCGCGCGCTCGCCTCGAGCCTGCCGACGAACCGCGATCACTGGACGGCGGTGACCCGCGCGGGCGCGCTGGAGGCGGCGGCCTGACATGTCCGACCACGCGATCCTGACGGCAGAGGCGCACGGCCAATTGCGGGTGCTCACCGGCCGGTCGGAGGCGCTCGGCGACGGCGTGATGGCGTGCCTGACCGTGCCCGACGAGTTCCGGCAGGTGCAGGCGCACTACCCGATCCTGTTCCGCACCTCCCCGGATCGCCAGACCCTGTCGGCGCTGGCCCTGTTCGGCTTTGTCGACGGCGAGAACCTGTTCCTGTCGGACGACGGCTGGGACGCGGCCACCCTTCCGCTCGCCATGAAGGTCCAGCCCTTCCTGATCGGCGGCGGCCCGAACGACGGGGATGCGCGCCAGGTCCATATCGATCTGGGCAGCCCGCGCATCGCCGCGGATGGCGCGGGCGTGCGGCTGTTCGACGAGGCCGCGCGGCCGACGCCCTTCCTGGAGGCGATGGCGGACCGGCTGGGCGCGCTGGACGCCGGCTATCGCGCGTCCGGCGACTTCTTCGCCGCTTTGTCCCGCCACGCGCTCCTGGAACCAATGACGCTGGAGGTGACGCTGGCCGATGGCGCGGTCCACTCGCTCGTGGGCTATCACGCGCTCGACGAAGAGCGGTTGCAGGCGCTGGACGGCGGGGCGCTGGCGGAGCTGAGCGAGGACGGGCACCTGATGCCGATCTTCATGGCGGTCGCCTCGCTGGGTCGGCTGAACGATCTGGTCGCGCGCAAGAACCGACGGCTGGCCGATGGCTGAGGCGGATCCCGGCCCGCTCAGCGCGCTCTCTCCCGTGGCGGAGGTGACGGTCGCCGACGCCGCCGACCTGGACCGGCGTTTGCGCGCGGCCACCGCGCCTTTCGTGGTGCGCGGGTTGGTCGACGACTGGCCGCTGGTGGCGGCGGGTCTGCGGTCGGGTCGGGCCGCGCGCGAACACATCGCGGCCCACGCCCGTGCGGTGCCCTTCACCGTGTCGGTCGGGCGGCCCAATGGTGGCGAGCGCCTGTTCTACGACGACGATCTGGCGATGAACTTCCGCACACTGACCGCGCCGCTGCCCGACATCTTCGCCCGGATCGATGCGACCGAGGATCAGCCGGGAGCCGAAGCCATCTACCTGGCGTCGGTGGACCTGCGTCAGTTCTTCACCGGGCTGCACGAGGCGAATCACGTCGACCTGGGCGAGCGGACGTGCCTGGCCAGCATCTGGATGGGCACCCGCACGCGGATCGCCGCGCACAACGACGTGCCCCACAACCTGGCCTGCGTGGCGGTGGGGCGGCGTCGGTTCACCGTCTTTCCGCGCGACCAGTTCGCGAACCTCTATCTGGGGCCGGTCGACAACACCCCGGCCGGGCGCGCGGTCAGCATGGTGGACTTCCACACGCCCGATCTCGACCGCCACCCCCGCTTCGCGGACGCGCTGGAGCACGGCCAGATGGTCGACCTGCAGGCCGGCGACGCCATCTACCTGCCGCCGCTCTGGTGGCACCATGTGGAGGGGCTGGCCCCTTTCAACGTCCTGGTGAACTATTGGTGGCGCGAGACGCCCGCCCATCTGGGCCAGCCGCAGGATGCGCTAAACCACGCGTTGCTGGCGATCCGGGACCTGCCGGCGGACGAAAAGACGCATTGGCGCCAGCTGTTCGACCACTACGTCTTCGACAATCCGCCAGAGGTCAGCGCTCACATCCCCGAACATGCGCGGTCGATCCTGGCGCCGCTGACGCCGCAGAGCGCCGGGCGGCTTCGCGCGTACCTGCTGCGCGCGCTCAGCCGGTGACGCACCGTCGCCGGGTGGTGGTCGCGGGCGGCGGGACCGGCGGCTGGATGGCCGCGGCCGCCATCCAGCGCACGATGGGCGACACGGTCGAGGTCACGCTGGTCGAATCCGACGCGATCGGCACGATCGGGGTGGGTGAATCCACCATCCCGCCGCTCGTCACCTACAACCGCCTGATGGGGATCAAGGAGGCCGAGTTCATGGCCGCCACCCAGGCGACGTTCAAGCTGGGCATCCTGTTCGACGGTTGGCGCGACGTGGGCCAGCGCTATTTCCATTCCTTCGGCCTGACCGGGAAGGATCACTGGTCCGCCGGGTTCCAGCATTTCTGGCTGGCCGGCCGGGCCAAGGGGCACGAACAGCCGTACGACGACTATTGTCTGGAGCTGGTCGCGGCGTTGCAGGGCAAGTTCGCCCATCTGCCCGACGACCGGATGAACTACGCCTACCAGCTCGACTCCACGCTGTACGGCCGGTTCCTGCGTCCCCTGGCGGAGGCGGACGGCGCGCGCCGGATCGAGGGTCGGATCGAGCGGGTGGAGCTGGACCCCGACAGCGGCGACATCGCCGCCCTGGTGCTGGACTCCGGCGAGCGGGTCGCGGGCGAGCTGTTCCTGGATTGCACCGGCTTTCGCGCCCTTTTGATCGGGCAGGCGCTGCACGTCGGCTTCGACGATTGGGCGCACTGGTTGCCGAACGACGCGGCGATCGCGGTGCAAACCGAAAGCGTGGGGCCGCCGGTGCCCTACACCCGGGCCATGGCGCACGAGGCCGGCTGGCAGTGGCGCATCCCGTTGCAGCACCGCACTGGCAACGGCATCGTCTATTGCCGCCGCTATCTGGACGAGCACGCGGCCCTGGACCGGCTGATGACGACGGTGGAGGGCCGCGTCCTGACCGAACCCAACCGCATCCGCTTCGCGACGGGCGTACGGCGGCGGCAGTGGCATCGCAACTGCGTGGCGATCGGCCTGTCGGGCGGGTTCATGGAACCCCTGGAGTCCACCTCCATCCACCTGATCCAGCGCGCGATCCTGCGCCTGATCCGCCTGTTCCCCCAGGGCCGGGTGAGCGACCGAGACGTGGCGGAGTTCAACGAGCAGAGTCAGCTGGATTTCGAGCAGATCCGCGACTTCATAATCCTGCACTACAAGGTCACCGATCGCCGCGACTCCCCCTATTGGCGGCAGTGCGCCGCCATGGAGGTGCCGGACACGCTGGCGCAGAAGATCGCGCTGTTCCGGGATACGGGACGCGTGTTCCGCAAGAACGACGAGCTGTTCGCGGAGAACAGCTGGGTCCAGGTGATGATGGGGCAGGGAATCACGCCGGCCAGCCACCACCCAATCGCGGAGAAGCTGGACCGGGAAGAGATGGCACGCCTGCTGGCGACGTTGCGCGACGGCGTGGCGCGCACGGTCGCCTCGCTGCCCGACCACGCGGCTTACGTCGCGCGTTATTGCGGCACGGCCACTCCCGCCGCGGCCTGACCGCCGCACATTGACCGCCCGGCCGTCAGCCCGGACAGGTGAGCGGCTCTCCGACCGGTTCCACGCCGATGCGGGTCACGGTGATGTCGGTCCCGGCGTCCGCTTCGAGCGAAAAGGCGTTGCCCACCGCCGTGATGTCCGCCCCCGCTTCGGCGAAGCAGCGGATGGGCACGCGCAGGGTCGAAGGCGCTCCCCCCGCGGTCACCCGGTCGCGGATCGGCAGCGTCACGCCCCCCAGACCCAGCGTCAGCGGCCCGGTCCCCACCGCATCGACCTGCCATTGGATGGTGAGCGCGAAGGCACCGGTCAGTTGGCGCGACAGGTCGGCGGCGGGGCCGTCGATGCTGACCCGCCCGGGTCCGGTCCACACCAGGCGCTTGCCGTCCTCCTGGGCCGCGACGTCAACCCCTTCGGCGCGCACCAGCCCCGCCGGACTGGTCACGGCCGACGCCTCGACGGGCCGCGCGCCGCCGCGATCGGTCACCGTCAGCGTCCAGGGCGCCTGCGCGGTCCCGGCGTCGAAATACCGCTCCACGTTCAGGGCGGCCTTCAGGTCGACGCCGGGGTCCTCGGACAGCGCGGTCGCGGGCGTCGCGGGGCTGGCATAGGTGAGGCCGTAGCCGGCGGGGAAGAGCGGCTGGGTCACCGGCGAGCGCGCATCGTTGGGCCAATCAAAGGACAAGCGGCCGGAGAAGTCCTGCGCCGGCCGGCCGGACCCCTGCGCCACCAGGACGTCGGCGACACCCGCGCCTTGCGTGCCCGGCAGCCAGGCCGCGACGAACGCGTCGGACGTGTTCATCTCCGCGTTCACGAACATCGGTCGACCGGATAGGAAGACGGAGACCACGGGCACGCCGGCGGCCTTCAGCCGCTGGAGCAGCGCCAGATCGGTCTGGCCGTTCGGCTGGTAGGCCAGCGTGGGCACGTCGCCCTGGAACTCGGCATAGGGGTTCTCGCCGAACACAACGATCGCGACGTCCGGTTTGTCGGCGAAGGCACCGTCGGCGCTCAACGTCGCGCGTCCGCCCGCCGCCGTCACCGCGCGGTCGATGCCGGTCCAGATCGACTCGCCGTTGGGGAAGTCGGCCGGCGTGGTGCCCGTCCCCTGCCAGGTGATCGTCCAGCCGCCGGCCTGCTTGCCGATATTGTCCGCGCCATCGCCCGCCACCAGGACCCGCGCGCCCGGGCGGATCGGCAGGACGCCGTCGTTCTTCAGGAGGACGAGCGACTTGGCCACGGCCTCGCGGGCGAGCGCCAAATGCCCGGCACTGCCAATGGTGTCGTAATTCTCTGCCGTGGAACGCGGCCGGTCGAGCATTCCCAGCTTGGCCTTGACGCGCAGGACGCGGCGCACGGCGTCGTCCAGCCGCGCCATCGGGACGGTGCCGTCCTTGGCCTGCGCCACCAGGCTGGTGAACAGCCCCCGCCAGCTGTCCGGGGCCATATAGAGGTCCAGCCCCGCATTCAGCGCCTGGGGGCAGTCGGTGGTGGTGCAGCCCGGGATCTGGCCGTGCGCGTTCCAATCGCCGACCACCAGCCCTTCGAAGCCCATCCGGCCCTTCAGCACGTCGGTCATCAGGCTGGCGTTGCCGTGGTGCTTCACCCCGTTCCAGCTGGAAAAGCTGGTCATGACCGTCAGCGCGCCCGCGTCGATGGCGGCCGGATAGCCCTGCGCGTGCAGGCGGATCAGGTCGGCCTCGTCGATCCGCGCGTCGCCCTGGTCCTTGCCCCCGGCGGTGCCGCCGTCGGCCAGAAAGTGCTTGGCGGTGGCCGCGACGTGGTCGGTCGCGACCGGCCGTCCGGCGACCAGCGACCCCTGCAGTCCCAAGGTCATCGCCGCGGCGTAGCGCGCGACCAGCGCCGGATCGGCCGCGTAGCCTTCATACGACCGGCCCCAGCGCAGGTCCTGCGGCACGGCGAGCGTCGGCGCGAAGGTCCATTCGATCCCCGACGCCGCGACCTCCGCCGCCGTGGCCGCGCCGATGCGGCGGACCAGATCGGCATCGTGGGCCGCGCCCAGCGCGATGTTGTGCGGGAAGACGGTGGCGCCGGGCAGGTTGTTGTGGCCGTGGACCGCGTCCACGCCGAAGATCACCGGGATCGCTAGGCCGTTCGCCTGGGGCTGGGCGGACGCGGCGTGGAACGACGCCACCAGGTCGTGCCATTGCTTGGCGGTCGCGCGTTCGTTTCCGTAGGGGCCGGAATTACCGCCGGCGAGGATTGAACCCAGCGGATAGGTGGCGAGGTCGGCCGGCGTGATCTCGCTGATGTCGGCCTGGATCGTCTGACCGACCTTCTGTTCCACCGTCATGCGCGCGATCAGGGCGGTGATCCGCGCCTCCGTCGCCGGGTCGGTGATGGCAGGAGGGCTGTGCGCGGCGGGCCACAGCGCCGGATGGGCGCGCGCCGCCTCTTCGGACGGCACGCGCGGAGCCATGGCGGGCTGGGCTTGCGCGGATCGGATTTGCGCGGGCAGGGCCGCCGGGGTGGCGGCGAGCACCAGAGCGCCGGCGAACAGCGGGTTAAGCCTCATGTCGTCTCTCCTGAACCCGTCACGCGCGGGCTTCTGTGAACGTTCACTTGCCGTTGGACTAAAAGCTTTGCAACCGCTTTCACGGCCCCTCAGGCGCGCGCGTCGTCCGGCGCGGGACCGGTCGATGCGCGCTCGATGAGGTCGAACGGCACCCACTCCACCGCCTCGGCACTCTGCGGCTTCCCCATCAGGACGGCGGCGGCGCGCGCGCTCATCGCGGCGATCGGCTGGGCGATGGCGGTGAGCGGCGGGTGGCTGAAGCGCGCCAGCGGGGTGTCGTCGAAGCTGACGACGGACAGGTCGTCGGGAATGCGCCAACCGCGCTCGGTCGCCGCCGCGACGCAGGCGAGCGCCATCCGGTCGCTGCTCGCCACGATCGCGGTCACCCGGTCCTGCCCCGACAGCAGGGTGCGCGCCGCCGCCAGCCCGCTGTCATAGCCGAAGTCGCCCGGTTCGTGGCGCGGCGTCAGGCCCGCGGCCCGCATCGCCTCGCAATAGCCCTCCAGCCGGGCGGCGCTGAGTGCGTAGTCCGGCGTCCCCGCGATGAAGCCGACCCGGCGGTGACCGAACGCCAGCAGGTGTTCCGTCGCGCGAATGGCGGCGGCGCGGTCGTCCATCGCGATCGCCACGCCGCAGCGTGTGTCGATCGACCCGATCCGCGCGAAGGGGACGCCCTGGTCCTGCAGCAGCGCCGTGATCTTGGGATTGTCGGAGTGCGGCGGGGTCAGGATCACCCCGTCCGGTCGCAGCGATTGCAGGGCCCCCAGGACCTCGCGCTCCACATGGTCCAGATGCGTGTCGACGAGTTCCAGGATCAGGCGATAGCCGCCCTCGGCGCAGGCGAGCATCCCGCCCAGCAGCATTTGGCCCACCCAGTCCGCGCCCTCGCGCGATCGCCAGTCGTCGATCGTCCGGTCGCGGTCGTTCAAGGCCATGATCAGATAGGACCGCGACCCGCCCATCCGCTGGGCGGCGATCGAAGGCACATAGCCCAGCTTGGCCACCGCGTCCCGCACGCGCTCGCTCATCGCCGGGCGCACATTGGGCTCGTTGTTGATGACGCGGCTGACGGTCTGCAGCGACACGCCGGCCTCTGCCGCGACGTGCCGTATCGTCACCGATCGTCGGCCCGGTCCGGCCACCGCCACTCCCCCTCGCTGACCTCGCCCTGGAGACGCGCTATCGACCGCGACCCCGCCGCGCAAGCGCCGGAAAGCCCGCCCTCGGCAGCACGGCCCGGCCGCCGTGGGCGAGCAGCGGGTTGGTCTCGATCGGACCGCGGGGGCGGCGCAAGTGCTAAAGCCCGCCCGCGAAGGTGTCGTAGAGCAGCTTCAGGTTCAGCGCGATGATGATGGCAGTGATGATCCAGGCCGCGCCCTTCAGCCAGCCGGGGCTGACCAGGTCACCCATCTTCGTCCGGTCCGACGTGAACTGGACCAGCGGCACGATGGCGAAGGGCAGCTGCATCGACAACACGACTTGGGACAGGATGAGGAGGCGCGCTGTGCCGCTTTCGCCATAGAGGGCCGCCACGATGACGCACGGAACGATGGCCAGCCCCCGCGTGATCAGCCGCCGCGCCCAGGGTGCGAGCCGCAGGCGCAGGAAGCCCTCCATCACGATCTGGCCGGCCAGCGTGGCGGTAATGGTGGAGTTCTGCCCGGACGCCAGCAGCGCGACCGCGAACACCACGCTCGCCGCTCCGCCCAAGAGCGGCGTGAGCAGCTGGTAGGCGTCCTGGATCTCGGCCACGTCCGTGCGGCCCACCGTGTGAAAGGCGGACGCCGCCAGGATCAGGATGGCGGCGTTGACGAACAAGGCCAGGCTGAGCGCCACGGTGGAGTCGATCGTCGCCCACTTCACCGCGTCGCGCCTGCCCTTGGGCGTGCGGTCATAGTCGCGGGTCTGCACGGCGGCGGAGTGCAAATAGAGGTTGTGGGGCATGACGGTCGCCCCCAGGATGCCGATCGCGATGTAGAGCATGGCCGGATTGGTCACGACCTGCGCCGTCGGGACGAAGCCCGCCAGGAGCGCCCCGATCTCCGGCTTTGAATAGGCGAGCTCGTACAGGAAGCAGAGCGCGATGATGGCGATCAGCGCGATGATGAACGCCTCCAGCTTTCGGAAGCCGTGCCGTTGCAGCATCAGGATCAGGAGCACGTCCAGGCCCGTCAGCACCACGCCCCAGACCAGCGGGATGCCGAACAGCAGGTTGAGGCCAATGGCGGTGCCGACCACCTCCGCCAGGTCGCAGGCGACGATGGCGATCTCGCACAGCAGCCACAGGATGACGGCGGTGGGCTTTGAGTAGGCGTCGCGGCAGGCGGATGCGAGATCGCGCCCGGTGGCGATGCCCAACCGCGCGGACAGCGCCTGGAGGATGACCGCCATGATGTTGGACATCAGGATGACGGTGAGCAGCGTGTAGCCAAAAGCCGATCCGCCGGCCAGGTCGGTGGCCCAGTTGCCCGGGTCCATATAGCCGACGGCCACCAGGAAGCCCGGGCCAGTGAAGGCGGCGAGCTTGCGATACCACGGCGCGCCGTTGGCGACCGGCACGGACCGGAACACCTCGGGGAGCGACACGCCGCCGCCCGTCTTCCACCCTGGTTCGTCCGTGTGGGGGTCGGGACGCGGGGCGGCGAGGGTGTCGGTCACGAAGGCATCCTTGGCAGCGTCACCTCAGCCGATGCTGCCAAGTCGCAGCGCCTGTCAAGATTAGCCGCGTCTTAGTTCGGTGCCGGACGGTCGCTCAACCGTCCCGTCAGCGCGATCAGCGCATCGAGCGTCCGGTCGCTCACATGGTGCTCCATGCCCTCGCTGTCCGCCTCGGCCGTCGCTTCGTCCAGGCCGAGTGCCCGCAGGAAGTCGAACACGATCTGGTGGCGCCGACGCGACTCCGCCGCCATCGCGGCACCCGCGTCGGTCAGGAAGATGGAGCGGTAGGGCCGGTTCTCCACCAGTCCCTCGCGGCCCAGCCTGGCGATGATCTTGGAAGCCGTCGCCATCGTGACGGCCATGTTCTCGGCGATCTCCGTCAGCCGCGCCTCGCCCACCTCCTCGATCAGATCGCCGATCAACTCGACATAATCCTCCGCCACCTCCGTCTGATGCGCCTCGCGTGTCTTTCGGAACGCGGCGGCGCGGCGCTGGGTGGGGTTGAGGGGCACGCGGGATCCTGCTTGCGGGGCCGTCCAGCCTGCATGGGACCGTCGGGCAAGTCCAGCGGCGGTGGCGCGGTCGAACCCTGGTCGGAAGGGGGACGCGGCTAGGAGAGTTCGACCAACTCGCCGCACCTCGGGACAAAGCCGATCACCTGCTGGATCGAGGCTCCTGCCGCGGCGGCTCGGACGCAGGCGATCGGTCCGCCGTGCGACACGACGAGGGTGGACCCGCGCGGATCGACCTCGTCCAGCGCGGCGAGCGCGCGATCCCACAGCTCGCGGGTCGTCTCTCCTCCGCCGGGTCGAAAGCGGTCCGGCTGCGTCACCATGCGGTCCATGTCGCGGCCCGTGTCGCGCCAGATGCGGGTCCAGCTGCGGCCTTCCCAGGACCCGAAGTCCCGTTCCTGCCAGCGGGCGTCGGCCGTGATCGCGCACCCCGTCGCGCGCGCGATCGCCTCGGCCAGGCGCCGGGTGCGCGCCAGGCCCGAATGGACGACGCGCGCCGGCGGCTCCTGGCTCAGCGCGTCGCGGAGGCGGGCCACCATCGCGATCCCTTCGCGGCTCAGACCCGCATCGGATCGGCCATAGCAGCGACCCGCCCAGGCGCGACCGACGGGAGGGTGGCGCACCAGGCGGATCACCGCCTCACCCGGCCGCCGCGACGAGCAACAGGGTCACCTGACCGACATAGGCGGCGAAGCCCAGGCAGTCCCCCGTCGTCCCGCCGATCCGGCGCAGGAGGAGGCGGCCGATCAGCGCAAGGAACAGAACGGCCAAGAGTCCGGTCAGCACGAGCTTCAGCGGCGCCATCACCGCAAAGCCGATCAGGCCGGGCACCGCCAGCAGGCAGGCGAACGCCAGCACCCCGGGCGGGAGCGCGCCGATGTCCCGCGCCACCTCGCGTCCGCCGGATCCCGTCGGGGGCGCGGGTGGCACGAGCGCCATCAGGATGACGGCCCACAGGCGGCCCATCGTCGCGGCCGCCACGATCGCCGTGAGCGCCGACGCCATCGGCAGGGCGCCCGTGGCGAGCAGGCGGAGCGCAACCGCCAGCCCTAGGCCGAGAGCGCCGTAGCTGCCGATCCGGCTGTCCTTCATGATGCGGCGGACCTCGTCGCCGCCGCGCGCGCCGCCGAACCCGTCGCAGAAGTCGGCGACCGCGTCTTCGTGGAAGGCGCCCGTCAGCCAGGCCTCGAAAGCCATGGCGATGGCCGCCGCCAGCAAGGGAGGCCAGAGGTGGGCGGCGGCGACGAAGACCAGGCCCGTCGCAAGTCCGATCGCCGCGCCGACGAGGGGCAACCAGCTGGCGGCCTGCGTTAGCCCCGCACGCGCCTGTTCCGGGGTCAGGTGCGAGAGCCACGGGGTCGGCACGCGGGTGAGGAACTGCACGGCCAACAGTGGCGGGGCCCAGCGCGGCACGTCAATCCCGTCTGTCGGCACCGACTTCGTCCAGACTCGCCACGTCGTTCAGCAGCGCGGCCGCCGCGTCGAGCAACGGCAGGCAGACCAAGGCGCCCGTGCCTTCGCCCAGGCGCATGCCCCAGTCCAGGATCGGATCGGCCTTCAGATGCGCGAGCGCGGCGGCGTGACCCGGCTCCGCCGAGCGGTGGCCCGCGATCATTGCGGCGGCCGATCCCGGCATCAACCGTTCCGCCACGAGCGCGGCCACGGTCGCGACGTACCCGTCGAGCAGCAGGGTCGCACCCCGCTCTGCGCCACGCGCGAAAAAGCCCGCCATCGCCGCGATCTCGAAGCCGCAGACGGACGCGATGGCGTGTTTCTGGTCCTCGGACAGCCGATCGCGGGCGCGGACCACCGCGCGGGTCACCACATCCGTCTTGGCAGCGAGGATCGCGTCATCGGAGCCAGCGCCGCGCCCGGTCGCCTCGGCGGCGTCGATGCCGACGAGCAGGGCGGTCAGGCACGCGGCCGGCGTCGTGTTGCCGATCCCCATCTCACCCGCGATCAGCAGCGTAGCGCCGTCTTCGATCGCCCGATCCGCCTCTTCTCCCCCCACCTGCCAGGCCGCGTCGAACTGCCGCACGGTCATCGCGTCACCGCTCGCCAAACTGTCCGTGCCGGAGGCGACGCGTGCATCCCGGAAGAAGGCGGGTCCGTCGGCCACCCGATCACCCGCCAGCCCGACATCGACCAGCCGCAGCGGACAGTCGCTCGCCCGAGCCAGCGCGTTGCTGGTCGCGCGGCCGGACAGGATGGTGGCGACCATCATGTGCGTGACCTCCGATGGCCAGGCGGACACGCCATCGCCCACGCACCCGTGGTCGCCCGCGAAGAGCACGGCGCGGCGGGGCTTCGTGCGCGGCCTCGCCGTCCCCTGGGTCAGCGCCAGGCGGACCGCGATATCCTCCAGCCGGCCCAGGCTGCCACGCGGCTTGGCGAGCCTGTCGAGATGGGCGCGCAGAGTGGATTCGTCGATCAAGGAGCATCCTTTGCGATGTCGAGAAGTGCGGGGATGTCGAGCACCCGGTTCAGTTCGGCGGCGATCGACTCCAAGGCTTCGTCGATCACATCGTGCCGGTCCAGGCCGTCGGAGGCGAGGCCCAGCTTCGCCATCCAGTGCGCGCGGGAGGAGGCCCGGTCGAACAGTCCGTGGACATAGCAGCCCGCGATCCGGCCAGCGCGCGCCACGGCACCATCGACCGTGCCGTCGGAGAGGCGGAGCAGCGGCGCGACCCCGGCCGGGACTTCGCTCTCGCCGACGTGGATCTCGTAGCCGGTGAACGGCGCTCCGCCCTCTGCGTAGCGCCCGTGGACCGGGCGCACGCGCTTTGTCGGACGCAGGCGCGTGGTGACCGGCAGCAGGGCGAGACCCGCGACCTCTTCCGGCGGGCCTTCAACGCCTTCGGGATCGGCGATGCTCCGCCCCATCATCTGATAGCCGCCGCACAGACCCAGCACACGCCCGCCGCGCCGGACATGGGCGGCCAGGTCGATGTCCCAGCCTTGATCCCGGAAAAAGGCGAGGTCGGCGATCGTCGCCTTCGTGCCCGGCAGGATGACGAGCGCGGCATCGCCCGGCAGCGGCTGGCCCGGCGGGATCATCGCCAGTCGCACGCCCGGTTCCTGCGCGAGCGCGTCCAGATCGTCGAAATTGGCGATGCGCGAGAGCATCGGCACGGCGACCAGCGCACCTTCGCCCCGCAGCGGACCGCGACCCAGCGCGATGGCATCCTCCGCCGGCAATCGGGCGGCCGCCGCGAGCCACGGAACCACGCCGAGGCTGGGCCAGCCGGTCGCGCGCTCGATGGCGGCGAGCCCCTCGTCGAACAGGCGCGGGTCGCCACGAAAGCGGTTGATGACGAAACCGCGGATGGCACCTGCGTCGCCCGCGTCGAGCACCTGCTTCGTGCCGGCGAGCGAGGCGATCACGCCGCCCCGATCGATGTCGCCGACCAGGACGACCGGCACCGCGGCGGCGCGCGCGAAGCCCATATTGGCAATGTCGCCGGCGCGCAGGTTGACCTCGGCCGGACTGCCGGCCCCTTCGACGAGCACCAGGTCGCACTGGTCCCGCAGCCGGGCATAGGCGGCCAGCACGTCCGGCAGCAATCGACGTTTGAGCGCCTGATACTCGCCCGCGCGGCAGGTGGCGCGGACCTGGCCGTTCACCACCAGCTGCGAGGTGCGATCCGACTGCGGCTTCAACAGCACGGGGTTCATGTCGTCGGTGGGCGCGGCGCGGGCCGCCATCGCCTGCAGCGCCTGTGCTCTCCCGATCTCGCCCCCCTCCGCCGTGACGGCCGCGTTGTTGGACATGTTCTGCGGCTTGAACGGGCGGACGGTGAGGCCCCGGTTGGCGAACAGGCGGCACAGACCCGCCACCAGAACGGACTTGCCCACGTCGGACCCGGTGCCCTGCAGCATCAGCGCGCCCATGCGAGCACCCCCGTCGCGGTCCAGAGCACAAGGCAGGCGCGCAGATACACCCGCAGGGCCCGCCGGATGTTACCGGCATCCGGCGGCGGCCCCTCTCCCAGCCAGGCGCGCTCCGCCGGCTCTCCGTCGTACCGGACCGGGCCGCCAAGGGTGCGGCCCAGCGCGCCGGCCATCGCCGCCTCCGGCCATCCGCCATTGGGCGACGCGTGGCGGCGGGCGTCGCGCAGCATGGTGCGAAACCCTCCACCGACCAGGGCGATGGCGAGACCGGACAGGCGCGCCGGCACCCAGTTCACCACGTCGTCCGCCCGCGCCGAGGCCCAGCCGAAGCGGGCGTGCCGCTCGTCGCGGTGGCCCACCATGCTGTCGGCGGTGTTGATCGCCTTGGCCGCGAACAGCCCGGGCAGGCCGCCCACGCCGTACCAGAAGGCGGGAGCCACCACGCCGTCGCAGAAGCTCTCGGCCAGGGTCTCGATCGCCGCCGTGGCAACGCCCGCCTCGTCGAGTGCCGCGGTGTCGCGACCGACCACGCGCGCGACGGCCAGGCGGGCGGCGGGCAGATCGCCCGCCGCCAGCGGTGCCTCGACGGCCGCGACGTGAGCGAACAGGCTGCGCTGCGCCAATCCGGTCGTGCCCGCGAGCACGGCGGCGCAGGCTCCGAACCGCTCGACCATGCGGCCGGCTGTCAGCGATGATCCGACGAGCCCGGCCACCATCAGCGATCCGATCAGTCGGCGCTGTCGGGGGGATCCCCGGTTCCAGCGGCGTTCCGCCCGATCGATGCCCCACCCGACGAACTCGACCGGATGCCGCCAGCGCGCCGGGTAGCCGCACGCGGCCTCGACCAACAGGATGACGAGCAGGCGCGGGGCGTGGCTCACCGTGGCACCGGCAGGATATAGGAATGGCCGGCCGCCGTCCGGCCGATCTCCACGTCCACGTCATAGGTCTGTCCGATCCATGCGCGTGTCAGCACGGCATCGGCGGGTCCGGCGGCGACGACCCGCCCTTCGCGCATCAGGACGGCATCGTCGGCGATGCGGCCGGCGAGGTGGAGGTCGTGCAGCACGACCACCACGCCCCGGCCCATCGCCGCCACCTCCCGCAACCGGCTGAGCGCGTCGAGCTGATGGCGAGGATCCAGGCTGGCCAGCGGCTCGTCCGCCAACAGCCACTCCGGCTCGCCGGCCAAGACGCGGGCCAGCAGCGCCCGTCCGCGCTCCCCACCGGACAGTCGTTCGACCCCGCGGTCGGCGAAATCCTGCATGTCCGTCTGCGCCAGCGCGCGGTCGATGGCGGCCCGGTCCGCCGCGCCGTCGCCCCACCGGCCGCGATGCGGCAGCCGGCCGAGCCCTACCAGGGTGCGGACATCGACGTTCCAGTGCACGTCAGCCGCTTGTGGCAGCAGCCCGACCCGCCGCCCACGCTCCCGCCGGTCCAGCGCGTGCACGTCCACGCCGTCCAGCATGGCCCTTCCAATGTTGGGCCGCCGAAGCGCCGCCAGGCAGGAGAGCAGCGTGGTCTTGCCCGCGCCGTTCGGACCCAGCAGCGCCGTCACCCGGCCCTGCCGGAAGGTGGCGGACACGCCGTCCAGCACGGCCCGGCCGCCGAGGGTCAGGCTCACCTCCTTCGCCGCCAGCACGCTCATGCCAGCGATCGGCGCATCTGCACCAGCAGCGCAAGGAAGAAAGGCCCGCCCAGCATGGACATCGCGATGCCCAGCCGCAGCTCGCTGACCGTAGGTGCCAGCCGGACCAGGCTGTCCGCCAGGGTCAGCAGCGCCGCGCCGCCGATCGCCGATGGGAGCAGGATGGCCGAGGGGCGGCTGCCCACCAGCGGCCGGACCAGATGCGGCACCATCAGCCCGACGAAGCTGATGACGCCCGCGACCGCCACGGACGCGCCGACGGTCAGCGCGGTGCCGGCGATCACGATCCATTGCAGCCGCCGGCGATCCACCCCCAGCGAGTGCGCCGCCTGTTCGCCCAGGGTCAGCGCGTCCAGCCACGGGCCGACGGTGGCCAGCAGCGCCGCGCCGAGCCCGATAAGCGGCACGGCGAGCCACACCTCGTCCCAGCTGCGATCGGTGAGCGCGCCCATCAGCCAGTTGACGATCTCTCCGGCCACGAACGGCGTCGGTGCCAGGCTGATGGCGAGCGCGGTGAGCGACCCAGCGATGCTCGTCAGGATCAGGCCCGCGAGCGTGAACAGGATCAGGCTGCCCGAACGGCCGGCGATCAGCGCCAGCAGGGCCATCGTGCCGGCGGCCCCGGCCAGGGCGAAGGTCGGCAGCAGCCACGACTGCGCGGCATAGCCGAAGAAGAGCGACACCACCGCGCCCAAGGCCGCGCCCGAGGACACCCCGAACAATCCGGGATCGGCGAGCGGATTGCGCAGATATCCCTGCATCACGGCACCCGACAGACCCAGGGCCGCACCGACCGCCAGCGCCAGCGCGGTGCGGGGCAGGCGCAGCTGCAGGATGATGATCGAGCGCGGATCGGCGTTGCTCCAGGCATCGATCGGCAGCCAGACCTTCCCCGCCGCCACCGACAAGCCGGCCGCCGCGATCGCGAAGGCGAGGAGCCACAATGTCGTGCGCGCCGCCCGGCTCATCCCGGCACCGCGCGCCGCGCGCTCTTCAGCCGGCGCATCGCGTCGACGATCGTGGGACCGCCGCAATGCAACAGCCTGGCCGGGTAGGGCTCGACGGCGATCCGGCCGGACAGCTGGCGAAGAGCGGGATGCCGCATCAGTCGATCGCCGCCCGCTTCCGCCGCGCCGATGGAGAACAGCACGCGCGGCGGCCGGGCGACCAGATATTCGAGCGGCAGCACGTCCCATTGCTTCAGGCCATAGCCCGCGCTGGCGTTGGCGAAGCCCGCCCGGCGCAACATGTCGTCCGCCAATGTGCCGTCGCCCGGCACCAGACCACCGCCCTGCCAGATCAGCGCGGGCACCGGGACCGCGCGGACGGGTTCGGCGGCGGCGGCGATCCGCCCGGCCAACGCTGCGCCACGGTCCGGATGACCCACCACGCGACCGATCAGCGCGGCTTGCGCCTCGCTCTCCGCGACGCTCTCGGGAATGGCGAACTCCACCTGCCGGATGCCCATGCGGCGGAGCGCCTGCACCGTGGCCGGCGCGGTGTGCGCTCCGGTGAGGACGAGATCGGGGGACAACGCCACCACCTCCTCCGCCGTGCCGGACGTGGCACGAAAGCGCCGCGCCTGGTCGATGGGGATGGAGGTCGCGCGCGGATCGTGCGAAAAGTGGCTGATCGCCACGATCTGCCCCGCATCGGCGACCTGCATCAGCAGGGCGTCGACGCACGGGTTGATCGACACCACGCGGGGATGCTCGCCCCCGGAGGGCGGAGGCGCGGCGACGGGCGCGCACGCCGCAAGGACCGCGCAGCCGAGCGGCAGCAGGGCGGAGGCCCACATCAATATTCCACGCCCTTCTGCGCCTTGAATCCCGCTTGATAGGGGTGACGCACCTCCTGAAATTCGGTCACAAGGTCCGCCAGCTCCAGCAGCTCGGCGCGCGCGCCCCGGCCGGTGATGCAGATGTGCTTGGTGAGCGGGCGCTCTTTCAGGAAGTCCACGACCTCGGCCAGCGGCAGGGTGTCGTCGCGCAGCACGATGTTCAGTTCGTCCAGGATGACGAAGTCGACCGTGGGGTCCAGGATCATCTCCTTGGACCGCTCCCAAGCGGCCGCGGCCGCCGCGATGTCCTGCGCCCTGTCCTTCGTGTCCCAGGTGAAGCCTTCTCCCATGACGGCGAAGGTGGCGAGGTCGGGGTTCGCCTCGAAGAAGTTGCGCTCGCCCGTCTCCCATTTGCCCTTGACGTACTGCAGGATGGCGACCTTCATGCCCCAGCCGATCGAGCGGATCGCCATGCCAAAGGCCGCCGACGACTTGCCCTTGCCGTTGCCGGTGTGGACGATCAGCAGCCCGCGCTCCAGCGTGCGTCGCGCCTGCATCTTGGCGCGCGCCGCCGCCACTCGCTCCATACGCGCATTGTGCCGGGCGTGGTCGGGATCGGTCATGGGCGGAACTCCTGAAGAGCGAGGGACAGGCGCGCGCACTCGGCGTCACCGGCGGGCAGGCCGAAGCGCAACCAGTCCGGTTCGTTCGCGAACGGCCGCGTCAGGATGGCGTGTCGCGCCAGCGTGCGGAAGAGCCCGCGCGCGTCGCCGGTCCGCACCAGCCGGAACAGCGGCGCGCGCCCGACGACGTCCAGTGCGGCCCCGTGCAACAGAGCGTCCAGCCGCGCGCCGGCGTCCGCGATACGCTGCGCCTGAGCCGATCGCCACGTCGCGTCGCCATAGGCGGCCCGGCCGATCGACACGGCGGGCCCCGAGACCGGCCAATCGCCCAGCAGTCGCCGCAGTGCGTCAGCCGTGTCCGGTGCCGCGAGGACGAAGCCCAGGCGCACGCCGGGCAGGCCGAAGAACTTGCCGAACGAGCGGAGCACGATCAGCCGATCGGATGGCAGGCCGGTGGGGACGGGTGCCGGATCGGCATAGGCTTCGTCCAGCACCACCCGCGTCTTGGCCGTCAGGGCGCGCAACCGCTCGGGCGCCAGCGTCCGCCCGTCCGGGTTGGCCGGGCTGGCGAGCACGACCAGGTCGCAGCGGTCCGCCGCCGCCTCCAGCTCTTCGTGCCCGATCGCTGCCGCCCGCGGCCAGGCCGATCGGTGTCCGCCAAAGCCGGGCTGGACGACCCCGGGAGCTTCCGCCCCGATCACCACGGCCAGCAGGCGCAGGGCGAGGTCCGTCCCCGGAACGGCCACCACCTCCACGCCGCCGTCCGGTCGCAAGGTGTCCCGCGCCGCCGCCTCCAGCTCGGCGATCTCGCCGGGTTCCGGCAAGCGGTCCAGCCCCAGATCGCGCCCGCCCACGGCCCAGGCCCAGGGTGCGATGCCGGTGGACAGATCGATCCACTCCTCGCCTCCGAAGCGCGCGCGAGCCTCCGCGACCCGGCCGCCGTGCACGAGGAACGGGTGGAGGCCTGCGTTCGCGCTCACGGTCGTCAGTAGCTCAGCCGCACACCGGCATAGCCGGCGCGTCCCGGTGTGCCGTAACGGAAGATCGTCTCGTAGCGATCATCAAAGGCGTTCTCCACGCGGCCATAAAGCTGAACGCGCTCGGTCAGGTCGTAGGACGCGCGCACTTCGCCGAGCACATAGCCTTCCAGCCGGCGGCTGTTGGACGCGTTGTCGAAGCTGTCGTCGATCGCGGTCACGGTCGCGCCGACCGCCAGACCGAAGGGCCAGCGATAATCGCCATTGACGGTCAGGGTGTTGAACGGCCGCCGGGCCAGGCGTTTGTCGAAGGTGCCGGCGTTCGGCGACCGGTCGCGCGCGTCGAGGAGCGTGTAGCTGGCGCTCAGCTCGAACTCGGGCACCGGGCGCAGCCATGCCGTGGCCTCGACACCCTGCGACACGGCGCGCGCGACATTGTCGTAGGTGCCGGACGGGCGCCCCACACAGATGCCGGTGCGCGGGAGCGGGCAGGACACGAACCGGATCAGACCGCGCGAGATCCGGTGGAAATAGGTGGCACCGACCTCCAGCCGCCCATCGGCCAGCCGCTGCGTCGCGCCGGCGTCGTAGCCATAGGACCGTTCGGGACGCAGCCCCGCATTGCCGAACTCGCTTTGCAGCTGAAACAAGGTGGGCGCCTTGAACCCTTCCGAATAGCTGGCCCGCACCGTCGTGACGCCCCCATTGGGCGAGAAGACGCCGTTGCCGGAGAAGGTGGTCGCGCCACCAAAGATGTTGTGATTGTCGTGGCGCACGCCGCCCGTGAGCGTCAGCCCCTTGGCCGGCGTGGCGGTCGCCAGGCCATAGACGCCCAGGATGCGCGCTCGCCCGATCGTCTGCGGCCCGCCGAAGCTGGAGGTCGTGAAGCGCGACACCTCCCGCTCCGCGCCGAACGTCGCCGTGAGACGATCGGCGAGGGTGGCGACGCCCTGATATTCCAGCCGGTCGTTCGACCCGTCCCCCCGGAAGGTCTCCACGGGGGATCCGTCCGGGTCGCGGTTGCGGCGCTGATTGTCGGTGCGGGCATAGGCGAACCGATTGCGTAGGCGGTTGTCGAATAGGGCGAGGTTGAGCCCCGCATAGCCGACCCACTGCTCTGTGCGGGACATTTCGCGCGTGTCGCCGAACGCGAAGGTCGGCGGTGCGAAGCCGTCGATATCGGTCCGCGTGTTGGTGTAGAAGCCGCGCAGATCGATCGAGGCGGACGGTGCCACGTCGACGGTCACGCTGCCGTTGGCGGCGTAGTTGCGCGCGCCATCGCGCTCTGATCCCCCGCGGAAGGCGGACAAGCCGTCGGTTCGGAAATACCCCCCACCCAGGCTGGCGGCGACGGGGCCGAACCGATCGGACAGGTTGGCGAAGACCTGTCCGGTATCGTGCCAGCCACCCTCCGCGCGCGCGTTGACGGCGATCCGCTCGGTGGGCTGCCGGGTGATCAGGTTGACCACGCCGCCGATCGCCTGGTTGCCCCACAACACCGACTGCGCGCCGCGCAGCACCTCGATTCGCGCGATGTTGCCGATCAGCAGGGTGCCGAAGTTGAAGCCACCGCCGGGCGAGGACGGATCGTTGATCTTGATCCCGTCGATCAGGGCCACGGTCTGATCGCTCTCCGCGCCACGGATATTGACCGACGTCGCGGTGCCCACTCCGCCGTTGCGCACCACGGTGACGCCGGGTGTCTGGCGCAGCAGGTCGGACACGACGACCGACTGCCGCCGCTCGATCGTGTCGGTGTCCAGCACGGTGACGGACTGGCCGACGCGCAGCACGTCCTCGACCGTGCGATTGGCGGTGACGACGATGCGGTCACCGGCCGCCGCCGCGTCGGCCAGCCCGTCGGTGGACTGGGCGCTCTGCGCCAGAGCGGGTGCCGCGCCGAACAAAAGCGGCAAGGTGGCGAGAGAAAACACACGAACCATGACCAATCCCTTCGCATCGAACGGGACGCACGCTTCGGCGATGGCCGGATGGTCACATCCGCCGCGCACGACCCCAAGGACGTCGTCACGCGAGGCGAAAGACCTCGATCGCCCGGCACACCCCGTCCGCGCAAAGGACCACATGCGACGGGCAGGTCTCCTGGCTCCCGGGTCAAGGCCGCGCCCGACCTTCCCGACCCGCCCGGGGGCGCGTCAGTGGTCATCGCGTGGGCGAAGCTCGCCGGTCACAGTTGCGGGGGCAGCCCCGGATGGCGAGCCACGGGCTCGCTTCCGGGTTCCCTTTTCATCCCATCTCTGGGAACCTGTCGCACCCGCGCCCCTATCGGCGAAGCGAGCGGAGGGCAAGCAGATGACGTCGACCCTGTTCCTGGGCGGTGCGCGCTCCGGCAAGAGCCGCCTGGCGCAGGCTGCGGCGGAAGCCTGTGACGGTCCGCTGCTGTTCCTCGCGACGGCGGAGGCTTGGGACGACGAGATGGCGGCGCGCATTGCACGCCATCAGGCCGATCGCGGGCCGCGCTGGACGACGGTGCCTTGTCCCCTCGACCTGCCCGCCGCTCTGCGTCGCGCGCGGGCGGAAGCCGGAGCGATCGTCGTCGACTGTCTGACCCTGTGGCTCTCCAACCTCATGCTGGGCGGCCAGGACGTGGAGAGCGCGACCGGCGACCTTCTGGCGGCCATCGGCGCCGGTCACCGCCCCCTCTTTCTCGTGACCAACGAAGTCGGGATGGGGATCGTGCCCGACCACCCACTCGGGCGCGCCTTTCGCGACGAAGCCGGACGCTTGAACCAGGCCGTCGCCCGCGCGGCCGACCACGCCGTCCTGGTCGTCGCTGGTCTGACACTGCCGCTTCGCGCTTAGAAGCCAGGAGATCGGCTTCGGGCCTCCGCTCCGGTCCTCCGGGGCAGCCGGATCGACCCGTCATCGGCCGTTCGCCCGCGTGTCTTCGGAAGACTGGAGCGGGCGAAGGGATTCGAACCCTCGACCCCAACCTTGGCAAGGTTGTGCTCTACCCCTGAGCTACGCCCGCTCTGGCGGTCCGGTCCTACTTCGGGCCGGACAGGGTGGAGCGCGCGACTAGCATGGGGTCCGGGCACCCGCAAGTGGCCAAGCCCCGTTTGGTCGCAGTCGGAAGGGGTGGCGGGCGGTGGCGCTGCACCTTACCTTGGGCGTTCGGCACACGAACGGCACGGACGAGGGACCATAATGGCGACACTGGCGATGAGCGCGGCGGACAAGGAGGCCACGGAGCGGTTCCGGGCGAACGTGCTCGACCCGTCGGCGAGCGCCATCGTCATCGTGGACTTTTGGGCGGAGTGGTGTGGTCCCTGCAAGGCCCTGACCCCCACCCTGGAAAAGGTGGCGGCCGCCTATTCCGATCGCGGCGTCGTGCTGGCGAAGGTCAATGTGGACGAGGACGCCTTTATCGCGGCGCAGTTCCAGATCCGATCCATCCCGACCGTCTATGCCGTGTTTCAGGGTCAGATCGTGGCGGACCTGACACCGATGCGCACTGAGGGACAGCTGACCGGCGCTATCGACCAGTTGTTGCAGCAGGTCGGACCCTTGGACGGGGCGGCCGCGCCGGCACCCGATATCGAGCCGCTGCTGGCGATGGGGCACGAGATCCTGTCCGGCGGCGACGCGGATCGGGCCGCCGCAATCTTCGCGCAGATCGTCGAGATGAGTCCGGACGATCCCCGCCCCCATGCCGGCGAGATCGAGTCGCTGATCGCCGCCGGACGGTCCGAGGACGCGCGTTCGCGATTGGATGGGCTGCCGGACGGCGTGGCCGCGGACCCGGCGCTCGCCAGCCTGCGCTCGCGCGTGTTGATCGCCGGGGACACCGCCGACGACGACGAGATCGTGGAATTGCGGGCGCGCGTCGCCGCTGACCCGATGGATCACGAGGCGCAGGTCGCGTTGGCGGCGCACGAGATGGCGGTGGGAGAGCGCGACGCCGCCGCCGACCGCCTGCTCGCGTCCATCGCCGCCGATCGGGACTGGAACGACGGCGCGGCGCGCGCCAAACTGCTGCAATTGCTGGAGGCGGTGGGCCTGACCGACCCCTGGGCGTCGACCCAGCGCCGGCGGCTGTCCGACATTCTGTTCGGCTGATGCGGCTGTCGATCTTCCCGTTGCCGGGTGCGCTCCTGTTCCCGCGTGCCCACCTGCCGCTGCACATCTTCGAGCCGCGCTATCGCGCGTTGGTCGCCGACGCGTCCGCCCGCGACCGGCGGATCGCCATGATCCAGACGAAGGATTTGGCCAAGAGCGCGTCGGGAGAGGATGGGGCCGACCTGTTCCAGGTGGGCTGTGTCGGCCGTATCGACCAGGTGGAGGCGCTGGACGACGGTCGATTCAACCTGATCCTGGAAGGCGTGCAGCGCTTTCGCCTAGTGCGCGAGCTGGAGGTGGCGACGCCCTTTCGCCAGATCGAGGCGGACGTCGCGCCCTATGCCGGTGACATGGAGGATCCCGAACCGCTGTCCTCGGCCACCCGCGCCGCGCTGGAGATGGAGGCGCGCCAGTTCGCCGACGCGCGCGGCTATCAGATCGACTGGGAAGGACTGGGGCGGCTGGACGACGAGACGCTCGTCAACGGCATCGCACAGATCGCGCCGTTCGATGTGGCCAGCAAGCAGGCCATGCTGGAAGCGGACACGCTGGCCGAGCGCACCGAACTCATCGTGCAGTTGCTCGGCTTCTTCAAGGACTGGGGGGACTCGCGGGCGACCCTGCAATAGGCCGACCGATCAGGGGGCCGCCCGCTCCGCCTCCGCCCGCGCCAGGATCAAAGAGAATTGCCGGTCGTCGTCCGTCCAGTCGGCCATCGGTGTCCAGCCGCCGGCCAGCAGCAACAGCCGCGCCGAGCGCCGGGTGTATTTGTGGCTGTTCTCTGTGTGGATCGTCTCGCCCTGGACCAGCGCGAACGGCTCTCCCGCGACGGTGAAGCGGACATCGCGGTCAGCGACGAGGTGCATTTCCACCCGAGCATGGGCGTCGTTCCAGCGCGCCTCGTGATGGAACGCATCGAGCGGCACCGTGCCCTCCAGCTCCCGATTGATGCGGGCGAGCAGATTGCGATTGAACCGTCCGGTCACGCCGGCGGCATCGTCATACGCTGGCAACAGGGTCTCGACCGGTTTCACGCGGTCCATCCCGATCAGCAAGGTCGCACCGACGCCCAAAGTGGCGCGCATGGACCGCAGCAGGTTGACCGCCGATTCGGGCACCATATTGCCGATGGTGGAGCCCGGAAAAAAGCCCAGCACCGCTTCCCCGGCGATCGCCGGAGGCAGGGGGACGGTGCGGGTGAAGTCGGCTTCGACCGGGTGGACGGCCAAGTCGGGAAAGTCGCCGGCCAACGCCTCGGCGGCCTCGCGCAGGAAGTCGCCCGAAATGTCGATCGGAACATAGGCGGCGGGTTCCACGCAGCGCAGCAGTCGCGGGGTCTTGGCCGACGATCCGGACCCGAACTCCACCACCGCGCCGCCCGGTGCCACGCGGTCGCGCAGATCCGGGCAGATCCGATCCAGCAACGCGGCTTCGACTCGGGTCGGGTAGTATTCCGGCAGTCTCGTGATCTCCTCGAACAGAGCGGAACCGGTATAGTCGTAGAGCCATCGCGCCGGCACCCCCTTCTGCGACTGTCCGAAACCGGCCAACACATCGGCACGGAAGTGGGGATCAGGGGCCGTCGGATCGCTGTCGGCCATCGTCACAGATCCTTTGCCAGCCGCACGCCCGTCGCCTGCCAGCGCGCCTGGGGCGGGAAGAAGTTGCGGTAAGTGGCGCGGGAATGACCGCGCGGCGTGAACAGGCTGGCACCCTTCAACACCATCTGCCCGGACATGAACTTGCCGTTATATTCCCCGACAGCACCCGCGGCCGCCCGGAAGCCCGGGTGGGGCAGGAAGGCGGACCCCGTCCATTGCCACGCCGGTCCGAACATCTGCGTCAGCCCGGACTCGGTGGCCAAAGCGGGCCGCGGCTGGTCCAAACCGTCGAGCTGCTGTCCCTGGCATGGGTTGAGATCGGCGGCGGCACTCTCCCACTCCGCTTCGGTCGGCAGGCGGTGGCCGGACCAGCGGGCAAAAGCGTCCGCCTCGTAGTGCGAGAGGTGGAGGACGGGCGCGTGCGGATCGAGCGGCCGCAGACCGTCAAGCCCGAAGCCGTGCCACGTTCCGTCCACCCGCTCCCAATAGAGCGGCGCGGTCACCGCCTCCTCATATACCCAGCTCCAGCCGTCCGACAGCCAGTGGTCCGGGCGCTCATAGCCGCCATCGTCGAGAAAGGCCTGCCATTCCGCGTTGGTCGCCAGACGGCTGGCGAGCGCGTGCGGGTGCAGCCAGGCCGTGTGGCGGGGCCCTTCGCAATCGAACGCGAAGCCGGCACCTTCGTGGCCGATCTCCACCGCACCAGTGCGACCCACGATCCATTCGAGGGCTGCGGACTCGGCCGCCGCGCGCGGTCGCGGCACGGTGAGCGCTGGACGCAGCGGGTTCTGCGCGAAAAGGTGCAGTATGTCAGTGCACAGCAGTTCGTCATGCTGTTCTTCGTGCTGGCAACCGAGAGCCACGAGCGCGTGCCCGGCGGTGCCGATGTGATCCCAACGCTCACAGACCGCACGGGTGACGTGGGCGCGGTAGCCCCGCACCTCATCCAGCGAGGGCCGGGTGATCATTCCACGCGCGGCCCGCGCATGACGGTCGCCTTCGGCGTTGTAGTAACTGTTGAACAGGAAGGGGAACCGCTCGTCATATAGGCGATAGTCCGGCAACCGGTCCCGCAGCACGAATGTCTCGAAAAACCAGCTTGTGTGCGCCAGGTGCCACTTCGCCGGCGACGCGTCCGGCATGGACTGAACGGTCGCGTCGGCGTCGCTGAGCGGTGCCGCGAGCGACTCCGTCAATGCGCGGACGGCGACGAACCGGTCGCGCAAGTCGCGATCGGGACTGGGGGTGGCGGGCAACGTGGCCATGCGGTCTCCTTGGGCGGGAAAACGGGTGCCACGGGCGAAGGTTGCGCTCGCTCGGCCTGCCGCGGACTTGCGCCGGACCGCCGCTTCCCCAACGGTATGCCGATGACGAACCGGATGCCGCTGACCCCTTCGCTCCTCGCCGCAGCGATCCTGCTGCTGCCTGGCTGTCGCGACCGGGACGACGGGTCGACCAGCCATTCGCCGCCGGTCGCGGCTGTTCCGGACGCCAGTGCTCCGATGGAGGCCGCGACGGCCGTGGTCATCGCCAGCGTGGCCGGTGTGCAGCCAGGGGGAGAGCCGGTGGAGGTCGCGCTGCAGACAGAGGCGCAGTGGGGCACGTCCGATGCGGTCTATCGCGCGCGCGTGCCCGCCGACGCGGTGGCGGTCGCTCTGCGGTTCGATGGGGTCACACCGGGCGAGTATGCCGTGGTGGCCATTCAGCCCGGTTTGGCTCCGCTAAGGGTGGGCCAGGAGGATCAGCCGGCGCACTCTCCCGAACCGTTGCTGACGCCGGCGGTGAAGGGCGGCTGGGCCGCCGCCGGGGCCACCGGGCGTCGCAGACCGGAATGGTCCGCCGCGCGGGTGGTGGTGCCCGCGCAGGGTCGCACCGTCGCCCTATCGCTGACACACTGACGGCGGAAGCCAACAAAAAAGGCTCCGGCGTCCTGCGACGCCGGAGCCTGTGTTCGTCTTAGCCCCGCGTCAGTTGGCGCCGCTGGTCCGGATCGTGCCGTTCGTGCCGGACGGGAAGAACCCGCCCTGCATGACCGACGCATTGTTCAGATAGACGATATTCAACACGTTGGCCGCTGTCCGACTGTAGACAATCGAGTTGTTGTCGGTGGGCACAAGATTTGCGGCCCCGTTGATCGGTGCCACACCCTGATCGTCGTCGGTCGAACCATCGACCGAGTCCCGTGCGTTCGAGATCGCCTCGGTCGCCTGGATCAGCTGAGTGGACGGCGTCTGCATGCCCTTGCGGTACAGAATCGTGCGAACGAGGCCAGCGTGGTACGCCTCTGCCGCAAGGATCCCCGCCGCCGCTTCCAGGTAGGTTTTGCTCATCAGCAACGGAGCGGCACCCTTATAAGCGGTAACGCCGACGTCTTCGAAGATGAACGCACCCAACAGGAAGTTGTTGTCATTCGCATAGGGGTCGAACGACTGGCCGGCACCGATCAGGCCCGAAGCACGCGCCGCGGCTGAAAACGCCCCGTTCGCGTCCGACGAAATGTTGATCGCCGGCTGCGCGACGGCCGCACCGCCGAGGGCCGAACGCAGGAACGCGACGTGGTTGCGCTCGTCCGCCGCGATCTCCCGCGCATATTGCGCGACGATCGGGTCTTGGAACGGCACCTGCTTGCCACCGACCACCTGACCCCTCGTGCCAGTGCCTCCGAGCAATGAGTCCGGCAGAGCCGCACCATTCACCGCATAGGAATAGAACTGCGCCTCGAGATATTCGAGGTTCAAGGCGAAGTTCAGAATGTCTACGTCCGTCACCGCCGTTGGCCCGGGAGGGGGCGGTGGAGTTGGCGTGGGGGTCGGCGTCGGCGTCGGAGCAGGCGCGGGCGTGGGGGCCGGCGTCATGGTAATGGGATCGTTACCGTTATCGTTGTTCCCGCACGCAGCCAGCATTGTGACACCGGCGATCGCCGCCGTTGCTTGGCTCGCCTGCTTCAAGAACGCACGCCGTTCGGCGCGGCGCGTATCGCATTCGGCAAGGATGCCGATCATCGTGTCATGGTCCATCGGGGTCTCTCCTGTTCCGCGCGCCATTACTTCGCGCTGCTCATCTTGATGTTGCCGTTCACGCCGTTCGGGAAAAACCCACCCTGGGACACCGCACCGGAGTTCAGATAGACGATGTTGAGGACGTCACCCGTCGTACGGCTGTAAGCGAGGCCGTTCTCATCGAGCGGAACAATGTTCGATGCGTTCCCGATCGGAGCCACGCCCTGATCATCGTCCACCGAATTGTCGACACTGTCGCGCGCACCGGAGATCGCCTCCGTCGCTTCGATCAGGCGAAGGGACGGCGTCTGCATACCCTTGCCGTAAAGCGTCGTGCGGACGATCGACGCGTGATAGGCCTCGACCGCCAGAATGCCCGCTGCCGCTTCCAAGTAGGTCTTGTTCGCGATCAGCGGCGACGCTCCCTTATACGCGGTCACGCCGACATCTTCAAAGATGAAGGCACCGAGCAGGAAGTTGTTGTCGTTGGCGTAAGGGTCGAACGACTGTCCGGCACCGACCAGTCCCGCCGCGCGGGCGGCGGAGGAAAAGGCACCGTTCGGGTTGGCGGAGATGTCCAACTGCGGCTGGGCCACGGCCGAACGACCCAGCGCACCACGCAGGAAGTTCACATGGTTGATCTCGTCCTGCGCGATTTCAAGCGCATATTGGCGGACGATGGGATCCTGGAACGGAACCTGGCGACCACCGGTAACACCGCCGCGTGTGCCAGTGCCGGTCAGGCTGCTAGCGGGCAGGCCGTTCCCGAAGGCGGCGTAGGAATAAAACTGAGCCTCGAGATATTCGAGGTTCAGTGCGAAGTTGAGGACGTCTGCGTCCGTCGGTGCCGGGGCGGCCTGCGCCTCGGTGCGGGTGGACACGCCGGTCAGGGCCAAGCCGCCACCGATTGCCACAACCCCGCCCATCGACTTGAAAAAGTCCCGGCGGCTTTCGCGTCGCCGCACACGTGCGTCGAGCACGCCCGTCATCTCGCGGACGTCTGCCTGAGTGTCATCCATCGTTCACCCTCTCTTTGGTTCAGTGATCGTACGATTAGGGCGGGGGACGCGTTCCGCCGACCATTGATTGCGTACGCGGTAGTACCTAAGCTGTTGGACCACAGGGAGGGAACAGAATGGGCGTGAGCGATAGAACCTCCGCGAGCACCGGCAACCAATTACTGGACCGCCTCGGACCTTCGATCGTGGCCGATCTGGTGGCTCAGGCGGAGGCGGTCGACTATTCGGCCGGGCAGGTCGTGTCGCGCGCCGGCGACCCGGTTCCCGCCGTGCTGTTTCCCACCAGTCTCGTCATCTCCTTCGGGTCGGACCTGGGCGGCGACGGCCTGATCGGCCGGGAGGGCCTGGTCGGTTGGAGCGCGATGACCGGCTGCGCGCTGGCGTTCGACTCCACGGTAGCCGTGCTCGACGGGGGCCGCGCGCTCAGCCTGTCCGCCGGCGCCGTGAAGGCGGCGTGTCTGCGCGACCCCGCCTTCTTTCGCGTGCTGTTGCGCTTCGCCCAGACCGTCGCCGTGCAGATGAGCAGCACCATCGCCTCCTTGCGTTCGGACGATGTGGAGACCCGGCTGGCGCGCTGGCTGGTCATGCTCCACGACCGCCGACCCGGCGACGACCTGCCGATGACGCACGAGCGTCTGGCCGAGCTGCTGGGCGTGCGGCGCGCCAGCGTCACCGACACGCTGCACAAGCTCGAAGGCGAGCGGCTGGTGCGGGGAACCCGCGGCCACATCGCGATCCTGGACCGCGAGGGATTGGTACGGGCCGCGGGCCGCACCTACGGCCCGGCGGAACGCGTGTATGACGAGCTGATGACGCTGGATGCCGCCGTCCGTCCGGAACCCTCCCTGTCGCAGAAACTGGGCCAGTTCGTCACGGCCTGAGCGCGGCTCGGCTGCGGCCCACTAGAGCAACTCTCCCTGCTTAGGGGCGTGAGAGGTCACCTCGGCGGTGCCTCTGCGCTCACGCTCCCGTTCGGCGGAAAAGCGCACGTCTTCGTTCCGGTCGCCCGCCAGCCGGACGAGCGTCTCGTCGGACAGCTCCGCGAAATCGGTGCCCTTCTCCGGCCCGTAGGGTACGCGCGGCAGCAGCCCCGGCTCGCGCTCCCAGGCGATCAGCCGCTCCGGCCCCGCCTCGTTCAGCTGATCGCGAAGGTGGTGCGCGGTGACGTAGGCGTCGGGAAAGGCGCGATGGACCGGCAGGCCGCGCTCCCGGTCCAGCCCCTCCGGTGTGCGCCAGTAACGCAGCACCTGGTTGGAAAAGGACGGGCTGCCCGGCCACAGGCGCAGCGCGGCCTTCCACGTGCAGATCCAGTCGGCGCCGCCCGTCAGTTCCGGGGTGCAGAAGCGCCGCTCGAAGCTCGCCCGGTGGGCGGCGAGCGCCAGCGGCCGGTCGGCGGGCTTCAGCACGGGTGGGGCGGCGTCCGCCCAGCGTGGCGCGCCCACCACGTCCGCGTCGATGATGTGGTGGATGGCCTGAGTCACCGCCGGGATGTCGCGCCCCGGATCGATGAGCGAATGTCCGTCCGCTCCCCCGACGCGCCACACACCGTCCGGACCCTCGACCACGTCCTGCCACCCGACCTCGCACACGGCATGGGCCGGTGGCCGGCTGCCCGTCGTCTCCAGGTCGACCACCCGGACGAAGCGGGTCATCCCGCCCGCTCCCCAAGCCGCTCCGCGTGCCATCGCAGCTGATCGGCCAGCACGGTCGAGACGAAGTAATAGGAGTGGTCGTACCCGGCGTGGCGACGATCGTCGAGCGGGATGCCGGCCGCCGCGCAGGCGGCGGCCAACCGGTTCGGCATCAGCTGTTCGTCCAGGAACGGGTCGGCGTCTCCCTGGTCTACGCGCAGCTCGGCCACCCGATGTCCGCTCTCGATCAGTCGACAGGCATCATGGGCGGCCCACGCCCCCTCGTCCTCGCCCAGATAGGCGGCGAAGGCGTTCCGACCCCAGGAGCAGTCGACGGGCGCGCAGATCGGCGCGATCGCCGACACCGACCGCCAGCGCTGGGGGTGGCGCAGCGCCAGGGTCAGTGCGCCGTGCCCTCCCATCGAGTGGCCGGTGACGCCCTGCCGGCCGGGATCGAGAGGGACCAGCCCCTCCACCACGCCGGGCAGCTCGCGCACGACATATTCTTCCATGCGGAACGAGGCCGCCCAGGGTGCCTGCGTCGCGTCGAGATAGAAGCCGGCGCCCTGACCCAGCGCCATGTCGTCGGCGTCCGGCACGTCCGGGCCGCGCGGCGAGGTGTCCGGCGCGATCACGACCATCCCCAGATCGGTCGCCGCGCGCCGGTATTCCCCTTTCTCCGTGACATTCGCGTGGCTGCAGGTGAGGCCCGACAGGAAGGTGACGGCCGGCCAGCCACCCGACGGAGCGTCGCCTGGCGGGACGAAGGCGGAAAGCGTCATCGGCGTGCCGGTGGCGGCGCTGTCGTGGCGCAGGACGTGCTGAGTGCCTCCGTGGCTGCGCTGGACCGACAGGGTGTCCATCAGCCGCGATGGATGGCGCACAATTTGTGGCCGTCCAGGTCGCGGACATAGCTGAGGTGCATCGGACCCATCGAGCTGTCGCGCAAGCCGGGCGGGTCCTCGATCGACGTGCCGCCGGCCGCCACGGCCGCGTCATGGAACGCGCGCACCTGCTCGGGCGAGTCGCAGCGAAAGCCCAGCGTGAAGCCGTTGGAGGCGGACGCCGGCTCCCCATCGATCGGAACGGTCAGCGCGAAGCTGCCGTGCTTCGACGCCCAGAACAGCCGCTGCTTGTCCTGGAACGCCGCGCCGTAGCCGACGGTTGGCAGGACAGCGTCGTAAAAGGCGCGCGCCGCTTCGAGGTCGTTGGTGCCGAGCATCACGTGGTTGATCATTGTGGCCTCTCCATTGGTCGCCGGCGACACTAACGCGCGCGGGGCGGCGGACAAGCGGCGCGGCGACGATTGACAGCTGCGACCGCGGCGCGCCACCGCCGACCCGCCATCAGGAGAACGCCCGTGAAGACCCGCGCCGCCGTCGCCTTTACCCCGCGCCAGCCGCTGGAGATCGTGGAGGTGGATCTGGACGGTCCCAAAGCCGGCGAGGTGCTGGTCGAGATCATGGCGAGCGGTATATGCCACACCGACGCCTACACGCTTGGCGGGCTAGACTCCGAAGGGCGCTTTCCCTGCGTCCTGGGACATGAGGGCGCGGGCGTGGTGCGCGAACTGGGTGCTGGCGTCTCCAGCGTCGCGGTCGGCGACCACGTCATCCCGCTCTACACGCCGGAATGTCGCGAGTGCCCGTCGTGCCTCAATCCCAAGACCAACCTGTGCACCGCCATCCGCGCCACACAGGGGCGCGGGGTCATGCCCGATGGGACCAGCCGGTTCTCGCTGAACGGAGAGCCGGTGTGGCATTATATGGGTTGTTCGACCTTCTCGAACTTTGTCGTGCTGCCGGCGATCGCCGTGGCGACGGTCGACCCGGCGGCCGCGTTCGACACCATCTGCTATGTGGGATGCGGGGTCACCACCGGCGTGGGCGCGGTCGTCAACACCGCGAAGGTGGAGGCGGGTGCGACGGTGGTCGTCTTCGGCTTAGGGGGCATCGGGCTGAACGTCGTCCAGGGTGCGCGGCTGGTCGGCGCGGGCCGGATCATCGGCGTGGATGTGAACGGAGACAAAGAGGCGTGGGGCCGCCGATTTGGAATGACCGATTTCGTCAACCCGCGCGAGGTGGGCGACGTGGTGGCGCACCTGATCGAACGCACGGGCGGCGGCGCGGACTATTCGTTTGACTGCACTGGCCGAGTCGACGTGATGCGCCAGGCGCTGGAATGCTGCCATCGGGGCTGGGGCGAGAGCATCATCATCGGCGTGGCGGAGGCGGGGCAGGAGATCGCGACACGGCCGTTCCAGCTGGTGACCGGCCGGGTGTGGCGGGGCACCGCGTTCGGAGGTGCCAGGGGCCGCACAGACGTGCCGCGGATCGTCGACTGGGTGTTGGACGGCCGAATCGCGGTCGACCCGCTCATCACCCACCGGCTGGCGCTGGACGACATCAACGAGGGCTTCGCTCTGATGGAGCGGGGTGAGGGTATCCGCAGTGTTGTCGTGTACTGATCGCGTCAGAAAAGCCTCGCCGAATCGGTTCGGCGAGGCGCGGACATTCCAAAAAAAAGGCCCCGATTACGAGGCCTTGCGTATCAGTTTAGCGTGCGACGGACCCGAGAAACCAGTCCCACATGCCACGACCGGTGGTCGGGCGTTTGGTCGTCTTTGTCATAAGAAGATCCCTTGTTGCTTGCGCCATGGTGGCCAACGCAGCGTTAACCTTACCAGACATGGTTAACAAGGGATAAGTTTTAGCTTTGGTTCCACTTCACCGATGAGTAACGCGCTTCGCTGCCGCTGCGGAACAGCGCCTGGAACCGGTCGATGGATTGCGGACGACCGATCGCGAACCCTTGCGCGACGTCGCAGCCCAGCTGACCCAACAGGCGCAGCGTCGCCAAATCCTCGACCCCTTCCGCCACCACGCAGCGGCCGAGCGCGTGCACCATGTCGATGGTGCCGCGCACGATCGCGGTGTTGACGGCGCTGTCCGTCAGGCCGGTGACGAACACCTGGTCGATCTTCACTTCGTCGGACGGCACTGTTTTCAGGTAAAGCAGGTTGGACGCGCCCGTGCCGTAATCGTCGATGGACACGCGGCAGCCCGATGCCCGCAACCGGTGCAGGTTGGCCATCACCGCGGGATTTTCGGCCAAGGGCACGGTTTCCGTCAGCTCCAGCGTGAGGAGGTCCGGGCGCAGCTTGTGCCGGAACAGCGTCGCCATCAGCCGATCGTGAAGGTCCTGGCGACCCAGCATGACCGCCGAAAGATTGATAGCGACGTGGAACGGGGGTCCGCCGGTGTTCAGCAGCGCGGCGCTGGCGACCGCGTGATCGGCGACCGCCCAGGTGAGCGCGTCGATGCGGCCGTCTCGCTCGGCGTGCGCGATGAACTCGGCGGGCGAGATGTTCCCGCGTGTGGGGTGTGTCCAGCGCACCAGCGCCTCCGCCCCCGTCACCCGACCCGATGCGAGATCGAGCTTCGCCTGATACGCCACCCAGATTTCCTGATTCTGGAGTGCCCGATCGATGGCGGTGTGCAGGGAGGTGGTCCAGCTGGCCCGTTCCAACCGTTCGCTGTCGAAAGAATGGGCGACCTGCCCGCTGGCCTCCGCTTCCGCCGCCGCGTTCGACGCCGAGGCGAGGCGCAGGGCGGGTTCCTGGTCGCTGTTCACGTCAACGCCGAACGCCAGCTCGACGTCGATCGAATGGCCGTCCAGCGCGATCGGAGTGGCGAACATCGCCTTCAACCCGGTGAGGTGCGACTCGATGCTGGCAAAGCTTTGCGCTCGGCCGTGCCAGGCGAAATGGCCGTTCTCGTCGTGGTACAGGACCAGATCGTCGTTGCCGGTCTTCAGCCGGTGGACCATCGCGCACGCGAACTCGCCATGGAGTCGGGCCGGCAGCGCCGTCAGGATTTCGTCGACCCGGGCCACCCGCGCGACCACGACGGCGCTGTCCGGCGGGGCGACCGCGGCGCGGAAGCCCGCCATGTTGGGCAGGTTCGACCGTGCGTTCGTCTGTTCCACGCGGAGCTTGCGCGCGCGCCAGCTCGTGATCCACGTGACCGTGGCGAGTGCCACCAGGGCGGGGCCGGCGTCCAGATTGACCTGGAACAGGCTGGCGACCACGCCCGCGGCGGGCAGTGCCGCGAAACCCACCGCACGCAGGGCCGTCGCCCGGCGGCGCGACGGGCGACAGCGCCCGATCAGCCAGTGGCCTGCGCCGACCAGCAGCAGCAGAGGCCAGCCGCCAAGGTCCGCCGGTCGCCCGCGAAGCAGCGTTTCGGCCGCCAGCACATGGGCGTCGGTCTGTGGGCTGACGCCCAATCCAGGCAGGCGAATATTGTCGCTGGCCGCACTCGAAGCCGCAAGGATCACGACCTTTCCGGCGAGAGCGGTGCGGCGAACAGTTCCCGCAAGCAGCTGGTCGGCGTCGATGGTCGGGACAGTGCTCATCCGTATGCTGAGGTCGATCAGGAAGGTGCGCTCCGGGGATCCCGCTTGGTCGGCCATGAGAGACGCGAAGGTCGGAACCGTCCGACCATCGGCTCGATTGGCGAAGCTCATTCGCTCGGCGTAGCCGAATGGGCTGATCCAGATGGTTGTGCTGCCGACGCGCGCGTCGCGCAGAAAGGGCGACGCCGGCAGTTCGACGCCCATTCTGTCCGATGCTCGCAAGGTGGTGAACTTCGCGGCGAGCACGGGTTCTCTGCCGTAGCGGCCGAGTGCCTCGGCCAAGGCAGCGTCGGCAGCTGGTGTGCTTGTCGTGAAATACTGCTGTTCTACAAATACTTCGCTGGGCTGATAGCCGCGCAGCGCGTCGAGAAGCCGAGCATCGCGGCGGCGTTCCACATCCGCGGAAAGCGGCGCGTTTCCGGTGTGCTCAACGACCACGATCTGGCCGGACGCGGCCCTGGCCAGAAGCGCAAAGCGCGCCTGCCGCAGGAGCATGTCGACGGGAACCGGTTCCACCAGCGCGAACACCGATCCCACCAGAAGCGCGACCGCCAGCGGCCCCAACGTCGCCTGACGACGGATCCAATTCCAGAGGGGAGCGCGGCCCGACATGACTTACCGCGCTAGGTCGACAGTCTTTGCGCAAGGTTAACCAACCCATCGCAATGGCGGCACCGGGGCCGCCGACCCCCTCAGGTCACCAGCGCCGCCAGTGTCGCCAGTCGATCCGCCTCCGCCGCCGGTTTGTCGTGCCGGATGCGGTGGATGCGCGGAAAGCGCATCGCCACCCCGGATTTGTGGCGCTTCGATCGATGAATGGAATCGAACGCGATTTCGAGCACCAGCTCCTTTTTCACCTCGCGCACCGGACCGAACCGCTTGGTCGTGTTGTGCCGCACGAATCGGTCCAGCCACTTCAGTTCGTCGTCGGTGATCCCGCTATAGGCCTTGCCGACGGGCGTCAGCTCGCCGTCGTCCGTCCAGCACCCAAAGGTGTAATCGGAGTAAAAGGACGAGCGTCGACCCGATCCGCGTTGCGCGTACATCATCACGCAATCGGCCGTCAGGGGATCGCGCTTCCATTTGTACCACAGCCCCGCGCGCCGACCGTTCACATAGGCGCTGTCGCGACGCTTGAGCATCATGCCCTCGATCGCGGCATCGCGCGCGCCCTCGCGGATGCGGCCCAGCGCCTCGAAATCGACGGCGTCGATGACGGTGGAGAGGTCGAACCGGTCCGGCGGCAGGGTCGGCACGATCGCCTCCAACCGCGCCCGCCGGGCCGTCCAGGGGCTGGCACGCAGGTCCTCGGTCCCGTCGACGAGCACGTCATATAGCCGCACAAAGGCCGGCGCCTCCTCCAGCATCGCCTTCGTCACCGTCTTGCGGCCGAGACGCTGCTGCAGCGCGTTGAACGACGCCGCGCCGCCCTCCTCTCCGCCCTGGATCTCGCCGCGCACCATCAGTTCGCCGTCGAGCGCGCCCGGCCGGGCATAGGCGGCCGCCACGTCGGGGAAAGCGGCGGTGATGTCGTCGCCCGTCCGGCTGTAGAGGCGCGTCTCGCCGTCGACATGGACCAGCTGGACGCGGATGCCGTCCCACTTCCATTCGGCGACATAGTCGGCCAGGTCGACGACCGTGTCCTCCAGCGGGTGGGCCAGCATGAAGGGGCGGAACACGGGCAGGTGGTCGGCCGAAGGCTCCGGCCCCCGCCCCTCCAGCCAGTCGAACAGTTCGCGATAGGGTGGCCGCAACACGTGCCACAGCTCCTCGATCCGATCGAGGTCGGTGTCGAACGCCTGGGCCAGCGCGGTGCGCGCCAGCCGCGCCGACACCCCGATCCGCATGGCGCCGGTGGCCAGCTTCAACAGCGCGAAGCGACCCTGTTCGTCCAGCCGGTCCATCAGCTCCGCGAGCGCCAGCGGGGCGGTGCGTCGGTCGAGCGCCTCCAGCGCACCGACGACCTGGGCCAGGCTCAGCTCCTCCGGCGCGTCGGCCGGGCGGTCGGGCCAGATCAGGGCGGCGGTCTCCGCCGTGTCGCCGACGAAGTCCCGGCTGAGCGCGAACAGCACCGGATCGACCCGGTCCATCGCCATCGTGCGGATGGTGTTCGCCTTGACCGCCGGGAAGTCCAGCTCGCCCGTCAGCGCCGCCATCGCCAGCCCGCGATCGGGATCGGGCGTGGCGCGCAGATAGCCGGCGAGCAGGGCCAGCTTGCCATTGCGCGACCGCGTGTAGATCAGCCGATCGATCAGGGTGGCGAAGCGGCGCATCGCAGCCCTTGTGCCCAATCGCGGCCCTGCCGTCATCCCCGGGCGCTGGCGGGGCACGCGCGGGCGCGGTAGGGTGGAACGCTCGAAGGGGGAGGTGTGGCGTGAGCGGCTGGACGATCGGCATTCTGGGCGGGTCCGGCCTCTACGACATCGCCGGGTTGCGCGACGCGGAGTGGCGCCGGGTCGACACGCCCTGGGGCCAGCCGTCGGACGAGCTGCTGTTCGGCCGGCTGGCCGATGTCCGCCTGGTCTTCCTGCCGCGCCACGGACGCGGTCATCGCATCCCCCCGCACGAGGTGAACGCGCGCGCCAACATCGACGCCCTGAAGCGCGCCGGCTGCACCGACCTTCTCGCCATTTCCTCCGTGGGGTCGCTGCGCGAGGAGCTGGCGCCCGGCCGCTTCGTCGTGGTGGACCAGTTCCTCGACCGCACGGTGGGCCGTCCGCCGTCCTTTTTCGGCACGGGGCTGGTCGCGCACGTGTCGATGGCGGAGCCGGTCTGCCCCCGCCTGTCGAGCTTCGCCGCCGCCGCGGTGGAGCGCGCCGGCGGAGAGGTGGCGATGGGCGGCACCTATCTGGCGATGGAGGGGCCGCAATTCTCCACCCGGGCCGAAAGCCGGCTTTATCGCCAATGGGGCGCGGACGTGATCGGCATGACCGCGATGCCCGAAGCGCGCCTGGCCCGGGAGGCGGAGCTGCCCTATGCGCTGGTCGGCATGGTCACCGACTATGACGGCTGGCGGGACGAGGCGGCGTTCGTCGAGGTCTCGCAGGTGCTCGAACAGATGGCCGCCAACGGCGCGGTGGCGAGGGACACGGTGGCGGAGTTCGCGGCCGCGCTGCCGGCGGAGCGGGCACCGTCGCCGCTCGACACGGTGCTGGACCACGCGCTCGTCACCGCCCCGGACGCCCGCGATCCGGCGACCTTAGCCCGGCTGGACGCGGTGGCGGGGCGTCTGCTGGGCTGACGCGGGCGGCGCGAACGGGCTGATTTGGCTGAGCGCAGGAATGGCGGAAAACCGTCGAAGGTCTCTCCAGAGTCCCTCCACTGCGCGGGCGCGCGCCCGCGCGTCGCGCGCGCGTGCCCGCGTGAGGAGGGGGGTGGGACCGGGCGCCGGCGTCGGCCCGGCCGGCGTGGACGGAGGCCACCCGACCGGCGGAGGGTCCGCGCGACGACGGCTCGCCGGTCGGCCCGGCGCGAGGACGAGGGGGCGTGCGGCAGCCGCGTGCGCCGGGCGGCGGGCAGGCTGATCGTCGGCGGCTCGGGACGAGGTGGACGAGGCGGGGTGTTGGGAAGCAGGGCATGATTTCTCTTGACATAAACGAACCTATTTGGCAAGAGACCGTTCGCGAGTCAGGGCAGGTGCGGCGTGGTGCGGGGGAAGGTGGTTCGTGGCGCGGAGCGGCAGGGCGGCAGGGCGGCAGGGCGGCAGGGCGGCCTTCGGCTGGGCGATTGGGTCGTTCGCAAACCCATCGCCCGCCACCCGGTTTTCGCGGGCACCCGCGTTTTTGCCTTCGACCCTCGATCCGCTCGTCCTGAATCCGTCGAACGGGAGGCTGGGTAGGGCCTTGCGGGCAGTCGTCGTCGCTGAGCCACCGGTCCGTCCTTCGACAGGCTCAGGACGAGCGGGGTTGGGTGAGGGCGCATTCACAACGGAGTTTGCGCTCCCGCCAGCCAGCGACGGCGTCGACAGGCTCGGGACGAGCGGAGTGCGTCGGGAGCGGTCGACCTCGCGCCTCCGGGCCGTCGGCGGCGGGATCGACGCGGCGTAGCGCTGCCCCCTCAGCCCGAACAGCTCGCCCCGCCCAGCACGCAGAAGCGGGCGCAGTGGGGGTGGTTGAGCGCCACGGGGCGGTCGGCGTCCGCCAGCGTCTCCCCCAGATCGAAGCCGTCCGCATAAGGCAGCAGCGTGCAGGCGACGACGCGGGCGGTAGGTTCGCCCTTGCGGTGCACGACCATGCGGCTGGACGAGCACATCACGTCGGCCGGTGTCTTGCCGAGCAGGCCCCAGCACGCCGTCGTGATCTCCGGCACGTCGGCCGCCTCGTCCATTTCGGGGAACAGCACCAGGCGGGCGGGGTCTTGCGCGTCGACCGACACGCCCTCGGCCGCGAACAGCCGCGCATAGGCGGCGCGCGCCGCGGCGTCCGGCTCCGCGCCCAGGTGCCGGCCGGCCACCGCGACGGAGAAGCCCTCGTCCGACAGCCATTTCAGCCCGGCCAGGGCGGGCGCCCAGCTGCGCGGACCGCGCTCGCCCTCGTGGCCCGCCTGCGTGTGATGGTCCAGGCTGACGCGGATCGTGAGGCGCTGGCCGTGCTCGGCCTTCAGGGCCAGCAGGTCGGCGCGACGATGGCGCATCGGCACCATCGCGTTGGTCAGCACCAGGACCTCGTGCCCCCGGCCGAGCGCGTCGGCCAGCATGGCGATCAGGTCGGGGTTCAGGAACGGCTCCCCGCCGGTGAAGCCGATCTCCCGCACCGGTCGCCCCTCGGCCGCGATCTCGTCCAGGAAGCGCGCCGCTTCCGTCGCCGAGAGGTAGACGAGCGCGTCGTTCACCGGGCTGCTTTCGATATAGCAGGTCTTGCACGCCAGATTGCACAAGGTGCCGGTGTTCAGCCACAGCGTGTCCAGCGCGCGCAGGCCGACGACCGCGCGCGGCTCGCCCGTCGCGGTCGTCAGGGGGTCGCGGAACTTGGCGGGGTCGAGCGGGCGGGCGTCGGCCACGCCGAACGGGGAGGGCGTGCCCGCGGGTGCGAGGCGTTCGGGGGCGGTGGACACGTCTGGGCGGCTCCTGGGTTTGGCAGCGCCCTTGCCATGGCGGTCGCCCCGCTGTCACGGTGGCGGGCGTACCCCCGCGCGAGGACCGACGGCCTTGAACATCCTTTTGACCGGCGCGGCCGGCCTGATCGGCGGCGAGCTGGCCCGCCGTCTGGTGGCGCGTGGCCACCGGGTCACCGCGCTTGTCCATCGCACCCGTGAGGTGCGCGGGAACGACGGTGCCCTTGTGGCGGTGGCCGAGGCGCTGACGGGCGACGTGACCCAGCCCCGATTGGGCTGGGACCCGACCGCCCACGCCCGTGTCGCGGCCGCCCACCAGCTGGTGATCCACTGCGCCGCGTCCGTCCGGTTCGACCTGTCGGCGGAGGAGGGGGAGCGGACGAACGTGGCCGGCACCCGCCATGTGGCGGAGCTGGCGCGCGCGGGCGGCGCGGCGATGCTCCATGTGTCCACGGCCTATGTCTGCGGGCGGGTCGACGGACCGGTGGCGGAGGGGCCGGTGCCGCCCGGCACGCGGTTCGCCAACGGCTACGAGGCCAGCAAGGCGGCGGCCGAGGCGGTGGTGGAAGAGGGCGGCCTGCCCTGGACGATCGCGCGCCCTTCGATCGTGGTGGGGGAGCACGCGACCGGCGCGATCCGGCAGTTCGACACGATCTACGCCGCCTTCCGCCTCATCGCGGAGGGGCGCGTGCGCCAGCTGCCGGCCAGCCCGGGCGCCACCCTGGACTTCGTGCCGATCGACCACGTCGCGGGCGGCCTGGCGGATCTGGCGGAGCGGGGACCGCTGGGGGCGCACGTTCACCTGACGGCGTCCAGTCCGGTGCCGGTGCCGGCCTTCGCCGACGCGATCGCGCGCTGGCCGCATTTCGCCCGGCCGCGGCTGGTGGCGCCGGAGCGGTTCGACGTCGCCCGGCTGCCCCCGACCGAACGCCGGCTCTACGCCCGCGTGGCGGCCGTCTATGCCACCTATTTCCAACGCGATCCGCGCTTCGAGGCGGGGCGGCTGGCGGCGGCGTCGGGCCGGGTCTGTCCGCCGACCGACGCGGCGTTCCTGCACCGGCTGATGGCCTTTGCGATCGACGCCGGGTTCCTGCCAGAGCCTCCCTCAGGCTAAGGCCGGGAGAACGGGCGAACTCGACGGGCATCGCCAGCACCGTGCCCGCCCACCACCTCCCTCAGCGCACGTCGGGATAGTGCCGGCCCAGCCGCTCGCGCGCGCCGAACGCCCACATCACGCCGACCTTGAAGTAGATCCAGTTCGCGCGCAGCGGCCCCCAGGCGGCCACCCGGCGATCGGACGTCTCGACCGTCCGCCCGATCAGCCGCACCCGGCCATATTCGGCCAGCTTGATGCACAGGTCGGCCTCTTCCATCACCGGCGTGGTCTCGTCGCAGCCGCCCGCCGCCAGGAAGTCGGCCCGGCGAAAGAACATCGCGTGGTCGCCGAACAGCAACCGCACGCCGCGCGCGAACAGGTGCGGGCGCAGTAGGAGCGGGGCATACCAGGTCTTGATCCAATTGTGCGCGCTCGTCCCCCAGCGCACGCCTCCCGGTCCGGTGAGCAGCGGGGTGAACCCGGCCAGCGCCGTGCGCCCGTCCGCCATGGTCCGCGCGATCACCGCCACCAGATCGTCGGGCGGGATGGTGTCGGCGTGCAGCACGCAGACGATCGGCGCGCCCGCATGGGCCACGCCCGCGTTGATCTGGCGCGACCGTCCGCGCGGGGCGTCGATCACCGTCCAGCCCGCCGCGCGCGCGATCGCCACACTGGCGTCGCCGCTGCCCCCGTCCACCGCGACGATCTGGGCCGGGCGGGGGTCGAGCGCGCCCAGCACGCGCACCAGCCGGGGCAGCGCCGCCGCCTCGTCCAGCATGGGGATCACGATCGCCACGCCGGCTGGGACGGGATCGGTCACGCCGTCAGCTCTGGCCAGCGCGCCAGATCGGCGGGCCGGTCGCAATCGTGGAGCGGCTCCAGCCGTTCGTAGGATACCGAGCGCGCCTCCAGCCGGCGCACGGTCTCGGCGAACACCGCGTCGGTGCCCCAGGCCATCTGCTCGAACAGCGCGGGCGCGGGCCGGGCGAGGCCCAGCAGGTAGTAGCCGCCGTCCACCGCCGGGCCGATCGCCACGTCCACCCGGCAGAGCGCGTCGGCGGCGGCGGTGAGATGGCGGGGCCGGAGGTCCGGCACGTCGGCCCCCAGCAGGATCGCGGGCGCGGGCACGGCCGCCATCCGTCGCCCCAGGTCGCCTTCACCCTGCTCCACCCGCGCGACGCCGTCGCCCAGCCACGCGGCAAAGGCGCTGTCGGGCGCACCGGTGGTCCGCACCACCAGCGGCAGGCCGGCCGCCGCGACCGTGGCGATCGCCCGTTCCACGAAGCGGCGGTGGAGCGCGGCCGCGCCCTCGGCTCCGAGCGACGGGATCAGCCGCGTCTTGGCTTCGCCCGGGGTCGGATAGCGCGCGAACAGATGGACTGTGGGCGGCACCGCTCAGCCGGGCGAGACGGGGGCCGTGCCCACCCGCACGGCGCCCGCGTCCCGCACGGCGGCGAGCGTCGGCAGGCCGTCGACCGCCATCAGCAGGTCCGCCTCCGCCAGGACGGAGCGCAGCACGTGCGCGGCCCCGTCCGCCCCGTCCAGCGCCAGGCCGTAGCTGTAGGGGCGACCCACGCCCACCGCCGCGGCACCCAGCGCCACCGCCTTCACGACATCTGTGCCCGACCGGACACCGGAATCGAACAGCACGGGCGTGTCCCCGCACGCCGCGACCACGTCCGGCAGCAGGTCGATGGCGGCCAGACCCCCGTTGGCCTGTCGCCCGCCATGGTTGGACACGTAGATCGCGTCCGCCCCGCGCGCGATGCCCTCCCGCGCGTCGTCGGGGTGGCAGATGCCCTTGAGCACCAGCGGCAGCGACGTGGCCTCGCGCAGCCAGGCCATGTCGTCCCAGGTCAGCACCTGGCCGAAGGTCGCGGCCCAGGTGGCGACGGCCGCCTTCAGGTCCTCCTCCGGCGGCTTGGCGAGCAGCGAGCGGAAGACCGGGTCGGAAAAATAGTTCTCCAGCACATGGCCCCTCAGCTGTGGAAAGTTGGCCGTTGAGGTCGCGCGGCCGCCAGCCGGTGACCCAGGTGTCCAGCGTCACCACCAGCGCGGTGGCCCCGGCCCTCTCCGCGCGCCCGATCAGGCTTTCGGCCAGCTCGCGGTTCTTGGGCGTGTAGAGCTGGAAGAAGGCGGGCGTGTCGCCGCAGGCCGCGAACACGTCCTCCATCGGGTCGTTGCCCAGCGTGGACACGCAGAAGGGCACGCCGGTCATCGCGGACGCGCGCGCGGCGGCCAGGTCGCCGTGGCCGTCCTGCGTGCAGATGCCGTTCACGCCGACCGGAGCCATGAACAGCGGCGAGGGGAGGGTGAGGCCGAACAGCGCGATCGACAGGTCGCGCTGGCGGCAGTCGACCATCATGCGCGGCACGAGGCCCCAATGGGCAAAGGCGTCCGCGTTCCACCGCTGCGTGTGCTCGTCCCCGCAGCCCCCCTGGACATAGGAGAGGGTGGCCGGGGGCAGGGCCGCGGCCGCCCGCGCCTGCAACGTGGCCCAGTCCACCGGCGTCCTGGGCAGCACGCCGTTCAGGCCGGCGAAGTAGATCTGGTTCTGATAGTCGCCATAGTGGGGCATGGGCACATCCTCTGGCTTTCGCAGTAGCAAAAAGCGATCGCCTGCATGTGCAAACGTGCGCCACGGCAATAGTGAACTTTACCGCTACCACCTAAAAAAATTTCAGCACGACATCAAAAACCTGGAAAAAGAACTTATCAAGTGGGAAGGATGGACTAATGATCAGAATCAATCCCATCCTTCTCAAGGTGAAGAATGTCTAACGTTCGCAAGCTAGAGGTTCTGGTGAATACTCCGCTAACTGTTACTTTAAGGCTTTGTTCTTCCGGTAAATCTTTTAGCTCAGTAAAAATACTATTGTAATTGTCCTCGTAAACCCTTTCCACTCTGTAACTGAATAGGGGACAAGAGTCCGGAGTGAAATTCGTATATTCAAAAAACGTCAACGTGCCACTTACATTATTCAAACTTTCTAGTATCACTCGAACAGATAGAATTTTGATCTCCGGTAGAGTAAGACTGTGTAGTCTGGCAGCCAACCAGTCCAAAGGTCAAAACCAGCAAAAGTCTCTGTGAAAACGCTGAGCGACTTACCACTTTCAAAAACCTTAGCTCAGATGTTTCCTTCATTTGCGGAGTTTGGTTTTGGTTCGATCACGTGCTTCTAAGTTAAACTGGACTATTCTCAAAAATGCGCGGTTTAATCGACTGCTGTCGCTAACTTTCACCTCCTTATTCCGGCAGCCGTCCCTCCGTCAGCAGCGACCGACGAGCCTCTCCCTGGCGCTCCAACATCCAGCCCGGATATTCGCGCGGTAGCGCGCTCGCCTCGTCGAGCGCCGCCAGGTCGTCGTCGCTCAGCGTCACCTCGACCGCGCCCAGATTGTCGGTCAGCTGCTCCAGCTTGGTGGCGCCCACGATACAGCTCGTCACCGCCGGCTGGGCGAGCAGCCAGGCGAGCGCCAGCTGGGCCATCGAACAGCCGTGCGCCTCCGCGATCGGGCGCATGGCGTCCACCACCGCGTCGCCGCGCTGGTCGACCGGTGGGAAGTCGAAGCTCTCGCGACGGCCCCCCTCGGTCTTCGACGCATCGCCGTCCGAGTATTTGCCGGTCAGCCAGCCGCCGGCCAGTGGGCTCCACACCATCAGCCCCACGCCCTCGCTCTCCAGCATCGGCACGATCTCGCGTTCCAGGTCGCGGCCGGCGAGCGAGTAATAGCTCTGCAGACTGACCGGCCGGTGCAGCCCCAGCCGTTCGGCCAGGCCGGTCGCCTTGGCCACCTGCCAGGCGGCCCAGTTCGACAGGCCGATATAGCGGACATGGCCGTGCTCCACGAGCGTGTGGAGCGCGCGCAACGTCTCCTCAATCGAGGTCGCGGGATCGAAGCCGTGGATCTGATAGAGGTCGATGTGGTCCAGGCCGAGGCGCTTGCAGGACGCCTTGCACGAATCGATGAGGTGATAGCGGCTGGCCCCGCGCCCGTTCGGCCCCTCGCCCATTTGCCCGAACGCCTTGGTGGCGACCACGATCTCGTCGCGCTTCAGACCCAGATTGCGGATGGACCGCCCGGTCACCTCCTCCGACTGGCCGGAATGGTACACGTCGGCGGTGTCGAAGAAGTTGACCCCGGCGTCGAACGCCGCCCGGACCATGGCGTCGGCGTCCGACTGGCCCAGCGTCCCGATCTGCTCCCACATTCCCGTGCCGCCCCCGAACGTCATGGTGCCCAGGCACAATTCGGAGACGAACAGGCCGGTCTGGCCGAGGCGGTTGTGCTTCATAGTGAGGGAGCTTTCTGTCTGGTGTGAAGGCGAACGCACGAGCTGCCCCTTCTTCTCCCCTCCCGGAAGGGAGGAGAGTAGAAGCACGGAGCATAGGCTCGGCTGTGCCGTCGCCACCCACCCCCAACCCCTCCCTGGAAGGGAGGGGAGTAAATGCAGGACATCCGCCCCCGCCCCTGCTAACGGCGCCGTCGCCATGCTGAACCTGACCGACATCACCGTCCGCCTGGGCGGGCGCACGATCCTCGACGGGGCCACCGCCGCCCTGCCGCCGCGATCGCGCGTGGGACTGGTGGGGCGCAACGGGGCGGGCAAGTCGACCCTGGTGCGCGTGATCGCCGACGAGCTGGAGCCCGACGGCGGGGCGGCGACGATGCCCAAGGGCCACCGCCTGGGCTATGTCGCGCAGGAAACGCCGGCGGGCGAGGCCACGCCCTTCGACACGGTGCTGGCCGCCGACACGGAGCGCGCGGCCCTGCTGGCCGAGGCGGAGACCGATCTGCCGCTCAATCGGCTGGCGGAGGTCCACGAGCGGCTGAACGCCATCGACGCCCACGCCGCGCCCGCGCGCGCCGGCCGCATCCTGGCCGGCCTGGGCTTCGACGAGGACATGCAGCGCCAGCCCTTGAGCGCCTTTTCGGGCGGCTGGCGGATGCGGGTCGCGCTCGCCGCGCTCCTCTTCTCCGCGCCCGAAGTCATGCTGCTCGACGAGCCGTCGAACCACCTGGACCTAGAGGCGGTGATGTGGCTGGAAAGCTATCTCCAGTCCTGCCCAGCGACCATCCTGCTGGTCAGCCACGAGCGCGACTTCCTGAACAACGTGGTCGACCACATCCTGTATCTGGAGCGCGGCCAGCTGACGCTCTACCCCGGCGGCTATGACGCCTTCGAGCGCCAGCGGGCGGAGAGGCAGGCGCAGCAGGCCTCGGCCGCCAAGCGCCAGCAGGTCGAACGCGAGAAGCTGGCCGATTACGTGGCCCGCAACTCGGCGCGTGCGTCCACCGCCAAGCAGGCGCAGTCACGCGCCAAGGCCTTGGCGCGGATGCAGCCGATCGCGGCCGTGGTGGACGACCCGTCGCTGGCCTTTGCGTTCCCCGATCCGGACGAGCTTCGGCCGCCGCTCGTCACCATGGACCTGGCCAGCGTGGGCTATGCGGAGACCCCGATCCTGAAACGCCTGAACCTGCGGCTGGACCCCGACGACCGCGTCGCTCTGCTCGGCCGCAACGGCAACGGCAAGACGACGCTGGCCCGCCTGATCGCCGCGCAATTGCCGGCGATGGAGGGGGAGGTCACGTCCTCGCCGAAGATGCGCGTCGGTTATTTCACGCAATATCAGGTGGAAGAGCTGGACGCCGACGACACGCCGCTCGACCACATGACCCGCCTGATGCCGACGGCCAGCCAGTCGGCGGTGCGCGCCCAGCTGGGCCGCTTCGGCTTCGGCGCGGACAAGGCCACCACGCTGGTCGGCAAGCTGTCGGGCGGCGAGCGGGCGCGCCTGGCGCTGGCGCTGATCACCCGCGACGCGCCCCACCTGCTGATCCTGGACGAGCCCACGAACCACCTGGACGTGGACAGCCGCGAGGCGCTGGTGCAGGCGCTCAACCAGTATTCCGGCGCCGTCGTGCTGGTCAGCCACGACCGGCACATGCTGGAGACTTGCGCGGACCGGCTGGTGCTGGTGGACGACGGCACGGCGCGCGACTTCGACGGGACGCTGGACGACTATATCCGGCTGGTGCTGACCGGATCGGCCGAGGCGAAACCCACCAAGGGTCAGGCCAAGCAGGCGCGGGCCGACGCGGCCCGAGCGCGCGAGGAGCGCCGCGAACTCAAACGCGCGGCCCAGCAGGCGGAGACGGCGGTGGGCAAGCTGACGGCGGAACGCTCCGCCGTCGACCGCGCGCTGTTCGCGCCGGACGAAGCGAGCGGCGCGCTGGCGGCGCTGTCCGTCTCCGACCTCATGCGGCGACGCGCGACGTTGGAGGACCGCATCGCGACGGCGGAGGCCGAGTGGCTGACCGCCAGCGAGCGACTGGACGCGGTCGCGGCCTGAGCGGCGGGGGTGGGGGACGCCCTCTCCGCCACCCGCGCCGAACCGCCAGCCTGCGACCGTCCCCGCCGGGCCTGTCGAAGCGCCTGACCGCGCCTACTGCGCCAAGGTCGGCTCCCGGCCGTCCCTGACCAGCACCATGTGCGGGACGGTGAGCGCGGCCAGGCCGATGACGAGCCACCCGGCCGTCCCCGCGCTTGGCAGCAACCAGGCCGCCGCCGCCAGCACGGCCGCGCCGCCCAACACGGTGGGCGCGCAGGCGAGCGCGTAGCCGGCGCGATCCAGACCCAGCCGGGTGCGCCGCCGTCCGGCCGCCCGTCGGGAATGGTCGCAGGCGAAGAACAGCGCGAAGCCGAGGAGCGGGGGACAGGCGAGCAGCGCCAGCGCCGATCCCCAGGCGGCCCCCGGCACGCGCCCGTCCGCCCGCCACCAGCCGGCGAACGCCACGACGGCGCCGACGCCCGCCGCCGCCATCACGCCGGCCACCAGCCGCGCGTCGCCACCCGCCCCTCCCACCATCGGCTGAAGCAGCGCGGTCAGCGCCGCCGGGTGGAGGAGGGCGGGCAGGCCGACCGGCATCAGACCGCGCGCGATCCGTTCCCACCCGGATCGGCCGACCGTGTCCTCCTGCGCGAAATGCCAGGCGGAGAGCGCCAGAAAGATCAGCAGCGCCGCCACCGGCCACAGTCGCCACGCGGCGAACACCAGGCCCGCGAGCGCCAGATAGGCGAGCAGGAAGGTGGGCAGGCCCGCCCCTCCACAACGCCGCCGCCACGCCGGCAGCGCGACGAGATGATCGCTCGCCCCGTGCGGCAGGCCGCCCACGACCAACAGGAGGGCGGCCAGTTGCGTCTGGACGGCGGCGGGGACGAACAGCAGCGATGCCGCGGCGGCGAACAGCAACAGGACGCCGGGCCGGGCCGTCACGGGCCCGGCCCGGTGCGCCTCAGGCCGCGGCGGGGGCGCGCCGCTGACCGGCGGGCTGATCGTCCGTGGTGTCGTCACGCTCGCCAACCTCCGCCGGCAGGCCCCGGAAGCGGCCGACCACCATCCAGCCGTAGATCACCTTGGCGGTGATATCGAGCACGACGATCGCCCAGGCGTCGCCGACCGTGCCGAACGACCGGATGCCCTGCGGCCCCAGGAAATACTCGATCGGGTAGAGCAGCCACACGACGGTCAGGAAGGTCGCGTTGGTCTTGTAGATGGCGTTCAGCTTTCCGCCATAGGTCTCCGACCAGCGCCGCAGCGGACCCCAGATCATATAGAGCACGCCCGCAAAGGCCGCGGACGACCAGGCGAACCAGATCCAGCGGATCGCGGGATCGGTGGAGATCGCCGACAACAGTCCCGCCACGATCATCAGCGCGTCCAGGATGATGATGGACACGACATAGCCCGCATGGCGATGGTGCTCGTGGAGCGCGGTCAACGTCAGCCCGGTGAGCAGCACGGGGGTGGTGACCGACCAGTCCAGATAGCGCCCCAGGAACAGCGTCTCGTCGCCGTTGATGGCCAAAATGCCCGTGCCCAGCGTCATGGCGAGGTAGGAGGTCGCCGCGATGAACGGCACGATCGAGTGCATGTGCGTGTGATGTCGCCATTCGGGATCCTTGCTGCCGCTGGCATAGATGCCAATCGAGGCGAGCGACATCACGACGAAGCCGACAAGGAGCGGGATTTGAACCGGAGCCATCATATTCTCCTTCGCTGTGCGGACACGGACGCAGGATCAAGTCTGCTGCCGGCGGAAGGTTCCGAAAACATCCCGCTCGAACAGGCAGTAGCGGGCAGGCTCTGGCGCGACGGCGCGCGGTCCGCCAGGCTCGTGCGATGACGGCACCAGGACCCGGCCACCAAGCGCTCGCCTTCGACGGCGTGACCAGGCGTTATGGTCGGGCGGTCGCGCTGGATCACGTCACCTTGTCGGTCGCGGCGGGCGCTCTGGTGGCGCTGGTCGGCGCCAGCGGGTCGGGCAAGACGACCTTGCTGAAAACGGTCAATCGGCTGGTGGTCCCCGACGCGGGCACCGTGCGGATCGACGGGCGCGACGTGGCCGATCGGCCGGCCGCCGCGTTGCGCCGCGGGATCGGCCATGTGATCCAGACCACGGGCCTGCTGCCGCACCTCACGGTGGCGGAGAACATCGCGCTGGTCCCGCGCCTGCTCGGCTGGGGCGAGGCGGAGCGGCGCGCGCGGGTGACCGAGCTGCTGGCGCTGGTGTCGCTGCCCCCCGACTTCGCCGGTCGCCGCCCGGCGCAGCTGTCCGGCGGCCAGGCGCAGCGCGTCGGCGTGGCCCGCGCGCTGGCGGCGCGGCCCCGCCTGATGCTGATGGACGAGCCGTTCGGGGCGCTGGACCCGGTCACGCGCGACGAGCTGGGCCGCGCCTATCGCGACCTGCACGAGCGGCTGGACCTGACGACCGTGATGGTGACCCACGACATGACGGAGGCCCTGCTGATCGCCGACCGGATCGTGGTGCTGGCGGGCGGGCGCGTGGTGGCCGACGCCGCGCCGGCGGAGCTGATGCGCGAGGCGCAGGAGGGGGAGGTCGCCGCCCTGTTGTCGGTGCCCCGGACTCAGGCGGCGCGGCTGGCGGAGCTTGGGGCGTCCGGCCCGCCCACCCTGGCCCCGACCGCGTGACGCCGGCGCTGGCCGACGCGCTGGCCGCCGCCCCGGCGCTCGCCCGCGCGCACCTGCTGATCAGCGGCTCCGCCGTCGCATTGGGCGTCCTGGTGGGCCTGCCGCTGGCGATCTGGGCGGCGGAGGCGCGGCGGGTGCGCGGACCGCTGCTGGCCGGCGTCGGGCTGATCCAGACGATCCCCGCCTTGGCGCTGCTGGCCCTGTTCTACCCGTTGCTGCTGGCACTCGGCGGCTGGAGCGGGTGGGCGGTGCCCGCGCTGGGCTTCCTGCCGGCGCTGATGGCGCTGACGCTCTATGCCCTGCTGCCGATCGTGCGGAACGGGGTGGCGGCGCTGACCGGCGTGGACGCGGGCGTGCGCGAAGCCGCGGTCGGCATGGGCATGACGCGCGCCCAACGCCTGCGACTGGTCGACCTGCCGCTGGGGGCGCCCGTCATCATGGCCGGCATCCGCACGGCGGCGGTGTGGACGATCGGTGCCGCGACGCTGGCGACGACGGTGGGTCAGCCCAGCCTGGGCAACCTGATCTTTTCCGGCCTGCAGACGGAAAATTGGAGCCGGGTGCTGGTGGGGTGCGGGGGGTCCGCCGTCTTGGCGATCCTGGTCGACGGGCTGCTGGCGCTGGTGGAAGGCGGGGTCGCGCGCCGGTCGCGCGCGCGCTGGGGGGCGGGCGCGGCCGGGCTGGCGGCGCTGCTCGCGGTGGCGCTGTGGCCCGCCGGATCGGGGGCCGGGGACCGGTTGCCGCCGGCGATCGTGGTGGGCGCGAAGAACTTCTCGGAGCAGTATATCCTCGCCAGCGCGGTGGAGGCGCGGCTGGCCGACGCCGGACTGCGGACCGCGCGGCGCGACGACCTGGGCTCCGCCGTCATCTACCGATCCTTGGCCCAGGGCGATATCGACGCCTATGTCGATTATTCCGGCACCTTGTGGGCGAATGTGCTGGGCCGCACCGACAACCCGCCGCCCGCCGACCTGCGCCGGCAGCTCGCGGCCGAGCTCGAACGGCGCGACGGCGTGGTCGTGCTGGGCGCTCTGGGATTCGAGAACGCCTACGCCATCGCCATGCGGCGGGATCAGGCGCGGCGGCTGGGCGTGGCGACCCTGGACGACCTTCGGTCCGCGGCCCCGCGCCTGCGGCTGGCGGCCGACCTGGAGTTCCTGTCGCGCCCCGAATGGGCGGCGGTGCGCGACGCCTATCGCCTGCGCTTCGCCGACGCGCGGTCGTACAACCCGACCTTCATGTACCGCGCCATCGCGGAGGGGCAGGCGGACGCGATCGCCGCCTTTTCCTCCGACGGGCGGATCGCGGAGCTGGACCTGGTGACGCTGGCCGATCCGCGCCGCGCGCTGCCGTCCTACGACGCGGTGCTGCTGCTGTCCGCGCGCGCGGCGGCCGACCCCCGGGTGGTGGCGGCGCTGCGCCCCCTGGTGGGCGCCGTGCCGATCGAGCGGATGCGCGCCGCCAACCTGATGGTCGACCGCGACCGGGACAAGCGAACTCCCGCCGCCGCCGCGCGTTGGCTGTTCGAGGGAGATGGAGGATGAGCGACGTCACGAACAACCAAGGTCAGAACCGCTACGAACTGACGGTCGATGGCGAGACCGCGACGGCCGAATACACGTTGGCCGGCGACACGATCACCTTCACCCACACCGTCGTGCCGCGCGCGGTCGACGGGCAGGGGGTCGGCACCCGTCTGGTCACGGGCGCGCTGGACGACGCGAAGGCCAAGGGCCTGACCGTGGTGCCGCAATGCCCCTTTGTCGCCCATGTGATCGAGGAGCGGCCGGAATATAGGGACCTGCTCTAACGCTTAGACTATTGAGACGCATTTGCATTTGGCGGCGGGGCTGTTAGGGTCGGGTACGCCAAGCGAAACCTGTCAACCCGTTCACGGAGGCCCGATGACCCCCGACCCGATACGTGCGGAACCCCTCCGTGCGGAACCCCTCCGTGCGGAACCCCTCCGTTTGGAACCCACGCGCGCGACCTGGACCAACGACGTCGCTGCCTCCGTGGTCGTGGCCCTCGTGGCGCTGCCCCTGTGCCTCGGCATCGCGCTCGCGTCCGGGGCGCCGCTGTTCTCCGGCCTGATCGCCGGGATCGTGGGCGGGCTGGTGGTCGGCATCCTGTCGGGGTCGCACCTATCGGTCAGCGGGCCGGCGGCGGGCCTGACGGTGATCGTCCTGGGGGCGATCGATAGCCTGCCGACGTGGGAGGCGTTCCTGCTGGCGGTCGTGCTGGCCGGCGTGCTCCAGTTGGCCTTCTGGCTGTCGCGCGCCGCCGTGTTGAGCGAGTTCATCCCCTCGTCCGTCATCACGGGCATGCTGGCCGCCATCGGCCTGATCCTGATCCTGAAGCAGTTGCCCCACGCGGTCGGCTATGACGGCGCGTTCGAGGGCAGTCAGGAGTTCATCCAAGCGGACGGCAGGAACACCTTTTCCGCCCTGTTCTACGCGCTGGGCAACGAGGTGCTGTTGGGCGCGGCGCTGATTTCCGCGCTCAGCCTGATCTTCCTCTTCTGGTGGGACGCGGCTCGACCCAAAGAGGGTCCGTTGCGCCTGCTGCCCGGCCCGCTGGTCGTCGTGATCGCGGGCGTGGTGTTCAACGCGGTGTTCCAGGCCGTGGCTCCGTCGCTCACCCTGCAGCAGACGCACCTGGTCAGCGTGCCGGTCGCCGACGGTCTGGGCGGCCTGGTCGACCTGCTCGCCTTCCCGGACTTCGGACAGGTCGCCAACGCACAGGTCTGGATCGTGGCCGGCACGCTGGCCCTGGTGGCGAGCCTGGAGACATTGCTGTGTCTGAACGCGGTCGACCAGATCGACCCGAAGCGCCGGGTCAGCGACAAGAATCGCGAGATGATGGCCCAGGGGGCGGGCAACGTCGTGTCCGGCCTGATCGGCGGCCTGCCGCTCACCAGCGTCATCGTGCGCTCGTCCGCCAACGTGGACGCCGGAGCGGACACGAAGCGATCCGCCATCCTGCACGGCGGGTGGCTGCTGGGCAGCGTCGTGCTGATCCCGGCCATCCTGAACCTGATCCCGCTGGCGTCGCTGGCGGCGGTCCTGCTGTTCGTCGGTTACAAGCTGACCAAGCCGGAGCTGTATCTGGTCCGCTGGCGCCAGGGCTGGACCCAGTTCGTGCCGTTCATCGTGACGGTGGTGGCGATCCTGTTGACCGACCTCCTGATCGGCATCCTGATCGGATTGGCCGTGGGCTTCGTCTTCGTGATCGGCCGCAACTTCCGCACGGCCGTCACCTATCAGTGCGATGGGGCCGACTGCCTCGTGCGCGCGCGGCGCAACCTCTACTTCATCCACAAGCACGAATTGAAGAGGACGCTGGCCCGCGTGCCCGACAACGCGAACGTGCTGATCGACTTGTCGCAGACGAACTATGTCGACCTGGACAATGTCGAGGTCATCAACGGTTTCGTCGAAGGCGCGCGCTGGCGGGGGATCGACGTCATCGTGCGCGGCGACTTCGCCGGCAAGACCGCGCCGCTCATCAACGCGCCGCTGGCGGGGGTGCGGTACGCATGAAGATCTACAAGCAGCTGCTGCTCTCCAACAAGGCCTGGGCGTCCGAGCTGAAGGAGGAGAACCGGGCCTTTTTCGACAAGCTGTCGGCTGGCCAGCGGCCCGACTACCTCTGGATCGGCTGCGCGGACAGCCGCGTCGGGCCGGAACAGATGACGATGACGCCGCCCGGCGGGCTGTTCACCCACCGCAACGTCGCCAATCTGGTCTATCAGGACGATCTGAGCCTGCTGGCGGTCGTGCAATACGCGGTCACGGTGCTGAAGGTGCACCACATCATCCTGTGCGGCCATTATGGCTGCGGCGGGATCGAGGCGGCGCTGGCGGGCGGCACCAGCGGCCCGGTCGACGAGTGGCTGGCGGCGGCGCGCGCGGTGGCCGACGCCCACCCGGACGAGATGGCGTCGGTGGCCGAGGGGCGAGAGCGGATCAATCGCCTCACCGAACTGAACGTGCGCGACCAGCTCGTCCGCCTGGCCCGCCTGCCGATCGTGGCCGATGCGCTGGCCGCCGGCCAGGATCTGGCGCTGCACGGCTGGATCTACGACCTGCGCGAAGGGCTGATCAAGCCGCTGCTGGAGATCGACCGGGACACGCCGCTGGACACGTTGGGCATTCCGGAGCGCGTGCTGGGCTGACGGGGCTAGATCCCGAACAGCTTCAGCACCGCGTCGCTCAATCCCTCCAGCCCGCGGCCCCAGATCGTGCCGCCATTCCGCCCGCGCGGCATTTCCTCGTACAGATACCGCCCCTCGCCCCGGAAGCGGTCGTCGAACAGCTCCGCCTTGCCCATCAGATAGGCTCCGAACGTCTCCGACCGGGTGACGGAATAGGCGAGCGCCGCGTCGAAGCCGAGCGTGCCCGCCTGGTCCGACACGCGGCCCGCGCCGGCCTCCTCCAGCCGCACCCCGCGCGTGCCCTGCACGATGGCGATCCCCGGCCCGTGGATCACGAGGAAGCGCAGCTGCAAGGTCAGCCAGGCCGTCACGCCCAGCCGCCAGTGGCGGGTCAGCCGCATCGGCTCGTCCGCGCGCTGCACCAGGCCGACGAGCGCGCGCGGTTGCAGCACGAAGGCGCCGCCCACGCCCAAGTCCACGCGGCCGACCTCCGCCAGCGGATCGTCCTTCGCGGACACCGCGACGGTTCGCCCGTCGGACCCGCGCACCGCGGTGAGCCCGGTCAGTCCGGCGGCCAGGCTGGTGAACGGCATGGTCCAGTCGAACAGCCAGCGCGTGCGCTTGGTGGCGCTGTCGGGTGAGCTTTGCAGGAAGTCGGGGCGCACCAGCAGCTCGTGCCCGGGCGTGAGCGGCACGGCGAGCGTCACGGCGGAGGCGTGTCCCGCACCGTCCACACCGGGCGCGCCCGGCCGCAGGCGGATCGGCGGGCGGCGACCGGCGGCCGGGGCGACGACGAAATACAGGACGGCTTTGATCGCGGGCGGCGTCAGGATCACGCCCAGCAGGATCAGCAGCGCCTGGGGCAGGACGTCGCGCACCGGCCGGCTGATCCAATCCCACCAATTGTCGCCCACCTGGTCCGCCAGCGCGGCCTCGCGGGCCAAGAGGGCGTCACGCTCGTCGGCCGCCGCCTGTTCCACAGGGGCGAGCCTCGCCCGCGCGCGCGCCGCCAGTTCGGCCGCGCCCTGCCGGCGGCGAAAGGCGGAAAGGGCGGCGTCACGCTCCTGTCGGGCGCGGGCCAGCGCGGCCTGCACCCGGTTCAGCTCCCGCACCCGCGAACAGGCCTCGGGCGTGCCCAGCGCGCGGCAGAGGGCGGTGCGTTGCTCGGCGAACTCGACGGCGGAGAGCTGGCGTTCGCGCTCGGCCAGCCGCTGCGCGCGGAGGTTGGCGGCGAGCGCCGCCTGCCGCGCGCGTCCGACCTGGCGCTGGGCCTGGACGGTTCGCAGGGCGGCGTCCTCGGCGTCGATCGCGGCCAGCTCCACGCCCGCGCGGCCGTGCGCGGCGATCCGATCGGTCTCACCGGACGCGGCGGCGGCCAGCAGCTGAGCCTCGCCCAGCCGCCGTGCGTCGGCCGCTTCCCGCTGCCGGGCGAGGGCGGCGCGACGCTCCGCCAAGGCTTCGTCGCCCAGCCGCGCCAGCTCGGCCGCGCTCGGCACCCGTCGCTCCACCGCCCCGATCCGCGCGCGCGCCTCGGCCAGCGTGTCCGTCTGGGTGGCGAGCGTCCGCGCGTGGCGCCATTCCGCCTTCGCCCAGGGGATCGCCACCGACCCGGCGATCAGGATGAGCACGATGACGACCAGCGAGACGAGCGCCCGCCAGGCGTGGCGGGAGAGCCAGCGGGCCAGCGTCAGCATGGGAAAGCTGGAAAAATGGGCTTGGTAAGCCCCTCCCCTTCAGGAGATCGTTGCGAAATGCCGACAACGTCACCCCTCCCCTTCAGGGGAGGGGCCGGGGGTGGGGAGGAACGACTGGGCTGCAGTGCGGGGAGATTGGCGCATCGGCCCGTCCCCACCCCAACCCCTCCCCTGAAGGGGAGGGGCTTGGTGATTGCCCACCCCTCCCCTGAAGAGGAGGGGCCTAAGAGAGCCGACCCCCTCACCCCCCGAACACCGCCACCAGCTCACCGGGCACCCGCACCGGACGTCCGCGCGTGCGGTCGATGACCGCCCAGGTGGTGCGCGCCTCCACGCAGGTGCGGCCGTCGCTCGTGAAGCGGGCGAGGCGGTCCCAGGTCGCTCCCTGCGGCCCGGCGGGATCGACCCATGTCACCCCGTCGGCCGTCTTCCCCACGCCGATATTGCCGCGATAGTCGATCTCGTGCCGCCGTATGACCCAGAACCAGCGGGCCTGGGTGGCTGCGTCGGTCATCGCCTCCCAGTGCGCCACCGACAGCCGTTCCAGCCAGGCGACCCAGCGGGCGTTGTTGACGTGGCCCAGCTCGTCGATGTCCTCGGCCGTCGCGGTGAAGTCGAGGCGGAAGTCACTCATCCCCCTCGTCCCTGGCGACACCCAGCTGCCACAGAATGAAGGCGAACTCCTCCGCCACCTCCTTCAGGCTCTCCCACCGGCCCGACTTGCCGCCGTGGCCCGCGCCCATGTTCGTCTTGAGCAGCAGGACGGCGTCGTTCGTGCGCGTGGCGCGCAGTTTGGCGACCCACTTGGCCGGCTCCCAATAGGTCACGCGCGGATCGTTCAGCCCGGCGGTCACCAGCATGGGCGGCGTCGCTTGCGCGCGGACATTGTCGTAGGGGGAGTAGGCGCGGATGGTCTCGAAGGCGGCCGCGTCGGTCAGCGGATTGCCCCATTCCGGCCACTCGCCGGGCGTCAGCGGCAGGTCGGCGTCCAGCATGGTGTTGAGCACGTCCACGAACGGCACGTGCGCCACCACCGCGCCCCACAATTCGGGGTCGGAGTTCACGACCGCGCCCATCAGCCCGCCGCCGGCCGACCCGCCGGAGATCGAGATTCGGCCGGGCCTCGTCCAGCCCGCCTCCACCAGGCCCTTGGCGACGTCCACGAAGTCGTTGAAGGTGTTCTGGCGCTCGGTCAGCTTGCCTCCGCGATACCAGCCGCGGCCCAGATCGTCCCCGCCCCGGACGTGCGCGATGGCGTAGGCGAAGCCCCGGTCCACCAGGCTCAGCCGGCTGGTGGAAAAGCCCGGCGGCATCGCCATGCCGTAGGCGCCGTAGCCGTAGAGGTGGAGGAGGTCGTCGGTCGGCTTGCGGTCGGCGCGGCAGACGACGGAACACGGCACGTCCGTCCCGTCCCGCGCGCGGATCATCAGCCGCTCGGTGCGGTACTGGCCGGCGTCGTAGCCGGACGGCACCTCCTGCACCTTCAGCACTTCCAGCCGTCGGTCGGCGAGGTGATAGTCATAGTCAGTCTTGGGGCTGACCATCGACTGATAGGACAGGCGCAGCACGTCGGTGGCGTATTCGGCGTTGGCACCCAGTCCGGCGACATAGGCGGCTTCCGGAAAGTCGATCCGGTGCGGTTGGAGCGGCGCGTCGTAGGAGCGGATCTCGATCTGATCCAGGCCGTCCACCCGGCTGTCCAGCACGAAGAAATCGGCGAAGCAGGTGACGTCGGTCAGATACAGCCGGTCGTCGCCCGACAGCACGGTGGACCATTCGCCCGGCGCGGCGATCGGCGCGGTGGCGAGGCGGAAGTTCTCGTGTTCGTCGTTGGTCAGCACGAACAAAGTGTCGCCGTGGTCGTCCACGTCATATTCGACCCCGACCTTGCGGGGGCGCACCAGGATCGGGTCGGCGGTGGGATCGTCGGTGGGCACCAGCCGCACCTCGCTCGTCTCATGATCCCCCGCGCTGATCTCCAGCCAGCGCTCGGACGAGGTGAGGCCCACGCCGACGCGAAAGCCCGGATCGTCCTCGTGATACAGCTCCACATCGTCCGCCACGTCCGTGCCGATTCGGTGCAGGAGAGCGCGGTCGGTGCGCCACTGGTCGTTGGCGGGGCAATAGACCAGCGCGGTGTCGCCCGCGACCCAGACCAGCGCCGACAGCGTGCCGGGGATGGTGTCGGGCAGCAGTTCGCCGGTCGCGATCACCTTCACGCGGGCCTCGAACCGCTCCGACCCGTCGGTGTCGGTGGCGTAGGCGAGGTGGCGCCCGTCCTTGGACACGCTGAACGCACCCAGTCGGAAATATTCGTGGCCCTCGGCCAGCGCGTTCTCGTCCAGCAGCAGCTCGTCCGGTCCGCCGGCGACAGGCTTGCGCCACCAGCGGCGATATTCCGTGCCGAGTGCGAAGTCGGTCCAGTAGAGCCAGTCGCCGTCCTTGTAGGGGACGGACGCGTCCTCTTCCTTCACCCGCCCCTTCATCTCGGCGAACAGGCGGTCGATCAGCGGCTGGCGGGGGGCCATGGCGGCGGTGAACCAGTCGTTCTCGGCCTTCAGGTAAGCCAGCACCTCAGCATCCTCGACCTTCGGATAGCCGGCGTCGCGCAGCCAGCCATAGGGGTCGTCGATGGTCTGGCCGTGGTGGGTGATGGATTGGGGGCGGGTGAGGGCGATGGGCTGGCTGGTCATGGTGGGGGCAATGCCAGAGGTGGGCGGGAGAGGCGAGGGGGTGCTCTGCAACCCTCTCCCCTTCAGGGGAGAGGAGGGAGCCGCGAAGCGGCGGAAGGAGAGGGGAATGGGGGATCAGCTTTGTACCCGGTCGCCGTGACGTTCCCCTCTCCCAACCCTCTCCCCTGAAGGGGAGAGGGCTATTGGCATGACGGGATCGGGTGGGGCAGGAAGCGAGCATGACCCACCACGACCGCCTCGCCGCTCTCCGCACCGAACTCACCCGCCGCTCACTCGACGGCTTCGTCGTGCCGATCGCCGACGAGCACGGCAGCGAATATGTCGGCGACTACGCGCAGCGCCTGCGGTGGCTGTCGGGGTTCAAGGGTTCGGCGGGCACCGGCGTGGTGCTGGCGGACCAGGCGGCGATGTTCACGGACGGCCGCTACACGCTGCAGGTGCGCGAGCAGGTGGACGCGGGCGACTGGAGCTTCGAGCCGGTGCCGGAGGTGAAGATCGCCGACTGGCTGGCGGCGCGCGCCAAAGCGGGTCAGCGGATCGGCATCGACCCGTGGCTGCACACACGCGGCTGGGCGAAGGAGGTGGGCGAGGCGCTCGACGCCAAGGGTGCCGAACTGGTGCCGGTGGAGGCCAACCCGGTGGACGCGGTGTGGACCGACCGGCCCCGGCCCTCGCCCGCCCCGCTGCGGGTGCAGGACGACGCGATCGCCGGGCGCTCATCGGCCGAGAAGCGCGCCGACGTGGCCGACTGGCTAAAGGCGCAGGGCGCGGACGCCGCCGTGCTGACGACGCTGGAGTCGGTCGCCTGGACCTTCAACGTCCGTGGGGCCGACATCGCCAACACGCCGGTGGCACTCGCCTACGCCACGCTGGCCGCCGACGGCACCGCGACGCTCTGGGCCGACGAGGCCAAGGTGGGCGCCGCGGTGCGTGCACGGCTGGGCAACGCGGTGTCGGTGGCCCCGCGCTCCGCCTTCGCCGGCTGGCTGACGGAGCGGGCGGGGCAGACGATCGTGGCCGACCCGGCCTCCGCCTCCGCCGCGGTCTTCCAGGCGCTGGACGACGCCGGGGCCACGGCGCTGGCGCTGCGCGATCCCACGCTGATCCCGCGCGCGGTGAAGAACGGGGCGGAGATCGCCGGCCACCGCGAGGCGCAGGCGAAGGACGGGGCGGCGATGGCGCGGTTCCTGCGCTGGCTGGAGGAGGAGGCCCCGTCCGGTGCGCTCACCGAACTCGACGTGGTCGCGCGACTGGCCGGGTTTCGGCGCGAGGCGGGGGCGACGGACGCCAGCTTCTCCACCATTTCCGCCTTCGGCCCGCACGGCGCGTCGCCGCATTACAGCGTGGACGAGGAGTCGAACGCCCGGATCGCGCCGGGCCTGCTGCTGGTCGACAGCGGCGGGCAATATGCGGGCGGCACGACCGACATCACCCGCGTCGTGCCGGTGGGCGAGCCGACCGCCGAGCAGCGCGACCGCTTCACCCGCGTGCTGAAGGGCATGATAGCGCTATCACGAGCGGTGTTCCCCGACGGCACGCCGGGCGGCGCGCTCGACATTCTGGCGCGCGCGCCGTTGTGGCAGGTGGGCCTGGACTACGCCCACGGCACCGGCCACGGCGTCGGTGCGGCCCTGTCGGTCCACGAAGGGCCGGCGCGGATCGCCAAGATCAACTATCCCGGCGGGGGCCCCGCCGAACCGATCCGCGCCGGCATGATCTTCTCGGTCGAACCCGGCTATTACAAGGCGGGCGAATACGGCATCCGGATCGAGAACCTGGTGCTGGTGGTCGAGCGCGACGTGGCGCACGCGGAGGCCACCATGCTGGGCTTCGAGACGCTGACCTTCGCGCCCATCGAGCGCCGATTGATCGAGCCGGCGCTGCTGGACGCGGACGAACGGGCCTGGCTGGACGATTATCACACCCAGGTGCTGGCGCGGACCGGCCCGGCGCTGGACCAGGCCGCGCGGGCGTGGCTGGCGGGCAAGTGCGCGCCGGTGGGGTGACGTCAGTCCTCCCCGTTCCGGGGAGGACTGCGACCTAATCCGGCGGCAGCAGCGGCAGCGCGCTGGCGGGGTCGCCCTCTCCCCCATCGGTCTGGACGGGCGCGTCGTCCGGGCCATCCAGCGGCGCGCCCGTCTTGCGGCGACGCAGGTTCTCGCGCAGTTCGCGGGCCAGCCGGCCTTCGCGCTCGGGATCGTTCTTCACGGTCATGGACCGGCGGTCTAGCGCGCTCCGCCTTGACAGCGCAACGGGCGACCGTGATAGCGCGGCCCGTCCCGGACCGGCTGCTGTAGCTCAGTGGTAGAGCACTCCCTTGGTAAGGGAGAGGCCGAGAGTTCAATCCTCTCCAGCAGCACCACCGGACCCCGGCGGCCGCTCGCCCGTTCCCCTTCCCGAACCATCGGGAGACCACCCTTGCTGCACCTCTATACCTGGAACACCCCCAACGGCATCAAGCCGATCATCATGCTGGAAGAATGCGGGCTGGACTATCGCCTGCACGCCATCGACATCGGATCGGGCGCGCAGAAGTCGGACGCGTTCCTCTCGATCAACCCGAACGGCCGCATCCCCGCGCTGATCGACACGGACCACGCGGGCACGGGCGCGATGGGCGAGACGAGCGGGCTGCGGGTGTTCGAGTCCGGCGCCATCCTGTTGCGCCTGGCGCGCCACACCAACCGCTTTCTCCCCACCGACCCGCAGGCGGAGGCCGACTGCCTGGCCTGGTGCTTTTGGCAGGTCGGCGGGCTGGGTCCGATGGTGGGCCAGGCCCACTGGTTCCAGTCGAACGCGCCGGACAACGCGCAGGGACTGAAGCGGTATCGCGAGGAAAGCGCCCGATTGCTCGGCGTGATGGAGCGCGGGCTGACGGACCGTGACTATCTGGCCGGCGACTATTCGATCGCCGACATGATGTGCTGGAAATGGGCGGAGGCGGCGCTGGACGCGCTGGACGGCGACTGGCCCCGCTTGGGCGCCTGGGCGGGTCGGATCGCCGAACGACCGGCGGTCCGCCGCGCCGTCGAGCGGGCGAAGGGGCTGAAGGACGGGTGATTTCCGCGCGCGAACAGGCGCTTGGGAACCACGGGCAGCCGGGGTGGTTCCGCCCGAAGACACGCACAGGAGCGCCACGATGACCAAGAGCCTCGCCTTTCCGATCGTCGCCCTGCTGGCGACCGCCGCCTGCACCAACATGAACGGCTCCGACGGGGCGATGGGCCAGATGTCCCGGTCGTCGGCCGCGGACATGGCGATGGACATGACGCCGACGTCGGCCGAGCCCTTCGTGCGCATGGCCAGCGCGGGCGACCTGTACGAGACGCAATCGTCGAACCTGGCGCTCACCAAATCGCAGAACGCACAGGTGCGCCAGTTCGCGCAGACGATGATCACCGATCACGCGAAGACGACCGCGACGCTGATGACGCAGGCGCGCGCGGCCGGGCTGACCCCGCCGACGCCCACCCTGACGCCGATGCAGCGGGACGACATCGCCCGCCTGCGGGGCCTGAGCGGGGCGGCGTTCGATCGCGAATATCTGTCCCAACAGGGCATGTCGCACCGGATGGCGCTCTCGCTCAACCAGACCTACGCCGCCGGCGGCGACACCCCGGCGCTGCGGACCGCGGCGACGGCGGCAGTGCCGATCATCCAGTCGCACATCGATATGCTGGGTCGCATCACCGGGGCCATGTGACCGCGCGATCGGGCGGCGCTTGACCTCGGGTCGCGCGCCGCCCACCGGCGCTCTCCATGCGCTTCTTTTCCGACAACGCGGCACCCGTCCATCCGGCGATCCTGCGCGCCTTGGCGGAGGTGGACACGCTCGACACCGCCTATGACGGCGATCGCTGGTCGGCGACGCTCGACCATGCGTTCGGACAGGTGTTCGGGCGGGACGTCGCGGTCCTGTGGGTGACCAGCGGCACGGCCGCCAACTGCCTGGCGCTCGCCACGCTGTGCCCCCCCTATGGCGGCATCGTGTGCGAAGCCGAGGCGCACATCCAGGTGGACGAGGCGGGCGCGCCGGAGTTCTACACCGGCGGGGCCAAGCTGTTGCTGGTGCAGGGCGACGACGGCAAGCTGACGCCCGACCGGGTGGATCGGGCCGTCTCCGCGATCCGCGCGGACGTGCACCAGGTTCAGCCGCATGTCCTGTCGCTGACGAACGCGACGGAAAGTGGCCTGATCTACTCCGCCGAAGAGGTCCGCGCACTGGCCGACCTGGCGCGCGCACGCGGAATGACCGTCCACATGGACGGCGCGCGCTTCGCCAACGCGGTGGCGGCCAGCGGCGAGAGCGCGGCGGCGCTGACGTGCGACGCGGGCGTCGACGCGCTGTCCTTCGGTTTCGTCAAGAATGGCGGCATGAACGCCGAGGCGCTCGTGTTCTTCGATCCCGCCCGGGCCGACGAGGCGCGGCGGCGGCGCAAGCGGGCGGGCCAGCTGCTGTCCAAGGGGCGCTATCTGGCGGCCCAGCTGCTCGCCATGCTGGACGGCGATCTGTGGCTGGACTGCGCGCGCGGGGCCAACGCGGCGGCGGCGGTGCTGGCGCGGGCCGCGGGCGAGCGGCTGGTGCGGCCGGTCGTCATCAACGAGATGTTCGTGCGGCTGTCGGCCGACGAGGCGGCGGGACTGCGCGCGCAGGGCTTCGACTTCTACGATTGGGGCGAGGGGCAGGCGCGCCTGGTGACCAGCTGGGACCAGACGGCCGACCACGTGGCACCGCTGGCCCGCGCGCTGGCGGCGCTTTCTTGACGCTGGCTCCGCGCATCGTCCTGCCGTTCCTGGCGATCGTGCTGATCTGGGGATCGACCTGGATCGTCATCAAGGACGGATTGGGCGTGGTGCCCGCGCCCTGGTCGGTCACCTATCGGTTCGTCGTCGCCGCGGCCGCGATGTTCGCGCTGGTCGCGGCGCGTCGCCAGCGGCTGTGGCTGAGCGGGCGCGAATGGCCGTTCGCGCTTGCCATCGGGCTCACCCAGTTCGTGCTCAATTTCAATTTCGTCTATGCGGCGGAGGGCCACGTCACCTCCGGCCTGGTGTCGCTGGTCTTCGCCTTGTTGATGGTGCCCAACGCCGCCCTTTCGCGCTGGTGGCTGAAGACTCCGGTCACCGGCGGCTTCCTGCTCGGCTCGGCCGTGGCGATCGCCGGCGTCGCGCTGCTGTTCGTGGTGGAGGCGCGGCGCGGTGGGGTGGGCGAGAACGTGCCACTCGGCATCGCCCTGACGCTGGGCGGGGTGCTCGCCGCGTCGGTCGCCAACGTGCTGCAGGCGACGCCCACCGGCCGGGCCGCGCCGATGTTGAGCGTGCTGGCCTGGGCGATGCTGATCGGGGCTGGCGGCGACGCGGCCGTGGCGTGGGGGCTGCACGGCGCGCCGGTGTGGGATGCGCGGCCGGGCTATTGGGCGGGCGTCGCCTATCTGGCCGTCTTCGCCTCCGCCGTGGCCTTTCCCCTGTATTTCGGGCTGATCCGCGCCATTGGGCCGGGCAAGGCCGCCTATGCCAGCCTGATCGTGCCGGTCGTGGCGATGGGCCTGTCGACGCTGTTCGAAGGCTATCGCTGGACGCCGCTCGCCCTGGTGGGGGCCGCGCTGGCGGGCGTGGGCCTGGTGGTGGCGCTGCGGTCGCGCGAACCCCGGACGCCGCGCGCGACCGGCTAAGTCGCGCGGCCGGTCGCCCGGCCGAGTTCCTCCGCCCGGACCGCCGGCAGTCCCGCGCGATAGTCAGGGTAGCGCAGCCGCCAGCCGAGCACGCGCCTGGCGCGGCCGTTGGCGACCCGGCGGCGTTCCGACCAGAAGCCGGCCGCCATCGGGCTCATGCTGGCGAGGTCCAGCGGCTCCAGGGGCGGCGGTGCCATCCCTAGCAGCGCCGCGCCGAACGCCGTGACGTCGGCGGGCGGGCCGGGGCGGTCGTCGGCGATGTTGAAGGTGCCGGGAGGGCCGTGGAGGCTGGCCGCCAGCGCGCCCGCGATGTCGTCGACATGGATGCGGGAAAAGGGGTGGTCCGGCGCGTCGAAGCGGCGCGCGCGGCCTTCGCGCAGCCGGTCCAGCACGGAGCGGCCGGGGCCGTAGATGCCGGGCAGGCGAAACACCCGCACCCGGGGGTCCAGCGCGGCCCAGGCCCGGTCCGCCGCCGTGCGCGCCGCCCGCCGGCCGGTGCCGACCGGCGAGCCCTCGTCCACCCACGCGCCGCCCGTGTCGCCATAGACCCCGGTCGACGACAGATAGCCGATCCAGCGCGCGCCGGACGAAGCGATCGCCTCGCCATATCGGTCCAGCACCGGGTCCGCCCCGTCGCGGCCCGGCGGCACGGACGACAGGATGCGGCTGGCCGACCCGATCGCTCGCTCCACCGCCGCATCGTCGTCGAACGCCAGTGTGCCGTCCCGGCCGTCGCGCGTGGTGCCGACGACCGCGCCACCACTGGCCAGCGCCGGGGCGGCGCGCCGCGCGGTGTAGCCGAGGCCGAGGATGAGCAGGGTCATGACACCGGGCCTTAGCACCCCGGTTCCCTTGCGGGGAGCGGCGCGTGCGTCCCATATCGCGCCCATGGACCTGCCCCCAACGCTCGCCCCGCGCCCCGCCGTCATCCAGCGGGCCGACTACCGCCCGCCGGACTGGTGGATCGACACGGTCCAACTGACCTTTCGCCTGGACGCGGAGCGCACGGTGGTCACCGCCCGCCTGTCCGTCCGCCGCAACGGCGCGCACGACCGCCCGCTGGTGCTGGACGGGGACGAGCTGGAGACGCTGTCGGTGGCACTCGACGGTGCCGACGCGCAGGCCGAGATCACGCCGGCGACCCTGACCCTGCCGATCGCCGGCGATAGGGCGGAGGTCACCACGACCGTCGCGATCCGCCCATCGGCCAACACCCAGCTGATGGGCCTGTACGAATCCGGCGGCGTGCTGTGCACCCAGTGCGAGGCGGAGGGGTTTCGGCGGATCACCTGGTTCCCCGACCGGCCGGACGTGCTGGCCCGCTACACCGTCCGGTTGGAGGCCGATCGCGACCGCTATCCAGTGTTGCTGTCGAACGGGGACCCGGTGGCCGAGGGCGAGGGCTGGGCACAGTGGCACGATCCGTGGCCCAAGCCGTGCTACCTCTTCGCGCTGGTCGCCGGCGATCTGGTCGCCAGCCGCGGCCGCTTCACCACCAGGTCCGGCCGCCCGGTCGAGCTGGCGGTCTGGACCCGTGCGGGCGACGAGGGCCGCACCGGCCATGCGCTCCGCGCGCTGGTCGACGCCATGGCCTGGGACGAGCGCGCCTATGGCCGAGAATATGACGGCGGCCGGTTCAATATCGTGGCGGTCGACGACTTCAATTTCGGCGCGATGGAGAACAAGGGCCTCAACATCTTCAATTCGCGCTATGTGCTGGCGGACGACGAGATCGCGACGGACAGCGACCGCGACGCCATCGCGCGGATCGTGGCGCACGAATATTTCCACAACTGGTCGGGCAATCGCGTCACCTGCCGCGACTGGTTCCAGCTGTCCCTGAAAGAGGGCTTCACGGTGCTGCGCGACCAGGGCTTCATGGAAGACCACGGCTCGGCCGGGCTGGAGCGCGTGCGCCAGGTCCGTGAGCTGAGGGCGCGGCAGTTCCCGGAGGATGCGGGGCCGCTCAGCCACTCGATCCGGCCCGACGAATATGCGGAGATCTCGAATTTCTACACCGCCACGGTGTACGACAAGGGGGCCGAGGTGCTGCGCATGCTGCGCACGCTGATCGGTCCGGACGCATTCCGGCGCGGGTCCGATCTGTATTTCCAGCGGCACGACGGCACCGCTGCGACCTGCGACGACTTCCTGACCGCGATGACCGACGCGGCGAGGGGCGACGACGGTGCGCTGCCCGCCGGCGTGGCGGAGTTCGGGCGGTGGTACGGCGTGGCCGGCACCCCGACGGTCGCCGCCGAGCTGGACTGGGACGTGGGCGAGAGCGTCGCGACGCTGACACTGCGCCAGTCGCGGCCCGGCGGTGGCACCCCCCTGCCGATGCCGATCCGCGCGCGGCTGTTCGACCGCCAGTCGGGTGAGCCGATGGGGGGCGAGCGGCTGCTGGTGCTGTCGGAGGGGGAGGCGCGCTTTCGCTGGGAGGGCGTGTCGCGCCCGCCCGCCGCCTCGCTCAACCGGGGCTTTTCCGCGCCCGTGCTGCTGGAGCGCTCGGTGGATCGCGCGGAATTGGCGTTGCTCGCCGCGCACGACGACGATCCGTTCCAGCGGTTTGAAGCGCTGAACGAGCTGATGCTGGACGACCTGACCCGACGCGCGGCCGGGGCGAGCGTGGACGACGGCCTGCTGGCGGAAGCGGTGGGCCGGGTGATCGCCGGTGCGGGCGCGGACCCCGCCTTCGCCGCGGAGATGCTGGCGATCCCGTCCGAAGCGATCCTCGCCGACCGGATGCTGGTGGTGGAGCCGGACGCGGCGGTCGCGGCGCGCGCCGCCCTGGTCCGCGATCTGGGCCGCACGCTCGCGCCGCGCTGGCGCGCGATGGAGGCGGAGGCCGCGCGCCACGACCAGCCCGGTTGGCGGTCGCTGCGCGCGCTGGCGATCGCGATGATCGCCGCGGCGGACCCGGGCGAGGGCGCGGCGCTCGCCTGGACGCTGTTCGAGCGAGCCGACACTATGACCGACCGGCGCAACGCGCTCGCCATCCTGGCGGATACGGACACGCCGGAGCGGGAGCGAGCACTGGCCGCCTTCTACGAGCGCCACCGGCACCAGCCGACCGCGCTCGACAAGTGGTTCGCCGCGCAAGGGGCCGCGCGCCGGCCGGACACGCGCGCGCAGGTCGAGCGGCTGCTGGACCATCCGGACTTCACCCGCGCGAACCCCAACCGACTGCGCGCGCTTCTCGCCAGCTTCGCCGCCAATCTGGGCGCGCTCCATTCGCCGGGCGGCGTGGAGCTGTTGGCGCGCGAGATCGTGGCGGTCGACCGGCTGAACCCGCAGGCGGCCGCTCGGCTGGTGGCCCCGCTGGGCCAATGGCGGCGCTTCGCCGAGGCGGAGGGCACCCGGATGCGCCGCGCGCTGGAGGGGATCGCGGCCACGCCAGGACTGTCCCCGGACGTGGCGGAGCAGGTGGGGCGCTCGCTGGTCTAGTTCGCCGACGTGTCCGGGCCCGGGCTGGGCCCTGCGCTCCGGCAGAGGTGCCCTACGACCCGGCCCAGCCCGCCACGTCCGCCGCCACCTGGTTCGCCGCCTGGTTCAGCGCGACCGCCACCGGGCCCGCCTCGGCGGCGGCGACCGGAACGCGGGCCGTGAAGCGCCGCGCCGCCGGCGCGCTGCCGTCGCCGGCCGCCTGCACGGCGTCGAACGTCACCACCGCCTCCATCGTGCGCGCGTCCAGGCCGAAATCCGCCAGGCTTCCCGACAGGGTGGCGGTCGGCGCGGTCGGGAACTGGCCGGCGGGGAGCACATAGCGGCCCGACCGCGCCCTCAGCGTCTCGGCCAACAGCGTGCGGAACAGCCCGGCCGGCGCCTCCACCCACTGCGCGTCCTTTAGATAGGCGAGCGTCGTGTCGCTCGCCTGCACCGGCACCCGCAGCGTGGCCAGCTTTTCGGGCACGGAGGGCACGTCCAGCACCAGCGCGCGGCCCATGCTCGCCTGCGGCCCGGCGGCGAGCGGACTGGCGGGGGTCAGGGTGAACAGAACTGGCGGTGGCTCCGCCCCGAACGAGATGCAGCCGGCGAGGGCCAGCGGAGCCACGGCCAGGAGCGCGGAAGGGAACAGGGCGCGGGTCATCGGCGATCCTTCGGGTCGTAATCGGGCAGCGCGCGCGGGCTGACGAGAGAGCTGGCGCCGTTCTGGTCGATCTTCTTGGTGATCGACTGGATGTTCGCGGTCGTCGCCCGCAGCTCCGCCACCAGGGCGTTCACCTGCGGCACAAGCGCGTTCACCTGCGGCACGGTTTCGCGGCTGAACTGGTCAACGCCGGGCTGAGCACCGGCGATCACCTTGTTCAGCCGGTCGGTCGTGTCGCGCGCCGAGGCGATGGTCAGCCGCAGCTCGTTCGAGATCTCCTCGCCGTTCTTCTGGATCAGCCGGTCGGTGCTGTCGGCCAGCTGCCCCACTTCGCCAATGGCGATGCCCGCCTGGCGCACCGCCTCGCGCGCTTCGGCCAGGGTGGCGCTGATTTCCGGCCCGCGGTCGGCAAAGGCGCGGGTCAGCTGTTCCGTGTTCTCCAGGATGCCGGCGAGCGAGGCCTGATTGCGATCCGACAACAGCTCGGTCAGCCGCTCGGTGAGCGTGGTCAGCCGTTCAAGGAGCTGCGGCGCGTTGGACAGCAGCTGGCCGATCGCGCCGGGGGCGGTCGGGATCACGGGCGCGCCGGCCGGGCCGATGCGGCTGATCGGCGGCGCGCCCTTGACCGCGCCGTCCAGCTGGATCGCGGGCGGGGCGGTGAAGCTGATATTCTGGATGGTGGCGGTCGTGCCCTGCAGGACCGGCGTGTCGTCGTTCACCTCGATCCGGACGCGCACGAAGGCGGGGTTGCTGGGATCGAGCACGATTTCCTTCACCTCGCCGACGCCGACGCCCGAAAAGGTCACCTGGCTGCCGCGCGCCAGGCCGCCGACGGAATCCTGGAAGAAGATGTCGTAGGGCTTCTGCTCGGTGCCCGACACGCGCGCCAGGAAGATCAGGAAGCCGGCCAGCAGCGCCAGCAGGACCAGCACCACCGCGCCCACCAGCACATGGTTCGAACGCGTCTCCATCAGTCGGCCCCCTCCGCCTCGTGGCGCAGCCGTTCGGCCGTGCCCTCCGCCGCCCGGCCGCGCGGGCCGGTGAAATACTCGCAGATCCACGGATGGCCGGTCGCCATCAGCTCGTCGATCGTTCCCACCGCGATCACCTTTTTCTCCGCCAGCACCGCTACCCGGTCGCAGATCGCGTAGAGCGAGTCGAGATCGTGGGTGATCAGGAACACCGTCAGGCCCAGCGCGGATTGCAGCTGCTTGATCAGGTCGTCGAACGCGGCCGCGCCCACCGGGTCCAGCCCGGCGGTCGGTTCGTCCAGGAACAACAGCTGCGGGTCCAGCGCCAGCGCGCGGGCGAGGCCGGCGCGCTTTCGCATGCCGCCGGACAGTTCGGCGGGATATTTGGGGCCGGCGTCGGACGGCAGGCCGGTCATCACCACCTTGTAGGCGGCGATCTGGTCCATCAGCGAGGCCGTCACGTCCGGGTAGAACTCGCGGATCGGGACCTGCACGTTTTCCGCCACGGTGAGCGTCGAGAACAGCGCCCCGCCCTGGAACAGCACGCCCCACCGGCGCGCCACGTCCAGCATCTCGTCCACGTCCTTGCCGATCGTGTCCTCTCCGAACACCTCGACCTCGCCCGCCGTCGGGGTCTGCAGCCCGATGATGGAGCGCATCAGGACGGACTTGCCGGTGCCCGATCCGCCGACCACCCCCAGGATCTCGCCGCGGCGCACGGTCAGGTCCAGATCCTGGTGGATCACCTGCTCCCCGAACTGGTTGCGCAAGCCGCGCACCTCGATCACCGGCTCGCCTTCGTGCGCCTGGCGCTCCGCCACGCTGTCGAGCGTCGCGTCCATCAGATCCAGCCGATCTTTTCGAAGAACAGGGCGAACACGGCGTCCAGCACGATGACCAGGAAGATGCCCTGCACCACCGCCGCCGTCGTCTTCAACCCGACCTGTTCGGCGTCGCCCGACACCTGCATACCCTGATAGCAGCCGGTCAGGCCGATGATCAGGCCGAAGACCGGCGCCTTGATCAGGCCCACCAGGAAATCGGTGATCGGCACCACCTCCTGTAACCGCCCGATGAAGGTGGCGGGCGGGATGCCCAACGACGCCCAGGACAGGATGCCGCCGCCGATGACCGCGACGAACGAGGAGAAAGTGCCCAGCAGCACCATCATCAGGGTCGATGCCAACACGCGCGGCACCACCAGCGCCTCCATCGGCGACACCCCGATGACGCGCATCGCGTCGATCTCCTCGGTCAGCTTCATCGTGCCCAGCTGGGCCGCGAACGCGGAGCCGGAGCGGCCGGCGACCATGATGGCGGTCATCAGAACGCCCAGTTCGCGCAGCGTCAGGCGGCCGATCAGGTTGATGGTGTAGACCTCCGCCCCGAACTGGCGCAGCTGCACGGCACCCTGCTGGGCGATGACGATGCCGATCAGAAAGCTCATCAGGGCGATGATCCCCAGCGACCGGATGCCCACCGCCTCGAACTGCTCCACGACCGCGTTCTGGCGAAAGCGGCGCGGATGGCGGATCGTCGCCGCGAGGGCCACCAGCGTGCCGCCGAAGAAGGACAGCAGCGCCTGGAACCCGGCCCAGCCCGCTTCCACGTCGCGCCCGATCCCGGCCAGCGCGGCGCGGATCGGGCGGGCGGCGCGGGGCGGGCGGATGTCCACCTGTTCGTCGGCGGCGGCCACGCGCTCGAACAGTTCCGCCTGCTGGGCCGACGTGCCCGTCACCTCGGCGTCGCTGGCCTCCGCGCGACAGTGGATCAGCCACGCGCCCACCGTGTCCAGCGCGTCAATGTCCGACAGGTCGATCGCGTCCAGATCGCCCTCATTCTCATTGAACAGCTGGCTGAGCGTGCGCGCATGGGGCAGCGTCATGGGGCCGGACAGCGCCATGACGCGGCGTCCGTCGCGCTCTTGCACGGACAGTTCGGCGGTGCGCTCGCTCATCGCTCCGCTCCATGCGGCTTTTGTCCGGGTGCGGCAAGGCTGGCCTCCCACGCGGCTTGGGCCTAGGCGCGACAGCCATGCAGGCCATCGCGATCTACGACATGGACGAGACGATCACGCGGCGTCCGACCTTGCTGCCCTTCCTGCTGTCCGTCAGCTTTCGCCTGTCGCCCTGGCGCGTGGCGCTGTTGCCGGCCGTCGCGGGGGCGCTGGGCGGGTATCTGCTGGGTCTGGTGGACCGCGCCCGGCTGAAGGAGCTCAACCAGCGCTGGCTTCTGGGCGACACGGTCGATCCCCGCCGGCTGGACGGCCCGGCGCGGCGGTTCGCGCGGCGGACGGTGGCGGACGGGCTGAAGCCCGGCGCGGTGCGCCAGATCGCCGCCGATCGGGCGCGCGGTGCCAAGCTGATCCTGGCGACCGCTTCGTCGCGCTTCTACGTCGAGGCGATCGGCGAGCTGTTGGGGTTCGACGCGGTGATCGCGACCGAGGTCACGGTGCTGGAAAGCGGCCATTTCAGTCCGCGCATTCAAGGCGGCAACTGCTATGGTCCGGGCAAGGCGGCCAAGATCGTGGATTGGCTGGCGTCGAACGGTATCGGGCGGGACGAGGTGCACCTGACGATGTATTCCGACCACATCTCCGACATCCCGTCCTTTGAGTTGGCCGACGAGGCGGTGGCCGTCGACCCCGCGCCCGAATTGCGCGCCGAAGCGCTTCGGCGCGGCTGGACGGTCGCGCACTGGAGCTAAGGCGTTACGTCAGGCCCAGCGGGTCAGGCCTTTTCCAGGGTGCATTGCAGCGGGTGCTGGTTCTGGCGCGCGAAGTCCATCACCTGGGTCACCTTCGTCTCCGCCACCTCCAGCGAGAACACGCCGCACACGCCCACACCCTTCTGGTGGACGTGCAGCATCACCTGAGTCGCGGCGTCCAGGTCCATGCGAAAAAAGCGTTGGAGCACCAGCACCACGAACTCCATCGGCGTGTAATCGTCGTTGAGCAGCAGCACCTTGTAAAGCGACGGCTTCTTCGTGCGCGCGCGCGTCTTGGTGGCCAGGCCCGTGCCAGTGCGGCCGTCGTCGCGGTCGTCGTCGATGCGGTCGTCATCGGACAGGCGGATGGGAAGCGTCATGAGGGGCGGAATATCGGCTCGGGGCGGGAGAAGGCAAGGGGAGGACCGCCAGGCGGTTTCAGGCGAGGCTGCGGGATCCACGGGTCCAGGGCCGGTGACGGGAGGGTCTCGCGGCCCTCCCGTCACCGGGCTTCAAACGCGAACACCCGCCCCGCGCGACTGCACGGGACGGGCACTGCGTTCCGAAGGGCCGAAGCTTACTGGCCGCGCACCTTCGCGGTCGCTTCGGCGACCTGGTTCTGCATCGGCCGGGCGACCTCGCCCGCCAGCTTCATCATGGACTCCGTCGTGCGGCTGGTCTCCGCGATCGCCAGGTCGAACAGCTTGGAGGCGTAGTTCGACTGAAGCTGGAACAGCTCGGTCGGCGACTTGGCCTGCGCCATCTCCTTCATGGCGGCGGTGACGTGCTCGAAGGTGCGGCGGTTGTACTCGGCCATGTCGCGCGCGAAATCCTGGGCACCGGTGGCCGCGATGCGGCTGGTCTCGACCATCGCTTCCATGTTGCCCTTGGCCATGTCCGTCATGCCGGACGTCATCTCGCTCGTCTTCTTCATCGCGTCGCCAATGCCGTCCGGCGTCATGGACGCGAAGGCGGCCTTTGCGTCGTCGCGCATGGTCTTGATGTCGGGGGTTTCGGTCTGGGGGTCGGCCACGGGAATCTCCTGAATATCGTCGGGAAGGGGTGTCGGCGCGAGCATCGCCGCCACGGTGTCATGCGAAACGGTGTCGTGCGAAACCGCCGGCGCGCGCGGCTTGGCCGCAGAGGTGCGACGACGGGGCTTGGCGGCGGGCGGTTTCGTACTCATGCTGCAGTGCAACATACGCTCGGTCGCATCGGATTGCAAGCGTTATGTTGCAGTGCAGCAAAGCGGGGAGGAGCCCGTTAGTTCTCCCTCACATATCGTCCGGGGGCGGGTTCGATCGCCGGCAGCGGCCCCTCGCCTGGCCGGCGGGCACCGTCGCTCGCCACCCGGTCCGGCGCGCGTTCGACCAGCCAGGCGAACCAGTCCGGCCACCAGCTGCCCGGGTGCTCGCACGCCCTCTCCAGGAACTCGTCGAACCGGTCGGGCAGCGCTCCCTCGACCGTCCAGTGCGCGTATTTGCCCGCGGCTGGCGGGTTGACCACACCCGCGATGTGGCCCGATCCGGCCAGGACGAAGCGGGCCGGGCCGGCCAGGTGGCGGGTCAGGTGCCACACGCTTTCGGCCGGCGCGATGTGATCCTCCCGTCCCGCCTGGATGTAGGCGGGCGTGGTGACGCGCCCCAGGTCGACGGCCACCCCGTCGACGCTCAGCGCGCCGGGCTGCACCAGCCGGTTGTCGCGATAGAGGTCGCGCAGGTACTGCCCGTGCCAGGCCGCGGGCAGGTTGGTGGTGTGGCCGTTCCAGTGGAGCAGGTCGAACGCCGGCGGCTCCTCTCCCATCAGCCAGTGCTTGACCACCGGTCCCCAGATCAGGTCCCGACCGCGCAGGCTGTTGAAGGTCGCGGCCATGACGCGCCCGTCCAGCGTGCCCCCCGCGCTCAGCCGCTCCACCAGCGCCAGGGCCTGGTCGCCGATGAAGTGCTTCAGCTCGCCCGCCCGCTCGAAATCCACCTGCGCGGTGAAGAAGGTGGCCGACGCGACCCGGTCGTCCCGCCCGCGCGCCGCCTCCACCGCCAGGGTCGCGGCCAGTGTCGTGCCCGCCACGCAATAGCCGATCGCGTGGACCGCCGGCACCTTCAGGCCGGCGCGCACCACGTCGACCGCCTCGATCTGCGCGCGGACGTAATCGTCCCAGGTCAGCGCCCCCATCTTCGCCGTGGCGGAGCGCCAGGAGACCACGAACACGGTCACCCCCTGGTCGACGGCCCATTTGATGAAGCTCTTCTCCGGCCCCAGGTCCAGGATGTAGAACCGGTTGATCCAGGGCGGGAACACGATGAGCGGGGTGGCCAGCACCTCTTCGGTCGCGGGCGCATATTGGATCAGCTCGAACAGGTCGGTGCGGTGCACGACCTGTCCGGGCGTGGTCGCCAGATTGCGGCCGATTTCGTAGGCGCCCGGCGCCACATGGGTCAGTTGCCCCGCCTCCAGATCGCGGGCCATCGCCGCCAGGCCGCGCCGCAGATTCTCGCCGCCGGTCTCGATCGTGCGGGCCAGCACGGCCGGGTTGGTGAGCGGGTGGTTGGTGGGCGCCACCGCATCGGCCCAGGCGGCGGCGGCAAAGCGCGCCTGCGCCTTGGCGTCGTCGTCCAGCGGCAGGGCGTCCACGGCGGCGTCCAGGGCGGCCACGCCACGCAGATAGCCGTCGCGGATCAGCGAAAAGGGCGGGTCGTCCCAGCGCGGATCGGCGAATCGGCGGTCGGGCGCTAAAGCCTCGGAGGGTGCCAGGGCGTCGGCCCAGCCGGTCCACGCCCGGCCCCACCATTCCGTCTGTTCGGCCAGCCAATCGTCGGTGGGCAGGTCGTGGTGGGCCGGCGCGTCGGCGGGGCGCATGACCGGCGGAGTGAGCGCGGCCAGCGTCGGCATGGCTTCGGCCCACAGGCTGCCCAGCGTGCGGCTCGCCTCGCTCCAGGCGGCGATCCAGTCGGTCACGGCGGTCCGGGTGTCGTCTGGCATGGGCGTAGGCCTCCTCCATCGGCCGTCTAGCACAAGACCGGTTTCGTGTTCCCAACCTTTCGGCTGCGGGGTCCAAGCCTGATCGGGGATGGTCCAGCCGTGGCCGGACGGATGGCGTCCGCCAGCACTGACCCCTAAGCTGCCGCGCCATGTCCGATTTCTACCGCATCCGCCGCCTGCCACCCTACGTCTTTGCGGAGGTCAACGCGATGAAGGCGGCGGCGCGCGCGCGCGGCGAGGACATCGTGGATCTGGGCATGGGCAACCCCGACGGCGCGCCCGCGCCCCACGTCATCGACAAGCTGGCGGAGGTCGCCCGGTCGCCCACCGCCCACCGCTACTCCGCGTCGAAGGGGATCCCCGGCCTGCGCCGCGCCCAGGCGGACTATTACGAACGCCGCTTCGGCGTCGGCCTGGACCCGGAGACGGAGGTGGTGGTGACGCTGGGGTCCAAGGAGGGGCTGGCGAACCTGGCCCAGGCGATCACCGCGCCGGGCGATGTCGTGCTGGCGCCCAACCCGTCCTATCCGATCCACACGTTCGGCTTCATCATCGCGGGTGCGGCGATCCGTTCCATCCCGGCCGCGCCCGGCCCCGACTTCTTCCGCCGGTTGGAGATGAGCCTGGCCTATTCCGTGCCGCGCCCGTCGGTGCTGGTCATGGGCTATCCGTCGAATCCCACCGCCTACGTCGCGGACCTGGCGTTCTACGAAGAGGTGGTCCGCTTCGCGCGCGCCAACAAGCTGTGGGTCATCAGCGACCTGGCCTATGCCGAGATCTACTTCGGCGACAAGCCCACGCCGTCGATCCTGCAGGTCGAGGGCGCCAAGGACGTGGCGGTCGAGTTCACCAGCCTGTCCAAGACCTATTCCATGGCCGGCTGGCGCATGGGCTTCGCGGTCGGCAATCGGGAGCTGATCGCGGCCTTGACCCGGGTGAAGAGTTACCTGGACTACGGCGCGTTCACGCCCATCCAGGCGGCCGCCGTGGCGGCCCTGAACGGCCCGCAGGACATCGTGGCGGACAATCGGGCGCTCTACCGCCGCCGGCGCGACGTGCTGGTGGAGAGCTTCGGCCGCGCCGGCTGGGACGTGCCGGTCCCGGCCGCCTCCATGTTCGCCTGGGCCCCGATCCCGGAGAGCCACCGCGCGCTGGGCTCGGTCGAGTTCGCCAAGCGCCTGATGGCGAAGGCGGGGGTGGCGGTCGCGCCCGGCGTGGGCTTTGGCGAGGAGGGCGAGGGCTTCGTCCGGATCGCGCTGGTGGAGAACGAACAGCGCATCCGGCAGGCCGCGCGTGGGGTGAAGGGGTTCCTGGCGGCCGGGTAACGCGCGCCTCCCTCCCGTTCGCCCTGAGCTTGTCGAAGCCTGTCCTGAGCGCCTGCCGCAGGCGGGCAGTCGAAGGGGGCTGTCCTTCTTCGGACCCCAAGGCGCGAGAAGATGGGCAGGGCTTCGACAAGCTCAGCCTGAACGGAGTGGGTGACAGGTCGCCGATTGGCGCGCCCTCAGCAGCAGCCCCCGCCCGCAGCCGGCCCGTCGCCAGCAGCCCCGGTGAACGGGCTGTCGGTGCCGCAGCCGGGGAACACCCCGTAATGCCGCTCGAAGTCACCGAAGAACTCGAAATGCTCGGCGAAGCGGGTGTCGGCGAGCATCGACCATGTGTTGCCGCACACGGCGAACATCCGCCCCGCCTCGATCGCGTGGTGGCCGTCCAGCTCGAACACCCGCTCGTGGCCGGGCACCGTGCCGCGATAGCGGACCGCCTGGCCGTAGTCCTCGCACTGCGGCTCCAGCCCGTCGAGCTTGAACAGCCGGTGGGTGGCGGAGTGGAAGGCGACGCCGTCGAGCAGGGCGGCGATGCCGGCGTCGCCGATCGCCAGCGGCCGGTCCGTCACCAGCCGCGGGTCGGCAAAGCCCGCCGCCTTCGCCAGCCGGTCGAAATCGCCCCAGTAGAGCGCACCCGCCAGGCACTCGCCGTGCAGCACCGGGTCGTCCAGCAGGTGTGCGGGCACGCGGCGGTCGGCGTAAACGTCGGAGAAATACAGCTCCCCGCCCGGCTTCAGCAGCCGGTGGGCGGCGGCGAACACGGCCGCCTTGTCGGCGACCAGGTTGATGACGCAGTTGGACACGATCACGTCGAACGAGCCCGGCTCCAGATCCAGTTCGCCCAGCCGCTCGATGTCACCCTCGACGAAGCGCACGTTCGAGCGAGCATAGCCGAAGCGGTCGCGGTGCCAGTCCAGATGGCGTTCGGCCACCGCCAGCTGTGCGCGGGTGGCGTCGACGCCCACGACCTCGCCGGCTTCGCCCACCAGCTGCGCCAGCAGATAGGCGTCCTGGCCGGAGCCGGAGCCCAGGTCCAGGATGCGCGCGCCCGCGATCGCCTGGGGCACCACCAGGCCGCAGCCGTAATAGCGCGCGCGGACCTCCTCGTGCACATTGGCCAAGGCGGCGCGCACGGCTGGCGGCGGGGCGTCCATCGTGCAGCAGGCGTCGGTCTTCAGGTCCGCCGATCCGGCCAGGACCTCGCCGTAATACCGCTGGCTGTTTTCCATGTTCATCGGGTTGGGGCTTTCAGACGGGGGAGCGGGGGAAGAGGACGGAGCCGGTGGCCGAGCCGGCCAGCGCGCCCACCATCTGGGCGAGGACGAAGCCCGGCACGTCGGCGGGCGCAATGCCGGCGAAGCTGTCGGACAAAGACCGCGCCACCGTGATCGCCGGATTGGCGAAGCTGGTGGAGGACGTGAACCAATAGGCGGCCGTGATGTAGAGCGCCACGGCCGGCGCGATCCAGTCGGGCTTGTGCCGCGCGGTGCCGATGATGGTCAGGATCAGGCCGAAGGTGGCGACGAACTCGCCCACCCACTGGCCCACGCCCGTGCGCGCCTTCACCGACAGCTCCAGCACGGGCGCGCCGAACATGACGTGGGCGACCCACACGCCCGCGATGCCGGCGGCGAGTTGCACAGTCACGAACAGCCCCGCCTGCGGCCAGCTCTGGTCGCCGCGCACCGCGCCCACGACGGACACCGCCGGGTTGAACTGAGCGCCCGAGATGGGGAGCAGCATGGCGATCAGCACGAACAGGATGGCACCGGTGGCTATCGTGTTGGCGATGAGCGCCACGCCATCATTTCCGCCCGACAACCGCTCGGCCATGATGCCGGAACCCACGACGCCCGCGAACAGGAAGAACGACCCCACCGCCTCGGCGAGGCACTGGCGGGCGAGGGGCTGTGGCGGCGGCAGGTCGGTCATGGGCGGCGCTCAGGAATTGGGAAGGGCGTCGGTGGCGCTTATCCGCCAGTCCGGCAGCCGGAGTAACCGCTTTCTCCGTCCGTCAGCGCACCACCCGCGTCACATGCCCCATCTTCCTCCCCGGCCGCACCGCGTCCTTGCCGTAGAGGTGCAGGTGCGCGGTGGCGTCGGACAGGATCGCCTCCCAGCCGTCCGCCGCCTTGCCCAGCAGGTTGTCCATCATCGCCCCCGTCCCGACCAGCGCGGTGGAGCCGGGGGCCAAGCCCAGCACCGCGCGGACGTGGCCGGCGAACTGGCTGGTGACCGCGCCCTCGATCGTCCAATGGCCGGAATTGTGGACGCGGGGCGCGATCTCGTTGACCAGCGGCCCGCCCGCACAGGCGAAGAACTCCACCGTCATCACGCCGATGTGGCCCAGAGCCTCGGCCAGCCCGATCGCTTGGTCGCGCGCCACCGCGATCTGGTCCGCCAGCGCGGCCGGAGCGGGGACGACGGAGCGGGACAGGACGCCGCCTTCGTGGCTGTTCACCGGCACATCCCACACCGCCGTGCCGCCGTCGGCCGAGCGCGCCAGGACGACGGAGAACTCCGCATCGAAATCCACCCGCTCCTCGATCACCGCCGGGCGCCCACCGATCGCCGCCCAGGCGTCGTCCGCCTCTTCCGGCCTATCCAGCCGTGCCTGGCCCCGGCCGTCATAGCCCAGTGTCCGGGTCTTGAGCACGGCGGGCCAGTGGCCGAAGGCGCGGATGTCGTCCGGCCCGTCGACCGTCGCCCACGCGGCCGTGCGAGCGCCATGAGCGTTCACGAACCGCTTCTCGTCCGCCCGGTCCTGCGTCTGGGCCAGCGACGCGCGGCCGGGGAGGACCTCCACCTGGCCCGCCAGCGCGTCCAGCGTGGCGAGCGGCACATTCTCCCACTCGAAGGTGACCACGTCGCACGCGGCGGCGAAGCGCGCGAGGGCGTCCAGGTCGTCCCAGCCGCCGCGCACATGGGCGTTGCACAGCTGGGCGGCCACCGGGTCGGCCTCGGGCGAATAGACGACGGTCCGCATCCCCAGCTCGGCGGCGGCGGCGGCGATCATCCGGCCCAGCTGCCCGCCGCCCAGAATGCCCAAGGTGGAGCCCGGCGGCAGGGGCGTCACTCCGGCCGCTCCGCCGTTGATGGCCGATCCGCGACGGCGGCCGTCTGTGCCGCCCGCCAGTCGTCCAGCCGCCGGGCCAGCGCCTCGTCGGTCGTGGCCAGCATCGCGGCCGCCAGCAGCGCGGCGTTGATCGCGCCCGGCCGACCGATGGCCAGCGTGCCGACGGGAACGCCGGCGGGCATCTGGACGATGGAGTAGAGGCTGTCCTTGCCGCTCAGCGCCTCCGAGCGCACGGGGACGCCCAGCACCGGCAGTCGGGTCTGGGCGGCGACCATGCCCGGCAGGTGCGCCGCGCCGCCCGCGCCGGCGATCACGACCTTCAGCCCGCGGCCGACCGCGGCCGCGGCATAGTCCGCCAGTCGCGCCGGCGTGCGGTGGGCCGACACGATCCGCACCTCGTGCGCGACCCCCAGCGCCGCCAGCGTGTCGGCGGCGTGGCGCATGGTGTCCCAGTCGGACTGCGACCCCATGATGACGCCGACGATCGGCGAAACGTCCGTGCCCATCTCATCCCCCGTCCGGCCGGCAAAGCGGAGGCTTAGCCAGCGGGGAGAGCGGGGGGAAGGGGGATCGCGGCGGGCTTCGGGGCCGATCCTGCCCGGTCCTGGCTGCCGCTTGACGGTTGGCAGCAAAATGATATTCCTGTGATATCACTTGAGGAGCTGCTCGATGACCGATGCCCCGATCGTTCCCCCCGCCATGTCCGTCGGCGCGCTCCGCCTGTCGAAGGAGCGGCCGGCCGCCACCGTCAGCGGCTATCCCATGCTGGCGGCGCTGCTCGTCGCCATCGCGCTGGGCCTGGTCGGGCTGTTCGCGTTCGGCGGTCTGCTCGCGCTGGCGGCGCTCACGCTGGCGGGCCTCGCCTTCCTGTTCGTCGCCTTCGGCTTCTACCTCCTTCAACCCAACCAGACGGCCGCCATCCTGCTGTTCGGGGAGTATCGCGGCACCGACCGCACGGCCGGCCTGCGCTGGACCTGGCCGTGGCTGCAGAAGTCCAAGATTTCGGTGCGCATCCACAACGTCACCTCCGACCGGCTGAAGGTGAACGACAAGCGAGGCAATCCGGTGGAGATCGCGGCCAACGTGGTTTGGCGCGTGCTGGACACTGCGCAGGCACTGTTCGACGTCGACGATTATTCGCAGTTCGTGAACATCCAGATTGAATCCGCCGTGCGCGCCATCGGCAGCCGCTATCCCTATGACGACTTCGACGCGGACGAGCTGACGCTGCGCGGCGACGGACAGCACGTCGCCGACGAGATGGCGATCGAACTCGCCGAACGGGTCGCCGCCGCCGGAGTCGCGGTCGACGAATGCCGTCTGACCCACCTGGCCTACGCCCCGGAGATCGCCCAGACCATGCTGCGCCGCCAGCAGGCCGAAGCCGTGATCGCCGCGCGCGCGAAGTTGGTGGAAGGCGCGGTGACGATGGTCGAGTATGCGCTGCGCGATCTGTCGGCCAAGCAGGTCGTCGAACTGGACGACGATCGCCGCGCGACCATGGTTTCCAACCTGATGGTGGTGCTGTGTTCCGAACGCGACACCCAGCCGGTCATCAACGCCGGCACGCTTTACGGGTAAGGCCGATGGCCGATCGCAAGGCGTTCGCGCTACGCCTCGACCCCGCGCTCCACGCCCGTGTGGAGCGCCTGGCGGCCGCCGAGCTGCGCTCCGTCAACGCCCAGATCGCCGTGCTGTTGGCCGAAGCGCTAAAGGCGCGGGCGCGGGAGTGAGGAGCGGGCGGATCGGCCCCGCCGATCAGCCGCCCAGCGCCTCGTCCAGCATGGTCGCCAGCCTTAGCCCCGCGCGCACGATCTGGTCGCGCGCGACCGGCAGCATCGCGTCCGCGTCCGCCTCGTCCAGGACCAGGCGCGCGGTCGGCTTCGGCCCGCACGGATCGCCGTCATAGGCCCGGGCGTAGGCGGTGCGCGCCAAGTTCCAGCTTTCGCGGCTCCAGTCGGCGGAGGTGCCGGCCGCCGCCTGCACCCGTTCGGCCGGGCTGTAGCGCCGGACAACCGAAGGTCCGGTGGTGAGCGCCCGGTCCGCCACGATCCCGTCCCACACGCCGTGCAGGTTCAGCCAGTCGGGGGCGTAGATGCCCCACGCGACCGGCACGTCGTTGCCGCCGCGATCGCCCCGGTCGCCGGCGTGCAGCGGCATGGCCAGGTCGCCGGTGAAGTGGGTGAGGAACGCCAGCGCCTGCAGCCGCTCCCAATCCGCCAGGCGGCGGTTCCGCAGGCTGGCATAGGCGCGGTCCAGCGCGCCCTTGACGCACGACCCGTTGGCGCACGGTGCGTCCAGATCGAAGGGCTGGCAGATGTCGACATTCTGATAGTGCCATGGGGCGGTGTAGTCGAAGCGCTCGCGGTCGCGCCGGATGCAATCGGGCCACACGCTGGCATCACCCAGCGTGGCCAGTGGACAGTCTGGAGTTCGCAGCTCCGATCGGTGGGCGAGCAGCCGGCGGACCTCGCGCCGGGTCGCGGGCGTCGTGTTGGCCAGCGCGATGGCGGCGACCGCGCGATGCCCGCTGCCGCCCCAAGCGAGAGCGGGCGAGGGAAGGAGGAGAGCGAGGAGCAGGAGGAGGCGGCGCATCGAAGCGCCTTAGCGGCCCGCCGTGTCGTTGTCGTGACGCACGGTCCAGCCCTCGCCGTCGAGCGGATCCGGCTGGCAACCCAGCACCGGATCGAAGCGGACTGTGCGGCTGGCGATGAGGGGCACGTAGGCGGTGACGCTCTTCGCCGCCGCGTCCTCCCGCAGCCGGATCGCCTCCATCCCCGGCTCGAAGTCGGCGGTGCAGCTTTCCAGGGGGCGACCGCCGAAATAGCGGCAGCCGCAGGCCACTCGCGCGCCATAGCCGACGCCCAGTTGGAGCACGGGCCGCATCTGCTGGACGTAGGCGAAGGCGGCGATCGCCAGCAACGCGGCGATGGCGACGGCGGCCTGGAAGGCGCGGGAGCGGGTCGTTGCCATGACGGGATGCGACGCTAGGCTGTGGCTATGACAAAGGGAAGGTTCCTGCCGCTCGCCGCCGCGCTGGCGATCTCGTCGGGGGTCGGGCTGGCGGTGTCCGCCTTCCGCGCGCCCGTCCACGTGGACGAAGTCTGGGACAATCGCCGCATCGACCCGCTGTTCGTAGACGGGGCAGGCACCCGCGCCGTCGTGGTGATCGAGAACGGATCGGTGGTCGCTAAGAAATATGCGCCGGGCTTTTCCGACGACACCCGCTTCATCAGCTGGTCGATGGCCAAGACGATCACCGCCATGCTGGTGGGCGAGCTGGTGGCCGACGGCCGGCTGGCGCTGGACGCACCCGCGCCCGTTCCCGCCTGGCGGCGGCCCGGCGACCCGCGCGCCGCCATCACGCTGCGCCAGCTGCTCACCATGAGTTCGGGCCTGACCCACACCGAAGTGGGCGACCCGGTGCAGGATTCGGACACCAACCAGGTGCTGTTCGTGTCGGGCACCCAGGACATGGCCGCCGCCGCCGTCGCGCAGCCGCTGGAGGCCGCGCCGGGCGCACGCTTTGAATACAGTTCGCTCACAACCATCATCCTGTCGGACATCGTCGCGCGCACTCTCACCGCGTCCACCGATCCCCGTGTCCGGGCGCAGGCGTACCGCGCCTTTGCCGACGAGCGGCTGTTCGCGCCCGCTGGCATCCGCTCGGCCCGGTTCGAGTTCGACGGCGCCGGCACGCAGGTCGGCGGCTCGCTGATCTACATGACGCTGGACGATTGGGGGCGGTTCGGGCGCGTGCTGCTGGACGGTCGGGGCCAGGCCGCGACGGCGATCGTCCGGCCGGACTGGCTCGCCTTCATGAAGACGCCGGCGGCGACCAATGGGCAATATGGCGGCCAGACCTGGCTGAACCGCCCCGGGCAGGGTGACCCGGCGCTGTTTCCCGACAAGGGCCTGCCGCAGGTCGCGGCCGCGGTCGGCCATCTGGGCCAATATGTGGTGACCGGCGCGCTGCCGGGCGATCGCAACCTGGTGGTCGTGCGGTTGGGCCACACGCCCGACGACGCGCGCCGGGCCACCGTGGACCGGATCGGCGACCTCTTCGTTGCCTTCGCGAAGGAGACGGACCGATGACCGACGACGAGCTGTGGAGTTACGAAGAGAGCCTGTGGACCGGGGATGCCGCGCATTATCGCGAGTCGATCCATCCCGACTGCGTCATGGTCCTGCCCGAAGAGCCCTTCGCGATGAGCGGTCGCGAGGCCATCGAGGCGGTGGCGGACACCCCGCGCTGGGAGGACGCCACGTTGTCGCAGCGGTCGCTCAGCCGTCTGTCGGACGGGCTGATCGCCATTTCGTACCGGGCGGAGGCGACCCGCGGCGACGAGCGGTACACGGCGTGGTCCACGTCCACCTATTGGAAGGGAGAGCCCGGCTGGCGGGTCGTCCAACACAGCCAGACGGTGCCGCCGATCGCGGGATGAACCGGCTCAGCCGCGTTTCAGGTCGGCCTCGAAGGCGCGCACCCGGGCCGCGTTCACCCCCAGGTCGCTGGTCCCCACCCGGCTGACCGACCGCAGGTCCACGCGCGATCCGGCACCGTCGGGTCGGACGCGGACGACCACGTCGTCCTTGAAGCGGAACAGGGAGACCGTGTCCGTCGCCTCCACCGTGCCGGCCGCCCGGTCCACGGCCGCGACCGTCCACCCACGCGCTCGGACAAGCGCCTCCACGCGCGCCAGCGTCCGGGCCGGCGGGCTGTCGACGTGGAGTGGTCGTATGTCGCCGTAACGCTGGCGAAGTACGGCCCGCCAGCGGTCGCGCGGCGGCAGGGCGGCCAGGGCGGGCTGATCCAGGTCGGGAACGGACTCCCAGTTGTCGTCGCGGAGTGCGAGCGTCCGGAACTCCGGCGGATTGGCGGGATCGGTGGTGACGTCGTGGATCGAAGGAACACGGGCGGCCACGGCCAGCCAGCTCCACAGATAGCCGCAATAGCCCGCCGCCAGCAGCAGGGCCACCGCGCCGGGCAGCGCCGTGCGCGCCCGCGCGCGCCACCCCCAGAGGAGCGCCGCGAGGGCCAGCACACCGCCCAACGCCGCCGCGTAAAACCCCCATCGCAAGAGCACGAAGCCCACGGTGAACGGCCAGCCCCCCGCCCCGCTGCCCACCGCGCCGATCAGTCCCGCCATCGCTCCGCCGAGCGCCAAGATCAGGGCCAGCCACGCCAGTCGAGTGGGACGGCGGGAGGTGTTTTCCGATGTTGTCATTCAACTCTCCAGGGTGGATCGCGCCAAGGGGGCCAGTCGGCCGGCAGGTCGCCCGGCACACGGCCGGGCCAGTCGGGTGGGCGCTTCTCCAGGAAACTATCGACCCCTTCGCGCGCGTCCGGTCCCGCGCCCAACAGCCGGATCATGCGGCTGTCGACCCGATGAGCGGCCATCGGGTGCGCCTCCGTCAGGCCGCGCCACAGCATCTGCCGGGTGACGGCCGCCGACACGGGCGAGACCTCCGCCATCGCCTGGGCCAGCGCGCGTGCGGCCGGCAACAGTTCGTCCGCGGCGTGGGCCGATCGCGCCAGCCCGCCCGCCACCACCTCCCCAGCGGACAAGAGCCGTCCGGTCAGGCACCAGTCGAGCGCGTGGGCGATGCCGACGAGCCGGGGCAGGAACCAAGAGGACGCGGCCTCCGGCACGATACCCCGCCGGGCGAAGACGAAGCCGATCCGCGCCTGCTCGCCCACCAGGCGCGCGTCCATCGGCAGGGTCATGGTGGCCCCGATGCCGACGGCCGGCCCGTTGATCGCGGCGATCACCGGTTTCAGGCTTGCGAAGATGCGGAGCGCCACGCGCCCGCCGATGTCCCGGTTCGCCTCGTCGTCCCAATCCGGTGCGTCGCCTTCGCCGGCAAAGGTCGCGCCGCCGCCCTCCAGGTCGGCACCCGCGCAAAAGGCGCGGCCCGCGCCGGTGACGATCACGGCCCGGACCCGTGGGTCGGCGTCCGTCCGGTCGAACGCGGCGATCAGGTCGTCGGCCATCTCGCCAGTGAAGGCGTTGAGGCGGTCCGGCCGATTCAGCGTGATCGTCGCCACCGCCCCGTCGACGACCAAGCCGATCGCGTCGCCCATCGCGTCAGCCCCGCGGCGCGGCGATAGTCATCCGGCGCGCCGGATATAGGCGAGCACGCGATCCTCCAGCACATCCAGCGGGACCGCGCCGCCACCCAGCACGGCCTCGTGAAAGTCGCGGATGTCGAACCGGTCGCCCAAATCCCGCTCGGCGCGCGCGCGCAGGTCGCTGATCTTCAGCTGCCCGATCATGTAACTGGTCGCCTGGCCCGGGTTGTTGAGGTAGCGATCCACTTCTTTCACGATGTCCCGCTCGCTCAACGGCGCGTTGTCCCGGAAATAGTCGATCGCCCGCTCGCGCGACCAGCGTTTGGAATGCATCCCCGTGTCGGTGACCAGCCGGATGGCGCGCCACATCTGCAGGGACAGCATCCCGAATTCCGAATAGGGGTCGGTGTAGGCCCCCATCTCTTTCGCCAGACGCTCCGAATAGAGGCCCCAACCCTCTCCATAGGCGCCGTAAAAGCCGAAGCGCCGGAATTTGGGCAGGCCGGGCAGTTCCTGGGCGCGGGCGATCTGGAAATGGTGGCCGGGCGCGCCCTCGTGGTGGGCGATGGCCTCCACCTGGGTCTTTTGCACCTGCGTCATGTCGGCCAGGTTGACGTAGAAGATGCCCGGCCGCGATCCGTCCGGGGCCGGGCGGTTGTAGAAGGCGACGGACGCCGTGTCCTGCCGGAACGGCTCCACCGCGCGCACCTCCAGGTCCGCCTTGGGCAGGGTGCGGAAGAAGCGCGGGGCGGCTTCCATCGTCTGCGCGATGTCGGCGCGCGCGTCGGTCAGATACCGCTCTCGCCCCGCCGCGTCGTTGGGATATTGCCACTTCGGATCGGTCCGCAGTTCCACGAAGAACTCGGGCAGGGTGCCGGTGAAGCCGACCCGCGCCTTCACCGCCTCCATCTCGGTTCGGATCTTCGCCACCTGCTCCAGCCCGATCGTGTGGATCTGGTCGGCCGTCAGGTCGGTCGTGGTGTAGTAGCGCAGGCGCGACTGGTAATAGGCATCGCCGTTCGGCAGGCTCCAGGCCCCGTCATTGCCCGTCGCCTTGGGCTCGATCTCGTCCAGCGCCGCGAACAGGGTGTCGAAGCCGGCGCGGTACGGCCCGGACAGGGCGGCGGCGGCCTGCGCGACCAGCCGGTCCTTGGTGGGCTGATCGGCGTCCAGTTTGGCGACCTTCGCCTTGAAGTCGGCCAGGATCACGCCGTCCTCGGTGTCCTCGAACGGCGCGCCGGTCAGCGCCTTTTGCGCGTCGGCGCGCGCGGGCGCGAACACCATGGCCGGCGGCACGACGCCCCGGGCCGCCTGGGCGCGCATCCGGTCCGCCGTCTCGCGCATGACACGCGCGCTGTCGTTCAGGCGCGCGATGTATGCTTCGGCGTCGGCGACCGTGTCGACCCGATGCTGGTTGACCAGGAAGACCGGAATGTCGCCCGCCGGGCTGCCGTTGGTGGACACCGGGAAGGCGTAGTCGCGGAACGCAGCCTGCTCACGCGCTGTCTTCACCTGTTCGGCGAACAGCCGATAATTGAGCTGCCCCTGCTCGCTCAGCCGGTCCGGCGAGAAGCGGCGGGTCATCTCCGCCAACTGCGCCTCGGCCAGCGCCAGCCGGCGTTCGTCCGCCGCGTTCGTGGTGTCGTCCAATTTGTCGTAATCGGTCTTGAGGCCCAGGCTCGTCGACGCTTCCGGGCTGAGCGCGACCTGCGCGTCGAAGGCCTGGTCCAGGAACTCCACCAGCCGCTGGTCCTCCGCCATGGCCTGCGCCGCCGCGGGCGGGGCGGCGGTGGGCGTCGTCTGCGCGGCCAGCGGAGCGGCGGCTCCGCACAGCAGCGCCAGGATCAGGTGGCGGGATCGGGTCATGGCGGGTCTCCGGATGGACGATGGCAGGAGTGCGCTTCCATCCTATGGCCACCCGGCCGGTGCGGCAATCGCCCGCCAGCTCGGGTTCAACCGCGAAGGGCGTCGCCGATGAGGGGCGCGGGCCGGGGCCAAGAAAAGATCGGGCGGAACAGGGCCGCATTGTCGAGCGAGAACCGGGCATGGGGGCGCCCCGTCGCAAGATCGGTGGGCAAAGCTGCCCCGATAGCCAACAAGCCTTACATGAGCTTGTCCAAGGTGAGCGGCAGGTCGCGAACGCGCTTGCCGGTGGCGTTGTAGACGGCGTTGGCGATAGCGGCAGCGGTGCCGGTGATGCCGATCTCGCCGACGCCGTGCGCGCCCATCGGCGTGTGCGGGTCGGCGATGTCGGTCCAGATGACCTCGATCGGCGGCACGTCCAGGTGCACGGGGACGTGGTATTCGGCGAGGCTGGGGTTGGCGATGCGACCGCTACGCTCGTCGAACTCGGTCTCCTCCATCAGCGCGAGGCCGAGCCCCATGACGATGCCGCCGCGGAACTGGCTGGCGGCGGTCTTGGCGTTGAGGATGCGGCCGCAGTCCATCGCGCCGAGAAAGCGGTCGACGCGGGTCTCGCCGGTGACCGCGTTGACGCGGACCTGGGCGAACATCGCGCCGAAGCTGTGCATCGACCAGTGCTGCATCTCCAGCGGCATCGGTGCCTCGCCGTCGGCCGCACCCTCGGAGCGCTGCGCGCGCGCGAGAATCGAGCCGTAGCTCTCACGCCGATCGGGTTCGTCGAGCGCGACGAGGCCGCCGTCGACGCCGCCGACCTCGTCCGGCGAGAGGCCCGCGAGGGGAGAGTCGTTGCCGGCGAGCTTCAGCAGTTCGGCGAACAGCGCGCGCTGCGCGACGAGGACCGCCGCACCGATCGAGGCGGTCTGCTGCGACCCGCCGGCGAGGACGATGCCGGGCAGCGCTGAATCGCCGTACGCAACGGTCACCTGCTCGGGGCAGAGCCCCAGCCGGTCGGCGACGACCAGCGTGTGCGTGGTGGCGGTGCCCATCCCCATCTCGTGCGCGGCGACCGCCATCGTGGCGGTGCCGTCCGCCCTGACCGACAGTCGTGCGGCCCCGCCGGGCATCCGGTAATAGGGATAGGTGGCCGTGGCGCAGCCCATCCCGAAGAGCCACTCGCCCTCCCGTGTGGTGCCGGCCGGGCGGCGCTGGTCCCAACCGAACCGCTCGGCCCCCATCCGGTACGCCTCGACGATGTGACGCGATGAGAAAGGCGTGCCGGTGGTGGGATCCTTCTCCGGTTCGTTCCGGCGGCGTAGCTCGATGGGGTCCAGGCCCATCTCCTCGGCCAGTTCGTCGATCGCGCATTCGAGCGCGAAGGTGCCGACCGCCTCTCCCGGCGCGCGCATGAAGGTGTTGGCGAGCATGTCCATGCGCGCGACCTCGACGTCGAGCAGGAACGTCTCGGCGGCATAGGCGCTCTTGGTCGCGACGATGAAGGGTTCGGGGATGGCGCTGTGCGGCGACATGACAGTCGAGCCCGTGTGGACGATTGCGGTGAAGTGGCCGTCCGCGTCGGCCCCGATCGCGACCCGCTGCTCGGTCGGCGCGCGGCCGCCGATCATCCGATACACGCCCTCTCGCGACAGGACGATCCGGACTGGTCGCCCAGCGAGCTTTGATGCGGCAGCGGCGAGGACCTGATGCTGCCACAGCGTCTTCGAGCCGAAGCCGCCGCCGACATAGGGCGAGGTGACATGCACGTCACGCTCGTCGATCCCGAACATCCGCGCGAGTGACCAGGCGGTGTGCGCGACCGCCTGGCTCGCGTCGTGGACGCGCAAATTGTCCCCTTCCCAGGCGACGGTGGCGGCGTGCGGCTCGATCGCGTTGTGGCTGTGGCGCGGGGTCGAATAATGCGCGTCGATCCGATGGGGGGCCTCGGCGAGCGCCGCCTCGGCGTCGCCGATCGCGAGCTTCAGCGGCTCGCCCTGGAAAGTGCCGGGCTCGGTCCCGCGCGCCTCCGCGTCGGCCAGCGCGGTGACCGCTTTGTCGGACACATAGGAGGCGACGATCAGCGAGGCCGCGTGGTCGGCGCGGTCCTGCGTGTCGGCGAGGACGAGCGCGATCGGCTGCCCGTTCCAATGGACGCGGTCGTCCTGCATGACGGGCAGGTCGTCGCCGCCCGCCGCCTTCTCGGCCGACATGAAGCGCGGCATCGGTGCCAGGCGCGGCGCGTTCTCGTGCGTCATCACCAGCACGACGCCCGGCGCCGAGCGCGCGGCGTTGAGGTCGAGCGAGGCGATCCGGCCCTTGGCGATCGTCGAGAAGGCGAGTCCGGCATAGACCATGCCATCCGGCGCGAACTCGGCGGCGAAGCGCGCGGCACCCTTCACCTTCAACGGCCCGTCGACGCGCGAGACGGCTCGGCCGACATGGCCGTGGCGCTCGCGGATCAGCGGATCGGGCTTGCCGCCGGGAATCCAGGCGTCGGGGGCGAACTCGACCGCCTTGGCCATCGCGCCCTGCACCGCGTTCTGCGCGGCGGCCTTCGCGTCTCCCAGCACGCTCATGCGTCCACTCCCGTCAGTTCGCCGAGCACGGCGGCGATCGTCCGCGTCGCCAGCTCGACCTTGAAACCATTGTCGCGCAAGGGACGCGCGTCTGCCAGTTCGGCCGCGGCGGCGGCCCGGAACGCCGCGTGGGTGGCGGGGCCGCCGATCAGCGCCGCCTCCGCCTTCGCCGCGCGCCAGGGCTTGGGGCCGACGCCGCCGAGGGCCAGGCGCGCGTCGGCGACGCGGTCGCCGTCCATCTCGACCGCCGCGGCGACCGAGACGAGCGCGAAGGCGTAGCTCGCCCGGTCGCGGACCTTGCGATAGGTGGAGCGGTGCGCGAACGGGAGCGGGGGCAGCTCGATGGCGGTGATCAGTTCGCCGGGCACAAGCACGGTCTCGACCTCCGGATGGTCGCCGGGGAGGCGGTGGAGGTCGGCGAGGGGGAGCGTGCGCGTGGCCGTGGCCGAGCGGAGGTGGAGCGTCGCGTCGAGCGCGACCAGCGCCACCGCCATGTCGGACGGGTGGGTGGCGACGCACGCGTCCGAGGCGCCGAGGATGGCGTGGATGCGGTTGAAGCCGTGGAGCGCGTCGCAGCCCTGGCCGGGGTCGCGCTTGTTGCAGCGCGACCCGGCGGTATCGTAGAAATAGGTGCAGCGCGTCCGCTGGAGGACGTTGCCGCCAACGGTCGCCATGTTCCGGATCTGCGCCGAGGCGCCCGCCAGGATCGCGCGGGCGAGGACGGGATAGCGGGCGCGCACGGCGCGATGTTCGGCGAGCGCGGTGTTGCGGACGGCCGCACCGATCAGCAGGCCGCCAGCGTCGGTCTCCTCGATACTGTCGGACAGGCCGGTCACGTCGACCAGCGCGGCCGGTCGCTCCACCGTCTCGCGCATCAGGTCGACTAGGTTGGTGCCGCCGCCGAGATAGCGGGCACCGGCTTTGGCGTGGGACAGCGCGTCGGCGGCGTCGGTGGCGCGGTTGTAGGCGAAGGGGGTCATGCCATCACGCCCGGCCGATCGGCTCGGTAAGGCATCGGCTCGTCTTCCGTGAAGGTCGCGGCGATCGCGTCGATGATGCCGTTATAGGCACCACAGCGGCACAGATTGCCGCTCATCCGCTCGGCCAGCTCCTCTCGGCTCGGCGCGACGGTGTCGGCGGCGAGGTCGGCGGTGACGTTGCTGGGCAGGCCGCGCTCCAGCTCCGCGGCCATGCCGATCGCCGAGCAGATTTGGCCGGGTGTGCAATAACCGCACTGGAAGCCGTCGTGCTCGACGAACGCCTGCTGGAGCGGGTGGAGGTCGGTGCCCTGCGCCAGCCCCTCGATCGTGGTGATCGCGCGGCCGTCATACTGGATGGCGAGTGCCAGGCAGGAGACGATCCGCTCGCCGTCGACCAGCACGGTGCAGGCACCGCACGCGCCCTGGTTGCAACCTTTTTTGGTGCCGGTGAGACGCAGTTCCTCGCGCAACATGTCCAGCAGCGAGGTCCGGGGGTCGCTCGGCGGCGCGACGCTTAGGCCATTGATCGTGAGGGCCACGGCAACCTCCTGGTGGACTCTGCCGCAACCGTCTCGCAGCGGCGCGATCCCGTCAAGCTTCCAAACGCGCGTCTGCTTACGGGCACCCGGCGAGTGTCCCGAGTGGCGGGATGAAGTGGGTCGGATCCGGGGGACGTTCGCTGGGCCGGCGGCCGCTTCGCGCGCAAAATAGGATCGGGTGGAGCCACTCCGCCGATTGCCGGAAGCCGCCGTTCGCACGAGGAGGCCTCAGCGCCTTTTTGCACCTGGGCCTTAACAAGCGTCTTCTCGGCACGCGCTGGCTCTCGCTCTGAACTTCGTCCATCGGAAGACTTTCGGTAAGTCATGGCGATCGACGCCGGTCAGGACTGGGGATGCATGGTTGAGCCTCTGTTCGCCCACTCGCTGCCCGAACCGCACGACCGGTCCGAATGGGAGCCGCTGGCGGATTACCTCCGCGCCGTCGGCGACATGGCGGCGAGTTTCGGCGAGGCGTTCGGGGCCGGCCCTGCGGCGCGGGCGGCCGGGCTGCTGCACGACATCGGCAAGGCCTCGGCCGCTTATCAGCGCTACATCCGATCCTCCGGCACCCAAGGACCCGATCCTCCTTCGATTGGGACGAGCGCGCCCCCTCGGCCGAGGGCGACCGGGAGCGGGAGGGCCGTGCGGGCCTGGCCAAGCTGCGACGCGACGTGGAGAACTGAGACCTCCGCGTCGTGGTCACCACCGCCGTGCAGTTCTTCGAGAGCCTGTTCACCGCCAAGCGGGGCCGGGCGCGCAAGCTGCACAATCGGCCGTCACTCTTCCAACGAAGCGTCCACTGAAACGATGTGCAGGCCGCGACGTCCGCGGTCTCGGGCGTCGCTCCGCCGGAAGCAGCCATGCCACCTCCGGCGAAGAACTGTGGCTTCAGGGTCCGCCCACCCGGCCCCCGGAGTTTGCCGGCGGACACGCTCAGAGCCTTGAGACCGCTCGGACCTCAGCCAATCCCCTCGAGACGGGGATCACCTCCTGCCGTGCCGGGTGGGCCGGAGGAACGCTCACTCGTCCGCTTCCACCTCGTTCATCGGCCTGTCAAAGCGCACACGGGTGAAATGTGGGGGCTTGGCCACCTCGTTCGCGGCGGTAGCAGCACGGTCGCCGTGGTCCGCCTGGGCACCGCCCACCTGGGCCGCCCCTTTGACCAGCGCGTCCAGCGAGCCGCCGTCCAGCCCCAGCTCCTTCATCAGCCCGTCGATGACCGGCGCCTGCGCGCGGTAGGCCAGTGCCGCGGACACCGCGTCGTTCGCCAGCCCGCCGCCGCCGCGCGACGCCGCGCCACCGCCACCGCCACCGTTCGAGCGCGTCAGGCCGTCGACCTGCACGATCTTGATGGAGTCGATCGCCTCCAACGGCTTGGCGGACTCCCGCACCAGGTCGGGCAGCACCTTGAGCAACGCCAGCTTGGTCTGCAGCGACACCTGGTCGGACGACAGCAGGTTGGCGGCCTCGTTCACCGCCCGCTGGCCCGCCGCCTCGACCTCGAAGCGCACGCGGCTCGCCTCGGCGCGCAGCTTCTCGGCCTCCGCCTCACCTGACGCCTCCACCCGCTGGGCCTCCGCCCGGTTGGTGGCCGCGTCGCGCTCCGCCTCCGCCTCCACGCGCACCCGGATGGCGTCGCGCTCGGCCACCTTGGAGGCCTCGATCAGCTCGATGCGCTTGCCCCGGTCGGCGACCTCGCTCTCGCGCGCGGTGACGACCTGCTCCTCGGCCGCCACTGCCTTGGCCCGTGCCTCGTCGGCATCGGCCTTGGCCTGTGACTCCTCCCGACTTTTGTTCTGGACCGCGATCTGCTGCTCCTGGCGCGCGATTTCTAGCGCCAGCCGCTGGCTGATCCGCGCCTCTTCGACGGCCCGGTCGGCCTCGATCTGCTGGGCGTCGATCAGCCGCTTGGCCTCGATCCGGGCGCCGTCCGCCTCTTGGCTGCGCAGCGCCTGCTCGCGCGCGACCTCCGCGCCCTGGACGGCGCGACGCATCTCGATCTCGCGCTCCTGCTCGAGCCGGGCGAACTCGTTGTCGCGGCCGATTTCGAAGGAGCGCTTGTCGGCCTCCAGGTTCTTGGTCTCCATCTGGACGCGCGTGTCCTGCTCGATGTCGTTGCGCGCCTTCTTGCGCAACTCGATCTGCTCGGTGAGCTTCGTCAGGCCCTCGGCGTCGAAGGCGTTGTTGGCGTTGAAATGCTCTATCGAGGTCTGGTCCAGGCCGGTGAGCGACACGGACTCCAGCTCCAGCCCGTTCATGGCCAGGTCGCTGGACGACACCTGCTGCACCTTCTGCACGAAGTCGGCGCGCTGTTCGTGCAGCTGGTTCATGGTCATGCCGGCGGCCACCGAGCGGAGCGCGTCCACGAACTTGCCCTCGACCAGATCCTTCAGCGCCTCGGGCTGCATGGTGCGCAGACCCAGCGTCTGGGCGGCCATGGCGATGGCGCCCGCGTCGGGGCGGACGCGGACGTAGAACTCCGCCTGCACGTCAATCCGCAGCCGATCGAGCGTGATCAGCGCGTCCGCGTTCCTCCGCTGCACCGCCAGGCGCACGGTGTTCATATTGACCGGCATGGTCTCGTGGAGAACGGGCAGGACCAGCGCGCCGCCGTTCATCACCACGCGCTCGCCGCCAAATCCGGTGCGCACGAACCCCACCTCTTTCGTCGCGCGCCGGTACAACCGCGTGATCGTCAGCGCGAAGACGATCAGCACCAGCAGGACGACGCCCGCATAGATCGCCACGGTGATCAGTCCGTCCATGTTCGTGTCCCCTATTCGATGGTCAGAGTGGGTGGCGGCCCGACGCGGATCGCCTGGAAGAGCTCGCCGTGACGCGCGGTCAGCAGAACGTCCTCGCCTTCTGCCAGCGTGGTGCCGGCCTCGGGCGGCTCGGCCATGACGTGGTGCAGGTGGCCGTGCGCGTCGGCCACCGCCGTACGCGCGGGCGAGCCACGGGTGGCGCGGCCGATCACGATGCGCCCGCGCCGTCCCACCAGACTGTCGATCGGCACCGCCGTGGTCTCGTCGTGCGGGAGGATGCGGGCCAGCGGCCGGGCGAGCACACCGGTCAGCGGCAGGGCACCCACCAACGCCAGCGCGCCGGCCAGCAGGGCCGAGAGCGGCGCACCTGTCAGCCCCTCCGCCAGCTGCTGCCCCGAAAGGCCCAGCAGGCCGAACACCGCCAGGAACAGGCTAAGCCACATCAGCAGCGGCAGGCGCCCCAGCCCCAACGCGCCGGCCAGGCTTCCACCTAGCCCGACCTCTCCGTCGGCGTCCACGTCCAGATCGGCGTCGGCTTCGCCAAAGTCGCCGAGCCCCACCAGCTGCAGCACGGCCAAGGCGGCCAGAACGGCAAGCGCCACGGCAAAAGGCAGGTTGTGAGGGGCGAGCAGGTCGGTCACGGCGGTCACGACTCGGGGTGTATCGACTGTGCTTTGCGCCTCCTAGCGAAACCGATCCGAAGGCGAAGATCGCGGCAGGACACAGCGGTCAGGTCTGATCAAGGCCGGTGTCGAACGCGATGCCGTGATCGGCGGGCTGGTCGGCGTGCTGCCGGCGCTGCCGTCGCAACCTCTCTCAGAAGGTCGATTCGCCTCCCGAATGCCCGCTTCTCAAGAGCCGCCGGGCCGCCACTGGCCAGTCCCTCACCGAACTCGCCTCGGCATTGCCTCCTCAATAATGAGCAGGCCAGCCCCAAGGTCGCCGCCAAGCGACCAATGCGTTTCTGCTCCCTAAGCTCCGTGGGCGACGTTCGCCAATCCGGCTGACCAGAGCCCGACTCCACCCGCCAGCCAGGCGAAGGAGGCGATCGCTAGCCATTTCAGCGTTCGCTCGATCCAGTCGCCTCCGTCTCCGTCGCCGCCGTCGCGTTTCGCCGCCCACCACAGCGCCCCGATCGAGAGCGCCAGGAACACGGCGTTGAGCCAAAAAGTGTAGTCGAAGGAGAAGCGCTCCAGCGGACTCTGTTGAGCGGCCTGTCCACCGCTCTCCGGCAGCAGACCCAGCAGCGCAAAGCCGTAATGCATCGCCACCGCCGCGCCGACGATCGCGACCAGGAACAGCGCCACCACGAACAGAGCGAACCGCCAGCCGTAATATTTCGCCTGGATGCGGACCACCGGGAAGACCACCAGGTCGGAGAAGATGAAGGCCATCACGCCCGCGAAGCTGACCCCCGACCCGAACAGGATGGCGGCGAGCGGTATGTTGCCCATCGATCCGATGAAGGTGAAGAACGCCGCCACCGGCCCGATCAGCGACTGGGCGGCCACCTGCCACAGCGCCGGATCGCCCTCGCCCGATCCGACGAACAGCGCCTGGAAAAAGGAGGGCGGCACGAAGGCGGCGATCAGGCCGGCGACGGTGAAGCCGACCGTCACGTCCTTCCACACCATCCGCCACTCGCCGACATACGCCCTGGACACCTTGGCCCAGCCCTCCCTCGAGCGCATCATCTCGCGCCAGTCGGGCACCTCCTCGCCGCCCTCGTCCTCCACCGCATCGCGGGCCTGGTCGACCAGCTCTTCGGGCTTCCAGACCTTCAGCAGCCCCCAGACGATCGCGATCAGGATCAGGCCGCCCAGATACTCGCCGACCACGAACTGCCAGGAGAGGAACAGCGCGATGACGATGCCGAGCTCGATCACGAGGTTGGTGGAGGCCAGCAGGAAGGCGAGGCTGGCGGCGAGGCTCGCGCCCTTGGCGAAGATCGAGCGGGTGGCGGACAGGGCCGCGAAAGAGCAGGAGGAGGAAATGAAGCCGAAGAAGGTGGCGAGGCCCATCTCCTTGGCGCCCGCGCCGCCCATCGCCTTCTTCATCCGCGCCTCGGTCACGAACGTCTTGATCATGGCCGAGACGACATAGCCGAAGCCGAACGCCCAGAAGGCGGTCCAGAAGAAGCCGAACGAGGTGAGCGCGGCCTCCGCCCAGCCGTCGAGGAGTGACTGCGGCACGCCGGTCAGCCGATCAGGCGGCGCAGCTGTAGAAGCCGCGATAGTCGACGCGCAGGCCCGGACCGCTCGCGACCTCGAAGCGTAGGGCCGCCTCGCGCGCGCCCTCGTCCGGCAGCGGCTGCACGGTCAAGCGCAGGTCCTCGGCCGTCAGCGCGCCGCCGGCGGCGGGGTTGCCGGCCCGCGCCGCGGTTAGCGCGACGAGGTCGCCGTTGATCTTGACCACGCCGCGCGCGGCGTTGTCGCAGGCGGTCAGGGTGAGCGCGACACCAAGCGCCATCAGCAGCCGGACGCTCACTTGCGGGACTCCAGGTCGTCGACGAGGTACTTCATCTCCGCGATCTCCCGGTCCTGCGCCGCGATGATCTCGTCGGCGAGCTTGCGGACGCGCGGATCGCTGATCTGCGCACGTCTGGAGGTCATGATCGCGATCGAGTGGTGCGGGATCATGCCCTTCATGTAGGCGACATCGCCGACCGTCGCCTGAGAGCGCACCAGCCACAGCGACAGCGCGAAGACGAGCGCCGCACCCGCGAAGATGCCGATATTCACCGCGCGGCTGCGGTACATGCCGAACATGAAGCCCAGCATGATGATCGCCATGGTCGCTCCCATCACGAACGCCATCCAGAAGCGCGTTTCGCTGAAGAACACCTGGTCGACGGCGTAGGTGTTGAGGTACGTCAGCCCGAACATGGCCGCCGTCGAGGTGGCGATCATCGCGGCGAAGCGGCCGTAGCCCATGGCACGGCCGCCAGACCGCTCAGTGCTCACGGGTGTGGCCCTCCGTTCGGCCACTCACTTCACCCACATCCACACACCCATGCCGACCATGAACAGGTTCTCGGTGAGGCTGACGAAGCCCAGCGGCACGTTGGACGAGCCGCCGACGCAGGCGCACTTCAGCTCCCGCTTCTGGACATAGACGGCGTAGAAGACCGACACCGCGCCGATCGAGCCGATCGTCAACGCGACCGGAACACTCAGCCAATCGAGTGCGCCCGCCAGCATCAGGATACCGGCCACAGCCTCGCCGAACGGATAGAGCCAGGCGTAGGGCACCCACTTCTGGGCGGCGAGGTCGTAGCCCAGGAACATGGTGGCGAAGCTGTCGAGGTCGCGCAGCTTCTGGATCGCCAGCACGCACATCGAGAGCGCCACGAACCACTCCGCCGCGCGCACCGTCAGCAGCTGCCCGAACGCCGCCCAGCTGAGCGCCAGCGCCATCAGCGCGGCCATCGCGAAGATGGCGATCACCGGCGTGTAGGTGACGGCGTCGGGGTCCTTGACCGCCTTGCCCAGGAACTCTCGCGTCTTGTCGTAGCCGCCGACGCGCTCGCCCCCGATGAAGGTCTGGGGCGTGGTCTTCACGTCGTGCTTGGCCTTGAACGCGTCCGTCTCCTCACGCGTCTCCAGCCAGTGGTCCTCGACCGTGTAGCCCTCGTGCTCCAGCAGCCATTTGGACTTCAGGCCATAGGGGCAGATGTGCTTGGGCATGACCATGCGATAGAGCTTGGCCGTCTTGCCCTTCTCGGCGGCGGGGCGCTCGATGGTCGTCTGCTTGTTCACCTTGGGGACCTCCTTCAGCGCTTCGTCTTTTCGAACAGGTCGACCAGTTCGCCGAACTTCTGGCGCTGGTCCGCGGGGTTTCCTGACTCGATCGCCTCGGCGACGCAGCAGGCGGCGTGATCCTTCAGGATCTGGCTCTCGACCTTGGCGAGCGCGGACTTCACCGCCTGCACCTGGTGCAGGATGTCGATGCAGTAGCGGTCATCGACCACCATCTGGGCGACGCCGCGCACCTGCCCCTCGATGCGGCGGAGGCGGTTGAGGGTGGGCTTCGTGTCTTTCATCGTGCGCCTTCGGATACCGCTTAGGGGTATTTAAGTGGGTTGTTCCACGGGAGTTCCAAGGTGCCAGTCCAGAAAAGCCGTCATCGCCGCCAGGTGCTTGGCGGACCGCGCTCGGCAGCGCCGCGCTCGCGGTGCCCGCCCGGGCGCGGGGCGGCAGTCTCGCGGCTGCCATCCAACTGCGGCAGGGCGTCCACGAGCACGGCGACTTAGCGCCGACCTGACGGTCCCCGGGGGGGGGGGGGGGGAGGACCGGATGATGGTGCCGTTCCCGCTGGACGGCGTTCCGGGCGTCAGCTTTCCCGGCGTCCCCGCTGGTGGGCGCTTCACCGCCGACCGCGACTATGTGCTGCTGCTGAGCGAGTTCACGCTCGGCCACCCGCATGCCATTATCTTGGCGGCGACGCGGAAGACGCTCCTACCTTGGCAGAGGGGACGGGGATTTGATGCCGAAGGCCGCTCGCTTCTGGGAAGCTCGCGCTTCAATATCGGGCCGTCACCTGCACGCCGTAGAAGCGGGGTTCCGCCGGGATGAAGGTTGGGTCGCCGAAGCTGCCGCCGGTGTTGCCCGCGTCCAGCAGATAATCCTTGTTCGTCAGGTTGCGCGCGAAGCCCGCCAGCTCGAACCGCTCGCCGAAGCCTAGACCGGCGCGCAGGTTCACCAGCGTCACGCCGCCCTGGCTGATCAGCGGCGTGTTGGGCAGCTCGAAGAAGATCCGCGAGCGGTAGGTGACCGACGGGGTGGCGAACACGCGCACCGAGCCGAAATCCCGGTCCAGCGTCACGCCGCCCGACGCCTGGTAGCGTGGCTGCAGCCGGAACTGGTCGCCCGCGAAGCGCCCATTGGCCGCCTTGTCGTCGATGCCGCCGTCGAGATAAGCGAAATTGCCGAAGATATTGAACCACGGGGCGGGACGGACCTGCGCCTCCAGCTCCACGCCGAAGTTGCTGGCGGTGCCCGCGTTGCGGGTGACGGCGCGGCCGTTCTCCGTCACGCTGACCTGGAAGTTGTCGTAGGTCTGGTAGAACACGCCGATCGTCCCGGACGCCGGACCCGCTTGGCCCTTCAGTCCGACCTCGTAATTCCACAGCACCTCCTCCGGAATATCCTGGATGGACGGCACCGGTCCGGTCGGCGTGCGCGCGGCGGCCAGCTGCACGGTGGGCGAGCGGCGGCCCTTGGACACGGTGGCGAAGACGTTCACGGCAGGGCTGAAGCGGTAGAGCGCGTTGAAGCGCGGCAGGAAGGCGTCGAACGAGCGCTTGGTGCGGAAGGTCTGGCCGCCCGTGTCCACCACCGGCAAGAGCGGCGCGCGGGTGATGACGGAGTTGGGCTGGCGCGCGAAATAGGTCGACTTGCGCTCCTCGATCAGCGCGCGCAGGCCGGCGGTCAGCTCCAGCCGGCTGGTCGGGATCCACGTCACGTCGCCGAACAGCGAGTAGCTGTCGTTGATGCCGCCGTTGCGGAACAGCGAGTTGTAGGGGAGCACGGTGGCCGCTCCGCGCGTCAGCAGGGCGGTCGCGCGGGTGGCCGATACGCTGCCGTCCGCAGCCACGCAGGGCAGGCCCGGCACCAGATTGGCCGCGCACTGCAGGTACACGCCCTCTTCCGTCACGAAGGGGACCGCCTGGGTCGAGTCCTCGTGGAAGTAGTTGAAGCCGAACGCCGCGCGCGCCCGGTCGCTGACATAGGTGAAGCGCGTTTCCTGGTTGATCTGATAGCCGCGCGCGTCCTCCGCGAACTCCAGGAACGGCGCTGCCGAGCCGTCGGCGTCGAACACCTCGAGCGAGTCGAAGTCGCGATAGCCGTTCACCAGTGTCAACGTCAGGTCGTCGGTGAGCTCGTAGGCCACCGTCAGGTTGGCGTCGTAGACGTGGCGGCGCAGGCCCAGCTTGCCCAGGCCCAGCACGGCCGCCGACTGGTCCGCCGGCGCGCCGCCCAGGAACGCCACGCCGAACGGATCGCCCGGCCCCGTCGGCGTGGGGAAGCGGCGCGAGACGAAGGCGGTGCCCGGATTGCGCTGGCGGTCGTAGGTGCCGATCGCGTCCACCGTCAGCCGCTCCGTCGGCCGCCAGCGCACGGACGCGCGCAGGCCCAGCTGGTTCTGGCCGTTCAGGTCTTCCTGACCGGGTGCGAGATTGGTGACGTAACCGTTCCGCTTCTTGAACGCGCCCGCGATACGCACGGCCAGCGTTTCGGAGCCCAGATTGACGAAGCCGGACGCCAGATAGGCGTCATAGTTGCCGTAGCCTGCCGTCAGCTCAGCGGAGGCACCGGCGCGCGGCCGGGCCGACAGGATGGAAATCGCGCCCACCGTCGACGCGGTCCCGAACAGCGTCGCCTGCGGCCCCTTGATGACCTCGATTCGGTCGATGTCGTAGAGGTCCTGGTACGACCCGCGCGAGCGCGAGATGTCGACGCCGTTGTAATAGAGGGTGACCCGCGCGGCCTGCTGGGCGGAGCCGGAGTCCGACGTGATGCCCCGGATCACGACGCCCGGATTGTTGGCCGACTGCTCCTGCACGTTCAGGCCTGGCACGTAGTTCGACAGCTCGTCCAGCTCCGACACGCCCAGTTCGCGCAGCCGCTCGCCCGTGTTGACGCTGACGGTGATCGGCACGTCCTGGGCGCGCTGCTCGATCTTCTGCGCGGTGATGATGACGCCGGTCTCCGGCGTCGTGGGGGCGGCACCGTCCTCGTCGCCGGGCTGGGCGGTGGCCTGGGCGAAGGCGGGGGCGGAGACGCCCGCGAGGAGTGTGGCGAGCAGGACGAGTCGGCTGGTCATCGATGGTTCCCCCTTGTGTGGAGGCTCCTAGGCGCGCGCCGGCGTCACCACGGCGACAGCCGGGTGTCAGTTCGGCGACAGGGCGCGGCAGGCCCAGCGCGCGGCCACCGCTTCGGCCGGATTGTCGCTGAAGACGCCGTCCACGCCCGCCGCCAGCGCGGCCGCGACCTCGCCACCCAGATCGCCGGCGGCGCGCGGATCGGGTCCGACGCGCAGCTCTGTCGGCAGGAAATAATTCTCCCGCCGGAACGTCCAGGCGTGGACCAACAGCCCGGCCCGGTGCGCGTCCGTCACCAGCGGCGTCGCCCCGGCGGAGCGGCCGGCAGGGTCGCGCGCCAGCACCAGCGCCTTGTCCGCGCCGAGGCCGTCGGCGTAGCGGGCCACGCCCGTCAGGCCGGCCGAGGTCAGCAAAGTGGCGTAGGGCGTGTCCGGCCGGTCGGCGGGCGCGCCCTCGGCCGCGACGAGCTGCACCAGCCGAACCTTAGTGCGGGTGGCGAGCCAGCGCAGGTTGCCGACCTCGAACGACTGGATGAACACGGGCGCGTCGGCGCGGTCCAGGCCGGCGCGGGCCAGCGCCTCCAGCAGCGGTTCCTCCAAGGGCGTGCCCCGGCCGCGGAAGTAGCTCGGGTGCTTGGTCTCCGGGTACACGCCCACCGGACGCCCGGCGGCGGCGACCAGCGCCAACACCTCGTCGAAGGTGGCGATCGGCAGCCGGCCGTCCCACTCGGCCGCGACCCGCGGGCGCAGCTGGGGCAGGCGCTCACGGGCGCGGAGCGTCTTCAGCTCGGCCAAGGTGAAGTCCTCGGTGAACCAGCCGGTGACCGCCTGTCCGTCGATCGTCTTGGCCGTGGCCCGCCCGGCGAACTCCGGATGGTCGGCGACATCGGTGGTCCCGCCGATCTCGTTCTCGTGGCGCGCCACCAGCACGCCGTCGCGGGTGATCACCAGGTCGGGTTCGATGAAGTCCGCGCCCGCGTCGATCGCCAGCTGATAGGCGGCCAGGGTGTGCTCCGGCCGCTCGCCACTCGCCCCGCGATGGGCGATCACCAGCGGGCAGACGGGCTGGGCGAGCAGCAGGGCGAGGGTCAACATGGCGCCGAACTATCGCGGCCGTGCGTCAGGCGGGTGACAGCTGTCGCGTCGCCGATTGCGGCTGTGCATCGCGAACCGGGGCGAGCGCGGCCAGGAACTGGTCCGTGCACGCCGCCCAGCTGTGCCGCCGCCCCTCCGCCACGCAGTCGGCCGGGTCGCAGGTGAATGCGGCGTCGATGGCGCGGTCGAGATCGGCCTCCACCGCTCCGACCCGATACTCGGCCGCCGCCAAGATGTCGGCCGGTCCGGGCGCCGGCAGGGTGGCCACCGGCGTGCCGCAGGCGAGCGCTCCACCGCCACCAGGCCGAAGGTGTCGGTGAGGCTGGGAAAGACGAGCGCGTCGGCCGCCCGATAGGCGGACGCCAGCGCCGCGCCCGTCAGAGTGCCCGTGAACACCGCATCCGGGTAGCGCGCCTCCAGCCCGGCGCGCGCCGGCCCGTCGCCGACCACCAGCTTGGTGCCCGGCCGATCGAGCGACAGGAAAGCGCCCAGATTCTTCTCAACCGCCAGCCGGCCGACGGACAGCAGCAGCGGGCGCGGCAGTCCGTCGGCAAGCGGAAGCGTTGGACCGTCGGGACCGAAGGCGGACAGGTCCACTCCGCGCGACCACGGCCGCGTCCGAGAGAGACCGTGCGCCGCCAGCTCGTCGGCCAGGCGAGGCGTGGCCACCAGCACGGCGACGGCCGGCGCGTGGAAGCGGCGGACGACTGGCCAGAAGCGCTCCGCCGCCAAGCCGGTGCGGAGCGCCAGGTAATCAGGAAACCGGGTGTGGAAGGACGTGGTGAAAGGCTGCTCCCGGCGCAGGCACCAGCGTCGCGCCGCCCAGCCGAGCGGGCCTTCCGTCGCGATGTGGATCGCATGCGGTGCGAGCGCGTCCAGCCGCCGGCCGATCTCCCGCCACGGTGCCATTGCCAGCCGGATTTCCGGATAGCCCGGGCAGGGCACGGTGCGGAACTGGTCGGGCGTGAACGTGTCCACCTGATGACCCCGCGCGCGCAATTCCGCCACCGTGGCCTGCAGCGTTCGTACGACGCCGTTGACCTGCGGCACCCAGGCGTCGGAGATGAGCGCGATCCTCATGCCGATATTTTCTCGTAGGCGCAGGCGCAGGCGCAGGCGCAGGCGCGGGCGTGCCATTCGATCAGCTCCGGCCGGCCGTCCGCGTGCTCGACCAGCGCGGTGCAGCTCTCCACCCAGTCGCCGGTGTTGTGGTAGGCGACCGCGCCCACCTGCCGCATGGCGGCTGTGTGGATGTGGCCGCACACGACGCCGTCCGCACCCGCTTCGGCCGCCGCGTGCGCCACCGCGTCCTCGTAGGACGCGATGAACTGAACCGCGTTCTTCACCTTGCGCTTGGCGTAGGCGGAGAGCGACCAATAGGGCAGGCCCACGCGTCGGCGCAGCCAGTCATAGCCCCGGTTGGCCTTCAGGAGGGCCGTGTAGGCGTGGTCGCCCAGCACGGCGAGCCAGCGATGGTAGAGCACCACCGCGTCGAAGCGGTCGCCGTGCAGCACCAATAGGCGGCGGCCGTCCGCTGTGGTGTGCACCGCCTCTAGCCGCACCTCGATGCCGCCGAAGTCCAGCCCGGCATAATCGCGAAACACCTCGTCGTGGTTGCCGGGGATATAGACCACGCGGGTGCCGTGGTGCGCCATTTTGAGGATGCGGCGCAGCACCTCGTTGTGCGCGGCCGGCCAGTGCCAGCCGCGCCGGAGCGCCCAGCCGTCCACGATGTCGCCGACCAGGAAAAGGGTGTCGCACTCCACTGAGTTCAGGAAGGCGAGCACCGTTTCGGCCTGGCAGCCGGCGGTGCCCAGGTGCAGGTCGGACACGAACACCGTGCGGTGGCGGGTGCGCGGGCGCGGCGGCTGGAACGACTTGGGCGCGATCCAGTCGGGCAGGCGCGCCTCGTGCAGCGCGGCGGACGCGGACGTCGCCAAAGGGCGGGTGGGCTCGGCGGCGCGGTTGGTCGTGGCCATTGGGCTCTCCTGTCCGGATCGCCACGCCACCTAGACGACCAATGAGTCCTGCCAGCGACAATCGCGTGACGCTCCAGTGAAACGCCGCTCTCGGACTGCGTCGTCTCTCGGCCAGCGTAGTCCTCGGCTAAACGATCCTGATGCGTCGCGCGTGGTTTTTCCCACGTCGATAAGCTGTTCGAGAATATTCCGTTTTTGCGCTTCAGGTGCCCAAGAACGGTCGTTCCGCTTTCGGCTAGACCTTGGGGCTGCCGCCCTGTTGCTGACTCTGGGCGATCCGTTGTCTTGAAAGAGGCACTGATTGCAGCCGAAGTGCGGCAAGAGGAGTCGTGATGGGTGCGAATTGTGCTCAGAGTAAAGCGACTTGACTCCGTCGCCTGCGGTACTGCTTAACTCGTGATAACGGCGGGGAAGATGCGTGACACTTCAACGAACCATTGGCTTGGCGGTGTTGGGTGGGCTGGTGTCCCCTCCGCTCGCCGCCCAAGTCGTACCGCCCAACAGCCCTGAAGCCGGTCCCCTCGTACAGGACCGCGCACGTCGCGAGGCCGAGCAGCAGGCGGCCGAGCGCGCCGCGCGGCTGGCGGCTCCGGTGGCTCAGGTGGCGACGCCGGCCGCGCCGGTGCTCGGGCCGTTTCCGGCAGAGACCCCTTGTTTCCAGATCAGAACCGTTGCCGTCGACGGCACGGCCGGGCGCTCCGCCCTGAGCTGGGTGGGACCACATCTCGCCCGGTATCAGGAACGCTGTGTCGGGGCCAAGGGCCTCGATTACATCCTCCGGGATCTCCAGGCCGAGTTCCTGGATCGTGGCCTCATCACCACGCGCGCGGGATTGCCGGAGCAGGAGCTCGCCGTCGGGACGCTGACCGTTCAGGTGATCCCCGGTGTGGTCAGCGATGTGCGGGTCGCGCCCGACCTGTCGCCGCGCACCTGGGCGGCCGCCTCGCCGCTCGACACCGGCGATCTCCTGTCGCTGCGTGCGCTGGAGCAGGGGTTGGAGCAGATGCGCTCCTTGCCGGGCCGGCGGGTTGAGGTCGACATTGTGCCTGGCGAAGGAGTGGGTGAGTCCATCCTTCAGGTCACGGCCAACCAGCGCTCCCCGGTGCTGCTCGGCGCGTCGCTGAACAACTACGCCGGCAACGCGGTCGGCAATCTGCAGGGCTCCGCGCAACTGTCGGCGCTGGGCGTGCTCGGCTTTTCGGAGATCGTCACGGGCTCCTACAATCGGCGCATCGACTCGCCCGGCATACCGGCGGACAGCCGGGGCACGGGGGCGAGCGTCAGCGTTCCCTTCGGTTGGTGGGCCGCCGGGCTGCAGGCGTCGCGCAACCGCTACAACCAGCAGGTCATAGGCGAGGTGCGCTCCTTCCAGACCTCGGGCAAGCTCGATCAGGTCGCGGCTTATATCGAGCGTGTCCTGACCCGCGATCAGGTGAGCAAGACCAGCCTGCGGTTTGGTGCGTCGCGGCGCTGGGGGCGCAACTTCATCGAAGGCGTGGAGATCGGCATCCAGCGGCAGGACCTCTCGGACCTGTCGCTGGCGCTCGTCGATCGCCGTTCGGTCGGGCGCGTGCGGGTGAACAGCGAGCTGGGGTTCCGCCTCGGCACCGGCTTGTTCGGCGCGCAGGAGGAGCCTGACGATCGGCCCGCCGGATTGCCCACGGCGCGCTATCGCATCGGCACGCTGGACGTGGCGGTCGCCGTGCCGATCGCGGGCGCGTTCCTGGAGAGCTACACGGCGGTGTTCCGCGGTCAGCTGTCGGGCAAGCCGCTCTACGGCTCCGACAGCTTCTCGGTGGGCGGTCCATACACGGTGCGTGGCTACGACACGGACCGCGCGTCGATCGCGCGGAGCGGCTATTATCTGCGCCAGGAGGTGACGGCACGACCGCTGCCGTGGCTCCAGCCGTTCGGCTTGTTCGATCTGGGCCAGGTTCGGCTGGGCAAGTTGCAGGCGGGGCTGGGAACCGGACTGCGAGCGCAATTCGCCAATGTCCAGACGGAGGCGTATGTTGCCCTGCCGGTGGCGCGGACTCGACTGACGGACGACGGCAAGGCTCAATTCCGCTTCGCCGTGAACGTGACGCTGTGAAGGGGACGAGAATGACCCATTCCACCCGATCCCACGCTCTCCAGCGCTTGGCCCTGTCGGCGACCGCGCTGACGCCGCTGGGTCGCCTCCGGCGGGGCGCAATCCTGATTTCGTTGGCCGCGTCCCCGATCGCCGCAGCCGCGCAGACCGCGCCGCAGCCGGTCACGATCGCTCCGACGCCGGGCGCGGCGGGCGCGCCCCGGCTAGACGTGGCGGCCAACGGCACTCCGATCGTCAAGATCGCCACGCCGAACGATAAGGGTGTCAGTCACAACCGCTACACCGACTTCAACGTCGACGACCGCAACCTCATCCTCAACAACTCCGACCGGATCACGCGAAGCCTGTTGGGCGGCTATATCGACGGCAACGGCAATCTGAAGCGCTCCGGCCCGGCGTCCTTGATCCTGAACGAGGTCACCGGCTCCAACGCCTCGCTGCTGCGCGGCTATGTCGAGATCGCGGGCGCCCCGGCGCAGTTCGTCCTGGCGAACGCCAATGGCATCGCGTGCGAAGGCTGCGGCTTCGTCAACACGCCCTGGGTCACGCTGGCCGCCGGCACCCCGCGCATCGACGCCACAGGGCGGGTGGGCGGCTATTCGATCGGCAACGGCACGCTTTCGGTTGGGGGCACGGGCCTGGACGCGCGCGACGCGCGCCTCGACCTGTTCGCCCGCGTGATCCAGCTGAACGCGGGCGTCTATGCCGATCGGGTGGAGGGCGCGTTCGGGGCGGGCGAGGCGGCGGTGAACGCGGACGGCGGGGTGACCATCACCGGCACCGCGCTGGCGGCGCGCCCCGCCATCGGACTGGACGTGGCAGCGTTGGGCGGCATGTACGCGCGATCGATCCGACTGGTGGGCACGGAGGCCGGTCTGGGTGTCCGTATCGACGGCACGCTGGCGTCGCTGGACGGCGGTCTGAGGCTCGACAGCCGGGGTGCGGTCACGGTCGGCGGAGCGGTGACGAGCGGCGGTGCGGCCAACGTGGTCGGCACGAAGGTGGGCGTGGCCGGCACGCTCTTCTCTGACGGGCCGCTCACGATTGCCGGCACGTCGGTCGACGCGGCCGGGCTGGTGGCCAGCGGCGGCGACCTGACCGTCTTAGGGACCGACATATCCGGCACAGGGACCTATGCGGCGGGTCTGGCGCGTGACGGGACCATATCGCGCGCGGGCACCGCATCCCTCGCGGCTGCGAACGCGCTGACGCTTGGTGGCCGTGTGCTGGCCAGCGATGCCGCGCGGTTGTCGGCCGACAGCCTGACGGTCAGCGGCGGGGTGCAGGCGGCTGCCGTTTCGGTGACGGCCGACAAAGCCACGGTCGCGGGCGGGGAGCTGCGCGGAACGCAGTCGATCGAGCTGACGACCGGATTGCTCACCAGCACCGGCCTGGTGCAGGGTGGCGAAGTGACCGTCCGCACCGGCGCGCTCACCAATTCGGGCGGCGTCGTGGATGCAGGCGGCAGTGCGTCGGTGACGGCCACGACGATCGACAACACGGACGGGACGATCCAGTCGGCGGGCACTCTCGCGCTGGCCGCCGACCGTCTGGTGAACGACCGTGGCTTGATCGCGGCGACGGGTGAGGGCCCGCTGACGATCAACGTGAGCGGCGCGCTCAGCGCGGCGGGGGGCACCATCGGCGGTAACGGCGACGTGGCAGTGACCGCGGCCTCCGTCGACCTGGCAACGAACGCCGGGCTTCTTGCGCGCGGCAGGTTGACGGTGGCGAGCCCCGGCGCGATCCGCCTGTCCACGGGCGCGACGGCGCAGGGCGGTGGCATGACGACCGTCTCGGCTGGGTCGCTTGCGGTGGACGCCGCGCGCCTTCAATCGGGCGCGACGCTCGCCGTGACGGCGGACAGCGTGAGCGTCGGTGCCGACGGCATCATAGGCGGAGGATCGCTTGCGCTGACCACCGGCTCGCTGGCGAACTCAGGACGGGTGCTCGCCGACGGCGGCGGCGTGCTCAAGGTGTCGCGCGCGCTCGACAATGCCGGGCTGATCCAGTCGAACGGCGGCGATCTGGCGCTCTCCGCCTCCGCGCTGACGAACTCCGGTCGGATCGCTTTGGCCGAATCAGGTGCCCTGTCGCTGTCCAGCACGACTCTCGCCAATGCGGGCGAGGTCGTGGCGAACGGCGCGCTGGGCGTGGACGCAGGGGACATCGTCAATGGCGGCTCGCTGATGGCCGGTGGCGCGTTGGCGCTGAGCGCGGACGGCCTGCTGCGGCAGGACGGCCGCGTGGCGGCCGCTGGGGCGCTGACCGTCGCCGCCGATCGGATCGCGGGCACTGGCGGCACATACGAGGCAGCGGGCGCGCTGTCGCTCGATGCAAGGACGGTGGCGCTGTCCGGCGGCAGCGTGGTCTCGACGGGCGATGCCGGTCTGTCGCTTACCGCGACCGAGGCGCTCACCGCGTCGGCCACCCGCATCGGCGGAAACGGCTCCGTGACGCTCTCCGCGCCCACGCTCGACCTGGGCGGCAGCACCGTAACGGCACTGGGAGCGCTGGCCGCTACCGCTACGGCCGGCGACCTGAAGTTGGGGAGCGGCGGGCTGGTCGCCGGTGGCGGTCCGGTCACGCTGTTCGCGACCGGAACGCTCGACGGGTCGGCCGCAAGCGTGGAGAGTGACGCGATCGCCACGTTGACCGCCGGTCGGATCGTTCTCGACGACGGGCTGCTGCAGGCCGACCGCTTCGTGCTGAACGCACTAACCATCTCGCTGCGCCGCGCGAAGCTGCGGCAGACGGGTGGCGACGACTTCCTGCTGAAGACGCTGGGCAAAGTCGACTATTCCGGTGCCGAGCTGTTCTCCGGCGGCCGGAACTTCACGATCGACGCCGGGTCGATCGTCAACCGCGACGGCGCGATCCTGCACGGCGGTGCCGGAACGCTCAGCCTGATCGCTTCCGGCGGCATCGACAACACGCGCGGGCGGATCGCCACCAACGGCGTCCTGAACCTGAATGCCGCGAGTCTCGCCAACGCTGACGGCGAGATCACGGCGGCGGGTGCCGGCGACCTGACGGTTGGCGGTAAGCTGGACAATTCCGGCGGTCTGCTGGCGACGGGCGGAGGGCTGACTCTGAGGGCCGGCGCGCTCACGAACGCGGGCGGTTCGGTCGAGACCACCGGCCGGGCCGATCTGACCATCGGCGGCCTGACGGGCACGGGCGGTGCCATCCTGGCGACCGGCGACGGGGCGACCTTGGCGCTCACCGTGGGCAAGGCGATCGACGGCACGGGTCTGGTCGGTTCGACGGGCGACGTGGCGATCTCGGCCGGCGACGTGACGATGGGTGCCGATGATCGGGTCACGTCGGATGGTGCCGTGGCCATGACGGCGCGTAGCGGCTCGCTGTCCATCGGCGGCACCGTGGATGGCGCGGCGGTGTCGCTCTTGGCGCGTAATGGCGTGGTTGCGGTGATGTCCAACGGTCAGGTGGTGACCCCAGGCGCGCTCACGATACGCTCCGGCGAGGTGGCGGTTGGCGGCGTTCTGCAGGGTGGCCGCGTCGCGGTCGCAAGCGATGCGCTGACACTGACCGGTGGCACTATCCGATCGCTCGGCGCGGCACGGATCGACGTGACCGGCGCGATCGTGAACAACGGTGGGGACCTCGCGGCCGATGCGGGTCTGACCCTGACCGCCGGTGCGCTCAGCAACGCGGGGCGGATCACGCAGTCCGGCGCCGGGCCATTCGCGCTCACCATCGCCACCTTGCTCGACAACAGCGGAGGCGAGATCGCGACCAATGGCGCGTTGGCGGTGAACACCGGCGCGCTGTCCAACGGCGGCGGGCGCATCGCGGCCGCAGGCCCGTTGGCGGTGGCGGTGACCGGCTTTCTCGACAACCGTGGAGGCGGGCTGCGGGCGGACGCGGACCTGGCGATCACGGCGGCCTCGGTTCTGAACGATGCGGGCGCGATCGACGCGCTGGGCGGATTGGGCGTGACCGCCGACCGGGTGGACAACGGCACCGGCTCGCTGGTCGCTCGCGGTGGGTCGGGCCTCGCCCTGCAAGCCGCCGAGGGCCGCTCGCTGGCGCTTACCAACGGCGCGGGCGTGATCGGCAGCACCGGCGCACTGTCGGTGACGGCGGGCACGTTCGCCAACGCGGGATCGGTCGCGGGCGAGACGACTGCGCTGACCTTCGGCTCCTTGACGAACACGGGCGTGATCACGGGCACCACGACGTCCCTCTCCGGCTCCGCGCTGACCAACGCCGGCGGGGAGATCGGGGGAACTGGCGGACTCACGCTGGCGGTGGCCGATACGGACAACAGCTTCGGTCGGATCGTGGGCGGCGACGCGGGAGTGACGCTGGCGGCTTCCCGACTGCGCAACGACGGCGGCACCCTGGGCGGACCGGGCGCGGTGACGGTCACCGCCACGGACCTGGAGAACGGCGCGGGCACGATCGCGGCGGGCACCGACCTGGCGCTCTCGACCACACGCCTGACCAACGGCGCGGGCGGCGCGATCTGGGCCGACGGCACTGCCGTGGTGAGCGCCACAGAGCGGGTGACGAACCGGGGCAGCATCGCCGCCGACGAGCGGTTGGTGCTCACCACCCCGGTGCTCGACAACGGCGCGGGCGAGGACGCCGGCACGCTGGCGTCGAACGGCGCGCTGGAGCTCGACTTCCAGAGCGGCTCCATCGGGCGAACCGTATCCGGCGGCGACCTGACCCTGGCGCTCGCCGGCGACTACGCCACCCAGGCGGGCCAGTCGGTCGTCTCGCTCGGCACCCTGTCGCTGCAGCTGGGCGGCAGCCTGAGCAACGGCGGCCACATCGAGGGTGTCACGGGACTGTCCGTCAGGACCGGTGGCGATATCGCCAACCTGGCGACCGGCGAGATCGTGGCACCGGTCCTGACGCTCGAAGCCGCAGGCGCGGTGACGAACCAGGGCCTCATCAACGGCGGCGACGTGACGGTGAGCGGGCGGACCGTCACCAACGAGGGCCAGATCTACGCCGATCGGGCGCATATCCTCGGGCTGGACTCGATCGTCAACCAGGGGTCCGCCGCAGTGATCGCCACGCGTGGCGGGCTGCTGTCGCTGGAGAGCGCGGGCGCGATCGCCAACCGCGATGGCGCGTTCCTCTATTCGTTGGGCAACCTGTCGATCGGTGGCGTCGACGGCAGCCGGGCGGCATCGTTCGACAACAGCTCGGCGACCGTGAACGCGGCGGGCACGCTGGTGCTCGACGCCGGCGCGATCACCAACCGGCGGACCACCTTCGTGACGGAGGAGCAACTCCGCAGCAGCGAGGACATCTCCCAGGAACTCAGCATCAACAAGCGCAACCGGCGGCTGCGCGAATACACCCACTCGGTCAGCGAAACCGCCGTGACGCAGGACAGCGGCGCGGGTCTGATCGTCGCGACGGACATCGCGATCCGAGCGGGCACGCTGACGAACGACCTGTCGACGATCTCGGCCAGCGACACGCTGGACGTGCAGGCCACCGGCGGGGTCACGAACTCGGCCTTTACGGGTTTCACCATCACCGCCGACAAGGGCGAGGAACTGCGCCAGTCCCGCAGCTGCCCGCTGTTCGGACTGTTCTGCAACAGCTGGCGAACGCGGGAGCGCACCCCGATCGACGACGAGATGCGCGATCCGCTGTTCACGATGGCATCGGTGCTGACGGCGGGCGGCACGCTTTCTATCGACGCGCTCACCATCGGCAACCTGACGCCCGGCACCGGCACGGTGGGCGCGCTCGATCCCGTGACCGCTGGTCAGGCGACGGGCGCGACGTTCACGCCGGCAGGCGCGGCGACCGAAGTCGCCACCGGCACGTCGGCGGGCGTGGCCGCCGCCAATCTGAGCACAAGTGTGATCGGCGTCGACACGGTCGGCATCGACCGCGCGGCAATCGGGGTCGAGGGCACGGGCACACCCGAGGCGCAGGCGGCCGAGTTCGGCTTCGCGCTGGCACCGCTCAACGGCCAGGCGACGGGTGCGCCGGGCAGCCGGTCGCTGGACTTGGGTGGGCTGTTCCGCTTCTCGGCGCCGGGATCGTCGTTCCTGGTGGAGACTGACCCGCGCTTCACCAGCTACGGCAACTTCCTGTCGAGCGACTATTTCCTAGATCGTCTCGGCTTCGATCCGTCCCGCACGCAGCAGCGGCTCGGCGATGCCCTCTACGAGCAGCAGCTGGTGCAGAACCAGCTGGTGTCGCAGGCGGGCGTGGGTCGGCTGGCGGGCTATGCCAGCAACGACGCGCAGTACCGCGCACTGCTGGATGCGGGCGTCGAGGTCGTCCAGCGCTTCAGCCTGGGACTCGGCATCGCGCTTTCGGCGGAGCAGATGGCGACGCTCACCACCGACGTGGTCATCCTCGTCGAGACGCAGGTGCAGACGGCCGAGGGTTCGCGCACCGTGCTCGCCCCTCGCCTCTATCTCACCAAGGTGTCTTCCCGCGATCTGACGGCGGGCGGCGCGGTGATCGCGGGCAATGACATAAACCTGCGCGCGGCCGATGCGCTCACCAACTCCGGCGTGATCCGGGCGAGCGCGGGCACGTCCATTCGGGCCGGTGACATCCTCAACACGGGCCGGCTAGACCTGGGCGCCGTCGGGCGGGTGTCGGCGGCGGGCGACCTCGTCAATCGGGCGGGCACCATCACCGGCGGCGACGTGACGCTGGTCACCGGGCGCGACCTGACGCTCGACGCGCGCGCCGACAAGAGCCGGACCGCCACCGCGTTTGACGTGGTGCAGGGAACGCGCAGCTTCGACACGCTGACCCGCAACACCAACACCGGCAGCCTGGTCCAGACGACGGGCGACCTGGCGCTGGGTGCCGGACGCTCGCTCGCGATCAGCGGGTCGCAGGTCAGCGTCGGCGGCGATCTGTCCGCCTATGCCGGACAGGACATCGCCATCGGCTCCGTGCTCGATCGGTTCGACTCCACATCGGTCGGCCGCGACGGCAAGACGAGCTTCGACGAGACTCAGTCGGGCACGACCAACGTGCTGTCGGGGATCGACGTGGGCGGCGACGCACGCTTCGCCACACCCGGAGCCTTCACCGTCGACGGCGCGACCATCGAGAGCGGCGGCGCGCTCGGCGTGAACGCCGGGTCGATTGCCGTCAGCGGCGTCAAGGACGTGGCCGAACTGTCCCGCAGCACTCTGCGCAAGTCCGGCGGGTTTCTCTCCTCGACGAAGACGACGACCGACACCGACATCCGCGATGAGACGATCGTCAGTTCGACCCTCTCGGGCAACACGGTTGACCTGCGCTCCGAAACCGGCACCAGCATCCTTGGATCGAACGTGGTCGCCAGCGAGGGCGTCACGATCGCGGCTGGCGGCGACATAACGGTCGGCGCACTGTCCGCCACCGACACGCAGAGCGAGACGGTGCGCACCAAGAAGAGCGGCCTGTCGTTCGGCGGCGGCGGTCTGTTCCTGGGTGTCGCCAAGTCGAAGACCAACACGGACACGCGCGCCGTCACCAACACCGGCTCGCTGATCGGGTCCGAGCGCGGCGACGTGGTGGTCGACGCCGATGGCCTGCTGGCGATCACCGGCAGCACGGTCGCGACCACGGGCGACGTCGCGCTGCTGGGCGACAGCATCGCCATCGGCAAAACGACCGACATCTACGAGTCCAGCACACGGTCCAAGTCTTCCTCCGTCGGGCTGTCGATCGGCGTGCAGTCGCCCGTGCTCAGCGGCATCGACACGGTGCGCCGAATCGGCGGCATCGCGGCCGACGGCGGGGCGAGCGACCGCACCCGGGCCGTGGCCGGCCTCGCCAGCGGAGCGGCCGCCTACAATGCCGGGGACGCCATCGGGCGCGCGATCAGCAAGGCGAACGCCGCCAACGGGGGCAACGGGGCCAAGGCGGGCGACGTGCTGGACGGACTGGCCCAGGTCACCGTCTCCTTCGGCGTCTCGAAGAGCCGATCGGAGAGCGCGACCCGCGACGAGACGGTGGTCGGCAGTTCGATCTCCGGCGACAACGTGTCGCTGATCGCGCGTGGCGGCAGCGATCGGACGGGCAGCGGCACCATCGACGTGACCGGCAGCTCGGTCACGGCGGCCGGCGATCTGCTGGCGAGCGCGCCGGGCGATATCACCTTCCGCTCCGCGCAGGAGCGGGACACGCTGGCCTCCAGCAACAAGTCGTCGGGCTTCAGCGCCGGCGTGACGATAGGGCTCACGGGCGCGCCGATCCCCTCCGCCTCGCTCAACCTGGCCAAAGGGCGCGCGTCGGGCGAGGAGGTGACGAACGTCGAGACGCTGGTGAGCGCCGGCGGCACCGCCACCATCCGCAACCCCGACGGCACGCTGACGCTGAACGGCGCGCAGTTGAGCGGCGAGGGGGTGGTGGTGGACACCGGCGCGCTCGCCATCACGTCGGAGCAGGACACCGCGCGCTATCGCTCGAAGCAGGACAGCGTGGGCCTGTCGATCAGCGGAGGACCAGGCGGGACGTCGATCGCGGGCAATCTGGGTCGCGAGCGCATGTCGGGCGACTATGCGTCCGTCCAGGAGCAGTCGGGCATCTTCGCGGGCGACGGCGGCTTCGACGTGACGGTGGCGGGTGCCACCACACTGACGGGCGGGACGATCGCGAGCACGGCGGCGGCGGCGCGCAATCTTCTGACGACGGGCAGCCTGTCGTCCACGGACATCGAGAACCGGGAGCGCTTCTCCGCGTCCTCGCTCAATCTTGGCGGCGGCATCGGCGACATCGGCAAGACGACGCGGGGCGATGCGACGACGGGTACGGACCGCGTGCCCGGCGTGTCGCTGCCCGGCATCGGCAATGTCTCGGCCAACCTGCCGTCGGCCATGAGCGCGTCGGGGCGGCAGGGGTCCACCACGGCGAGCTCGATCGCACCGGGCGCCATCGCGCTCACCGGCGACGATCCCGCCAGCCGCGCGGTGGCCGCCGCCATCTCGCGCGACGCGCCCGACGCCGGCGCGCTGACCCGCCGGTTCGACGAGGCGGAGCGCCGCGACATCGAACAGGGCTTCGCCGCCACCCGCGCGCTCACCAACGAGGTCGGCACCTTCTTCGCCAACCGGGCGGCGGAAGAGGCGGAGTTGAGGAAGCAGGCCGGCGAAGCCGACGCGGCCGGCAACACAGTTGAGGGAGATCGCCTGCGCGGTGAAGCGGACGTACTGCGGGGGCGCTATGGTGCCGGCAGTGCGGCGCGACTGACGGCGACGGCGCTGACGGGCGCGGCTGGCAGCAACGTGGCAGGCGGTCTGGGCGGGCTCGCACAAGGCGCGGCGGTCAACGCTCTGCAGGGGCTGGCCGCCGCCCAGGCCAAGGCGCTGGTCGACCGCATCTTCGACCCGACCACTCGCGAGGTGACGCGTGCCGCCCTCCAGGCGGTGGTCGGCTGCGGCGGGGCGGTGGCCGGAGGTTCGGGTGCCTGCGGCTCGGCCGCCGTGGGTGCAGCGGCGAGCGTGGCCTTGAACAACCTCCTGAAAACCGGCTTTAACTCCGCGGTCGGCCGCGATGGCGAGTTGCTGTCAGTGGAGGAAACGGAAGCGCGTGCCAACCTGATTGCGACCTTCGTCGCGGGACTTGGTGAAGCGTTGGGCGGCAACGCGTCGGCCGCCGCCGTGGCGGCTCGGATCGAGACGGAGAACAACACGCTCAACGGCGCACAAGTGCGGATTGGCGCGCCAGTGCCCTTCAGCTTCGCCGAGTTGGCGAGTGTCGATGAGCGGTTCCGGAGCAAGTACGAAGCCCTTGGTGCTACAGAGGAAGTCCGGGCGGCCGAGTTGAAGAGGATCGTCGATTGCGCCCAGTCGAGCGGCATGTGCGACGTCAACGCCAGCAAACCGAGTGAACTGGCGGCCCTCTACGCGTGGATGGATGTGACGGCCGATACGGTCCGGTTCGGCATCGCATCTGACATGATCGATCGGCAGAAGACCGCCGAGCTGAACCGCCAGCAGGCGGCGCTGGCGGGCCTTGCCCCGCTAACAGTTGAGGACCTCCTGGCGGGAGGCCGTTATGTGCTTGACGAGATCGGCGGCGGGATAGCCTATGTCGATGCTAACACTGGCCGCGGTGTCACACGAGGTCTGGGTCTGCTCCAGGCTGGAGCTGGCGTCTTCGATATCCTTGCCGGAGGGGGCACTGCCCTCGTCGCAGGGGCGGCGTGTCCGATCACTGGCGTCAGCTGTTTCGTGGCGGCCGGAGGTGTGGGGCTGACGGCGATCGGTGGTGACAACGCGCAGGCCGGTCTGCGAACCGCCTTAACTGGAACGTACACTCCGACCGTCGGCGCGGAAGCGCTGTCGAGCATGACGGGTATCTCGGTCGAAACGTCGGACCTCCTCTACGGCCTGTCCACATTCGGCGTGGGTGTTGCGCAGAAGGGTGTGCGTACCGTCACGCTTCGGTATGCCACTCAAGCGGAGCGCGAGGCGGCGCTCGCGGCCGATATCGCGAGGTCTGCCCGCGAGGGCGACAGCCTGGCAGCTCGCGCGGACACCGAGGCCGGTTCGATGCAGCCATATGCCTTCTTTCAGAAGGCCGCTCAGGCCGCGACCCACAACCCGGGAGCAACCGAGGTTGTTCTTGGCCGCTATATCGACGGAAGCCCGGCCTCTTATGATGCTGTGGCGAGGTCACGTGGCTCCACCTACTTCTCTCTAAAAGATTGGAGCCACGTAGGTAAAGAGGTCGGTGACGACGGTTTGCGATCGGTGAACAAGGCGTTTCTTGATCAACAAATTCAACAAGGCAAAACCTTCCTCTTCACCGCTGATCCGGTGACAGCGCCGATCGGCTCGTTTACTAATTTGGAGTATACGCATCTTTTGGCGGCTGGTTACCGCCTAAAGAGAGAGGGGACGATGTATCGTGCTGTTAAGGGTCAATGAAGATAGTCGAAATCGGCTCCAGGACACCGTCCTCGACTACTACGAGCATCAGGGTCGTCCAGTCTCCCGGCAAGGAGACGGCGTGAGGGACGATGGCTGGATGGAGATGGTATTTCTGATTGACCGCCGTCACGTCATTCGGATCGAAGTTGGGAATGATCCGTCTCCGGGCGGAGATCGATGGGTGATGGGGTTGGCGCTCGCGATCGGCCCTTACTTCTTCGGGCCGGCGGACTTTTGGTCTTATGAGCAGTCGGGAAGGTTCCGGCACTCCAGCGATACAGACGACGTGCTGACCAATCTAAAACTGGTCGATGAGTTCCTGAGTGGACCCGAAATTTAAAAGTGGGCAGCGGAGAAGCGTTGGTGAAAGGATTGGGAATCGACTCGCTTCCGCAGGAACCAAAGCGATACGAACACCAAAAGGAAAATAGGCTTGTCAAAGGATTTGAGAGGTCACTTTGATCCGTTAGCAACAATCCGCTACCAGCGGGAGGGCGCAGAATGGTTGTTAGAAGACCTTGAGAAAACATTAAAGAAGTTCATAGGGAACCGAATGATGTGGAATGCCGCATCGATGGACTGGCCTTCGCATCTTTTTGTTCACTTCTGTGGCTTATCGGATCCGATCTACTGGCAAGCGCATCAAGCGATCACCGCGCTGGCAACTGAAAGCATATGGCTGCAGCAGTGGAAGAGGCGCACAGATGGAGTGCAGCAACGGCATGCATCGGATCACGACGAACCCCGCGCATGGTTCTACGCTAATTTTGTCGTAGATGAGAGCCGCTGGCTAACGGGCGAGCCGAGGCCGAACGGATGGGTCGATCAGATCTTCGAACTCGAGACAGATGTGCCGCTGCTCACCGGGCTTCTAGCGACGGAGGACCTGCTGCCTTTGTCCGCGTGGGAGCAAATGCTGGCAATGCAGGACACGACCGATCCCGGAGGATATGAGCGTCAAATGACCGCGGGGCGTCGAATTTCGCTTGAGCTATCGCAAGACCCGGATCAGCTGCACGATCCGAAATCGCCTGTTCGTAAGAAGGCGCGAGCACATATGCTCCGCAACATGTCTCGCAGCTGGTTGGCCAACGGTTCGACTGGAACTGCACTTAATTGGCTCCGCACTTTCGAGTGGCGCGAGGGTACGAGCGGCTTGTCGCCGCGTGAAGTTGTTCTTCGAGCGTACGCCTATATGCCGGACGTCGAACCGCCGCTGTGGATAGCCGAAGAGGTGGAACGGCTCCGAGCAATTCCGATCTGACGTGTTCCTTGCCGATGCCACCACACTGACGGGCGGGACGATCGCGAGCACGGCGGCGGCGGCGCGCAATCTTCTGACGACGGGCAGCCTGTCGTCCACGGACATCGAGAACCGGGAGCGCTTCGCCGCGTCCTCGCTCAATCTTGGCGGCGGCATCGGCGACATCGGCAAGACGACGCGGGGCGATGCGACGACGGGTACGGACCGCGTGCCCGGCGTGTCGCTGCCCGGCATCGGCAATGTCTCGGCCAACCTGCCGTCGGCCATGAGCGCGTCGGGGCGGCAGGGGTCCACCACGGCGAGCTCGATCGCACCGGGCGCCATCGCGCTCACCGGCGACGATCCCGCCAGCCGCGCGGTGGCCGCCGCCATCTCGCGCGACGCGCCCGACGCCGGCGCGCTGACCCGCCGGTTCGAAGAGGCGGAGCGCCGCGACATCGAACAGGGCTTCGCCGCCACCCGCGCGCTCACCAACGAGGTCGGCACCTTCTTCGCCAACCGGGCGGCGGAAGAGGCGGCGGCGAAGGACCAAGTGGCCGCCGCTCAGGCAGCGATCGACAGGGGTACCGACGGGAACGGCAATGCGCTCGGCGCGGTCGAGATCGCGCGCCTGGAGGCGATCGTCACCGACCAGACCCAGCGGGCGTCCGACCTCAACGGCGCCTTTGGCGGCGGCAGCGCTGCGCGACTGATCGCCACGGCGGTCACGGGTGCTGCGGGCAGCAATGTGAGCGGCGGCCTGACGAGCCTCGTGCGCGGTGCCGCCGCCAACGTGCTCCAGGGTCTGGCGGTCAGCGAGGTCAAGCGCATCGCCGACAGCCTGACGGACAAGGGCGGCAACGCGACCGCCGGCAGCGAGGGTGTGCGCGCCGCTCTGCAGGCGGTGGTCGGCTGTGCCGGGGCGGCGGCCGGCGGGCGCGACTGCGGCAGCGGAGCCACCGGCGCGGCGGCCAGCGTGGTCGCCAACTACCTGCTCACCGCCTTCGTTGATCCCAAGCCGGAGATCGACCCCGCCACCGGCCGCCCGACGGACCGCAGCCTGGAAGATCAGGAGGCGCGCAAGAACCTCGTCACCTCGCTGATCGCCGGAATCGCAACGGGCTCGGGTCTCGACGCAGCGGCGGCCGTCGTGGCGGCACAGGTGGAGACGGAGAGGAACGACCTCGTTGCTCGCAAGGGAGTGCTCGAGAATCAGCGCATCGCCTGCACCGCTGGCGAAGCTTTCTGCGCCAGCGCTGTTCCTTTTGATCAATGGGGAGTGCAACCGGAAGGATCTGTCGATCGACAAGAGTTTGATGAAGTCCGAGCCGTGCTTGGCCTTGATGGAACGAGTGAGCAAATAACCGACATCCTCAAAGCGGTGTACTGGGGTGAGGTGCCGTACTCCGATGCAGTCGTGTACATTCAGAGAGGTTACAGCTGGGAGGAAGCTGCCGATCGGTGGGAGAAGAATAAGGAGTTGGGTGTCTATGGTGTATTCAGCCCTCAACACACAGACAACTGGACAACATACGAGGTAGGTTACGGTGACAATCTTGGTGCAATTGCGAGCCTTGTATCCGGCTCGTCATATAATGATCTTTTGACGCTGAATCCGACAATTGATCCAAACGCTCTGCAGGCTGGCCAGAGATTACGGATTCCGACACAGGCTTACATTGAGAACAGAGAAGAAGCGAAGCTAGAGTTCATCCGCTTAAGCCATTATCTTGAGAGCTCCGGCGGCGTTGTGCCTCCTGGACGTGCTCCCGCGTTTGCCGGAGAAGCTCAGGCCGTGGCAGAGCTGAACGCTCCATACGAAGCATTTGCCGACGCATGGATCGAGGCAAAGAAACGTGAAACCTCACATGCTATTGCCACCGTGCGTAGTTCAACCATCTCTCAAGGTCCGACTGCCACCTTTGTCGATGTCAACAATGTACAGAAAGGGTCTTGTGAATACGACCTTTTGAACACTCCTCCGGCCAATGCCACCCTCAATCTTTCGAACGGAACCGTCTATAAGACCAACTCGGCGGGACTTGTAGACGATGTGACCTTCCAACCACGACTGGTGAAAGAGCCTCGCGATGGTCGACAGACGGCGGTCGGTAAGCTTGGCCTCGACACCGATGTTGGTGGTCATATACAAGCGTGCTCCCTAGGCGGGACATGTGACCGTGTTAATCTTTTTCCGCAGGACGTGAATTTTAACAACGGGAATTACAAAGCTTTCGAAGGTGTCATCCGGTCGGCTCTCGAAGCCGAAGCAAAAGGTGGCCCGAAGGTAGGAGCCGTGAGCGTCAGCTTTGAACGTGCGCCGCCAACAAACCCCCGTCCACGATCGCTTCGCATAACTTACGAGATCGGCGGCGTTAAGGAAACGATTAACTTCAAGAACAAACCTGGAGGTTAAAATGAGCTGTGTCCAAGATCAAATCAACTTGATGGAGAAACTCTCTCAGAACCTCCACGCTGACGCAAATTTTAACTATGATAAAGCTCTTTATATATTTACGTTTCTAAAGGAGTATGACACAGTTAAGGACTACTTTGAGTTTTATCGAGGGGGGGCAAAGTTCAATGAGTATAGTGTGTTTTCATCCGAAAACTTCCATCTAGTTGAGGAGCTTCGCAAGATAATGAAGGTTCAAACAGGGGGGGGGTGGCTTACCTTCACCCTCACACTCGATTCGGAGGGTAAAGCTAATTCCAAGTTCACGTATCCATGACTGTTGATTTAAAACCTGACGGATGCCACAGTCAGAGTAAATCGTATAGGCGCCTAGAGAATTACACAAGAGAATAAGCTTTACCTAAGACATTTGTTAGTTATGCCTACTTTGATTAAGATGGTGCCTCTTAATACGTTAGGAAGATTACACTGTCGATGAGGTGCAGAAGGAGCTGAAGATGGCGTTCATCGACTCCATCAGGCAAGATCATCGCTCAGTTGCGCTGCGATTGAGATGCTCGACAGCTTGTTTATGCATAATTCTCAAATTGATGTCGATCAGCTTCTTCCACTCAGCACTTTTGCTGAAGGCTAGGGGCTTTTGCTCTCGAACGGTTTCGCTATCGACGTGACGGTGGCGGGTGCCACCACACTGACGGGCGGGACGATCGCGAGCACGGCGGCGGCGGCGCGCAATCTTCTGACGACGGGCAGCCTGTCGTCCACGGACATCGAGAACCGGGAGCGCTTCTCCGCGTCCTCGCTCAATCTTGGCGGCGGCATCGGCGACATCGGCAAGACGACGCGGGGCGATGCGACGACGGGTACGGACCGCGTGCCCGGCGTGTCGCTGCCCGGCATCGGCAATGTCTCGGCCACTCTGCCCTCGGCCATGAGCGCGTCGGGGCGGCAGGGGTCCACTACCATGAGTTCGGTCGGAGAGGGTACGGGGGCGTGGTGCACACGGATCTGACGGAGGCATGGGCTTCTGCTAGGTTGGAATGAGGCTGAGTCCTTGGATTCTAATCAGAGGCCTTGGCAACGACTCTAACAAAGCGGCTTTCAATCAAAATTCTGCTGTTTGAAGTCAATTTAATGTCTGCACCAACGGCAGACATAATCTCTTATGAAAACCAGCAATCAATTTTTGGCGTGGCTTCTAAAAGCTGCCGTTCCGCTTGTGCTGCTTCGCCGATCACAGCGGCCGAGCTTCAAACATATTGGGAGTACATGACGACTCCCGGATCTCGCGCTTGCCGATAGCCGCTCGCAGATCGAATGGGACGATCATGCGAAACCACAGGTTAGCGGAGTTCGGGCGCTTCTACGGGGCGATCGGACGCGTGCTCATATGGACCACCGCGCCTGCCGTAACTGGTGCACCTGCCGGAGTTTCCCGGAAAACTGCCGCGACACAGGGCAGTTGGTGACCCCTACGGGAATCGAACCCGTGTTTTCGCCGTGAGAGGGCGACGTCCTAGACCGCTAGACGAAGGGGCCGCGGGCTGCGGGCCGGGCGTATCCTGGTGATCCCTACGGGACTCGAACCCGTGTTTTCGCCGTGAAAGGGCGACGTCCTAGGCCACTAGACGAAGGGACCACGGGATGGATACGCTGGCCGGCAGCGATCGCGCATTACCGAACGGCTGTGACGCGGGTCAAGGGGGAGAGATGAACCGACCGATATCGATCCGTTCGGCGATCGCCGCCGACCTGCCCGCGCTGACCGCATTGATCGAGCGGGCCTATCGCGGGAAGGACGCGCGGGTCGGCTGGACTCACGAAGCGGACCTGGTGGCCGGCGCGCGCCTTGGCCCCACCGACCTGGCCGACGCGCTGGCCGACCCGGACGTGGCGCTGCTGGTGGCGTATGCGGACGAAGGACCCGCCGGATGCGTGCAGGTGACGCGGCGGGCCGGCGACCGCGCCTATCTGGGCCTGCTCACCGTGGAGCCGGCGCGCCAGGGTTTGGGGCTGGGCGACCGGCTGCTGCGCGGGGGCGAGGCGGCCGGCCGGGCGTTTGGGCGCGTCACTATGGAGATGACGGTGATCGACGCGCGGCCAGAACTGATCGCCTGGTACCGGCGGCGCGGCTATCGCGACACGGGCGAGCGCCTGCCCTTTCCGGTGCCGACGCTGAAGCCGGTGGAGTTCGTGGTGCTTGAACGGCGGGTTTGCTAGACTGCTTGGCGGAGAGTCGCGCCATGCCGATCGCCATCGCCGTCCTGTTCGCCGCCGCTGGCGTCCTGAACCTGCTGCCGCTGATCGGTGTCGCGTCCGCCGCGCGCGTGGATGCACTCTACGGGGTCGAGGTGCGCGGGGCCGACCTGGCGATCCTGATGCGCCACCGCGCCGTGCTGCTGGCGATCGTGGGCGGGCTGCTGCTGGCCGCCGCCGCCCTGCCGGCGCTGCGCTGGACCGCGCTGATCGCCGGGCTGGCCAGCATGGGGAGCTTCATCGCGCTGGCCGGGCTGGAGGGCGGCGGGAACGCATTGCTCCGCCGCGTCGTGCTGGCCGACTGGATCGGATGCGCGGCGTTGGTGGTTGCCGGCGCCCTGATGGCGGTGCGCGGCTGAGCCCTCACGCCCAGGCGGCATCGTCCAGGTGCAGCTCCGCTTCGTCCCGTCCGCTCCAGTCGTCGCGCTTGACGCGGCCCGCCAGCCACAGGGGTCGGTCCGGGGCGGCGGCGAGCAGTTCGGCGCCGAGCGGCGTGTCGGCCGCGCGGAAGGCCACCGCCTTCAACCGGCCGCCCTCTTGCCCGGCCACGATCAGGCGGACGTGGTTCTCGCTCACCCGGTCCGCCTTGACGACGCGGCTGGGCCCCACGGCCAGGCGCGGGGAGGGCCAGCCGGTGCCATACGGACCCGCCCCGTCCAGCGCGTCGGCGAGCGCGGCCGTGACGCCGCCGGTGGCGACCGTCGCGTCCAGGGTCAGCGCGCGGTCCTCCGCCGACCGGACTATGCCCTCTCGCAGCCGCTCGTCCAGAAAGTCGGCCAGCGCGTCGACCCGGTCCGGCACCACAGTCAGCCCCGCCGCCATGGCGTGCCCGCCGCCCGCGATCAGCAGCCCCGCGTCCTTTGCCGCCAGCACCGCGGCGCCCAGGTCGACGCCGGACACCGACCGGCCCGACCCCTTGCCCAGCCCGTCGTCGGTCAGCGCCACCACGATGGCGGGCCGGCCCAGCCGTTCCTTCAGGCGTGAGGCCACGATCCCGATCACGCCGGGGTGCCAGCCGGTGCCGCTGACCACCGCCACCGACCGCCGGTCGCCGTCCGCCAGCGCGGTCGCGGCGTCCAGCACGCCGGCCTCGATCGCGCGGCGTTCCGCGTTCAACCGGTCCAGCTCGGCCGCGATGCCGCGCGCCTCTCCCTCATCGTCCGTCGTCAGCAGCCGCACGCCCAGATCGGCGCGCCCCACCCGGCCACCAGCGTTGATCCGGGGGCCGAGCGCGAACCCCAGGTCGGAACAGGTCGGCGCGCGCTTCAGTCCCGCCGCGTCGGCCAGCGCCGCCAGCCCGGCATTCCCGCGCCCGGCCATCACCTTCAGCCCCTGCGCCACGAAGGCGCGGTTGAGGCCGGTCAGGCTGGCGACGTCGGCGACCGTGCCCAGCGCCACCAGGTCGAGCAGCGGCAGCAGCGACGGCTCCGCCCGGTTCGCGAACCAGCCGTCCCGCCTCAGCGTGCGGAGCGTGGCCGCGGCCAGGAGGAAGCACACGCCGACCGCCGCCAGATGGCCGTGGCCCGCGCCCACCTCCCCCTCGTCCAGTCGGTTCGGGTTCACGACCGCGTGGGCGATGGGCAGCCGGGTGGCGCACTGGTGGTGGTCGACGACCAGCACGTCCAGCCCGGCCGCCGCCGCCCGGTCGAGCGCCTCGAAGGCCTGCGCGCCGCAGTCCACCGTGACGCACAGGCGCGTGCCCCCGGCGGCGATCCGCTCCATCGCCGGGCCCGACGGGCCGTAGCCCTCCGTCAGCCGGTCGGGGATGTACGCCGTGGCCCCCAGCCCGACCGAGCGCAGCACCCGGATCAGCAGCGCGGCGGAGGTGGCCCCGTCCACGTCGTAATCCCCGAACACAACCGTGGGCTCGCCCGCGCGCACGGCATCCGCCAGCCGTCGCGCGGCGCGGTCCATGTCGCGCAGCGCCGACGGGTCGGGCATGAAGGCGCGCAACGTCGGCTGGCGATGGGCCGCCAGCGCGTCGGCCGGGCAGCCGCGCGCCAAGAGCAGCCGGGTCACCAGATCGTCCGGCCGGTGGCCCCAGTCGCCGGCCTCGGCCGAGCGCCAGCGCCAGGGCTGCCCGGACAGCGAGCGGGCGATGTTCAGCGCGTGGTCCATGCCTCGCCGCTCTAGCCGATCCCGGCGACCGTGGAACCCCGCCCCCGGCCCGGCGCGTTCCGTTCCCGAGACAGGAGACCGATCCATGAAGTACCTTCACGCCATGCTGCGTGTCCAAGAGCCGCAGCCGACCATCGACTTCTTCCGCCTGCTGGGCCTGGAGGAGGTTCGACGGATGGAAAATGAGGGTGGACGCTTCACCCTCATCTTCCTCGCCGCGCCGGGTCAGGAGGGGGTGGCCGAGGTTGAACTCACGCACAATTGGGATGGGGAGGAGGGCGGCACGGGCCGCGCCTTTGGGCACCTCGCCTTCCGCGTGGACGACCTCTACGACACCTGCCAGCGGCTGATGGACGCGGGCGTCACGATCAACCGCCCGCCGCGCGACGGGCACATGGCCTTCGTCAAGACGCCCGACGGGATCTCCATCGAACTGCTGCAGGAGGGCTCTCTGCCGGCGCGCGAGCCGTGGGCGTCGATGGAGAACACCGGGTCGTGGTAGGCGTGGAGGTCGTCTGTGTTCCCGTGCTGTCGGACAACTATGTCTGGCTGATGCACGGCGGCGGCGACACGGTGATCGTCGACCCCGGCGAGGCGGCCCCGGTGCTGGCGGCACTCGACGCGCGCGGCTGGACGGCCAGCGCCATCTGGAACACGCATTGGCACCCCGACCACACCGGCGGCAACCAGGAGGTCAAGGCTGCGACCGGTGCCATCGTGCTCGGGCCGGCGGCGGAGGCGGACAGGATCCCGGCGATCGACCGCACCGTCGCGGGCGGCGACCTATTCGCGTGGCAGGGGCTGGACGTCCGCGTGATCGACACCCCCGCCCACACCGCCGGCCATGTCAGCTTTCACCTGCCGGACGCCGACCTCGCGTTCGTGGGCGATACCCTGTTCGCCATGGGGTGTGGGCGGCTGTTCGAGGGGACGGCGGCGCAGATGTACGCGGCGATGCGCGCCTACGAACGGATGCCGGACGACACCCGCCTCTATCCGGCCCACGAATACACCCTGTCGAACGGCCGCTTCGCCGCGACGGTCGAGCCGAACAACCCGGCGATCGCCGAGCGGGTGCGGGAGGTCGAGAGACTGCGCGCGGACGACCGGCCGACGCTGCCCACCACGGTGGCGCAGGAAAAGGCCACCAACGTCTTCCTGCGCGCCGCCGATGTCGAAACGCTGGCGCGGCTGCGTACGGCCAAGGACGCGGCTTGAACCGGCAGCGCCGGCCGCGCGTTGCGTCTCCGAAAACTTGGAGACGAGCCATGCGACCGACGATTGCCCTCGCCCTTTTGCCGCTGATCCTCACGGGCTGTTCGGCCACCGGTGAACCGCGCGCGGTGTCGCCGCCCCAGGCGTCGTCCAGCATCGGCGAGCGGGTGCTGGCGGGCAAGGTCGCCGGGGACCCAGTCCGATGCATCCGGGCGATCGATGCCGATCGGGCGATCACTCTGGCTGGCAGCGGGGTTGCCTACCGCGTCAACTCCGATCTGGTCTACGTTCAGCAATTCGGCGGACAGTGCGTGCGCGGCCGGAACGCCGACAATTCCTACCTCGTGCGTCGCTCGACCCAGTCGCAGCTCTGCGCGGGTGACATCGCCGAGGTGATCGACCGCACCTCCCGCACGCCGATCGGCAGCTGTGTCTATGGCGACTTCGTGCCGTACCGAACGCGCGGTCGATGAGGGGGGTCGCGGTGTTGGCGGCGCTGATCCTGAGCGCTTGCGCCGGGCGCACGCTGCCGCAGAGCGAGGGCAGCCGCACCGCGCTCCAGGCGGAATTGGCCGACTACGCCCCCCGCGAGACGCAGGACTGCCTGCCCACCACCTACGACACGGCCACCGCGCGCGCCGTGGACGCGCAGCATATCGTCTACACCCGGACGCGCGGCGAGAAGTGGGTCAGCACGCTCGACGCTCCCTGTCCGGGCCTGCGCCCGTCGGCGACCCTGCTGATCGAGCGGTTCGGGTCCAACGTGTGCCGGCTGGACCCGGTGCGCGACCTGGGGGACCGGCCGACCTTCATCGCCGGCCCGCGCTGTCCGCTTGGCGCGTTCACCCGCTATGAACGCGTCCGTTAGCCGGCGGACCCTTTATAGAGCGCATCCAGCCGGTCGCCATAGCGGTCGCGCAGAACGTGACGACGGATCTTCATCGAGGGGGTCATCTCGCCCGCCTCGATCGTGAAGGGTTCGTCGGCCAGTGCCGTGCGGCGCACGCGTTCGACCACCGAGAGGTCGCGGTTCACCCGGTCGACCGCCGCGCGGATCGCACCCGCGAAATCCGGATCGCTGGCCAGCGCGGCCAGATCGAAGGCGCGGCCATGGTCGCGCGCCCAGTCCGCCGCCCACTCCGCGTCCGGGACCAGCAGCGCGACCACATAGGGGCGCTTGTCGCCGTGGATCATGGCCTGGCCGATCTCCGGCTGCAGGGTGAGCATTCCTTCGACCTTTTGCGGGGCCACGTTGTCGCCCTTGTCGTTGACGATCAGGTCCTTTTTCCGGTCGGTGATGACCAGCCGGCCGGCGTCGTCCAGATGGCCGATGTCGCCGGTGTGCAGCCAGCCATCGACCAGCACGCGGGCGGTCTCCGCCTCGTTCCGCCAATAGCCGTGCATCACCAGCTCGCCCGCCACCAGGATCTCGCCGTCGGGCGCGATCCGGACCTGGGTGTGGGCCAAGGGCGGCCCGACCGTCGCCATCGCGATGCCGGCGGACGGGCGGTTGCAGCTGATGATCGGTCCGGCCTCGGTCTGGCCATAGCCCTGCAACAGCGGCACGCCGAGGGACTGGAAGAACAGCCCGACCTCCGGGTTGAGCGGCGCCCCGCCGGAGATCATCGCCTTCACCCGTCCGCCAAAGCGCGCCCGCACCTTCGGCTTGACCGTGCGGTCCACCAGGAACTGTATCGGCCGGTCCAGCACGCCGATGCGGCCGGCGGCGCGCTTCTGGCCCAGCGCCAGGGCGCGGCGCATCAGCCCCTGCGCGACCCGACCTCCGGTCGACAGCTGCTTGAGCAGGCGCGCGCGCAACAGCTCGAACAGGCGCGGGACCACCGCCATGATGGTGGGCCGCACCTCCTCGATATTGGCCCCCAGCTTGTCCAGGCTCTCGGCGTAGACGATGTGCGCGCCCAGGCCGATCGGCAGCCACTGTCCGCCCGTGTGCTCATAGGCGTGGGACAGCGGCAGGAACGACAGGAACACCTCCTCCTCCCAGCCGAAATCCTCCAGCACGACCGTGCCCGCGCCGTGGACGTTGTGCAGGATCATGCCGTGGTGCTGGCGCACGCCGCGCGGCGCGCCGCCTGTGCCGCTGGTGTAGATCACGCACGCCGTGTCCGTCCGGCCGACCGAGGCCACGCGCGCGCGCACGTCGGCGGTGGCGTCGTCGCCGGCCGTCAGGGTCGCCCAGTCGTGAAAGGCGACCGCGCCCGTCTGGCCGGTGCGGAACGGCTCGATCGCGATCAGGTGTTCGACGTCGGACCGCAGCGCGGCGGGGAGCGCGGCGCGCGCCAGCTTGGGCGTGGAGACGACGATCGCCTTGGCGCAGCTGTTGTCCAGGATGTGCTGGTGATCGCGCTCCGTATTGGTGGTGTAGGCGGGCACGGTGATGCAGCCGGCCATTAGGATGCCCAGGTCGGCGATCGCCCATTCCGGCCGGTTTTCCGACAACAGGACCACGGTGTCGCCGTCGCCCAGCCCCAGCGCCACCAGCGACCGGGCCAGCGCGGTCGCCTGTCGGCGCGCCTCGGTCCAGGATGTCGCCTGCCACTCGCCATCGACCTTGCGCGACAGGAACGGTCGGTCACCCAGCTGTTCGGCGCGGTCCAGGAACAGGGTCGGCAGGTTGGGACACGCGCGGATCGCGTCCAGGGTGGCGGCGTCGCGGGTCAGGGTCGCGCCGGCCATTAAGGTCGCGCTCACGGGACCACCGCCGCGCCCTGGGACCGCGGATCGGCCGCGCCGACCCAGCCGTCGCCTACACGTTCCGCCGCGTTCGCCTTGCCACTCAGCCGGTCGCTTTCCACCAGCCTGGTGCCGAGCCGGGCGAGGTCGGGGGTCAGGCGGGTGAGCGGGCTGCCTGCCTCCACCACCATCGACGACCCGCTGAAGTAGATGTTTGGGGCCGCCAGCGCCTCGGCCGCCGTCATGTCCCAGTCGATCCAGGCGATCAGCGCTTTGGCCACCTGGGCGATGATCGTCGGCCCGCCCGCCGCGCCGACGGCGAAGACCGGGCGACCGGCGGCGTCGAACACGATGGCGGGCGACATGGACGACATCGGCCGCTTGCCCGGCTGCACCCGGTTCGCGACCCGCTCCCCGCCTTCCACGGGCGCGAAGGAGAAGTCGGTCAGTTCGTTGTTCAGCACCATCCCGTTCACCACGATCTGGCTGCCGAACACGCCTTCGACGGTGGACGTCATGGACACGACCGAACCCTGGGCGTCCGTCGCCACGAAGTGCGACGTGCCGCCGCGTTCGCCCGGTCGGGCGGGCTCGCGGGGCAGCGCGCCCGGCGGCGTTCCGGGCGGCGTGTCGGTCAGCGCATGGTCGGGGTCGATCAGCGCGGAGCGGCCCGCCAGATAGGCGGGGTCGAGCAGGCCCGTCACGGGCACATAGGTAAAGCCGGGATCGCCCACATATCGCCCCCGATCGGCATAGGCCAAGCGCATGGCCTGTTCGATCGCGTGCCAGCTGGCCGCCGAGTCCGGCCCCAGGCCCGCCAGGTCGAACCGCGACAGCATGCCGAGCATCCCCAGCACCGTGGTCGCGCCGGAGGAGGGCGGACCCATCACGCACACCCGGTATTCGCGATAGGGCGCGCAGGGTGCGGGCCGCGCGACCGCATCGTAGGCGGCCAGGTCCGCTTCCGTCATGTCGGACGGGTTGGGCGCGTCGCGCACGGCGGCGACGATCGCGCGCGCGTTGGCACCTCGGTAAAAGGCGTCTGGACCCTCGTCGGCGATGCGCTGGAGGAGGGCGGCGAGGGCGGGGTTCATCACCCGCTCGCCTGCCCGCTTCGGCCGCCCGTCCTGCCAATAAAGCGCGCGGGCGGCGGGGAAGCGCGCCCAGTCGTCGGCGACCCCGGCCAGCCGGCCCTCCAATGTCGCGTTCACCACGAAACCGTCGCGGGCGAGCGCCACCGCCGGCGCGAACAGCGCGGCCCAGGGCAGGCGACCCCAGCGGTCGTGCGCCATCTTCATCAGCGCGACGTTGCCCGGCACGCCGACCGACAGGCCACCCGGCACCGCCTCGCCGCGCGACAGGGGCTGATCGTCGGACCCCAGGAAGCGGGTGGGGTCGGCGGCGAAGGGCGCGGTCTCGCGGCCGTCGATCGCGACCACCTCGCCCGTCGCCGGATCGGAATGGAGCAGGAAGCCGCCGCCGCCGATCCCCGACGACTGCGGCTCCACGACCGTCAGCGCCAGCAGGGTGGCGATCGCCGCGTCGGTGGCCGACCCACCCTGGCGCAGCATCGCCGCCCCGGCTTCCGCCGCGCGCGGATCGGCGGCGGACACCGTGCCGGCGGCGGACGCGGGTTCGCGCGCGAAGGCGCCGGCCGGCGCGAGGAGGAGGAGGGCGGCGAGGAGGCGGAGCATGGCGCGGGACACTAGCCGGGTTGCCGGCCGGGGCAAGATGGGTCCGCGCCGCCCCGCACCCGACCAGCCCGAGCTTTCCGAAGGGGTGGTGGCGCTGGGCACCCGCTCAAGAGGTCGCGGCACCTGCCCGAACCGGGCCACTGCCCCCTCCATCGACTTCTAGCGGCAAGTCGAACCTTCCGCTGCCGATCCGCCCAGCCCGAGCCACCGATACGTCCTTTGACAGGCGCAGGACGAGCGGGGGTGGTGGTCAGCGCGCGTCCACAATGGATCGGTGCTCCCGTCAGCCGACTCAGGCCCACCGGGGCTAGCAAGGGGCACGTTCGTCTCCGCCAGGCTCAGCCTGAGCGGGTGGAAAGATCGAGCCTCGAACTCGCGGGCCAGAGCAGGCTCAGACTCCGCTCCCCACCGCCTCCGCCAAATCGGCGAAGCCGTCGCGTTCCAGCAGCCGGTCCAAATCGCGCGCCGTGCGCCGCACCAGGCCCGGTCCTCCGAACACCAGGGCGGAATAAAGCTGCACCGCCGAGGCGCCCATGCGGATGCGGGCGTAGGCCTCCTCCGCCCCGTCGATGCCACCGACCGAGATCACCGGCAGCGCGCCTGACAGCGCCGCCACGAACTCCGCCAGCCGCGCGCGGGCCAGTGCCGCCAACGGTGCGCCCGACAGGCCCCCCGCCTGCGCCGCGTGGGGGGAGGACAGGCCTTCGCGGCTGACCGTGGTGTTCGACACGATCAGCCCCGCCAGCCGCGCGTCCACCGCAGCGCGCGCGATCGCGTCCACTTGCGCCCGATCCAGGTCGGGCGCGACCTTCAGGAACACCGGCGTGCCCTCCGCCGCCGCCATCACGCCGGCCAGCAGCTCGTCCAGCCCCTCGTCCTGCAGCGCGCGCAGGCCCGGCGTATTGGGCGACGATATGTTGATGGCGAGGTAGTCGGCGACGTGCGCCATCGCCGCCGCACCCGCGCGGTAGTCGGCGTGGCGGTCGGGCGAGTCCTTGTTCGCGCCGATGTTCACGCCCAGCGGGCCTCTCCGCCGCACGCTCCCCAGCCGGCCGAGTGCCGCCCCCTGCCCCCCGTTGTTGAAGCCCATGCGGTTCACGACCGCGCCGTCCTCCGCCAGCCGGAACAGGCGCGGGCGGGGGTTGCCGGGCTGGGCGCGCGGGGTCAGCGTACCGACCTCCACCGCGCCGAAGCCCGCCGCGAAGCTGCCGCGCACCGCCACCGCATCCTTGTCGAACCCCGCCGCCAGCCCGACCGGATTGGGCCAGTGCAGCCCGGCGATCGTGGTGGCCAGGCGGGCGGAGGTCGGCGGCGCGCGGCCCGGCAGGGCGCGCAAGGCGGCCAGAGCGACCCCGTGCGCCCGCTCTGGCTCCAGGGTCCAGAGCGCCGGTCGGGCGAACCGGTAGAGGCTCAGAAGCGCCTCGTGACGCCGAAATAGACGCGGGAGTCGGCGGTGTCGTGGTTGAGGCCGAAGGCTGTGCCCAGGTCGAGCTGCCAGTCCCGCGCAGGGGCCCAGGCCGCCGACAGCGCCGCGAGCGACTGGGTGGTGCGGCCCGCCGGATCGTCGTCGCGAAACACCGACAGCTCGCCCGTCACGCCGACCGGGCCGACCGCGTGGGACAGGCCGACGACCGAGCCGAGGGAGAGGTGGCGGCCGTCTCCGTCCGCGTCGGGGGCCGCGTCGATCTCCGGCGTGGCGGCGAGGCCAAAGCCGGCGGGCAGGCCGGTGGACAGCGGCGCGAGCAGACGAAAGCCGGTCGTGCCCGCGCCGATGGCGTCGCCGCCGGTGGGCAGCACGACCGTGCCCATCACCGCCACCGACGTGCCGGACCCGTCGGGGTTCCTCAGATTTTGGCGAAGGGACAACAGCACGTCTCCGGTCGAGCTGGTCCGGGCGCGCCCGCCAGCGCCCCGGGTCGTGACCCGTCCGAACGCCGCCCAGCCGACCTGCGCCTCCAGCGTGTCGGTCAGCCCGGCGCGCACCACGGGAAAGGCGAGCGTCAGCGTATCCGCGCGCGTCCCGTCCACCCGGTCACGGGTCAGGTCGCCCAGCCCCACCTCCGCCTGCACCGTGCCGGGCGACAGGGTGCAGGGCGGCGTGTTCAGCCCCGGCCGGTCGGCGCAGAAGGGCCGCTCCTGCGCCGACAGGGGCGCGGCGAAGAGGGCGAGGAGGAGGACGAGGGCGCGCATGGTGAGTGGGCTATGGGCGAAAGCGGGCGGCAGCGAAAGCAGGCCGAGGGACCAGTTCCACCGTCCTCCCCACGTTCCGCCGTCGTTCCCGCTCCGCAACGTCATCCCCGCAGTCCCCGTCATCCCCGCGAAAGCGGGGATCCATTGCGGGAACTCTCCCCCGGTCCGCCGTCTGCGATCCGATCGCTCGCTGTCCGGCAGGCCCCCCGCGCCATCCGCTCGGCGCCTGGATCCCCGCTTTCGCGGGGATGATGGGGGAGGGGGCGGATGCGCGACCAGTCACACCAACTCCCCCTCCTGGCACCTTGCCCTCCGTGCCCCACCGCCCCACATGGCAATCACACCGAATCGCTCCGGAAGCCCCATGCGCCTCTCCAACCTCGCCGACTACGCCGTCGTCATGCTCGCCGCCGCCGCGAGAGCGGACGCGCGCGTGACCGCGACGGAGCTGGCGGGGACCACCAGGGTGCCGCTGGCGACCGCGCAGAAGGTGCTGGGGCAGCTCGCCGCCGCCGGGCTGTTGACCAGCGGGCGGGGCAGCCGGGGCGGTTTCGCGTTGGCGCGGCCCGCCGACGCCATCTCGGTCGCCGATATCGTGGAGGCGATGGAGGGGCCGATCGCGCTGGCCGGATGCGTCAGCGAGGCCGACGTGCCCTGCGCGCTCACCGACCATTGCCGGGTCCGGCCCCACTGGAGCCCCATCAACGACGCCGTGCGCGGCGCGCTCGCGGGCGTGTCGCTCGCCTACCTTTCCGCAGGAACCCCATGACCGACACACTCGACGCACCCGTAAAGGACACCCCTGTAAAGGATAGGGCCGCCCGCGACGCGGTGGACAAGCTGTCCACCTATGAGTGGGGCTTCTCGTCCGACATCGAACAGGACTTCGCGCCCAAGGGGCTGAGCGAGGACACGGTCCGCTACATCTCCGCCAAAAAGGACGAGCCGGAATGGATGCTCGACTGGCGGCTGAAGGCGTTCCGCCTGTGGCAGACGCTGGAGCACCCCGACTGGTCGCGCTTGAACGTGCCGCCGATCGACTATCAGGACAGCTATTACTACGCCGAGCCCAAGGCGAAGGAGAAGCTAGGGTCCTTGGACGAGGTCGATCCCGAGATCCTGCGGGTGTACGAGAAGCTGGGCATCCCGATCGAGGAGCAGAAGGTGCTCGCCGGCGTCGAGGGCGCGCGCAAGGTCGCGGTCGACGCGGTGTTCGACAGCGTGTCCGTCGCCACCACCTTCCGCGACGAACTGGAGCGGGCCGGCGTCATCTTCCGCTCGATCAGCGAGGCGATCCGCGAATATCCCGACCTGGTCCGCAAGTGGTTGGGCAAGGTGGTGCCGCAGCGCGACAACTATTTCGCCACGCTCAACTCCGCCGTCTTCTCGGACGGCACGTTCGTGTACATCCCGGAAGGCGTGCGCTGCCCGATGGAGCTGTCCACCTACTTCCGCATCAACGCGGAGAACACGGGCCAGTTCGAGCGCACGCTGATCGTGGCCGACAAGGGCAGCTATGTCAGCTACCTGGAGGGCTGCACCGCCCCCATGCGCGACGAGAACCAGCTGCACGCCGCCGTGGTCGAACTGGTGGCGCTGGACGACGCGGAGATTAAATACTCGACCGTCCAGAACTGGTATCCGGGCGATGAGAACGGTGTCGGCGGCATCTACAACTTCGTCACCAAGCGCGCCTTGTGCCAGGGCAGGAACAGCAAGGTCAGCTGGACGCAGGTGGAGACCGGGTCGGCCGTCACCTGGAAGTATCCCAGCTGCGTGTTGAACGGCGAGGGCAGCGTCGGCGAGTTCTATTCGGTGGCGCTCACGAACAACCACCAGCAGGCCGACACCGGCACCAAGATGATCCATAACGGCAAGAACACGCGCTCCACGATCATCTCGAAGGGGATCAGCGCGGGCAAGTCGGACAATACCTATCGCGGGCTGGTCAAGGTCGCGCCGGGCGCGGAGGGCGTGCGCAACTTCACCCAATGCGACAGCCTGCTTTTGGGCGACCAGTGCGGCGCGCACACCGTCCCCTATATCGAGGTCAAGAACCCGTCGGCGCAGATCGAGCACGAGGCGACGACGAGCAAGATCAGCGACGACCAGATGTACTACGCCATGCAGCGCGGCCTGGACGGGAGCGGCGGTGTCGCTGATCGTCAACGGCTTCGCGAAAGAGGTGCTGAGCCAGCTGCCGATGGAGTTCGCGGTGGAGGCGCAGAAGCTGCTGGGGATTTCACTGGAGGGGAGTGTGGGGTGAGGCTTACTCTTCAGGAGCTTGAGAAAGCCCACGATCACTGCTTTGGCAATAAGATGGAAGTGCGCGCAAGTAAGCAGGCTTGCTGTATCGCTTGTGCGCAGTCGTTTACTGCATCGCTTGCGACAGACACGGTTCGTCAGTCTGGCTTTGATGAACCCACAGTATGTTGTCCAGTCTGCGGGATGGATTCAGTTATAGGTGATGCGGCAGGATCTCCTGTATTGGACAGAGGTTTTCTTAATATGATGAATAGTAGGTATTTTGGACAGCCGTTTGGCTCCATGTGTGCCTGGGAAGAGCTTATTCGTGCTCGCAATTGATAACCTCCACGCCGCCATCGGCGACACGCCCATCCTGAAGGGCCTCTGCCTCACGGTGAACGAGGGCGAGGTGCACGCGATCATGGGGCCGAACGGGGTGGTGGGTTGACGGCCGCCGATGCCAGCGCTCCCCTCCCGCTCGGGGGAGGGGTCGGGGGTGGGCGGTTCCGCCCGCGCGACACCGCCCGTGCGCGCGAGCTGCGCAACGCCGCGACCCCGGCCGAACGGCGGCTGTGGACGGCGCTGAGCGGGCGCAAGCTCGACGGGTTCAAATTCTCCCGCCAGATGCCGGTCGGGCCGTTCTTCGCCGATTTCCTGTGCCGGTCGGCGATGCTGGTGGTGGAGCTGGACGGCGCATCGCACGACGGTCGCCTCGACTGGGACGCGGCGCGCGACGCGGAGCTGCGCCGTCTGGGCTACCGCGTGCTGCGCTTCACCAACGAGGAGGTGCTCGGCGACGTGGACGGGGTGGCGACGGTCATTGCGCGGGTGCTCGGGTCCGGTGGCCCACCCCCGACCCCTCCCGCGAGCGGGAGGGGAGACGATGGCACGACACCCATAGGAACGACTGATGCTTGAGATCACGAACCTCCACGCCGCCATCGGCGACACGCCCATCCTGAAGGGCCTCTCCCTTCGCGTAAACGCGGGCGAGGTGCACGCGATCATGGGGCCGAACGGGGCGGGGAAGTCGACGCTCGGCTATGTGCTGGGCGGGCGGCCGGGCTATGAGGTGACGGAGGGGTCGGTCACACTCGACGGCGACGACCTCCTCGCCCTCGAACCGCATGAGCGGGCCGCCGCCGGGTTGTTCCTGGGCTTCCAGTACCCGGTCGAGATCCCCGGCGTGTCCAACGTCCAGTTCCTGCGCGAGGCGGCGAACGCCCAGCGGCGCGCGCGCGGCGAGGCGGAGCTGTCGGGGGCGGACTTCCTGCGGCTGGCGCGGGAGAAGGCGGCGCTCTTGAAGCTCGACATGGACATGATGAAGCGGCCGGTGAATGTCGGCTTTTCCGGCGGCGAGAAGAAGCGCAACGAGATGGTGCAGATGGCCATCCTGAACCCGCGCCTCGCCATCCTGGACGAGACCGACAGCGGGCTGGACATCGACGCGCTGCGCGTGGTGGGCGAGGGCATCAACACGACGATGCGTGGCGGCGACAAGGCGGTCGTGCTGATCACGCATTATCAGCGGCTGCTGGACGTGGTGCGGCCCGACTTCGTGCACGTGCTGGCCGACGGGCGCATCGTGCGGAGCGGCGGGCCGGAACTGGCCCACGAGCTGGAGCGCGAGGGCTATGAGGCGGTGGCGTGAGGGGGGCAATGTCATTCCTCCCCGAGCTTGCCTCGGGGAGGGGGACCGCGACGCGAAGCGGCGTGGTGGAGGGGCATGACACGGTGCCCCTCCACCACCGCCTGCGGCGGCGGTCCCCCTCCCCCAGCAAGCTGGGGGAGGAATTGTCATGAGCCACCCCCTCCCCACTCGCCGCGATGAGCAATGGCGCTATGCCGACCTGCTGGCGCTGGAGCCGCACTGGTCGGACCTCGCCGGCAGGCAGGAGCGGATCACCGTGGCCGCCGGTGAACCGTGGCGGCGAGTCATCGTGCCCACCGCCGCGCCCGACGGCGTGACCGTCACCGACCTGCACCTGACGCTCGAAGCGGGGGCGGAGGCGACGCTGACCGTGCTCGCCGCCGCCGGGCGCTATGGCCGCGTCGCCGTGACCGTCGAGTGCCACGAGGGCGCCACTTCACGCTCGGCGGTGCGATCGTCGCGGGGGGCGAGCAGACGCTGGAGATCGTGTCCGACGTGCGCCACCTGGAGCCGGGCGGCCGCTCCAGCCAGACCGTGCGCTCGGTGCTCGCCGGCCGCGCCACCGGGTCGGTGCTGGGCCGGGTCGCGGTCGCGCGCCACGCGCAGAAGACGGACGCGTCGCAGTCGATCCGCGCCATGCTGCTCGACCGCACGGCCACCGCCAACGCCAAGCCGGAGCTGGAGATCTTCGCCGACGATGTGCAGTGCGCCCACGGGGCCACGGTGGGCGAGCTGGACGCGGCGGGGCTCTACTACCTCGCCAGCCGCGGCCTGCCGCCGCCGGAAGCCAAGCGGCTGATGCTGCGCGCCTTCCTGCTCGACGCCTTCGCCCATGTCGCCGACGAGGACGAGCGCGCCGAGCTGGAGGTGGCGGCCACCGCCGCGCTGGAGGCGATCACGTGAACGCGCCCGCGACCATCCCCCGTTCTTTTGGGCGCCTGCGCGACGATTTCCCCGGCGTCGGCGACTGGCACTATCTCGACTCCGCCGCCACCGCGCAGAAGCCCAGGCAAGTCGTGGACGCGATCGCCGCCGCCTACGGCCCCGATTACGCCACCGTGCACCGGGGCGTGTACCAGCGGTCGAGCGACATGACGCGCCGGTACGAAGCGGCGCGTGCGCGCCTCGCCGGCTTCATCGGGGGACAGCCGGACGAGGTCGTCTTCCTGCGCGGCGCCACGGAGGCGATCAACCTGGTCGCGCGCTCCTGGCTGCCCACTGTCGCACGGCCGGGCGGGCGCGTCCTGCTGTCCGCGCTGGAGCACCACGCCAACATCGTGCCGTGGCAGATGGCCGCCGAGCGCCACGACCTCGCCATCGACGTCTGCCCGCTGACCGACGACGGCCGCATCGACCTGGACGCGGCGGAGGCGATGCTGACCCCCGACCACCTGCTGGTCGCGCTGTGCCACGTCTCCAACGTGCTGGGGTCGCAGCTGGACGCCGGCCGGGCGGCCCGGCTGGCGCACGCGGTCGGCGCGAAGCTGCTCTTGGACGGGTGCCAGGCCGTGCCGCGCACGCCCGTGGACGTGGCCGCGATCGGCTGCGACTTCTACGCGCTGTCGGGCCATAAGCTCTACGGCCCCACCGGCATCGGCGCGCTGTGGGCGCGGGCCGAACTGCTCGACGCCATGCCGCCCATCGAGGGCGGCGGGTCGATGATCGACCGGGTGAGCTGGGAGGGCACGACCTACGCGCCCGCCCCCGGCCGGTTCGAGGCGGGCACCCCGCACATCGTGGGCGCGATCGGCCTCTCCACCGCCATCGACTATGTGGAAGAGGTGGGTCTGCAGGCCATCCACGAGACGGAGACCGCGCTGGTCGCACGCGCCCGCGCGGCGATGCGCGACATGAACTCCGTGCGGCTGTTCGGGCCGGACGACGCGCTGGGCATCGTGTCCTTTGCGGTCGAGGGGGTGCATCCGCACGACGTCGCCACCATCTTGGACGAAGCGGGCGTGGCGGTGCGCGCCGGCCATCACTGCGCCCAGCCGCTGATGCGGACGCTGGGACTGGACGCCACCGTGCGGGCCTCCTTCGCGCTCTACAGCGACGAAGGCGACGTGGACGCGCTGTTGACCGGCCTGGACCGGGTGAGGACGATATTCGGATGAGCTACGAGGTGGAACGGGTCGATGCGGTGGAGCCACCCGCCAAGGCGCGGGTCGACGAGGCGCGCGATACCCCCGTGCGCGACACGATGGAGCGCAAACGAGACTATCTGGAGGGGTTCCTGGCGCAAAAGCCCGCCGAGGTCGCGTCGGGTGCGCCGGGCGGCGAGGTCTATGAGGCGATCATCGACCGGCTGAAGACGATCTACGATCCGGAGATCCCGGTGAACCTCTACGACCTGGGCCTGATTTACAATGTGGAGGTGGGACCCGACGCCCACGCGCTCGTTTCCATGACGCTGACCACGCCCCACTGCCCGGTGGCCGAGTCCATGCCCGGCGAGGTCGAGATGCAGGTGATGAGCGTGCCGGGCGTCGCGTCCGCCGAAGTGATGCTGGTCTGGGACCCGCCCTGGGACCCGTCCAAGATGTCCGACGAGGCGAAGCTCGAATTGGGGATGCTGTAGATGGCCACGACCTTGCGAGAGCGCCCGAAGGCGGTGAACCTGACCTCGGCGGCCGAAGCGCGGGTGGCGGAGCTGATGGCCGACGCTCCCGCCGGCACGGTCGGCGTGAAGCTGTCCACGCCCCGCCGGGGCTGTTCCGGCCTGGCCTACTCCGTCGACTATGTGGACGATGCGGTGGCGATGGACGAGCGCATCGACACGCCGGGCGGCACGCTGTTCATCGATGCGGGATCGGTGCTCTACCTGATCGGGTCCACCATGGATTGGGTGGAGGACGACTTCGCCGCCGGCTTCACCTTCGCCAACCCGAACGCGACCGGCAGCTGCGGCTGCGGGGAGAGTTTCACGGTCTGAGCGGGCCAGGCTCTCCACGTCTGGCCGCGCGTCCGAAGCGGTGGGTCAAGCCGGCGCGAACGCCCGTCAGAACCCCGCCGACCAGCGCAGCAGCGCCCCCGTCTCGTCCCCGACAAAGGCGTTGTTGCCCGGATCGGCGCGCCACCATCCGTTCATAGACAGCGACCCGCCCCACAGCGCGCGGGCATAGGCGACCTCCGCCACCCGCTCGCGTCCCAGCGGCGAGAGGTCCAGCGTGGCATCCGTGTACCCCGGCGTCAGCGTGGCGTAGTCGTAGCGGGTCGGCAGCGACAGGTTGAGACCGCCGCCCGTGACCCGCAACGGTTGCGCCAGGCGCAGCGACAGCCGGTCCGCGCCCGCCAGCCCCTCTTTGCCGACGTCGAGCGACCAGGCGGCGCTGGTCAGCGTCCCACCGGTGAGCGCTCCGCCGGCGCGCGCGTCCGTCCAGCCGCGCCGCCACGCGCCGCCGACGCTCCACCCCGACCCCAGCGCCAGGTCGCCGCCCGCGTCCAGGAACCAGCTGTCCGCGCCCCGCCCGGCGCCCAGCGCCGGGCCCAGCCGCGCGCCCAGCACGGTGCGGTCCTCCGCCATCCGGGTCGCGCCCGCCGACAGGATCGCGGGGCCGACCCGGCGCTCGGCCCCCACGGCGAGGGTCGCATAGCCGCTCCGGTCCCAGCCGGCCCGCGCGGCGGGCAGCAGGCGCACGGCGGCGGTGCGGGTCCGCCCGCTCTCCGCCGCGACTGTGACCCGAACGCCGGTCCAGTCGTGCGAGAACGCGACGGCGGCGTCGGCGTCGCGGTGCAGGCCGCTTTGCCGGTCGGCGCGGCCCGCCAGCAGGAACGCGCCCTCGCGCGCGGCGTCCAGCCGCTCCGCCAGCCCGTCCGCGCCGCGCGCCAGGCCCAGCCCGACGCGGGTGCGCCCGTCCAGCCGCTGCACGAAGGCGAGCGCGGTCGCGCGCGCGGCGATCGCGTCCGCCTGAGTCAACGCCAGCGGCCGCGCGCCCGTGGCGCCCCGCACCGACACCGCCAGCAGGCCGTCGCGGCCCGTCGACAGCGCGGCGGTGCGCGCCCCGTCCGCCAGCACCCCCGCCAGCACGGGGGCGGGGCCGTCCGCGCGCAGCCCGCCCACCACCGAGCGATCAAAGGCGCGGCCATAATCGTCGAGCGTCACCGCGCTCAGCCCGCCGATCCGCCCGCCATCGCCCATGGCGGAGCCGAGCTGGCCCGCGTCCAGCGCGCCCAGCACCACGTCCGTGCCCGCCAGGCGGGTCGCGCCCACCGGCTGGAAGGCGCGGGTGAGGTCGAGTGCGCCATGGCCGAAGGTGGCGTCCACGCCGCCGGCACCCAGGTCGCGCGCGGTGCGGTAGATCAGGTCCACCACCTGCTGGCCGGTCAGGTTGGGGAACGCCTGGCGGATCAGCGCCACCGCCCCCGACACGATCGGCGCGGCAAAGGACGTGCCGCTGGCCAGCACGGCCTGGTCGTTCGCGTTCACCGTGCGAACGCGCCGGCCCAGCGCGGCGATGTAGGCGTCGCGCCCGATCCCCGCGCGATTGGAGAACGGCGCCAGCGTCGTCAGATCCTCGTTCAGCGCGCCCGCGATGATGACCAGTCCGCGCGCCACCGACGGGTCCAGCGCCACCTGCGCCAGCGGGTCGGGATCGGCGCCCTCCGCCTCTTCCCCGTCATTGCCGGCCGAGATCACGACGATGATCCCCGCCGCCGTCGCCCGGCCGATGGCGGAGCGCAGGCCCGATCCCGCCGGCGATCCGCCCAGCGAGATGTTGACGACGCCCGCGCCGCTGGTGCGCGCGAAATCCACCGCCCGGCCGATCGCGGAGTCGGGATGTTCGCACCCCTCGTCCTCGCCCGTCTGCGCGCAACTGCCCGGCGAGTCGGTGCGCAGCGCCAGCAGCGTGGCACCGAAGGCCACGCCCAGCGCATTGCGGCTGTTGGCCGCCGCCGCCAGCACGCCCGACACCTCGGTCCCGTGCCCATCCTCGTCGTCGAAGGTGGGGTTGCCCGCGAAGTCGCGGGACAAGGGGCTGATCCGGCCGGCGAACTCCACCTGTTCGCGGTCGATACCGCTGTCCACGACCGCGACCAGGACGCCGGACCCGTCGATCCCCCGGTCATAGGCCGTCGCGGCGTTGATGGAGGCGGGGCCGTTCGACACCGAATATTCCGCCCGGTTATAGTCCATCGGCCGGGTGACGGAGGGTGGCGCGGGTGCCGGCGGCGGCGGCGCGGCGGGCGCGACGCGCGGCGGCGTGGGGGTGGATTGCACGCCACCCCCGCCGCCGCCTCCGCACGCGGCCAGCGGCAGGGTCGCCGCGATCAGGGTGACGCCCGCGATGACGGATCGGGATTGGGGCAACGCGATTGTCCTTTGCACGGCCGGGCCGGCCAAATTTGGACCCGGTGTGACCCCCGAGCCTATACAGATCGTGAACAAAGGGAACTCGACACTTGGCGCGGGCGCGCACGAAGGCCATGGACGCGGAGATCACGCGAACGAGGGCGACGATGGAACGGCAGGACACGGGCGGCGAAGACCAGCGCGCGATCGAGGCGCTGTGGGACCGGCGCGACACGCTGCACGCTGGCGACGCGGACGCGCGCACGTCGGTCGACGCCGTGCTGGCGCGGCTGGACGACGGATCGCTGCGGGTGGCGCAGCCCGACGGCGCCGGCGGCTGGCGGGTGAACGAATGGGCGAAGAAGGCGGTGCTGCTGTCCTTCCGCCTGTGGGACAACGCGGTGGTCGACGGCGGCGCGGCGGGGGCACCCGCCTATGACAAGGTGCCGAGCAAGTTCGATGGCTGGGGCGACAACCGCTTCTCCGATGCGGGCATCCGCGTGGTGCCCGGCGCGGTCGTGCGGCGCGGCGCGTTCGTGGGCAGGGGCGCGGTGCTGATGCCGTCCTTCGTCAACATCGGCGCGCATGTGGGCGAGGGCGCGATGATCGACACCTGGGCCACCGTGGGCTCCTGCGCCCAGATCGGCCGCAACGTCCATCTGTCCGGCGGGGCGGGCATCGGCGGCGTGCTGGAGCCGTTGCAGGCGGAGCCGGTGATCATCGGCGACGGCGCCTTCATCGGCGCGCGGTCGGAGGTGGCCGAAGGCGTGCGCGTGGGCGAGGGCGCGGTGCTCTCGATGGGCGTCTATCTCGGCGCGTCCACCCGCATCCTGGACCGCGCGACGGGCGAGGTGCTCTATGGCGAGGTGCCGCCCTATTCGGTCGTCGTGCCCGGTGCCGCGCCGACGGCGGGCCATCCCGACGGCCCCGCGCTCTACTGCGCCGTGATCGTCAAGCGCGTGGACGAGCGCACGCGCGCCAAGACCAGCATCAACGAGCTGCTGCGGCCGTGAGGGCGAGGGGCACCCCCCTTACGTCATCCCCGCGAAAGCGGGGATTCCGGCGTGCGCGAGGGGCGATGCTCACCGCGGGCGAACTGCGGGCGCACAAAGGCGCTGGCGCCTGTGTCTCCGCTTATGCGGGGACGATGGGTGGCCGGGCAGGGGGCGCACCGTGACCACCAACCCGCTCTGGGGCGGCCGTTTCGCCGGCGGGCCGGCCGCGGTGATGCAGGAGATCAACGCCTCCATCCCCTTCGACCAGAGGCTGTGGCGCCACGACCTGGCCGGCAGCCGCGCGCACGTCGCCATGCTGGCGGATCAGGGCATCGTGGAGCCGGACGTGGCGGCGCGCATCCGGGGCGGGCTGGACGCGATCGCGGCGCGGTGGGCGGACGAGGGCGTGCCGGTCGACCCGGCGCTCGAGGACATCCACATGACGGCCGAGACCGCGCTGGCCGCCGCCATCGGCCCCGACGCCGGGCGGCTGCACACCGCCCGGTCGCGGAACGACCAGGTGGCGACCGACTTTCGCCTGTGGGTCCGCGACGCAATCGACGAGACCCTGGCCGGCGTGGCCGCGCTCGCCGCCACGCTGATCGACCGGGCGGACGAGCACGCGGCCACCGTCATGCCGGGCTTCACCCACCTTCAGGTGGCCCAGCCGATCACGCTCGGCCACCACCTGCTCGCCTACGTCGCCATGCTGGGCCGCGATCGGTCGCGCCTGGTCGACGCGCGCGCGCGGATGAATGAGTCGCCGCTGGGCGCGGCCGCGCTGGCCGGCACGCCTTATCCGATCGACCGGTGGGCGACGGCGGCCGCGCTGGGCTTCGACCGGCCGATGGCGAACGCGATGGACGCGGTCAGCGACCGCGACTTCGCGCTCGACTACCTCTGGTGCCTGACCCAGCTGTCGCTCCACCTGTCGCGGCTGGCGGAGGAGGTGGTGCTGTGGGCGACGCCCGCTTTCGGCTTCGTGCGCCTGCCCGACGCCTGGTCGACGGGCAGTTCGATCATGCCGCAAAAGCGCAATCCCGACGCCGCCGAACTGGTGCGCGGCCATGCGGGACGCGTGGTGGGCGGCCTGACCGCGCTGATCGTCACGATGAAGGGCCTGCCCATGGCCTATTCCAAGGATCTGCAGGACGACAAGCCGCCGGTGTTCGAGGCGCACGACCTGATGGCGCTGATGCTGGCGGCGAGCGACGGCACGATGAGGGCGCTCGCCTTTCGCCCCGACGCGATGCGCGCCGCCTGCGCGCGCGGCCATCCGACCGCCACCGACCTGGCCGACTGGCTGGTCCGCACCCACGACGTGCCCTTTCGCCAGGCGCACGAGATCGCCGGGCGCGCGGTCAAAATGGCGGACGAGCGCGGTTGCGCGCTGGAAGGGCTGGAGGACGACGAGCTGCTGGCGATCGATCCCCGTTTGGGCGACGGCGCGCGCGCGGCCCTGTCGCTCGACGCCAGCGTGGCCAGCCGGACCAGCCAGGGCGGCACCGCGCCGGTCCGGGTGCGCGAGGCGGTCGCGGCCGCGCGGGCGGAGTGGCGGATGTGAGGGCCGCGTCCGTCCTGTTCCTGCTGGCGCTCGCCGGCTGCGGCAGTCCAGCCCCGCTGGAGCCGCCGCCCGGCGGCACTCTGCCGCCGGCGGTGCCGTTCGAGCCGACCGCGACCGTGTCCACCGCCGCCGAGCTGCTGCGGCGCGCCCCGCAGGCGGACCCCGACCGGACCGACGAGATCCTGAAGCGGTCGGAGGATCGCCAGCCCGACCGCTTCGACCTGCCGCCGGACTGACCGTGCCGCTCTCTGTGCGCGGTGGCGTGCTGCATCTGGAAGACGTGCCCCTGCCCGCGATCGCCGACGCGCTGGGCACCCCGACCTACGTCTATGCCCGCACGGCGATGCGGGACCGGGCGCGCGCGTTCGGCGCGGCGGTGGCCCCGCTGGGGCGGGTCGCCCGCCATTTCGCCGTCAAGGCCAATCCCAACGGCGCGGTGCTGGCGACGCTGGCGGCCGAAGGCTTCGGCGCGGACGTGGTGTCGGGGGGCGAGCTGGCCCGCGCGCTGGCCGCCGGGATCGCGCCGGACGCGGTCGTGTTCTCGGGCGTGGGCAAGACCGCGGCCGAGCTGACCGCCGCGCTGGACGCGGGCGTGGGCCGCATCAACCTGGAGAGCGAGGAGGAGGGCCGGCTGCTGGCAGAGCTGGCGCGGGCCGCCGGGCGGTCGGCGACGGCGGCGCTGCGGGTGAACCCGGACGTCGGCGGCGGCGGCCACGCCAAGATCACGACCGGGTCGGGCGACACCAAGTTCGGCGTGCCGATCGACGGCGCGGCGGCGGTGTTCGGCCGATTGTCGGCCTTGCCCGGCCTGCGGCTGGACGGGCTGGCGGTCCACATCGGCAGCCAGCTCCTCGACCTCGACCCGTTCGCGCGCGCCTTTGCCCGGGTGGGCGAGCTGCTGGCGGAGCTGCGCGGGGCGGGCCGGGCGGTGGACTTCGTCGATCTGGGCGGCGGGCTGGGCGTGGCGGCCGACGGCCGCGCCCCACCATCCTTCGACGACTACGCGGCGCTGGTGGCGCGGGTCACGCGCGGATGGGACGTTGTCTTGGCGTTCGAACCCGGCCGGTGCCTGGTGGCCGACGCGGGCGTGCTGCTGGCGCGCGTGGTGCGCGTGAAGGGCGGCGCGGACGGCGAGTTCGCGGTGCTGGACGCGGGCATGAACGACCTGTTGCGCCCCGCGCTGTACGACGCCACGCACGCGGTCCGCGCGGTCCGGCCGCGCGCCGGGGCATGGCTGGGCGCGGTGGTCGGGCCGGTGTGCGAAACGGGGGACCTGTTCCGCTCGGCGGCGCGGCTGACCCCGCTCGCCGCCGGCGACCTGGTGGTGATCGAGCAGGCGGGGGCCTATGGCGCGTCGATGGCGTCCACCTACAACTCGCGCCCGCTGCCGGCCGAGGCGATGGTCGAGCGCGACCGCTGGGCCACCGTGCGCGACCGCGGCATGCCCGCCGACCTGACCCGGGGCGAGCGGGGGTGGACAGAGGGGTGACCCACGATCCCTCCACGTCATCCCCGCGCAGGCGGGCATTCAGCACTTGCGATGGCGAAGCCGAGCAGGCGGCTGGCCGGAACCTGGATTCCCACGTTCGCGGGAATGACGGCGGGCGGAGCGGCGTGAGCACCCGATGAACCAGCTGCCCGTCTTCGCCAACGTGCGCGGCCGGCCGGTGCTGCTGCTGGGCGCGGGCGAGGCGGCGGACGCCAAGCGCCGGCTGCTGGAGCGCGCGGGCGCGCGCGTGGTCACGGAGATGGAAGCCGACACCCGCCTCGCCTTCGTCGTGATCGAGGACGAGGGGGAGGCGACGGCCGCCGCCCGCGCGCTGAAGGCCCAGGGCCTGCTGGTGAACGTCGTCGACCGCCCGGCGCTCTGCGACTTCACGACGCCCGCGGTGGTCGAGCGCGGGCCGCTGTTGGTGGCGGTGGCGACCGGCGGCGCGTCGGCGGGCCTCGCCAAGGCGGTGCGCCAGCGGATCGAGCGGCTGCTGCCGGGCGACGCCGGCGCACTGGCCGACGCCCTGTCGCACGCGCGCGACGCGATGCGCGCGCGGTGGCCGGACGCGGCCAGTCGGCGGCGCGCGATCGACGCCGCGCTGGCCGAGGGGGGTCCGCTCGACCCCGCCCGCGACGGCGCGGCCGGACGGGTCGCGGGGTGGCTGGCGGGCGACGTCGCGCCGTCGGTCACCGGCCGGGTCGACGTGGCCCTGGCGAGCTACGATCCCGACGACCTGACCATCCGCACGGCGCGGCTGATGGGAGAGGCGGACGCGGTGTGGCACCCCGCCGGCTGCCCGCCCGCCTTGCTGGCGCGCGCGCGGGCCGATGCGGTGCGGCGCGTGGGCGTGCCGGATGGGCCGGTCGAGGGTCTGGCGCTGGTGCTGCACGCCCCCAGATAAGGGCCATGGGACGGGCGGCGCGCGCGATCAGAGCGATGGACGAGCGGACGCTGGCGGAGCCGGACCGCTGCTGGCTGTGCGAGCGGCCGCTGGGCGGGCGGGTCGAGCGCCACCATCCCGTGCCCAAGTCGCGCGGCGGTCGGGCGACCGCCCCGGTCCACCCGATCTGCCACCGCACGCTGCACGCGCGCTTCACCAACGCGGAGCTGGAGCGGCTGGGCGACGATCCAGCCGCGCTGCGCGCCGACGAGGAGGTCGGACGCTTTGTCGCCTGGGTGGCGGCCAAGGACCCGGACTTCCACGCGCCCGTGCGGCGGCGGCGGGGCTGACGCCGGGGGACATCAGTCCCGCAGCCTGCCCCGCCCCTTTAGCGACGCCCGGTTCAGCGCGTGGAGGTCCGCCTCGCCCGCCACGACCGCCTCCGCCCGCGCGATCAGCCGGTCCAGGGTCGCGTCGTCCACGCTCTTATAGGCCGGCCGGCCGACCAGCGCCGCCGTCCAGGGGGTGCCCAGTTCGGCGTCGAGCAGGATGCGCTGGAAACAATGGTCAAGGCGCACCGGCCAGCCGCGCTCCGCCGCCAGCCCTGGCATCACGTCGCGCGTCAGCCGCAGCCACTCGGCCTCCCTGCGCGCGCGCGTCACCGGTCCTTGAGATAGAAGCGGTCGGTGGCGTTCAGCGCGTCGTCCATCTCGTACACCATGGGCTGGCCGGTCGGGATTTCGAGCGATGGAATGTCCTCGTCGCTGATCCCCGACAGGTGCTTGACCAGAGCGCGCAGCGAATTGCCGTGGGCGGAGATCAGCACCCGCTTGCCCGCGCGGATTTCCGGCACGATCGCGCTCTCCCAATAAGGCAGCACGCGCGCGATCGTGTCCTTTAGGCTCTCCGTGCGCGGCACGTCGATGCCGCCATAGCGGTGGTCGACCGCCGGGTCGTAGTCCTGGCCGGCCTCAAGCTCCGGCGGCGGGGTGTCGAACGAGCGTCGCCAGATGTGGACCTGTTCGTCGCCGTGCCTAGCCGCCGTCTCCGCCTTGTCGAGGCCGGTCAGCCCGCCATAATGCCGCTCGTTCAGCCGCCAGTCCTTCACCTCCGGCAGCCACAACCGGCCCATGGCCTCGAGCGCCAGGTGCAAGGTCTTGATCGCGCGCGTCTGGAAGGAGGTGAAGGTGAGGTCGAAGTCGTAGCCCTTCGCTTGCAACAGTTCCCCCGCCGCCGTCGCCTCCGCCTCGCCCTTCGCGGTCAGGTTCACGTCCCACCAGCCGGTGAAACGGTTCTCCAGGTTCCACTGGGACTGGCCGTGGCGCAGCAGGACGACGGTGGGCATGGGGGTGGGTCTTTCGGTTGTTGGGTGGTGGCTAGCGCACCGGGTGGAATGTCGGCAAGGCGGAGACTACGGAGCCGCTGGATCCCCGCGTGCGCGGGGATGACATCCTGAGAGAAAGTCTGTCATTCCCGCGAACGCGGGAATCCAGATTCTGTATCCGGCAGCGGATCGAGTCCCAAAACGGACACCGCCAGATCGTCCCACGCGGGATTATCCCGCTCGATCAGCTCCAGCTTCCACCTGCGAAGCCACTTCTTGATCCGCTTTTCGCGCGTGATCGCCTCTCTCATCGTCTCATGCCGTTCGAACCAGACCAGCCGCTTGACAGAGTTCTCCGAGGAGAAGCCCGGCAAAAGGTCGTGGCGATGCTGGTACATCCGCTTCGGCAAATCCGATGTAGCGCCGCAGTAGAGGGTGCCGTTGCGACGGCTGGCGAGCAGGTAGACGCAGGGTTGGCGCATGGTGGGTCGGCCGTTCTGGATCCCCGCGTTCGCGGGGATGACAGGGACGGCGGCTAAATCTCCCCCACCATCTCCGCCAGCACCGCTAGGCAGTCGCGCGCCAGTTGCTTCGACCGCGCCGGCGACCACCCCCGCTCCGGGTCGGGGCAGTCGTCGTTGTCCTTGAACGGCATTTCCAACGTGATCGCCACCGCGCCGAAGCGTTGCGCCAGCTGGTTGGTGGACATGGTCAGGTTGCCGGCGCGGGGCGCCGTCAGCGGATAGCCGCGCGCGGTCTGGAAGTCGGGGGTGCGCTGGGCCAGCGTCTCCTTGAAGCGGTCGTAGAGCGCCTGGCGGTCGGCCCGGTGATCCTCGATTCCCTCGAAGCCCGCGAAGAAGGCGTGGGGGATCGCCTCGTCCCCGTGCACGTCCATCGCCAGGTCGACGCCGCTCTCGTCCATCGCGTCCAGCACGCAGCGGACTTCCGGCGCGCGCTCCCAGGTCGGATCGACCCACTCGCGGTTCAGGTTCGCGCCGACCGCGTTCACCCGCAGGTGGCCCATGGCGGTGCCGTCCGGGCACATGTTGGGGACCAGGTGGATCGTCGCCTCGCGCGCCAGCACGCGGGCGACCGCGTCCTCTGGGTCGAGCAGGCGTTCCAGCGCGCCCTCCATCCACCATTCCGCCATCGGTTCGCCCGGGTGCTGGCGGCCATAGAGCCACACCTGCTTGACCCCCTCCCCGATCCGCAGCCGGTCGATCGCGCGGTCCTGCAACGACCAGCCCAGCACGTCGTGCCGCGCGCCGGCCGTCGCCGCCCAGGCGACCAGATCGTCGTGCATCTCCGTCGTGTAGGGCGCGTGATAGGCGAACCAGGCGGACCCGGTCTCCAGTGTGTGGCGGATGGTCATCCGGCCGTCGGCATAGTCCGTCTCCGCCTGGGTCCAGTCCAGCCGATCCTCGCTCACCCGCGCCTTGTAGCCGGGCCAGCCCTGCGGATAGGCGGTCTTGTCCAGCCCCCGCAGCGTGCATGTGACGTCCGCGCCGGCCGGGCCGGTGACGCGGAAATAAAACCACTGGGCGAAGTCGCTGTGCGCGTCCGTCGGGATTTCGAGCGTGGCGGTGTCGCCTTCGATGGCGACGACGCGGATGGAGCCGCCGTCGAAGGCGGAGGAGATGCGGATGGTCATGGGCCGGATGTAGGGGAGGGCAGGGGCGGCGTCACCCCGACCCGGGCCGCCCGCCGGCGGCAATGGACTGTTCACCCCAAGCCGCTAAGCGAAAGCGCATGACAAAGCCCACCGTCCTCGTCACCGGCGGCGCCGGCTATATCGGCAGCCACGCGGTCCTGGCGCTCACCGACGCGGGCTGGCCCGTGGTCGTGCTGGACAACCTGACCACCGGCTTTCGCTGGGCGGTACCGGACGGCGTGGCGTTCGTGGAGGGAGAGGTCGGCGACCGCGCCACGCTGGATCGGGCGCTGGCCGAGCACGATGTCGGCGCGGCGATGCATTTCGCGGGCTCGATCGTGGTGCCCGAAAGCGTGGCCGACCCGATGAAATACTACGGCAACAACACGGCCGCCTCGCGCACGCTGATCGCGGCGCTGGTGGCCGCCGGCGTGCGCCACATGGTGTTCTCGTCCACCGCAGCGACCTACGGCACGCCGCCGCACTCCCCAGTGGTGGAGGGCGACGCGACGGTCCCCATCAACCCCTATGGCCGGTCCAAGCTGATGACGGAGTGGATGCTGGCCGACACGGCGGCGGCGCACGACTTCAATTATTGCGCGCTCAGATATTTCAACGTGGCCGGCGCGGACCCAGCCGGGCGGTCGGGCCAGTCGACCGCGGGCGCCACCCACCTGATCAAGGTGGCGGTGGAGGCCGCGCTGGGGCAGCGCCAGGGCGTCGCCGTGTTCGGCACGGACTTCGACACCGCCGATGGGACGGGGGTGCGCGACTACATCCACGTCAGCGACCTCGCCGCCGCGCACGTGCTGGCGCTCGACGCGCTGATCGCCCAGCCCGACGAGAGCCACACGCTCAATTGCGGCTATGGCCATGGGTCCAGCGTGCTCGAAGTGCTGGACGCGGTCGACCGGGTGGCGGGCGTGACGCTCGACCGCCGGCTGGAACCGCGCCGCGCGGGCGATCCGGCCGAGCTGGTGGCGGCGAACGACGCGATCCGCGACCGCTTCGGCTGGCGGCCTCGCCACGACGGCCTCGACGGCATCGTGGCGGACGCGCTGGCCTGGGAGCGCTCGCTGGCGGAGCGGCGGGCCTAGGCGGAGAGCAGCGCCGCCAGCTTGGGGTGCGAGGTGGCGGCAAAGGGGTTCGCGATCGTGAGGCCGCGCACCGTGAAGCCGTCCTGCATGTCCTCGGACAGCAGCAGGACGCAGCCGGCATCGGCGGCGGCACTCAAGATAAGAGCGTCCCAGAATTGGAGAGTGTGGTCGGTGGCGAGGTCGATCGCGGTGAGCACTCGATCCTGGGTGGAGGCGACGGTCTCGAACCGTTCGGCCACCTGCGTCACCGACTCACGGGCGAAGCGCAGATCGCCGGTGCGTCGACGCACGAGGTGGAACAACTCCCCCAACACCTGAACAGGCACCACCAACTCCACCGCGGGCATCAGCTTTGCGATCAGCGTCCGACTTGCCTCGACCTTCGGTGGATCACCGGGTGCGGCGACGATCCCGGCGGAATAGGCCAGCACATTCGTGTCGAGCGCAACCTTCACCGTTCGTAAAGCTCGTCCCGGGTCCAAGGTTCGACGACACGAATGGGCTGTTTGCGCGCCCAGCTGAGGAACTCGGCGACCGCCTCCTTGCTGCCAGGCTTGGGCGGGGCCGTGATGCGCGCGACCGTGCGACCGTGCGAAGTCACGGTGAAACTGTCGCCCGCCTCCACCTCCCGCAGGATGCGGGAAAAGCTGCGGTTGGCCTCGGTGGCGGTAATCGTCTTGTCCATCACGGCAAAGTAGAGAAAGTCACTACTATCGGCAAGCGCTTGACGCTTGGCCGCCTCGCCCATAGGGCACCGACTTTCGCGGGGCGGACGGCCGCCCACCCACTCCAAGTCCAGGCGCACCCCATGAAGATCCGCAATTCGCTGAAGAGCCTCAAGGACCGGCACCGCGACAACCGCGTGATCCGCCGCCGCGGCCGCACCTACGTCATCAACAAGACGAACCGCCGCTTCAAGGCGCGCCAGGGCTGACTCTTGTCCTCCCCTCCCTGCAAGGGAGGGGACAGAGGGGTGGGTGCGAGGCGAAGCCTCGCCTGCGGTGTCGGCGGCACCGCCGGGACTCGCTGGCGCTCACTCCCATCCCCAGGTCCTCCCTGCGAGGGAGGGGAGAAGGCCTACTCCTTCGCATACTCCGCCAGTTCGTCGCCGGTCAGGCGCACGATGTGGATCACGTTGGTGGATCCCGGCACGCCGAAGGGGACGCCCGCCACCAGCACCAGCCGGTCGCCGGCCGCCGCCATGCCGTGGCGCAGCACCATGCGTTTCGCCTTCGCCACCATCTCCTCGAACGACCCCACATCGCGAGTCTGCACCGCGTGCGCGCCCCACAGCAGGCCCAGCCGGCGCGCGGTCGACCGCTTGGGCGTCAGCACCAGCACCGGCACGGCCGGCCGTTCGCGCGCGATCCGCCGCGCGGTGGAGCCGGAGAGCGTGAAGCACACGATCACCGTCGCGCCCACCGTGCCCACGATCCGCGTCGCCGCCTCCGCCAGCGCGTCCGCCGTGGTCGGTTCGGGCGGCGTCACGGTGAAGTGGACGCGCGCGGCATAGGCCGGATCGCCCTCCGTCGCGCGCGCGATCGCGTTCATCATCGTGACCGATTCGGTGGGAAAACCGCCGGCCGCGGACTCGGCCGACAGCATCACCGCGTCGGCCCCGTCATAGATCGCGGTCGCCACGTCCGACACCTCGGCGCGCGTGGGCGTGGGCGACGCGATCATGGATTCGAGCATCTGGGTGGCGACCACCACCGGCTTGCCCAGCCGGCGCGCCTGTTCGACAATGCGCTTCTGCGCCGGCGGCACATCCTGCGGCGGCAGTTCCACGCCCAGGTCGCCGCGCGCGACCATCACCGCGTCCGACAGCTCCACGATCTGCGGCAGCCGGTCGAGCGCGGCCGGTTTCTCGATCTTGGAGAGCAGCGCCGCGCGCCCGGCGATCAGCTTGCGCGCCTCCGCCACGTCGTCGGGCCGCTGGACGAAGGACAGCGCGATCCAGTCCGCGCCGTTGTCCAGCGCCCAGTCCAGGTCGCGCCGGTCCTTGGGAGAGAGGGGCGACAGGTCCAGCACCGCGTCGGGCACGTTCAGGCCCTTGCGGTCGGACAGCGTGCCGCCGACCACCACGTCCGTCACGATCCGGTCGCCATCGGCCGACACCACGGACAGCACCAGCTTGCCGTCGTCCAAGAGCAGCCGCTGGCCGGGCCGGGCGGCGGCGTGGATTTCGGGATGGGGCAGGCAGACGCGCCCCGCATCCCCGGGCGCCGGGTCGCGGTCCAGCACGAAGCGCTCGCCCGCCACCAGGATCACCGCGCCGCCCGCGAACTGCCCCACCCGCAGCTTTGGCCCCTGCAGGTCGACCAGGATCGTCATCGGCCGGCCGACCTCGGCCTCCAGCGCGCGGATGCGGCGCACGGTTTCGGCGTGGGTGGCGTGTTCGCCGTGGCTCATGTTGATGCGGAACGCGTCCGCGCCGGCTTCGTGCAGGCCCCGGATGGTGGCGGCGGAGTGGCTGGCCGGCCCCAGCGTAGCCAGCACGCGCACCTTTCGGCCGCGCGGTGGAAAGACGGTCGTCATCGGTGGCGGTCCCCGTCGCGGCTCATCCCGCTGGCGGTCCTTAGCGAGTCGCTAACCTGAGGCAAGCGTTCCTCTGCCCCGCACGCGCGGTTCGCCACGTTGGGGCTGGCGCGGGCCGTCCGCGTGCGGCACAGTCGCGCGCAAACAGGGGATCGCGCTTATGAACCGTCTCGTCGCCACGCTCGCCCTGGCGAGCTTCGCCACCGCCACCGCCGCGCCCGCGCAGGACTATTCCAAATGGTCGGACACCGCGGTGGCGGCCGAGCTCGACAAGCGGGTCGACGCGGAGATGATCGTGATGGTCCCGATGCGCGACGGTGTGCGCCTGGCCACCAACGTCTATCGGCCGAAGGGGGCCAAGGGCCCGCTGCCCACCATCTTCTGGCGCACGCCCTATAACGAGCTATCCTATCGGGCCGCCACCAGCCGCCGCGCGCTGGAAGCGGCCAAGCACGGATACGCGCTCGTCGTCGAGAACGAGCGCGGGCGCTATTATTCCGAAGGCACGTTCGAGATCCTGGGGAAACCCGCGACCGACGGCTACGACGCCTTGACCTGGATCGCCGAGCAGCCCTGGTCGAACGGCAAGGTCGGCACGCTGGGCTGTTCCTCGTCGGCCGAGTGGCAATTGCAGCTCGCCGCCCAGAACCACCCCGCCCACGCGGCCATGGTGCCGATGGCGTCGGGGGCCGGCATCGGCAAGGTCGGCGAGTTCTGGGAACAGGGCAACCTCTACACCGGCGGGGTGCAGCGCACCTTGTTCACCGTGTGGCTGTACGGCGTCGACAATCCCCAGCGCGCGCAGCTGCCCCAGGCGCTGGACGGCCCGACGCGCGCCCGGGTCGCGCGCTACAACGACCTGGACGCCACCAAGCCGGACGTGGACTGGGTGAAGCAGATTCAGCACCTGCCGGTCAGCGAGACCTTGAGCGACCTGGGCGAACCGCGCGCGACGTTCGAGGAGTTCGTCACCCGCACGCCCGCCGATCCGGGTTGGAAGCAGGGTGGCCTCTACGACGATTCGATGGGCTGGGGCGTGCCGGCGCTGTGGTTCAACAGCTGGTACGACGTGTCGATCGGGCCGAACATGGCGCTCTACAACCACGCGCGGGCGGTAAAGTCGGACCGGGAAGCGAGCGCCAACCAGTTCGCCGTGGTCGGACCCAACAATCACTGCCAGTTCGCCAGGCTGGCCCCGGGCTTCACGTCCGGCGACCGGGAGATGGGCGATCCGTCCTTCGACACGGACGGCCAGATCTACGGCTTTTTCGACCGCTGGCTGAAGGGCGACGCGAAGGCCTTCCCCAACTCCACCGCGCCGGTCCGCTATTACAACATGGGCGCGAACGAATGGCGGTCGGCGGAACAATGGCCGCCCCGCGACGCGAAGACGGTGCGGATGTACCTGCGCTCGGCGGGCGACGCGAACAGCCTGTATGGCGGCGGCATGCTCACCTCCCAGGCCCCGCCAGCGGGCGAAGCGGCGGACCGCTATCGCTACGACCCGATGAACCCGGTGCAGACGATCGGCGGCGGCGACTGCTGCAACGGCGGGCTGGTGACCGCCGGCGCGTTCGACCAGCGGGAGATCGAGGCGAGGGACGACGTGCTGGTCTATACCTCCGACCCCATGACCGAACCGATGGACGTGACGGGGTTCGTGCGCGCGGTGCTGGCCGTGTCCTCGGACGCGCCGGACACCGACTATGCGGTCAAGCTGGTGGACGTGGCGCCCGACGGCACCGCCTACATCCTGGGCGACACCATCCTGCGCGCGCGCTACCGCGACGGCTTCGAGGCCCCGAGCCTGATGACGCCGGGCCAGGTCTATACGCTCAAACCCTCGGCCATGACGACCAGCAACACCTTCCTGCCCGGCCACCGCATCCGGGTGGAGGTGACGTCGTCCAACTTCCCGAAATTCACCCGCAACCTGAACACGGGCGCCAATAACGAGACGACGACGGAGTACCGGGTGGCGAACAACGCGGTGCACCACGACTCCGGACAGGCGAGTTACATCGAACTGCCGGTGATCCCGCACGGCAAGCGTTGAGATGGCCCATCCGGACCTGACCGACGCGCAGGCGGCCCACGCCTTCCGCACGCTGGTCGACCATCTGGCGCACCGCACCGACGCGCAGAATGTCGACCTGATGGGACTGGCGGGGTTCTGCCGCAACTGCCTGTCCGACTGGGTGGCCGAGGCCGACCCGGCGCTGTCCAGGGACCGCGCGCGCGAACTGGTCTATGGCGAGCCCTACCGCGACTGGAAGGCGAAGCACCAGCAACCCGCCACGCCCGAGCAGCTGGCCCGCATGGACGAGAGCGTGGCCCGAAACGCCCGTTGAGGTGCGGCGCGGCTTGCCCTAGGCACGCCGCTTCACATCACTGGAGAATCTGATGAGCGACGGACCCGTGGCCGCCGACGAACTGCGCCTGCTGATCGAGCGCGTGGAGCGCCTGGAAGAAGACAAGAAGGCGGTCGCCGACGACATCCGCGACGTTTATTCGGAGGCCAAGGCGCGCGGGTACGACAGCAAGATCATGCGACAGATCGTGCGCCTGCGGAAGATGGAGCACGCCGACCGGCAGGAGATGGAAGCGCTGTTGGACACCTACAAGGCGGCGCTGGGGCTGGGGTGAGGGGGGCGAAGCCTCCCGGACCCCGGGTCCTTAGAAACAAACCAGGCCCCGCGCGCCCCTGTTCGAATCTTCACGGCCTCGCATGGGCACGTCTAGGCAGGTCCGTGGTCGATCGCCTAAGGAGCCTGCGGGTTCTGTCATGAGAGACACGGGCTGATCTGCATGATCGACAAAGATTTTTCGGGCCGGGTCGCGCCCTCCACCGCCCGCAGGGCCGGGATCGGCGCGGACTGCGCGCCGACCCCGGCCCTGCGGGGTGGCGCGATCTTTCACCGCGAGCAGCGATCCGGCGAGCGGGCCACTGGCCGGCTCGAGCAGGATAATCGAAGGCGGGTCGTCGCCGATGCCTGCTCACGGGGGCTGAGGGGACCGTGAACTTCAGCGTGGAGCGGCTTGACCCCGTCGTGCTCGACGGACCGGATGAGTTGCTGGACCGCGATCTGATGAGCCCGTTCGTCTGGCCGCGACCGGGCGGCGCGGGGATGGAGGTGCTGGTGCGCGCAGTCCCTCCGGACCCATCGGACGGTCGGGAGAGCGGCCGGCTGTGGTACGGGCGCTCGGCCGAAGACGGACTGCGCTTCCGCATGGACCCCGCGCCCGCCCTGGTGCCCGGCGACGGTCCGGACTCGCGCGGGTGCGAAGACCCGACGGTGGTCCCGGTGGAGGATGGGCTGGTCGTCTATTACACCGGCGTGGACGGCGACGGTGCCGGGCGGCTCTGTTACGCCACCGGACCCGACGCGCGTTCTCTGGCGAAGCGCGGCGTGGCGCTGTCCTCGTCCAAGAGCGAGCGCAACACGAAGGAGGCGACCCTGCTGCGCGCCGATGGCCGTTGGCGGTTGCTGCACGAATATTCGCGCGACGAACACTCGCTGATCGGGCTCGCCATCGGCGCCGGCCCCGCCGGCCCGTGGGAGGAGGACGGAGATCCCCTTGGTCCCCGGCCCGGTCACTGGGACAGTTGGCACCTCTCTCCCGGACCGCTGCTGCGCGACCCCGAGCGCCCGGTGCTGTTCTACAACGGCGCGGACCGGGACGCCGATTGGGGGATCGGCTGGGCGCTCCTGACGCCCGACCTGACCCGTGCGGTCGAACGCTGCGACCAGCCGCTGATCGCGCCGCCGAACGACGCGGATCGCGGGCGCGCCATCAACTTCGCCGCCTCGCTGATGACGCGCGGTGACACGATCTGGCTCTATCTCTCGCGCAACGACCGCCAGCTGTGGCGCGCGACGGTGCGCCGGACATGAGGGCGCGGTCGCTGCTCGCCGTCGCGGCGTTCGGCCCGCTGGCGGGCTGCGCCGCGCTGGGCCACGGGGTGTTCGCCGCCGCCGGGCCGGTGGCGGCCGGTCAGCGCGACTATCTGCTGATCGTGCTGGGGATCATGGTGCTGGTGCTGCTGCCGGTCTTCATCCTCGTCCCGCTCGTCGCCTGGTACTACCGCATCGGCAACAAGGGTCACGGCTATAAGCCGGACTGGGGCTTTTCCTGGTCGCTGGAGGGGCTGGTCTGGATCCCGCCGACGCTGATCGTGATCGGGCTGAGCGTGCTGCTGTGGGACCGCACCCACGCGATGGACCCGTACAAGCCGTTGCCATCGGCCGTTCCGCCGCTGGAGGTGCAGGCGATCGGCTTCGACTGGAAATGGCTGTTCGTCTATCCGGAGGAGGGCGTGGCGACGGTCAACCAGCTGGCGCTGCCCGTGGGCCGCCCGGTCCATCTCCGCCTGACGAGCGGCACCGTCATGCAGTCCTTCCTGATCCCGCGCCTGGCGGGCCAGATCTACGCCATGCCCGGCATGACGACCGAGCTGAACCTGGCCGCCGACCGGGCCGGCACGTTCCGGGGCGAGAACACGCAATATAGCGGCCGGGGCTTTCCGCTGGGCAAGTTCGCGGTGACCGCGCTGCCAGCGGACGACTTCGCCGCGTGGGTCGCGCGCGCGCGGGCCGGTGGCGGGACGCTCGACCGCCGGGTCGTGGACGCGCTGTTCCGCCCGTCCGTCGCCCGGCACCCGCTCACCTTCGGGCAGGTGCCGCCGGGTGTGTTCGACCAGGTGCTCGCCCGCTTCGACACCGGCGCGCAGGGCATGATGAAGTGACCGGAGGGTCGTGGCTCATCGGACGCATCGACCCGACCGCCTTCGCCTTCGTGCGCGCCTGGCGCGATCCGGCCTTGAGCGAGGTGATCGGAGCGGGCGCGGCGGCGATGGTGGTGCTGGGCGCGGTCGCCGTCGTGGCGCTCTTGACCTGGAAGGGCTGGTGGCGGCCGCTGTGGCGCGACTGGCTCACCAGCCTCGACCACAAGCGCATCGGCATCATGTATGTGGTGCTGGCCTTCGTGATGCTCAGCCGCGCGGTGATCGAGGCGGTGCTGATGCGCGTCCAGCAGGCGACCGCGATCAACGCGCCCGGCGTGGTGGACTCCGAGCATTTCGCGCAATTGTTCACCACCCACGGCTCCATCATGATCTTCTTCATGGCGATGCCGTTCCTCACCGGCCTGATGAACTACGCCGTGCCGCTGCAGATCGGCGCGCGCGACGTGTCCTTTCCTCTCTTGAACTCCATCAGCCTGTGGCTGACCGGCGGGGCGGCGGGGATCATGATGGTGTCGCTGGTCGTCGGCCGCTTCTCGACCGGCGGCTGGAGCGGCTACCCGCCCTACACGGAACTGGCCTTCTCGCCCGGCGAGGGCGTCGACTATTGGATCTGGGCGGTGTCGCTCGGATCGATCGCGACCACGCTCACCGGCCTCAACATCGCGTGCACCATCTACAAGAAGCGCGCGCCGGGCATGGCGTGGATGCGCCTGCCGATGTTCTGCTGGACCAGTCTGTGCACCAGCATCCTGATGATCTTCGCCATGCCGCCCTTGACCGTCGCCACCGCGCTGCTGGCACTCGACCGCTATCTGGGCTTCCACTTCTTCACGAACGAGCTGGGCGGCAACATGATGAACTACGCCAACCTGTTCTGGCTGTTCGGCCATCCGGAGGTCTACATCCTGATCCTGCCGGCCTTTGGAGTCTATTCGGAGGTGGTGTCGACCTTCTCGTCGAAGGAGCTGTACGGATACGTCTCGCTGGTGCTGGCGACCATGGCGATCGCCGTCCTGTCCTTCACCGTCTGGCTGCACCACTTCTTCACCATGGGGCAGAGCGCGGACGTCAACGCGGTGTTCGGCATCGCCACCATGCTGATCGGCATCCCCACGGGCGTGAAGATCTACAACTGGATCTGGACCATGTTCCGGGGACAGGTGCGCCCCACCGTGCCGATGCTCTACGCGCTGGCCTTCATGGTGACCTTCGTCATCGGCGGGGTGTCGGGGATCGTGCTGGCGACGCCGCCGCTCGACTATGTCGTCCACAACACGCTGTTCCTGGTGGCGCATTTCCACAACATGCTGATCCCGGGGCTGCTCTACGGGATGCTGGCGGGCACGACCTTCTGGTTCCCCAAGGCGTTCGGCTTCCGCCTGGACGAGCGCTGGGGCCGCGTCGCGTGCGGCTGCTGGGTGGCGGGCTTCTGGCTGGCGTTCATGCCGCTCTACGCGCTGGGCCTGTCCGGCATGGCGCGGCGGACCGCCGAGATCTACGAGCCCTCCTTCCGCCCCTGGCTGTACGTCGCGGGCGCGGGCGCGTTCGTGCTGCTGGCCGCACTCGCCTCCCTGTTCGTGCAGCTGTGGGTATCGGTGCGCGACCGCGCGGCGCTGAGCGTGGCGGCGGGCGATCCGTGGGACGGGCGCTCGCTGGAATGGTCCGTGTCGGCCCCGCCGCCGGAATACAATTTCGCGGTGATCCCCCAGGTCCACCGCCGCGACGTGTGGCACGACCTCAAGCGAAAGGGCGACCCATACCGCCCGCCCGACCACTACGACGACATCGACCTGCCGAGGAACACCGGGGTCGGGCCCGCCATCGGGGTCGCGGGCGCGGCGGCGGCCTTTGGCCTGACCTGGCACCTCTGGTGGCTGGCCGCGGCCGGCCTGCTGGTGGTGCTGGCCGCGGTGATCGTCCGCAGCTTCGCGCGCGACGTCGATCGCACCGTTCCGGCCGACGAAGTGCGCGCCACGCAGGACCGCTGGCTGCGCTCGATCGAGGCGGCGAATCCGGTGCCGCGCGAACGCGAGGACGAGCCTGCCAATGACGGGCTGCCGCGGGTGGCGGTCGCCGGAGCGGCCGAATGATGGCCGACACTCGCCATCCCGGCCTGAATCTGGGCGGCACCGACCGCGACGCGCACGAGGAGGCGGAGGACGACGTGTTCGGCTTCTGGGTCTTCCTGATGAGCGACGCGGTGATCTTCGCGCTGCTGTTCGCCACCTACGGCGTCATGCTGGTCGGCACCGCCGGCGGACCGACACCCGCCAGCGAGTACAGGATCGGCCCCGCCTTCGCCGAGACGCTGATCCTGCTCACCAGCAGCCTGACCTTCGGCCTCGCCTCCTTAGCCACCAAGCACGAGCGGGTGCGGGCGCTCGCCGGCTGGCTGGGCGTCACGGCGGCGCTGGGCGTCGCGTTCCTGCTGCTGGAGGCGCGCGACCTCGCCACCATGGTCGCCCACGGCGCGGTGCCGTGGCGCAGCGGCTATCTGTCCGCCTTTTGGGCGCTGGTGCCCCTGCACGGGCTGCACGTGCTGGCCGGCCTCGCCTGGATCGCGGTGATGGCCGTGCAGCTGCGGGTGTTCGGTTTGGACAAGCGGGTGAAGGTGAACCTGCTGCGACTTGGACTGTTCTGGCATTTTCTCGACATCGTGTGGATCGCCATCGTGTCCGTCGTCTATCTCCAGGGGTTGATCCGTTGAGCGGCGCGCACGCCACGGAACCGAGCCACGCGCACGAGCTTCGCGGCTACCTGACCGGCTACGCGCTGGCGGTCGCGCTGACCGCCGCCGCCTTCGCGCTCGTCGAGTGGCGGGTGCCGGACGCGGGCACCACGCTGGCGCTGGTCTTCGGGCTGGGCCTGGTCCAGATGGTCGTGCACTTCCGCTGGTTCCTTCACATCCGCCTGGGAACCTCGACCCGACAGGACCTGCAGCTGATCCTGTTCTCCACCCTCATCATCGCCTTGATGGTCGGCGGCACGCTCGTCATCCTGTTCAATCTGCGAGGGAGGATGATGTGAGCGCTAATACGGACCGCCACCACGATGTCCTCGTCATCGGCAGCGGGCCTGGCGGGGCGGCGCTCGCCCAGCGGCTGGCGGCGACGGGCAAACGGGTGACGGTGATGGAGCGCGGCGGCTATTTGCCGCGCGAGCAGGCGAACTGGGACCCGCAGGCGGTGTTCGGCGACGGGCGCTACCAGGTCGACGAACAGTGGCGGGCGACCGACGGAACCGCGTTCACGCCCGGCCTGCACCGCTATGTCGGCGGCAACTCCAAGGTCTATGGCGCGGCCCTGTTCCGCCTGCGGGAGCGCGACTTCGAGGAGGTGGCGCACCGGGCCGGCACCTCGCCCGCCTGGCCGCTGCCCTACGCCGCCTTCGCGCCCTATTATGATCAGGCCGAGGCGCTCTACCAGGTGCATGGGGAACGCGGCGAGGACCCGACGGAGCCGCCGGCGGACGCGCCCTACACCCGCCCGCCGGTCGCTCACGCCACCCAGATCGACGCGCTGAACGGGCGGCTGCGCGCGCAGGGGCTCAACCCCTTCCACCTGCCGCTCGGCATCCTGCTGGACGAGCACGCCGGCGAACCGACGCCGACCAGTGCGTGCATCAAGTGCGACAAGTTCGACGGCTTCCCCTGCCCGGTGAACGGCAAGGCGGACGCGCAGGTGATCTCGATCGACCCGATGCTGGCGGCCCACCCCAATGCCCGCCTGCTCACCCACACCACCGCCGAGCGGATCGAGACGGACGGATCGGGCCGGCGGGTGGCGGCGGTCGTGGCGCGCCGCAACGGGGTGGAGGAGCGGCACACGGCCGAGATCGTGGTGGTGGCGTGCGGCGCGCTTTCCTCCGCGCTCCTGCTGCTTCGCTCCGCCAGCGACCGGCATCCGGACGGCCTGGCCAACCGCTCCGGCCTGGTGGGGCGGCGTTACATGCGGCACGAGATGTCGGTCGTCGCCGCGCTGATGCCGCAGCGCAACACCAGCGTGTTCCAGAAGACGATGGCGCTCAGCGACTATTACTGGGGTGACGAGGAGTGGCCCTGGCCGATGGGGCTGATCCAGCTGATGGCGCGCACCTATCCCGCCCAGCTGAAATCGCAGGGGCTGCCCGGTTGGGCGCAGTGGCTGCCGAACTGGCCTTTCGCGGAGGTCGCCGAACACTCGCTCGACTTCTGGCTCCAGGCCGAAGACCTGCCGATCGCCGAGAACCGCGTGCATTATGTCGGCGACCAGGTGCGGCTCGACCTCAAGCCCACCAGCACGGCCGCGCTCTCCCAACTGGAGGAGCGGTTGCGCCGCGCGCTCGACCGCGCCGGGCTGGCGGCCAAGTTCGTCCATCGGGGTGTCTATCTGTCGCACGACATTCCGGAGAGCGGCACCAGCCACCAGGCGGGCACGGCCGTGTTCGGGACCGATCCGGCGACGAGCGTGCTGGACCTCGACTGCCGCGCGCACGAGCTCGACAATCTCTACCTCGCCGACGCCTCGTTCTTTCCGTCGATCGGCGCGGTCAACCCGACGCTGACCATCATCGCCAACGCGCTGCGCGTGGCCGACCGGATCGCGGAGCGGCTGTGAGCTGGGCCGCCCTCCTGCCCCGCGCGTTGCTCGTGCTCCTGTTCCTGCCGTTCAGCGCGCTGGACAAGGTGGTGGATTTCCAGAGCGCGGTCGCCCAGGCGCGGGAGGTCTGCCGCCCGCGCTGGCTGGCCGTCGCGGCGATCGGGGCGGGACTGGCGGTGGAGGTGCTGGGATCGCTCACCATCCTGACCGGCGTGGGCGACCGGATCGGCGCGCTGGTGCTCGCCGGCTACTGCGTGGCGACCGCCGTCCTGTTCAAGCGCTTCTGGGCGCACCCGGCCTGGCTGCGCGATCCCACGGGCCAGGGCCGCACCTTGGCCTGGGACTTCCTGAAGAACCTGTCGCTCGCCGGCGGCTTCCTCCTCATCGTGACCGGCGTCGACGGGTCCGGCCTCCAGCCCTTCCTCCACGATCCCCTCGCCTCCAGCCTCAGGAGCCTTCCATGAGCGACCCCGGACCCAAGCCCGTCACACGCTATTGGCACCTGTACGTCGACGACGACGGCGTCAGCCGGCAGCGCGAGTGCGAGCTGACCGAGTATCAGCAGCACCAGGTCGGCGACGCCGATCCGCAGTGGAACGACGAGCAGGGCCGCCATCCCTCCACCGTGGTCTTCACCGTCCAGCCGGTCGGCTGGATCGGCGAGTGGCACGAGAATCCCGCGCCGCAGTGGATCGTCGTGCTCTCGGGCCGCTGGTTCATCGAGTCGATGGACGGCACGCGGGTGGAGCAGGGGCCGGGCGAGTTCTCCTTCGGCGAGGATCAGGGCTGCGCCGAGACCGACGGCAAGAAGGGCCACCGCTCGGGCACGGTCGGCGACGAGCCGGCGCGGCTGATGACGGTGCAGCTGCACGTCGACCCTTCGCGCAAGCCCTGCCACATCCGGTGAGCGCGCCCGTCGCCATCCTGGACGAGCGTTTCCGCGCCTGCGTCCTGCCCAACGCGGCGCTGGAGGTGCTGGGCGAGGGCTGCCGCTGGCTGGAGGGGCCGGTGTGGTTCGCCGACCACCGCTGCCTCTATGTCAGCGACCTGCCGAACGACCGGGTGATGCGCTGGACGGCGGAGGGTGGATTGGCGGTCGCCTGGCGGCCGGCGGGCTTCGCCAACGGCCACGCGCGCGACGCACAAGGCCGGCTGCTGACCTGCCACCACGAGTGGCGCTCCGTCACCCGGCGGGAGTGGGACGGATCGACCACGGTGCTCGCCGACCGCCTGAACGGCCGGCGGCTGAACGCGCCCAACGACATCGCCTGCCGCTCGGACGGGACGATCTGGTTCACCGACCCGCTCTACGGTCTTCAGACGGATTACGAGGGCGGCAAGCAGGCGTCGGAGCGGCCGGCGGCGCTGATGCGGATCGACCCGGACGGATCGCTGCACGTCGCCGCCGACGACTATGTCGGCCCCAACGGCGTGGCGCTGTCGCACGACGAGCGCAGCCTGTGGGTGACGGAGACGGGCGCCCAGTTCGCCGCCGACCCCATCCAGTGCATCCGCCGTCACGCGATCGCCGCCGACGGCGCGCTGTCGGGCGGCGAGTCCTTTGCCCATGTGTCGCCGGGCGAGGCCGACGGGATCGCGCTCGACCGGGACGGGCGGCTGTGGTCGAGTGCGGGCGACGGCGTCCATGTGTTCGACCCCGACGGGACGCTGATCGGCCGGGTGGAGGTGGGCTCGACCGTGTCCAACCTCTGCTTCGGCGACCGGCACCGCTCGCGCCTGTTCCTGTGCGCCGGCGAGCGGCTGCTGGCGCTGTTCACCAACGTGCGCGGGGCGGGGCGGCTGTGAGCGGGGTGCGCGCGATCGCCGGCTTTCGGCTGGTGACGGGCGATCCGGCGCGGCTGGCGCGGTTCTTCGCGCAGGCGTTCGGCGCGCGGGTGGGCGAGGCGCGGCCGATCCCACCGGCCGAGCTTCAAGTCCTGGGGCTGACGGGCGGCGGCTGGCGGACGCGGGTGAGCGTGGGCGACCAGTGGATCGACCTCGACCGGTACGAGCGGGCCGGGCGACCCTATCCCCTGGACGTGGGCGGCAACGACACCCGCTTCCAGCATTTCGCCTTCATCACGGACGACGCGGCCGCCGCCTGGGCGCGGGCGCTTGGGGCGGGCGCCGTGCCCATCTCACGCGACGGTCCCGTGACACTGCCCCCGTCCGCCGGCGGGGTGACGGCGGTGAAGTTCCGCGATCCCGACGGCCACCCGCTCGAGCTGCTCCAGTTTCCGCCGGGGGCGGACGTGGCGTGGCGAGGGACGGGCGTGCTCGGCATCGATCACTCCGCGATCAGCGTGGCCGATGTCGGCGGGTCGCGCGCCTTTTACGAGGACTGGGGTCTCAGCGTCGGCGACGCCACCGTGAACCAGGGGCGTGAGCAGGACGCGCTGGACGGCCTCGCGCAGGTCACGGTCGACGTGGTGCCCATGCGACCGCCGGGCGACGGGCCGCCCCACCTGGAACTGCTCGCCTACCGCTCGCCCAGCCCCCGGCGGGCCGCGTCGCCGGCGGTCAACGACGAGGCCGCCACACGCATCGTCTGGACGGCGGACCACCACGCGCTCCGCCAGGATGCGGACGGCCATTGGCACGAATGGCGCGCGGCCTGAGGCCCTAAGCGGACGACATCGCCCAGGCCGCCTCCATGCCGTCCCGGCAGCGGTCCAGCATCGCGTCCAGATCGCCGTCCCACAGGCTGTCGTCCACATCCTGCGAGAAGATCTCGACGACATAGGCACCCTCGAACCCCGCCTCGCGCGTCCACCGGATCAGGTCGGCCAGCGGGATGGCCCCCTCGCCCGGCACGATCCGATCGGCGAACGAGCGGGGGTCCCGCCAGTCGCTCGCCTGCACGGTGAAGATGCGGTCGCCCGCGCGCGCGATCTGGGCGGCCAAACCGGCGTTCTGCCAGACGTTCCAATAGTCCAGGCACAGGCCGACCGCGTCGTGGCCCACATCCTCGATGACGGAGAGCGCCTGGTCCACGGTCCAGATGGCGCTCTCCACATTGACCGACGTCGGGTTGAGCGGCTCCAGCGCCAGGCGGACGCCGTGCTCGGCCGCCACGGGGGCGAGCGCGCGCAGCTCACGCGCGACCACCCGCATGGCCTCGGCCATGTCGCCGGTGGGGTGCGCGCCGGTGTTGGTGATGAAGGGCGTGGCCGGCGCGTGCGGGCCCAGGCGCTCGACGGTGGAGCGCAGCGCGGCCACCCGGTCCTCCAGCCGGCGCGGCTCCGGCGTCATGTGGCTGGCGAAGAACGTGCGGACGGACGGCTGCACCCCGCTGATCGCCAGCCCCGCCGCGCCGATCGCCGCCAGCTGTTCGGCGGCGCGGTCGGGGTCCAGCTTGTCCTCCACCACCTCCATCGCCGCCGCGCCGACACGGGCGTAGGCGGCCAGGTCGCGCTCGAACGACCAGGGGTTGGTGGTGAATTCGCTGAAGCCGAGGGTCAGATGGGGTGTCATGGCGATCTCCTAGAGCTGGGCAGAAAAGGGTCGATCCTTTGCATCGAGGCTCCCGCCCCTCCTAGCCGGACAGGACCGCGAGAAGGGCGAAGCTGCCGAGCCAGTGCTCGCCGGCGTAGTCGCCCGCCAGGTGGGGCAGGGCGGCCTCCAGGTGAAGCCGCGCGGTCGCCTTCGCCCGTTCCGCCACGCCGCCGTCGAGACGGCGGGCCAGTTCCCTCCAGCACCAGGCCCGACTGAGGTTCAGGCCGTCGAGATGGGCGATCTTGCCATCGGAACGGTCGCTGACCCGGGCCGGGGTGAACAAGGTGGCGGGCCGGCCTTCGGACAGATCGGGAAGGAAGGCGGCGAACCACTCCCCGGAGGCGTCCCGAGGCAGGACCGTGGCCATGCAGAGGGCTTCGGTGAGCGCCGGCGACAGGAAATCGTCGCCACCGGGTTCCCACGCCTGGCATCCACGATCCGCGCCGAACCGGGCGATCGCCCAACGCCGGATGTCAGCGGCCAAGCCATCGTCGAATAGCTCCGCCCAGGCGTGCGCTAGGATCAGGGAAAAGGCGCTGTTGAAGTGCGTGCCCGCGCGGATCGGGTAGGTGAGCTTTGTCAAATAGTCCGCCATCCGCGCGGCAAAGGCGCGCGCGAGCGGCTCGAGCTGCGTCGCCCAGGCGCGGTCCCGATGCCGCGACGCCTCCAGATGCAGGAAGAGCAGCCAGGCCCAGCCATAGGGCCGCTCGAAACCGGCGGACTGCGGCCGCTGGAGATAGGCGAGCTCGACGGCCACCTTTTCGGCCACGAACAGGTCGTCGGCCCGATCGGTGATCGCCCGTGTCGATTGCGCGTCCGGCCGCAATCGCCGCAGCGTCAGCAGAGTCCACCAGCCGTGGACGCAGCTGTGCCAATCGAAACTGCCGAAGAAGAGGGGGTGCAGGCCGCGCGGCGTTCGCGCGTCCTCGTCGCCGGCCAGGACGTGATCCAGCTTGTGCGGATATTCCCGGCCGACATGGCCGAGCGCGATGGCCGACAGCCGGGTCGCCAGGTGGGTGTCGAGCGTCACCGGAAGGCGACCAGATAGATGAGCACGATGTTGACCGCCAGCAGGGGCACGGCCGTCGCGATCTGCACTCGGATCACGCCATATTGGTCCTTCAACTCCAACAGGGCCGCCGGCACCAGATTGAAGTTCGCCGCCATCGGCGTCATCAATGTCCCGCAAAAGCCCGCCAGCATACCGACCGCTCCGACCACCGCCGGGTCCCCGCCATAGCGTCCGATCAGAAGGGGCACGCCGATCGCCGCCGCCATCACGGGAAAGGCCGCGAAGGCGTTGCCCATGACCACAGTGAAGATCGCCATGCCCAGGCCGAACACGACGACCGTCAGGAACACGCTGCCGTCCGGGATCACCATGCGGGTTAAGGAGCCGATCGCATCGCCGACGCCGGCGGCCGCGAACAGCACGCCCAGCGCCGCCAGCATCTGCGGCAGCACCGCCGCCCACCCGATCGCGTCGATCAAGCGCCGTCCCTCCTGCACCGGAGCCAGGGCGGGCGGGCGCAGCCACGCGAACAGGACACCGATCGCCAGCAGGACGCCGACGCCCAGAAAGACATAGGTCTCCCGCTTGGCCTCGATCAGGCCGGCGGACCCCAGGGGCGAGAAATTGTAGATCAAGGTGCCCAGCAGCGCTGTGACCGGGATGATCAAGGCGGGCGCGAACAGCCGATTGCCCAGCCGCCGCGACCACCCCTCCCGTTCCTCGACGCTGGTCGTCGGAGGAGCGCTTCGGCCCAGCGCGCCAAAGCCGGCGAGCGCCGCCAGGCACAGCACCAGCACGCCATTGCCGAAGTCGCCCAGGCGGTCGCCGGCCAGCAGGCTCAACCCCATCAGCCCCCAGAAGGCGGCGTTCCCGAACCGGCGCGCCTGCCCCCGGTCCAGCACGGACAGGACCGCGAAGGACGCGAACATCGCGCCGGCCAGCAGATAGAGCGCGTTCAGGCCGATCAACGGTCGGTCCGCCCCAGCCGGCGGTCCAAGAGCAGCAACCGGGTGCCCTGGATGACGAACGCGGCGATGGCGGTCGGGATCGCCCACACCGCGAGCGTCAGCGGGGCCAGGTCATAGCCGTAGGTGGCGAGCGTCTGCTGGACGAGCACGATGGAGCCGATGGCGAAGAAGATGTCCTCTCCGAAGAACAGGCCGATATTGTCCGTCGCGGCGGCCTGGGCCTTGATCTCCTCCCGCTGATCCTCGTCCAGCTCTCCGTGCTGCTGGCGCGCGGCCGCGAGCGCCATGGGAGCGACCAGCGGGCGCACGGTCTGGGGGTGGCCAGCCGTGGAGTGCAGGCCCAGGGCGGCGGTCAGCTGGCGGTAGAGCAGATAGCCGATCAGCAGCCGCCCGGCCGTGGCGGTCTTCATCGACCGGATCAGGGATGCCGCGCGTTGCTGCAGGCCGAACCGTTCCAAGAGGCCGATCACCGGCAGGACGATCCACACGATCGCGATGACGCGGTTGTCGTTGAACGCACGCCCGAAGGTGGAGATCACCTGGACCGGCCCCAGGCCCGCGATCAGGCCGGTGGCGATCGCCGACCCCGTGACGACCAGCATCGGGTTCAGCTTGCACGCGAAACCCAGCACCACCAGGGCGATCCCGATCAGCGGCCAATAGTTGATCATTCCCGTTCCTCGCCAAAGCCGCCGCCACCCGGCGTCAGGATGACGATGCGGTCGCCCGCGGACATCGCGACCGACCGGGTGGCCGACAGCGGTTCGACGCGCCCGTCCGCGCGCTCCACCCAGTCGCGACCGGGCAGCGCGTCGCCGCCACCCGCCAGGCCGCGGGGCGCCACCCGCCGCCGATTGGCCAGGAGGTTGGCCCGCATCGGCCGCAGGAAGGTCAGGCGACGATCGCAACCGTCGCCGCCGCGATAGCGGCCGCGTCCACCAGAACCGTGGCGGATGGCGAAGCGATCCAGGCGCACCGGAAAGCGCGCCTCCAGCACTTCCGGGTCCGTCAGCCGGCTGTTCGTCATGTGCGTCTGGACCGCGTCCGTCCCGTCGTGATCGACGCCGGCCCCCGACCCGCCGGCGATCGTCTCGTAATATTGCAGGCGATCGTCGCCGAAGGTGAGATTGTTCATCGTGCCTTGGGACGGCGCGAGGCGTCCGGTGGCCGCGAACAGGGCGTCGGTCACGACCTGGCTGGTCTCGACATTGCCGGCCACCACCGCCGCCGGCCATGACGGCTTCAGCATCGACCGGTCGGGGATGACGATGTCGATCGGCCGCAGGCAGCCGTCGTTCATCGGGATCGCATCGTCGATCAAGGTGCGAACGACATAGAGGGCGGCGGCCCGGGCGATCGCCTGGGGCGCGTTGAAGTTGTCGGCCAGTTGCGCGCTGGTCCCGCTGAAATCGAACACGGCCGATCGCGCCGCGCGATCGATCCGGACGGCCACCGCGACACACGCCCCGTTGTCCAGCGCGTAAGCGAACGCCCCGTCGTCCAGACACGCGATCAGCCGGCGGACCGACTCCTCGGCGTTGTCCAGGACGTGGCCCATATAGGCCAGGACCACGTCCGCGCCGTATTCGGCGGCGGCGCGGACCAGCGCGTCGGCTCCGCGCGTGCACGCCGCGACCTGCGCCCTCAGGTCGGAGAGGTTGCGGTCGGGGCTGCGCGCGGGCCACTCGCCGCCGGCCAGCACGTCGCGCACGGCGCTCTCCAGGAACCGCCCCTCGTCGACCAGCAGCAGGTCGTCGATCAGCACGCCCTCGTCGGCGATGGTGCGGCTGTCGGGCGGCATGGATCCCGGCGCCGTGCCGCCGACATCGGCATGGTGGCCGCGCGCCGCGACGAAGGCCGACGGGCGCGCGTCCTCGCCAAAGAACACCGGGACGATCACCGTGATATCGGGCAGATGGGTGCCGCCGCGATAGGGGTTGTTCAGCGCGTACGCGTCGCCCCGCCGGATGCCGCGCGCGTCGCCGCCCGGACCACGCGACCGCAAGATGGCCCGGACGCTCTCGCCCATCGATCCCAGATGGACCGGGATGTGCGGTGCGTTGGCGATCAGGGCCCCGTGCGGGTCGAACACGGCGCACGAGAAATCCAGCCGTTCCTTGATGTTGACGGAGACCGCCGTGGACTGGAGCGTCACGCCCATATCCTCGGCGATCGCCATGAAGAGGTGGTTGAAGATCTCCAGCCTGATGGGGTCGACGGCGGTTCCGAAGGCCGCCCCGCGTTCGAGGGGCGCGACGCGGGTCAGGACCAGCGTCGCGTCGGCCGCCCGCACCGCCCGCCAGCCGCCCGCGACCAGGGTGGCGCCGGACGCCTCCAGGATCAGGGCCGGACCGTCGATCGCCTGCCCTTGGGACAGGTCGTCGCGTCGATAGGCCGGGGGTCCGTCCCGGGCGATCGGGACGGCACCCGGTCCGGGCGGAACCGCCCGTTCGGTCGCCTTGGGCGATCGGGCGGTCGCCTCGACCGACAGTGTCTCGACGATGGGCTCGCCCGGGTCTTCGAAGCCGAAGCGGCGCCGGTGAAGCTCGGCGAACGCGGCCCGCATCGACGCGGGTGAGGCGACGTCGACCTCCAGCGTGGTGTCGCTGCCCGGCGCGCGCAGGCGGGCGCGACGGCTGAGGTCGATGTGCGCCACCGGGACGCCCTGGCTCACCAGGTCGGCGCGCGCGGCCTCCTCCAGCTCGGCCAAGGGCGCGGCGAAGTCGCGGCCCAGCGGTTCGAGCCACCCCCTCTCGCGGCGGGATTTCACGTCCGCCAACCCGATCCCAAAGGCCGAGAGCACACCGGCGAGGGGATGGATCAGGATGCGGGTCATGCCCAGCGCGTCGGCCACCGCGCAGGCGTGCTGCCCTCCCGCGCCGCCGAAGCAGGCCAGCGTGTAGCGGGTGACATCGTAGCCGCGCGCGATGGAGATCTTGCGGATCGCGGCGGCCATGCCGTCGACGGCGATCGCCAGGAAACCCTCCGCGATCGTCGCCAGCTCCAGCGATCGCCCGGTGGCCTGCCGCACCGCGTCGCCGATCTGCCGCAACCGGCTCCGGGCGGCGTCGGCGTCGAGCGGCTGGTCGCCGCGGGGGCCGAACACGGCGGGGAAATGATCGACGCTGATCCGGCCCAGATAGACGTTGCAGTCGGTCACCGTCAGCGGCCCGCCGGCGCGATAGCTCGCCGGACCGGGCCGCGCGCCCGCCGAGTCCGGTCCGACCCGGAACCGCATGCCGTCGAAGCGGCACACCGATCCGCCGCCGGCCGCGATCGTGTGGATCTGCATCATCGGCGCGCGGATGCGCACGCCGGCCACGAGGTTCTCGTCCCCAAGCTCGTAGGCTCCCGCATAGTGGGACACGTCGGTCGACGTGCCCCCCATGTCGAAGCCGATCAGCCGCTCGCCCCCGTGCGCGGCGCTGGCGGCGACCATGCCCACCACCCCGCCGGCCGGACCGGACAGGACGGCATCCTTTCCGCGAAAGCCGTGGGCGTCGACCAGACCTCCGTTCGATTGCAGGAACTGCAGGCGGGCACCGCCGTCCAACCCCGCCGCGATCCGCTCGACATAGCGACCGAGCACAGGGGAAAGATACGCGTCGGCCACCGTCGTGTCGCCCCGCCCGATCAGCTTGATCAGCGGCGCGACCTCGTGACTCACCGACACCTGCGAGAAGCCCGCGTCGCGCGCCAGCGCGGCGATCCGCGCCTCGTGATCCGTGTGTCGCCAGCCGTGCATCAGCACGATGGCGATCGACGGGATGCCGTCCGCCCTCAGCCGCTCCAGCTGGGCGCGCACCGCCGCCTCGTCCAGCGGGCGCAGGACCGCGCCGTCCACGCCGACCCGCTCGTCGATCTCGACCACGGCCTCGTACAGCATGTCGGGGAGCACGATGTGGCGCGCGAAGGTGTGCGGGCGCGCCTGATAGCCGATCCGCAGCGCGTCGCCGAAGCCGGCGGTGATCGCCAGGGCCGTGCGTTCGCCCCGGCGTTCCAGAAGGGCGTTGGTCGCCACGGTGGTGCCCATGCGAACGCCCCGCACGGTCCCGCCCTCCCGCGCCAACACGCGCCTGATCCCTTCGAGCGCCGCGTCGTCATAGGTGCCGGGATTTTCGGACAGCAGCTTGTCGACGCGCACGCGGCCATCGTCCGCGCGCGCCACGATGTCGGTGAAGGTGCCCCCGCGATCGATCGCGAATGACCAGCTCGTGCTCACGCGCCCATCAAGCAAAGGCCGCCGCGTTCCTCAACGCTTTTTCCCGAAGCCGACGCCGATCCCGGTTCCGGACCGTGGCCGTCGGGAGGCGGCTGGTCGGGCGCGGCCGGGTCGAACCTTCGGACGCGTGACCTGTTGCAGCGGCTTGTCCGGCTGTGGCATCGTTCGGTCACCCGCTCGCAGGAGACCGCCCGTCCCGCTCACCGTCGATCTCGTCCGCCGGGGAGCGCGCCGCTGGGGCGATCGGCCGGCCCTGCGACATGGCGACCACCTGCTCAGCTTCCGCGCGGTCGATCGCTTGGCGAGCCGGCTGGCCAACGCGCTGATCGCCTCGGGCGTCCGGCCGCAGGACCGGGTGGCCCTGCTGGTCGACAACGGCCCGCACTCCGTGCCCCTCGACTTCGCCTGCCTGAAGGCGCGCGCCGTCCGCGCGCCGCTGAACAGCCGCCTGGCCGAGGCCGAGCACCGCGCCATGCTGGCGCAGACCACGCCACGGCTGCTGATCGCGAGCGCGGCGCTGGTCGACCGGGCGCGCGCGCTCGCCGACCAAGTGGATGGAACCGTGCTGACGCTGGGCGGCGGCGGCGCGGACGACCTGCTGGCGAGAGCGGATCGGGCGAGCGACACCGACCCGATGCTGCCGACGCCGCCCGACGACGTGGTGCTGGCGCTGTTCACGTCGGGCACCACCGGCACGCTCAAGGCCGCGCGGCACACCCAGGCAAGCTATGCCGCGGTCGCCGCCAACATCCTGGCCAACCTGGTCTCGCCCGGCCGCGACGACGCGATGATCCACGCGGCCTCGCTGATCCACGCCAGCGGCACCTTCGTGCTGCCTTTCTGGTTAAGGGGCGGGCGCTCGGTGGTGCTCGACCGCTTCGACCCCGAGACCTTCCTGGCCGACGCGCGCGCGTCCGGCGCGACTCACGCCAATCTGGTGCCGACCATGCTCCAGATGCTGCTGGAGGCGGGCGACGCGGACCGGGGGCCGTTGCGATCGGTCGTCTACGGCGCCTCGCCCATGCCGCGCCCGACCATGGAGCGGGCGCTGGACCGGTTCGGACCGGTGTTCACGCAGTATTACGGCCAGACGGAGGCCCCGCTGGCGCTCGCCGTGCTGCGGGCGGCGGATCACCTGGGGCCCGACGCGCCGCTGTCGGCCTGCGGTCAGCCGGCGGTCGACGTGTCGATCAGCCTGGTGGACGAGGCGGGCGCGCCCGTGGCCGACGGCGAGGTGGGCGAGGTCGCGGTGGCGGGGCCGATGGTCCATGCGGGCTATCTGGGCGCGCCGGAACTGAACCGGGAGGCGCGCCTGCCCGACGGCGGCTGGCGCACGCGCGATCTCGGCCGCTTCGACGCGCGCGGCTTTCTGCACCTGGTCGACCGCGCGAGCGACATGATCGTGACCGGCGGCTACAACGTCTATCCGCGCGAGGTGGAGGACGCCCTGGCCGCGCACCCCGCGGTGGTGGAGTGCGCCGCCGTCGGCGCTCCCGACCAGAAGTGGGTGGAGGCGGTGGTCGCCTTCGTCGTCGCGCGCGAGCCGGTGTCGGACGCGGCGCTGCGCGACTGGGTCCGCGCGCGACTGGCGGCCCACAAGGTGCCCAAGCGGATCGTGCGGGTGGACGCGCTGCCCAAGAGCGCGGTCGGCAAGGTGCTGCGGCGCGCGCTGCGCGACCGGCTGGGGGAGGAGGCATGAGCGGCACGATCCTGGTGGAGCGGGACGGGCCGGTGACGGTGGTCACCATCGACCGGCCGCACGTCCGCAACGCCGTCGACCGCGCCACCGCCGCCGCGCTCGCCGACGCCTTCCGCGGCTTCGACGCCGACGGGGACGCCGCCGTCGCGGTGCTGACGGGGGCGGGCGGCAGTTTCTGCGCGGGCGCGGACCTGCGGGCCTTCGCCGAAGGGCGGGGCAACCGGGTGGAGCCCGACGGCGACGGACCGATGGGGCCGACCCGGATGAGGCTCGCCAAACCCGTGATCGCCGCGGTCGCCGGTCACGCGGTCGCCGGCGGGCTGGAGCTCGCCTGCTGGTGCGACTTGCGCGTGGTGGAGGAGGACGCGGTGTTCGGCGTCTTTTGCCGCCGCTGGGGCGTGCCGCTGATCGACGGCGGCACCGTGCGCCTGCCCCGCATCATCGGGCGAGGGCGCGCGCTCGACCTGATCCTGACCGGACGACCGGTGGACGCGGGCGAAGCGCTGGCGATGGGGCTGGCCAACCGTGTCGTGCCGTCGGGACAGGCGCGCGCGGCGGCGGTCGCGCTGGCCAAGGACATCGCCCGCTTTCCGGCCGCGACCATGTTGAGCGATCGGCGGTCGGTGTACGACGCGCAGGATCGGTCGATGGACGAGGCGCTCGCCCGCGAGTTCGCTCTCGGCCGACGGAACCTGGAACGGGCCAGCGTCGGGGCCGTGGCCTTCGCCGGCGGCAAGGGGCGGGGCGGCGACTTCACCGACATCTAGTGGAGACGCAGGGTCTCGCACGTCGAGAGCGATGCCGACGCTCAGCGGGCGGGCACGGTCGCGGCGAAGCGTGCGCCGCGATCGCGGCTCGGGTCCGCCAGCGACAGGTCGCCCCCGTGCGCGCGCAGGATCTGACGGGCGAGCGGCAGGCCGATGCCGTTGCCGCTCGATTTGGTGGTGAAGAAGGGCTGGAAGATGCTATCCCGGTCCGCGGCGGCGACCCCGCCGCCGTCGTCCGCCACCTCGATCAACGTCCCTTCCACGACCGCGCTCACGGTCAGCCGCACCTCCGCGCCGCCGGCCTCCGCCCCGTTCTGCAACAAGGCCCAGATCGCCGCGTGAAGCTGGTCCGCGTCCGCCGTCAGCGTGGCCGGCGCGGCGCGGGTCTCGACCACCAGGCGCCGGTCCGGCCACCGTTCGACGAACAGCCGGCGCAGGTCGTCGGCGAAGCGGCCCACCTCCACAATGCCGGGCACGGGTGGAGGCAGGTGGGAGAGGGCCGCGTAGTCCGCGCTGAAGCGCTGCAACCCGTCGGCCCGCCTGGCGACGGTCTCCACCGCGTCGCGCGCCTCCGACAGGTCCGCGCCCGGCTCCGCCAGCATCGCCGCCGCGCTGTGCGCCAGCGAGGCGATCGGGGTCAGCGTGTTGGTGATTTCGTGATGAAGGACGCGCAGCAGTTCGCGGAGCGCCGCCGCCTCCGCCGCCTTCAGCTCGGCACCGATGTCGACCAGCGCCGCGATGCGGGCGGGGACCGGGCCGGTCAGGTCGGTCGTGATCAGCGCGAAGGTGCGCTCGTCCGCGCCGCCGCCGATCGCCACGGTGGCGGACCGGCCGGGCGGGGTCGCCGCGATCGTCTCGACCAGCCCCGGCGGCGGATCGGGCACCAGGTCGTCCGCCCCAAGCAACCGTCGCGCCGCCCGGTTGAGCGCGCGCAGCCGATCGGCCGGGTCGAGCGTCACCAGCGGCGCCGGCGACAGGTCGAGCGTCGCCACCAGCCGCCGCTCGGCCGCGGCGTCCGGCAAGGAGGGCGAGGGAGCGGGAGACGGCGACACGGCGGCCCGCTCCGCCGCCCGGGCCGCGACGATGCCCGTCCATGTCCCCACCAGCAGCGCCACCGTCGCGGTGGCGTACCACCCCCGGCCCAGCGCCAGCGCCGCGCACCCGCCGGCGGCGAACAGCAGCGCCAGCCGCGCGATCGAGGCGAAGCGGCTAAAGCCCATATTTCGCCATGCGCCGATAGAGCGCGGCGCGGGTGAGGCCGAGTTCGGTGGCGGCGCGGCTGACGTTGAAGGCGTGGCGCTTCAACGCCGCCTCGACCAGCGCGCGCTCACCGCGCGACAGGTTGAGGTCGGCCGCGATCGCGCGGGGCGTCGGGTCGTCGGGCGGAACCGCCAGCGCGAGGTCCGCCACGTCGTGGACGTCGCCGCTGCCCAGCAGCACCGCGCGCTCCATCGCCTGGCGCAGACCGCGCACCCCGTCGGGCCAGCGGTCGGCCGCGATCGCGCGGGCGGCTTCGTCCGACAGGTCCCTGGCGGCCTTGCGGTAGCGGGCGGCGAAGAGGGACAGAAAGTGCCGCGCCAGCACCAGCGCGTCCTCGCCGCGGTCCGCCAGCGGCGGCAGGTCGATCTCGACCGTGTTGACGCGGTAGAGCAGGTCGTCGACGAGCGCGGCCCGGAGCGCGGCGCGGTCCAGCCGGCTGGTCGCGATCACGCGCGCGCCGGTCAGGGCCCGCGCCGCCGCCGCCTGATCCGCGCGCGCGAGCTGTTCCACGCCGTCGAGCACGACCGTCGTGCCGCCCGCCTCGGCCACCCGCGCGGGCACGAGGGGGGCCGAGCAGTCCACCGTCGTGAGCGGCCCCTCGGCCCGAGCGGAGGCGTGGTGGATCGCGCGCGCGGTCAGGCTCTTGCCCGATCCCGCCGGCCCTCGCACCAGCACCGCCGCGTCCGTGGGGGCGATGCGGGCGACGAGCGCGCGCAGCCGCGCGATCGCCGCGCTCTCGCCGATCAGCAGCCGGTCCTCGCCCGATCCGTGCGCGGGCACCACCTCCCGCCGGGCGCGGCGCAGCGCCACGCCGCGCTCCACCGTGGCGAGCAGGCGCGGGTTGCTCCAAGGCTTGATCACGAAATCGCTGGCACCCGCGCGCATGGCCTGCACCGCCACCGCGATGCCGCCATGGCCGGTGACGACCACCACCACGGCGTCCCGGTCGGCGGCGAGCAGGCGGTCGAGCATCGCGAACCCCTCTTCCCCCGTGGTCCGCCCGCGCGCGAAATTGAGGTCGAGGAGCACGACGTCGAACGCGCGCTCCGCCAGCCGGACCCAGGCCGCCGCCGGATCGGCCGCTCCCGTCACCGCCATGCCCTGGCGTTCCAGCAGCAGGCGCGCGGCCTTTACGATGTCGGGATCGTCGTCGACGATCAGGATGGAAGGCGATTCGCTTGACATGGGCCAGCCAGTGTTCGGAAACGGACAGTGCATACGCCAGCGAACGGCCGGCTGAACAGGGGCCGTCCCAAACTGTTGGAAAACCGGACTTTCCGCGACCGCCGCGCCGTGCGGTAGACTGTCCGCGTGACCGAGATCAGCCTTCCCGCCGGCAGCGGCTCCGCGATGGATCGGCGCATCGAGCGGCCCGGCGCGGCGCGGCGCAAGCGGCTCCTGCGCGCGGCGGCGGTGCTGGTCCTTCTGATCGTGGCGGTCGCCGTCTATGTCGTCCTGCCGAGCGCCCATTCGCTCGCGGTCGATGGCGACGCGATCCGCACGGGCGAGGTCGTCCGCGCGCCCTTTCAGGATTACGTCCCGCTGCGCGCGGAGGCCGCGCCGGCCCGCACCGTGATCGTGACCACGGTGTCGGGCGGGCAGGTGGCCGATCTGATCGCCTCCGACGGCGCGCGCGTCGGGTCCGGCCAGCCGCTGGCCCAGCTCACCAATCCGGCGCTGGAACTCGACGTCGCCTCGCGCTCCGCCGACATCGCGGGCCAGCTGAGCGCGATCAGCGGCCAGCGGCTGTCCGTCCAGCGCAACCGCTTCGATGCCGAGCGCGAAGTCGCCGACGCCACCAACGCGCTTAGCCAGGCACAGGAGGAGCTGCGAAAGAAGCAGTTCCTGCTGGGCAAGGGCATCGTCAACCCGGCCGCCGTCCAGCCCGTCCTGGACGAGGTCGCCTATCGGCGGCGGCGCGTCGCCGCGCTGACGGCCGGGGCCAGTGCGGAGGGCGCGACGCTCGCCGACCAGTCCGCGCGCATCGGCGACACCGCCGCGCAGCTGCGCGAGAGCCTGGCGATGGTGCGTGGCAGCCTGTCCGGCCTGACCGTCCGCGCGCCCGTGGCGGGGCTGCTCACCGGCTTCGCGCTCCAGCCCGGCCAGATGCTGAAGCCTGGCGATCCGGTGGGGCAGATCGATTCGGCCGACGACTGGAAACTGACGGCGGACGTGGACCAGTTCTACCTGCCGCGCGTGGCGGTCGGCCAGCGCGCGCTCGTGACGCTCGACGGCGGCACCGTGAAGGCGCACGTCGCCAAGGTCCTGCCGCAGGTGACGGACGGGCGCTTCCGCGTCGAGCTCGCCTTTGACGGCCCCTCGCCCGCCGGGCTCAATCGGGGGCAGAGCGTCGATGTGCGCCTGATCCTGGGCGCGGACCGGCCGGCCGTCGTGGCCCCCGCGGGCGGCTGGCTCGACGCCGGCGGCTCCACCGCCTTCGTGCTGGAGGGGGGCGGCGACCGCGCCGTGCGCCGGGCCATCACCACCGGCCGGCGCAACCCCGACCAGGTCGAGGTCACCTCTGGCCTGACGCCCGGCGATCGCATCGTGACCACCGGCCTAGGCCCCTACGCCCCCTACCAAACCCTCATCATCCGCAAGGAGTCCGCCCGATGATCGCACTCGAGGACGTCAGCCGCCTCTACCGCTCCGACGAGGTCGAGACGACCGCGCTCACCGGCATCGACCTCGCCGTCGAGCGCGGCGAGTTCGTGGCCGTCATGGGGCCGTCCGGCTGTGGCAAGTCGACGCTGCTCAACATGCTCGGCACGATCGACCGGCCGTCGTCCGGCCGCTATCTGTTCGACGGCGACGACATCGCGGCCGCGCCCGAGGCGGAGCTGGCGCGTCTGAGGCGCGACCGGCTGGGCTTCGTCTTCCAGAGCTTCAACCTGATCGACGAACTCACCATCGGCGAGAATGTGGCGCTCGGCCTCGCCTACCGCGCGCTGCCCGCGCGCGAGAAGCGGGAGCGGGTGGCGGCCGCGATGGACCGGGTCGGCATCGCGCACCGCCGCGACCACCATCCGCACCAGCTGTCGGGCGGGCAACAGCAGCGCGCGGCGATCGCGCGCGCGGTGGTGGGCCGGCCGGAGCTGATCCTGGCGGACGAGCCCACCGGCAATCTGGACACGGAGAACGGGGCGCAGGTGATGGCGATCCTGTCGGAGCTGAACGCCGACGGCACCACCATCGTCATGGTCACCCATTCGCCCGCCCACGCCGACATCGCCAAGCGCACGGTGCGGATGCTCGACGGCCGCATCCTCGCCTCCGCCCGCCGCGCCGCCTGAGGAGTCCGCACCCATGCCCGTCTCCGCGCTCACCACCCTCTACCGCTCGCTCACCCGTCACCGGCTGTTCGCGGCGCTGAACATTGGCGGGCTGGCGCTCGGCATCGCGGTGTTCCTGGTGCTGTTCCTGTTCGTGCGGTTCGAGGAGGGGTTCGACCGGGTGCTGCCCGGCTCCGACCGGCTGTGGGTGGTCGAGGAGCGCTACACCCTGCCGGGCCTTCCCACCGACCCCAACCCCTACACGATGGGCGGCGAGCTGGATCAGCTCCGGGCGGACTTTCCCGACCTGGAGGGCACGCGCTTCAACCGGTATTCGGCCATCGTGCGGCTGGGGGCGGAGGCGACCACCGAGGATTTCGGCCTGGTCGACGCCAACTTCTTCGACCTGTTCCGCTTCCCCGTCGCCGCGGGCGATCCGACGGCGACGCTCGCCGATCCCGACGGCCTGGTCATCACGCAAAAGGCGGCGACGAAGTATTTCGGGGCGCAATCGCCGATCGGGCGCGGACTGACGCTGGTGGTGGACGGCAAGACCTATCCCTATCGCGTGGGCGCGGTGCTCAAGGACATGCCGGACAACGTGACCTACAAGTCGGAGCTGTTCGCGCGGCTGGTCCGCGATCGGTTCGCCGGCGACAATTTCGATCATTGGGGCAGCACGTCGCTGTTCACGGTCCTGCGCTTTCCCGACGCGGCGGCGGCCAAGGCCTTCGAGGCGCGGCTGCCCGCCTTCCTGGAACGCCGCGCGGGCACCGAGGACAATTTCGGCAGTCCGGTGGCCAAGACCTTTTCCCAGTCGCTGCGGCCGCTGTCGGGCATCCACCTCTACACACCGGCCGAACGCGCGATCGTGACGACCTTGGGCGTGGTCGGGCTGCTGACGCTGCTGATCGCGGTCGTCAACTACGTCAATCTGGCGACCGCGCGCGCCAGCCTGCGGGCGCGCGAAGTGGCGCTGCGAAAGGTGCTGGGCGGCACCCGCCGGGCGCTGATCGGGCAGTTCATGGGCGAAGCGGTCGCGACCGTGGCGCTCGCCGCGCTGATCGGCCTGGCGCTCGCCGAGCTGGCGCTGCCCTTCGTCAACACGCTGGGCGGCACCACATTGGCCATCCGCTATCTGGGAGCGGACGGCATCCTGCTGCCGCTGGCGGCCCTGGTGCTCGCCGTCGGCCTGGTGGCCGGCCTCTACCCCGCCATCGTGCTCTCCCGCTTCCGTCCCGCCGCCGTGCTCGCCTCCGCGCGCGCGCCGGGCGGCGGGCGCGCGGGCACGCGGCTGCGCGCGGCGCTGGTGGTGGCGCAGTTCGCCATCGCCATCGCCTTTGCCATCGGCACGTCGGTGATGATCGCCCAGACCGCGCACGTCCGCGCCGCCGATCTGGGCTTTCGGCGCGACGGCCTGATCCTGGTCCAGTCCTTTGCCGACGGGTCGCTGGCACCCGAGCAGAAGGCGGAGCTGCTGGCGCGCTTCGCCGCCCTGCCCGGCGTCAGCGCGGTGACGCAGGCGAACAACGCTCCGGGCCTTCAGAACACCACGAACTTTTCCACGATGAGCCGTCCGGGCCAGCCGGGCACACAGCCGTCCGTGATGTGGGTCACCACCGGCCTCGGCTATTTCGAGACGTATGGCGCGCGGCTGCTGGCCGGACGATTGTTCGACCGCGCGCACCCGGCGGACGACAGGGCCGCCGTGAAGAAGGAGGATCGGGCCGCAGCCGGTGCCAACATCGTCATCAACACCGCCGCCGTGCGCGAACTGGGCTTCGCCAGCCCGGCCGCCGCCGTCGGCCAAGCCATCCGGGAAGACTCCCGGACGCTCACCGTCATCGGGGTCGTGAACGACGTGCGCTTCAAGGGGCCGCGCGATCCGGTGCCGGCGACCGTCTATTTCCTGAACTCCGGCCCGATCACCGACGCCTTCGCCGCCGTGCGCCATGGCGGCGGCGCGACGACGGCGATGACCGACCGGCTGGAGGCGACCTGGCGGCGCGTGGCACCCGGCGTGCCGTTCAAGGCGACCACCGCCGAGAACAACCTGGAGGAGCAGTATTACAAAGAGGACGAACAGCGCTCGCGCCTGTTCACGCTGGGCGCGGTGCTGGCGGTCGCGATCGGCTGTATCGGGCTTTACGGCCTCGCCGCCTTCGACACGGCGCGCCGGGTGAAGGAGATCGGCATCCGCAAGACCTTGGGCGCGTCGACCGCCGACATCCTGAAACTGCTGCTGGGCCAGTTCCTGCGGCCGGTGATCGTCGCCAACCTGATCGCCTGGCCCATCGCCTTCTTCGCCATGCGGAGCTGGCTGACGGGGTTCGACGACCGCATCGCGCTGTCGCCGGTCTTCTTCGCGACGGCGACGCTGGTCGCCCTTCTGATCGCGGTGGCGACGATCTTCGGCCAGGCTTGGCGCGTCTCCCGCGCGGAACCGGCCCGCGCACTCCGCCACGAGTGAGGTCGAGGCGCGCGCAATCCTCGCCGCCCGCCCGTGACACGCCCGGGATCGGCGGGTGTGAGTTGAACCCCCAGCGCCCCCGACGTAGAGCGAACCGTCCCCGCCCCATTTAGCCAGACGGACCCCCATGGCCGGCCATTCCAAGTTCAAGAACATCATGCATCGCAAGGGCGCGCAGGATAAGAAGCGCTCGGCGATGTTCTCCAAGCTCAGCCGAGAGGTGACGGTCGCGGCCAAGATGGGCCTGCCCGACCCCGACATGAACCCGCGCCTGCGGCTCGCCGTCAACGCCGCCAAGGCGCAGTCGATGCCCAAGGACAACATCCAGCGCGCGATCGACAAGGCGACGATGGGCGACGGCGACGAATATGAGGAGATCCGGTACGAGGGCTATGGCCCAGGCGGCGTCGCGCTGATCGTCGAGGCGTTGACCGACAATCGCAACCGCACGGCCACCAACGTGCGGACGATCTTCTCCAAGAATGGCGGCAATCTGGGCGCGTCGGGGTCGGTCGCCCACGGCTTCGACCGGCTGGGCCTGATCGTCTATCCGACCGCGGGCCACACGGAGGAGCAGGTGCTCGAAGCCGCGCTGGACGCGGGCGCGGACGACATCCGGTCGAACGAGGACGAGCACGAGGTCTGGACGGCGCCCGACGACCTGCACACCGTCGCCACCGCGCTGGAGGGCGCGCTGGGCGAGGCGGAGACGGTGAAGCTCGCCTGGCGACCGCAGGTGCCGATGGACGTGGGCACCGACACGGCGGAGACGCTCTACAAGCTGGTCGACGCGCTGGACGATGACGACGACGTGCAGACCGTCTGGGGCAATTACGAGTTCACGGACGAGGCGCTGGCGCTGATCGACGCGTGATCGTGCCCGGATGATCGTGCCCACGATCGTGCCCATGGTCGTTCTGGGCCTGGACCCCGGCCTGGGCACGACGGGCTGGGGCGCGGTGCGGGCCGACGGCAATCGGCTGACCCACCTGGGCAACGGCCTGCTGAGGACGGACGCGGGCGAGACCCTGGGCGCGCGGCTGGCGCATCTCGACAGCCAGTTGGCGGCCGTCCTGGCCGACCACGCGCCGACGGCGGGCGCGGTGGAGGAGGTGTTCGTCAACGCCAACCCGCGCTCCACCCTGAAGCTGGGCCAGGCGCGCGGGGTGTGCGTGCTGGCGCTCGCCCGCGCCGGCCTGGCGGTGGGCGAGTACGCGCCGACGCTGGTGAAGAAGGCGGTGGTCGGCACCGGCCGGGCCGACAAGGCCCAGATCCGCGCCATGGTCGAGCGCCTGCTGCCGCGCGTGGCGATCGCGGGCGAGGACGCCGCCGACGCGCTGGCGGTGGCGATCACCCACGCGCACCACCTCGGCACCCGCGCCCGCATCGGCGCGGCCGGGTGAGCGCTTGCCCTATGATCCGTCATCCCCGCGCACGCGGGGATCCCGTCTCCGCGGGGGCGAAGCCGAGCGGTCGGAGGGCTCCGGGCCCGGATCCCCGCATGCCCGCGGACGGCGGGGCGTGCAGGAGGTGAGCGCCGATTCCACCCACACCCCCGCCCACACTCACGCGCGGCGCTTCGCCATGCTGGTCGTGCTGACCTACGCCATCAGCTTCGGCATCGTGGCCCCCGTGCTGCCCGACCTGATCCGCCAGCTGGCCGACGTGGACGTCGCGCGCGCGGCCCTGATCGGCGGGCTGATGACGTCGGTCTATGGCCTGGCCCAGTTCCTGCTGTCGCCGCTGGTCGGAGCACTCGGCGACCGCTTCGGGCGGCGGCCGGTGATCCTGACCGTGCTGGTGGCGCTGGTGGTCGACAGCGGGCTGCTGGCGCTGGCCCCCACCGTCGCCTGGCTGTTCGTCGGACGCTTCGTGGCCGGCGGGCTGGGCGCGGTGTTCGCGCCGGCCCAGGCGCTGGTGGCCGACGTGACCCCGCCCGACGAGCGCGCGAGCGCGTTCGGCACGCTGGGCGCGGCGTTCGGGGTGGGCTTCGTGGTCGGCCCGGCGATCGGCGGGCTGCTGGCGGGCTTCGGCCTGCGCGCGCCGTTCCTGGCCGCGGCCGCCTTGTCGATCCTGGTGCTCGCCTACGGCCTGGTGGCGCTGAGGGAGACGTTGCCGCCCGAGCGCCGCCGGCCGCTCGACTGGCGCCGGGCCAATCCGGTCGGCGCCTTTGCGGCGCTTCGCACCCAGCCCGCGATCGTGCCGGTCGCGGCCGCGATCTTCCTGTGGTTGCTGGCGGTGAACCTCTACCCCGCGCTCTGGTCCTTCCACGCGATCGAGCGGTTCGGCTGGAGCCCCACGCTGCTGGGCGTGTCGTTCAGCCTGGTCGGCCTGTCGCTCGCGCTGGCGCAGGCGTTCGCGATCCGGCCGCTGACGGCGCGCTTCGGGACGCGCGGCACGGTGCGGATCGGGCTGGCCTGGGCGGCGGCGGTCTTCACGATCAACGCGATCAACCCGATCGGCTGGCTGGCGCTGGTGTTCGCGGCGCTCGTCGGTATTCAGGGCGTCGTGCAGCCCTCGCTCTCCTCCCTCCTGTCGGCCCGCGTGCCCGACGACCGGCAGGGCGAGATCCTGGGGCTGGGGTCCAGCCTGGCCGCGCTCGCCATCCTGCTCGCCCCGCTCCTCTACAATCCGGCGTTCGAGTGGCTGATCGGGCCGGACAGCCCCGCCTACCTGCCCGGCGGCCCGTTTCTGATCGCGGCCGCCCTGTCCGTCGCCTGCGCGGCGCTGGTCGGGCGGATGGGGGAGACGGGATGATCGCGCGGCTGACCGGCCGGCTGGCCTCGATGGCCGAAGCGCACGCGGTGATCGACGTGGGCGGCGTCGGCTATCTGGTCGAAGCGTCGGCGCGCACCCTGGACGCGATGGGCGCGGTGGGCGCGGCCGTGACGGTCCACACGGAGCTGCTGGTGGGCGAGGGGTTCCAGCGGCTGGTGGGCTTCGCCTCGGCCGCGGAGCGCGACTGGTTCCGCCGGCTGGTCGGGTTGCAGGGCGTGGGCGCCAAGGTGGCGCTGGCGATCCTGTCGACGCTGGAACCCGACGCGCTCGCCCGCGCGCTGGCCGACGGCAACACGGCGGCGATCGGTCGGGCGACGGGCGTGGGGCCGAAGCTCGCCGCGCGCGTGGTGAACGAACTCAAGGACAAGGTCGGCGCGATCGGGGTGGCCGGCGTGCGCGCGCCCGCCGGCGGAACGAGCGACGCCGACGCGGTCAGCGCGCTCGTCAATCTGGGCTTTCGCCCGGGCGACGCGGCGGCGGCGGTCGCGAGCGCGCGCGAGGAACTGGGCGCGGGCGCGGACCTGGACCCCCTGGTCCGCGCGGCCCTGAAGCGGGCGTCGCGGGCGTGAAGAGGGAGTCCCCTCCCGAACTCGTCATCCCCGCGCAGGCGGGGATCCAGGATCGGCCCCCGTCGTCCATCGCCTCCGGCCCGCCCGTTCGGCTCCCCCTGTCGGCGGCGCGCGCGTGCGACCTGCGGAGCCTGGATCCCCGCCTGCGCGGGGATGACGGAGGAGCGTAGGGCGGGGCGGGAAGCGGGCGGCGGGACGAGGAAGCGTGCGGCCGGACGGGGAGCGCGAAGCGGGACGGGAGAGCGTGGGGCGGGGGGGTGCTCCGCTCACTCGTCCTCCCTACGCAGGCGGAAATGACGGGTACGAAGCTGAAACTGATTCGCGATGTCAGGCCGGCGCTCCACCCTCCGCCACGGTCCGCACGTTCACCGTCGGAAAGCCCACGATGTCGTAGGTGGCGGACGCGACCCCGATGTCCGCCTTGTCCAGTTCGTCCACGATATACCGGCTCATCGCGTCCTTCGTGCCCCGGATGCGGTGGGTCAGCACGATGAAGCGGACCGTCAGTTCCAGCCAGTTGTCCGTGATGCGGAAGAACACCTTGGGGTCCAGGTCCAGCGGGTCGACGCCGAAGCGGCGTTCCATCTCCGCCTTGAACTCGCCCGCCATCTGGGTCGGGTCGTCGGCGTGGCGGCGCGCGGCCTCCAGCAGGATCGCCTCCACGCGGTAGCGGTCCGCCTGATAGGTGATCGGCACCACCATCTCTTCCCACAGGAAGGGGAAGTCGCGGGTGTAGTTGTAGACCGGTTCGGAAAAGACCTTCGAGTTGCTGACGGTCACGATCCGCCCGGTGAACTGGCGCGAGCGCACCCAGATCGCGGGGTCGCTTTCCTGCACGGCGGGCGGCTGGCCCATTTCCATGATCGTCGTCTGGATGAAGCCCAGGCGCAGCACGTCGCCGCGCACGCCCCCCATCGAGATGCGGTCGCCCACGTTGAAGGTCTCGCCCCGCAGGATCACGAAATAGCCGGCGATGGAGGTCACCGGCTGTTGCAGCGCAAAGGCCAGGCCGGCGCTGACCAGCCCCAGCGCGGTGGCAAGCCGCGTGGGGTCGCTGAACCAGATCGACAGCAGGCCCAGGATCAGGATCACCGCGCCGGCCAGGCTGATCGCCTGGCGCGTCCAGAACTTCGTCTGGACCGAAGAGCGTTCCGTGTTGCGAAGCGCGACGCCCACCAGCCAGCGCAGCGCGCGGCTGATCAGGACGACCGCGGCGATGAACACCAGCGACAGGATCAGCTTGTGCCCGTTCTGCGGGTTCACGCCGACCCAGGTGATCCCGAAAAATTCCATGGCGGGGTCCTAGTGAAAGGGGCCGGGCGGGTCGCCCGCTTCGCACTTTCGCCGCTAAGCGTGCGGGGAGGGAAACGCAACATTCGCTTTGACAAAACTAACCAAATGCGTTACCCTGGTGTCATGTCCAGCTTCTACGCCATTCCCGTTCACGACCGGTTCCGTCCGGTCGCCGTGCGTCCTCGCCGCGACGGGTGGACGGTCGCGCGCCAGCGGGCGTTCGTGCGGGCGTTGGGGGCGGGGTGGTCGGTGGCCGCCGCCGCGCGGGGCGTGGGGATGAGCGTGCGATCGGCCGAGCGGCTGCGCGACCGGCCGGGCGCCGCCTCGTTCCGCAAGGCGTGGCGAACCGCTGTGGCACTGGCAGAGCCGGTGCGGCCCGTCCGGTCCCCCTTCCATCCGCTGCGCCTGCGCCGCGCGCGCGGGCGCGTGCTGGCCCGCCCCGTGCCGATCGCGGGCAACACGCTGACCCGGCTGGCGCGGCGCACGGGCCTGTTCGCGACGCGCACTTTCCTACAGGCGCGCAGCGCGTTTCCGCAGGCGTGCCGGGACCTTCACGACCTTTCGCACGCCGGTCCGGACGCGGCCCTCACATCTCCAGCTTGCCGGCATAGCCCGTCAGCTCCAGATAGCCGCGCCCACCCTTCGTCCGCACCGCGCCCTCCCAATAGACCGGCAGGACGCCCCCCGACAGCTCCTGATCGGCGAACAGCGGGGTGAGCGTCAGGCGGCGCGCGCCGGTCGGCAGGCGCACCGTCAGCTCCTGGGCGACCGGATAGCGGCCGCCGGTGCGCGGGCTGACCCACCAGGCGAGCGGGCGGAAGCGCACGTCGTTCGGGCCGAGCGCGGCGAAGCGGCCCGCCCGGTCGCGCCAGCCGCCGCCCGCCCACAGGCTCGACCCATCGGCGCGGCGGATGCGGAACGCCATCAGCGCGCTGCCGTCGTCGCCGTTCAGCCCCGTCCAGTCCCAGCCGACCGCGTCGGGGGACAACAGGTCGGACGACCATTCCTGGTCCATCCAGGCGGTGCCGGTGACCCGTTCGGGGCCGCCGCCGCCGCGCCGGATCGTGCCGGCGACGGCCAGCTGGGGGACGGAGAGGTAGCGGCTGGCCTGGTCGGGGCTGGGCCCCTTGCGGCTGTACCCCGCCACCCCCTGCGCGATCGGGGGCTGGGTGGGCCGCAGGTCCAGGGTGAGCGCGAAGTCCTCGCCCGCCGCGCGCGCGCGGATCGTGCCGTCGGCCCCGCGTCGCAACCGCCAGTCGGCCACGGCCACGTCGATGTCGCCGACCCGCGCCGACGCGATGCCGAACCCGGCCCGCGCCGATCGCTCGGCATGGCGGATGCGGCCAAGCGCGGGGTCGGAGAGCGCGGCGTGGGCGAACAGCACCTGGGTGGGGGCGAACGCCGACGGATTGCCCTCCGCCACCCCGGGGCGCGTGCGGAAGAAGGTGACCTGGAACCCCAGCGCCTCTCCCCGCCCGGTCGTCAGCCAGCCGGTGACGTACCACCATTCGGTGCGGTGGTCCGGGTGCGCGCCCTGGTCGGCGGGCAGCGACAGGGGCCGGGGGCCGGTGATCGTCGGATAGATCGGCTCGGCCGGGCCGGTGGCGAGCAGCGTCCCGGCGGCCAGCAGGGCCGCGATCCTCACGCGTCCTCCCGCACGGCCAGGACGGCGGCCGTCGACAGCGCGCGCCGGCCGGCCAGCACGCCGGTGGCGGCCGCCGTGGCGACCAGAGCGGCGGCCACGGCGGCCAGCGTGGCCCACGGCACGCGCGTCCCCATCGTCCAGCCAAAGCTCTGCGGGTTCACCACGTCGATCAGCACGGCCGCCAACCCCAGTCCCAGGCCGATCCCCGCCAGCCCGCCGATCGCGCCCAGCAGCGCGCCCTCGGTCGCCAGCATCGCCCCGATCTGCGCGCGGGTGACGCCCAGATGGCGCAGCATCCCGAACTCCGCGATGCGCGCCAGCACCTGCGCCGCCGCGGTCGCCGCCACCCCGGCCAGCCCGATGGCGATCGCCACCGCTTCGAGCGCGTAGGTGATGGCGAACGATCGGTCGAACAGTTGCAGCGCGTACCGGCGCAGCTCGCCCGGCGCGGCGGTGTCGAGGAAGGGGGCGAGCGCCGGGCCGGCGGCGGCGCGCAGCGCGGGGGCGACGGCCTGTCCGCTGGCGCCGGGGTCCAGCGTCACCCCGCCTTCCGTGGCGCTCGCCTCGCCCGTGGCGCGGGTCCAGTCGGCCGGGCGCAGCACGATCGCGCCGGTCTGCCGGGCGTAGTCGCGCCAGGTGCCGGCCACCCGCGTGGACAGCCCGCCGGCGACGGGCAGGGTCAGCGGGTCGCCGACGCTCAGCCCCAACCGACGCGCGGCCGGCTCCGACAGCCAGGCGGGCACGGGGCCGTCCGGCGGCGTGGCGGTGCCGGTGAGGAGGGGGAGCGCGGACGGGCCGCTGGCGGCGACCTGGCGCACCACCAGCGTCACGGGCGGCGCGTCCGGGGCCAGCGTCAGCGGCCGCTGGCTGGTCCAGGCGATCGCCGCGACGCCCGGCACGCGTTCCAGCCGGGCGCGGTCGGCGGCCGCGAACTCGCCCCCGTCCAGCCGCAGATAAAGGTCGGCCGACAGCACCTGGCCCAGCCACTCGTCGACCGCGCCGCGAAAGCTGGTCACCATGGTGGCCATCGCGATCATCAGCGCGGTGGACGCCACGATGCCCGACAGCGCCACCACCGCGCGGCCGGGCGCTCCGTGCAGCTGGCGCACCGCCAGGGCGGCGGGGATGGGCAGGGCCGCGCGCGACAAGGGGCTCAACAGACGCCGCGCCAGCCAGGGCACGCCCGCCACGCCGCCCGCCAACAGCACCGCCATCGCGGCGAAGGCGGCGATCGGCAGGCCGGCGACGGGCGGCGCGAAGGCGAGCGCCGCGCCGATCGCCAGCAGGATCAGCGCCGGCGCCCAGGGCACGGGCTGGGCTGGGTCGATCGGGTCGCCGGCGTTGCGGAGCGCCACCGCCGCCGGGATGCGCGCGGCGGCCCGCGCCGGGATCGCGGACCCCGCGACGGACGCCGCCACGCCCAGCGCGAAGAAGGCGGCGGTCGCGACCGGCGACCATTCCAGCCCGCCAGTGCTCCGCAGCACACCGGCCCCCAGATCGCCGCCCAGCCGGTCGAGCGCCAGGCCGGCGAGCGCCCGGCCGCCGAACAGCCCGCCCAACGACCCCAGCGCGCCCACCGCCAGCCCCTCCACCATCACGGCGGCCACCACGCCCCCTCGCGGCAGGCCCAGCGTGCGGAACAGGGCGAAGGTCCGCACCCGCCGCGCGACGGAGAGCGACTGGGCGGAAAAGACCAGGAAGCCGCCGGTGACGAGCGCCACGAGGGCCAGCATCTGCAGGTTGACGCGGTAGGCGCGGGTCAAGGCGTCGGTCCGGCGTCCCCGCTCCGCCGCGCCGGCGACCGCCACGCCCGGCCCCAGCGCGTCCGCCAACCGCGCGCGCGCGCCGGCCACGTCCCCGGTGCGGATGTCGAGCCGGTCCAGCGTGCCCAGCCGGTCAAAGCGCCACTGGACGGCCGCGATGTCCAGGACCACCAGCCGCTCGCCCCCCGTCACGCCGGGCAGGGTGCCGACGACGCGGACCGGGTGGGTGCGCCCGTTCGCCGCGACGGTGACCGTCTGCCCGGGCTTAAGCCCCGTGGCGGCCGACACGAAGGCGGCGTCGGTCGCGAACAGCGCGCTGGGCTGCGCGCCCGGCGCGGGCCGGCCGACGAGCCGCGGCGTCACCCGCCCGGCGCGCAGCGGGTCGACGCCCACCAGCGTCACCGCCGCGCCCCCAATGCGGGCCGGCAGTTCGAGGGCGGGGCTGACATCGTCCACCCCGGCGGTCGAAAAGGCGCGCGGGTAGAGCGCCTCGTCCAGGCCGCCTCCCGCGCGCGCGGTGACGGTCAGGTCCGCCTCGCCCGTCACCGACGCGATCGCGCCGCCGAACGCGTTCGTCGCCGACCCGTTGACCAGGTGGACCGCATAGCCCAGCGCCACCCCCACCGCGATGGCGAGCGCGGTCGCCAGCAGCCGGGCGGGGTGGGCGCGCCACTCGCCCGCGACCAGCCAGCCGAGCGCCAGGCGAGAGGAGGCCAGGGTGGCGGTCACACGCCCGCGCGCCTCACGCCGCCACCAGCCCGTCGGCGGTCAGGCGCAGCACCCGGTCGGCGCGCGCGGCCGCGGCGGCGGAATGGGTGACCAGAACACCGGCCGCGCCGTCGTCCCTCACCGCGCGCGCCAGCAGGTCCAGCACGCGGTCGGCCGTGTCGGGGTCCAGATTGCCCGTGGGCTCGTCGGCCAGCAGCACGGCGGGCCGGTGGACCAGCGCGCGGGCGATGGCCACCCGCTGCAACTCGCCGCCCGACAGCACGCGCGGATAGTCGCCGCCCCGCCCGCCCAGTCCCACCCGCTCCAGCTCGCGGGTCGCCGCCGCCGTCGCCGCGCGCCCGTCCGACGACACCAGCGCCAGCGGCAGGGCGACGTTCTGGGCGAGCGTCAGGGTGGGCAGAACGTGGAACGCCTGAAACACGAAGCCGATCGTGCGCCGCCGCAGCTCCGTCAGCGCGCGGTCGTCCAGCGGCGACAGCGCCGTGCCGGCCAGCGCGATCTCGCCCGCGTCCGCCCGGTCCAGCCCGGCCAGCAGGTTCAACAGCGTCGACTTGCCCACCCCGCTGTCGCCCACGATCGCCACCAGCTCGCCGGGCGCTACGGCGAGGTCGAGGCCGGCGAACAGCACGCGGTCGCGCCCGACCGACTTCGCCAGGTCGGTGACGACCAGGCCGGGGGCGGGGGAGGAAGGCACCGACTGCGAGGTAGCCGCGCGGGGCCGAAGAACAAGCCCGTGCGGTCGGTCGGCCGCGCAGGCGGGGGTTTGTCGCCGCTTCGCCCGAACGCTACCACGCGGACGCGATGACCGACCCCGACCGCCTGCTGACGCCCGAACGACAGGGCGAGGACGCCGACGCGGCGCTGCGCCCGCGCACCCTGGCCGATTTCGTGGGGCAGCGCGCGGCGCGGGAAAACCTGCGCGTGTTCGTCGACGCCGCCCGCGCGCGCGGCGAGGCCCTGGATCATGTCCTGTTCTTCGGGCCGCCGGGCCTGGGCAAGACCACGCTGGCCCAGATCGTCGCGCGGGAGATGGGGGTGGGCTTTCGCGCCACCTCCGGCCCGGTGGTCGCCAAGGGCGGCGACCTGGCCGCGCTGCTCACCAATCTGGAAGACGGCGACGTCCTGTTCATCGACGAGATCCACCGGTTGGCGCCCGCGGTCGAGGAGGTGCTGTACCCCGCCATGGAGGACCGGGCGCTGGACCTGATGATCGGCGAGGGGCCGTCGGCGCGTTCGGTGCGGATCGACCTGCCGCGCTTCACCCTGGTGGGGGCCACCACCCGCCAGGGCCTGCTGTCCACGCCGCTGCGCGACCGCTTCGGCATCCCGATCCGGCTGCAATTCTACACCGCCGCCGAGCTGGAGCGCGTCGTGGCGCGCGCGGCCGGGTTGCTGGGCATGACGATCGACGCGGGCGGTGCGGGCGAGATCGCGCGGCGGTCGCGGGGCACGCCACGGGTGGCCGGGCGGCTGTTGCGCCGGGTGCGCGACTTCGCGGCTGTGGAGGGAGAGGCGGTGGTGACCGCCGCCGTGGCGGACGCGGCCTTGACCCGGCTGGAGGTCGACCGGCTGGGGCTGGACGCGATGGACCGCCGCTATCTGGGCATGATCGCCGACCCCTATCGCGGCGGGCCCGTGGGCGTGGAGACGCTGGCCGCCGGGCTCAGCGAGCCGCGCGACACGGTGGAGGAGGTGATCGAACCCTATCTGATCCAGCTGGGGCTGATCGCGCGGACGGCGCGGGGCCGCTGCCTGAACCCCGGCGGCTGGCGCCATCTGGGCCTGCCCGTCCCCGACGGCACTCCGGGCGCGGCGCAGGGCGGGTTGTTCGACGAGGGTTGAGGGGTTTGCTTCGGCCGTGTCCGAAGCCGCTCAGGCCGAGCGTGTCGCAGCCCCTCTCTCCGCCAAACGGGGTGACCCCGTCGGAACACGCCTGCCCCACCAGGGCTTCGACAAGCTCAGCCTGGGCGGGGTAGAGGGAGCGGACCCGCTCGCTTGGAACGCCGCCATGACCCACACCGATACCCCCGACGATTTCGCCACCCTGGACCGGATCGCCGCCGAACGCCGCTCCGTGCGCGGCTTCCGCCCCGATCCGGTGCCGGACGCCGTGCTCCATCGGGTGTTCCAGCTCGCCGGTCGCGCGCCGTCCAACTGCAACGCCCAGCCTTGGATCACCCACGTCGTGTCGGGCGACGCCGTCGCCCGGATGCGGCGCGACCTGGTCGCCAACGCGCGCTCCGGCGCGATCGACAGCGACGCCGCCTATCGGGAGAACCCCTATGTCGGCGTCTACAAGCAGCGTCGCGTGGGCGCGGCGGTCGCATTGTTCGAGGCCACCGGCGTCGGCCGGCACGACACGGAGGCGCGCGGCCGGTCCATGCTGCGCAACTTCGAGCTGTTCGACGCACCCCATGCCGCGTTCTTCTTCATGCCGCGCGCCTTTCACCTGCACGGCGCGGCGGATGTCGGCATGTACGTCCAGACCCTGATGCTGGCGATGACCGCGCACGGCCTGGGATCGTGCGCGCAGGGTGCGTTGGGACAGCAGGCGAGCTTCGTGAAGCGCGAATTGGGGGTCGACCCGGAGCTGGCGCTGCTGTTCGGCCTGTCCTTTGGCTATCCGGACGACGAGCATCCCTCCAGCGCGGCGCGCACCGAGCGCATGAGCCTGGAGGAAGGGGTGGTGTTCCACAGTTAGAGCCGCGTCGGCCGGCTTTGGCCGGCCGGGCCCGCGAAAGACACGGATAGCCTTCGTCACCCTCAGGCTGAGCGGGTCACCGGTCGGTCTCGCGCCGGGCCGCCACCCGGCGGATGAAGTCGGCGGTCGCGTCCGGCTGGGTGATCGGCAGCATGTGCCCGCCATCGACCAGTTCCAGCCGGGCGTCGGCCAACTGGTCCGCGACCGCGCCGTGCCGGTCAGCCTGCAGGATCTGGTCCTGCCGGCCGTAGAGGACGCCGACGGGTGCCGTCACCCGATCATAGGCGGTGACCAGCATCGGCACGTCGTCCTCCATCGCGCGCAGGTCGGCGGACGCGTTCAGGAAGGCGGACGGGCGCAGGCCCAGATAGCCTCCGCCGCGCGTCGCCCAGTCCGCCGGCACCGCCTCCGGCCCGAACACAACCGCCAAGGTCTTCGGCCCGCGCAGCAGGGACGCGGGCGTGGCGACCGTCCAGGCGACGGCCTGGCGCGCGGCAGCGGAGCGCAGCGCCAGCGGCGCGAACACGGCGGGCGGTTCCTCGACCGGCTGAGTCAGGGGACCGATCAGCGCCAGCGCGCCCACCAGGTCCGGCCGGTCCGCCGCCAGTCGCAGGGCGACCGCGCCACCCAGCGAGTGCCCGACGACCGTGGGCCGATCGAGCGCCAGCGCCTCGATCACGCGCGCGACCTGCGCCGCCTGGCGGTCCAGCCGCGCCGCGTCGTCGCCCGACCGGGTCGAATGGCCGCTGCCCGACCGGTCGACGGCGATCACCCGGAAGTCGTCCGTCAGCCGCTCGACCAGCGAGTGGGTGAAGTTGCGGACTTGGCCACCCAGCCCGTGGATCAGCACGAGCGCTGGACCCTCGCCCTCATCGGTGTAGTGCACCTGCTCGCCGTCCAGATGGAGGAAGCGGCCCTGGGGCGGCACCGCCCGGCCGGCGGCGCGCGCGACGAGCGCGGTGCCGGCGATGGCGGCCGCGGCGGTGAGGGCGAAGCCGGTGGCGATCCGGGTGGCTGTGGACATGGGGCGGTCTCCTTTATCGGAAGGAACGCTCCGGCCGCCGGCGGGGTCCGGCCCGGAGATCCGCGGACAGTGGCCCTGCGCTCTCCATCCCGGCAGGAGCGGTCAGCGCGCCTCCGCCGCCAGCAAATATCCCTCCAGCTCGGCGGCGCGGTGAGCGGCGGTGTGGGCCGCCAGAACGATCGCCCGCGCGGCGCGGCCCAGGGCGTCCGCGTCCCGCTCCAGCGCGGCGAGGACGTCGTCGGCCGTGTCCGCCAGGATGATCGCCTCGCCGGGCGGGAACAGCGCGCTCAATCCTTCCCAGCGGTCGCTGATGATCGGCGTGGCGCAAGCCGCAGCCTCGAACAGTCGCACGGACGGCGACCAGCCGGCCGCGATCATGTCGGCGCGGGTCACGTTGAGCGCGAAGCGGCTGGCGGAGTAGAAGGCGGCGTGGTCGGCGGGCGGCAGGTGCTCGATGCGCTCCACATTGGCGGGCCAGTCGATGTCGGCGGGATATTGCGGCCCCGCCACGCAGAACCGCCGCTCGGGCGCGCGTCGGGCCGGGTCGATCAGCAGGCGCTCGAGCGTGGGCTGCCGGTCCGCCGACCAGGTGCCGAGATAGGTGAGGTCCCAGCGCTTGGGCTCTCCGGTGGGGTGGTAGCGCTCCGGGTCCACCGAGCAATAGAGCGCGCGGGCGGCGGGCGATCCGAACTCGTCTTCCAGCCGGGTGAGCGTCGGCCCGCCGGTGAAGGAGAGATAGAGGTCGTAGCCGGGGATCAGCTCAGGCGAGAGATATTCGTGATCGCCGCGCGCCAGCTTCGCCAGCGTGACCGGCGTGTCGATGTCGTAGAAGGCGACTGGCCCGGTGGCGGTCGCCTGCGCCCAGCGCCCCACCGCCACGCCGTCGGGGACATAGGACCCGACGATCACCGCGTCGGCCGTCGCCACCTCCCGCGAGAAACGCGCCAGGTCGGGCACGTCGCCATAATATTCCAGCCGGCAGAAGTCCGGGTCGGGCAGGTCGCGGTGGTTGCGATACCACTCCACGTCGCGTTCCAGGAACGTGACCTCGTGCCCGCGCGCGGCGAAGGCGGACAGCAGCGCGCGAAAGGTGGTGGCGTGGCCGTTGCCCCAGCTCGACGACAGCGACAGGCCCAGGACGACGAGCTTCATGCTGCCCTCTTCGCGGCGACCAGCGCGCGCAAGCGGCGGTCCACCTCCTCGCCGCGCTGCTCGTAGGTGTGTTCGGCCAGCACGCGGGCGAGCGCGGCGCGGCCGATCGCCTCCGCCCGGTCGGGAGTGAGCGCGGTCAGATGGTCGGCCACGTCCCGCCCGTCGCGCGCGACCAGCACTTCGGCGTCCGGCGTCAGGAACTGCTCGATCCCCTCCCACGCGTCGGTGATCAGGCAGGCGGCCGCACCCGCCGCCTCGAACACGCGGGTGGCGGGGGAAAAGCCGACATGGGCCATGGAGTCGCGCGCCACGTTCAGGACGGCGAGCGGCGAGGCGTTGAAGGCGTTGTGGTCGCCGGTGCCGACATGGCCCAGATGGCGGACGTTGGCGGGCATCGCCTTCGTCTCCCATCCGCTGCCGCCGAGCAGAAAGGCGCGGTCGGGGAGCGCTGCGGCGGGTTGGAGGAAGAACGTCTCCACCCGCGCCTCGCGGTCGGGCAGACGATTGCCCAGGAACGCCAGATCGACGGCGAAGCGCGGGTCGGCGGGCACGGGATGGTGGGTGTCCGGGTCCAGCGCATTGTAGATCGGCACGCACTGCTTGGCCCCGAACCCTTCATAGGCGGAGACCACCGGCGGGCCGCCGCCATAGGTGAACACGCCGTCGAGCGCGGGCAGGGCGGCGTGGACCGGGTGGGAGGGGTCGCCCCGCATCTCGTCCAGCGTGGCGGCGGCGTCGACGTCCCAATAGAGGCGCGCGGTCGCCGGACCGCCGTGCGCCACGACGCCCTCCAGCAGCTCGCGGTCGAACACGCCCACGCCATTGGCCTTGACCAGCACGTCGGCACCCGCCCCGTCCGCCAGCACGTCGCGGACGGCCTCGGGCGTGGCCGGATAGACGACGGAGCGGCACCAGTCGAAGCCGTCGGTGTCGCGATGCTGCTGCCGGTCGAACGCATCGGGCTCGTAGAAGGTGATCGTCCAGCCGCGCTTCGCCAGGGCGTGCAGGACGCCGCGGTAATAGGTGGCCGCCCCGTTCCAGTAGGAGGAGAGGAGGGAGGAGCCGTAGAAGGAGAGATTCATGCGCTGATCCTCCCCTCCCTGCGTGCAGGGAGGGGCTGGGGGTGGGTGCGCGCGTCCGCGCGCCTCGAAGGGAGGGTTTCCATGGAGGCGGCAAGGGCTCGCTGCGCTCGCACCCACCCCCAGCCCCTCCCTTGCAGGGAGGGGAGTCCTCGTGTCCGCCTCACCCTCTCAACCCCCCCACAATCCCCAGCAGCTCGTCCACCCGGTTGGCGCAGGAATGGCGCGTGCTGACCGTCTCCCACCCGTTCGCCGCCAGCGACGCGCGCAGCGCCGGGTCGTGGGACAGCGCGCGCAGGTGCCGCGTCATCTCCTCGCCCGACCGGGCCATCAGGAAGTCGCCGGCGCGGAACAGCCCCTCCGTGTCCTCCCACGGCGCGCTGGCGAGCGGCAGTCCGCAGGCGAGCGCCTCGAAGACGCGGATGGTGGGGATGCCGGGCAGCCAGCGCGTGTACGGCCCCCGCGGCACATGCACGGTGGCGAGCCGCTCGGCGAACAGGCTCGGCGCGGCGGCGTTGGCCGCCCAGCCCTTGTACGCCACGCCGTAGCGGGCGAGCAGCGCCTTGGCCTCGTCCGGATATCGCACGCCGTGGATGGCGAGCGGCAGGCCGGCGTCGCGGGCGGGGCGCAGCAGATAGTCTTCCAGCTCCGCCGTCCGCTCGCCATCGCCCCAATTGCCGATCCAGATCAGGCCGTGGCGCTCGCCCTCCTCGGTCGGCGGGTGGAAGCGGCGCAGATCGGCGGCCTCGTGCCAGGTCCACACCCGGTCGCCCCAGCCCCAGCCGCGATAGACTTGCCGCAGCGCCTCTCCGAAGGCCAGCACGCCGTCATGGCCGGTGAGGTCGAAGGCGCGCATCTCATCCGGCGCGCTGACGGCGCGATGGTGGGTGTCGTGGAACAGCAGCGTCCAGGGCGCGCCCGCCTTCCGGAGCGCGCCCAGCGCGGCGACCAGCGCCGGCTCGTTCCATTCGTGCACGATCACCAGGTCCGCGCCGTCCGTCAGTTCGGTGAGGTCGGCGTCCGGCGTGTAGGTGCGGGGGTCGAGTTCGGGGTAGGCGAGGTGGAAGGGCTTCAGCCCGGCCGTGCCGTGGTCGGCCATCAGCGCGCCCAGGCTCCAGCTCTCGGCCGGCTCGTAAGCGACGGCGTCGTGCCCGCGCGCCAGCAGCTCGCTCATCACCCCGCGCAGGAAATGCGCGTTGCCGTGGTTCCAGCAGGAGCGCAGCGAATGGGTGAAATACTGGACCTTCACGCCGCCCTCTCCTGGGCCACCCGGGCGCCGAGCGTGTCGCGGATGACCGCCTCCATGCCGTCCGCCATCCCGCCCACGGTGTAGCGCGCCGCCCGCTCGCGCGCCGCTTCGCCCGAAACGCCCGGCGCGTCGATGGCGCGGGCGAAGGCGCGCGCGTCGCGCGGGGCCACGAAGGTGGCGGCACCCTCCCACAGCTCGCGCAAGCCGGGAATGTCGGACAGCACGAGGGGACAGCCGGCCTGCGCCGCCTCCAGCACCGCCAGGCCGAAAGGCTCGTAGGTGGCGGTGGAGACGAAGGTGGGCCGCCGGGCGAGCAGCGCGGCGAGGTCGGCCTGGGGCAGGGGACCCGGGGTGCGGAGGTGGGGCAGCTGCGCGCGCTCGCCGTTGGGGCCGGAGAGGGCACCGACCGCCCGTATGGGAACGGAGGTGAGCGCGGCGGCGGCGTTCAGCGTGGGAAGGTCCTTGGCGTCGTCCCACAGGCGGCCGATGGTAAGGGCGTGAGCGCCATCGTCGGTTCCGCCCTTGTCGTCATCCCTAACCCAATCGTCATCCCCGCGCACGCGGGGATCCAGTCCCGACCCTCCGCACGGCTCGGCTTCGCCGCCGCCGATGCTGGATCCCCGCTTTCGCGGGGATGACGAGGAGGGCGGGGATGACGGGCGAGGCGGGGATGACGGCTCGAGGGGCGAGCGCCCGTTCCACACCGTCGTCACCGGCCGCTCCAGCCCGTAGAAGTCCCGCACCGCAGCACCATGCGCCGCCGTCGGGGCGACCACGCGGTCCGCCGCCCGCAGCCCCTCGCCGATCCGCGCGGTCAGCCACTCGTAAGCTGAGTCCAGCGCCGTGCCCGGCCGCGCCGCGCGCCACCACGTCCCCACATCGCCGTGCGCCACCGCGATCACCGGCACCCCGAACCGCGCCCGTGCCGCCAGCGCGGGGCTGTTGAGGAGGAGGAGGTCGTGGTCCGCCGCCAGCGCCGCCAGCCGCGCTCCGCCCGCCAGCACCGGATCCTCCCCCTCGCACAGCCAATCGAGCGGCAGGGTGTCCGGCCGCAGCGCCAACCCGGCCGCCGCCGCGTCGGCCCGCTGGGCCTGAGACGGGGCCGGGCCGGTCACCGCGATCGTCACCCGATGCCCGCGCGCCGCCAGCGCGCCGCCCAGATCGACGGCGTAGGTCCACACGCCGCCCACCGTGTCGGCGGTCATCAGGAGGTCGAGCGGGGTCACGCGGTCCGGGTCACTCGGCCGCGATCGCCGGGGCCGCCGCCCGCTCGGTCCTCAGCCACTCGGCCAGCGCCGCCACCCCGTCGCGCCAGCCGCGCTTCGGCCCCAGCCCCAGCGCCGCCTCGACCGCGCGCGTGTCGGCAACGAAATAGCGTTGGTCGCCGGCCCGCCAGTCGGCGAACTCGACCGCCACCTCGCGCCCCAGCAGCTCGCCCATATGGGCCAGCAACTGGCGCAGGCTGACCGCGTTGGCCGGCCCGCCGCCCAGGTTGAAGGCGCGGCCGGACACCGCGTCGATCCGCGCCCAGGCCGCCAGATAGGCGTCCACCGCGTCGCCCACGTCCAGCACGTCGCGCACCTGGTGACCGTCGCCATAGAGCGTGATCGGCCGACCCTCCAGCGCGCGGATCAGGAAGTGCGCGACCCAGCCCTGGTCCTCCGTCCCCATCTGACGGCGGCCGTAGATGCAGCTCATCCTGAGCACGGTGGCGGGGAGGTCGTAGGAGCGCGCGAAGTCCAGCACATATTGGTCGGCGGCACCCTTGGAACAGCCATAGGGCGTGTGGAAGTCGAGCGGCCGGTCCTCGCCGATCCCGTGCGCTCGGATCGCGGGGTCGGTCGGGCGATAAGCCTCGTCCTCCAGCGCGAAGTCGAGGTCGGCCAGGTCGCCATAGACCTTGTTGGTGGACGCGAAGATCACCGGTGTGCCGGCCCCCTGGCGGCGCAGCGCGTCGAGCAGCGCGAAGGTCGCGCCGATGTTGATGTCGAAGTCGGCCTGGGGGTCGTCCAGGCTGGTGGTCACCGCCACCTGGGCGGCCAGGTGGAACACCGCCGCCACGCTGTCCGCCGCCCCGGCCAACCGCGCGTGGTCGCGCACGTCGGCGATCACCGGCTCGATTGCGTCGCCATGCCGCTCCTGGAGCCAGGCGAGGTTGCGCTCCACTCCGGGCCGGCTGAGCGCGTCGTACACCCGCACCCGATGGCCGTCGCCCGCCAGCCGGTCGGCGAGGTTGGAGCCTATGAACCCCGCCCCTCCGGTGACCAGGACGGGCGCGCTCACGCCACCAGCCCCCGCTTCTCCAGTTCGTCGCGCGCCTGTCCGACGCGATCCTGGGCCGTCTGCCGCCCGACCCATTCGGCCAGTTCCGCCAGCCCCTCGCCGAAGTCCTGCCGCGCCTCGAAGTCCAGCCGGTCCTTCGCCAGCGTCGTGTCGCAGAAGCAATGGCGGATATCGCCGATCCGCGCCTTGCCGACGATCTCCGGCTCCACCGAGTTCTTGCCCATCGCTTTCGCCAGCTCGCGCGCCACCTCGGTCACGGAACGGTCGTGGCCCGACCCGATGTTGAACGTGCCGCCCGCCGCCGCCGGCAGGCTCAAGGCGTCGGCGAAGGCGCGCGCCACGTCCGTCACATGGACGAAGTCGCGCCGCTGCTCCCCGTCCTCGAAGATCATCGGGGCCTGGCCGTTCAGCAGCCGGGACGCGAAGATCGCCAGCACGCCGGTGTAGGGGTTCGACAGCGCCTGGCCGGGACCATAGACGTTGAACAGCCTAAGGCAGACGCCCTCCATGCCGTAGGGCGCGGCCATGATGTGGGTCGTGCGCTCCTGCACGTATTTGTTGAGCGCGTAGATGGACGACAGCATGGGGCGCTTCCACTCCGGCGTGGGCACGGGGGTGAGCGGCCGGCCGTGGTCGTCCAGCGGCTCCCACTGCGCCTGCCCGTCCTTCAGGTCTCGGCGCTCGGCGTCCTGGATGAGGTCGCCGTCGGCGTCGCGATAGAGCCCCTCGCCATAGATGCTCATGGAGCTGGCGGTGACGACGCGGCGCACCGGCGCGTCGATCAGCGCCTCGAACAGCACGGCGGTGCCGACGTCGTTGGTCGAGGTGTAGCGTTCCACCTCGTACATCGACTGGCCCACGCCGACCTCGGCCGCCAGATGGACGACGCTGTCCACGCCTTTGAGCGCGCCGGCCACCGCCGCCTTGTCGCGCACATCGGCCTGGACCAGCTCGACCTCGCCCGACAGCGCGTCGGGCCGTCCGCCACGCCCGTGCACCTGCTCGATCAGGCTGTCGAGCGCGCGCACCCGGTGGCCGCGCGCCAGCAGCTCGTCGCTCACGAACCGACCGATGAACCCGGCACCCCCCGTCACCAGCACCGTCTCGGCCACGTCGCGTTCCCCTTTTTCGATGAGCGCCTTAGCATCATCTTGTCCGGGGGAGGGGTCAAGGGGCGCGGGTTGCCACCGGCGGGCGCTCCGGCGATCAGCGGCGGCACGGCCGGGGCTGGTCAACGCCGCGCCGGCCGGGTAGCTTTGTTGTTCCAGACCGGGGAGTTGGCCGCGATCGGCCGTTGGGGGACGAGTGGCCGCGACCGTGTATCTGATCCGCCATGGCGCGCACGATCACCTGGACCACACGCTGTCGGGGCGTCAGCCGGGCCTGCCGCTCACGCCGCGCGGCCGGGCGCAGGCGGCGGCGCTGGGGCAGGCGTTCGCGTCCGTGGGGCTGGACCAGGTCCACAGCTCGCCGGTCCGGCGCGCGCGCGAAACGGCGGACGCGATCGGCGCGGCGTGCGGCCTGCCGGTCGCGGTCGCGCCGGCGGTGGACGAGATCGACTTTGGCGGTTTCACCGGCCGCGCCTTTGCCGAGTTGGAGGGCGATCCCGACTGGCGGGCGTGGAACGCACACCGCGCCGCCGCGCGCGCGCCGGGCGGCGAGACGATGGCCGAGGCCGTGGAGCGCGCCTGGGCGCACCTGACCGGGTTGGCCGACGGCGCGCGTGTCGCGGTCGTCACCCATTGCGACCTGGTGCGCGGCGTCGTGGCGCGCGCGATCGGCCTGTCCTTCGACCACATCCACCGCTTCGCCGTCGACGCCGCGTCGGTGACCCGCCTGGCCATTGCCGACGGCACCGCCACCCTGTTGGGCCTGAACGGGGCGCGGCCATGAGCGACCTGGCCGAGCGGGTCGCCGCACTCGCCCCGTGGTTCCACAATATCGACCTGGGCGACGGGTTGTGGACCGCGCCGGATCATTTCCTGGGCGACTTTCCGGCCTTCAAGTTCCGCCGCTTCGCCGACGCGCTGCCCGCCGACCTGGCGGGCGCCAGCGTGCTCGACATCGGCTGCAACGCGGGCTTCTACGCCTTTGAGATGAAGCGGCGGGGTGCCGGCCGCGTGCTGGGGATCGAGAGCGATCCGCGCTATCTGGCGCAGGGGCGGCTGGCCGCCGACGCGCTGGGTTTTGGGGATGTCGAGTTCCGGCAGTGCTCGGTCTACGACGTCGGCAGCTTGGGGGAGAAGTTCGACCTCGTGATCTTCATGGGCGTGCTCTACCACCTGCGCCATCCGCTGCTCGCCCTCGACCTAATCCGGGAACATGTGGCGGGTGACCGGATGCTGTTCCAGACGATGCAGCAGGGGTCGCGCGACATCGCCGACGTGCCGGCCGACCACCCCTTCCACGTGCCCGGCACCTACTGCCCGCCGCCCGTGTTCGACGAGCCGGGCTATCCCAAGATGCACTTTATCGAGCGCGAATACGCCCACGACTGGACGAACTGGTGGGCGCCCAACCGCGCGTGTTCCGCCGCCATGCTGCGCGCCGCCGGTTTCGCGATCGAGAGCAACCCGGAGGACGAGGTGTTCCTGTGCCGCGTGGCCGACGTGCCCTATGCCGGGCACGGGCCGCACGTCGTCTATCCCGCCACAGGAGAGACGCCCGCGTGATCGAAGCCGCGATGATCTGGAACGAGCCCAACAACAAGTCGCATTGGGACCCCGCCGTCGACCCCGACTGGAGCCGCTTCGCCGACACGGTGAAGCTGGCGTCGGCCGCCATCCACCAGGCCGCGCCGCACGTGCAGCGCGTGCTGGGGGGCATGAGCCCGATCGACCCGCACTGGACCCGGCGGATGGAGGAGATGGGCGTGCTGGACGCCGTCGACGTGGTCGCCGTCCACGGCTTTCCGCTCGACTGGAACCTCTGGCCGATCCACGACTGGCCGAACCAGGTCGCGTCGATCGAGGCGGTGGTGGGCGGCAAGCCCGTCTGGGCCACCGAGGTCGGCGTGGGGTCGTTCGGCGCGGAGGAGGTGCAGGTGTTCGGCCTGCGACGCACCGCCGAGCTGTTGGTCGGGCGTGTCCCCCGCGTCTTCTGGTACTCGCTGTTCGACCTGCCGCAGGAATGGGGGGCCGAGACGCGGCACCGGGAGGCGGAGGGGTCCAGCTATTATCGTCATTTCTACATGGGCCTGATCCGCGCCGACGGAACGCCCAAGCCCGCGCTGGAGACGTTCCGGGGGCTGAATGGGTCGATGGGCCTGATGCAGTGGTTCCATTACCATGATCCGCGCCTGGACGACGCGGTCCGCTGGATGCGCGAATTGGGGGTGACGAAGCTGCGGACGGGGTTGAGCTGGGCCGACCGGTTCCGCGACGGCGCGCTCGACTGGTTCGACCGTCAGATGGAAGCGCTGGCGGAGTTCGACACGACGGTCACCTACTGCTTCACGCCCGAACATCTGGGCGTCGAGCCGCACCACACGTCGGCCGCGCGCGACCCCCAGGGCTTCGCCGATTTCTGCCAGGAGATGACGGAGCGCTATGCCCCGCCTCCGGCCGCGTCCGGCGCGGAGGTCGATCGTGCCCATGCCCCGGCCTGACCCGATCCGCCTGGCGGTGGTGGGCGTGGGCAATTGCGCGTCCTCGCTCGTCCAGGGCCTCAACCATTATCGCGACGGCGCGAACCGGGCCGCCGGCCTGATGAGCGAGCGGGTCGGCGGCTATCGGCCGGGCGACATTCGCGTGGTCGCCGCCTGGGACGTGGACCGGCGCAAGGTCGGGCGCGACGTGGCCGAAGCGATCTTCGCGCGGCCGAACAACACCGCCGTCTTCTGCGACGCGGTGCCGCCGACGGGCACGGTCGTCGCCATGGGCCGGGTGCTGGACGGCGTGGCCGAACACATGGCCGACCATCCCGACGACCGCACCTTCCTGGTCGCCGACGCGGCCGAGCCGAGCCGGGACGAGGTGGTGGGCGTCCTGCGCGACGCGGGCGCTCAGGTGCTGGTCAACTATCTGCCGGTGGGCAGCCAGCGGGCGACCGAATTCTACGCCGAATGCGCGCTGGCCGCGGGCTGCGCGATGGTGAACGCGATCCCCGTCTTCCTGGCCAGCGACCCGGCCTGGGCGGAGCGGTTCCGCGCGGCCGGCCTGCCCATCATCGGCGACGACATCAAGGCGCAGCTGGGGGCCACCATCGTGCACCGGGTGCTGACCGACCTGTTCGCTCAGCGGGGCGTGCAGCTGGACCGCACCTACCAGCTCAACACCGGCGGCAACACCGACTTCCTGAACATGCTGAACCGGTCCCGACTGGCGTCGAAAAAGGAGTCGAAGACCGAAGCGGTGCAGTCGGTCGCGGCCGAGCGGCTGGCGGACGAGAACATCCATGTCGGCCCGTCCGACTATGTCGCCTGGCAGGGCGACAACAAGGTCTGCTTTCTGCGGATGGAGGGGCAGCTGTTCGGCGGCGTGCCGATGAACCTGGAACTGCGCCTGTCGGTGGAGGACAGCCCGAACTCGGCCGGAGTCGCGATCGACATGATCCGCTGCGCCCGCCTGGCGCTCGACCGGGGACTGGCCGGCCCCGTGATCCCGGCGAGCGCGTGGTTCTGCAAGCACCCGCCCGAACAGATGACCGACGACGCCGCGCGGCTGGCGGTGGAGCGGTGGGTGGAGGGCAGCGCCTAGGCGGCGACGGTCGCGCGCCAGTCGTCCGGCAGCCGGATCGGGGCGAGCGCCTGGAAGGCGGGCCGCGCGAACAGGAACCCCTGGACATAACGGATGCCGAGCCGGGCGAGCGCCGTCAGCTCGGCCCGCGTCTCCACCCCCTCCGCGATCACGGTCAGGCCGAGCGCGTCGGCCATGCCGACCAGGCTCGCCACGATCGTGCGGCGCGGGGCGGAGTCCTCGATCCCCCGGATCAGCTCCATGTCGAGCTTCAGGAAATCGGGCTGGAACCGGGCGAGCAGGCTGAGGCCCGCATAGCCGGCGCCGAAATCGTCCAGCGCGGTGCCGAAGCCCATCGCGCGATAGGTCTGGATGATCCCGGCCACATGGGTCGGATCGCCCATCTCCTCATTCTCCGTGAACTCGAAGATCAGCCGGTCGGTCGGCAGACCGCAGGCGGCGGCCGTCCGTAGGGTCAATTGGATGCAGGCGAGCGGGGAATAGACCGCGTCGGGCAGGAAGTTGATCGAAAGCCGGGCCGGAGTGGACAGCAGCCCGGCGGCCACCGCCCCTTCGATCGCGGCGACGCGGCATCGCTGATCAAAGGCGTAGCGATTGTCCGAGGTCACCCGCGACAGGACGTCGGCCGCGCTCTCCCCACCGCTTCCGCGTACCAGCGCCTCGTAGGCGAAGGGCTGGCCGGTGGAGAGGTCGACGATTGGCTGGAACGCCATCGCGATCCCGAACTCCAATCCGCCGCCGTCGCGACAGCCCCCACATCCCGCGCGGATGACTTCGTGCTTCACGAGATTCGCCCCTGTGACCTGCTTGCTCGCTCCAATCGCATCAAGGGCTTAACAAACCAATCGCGTTCCCGCCGGGACGGGCCGGCGGGTCACCGCTTGTCGAGCGCGTCCGGCTTGTGGCTCGCCTTCTTCCCCTCGTCCGTCTTGACGATATATTGCGGGTCGTCCTCCGACGCGCGGACCTGGTGGCCCTTGATCTTGGTGTCGCTGGTCTGCTTTTTCACGACCTCGCCCTCGGCCTCGCCGCCGTGGCTGTTCCATTCGACCTTGTCGCCTTTGTGGAATTCGTCGGCCATAGGATCTCTCCGTGTCTGAGTTGCCCCCGGAGAACGCCGAAGTGACGGAAATGATGCGCGCCGCGGTGCTGAGCGCGCCCGGAGCCATGACGGTCGCCACCGTGCCGCGCCCCACGCCAGGTCCCGGCCAGGTGCGGGTGCGGATGCAGGGCTGCGGGGTGTGCGCGTCCAACCTGCTGCCCTGGGCCGGGTCGGAGTGGATCGACTATCCGCTGCCGCCCGGCGGGCTGGGGCACGAGGGCTGGGGGGTGGTCGATGCGCTGGGCGAGGGCGTTCCAAGCGCGGCCGTGGGCGACCGGGTGGCGACGCTGTCGGGTGCGGCCTTCGCCGACTACGCCATCGCGGAGGCGGACGCGCTGATCCCGCTGCCTTCGGCGCTCGCCGACCGGCCGGTGCCGGCCGAGCCGCTGGGGTGCGCGGTCAACATCCACCGGCGCTCCGACATCCGGGCGGGGCAGTGGGTGGCGATCATCGGCATCGGATTCCTGGGCGCGCTCACCACCCGCCTGGCGACCGACGCGGGCGCGAAGGTCATCGCGATCAGCCGGCGGCAAAGCTCGCTCGACCTCGCCCGCGACATGGGCGCGGCCGAGGTGATCCCCATGGACGACCACGGGGCGATCATCGAGCGGGTGATGGCGTTCACCGGGGGACGCGGGGCCGAGCGGGTGATCGAGGCGGTGGGGAAGCAATGGCCGCTGGACCTGGCCGGCGAGTTGGTGGCCGAAGGCGGGCGGCTGGTCATCGCCGGCTATCACCAGGACGGGCCGCGGAGCGTGAACATGCAGTCCTGGAACTGGAAGGGCATTGACGTCGTGAACGCGCACGAGCGCGACCCGGCCGTCGTGCTGGCCGGCGCGCGCGCGGCGGTGGCGATGGTGGCGGACGGGCGGCTGGACCCCAGCCCGCTCTACACCGGCCGCTATCCGCTGGACCGGCTGAGCGAGGCGCTGGACGCCACGCGCGACAAGCCGGGCGGGTTCGTCAAGGCGCTGGTGGTGTTCGAGTGAAGCGGGTCGGCTTGAGCAGGGTTGGCTTCCTGGGCACCGGCTGGATCGGGCGGCACCGGATGGAGGCCATGCTGGCCACCGGCGCGGTGCAGGCGGTGGGCGTCGCCGATCCGTCGGACGAGTGCGCGGCGGCGGCGCTCGCGCTGGCGCCCTCGGCGGAGCGGGTCGCGGGCCTGCCGGAGCTGCTGGCGCTCGGATTGGACGGGCTGGTGATCGCCTCGCCCTCCGCGCTCCACGCCGAACAGGCGCGGGTGGCACTGGAGGCGGGGGTGGCGGTGTTCTGCCAAAAGCCGCTCGGCCGGACGGCGGCGGAGTGCCGGGCGGTCGTCGACGCCGCACGGGCGGCCGACCGCCGGCTGGGGGTAGACTTCTCCTACCGCCGCACGGCCGCCGTGGAGGCGGTGGCGGGGATGGTGCGCGACGGGGCACTGGGCCGGGTGTTCGCCGCCGACCTGACCTTCCACAACGCCTATGGTCCGGACAAGCCGTGGTTCCACGACCCCGCCCTGTCGGGGGGCGGCTGCCTGATCGACCTGGGCGTCCACCTGGTCGACCTGGCGCTGTGGGTGCTGGGGACGGACGAAGTGGCGGACGTGCGCGCGTCGCTGTTCAAGGGCGGGCGACCCCTGGCGGCGGGGGAGGTGGAGGACTACGCGCTCGTGTCGTTCACGGCCGGCGACGCGGCGGTGCGCCTGGCGTGCTCCTGGGGCGCGCACGAGGGGCGCGACGCGGTGATCGAGGCGCGCTTCGCCGGCACGGCGGGCGGCGCGGCGGTCCGCAACCTGGACGGATCGTTCTACGACCTGGAGGCGCTCGCCTTCGACGGCACGGCGGCCACGCGCCTGACCGCCCCGCCGGACGACTGGGGCGGGCGGGTCGCCGCCGACTGGGCGCTCGCGCTGGGCGACGGGGTCGATCCCCGGGTCGAGAGCGTGGTGCGCGTCGCCGCCGTGCTGGACGCCGCCTATGGGCGCTAGCGGGGTGCGCCGGGCCGCCCCGTTCGCCGGGTTCACCCGGCCATCCGTCGATTTGCGATTGTAACAATATAACATGACCCTTAAGGGGGCGGCGAAGGAGATCGCCCCATGCGTCACATCACCCGGGCCGCCCTGTTGCTGTCCGCCATCCCCGTCCCCGCCTGGGCGCAGTCCGCGCCCGCCCCGGACGCGCCCCTGCCGTCGCCGGACGATTTCCACACGGAGGACTCCGAGAACATCATCATCACCGCGCCGTTCGTGCGCGATCAGGAGGATCTGCTGCAGGGCACGAGCGTGCTGACAGGGCAGGAGCTGACCCGCGACATCCGGACCACCATCGGCGAGACCCTGGCGCGTCAGCCGGGCGTGTCGGCGACCAGCTTCGGTCCCAACGCCTCGCGCCCCGTTCTGCGCGGTCTTCAGGGCGAGCGCGTCCGGGTGCTGATCGACGGCATCGGATCGATCGACGTGTCCAACACGTCCGTCGACCACGCGGTCGCCATCAACCCGCTGACCGCCGACCGGATCGAGGTGCTGCGCGGCCCCTCGGCGCTGCTCTACGGATCCTCGGCGATCGGCGGCGTGGTGAACGTCCTCGACAGCCGCATCCCGCGCAAGGTGCCGACGGAGCCGGTCCACGTCTCCGGCATCGCCACCTACGGTTCGGCCGCCGACGAGCGCAGCGCGTCCGGGTCGGTCGACGTGCCGTTGGCGGGCAAGTTCGTGTTCCACGTCGACGGCACCTATTCCAAGACCAACGACCTGGAGATCGGCGGTTTCGTCCTGTCGCCCAATCGCCGGGCCGAAGCGCGCGCGTCGGGCGATCCGGAGATCGCGGCGCTCGCCAACCTGCGCGGCACCCTGCCCAACAGCGCGGCCGAGAATTACGACATCGGGGCCGGCGCGGCGCTGATCCTGGACGGCGGCACCATCGGCTTTTCCGTCAGCCATTTCGACACGCTCTACGGCGTTCCCATCCGCTATGCCCTGGAACCGGACGGCGACGCGGAGGAGGTGCGCCTCGACGTCAAGCAGGACCGCGCCGACCTGCGCGCCGAAGTCGACACCGGGTCCGGCTTCCTCGAACGGCTGCGGTTCCGCGTGGGAGCCGCCGACTACCAGCACAACGAGATCAGTCCCGAAGGCGACATCGGCACCACCTTCCTCAACCAGAGCATCGAGGCGCGGCTGGAGGCCGTTCAGGCGGAACGCGGCGGGTGGAAGGGCGCGTTCGGCGGACAGTTCTTCGTGCGCGACTTCAACGTCATCGGCGACGAGAAGTTCGTGCCGAAGAACGAGACGAACCAGGTCGGCGTCTTCACGCTGCAGACCTTCGACTTCGGCGCGATCCGCGCGGAGGCCGGCGCGCGCTACGAACACGCCAGCGTCGACGCGCGCCCCGACGAGACGCTGGGCAACGGCGCCATCGGCCGGAACTTCAACTCCTATTCCGGCTCGATCGGGGCCAGCGTGGGCGTGGGCAGCCTGGCGCGCATCGGCCTGAACGCCACCCATACGGAGCGCGCTCCGGCGGCCGAGGAACTGTTCGCGAACGGCCCCCACGCGGGCACCCAGGCGTTCGAGGTCGGCAACCCCTTCTTCGTCAAGGAGAAGAGCAACGGGGTGGAGGCGACGCTGAAGGGGTCGGGCGACGGCTACAGCTTTGGCGTGTCCGGCTATTACACCCGCTTCGACAACTTCATCTACGAGCAGGACACGGGCGAGATCGAGGATGGGCTGGCGGTGTTCCAGTTCCTGCAGGACAACGCGGAGTTCTACGGCTTCGAGGCGGAGGCGTCCGGTCGACTGGCGCGCTTCGGCCAGACGGCGATCGTCGTCGACGGGGTCGCCGACTACACCCGCGCCACCGTGCTGAACGTCGGGCCGGTGCCGCGCATCCCGCCGCTCCGCCTGCTGGGCGGCGTCGAGGCGCAGGCGCGCCTGTTCCAGGCCCGCGCGGAGGTGGAGCACGTCTTCGACCAGAACCGGGTGACCGGTTTCGAGACGCCGACCGACAACTTCACGCTGGTCAGCGCCTCCGTCGCCTTCCGGCCGTTCGGGCGCGACAACCCGACCAGCCTGACGCTGCAGGGCCGCAACCTGTTCGACGTGGACGCGCGCCGGCACGCCAGCTTCCTAAAGGACTTCGCCCCGCTGCCCGGCCGCGACATCCGCCTGACGGCGCGCGTGTCGTTCTGATGCGTCGGCGCAACGCCACGGCGGCGCGATCCGGCCTGGCGGGTCATTAACGTCCGCTTCCGACCCACTTGCGGACGTTCGCGGAGCCGATTGCTTTTCCTGAATGCAGCCGGTTAAACTCCCGTTGGGAGCAGATGCTGATGACCACGAGGGCTTACCTGCTAATCGCGACCGGCGTCTTCCTTGCCGCTGTTACAGGTTCCGATTTGATTGCGCGGATGACGATTGCGGGTAACCCGCTCAGTATTGCTTTAACCGAGCACCTAAATTCGTTGTGGATTGGGGGCATTCTCTTTCTTTCTGCCCCCTTCGTAGGTGTCGCTTTCATCTGTGGGGCTGCGAACAAGTGGGCGAAGACGCGGAGCGTGGTTGCCCTCTTCTTCACTGCCATGGCGGTGCTCGCCTACTTCTACTTTGGCGGCTTTCAAGCCTCTCAACAGGCGTTGCTAGACAGCAAGTGGACAGCGGCGGCGCTGTCAATCGGACTGCTGCCGTTCTTCATCGGACTGCCCCTGTTAGGTGTCACGGCGATAGTGGCTGCGATCCTCGCTCACGTTGATCGGCGGGAGCCCGGTGGAGCTTAATGGCCGAACGCCCGCTAGCTCTCAATTACGCTGAAAGCCGCCGTTCCGTTTCCCACCACAAGCAGACACTCTGGCGCACAGGCCCCGCTCGTGCTGAGCCTGTCGAAGCACGTTGGCCCGAAGCCTTGGAGCGGAGGCCAGATCCTTCGACAGGCTCAGGATCAGCGGGGGTGTTGTTGAGAGGGAACTCCAACGCTTCGTCTGCTTCCATCCCGATCCCGGAGCTTGGGTAGGTGACGATCCGAACCGCGCCTACGCCTTTACGCCGCCAAGGCCGCGGAACTCGCCTCGAACCCGCGCGCGATCCCTAGCGCCAGTCCAGGCCGATCGCGTCGTAGAGCGATCGGTCCTCGCCCCAGTCCTCGTCCACCTTGACGTGGAGGTAGAGGTGGACGCGCCGGCCGAGCAGCTCGCCGATCGCCGCGCGGGCGGCGGACCCGATCGCCTTGATGCGCTCGCCGCCGCGCCCCAGCACGATCGCGCGCTGCGACGCGCGTTCGACCAGGATCTGCTGGTGGATCTCCACCGACCCCGCGCGCTCCTCCCACCGCTCCGTCTCGACCGCGGCGGCGTAGGGCAGTTCGGCGTGCAGCTGGAGGTAGAGCTGTTCGCGCGTGATCTCGGTCGCCAGCAGGCGTTCGGACGCGTCGACCAGCTGGTCGGGCGGAAAGCGCCACGCGCCTGGCGGCAGGGCGGCGGCCAGCGCGGCCTTCAGTTCCGCCACGCCGTCGCCGGTCGTGGCCGACACGAAGAAGGTCTCCGCCACCGGCACCGCGTCGTGGAGCGCCTGGGCCAGCGCCAGCATCGGCTCCTTGGGCGTGGCGTCGACCTTGTTGAGCACCAGCCACACCGGCTCCGTCGCGTTCCGCAGCCGGTGGACCAGCCGGTCCCGGTCGGCCTGGCCGCGCGCGCTGGCCGCGTCGCTGGCGTCCACGACCCAGCAGGTCAGGTCCGCGCCCTCGCCCCCGTCCCACGCCGCGCGCACCATCGCGCGGTCCAGCCGGCGGCGCGGTTCGAACACGCCGGGCGTGTCGACCAGCAGGATCTGGCTGTCCCCGTCCAGCGCGATGCCGGTCAGCCGCGCGCGCGTGGTCTGCGGCTTGGCCGAGACGATCGCCACCTTCTGCCCGACGAGCGCGTTCGTCAGCGTCGACTTGCCCGCGTTGGGCGTGCCGATGAGCGCCACCTGGCCGCAGCGCGTGGGGCGGTCGTCGGTCATCGGCTCACCTCCGTCAGCAGTCGGGCGGCCGCGGCGCGTTCGGCCGCGCCCTTGGTCGAACCCTCCGCGCTCGCTTCCCGCTGGCCGACGGCGACCGCCACCGTGAAGCGCTTGGCGTGGTCCGGCCCGGTCTCGCCCACCACGCGATAGACGGGCGGGCGGCGTCCCTGCGCGGCGGCCCATTCCTGCAACGCGGATTTGGGATGGGCCGCGCCGCCGCCGTCCATCACCGGCGCCCACCAGCGGCGCACGAGCGCGCGCGCGGGCTCCGCCCCGCCGTCCAGGAACACCGCCCCGATCAGCGCTTCGACCACGTCGCCCAGGATGTTGTCGCTGTCGCGCCCGCCATCGTCTTCCGCCTGGCGGCCCAGCCGGACGAGCGCGGGCAGGCCGACGGCGCGCGCGACCCGGGCGCAGGTGGCGCGGCTGACCAGCGCGTTGATGCGTTGGGACAGCTGGCCCTCGGGCGCGTCGGGATGGCGTTCGTACAGCCACTCGGCCACCGCCAGTCCCAGCACCCGGTCGCCCAGGAACTCCAGCCGTTCATAGCTGGTGCCGCCGACCGACGAATGGGTCAGCGCGGCGGCGAACAGCGCCGGGTCGGCGGGCCGATGGCCGATCACGTCGTCGAGCGCGCTCAAAAGCCGCCGCCGAAGCGCTCGGTGCGCGCCGCCGACACCCAGGTCCAGGGCTTCAGCCATTCGGCCGACCCGTCGGTGGAAAAGAACAACAGCGCCGCCTTGCCCAGCAGGTTGTCGGCCGGCACCAATCCGATCCCCTGGCCCGGCACGGGCGGAAAGCGGCTGTCGGCGGAATAGTCCCGATTGTCGCCCATCAGGAACAGGCGGCCGGCGGGCACCGTCACTTCCGCGAAATCGTCCTGCGGCGACCGCGCGGTGTCCAGCACCTCGTAGGATCGGCCGTCCAGCGTCTCGCGATAGCGGGGATAGCGGCAGACGGAGCGCCCGCCGGGGGCCACCTCGCGAAAGCCGTCGGCCAGGCAGTGGGTGTTGGCGCTTTCGGCCACCAGCAGGTCGGCGATCCGCTGGCGTGGCAGGGTCTCGCCATTCAGGACGACGCGCCCCGCCTTCACCGCCACCCGGTCGCCGGGCAGGCCGATCACCCGCTTGATATAGTCCTGGTTGTTGGCCGGCGGCGCGCGGAACACGACCACGTCGCCGCGCGCGGGCAGGTGCGGCAGCACGCGGCGCGCCTCGCCTTCGGCCGGAGCGGGCGCGGCCGGGTCGCGCGCGGCCCAGGCGGCCGGCAGCGGCAGCTCGAACGACCAGCGCGACCAGCCGTAATTCCATTTGGTGACGAACAGATAGTCGCCGACCACCAGCCGCGGCAGCATCGATTCCGACGGGATGGTGAAGGGCGACACGACGACCGTGCGGACGAGCAGCAGGAACACGACCCATTTCAGCAGGAACCAGGCCAGGTCCAGCGGCCCTTCGCGGTCGGGGGCGGAACGGGTGGAGGTGGCAGCCATCGGTGGGCCAACGCTTTGATCGGACGGGCGGGCTTTCGCAAGCGCCCGCCTGCGCCTAACCGGTCGCCAACGCCGCCAACGCCGCCAACGCCGCCAACGCCGCCAACGCCGCCAGCACCGGGAGCCCGCATGGACCACGACTACGACCTCATCACCATCGGCGCGGGATCGGGCGGGGTGCGCGCATCGCGCGTCGCGGCGTCCCATGGCGCGCGCGTGGCCGTGGCGGAGGAGCACCGGGTCGGCGGCACCTGCGTCATCCGGGGCTGCGTGCCCAAGAAGCTGCTGGTCTATGGCGCGCACTTCGCGGAGGATCTGGCGGACGCGCGCCGGTTCGGCTGGGATGTGCCGGCCTGCCGCTTTTCCTGGCCGACGCTGCGCGACAATGTGCTGGCGGAGGTCGACCGGCTGCACGGCCTCTATTGCCAGACGCTGGGCAATGCGGGCGTGGACATCCTGGAGGAACGCGCGGTCGTGGTCGGGCCGAACACGGTGCGGCTGGCGGGCGGGCGTAAGATGACGGCGCGCCACATCCTGATCGCCACCGGCGCGCGCCCCGTCCTGCCGGATTGCGCGGGCTGCGAACTCGGCATCACGTCGAACGAGGTGTTCCACCTGCCCGAGCTGCCGCGCCGGATCGTGATCGCGGGCGGCGGCTACATCGCCAACGAGTTCGCCGGCATCTTCAACGAACTGGGCGTCGACGTCACGATCCTGAACCGGTCCGACGTGATCCTGCGCGGCTATGAGCGCGAGGTGGTGGAGCGCCTGCGCGCGATCAGCACCGCCAAGGGCATCCGGTTCCACCTGAACGCCGTCTTCGACCGGATCGAGCGGCGCGACGACGGCACGCTGGTCAGCCACCTGTCGGATGGTGCCACGCTGGAGAGCGACGCGATCCTCTATGCCATCGGCCGGGTGCCGCACACGGCCGGGCTGGGGCTGGAGGCGGCCGGCGTCCGGCTGAAGCCCAACGGCGCGGTCGCGGTGGACGATGCGAGCGCCACCGCCGTGCCCTCCATCCACGCGGTCGGCGACGTCACCGACCGCATCCAGCTGACCCCGATCGCGATCCGGGAGGGCCAGGCGTTCGCCGACACGGTGTTCGGCGGGCTGGACCACGCGGTCGACTGGGACTGCGTGCCGGCGGCCGTGTTCTCGCACCCGCCGATGGCCGGCGTCGGGGTGACGGAAGAGCGGGCGCGCCGCGATGGGCGGGACATCGCCGTCTACCGATCCGACTTTCGCGCGATGAAGAACGTGCTGGCCGGACGCGACGAACGCGGCCTTTACAAGATGATCTGTGACGCGGGCACGGGCCGGGTGATCGGCCTGCACATGATCGGCCCGGACGCGCCGGAGATCCTGCAGGCGGCGGCGATCGCGGTGAAGGCCGGACTGACGAAGGCGGACTTCGACGCCACGGTGGCGCTGCACCCGTCGATGGCGGAGGAGCTGGTGCTGATGCGGTGAGCTTTGCTTGACATGGTGAACCGTTTAGGTTAGTCGCCGGCGAATGTCAAGCATTTATTTCATTCGCTCCTCGTCCCGCTCGCTCCACCGCCCGCTCGGCCCCACGTTGTCAGAGCGCCTGGTCGTCTGGATGTCCCGCCTTCTCCCGATCGTCCTGAGCCTGTTGAAGGGAACGCTGGGCAAGGCGCTGGCGACAATCGCCGGCGCTGCCCTTGGTGCGTCCTTCGACAGGCTCAGGACGAGCGGGGGTGTGGGTGAGAGCACATCGGGCTTTGGGGCCGGGTTTTCGCCAGCCGACTTCGGCCTGCTGGGTTTGCAAAGGACCCAATCGCCTGTCCTTTCGCTCGCCCCGCGCCCCGCGCCCCGCGCCCCGCGCCCCGCGCCCCGAGTCCCGCGTCCCGAGTTCCGGCCCTCTCCTCGTGCGCGCGCGTCCCGCCTATGCGCGCGCGCGCACGTCCGCGCAGACGCGCGCGCAGTGGAGGGACTCTGGAGAGACCTTTGGCGGTTTTGCGTGGGTCGGACGGGCGCGGCGGTGCCGGTCCGGCGCGGCGATCAGGCCGGTTCGCCGGCCGCCCGCGCGCGTTCCAGCAGGCTCGCCTCCGCGGCCGGGACCAGGCGGTAGGCGGCCCACAACAGGCCGATGCCGAGCGGTGCGACGACCAGCAGCGACAGCACGCCGGCCGACCGGCTCTCGGTCACCGTCGAGACGAAACCCGCCAGATACGGCCCCAGCGACAGGCCGAACAGCGTCGTCGCCAGGAAGAAGGTGGCGGTCGCCGTGCCGCGCATCCGGGGCAGCACCAGGTCCTGGCTGGTCGCCGCCGCGGCGCCCAGCGCCGACGACCCGAACAGGCTCAAGACAAAGGACAAGACCACGAACAGCGGCCAGCTGGTGGTGGTGAACGCGATCACCAGGGGCACGATCGGGGCCAGCACGCCGAACAGCACCACCAGCACCCGGCCGCCCGGATCGCGGGTCCGCAGCCAGTCCGACACCCGGCCGCCGGTGATCACGCCCAGGAACCCGCCCAGCGCGGCCAGGCTGCCCAGCCAGAAGGCGACCTGGGTCTTGGGCACGCCCAGTTCCGCCTCCGCATAGGGCGCGGACCAGATCGACACGCCATAAGCGACGAAGGCGACGCAGCCATAGCCCAGCACGGTGCACAGGAACGCCGGGCTGCCCCAGATCAGGGCCCAGGCGGGCGGGTCGCGGCGCTTGAGCGTCAGGGCCCAGGAAAAGACGGCGTAATAGCCGATGCCGACCGCCAGCCACTGCTGCCACGACCCGGTGATCACCGTCAGCCCGCCGGCGACCGCGATCGCCACGCCCAGGCCGATCAGGTTCTTCGCCAGCGTCGCCCTTCCCTGACGCGCCGCGCCGATGATGGTGAGCGGCGGGATGATGGCGAACAGCTCGGCCGCGAAGCCGCGGAAAGGGTGGGGGTTGGCCGGCGTGACGATCCCCTCCGCCCGCCCGCGCGCCGGCTCTCGCAGGGTGAAGACCAGCAGGGCCAGCAGCAGGCCCGGCAGGCCCACCGCCAGGAACGCCGCCTGCCAGCCCACCAGACCCCACGGTCCCCCGGCGGGATAGGCCGCGTTCCAGCGCTCCACGATCACCGCCCCGATCAACAGCGACACGCCGCCGCCCAGATAAAGGCCGGACGAATAGATCGCCAGCGCGGTGCCCCGCATCCGCTTGGGAAACCAGTCGGAGATCAGGGAATAGGCCGCCGGGCTGGCCGTCGCCTCGCCCACGCCCACGCCCAGCCGGGCCAGCGACAGCGCGCCAAAGGAGCGCGCCAGGCCGGAAAGCGCGGTCATGGCCGACCACAGCGCCAGGCCGGCGGTGATCAGGCGCACCCGGTGCCAGTCGTCGGCCAGCTTGCCGAGCGGAATGCCGAACAGCGCGTAGAACACCCCGAACGCCGCGCCGGTCAGGAACCCCATCTGCGCGTCGTCCGCGCCCAGGTCGCGCTTGATGTCCTCCACCAGGATCGAGACGATCTGCCGGTCGATGAAATTGAGGACATAGAGCAGCACCAGGACGCCGAGCACGTACCAGGCGTAAGGCTGGACCCGCGCCTCCTCGAAGGTGGGCACGGGCACGGTGGCCGGCCCGGCGGTCGTCTGGTCGCTCACGGCGCACTCTCCCCTGTTTCGCAGGGAGTGTAGCGAGGTCGCGGGGCGATGCCAGTGGGGCCGGGAACCGATCGGGTTGGACGGGGGGCGATGATCAGCCGCGGAACCCGAACGCGTCCACCAGCGCATAGTCCGCGCCGCCGCGCCCCAGGGTGCTCTCGTACACGCCCCAGCGCTCCGGCGCCCAGGATCCGGTCGTCAGCCCCTGCGTCCGTTCCACCCATGCCCCCGCGCCGATCATCCGGCCGCGCGCCAGGGTGATGTGCGGCAGGTAGGCGCGGCGGTCCGGCGGCAGTCCGGCAAGCTGCGCCGCGCGCTCCACCCTGGCCGCGACCGCCGCGATCGGCTCGCGCGGGACCAGGCGCGCCCACACGGTGTCCACCCGCCCGCGCCGGTCGAACGACCCCGTGCCCTCCACCCGCATCGTGGGCGCCGGGAGGGACAGCGAGGCGAGCGCCGCCAGCAGGTCGTCGGCCGCGTGCCGGTCGACCTCGCCGAAAAAGCGCAGGGTCGCGTGCAGCTGGTCGTCGGACTGCCAGCGCGCGCCCTCCACCCCGCCCATCGCGACGAGCAGGCGCTCGCGCACGGCGGCGGGCGGGCGGATGGCGGCGAACAGGCGGGGCATGGGCGGCGGGTTAGGCGACCGATCGCCATTGAAAAAGAGGGGAATGGAGGGCATATCCAACCCTGAACGGCGTTGTGCCGTCCTTTGGGAGAGACAAACACCATGGCGAACCGGACCGATCCGCGGACGGCCACGCGCTCCACGCTGTCTGGCGTGCCGCGCACGGGCGACATCCGCTCGGCCCCGCTCGACGAGGGCCTGCGCAGCTATATGCTGGGCATCTACAATTACATGACGTCGGGCGTGCTGCTGACCGGCATCGTCGCGATGCTGTTCGCATCCAGCGGCTATGCCGAACAGATCATGCTGGGCGGCGGACCCCTGAAGTGGGTCCTGGTGCTGTCGCCGCTGGCGATCGTCTTCGCCATGAGCTTCGGGCAGAACCGCTTTTCCACCTCGACTCTGAAGCTGATGTTCTTCGGCTTCGCGGGACTGATGGGCCTGTCGATGAGCACATTGCTGCTCGTCTTCACCGGCACCTCGGTGGCTCAGGCGTTCTTCGCGACGGCCGCGGCGTTCGCGGGCCTCAGCTTCTACGGCTACACGACGAAGAAGGACCTGTCGGGCATCGGCACCTTCCTGATCATGGGCGTGGTCGGCCTGCTGGTGGCGATGGTCATCAACATCTTCCTGGCGTCGTCCACGCTGAACCTGGTGATCTCCGCGGCCGGCGTGCTGATCTTCGCGGGTCTGACGGCCTACGACACCCAGAAGCTGAAGGCGATCTACGCCCACGTCGCGGGCACGGAGATGATGGGCAAGGTGATGATCCTGGGGGCGCTCAACCTCTATCTCGACTTCGTGAACATGTTCCAGTTCCTCTTGAGCTTCATGGGCAACCGGAACTGAGGTCTGATCACTAGGCTTTGGGAGGGCCCGGCGGAGCGATCCACCGGGCCCTTTTTCATGTCTGCTGCGCCGCGATGAGCTGCTGGTCGCGCGCCTTCGCCTTGCGATAGGCGGGCCGTTCCCGCAGCCGGGCGGCATAGCGCTCGAACGCGGGCCGGCTGGGCAGGGTCTTGAACAGCAGGCCCCAATCCACCTGGCTGCCGGCATAGACATCCGCCGCCGTGAACCGGTCGCCGGCGAAATACGGGCTCTCCTCCAGCCGCGCCTCCACCACGTCCACCATCCGGTCGTACGACCCGAAGCCCGCCGTGCGCTCCTGCGCCGTCGTCGGCTTCCAGCCCAGCGCATGCGCGGTGATCCCCTGTTCCATCGGCCCGGCGGCGAAGTACATCCAGCGGTGATAGGCGGCGCGCTCGTCCGGCTGGGGTGCCAGGCCGGCGGCGGGGAACGCCTCGGCCAGATAGGCGCAGATGGCGGCACCCTCGGTCACGACCTGGCCGTCATGGACGAGAGCGGGAACCTTGCCCATCGGGTTGATCGCCAGATAGTCTGGCGACTGAAGCGCCCCGGCATAATCAAGCAGGTGCTCGGAATAATCGGCCCCCACCTCCTCCAGCATCCACCGCGCGATCTGCCCGCGGGACATGGGGTTGGTGTAGAAGTCTATCGGCATGGGAGGGCTCCTAAAGAGTGGACTGCCAAGGTCATACTCCGTTTGTCCCGAGCCTGTCGAAGGACGTAGGTGCCAGCGACCGGTGTGCGGGGCCGCGTGCTACGACAGGCTCAGCACAAACGGGGGAGGGGGGTGGATATCACGCACCAACCCGTCGCCCCCGGCCTTGAGCCGGGGCCCAGCCGTTTTGACCGAAACCCCGAAAAGAAGCTGGACCCCGGGTCGAGCCCGGGGTGACGGAAGGGTCGGCAGGTGTTCGGGCGGCCTCGCCCAGCCTACGTCAATCCCCGCCCAGTCCGCCAGCCACCACACCCAGCAGCGCCGCCAGGTTGGCGTCCGCCTGGCGCTTGTCCCAGGCGACGGCTGCCAGGCGCAGCCGCGCCTCCTCCAGTCCGAGCGCCCCGGCGACCGCCACCGCCGTGTCGTAGGACACCAGCTGCGACGCCACGCCCTTCCGCAAAGCCCCGATCAGCGCCGCATCGCGTGTTGGGCCGGCAGTCTCGTCCTGCAAGTCGCGCTCCGCATCGTCGAGAACCGCGGTCATCCACAAATTGGGCTGGCCATCCAGGACGACACCGTGAGTGCCCGCCAGCTCGGTCAGGATGGACAGATGCTGGTCGGCCTGCTTCATCAGCCACATGAATGCGATCGCCGTTGGATCATCGGCGATGGTGGCGACCGCCAACAGTCGCCCGGCCAGCAGCCGTTCGGCCGCAGCGAGGTCAGCGAAGCAGGCGGCGAACAGCGCGCCCGCGCCTTCGCCGCCCCCCGCTCACTCGACCGTGTCGCCCTCATCCGCCGTCTCGGAGGCGTCCTCCTCCTTGGCCTTGGGCGGGGCCGGCGTGATCTCGAAGCCGAGTTCGCCCGCCGCCTCGTCCTTCAGGTGGACCTTGACCTCGCCACCATGGACCAGCTTGCCGAACAACAGCTCTTCGGCCAGCGGCTGCTTGATCTTTTCCTGGATCAGGCGGCCCATTGGCCGGGCGCCGTACAGGCGATCATAGCCCTTGGCGGTCAGCCACGCCTTGGCCGGTTCGTCCACTTCGATATGGACGTTGCGGTCCGCCAGCTGCAGCTCCAGCTCCAGCACGAACTTGTCGACCACGCGCGCGACCACCTCGGGCGGCAGGTAGCCAAAGGCGACGATCGCATCCAGCCGATTGCGGAATTCCGGAGTGAACATGCGCTTGACCGCCTCTTCCGACGCGTCCTCGCGCGTCGAGGCGACGAAGCCGACGCTCTCACGCTCCATGTCCGACGCGCCCGCGTTGGTGGTCATGATCAGGACCGTGTTCCGGAAGTCCACCGTCTTGCCGTGGTGATCGGTCAGCTTGCCGTTGTCCATCACCTGCAACAGGATGTTGAACAGGTCGGGGTGCGCCTTTTCGATTTCGTCCAGCAGCAGAACGGAGTGGGGGTTCTGATCCACCGCGTCCGTCAGCAGCCCGCCCTGGTCGTACCCGACATAGCCCGGGGGCGCACCGATCAGACGGCTGACGGAGTGGCGCTCCATATACTCGCTCATATCGAAGCGCTGAAGCGGGATGCCCATCAGCTCCGCCAACTGGCGCGCGACCTCCGTCTTGCCGACGCCCGTCGGGCCGGAGAACAGGTAGTTACCGATGGGCTTCATCGGGTCGCGCAGACCCGCGCGGCTCAGCTTCATCGCGGAGGCCAGCGTGTCGATCGCCTGGTCCTGGCCGAACACGACCCGCTTCAGATCCTTGTCCAGGTTCATCAGCGTGTTCTTGTCGTCCGACGACACCGATTTCGGTGGGATCCGCGCCATCGTCGCGATCACCGCCTCGATCTCCGCGGGCGTGATGCGCTTCACCCGCTTCGACGGCGGCACGAGCATCTGCATGGCGCCGACCTCGTCCACCACGTCGATCGCCTTGTCCGGCAGCTTGCGGTCGTTGATGTAGCGCGCCGACAGCTCGACGGCCGCCTTGATGGCGTCCGGCGTGTAGGTGACCTGGTGATGGTCCTCGAAGGCGGACCTGAGACCCGCCAGGATGGCGATCGTGTCCTCGACCGACGGTTCGTTCACGTCGATCTTCTGGAACCGGCGCAAGAGCGCGCGATCCTTTTCGAAATGATTGCGGAACTCCTTGTAGGTGGTCGACCCGATGCATCGGATCTGACCGCCGGACAGCGCCGGCTTCAACAGGTTGGACGCGTCCATCGCGCCGCCGCTGGTGGCACCCGCGCCGATCACCGTGTGGATTTCGTCGATGAACAGGATGGCGTCGGGCATCGTCTCCAGCTCGTTCATCACCTGCTTCAGCCGCTCCTCAAAGTCGCCGCGATAGCGCGTGCCCGCGAGCAGCGCGCCCATGTCGAGAGCGTAGATCACGGCGGGCTTCAGCACGTCGGGCACGTCGCCCTCGACGATCTTGCGCGCCAGGCCTTCGGCGATCGCGGTCTTGCCCACGCCCGGATCACCGACATAGAGCGGGTTGTTCTTGGAACGGCGGCACAGGATCTGGACCGTCCGGTCCACCTCCGCGCCACGTCCGATCAGGGGATCGATGCGGCCGTCCTTGGCCTTTTGGTTCAGATTGACCGAGAATTGGGAGAGGGCGGACTCCTTCTTGCCTTTGTCCCCCTTGCCCTCCTTCTCGTCGGTTCCGCTGGGCGGGGTGCTGGACCCCGGTGCCGCGTTCTTGGCGACCCCGTGCGAGATGAAGGACACGGCGTCCAGGCGGCTCATATCGTGCTGTTGCAGGAAATAAACCGCGTAGGACTCCTTCTCTGAGAACAGCGCGACCAGGACGTTCGCGCCGGTCACGGCATCGCGGCCCGACGACTGGACGTGCAGGATCGCGCGCTGGACCACGCGCTGGAACCCGCTGGTGGGGGACGGATCGACCTGCTCGCCCACCTTCAGGGCGTCGAGCTCGGTGTCCAGATATTGGATGACGGTGCCCTTCAGCTCTCCGATCTTGACGCCGCAAGCGTCCATCACGGCGGACGCGTGCTCGTCGTCGGTCAGCGCCAGCAGCAGGTGTTCCAGGGTGGCGTATTCGTGGCGGCGCTCGGCGGCCTGGGCCAGCGCGTTGTGCAGGGTCTCTTCGAGCTCTGGGGCGAAGGAAGGCATGGGGGTCTCCGGCGGCGGCCGGCGGATGGGCCGCTCTCTTGCATGGCAATATGCGGTCCCGGTCCGCCACGCGCAAGGAAGGGGCCGTCAGCCGGTTCGAACGGAGACCGTCGGGATTTCGGCGGTCAGCGGAACAGGCCCTCGGCGCTCGAGCGATGGGCGGTGGCGATCGCCTTGCGCCGTTCGACCCGTGCGATCTCCGCTCGCAGGCGTACGATCCGCGCGTCGCAGTCCGCCGGCGACAGGGCGTCCAGGTCCTCGCCCTCCAGCAGGCGCAGCGGGTCGGACGGGCGGGGCGGATCGGCGTCCATCGCCGACCACGTTGACCGGGCCGGGCGGCGTGTCAATAAGCGACCCACTCGCACGCCAAGGGGGAACGCGCGTGACAAGCCCGACACACGACCGGACGGTGTCCGGGCCGACCCGATCCACCATGCGGGCGATCGACCCCACCGCGCCCGGCGGCTCGGACACGCTGTCGCTCGTCGAGCGCGCGGTGCCGGACCCGGGATCGGGCGAAGTGCTAATCCGAGTGGCCGCCGCGGGGGTCAACCGCCCCGACGTCCTGCAGCGCCAGGGCGTCTATCCGCCGCCGCCCGGCGCCTCGTCGATCCTGGGGCTGGAATGCGCGGGCGAGGTGGTCGCCGTCGGACCGGGCGTGGACGACACCCATCTTGGCCAGCGGGTGATGGCGCTGGTCGCGGGCGGTGCCTACGCGGACTATTGCGCCGCGCCGGTGGGTCAATGCCTGCCGGTTCCCGACGCCCTCTCGATCGAGCAGGCCGCGGCCATGCCGGAGACGCTGTTCACCGTGTGGACCAATCTGTTCGAACGCGCCTACGCCGTCGAAGGCGACCGGGTGCTGGTGCACGGCGGAACCAGCGGGATCGGCACGATGGCGGTGGCGCTCGGCCGGCTGTTCGGCCTCACCACCTACGTCACCTGCGGCACGGATGCGAAGTGCCGCGCGGCGCGGGAGTGGGGCGCGGACGCCGCCATCAACTACAAGACCGAGGACTTCGTCGAGCGGGTGGCGGAACTGACCGACGGACAGGGTGTCAACGCCGTGCTGGACATGGTGGGCGGCGACTATCTGCCGCGCAACCTGGCGTGCCTGGCCGACGAAGGTCGCCACGTCTCCATCGCTTTTCAGCGCGGCGCGAGCGCGACCGTCTCCATCACCGACATCATGCGACGTCGCCTGACGCTGACCGGCTCCACGCTGCGCGCACGTTCCGTCGAGTTCAAGACGATGGTCGCGGACGAGATCGCTCGGACCGTCGGCCCGCACCTGGCCGCCGGCGCGCTGGTGCCCGCGATGGACCGGACCTTCCCGCTGGAAGAGGCCGGGGCCGCGCACGCCCGGATGGAGGCGGGCGACCACGTCGGGAAGATCGTGCTGCGGATGTAGTCCGAGGCGTGTCTTGCCCGAAGGTGGGCGAGCCCCTATCATCTGAGAACGCGGCCGCTCCGGGAAGGGGCGGCCCCTTTTGTTTCGGGAGCACACCATGGCCACGCCGCTGATGCCGCACGCCACCGCCGCCTGGCTGGTCGAGAACACCGCCATCACCTTCGAGCAGATCGCGGAGTTCTGCGGCTTGCACATCCTGGAGGTGCAGGCGATCGCCGACGACACCGCGGGCACGAAGCTGACCGGCCGCGATCCGCTGCGCGCCCACGAACTGACTCAGGACGAGATCGACAAGGCGCAGGCGGATCCGTCCCATGCGCTGCAACTGACCGCCGGGCCGGAGCGGGTGACGCGCACCAAGGGCCCGCGCTACACGCCCGTGTCCAAACGGGCGGAAAAGCCCGACGGCATCGCCTGGCTGATCCGCAACCATCCCGAACTGTCCGACGCGCAGATCGGCAAGCTGATCGGGACCACCCGCACCACGATCAACGCGATTCGTGAGAAGTCGCATTGGAACATCGCCAACATCGTGCCGAAGGATCCGGTGACGCTGGGCCTCACCACCCAGCGGGAACTGGACGCCAATGTCTCGAAGGCGGCGAAGAAGGCCGGGATCGAGGCGCCCACGGACGAGCGGATCGACACCGATCGCGAGGCGCTGCTGGAAGAGCTGAAGGCGGAGCGCGAAGCCGCGTCGCGGGCACCGGAAGAGGTCGTCGGACAGGCGATCGCGGAAAAGGCGGGCTATATCGACCCGAACAGCATTTTTCGCAGCTGATCCGCCGCCGGCACTGAGACCGGCACCGGCACGGCCATCGGGACCAGCTGATGTGCGATCTGGTCGCGGAGCGGCCGGACTAGCGCTTGAGGGTCGCCGCCGGCTAGGGTCGTCTGCGTGACCAGATCCTTTACCGTCCTCCTGCTGCTGGCCGCCTCCTCCTGCGCGATGACCCCGCGGTCGCAGCTCGAAAGCGGGTTGCGAGACGCTGGCCTGTCGGCGGCGGTGTCCGATTGCATGGCCGGACGCATGGTGGAACGTCTTTCGCTCCTTCAACTGCGGCGTATCGCGGGACTGCCCAAGGCCAGGAGCTCCGGCTCGATGGACCAGATGCTCTACCGGCTGCGTGCGTTGAAGGACCCTGAGATCGTCGGTGTGGCGACCAGTTCTGCGGCACTGTGCGCCAGTGGACTGGTCCGCTAACGATCCACGCGACTGGACCCATCCGTGCTGGCGTGCTTTGAGACCGCGACATCCTGTCCCAGCGGAGCGCGTCCATGAACATCCACGAATATCAGGCCAAGGAGCTGTTGGCGAAGCACGGTATCGCCGTGCCCGACGGTCATGCCGCGACCAGCGTGGAGGAGGCGGTCGCCGCCGCCGAACGTCTTCCCGGACCGCTCTACGTCGTGAAGGCGCAGATCCACGCGGGCGGGCGCGGCAAGGGGGCGTTCAAGGAACTGCCGCAGGGGTCGAAGGGCGGGGTCCGGCTCGCCAAGTCGCTGGACGAAGTGCGCGAAGCCGCGACGGAGATGCTGGGCAACACGCTCGTGACCGTCCAGACGGGCGAGGGCGGTCAGCCTGTGCGCCGCCTCTATGTCACGGACGGCGTGGACATCGCCGCGGAATATTATCTGTCGATGCTGGTCGACCGCGCGTCGGGCAAGGTCGCGATGGTCGTGTCGACCGAAGGCGGCATGGACATCGAAGCGGTGGCACACGACACGCCCGGGCGCATCCGCACGATCACCATCGATCCGGGCACCGGCTTCACCGAAGCGGACGGGCGCGGCGCGGCGGAGGCGCTCGCGCTGGATGGCGCGCTGGCGGACGCGTGCGTGGACCTGACGCGCAAGCTCTACGACGCCTTCGTCCAGCTCGACTGCGCGATGATCGAGATCAACCCGCTGGTCCGCACGGTCGACGACCGGCTGATGGTGCTGGACACCAAGATGTCGTTCGACACCAACGCCCTGTTCCGTCACCCGGATGTCGAGGCGTTGCGGGACGAGGCCGAAGAGGATCCGATGGAGGTCGAAGCCTCCCATCACGATCTGGCCTACATCAAGCTGGACGGCACCATCGGCTGCATGGTGAACGGCGCGGGCCTGGCGATGGCGACGATGGACATCATAAAATTGGAAGGGGCCGAACCCGCCAACTTCCTGGACGTGGGCGGCGGCGCGGACCGCGAAAAGGTGACGGCCGCGTTCAAAATCATCCTGTCCGACCCCTCGGTCAAGGGCGTGCTGGTCAACATCTTCGGCGGCATCATGAAGTGCGACATCATCGCCGACGGCATCGTGTCGGCCGCCAGGGACGTCAATCTGTCGGTGCCTCTCGTCGTGCGGCTTGAAGGCACGAACGTGGACAAGGGCAAGGAGATCCTGGCGAACAGCGGGTTGGCGATCATCCCGGCGAACGACCTCGGTGACGCGGCCAAGAAGATCGTGGCGGAGGTTCGCGCCGCCTGATCAGGCGAGGCGAGCCAGCGCTTCCGCGTCGAAGCGATCCCCGCCGAAACGACGGTCTCCGGCATCGACCACCACGGTCGCGCCGGAGGCCGGCACCTCCGGCAAAGCGGCAACCAAACGCGTGGCCAAGTGCACGCCATGGCGTTTGACCAGGATCAGTCCGCCGTCGCGCGCGCGCACCAGGGCCGCTCGCTGGCTCATCGACAGGACGACCGCCTCGACGACCAGGCCCGGCCGATCACTCTCGGCGGCCCGCCGGGCTGTCATTTCGTCCAGCGGATCGGTGGAACCCAGGCGCAGCAGATGCGCGACCGCCGCCAGCAGAAGCACGCCCGCCAGGGACCCGAGACTGAGCCACCAATCCACTGGTCGGCACCGCGCTACAGGATCGGGCGGATGGGCGTGATGTCGTAGCCGGCGGCGGCGGCGCGCTCGATCAGCGTGTCCGCGTCCTCGCCCGCTTGGCTGCGAGCCAGCGCCCACAAGAACGTGGAGCGGGTGCCCGACCGGCAGAAGGCGAGCACCGGTCCCGTCGACGCGTCGATCGCGGCGCCGAGCGCGTCCACCTTCTCGCGCGATGGGCCGGTCGGATCGATGGGCACCGAGACATAGGTCATCCCCGCCGCCTCCGCCGCCTCGCGGATCGCCGCGTCCGTCGGTTGGTGCGGCTCCTCCCCGTCGGGACGGTTGTTGATCAGAGTGGTGAAGCCCCGCGCGGCGGCGGCCCGCACGTCGTCGGGCGTCAGCTGCGGGGCGACGGCGAAATCGGGGGTGATGGAGCGGATCATTGTAAGAGCTTATCCTCTCTGCCACCGTTTGGGGAGAGGCGGCGGGGTACGAGAGCCTAGCCGTGGTCGCGCAGCACCTGAAGAAAGGCGTCGCCATAGCGCTCCAGCTTGGCGTCGCCGACGCCGGGCACGCGGGCGAGGGCTGCGCGGGTGGCCGGCCGGTCGGCCACCATCGCGCGCAGGACGGAGTCGTGAAACACCACATAGGGCGGCACCCCGCCTTCGCTCGCCAGTCTTTTGCGGGTCGCTCGCAGGGCCTCGAACAGCGGGTCGCCCGCCGGGTTCGGCTCGCCCCCGGACCGCCGCGCGGAGCGGAGGGGCTTGGGATGGTCCACCATTTCCAGTGCCGCTTCGGCCTTCAACAGAGGCCTGGCCTCCGGTCCGAGCTGATAGCCGCCGTGCTCGGTCAGGCGCAGCGCGTCGCGCACCACCAGCGCACGGGCGACCGGCGCGATCTCGCCGGCTTCCGCGCCGTCGACCAACCCGAAAACGCCGAGTGCGTCGTGTCCCTTGTCGCGCACCTTGGCCGATGCCTTGCCGGTCAGGACCTCGGTCAGGTGCGTCAGGCCCCAGCTCTGGCCGGTGCGATAGACGGCCGACAGCAGCTTTCGAGCCAGATCGGTGCGGTCGATCGTGCGGGGCGGGTCGAGGCAGGTGTCGCAGGCACCACAGCGTTCCGGCGGATGCTCCCCGAAGTGACGCAGCAAGACCGCGCGCCTGCAACCCGGCGTTTCCACCAGGGCACCCAAAGCGTCCAACCGCGCGCGTTCTCCCGCGATGCGATCGCCTCCCATTTCACCCAGCCGCTGGCGGGCGCGGGCGAAGTCGTCGCCGCCCCAGAACAGGTGTGCGGCGGCGTCGTCTCCGTCGCGGCCCGCCCGGCCGGTCTCCTGGTAATAGCTCTCGATCGACTTGGGCAGCGCGGCGTGAGCGACGAAGCGCACGTCGGGCTTGTCGATGCCCATGCCAAAGGCGACGGTCGCGACCATCACCATGTCCTCCGACGCCACAAAGGCCGACTGGTTGGCGGCGCGTTCTTCGGCGGGCAGGCCGGCGTGATAGGCGCGGGTGGGCCGGCCCGTGTCGCGCGACAGCCCGGCCGCCAGCCTTTCCGTGGCCGCTCGCGTGGGCGCGTAGACGATGCCCGGGCCAGGGTGGTCTCGCACGACCTGCGCCAGCTGCGCGGAGAGGCGGCCGCGCGGGCGGATGGCATAGGTGATGTTGGGCCGGTCGAAGCCGGCGAGCACGAGCCCGTCCTGTGGAATGCCCAATTGCCGCAGGATGTCCGCGCGCGTGGCGGCGTCGGCGGTGGCGGTGAGCGCAAGCCGGGGCACGTCGAAGCGGTCGAGGAGCGGGCGGAGCAGGCGGTAATCGGGCCGGAAGTCGTGTCCCCATTCGCTGACGCAATGCGCTTCGTCGACGGCGATGAGCGACAGCGGGGTGCGCTCCAGCAGGCGCTGGAAGCCCTCGTTCGTCGCGCGTTCCGGCGCGACGTAGAGCAGGTCCAGCTCGCCTGCGGAAAAGGCGCGCGCCACGGCCGGACCATCGCTGTCGGCGCTAGTGAGGGCGGCCGCCCGGATACCGAGCGCCCGTGCGGCGGCGACCTGGTCGTGCATCAGTGCGATCAGCGGGCTGACCACCAGGCCGGTGCCCTGGCGGATCAGGGCGGGCAGCTGATAGGTCACCGACTTTCCGGCACCGGTCGGCATCACCGCCAGAGTGTCGCGTCCCGCCAGCACACGCTCGATCACGTCCGGCTGACGCCCCCGAAAATCCGCATGGCCCCAGATGTGTCGCAGCCGGTCGCGCGCGATGTCCAGGGTCGGGGTCGTCACTCGGCGGCGACCGCCTCGCCGGCCTCCTCGCGCTCGGAGGCCTGGCGGTCCCACATCTCGGCATAGAGGCCGCCGGCGTCCAACAGCTGGGCGTGCCGGCCGCGCTCGACCACGCGCCCGCCATCCATCACCACGATCTCGTCCGCGTCGGCGATGGTGGACAGGCGGTGGGCGATGACGAGCGTCGACCGGCCGCGCTCCACCCGCTTGATGACCGACTGGATCTCGGCCTCCGTGCGACTGTCCAGCGCGCTCGTCGCCTCGTCCAGCAGCAGGATTGGTGGGTCCTTGAGCAGGGTGCGAGCGATCGCCACGCGCTGCTTCTCGCCGCCCGAAAGCTTCAGTCCCCGCTCGCCCACTTCCGTGTCGTAGCCTTGCGGCAGGCTCTCGATGAAATCGTGGATCGCCGCCCCGCGCGCCGCCGCGACGACCTCTTCGTGGGAAGCGCCTTCCCGTCCATAGGCGATGTTATAGCCGATCGTGTCGTTGAACAGCACGCTGTCCTGCGGGACGATCCCGATGGCCGCGCGCAGGCTCGTCTGCGCCACGCGGCGGATGTCCTGCCCATCGATCAGGATGCGACCGGCCTGCGGATCGTAGAAGCGGAACAGCAGTCGACCCAGCGTGGATTTGCCCGCTCCGGACGGACCGACGATCGCCACCGTGCGGCCTGGCGGGATGGCGATGTCCACGCCCTTCAGGATCTGACGGTCGTCTTCGTAGCCAAAGCGCACCCCTTCGAACCGCACATGGCCCGCGCCCACCGCCAGCGGCGGAGCGCCGGGCTGATCGACGACCTCGGGCGCGGTGTCGACCAGGTTGAACATGGCGGCCATGTCGATGACGCCCTGGCGCACGGTGCGGTACACCATGCCCAGCAGGTCCAGCGGCCGGAAGAGCTGCGCCAGCAGCGTGTTCACCAGCACCACGTCGCCCGCCGTGAACTGCCCGCGGCTCCAGCCCCAGACGGAATAAGCCATCGCTCCGCCCATCATCAGGTTGGTGATCAGCGCCTGGCCGATGTTGAGCCAGGCCAGCGAGTTCTCGTTCTTCACCGCGGCCTTGGCGTAGCGATGGGTGGACTCGGCGTAGCGATCCAGCTCGCGCTGCTCCGCCGTGAAATACTTCACCGTCTCGTAATTCAAGAGCGAGTCGACCGCCCGCGCGGCCGCGCCGGTGTCGAGGTCGTTCATCTCCTTGCGCAGCTTGTTGCGCCAGTTGGTGACCAGGCTGGTATAGGTGACGTAGGCCACCACCATCACGGCGGTCGCGGCCACCAGTTCCCATCCGAACTTGATCCAGAAGGTCACGCCGACCGCGATCAGTTCCAGGACCGTGGGCGCGATGTTGAACAGCAGGAAGTAGAGCATCACGTCGATGCTCTTGGTCCCGCGCTCGATGATCTTGGACACCGCCCCGGTGCGCCGCGCCAGGTGAAAGCGCAGAGACAAAGTGTGCAAATGCCGGAAGGAATGTTCCGCCAGCGCCCGGGTGGCGTCCTGTCCGACCCGTTCGAAAACCACGTTGCGCAGATTGTCGAAGAAGGTGCCGCCGAACCGCGCGGCGGCATAGGCCACGACCAGCGCCATCGCGACCGTGGCGGATCCGCTGGTTCCACCCGCCATCTGGTTGATCGCGGCGGAATAGGCGAACCCCATCAGGAACGGCACGGCCTTCCCGATCACGACCAGGATCATGGCGAACACGACCCGGCGCTTCATCTCGGTTTGGCCGTCGGGCCACATATAGGGGAGGAAGCGGCGCAGCGTGGCGAGAGAGAACTCGGCGTCGGTGCCCGCAGTGGGTGCAGTCATCGGAGGCAATGTAGGGGCAGGGCACCCCCGCTGCCAGCCGGCGCGCGTTCACACGAGGGCGAACTCCACCAGGCGGCAACGCACGGCCCCTTGGGATGGATCGGGGCAGGGTCGGACGGACCGCTGGGTGCGAACAGACCGGCGGGACGCCGGGCCGGGGCCACGCAGCTCGAGATGTCCATCGCGAATGGCGGCGGACGGCAGGATCCGGACCGTGGCCTGAGAGGCCACCGTCGCTCGCGGCTGGGCCGATAGCGGCATTCCCACCAGTGACGCGCTGAGCGCCATCAGAGTGCGAGAGGGGGTCACCGCGGGAAAACGAGCCGAGACGCTCCGAAGTTCAATTCGCCCGATCGAGCGAAAGCCTGCTGTTTGGTTCGAGAAACCAACAGTTGGCGTCCGGCCGAATAGATCGGCCCGTCCGGAGCCCGTCGCCCTCTGTGCCGAGCGGCCACGGTCGGTTTGGCACGGCCCCTGCAATGTGTGTCGTGTCCCCTGAAATTCCTCGGGGGCGCTGACCAAAGGAGACCCTCATGTTCCCCACCGCTCGCTTCCAGACCGCCCTCGTGTCCCTGTTGGGAGCGATCGTGATGTCCAGCGTGATGATCGGCGCCGCCCTCATCTGATCCTCTCGAAACGGAGTCCCGACCCATGTTCCTCACACGCTGCCTCGTCCCCCTCCTCTCCCTGATCGGAGCGCTCGGTCTGTCCGGCGCGCTCCTGTCCGCGACCCTGGTCTGAAGGAGTCCTGACCATGCCGCCCCTCACCCTCGACCGGTCCCGAGCCAGGCTGCTCGGCGTCTGCGCCGGCATCGCACGATCGACCGGACTGGACCCTCTGATCGTGCGCCTCGCCTTCGTGGTGGGCACCGTCGCCGGCTTCGGCCTGCCCCTGATCGCCTATCTGGCCGTGCCGCTGCTGGTGGACAGCGCCTGAAGGTCGGCGACAGTGTCGACATCCGCGAGCTCGCCCTCCCGCGCCGGCACGCGAACGGCATCCGCCAGCCAGCGTTGTGCGCCCCGATCCCCATCCAACTCGGACAAGGCCCCGAACAGGCGGCGAGGGAACAGCGCGGGCGGCCCCGCCCGGCCGTCCGCAATCGTCGCCGCGAACGGCCCTGCCGCCACCAGCCGGTCCAGAAGCGAAGACGTGACGCGCGGCATGTCGCCCAACAGGACGAGCATCCGATCCGCGTCGCTCACCATCACCGCTGCCGCGCCCAGCGCCAGCGAACGACCCTGACCCGCCGCCGGATCGTCGTTGAGGGTCACGGCAAAGCCGTTCGCCGACAGTCGGTCCGCCGCCGCACCAGAGCGGGCCACCGCGAAGCGACCCGCCGTCAGCCCCGCTTGCGCGGCGATCGCCCAGTCCAGCACCGCGCGCCCGTCCAGCGGTGCCATCAGCTTGTCCGCCGAACCGAAGCGTCGCGACCGGCCCGCCGCCAGCATCAGCACCGCCAAGCCACTCACGCGCCCGTCAGCCCGCGCTCCGTCGCCATCGCCAGGACGTCGGCCAGGACCGAAAAGGCGAGGGAGCGGCTGTCGCGGGTCGCCGCCACCGCGCCGACCGGCGATCGGATGCGGGCCGCTTGCTCTTGAGGCACCCCCCGGGACGCGAGCGCGTCCAGCCGAGCGGCGTGCGTGCGGCGGCTTCCCAGCGCGCCGATATAGGCGGCCGGGGTCGTCACCGCCGCCGCCAGGAACGGAACGTCCCATTCGGCCTCGTGCGTCAGACACAGGATCGCCGTGGCCGCGTCGACCCCGTCGATCGGGCCGGTCGGACTTGTGAGCGGCCGGACCGGCAGTTGGGCCGCCGCGGCGCGGTCCGCCACTTCCCGGCGAGACGCCAGCAGCAGGGCGTCGAGCCCGCTCGCCCGAGCCAGCGCGGCGACCGCCAAGCCTTCGGGTCCGGACGCCAGGATGAGCAGTCGAACGGCCGGTCGGTAGCGACGATAGAACGTCTCACCCAACCACCCCGTCGCCTGCCCACCGAGCGCGTCCAAGACCGCGGGTTGGATGCGGGCCGACACGCTCTGCCGTTCGTCGAGCGAAGTCAGCACGCGCGCGGCCCAGCCGGTCGGCTGGCGAACCGACAGGCGGAGCGTCAGACCGCTGCCGCAGGGCAGGCGAATGTCGATCAGCGGCGATCCCTCGCCCAGGCGCAGCGTCCGGTCCTCGCCGGCCGCCAGCGCGTCCAGCGCCTCGGCTGCCACCGCCTGTTCGACGCAGCCACCGGACAGATGGCCGCGCCACCGCCCGTCGGCCAGCACCGCCATCTGCGCGCCCACCGCGCGGGGGCCACCGTCCGCGCGCACCAGCGTGACCAGGACACCCGGAACCGCCGCGGCCTCGCCCTCGGCCAGCAAGCGCAGCACGGAAGGCACCAGGTCGCCCGTCACCGGGTCTGCCGGAGCGGGTGCGAGCAGGGGCGGGCGCGTCTCCATGGCCCGCGACTTCGCCATTGCGCGCGCGGCGCGCAACCCCCGCGCCGGCGCGCGCGTTGTGGGGCGGCAGAGGAGACATCATGCAGTTCACGATCAACGGCCAGACGCGCGAAGCCGACCCGGATGTGCGGACGTCGCTGTTGGACCTGCTGCGCGACGACCTGAAGCTGGCCGGCACGAAGAAGGGCTGCGATCATGGCCAATGCGGCGCGTGCACGATCCTGCTGAACGGCCGCCGGATCAACGCGTGCCTGACGCTCGCGGTGCGCCATGGCGGCGACGAGATCGTGACGATCGAGGGGCTGGGAACACCCGACGACCTGCACCCGCTTCAGCGCGCCTTCGTCGCCCACGACGCGTTCCAATGCGGCTATTGCACGCCGGGCCAGATTTGCTCCGCCAAGGCCGTGCTGGACGAGGCGGCGATGGGCTGGCCGAGCCACGTCAGCGACGATCTGGAGGGCGAGGTCACGCTAACCCGGCAAGAGGTGAGTGAGCGGATGAGCGGCAATTTGTGCCGATGCGCGGCCTACCCGAACATCGTGGACGCCGTCACGGAGGTGGCGGCGGCATGAAACGCTTCGATTTCGCGACGGCGGACAGCGTGGAGGCGGCGACCGCGCGGGGCGATGCGTCTGTGCTTGCGGGTGGCACGAACCTGTTGGACCTGATGAAGCTTGGCGTGGAGCGACCGGAGCGGCTGGTCGATGTGCGCTCGTTGCCGCTCGGCCGGATCGCGCCCGCTGGGGGCGGGCTGCGCGTCGAGGCGCTGGTGACGAACTCGGACCTGGCGGCCGATCCACGGGTGCGTCGGGACTACCCGGTCCTGTCGCGCGCCATCCTGGCCGGAGCCTCGGGCCAGCTCCGCAACATGGCCACCACCGGCGGCAACCTGCTGCAACGGACGCGGTGCGCCTATTTCACCGACCCGACGAGCGCGTGCAACAAGCGCCTGCCCGGCAGCGGTTGTCCGGCGCAGGGCGGCGACAACCGTATCCTGGCGATCCTGGGCACCAGCGAAGCGTGCATCGCCACCCACCCGTCCGACATGGCGGTGGCGATGCGAGCGCTGGATGCGGCGGTCGAGGTGACGGGACCGGGCGGCGCGACACGCAACGTGCCCTTGGGAGACTTCTACCGCTTGCCCGGCGACACGCCCTGGATCGAAACCGTTCTGGCACCCGGCGATCTGATCACGGCCGTCACCCTGCCGCCGCCGCCGCCGGGTCGGCAGACCTATCGCAAGGTGCGCGACCGTTCGTCCTACGCTTTCGCCCTGGTTTCCGTGGCGGCGGTCGTGGCGACGGAGGGCGGCACGATCACCGCGGTGCGGCTGGCCTTTGGCGGCCTGGCGCCGATGCCGTGGCGCGACCGCGCCGTCGAGGACGCACTGGTCGGCCAATCGGCCACGCCCGACCAGTTCGCCATGGCCGCCGACGCGCTGCTGGCGACGGCGAAGGGGCAGGGCGACAACGACTTCAAGATCCCGCTGGCGCGCCGAACGCTGATCGCGGTGCTGACCGAACTGACGGAGACCGACCGATGACCGATACGCGCACGCTTGTGATGGACGAGGAGGTCGAACGTTCGCTGCTGGACGACGCACCGCGCGGCATCGTCGGCCAGCCGATCGAGCGCCTGGACGGTCCGCTGAAGGTCGGCGGTGCGGCGACCTACTCCGCCGAGCAGCCGATCGACGCGGTCCACGGCGTTCTGGTCACGAGCCCGATCGCGGCGGGAACGCTCGTGGCGCTGGACGAGGCCCCGGCGCTGGCCGTCGAGGGCGTGATCGCGGTCGTGACCGACTTCGGTCGGTTCCTGGCGACAGCCCAGCATGGCGGTGAGGAGGAGGCGCCGGACCAGGGCGTTCGACGCATTCTGTACCATGGCCAGCCTCTCGCCGTCGTGGTCGCCGAGACCCCTCAGGCCGCGCGGGAGGGTGCTGAGGCTGTGCGAATGCGTTTCGCGGGCGAGGACGCGCGGACGGATTTCGACGCGCTGCTAGGCGAGGCCTTCGAGCCGGAGGAGGGCGGCAGTTTCCAGGTGCACACCGAACAGGGCGACCTGGACGCCGCCATGGCCGATGCCGCGGTGACCGTGGACGCCACCTACACCACCCCAAGCCAGTCCTCGGCGGCAATGGAGCCGCACGCCACCATCGCGCGCTGGGGCCGGGCGAACGACGCGGATCACCTGACCGTCTGGTCGACGATGCAGATGCTCGCCTCGTGCCGAAAGCAGTTGGCGGACGCGCTGGAGTTGAAGACCGGGCAGGTGCGGATCGTCACGCCGTTCCTGGGCGGCGGGTTCGGATCGAAGCTGGGGATCACGCCGGAAGCCGTGGCGGCCGCGATCGCGGCGCGCCAGGTGGGCCGCGCGGTCCGCGTGGTGATGACCCGTCCACAGGTGTTCACGGCCGTCACTCGCCGGTCGAATACGCGCCAGCGTATCCGCTTGGCGGCGACATCCGACGGCCGGCTGACGGGCATCGGCCACGACTCCACCCTCTCCAACCTGCCGGGTGATGGCTTCTTCGAGCCCGCCGGCATCGCCACCCACTCGCTCTATGCCGGCGAACATCGGCGGGTCACGCACGAGTTGGTGGACGTGAACCTGGTGCTGTCCGGGGCCATGCGCGCGCCGGGTGAGGCCGTGGGTCTGCTGGCGGTGGAATGCGCGATGGACGAACTGGCGGTCGCGCTGAATGTGGATCCGATCGCGCTGCGGAAGCGGAACGAGCCCGGGCGCGATCCTGAGAAGGATCTGCCCTTCTCCTCGCGCAAGCTGACCGACTGCCTGGACCGGGGAGCGGAGCTGTTCGGCTGGGAAGCGCGCCGCGAACCCGCACAGCGGCAGGAGGGCGAGTGGCTGGTCGGCCTGGGCGTGGCGGCCGCGGCCCGGACCAATTACCTTCAGGCATCGTCCGCGCGGGTCAGCATCGACGCCGATGGGATGGCCATCGTCGAAACGGACATGACCGACATCGGCACTGGCAGCTATACCATCCTGGGCCAGATCGCGGCCGAACTGCTGGGCTTGCCCATAGACCGGGTGCGCGTGCGGCTCGGCGACACCGACTATCCGCCCGCGGCCGGGTCGGGCGGCAGCTGGGGCGCGGCGTCGTCGGGTTCGTCGGTCTATCTTGCATGCGCCGAACTGCGCGCGACCATCGCGCTCAATTTGGGCGTGGGCGAGGATGCGGTCACCTTCGCCGACGGCACCGTCATCGCCGCCAATCGCCAGCACGACCTGGCGGGGGTCGGTGGCGGGTTGAGCGCCGTGGGCACGATCAAGCCGGGTGCGATGGACAAGCGGTTCAACCAGGCCAGCTACGGCGCGCACTTCGCGGAAGTCGGGGTGAACGCGGTGACGGGGGAGGTGCGCGTGCGCCGGATGCAGGGCGTGTTCGCGGCCGGCCGCATCCTGAACGAGGCGACCGCGCGGTCCCAGTGCTACGGGGGCATGATCTTCGGCATCGGCGCGGCGCTGATGGAAGACCTCCGCCACGACCGCCGCGACGGTCGGCCGGTCAACCCGAACCTGGCCGAGTATCATGTGCCAGTGAACGCCGACGTGCCGCCGATCGGCGTGGAGTTCCTCTACGAGCGGGACACGAAGGCCAATCCGCTGGCCGCCAAGGGTCTTGGCGAACTGGGGATTTGCGGGGCCGGCGCGGCGATCGCGAACGCGGTGTTCAATGCGTGCGGGGTCCGGGTCCGTGACTTCCCGCTCACCTGCGACAAACTGCTGGCCGGTCTGCCCGTGATCTGATCAGCGCGCGAGCGCCCGCAGGGCGTGTTCGACGGCGGCGGCGTGGGTGAGGTGATCGACCAGCGCGACCTGCCGGTCGTCGATCCGTCGCGCCACCAGCACCACGAACTCGTCGGTGCCGGGCAAGGTGACCAGCGCCTTCGGTGCCGCTTCGCGCAGCCGGTCGCGCACCGCGGACAGACGGTCTCCGACGGGCTTCGGGCGGCGTGCTTCGCGCGCGGCCGCGACGATGCCCTTGATCCCGCCCTCGTGCGACGCGATCCAGTCCCTCGCCCCGCTCAGTGGCACGCGACTGGACCGGGCGTGGGTCAGAACGGCCGCCACCTCCGCCAACCGCGTCTTGTCGTAGTCCGATCCGAAGACCAGCTTCGCGATCGGCGTCATCGGCGCGCGAGCCAGGGCCTTGATCCCGCTGTCCAACAGCAGGTCGGTATAATCGTCGGGTTCCTCCTCCGCCGCCAGCGCGACGTCGTAGGCGCGTCCGATCGCCCGGTAGAGAGCGTCGCGCCCGCGCGCGTCGGCGGAGCGTGCCTGTTCGGCCTCGTCCCGGGCGAGCGCCAGGCGGTCGGCCAGCCCGGTCGGCGGCTCGGCGGTGTCGCGGGTGACCGGGACCGCCGGTTCGTCCATGTGGCTGGGACCGTCCGCCCAGGCCGGTCCCGCCGCGTCGCGCGCCAGCGCCTGCTGCATCTCCAGCCGCAGCTCGTGGGTGCCGACCTCGTCCAGCAGCTCCTTCCAGTTGATGACGCCGTAGATGAAGTCGATCGCCTCGCCGTCCGACGAAAAGGGCATCAGGATGCCGCGATAGAGCATTGTCGTGGCGCGTGTGCCGACGAATTCCGCCTCGAACCCGATCGGCGCGCGGTTGGCGATGATCTGCAGATAGTGGTCGGTCAGCCGCGACAGCAGGCTGCGCGCCGGCACATCGGCCACCGTGCGGATGGTGGTGTCCAGCTCGCATTCCTGACGCAGCAGGTCGCCGATGAAGGCAATCGCGGGCTCCTCGATCCCGTCGCGGAAGTCCAGGAGCACACTGTGCGGTCCGAAATCCGCGCTGCTGCCCGGATCGATGTCGTCCGAACTGGGGAAGGGCCGGCCGGCCAGCAGCGACACCCAGTGATTGTAGGCGCGCACGTGCATTCGCCGCTCATCGGTGCCGATCGCGTGCGCCAGTCCCAGCTCGCCGTCCGGGTCGTCCCGTCCAGAGCCGCGATCGATCGGCCGTTCCAACATCTGTCCACCCCGTTTCGCGTAGGACCGGCGGTGTGCCCGCTTTTGGTTGCCCAATCGTTAAGCAGCCCGGCCATGTCGGAACCCGTCTTGCGGGATGGGCGCGTGCCGGCTAAGGCCACCGCGTCGTGCCGCTTTAGCTCAGCCGGTAGAGCATCGCATTCGTAATGCGGGGGTCACAGGTTCGAGTCCTGTAAGCGGCACCACCAAAATTCTCGGAAAACTGCCATAAACCGCTTGTACATTAAGCGTGAGAAGTGTCGGCTTGTTCGATTTGGGATCGCACTGGGATCGCAGGTTGCTGGATTGGCTGTTCTTCCGGGCATGGCGTGGGCTGAGATTTCCCGGTCGACGCTCGCTTCACGGCGGTTGCAGCCGAGAATGTCCGCTAATGCGGGAATGGCAGCTAACCACCCAATGGCCGCTGTTCCGGAGGCCTGAACGAACGACGGCTTACGGGGTTGAGCTTTGGTCGGCCGAACGGCGTAGTTTGGGCGCAAAGCAAAACATTTATCAACGATGTGCTTAAAGCCCTCTTGGGTCAGACATCTAGATCTTAAGCGGGACGACCGCGATCGTCACCAGGTAGGCGGCGATCGACACCGCGCCCGACACGGTGTTGATGAGCAGCGCATCGCCCTCCGAGAAGCCAGCGAGCTGCCAGAGCGTCGCACCGTAGTAGAAGATGACGTTGATGCCGACCAGCTGCTGGAACACCGCCAGCAGCAGCCCCGCCCAGACGATCGGGCGCAGGCCCAGGAAGCCGCGCGTGCCGGCCGGCGCCAGCACGTCGCGCAGCGCCCGGCGGTGGTCGGAGGAAAAGCTGCCCCGGATTTCCTCCAGCTTCGCGCGCGCGACGGTCTCGCCGAACAGCCGGATCAGCACGCCGCCCGCGTCGTCATGCCGGCCCTTCGACACCAGGAAGCGCGGGCTTTCAGGAATGAAGATCAGCGCCACCAGGAACACGGCGGCCGGCTCCGCTTGGGCCAGATACATCCAGCGCCAGGCGGGCAGGCCCAGCGCCAGCTCGTTGGTGGTGTCGCCCGCCACCGCCACGATGGCGCTGATGAGCGGCAGGTTCGTGCGCTCACCGCTCGCCAGGTCCGCCATAGGTCCGTCACTCAAGGCGCCAGCTGGGTCGACGATCCGCCGCCCGCCCCGCGCGACTTTGGACTGCCCGGCGACGCCGATTGGTTCGACACGATGCAGCGGGAGGTCGTGGCCTTTCAGGAGCGCACGGGCGTGCCCCTGTTCCTGGGCGAGTTCGGGGCGATCGACTCCGCCGACATCAAGGAGCGCGCCCGCTACACCTACGCCGTGCGCCGCGCGGCGGAGTGGCTTGGGGTGCCGTGGTGCGTCTGGTCGTACGACAACACCTTCCACATCCACCGCGACGGCCGCTGGCTGCCCATCATGCTAAAGGCGTTGGGGCTGCCGTCGGAGAGCGCCGGGCCTTTGCGGGAGACCCCTCAGTCGCCGCCGGCGGTCGCGTCCGAACCCGCCACGCGCCCGTGACTAGGGGGCGGCCCCGTCGAGGCGCGGTGGACCAGCGCGTGTTCGAGCGTCACCGGTTCAACCGGCGTCTCCATCCCCGACATGCGCTGCGCGAGCAGCCGGACGGCGGCGGCCGCCATCGCCTCGATCGGCTGGCGCACGGTAGTCAGGTTCGGCGTGATGATCGCCGCGATCGGGGTGTCGTCGAAGCCCACGACCGACAGTTCGTCCGGCACCTTGATGCTGCGGCGATAAGCCGCCGTCAGCACCGCCGCCGCCATGTCGTCATTGCCCGCGAAGATCGCGGTCGGTCGATCGGGCAGGTCCAGCAGCGCCTCCGCGCTGGCCAGCGACGTGTCATATTCGAAGTCGCCCGGCTGGATCAGCCCCTCGTCCAGCGGCAGCCCGGCCGCCGCCAGGGCCGCCCGGTAGCCGTCGAGGCGGCGGCGCGAGGCTCCGTGCCCCGGTCGCCCGGCGATCAGCCCAATGCGACGATGGCCCAGCCCGATCAGCATGGCGGTGGCTTCGCGCGCGGCGCTCTCGTCGTCCATGAACACCGCCGGCTGGTCCGCAGCGTCGGTGTTGGGCGCGATCAGGACGCAGGGGACGTCGTGCTCCGCCAGCAGCGCCAGCACGGCCTGATTGTCGCAGAGCGCCGGCACCAGCACCACGCCCAGCGGCCGCTGCGTCTCCAGCATCCGCGCGCAATCGGCCGCGCCGGCCTGCCAGCTGGCCAGGAACAGCTGGACATTCTGCCGCTGGCACTCCTTGAGCGCTCCCAGATGCACGCTTTCCAGATAGGCGGACCGGCCCGGATGGTCGACGGCCAACACGATCAGCCGGGACGCGGCCCGCAGGCTGCGCGCAGCGTGGTTGAAGCGATAATCGAGCGCTTCGGCCGCCTTCAAGACCTGCTGGCGGAGCGACTCCGTTACGAAGGGCTGCTTGTTCAGGACGCGACTGACGGTCTTCAGCGACACGCCCGCGCGGGCGGCCACGTCCACCATGGTGGCCGGTCGTCCGGCCGGTCCCGCCTTGTCCCGATCGTCCTTTGGCACGCCGCTCTCCCTGCCGGTGCGCTAAGGGACCGGAGGGGGACCGGCAAGCGCCGGGCGTCGACGCCACGATGAGCGGACCGGCTGCCCCTCGGCGCGTCCGCTCCGTCGTGATCGTCGGCGGCGGTACGGCCGGCTGGATGACGGCGGCGGCGCTGTCGCATCGGCTGGGCCCGCACGGAGTGCGCGTCACGCTGATCGAATCCGACGCGATCGGCACCGTGGGGGTCGGCGAGGCGACGCTGCCGCACATCCGGGCGTTCAATCAGTCGATGGGCCTGGACGAAGCGGAGATGATGGCGCTTGCCCAGGCGACCATCAAACTGGGCATCCAGTTCGTCGGCTGGGGGCGGCCGGGCGAAGCCTATATCCACCCCTTTGGCGACTATGGCGCGCCGCTGGATGGCGTGCCGTTCCACCATCTGTGGACCCGCCGGCGGGGGGAGGGGCGCGCGACGCCGCTGGACGACCACAGCCTGGCCGTGCGCATGGCGGAGGCCGACCGGTTCGAACCGCCGTCGGACGATCCCACATCGCTGCGCGCCACCTACAACTACGCCTTCCAGATGGATGCCGGCCTTTACGCCGCCTGGCTGTCGCGCGTCAGCCAAGAGCGCGGCGTGCGACGGGTGGAAGGGCGCATCACCCGCGTCCGGCACGAAGGCGACCGGGTGTCCGCGGTCGAGCTGGAGACGGGCGAGCGGGTCGAGGGCGAGCTGTTCGTCGACTGTTCCGGCTTCCGCGCGCTCCTGATCGGCGACACGCTGGGCGAGCCGTTCGAGGATTGGGGCCATTCAACCCCTCTACGCGAGCCAACGCGCGGCCCGCCGGCTGGCAGTGGCGCATCCCGCTCCAGCACCGGGTCGGCAACGGCCACGTCTTTTCCAGCCGCCACACCGACCATGCGACGGCGCGGGACATTTTGCTGGCGGACCTGGAGAGCGCGCCGTTGGCCGAACCCCGGGCGCTGCGCTTCACCACCGGCAAGCGACGGCGCATCTGGGTCGCCAATTGCGTGGCGATCGGCCTGTCCGCCGGGTTCCTGGAACCGCTGGAGTCCACCTCCATTCACCTGATCCAGTCGTCCATCAACAAGCTGATCAGCCTCTTCCCGCGCCATCCCGCCGACCCGGTGACGGCCGCCACCTTCAACCGCCTGCTGGATGCGGAGTTCGCCACGACCCGCGACTTCCTGATCCTGCACTACAAGGCGACCACGCGGGCGGACTCCTCGTTCTGGGATCACGTCCGCACGATGGAGGTGCCCGAGCGGCTGGCGGCCAAGCTGGCGCTGTTTCGCACCGGCGGCCGCATCCTGCGCGACGATGCGGAGATCTTCGCGGAGCCCAGCTGGCTGGCGGTCGCGGTGGGGCAGGGGATCGTGCCGGACGCGTGGCACCCCATCGCGGACACGATCCCGCCCCTCGACGCGCGTCGGCGTCTGACGGCCATCCGCGACACCATCTCGCGCGCGGCCGCTTCGCTGCCCCAGCACGCGCAGACGGTGGAACGGGTGCTGGCCGGGTAGGCGGTCAGCGAGCGCTGCCCGCCGCCCGCCCTACACCGCGGCGGCTGGGCGGCGCGCGAAGAGGCCGAAGCCAGCGATCAGGGCGTAGCAGATCGCCGGCAGCGTCAGCGACGCGGCCAGGCTGCCGGTCGCGTCCGCCAGCAGGCCCGTCAGGGGAGGGATGATCGCCCCGCCGACGATCGCCACGCAGATGATGCCCGACCCGTCCGCCGCCCGCGCGCCCAGCCCCTCGCAGGCCAGCGAGAAGATCGTCGGGAACATGATCGCGTTCATCAGACCGATGGCGAGCAGCGAATAGCCGGACAGCGCGCCCGCCGTGTTGGCGGAGATCAGGATCAGCGTGATCGACCCCATCGCGACGGTCGCGAGCAGCTTGCCGGGGCTCACCATCCGCAGGACGGCGGAACCGATGAACCGGCCGACCAGCGCCCCGCCCCAATAGAGCGGGACCAGCTTGCCCGCCGCTTCCTGCCCGAGATTGAGGACGCTCGCCTGTTCCAGGTAGTTCACGATCAGCGATCCGATCGCCACCTCCGCGCCCACATAGAGAAAGATGGAGGCCGCGCCGAAACCGAACCGTCGCCGGCGCAGCAGGTCGAAGCCGGCGAACAGCGACGAGGGCGCGTGCCGCTCCACCGGCAGGCGGTCGCGCCGCAGCCACACCACCAGCGCCACCACCGCCAGCGCCGCCGCGATGCCGAGATAGCCGGACACGATCGCGCGCGATTCGCTTTCCCGGTAAGCATCGAGCGCCGGACCCGTCAGGTCGGCGGCCGCCACCGTGGCCAGGCTGCCCAGGATCAGCGCGGCTCCGAAATACGGGAAGATCGTGGTGCCCAGCGAATTGAACGCCTGGGCGAAGGTCAGGCGGCTGTGGGTGGACGCCGCCGGTCCCAGCAGGCTGATCAGCGGATTGGCGACCACCTGGACGATCACCACGCCGCTCGCCAGCACGAACAGCGCCGCAAGGAACAGGCCGAAGGTGGCGCTGGACGACGCCGGGATGAACAGCAGGCACCCCGCCATCATGGTGAGCAGACCGATGGTGGCCCCGCGCATGTACCCCACGCGCTTGACCAGCGCGGCGCCCGGCAGGCTGACGATGAAATAGGCTCCGAAGAACGCCGACTGGATCAGCATGGCCTGGAAGTTGGAGAGCGTGAACAGCTCCTTCAGCTTCGGGATCAGAATGTCGTTCAGGCTGGTGATGCCACCGAAGATGAAGAACAGCGCAAAGACGAACAGTTGCAGGTCCGGCGCATCGACGTGGGTGCCCGGCGCTTCGATGGGGCGGGGGTCGGTGCTGGTGCCCAGATCGTCGGCCACGTTCGGTGTCATCGCCATATCGCGCGCTCCCCTTGTCTCGGCGGGGCGGCGGCTCTCACGGCCGTGCGGCACCCGGCCCCGGCGATACGGGCGCGCGGGCCGGCGCGGCAAGCGAAAAACGAGGCCGTCAGGCGGCCGGATGCGCCACCGCCGACCAGCGGACGCGGCCCACCAGCACGGCCGCCAGCAGGGTCAACCCGGCGAGCGTCGCCAGCAAGGGGGTGAAATCCTCGGCCGTCGCCAGCCACACGGTCAGCAGCGGCGACAGGACGGAGGGCACCGTGTTGCTGAGGTTGAGCAGGCCCAGATCGCGCCCGTGGCGGCCCGGCCGGGGCAGCAGCAGCATGGCATAGCCGGACTGGAGCGCCAGGAACACGGCCGATGCCAGGCCGAACACGACATAGCCCGCCACCGCGGCACCGCGCGTGTGCGCCAGCGCCATGGCCGACAGTCCCGCCGCCATCAGCAGGCACGCGGCGATCAACAGCGCGCCGCGCCGCCCGCCGCGCCCCGCCAGCGCGGCCGCCGCGAAGGTGAGCGGCGCGGACGCCAGCAGCACGCCGGTCACCAACGCCGCGAACCCCCTCTCCGGCATTCCGCCGCCGCCAAAGGCGCGCAGGATGTAGAACAGAAAGCCGAACAATGCCGCCTGGGCGACCTGGACCGTCAGGCGAGAGGCCCAGACCAGCGCCAGGTCGACGGTGCGCTGGGCGCGCTCCGCGGGCGGAGGCGGCGGCTTGGGCGGGCCGGGCGGCGGGGCCAGCAGCACGAGGGGCAGCACCGCCGCCAGCACGAGGGCGCAGACCAGCCCCAGCCGCGCCTCGTGCCCGGCCATCCACGACCAGCCGAACAGCAGGCTGGCGGCGGCGCCCGCGGCCGGTCCGATCCCGAACACGCCGCCCAGCGACCCGCGCTGCCGATCGGGGACCGCGTCCGCCGCCCAGGCGGCGAGCGGGGCCAGCATCATGTTGAGGGCGAACTGCCAGGCGACGACCGCCGTCAGCATCGCCGCGGACGTCGCCACCTGGGCGAGCGGCGCGGACAGGGCGACCGTCGCCACCAGCCCCGCCGCCACCCAGCCCCGCCGCGTGCCGATCCGGTCGCTCGCCCAGCCAAAGGCGATGTTCGCCGCGCTGGCCGCCAGCCCGCCCACCACGGTGATCGTCGCAAGCCAGCCGATCTCCCCGCCCGGCGCGATTTGCGTGAGACGCATGGGAAGGAGCAGGGTGAGGAAGGGCACATAGGCGATGCAACCGCCCGACCAGGCGAGCGCGAACAGCGGCAGGAACCCCAATCGTCCCGCCTTGATCCCGGAGCGCCGACCCATGGATCCGGGGCTAGGCCCGCGCGTCCGGCGGCGCAACGGGACACCGCCCGCCGGTCTGATCCGACCGGCCCGCTTGATCGTTCGTTCGATCGAACTATATGCCGCCACATGGCTCAGGACCGACTCCTCGAAACCGCGATCCGCGAGTTCGGCACGCACGGTTACGAAGGCGTCAGCACCCGCCAGATCGCCTGCGCGGCCGGCACGGCGATGTCCACGATCACCTATCATTACGGCGGCAAGGAACAGCTTTACCACGCCGCCGCGGAGCGTGTCGCCAGCGACATGGCGGAGGCGTTCGCCGGGGTGCTGGACCCGCCGGCCGAGGTGCGGACGGACGAACGCGGCGGCGCGCGCGACGAGCTGCACCGGCTGCTCGGCCGCTTCGTCGAGAAGATGGCGAATGCCGGCATGTCCGACCATTCGCTGTTCATCGTGCGCGAACAGATGAGCCCGACGGCGGCCTTCGACGCGCTCTATTCCGGGCTGCTGGGCCGGCTGGTGCTGCGACTGCGCCAGCTGGTCGGCGCCGCCACCGGTTGCGGCGAGGACGAGGCGGCGTACGTCGCGCTAACCCTGATGGGCCAGGCGGTGGTGCTGCGGTCCTCGCGCGCCACCGTGCTGCGCCTGCTCGCCATTCCGGCGATCGACACGACCTGCATCGCCGATTTCCGGGCGCAGGTCGCCTTCAACATCGACGCCATCCTGGACCGGATGACGGAACGCCAGGGGATGGCATCATGAGCGAGACGACCGAGGCGCAGGCCCAAGACGATCAGGACGCAGGCGACCGCGAGAACGACCGGACGGACGCGCCGGCGGAGGCGGAGTCCTCGGACGACGGCGGCGAGGCGTCGGACGCTGGCGAGGACGGCGACGACGCGGACGAAGAGGATGGCGACAAGCCCAAGAAGAAGTCGCTGTTCAAGCGGCCGATCTTCTGGATCATCCTGGCCGTGGTCGTTGCCGTCGTCGGGATTGGCGGCTTTCTCTATTATCAGCACGCGCAGCAATTTGAGTCGACGGACGACGCCTTCGTCGATGCTCACATCGTGCGGATCGCGCCCCAGGTGGCGGGCACGCTGGTGCGCGTGGCCGACGTGGACAACCGCCACATCGCGGCCGGCACGCTGCTGGCCGAGATCGAGCCTTCGGGCCAGGAGGATCAGGTCGCCGAGGCGCAGGCCAACGTCGCCCAGGCGCAGCAACAATATGGCGCATCGCTGAGCCAGGTGTCCTCCGCGCTCGCCGATCGGCAACAGGCGTCGGCGCAGGCGCTCAGCCCCGCCGCCGACGCCGCAAAGGCCCGCGACGACCTGCAGCGCTATCTGGCGCTTCGGCGGCTGGACCCGGCGGCGGTCGCCCAACAGCAGATCGACGACGCGCGCGCGGCCGTGACTCGCACCGCCGCCCTGGCCGCCGCCGCGCGCCGCAACGTCGACAGCGCGGACGCCGCGGTCGACGTGGCGCGCGACCAGTCGAAGGTCTCGCGCGCCGCCATCGCGGCCCGTCGCGCGCAACTGGGCCAGTCACGGACGACCGCTGGCAACCTGCGCCTGACCGCGCCGATCGCGGGCCAAGTGGTCAATCGGCAGGTGAATATCGGATCCTACGTGCAGCCCGGCACCCAGCTGATGGCGATCGTTCCCGAACGGATGTGGGTCACGGCGAATTTCAAGGAGACCCAGCTCGCCCGGATGAGGATCGGCCAGCCGGTGGACATCAAGGTGGACGCCTATCCCGACGTCGAGTTCAAGGGACATATCGACAGCTTCCAGAACGGGGCCGGCCAGGCGTTCGCGTTGCTGCCGCCGCAGAACGCGACCGGCAACTATGTGAAGGTCGTGCAGCGCGTGCCGGTGCGGATCGTGTTCGACGTGAAGGGCAACCCCGACCCGCGCCGCTATCCGATCGGACCGGGCATGTCGGTCATCCCCACGGTGAAGGTCGAATAGGATGGCGAGCAAGGCCGGTAAGGCACCCCAATGGACCCCGTCGCGCTCCGCGGCGGGCCGCTACAGCCCGTGGCTGATCGTCGCGATCATCTCGATCCCCACCTTCATGGAGGTGCTGGACACCGCGATCGCCAACGTGGCGCTGGACCATATCGGCGGCAGCCTGTCGGTCACCACCGACCAGGCGACCTGGGTGCTGACGAGCTACCTGGTGGCCAACGCCATTGTCATCCCGATCAGCGGCTGGCTGTCGGACGCGATCGGGCGCAAGCGGTATTTCCTGCTCTCGATCGCGCTGTTCACCGTCTCATCCTTCCTGTGCGGGATCGCGCCCAACCTGTCCTTCCTGGTGATCGCGCGCGTTCTCCAGGGCATCGGCGGCGGCGGGCTGGCCCCGGTCGAACAATCCATCCTGGCCGACACCTTCCCCCCCAACAAGCGCGGGTCGGCGTTCGCCGCCTTCGCCATCGTGGTGGTGGTCGGGCCGGTGCTGGGGCCGACGCTCGGCGGCTATATCGTCGAATATTCCACCTGGCACTGGGTCTTCCTGATCAACGTGCCGGTCGGCATCGCGGCGTTCTTCCTGGTCAGCACGTTCGTGGACGAGCCCGAGCAGGTGGAGAAGGATCGCGCGGAGCGGTTCAAGAACGGCCTGTCGATCGATTACATCGGCGTCATCCTGATCGTGCTGGGGCTGGGCGCGCTCGAATACACGCTCGACCGGGGCCTGCGCGAGGACTGGTTCGCCAGTTCGCTGATCATCACAACCGCGTCGATCGCCGCCGTGTCGCTGGTGGCGCTGGTGGTGTGGGAGTTGAACCACGACGACCCGATCATCGACCTGAAGCTGATGAAGAGCCGCAACTTCTCGCTCACCCTCCTCGTCATGCTCATCACCGGCCTGATCCTGTTCGGGACGACGCAGCTGATCCCGCAGTTCCTTCAGCAGGTGCTGGGCTATTCGGCGTTGGATGCGGGCCTGGCGCTCACTTTTGGCGGCTTCGCGACGCTGGTCGCGGTGCCTTTCGCCGGACGGCTGAGCGATAAGGTGGATGTGCGCTTCCTGCTGTTCCCCGCGCTGGCCGTCCAGGCCGCGGCGCTGTGGCACATGAGCGGCTTCACGACGGAAATCTCGTTCCTGCAGGCGGCGGTGGCGCGTCTCTACCAGTCAATGGCGCTGCCGTTCCTGTTCGTGCCGATCAACGCGATCGCCTATGTCGGCCTGAAGCAGACGCAGACGTCGCAGGCGTCCAGCCTTTTGAACGTGGCGCGCAACCTGGGCGGATCGTTCGGCATCTCGATCTCGCAGACGATGCTGGCGAACGGCGTGCAGCGCCACCAGACGGAGCTGGTGCAGGGCCTCAATCCGCTGAACCCGAACTACACCGGCTGGATGGCCAAGGCGGGGCAGGCGTTCGGCGGAATGGGCGAACAGACGCCGATGGCGGTGCTCTACAGCCAGGTGCAGCGGCAGGCGGCGATGCTGTCCTACCTCGATGTGTTCCGGGGGCTGATGGTGATCGTCATCGTCGTGGCCCCCGTCGTCTTTTTCATGCGCCAGGGCACGCCCGGCGACGCACCGGCGGGAGCGCACTGATGTCGGCCAAGTCCCTCTGGCCGGCCGTCGCCGCGCTGGCGCTCACCGCCGGCTGCACGGTCGGGCCGGACTATCACGCGCCCGAACTGACGGTGCCCGCGACCTATGCCGGTCCGCAACCCGCCGGCGCGACGGTCGATCCCGCGCGCTGGTGGACGGTGTTCGGCGATGCGGAGCTGGACCGGCTCGTCACGACGGCGCTCGCCGACAACCCCGACATCGCGCTCGCCGCATCCCGGGTGCGCCAGGCGCGGATCGCGGAGATCACGGCGCGCGCGCGCGGACTGCCGACCGTCACGGCCGACGCGAATGTCAGCCACATCGAGTTCTCGAAGAACGGCGGCTTCGCGACCATCGCGCGCTCCTTTTCGCAGGGCGGCGGCGGCGCGCCGGGGAGCGGCGGCGACACGGCGAATGGCGGCGACACCGGCGACGGCACTCCGCCACCGACGCGCGGCGTGACGACGCCCGGCAGCGGCATCACCACCTTCGCCGCCGGATTCGACGCGTCGTGGGAGCTGGATGTGTTCGGTGGCGCGCGGCGCGGGCGACAGGCGGCCGCGGCGCGCGCCGACGCGGCGGTCTGGTCGGCGCGCGACGCCGCCGTGATGCTGGCGGGCGAGGTCGCGCAAGCCTATTTCGCCTATCGGCTGGACGGACAGCAGGCCGCCGTCATCCGGGACGAGATCGCCGCCCGAGAGCGGATGGTCGCGATCGTGGCCCACCGCGCCGATGTGGGCCTGGTGCCGCGCATCGACGCGGTCGACGAGGCGGACGCCCTGGTCGATGCGCGCGCGCGGCTGGAACCGGTGATCGCCGACCTGGACCTGCGCCGCCACGCGCTTGCCATCCTGATCGGCCAGCCGCCCGCCGCACTCGATGCGGAGTTGGGCGGGACCCTGCCCGCATTGACCCCGGTGCCCGTCATTCCGGCCGGTCTGCCATCCGACCTGCTGCGCCGGCGGCCCGACATCCGGTCGGCCGAGCGCACGCTGGCCGCGTCCACCGCCGACATCGGCGTCGCGGTGGCCGACCTCTATCCGCGGTTCAGCCTGACGGGCGCGCTGCAGCTTCTGTCGTCCTCCCTGTCCAACCTGATCAGCACCGACAGCCTGCAGACGACCGCGACGGGCGCCTTCGCCTTCCCGTTGCTGGACTTCGGTAAGCGGCGCAGCGCGGTGGAGAGCCGGCGCGAGGACCGGGAGCAGGATTATCTGCGCTATCAGGCGACGGTCCTGGGCGCGCTTCGCGATGTGGAGGACGCGTTGAGCCAGCTGGCGGCCGAACGTCGCCGCAATGCCGCGCTGGTCGATGGGGTGGGGCAGGAGGAGCGCCAGGTGCGCGCCCTGGACGCGCGCTTCCGCACCGGCTTCGTCGCGGAAGACGCGGTGCTGGCGGAACGCGCGCAGCTGTTGACGGCGCGCGAACGGCTGGCGGCCAGCGACGCGCAATTGCGCCAGGCCACCGTGGCCCTGTTCAAGGCGGTGGGCGGCGGCTGGGACGAGGGCACGGCCTCGCCGGTCGCCGCTCGACCGGATCGGGACGAGGCTCAGTCGGGCGCGCGCACCGGGTCCGCTCCGGAGACCGGACCGGCGGAGGGCGCGGCCGGCTCCAGCGGCAGGCCAGCGAGCGCCGGGTCGCCGCCCAGCGCCACATAGAGCGTCACCAGGTTGGCGGCGGCCGTCAGCCGGGTGCCGACCAGTCGCCGCCGGGCGTTGTAGAGCGTGCGTTGCGCGTCCAGGCTGATGAGGAAGGTGTCGATGCCGCCACGATAGCGCGCCGTCGCCAGCTCGTAATTGTCGGCGGCCGCGGCGCGCAGGCGCTCGTCGGCGGCGATCTGGTCGGCCACGGTGCCGCGTCGGGCGAGCGCGTCGGCGACTTCGCGAAAGGCGGTCTGCAACGTGGCCTGATAGGAATAGACGAGCTGGTCGCGCTGGGCCACGCTCTGCGCCACCCCGGCCCGCCGCGCCCCGCCGTCGAAGATCGGAAGCGCCACCGACGGCCCGGCCGACGCCGAGAAGGCGTCGGTGTCGAACAGGCCGGTGAGCGACGTGCTCGCCAGCCCCAACAGCCCGGTGAGCGACAGGCGCGGGAACAGGGCGGCGCGCGCGGCACCGATGTTCGCGTTCGCCGCGATCAGCCGATATTCCGCCTCCACCACGTCCGGCCGACGCAGCAGGATGGAGGACGCCAGTCCGGCGGGCACGGGGCCGAGCGCGCCGTCGAGCGCGTCCACTCCGCCGGGCAGCTGTGCGTCCGTGATAGGCGCCCCGACCAGCCGTTCGACGGCGTTGCGATCCTGCGCCACCGCCGTGCGAGCGGCGGCGAGGTCGGAGTTCGCCGTCTCCAGCACCGACTGCGCCTGGCGCAGGTCGGTGCGCGGTGCCACGCCGCCCTCCAGCCGCAGGCGGGTCAGCTCGACCGACCGCCCGGCGCTGGCCACCGTGTCCCGCGCGATCGACAGCAGCTCGCGATCCGCCGCATAGGTGCTCCAGGCAGTCGCCAGGTCGCCGACAAGCGTCAGCCGGGTCGAACGCGCGGCCGATTCGCTGGCGAGATACTGGTTGAGCGCGGCTTCGCTGAGCGACCGCACGCGCCCGAACAGGTCCAGTTCGTAGGACGTGACGCCGACATTGGCGGTGTAGATCGAGTAGGTCGACGCCCCGCCTGCGCCCGCGACCGCACCCGAACCCGCGCCGCCGCCATTCACGCCGCCCGTGCCTCCGGTCACGGGAACACCGCCTCCGCCCACCGCCCCGGTGGCGGGAATGGCGGCCCCGCCGCCGCCCGACCGACGCCCGACCGTCAGCCCCGCGGTTGCCCCGACATCCGGCAGCAGGCCGGACCGCTGGATGCGGTACTGGGCGCGCGTGATCGCGATGTTCGCCACCGCCACCGCCAGATCCCGATTGTTGTCGAGCGCCTGGGCGATCAGACCCTGCAGCCGGGGGTCGCGGAACACGTCGGCGTAGGTGAGCGAGGCCAAGCTCGCCTCGCTCTGGGCCAGATAGGCGTCGCCCGCGGGCCAGGACAGCGGCACGGGGGCGACCGGCCGATCATAGGCGGGCTGCAACGACGTGCAGCCGGCGAGCAGCAGGGGCAGGGCGGCCCAGCGCCTCACGCGGTGGCCTCCGCGCGGTCGTCGCGCCGCCGACCCCAGCGCGCGCGCACCGCCTTCAACGCGTCGCGCACGCCACGCCGCACGCCCACGAAGAACAGCGGGATGTAGAACACCGCCAGCACGGTCGCGGTCAGCATGCCCCCGATCACCGCCGAGCCGATGGCGATGCGCCCGTTGGCACCCGCTCCGGTGGACAGCGCCAGCGGCAGCACGCCGAACATGAAGGCCAGGCTGGTCATCAGGATCGGCCGCAGGCGCAAGGTCGCGGCTTCCAGCGCGGCGTCGATCACCCGCTTGCCCTCCTTCTCGGCCGCCTCCGCGAACTCGATCATCAGGATGGCGTTCTTGGAGGCCAGGCCCATGGTGGTCAGCAGCCCGATTTGCAGGAACACGTCGTTTTCCAACCCGCGCAGCGTCACGGCCAGAACGGCGCCGATCAGGCCCAGCGGAATGACCAGCAGCACGGCGACCGGGATCGACCAGCTCTCGAACAGCGCCGCCAGGCACAGGAAGATCACGAGCAGCGACAGGCCGTAGAGAAGCGGCGCCTGTCCCGACGACTGACGCTCCTGATAGCTCAGGCCCGACCAGGCGACGTCCGTGCCCGGGATTTCGCCGGCCAACTGGGCGACCCTTTCCATCGCTTGGCCCGAACTGGTGCCCGGCGCGGCCTGGCCCTGGATCTCGAAGGAGGGCACCCCGGAAAAGCGCGACAAGGTGGTGGGGGCGGTCGACCAGCTTGCGTCGGCGAAGGCCGTGAACGGCGTCATCGCGCCGCCGCGCCCGCGCACGTACCACTTGTTCAGGTCGTCGGGCGAGGAGCGCGATTCCGCGTCCCCCTGGATGTAGACGCGCTTGACCCGCCCCCGATCAAGGAAGTCGTTGACGTAGGTACCTCCCCAAGCCGCCGACAGCGTCTGGCTGACATCGGTGCTTGTCAGACCTAGCACCGCCAGTTTCTGCTGGTCGAAATCGACCTTGAGCGTCGGATTGTCGGGCAGTTCAGTCGCGCGCACGCCGGCCAGCAGCGGATCCTTGGAAGCGGCGGCGATCAGCCTGTCCTTGGCCGCCGCAAAGTCGGCCTGGGGCATGTTCGAGCTGTTGCGCAGCTGCATGGTGAAGCCGTTCGACTGTCCCAGCCCTCGAATCGCGGGCGGCACGAGCGCGAAGATCTGGGCGTCGCGCAGACCCGACAGCGCGCCGCTCGCCCGCCCGACGATCGCGTCTGCGCTGTTCTCGGACCCCTTTCGCTCGTCCCACGGCTTCAGAGCCAGAAAGCCCAAGCCGCTGTTCTGTCCGCCCGGCGACCCGCCGCCGCCGGTTCCGCTGACGGTGAAGATCGAGCGCACATTGTCGCCCTCCGGACCCAGGAAATATTGCTCGAGCTGCTTTTGAACCTCGAGCGCCCGCGGCTGAGTCGCGCCAGGCGGCAAGCGAAACTGCACCAGGACGCTGCCCTGATCCTCGGTCGGCAGGAACGAGGTCGGCAGACGAAAGAACAGGATCGCCAACGCCGCGCAGATGCCGGCGTAGATCAGCAGGAACAACCACTTGCGATCAATGACGCGCTCGACGCCATTGCGGTAGCTGGCGACCATCCGGTCAAAGCGGGTGTTGAAGCCGTCGCGCAGCCGGACCACGAACGCACCCACCGCGCCGAAGCGCGGGCGACTGCGCTCGTCGTGCGCGGCCGCCTGCTCACCCTCCTCGGGCTCTGGCCGCGCTTTCAGCAGCGTCGCGGTGAGCGCGGGGCTGAGCACAAGGGCGACGACCACCGACAGCACCATGGCCGACACGATCGTGACGGAGAACTGGCGGTAGATGACGCCCGTCGATCCGGCGAAGAACGCCATGGGCAGGAACACCGCCGACAGAACCAGAGCGATGGCGATCAGCGCCGTCTGGATTTCGGCCATCGACTGGAGCGTCGCCTCCTTGGGCGTCATGCCGGGGTTCTCGTCCAGCAGCCGCTCGACATTCTCGACGACCACGATCGCGTCGTCGACTAGCAGACCGATGGCGAGCACCAGGCCGAACAGCGTCAGCGTGTTGATCGAATAACCGAACAGTTCAAGGATTGCGAAGGTGCCCAGCAGCACCACCGGCACCGCGATGGTGGGCACCAGGGTCGCGCGCCAATTCTGCAGGAACACGAACATCACGATCACCACCAGCACGATGGCCTCGATCAGCGTCGTCACCACCTCGTCGATCGACAATTTGATGAACTCGGTGGAATCAAGAAAGTAGGAATAGGTCAGGCCAGGCGGAAAGCCCTTGGACAGGCGGACGACTTCGGTCTTGACCTTTTCGGCCACCGTCAGCGCGTCGGCGCCGGGTGCCAGCAGCACGGCGATGCCCGCGGCCGGGTGGCCATCGCCGCGGCTCAGCACGTCGTAGCTCTCCTGGCCCAGTTCCACGCGGGCGACCTGGTCCAGCGTCACCGCCGCGCCGGTGCCCGCGGCCTTCACCACGATGCGGCGGAACTGCTCCGGCGTCTGCAGGCGCGATTGCGAGGTGACGGTGGCGTTCAGCATCTGGCCGGGCGGTGCGGGCAACCCGCCGATCTCCCCCGCCGCGACTTCCGTGTTCTGCGCCCGGATGGCGGCGGTGACGTCGGACGGCATCAGCCCCACGTCGGCGAGCTTCGCCGGATCGAGCCAAATCCGCATCGCGTATTGCGACCCGAACACGTTGGTGTTGCCCACGCCCTCTATCCGGCTGAGGCTGTCCTGCATGTTCGACACCAGATAGTCGGACACGTCGCCGTTCGTCAGCCGGTCCGACGTGTCGGTCAGGCCGACGATGATCAGGAAGTCGGCGTTCGACTTCGTCACGCTGATGCCCTGCGCCTGGACCTGCTGCGGCAGCCGGCTGATCGCCTGCTGGACCTTGTTCTGCACCTGGACCTGCGCGATGTCGGGATCGACCGAGGTGTCGAAGGTCGCGTTGATCGTGACGCTGCCGCGCGAATCGGAACTCGACTGAAAATACGTCAGGCCGTCGATTCCGGTCAGCTGTTGTTCCAGGACTTGCGTGACGCTGTTCTCCAGCGTCTCGGCCGCGGCACCCGGATAGACCGCGCGGATGTTCACCTGCGTGGGCGCAACGTCGGGATATTGGGCGGTCGGCAGCGTGCGGATCGCGCCGATGCCCGCCAGCATGATGATGATCGCCACGACCCAGGCCAGGATCGGCCGTTCGATGAAGACGCGCGAGATCATCCGGTTGCGCTCAGCGCCCTTGCGGCTTGGCGTTGCCGGGCGGCGGACCCACGCGCTGCGGCGTGGCGGCGGGAACGGGCCGGACGGGCTGGCCGGGGCGGGCGGCTCCGGTGCCCTGGGTGATGACCTTGTCGCCCGGGCGCAGGCCGTCGGTCACGACCCAGTTCGGCCCCGACGTGCGATCGGTCGCGATCACGCGGCGTTCCGCCTTGTTGCCGGCGCCCACCACCAGCACGGACGCCTGACCCTGCGGATCGCGCGTGACCGCCTGCTGCGGCACCAGGATGGCGCTGGTGTTCACGGCCTGAACGACTTTCGCGCGCACAAACATGCCCGGCAAAAGCAGGCCACGCGGGTTCGGGAAGGTCGCGCGCAGGGTGACGGACCCCGTGTCCGGGTCGACCACCGTCTCCGTGAACTGGATGCGGCCCGTCTGCCCGTACCGGGTGCCGTCCTCCAGCGTCAGTTCCACCGCCGCACTGGCGGGGGTCGTGCCGTTGTCGGCGGCGAGCGACTGGCGCAGCGCCAGCAGCTCGGCGCTCGATTGCTGAAGGTCGATGTAGATCGGGTCTAGCCGCTGGATGGTGGCCAGCGGTTCGGCCTGCGCGGCGGTGACGAGCGCGCCGGTCGTCACCTGGCTGCGGCCGATCCGCCCAGTGATCGGCGAGGGCACACGGGTGAAGCGCAAGTTGATGCGCGCGGTGTCCAGCTGGGCGCGGTTCACGTCGATCTGGGCCGACGCCTGGCGTTCGGCCGCGACCGCGTCGGTGTATTCCTGCTGGCTGATCGCCTGCATCTCGGCCAGCGGCTTGTAGCGTTGGGCGCGCACCCGGGCCGCTTCGCGCGCCGCGCTGGCGTTGGCGACGTTCGCCTGCGCCTGCGCCTGCGCCGCCTGGTAGAGCGAGGGATCGATCTGATAGAGGGTCTGGCCCTTCTTGACGATCGAGCCCTGGGTGAAGCCAAGCGACCGCACCACGCCCGACACCTGCGGCCGGACCTCCGCGACTTCGTAGGCCGCGGCCCGGCCGGTCAGCTCGGTCGGCACTTCGACCGCGGAGGCCTGCACGACGACATAGCCCACTTCGGGCGGGCCCGGGGCCGGGCGCTCCTGCTCCTCGGACCCGCCGCACGAGGCCAGCGCCAGGGCCAGAAGGCCCGGCGCGACCGCCCGCGCGAAGGAACTCATCGCATCCACCATCCGGTGCCTATCAGTCATCGTGGTGCAATGCACCATCCGGTCGCCGATGTCGCCGGGAATGTGCGGTGCCGGAGACCTCGATCACTCCACCTCTCGCACCAGCGCGCGCATCAGGTGCCGGTCGGCGACGGAGTAATAGAGCCACAGTTCGTCATCCCGGGCCACGACGGATGCGGCGAAGGCGATGTCGGTCCAGCCATCCTCCAGGCAGTCCGGCATCACCAGCGGCTCGTCGCAGCGCGCCACCACGCGCGTCAGGTCGCGATCGAAGGCGAGCCAGCCGACGCGCCAGTTCGCCTGTTCGTCCGACCCGTTGTAGAACATCACCGGCCGGTCCGTGCCCGCCCCCACGATCGGGCCGGCGGAGACGTGGCCGCTGTCCCAGCGACCGGGTCGCGGCTCGAACGCCAGTTCGCGCCCGCTCCAAGGGCCAGTGATCGCGTCGGCGCTGGCGCGGGCCACGATCGACGCATCGTCGCGCGCGCACTCGAAGAACATCCGCCAGCCCCCGCCGGGCACCGGAACCACCGTCGCCTCCTTCGGATTGCGAAAGCCCTCGACGGAGTCGAGCGCCACCCCCGTCTTGTCCAGCGCGAGCGGGTCCGATCCGCGGGCGCTCAACAGGCGACCGGTGCCCTGCGCCTGGTTCCAGCCGGTGTACCAGAGGCGCAGGGTGTCGCCGTCGCGCAGGACCGTGGGATCCTCGCACCCGTCCAGGTCCTCCGCGTCCGGGCCGGGGAAGAGGCTGGGCGCCAGGTCCATGGCGAAGTGTCGCCCGTCGTCGCTGACGCCGTGGAACGCTTCGGAAATCTTCAGGCGCGGCTCGTCGTCGCGGTCCGGCACCGCGCGGACCAGCAGGTGGAAGCGGCCGTCCTGCCGCCAGACGAAGGGGCTGAGCACATACATGAGCGCCAGCCGGCCCGATCGGTCGAGCGACAGGGTCTCGGTGCGGACGACGGCGAAGGTCGGCAAGGGCGGTCCTGTTCGAAAAGGGTGCGACGGCGCGCCACCCGTGATACACACCGGGCTGCACGGCGCCAGCGGGTTCGTCGCCCCTGGATGCCCGACGGAAGGTGTTTGCCCATGACCAGCCGCATCCGCGTCCTCCTGTCCGGCGGTCTCGCCCTCGCCGCCGCCGGCGGTCTGGCGCTGTGGCCGGGGTTCGGCCAGGCGGAGGCGGAGACGACCCGCCAGCCGGTGCTCGTCGAGCTGTTCCAGAGCCAGGGCTGTTCCAGCTGCCCACCCGCCAACGCGGCCGTCAACGCGATCGTCGACCGACCGGACGTGGTCGCGCTCTCGTTCGCGGTGACTTATTGGGACCAGCTCGGCTGGCGCGACACCTTCGCCAAGCCGCAATTCACGGCGCGCCAGTGGGAATATGCGCGCGCCAATGGCCGTGGACAGGTCGCCACGCCGCAGGTCTGGGTGGACGGTGCCACCACCATCGTCGGGTCCAACCCGCGCCAGCTCGCCGCCACGATCGCCGCCGCGCCGGATGGCGGGCCGGCGCTGTCCGTGGATGCCCGGCAGGTCGTGGTCGGCGCCGGCCCCGCGTCCGCGGCGGGTGCCGACGTCTGGCTGGCGCAGTACGACCCGCGCGCGCTGGCGGTGCCGATCCGCGGGGGCGAGAATGGCGGACGCACGTTGCCGCACCGCAATATCGTGCGGCGGCTGGTCAATCTGGGCCGCTGGTCGGGCGCGCCCGTCCGGTATCCGGTGCCCGCGGTCGACGCCCCGCTGCGCAACGCCGCCTTCGTGCAGACGAGCCGGGGCGGGCCAGTCCTGGCCGCGGCCAAGTAGCGGGCCTTTCGTGGGAACTCCGCCCGCCGGCGTGGGGTTCGCCACCGATGACGACCGAACCCCCGATGCGCCTGGGCTTCCCCGTAAAGGTGCTGGGCACGCCGGGCCTGAAATCCGGCGACACGCGCCGCCACGCCCAGAACCCCCACCTTCGCTGCTCGCTCGAACATCTGGATCGGGTGCTCGACCACCTGATCGCGCACGACATCGCCATGTATCGGCTGGCGAGCGACATCGCGCCCTACGTCACCCACCCGGACCTGCCGCGCTTCCACGACCAGGTGGACGAGAGCCTGGACGAACTGGCGGCGTTCGGCGCGAAGGCGCGGGCGCACGGCATCCGCCTGTCCTTTCACCCGTCGCAATATGTCCTTTTGAATTCGCCCGACGCCGACCTGACGCGGCGCAGCATCGCCGATCTGTCGGCGCAGGCGGCCATGCTGGACGCCATGGGGCTGGACGACGAAGCGGTGATGGTGACGCATGTGGGCGGGGTCTATGACGACCACGCCGCCAGCCGAGAGCGATGGATCGCCGGCTGGGACGCGTGCCCGCCCCACGTCCGCCGGCGGCTGGTGCTGGAACACGACGACCTGCGCTTTTCGGCGGCCGACGTGCTGTGGCTGCACGAGCGCACGGGCGTGCGGCTGATCTTCGATCATCAGCATTTCTGGTGCCTCAACCCCGAACGGCTGGATCTGCGCCAAACGCTGGAGCGCATCCTGGCGACCTGGCCCGCCGGCGTGCGGCCGAAGATCCACTTCTCCTCGCCACGGACCGAGATGCGCGAGGTGAAGCGGGAGGTTACCGCCAAGCAGCGGAAGTCCGGGAAGACCACTCGAACGGGGGAGATCACGGCGGCACCGGTCAAGGCGAACGCGCGGGTAAAGACCGTGCTGATCCCTCCGGTCTGGACCGGCCATTCGGACTTCACCAACCCCTTCGAGTTCGCGACCTTCCTGCGCCTGGCGCACGGACTGGTCTTCGACGTGATGCTGGAGGGCAAGTCGAAGGACATCAGCCTGATCCGCCTGCGGGCCGACCTGGCGCGCTACGCCCCCGACGTGGCCGAACGCTTCGGGGTGACGGCGGCGGACGCGGCCGATGAGCCGGACCGGATGGCGCTGGACGCGGAGCGGGACGTGGACGAGGGGGTGGGGTGATCCCCTTTGCCCTGATCGCCTAGGTCGAGCCCCCGGGGAGGAGCGGGGTCAGGTCCAATAGAGAACCCGCGCGCTCGGCAGCTCGGCGGCCACTCCCGCCTCGAAGAACGCCCTCAGTTCCGCCATCGTCGCCTTGTCATAGACGTGCTTGACGTTGCCGAATTTGCCCCGCTTTTCCGCGCGGCCCACCTCGTCCATCGCCAGGTCGGACCCCGGATACCAGCTTCGCAGCACCGCGCGGCTGCCCGGCGTGTAGCGGTGGGTGATCAGTTCCACCGTCACGTCCGCCACCCCGGCCAGTGCCTCGCCCGCCTGCGACAACAGTGCCCCATAGGCTTCGCGCCAGCCAGGCGCGGCGATGATCGGGGCCACGGTCAGGCCGACCGGATAGCCCGCTTCCGCCATCCGGCGCAGCGCGGCCAGTCGCTGGCCGACCCGCGCCGTGCCGCCTTCATAGCGGCCATAGGCGGCGGGGTTCACGCTGGCGCGCATCCGGGTGCGCCCGCCATGGGCCAGCGCCAGGAGCGGCTCGACGGCGGCGAATTTGGTGGTGAAGCGCAGCTGCGCGTCCGCTTCCCACCGGCCGAACCATTCGATCAGGGCGGCCAGCGACCCGGTCAGATGTTCGATGCCCAAGGGGTCGGTGTAGCACGACGCCTCGTAGGTCGTTCCCTCGTGCGCGCGGCCGCGGGAGCGCGAGGTGATCGTGCCCTGGCCCAGCCGTTCGCGCACCGCCTCCTCGATCTGCGGCAGGTTGGCCCAGGCGCGGGTGACCGGCGGACCCTTCAGCGATCCCGCAAGGTAGCAGTAGGTGCAGTGTGCCGGGCAGCCTTCGGCCAGATCGACGCGCCAGTCGGCCGACGGGGCGATCGGCTGGAGTCGGAGCTTGGAGGGCGGGCAGACGGCGATCGCCAGCGTAGCCTTCGCCTCCGCATAGGCGCGCCGCTCTTCGTCGGGAAAGGCGAGCGCCAGGCGGTCGGACGGCAACTTGACCACGTCCAGCCCGGCCGCCGCCGCCCGGTCCGCCATGGCGCGCCCGTGCGCCCAGTCGCGCGCCGATCGGGTGACCAGCACCCGGCGCGGCCGCCAAGCGCGCGCGTCGGGCGCAGGGGCGGTGGCGGGTTCGTGCATCGAAGGATGCAGCGCGGCAGGGGCGGCGTCGGTTCCCGGTTCCCGACCGTCAGGCGACGCCGGCAGGCCCGCTCCGATCCGGACGTGATCGGACTGGTGCCGCGCGCGACAGGGCGGCTGGGTCGCCACACATTCCTGCCCCTGATCGCGACTGTCTCCACCCCTGCTCAATGGCGTCCCGGCCCGCCCCCTTTTCCGACCCCGCCGGGCCGGTCCGCGACAGCGCGGCCGGCGCGCGGCTGTTCGATCGGATCGCCTGGTCGGCGGATCGCGAGGCCGTGGCGGTGGCCTTGCTCGACACGCAACTTCGTCCGATCCGGACCGAACTTCTGGGCGAGGGGTGGGGCACCGCCACGCCGCTGTTCACCCGCCGCCTCTTGGCCCTGGTGCTGGCGAGCGAGGCGCGGGCGTTGCTCTTGGCCCACAACCATCCCAGCGGCGATCCGGAGCCTTCGAGCGCGGACCGCCGCGCGACCGCCGCTCTGGCGGGCCTGCTGCGCGCGATCGACGTGGTTCTGATGGACCACCTGATCGTGACGCCCGGCGGGTCGGTGTCCATGCGGGACCGGGGGCTGGTCTGACCCGAGCCGCCCCGACCGCTGCCCCAGTCGCTGCCCCAGTCGCTGCCGGGCCGCCTCAGCCTTGCGAGCAGCTCCGGATGGCGGCGGGGTCCGGGCGGTCGCCGACGGCGCGGAACGTCGCCAGATAGCCGCCGGCCGACGGCATCAGCTGGAACGCGACGGGCGCGTAGCCGACCGCCGCGAACTCGCAGCGCAGCAGCGCGGGCGGGGTGCCGTGGTTCTGCGTCGGCCGGTCGGCGTCGACCACGACGACCTGACCGTCGGGCTTCAGGGCGGGGCGCAGCCGCCACAGGAACTCGTAGGGGCTGGCGATCTCGTGATACATATGGACCATCAGCACCCGGTCGAAGCTGGCGGGCGGCAGCATCGGATCGGCGGGTTCTCCCAGCTTCACCGACACATTGTCCAGCCGGTCCTTCGTGACGCGCATCGCGAGCGTGTCGCGCGCCGCCTCCTGGATGTCCTGCGCCAGCACGCGGCCGCCGGGACCCACCCGCTTGGCCAGGCGGACGGTGTAATAGCCTTCGCCAGCGCCGATGTCGGCGACCGTCATGCCGGGCCGCAGGTCGGCACGGTCCATGACCTCCTCCGCCTCGTTCACCCGGTCGCGCGCCTCCTCGTTGGACCAGCGGGTCGACACCACGTCGGCGACCGGCCGGTCGGCGGGCGGGAAGCGTTCGGCCGCGCCGTTAGCGCGGGTGCAGGCGGCCAGCGCCAGCAGGGTGATCGGCAGCGCCTTCATTCCACGTCCTCCACCTCGACCGCCTCGCCCGTGACCTTCTGCGACAGGGCCGCGGAAATGAAGGGGTCGATCGCGCCGTCCAGCACGTCGCCCGGCGCGGTCGAGGTGTGGCCGGTCCGAAGGTCCTTCACCAGCTGATAGGGTTGCAGGACATAGGATCGGATCTGGTGGCCCCAGCCGATATCCGTCTTGGCCTGGTACTCGCCCGACGCCTCCGCCTCGCGCCGCTGCAGCTCCGCCTCGTACAGCCGCGCCTTCAGCATGTTCATGGCGGTCGCGCGGTTCTTGTGCTGGCTGCGGTCGTTCTGGCTGGCGACCACGATGCCCGACGGCACATGGGTGATGCGCACCGCGCTGTCCGTCGTGTTGACGTGCTGCCCGCCGGCGCCCGACGCGCGATAGGTGTCGATCTTCAGGTCGGATTCCACGATGTCGATGTCGATGGCGTCGTCGATCACCGGATAGACCCACACGGACGAGAAGCTGGTGTGGCGCCGCGCCGCGCTGTCATAGGGGCTGATGCGGACCAGCCGGTGGACGCCGGATTCGGACTTGGCGTAGCCATAGGCGTTCTCGCCCTTCAGCTGCAGGGTCGCCGACTTGATGCCGGCCTGTTCGCCGGACGAATGTTCGATCAGCTCGACCCGGAAGCCGCGCCGCTCTCCCCACCGCTGGTACATCCTGAGCAGCATCTCGGCCCAGTCCTGGCTCTCGGTGCCGCCCGCGCCCGCATGGACCTCCAGATAGGTGTCGTTGCCGTCCGCCTCTCCGGCGAGCAGGGCCTGCACCTTGTCGCGCTCGGCGCGCTCGACCAGCGCGTCGAGCGACCGGGTCAGTTCGCCGGCCATGGCGGCGTCGTCGTCCGCGTCGGCCAGCTCGATCAGCTCGACCGTGTCGGCCAGCTCGCCCTCGATCGCGTTGACCGCGCCGATGGAGGAATCGAGGCGCTGACGCTCCTTCATCACCGCCTGCGCGGCCTTGGGATCGTCCCACAGCGTCGGGTCCTCGACCCGGGCGTTCAGTTCGGCCAGCCGGCGGTTCGCCCGCTCCCAGTCGAGGAAGCGGCGCACCAGTTCCATGGCGGCGGTGATCTGGTCGTGAGCGGCTTGCGCTTCGGCGCGCATGGGGACCTCCAGGCGGGGCGGGGAAGGGCGCGCGGGGGCACCGTTCGTCCGTCCCTAGTAGATGCCGCCGGTGTTTTCCAGAAACTCGCTGTCCCGATTGCGGGCGCGCGGCGGCGCGGCGGCGCGGGAGGGCGCGGGCCGGGCGGCGGCCGTGTCGCGCCGCTCCGCGCGTTCCACCCGCGCGATCTCGTCCCGACGGATGGTGCGGGTGGGTTCCGTCTCGGGCTTGAACGCCTCCCAGATGACCGCCGCCTTGGGCTCGTCGCTGGGCCAGCCGGAGAACACGCGGCGGCCCGACCGCCGGTCGATGCGGACCATCCGCGTGCCCTCCGAAATGCGGAAGGGCCGGCGGGGCGCGTCGGCTAGCACGCGCTGGGCGAAGTCGCGGAACACCGGCGCGGCCAGGGTGCCGCCCTGCGCCCCGCCCATCACGCGCGGCTGGTCATAGCCCAGATACAGGCCCGCCACGACGTCCGGCGTTCCGCCCACGAACCAGACCTCCTTGGGACCGTTCGTCGTGCCGGTCTTGCCGAACAGCGGCCGGTCCAGGTCGCGCAGGCGCTGCGCGGTGCCCCGCGTCACCACGCCTTCCAGCATGTGAACCACCTGATAGGCGGTGACCGGGTCGATCGCCTGGTTTCCGCGCGGTGGCAGGCGCGGCATCGGCCGGCCGTCCCAGTCCGGCATGTTGCACCGATCGCACTGGGCCAGCCGGGGGTCGGCGCGGGTGCCGGGGATCACCTTGCCGTGCCGGTCCTGCACATAATCGAACAGGGTGGGCGTCAGCCGGCGACCGTTGTTGGCCAGCATGGAAAAGGCGTTGGTCATCCGCCCGACCGTCGTCTCACCCGCGCCGAGCGCGACGGACAGGTAGGGCGGATAGCGGCCGATCCCCATGCGCGCGATCGTCTTGATCACGTTGTCCATTCCCGCCTGGCTGGCGGCGCGCACGGTCATCAGGTTGCGCGACTGTTCCAGTCCCCAGCGCATGGTCTGCGCGCCCGCGTTGCTGCCGGAGAAGTTGCGGAAGCACTTCTGGCCCAGATTGCCGCCCTGATAGACGCAGAAGGGACCGTCCACGATCTGGGTGGCCGGCGTCATCCCGTTGTCCAGCGCGGTCGCGTAGACGAACGGCTTGATGGTGGAACCCGGTTGCCGTTCCGCCTGGGTGGCGCGGTTGAAGGGTTCGGTGCGCTGGTCATAGCCGCCCTGCATCGCCAGCACCTGGCCGGTGTGCGGGTTCTCGACCACCATCCCCCCCGACAGGCTGGGCAGCGCGCGCAACAGCCAGCGGTCGCCGTCCTTTGCCAGCAGCACGACGTCGCCGGGCTTCAGCGCGCCGAAAGCGGTGCCGGGCCGGCCGGCCGCCGGCAGGTTGGCGCCCCAGGCGGGCAGCGGGCCGGTCGAGCCATCGGGCAGGCCCATCGTCGCCTCGCGCGCCGATTTCGACAGCACCACGCCGACCGTCCAGCCGGGCACGTTCGTCCCGCGCCCCGACGCGCGCAGCGAGCTCAGCCAGTCGTCGCCGGCCGACACCTGCGCCAGCGGACCACGCCAGCGCCGTCCGCCATAGCCGTCGAGCGCGCGGCGCAGCGACTGTTCGGCGGCCAACTGATATTCCGGGTTGAGGGACGAGCGGACCCACAGGCCGCCGGCATAGACGCTGTGCGGCCCGGCCTCCGCCGTCTCCCCGAACCGCTCGATCAGCTCGCGCCGGATGTCCTCGGTGAAATAGCCCGCGATCGGGGGAAAGGCCGCCGGTTGCTGGGTGATCAGGCCCAGCGGTTCGGCCTTCGCCGCCGCCGCCGCGCCGGCCGACACGAAGCCGTTGCGGACCATCTCGCTCAACACGAAGTCGCGCCGGCGCAGCGCCGCATCGGCGTAGGAGGCGCGGCCATAGCGTTCCGGCGCCTTGGGCAGGATGGCGAGGAAGGCGGCCTGCGACAGCGACAGTTCGCCCACATCGCGCCCGAAATAGGCCTGCGACGCGGCCTGCACCCCGAACGCCTGTCGACCGAGCGGGATGGAGTTCAGATACAGTTCCAGGATCTGCGGCTTGGTCAGCGCGCCCTCGATCCGCTTGGCCAGGATCGCCTCTTTCAGCTTGCGGACATAGCTGACCTCGTTGGTCAGCAGCAGGTTCTTGGCCACCTGCTGGGTGATGGTCGACGCGCCGATCGGGCGGCCGTCGCTCTTGAGGTTGGTGACCACTGCCGACGCGATGCCGGCATAGTCCAGCCCGCCATGCTGGAAGAAGGTGCGGTCCTCCGCCGCCAGGAAGGCGCGCACCAGCACGGGCGGGAACTCGTCATAGGACAGCTCCACCCGCCGTTCGCGCGCGAAGGACGAGATCGGCTCGCCCGAGATGGACCGGACATAGGACGGGAGCGGCGGCTCGTAGCGCAGGAGACTGTCGGCCGAAGGCATGTTGCGGGTCAGGAGCACCCAGCCCACGGCCAGCGCGACCAGGCCGACCAGCGCCAGCCCCAGCAGCGCCCGCACCCAGCGCCGGTTCCACAGGCGGGTCGCGCGGCGGGGCGGGTCGGCGGGCACGGGGGGAGCGGAGGCCATGAGGCGCTTCGTTTAGCCGATCGTCCGCCATTTGCCAGCCTGGGGCGGGCCGCGCGCGCGTCAGCGCCCCGCGATCTGCCGCGCGAAATGGGCGGACACCGCGCCCGCTATCCCGGTGGCGATCGCGTCGCGCCCCGCCGCGCTGGTCAGCCACGCCACGTCCTGCTCGTTCGACATATAGCCGGTTTCGTACAGCACCGATGGCACGTCCGGCGCCTTCAGGACCATCAGGCTGGCGAAGCGGTGATAGCCGGGCTTGAACGGCACGGTGCCCGATTCGCGGTGCAGCACCTTGGCGAAGCGGGACGACACGTTCATCGTTTCGCGCTGGGTCAGCCCGATCAGGATGCTGGTCACGTCGCTCGCCTGGCCCGACAGGTCCAGCCCGCCGATCACGTCCGCCCGGTTCTCACGCGAGGCGAGCCGCGCGGCTTCGCGGTCGGACGCGACCTCGGACAAGGTGTAGATCGTGGCGCCCCGCGCCTCCGGATTGGCGGCGCTGTCGGCGTGGATGGAGATGAACAGCTGGGCGCCCAGCCGGCGGGCCACGGCGAAGCGGTCGCGCAGCACTAGGTAGCGATCGTCCTCCCGCGTCAGCGCGACCCGCATGCGGCCGGTGGCGAGCAGCCGGTCGCGCACGGCGCGCGCGATCGCCAGCGTCACGTCCTTCTCCCGCACCCCGCCATAGGGGCTGATCGAGCCGGGATCGTGGCCGCCATGGCCCGCGTCGATCACCACCAGCGGGCGGTCGTCCGGTCCGGCGACCTTCACCCGCCGCTCCACCGCGTGGGCCGGTGCCACGGGCACGCGCACGCGGTAGCGCGGAGCGGCCAGCAGACGGCGGACCACGGCGGGCGGGCGCAGGACCGCGGCCCGCCTCGCCACGGCGCTGCGCCAGCCGGGCGCGTCGGCGGGGCTCAGGGACAAGGCGACGCCGCGCCCGTCGGCCGCCCAGCGCGCGCCGGTGACGACCAGCGGGCGCGCGAGGTCCAGCACCACGCGGGTCGTGGTGGCGTCAAACCGCGCCGCGCGCACGCCCCGGACGGCGGCGTCGGTGGCGCGCGACCGGACCGTCCCCGTCTCCTCCGCCCCGTCGACGTCCAGCACCAGTCGGTCCGGGCCGGACAGCGCCAGCGGACGGATGCCGGTCACCAGGCCGTCGAAGCTCAGCCGCACCTCGCCCGACGCGGCCTCGACCGCCGTCACGCCGGTGGCGAGCGCGGGCAGGGGCGCGCCGACGAGCGCGAGGAGCAGGAGGGCGAGCGCCGCCATCGTGCGGCTGTGCGTCCGGGCACCCGTCGCCGTCCAGCGAAAAAGGGCGGGTCGGGCTGGCGGGCGGGGGCGGATCATCGCGACGGCTCCGGATCGACGGGAGCGCCGGCCCTGCCACGGGGAGGCCCGCCATGTGGTTGATCGGTCCGGTTAACGGCGGGTCCACCATGGTGCCGATCGCGCCGTCACGCCGCTCGACCACCGGCCGTGTTGCTCTGCCGCAACATCGTTGCTAGACCCGCAGCCGCGACGGAGTGCCGGTCGGGTTCGTGAACGGACCGCGGCCCGCCGTCGCCGAAGCGATCCGTTCGCGATCCTTCGCACACCCGTCCCGTCGTGGCCGCCGCCGGCGTGTCCCCGAGGGACCCGACAGGTTGATGCTTCCATGCCGGTCCAGGCTCTCGCTCCCGTTCGCACAGGCCCTTTCGGACCGGTGCGGCACGATGCGATCGCCGGCCCCGCCTTCCGGGCACCGGTCGAAGCCGACGCACTTTCACACCCACCCAGGACGCCGCGCCCGCCGATCGCCGGCCCGCGCGCCCCGTCCGCCAACCATGGCCCCCTGCGCGCGTTCGCGGAGGCGGTCCGGAGACACCACAATGGCAACGCGTATGTTGATCGACGCGCGGCACCGGGAAGAAACCCGTGTCGCGGTCACGCAAGGTAACCGCATCGAAGAGTTCGACTTCGAGTCGGCCGATCACCGCCAGCTGAAGGGCAACATCTATCTGGCGCGCGTCGTGCGCGTCGAACCGTCGCTGCAGGCGGCGTTCGTTGAGTTCGGCGGCAATCGCCACGGCTTCCTCGCCTTCCCCGAAATCCACCCCGACTATTACCAGATCCCCAAGGCGGACCGCGACGCCCTCTTGGCCGAAGAGGCCGAACAGGCGGCCGAGGCCGCGCGGCTGGAAGACGAGCACGCCGAGAATGAGGGCGACGAGGACGACGCGGAGGAGGGCGACGACGCCGCCCCGCCCGCACCCGACACCAAGGCCGCGGCCCATGACGAGGAGGACACCAAGACCGTCGCCGCGCTCCGCGACCGGCGCGAATCCGTGCGCCGCCGCTATCGCATCCAGGACGTGGTCAAGCGCCGGCAGGTGATGCTGGTCCAGGTCGTGAAGGAAGAGCGCGGCAACAAGGGTGCGGCGCTGACCACCTATCTGTCGCTCGCCGGGCGCTACACCGTGCTGATGCCCAACACGTCGAAGGGCGGCGGCATCAGCCGCAAGATCAGCTCGGCCGCCGATCGCAAGCGGCTGAAGTCCATCATGGCGGAGTTCGACCTGCCGCGCTCCATGGGGCTGATCGTCCGCACCGCCGGGCTGCAGCGCACCCGCGCCGAGATCAAGCGCGACTTCGACTATCTGGCGCGCCTGTGGGACGGCATCCGCGAGGCCACGCTGAAGGCCAACGCGCCCGAGCTGATCTACGCCGACAGCGACCTTCTGAAGCGCGCGATCCGCGACATCTATAACAAGGACGTCGACGAGGTGCTGGTGGAGGGGCCCGAAGGCTACACCCAGGCGCGCGAGTTCATGAAGCTGCTGATGCCCAGCCACGCGCGCCGCGTGAAGCATTATGCCGATCCCGTCCCGCTGTTCCAGCGCGAAGGCGTGGAGGACCAGCTGTCCGCCATGTTCTCGCCCACCGTGCAGCTGCCGTCGGGCGGCTATCTGGTCATCAACCCGACCGAGGCGCTGGTGTCCATCGACATCAACTCCGGCCGGTCGACCCGCGAGCACGGGATCGAGGCGACCGCGCTCAAGACCAACCTGGAAGCCGCGACGGAGATCGCGCGACAGCTGCGGCTGCGCGACATGGCCGGACTGGTCGTGATCGACTTCATCGACATGGAGTCGAATGGCAACAACAAGAAGGTCGAGCGCTGCCTGAAGGACGCGCTGAAGGACGATCGCGCGCGCATCCAGGTGGGCCGCATCTCGTCCTTTGGCCTCCTGGAGATGAGCCGCCAGCGGCTGCGGACCGGCGTGCTGGAGGCGTCCACCCATCAGTGCCCGCATTGCGAGGGCACGGGGCTGATGCGGACCGCCGCGTCGTCCGGCCTGTCGGCCTTGCGGATGCTGGAGGAAGAGGCGGCGCGCGGACGCGGGTCCGAGCTGACGCTGCGCGCCGGGCTGGAGGCCGCGTTCTATGTGCTGAACTCCAAGCGGTCCGACCTGGCGGAGGTCGAGGACCGCTATGGCGTGGCGATCACGGTGGAGGGCGACCCGACGCTGGAAGGCGCGCGCATGGAAGTGGACGCCGCCGGGCCGCCGCCGGTCGCGCGCGTCGCCGCGCCCCCGCAGGTGATCGAAGAGGACGACGAGGACCTGCCCGAGGAGGAGATCGACGAGGAGGAGGCCGCCGAGATCGCGGCTGTCGCCGCCGCGCGCGAGGAGGACGACGATCGTGGCGGACGCGGCGGTCGCCGGGGTGGTCGCCGCCGCCGCCGCCGCGGGTCGCGCGGCGACGACGGGGCCGAGGCTTCGAGCCAGGAGGGCGAGGAGGACGACGGCGGTTCCAGCGAGCAGGCGCGGTCGTCGGACGACGGCGAGGAGTCGGACGACGAGGGTGAGCGCCGTCGTCGTCGCCGGGGTCGCCGCGGTGGCCGCCGCCGCCGTTCCGCCGAGGGCGAGGCCGAAGGCCGCGCGGACAGCGATGGCCGGACGGATGGCGAAGATCGGGCGGACGAGACGACCTCGCCGCCCTCGCCCTCCGCCGAGGCCGCGGCCGCGGACGCTCCGGAGCTGATGGAGCCGGGCGAGGTCGCCGGCATCGCCGTCGATCCGGAGCCGGAGGCCAAGCCGAAGCGCCCGCGCCGCCGCAAGACCGCGCAGTCCGAGGCACCTGTGACCGAGGCACCGGCGACCGAGGCACCGGCGACCGAGACGGCAAAGGACGCGGCGGACCCGGCCGAGGCGGCCTCCACAGCGGAGGTCCAACCCGAACCGGTACCCAAGCCGCGCCGCCGTCGCAGCAAGGCCTCGGCAGACGAGGCGGTGTCCGACGCGGCGGCCGAGACGGCAACGGCCGAGCCGACGCCGGCGGACGAGGCGCCCAAACCGCGCCGACGGCGCACCTCCAAGCCGAAGGGCGACGCGCCGGCGCAGCCGGAGGCCGAGGCCCTGCCGGCGTCCGACGACAACGCGGCCCAGGCGGACGCGGCCGCCAACGAGGCGGCCACGGAGCGGTTGGACGCGACCGGTGCCGACGCCGAGCCGGAGCTGGCGAACGGTCACGCTCCGGGCGGCGGCGCGACTGCCGGGACGGCCGTGGACGCGACGCCGCGCAAGGGCTGGTGGCAGCGGACCTTCGGGTGAGCGGGCGGGGGCGGCGGCCGGATGGTCTCCGCCGCCCCCGTTCCGACGCGGCAAATGGCGGTCCTTCACGGTCCGTTCACGCGGGGAGGATCAGCCTGCGGCGCTTGACCGGTATCAGCGAGCTTGCGTCCGCCGAACGCGGCCCCGCTGAACGCCACCACATCGCACGAGGGTCATGTCCATGAGCCGCCGCCGCGTTCCGATTTGTCTGGCGCTTACCGCCGCCGCCCTGCTGAGCCTGGCGGCGCAGCCGGTCGCCGCCCAGTCCATCCTGCGCGACGCGGAGACGGAGGCGCTGTTCGCCGACATGTCGGCCCCGCTGGTCCGCGCGGCGGGGCTGGACCCGGCCAATGTGCGCGTCGTGCTGATCGGTGATCCGTCCATCAACGCCTTCGTGGCGGGCGGGCAGACGATCTATGTCCATTCCGGGCTGTTGCTGGCGGCGGACGACGCCAACCAGGTGCAGGGCGTGATCGCGCACGAGCTGGGGCACATCGCGGGCGGCCACGTCACCCGTTTCGGCGAGGGCGCGAAGGCGGCCACCGGCATCTCGCTCGTCAGCCTGATCCTGGGCGCGGCCGCGATGGCCGCCGGAGCGGGGTCGGCCGGCGCGGGCATCATCGCGGCCGGGCAGCAGGCGGCCCAGGGCAGCTTCCTGTCCTTTACCCGCACCCAGGAATCGAGCGCGGACGCGGCGGGCGCCAGCTATCTGCGGGCCGCGGGGATCTCGGGCCGCGGCTCGCTCGAGTTCTTCCGCAAATTGGAAAATCAGGAACTGCGGGCCGGCGTGCCCCAGACCGACAGCTTCAACCGGACCCACCCGCTGTCAGGCGAGCGGGTGAACTACCTCACCGCGACCTACAAGGAATCGCCCGCCTGGGACCGGCCGTCCGATCCCGCGCTGGAGGCTCGCTTCGACGAAGTGCAGGCGAAGCTGGCGGGATATCTGCAGGAACCGGCCCGCACGCTGCGCGAATATCCCGCGACCCGGACCACCCCGGCCGCCCATTATGCGCGCGCCTACGCCTTTCACCGGCTGTCGCAGACGGACAAGGCCTTGGCCGAGACCAAGGCCCTGTTGGCGGCCGAGCCGGAGAACCCATACTTCCTCGAACTCGCCGGCCAGATCCTGCTGGAATCGCATCGCCCCGCCGACGCGGTCGCCCCGTTGCGGCGCGCGACGCGACTGACCGGCAACACGCCGCTCGTGGCGCTGACCTACGGCCACGCGCTTCTGGAGACCGGCGATCCCGACAATCTGGCGGAGGCGGAGCGGGTGCTGCGCGCCGCCGTGGTGCTGGACCGGGACAACCCGTTCGCCTGGTGGCAGCTGGGATCGATCTACGAGGCGCGTGGCGACAGCGCGCGCGCCGCGCTGGCGACGGCGGAACGCTGGCAGTTGCAGGACCAGCCGCAGATCGCGCTGCCCAACGCGCGCGCCGCCATGGCCGGCCTGCCCCCCGGGACCCCGGACTGGATCCGCGCGCAGGACATCACGCTGGTCGCCGAACAGGCGCTCAAGGACCGCAAGGGCAAACGGTCGTGAGCGGGGTGGGCTGGTCGGTGGCGCTGCCCGCCGCGCTGGCCGGCGGGATCGTCGGCGGCCTGGCCGTGGCCGCCGCCGGGCCGCTGCTGGGCCTGGGCGCTGCGTCGCCCCAGGCGGTGCGCGCGGCGCTCGTCAGCGATCCGGCGATGATCCCGGACGCCATGGACGCGCTGCAGGCGCGCGACCGGTCCGCCGCCGTCGCGGCCCACCGGCAGGCGCTCACCACCCCGTTCCGCCAGGCGGTCGCGGGCAATCCGCGCGGCGATGTGACGGTGGTGGAGTTCTTCGACTATGCCTGCGGCTTCTGTAAGCGTTCCCAACCGGCGGTCGCCGCCCTGTTGCGCGGCGATCCGGGCGTGCGCCTGGTCTATCGCGAACTGCCGATCCTGGGAGAGGCGTCGCTGGCCGCGACCGGGGCCAGCCTGAAGGCGGCGGGCACCGGGCGCTATCGCGCCTTCCACGACGCGCTGTTCGCGGCCGGCCCGACCGCGCTGCCGGCGGCGGCCGCGACCGCCGGCCTGCCGCTCGACGGCCTGACGGCGCCGGCGGATCAGGTGGAACGCGCGGAAATCGCGGGCAATCTTGACCTGGCGCGCGCGCTGGGCGTGTCCGGCACGCCGGCCTGGGTGATCGGCGAGCGGGTGGTCGAAGGCGCCCTGGACGAGGCCCAGCTGAAGGCGGCGGTGGCGGCGGCACGCGGGGACGGGCGGGTCAGGGGCTGACGCTGCTGGTGTGCGGCCGTTCCGTCCTAGCCTCGATCACAGCCTAGCCCGCGCTCGTGCGAAGCCTGTCGAAGGTGACTATTTCCTTTGCAAACGCACTACTTCCTTCGTTCCAGTTCCGCGGTCAGTCGCACGTTCAACCCCTCGCCTCCGGGGGGTGGAGGGCAGCGCACATCGATCTTGGTAACAGGGTTTCCGCCAGCCGACTTCGGCCTGCCGGGTTCGCAAGGGACATAATCCCCTTCGACAGGCTCAGGACGAGCGGAAGAGGCTTGTCCCAAACATCCGCAAATGGGGCGAAGGCCGCTACCTCACCCCCGCCCCTTGAACCCCTGAGCCACCAGATACCATTCGCTTGAGCCCTTGCGGCTGGCGGGGGGTTTGGCGTGCTTGACGGTGGCGAAGCGGCGCTTGAGGTCCGCCAGCAGCTCGCCCTGCGTGCCGCCCGCCAGCACCTTGGCCACGAACGCGCCGCCGGGCAGCAGCGCGGACACCGCGAAGTCGGCCGCGGCCTCGACCAGCGCCATCGTCCGCAGGTGGTCGGTCTGCTGGTGGCCGACCGTGTTCGCCGCCATGTCGGACAGCACCAGGTCGGGCGCGCCGCCGAGTGCCGCCAGGATGTCGTCGCCGGCCGCCGGGTCGGTGAAATCGCGCTCCATCAGCACCGCGCCCTCGATCGGGTCCGTCGGCAGCAGGTCGATGCCGACCAGCCGGGTCGCCGGCGCGCGCCGCAGCACCAGCTGCGCCCAACCCCCCGGCGCGCAGCCCAGATCGACCACCGCGCGCGACCGCTTCAGAAAGCCGAACTTCTCGTCCAGCTCCGCCAGCTTGTAGGCGGCCCGGCTGCGATACCCGTCCGCCTTGGCCGCGCGGACATAAGGGTCGTTCAGCTGCCGCTCCAGCCAGCGGACGGACTGCGCGGTGCGTCCCCGCGCGGTCTTGACCCGCTGGTGCCCGGCCGTGCCGAGCGAGCGTCCGGGCGGCTTCGTCACGCGCCGGCCCGCCGGGCGGTGGTGCCCGCCAGCATCGACCGCAGGATGCCCTCGCGGATGCCACGGTCGGCGACCGACAATTCCGGCGCGGGCCAGCATTCCAGGATCACGTCCAGGATCGCGCAGCCCGCGACCACCAGTTCGGCGCGGTCCTGGCCGATGCACGGGACAGTCTGTCGTTCCGCCACGCTCATCGCGCCCAAAGCGCGGCCGATGTCGCGCAGCGCCGGCGCCGGAACGCGATGCCCGTCGACCTGCCGCCGGTCGTAGGAGGGCAGCTTCATCCACACCGACGCCAGCGTCGTGACGGTGCCCGACGTGCCGATCAGCTGCGCCCCGTCCCAGCCCCGCGCCTCCAGCCGCTCACGGAAGGGGGTCAGGGCGGCCAGCACCCGGTCGCGCATCCGCCCAAAGCCCGCCATGCGGTCGTCGGCGGCGGCACCGGTGCTCGTCCCTGGCTCCGCCTCGCTCAGCGACACCACGCCCCACGGGATCGACGTCCAGTCGACCACGGTGGCCCCGCGCTCGCCCGGCCGCACCAGGATCACTTCCGTCGAGCCTCCGCCGATGTCGAAGATCAGCGCGCGGTCGGCGTCGGCGGCGATCAGCGCCTGGCACCCCAGCACGGCCAGCCGCGCCTCCTCGGCGGCGTCGATGACCTGCAGGTGGATGCCGGTCTCGTCGGCCACGCGGGCGATGAAGTCGGCCCCGTTCGCGGCCTGGCGGCACGCCTCCGTCGCGACCGCGCGCGACAGGGTGACGCGCCGCCGGCGCAGCTTGTCCGCGCAGACGTGCAGCGCGTCGATCGCGCGGCGGACCGCGTCGTCGGATAGCCGGCCGGAGGTGTGGAGTCCCTCGCCCAGCCGGACGACGCGCGAAAAGGCGTCGACCACCAGGAACCCGTCCGACGCGGCCGGGCGGGCGATCAGCAGGCGGCAATTGTTGGTGCCCAGGTCCAGCGCGGCGAACACCTCCCGGCTCCAGCCACGATTGTGGGCCCGCACCGCCGGAATGGGCAGCGGCGTCCCGCCCTGGGCGGCGTCGGCGAGGGGGTCGGTGGGTGCGCCCTGGCTGGGTCCGCTGGTCACTGGCCGATCTCTTCGTGCCTCACCGGGCGAAACCGGCACTTGGCATGGCGATCTAGCGGCGCGGAGTTCCGGCGGCAAGCGCGCCGCTTCGCCGCCCCCTCCGCGCCGCCCGGTCGGTTGACAGCGCCCGATGCGGCCTCCTATCGCACGCGCCCATTGCCCCGTCGTCTAACGGCAAGACTACGGACTCTGACTCCGTCAATCGTGGTTCGAATCCACGCGGGGCATCCAGCCACGCCGCCAACCGATCGCGGCCTCTCCGCAAGCCGCTGACCACGTCCCGCAAAAAGGCGCGGTACTTCTCGTCCGGCGGCAACTTAGCTGGCGGATGAACGGTTCTGGTGCCGACAACGGTGCCGGCGTCCTGCCGCGCGGCCGAACCAAATGATGAGCGGGATGGACAGATGAGCGAGAAAGTGGGCGTGGCGATCGTGGGTCTGGGTGGAGCGGTGGCGACCACCGCGATCGCCGGGATCGAGATGATCCGGGCAGGGTCGAACCGGCGCGACGGGCTGCCGCTCGCCGACCGAGCGGTCGACGGGATGGTGCCCTATGACGGGCTGCGGTTCGGCGGCTGGGACCTGTCGGCCGACGACCTGGCCACCGCCGCGCTGCGCCATGGCGTGCTGGACGAGGCCGAACTGGCGAACGGCGCGGCGAGCCTGCGCGATATGGCCCCGTGGCCCGCGGTCGGATCGACGGATTTCTGCGCCAACATCGACGGCGTGAACAAGATCGCCGCCGACGGGCATCGCGGCGCCATCGAGCGGATTCAGACCGACCTGGCCGACTTCAAGCGGCGAGAGGCCGTCGATCGGGTGGTGGTCATCAACCTGGCGTCGACCGAACGCGCGCCACGCCCAGGTGCCGACGCGATGACCTCGCCCGACGCGTTCGAGCGCGCGCTGGACGCGAACGACGCGGAGATCGGGCCGGCGATGCTCTACGCCTACGCCGCGATCGACGCGGGCGCGCCCTACGCCAACTTCTCTCCGTCGGTCGCCGCCGACGCCGCGCCGCTGCGGGCGCTGGCCGAAGCGCGGGGCGTTCCGATCGCGGGCAAGGATGGCAAGACCGGCCAGACCATGATGAAGACGGTGATCGCGCCGGCGTTGCGCGCGCGCGCGCTGCACGTGGACGGCTGGTTCTCGACCAACATCCTGGGCAATTCGGACGGCAAGGCGCTGGACGACGCCGGGTCGCTGGCGTCCAAGGTGGACACCAAGAAGAGCGCGCTGGACGACATCCTGGGCTATCCGGTCGAGGATCATATCATCATGATCCATTATTACCGGCCGCGCGGGGACGACAAGGAGGCGTGGGACAACATCGACATTTCCGGCTTCCTGGGTCGCAAGATGCAGCTGAAGCTGAACTTCCTGTGCAAGGATTCCGTGCTCGCGGCCCCGCTGGTGGTGGAGATCGCGCGCGTCTTGGACCTGGCGGCCCAGCGGGGAGAGGGCGGCGTGCAGGAGCAGATGGGCCTGTTCTTCAAGGCGCCGCAGACCGTTGGCGACACGCGCCCGATCCACGGCTTCGGCGAGCAGCAGGAGGCGCTCGACCGCTGGCTGTCCGGCGAGTGAGCGGGGCGAATGGCTTCGGCCCCGACGACGCGCCGCTGCTGCGCGAACTGGGCGACCTGAAGCGCATCCGGTCGGCCGGCCGACAGGGCACGATCGCGACGCGGCGTTTTCTGGCCGGCTGGTCGGCTTTGCTGGCGGGCATGGACGCGGGTGAGGTCATGCGCCGCACGGTCGCGTCCAGCGTCGCGGCGGCCCGGCTGGGCGATCTGGACCTGCCCAAGCTGCGCGAATTGGGGCTGTCGCACGACGAGGCCGTGGCCGTGCTGCGCCGCGCCTGGGACGAACTGGCCGGCGCGGTGGCGGAGCCGCTGGCCGGGACCCTTCGCGCCGCGCTGGCCGACGGTCCGCTGCCCGACGGTCCAGTGCCGCGCTTCGCCGCGCTGCAGGCGGACCAGCCGCGCGCCGGCGTGACCTGTCCCGGCCGGCCCCGGCTGATGCTGCAGCCGCCGGAGAATCATGCGGAGCACTGCCTGATGGTGGCCGTCTACGCGACGCTCGCGGCACCTCGCCTGGGCGCGGAGCCGGAGGACGTGTTCCTGGCGGCGATGGCGCACCACCTGCACAACGCGCCGATGCCCGACAGCGGGTTCACGGGCGAGGTCCTGCTGGGCGACCACCTGGACGGCGTGATCGCACGCGCCCGACAGCGCGGGCTGGAGGAACTGCCGTCACCCTTGCGCGCGCGGATCGCGGACGTGCTGGAGCCGATCGCGCGCGACGACACGGCGGAGGCGCGCGCCTTCCACACAGGCGACGTGATCGACCGCGTTTTGGAGATCGAGCAGCATCTGGCCGCCGCGCGGACCACGATGGACGACGTGCTGCACACTTACGAACTGGTCCATGCCGGTCCGGTGAAGCCCTATCAGGACGCCGTGCTGCGAGACCTCGGCCTGCTGTGAGGCTGCGTTCGCCCGTGAGCGGTCGGCCGCTGATGGCCGACACGCCGCACTCGCTGGCGGCGGAGGGTGGCGAACGGTGGCCGGTGGTCGATGGCATCCCCTATCTGCGTGTGGGTGGCGAGGGGCTGGCGGCGGTCGCGTTGGACCATCTGAACGCGGGCTGCCCGGACGACGCGCTCGTGGCGCTGCTGACCGACCAGGACGACTGGTGGACCGGGCCGGCGACGGACCTGGCGGAACTGAAGCGGCTGGTGCGCGAACGCGACACGCTGACCCTGCGCGATGCGATGGCGCTGCTGCGGCTGGGACCGGTGGCGGACTATTTCGCCCATCGCTGGGTCGATCCCACCTATCTGGCGGGGCTGGCCCTGATGGAGGCGCACTGGCGCGATCCCGCCACCGCGTTCGAACTCGCCTGCGGCATCGGCCATTATCTGCGCGAACTGTCGCGGCGCGGCGTGGACTGCGTGGGCGGGGACGTGGTGTTCGCCAAATGCTGGCTTGCGAAGAACTGGGTCGCGCCGACCGCGCGCTACCTGGTGTTCGACGCCGCCGCGCCCTGGCCGCTGACCGACCGCTTCGACCTGGTGAGCTGCCAGGACGCCTTCTACTTTCTGCCCGATCAGCCGGCGGTGGCGGGCCGCCTGCGCGAGCGCGTGAGCGACGGCGGGGTGCTGGCGGTCGGCCACCTGCACAATCGCGACGTCGAGGGCGGCGCGAAGGGTCCGGCGCGCGGCGTGGACGAGTGGGCCGCCCTGTTCCCCGACGCGACCGTGTATCCCGAGCGCGAACTGTTGGCGGCGCTCCTGGGAGCGGAGGAGCCGGTGGCGTCCGGCTGGACCGGCGGGAGCGAGGTGGAGGCCTGGTCGCTGGTCGAGGGCGGCGGGCCGGCCCGTCCGCTCACCGACGGCCTGGCGGTGCCGCCCACGCACGCGACGCTGCGCCCGAACCCGCTGCTGGGCGACCGGCCGGGGCACGACGCCGTGCGGTGGCCGTCCGACCGTTGGCGCCAGGAATATGGGCAGGGTTGCTATTGGGCCAATCGCGACGACGAGTTCGCCTCGCTGCCCGCCCCCGAACGCCTGCGGCGCCTGGTCGACCTGCCGGAGCGTTGGTGATGCGCTGGGGCGTCGCGGGACTGGGCTGGGTCGCGCGCGATCATTTCGTGCCGGCGGCCAGAGCGGCCGGGCATCGGATCGCCGGCGTCGCCGATCCCTCTCCCGCGGCCCGTGCCCGCGCCGAGGAGTGGGATGTTCCCTGTTCCGACACTGTCGAGGCGCTGCTGGCCGGCGGCGGGCTGGACGCGCTCTATGTCGCGACGCCCAACCACGCGCACGCCGCCCCCGCCATCGCGGCCTTGCGCGCGGGCGTGCCGGTGCTGTGCGAAAAGCCAATGGCGGCGGCCTTGGGGGACGCGGAACGGATGGCCGTGGCGGCGCGGGAGAGCGGCACCCTGCTGGGCACCGCGTTCGACCAGCGTCACCACCCGGCGCACACCGCCATGGCGGACGCGATCCGGTCGGGCGCGATCGGGAGACCGGTGGCGGTCCGCATCGTCTATGCCTGCTGGCTGGACCCCTTGTGGGTGCCGCCCGGCGGCGCGCCGGACGAGCCGAACTGGCGCGCCGATCCGCAGGCGGCGGGTGGCGGGGCCACCATCGACCTGGCGCTCCACGGCCTGGACCTGGTCCACCGGCTGACCGGCGAGGCGGTGGAGCGCTTGCACGTCACCTTGCAGCGGCGCACCCACGATTATCCGGTGGACGATGGCGGGGTGCTGAGCGGGCGGACGGCGGGCGGCGTGCTGCTGACCAGCCACGTCGCCTACAATTGCCCGGACGCGCTGCCCCGCCGCCGGCTGGAGGTGTTGGGCGAGCGGGGACTGATGGTGGCGCAGAACACGATGGGCCAGACGGCGGGCGGGCAGGTGACCGTCACGACGGACACCGGGTCGCGGGTGCTGGCGTTCGACGCGGCGCGGTCACCCTTCCAGCAACAGGTCGAAGCCTTCGCGCGCGCGGTGGCGGGCGGGCCCCACGATTTCGACGCCGAACGGGACCTGGCGCTGACCCGCCTATTCGACGGCGCGCACGAGGAGGCGAAGGAATGGCTTTGACCCATTATGCCTGTGCGAACTGCGGCTTTTGGCAGCTGCACTTCGCCACGCCGCCCGATTGCCCGGTTTGCACGGACGTACGCAACGACCTGCCGGAGGACGGCTGGCGTTTCCTGCCGACGGCCGAGGTGGTGGCCACGCACACCACCCATGCGCGGCGGGTGTCGGACGATCTGTGGGCCTTCACCACCGCGCCCGCCCTGGGGCTGGCGGGCACCGGCTGGCTGATCGTCCGGCCGGAGGGGAACACGGCGTTCGAGGGCGCGCCCTTCTACGATGAGGCGGCGCTGGACCGGATCGCCGCGCTGGGCGGCGTCACCTGGCTGTCGGGCAGCCACGCCCACGGCTACGGCGCATTGTGGCAGTTGCAGGAGCGCTTCCGTCCCGAACTCGCCATCCAAAAGGACGATCTGCCCATGACCAAGGCGTTCGCCGTCACCACGCCCTATGACGACACCCACCCGCTGGCTCCCGGACTGACGCTGCACCATGTCGGCGGCCATTATGAGGGCCAGGCGGCGCTGCACGACGAGCGGGGACGGCGGCTGTTCTGCGGCGACATGTTCAAGGTCGACCAGGACGAGGGCGGCCGCTCCCACGCGATCAGCAGCCACAAGGCGTTTCACAAGGACATCCCGCTGACCCATGGCGAGCTGCGCCATTACCGCGACGTGATCGCGCCGCTGGCGTTCGACGCCATCCTGACGCCGTTCGAATACGCGCCGGAGGTCGGTCGCGAAGTGGCGCTCGCCGTGCTGGACGAGGCGCTGGCCCGGCCGGTGGGCGTGAAGCGGGTGGCGTTGTGAGGGGGGTACAAGCCCTTCCTCCCCGAGCTCGCTCGGGGAGGGGGACCACGCAAAGCGTGGTGGAGGGGCACTCCGAACCTTCTGCTCTGTCGAGGCCAAACCGTTCGGGGCATCACCCCTCCACCACTCCGCTGCGCGGAGCGGTCCCCCTGCCCAAGCGAGCTTGGGGAGGAATTGCCTCATGACCCGCACCCTGACCGGCCTGCCGGCCGACCTGCCGCCCGCCGCGCGCGCCTATATCGACGGTTTCCCGGCGGGCGAGATCGTCGCCTTTCCGATCGGCCCTGTCGACCGGGTGGACGTCCCCGTCTGGGTGGTGGCGCTGTTCCCCGAAGATCCCGCGCTGGCCGGCATCATGCCCTACGGCGTGGGCTACGGCACCACGGACAGCCAAGCGGTGCTGGGCTCGCTGGGAGAGATCGCGGAGATGGTGTGGCCCACCGCCACGCTGATGCGCGCGGCACGCACCACCGGCTCCCACACCGACCTGGTGGCGCAACTGGGTGAGCGGGCGGTGGCCGACCCCCTCACTCTGTGCCTGCCCGCCGGGTCGCCCGTCGGCCGCGACACGGTGCTGGAGTGGGTCGAGGCGCGGCGCTGGTCCGACCAGTCGAGCGTGCTCGTCCCGATTGAACTGGCGGCCTACTCCACCAAGGAGCTGTCGCCCGGGTACAAGCCGTTCACGCCGATCATCTCCAACGGCATGGGCGCGGGACCGGACCTCGATTGGGCGATCGGCCACGGACTGTGCGAGATCCTGCAGCGCGACGGAAACGGCCTGCTGTTCCGCGCGCTCGACCGGGGCGTGGCGCTCGACTGGCCGGAGCACCCCAGCGCGGAGGTCGCCGACCTACGCGCCCGCTTCGAGGCGGCGGGCGTGCGGCCGATCCCGAAATTCGCGACGGACGAGTTCGGCCTCACCAACATCTACTGCACGGGCGTGGATGAGCAGGGTGAACCGCCCGCGCCCATCGCGGTGACCGCGTGTGGGGAGGCGTGCCATCCGGATCACGATCAGGCGCTGGCCAAGGCGCTGGCCGAATACGCGGCCAGCCGGGCGCGCAAGAGCTTCGCCCATGGCGCCGCCGCGCTGGTCGACCGCGTGGCACCGGCGGGCTATCCGGAGCGCTTCCTGGCACAGGCGGGGGGCGCGGCGAAGTCGGCCGATCCGCGCGCGTTCGACGAGATGGTCCGCTGGACCCGCACCGACGCCGCCACCCTGCGCGGCTGGCTGGCCGACACGATGCTGGCGGAGCGCACCCGCAAGTCCTTCGAGAGCCTGCCCCACACGCCCGCCGCCGACCACCGCGCGCGCTCGGCGGTGACGAGGGCGAAGGTGGAGGCGGCGGGCTTCGACATCCTCTATGTCGACCTGTCGCCCCCCGACCGTTCGATCGCGGTGGTGAAGGTGATCGTGCCGGGGATGGAGGTGGAGACCATGAGCTACGACCGGATCGGCGCGCGCGGGGCCGCCAAGCTGATGGCGCTGGACAGCCCGCTGGTTCGCTTCAGCGAGGCGACCGACGCGCTGCGGCCGGTGCGGATGACCCCGGAGGCGCTGTCGACTTTCCCCAGCCAGCCGCTGTTCGACACCGCCTTGGCGCGCGAGATCGTGGGGCCGCTCTATCCTCTCTATCGCGAGCCGGAGGCGCACCATGTGGCGGCGGCATCCGCATGAGCCTGCGTTACGCCTACAACACCAATGGTGCCGCCAACCACCGGCTGGACGACGCGCTCCAGCTGATCGCGGACGCGGCCTATGACGGCGTCGCGCTGACGCTCGATATCCACCATCTCGACCCCTTCGCCGCCGGGTGGGAGCGCGAAGCGGAGCGGGTGCGCGGACTGCTCGACCGGTTGGGCATGGGCAGCGTGATCGAGACCGGCGCGCGCTTCCTGCTCGACCCGACCGACAAGCACGAACCCACCCTGCTGACCGCCAGCGCCGAGGGCCGGGCGCGGCGGGTCGAGTTCCTGACCCGCGCGCTCGACATCGCGGCGCGGCTGGGATCGGAGACAATGAGCTTCTGGGCCGGCGTGCCCAAGGTCGAGGTCGACCGCGCGCAGGCGTTCGACTGGCTGCATGAGGGGTTGGAGCAGGTGCTGGACGCGGCCGAACGGTTGGCCGTCCCCGCCAGCCTGGAGCCGGAGCCGGGAATGCTGGTGGAGACGGTGGCCGAATACGCCGCGCTGGCCGAACGCCACCCGCGTCTGCGGTTGGCATTGGACACCGGCCACTGCCTGGTCACGCAGGATGTGGAGCCGGCGGACGCGGTGCGGGCCTACGCCGACCGGATCGGCACCGTCGCCATCGAGGACATGGCGAGGGGCGATCACACCCACCTGCCGTTCGGCACGGGCGACATGGATGTCGGGGGCCTGCTGGCGGCGCTGAACGCGGTGCGGTTCGGCGGGCTGGTGTGCGTGGAGTTGAGCCGGGAAAGCCCGCGCGCTCATCACGCGATCCCGGAGTCGATCGCGTATCTGAAGGCGGCGGAGGAATGATGGCGTTGGCCGCCGACATTCCGATACGCCCCCTCCACCGTCATCCCCGCGAACGCGGTGATCCAGGGGCGGCTCGGTGTCGGGCTGACAAGGCAAAGGCCCATCTCTTCCGCAGGGGCCATCCTCCGTACGCGCCGGCCTGCATCTCCGCGTGCGCGGGGATGACGGTCGGGGCGGGTACGCGGGCGAAGAGCGTGGGACCGTAGCGCATGCGGGTCCTGTTCCTCTCCCGCCGGTTCTTCCCCGCGATCAGCGGCATGTCGATCTACGCCATCAACCTGCTGCGCCAGCTGGTGGCGCAGGGGCACGACGTCACCATGATCTCGCAATATTACGGCCACCCCGAACGCTCGCGCGTCTATGGCGGCGGCCCGCCGCCGGACGTGCCCGGGGTCCGCGTGATCGGCATGGAGGCGGTCGGCGAGCAGGAGGGTGGCGATTTCGAGGCTGACATTGACGCGATGATCGAAGCGGTCGCGGCCGAACACGCGCGGGCGCCCTTCGACGTGCTGCACGCCCAATATGGCTATCCGACCGGCTGGGCGGCGGTTCGGGCGGGCCAGCGGCTGGGCGTGCCGACGGTCGTGTCCATTCAGGGCGGCGACGGGCACTGGGTGGGGTCGTGCTGCGAGACCCACCGGCTGGCGATGGTCCGCACGCTGGACGCGGCGGGCGCGGTCCTGATCGGCGGACCGTCCTTTGCGCGGGAGGTGCACGAGCGGCTGGGCACGCCGATGGACCGCTTCACCTTCGTGCCCGGGGCGGTCGACACCGCGCGCTTCACGCCGGAGGCGCCGCATGACGGACCCGTCCGCCTGTTCTATCACGGTCGGGTGGACGCGCGAAAAGGCGTGCTCGACATGCTGCGCGCGCTGCCGGACGTGGGCGGAGAGTGGACCGCCACCATCTCCGGCATCGGCCCCGACCTCGATGCCGCCACCGCGCTGACCGGCGCGCTGGGGCTGACCGACCGGGTCCGCCTGACCGGCTATGCCGATTATGAGGACGTGCCGCAGCTCTATCGCGCGCACGACGTGTTCGTCTCGCCCACCTATGCGGAGGGCTTCTCCAACACGATCCTGGAGGCGATGGCGAGCGGACTGGCGGTGGCGTCGTGCCGCGCGGTGGGGGTGGTGGACTGCCTGACGGACGGCGTGGACGGCCTGCTGACGGAGCCGGGCGACGTGCCCGCGCTCGCCGACACGCTGACCCGGCTGGTGACCGATCGGGCCTTGCGCGAACGGCTGGCCGGCGCGGGGCTGGCGGAGGCGCGCTCCACCTACAGCTGGGAGGCGGTGGGTCGCCAGATCGCGCAGATCTACCAGTCGTTGCGGGGCACCGCGCCGGACCCAGTGGACCCGCGCCTGCCGCTGACGCCCTGCCGCTTTCGCGCGGAGCCGCATCTGCTGTGACCACGCTGCTCGCCGTTTCGCCCCATCTGGACGACGCCGTGTTCTCCGTCGGCGGCACGCTGGCCGCTCTGGCGCGCGAGGGGGTTCGGGTGGTGGTGGCGACCTGTTTCACGGCCAGCGTGCCGGACCCGAGCGGCTTCGCGCTCGCCTGCCAGCTCGACAAGGGATTGGACGCGTCGGTGGATTACATGGCGCTGCGCCGGGCCGAGGATGTGGCGGCGTGCGCCGCTGTGGGCGCGATGGCCATCCACCTGCCCTTCGCGGAGGCCCCTCACCGCGGCTACGGATCGGCCGCCGCGCTGTTCGCCGAACGGCGAGAGGACGATGGGGTGGAGGCGATGCTGGCTCCGGCGCTCGCCACCCTGATCGGCCGGCTGGCCCCGGATCGCATATTGGGGCCGATCGGCATCGGCGACCACGTCGACCACCAGGTCGTCCGCTCCGCGCTCACGGGACCGGGCCGGACGGTCGAGTGGTGGGAGGACTGGCCCTATGCGGACCGTGCCGATCCGCCGGACCGGTCGCTGGCGGTGGCGCATCGCCTGTCCGTGGAGGACACCGCCGACAAGATCGCGGGCTGCCAAGCCTATGCCAGCCAGTTGGGATTTCAGTTCGGGGGCGCGGAGCCAATGGCGGAGCGGCTGGGCCGGATCGACGCGGAGTGGCTGCACCCCGGCCCCGCGCCGGTCACTCGCCGGCCGGACCGCCGCTGTATTTGATCTCCAGGAAGCGCCCCCGGGTCGCCAGCGCGTCCAGGTCGCCCTGGGCGATGCGGGAGGCCAGATCGTCGATCTGACGGTCGATCGTCATCAGGCCGTCGGTCAGCTGCTGATTCGGGGTGGATCCGGCGGACTCCTTGCCCCGCATCGGTGCCGGCACCCGCTCATAGCTCTCGATCAGGCTGGGCAGGTGCTCGCCCACCAGGCCGCGCACCTCCGTGGCGATCGGCGAGGCGGGGTCCAGCGTGTCGAGCTGCAGCCCTAGCTGATCCAACCGGGTGCCGATCGACTGAGCGGCGACCCGCGCCGGCGCGGGGAGCAAAGGCTGCTGCTGTTCCAGCCACAGCTCCGCACGGCCGGCGAGCTGTTTCAGATCGGTCTGGGGCAGGGTGCTCGCCCGGACGGTCGGCACGGTCGTGCGCACGATCGCCAGCACGACGACCGCCACCATCACCAGCGCCGCCAGCATCACACCGACGACACCGATCGGCGATATAAAGCCCCAGAGCGTCGCCGCCAGCAGCACGGCGATCGCGCCGCCCGCAGCCAGCTTGACGCCGGAGACCGCCTTCTCCCGCCGCAGCGCGCGCGACCGGTCGCCGATCGGGACGACCTTTTCGGCCCGACGTCGCAACTGGCCGTCGCGCGCGACCGTCAGCGCGTCGTCGCCCGATCGGGGGACCCGGGCGCTCACCCCTCGACGGCGCTCAGCAGCGACGGTTCACTGGACGCGCCAGCCGTCAGCCGCGCCTGTTCCTGCCCCTCGGCGCGCGCGATATAGCCCCTGGACTTCTCCACCTCGCCCTCCAGCGAAGTGACCGTCTGCTTCATGGAATCGAGCGCCTTCAGCTTGAAGCTGTCGATCTGGTCCATCGTGTCATAGATGTTCTGGAAGGCGCGGCTGAGCGTCTCCAGCGGGATGGTGGCGGACGCCGCCTGTTCGTGGATGCGCCCGGTCTGCTCCTTCATCATCTTGCCCGTGCCTTCGATGATGTTGGCCGTCGTCGTGTTGAGCGCGGTGATCTGGTCCAGCACCAGCCGCTGGCCCACCAGCGCCTGGGCGACGGTGACCGCCGTTCGCAGCGCGCCGACCGTGGTGGTGGACGCGCGGTCCACGCCCTTGATCAGCTCCACATTGTTCTTCTTGACCAGGTCGAGGGCGAGGTAGCCCTGCACGGTGACCGCCATCTGGGTCAGCAGGTCCTGGCGGCGCTGACGGGTGTAGAACAGCGCCGTCTCGCGGATCGCTTTCGCCTTGGCGGGGTCGGTCGCGTCCAGGTCGGCCGCCGTCTCCTCCAGCTTGCCGTCCAGCGCGCCCGCGACGTGGATCATCTGCTCCAGCTTGCCCATCGCGGTCCACAGGTTGCGGCGTTCCACGTCGATGGCGGCGTTGTCCATCAACAGCTCGTCCTTGCCCTTGGAGAGGCGGCCGAGGATGGCGGAGATGTGACCTTGCGCGCTGGTGTAGCTGTCGAAGTAGTTCCGCAGCTTGCCACCGAAGGGGATGATGCCGAACAGCCGACGCTTGGTCAGCAGGTTGCCCTTGGTCGACGGGTCCAGATCCTCCACCGTGCGGCGCAGTTCGGCGAGGTCGGTGCCCACCGAGCTGTCGTCGTCCATCGCCTTGACCGGCCGGTCCAGGAAGCGGTTCGACTGGCCGGCGGCGGCCACGATCTCCTTGCGGCCCATGTTCGTCAGCTGATCGACTTTGGCCCCGAACTCCGGACTGTTCGCGTCCTGCGCCACCAGGTCGGCGACGAAGCCGTCCACCCGCTCGTCCAGCTTGGTGCGCGTCGCGCTGTCGATCGCCACCAGTCCGGCGGCGCGTTCGGGTGCCACGACCGGAACGGGATCGGGCGCGTCGAGGGTCAACGGCGTGTCGGTGGCGGTCAGCGTCTCGGCCATGGAGTCCTCCTCACGGGCGTATTGGTCGTACAACACAGTGTCCCAGCCCTCAACCCATCATGCCGTGTGGCGGGCGCAGAGACTAGAGGCGGCTTTGGGCGGGGAGGGGACGGCATCGGCGCGAAACCTCCGCCAGCGCACCGCGTTCACCCGAAAACCCAATCGCTTTCGGAGCTTCCATGCGCCTGCCTCTCCTCGCCGCCACCGCCCTTCTCAGCACCCCGGCGCTCGCCCAATCGGGCGGATCGAGCAACGCCGGACCGGGGCCGGAGGCGACGGTCGTGGGTCACGTCAACAAGTTCAAGCAGCTCGATCCCGATCCCGCATCCCTCAAGGTGCCCGAAGGCTTCCGCGTCGACCTGGTGGCGCGCGATCTGGGCAACGCGCGGATGATCGCGGTGGCGGACAACGGCACCGTGTACGTCACCCGCCGCAACGAAGGCGACGTCCTGATGCTGATCGACGCCGATCGCGACGGCGTATTCGAAGGGCACAGTACGGTCGCCAGCCGCCCCAACATGCACGGCATCGCGCTGGACGGCGACACCATGTTCCTGGTCACCATCAAGGACGTGCTCAGCGCTCCGATCCGCTCCGACGGCACGTTGGGGCCGCTCACCACGATCGTCGACGACCTGCCGGACGCCGGACAGCACCCGAACCGCACGATCGCGGTCGGCCCGGACGGCAAGCTGTACCTTTCCGTCGGATCCACCTGCAATGCGTGCGCGGAGAACAACCCGGAAAACGCCACCATCGTGCGCATGGACCGCGACGGCACCCATCGACAGGTGTTCGCGTCGGGCCTTCGCAACACCATCGGCTTTGCGTGGAATCCGCGCGACGCGCAGCTGTGGGGGCTGGACCACGGCGTCGACTGGCTGGGCGACGACCAGCAGTCGAGCGAGATCAACCGCATTGAGCAGGGGCATACCTATGGCTGGCCCTACATCCTGGGCAAGGAGGGGCTGGAGAACCCGCAGGACCGTCCGCCGGCCGGCCTGACCATGGCGGATTGGCGCGCCATGACGACGCTGCCGGAACTCGGCTGGACGGCGCACTCCGCGCCCATGCAGTTGGCGTTCGACCGCGGCACGAACTTCCCTTCGGCACTGCAGGGCGACGCCTTCGCCGCCTACCGCGGGTCCTGGAACCGCGAAGCCCCGTCGGGGTACGAGGTCGTCCGCATCCGCTTCGACCGGCAGGGGCGCGCGACGGCGGTGGAGCCGTTCGTCACCGGCTGGCTGAAGACGGTCGACGGGCAGATCGGCTGGACCGGCCGGCCCACCGGCCTGGCCTTCGAGCCGTCGGGCGCGATGCTGGTCGGCGATCCGGAGAACGGAGCCATCTACCGCGTCAGCTACACCGGGCGTGGTGCCGCGCGTCCGCTGCCGATGGCGCGCCCCGCCGGCGAGCGGGCCGTGGCGCGTCCGATCGCCACGAAGGAGCGCGGGCTGACGGGACGCGGCGCACTGGCCGTCCGATCGGCCGACATCGCGCCGGGCAGGACCATTCCGATGCTGCACAGCGCCTATGATCAGAACATCTCGCCGGCGCTCAGCTGGGGCGCGGGGCCGGCGGGCACGCGCGCTTACGCCATCGTGGCGGAGGACCCGGACGCCGGCACGCCCGCTCCGATCGTCCACTGGCTCGCCTGGAACATCCCAGCCGGCACCACCAGCTTGCCGCAGGGGATCGCCGGTGGCCCGCAGCTGGCCGAGCCGAAGGGCGTGCGCCAGGGCTTGAACGCGCGCGGGACGATCGGCTGGCACGGGCCTCGCCCGCCCGTGGGCGACCGGGCCCACGGCTATCACCTTCAGGTCTTCGCCCTGGATCGCGAGCTGGACCTGCTGCCGGGTGCCAGGCGGGAGGACGTGACCGCCGCGATGGCCGGGCACGTGCTGGCGGCGGGCGAACTGGTCGGCACCTATGCCCAACCGACCCATCCGGACTGACCGCCGGAGGGAGTGCCGCACCCTTCCGCACCGCAGCAAACTGGTCTAGGGGCGCGACCGCACGTCCCTTAAATCAGAGAATGTCCATGAGCCTCCGCAACGTGGCGATCATCGCCCACGTCGATCACGGCAAGACCACGCTGGTCGACCAGCTGTTCCGCCAGTCCGGCACCTTCCGCGACAACCAGCGCGTCGAGGAGCGCGCGATGGACTCCAACGACCTGGAGAAGGAGCGCGGGATCACGATCCTGGCCAAGTGCACGTCGATCGAGTGGGAGCATGGTGGCGATACGACACGCATCAACATCGTCGACACGCCCGGCCACGCCGATTTCGGCGGCGAGGTGGAGCGCATCCTGTCGATGGTCGACGGCGTCATTCTGCTGGTCGACGCGGCCGAGGGCGCCATGCCGCAGACCAAGTTCGTGACCGGCAAGGCGCTGGCGCTGGGCCTCAAGCCCATCGTCGTCGTAAACAAGATCGATCGCCCCGACGGCCGCCCGCAGGAGGTGCTGGACGAGGTGTTCGACCTGTTCGTCAGCCTCGACGCCACCGACGAGCAGCTCGACTTCCCCGTCCTGTTCGCGTCCGGGCGCAACGGCTATGCCGGCGACACGCCGGAGGTACGCGACGGCACGCTGGAGCCGCTGTTCGAGAAGATCGTGTCCCACGTCCCCGAGCCGCAGGTGGACGAGGATGCGCCGTTCAAGTTCCTGGCGACGCTCTTGGACCGCGACAATTTCCTGGGCCGCATCCTGACCGGCCGGGTGGACGCGGGCACCATCAAGGTGAACCAGCCGATCCACGCGCTCGACATGCAGGGCAACGTCATCGAGACCGGCCGCGCGTCCAAGCTCTTGGCCTTTCGCGGGCTGGAGCGCGTGCCGGTGGACGAGGCGAAGGCGGGCGACATTATCGCGCTCGCCGGCCTGGCCAACGCCACCGTTTCCAACACCATCTGCGACCCCCAGGTGACGGAGCCGATCCCGGCCCAGCCGATCGACCCGCCCACGCTCGCCATGCGCTTCGCGGTGAACGACAGCCCGTTCGCAGGGCGCGAGGCCAAGGACAACAAGGTGACGAGCCGCGTCATCCGCGACCGCCTGCAGCGGGAAGCGGAGACCAACGTCGCCATCAAGGTCACGGAATCGGCCGATAAGGACAGTTTCGAGGTCGCCGGGCGCGGCGAGTTGCAGCTGGGCGTGCTGATCGAGACCATGCGGCGCGAGGGGTTCGAGCTGGGCATCAGCCGCCCCCGCGTGCTGTTCCGCGACGGCGAGGCGGGGCGTGAGGAGCCCTATGAGCAGGTGGTGATCGACGTGGACGACGAGTTCGCCTCCACCGTCGTGTCCAAGATGCAGCTGCGGAAGGGCGAGTTGCAGGAGCAGCGGCCGTCGGGCGCGGGCAAGACCCGCCTGGTGTTCCTCGCGCCGTCGCGCGGCCTGATCGGCTATCACGGCGAGTTCCTGTCGGACACGCGCGGCACCGGCATCATGAACCGGCTGTTCGACAGCTACGGCCCGCACAAGGGCCGGATCGAGGGTCGGCAGAACGGCGTGCTGATCTCCAACGGCACCGGCGACGCGGTGGGCTATGCGCTGAACTCGTTGGAGGAGCGCGGCATCCTGTTCATCACGCCCGGCGATCCCCTGTACGAAGGCATGATCGTGGGCGAGAACGCGAAGCCCGACGACCTGGAGGTCAACCCGATGAAGTCCAAGCAGCTGACGAACTTCCGTTCGACTGGCAAGGACGACGCGGTCCGCCTGACCCCACCCAAGCGCATGACCCTGGAACAGGCCATCGCCTACATCGACGACGACGAGATGGTGGAGGTGACCCCCAAGTCGATCCGCCTGAGGAAAGGCCTGCTGGACCCGCACGAGAGGAAGAAGGCGGGGCGGAAGAAGGAGGGGTGAAGGTTACGCAGTAATTGAGAAGATAGATGACAAAGGTTTTCACCATCGGCTATGAAGGTTCGACGAGCGAAGCATTCATTGCGACCTTGATTAAGTCTGGAGTAAAACAGGTAGCTGACGTCAGAGACCGGCCTCTTTCGAGAAAAAGAGGATTTTCGAAGACGTCTTTGTTTGAAGTTCTTGCTCTGAACGGGATTGGCTATCAACACTTTCGAGAATTAGGTGATCCCAAAGCTGGCCGCGACGCGATGAAGCTAGGAGACTACGAGAAGTTTATCGCTGTCTTTTCGGAGCACATGGAGAGGCCTGAAAGTCAAGAGCAACTTGGGCAGTTGTCAGAGTTTGTGAAAACCGCTCCCACAGCCCTCCTGTGTTTTGAACGCAACCCAAAGCTTTGTCATCGGAAGATTTTAGTAGATATGCTTGAAGGTCATGAAGCCCTGTCGGTGATGAACCTGGGGGTAAACAGGCTGTAAGATTTTACAGGATTTAAAGCATTAAAGGGCTTCAAATGGTTCAGATGAGTCGGTCGGAAACAATCGAGGCAACTGTTTTAGTTAAAGCCCTTCCGCAGGTTTCGGCATCTCATGGCGAAACAGTTTGCGTTGCTGCGTTAGATGATCATCACCGGTGGTATAGATTGTATCCTGTTGCCTTCCGACACTTAGATGATCGTCAGAAGTTTGGGCGATGGCAGCGGGTGCGTCTTACGGGGCGTTTACCGAGACCGAACCAGGACAGTAGATTTGAGTCGAGAAATGTCGACCAGGCTACAATCGAGCTGATTGGCACCATGAGGTCCGAACGGCGCTCTGCCTTCATTGAACCAGCGATCCGTTCGAGCACCAAGAAGGAACGGATGGAAGGTAAGAGTCTAACGCTCATTCAACCAGAGCGTCCTGAGTTTTTCTGGAGGAAGAGAACGCAGGAGGCGATAGAAGAACGTCGCAGTGCATATGCTAGGCTTCTTGCGGCACCAGATATGTTTGCTGCCAAGGAAATTGTACCTCTTGAACCAGCTCCTTATGAGTTTGGGTATCGGTACACAGACGACGACGGTCAACATCAGTGTCGGTGTCACGATTGGGAGGTAGAACAAACCTATCTTAATTGGAGAAGAAGTTTTAGCGAAACAGAAACTCTAGATCGCGTCTCAGATGTTTTCGGCAGAAAATATCCCAAAGAAGGTATGGTCCTCGCCATGGGAACCCACTCACGGTATCCAGATAAGTGGATGATCATTGGCGTTATAAAGATGAATGCCGTAAGTCAGCCTACATTACTTTAAAAGCAAGCTTAGATGCCGCCTTTTTCCATTGCAAGCTATTGGTCAATGTTGATCGACGCACGGACAATGAGCTGTGTTGAGCAACGTCTAACAATGTCGATCTAAGTTGCCGAAAAAGAGGTGCCGGTATCCAAGGGTTGAAGGTAATCTTGGTTAGAGCGGATTTATCGAAAGGTAAGGGATAGCTTGCGACGAATTTCTGCTGAGGAGTGGCAATTACCCGCCATTCACTCTCATCCCTGTAGCCTTGGCGCTTGATGAATGGCAGACGCTCAACATCAGAGCTTCTAAGTGCTTCTAATTGCTTTATCAAAAAGTAGTCAACTTCGCCAGTTCTGAGGTTTGGATCTTCGGAAGCCGAAATCTCTAATGCTAATCTGTTATAGGTAAGGCAAACACCGTCAATACCCGTGGTGAAGACCTTCCAATGATGATAAGTCTCTAAAGCTTGCGTAAAGCAACTGGCTAAAAGAGTGCCGATATTCTTCACACCCGCGTAGTGGTTTAGTAGAAGAGTGTCGTTTGCGTCATCCCACTTCTGAGGACTTAGCAGGGGGATTGTAGATGATCCTAGAATGCCTAAAGCGCTTGCGAGGCTTGTATATTTCTGGACGTATTTCGATGCGACCGTGATCTTCACCTCAGGAAGCTTTCATATCGAGCTGTTTAGTCACCCCCCAACCCGCTCCACATCCCCACCAACCGCTTGCAGCTTCTCCTCCAGCCGCTCGTAGCCGCGGTCCAGGTGGTACACTCGCGCCACCGTGGTCTCGCCCTCGGCGGCGAGGCCGGCGATGATGAGGCTCATGGACGCGCGCAGGTCGGTGGCCATGACAGGGGCGCCTTTCAGCGGGGTCGGCCCGGTCACCACCGCCGTGCGGCCGTCCACCGCCACGTCCGCGCCCATCCGCGCCAGTTCCGGCACGTGCATGTAGCGGTTCTCGAAGATCGTCTCGGTCAGCACGCTGGCGCCGGTCGCCTGGGTCAGCATGGCCATGAACTGCGCCTGCATGTCGGTGGCGAAGCCGGGGAAGGGCGCGGTGGTCAGGCGCACCGGACGCAGGCCGTTCGCCGCCGCCACACGTACGCCCCTTGCGACTTCCTCCACCGTCACGCCGGCCTCCACCAGCGCGTCCAGCGTCGCGCGCATGTCGTCGGCGCGCGCGCCCGCCAGCAGCACGTCGCCCCCGGTAATCGCGGCGGCGCAGGCGTAGCTGCCCGCCTCGATCCGGTCGGGCATGACGGCGTAGGTCGTGCCGTGCAGCCGGTCCACACCCTCCACCGTCAGCTGGGCGCGGCCCACGTCGGTGATGCGCGCGCCCATGGCGTTGAGGCACTGGCACAGGTCCACGATCTCCGGCTCGCGCGCGCAGTTGGAAAGGACGGAGGTGCCGCCAGCCAGCACGGCGGCCATCAGCGCGTTCTCCGTCGCCCCCACGCTCACCACCGGAAAGCGGTAGTCGCCGCCCGTCAGCCGGCCGCCGGGCGCCGACGCGCGGACATAGCCGGCGGCGAGTTCGATCTCCGCGCCCAGCGCTTCGAGCGCGCGCAAGTGCAGGTCGATCGGCCGGTTGCCGATGGCGCAGCCGCCCGGCAGGCTGACCGTCGCCTCCCCCGCGCGCGCCAGTAGCGGGCCGAGCACCAGGATGGACGCGCGCATCTTTCGCACGATGTCGTAGGGCGCGGTGGTCGACGTGATCCGCCCCGCCCGCGCGGTCAGCACGCGCCCGAACTCCTGCGGCTTGGTGCCCTCGACCGCGGTGGAGACGCCCAGCTCGTTCAGCAGGTGCCCGAAGCCGTCCACGTCGGCCAGGCGCGGCAGGTTGCGGAGTGTGAGTGGCTCGTCCGTCAGCAGCGCGCACGGGAGGAGGGTGAGGGCGGAGTTCTTCGCGCCCGAGATCGGCAGCGTGCCGTTGAGCGGCCGGCCGCCGCGAATGAGAATGGAGTCCATGGCCCCGGTGTTACCGATGGCGCGGGGGAGGGCAAGGTGGCGAAAGCCCCTCCCACGCTCGCGATCGGGGGTCTATGGCCCCGCCCCATGTCGCTCGCGTCCCAAGTCCCCGATCTCGCCATCCTGGGGCGCACCATCCAGTCGGCCGTCGCGCCCGTGTTCCTGCTGGTGGCGACCGGCAATCTGATCAACGTCATGACCGGCCGCCTGGCGCGCGTGGTCGACCGCTCGCGCTCGCTGGAGGAGCGTTACGCCGCCACCACCGGCGTGGAGCACGAGCGCGTGGTGTGGGAATTGCGTCGGCTGGACCGGCGGATGGGCCTGGTCAACACGGCCATCGCGCTGGCGGTGGCGTGCGGCGTCACGGTCTGCCTGATGGTGGCCGGCCTGTTCGCGGGCGAGGTGGCGGGCTTTGCCACCGGGGTCGCCGTGGCGGCGCTGTTCGTGGTCGCCATGGCGCTGCTGATCGCGTCGCTGGCGATCTTCCTGGTGGAAGTGCGCCAGGCGACGGTCACGATCCGGGTGCGCGCCGAGCTGCTGGAACGCGACCGGCGCTGATCACCAGGGCAGGGGGGTGCCGTCGCGGTCGAGGAAGCTGCCGGTCCGATCGATCGTCAGGCCTTCGATGGTGGCGCGCAGCGACGTGACGCTCTCGGTCGGCGTAATCGCCGCGTTCGCCCCGCCCATGTCCGTCTGCACCCAGCCCGGGTGCAGCATGGCGAGCGTCAGGCCTTCGGACTTCCAGTCGATCGACAGCGACCGCCAGGCCGCGTTCAGCGCCGCCTTGGACGCGCGATAGGCGACCGACCCGCCAGACGAATTGTCCCCGATCGACCCCATCTGGCTGGTGATGGCCACCATCCGCCTGGCGTCCGACGCGAGCACCCGGTCCTTGAGCGCGTGGGCGAGCAGCGTCGGGCCGACCGCGTTGGTCGCCAGCGTGTCGACGAAGCCCTGCGGGTCGTCGGAGAACTGGCGCGGGCCGTAGATGCCGCTGACGGACAGCAGCAGGTCGATGGGCTCGTCCACCTCCCCTGCCAGCGAATGGATGGATCCTGGGTCGGCGATGTCGAGCGTGTGAACGACGTCTGCCGCCTGCCTCAGCGCGTCCGCCTCGTTCGGCTGACGGGCCGTGCCATGCACGCGCCAGCCGTCGGCGGCATATTGCTTGGCGAACTCCAGCCCGATGCCGCGATTGGCGCCGGCGATGAGGATGGTGGGCATGGTGTGTCTCCTGAACATGTGGGTCGCGGGCCTAACGGTCGGCGGCCGGCACGGGTCCACCCCCGGGATCGCCCAGCGCCGCGCGCAATTGCGCGATCTCGTCCGACAGGCGGGCCAGGTCCTTGGCGCCCACCACCGGGGCCGCCTCCGTGTCGGCGTCGCGCCCCACGAAGAAGGACGCGAAGCTGGCCGTGATGTAGCCGAACACGGCGAAACCATACATGGCGAGCAGGAAGCAGAGCACCCGACCCTCGGTGGTCTTCGGCCAGAACTCCGACCCCAGCGTCGCCACCAGCATGGACGTCCACCAGAGCGCGTCGCCGTAGGAGGTGAAGCCGCCGGCGACCTCGCTGTCCGGTTCGAACGACAGCATCCCGGCCGCGCCCAGCGCGATCACCACGACGGTCAGCACGATGACATAGCCAAAGGCGCGCCGGGCGAGCGTCGCCTTCAGGGCGTTCATCGAGCGGTTGGCCGTCCCGATCACGCGGACCAGCCGCGCCCCCCTGAGTGCCCGCACAGCCCTCAGGGCGCGCACTCCGCGCAGGATGCGAAAGGCCGGCACGATCAGCGATATGATGGTGAGCCAGCTCTTTTTCAGGAATTCCGACTTGTCGGGGGCCAGGAACAGTCGCAGCGCGAATTCCGCGATGAAGACGATCCAAATCGCGGTTCCGAACACCTCCAGCAGGGTGCTCGCCACGCCCAGCAGTTCGACCACCACCAGCGCCAGCCAGACGACGGAGAGCACCAGCATCGGCGTCCGCAGCCACTCGTCCAGGTCGCGCAGCGCCTCCCACCGCTCGTCGTTCTGCGCCTGCTCCACTGTCACATCCATGCCACGCCTCCCGTGCTAGACCGCCAGCCGTAGCGTGGCGGGGCCAGGCGGCCTATGTTGGCGCGACCACAAGGAGACACCCCATGTCCATCCGCCCCTGGCGTGACATCGCGCGGCGCGACTGCCGGCAGATCATGGTCGGGTCGGTGCCCGTCGGCGGCGACGCGCCGATCACGGTCCAGACCATGACGAACACGCCCACCACCGACGTGCGCGCCACCGTGGACCAGATCCGCCGGTGCGAGGAGGCCGGGGCCGACATCGTCCGCGTGTCCTGCCCCGACGCGGAGTCCTCGGCGGCGCTCAAGCAGATCGTGCGCGCGGCCCGCGTGCCGATCGTGGCCGACATCCACTTCCATTACCGCCGCGCGCTGGAGGCGGCGGACGCGGGGGCCGCGTGCCTTCGCATCAACCCGGGCAACATCGGGTCGGCCACCCGGGTCAAGGAGGTGGTGGACGCCGCCAAGGCCAATGGCTGCGCCATCCGAATCGGGGTGAACGCCGGCAGCCTGGAACGCGACCTTCTGGAGAAGTACGGCGAACCCTGCCCGGAGGCGCTGGTCGAGAGCGCGCTGGACCACATCAAGCTGCTGCAGGACCAGGACTTCCACGAGTATAAGGTGGCGGTCAAAGCCTCCGACGTGTTCCTGGCGGTCGCGGCCTATATGCAGCTGGCCGACGCGGTCGACTGCCCGCTGCACTTAGGGATCACGGAGGCCGGTGGGCTGATCGGCGGCACGGTCAAGTCGGCGATCGGTCTGGGCAACCTGCTGTGGGCGGGCATCGGCGACACCATCCGCGTGAGCCTGTCGGCCGAGCCGGAGCAGGAGGTGCGCGTCGGCTATGACATTCTGAAATCGCTGGGGCTTCGGACGCGCGGCGTCCGCGTGGTCAGCTGCCCATCCTGCGCGCGCCAGGGCTTCGACGTGATCCGCACGGTGGAGACGCTGGAGGAGCGCCTCTCCCACATCCGCACCCCCATCAGCCTGTCCGTTTTGGGCTGCGTGGTGAACGGGCCGGGGGAGGCGCGGGAGACCGACATCGGCCTGACCGGCGGCGGGGCGGGCAAGCACATGGTCTATCTGTCCGGCGTCACCGACCACCACGTCGCCGACGAGGGCATGGTCGATCACATCGTCGCGCTCGTGGAGGCGAAGGCGGCCGAGATCGAGGCGGCGAGCGCAGAGCTGGTCGCGGCGGAGTGAGCGAGAAACCCGACCGCTCGTCGCGCGCGCCTTCGCGTCGGCATGTCTGTGCCGGTCTGCTTGCCCTGCCGTTGCTGGGATGTGTGGACCCGGTGCGATCGGTCCCGCGCGACGACGGCCCAAGCGCGGCGGCCATAGGGGCGCTCCGCGCGATCGAGGAGGCATTCGGTGGGCGGCTCGGCGCTGCCGTCTTCGATGCCGCCACCGGCAGGTCGGTTGCCCACCGTGGCAGCGAACGTTTTGTCCTGTGCTCGACCTTCAAGCTGCCGCTTGCCGCGCTCATGCTGAAGCGGATGGGCGAGGGCCTGCGCGGCAACCAGATGGTCCCACTCTCGACAGAAGACGTGGTGGGCCATGCGCCTGTCACCCGGCCACTGCTGCCGAATGGACAAGCGACCGTGGAGGACCTCGCTCGTGCCGCGCAGGTGGAAAGTGATAACGGCGCGGCCAACGCGCTGCTGCGCTTCGTCGGTGGGCCGGTGGCTCTGACCGCGTTCTACCGCAGCATCGGCGACGACTGTTCACGACTGGACCGCTACGAACCGGAGCTGAATCTCGGCGCACCGGGTGACTGGCGGGACACGGGCTGTCCGGCATCGTTCGCGCGTGGAGTCGCGGCCATTCTGGGCGGCCAGGTGCTCTCACCCGATGCTCGGCGCACGTTGATCGATTGGACCGTGACTACCGCCACCGGTCGCAATCGGCTGCGAGCCGGCTTCCCGTCACAATGGCGCACGGGCGACAAGACGGGCACGGCCGTGGCAAATGACGGTCAGCCCGACCGATACAACGACGTGGCGGCCTTTTGGCAACCGGGCTGCAGCGACCCGGTGGTGGTGACGGCCTTCCTGGAAACGTCCGGTACGGCAGGCGACGGCATCGACCCGGCCGCGGAGGCCGTGCTGGCGAATGTCGGGCGCGTTGCCGCGACATGGGCCGCCGCGCGCGCTTGAGGCACTCTCGCTGGGCACCCATCCTCGCCGCCGCCTTCGGCATCGCGCTCTACTCCGTCATGGACGCGGCCATGAAGGGTGCCGTGCTGGCGCTGGGGGCGTTGACGGCGGTGTTCTGGCGGCACGCGCTCGGCCTGGTGCTCACAGGTGCGCTCTGGGCTGCGGGTGAGCGGCGCTGGCCGAACGCGGCGGCGATGCGGCTGCACGTCCTGCGCGGTCTGGTGGTGGCCGCGATGAGCGTGCTGTTCTTCTTCGGCCTCGGCCGATTGCCGATGGCCGACGCGATCGCGCTCTCCTTCGTCGCGCCGGTGCTGGCCCTGTTCCTGGCGGCCGCGCTGTTGGGAGAGCGGGTGGGGCCGGCCGCCTATGGCGCGTCGGCCCTGGCGATCGCGGGCGTGCTGGTGATCCTGGGCGGGAAACTGGGTCGTGGCCGCCTGGACGAGGGTGCCCTGTGGGGCGCTGCCGCCGTGCTAGGGTCGGCGGCGCTGTTCGCCTACAACCTGATCCTGGCGCGCAGGCAGGCGCAGGCGGCGGGACCGGTGGAGATCGCCTTTGTCATGGCGCTGGTCGTGACCCCGACCCTGGGGGTCGCCGCAGCGATCGTCGGCGCGCCCTGGCCCGCTGGCGAATGGCCGCTGCTGGCGGGTGCGGCCCTGTTGGGCACGGCGTCCCTGCTGGCGCTGTCCTGGGCCTATGGCCGGGCAGAGGCGCGCGCCCTGATCCCGATGGAATATACCGGCTTTGTCTGGGCCGCGCTGTGTGGCTGGCTGTTCTTCGGCGAGCCGCTGACGCTGACGACCGGTCTCGGGGCCACCATCGTCGTGGCGGGCGCATGGCTGGCTAGCCGGTCGGCGGGCGAGGCGGGGCCGGGCAGCACCCCGCCCGCGATGGCGGAGGGCGGCTGAGCGGGCGGCTTATCGCCCTGGCGCAATCACCGGACGACGGATCGAAAGGCGAAGGTCCCCGTCGCACCCGGCGCGACCGCCGCTGGCGCGTGGAAGCGCACATGGGTCACGTCTGCTGGCACGGCGGCGCGGGACTGTCCGTCGTCGCCGGACACGGTCCGCGACGCCAGCGGACCCCAGCTTTCGCCGCCGTCCACCGAATAGTCGGTGCCCGGCGTCTCCGACGACACGAAGGCCAGGCCGGTGGGGATCGGATTGACTGCGGTGAAGTTCTCCGCCGGCTCCGCCGCGTTGTTGGCGTAGGTCAGCTGCACCAGGATCGCGTCGCCCGGCAGCACGGTGTCGGGCGCGTCGCGCGTTTCGGTCACGGTGCCGTCCGCCGCGGTGGTCTGATGCAGAACGAACAGCTGGCTGGTGAGCGCCACCGGCGCGTCCTGCGCCAACGCCGGGCCGGCGAATGAGAGCGCCAGGGCGGCGGCGAACAGGCGGGGTGCGCGCATGGGTCGGGTCCTTCCGAACGGTGTCGTGCCGGCCCTAACGGCGCGATCCTTAACAGGTCGTCAATCGGCGCTCGGCTGGCCCGGATTGGCGAGCGCGCGATCGACCGCTTCGGTCACGATGCGCCGCGCCTCGGCCGCGTCGCCCCACACCCCGACGCGCACCCACTTCTCCTTTTCCAAGTCCTTGTAATGAGTGAAGAAGTGCTCGATCTGGTCGAAGACGATCGACGGCAGGTCGGCCTTTTCGCGCACGTTGGTGTAATAGGGGAAGGTGGCGGTGTCGGGCACGCAGACCAGCTTTTCGTCCCCGCCATGCTCGTCCTCCAGGTTCAGGACCGCGATCGGTCGCGCGCGCACGACGCACCCCGCGATGAACGGCGACCTTGCGATCACCAGCGCGTCCAGCGGGTCGCCGTCGGGCGAAAGGGTGTGCGGCACGAAGCCGTAATTCGCCGGATAGCGCATGGGCGTGTGCAGGATGCGGTCCACGAACAGCGCGCCCGACGCCTTGTCGAACTCGTATTTCACGGGCTCGCCGCCCGTCGGGACCTCGATGATGACGTTCAGGTTTTCCGGCGGGTTCGACCCCGTCGGGATATGCTCGAAATTCATGGGCGTTCCTGTGGTTAGCGGCCGGCCCCTAGCCGGGGCTCCAGCAGCCTGTCGAGGCCCGTCGTGCCGGACCCGACCTTTCGCAAGGTCGGGTAGCGCGGCCCGCCGGTATAATCGAGCGCCACGGTGCGGACCTGGCTTCCGTCTTCCAGCGTCAGGGTCACGGGCTCGGTCGCGCTCAGCTTGATGGCGTCGGCCAGCCGGTCGGCGGAATAGCTGCGTCCGTTGACGCCCACGATGTGCGTGGCGTTCGTCAGGCCGGCGGCGAAGGCCGGCGAGTTCCACACGACCTGCCGCACCTCGCCGCCGTCGTTCACCGACAGGCCCAGCGAATAGGTGAAGTCCGTCGCCTCGTACCGGTCCTCCGCCGCGGCGACGGCGTCGGTCTTCTCCGTCCCATAGATCAGCTCGTAGCCGTTCGCCGCCAGCCCGTTGAGCGGCGCGGTGGCGGCGGGCCGGTCCAGCCGTTCGGCGAAGAACGCCGCCCAGTCATAGGGCTGCAGGCGCTGCAAGGTGGCGATCACGTCGGCCCGGTCGTAGGTCACGACGCCCCAGTCGCCGTCGCGCCCACCGAAGAACGCGCGGGCGAAGTCGTCCATGGACCGGCGCCCGCGCGACCGGTCGCGCAGGATCGAATCGACTTCCAGCCAGACCAGCAGCCCCTCGTTGTAATAGTCCTCCGACCGCTGCCAGCTGGACCACGGCTTGGGCCGCCGCGCCGACAGGATCGGGTCGTTCGTGGTGTCGATCAGCGGCCGCCATTCGCGCCCCACCCGCTGCTGCATGCCCGCCGCCGTCTGGGCCAGGATGTCGAGCGTCTGCTGCTTGGTCAGCAGGCCGGACCGCGCCGACAGCACCGTGCCCCAGAACTGCGTCTGGCCCTCGTACACCCACAGGCCGCTGTCGCGCATCGGGGTGGCGAAGTCGGGCGTCCAGAGGTCGGCCGGCCGGCGGTACTTGCCGTTCCAGCTGTGCGTCATCTCGTGCGGCAGCAGGGTGCGGCTGTCCGGCCCGTCGGCCCACTTCTTGGTGAAATAGTCGCGTCCCACCCCGTTCTCGGACGAGCGGTGATGCTCCAGCCCGATGCCCCCCATCTCGTCCGTCAGCGCCAGCAGGAAGTCGTAATGGTCGAAATGGTTCGCCCCGAACAGGGCGCGCGCCTCGCGCACCAAGCGGGCGTGCGCGGCGATCTGCTCCTCGCTGAAGGCCAGGTCCGACTCCTCGTCGGCGACCAGGTTCAGGGCCACCTCGTCGCTCAAGGCCACGCGACGGAAGTGCGCGCCGGCGAACACCGGCGAGTCGATCAGCGTGTCGTAGTCGACGGTGTCGTAGGCGACCGTGTTGCCCCCCGCGCCCGCCGGGGCCGCCATCGGCCGCAGCGCCGTGCCGGCCTGCCAGCCGGCCGGGTAGGTCACGGTCGCCTGGATCGGGATCTGCCGGGTGTAATAGCCCGCCGGGTAGAGCGAGACGAGTTCCCACTGGATGTTCATCATCGCCGGCGTGACGACGATGCGGCCCTGGCCGTCGTCGGTCGGCGAGACATACTGAAAGCGCGCAGTGACGGCGCGCGCGCCCGCCGGCACGTCCAGGCGAAAGGCGAACACGTTGACCGGGTCGCGGGTCCAGGCGACGGGCTGGCCGTCCGCGGAAAAGTCCAGGCCCGTGATGTTGCTGATCTGGCCGCGCGGGGCGTGGTTGCCGGGCAGCCATTCGGGCAGCAGCAGGACCATGGGCTCGCCGCCCGCCACCGGGATGGTCTGCTCGACCCGGAAGATGCCCTGGCGCGTGTCGGTCGCGTCGACCCGCAGGCTCATCGCGCCTGGGTAGGGCACGTCGCGGGCGGCCGGGACGGGGGTGCCGAAGGGCGCGGTGGCCGCCGGCTGGCTGTTCGACGCCGGCTGGCTCTGCGCGGCCAATGGCGTGGAGGCGAGCAGGAGGGCGGCGAAAGGCAGATGGCGCATGGAAGATCCCCGTGTTGGTCGCGGCGGGTTGTGGCAAAGCCGCCGCACGGCCGCAATGGCCGGTGTGCGGAGCGTCTGGCCGGTGGCGCCTGCGCGCCCGATCCCCTAAGTCGCCGCCACCATGGCGAACACGACCCCCCATCCGGTCCGCGGAACGCAGGACATGATCGGCGAGACGGCCGACCGCTTCCACGCGGTCGTGAACGGCTTCAAGCGGGTGCGCGACCTCTACGGCTTCGGCCGGGTGGAGGTGCCCGTCATCGAACCCACCGCCGTGTTCGCCCGCTCGCTGGGCGAGACCACCGATGTGGTGGCGAAGGAGATGTATTCGTTCGAGGACCGGTCGGGGGACTCCGTGACCCTGCGGCCCGAGTTCACCGCCGGCATCCTGCGCGCCTACCTGACCAACGGCTGGGCGCAGCACGCGCCGCTGAAGCTGGCGACCCACGGCCCGCTGTTCCGTTATGAACGCCCGCAAAAGGGCCGCTATCGCCAGTTCCACCAGCTGGACGCGGAGATCATCGGGGCCGCCGAAGTGGCCGCCGACGTCGAGCTGCTGGCGATGGCCGATCAGCTGCTCGCCGAGCTGGGGATCGCCGACGGCGTGACGCTGCAGCTCAACACGCTCGGCGATGGCGAGAGCCGCGACGCCTGGCGCGACGCGCTGGCCGAGCATTTCCGCGCGCACGAGGGCGCGTTGGGGGAGGATAGCGTCCGGCGGCTGGCCACCAATCCGCTCCGCATCCTGGACTCCAAACACCCGGCCGATCGGCCGGTGGTGGAGAGTGCGCCGGAGATCGACAGCTTCCTGACGGCCGAAGCCAGCGACCGCTTCGCCGAGCTGACGGCCGGGCTGGACGCGGCCGGCGTTGCCTGGACCCGCAACGCGCGGCTGGTGCGCGGGCTGGACTATTATCGCCACGCGGCGTGGGAGTTCGTCACCGACCGGCTGGGCGCGCAGGGCACCGTGCTGGCCGGCGGGCGCTATGACGGGCTGGCGGAGGCGCTGGGCGGCCCGCCGACGCCGGGCGTGGGCTGGGCGGCGGGCATGGAGCGCCTCGCGATGCTGATGGACGCGCCCGTTCCGCGTGTCGTGCGCGTGGCGGTCGTGCCCGTGGGCGCGGAGGCGGAGGCGGCGGCGACCCGGCTGCTGGCCGACCTGCGCCGCGCCGGCGTATCGGCGGACGCGCGCTTCGGCGGCAATCTGAAGAAGCGGATGGCGCACGCCAATCAGGTGGGGGCCACGACTGCGGTGCTGATTGGAGCGGACGAGTTGGCGCGTGGGGTCGCCACCGTGCGGGACCTCGCCACCGGTGAACAGGTCGAGCGGCCGCTCCACGGTCTGGCGGCCGAACTGTCGCGATGAGCGAGCTGTCGGACGAGGCGGTGCGCGCGCTGATCGCGCGGGCGGACGAGATCGTCGGGCGGATGGGATCGCCCGACCTCGACCCCGCCGACTATGTCCAGCTGTCCAAGGACCATGCCGAGCTGGAGCCAGTGGCGGCGCTGGCTCGACGGCTGACCGACGGCCGCGGCGAGCAGGCGGAGCTGGAGGCGATGGCCGCCGACGCCGACCCGGAGATGCGCCGCATGGCCGCCGATGAACTGCGCGCGCTCTCCGAACGCCTCGAGACCACTGAACGCGACCTCGCCCTGGCGCTCGTCCCCAAGGACCGGGCCTACGCCAAGCCCGCCATCCTGGAGATCCGCGCGGGCACCGGCGGCGACGAGGCGGCGCTGTTCGCGGGCGACCTCTACCGCATGTACGAACGCTACGCCGCCGAGCGCGGCTGGCGGGTCGAACCGATGGAGGCCAGCCCGGCGGAGGTCGGCGGCTTCAAGGAGGTGGTGGCCTCCGTCACCGGTCCCGGCGTGTTCGGCGCGCTGAAATGGGAGAGCGGGGTCCACCGGGTCCAGCGCGTACCGGCGACCGAGAGCGGCGGCCGCATCCACACCTCCGCCGCGACGGTCGCCGTGCTGCCGGAGGCGGAGGAGGTGGACGTGGAGATCGCGGACGGCGACCTGCGGATCGACATCTACCGCTCGTCCGGCGCGGGGGGGCAGCACGTCAACACGACCGATTCGGCCGTGCGCCTGACCCACCTGCCGACCGGCATCACGGTCGCCTGCCAGGACGGCCGCTCGCAGCACAAGAACAAAGCCAAGGCGATGACCATCCTGCGCTCCCGCCTCTACGAGTACGAGCGCGAGCGGGTGGACGCCGAACGCGCGGGCGAGCGCCGGGCGATGGTGGGCTCCGGCGACCGGTCGCAGCGCATCCGCACCTACAATTACCCGCAGGGGCGCGTGACCGACCACCGCATCAACCTGACCCTGCACAGCTTGCCACAGGTGATGGAGGGCAAGCTGGACGAACTGATCGACGCGTTGGCCGTAGCCGACGAGGCCGAGCGTCTGGCGGCGCTGGACGCGGGGTGAGGGCGAGCCAAGGCTGGGGCCGGGCCGCGCCTGCCCGGTCCCGCCCGTGACGCCGGAGCGCCGCGCCGCACTGGCAGCGGCGGCCCACCGCCTGGCCCAGGTCGCCGACGATCCCCGGCTGGAAGCGGAGTGGCTGATGGCGCATGCGGCCGGGGTTTCGCGCGGGGCTTTGTTGTTGGGCGCCGGCCAGCCGGTCGGCTTCGACGCGCTGGTGGCGCGCCGCGCCGCGGGCGAGCCGCTGGCCTATGTGATCCGGTCCGCGCCCTTCCTGGACCTCGATCTGGCGGTCGGGCCCGGCGTCCTGATCCCGCGCACTGACACCGAGGTGCTGGCGGAGGCGGCGTTCGCCCGGCTGGCCGACCGCCCACCGGCCCGTGTGCTGGACTTGGGCACGGGCACCGGCGCGCTGTTGTTCGCGGCGCTCGCCCGTTGGCCGGGCGCGTCCGGGCTGGGGATCGACCGCAGCCGCGACGCGCTTGATTGGGCCGAGCGCAATCGGCGGGACCTGGGATTCGGCGACCGCGCGGAGCTGCGCGTGGGCGACTGGCTGGCGGGCGTGGCCGAGACGTTCGACCTGATCTTCAGCAACCCGCCCTATATCGCCCAGGACGACCCGCTGGAGCCGGCGGTGCGGGACTGGGAGCCGGAGGCCGCGCTGTGGTCGGGCGCCGACGGTCTGGACGACCATCGGCGGCTGGCCGCCACGCTGCGCCCCGCCCTGTCGCCCGGCGGCCTGGCGCTCGTAGAGATCGGCTGGCGCCAGGCCGGGGCGGCGCGGGCGCTGTACGAACGGGCGGGGTTCGCCGCGACCCTGCTGCGCGATCGCGCGGGCCGCGACCGGGGGCTGGCGCTCGCCTGATGTCAATTTGCCATTGCCAATGCGCGCGGGCGCGCTAAGCTGACCGTCGCGGATACCCGATTGCCGACCGAAAGGCGCGATCCGGTCCGCTCGACCCCGCTTCCCTGTCATCGCGTCCGACCGGCGCGTCCGACGACCGAGCGAAGGGAAGGACGGCCATCGTGGCCGTGCCGACGGGGTCCGGAGCACGTCGATCCCCCTGAAGGACAGACCCGACCGATGACCACGACCTCATGAACAACCGACAGAACAACCGCCGGCGCGGCCGCAACGGCCCCCGGCCGCAAAGCGGCGGCGGGCGCGGTGCCGACCCGCAGAACCGGATCGACAACCGCACGCGCGGCAACGCCGTCCAGCTGCACGAGAAATATCGCAACATGGCGCGCGACGCCCAGACCAAGGGCGACCGGGTCGAGGCGGAATATTGGTGGCAGTTCGCCGACCATTATTACCGCGTCGTGGCCGATCAGCGCGCTCGCGCCGAAGAGCGCCAGGGCGGTGGCCGGTCGCAGCGCGACGAGTGGCGCCAGCAGGCAGAGGACGACGACGACCGGCCTCAGCACACCCCTTCGAACTCCGGCCGCGACCGGATGGACGACGAGGACGATGGCGACGACTGGCGCCAGGGGGGCCGTGGACGGTCGGGCAATCGGGAGGCCGAGCGGTCCGACGGCGGACGCGGCGACCAGGGTCAGGACGGCGGCCACGACCGGGGTCGAGAGGCGGGTCGCGGCGGTTCCAGCCAACCCGACGGCGACGGCCGGGACGCGGGCGACGGCCGTCGGGACGGGCGGGGAGAGGGCGATGGGGCCGACGAGCCCTCCGCCCGGCCTCAGCGTCGCGCCACCCGTTCGAAGCCGGTCGAGGCGACGGAGGACGGCACTCAGCCGACCACCCGCCCGCGTCGCGGTCGTCCCCGCAAGGCGGAGGCCGAGGCGGAACCCGCCGTTCTGGACAGCGAAGTGCTGCCTCCGTCGCTGACGGCGGAGGCGGACGCGCCCAAGCGGCGGGGACGTCCTCGCAAGTCCGCCGCCAGCGAGGGCACCGAAGCCGCCTGACTCCGCACCCGCGTCGGCCGGGCGGGCCGGCGCGGGTGACCGACTGGCCTATTCGGTCAGGGCAGCGGCCTGGGCCGGAACTCGTCGTCCAGCGCGACGAAGGTGAACAGGCCGCTGGTCACCCGGACCGCCTCGCCATCGCCGCGCGTGGCGACCACGTCCACTCGGATGCCGACGGAGGTGCGGCCGCGCCGCTCCACCTCCGCGTAAACCGACACGATGTCGCGCAGCAGGATGGGGGCGATGAACTCCATCGTGTCGATCGCCACCGTGGCGCACCGGCCGCCACACACCCGACCGGCCACGATGCCGCCGGCCGCGTCCATCTGCGACAGCACCCAGCCGCCGAAGATGTGCCCGTTCGAGTTGATGTCGGACGGTCCCGGCACGACGCGCAGGACGGGGTCGAGCGCGCCGGTCATCGGTCCGCCTCGTCGGCGAAGGGATCCTCGATCCGGTCGTCATGGCCGGTGCCGCTCGACAGGAAGACCAGCCCCATCAGGGCCGCGGTCAGCACCATCGTGCCGAACACGCCCCCGGTGACCGCGATCGCCATGTGCAGCGGCACCTCGCCCCGAGCGATCCCGAGCCAGCCGAGCGCCACGGCGACCAGCGCCACGGCGAACGCGGCCATCCAGCCCAGGATCCGACGATATCGGCCCCACGCGAAACGCGCATAATCGGGGTCGTCGAGTGTCGGCGGCCGGGACGGCGGGGATGGTGGCGGCGTGGTCATGGGCGGTCGGCCTTTCCTTTGCGGCCCGGGCGTGAGAACATCAACCGAAGCCGGAGGACGAGGAGAGGGCGGCCATGACGATCCAGCGCATCCTGGACGATCGCGAGGGCGGGATCGTGACGATCACCGCGGACCAGCCCGTTCGGGACGCGGTCGCCCGTTTGGCGGAGCGCCGCATCGGTGCTCTGCCGGTGATGGCCGGCGACCGCCCGATCGGGGTGTTCTCCGAACGCGACCTGCTGCACGGGCTTCAGACCCACGGCACGCCGGTGCTGGACGATCCGGTGGAGCGCGTGATGACCGCGCCCGCCGTGACGGTCACGCCCGACACCGGCGCGCTGGCGGCCCTGTCGCTGATGACCCGGCGGCGGATACGCCACCTGCCGGTCGTCGACTCGACCGGAGCGATGGTCGGGTTCGTATCGATCGGCGACCTGGTGAAGCTGCGGATCGACCGTATCGAGGCGGAGGCCGAGTCGCTGCGCGACTACATCGCCGGTTAGCGGCTCAGGCGAAGGGCGGCAGGGTGGTCCGCCAGCCCGGCTCCGCCGCGACATCGACCTTGCGCGCGAACCACGCCCCCGACGCCGCCGCTTCGGTCGCGTGCTCGGGCGACAGGAACAGCGGGCTGTTCGCCGGTCCGTCCGGCCAGCGCACGAAGCGGCGATAGTCCGTCAGCCGATCGGCGAAGTCGCGGTCGAGGAGGGTCGCGGCTACGTGCTCGTCGGCGCAGGCGGTGCCGCGAAGGCGGCCGCTGGCCTCCAGAGCGCGGATGGTGTCCGCCAGCGCGCGCGCCGCGTCCTCGGGCAACGACCACCAGCTCCACCCCTTTCGCCAGGGGCCGATCGGGCGGGCGCGCCGGCCCGTCCAGCGGTCCGCTCGGCGGTGCGCCGCGCGTTGCAGGCGACCGAGCGACCACACGACCTGTTCGCGCCAGGCGTGCGGCAGCCGGGCGGCGAGCGCGTGCGGGTCGATCCACCAGCGCTGCATCCGCTCTTCCTGCTCCTGCCCCAGCACGGTGGCCCACACGGCGCGCGGCCGTTCGGCGGCGTCGGCGGCGATCCGCGCGCGCGGGACGACCGGCCAGTCGGTGCCGCTGAGATGATGGGCGAGCGTGAAGGGTCGGGTCAGCGCCTGATCCAGCATCAGCCGGGTCGCGGCCAGCTGGCTGCGATGGCCCCAGCGCACGGCGGCGGGGCGGGCGACCAGCTCGACTCGGCCGGACGGATGGGCCGCGAACCGCTCCCTTTCGTCGCGCCACAATGGGGAGCGGCGGTCGAGGTGCAGCACGGCCCGGTCAGGCGTGCCCGGCGGCAGCAACCGGTCGAGCAGCGCCGCCAGCTGCTCCGGCCGGTCGTGGGCGGCGATCAGATAGACGAAGGTCACGCGCCGAACGCCGCGCGGACCGCCCGCCACGGTCGATCCAGCGCCGTCGCGACCAACTCCCGAATGTCGGGCGCGGCGGGGTGGCGGATCAGGAACACGGCGGCCAGCCAGCAGGCGACGCCCGCCAGCGCCAGAGCGGCGAGCGCCAGCAGCGGCATCGGCGCTGCGGCCGGCCAGGCCCACATCGCCGCGGCCGTCGGCGCGATCGCGGCGGCGGTCGCGGCCGCGCTGCGGGCGTAGGTGCCGCACAACGCTCGCCAGTCGATCGCGATCAGCGTGCTCAACAAGCGCGCGTACATCGCGAACCAGACGAGTGCGTAGAGCACGCGCGAGATCGCCGCCCACTCCACCCCCCACACCGCCAGCGCGGCCAGCGACGCGATCGACAGCGCCGTGTCGACGATGTTGAAGGCCAGCAGCCGGCGCATCCGACCCAGCAGGATCGGCAGTTCCACATGCAGGGGCAGGGCCACGAACACGACCTCCGCCAGCGCCACCCAGACCAGCACCGGCGCGACCCCGGCCCAGTCCGGCCCGTACAGCCCGAGCACCAGCGGCCGCGACGCGAGCGCCAGCCCCGCCATCGCCGGCCAGGTGACCACGGTGTAGCCGGCGACCACCCGGGCATAGGGTGGCCCCAGCGGTTCCCCCCGATCGCGGATGCGCGCGAAGGCGGGGTAGAAGACGCCGCTGATCGCGCCGGACACCAGCATCCGCAACTGGCCCGAGAGCGCGGTCGCCCGGCTGAAGACGCCCACGGCGGCGAGCGTCAGCAGCCGGCCGACGACCAGATCGGCCGAACGCGACCCAATCGCGCCGGACACGAACAGGACCGAATTGAGCGACCCGAACCGCAGGACCTCGCCCGCCCGGCCGAGTCGCGGAACGAGCGGGATCGGGGCCGGATGCGTCCATTGTGCCACGGCGGCGCGCGCGACCGCCTGCGCCACCATGCCCCAGGCGAGCGACTCGGCCGACAGGCCGGCCGCGGCGAAGGCCAGCGACGCTCCGCCGCCCACCACCGCGCCGGCCGCGTTGATCGCGAACACCGCGCGAAAATCCATCGCGCGGGTGGCGAGCGCGAAGGGCACGACGGAAAAGGGCACCAGCAGATAGGACGACGCGATCACCAGCAGCAGGCGTGTCAGACCAGGTTCGTCGTAGAACCGCGCCATCGGCCAGGCGAGCAGCGCCACCAGCCCGGCGATCGCGAGCGCGAACAGGGCCGACACGGACGAACACACCCGCACCTCGTCCGCCGTCAGCTCCGGCCGGCCCGCGATGTACCGGGTCAGACCGAAATCCTGCAGGATGGCGACCATCAGGGCCGCGGCGAGCGCGATGGAGAACAGCCCCACCTCCGCGGGATCCAGGAAATAGCGGGACACCACGACGCTGACCGCGAAGCCCACGACGAACACGACATATTGCGACGCCATGGACCAGATGGCGGCGGCGCGGACGTTCACGCGGCGGGCCGGGTCGGCGACCGGGTGGCGGTCATCGCGCGGCC
>CBDHCC010000001.1:775000-1777947 GCA_965261015.1 Sphingomonadaceae bacterium
GATGTCGGACACGACCGTGCGCTCGGCGCCGGTATCAATCAGGAAGCGGCCGTTCGCGCGGCCGTCGATCACGACCGGAACGGTCAGGCGCCGCAGCGCGTCGAGTTCGGCCGCGATGACCTCCTGACGATCCGGCGTCGGCGCGGGGTCGAAGTCGAGCGTCGCGACTTGGAGGAGGAACGGCAGCACGTCTTGGTGATACGCCTGCCCGACCAGGGTTGGCAAAGCCGATGGCCCGTGAAATCGCTGATGCCGCCTTGCCGAGCACCGCTTGCGGGCATTGAGCGATCAGGAAAAGCGACGCCGGCGCTGTGATGCGCGCGCCGGCCTGCGGCGAGTGACTCCAGCCGGCCATCCACTCATTGTGTTCGCAACTCGTCACGCTCGCAGCCGAAGACCGATCAGTCCGCCCTCATCGCCTCGGCCGCCAGCGCCTCGGCCTCCATCAGCAAGTCGTCCTCTCCACCTCCGGTCGACACCGTTTCGCGCCCGATCAGGACCAGCACGGGCACCGCCAGGGGGCTGACGCGCGGCAGGTCGACATGGACGGCCGTGCTTTCGGCGCGCTCGAGCAGGCGGGCGAGGCGGCCGACATCCGTCAGCTTCGCGCGCGCGTCGTCCCAGGCGGCGCGGATCAGCAAGTGGTCGGGTTCCCACCTTTGCAGGACGTCGTAGATCAGGTCCGTTGAAAAGGTCACCTGCCGTCCGGTCTTGCGCTTGCCGGGATGCTGGCGCTCGACCAGTCCACCGATGACGGCGACCTCTCGAAAGGCGCGTTTGAGCAGGTGGGATCGTTCCACCCAATCCACGAACTCGGCCTCTAGGATGTCGCCGGACAACAGGCTGATCGGATCGATGATGGGCTTCAGGCAGGTGACGGCGATGGCGTAATCATTCGCCACGAACCGGATCGGGTCGAGGCCGCGGGTCTCCATGCGCTTGGTGATCAGCATGCCCAGCGCCTGATGGGCGTTCCAGCCCTCGAACCCGTATACGATCAGATCGTGCGCGCCGTCGCGCGGAAAGGTCTCCACCAGGATCTGGTCGGGGGCGGGCAGGACCGACCGGCGATCCTGCATCTCCAGCCACTCGCGCACATCGGGCGGAAAACGGGGCCAGGAAGCACGGTCGTGCAGGAAAACACGCACGCGGTCGGCCAGGCTGGTGGAAAGCGGCATCCGGCTGCCGCCATATTTGGGAATGCGCGCGGGTCGGCTGCTCGCTTTCACCTGCAGGTCGGTGTCCTTGATCCCCAGCACTTCCAGGCTCAGGCCCGAGAAAAAGAAGGTATCGCCGGGTTCCAGCTGGGCTGCGAACCCCTCCTCCACCGTGCCCAGCTTACGCCCGTTCTTGAAACGCACGTCCAAGAGGGCGGCGTCCACGATGATCCCGGCGTTGAGCCGGTGCTGCGCGGCGAAGCGCGGCTGGGTCAACCGCCACAGCCCGTCCGCGCCTCGCGTCAGGCGACGGAACTTGTCATAGGCTTTCAGCGCATAGCCGCCGGTGGCGACGAACTGCAGCACGCGGTCGAACACCTCGTCCGTCAAAGCCGAATAGGGCAGCGCGGAGCGCACCTCCGCCTTCATCGCGGCCTCCTCGAACGGCTCGGCGCACGCGCAGGCCACCAGATGCTGGGCCAGCACGTCGAGCGCGCCGGGGCGGAAAACATCCGGATCGCGCTCGCCCGCGCTCACCGCGTCCAGGGCGGCGCGGGCCTCCAGATATTCAAAGCGGTTGCCCGGTACGATCATCGCCTCGGAGGGCTCGTCCAATCGGTGATTGGATCGGCCGATCCGCTGAAGCAGCCGGGACGAACCCTTGGGCGCCCCCATCTGGACCACACAGTCCACATCTCCCCAATCGACCCCCAGATCGAGGGACGACGTGCAGACCAGGCCGCGCAGCCGCCCGTCGGCCATCGCGGCCTCAACCTTGCGACGCGCCTCCTTCGACAGGCTGCCGTGGTGCACGCCGATGGGCAGCGTCTGGTCGTTGGCCGTCCATAGGTCCTGGAAAATCAGCTCGGCAAGCGAGCGGGTGTTCGAGAAGACGAGCGTGGTCCCGTGCGCCTCGATTTCGCGCATGACCTCGGGCGCGGCGTAGCGGCCGGAATGACCCGACCAGGGGATGCGGTCGCCGGGGATCACGATACGGATATTCGGTTCGGCCCCGGGATCGCCTTCGACCAGGCGAACCGCCTCGATATCGCCATCGGGTGCCAGCCACGCGCGATAGCCGTCCGGATCGGCCACGGTCGCGGACAGCGCCACGCGCCGCAGATCCGGGGCCAGCGCCGTCAGCCGCGACAGGGCGAGCGCCAGCAGGTCGCCACGCTTGCCCGTGGCAAAGGCGTGGACCTCGTCGATCACCACCGTCTTCAGGCCGGCGAACAGCGTCGCCGCGTCCGGGTAGCTCAGCAGCAACGACAGGGATTCCGGCGTCGTCATCAGGATTTGGGGTGGGCGGGTCCGCTGACGCGCCTTGCGGTCGGAAGGGGTGTCGCCGGTGCGGGTCTCGACCCGGATCGGCAGACCGGCCTCTTCGATCGGACTGAGCAGGTTGCGCTGCACGTCCACCGCCAGCGCCTTGAGGGGCGAGATATAGAGGGTGTGCAGGCCGTCCGCCGGGGCGCGCGCCAGCGCATTCAGAGTGGGCAGGAAACCCGCCAACGTTTTCCCGGCACCGGTCGGGGCCACGAGCAGCGCGTGCCGCCCCTCCCGCGCCGCGTCGAGAAGCTCGAGTTGGTGTCGCCGAGGGGTCCAGCCCCGGTCCGCGAACCAGGCGGACAATCTGGGGTCGAGCGTCGCCTCCACGCGTCAGGCCCGCAGGGTCGATGGCTCCCGCTTCAGCGGCGCGGCGCGTCCTGGCCGGGCACGGTCGGGTCGTTCAGGCGGGGATCGGGTCCGCCGGGCGAGCGGCCCAGGGACGCCGCGCGACGCTCTTCCTCGATCTCGCGCTCGCTTTCCGCGGCGTAGAGATCCTGACTGCCGCGGTCCGACCGTGCGACCTCGTGCGGCGTGTCCGCCTGGTTGTTCTTGAACATCGCCCAGGCGATAGCTCCCCCCAGAAGCACCACCCCCAGAATGGCAAATGTGCCCCACGCGCCTTCAAACATCGATCAATCTCCAAAGCTTTCCGCCACAACGTCTCGGCTGGAGTGGAGGGTCCCGGCGCTTGGCGCAAGGCGGTGCGCGCGCCATAGCGAGGCCATGAACATCGCGCCCTGGATCGAACCGCGGCCGGAGGGCATTTACCTGCCCGCCGCCGACGCCTGGATCGACCCGTCCGTGCCCGTGGCCCGCGCGCTGGTCACCCACGGGCACGCCGATCACGCGCGGGGCGGCCACGGGACCGTCTGGGCGACGCCCGAGACGCTGGCCATCATGGCGGTCCGCTATGGCGAGGAGCATGGTGCGACGCCCGTCGCGATGGGCGACACGGTCACGATCGGCCCCGTCGCCGCGCGCTTCGTTCCGGCCGGCCATGTGCTGGGATCGGCGCAGATCGTGATGGAGCAGGACGGCGTCACCGTCGTGGCCTCCGGAGACTACAAACGGCGCGCGGACCCCACCTGCGCGCCCTTCGTGCCGGTGCCGTGCGACGTGTTCATCACGGAAGCGACGTTCGGACTGCCGGTCTTTCGCCACCCCTCCACGCCGTCCGAGATGCGCAAGGTGGTGGACACCCTGGCGGCGAACCCCGACCGCTGCGTCCAGATCGGTGCCTATGCGCTGGGCAAGGCGCAGCGGGTAATCGCGGAGCTGCGTGCGCTGGGCTGGGACGCGCCGGTCTTCCTGCACGGCGCGATGCAGCGGCTGTGCGCGCTCTACGAGGCATGGGGCGTGCCCTTGGGCGAGCTGAGGCTGGTGGCGGACGCCACGAAGGACGAGATGCGCGGGCAGGTCGTCCTGTCGCCCCCGTCCACTCTCAACGATCGCTGGTCACGTCGCCTGCCCGACCCGATCAGCGCGATGGCGTCCGGCTGGATGACCGTGCGCCAGCGTGCGCGGCAAAAGAACGTGGAGCTGCCGCTGGTCGTGTCGGACCACGCCGACTGGACGGAACTGACCGACACGATCCTGGAGTTGAAGCCCAGGGAGGTCTGGGTGACCCACGGCCGCGAGGACGCTCTCGTCCACTGGTGCGCCACCCGCCAGATCAAGGCGCGCGCGCTGGCCTTGGTGGGCCGCGAGGACGACGAGGGGGAGGGTTAGCGCACCCGTCGCCCCATCACGGCTTACTGCGGCTGCGCGACCTGCGCCTGCTGGCCGTCGCCTTCCGGGGCGGCAAGGATGTCGCGGATCACGGTGCCTTTGTCGGTCACGGTCGTGTCCGGATCGCCCACGGTCGAGCGGATGCCGGGCGTCACTTCGCTCGCCCCGGCGCGTTCGAGCAGGCCCCGTTCGGCCGCCGAGCGCGCCGCCTCTCCCCCGAACATCGCCTCGAGCGCCTGGTAGCCGGCGGACCCCTGGGTCGTGGGCGTGCCGGGTGCCGGCGGCCGCAGGGAGAAATCAGGCGGGATGACCAGCGGCGCGGTGCGACTGACCGCGAACTCGTCCGGCCGGTCCCGGTTCAAGACGCCGCCGCCGCCGCCACACCCGGCGAGAAGAGGAAGGAGGGCCAGCGCCCCCGCGATCTTACGCATTCGTCGTCTCCACCTTGGCCTTGTTCGGCGCGAACAGCGCGCGGACGAGCAGGATCACCACGCCGATCGTTATAGCGGCGTCGGCCAGATTGAAAATGTAGAAGGGCCGCCACTGGCCGAAATGCAGGTCGGCATAGTCGATGACATAACCCAGGCGCGCCCGGTCGACGATATTGCCGACAGCCCCGCCCAGCACCAGCGCCAGCGCCGCCACTTCGCCGCGCACCCGTTCGCGCCACAGCCACACGGCCACGCCGGCACCGATCGCTACGGTCAGCGCCACCAGCGCCCAGCGCGCCGCCCCGCTGGACTGGAGAAAGCCGAGCGAGATGCCGCGGTTCTCGACATAATTGAAGGCGAAGACCGGCACGACCTCGATCGTGCGGACCAGCCGCAACTCGATCGGGCCGACCAGCACCCATTTGATCGCCTGGTCCAGGACCGCGATGAGCGCCGCCAGGCCGTAGCCGAAGGCGCGGTGATGGCGAAGGGGCGGGGTCACAGAGCCGTCACCACGGCGGCGCAGCGGTCGCACAGCGCCCCATCCGCCTCGACGCTGGGGAGGTGTCGCCAACAGCGGCCGCACTTCGCCTTTTCGGTGCGCTCCACCGACAGGGTGGCCCCGTCCTTGACCTCCGACACGATGAACAGTTCGGCCAGGTCGTCGGCCGGCAGCGGCAGTTCGGCGGTGGGCAGGGTCACTTCAGCCTCCAGCGAGGATCGGATCGCCTTGCCGCGTCGCATCGGCTCGATCGCTTCCGTCACGTGCTCGCGCGCGGCCAGCAGCCGGTCCCAGCGTTCCCGCAGAGCGTCGTCCCGCCAAGACGGGTCGATGGCCGGCCAGACCTCCAGATGGACGGACGGTGCGTCGGGGCGGCGCGTGCCCCAGACCTCCTCCGCGGTGAAGGGGATCACTGGCGCGGCCCAGCGCACCAGCGCGTGCCAGAGTGTGTCGAGCACGAGCAGATACGCCCGGCGCGTCGGGCTGTCGGGCGCGTCGCAATAGAGCACGTCCTTGCGAACATCGAAGAACAGGGCGGACAGGTCGATATTGGCGAAATCGAGCAGCGCGCGGGTGTAGCGGGAAAAGGCGAAGTCGCCGACCGCCGCGCGTAGCTCCCCATCCAGCACGGCCAGCCGGTGCAGGATGTAGCGTTCCAGTTCCGGCATGGCGGCCGCATCCACCGGCGCGCCGTCCCAGCCGTTCAGCGCACCCAGCAGGTAGCGGAAGGTGTTGCGGAGCTTGCGATAGCCGTCGGACGCGCCGGCCAGCACCTCCGGCCCGACCTTCTGGTCGTCGAAGCTGTCGGTGCTGGCTATCCACAGGCGCAGGATGTCCGCGCCGCTCGTCTCCATCACCTTCAGCGGGTCGACGACGTTGCCGGACGACTTGGACATCTTGCGGCCCTGGCCGTCCAGCGTGAAACCGTGGGTGGCCGCCGCCCTGTAGGGCGCGACACCTCGCGTGCCGCAGGACTCCAGCAGCGACGACTGGAACCAGCCGCGATGCTGGTCGGAGCCTTCCAGCACCAGGTCGGCACGGGTGGCACCGAAGCGCGCCCCGGTCACGAAGGCGTGAGTGCAGCCGCTGTCGAACCAGACGTCGAGAATGTCCTGGACGGGTTCCCACTCCGCCAGGTCGCGGTCGGGGCCGAGGAAGGCGGCATGGTCGGCCGTGAACCACGCGTCCGCGCCCTGTTCGGCGAAGGCGGCCAGAATCCGCTCGTTCACGTCCGCGTCCTGCAGTCGCTCGCCGGTGCGGCGGTGGAGGTAGAAGGCGATCGGCACGCCCCAGGCGCGCTGGCGAGAGATCACCCAGTCGGGGCGGGCCTCCACCATCGAGCGGATGCGGTTGACCGAGCGGGCGGGCAGCCAGCGGACGGTGTCGATGGCGGCGAGGGCGCGCTGGCGGAGGGTGTCTTCTACTCCCCTCCCTTCTGGTCAGGGAGGGGAGGTGCTTGTCCATCCCGATAAACCACTGCGACGTCGCGCGGAAGATGACCTTGGCCTTGGACCGCCAGGAGTGGGGGTAGGAGTGGGGGTAGTCCGCGCTCGCCGCCACCAGCGCGCCGGCGTCGCTGAGTGCGGTACAGATCGGGCCGTCGGGGGCGTTGAACTTCGGATTGATGACCGACCCCTCGCCCCCCAGCCACGGCCAGTCGGCGCGATACCGCCCGTCGCCCTCCACCGCGAAGACGGGGTGGAGGCCGTGGGCGGCGCACAGCAGGAAGTCATCCTCGCCATGGTCGGGCGACATGTGGACCAGCCCGGTGCCCGCGTCCGTGGTGACGAAGTCGCCGGGAAGGAACGGGCGGGGTTCCGCGAAGAAGCCGCCGAGGTGGTGCATGGGGTGGCGGGCGATGGTGCCGGCGAGTTCAGCGCCACTATATCTTGTACGCCGATCTACCTTTCCGTCACTGAAGCCGACGCCAACCTCTACGAAGTGGGGCTTCGATCCGGCGAGGTCGGAGACGTTAATCTTGTCAGCGCAGGCATTTAGCCGATCGATAAACGTCTCTCTAAGCGCAGCAGCAATCAAGTAGCGTCGGCCGTAATTCTTTAAGCCAGATTCAAACAGCCGCTCTTGTATGTCGGATACAACTTGAGCCGGATCAGTCGCGTCATCTGGAATGTGGCAGTCAGGGAGGAGTTCGATGAGCTCGTATTCCACCTCCTCCCCATAGGCGATCGCCTGGTTCACCGGGATCGTCCACGGCGTCGTCGTCCACACCACCGCGTGCGCGCCGATCAGCTCCTTGATTGGCGAGTCCGTAATCTCGAACGCCACGTCGATCTGGGTGGACGTGATGTCCTCATACTCCACCTCCGCCTCGGCAAGCGCGGTCTGTTCGACCGGCGACCACATCACAGGTTTGGCCCCGCGATAGACCTGGCCGCTGTCGGCGAACTTGTAGAGCTCGCGCAGGATCGCCGCTTCGGCCGCGAAGTTCATGGTGAGGTAGGGGTCGTCCCAGTCGCCCAGCACGCCCAGCCGCTCGAACTGCGGGCGCTGCACGGCCACCCACTTCTCCGCGTAGGCGCGACATTCGGCGCGGAACTCGGCGGCGGGCACCTCGTCCTTGGAGCGTTTCGCCTTGCGGTACGCCTCCTCGACCTTCCACTCGATCGGCAGGCCGTGGCAGTCCCAGCCGGGCACGAAGGGCGCGTCCTTGCCCAACAGGCTCTGGGTGCGGACGACCAGGTCCTTCAGCACCTTGTTGAGCGCGTGGCCGATGTGGATGTCGCCATTGGCGTAGGGCGGGCCGTCGTGGAGAAGGAAGCGCTCGGCCCCGGCCCGCGCCCGGCGCAGCTGACCGTAGAGGTCGTCGGCCTGCCAGCGCGCCAGGATTGCCGGCTCCTTCGCCGCCAGCCCGGCCTTCATCGGGAAGTCGGTGGTCGGCAGGAAGACCGTGTTTTTGTAATCGGGCGCGTCGCTCATCGCCCGGCCCTTAGCCGGGTGGGGCGGGGGCGTCACCCTCGCTCGTCGCCGGCCAGCACGGCGCGCGCCTGCTCGCAGTCGCGCTCCATCTGCCGGACGAGCGCGTCCAGATCGTCGAACCGCGCCTCCGGCCGCAGAAAGCGGTGGAACTCGATCGCCAGCTCCTGGCCGTACAGATCCTCATCGAAGTCGAAGAGGAAGGTTTCCAGCCCCTCGACCGGCGGCTGGAACTGCGGGCGGACACCGACATTGGCGGCGCCCGGCACAACCCGCCCGTCGGGCAGCCGCGCGCGCGCGGCGTAGATGCCGAAGCGCGGCCGCTGGTAACTGCCCAGCGCCATGTTGGCGGTGGGATAGCCGATCGTGCGACCGCGCGCGTCGCCGTGCACGACCTCGGCCAGGATGGTGAAGGGCCGGGTGAGCAGGTGGGTGGCGGCCAGGCAGTCGCCCGCCGTCAGCGCGTCGCGGATGCGGCTGGACGACACCGGCTCGCCCCCGTCCTCCACCGGCCCGACGGCGCGGGCCGACAGGCCGTGATCGGCCCCGACCCGCCGCAGGACCCCCACCGTGCCGCCGCGGTTCGCGCCGAAGGTGAAGTCTTCGCCCGTCACCACGCCCGCCGCTCCGATCCGGTCGACCAGCCGGTCGATCACGAACGTCTCCGCCGTCAGCCGCGACAGGTCGGCGTCGAAGGGGAAGACAAGCATCGCGTCAGCGCCCGCCGCCTCGAACAACGCCTCCCGCTGATCCAGCGTCGTCAGGCGAAAGGGGGGCAGGTCGGGGCGGAAATGGCGCACCGGATGGGGATCGAAAGTCGCGATCAGCGCCGGCCGGCCCTCTTCGCGCGCCCAGTCGATCGCCGCGCGCGCGACGGCCTGATGGCCCTGGTGAAAACCGTCGAAATTGCCCAGCGCCACGATCGCCCCGCGCCACCGGTCCGGCAGCCGGTCCGTCGCCCACAGCTTCACGGACCCAGCACCGCGGGTTCCAACGTGACGAAGGCGAAGGCGGGCCGGTCGCCATCGCCGCGATGCTCTTCCCGCTCGACTTCGCGCCAATGGGCGGGGGGGAAGTCCGGCAGCAGGGTGTCGCCGGGAAAGGGGCGGTGGATGTGCGTCAGCTCGATGCGGTCGGCGTGGGGCAGCGCCTCGTCGATCACGCCCGCCCCGCCGATCACGCAGGCGTCCGGTCCGGCCATGGCCAGCGCGTGCTCCAGCGAGTGGGCGTGCTCCGCGCCCCAGTCGAACCAGTTCTTGTTGCGCGACAGGACCAGGTGGCGGCGGCCGGGCAGACGGCCGGGCAGGCTGTCCCAGGTGCGCCGGCCCATGATGAGCGGCCGGCCCATCGTGATCCGCTTGAACCGCGCCAGATCGGCCGGCAGGTGCCAGGGCAGGCCGCCATCGCGACCGATCACGCCGTTGCTGGCGCGGGCGACCACGATCGTCACGGGCATGGGCGTGTGGTCCGAGGCACGGGCAGCGCCATAGCGGGATCGGCGGCCGCGGGAAACGGCGCGGCGGGGTGCGGCCGGTCGCTCACAGCGCCAGCAGGACCGCCGCGATCCACCGGCCCTCCTGACGCAGCAGCGACCAGGCGCGCGCGGCGGCCCGGCTGTCCATCGCCTCCAGCCCGATGTCGCGCGCGGCCAGCGTCTCGCGGAACAGGGTGTCGGGCTGGACCAGCGCGGGGCCGGTGCCCAGCAGCAGGATTTCCGGCGGCGGATCGATGAGGAGGGCGGGCTCGACCGCCGACAGGCTCAGCGGGCCGTCGAACGCGGCGGCGCTGTCCGGAGTCAGGATCAGGCCGCTCTCGAACACCGCGTCGCCGACCAGGAAGGCGCGGCCGCGAAGGCCGGTGACCACCGGGCCGGTGCCGCCGCCTTCTTGCCGCAACTCCATCAGACTCGCGCGCCGTCCGACGTCACCCGTTCCGCGCCCCCCGGACCGGCGGCGCGGGGCACGAAGCTGTCCGGCCCGACCTTCAACCAGATCAGCCACGGCGCGGCCATGTAGACGGACGAATAGGTGCCGATGAAGATGCCCAGCATCATCGCCGCGGTGAAGCCGAAGATCACCTCCGGGCCCCAAATCAGCAGGGCCGCCAGCGCGATGATCATGGTCAGCGACGTCATGACCGTGCGCGCCAGCGTCTCGTTCAGCGACAGGTCCAGCAGCGGCTCCATCGCCATCTTGCGATACTTCTTCAGGTTCTCGCGCACGCGATCATAGACCACGATCGTGTCGTTCAGCGAATAGCCGATGATGGTCAACAGCGCGGCCACGATGTTCAGATTGAACTCCAGCTGGGTCAGCGCGAAGAACCCGAAGGTCAGCGTCACGTCGTGGAACAGCGCGAACAGGGCGCCGACGCCGAACTGCCATTCGAAGCGGAACCAGATGTAGATCGAGATGGCGATCATCGCCAGCAGCAGCGACACGACGCCGGTCCGCAGCAACTCGCCCGACACCTTGCCCGACACCGTGTCGACCGAATCGACCTGGGCGTCCGGATAGGACTGTCGCACGCGCGCGATCGTGGCCTCGGCGATCCGGTTGGCGGCCCCTTCCTGCGACTCCGCGCCGGCGGGCAGCCGGGTGCGGATCTGGATCTGTTTGGGACCGCCGAACTCCTGGATCGACGCGTCGCCCTCTCCGCCGCTCGCCAGGTCGGCGCGCAGCCGGTCGATCGCGGGGGCTTGCGCGAAGGTCATGCGGATGGACTGGCCACCGGCGAAGTCGACGCCGAAGTTCAGGCCGCGGGTGAACACCAGCGCCAGGGACGCCGCGATCATCAGGAACGAAATGCCCATTGCGACCGTGCGCCACCGCAGGAAGTGGAGGTTGGTGTCCTCGGGCACGAGTTTCAGCAAGCGCATCGGTGTTCCTTCGTCCGGGCGTTCGCCCATGATCGCCCCGCCGGCCGACGGCGGAGAGGCGGTGTGCTCAGATCGCCAGGGTTTTCGGCCGGGCGCGGCGGAACCACAAGGAGGCGAGCATCCGGCTGAACGTCACGGCGGTGAACACGCTGGTGATGATGCCGATGACCAGCACCACCGCGAACCCCTTCACGGGGCCGGAGCCGAAAGCGAACATCAGCGCCCCGGCGATCACGTTGGTGATGTTGGCGTCCAGGATGGCGCGGCTGGCCTCCCGATAGCCGACGGTCACCGCGTCCAGCGGTCGCCGGCCCCGCTTGATCTCCTCTCGGATCCGCTCGTTGATCAGCACGTTGGCGTCCACCGCCGCGCCGATCGTCAGCACGAAACCCGCGATGCCCGGCAAGGTCAGCGTCGCGTTGATCAGCGCCATGACGCCGAGGATCACAAAGATGTTCACGATCAGCGCCAGGTCGGCGAACACGCCGAACAGGCCGTAGGTCACGATCATGAAGACCAGCACCGCGACGGTGGCGATGGCGGCCGCGATCACGCCCTTGCGGATCGAATCGGCGCCCAGGTCCGGCCCCACCGTGTTCTCCTGAATCACGGTCAGGTCGACGGGCAGCGATCCGGATTTGAGCGAAATGGCCAGGTTGCCCGCGCTTTCCACGGTGAACGACCCGCTGATCTGGGCCGACCCGCCCAGGATCGGTTCGTTGATGTTGGGGGCTGACAGAACGACGCCGTCCAGGATGATGGCGAACGGCTTGTCGACATTCTCCTGCGTGACGCGCGCGAATTTGCGGCTGCCGGTGCCGTTGAACTGCAAGGTCACGACGGGTTCGTTCGACTGGCCGAAGGACTGGGACGCGCCGGTGATCTCTTCGCCCGACACCATCACCTGACGTTTGACGGCGATGGAGCCACCCTGCGCCATGGGCAGCACCTGGCTGCCGATCGGCGCGCGCCCGGCGGCCAGCTGGTCGGGGGTCGCGGTCTCGTCCACCAGCCGGAATTCCAGCTTGGCGGTCTTGCCGATCAGGTCCTTGAGCGCCTGCGGATCGTCCAGACCGGGCACTTCGACCACGATCCGGTTGTCGCCTTCGCGGATGATCGTGGGTTCGCGCGTTCCCAGCGCGTTGATGCGCCGGTCGATCACGTCGCGCGCGATCGTCATCGCCTCGTCCGTCTTGGCCGCCAGCCCCGCGGCCGTCGGGGTCAGGACGATCCGGGTGCCGTCGACGACGGACAGGTCCCAGTCGCGCTGCCCGGTCAGCCCCGCGCCGTTGGTCAGGTTGTTCACCCGCTCGCGCGCCAGGTCGAGCTGGGTCGCGTCGCGCACCAGGAACGACAGCCGCCCGCCCGCCCGGCTGATCTCGCCCACCGCGATGCGCGGCTGTTCGCGTAGCGCCTGGCGGACTTCGTCCTCCTTTTGCTGGAGCGAGACGGCCGCCACGTCCCCTGTGTCGGCTTCGAGCAGGATGTGGCTGCCGCCGGCCAGATCGAGGCCCAGGTTGATGCGCGGGGCGAGTGCTGCCGGCCAGCCGGCGGTCACCCGCTCCGGCATCAGCGAGGGCAGTGCGAAGAACACGCCGATCGCCAGCGCCACGATCGTGGCGACCACCTTCCAGCGGGGGAAATCCAGCACCGCCGGCGCCTAGTCGTTCGCGGGTTTCGGCGCGCTGGCGGAGGTGACCCCGGTCAGCGTCGCCTTGACCACCTTGACCCGCACGCCGGACGCGATCTCCACCTCGACCTCGCTGTCGTCCACGCGCACAACCTTGCCGATCAGGCCGCCGGCGGTGACCACCTGGTCGCCGCGCGCCACGGCGTCGATCATCGCCTTCGTCTCCTTGATCCGCCGCGTCTGGGGGCGGATCAGCAGGAAATAGAAGATCGCGAAGATGGCGATGTAGGGGAACGCCATCACCAGGAACGACGCGCCGCCGCCCGCGCTGGCACCGGCGGCGGGCGCGGCCTGGAGGAGGAGGGTGGGGGTCATGGCTCTCGCGGGCAAAGGGGTGGCGCCCGGGACAGGGCGGAGCGCCGATCAATCGGGCGCGGCTAGCAAGATTGTGGGACAAGGGCAACGGCCAGCGCCGCCGGCTTGCCTTCACGCCGCCCCGGCCCTAGACGCCCGGGTTCGGTCGGGACGTAGCGCAGCCTGGTAGCGCATCACACTGGGGGTGTGGGGGTCGCAGGTTCGAATCCTGTCGTCCCGACCAGTCCGCGTCGGACGGACCCCGTCAATCTTCGGCCTTCTCCATCGCGCGACGTGAATGGTGTGGGACGTCAGGCGTACAGGTTCGTTAAATCTGTTCGTCTAAGCGACTTGCATGGGCAACCACTCGGCTCGCGATCCGCATATTGACGGTCTCCGGGGCGGCCTGATCGCGCTCGTCGTCGTCGGGCATTGGATGGAGGCGGTCGGCGGGTGGGAAAGCCCGGTCCTGTCGCCCATTCTGGCCGCGATCTGCCTGTTCCACATGCCCGCTTTCGCGTTTGTGGCAGGCACGACCTTTCGACCGGCGCGGAGCGGGGACCAGATCCGAACCATGCTGTCGCTGCTCGTGATCTTCCAGGTGCTCTACCTGCTCGCGGCCGGCGCGGGGTTTGAGTGGAGCACCTCGTCTTTCCTTCGGGCATTCTGTGGTTCCTGCTCGCTCTCCCCTTCTGGGCCGTAGCACAGCGGATCGTGGGCCAGCGCACCCTCGGCGTGCTCCTCTGCCTCCTCCTGTCGCTCTTGGCGGGCATGCTGCCAATCGACGGATATCTGCTGAGCTGGATGCGATGCTGGGCGCTGTTGCCGTTCTTCGCGCTGGGCCACCGCTACGGCAAGGCTGTCTTGCGCTCGGCGTCCAGGCTGCCGCCCGCCGCCTGCTTGGCCGGGCTCGTCCTGCCGGGCGTGCTGGTTGGCTTGCTCGAAGTCGACCGGTTCTGGCTCCCAGCCGAACCTACGGAGAGATGAACGTGTCGGCCGTCACCGGGGCCGGCATACGGCTATCGCTCCAGCTCTCGGGACGTAGCGGCGTGGCGACAGTCAGCTTCGCGGGCCTGCTCGCTCGTCCGGTCGACGCACTACGCTCCGCCGGGTCTCAAGCCTTGCCATCACCTGTGGCACGGACTGACGATCCTCTGGGCTAGAGAGTGGGTCCTGGAGGCGGTTTCGGGAAAGATCGCGGCCTCTCTGCTGTGCCGGATCATCGATCGACCTCGCCACCCGGAGTTGGCCAGCCGCTTGCGGCGCTCTGTCGCCAGGCGATTCGCGGCGCGGGTCAGCTCCGCACGATCCTCGCGCGGGCCAGCATCCGGTCTTCCAGCGAGTAATACAGCCAGATCGTGCCGTCCTCCTCCGTGATGACGGAGGCCGCAAAGGCGATGTCGGTCGCGGTGCGGTCGTCCACCGGCGGCGGGGTGATGAGCGGTTCGATGCCCCGGTCGATCACGCGCAGGCAGTCGCGGTCGAACGCCACCCAGCCGATCCGCCAGCGCGCATCGCGGGTGGCGCCGTTGTAGAACATCACCGGCCGCTCCGGATCGTCCAGCAGCAGGGGGCCGGTCGACAGGTGCCAGTTGTCCCAGCTGTGCTCTCGCGGGGCGAGCGGGGTGGGGACCTCCTCCCACGGGCCGGCGACGCCCAGGCCGATCGCCATGCCGATCCAGGACGCGCGTTCGTGGGCGTATTCGTAGAACAGGCGCCATTTGCCCTCGACGGTGCGCTCCACCGTCGCCTCCTTCACGTTGCCCTTCGACTTGGTCGACGCCAGCGCCACGCCCTTTTTGTAAAGTTCGGTCGGGGACGGGCCGACGGCGTAGAGCATCTGGCCGGTCGAGTGGTCGGCCGTGACCCCGGTGTAATAGACCACGATGTCGTCGTGCCAGCGCAGCACGGTCGGGTCCTCGATCCCGCCGATGTCCTCCGGCCCCGGTCCGGGCGCGATCACCGGCGCGTCGGTCATCTGGAAGAGCTGGCCGTCGTCGCTGGTGCCGTACCAGACCACGCCCGTGTCGGTCCGCGGTCCGCCCAGCGGCGGCACCGCGCGCACCATGATCCCCAGCCGCCCGTCGGCCTGTCGCCAGACATAGGGGCTCATGTGGTCCCGGCCGGTGACCGCGTCGGGGCCGCCGAGCGTGACCGGCTGGATCTCCTCCACGTTGAAGTTGATCGGCGTCTCCTTCGTCTTGGCGCAATCGGCCGCCGTGCGCCGGCGATCCCGATCGGGGCGGGCGCGATTGTTGCTCATGCGCCCTGGCCCAAGAGGAGGGAGAGCGCGCCGTCGATCACGATCGTGGCCCCCGTGATGTAGCGCGCGCGGTCGCCCGCCAGGAACACCACCAGGTCGGCCACCTCCTCCGGCTGGCCGGCGCGCCGCATCGGGATGTTCGCCTCCAGGCTTTCGCGATAGGCCGCGTCGGTCGTGGCGCGCGCGTTCATCGGCGTCAGGATCATGCCGGGCAGGACCGCGTTCACACGGTTGCCGCGCGGCCCCTCTTCGACCGCGACGGTCTGGACCATCTTGTCCAACCCGGCCTTTGCCGCGGCATAGTCCGCCCCGCCGGCGCGCACGACCTCGGCGTGGATGGACGAGATCTGGACGATGGCCGACCCGTCGGGGCAGGCGTTCAGCATGGCCCGGGTGGTCAGGAACGCGCCGGTCAGGTCGGTGCCGATCGCGCGGCTCCAGTGCGCCAGGTCCATGTCGCGCAGCGCCACGCCGGTCATGTTGACGCCGGCCGAATTGACCAGCGTGTCGGGCGCGCCGTGCGCCCCGATCGCCGCGGCAAAGGCGTCGCCGACGCTCGCCTCGTCGCCGACGTCGCAGCGGTGGACCGACGCGGTCGCGCCGGTGTCGCGCACCGCGCGCAGGCTGGCCGCCGACCGCTCGTCCTCGTCATGGACGAAGAGCGACACCGCGCGCCCCGTGGCGCCGAGCGCGACCGCGCAGGCCCGGCCGATCCCCGATTCCGATCCCGTCACGATCGCGTGTCCGCCGTCGGCCATGTCACCATCCCCCTCTTCGTTCGCAATGAGGGGTCAACGATCACCATCGGCGTTGTCTCCCCTTGACAAAACCAATCCTATCTGGTTATAGACAGCGGTTCAACTTGGGAGACTCTCATGGACCTGGACGAACTGCTCGACGACGTGGTCGGGCGCGAGGGCGGCTATGCCGACCACCCGGCCGATCGCGGCGGCGCGACTCGCTGGGGAATAACCGAAGCGGTTGCGCGAGAGCACGGCTATCCGGGACCGATGGCCGAGCTGCCACAGGCGACCGCGCGCGCGATCTACCGCCGGATCTATTGGCAGCGGCCGGGGTTCGACCGGGTGGCCAGGCGCGCGCCGACGCTGGCGGCGGAGCTGTTCGACACGGCCGTCAACATGGGGGTGGTCGTCGCCGCCGGCTTTCTGCAGCGCGCGCTGAACGCGCTCAACCGGGGGGCGAGCGACTGGCCCGACATGGTCGTGGACGGCCGGATCGGCCCGGTCACCCTGTCCGCCCTGGACCAGTTCCTGAACCGCAGGGGTGCCGGGGCGGAAATCGTGCTGACCCGCGCCTGCGACGCCTTGCAGGGCGAACGCTATCTGCGGCTGGCGGAGGGGCGACCGGCCAACGAGGCGTTCCTCTATGGCTGGCTGGCAAACCGATTGGGATAGGAGTGCGTCCTATGGCATCGTTGCACGGACTGGCGGGCCTGCTCGCCGCCCTCCGCCCGGACCCGAAGGCCGGGCGCGACAACGCGGAGGAGGCGGCGCGCGCGCGGGAGGCGCTGCTGGAAGAGACGGGGTCCCCGGACCCCTGGACCAGCCGGGCGCGGCCGGCCTTCCTCTACGTCATGTACGCCCTGCTGCTCTGGTCCATTCCGATGGGGCTGATCGCGGGCGTCCGCCCGGCCCTGGCCGACGCGATCGGGCGCGGCATGGCGACCTATCTGAACGCGATCCCCGAACCGATGTGGGCGCTGTTCGGCACGGGCTATCTCGGCTACACGGCCGCGCGCACCTGGGGCAAGGTGAAGGGGGTCGAGTGATCCCCCCTTCGCCGTCGGTCCGTCAGGCCGCCGCGCACTGGGCGCATCGGCCCAGCACTTCCAGCACCGGGCGCGACGGGGCGAAGCCGCCCGCCTTTGCCACCGCCAGCACGCCGTCCACCGCCCGGTCGTCGTCGCGGTGATCCACCCGGCCGCAGCTTTCGCAGATCAGCCACACGCAGTCGTGGTCGCAGGCCGGGTGGGTGTTCGCCAGATAGGCGTTCGCGCTTTCCAGCTTGCGAGCCAGGTTGGTGCGGACGAACAGGTCCAGGATGCGATAGACGCTGTTGGGCGCGACCCGCCGGCCCTCCGCCAGCGACAGCCGGTCGGCCAGGTCATAGGCGGACACCGGCATGGCGGACCCGGACAGGGCGGCGAAGGCGGCCGCGCGCATGGGGGTCCAGCGCTCCCCGCTCGCTTCCAGGACGTCGCGGGCGTCGGCCGTCAGGCAGGCGGTGCCGGGCGCGTGATGGTGGTGGTCGGTCATGCGGAACATCTCGCCCGGGCGGGTCGGCCGGTCAAGCGGGCCGGGTCAGGCGGGCAGGGTCAAGCGGGATGGGTCAGGCGGGCAGGGTCGGGCGAGTCGGGTCAGGCGAGGGGTTCGCCGGCCGACGCGATCCGGCCGTTCCACAGGTGGCCGGCGGACAGCAGCAGCACGCCCGCGACCGTCAGCGCCGCCTCGGCCGGGCCGTGGCGGACGCCGATCGCCGCGGCCATGGTCGCCAGCCCGCCGCCGCCCAGCAGCATCGGGCCGATCCGGGCGTGGCGCGCCAGACCGCCGGCAAAGGCGACCGCGCCCAGCAGGACGGCGAGCGCCAGCCCGACCTCGTGAATCAGCGGGTTGAGCAGCGCCGCGCCCACCGATCCGACCAGCGCCACGCTGGCCACGCAATGCACCGCGCAGAGCGCCGACAGCCGGACGCCCAGCCGATCGGCGGAGGCCGCGCGAACGGACGGGCAGGGGCGCAGACTGGCGGGCATTCCCTTGTATGCCACGAACCGCCGCAGGATACAACATATCATTTCAACGAGACGGCGACCGATCGGCTAGACGGCGGCCGATTGGCTAAACGGCGACTGGGGCCCGGATCGCGGGCCAGGGGTCGTAGCCGTCGAACGCCACGTCTTCGGGCCGATAGTCGAACAGCGACGGCCGATCGGCCAGCCGCAGCGTCGGCCGGGCGCGGGGCGCGCGTCCCAGCTGTTCGCGGGCCTGGTCGACGTGGTTTTCGTACAGGTGCACGTCGCCGCCCGTCCACACGAAGACGCCGGGCTGCAACCCCGTCTGCGCGGCCAGCATGTGGGTCAGCAAGGCGTAGCTGGCGATGTTGAAGGGCACGCCCAGGAACAGGTCGGCCGAACGCTGATAGAGCTGCAGGTTCAGCCGCCCGGCCGCCACCTGCGTCTGGAACAGGCAGTGGCAGGGCGACAGCGCCATGTCGGCCAGTTCGCCCGGGTTCCAGGCGGTCACCACCTGCCGCCGGCTGGCCGGGTCGGTGCGGACGAGGTCGATCAGGCCCGCGATCTGGTCGATCTCGCCACCCCCCGGAGCCGGCCAGCGCCGCCATTGCCGGCCATAGATCGGGCCCAGGTCGCCGTCGGCGTCCGCCCATTCGTCCCAGATCGTGCAACCCATCGCGTGCAGCGGGGCGACGTTGGTCGATCCGGAGAGGAACCACAGCAGCTCCGCCACGATCGACCGCAGGTGCAGGCGCTTGGTGGTGACGAGGGGAAAGCCGTCCGCCAGGTCGAACCGCAGCTGGCCGCCCCACAGCGCGCGCGTGCCCACCCCGGTGCGGTCGTCCTGCCGGACGCCGTCGTCCAGCGCCTGGGCGAGGAGGTCGAGATAGGCGCGCATGACGATCGGGTTAGCGGCCGCCGGCAGAGAAGGGAAGCCACGGGCATCCCGCTTGAGAATAACCCATAACGCACAAAACCCTTGACAAAACCATCCGATCGCGTTAGACCAGCTTCATCGGACACAGGTGATTCGAGGCTTCGCCTCTCACCATCTTCCCCCCCCCCAAATGGAAGGACGGACCCATGGATCCCAGCGATGGCGTGATGCGCCGTCTCGGCGGCGGCGCGATGATTTCGGCGTCGGCATCGACCTTCACCGCCGCCAAGCAGCGGGTGTTCCTGGACACCCTGGCGCGGACCGCCAACGTGTCGCAGTCCCGCCGCGAGGCGGGGGCGAGCGAACGCCAGGTCTATCGTCTGCGCCGGCGCAACCCGGCCTTCCAGGCGGCGTGGCGCGACGCGCTGGCGGAAGCGTACGAGACGCTCGAATCGAAGCTGCTGGACCGGGCGATCAACGGCTATGCCAAGCCGATCGTGCGGAACGGCGAGCACGCGGGCGACGTCCACGAAACCGACAGCGGTCTGATGCTGCGGCTGCTGGCGCTGCATCGCCAGTCCGTGAAGGGGCCGCGTGCCCCCGCCGACGCGGCGGCCGCGCGCCGGGAGGTGGCGCGCCGGCTGGAGCTGATGGCCGAGCGCCTGGCCCAGCCGCCGGCCGCGCCGGCCCGGGACCCCGAATGACCTATCCGACCACCGGGCCAGAGCGCGTGGCCGACGAGTCGCGCGCCGCGCTGTTCGCGCGGCAGCCGGAGGCCGAGCGGCTGCGGCGACTGGAGCTGATGGACCCATCCGTGGCGGGCGAGCTGCCCTGGCACTGGGCGTTCTGGAGCCGGCCCTCGCAGCGGCCGCCCGACGGTTCCTGGCGCACCTGGCTGATCCTGGCCGGGCGCGGCTTTGGCAAGACGCGCGCCGGGGCGGAGTGGGTGCGCGGCGTGGCCGAGCACCAGCCCGCCGCCCGCATCGCGCTGGTCGCCGCCACCTATGCGGAGGCGCGGTCGGTGATGGTGGAGGGCGCGTCCGGCCTGCTGGCGGTCTGCCCACCGCACGCACGCCCTCGCTTCGACAGCTCGCTGCGCCGGCTGGAATGGCCGAACGGCGCCACCGCCCACCTCTATTCCGCCGCCGAGCCGGAGGGTCTGCGCGGGCCGGAGCACAGCCACGCCTGGGCGGACGAGATCGGCAAGTGGCCGGCGGCGCACCTGGCCTGGGACCAGCTGGCCTTTACCCTGCGCGCCGGCCGGTCGCCGCGCGCGGTGGCGACCACCACGCCGCGCCCGGTGCCGCTGATCCGCCAGCTGGTCGCGGACGAGCACACCCGGATCACGCGCGGGTCGACCTGGGCCAATCGCGGCCATCTGTCGCCCGACTTCCTGCGCGCCGTCGCCCGCCACCGCGGCACCGCCATCGGCCGGCAGGAACTCGACGGCGAGCTGATCGAAGAGCTGGCGGGGGCCTTCTGGACGCGCGCGGTGCTGGACCGGTCGCGCGCCGTGACGGTGGGGGAGGCGACCCGCATCGTGGTCGCGGTCGACCCGCCGGCCGGGATCGGCGGAGACGCCTGCGGGATCGTCGTCGCCGCGCGCGATCGGGAGGGGCGCGCGGCCGTGCTGGCCGACGCGACCGTCTCTGGCCTGCCCCCGGCCGGCTGGGCGCGCGCCGCCATCGCCGCGGCCGAGCGCCACGGGGCCGGCACGATCCTGGCCGAGGCGAACCAGGGGGGCGAAATGGTGCGCTCCGTCCTGCGCACGGCCGGCGCCACCCGCCCGATCCGCCTGGTGCACGCGACGACCGGCAAGGTCGCCCGGGCCGAACCGATCTCCGGCCTCTATGCCGACGGCCGCGTGCGCCACGCCGCGCCCATGCCGGAGCTGGAAGACCAGCTCTGCGGCCTGACCGCCGCGGGGTACGAGGGCCCCGGCCGCTCGCCCGACCGCGCCGACGCGCTGGTCTGGGCCTTGACCGACCTGCTGCTGTCCACGCGCGGCGAACCCAGCGTGCGCGTGCTGGGCTGACCGGCCGAACCGGGCCGCGCCGACCGCTTTGACGAAGGAACCGACATGAACCTGTTTGGCTGGACATTCTCCCGATCGGACGCCCGACCGCCGCTGGCGCGCGCGGGCCTGCGCTCCTTCGCCGCCGCCGGCGCGGCGGAGTGGACAGGCGAAGAGCTGGTGCGCGCCGCCTATCTCCGCAATCCGGTGGCCCAGCGCGCGGTGCGGCTGGTGGCCGAGGGCGTCGGGTCGTGCCCGCTGTCGGGGACCGACGAGCGGCTGGCGCGGCTGGTGACCACGCGCTCGGCGGGGCAGCCGCTGCTGGACACGGCGGCGTCGCACCTGCTGTTGCACGGCAACGCCTATATCCAGCTGATCGCCGGTCCGGACGGCGGCCTGGCCGAGCTGTACGCGCTGCGCCCCGACCGGGTCACCGTGGAGGCCGACGCGCGGGGTTGGCCGGTCGCCTATCGCTACCGCGTCGGGTCGGCCGAGACCCGGCTGACGGCGGAGGACGGGGCGGGGCGCGCGCAGATCGCGCACATCCGGGGCTTCCACCCGCTGGACGACCATTACGGCCTGGGCTGCCTGGGGGCCGCGCAGGAAGCGGTCGCGGTCCACAACGCGGCCGCGCGCTGGAACCGCGCGCTGCTGGACAACGCCGCGCGGCCGTCCGGCGCCTTGGTCTATGACGGTGGCGAGGCGGGCGCGACCTTGTCCCCCGACCAGTTCGACCGCCTGCGCGACGAGCTGACCGAGAGTTTCGCGGGGGCCACGAACGCCGGCCGACCGATGCTGCTGGACGGCGGCCTCTCCTGGCAGTCGATGGCGCTGTCCCCGGCGGAGATGGACTTCGTGGCGCTGAAGGCCGCGGCCGCGCGCGACATCGCGCTCGCCTTCGGGGTGCCGCCGCTGATGCTGGGGCTGCCCGGCGACAACACCTACGCCAATTACGCGGAGGCGAACCGCGCCCTGTGGCGGCTGACCGTGCTGCCCCTGGCGGAGCGCATCCTGGCGGCGCTCGCCCAGGCGGTGGCCCCCTGGTGCCCGGACGCCCGCCTGACCGTCGACCGCGACCGGCTGCCGGCCCTGTCGGAGGATCGCGAGCGGCTGTGGGCGCGAGTCACCGCGGCCGACTTCCTGACCGACGCGGAAAAGCGCGCGCTGCTGGACGTGGTGCCCGCCTGAAGCCCGCTCCCCTGGATGGGACAGAGCTTCGACAATCACCCCGAAGGAGTTCCGATGACCGACCGCACCGATCTTCTGGCCCGCCTGATGGCGCAGGGCCGCGCCCAGGGCGGCGACCTGGTGCTGATGCGCGCGCTCGTCGAGGACGCGGCGGAGGCCGGCGTCGCGCGCGCCCTCGGCCGGCTGGGCCTGGGCGACGAGCGCGCGGGCGGCGACCTGGCCGAGCTGCGCCAGCTATTGACCGCCTGGCGCGATGCCAAGCGCGCCGCGTGGAAGAGCGGCTGGGCGTGGCTGGGCCGTGGCCTGCTCGCCCTCTTGCTGCTCGGCCTGACGGTCCGGTTCGGCCTGACGGAACTGGCGAAGTGACGGGCGGCATCCTGGCGAAGCCCCTCCCCTTCAGGGGAGGGGTTGGGGGTGGGGTGGTCGGGCGGGGGGCAACACGGCCCGACCTAGGAACACATCGACGCAGTCCCCACCCCAACCCCTTCCCTGAAGGGGAGGGGCTTGTCCGACCCGTCCGCTTCGCCGGCTACGCCGCGATCTTCGACACGGTCGATCGGGGCGGCGACGTGATCCGGCCCGGCGCGTTCGCCGGCGGCCCGCCCCGGCCGGTGCCGCTCTATTGGCAGCACGATCCCGCCCGCCCGGTCGGCGCGGTCGAGAGCCTGCGGGAGGACGCGCGCGGCCTGCGAGTCGTCGCCCGCGTGGACCAGCCCGACCTGGCCCGCGCGGTGGCGGCCGGCCGGCTGACGGGCCTGTCCTTTGGCTATCGGGTGCAAGCCGGCCGCCCGACCGACAGCGCGCGCGGTGGCCCCGGCCGCGAGCTGACCCGCCTGTCGCTGATCGAGGTCAGCCTGGTGGCCCAGCCGATGCAGCCGCTGGCCCGCGTGGTGGCGGTGGCCACCCCCTGATCCCCTCCGCGATTCCGTCCGCGCGGCCGCCCGCCGCCGCGCGACCGACCTTCCCAACCCGTTCCCCCAAGGAGACGACGATGACCACCGACACCTACGAAACCAAGATGGACCCGCTCGCCACCGCGTTCGATCCGGTCGCGATCGCCGCACCCGTCGCCATCGAACCCCCGGCGGTGGAGGCGGAGACCCCCGACCCCTTGGCCGAACTGCGCGATCAGGTGGCCCGGATGCGGCGCTGGATGGACGCCCACACGGTCGCCGCCGCGCGCCCCGCGCTCTCCGGCGGAGCGCCCAGCGAGGCCAAGTCGCTGTTCGTCGAGCGCTATCTCAGGCGTGGCGACCGGCACGGCTTCGAGGCGAAGTCGCTCTCGCTCGGTGCCGGCTCGTCCGGCGGCTATGCGGTCCCGCGCGAGATCGACGAGACCATCGCGCGGACGCTGAAGTCGATCAGCCCGATCCGGTCCGTCGCCAACGTCGTCGCGGTCGGATCGTCCGGCTATCGCAAGCTGGTGGCCGTCGGCGGCGTGGAGTCGGGCTGGGTCGCCGACGGGCAGCCCCGGCCGGAAACCGCGACGCCGGTGTTCGAGGAGGTGGCCCCCCCGATGGGCGAGCTCTACGCCAATCCGGCGGCCACCCAGGCGATGCTGGACGACGCGGCCTTCGACGTGGAGGGCTGGCTGGCCGACGAGATCGCCTATGAGTTCGCGGCGGCCGAGGGCCAGGCGTTCGTGATCGGCGACGGGGTCAACCGGCCGAAGGGCTTCCTGAAGGCGGAGACCTCCGACCTGCCCGACGACCGGCGCGGCTTTGGCCGGTTGCAGTTCGTGTCGTCCGGCACCGCGGGCGGGTTCGACCCCGCCGCGCCGGCCGACGCCCTGTTCCGGCTGGTCGCGTCCCTGCGCTCGCCCTACCGCCAGGGTGCCGCCTGGGTGATGAACGCCAACACCCTGTCGCGCATCCGCACGATGAAGACCGCCGACGGCGCATTCCTGTGGCAGGCCGGGCTGGTGGCCGGACAGCCCGACACGCTGATGGGCTATCCGGTGGTGGAGGCGGAGGCGATGCCCGACATGGGCGACGGCCGCGACGCGATCGCCTTTGGCAATTTCCGCGAAGGCTATCTGATCGCCGAGCGGCAGGAAACCGCGATCCTGCGCGATCCCTTCACCAACAAGCCGTTCGTCCATTTCTACGCGACCAAGCGCGTGGGCGGACAGGTGGTGAACGCCGACGCCATCAAGCTGCTGCGCTTCGCGGCCTGACCGGCGCGCTCCCCTCCCTCGCCGGGGAGGGGAGCGTCCTCCATCGTCCACAGGAGACCCCCCATGCCCCCACTTCATTTCGCCGACCGGGTGCGCGTCGTCTGCCGCGACACGGGCGCGGGCGCGCTGGCGCTGGACGAGGCGATGCCCGGCCATCGCAGCTTCGCCGACGCGGCCGTGCCGCCGGGCGCGGCGTTCCACTACGCCATCGCCGGGATCGACGACGCGCGGCAATGGGAGGTGGGCGTGGGCGCGCTGGCCGACAGCGGCCGGTTGCTGCGCCAACCCACCGCGTCGTCCGCCGGCGGCGCGCCCGTGGCCTTCGCGCCCGGCCGCAAGTCGGTGGCCCTGACGGTGGGCGCGGGCTGGTACGCCGGCCAGGGCGCGCGGTCGATCGGCGACATCGCCGGCCTGTCGGACGCGCTCGCCGGCAAGCAGCCCGCCGGCGACTACGCGCCCGCCGCCCACGACCACCCGCACCTGCCGCTGGCCGGCGGCATCCTGTCCGGACCGCTGGCGATCGCCGGCGTGGGCGGAAGCGGGGGGGCGCCGCGTTCCGCGCTCGACGTGCGCGGCTATCTGACCGGAGGGCTTGGGGCCCTGGCGCTCAATTCCACCCTCGACTGGAGCGCGCCGACCGTGGCGCGCGCGGGGATGGGGGAGGCGGCGTTGCGCGGGTCCGCCCCGAACGGACCGGGCGGCACCGCCTTTTATTATTCGCTCACCTTCGAACAGGGCGGCACGTTCGACGGGTCCGGGCCGATCACCCAGCTGGCGATCCCGCGCACCGCGTCCGGCGGGGCCAAGGTCTATTACCGGCTGGGGGCCAGCCGCACGGCGATGGAGCCGTGGCGGACCTTCCTGGTCGAGGACGGGTCGGGCCGCTTCGCCTCCGACAAGGACAATGTGAACGCGCTGGGATCGCCGTCGACGCGCTTCACACAGCTCTATGCGGCGAACGGCGCGATCTCGACCTCCGACTCGCGCGACAAAGCCGACATCGGCGCGCTGCCCGACGCCTGGCTGGACGCGTGGGACGCGGTCGATTGGCGGCGCTTTCGGATGGGCGGGGGCCGACGGTGGCACGCCGGGCTGGTGGCGCAGGCGGTGCGCGACGCCTTCGCCGCGCGCGACCTGGACGCGCGCGCCCTGGGCCTGCTGTGCCACGACGACTGGTCCGGCGAAGACGGATCGGGCGATCGGACCGACCGCTGGGGCCTGCGCTATGACGAGTGCTTCGCGCTCGAAGCCGCCGCCACGCGCCGCCGATTGGCCCGGCTCGAGGCGCGGCTGGAGGTGCCCGCGTGACCGGCGGGGCATTGGGCGCGGACGCCCTCTCCGCGCCCGCCCCGGCCGCCTCCACCCTGGTGCCGCCGAACGCGGAGACGGCGCGGCCGGACCGTCGCCTGATCGCCGGGACCGTCACGCCCACGACCCTAATCCACCGACCCTGAAGGAGCGACCTTTTGAGCCTTTTCGCCAAGCACCCGGACGCGCGCGTCGTCCACCGCATCGACTGGTCCGGCCCCCTGTCGGACGCGCCGCCCCTCGCCGCCAGCGACTGGACGGTCCGGCCCGTCGCCGAGGGCGGCGTTCGCGTCGATGAGCATTCGTTCGACGCCGGCGCCACCGCCGCGACGCTGGCCGGCGGCACGGCCGGCATCAGCTATCGCGTGGCCAACCGGGTCGTCTTCGCCGACGGCACGACCGACGCGCGCACGCTGGTCGTCCGGGTGGACGCGCGATGAGGGCCGGGGTCCGCACCGCGCCGCCGCCGGTCGCCGCCGTGGCGCTGGCGGAGGCGCGCGACTGGCTGGGGCTGTCGACCAGCGCCGACGACGCGCGGCTGGCGCAGCTGCTGGCCGCCGCCACCGACCTGGCGGAGGCGCATATCGGCCAGGCGCTGATCGCGCGCCGGGTGACGGAGCGGCTGCCGGCGGCCGGCGGCTGGCGCGCGCTGTCGACCGAACCGGTGGTGGCGATCGACGCGATGGCAGCACTCGGCCCCGACGGGTCCCTGGCACTGGGGCCGGCGGAGTGGGCGATGGACATCGACCGGCACGGCACCGGCCATGTCCGCGTGCTGGACGCCGGCGGGGCGGATCGGGTGGAGGTGGCCTACGCGGCCGGACTGGCGGCCGACTGGACCGGGGTGCCCGAAGCGGTGCGCCACGGCATCCTGCGGGTCGCCGCCGACCTCTATCGAGCCCGCGACGCGGCCGAGCGGCCGACGGTGCCGTGCGAGTCCGCCCTGGCGCTGTGGCGGCCGTGGCGGCGCGCGACCCTGGGCGCGACGCGGAGGCGGGCGTGAGCGTCGCGGCCGCCAGCGCGCTGATGGCGGGGATCGCGCGCGCGATCGGGGCGCAGCCGACGCTCGCCGCAACGCTGCAGGCGGTGGCCGTCGACCGGGTGGAGCCGTCCGGCGCTCTGCCCGCCGTGACTCTGGCCGTCCTGTCGGACAGCGACTGGTCGACGAAGACGGAGCGCGGACGCGAGGTGGTGGTCCGCCTGGCGGTTCACGATCGGCCGGGGGAGGGCGATCGCGCCCGCGCGCTGATGACCGCCGTGGCCGAGGCGCTGGCCGCCCCGCCGGCGCTGGCGGGGTGGCGGATCGTCAGCCTTGCGGAACGCGCACCCGGCGCGGCGTCGGCCCCGCGGCCCGCGTCGCAGCCGCTGGCCGAGTGGCGGGCGCGCCTGTTCCGTCTGCCGGAACCCTGATGCGCTTGGCGTTCGGCCCCGGTGCGTCGGAGGGCGGCTGGAGGGACGGCGGCGCGTCTCCCAGCGGCGGGGGACTGCTCCCCAGCGGCGGGGGACTGCTCCCCAGCGGTGGGGGCGCGGCGTCGCCCCGCGCCTCGGTCGTGGCACCGCCATAGGGATAGCGGTTCGGGTCGGGCGCGGGTCCGCGCAGCTGGAGGAGGGTCGGATAGCCCGCCGCCACCACGCCGCGCAGCCCGGCCGCATAGCCCGCGGACGCGCGCGCGGCCGGCGCGTCCCCCTCCGGCTGGCCGGTCAGGGCGGGGTCGCGGCCCGTCCGCTTCGCCACGACGGCGGCGGTGAGCGCGGCCTCCTCCTCGTCGCACAGGTCCGGCAGCGCGTCGCGGAACGCGTCGGCCGTCTGGCCCGCGCGAGCCGCGTCGTCGGCCGCGTCCTCCAGACACGCCTCGAACGCCCGTTGGGTGTCCGGCGGCGTCAGGAGGAGGAGGGCCAAGGTCATCATCCGCCAACCTTAGCATCAACCGATCGGACTGTCCCCCGCGCCCCACGCCACAACCCCAGAAAGGACACACCATGCCCGCCCAATCCGGTTCCCATTTTCTCCTGAAGGTCTCCGACGGGGCCACGCCGCCCGCCTATCGCACCGTCGCCGGCCTGCGCTCCACCACTCTGGCGGTGAACGGCGACCCGATAGCCATCACGTCCAAGGACTCCGGCGGCTGGCGCGAGCTGCTGTCGGGCGCGGGCGTGCGGTCGGTCAGCGTCGCTGCGGCGGGCGTGTTCATGGGGTCGGACGCGGAGGCGCGGATCGCGGCCGCCGCGCTGGCCGGCGCGCTCGACGACTACGAACTGACCTTCGAGGATGGCGAGCGGCTGCGCGGGCGCTTCCTCGTCACCCGGCTGGACCACGCCGGCGACCACAATGGCGAGCGCACCTACGCCGTCGCGCTCGAGTCCTCCGGCCCGGTGGCGCGCGCGTGAGCCGCCCCGCGAACCCCGCGCGCGGCGAGGTCCGCTTCGGCGACTGGACCCTGCGGCCGAGCTTCGAGTCGCTGGTGGCGGCGGAGGCCGAGCTGGGTCCGCTGTTCGCGCTGGTCGACCGCGCGGCGGACGGCGGCCTGACCCTGGCGGAGACGGCGGCCCTGTTCTGGCACTGCTGCGCCGATCCGGTGGCGCGGGAAGTGATCGGGGCTGCGCTGGTGGAGCGCGGCCTGGCCGCCGCCACGCCCGTCCTGCGCGTGCTCTTGACGCAGATCCTGGCGGGCCGGTGACCGCCGCCGGCACCCACCAGGGCGTACCCGACCTCCGAGCCTCCGCCACGACCCTCGCCGGGCTGACCTCGGCGCTGCTGGGCTGGCGACCGGCCGAGTTCTGGGCCGCCACGCCGGCCGAGCTGGCGGCCGCGCTCGCACCCTTCGTGCCCGCCGCGGCCCCGCGACCCGACGCGGACGCGATCGCCCGACTGATGAAGGAGCACCCCGATGGATGACCTCGACCGCGTGACCGCCGGCTGGCGATCGGACGCCGACCGTTTCCGCCGCGACGTCCAGTCGCTGCGCCAGGACATGGAGCGCGAGCTGGGCGATGGCGCGGACCGCGCCGCCCGCCGGCTGGAAGGCGCGCTGACCGGCGCGATCCGTAAGGGGTCGCTGGGGTTCGAGGACCTCCGCAAGGTGGCCCTCTCCGTGCTCGCCGACATCGCCGGCGCGGCGGTCCGGACCGGGCTGGACGCGATCCTGGCGGGCGCGGGGGGTCGGGGCGGGGGCGGCGCGGGCCTGACCCAGATCGCCACCGGCCTGCTGGGGCGAGGGGCGGGCCTGCCCGGCCGCGCGACCGGCGGACCGGTGGGGCCCGGCCGCGCCTTTCTGGTGGGGGAGCGCGGGCCGGAGGTCTTCGTGCCCACCGGCGCCGGCGCGATCGTCGCCCCGTCCGCGCGGCCGGCCGGTCCGGTCACCGTGAACATCCGCGTCGAGGCGGGCCGCGCGTCCACCGACGAGGCCCTGACCCGGTCCGGTCGGCAGGTCGCCGCCGCCGTCCGCCGCGCGCTGGACGGCTGACGGCCGCGCAGCGTTGTTCCCGATGCCTTGGAGACCCCCATGCCCCACGCCCTCGTCACCTCACGCGACAGCCGCGACGAGGACTTCGTCCGTCGCTTCGACCCGCGCTTCTGGACGGTGAACTTCCCGCGCCCGGCGATGGCGAGCGTCGTCACCACCGCCCATGACGGCTTGCGCGTCGACCTGGCCTGGCACGGATCGGACGCGCTGGTCGGACTGATCTGGGAGAGCCGCGACCGGCTGTCGCCGCCGCTCATCGCCTATCAGGATCGCGCCGACTACGCCCGCACGCGCCTCCGCTTTCGCTGGCGTTCGTCCGGCTGCCGCGCGCTCGACGTGCTGAACGGGCCGGTGCTGACGATCGAGGGGTCGGACGCGGACGGACAACGGCGGGCCTGGTACGTGCGTCTGTGGAACTACGCCGTCGGCGACCCGACGGACGCCGTCGTGACGCTCGACTTCGACCGGCTGGACGGCGGCTTCCTGCTGCCGGCGGAGGCGGAGCGGGTGTGGCCGCACGCGATCGAGCGGATGTTCGTGTCGCTGACTTCCGACGGCGCGCACGACACCGGCTGGGCCGAGATGTCGGCGATCGCGTGCACGGGTTCGGGTTCGATGCTGACGGTGGGCGACGCGCTGGTCCCGCCCCACGACCTGCGCCTCGCCACCGCCTATGACGACAGCTTCAACCAGACGCCGGCCCGACTGCTGCGCGCCGCGCTCCACCTGGGCTACCGGCGCGAGCTGCTGCACTATGTGGGCATGAGCCATTTTATGGCTCTGCCGGTCGGGTCCGGGCCAATGGAAACTGGGCCGGTGCTGTGCGATCCCGCGCGCGCCTGGCACGCCGACTATCTGGGGCGGGCGAAGTCGCTGGGTTACGACGTGATCCTGTCGCTCTCCTTCGAACTGTTCGACGCGTACTGCCCAGAGGGCTGGAAGCAGCGGGACGACGCCGGTCGACCGGCGCTGACCGGCTGGGTGCCGCCCTCCACGCTCCTTTCGCCCGCGAATGCGGACGCGGTCGGGTGGCTGGAGGCGGCGGCGCGCGCCTTTGCCCGGCTGGCGATCGCGGCGGACCAGCCGGTGCGGTTCCAGGTGGGCGAACCCTGGTGGTGGGTGCGCGACGGGCGATTGCACGCCCACGACGCCGCGGCGGCGGCCCTTGTGCCGGACGCGCCCTCCGACCTGCGCGCGCCACTGTCGGAGGAGGCGCTGGGCAAGCTGGACGCGCTGGGGGCGATTCTGGCGAGCGCGACGGCGCGCGTCGCGGCCGCGGTGCGGGACGAAGCCGCCCGGGCCGGGGTCGCCCCGGCGCAGCTGCTGCTGCTCGTCTATCTGCCGACGGTGCTGGACGCCGACACGCCGGAGGCCAAGCGGGCCAACGTGCCGGTGGGCTGGGCCACGCCCGCCTACGACGTCCTGCAGCTGGAGGATTACGACTGGGTGACGGAGGACCGGCCCGATCGCACCCGCGCCGGCCTGGCTGCGATGGCCGCGCGCCTGGGCTATCCGCCGGAGCGCACGCACTATCTGTCCGGCTTCGTGCTCCAGGCCGCCGACGCCGCCGTGCACTGGCCGCGGATCGAACGCGCGCAGGAGGCCGCGCGGCCGCACGCCGCCGCCCGCTTCGTCTGGGCGCTGCCCCAGGTGGCGCGCGACGGCTTCGTCCATTTCGACATTCACGATGGGGAGGATCCCGTGCAGGAGTTCGACGACACCCGGCTGCCGATCGCGATCGGCCAGCACGCCACGGTGGAGACCGAACACGCGGTCAGCGTGGTCACCACCGGGTCCGGCCACGAGGCGAGGAACGCCGACTGGGCGGGCGCCCGCCTGCGCTTCGACGTCGGTCCGGGTGTGCGGAGCGAAGACGACATCGCGGCGCTCACCGCCTTTTTCCGGGCGCGCCGGGGGCCGGCCCGCGCCTTTCGCTTCGCCGATCCCTTCGACGCGACCTCCGCCCCGACCCCCGGGCGGCCGATCGCCGCGACCGACCAGCGGCTGGGCACGGGCGACGGCGCACGGACGCGCTTTGCCCTGGTGAAGGACTATGGCGACGGCGCGGAACGGCGGATCACCCGGCCGGTCGCCGGGTCGGTGCGGGTCGCCCTGGACGGCGTGCCGATCGCCGGCTGGACGCTGGAGTCCGGCGGCGAGCTGCTGTTCGAAACCGCCCCGCCAGCGGGTGTGGCGGTGACGGCCGGCTTCGCCTTTGACGTGCCCGTCCGCTTCGCCTCCGACCGGCTGTCGGTCGCGCGCGCCACGGTGCTGGCGGGCGAGGTCGCGTCCGTGCCGCTGGTCGAGGTGTGGGAGTAGCGCCGGTGCTGACCACGCTCGCCTTCGCCTTCGTGCTCCGCCGCCGCGACGGCGTGACGCTCGGCCTGACCTCGCACGACCGGGCGCTGTCGGTGGACGGCGTGGAGTGCCTCGCCTCGCCCGGAATGACGCCCTCGGCGGTGCAGCGGTCGTTGCGCCTGGAAGGGGACACGGTTGATCTGGCCGGTGCGCTCTCGCACCGGGCGATCGGCGAACAGGACCTGGACCTCGGCCGCTGGACGGGCGCGGCCTTGGCGCTGCACGCCGTCGACTGGGAGTCGGCACGGATCGTCGCCACCCTGATCCGTGGCACGCTGGGAGAGGTGGAGCGGCGGGGCCGCCGTTTTTCCGTGGGCCTGGACGGGCCGCTGGCCCGGCTGGCCGAACCGCTGTGCCAGCGGACCTCGCCCGAATGCCGCGCCACCTTGGGCGATCGGCGCTGTCGGGTGGACCCCGCGCGCATCCTGGCGATCGGCATTGTCAGCGCCGCCGACGACGCGGGCCTGGCCTTGGCGGAGGGGGACGAGGAGCGCTGGGCCGGGGGCGAGTGCGTGCCGCTGGACGGGCCGTTGGCCGGGCTGCGGCTGGCGCTGGGCACCGCGACGCCGGGCCGCGTCGCCCTGCGCCTGCCGCCGCCGCGTCCGCTGGTCGCCCCGCTGCGGGTGCGGCTGCGGGAGGGCTGCGACAAGACGCTCGCGACCTGCGCGGCGCGGTTCGCCAATGCGGAGAACTTTCGCGGCGAACCCCATCTGCCCGGCAACGACCTGCTGCTGCGGACTCCGCGCGCGTGACCCGCGGAGAGGAGGCCGCGGCGGTCGCCCGTGCCCGGGCGCTGGTGGGCGCGCGGTTCCGGCCACACGGGCGCGACCCGGCCACCGGCCTGGACTGCGTGGGCCTGGCGGGGCTGGCGATGGCGGTGGACGACCTGCCGACCGGCTATTGGTTGCGCGGCACCCCGGCGGAGCGGGTGCTGGCGCGGATCGACTCGGCGGGCCTCGTCCGGGGCCACCCCGCGCCCGGAGCGCTGGCGCTCGTGGAGAGCGGCCCGGCGCAGCTCCACCTGGTCGTGCGAACCCCCGACGGCTTCGTCCACGCCGACGCCGGTCGGCGGCGGGTGGTGGAGCGGCGCGGCCCGGTGCCCTGGCCGGTCCTGGCGTGGTGGATCCGACCTCCGCCGTCCTGAACCGCCCACGACCCCTTCACCAACCCTCGCCCTTTCGGGAGCACTCCGATGGCCACTCTCGTCCTCACCTCCGTCGGCACCGCGATCGGCGGACCGCTCGGCGGCGCGCTCGGCGCGCTGATCGGGCAGTCGGTCGACGGCGCGCTGTTCGCGCCGACGCGGGAGGGACCGCGGCTCGACAGCCTGGCGGTCCAGTCGTCCCGCTACGGCGTCGCCCTGCCGCTGCTGTTCGGCGTGAACCGGGTGGCGGGCACCGTGATCTGGGCCACCGATCTCACCGAACGCCGCTCGACCACCGGGGCCAAGGGGCAGCCCAAGCAGACCAGCTATCGCTATTCCGCCGACTTCGCCGTGGCGCTGTCCGCGCGCGCGGTCCGCCGGATCGGGCGGGTGTGGGCCGACGGCGCTCTCTTGACCCACGCCGACGGCACGCTCGCGGTCGATGGCCGGATGCGCCTGCACCCCGGCGACGAGGACCAGCAACCCGATTCGCTGATGGAGGCGGAGGAGGGGCGGGGGCGCACGCCCGCCCATCGCGGCACGGCCTATGTCGTGTTCGAGGGACTGGCGCTGGAAAGCTTCGGCAACCGCGTGCCCCTCTTGTCCTTTGAGGTCTTCGACGACGACGGCCCCCTGTCGCTTGCCTCCTTGGCGGATCGGCTGTCGGACGGGGTGGTGGGCGCGGATGGATCGGGCCTCGACGCGGCCGGCGCGGCCTTCGCCGGCGGCAGTCGTCGCGACGCGCTGGCCAGCCTGGTCGAGCCGCTGTCGCTGGTGGCCGTCCCGGAGGACGGGCGCACGATCCTGCGGCGCGACGAGGCCGCGACGAGCGCGACCGCCACCCTGACCGATCTGGGCGCGGCCGGGCCGGACCAGGAGCGGCCGGCGCTCGCGGTCCTGTCCGACCGACCGGCGGCGACCAGCGTGGCGTTCGACTTCGCGGAACCCGCGCGCGACTATCAACCCGGTCGGCAGCGCGCGGCGGTCGGCGGAGCGGACGCCCGCCCCGAGGAGCGCACGCTGCCGCTCGTGCTCGAAGCGCCGCAGGCCAAGGCGCTGGCGACCGCGCGGCTGGACCGGGCGCTGGGATCGTCGCGCCGCGCCCAGGTCCGCCTGCCGCTCGCGCGCGGACTGGATGTGTCGCCGGGACAGGTCGTGCGCGTGCCCGACGTGCCGGGTCTCTGGCGCGTGGTCGACTGGCTGCTCGAACGCATGGTCGTGACGCTGGAGCTGGAGCCGGCGGTCGCGGCGCGTGCCGCGATCGGACCCGCCGACGGCGGCCGGGCGCTGGCCGCGCCCACGCCCCGGCGCGCGGGTCCGTCGCGCCTGGCGGTGCTCGACCTGCCCTATCTGGCCGACGGCGGCCGGACCTATGTGGCGCTGGGCCGGGAGGACGGAAGCGATCGGCCCTTGCCGCTGGTGCTGGAGAGCGCCGCCGGGGTCGAGGAACTCGGCCCCAGCGCGCCCGCCGCCGCGATGGGCGTGGTGGAGGTGCCGCCGCGACCCGCCGGCGAGTGCGTGTTCGACCGGGCGAGTCGCGTGGTCGTGACGCTGCCCGCCGACGCCGAACCGATGGACGCGGACGAAGACCGGCTGTCGGCCGGGGCGAACGCGGCCTTGCTGGGCGACGAGATCGTGCAGTGGGCGCGCGCCCGGCCGCTGGGTGAAGGTCGGTGGGAACTGAGCGGATTGTTGCGCGGGCGGCGGGGCACGGACGGCGCCCCGCCGGCGCGGGCGGGCGATCGCTGTGTCCTGCTCGACCCCGCGACGCTCCAGCCCCTGCCGGCCGCGGCGGTCGGCGCGGTTCGCCTGTCGGCGATCCCCGCCGGCGAGGACGCGCCCGTGGCGCAGGCGAGCGCGACCGTGCCGCCCGGCGGCGCCCCGCCGCTGTCCCCGGTCCACCTGTTCGCGCGCGAGCAGGCGGACGGCGCCCTGATGCTCGGCTGGATCCGTCGCTCCCGCGCGGGATGGGCCTGGCTGGACCGGATTGACGCGCCCCTGGGCGAAGAGCGCGAACATTATGAGGTCGCCTTGCCGGGTGGCCGCGTGGTCCCCGTCGCCGAACCCCGTCTGCGGGTCGCCGCGGTGGACCGACAGGCCTGGCCCGGCGGTCCCGTCACCTTCGCCGTTCGCCAGATCGGCACCCACGGCCGCTCCGCCGCGGCCATTCACTTAGGAGACTGACATGTCCGACACGATCGCCGACGACACCACCCCGCGGCTCGGCCTGCCGCTGCTGCACGCCGCCCAGGCGCAGAAGGAATGGACCCACAACGAGGCGCTGTTGCGGATCGACGCGCTGGCGGGCGGTGTCCTCGCCGGCGGCCCGCTCGACCGGCCGCCCGCGGACGCCCCGGCGGGCAGCGTGTGGCGCGTGGGCGCGGACCCACGGGAGGAATGGGCCGGAGAGGCGGGGCGGCTGGCGATCGCGTCCCCGGCGGGCTGGCGCTTCGTCACGCCGCCGCAGGGCTTCACCCTGCCGCGCGCGTCGGACGGGGCGCCGGTCCGTCGGGTGGGCGACGGATGGGAGGAGGGGGCGCTGGCGCTCGACTCCCTCCTGTTGGCCGGCCGCGCGCTGGGCGGCGGCGCGGCGGTGGCCGATCCGGCGGGCGGCGCGACGGTGGACGACCAGGCGCGCGCCGCGATCGCGGCCTTGTTGACCACCTTGCGCGCGCAGGGGCTGGTTGGTTGAACAGTGCGGCCTTCTTGCAACAGGTTGGGCCAAATGTCCGCTTGCGACGCAACCGACCCGGGCGTAGGGGGTTCGTCGGCATCCAAGCCCATTGAAGGAAAGGGGATCAGTATGCGCAAGACAGCCATTGCCGTGGCGCTCGCTACGTCGGCTCTCGCGAGCCCGGCGCTGGCGCGCGACGGGGCCTTTTACGTCGGCGCCGAAGGCGGCGCCATGATTGTTGAGGACTCGGACCTCGACACCGCCACGTTCGACGGGAGCGTGGACCACAAATACGGCTACGACTTCGACGGCATCGTCGGATACGACTTCGGCGTGTTCCGTCTGGAAGCGGAGGGCGGTTACCGCTCGGCCGATCCCGACGAGTTCTCCGCGCCCCAGGGTTTCGCTCGCGTCGGCGCGCCTTATCCGGGTGGCAATTACGATGGCGTCCGTGGGCGCACTTCGAACCTGTCGTTCATGGTCAACGCGCTGCTCGACTTCGGCAGCGACGACGGCATCAACGGTTTTGTCGGCGGCGGCGTGGGCGTTTCCCGCACCAAGGCGAAGTACAGCATCGACCGTTCCGACGGTCCGTTCCTGAACGACAGCGACACCGACTTCGCCTATCAGGGCCTGGCGGGCGTTCGCGCTCCGCTCACCAGAAACATCGATGCGGGCCTGAAATATCGCTTCCTGACCCAGGACGATGTTCGCCTGACCGGTGCTTCCGGACAGCGGATCGACACGCGCTGGCGCAGCCACTCGCTGCTGGGCAGCTTCATCTTCAACTTCGGCACGCCGGAGCCTGTTGCTGAGGTCATCCCGCCGGCACCGCCGCCCTATGTCGCGCCGCCGCCCCCGGCGCCCTATGTGCCGCCTGTGGCGCAGTGCAACACCGGGCCGTACATCGTGTTCTTCGAACTCGACAAGTCGGACATCACCCCGGCCGCCGCGTCCGTTCTGGACAACGCGATCGCGTCTTACCGCGATTGCGGCAACGCGCGGGTCATGCTGGCCGGTCACACCGATCGCTCGGCGTCCGTCCGTTACAACCTCGCTCTGTCCCAGCGCCGCAACGCGTCGGTTCAGTCGTACATGACCGGCCGTGGGATTCCTTCGGGCGTCATCACGTCCGAGGCGTTTGGCGAGAGCCAGCCGCGTGTGCCGACCGCCGACGGCGTGCGGGAGCCGCAGAACCGCCGGGTGGAGATCACCTACGGTCCGGGTTCGGGCATGTAAGCTTCGATCTTCGGATCAAGCGTGTGGAAAGGAGAAGCCGGGGTTCGCCCCGGCTTCTTTTTTTGTGCCGAACGACAGCGTGTTCGGCGATAGGGCGTCGGCGGTGCTGGCCGGCGCGAGAGAGGTTTGACTGATGAAAATCGCGATGATCGGGTCCGGCTATGTCGGTCTGGTGTCCGGTGCGTGCCTGGCCGATTTCGGTCACGAGGTCGTGTGCGTCGACAAGGCCGCCGACAAGATCCGGTCGCTGGAAGAGGGTCGGATGCCGATCTACGAACCCGGCCTGGACGCGCTGGTCGCGTCGAACGTGGCCGCCGGTCGCCTGTCGTTCACCACCGACCTCTCCGCCGCGCTCGCCGGTGCCGCGGCGATCTTCATCGCGGTCGGAACTCCGTCGCGGCGGGGCGACGGTCACGCCGACCTGACCTATGTGCTGGGCGCCGCGAAAGAGATCGCGGCGGGGATGGACGACGGCGCGGTCGTGGTCACGAAGTCCACGGTTCCGGTCGGCACCGGCGACCGGGTGGAGGCCATCCTGCTGGACGGACGGCCCGGACGGGCGGTGTCGGTGGTCTCCAATCCCGAATTCCTGCGCGAAGGGGCGGCGATCGGCGACTTCAAGCGGCCCGACCGGATCGTCATCGGCGCGAATGACGAGCACGGTCGCGCCGTGCTGACGGAAGTCTATCGCCCGCTGTTCCTCAACCGGTCGCCGATCGTCTTCACGGATCGGCGCACCGCCGAACTGACCAAATACGCCGCGAACGCCTTTCTGGCGACGAAGATCACCTTCATCAACGAGGTCGCCGATCTGTGCGAGGCGGTCGGCGCGAACGTTCAGGACGTCGCGCGCGGGATCGGCCTGGACAACCGGATCGGGCCGAAGTTCCTTCACGCCGGTCCCGGCTATGGCGGATCGTGCTTTCCCAAGGATACGCTGGCGCTCCTCAAGACGGCGGAAGACGCGGCCACGCCCATGCGGATCGTGGAGGCGGTCGTCCGGGTGAACGAATCGCGCAAGCGGGCCATGGGACGTCGCGTGCTCGCGGGCCTGCCGGACGGCGGACGGGGCGCCACCGTCGCCCTGCTGGGCCTCACCTTCAAGCCGAACACCGACGACATGCGCGACGCGCCGTCGCTGGCGATCGTCCAGGCGCTGACCGACGCGGGCGCGACCGTTCGCGCGCACGATCCGGAGGGGATGGAGGCGGCGCGGGCGCTGATGCCGGACGTGGTGTTCGCTCCCGACCCCTACGAGGCCGCGAGCGGGGCGCACGCCTGCGTGATCGTGACGGAGTGGGACGCCTACCGCGCGCTGGACCTGAAGCGGCTGCGTGGCCGAATGGCCGGCGACGCGCTGTTCGACCTGCGCAACATCTACGACCGCGACGCGGCCGGATCGGCGGGGTTCCAGTACCACGCCATCGGGCGACCTTCGCCAGACGAGTAGGGCCGGCGGTTTCCTGTCGAGAGGGCCGCAACGCCAGGCGAAGTCTGCGTTCGGGACGCGGACATGGCAAATGCTGTCTGGCGCGGGACAGTCATTGCCGTGTACCTGGCGCGGATGAGTGACGCGACCGGACACACCTGTCCCAGCGCGCAACCGGACTCGCCGAATGGGTGGGTCACCGGTGTCGTGCTGAGCGATGTCGCACGATCGCGCCTCGCTCCTGGAAAAGGGCGTGGCCGTATCTTCGGAGATGATCGCTCGAGCCCGTCTCGCCCACTCGCGTCCGAGCGCGTGCCCGCCTGCTCGTGACCAGCGTGTTGGAACGCGACACGACGTTGCGGACCGTCGCTCAGCGCGTGTGATCGCGCCGCCGGGACGGCCGGAGCGTCGCATCCGGACCTGCGCCGCCTCGACCGTCGGCGGCGTGGGTCAGCCCCGGCGTAGCACCACGTCGGACAGCCGCTTCGCCTCCGCGGCGACCGACCATTCGCCCGCACCCCGGGCGCGGGCCGCCGCCTCGCGGGCCGGATCGTCCGTCACCGCCGCGATCTGATCCGCGGCCTCTCCGCCCGCCGCCAGCGCGAAGACGCCGACCGCGTCGTCCCGGTCGCGGCTGTCCGGAGCGACGAAGGCCGGGCGGCCCAGCGTGGCGCTTTCCCGCGCGACCAGCCGCGACAGCCCGCCGGCGTCCGGCAGCACGGCCGCGCGGCAGACGGACAGCAGCGGCAGGTCGCCGCCGACCGCCACGTCCGACGGCTCCACGACGTCCAGTTCCGGCGGTGCCGCGCCCAGGCCGAGCCACAGCCAGCGAGGGTGCTCGCCCGCAGCGCGCATCGCCGCGTCGATCCCGCGCAGCCGCTCACGGCCCCCGTCCGTTTCCGCGACCGCGGCGAACAGGGCGCTCGCCGGCTCCAGCCCGGCTTGGCGACGGGCGAGGCGGGCCAGCGAGTCCGGACTGTGGCGGCGCAGCTGGCGCACGTCCACGCCCGGCGGCAAGTCGAGCGTGTCGCGCGCGACCAGGGCACCGGTGCGACTGATCGTCAGGTTCGGGTCGCGCGCCATCAGGGAGGCGACCCTTGCGCGCAGCCCTCGTCCCGCCGAGGATCGGGGTTGCGCGGTGACCAGCCGGGTGACCGACCGATCCAGCGCCTGCGCCACGCGGCTGGCCTGATTGCCGGCCTCGTCCAGCCCCCACACGAAATCGGCGGGCCGCCGAGCCAGCACGGCGCGCATCGCGGCCGTCTGGGCGACCAGCGAATGCGGGTCCTCCAGCTTGGCCATCTGACCCGTGATGCCCGCCCAATTGCCCAGCTCCGCGCTGTCGAACGGGTCGTCGCCCAACACCAGCAGGTCCGCCGACAGGCCTTCGGCGTTGAGCGCGGTCAGCAGGGACGCGCGGTGGCGGCGTTCGGCGTCCGCCCGTCCCCAGCCGGCCGCGACCGCGAGCAACCGGGGGCGAGCGGCGGCGGTCACGTCCGCTCCTGCAGGGTCCAGCGCGTGTCTCCCTCCATCGCCAACGCCGTCAGAACGCCGGACGAATAGGCCCCTGTGTCGACACCGATGCGGTTGGATCGCTCGTCCAGATGCGGCGTGATGGTGTGGCCGTGGACCACGACCGCCCCGTGGTCCGCGGCGTATTCCAGGAACTCGGACCGGATCCAGCGCAGGTCCTGTCCCTCCTGCTCCTCGAACGGCACGTCGGGGCGGATGCCGGCGTGCACGAACAGGTAGTCGCCCGCGCGCACCTGTTCCGACAAACCGCGCATCCATTCCCGATCGCTGGCCGGGACATGGGCGTGCATCCAGTGGCGCACCTCCTCATAGGCGAGCCGGGGGTATTCGTCCGGGGACAGCCCGTAGCTGTAGAGCGTCTCGCGCCCCCCGATCTTCAGGAAAAAGCGCAACGCTCCCGGCTGCCCGTCGAGCGCGCGGACAAAGGATTCCTCGTGATTGCCCATCAGCGCGTCGATGCGCCAGGTGCCCTGCGCCTGCAACTGGCGAACGCGCGCGATCACGCCGGCGCTGTCCGGCCCGCGATCGATCAGGTCGCCCAGGAACACCAGCCGGCCCTCGGCCCGCGGCCGCGCGGCGTGATCGTCCGCGATCCGCGCCAGCAGCGCGTCGAGCAGGGTCAGGCACCCGTGGACGTCGCCGATGGCGTAGATGCGCTCGCCCGGCGGGGCGAACGCCACGGGCGCGCGGGAACGGCGGAGCAGGCGGGCGAGCATGGACGGTCCGTCGAGAGGGAAGAGGGTGCGGCGTTGCGGCCACCGTGTTCCTGGCCCAAAAGGACCTTAACCCGAACTGAAATCGGGACGATCGACAAGGGCCGCAAGAGCGCGGACGAGCAAGGGAGCGGAGTTATGGTGCACATCGGAACACGGGCGATCGGGATCGCCGCCGCCACCCTGGCCCTTGCCGCCTGCGCGACGATGACGGGAGAGGGGACTCCCTTCGCCAGCGCGGCGCTGGCCGGATCAGACGGCGCGCCGCGCGGGATGGCGACGCTGGAGCGCGGCGCGGGAACCGCCACGCTGGTGGTCCGGCTGAGCGGCCTGACGCCGGGTCTGCACGGCGTCCACCTGCACGAGACCGGCCTCTGCGATCCGCCGGGCTTCACGTCGGCGGGCGGTCATTGGAACCCCACCGGGGCGCAGCACGGCCGACTGAACCCGCAGGGGCCGCACGCCGGCGATCTGGGCAACGTCGCGGTCGATTCGGGCGGGCGGGTGAACGCCCGGCTGGCCCTGCCGATGGGCGACGCGGACCTGGAGCGGCTGCTGGACGCCGACGGGGCGGCCGTGATGGTCCATTCCGGACGCGATGACGAGCGGACCGATCCGGGCGGCGACAGTGGCGAGCGCGTGGCGTGCGGCGTGCTGACCAGTGGCGGTTAACGGACTCTTCAAGCTTCGGGTGCACCCCGTTCTCACCGCAACCGGGGCGTGGGATTAAAGGCGATGAAGCACGAGACGGTCGACTGTCGCCGCGACTCCCGGCGCCCCACCTACATCACCGGCACGATCAAGAAGGGCGCGCTGGCGAACGCCTGCTGGGTGCGCGACATTTCGGCCGGCGGCGCCCTCATCTTCGCGGAAGTGCCGCTGGATCGCGGCGATCGCGTGATCCTGTCCGTCGACGACAAGACGCTGGCGGCCTATATCCGCTGGATCGATTACCCCCTGGCCGGCCTGCAGTTCGAGGAAGGCTCGATGATCAAGGGCGGGGCGGCGGCCAAGGATGGCCCGGTCACACCGGCGGGTCGCCTGCGCGACAATCTGACCAACAGCGACGAAGGCGTGCGCGGCCGCTTGCTGCGATGGTTCAAGGGCATCTGATCCCGAACGGCGTCGACCGGCGGTGACCCTGCGCGTCCTGTCGATCTACGGCACCCGTCCCGAGGCCGTGAAGATGGCGCCGGTCGTGCTCGCGCTGGCGGCCGAGCCGGACACCACCTCCCTGGTCTGCACCACCGGCCAGCACCGCGAGTTGCTGGATCGGGTGAACGAGACCTTCGGCATCCGGCCGGACGCGGATCTGGCGCTGATGCGCGAAGGCCAGAACCTGACCCACATCACGAGCGGCGTGCTGGAGCGATTGCCCGAGGTGTTCGAGCGGCTGCGTCCCGACATCGTGCTGGTCCACGGCGACACCACCACCTCCTTCGCCGCGGCGCTCGCCTCCTTCTACGCGGGCCTGCCGGTCGGCCATGTCGAGGCGGGGCTGCGGACGGGCGACCTGTCCTCGCCCTGGCCCGAAGAAGCGAATCGTCAGCTGACGGGGCGGCTGGCGGCCACCCACTTCGCACCCACCGAACAGGCGCGTCGCAACCTGCTGGCCGAGGGTATCGGCGACGACCGCATCCTGGTGACCGGCAACACCGTGATCGACGCCCTGATGCTGGCGCGCGCCCGGATCGGTCCCGACGAGCGGCGGACGCTGCCGCCGATCGACCCCGCCAAGCGGCTGATCCTGGTGACGGGACACCGGCGCGAGAACCAAGCCGGCGGTCTGGAACGCACCTGTCGCGCCCTGGCGGCGCTGGCGCGGCGCGGCGACGTGCAGGTGGTCTATCCCGTGCACCCGAACCCCGTGGTCCGCGCGACGGCGCGGGCGGTGCTGGGCGACTGTCCCGACGTGACGCTGGTCGAGCCGCTCGACTACCTCCCCTTCGTCGCGCTGCTGGATCGCGCCCATCTGATCGTGACCGACTCCGGTGGGGTGCAGGAAGAGGCGCCAGCGCTCGGCGTGCCGGTTCTGGTCACGCGGGACACCACGGAACGGCCGGAGGCTGTGGCGGCGGGAACGGTGCGTCTGGTGGGCACGTCGGAGGCGGCCCTGTTCGAGGCCGCGACCCGGCTGCTCGACGACCCGGCGCACCACGCGGCGATGGCGCGAGCCATCAACCCCTATGGCGACGGCCACGCCGCGGCCCGCATCGTGCGGCACTTGCTGGCCGCCGCGAGAGCTTGACGATCGCTTTATGTTGTTGCAGAAATGCAACAAAGTACGGCGAGGTACGATCGACGGACCATTTCGTACGGTTGGTCCGTTACTGGGTTGCGATCTTGCGAGGTTCTGTTAGGGACCGCGTAGGTCGTGCCGCGTTGCGCGAGTGACGTCGATCGTCGGCGGGGCATGTGACGACCATTTGAATGAACAGTACTGGAGATACCCTATGAACGTCATCAAGAAGATGATGATCGCGGCTGGCACGGCTTCCGTCGCGCTCGCTCCCATCGCGGCCACCGCCGCCACCCCGGTTCCGGCCACCGTCGCGGCGCGCGCCGCTCCGGCTTCGGTCAATGACAGCGAGCTTCGCGGTCGTGGGTCGGGCGTGATCATCGCCATCCTGGCGGCTGCGCTGATCATCGTCGGCATCGTGATCGCCGCCGATGAGGACGGTGACAACCCCGTCAGCCCGTAACGGTTGTTCGGCACGATCGTGCAAGGAAGGGCTCGGTTTCGACCGGGCCCTTTTTTTGCGTTCGGCGCTCAGTCGGCGGCGGGCTGGATCGACGCGGCGGCCCGCGCCCTCGTCGGTCGGACTCGTCCGGCGCGCGGTCTATGACTTGCGCGCTTGCACCACGTCCTTGACCCGCTGAGACTCGCCGCGCGGGATCACCAGGACGTCATCGGCCGTGGCGATCACGATCACGTTCGCCACGCCGCTGATGGTCACGGATCGGCCGTCGGAATGGGCGCGCGATCCCGGCGCGTCCAGCAACAGGACGCCCGGATCGGTGTGGCCCCGGCCGTCCATCAGCTCTCCCAAGCTGTCCCAGCTGCCCACGTCCGACCAGCCCATCGACACGGGCACGCAGCCGACGCGGTCCGACCGCTCCATCACCCCCACATCGATCGACACCGATGGGCAGTCGTCCATCGCCTGCCGGTCGGGCTCGACAAGGGGACCGTCTGAACATCCGACCGCCGCCTCCACCGCGCGAGCGACGGCAGGCTCGTGCGCGCGGAGCGCGTCCAGGATCGCGTCGGCGCGGAACAGGAAGATCCCCGCGTTCCAATAATGGTGGCCCCGCGCCAACATCGTCTCGGCGCGCGCCCGGTCCGGCTTTTCCACGAAGCCCCGCACGGGTCGCACCGCCCGCTCCGCCTCGTCCACCGCGATGTAGCCATAGCCCGTTTCCGGTCCCGTCGGCTCGATACCGAAGGTGATCAGTTGGCCGGCCTCGGCCGCTCCGGTGGCCAGTTCGATGGCGCGATGGAAGGCGCCGATGTCCTCGATCGCGTGGTCGGACGGCATCACCAGCAAAAGTGTGTCCGGGGAGGGCGCGAGGCGCGCGGCCAGACCGATCGCGGCGGCCGTGTTGCGGGCGACAGGTTCCAGCACGACGCGGGCGTCCGCGATGTCGGCCTTCGCCAGCTGCTCCAGAAGCAGGTCCCGATGGCGGGCGGACCCGACCACGATCGGCGGTCCGAAGGCGCGGCGGTCGGCCACCCGGGCGAGGCTCTGTTGAAGCAGCGAACTGCCGCCGATCAGGTTCAGGAACTGCTTGGGGCGTTCCTCCGTCGACACGGGCCACAACCGGGTTCCCGAGCCACCGGACAGGATGACGGGGGTGATGGTCATGCGCGCGAAGGTCCTTGAGGGTCCGGTCCCCGGCACCTAACGCATAGGCGGCGTTTGGAAAAGTGGTATGCTCAGGCCGCTCGCAGCGCGTCCGCCGGCACGCCGGTGGGCTCGGCGGCGGCCGCGCGCCACACGCCGCGGCAATCGTAGCTGGCCACGAACGGCGGCGGCGCGTCCGACCGGAACTCGGCATGGTCGACCAGCATCAGGCCCAGCGCGCACGCCTGCTGCGCGACGTCGAGGTCCATCAGCGTCGCTCCGGTGAGCGCCAGGCCGGGGGGCAGGGCGGAGACGTGGGGGTCGACGAGCACGATGCGGTCCCCGAAGCGCTCGGCGAGCGTCGTGGCGATCCGCAGGGCTGGGCTCTCCCGCAGGTCGTCGACGTCGGGTTTGAAGGTGAGGCCAAGGCAGGCCATCCGCGTGTCCGGGTGCGCCTCCAGAAGCGCCACCGCCTGGGCCAGCACATGATCGGCCTTGCCATCGTTGACGCCGCGCGCGGTGCGGATCAGCGGGGTGAGGTCGGGGGCGGCCGCCACCAGGAACCACGGATCGACCGCGATGCAGTGGCCGCCGACGCCCGGCCCGGGCTTCAGGATGTTGACGCGCGGGTGGCGATTGGCCAGCGCGATCGCCTCCCACACGTCCACGCCCACCCGCTCGGCCACCAGCGACAGCTCGTTGGCGAAGGCGATGCCGACATCGCGGCTGGCATTCTCCATCAGTTTGACCATTTCCGCCGTGCGCGCGGTGGTGAGCACGCATTCGCCGTCCACGAAGCGGCGATAGAACGCCTGGGCCGCCTCGGAACTGGCGCGGTCGATGCCGCCCACGGAGCGCGCATTGGCGACCAGTTCCTGCAGCACCCGGCCCGGCAGCACGCGCTCCGGACAATAGGCGACGTGGCAGTCCGCCCGATCGGACAGCCCCGGCATCGCCAGGTCCGGCCGCAGCCGCGCCAGCAGGTCGCGGACCTGTTCGGTGGTGCCGATCGGGCAGGTGGACTCCAGGATCACCAGGTTGCCGGCCACGAGCACCGGCGCGATCGCGCGCGCGGCGGACAGCACGAAGGACAGGTCGGGCCGGTGCGCGTCGTCGGACGGGGTGGGCACCGCGATCACGAAGATGTCGGCGGGCCGGGGTGCCAGCGCTGCGGTGATCCGCCCGGCGGCGACCATGTCGCGCACCAGCTCCTCCAGCCCCGTCTCCTCGATGTGGATACGCCCGCCGTTCACGGTGTCCACCACGCGCGACAAGGTGTCGACACCCCACACGGCCAGGCCCGCGCGCGCGACGACGGCGGCGGTCGGCAGGCCGATATAGCCCAGTCCGAGGATGCAGACCGAGGGATTGCTGTTCGTCTGTTCCAACGTCCGCACCATCGACAAGCCGCCGTCCCGACGACGACGAGCGGACCCTAGACGGTCGCGCGCTAAGGCGCGATTAACGGATCGGTCAGGCGGCCAGCCGGTCGCCGACCCGTTCGTCGAAATAGGAGATGGTGCGCGCCAGTCCGTCCGACAGCGGCACCTTGGGGGTCCAGTCGAGCAGGCGACGGGCCTGCGCGATGTCGGGTCGACGCTGGCGCGGGTCGTCCTGCGGCAGCGGCCGGTGCTCCAGCACGCTCTTGGACCCGGTGGCCGCGATCACGCGCTCGGCGAGCTCCCGGATGGTGAATTCGTCCGGATTGCCCAGGTTGATCGGCCCCGTCACGGTGTCGGGCGTCGCCATCAGCTTAAGGAACCCGTCGACCAGGTCGTCGACATAGCAAAAGGACCGCGTCTGCTCGCCCGTGCCGTACAATGTGATCGGCTCGTCCGCGAGCGCCTGAGTGATGAAGTTCGAGACCACCCGGCCATCGGCGTGGTGCATCCGCGGGCCGTAGGTATTGAAGATTCGGGCGACCTTGATCCGCACCCCGTTCTGACGGTGATAGTCGAAGAACAGCGTCTCGGCACACCGCTTGCCCTCGTCATAGCAGGCGCGGGGACCGATCGGGTTCACATGCCCCCAATAGTCTTCGGTCTGAGGATGGACGTGCGGATCGCCGTACACCTCGCTGGTCGACGCCTGCAGGATGGGACAGCCCAGGCGCTTGGCGAGGCCCAGCATGTTGATGGCGCCCAGGACACTGGTCTTGGTCGTCTGCACCGGATCGTGCTGATAGTGGATCGGGGAGGCGGGGCAGGCGAGGTTGTAGATTTCGTCGACTTCGACGAACAACGGCTGGCCGACATCGTGCCGCAGGAAGTCGAAACACGGGTTGCCGGACAGATGCTCGATGTTGCGCTTGGACCCGGTGAACAGGTTGTCGACGCAGAGAACCTCGTGACCCTCTGCCAACAGCCGGTCGATCAGGTGGGATCCGACAAAGCCCGCTCCGCCCGTGACCAGCACCTTCTTGCGAATGTCATACGCCCGCGTCACGCCGCACTCCCTCTTTGTTCAAGAAGCTGTGTGAACTGAACGAGCCGTCGATGCAACGCCGCAGCGGCGATGGGCGCGGCGCGCAGGCCCGCCCGTCGCCGCTTCGATCAGATCGTGCCAGACCCCTGCGAACCTTCGGTGGCCGAACCCCCGCGCATCCCGCTCGCAATCGGCGTGGCACCGACCGCATTGCCCGGTGTCGCGACGCCCGAGCCTGACCGGGTCGCCCCGCCGTCCAGAGAGGCGTCCGCCTTGTCGAGGGCGCTCTGCGCGCCAGCCGCCACCTTCTCCTTGCCGCGTTCCGCCAGTTGCGCCGCCTTCGCCTGACCCTTGTCGGCCAGATCGGACGCCGCGTCCCGCGCCTGATCGCCGAGCGAGCCCAGGGTCTCGTCCTCGAAGTGGCTGTCCGGAATGACGGCACCCAGGATCGCGCCCACGGCGGCGGCGATCAGGCCGCCCACCATCGGGTTCTGTTCGAAGGCACGCTCGGTCCCCGCGCTGGCGCGACGACCGAGGTCGCGCGCGGAGGTCGCCGCCGACGATGCCCCATCGCTCAGATGCTGGCCACCCTCGCTCAAGGCGTCGCCGAAGGAGCTGGTTTTCTGGCGCAGGGTGTCGCTCGCCTGGTCCAGCCGCTGGCGAAAGGCGGACTCGTCCTCCTCGTGCCCCTGTTCCAGCATGAAGTAGTTCGCCCGCGCCGTGTCCCGCCGCCTGCGATAGCTCTCGGCGCTCTCCGCGTCGCGATGTTCGACCGCGTTCATATGCGCCAGATAGCTGGCGTGATGCGGATCGGACGGCCGGGCCGGCACGTCGCGGTTCGACCCTCCACCGATCCGGTCGGCGAGCGAGGACAGGCCGGACTTCACCGAACGGCCGGTGCGCCCCGACGCCAGCATCAGCGCGCCGGCGCCGATCAGGCCGATGGCAATCGGATTGGTCCGCGCCGCCTCGACCAGCTTGTCCGACCCGTCGGCTTCGTCCCCGATCAACGAGTTCATGAGGGATCGTGGCGAGAACCGCTCCTGCAGCGCTTCGACCGTGTCGCTAATCGTGTTCTGCGTTTCGCGGATGTCCTGCTCGATGGCTTCGGGCGATTGGTTGGTGGTCATGGAGATCAGATCCTTACAGGTTGCCGGCCGCCGCATCGGGCGTGCGCTCGAGGGTGCGCTGGGTGCGGTCCGGGGTCAGTTCGGCGGCGCTCATCTTCTTCGCCGCGCCCAGATAGAGGACGTAGGCGACGACCAGAGCGATCACGGCGACGATCAGCAGGCCGAGGCCGAGATTGTCCAACGCGTCGCCCAGCAGAGTGCCCAGCGCCACCAGCAGGACGCCGAGGCCGGAGATGCCGACCACGGCCGCGCCGAGCATCGCCGTGATCCCGATCTTCAGGTCCGATACGGATTCCTGAACCTCGGCCTTCACAAGCGCCACCTGCTGGGTGGCCAGATGGGCACCCTGTTCGGTCAGGGTGCGAAGGAGGTCAACGACGTTCGGCTCCGCCACGGACACGTCGGTGGGCGGGTTGGGCGCGCTCACGCCGACGGTCCGGGGAGCGAGGTGGCGCGATCGGAGCCTCGGGCCGCGCGCGGCGCGCTGGCGGTAAAGACCCGCGCGGCCGCGAAGCCTGCGGCGGCGCACGCGCCCAGGAACACGGCCGGGCGCTGCCGCGCGAAGTCACGCAGGTCGGCGGTCAGCTCGGACGAATCCTTGCTCTCCAGTTCGCCCGCCAGCCGCTCCACGGACGAGGCCACGCTGCGCAACCCGTTCTTCAGCCAGTCGGGCGTGTCGGACCCCTCAAGATCGGAGCGCGCCGCGTCGAGGGCGGACGACACCTGCTTCATGCCGTCGGCGACCTGACCCTTCCGCGCGTCGGCCTCGCCGGCCAGCCGGTCGACGGCCTTGTCCTTTAGCGCGCCCGCATCCTGCTTCAGCGATTGCGCGGTCGCCTCGGCACTGCCGGCGGGGGTCGAGCGGTCGTCGGTCATTGGCAATCTCCCATCTTCCCAATCCGAACGGCGTAAGAGCCTCGCAGTTCCAGTAGTTTCGAGGCGATCAGGTCGCCCGGCCGTCGCCCGGCCGTCGCGCCCGGCGAAAAGCTGCTCTACGACACCGTCGGCACGGGCACCGGATCGCCCCAGGCAGGAGGACCCCATGCAGTCGTTCGACACGCTGACGGAGCGCGAGGTGCTGGCGCTCGCCATCAGCAACGAGGAGGAGGATGGCCGGATCTACGCCGATTTCGCGGCGTGGCTGCGCGGACACTACCCGCACTCCGCCGGCCTGTATGACGAGATGGCGCGCGAGGAGGACGAGCACCGGCGGATGCTGATCGACCTGTTCGTCGAGCGGTTCGGCAGCCACATCCCCTACATTCACCGGCGGGAAGTGCGCGGCGCGCCCGTGCCCGCCAGCGTGGGGTCCGTCACCCGCAAGGGCATCGCGGCGATCCGCGCGCAGGCGGAGCGGATGGAGGCGGACGCCGCGCGCTTCTACACCACCGCCATGCGGCGCACGGACGACGCGGCGACCCGCAAGCTGCTGGGCGATCTGGCCGCCGCCGAGCGCGCCCACCAGGACACGGCGGCGGCGTCCCTCGAGCGCCTGCCCGGCGACGCGCGCGACGAGGAGGATCAGGCGGCCCACCGCCGCTTCGTGCTGCAGATCATCCAGCCCGGACTGGTCGGCCTGATGGACGGGTCGGTCTCGACCCTGGCACCGGTCTTCGCCGCCGCCTTCGCCACCGGCCGCAGTCACGACGCGCTGCTGGTCGGGCTGGCCGCCAGCCTGGGGGCGGGCATCTCGATGGGCTTCGCCGAGGCGCTGGCCGACGATGGCAAGCTGTCGGGGCGCGGCCGGCCCCTGTTGCGCGGTGTCGTCTGCGGCCTGATGACGGTCGCCGGCGGCATCGGCCACACCCTGCCGTTCCTGGTTCCGGACTTCGTCACCGCGATGATCCTGGCGGCCGTGGTGGTCGTGGCGGAACTGGGGCTGATCGCCTGGATCCAGACGCGCTACATGGACACGCCGCCGCTGTCCGCCGTCGCCAAGGTCATGCTGGGCGGCGGGCTGGTGATCGCGGCCGGGGTGCTGATCGGCAGCGCGTGATCGAAGCCGGGACGGCCGCGACATGGCGCGCGCCGTCGCGGCCGCCTACATCCGCTCCCATGACACAGCCTGCGAACACCCGGCCATGAGCGTCGCCTTCCGCCGCGAGAGCGACGAGGAGCATCGGGAGCCCCGCTTCGAACGCCCGATCGCGCCCGGTCCCAACCGGGTGACCGAGCGCGGACGGGATCGGATCGCGGCCGAGGTCGAGCGGCTGCGCGCCGCCGTCGCGGCGGCGGACGTCGAGGCGGAGCGGGACGCGCTGGCCCGCGATCTGCGTTACTGGACCACCCGGCTGGCGACCGCCGAGGTCATGCCGCCGCCAGAGGCTGGCGTGGCCGGCTTCGGCTCGACCGTCCGCTTCCGCCTGGCCGGCGCGGACCGGCGGCTGACGATCGTGGGCGGCGACGAGGCCGACCCGGACGACGGCACCGTGTCGTTCACCGCACCGCTCGCCCGCGCGCTCGACGGCGCGATGGCGGGCGAGCGCGTCGCGTTCCACGGCGCGGACGGCGCGCTGCACATCCTGGAGGTGATACCATGACCGACAAGTTCGAGCGCCATCGCCAGCCCTGGCGCACCGACGAGGTCCAGACGCTCCACCTGCTGGCCGGCAAGGGCAAGTCCGTGCGCGAGATCGCCAAGGCGCTCACCCGGTCGGAGGAGTCGGTGAAGGACCGCGCCAAGGCCGACAAGCTGACGATCGCCCGCAAGCACTGAGCAGAGGGGCCGTGGCTTCAAATTGAGGCGGCAGCCCCGGCAATCGCGCGCCCCGCGTTGCTCGCCACCGCGATCACCGAACCCTGGTGATCGAACACGAACGAGCGGAACGGGCCCCCGTTCGCCTGATACTCGCGACATTCGTAAGATGGTGAGCCCTGCTGGGCTCGAACCAGCGACCCGCTGATTAAAAGCCGACGAAATTAGCGTTTCAAGCGGTTTCATCGCGGCTCGCTCCGTGTCTCGAAAACGGCTGATTTCCTTGCCTTTTGAGGGGCTTCTAGTATCAACCGGTTTCATCGAATTGCAGCCGAGCGCGGCGATTTTGTTGCCCCGGTGTTGCCCCACGAGACCCACTGATATGCGCAAACACCTGACCGCAAAAGCCATCGACGCCCTCAAACCGGCCCCTTCAGGCAGGCGCTATGATGTGGCGGACGCAATCGTTCCAGGCTTCGGTGTTCGGGTGAACGACAAGGGGCGAAAGTCTTTCACGCTGACCGCGCGTTACCCCGGCAGCATCAACCCGACACGGCGGACGATTGCTGAGACTGGCGCGGTGGAACTGGCGATGGCCCGCGAGATCGCGCGCACTTGGTTGGTGCAGATCGATGCCGGAACCGACCCGCGTGCCGAAATCGAGCGCAAACGCGAAGAGCGCCGGCATCGGGCCGAGACCTTCACGCAGGTAGCGCATCGCTTTCTGGACCAGCATGTGCGCCGCACGGGGCTGCGATCAGGCCGCGAGATCGAGCGGCTCTTCGAGCGCTATCTTTACCCGGCCTGGGGCAAGCGCGAGTTCGCGACGATCCGGCGCGGGGACGTGGCGCGGTTGCTCGACGACATCGAGGCGCGCGCGCCCTCGCAGGCCGATCATGTGCTCGCGCTCGTGTCCAAGCTCTGCAACTGGTACATGGCGCGCGAGGAAAGCTACACCACGCCGATCGTGCGCGGGATGCGCCGGACCAAGGCGAGCGAGCGGGCGCGAGATCGCGTGCTGGACGACCACGAACTCCGCCTGTTCTGGAGTGTGACGGGCGAGGCGGACACCTATGGCGCGTTTCTGCGCATCGCCCTTCTTACGGCGCAGCGACGGGCAAAGGTGCTGGAGATGCGGTGGCAGGACGTCGACGATTTTGGCATTTGGAGCATCCCCAGCGAGGCACGCGAGAAGTCGAATGCGCAGACGTTGCGCCTGTCCCGGCTGGCGCTGCGGATCATCGACAAGCAGCCGCGCCGCGACGACAGCGATCTCGTGTTCGCCGGACGAGGGGTGAAGGCCATCAACGGCCTCAGCAAGATGAAGCGTGCCCTCGACGCCGATATCGCCAAGCTGAACGATGCGGCCATTCCCGCTTGGACGGTTCACGATCTCCGCCGCACGGCCCGCTCGCTCATGTCGCGCGCGGGAGTGCGTCCCGACATTTGCGAGCGCGTGCTTGGCCACGCCATTCCCGGCGTCCAGGGCGTCTACGACCGCTACTCTTATGAGGAGGAAAAGGCCGACGCGCTCACCCGGCTTGCAGATCTTGTGACGCGGATCATTGAGAACAAAGCGGTGCTGTCAAACCTCATTCCGCTGCGTGGCTGGAGACACGATAGGCAACCGGATTTGCAATCCACCGGTTGAGTTCGGACTCGTGCCAGCCCGCGCCGTTGACGCTGATTCTGACCTGCGGCGGGAAGGTGCCTTCGGCGATCTTCCGATAAACGGTCGACCGGGACAGACCGGTCCGGTTGAGGACGGTTTTGAGGCGGATGATACGGTCCAGGTCAGGCATGGCGGCAGTTCCATCGGTTGAGTGTAGATGAGATCCCCTGCGCTCAGTCTGGTCGCGCCGCCTCGAATGAAAAGCACGTTCTCAGGGGATCGAAGCGTAGCGCAGAGAAACTTTCGCACAGCGGTTTTGGCTGATCACTCACCGCAATTTCCAGGCCGTCGAATCGCTAGGCTTTCGTTCGGCGTCACTTGACGCCGAACGGCCCTGTTGGTATTTGAGCCCATGAAAATCAGGAACGTGATCCACAAGGGGTTGCGGCGATTCATTGAGGATGACGACGCCAGCGGGTTGCAGCCTGCCGTCGTCACCAAGGTGGGTCGCATCGTTTCCTTCCTTCAGGACATGGAGCGCGAGGAGGAGTTGCGCACCGTGCCGAGCTGGAAAGCGCATATGCTGACCGGCGACCGCAAGGGGACGTGGAGCCTGTTCGTCACCAAGAACTGGCGGATGACATTTCGGATTGACCGGCAAGAGATCGAGATCATCGACCTTGATTACGAAGACTACCACTAGGAGGTGGACATGAGCGCGATTGCAGGCATCCGCATGAAGAACCCGGCCCATCCAGGCGGCTTCGTGAAGTCCGAGATCATCGAGCCGCTGGGTCTTTCGGTGACGGCGGCGGCGCAGGCGCTGGGCGTCACCCGCGCAACGCTTTCGACGCTGCTAAACGAGCATTCGCAGCTTTCGTCCGAGATGGCGCTGCGCATCGAAAAGGCGTTCGGGGTGTCGATGGACACGCTGATGCGGATGCAGAACAGCTTTGACATCGCCCAGGCACGGAAGCGGGAGGGGGAGATCAAGGTCGCGCCCTTCAAGGGGCTGCCCACCAACGCCCGCCCCTCCGCTGCGCATTGAAAGGGGCGTTACATCCAATCGAATGTAGTAATTATCGACCAAGCCTTACAGGGTGGTTGTCGGGGGGGCGAAATTAAGTGATCACCGATTATCACTCAAAATACATCGCATCTGATCTGACAAGGAGGCGCTCTTCCGACAGTAACGAGAAGCTCGCTGTCGCTGTCGCGGGCGCGCAGGTCGATATGAATCCACATCAGGTGGACGCGGCACTGTTTGCGTTCGCATCGCCGCTATCGAAAGGCGCGCTATTGGCCGATGAAGTCGGCCTCGGCAAAACAATCGAGGCAGGCTTGGTCATCTCGCAGCGATGGGCGGAGGGGAAGCGCCGCATCCTCATCATCGCGCCGTCCAATTTGCGTAAGCAATGGCATCAGGAAATTAACGAGAAGTTCTTCATTCCCTGTACGATCATCGAATCGAAGCCCTACAACGCTGAGATGAAGGCAGGGAACTCCCATCCCTTCGACCGCACCGACAGCATCGTCATTTGCTCCTATCAGTTCGCGCGCAACAAGGCGGCGGACGTTCACGCCACCCCTTGGGATTTAGTCGTTATCGACGAAGCCCACCGGCTCCGTAACGTCTACAAGCCATCCAATGTTATCGCCAATACGCTGAAAAGAGCGCTTGCCGAGCGCAACAAGTTGTTGCTCACCGCGACGCCGCTGCAAAACTCGCTTTTGGAGCTGTATGGCTTGGTGAGTTTCATCGACGAACACACGTTCGGTGATTTGAAGAGCTTCAAAGAGAAGTTTGGCGGAGGCGCGCAGGACCGCACCTTCCAGACACTGAAAGAGCGCTTGACGCCGATCTGCCACCGCACGCTGCGGCGTCAGGTCACAGCCTACATTCCCTACACCAAACGGCACGCCATCTTGGAAGAGTTCAGCCCTGACGACGCCGAAGACCGGCTCTACAACCTTGTTACCGCCTACTTGCAGCGAGATAATTTACAGGCGCTTCCCGCCAGCCAGCGGTCACTAATGACGCTGGTGCTGCGCAAGCTGTTGGCTTCCTCGACATTCGCCATCGCCGGTGCGTTCACGTCGATTTCCAACCGGCTTCAAAAACGGCTTGACCAGAGCAATCCCACATCGCTCGTCGAAGAATTGGATGAGGATTACGAGGGGCTGGATGAGACCGCCGAAGAGTGGGTGGATGACGAACCCGAGCCGCTGAACGAGGCCGACCAGCGAGTGCTGGAGCTGGAGATTGCCGAGCTACGAGAGTTTGCGGCATTGGCAACGTCGATCGAGCAGAACGCTAAGGGCCGCGCATTGCTAAAGGCGCTGGAGGTTGGCTTCGCCAAGGCCCGGGAGTTCGGCGCGGACGAGAAGGCGATAATCTTCACCGAGTCACGCAAGACCCAATCCTACTTGCTCCGCGTTCTGGCTGACAGCCTATGGGCCGATCACATCGTCCTATTCAACGGCACTAACACCGACTCGGAATCAAAGGCCATCTATCAGGAATGGCTTTCGCGTCACGCCGGATCGGATCGTGTCACGGGGTCGAAAACGGCGGATATGCGCTCCGCGCTGGTCGATTACTTCCGGGAGCAAGGCAAAATCATGATTGCCACGGAAGCCGGAGCTGAGGGCATCAATCTTCAATTCTGCGCTATGGTGGTGAACTACGACCTTCCGTGGAACCCCCAGCGGATCGAGCAGCGCATCGGTCGCTGCCATCGTTACGGCCAGAAGCATGATGTGGTCGTTGTCAATTTCCTCAATCGGAAGAACGAGGCGGATCAGCGCGTCTACCAGCTTCTGTCTGAGAAATTCGAATTGTTCGAGGGCGTGTTCGGCGCGAGCGACGAGGTGCTGGGCGTCATCGAATCCGGCGTCGATTTTGAAAAGCGCATCGCCGGCATCTATCAGCAATGCCGCCAAACCGGCGAGATCAAGGCAGCGTTCGATGAACTCCAGCAGGAGCTGACGCTTGAGATCAACGAGGCCATGACCCACGCGCGGCAGAAGCTGTTGGAGAATTTCGACGACGAGGTTCGGGAGAAGCTGAAAGTCCGCAACGCCGACACCAATCTGCACCTCAATCAGTTTGAGCAGCAGTTGATGCGGCTGGCGAAGCATGAATTGGACGGTGCGGCGGATTTCGTCGATTCATCGTCATTCCGGCTTAACGCTTTGCCGGAGTGGATTGTCGGCAACAGCATCCCGACCGGCCTTTACGAACTGCCCCGCCGTTCCGGCGCTGCCCATTTCTTCCGTGTCAATCACCCGCTCGGCGAGGCCATCGTGTCGCGGGCGCGCTCGCGGGCGCTGCCGACCGCCGAGATCCATTTCGATTACACGCAGCACGAGGGCCGCATTTCACAGATCGACCCGCTCGTTGGGAAAACCGGCTGGCTCGCGGCATCGCTCCTTTCGGTTGATGCGCTGGGCCAGAGCGAGGATCATCTTTTGCTGTCTGGCGTGGGCGATGATGGAGCACCGCTTGGGGACGAGGCGGCATCCCGCCTAATGACCATTAGCGGATCGGTTGCAGGCGAAGTCAGCGAACCGGGCGACGTTGCCGCGACATTGGCAGATGCCTTGCTCGCGCAGCAGGGCAAAATCCGACGAGACATTTCCGAACGCAACGCGCGCTTTTTCGAGGCTGAGGCCGACAAGCTGGACGGTTGGGCCGACGATTTGAAAGTCGGGCTTGAGCGCGAACTGAAAGAGCTGGATCGCCAGATCAAGGAAGCGCGACGCGCGGCTACCGTTGCGTTGACGCTGGAAGAAAAGTTGGCAGGGCAGAAAGCGGTCAAGGCGCTGGAGGCGGAACGCTCGACCAAGCGGCGCTCGCTATTCGACGCGCAGGATAAAATTGACGAGCAGCGCACGAAACTTATTGCTCAGATTGAAGGGAAGTTGGAGCAGAAGATCGACATGCAGCCGCTCTTCACGATTCGGTGGAGGGTGCAATGAGCGATGAAGCAGTGCCATCGGCAAAGTTAGCCGCGTTGACCGTTGACCGTTTAATTCAGTCGGGGCTGCTGCGCGGTGACAAGCGCGACGCCCTTCTCGCCAAGATCGCGGCTGGCACCATGCAGGGCACCGATTGGAAACTTGAGATCGACCTCGCGTCGGCGAAGGCGGCAAGCTGATGGCCGCGTCCGCACCGCTGAAATCACTGACGCTGACCGCGTTTCGCGGCTCCGCTGCGACGTTCACACTCGACTTTGAGAAGAACAAGAAGCTCACCTTAATATACGGCGAGAACGGCACCGGCAAAACGACCATCTGTGATGCTTTCGAGTTTCTGGCCTTTGAGCGCATCGGCTCGCTGGAAAATCGTGGCATGGGCAAAGGTCTGGAGAAATTTTGGCCGACTGCCGGTAAGCCCGCGAGCGCCTTGGCGGTCGATTTGGAAACTCATACCACCAAATGCTCCGGCAAGATTGTCGACAAAAAAGTTTCGGTTTCGCCCGTTTCCGCTCGCCCCCGGATCGAGCTTTTGCGGCAGCGGCAGATTCTGGAACTGATCCAAGCCCAGCCCGCCGCCCGCTATGACGCGATCAAACGCTTCATCGACATCGAAGCGTATGAGCGGTCGGAAGAAGCGCTTCGCCAGCTTGGCAAAACGCTGGCGACCGAGAAGCAGCAGGCGCAGGCCGCAGAGCAGGAAAACCTGGCTGCGTTGCAGGGCTTTTACGAAGCAGCGGGCAGTCCGGCGGGCTTGAACGCAGTGACGTGGGCCAAGCAGAAATTGGCCGAGCCGACGACCGGCTTGGACGCCGACATCGAAGCGATTGGAAAATTGCGCGCGGCCTTTGAGGCGCTCAAAGGCTACCCTGAAAAGCTCGAAACGCGGCGCAGCGCTGTCAACGCTGCACAAACCGCCGCCGATGCCGCCGATCAAGGTCAGCTTGATGCGCTTGTGGCGGCAGCTGAGGGAGCGGGCGATAAGTTGGGCCTGCTCACGGCTGGCGACACCTATATCGAAAGTCACCCGGATGCCGAGGAATGCCCGCTTTGCGCCAGTTCCGAAAACATCGACGGGTTGGGAGCTTCCATCAAGGCGCAGCTTGGACAGCTAGGAGCGCTAAAGTCCGCGACGGACGAATGGCGCAAACAACATGCGGCATTGACCGCTGCCAATGCCGCATTGAAGCAAGCGGAAGATGATTACCAAAAAGCCGTCACCACGTTTACGACGGCGCAAACCAGCCACCAATGGAAGGTCTCAGTCCAGCTTCCCGCCGCGCCGCCGCCGACCGACAGCGCGACGCTACCTGCATGGCTGACCACCAATGAGGCGATAGCCACGGCATGGGCGGGGGTTGAGGCTGGCTGGCGCGATGAAAGCAAGTTCCTGGCCCAGCTCAAGGCCGCCACCGAGCGTTACGATACCAACGCCGCCAGCGTAAAGGAATTGGCGAACCTAATTCCGAACATTGAAACGGCGCTATCGCAGTGCGTTGAAGAGCGGCAAAAGTTCACCGACAGCATCATCACCGAGATCGCGCAGCAAGTCGGGAAGCTCTACGAAAAGGTGCATCCCGGCGAAGGCTTGGACAAGATCGCGCTTCAGCTTGACCCAGCACGCCGTGCGTCGCTCAATCTCGGTGCTACATTCGAGGGGCATGATGCCCCGCCGCAAGCCTATTTCAGCCAGTCCCACTTGGATACGCTGGGCCTATGCGTGTTTCTGGCGCTCGCCGCGCGCGATCGCGCGGACGAAACCGTGTTGATCCTTGACGATGTGTTGGGCAGCGTGGACGAGCCGCACGTCGAGCGCGTGATTGGTATGATCTACGAGATCAGCACCAACTTCCAGCATACCATCGTAACCACGCACTACCGGCCTTGGCGCGAGAAATATCGTTGGGGCTGGCTGAAACCCGGTCAGCCTTGCCAGTTTGTCGAGCTGACCGGCTGGGCCATCGGCGACGGGATGCGTATCATCAGCTCGCTCCCTGAGGTCGAGCGGCTACGGAACTTGCTAGGTGAATCGCCGATCGACATCCAGTCGGTGTGCAGCAAGGCAGGCGTCATCCTTGAAGCGGCGCTCGATTATCTGACGCAGAAATATGAATGCCCTGTGCCGCGCCGCCACGGAGCAGCCTACACGCTTGGCGACCTGTTGCCCGCAATCAGCAGCAAGTTGCGCGATGCGCTAGAGGTCGAAATGCGGGACGGACTGACCGACGCCACCGCGCCCGCGAACAGCACCGTTGCGCTTAAGCCGATCCTCGAAGAGCTGACGCGGATCGGACAGGCGCGCAACGCCTTCGGCGCGCATTTCAAAACCATCTCGTTCGAGCTTCTCGACACGGACGGCATCGGCTTTGCCAAGCAGGTGCTCGAATTGGTCGATACATTGGTCTGCCCCGACCACGGGTGGCCTAGCAACGACAAATCCGGCAGCTACTGGCGCAACAGCGGCGACACGCGACGCCTTTACCCGTTAAAACGGCCGAGCTGACGAATGGCTATCCGGCCTGAGCAATTTGCAATCCTTAAGCAGCACTTAGAACAGGTGTATGTCACGCACCTGCCAAAATTGTTGCAGCCGAAATCAAAAGCTGACGACCTAAAGAAGAATATCGATCGTGCATTTTCTGCTTTCGTGATCGATCATCTTTGCCGCCTCGATCCGAAAAAAGCTTCGAAGGCGGTGGTGGACGATTTTGACGATCACGGCATCGATGCGATCTACTATCATGCCAAAGCGAAGACGCTTTATCTGGTTCAGGCGAAGCTTAAGGACACCGCGTCATTTACGCAGCCCGAGGCGCTGGCATTAGCCCAGGGCATCCGCAAGCTGCTCAACGCCGATTACAGCGGCTTCAATGCCCATTTGCTGGCTCACGAATCGGCGATCCGGCATGCATTGGATTATTGCGACAAGATCGAGATTGTTATCGCGCATACTGGCGAAGGCATCACGGCCAACGCCGCCAAGGCCATAAACGACCTGCTAGCCGATAAGGCGGGCGGGGACGCGCGCCTTGGCGACAAGATTTTGGATTTTGACGCCGCGAGCACAGTGAACGGCCTACACAGCGTCAATGCGGTCGAACCCGTCGATTGCCGGGTCACCCTCCATAATCACGGCTCCGCTACCGAACCGAAAATAGCCTATTACGGAACGGTGGCGCTATCGCTGCTGTCCGATCTTCATAAGAAGTATGGCAAGGCACTGTATCAAAAGAACATCCGAACTTGGCTAGGACACAGTACGGACGTCAACGAGGCGATCCGGGATACGCTGGCGACAAATCCGGCGCGCTTCCAATACCTCAACAACGGCGTAACTGCGCTTTGCGAGAACATTGCGCCCAAGAGCGGCAAGGGGACTGAGCATCGCGACTTTGAGCTGACCGGATTCTCGATCATCAACGGTGCGCAGACAGTCGCGTCCACGGCGCATTTCGTTGCCGAGAATCCCACCGCCGATCTCTCCGACGCCAAGGTGATGATCACCCTTATTAAAGCCGACGCGGAGAGCGATTTTGGCAAGGAGGTGACGCGGGCGCGCAATACCCAGAACGATGTGAAGGAAATTGCCTTCGCTGCGCTGGATGAGGAGCAGGAGCGCGTCAGGCGCGAGCTGCAACATCTCGACATTGAGTATGTCTACCGGGTCGGCGAGACCCTGACTGGCTCCAACCCAAACCGCATCATGGTCGCCGAGGCCATCCAGGCGCTCGCCATACTGGAGCTCGACCCGCGTTATCCAGTCTACATGAAGCGATCGCTGACCGACTTCCAGCGAACCGACGGCGAACCCTACAAACAGATTTTCAGCCAGACGCTGAGTTCGATGCGCCTTGCCAACGCCGTCGCGGTCTACCGCTACATCAAGCGCCAAGTGGCTTCATCGGCTCGTGCGGCTGGTCCAGGTGAGAGACTTGCCTACCGGCACGGCGAGTATGCGATGGGCTTCGTGTTCGCCAAACAGTTCCGTGATGCGATCGACGGAAGCGTGCTGATCGACCCTTCAAAGCTGCCGTCAGCCGGCAGTGCGCCCTACGACCAGTTACGCCAGCATCAGTGGGAGATCATCCATTCGATCCCGTGGCCTGGACCGCTCGCGCTCTCGAAAAATCAGGACCACACTTTCGGCATCATCGGTCGGCTGATGACCCGCCAGTATGGCCTGAAAGGCGATCAAGCCATCAAGGCTCTCCGCTCGAAGAGCGCGCTGGGGCAGCCCTATCCAATTCACCTGTTCAAATACCTCGCCTCCAAAGCTCCCCAGATCAAGATCGCGCCATGACCAATAAACAGAAACTCGAACTGACCTGGGTAGGTAAAGAGAACCGACCACGGCTTGAGCCCCGCATTTTGATCGAGGACACGTCGAAGACCTATCATGCTGCTACGCGCGTGAGCGAGAATGACATTTTCGACAATATGCTGATTCACGGCGACAATCTGCTCGCTCTGAAGGCGCTGGAGGCGAATTATGCGGGCAAAGTGAAGTGCGTTTACATTGATCCGCCGTTCAATACCCAGCAGGCGTTCGACCATTATGAGGACGGTTTAGAACATTCGCTTTGGCTGGCGTTAATTCGTGATCGGCTGGAAATTATCCATCGGCTGATGTCACCCGATGGCACCATGTTCGTCCACATCGACGATAATGAGCTAGCCTATCTCACCGTCCTTGCGGACGAGATTTTTGGGCGGCGGAATCGCATCAACATCGCCACGTTCAAGCAGGGGGCGGCGACCGGGCACAAGTCCATCAATCCCGGACTGGTCAGCACTTCCAATTTTATTCTGATTTACGCCAAAGACAAGTCGGCTTGGAAACCGAACCGGGTCTTCACGGCCAAATTCGATCGTGACAAGCGCTATGGCAAGTTCATTGAAAATGTCGATGATCCGTTCACTGATTGGACGTTCTGCACTCTTATGCGGGCGTTCTCGGAGAGCAAAGGCATCCCGGAAAGGGCACTTAGAAAGGCCCTTGGCGACGATTTTGAAACCGAGCTGACCGATTTTGTTCACCGGAACGCGTCGTCGGTTACTCGTCTGGCCCGACCCGACTATAATGCCGTTAGTGCTGCCGCGAGAGAAATGATCGATCAATCCAAGGCTGCCCCAAAAGGAGTGCTCCGACTCCCGAGGAGGGACATGTCGGACATGTATTTCGTGGGGGGTGAGAGGATATTGTTCTATTCTGATAAGCTGAAATTGATTGATGGGCAGTATGTGGCAGGGGAGCCGCTGACGAGCATATGGGACGACATTCTCTCCAATAATCTGCACAACGAGGGAGGTGTTGATTTTCCAAAAGGCAAAAAGCCCGAAGCCTTGATTAAACGCTGCCTAGATTTATGCACCGGCCCAGCAGACATTGTGCTCGACTCTTTTGCCGGTTCGGGGACGACCGGTTCGGTAGCCCATAAAATGGGACGCCGTTGGATTATGATCGAGCTTCGAGACCAAGCCGACACGCATATTCTTCCACGTTTACACAGAGTCATTGACGGTGAAGATGTTAGCGGCGTTTCCAAGGCGATGAACTGGAAAGGTGGCGGCGGTTTCCGCTACTATGAGCTTGCCCCCTCCCTGCTCGAAACCGACAAATGGGGCCGGGAAGTCATATCTCGCGAATATGACTCCGCTATGCTGGCGCAGGCGTTGTGCAAGCTGGAAGGCTTCACCTATGCGCCCAGCCCCGATGTCTATTGGCAGCAGGGCCATTCATCCGAGAGCGACTTTCTCTACGTCACGACCCAGACCTTGGGGCCGGAAGAGTTGGCCGTATTGAGCGAGGATGTCGGCGAGGGCCGCTCGCTGTTGATCCTTTGCGCCGCGTTCCGGGGCAACGCCGAGCTTTGGCCCAACCTGACCGTCCGCAAGATACCCAACCACATCCGCAGCCGCTGCGAATGGGGGCGTGACGATTACAGCCTCAACGTCGCCAATCTTCCGCAGGCCGAGCTGAAGTCCGCGCGGGCTGCACCTCAGCCCGGCCTTTTCGACGAAGAAGAAACCGCGTGAGCAATCTTCGTCATGTGAACGCCATCGCCGGTCGCTTGAGCCTGCGCCAGCCGCAGCGCCGTAGCCTGGAGATCCTCGACCGAGTGACCGAGATCGTGCGGGCATCGAAGACTGCTGACCTCGCTGCCGCGCTCGACATCATCAAGAGCGAGTATCCCGGTGTCGTGGACTTCGAGCGCGATTTCCCGTCGCTCTGCTTCGCCTTAGCCACCGGCGTCGGCAAGACGCGCCTCATGGGCGCGTTCATCGCCTATTTGAAGCTGGCGCACGGCATCAACAATTTCTTCGTGCTCGCTCCAAACCTGACCATCTACAACAAATTGATCGCGGACTTCACGCCCAAGACGCCCAAGTATGTTTTCAAGGGTATTTCCGAGTTCGCCATTTCGCCGCCCGTGCTGACCACCGGTGAGACCTACGAGCGGCAGATCGCGTCGGGGGGTCAGCTTTTCCCGACCACCATCAACATCTTCAACATCGCCAAAATCTCATCCGAGGTGCGCGGCGGCCGATCCCCGCGCATCCGTTCGTTCCGCGAAGAAATCGGCGAAAGCTATTTCGATTATCTAGCTAGCCTTCCCGACCTGGTGCTGTTGATGGATGAATCGCACCGCTACCGCGCAACCGCCGGCATGCGCGCGATCAACGAATTGAAGCCGGTGCTGGGGCTTGAGCTGACAGCGACGCCGTTCGTGGAAAGCCCGCGAGGGCCGGTGCCGTTCGGCAACGTCATTTTCGATTACCCGCTCGCCCGCGCGATGGAGGATGGCTTCGTGAAGGAGCCAGCGGTCGTCACCCGGCGCGACTTCAATCCGGCAGGCAAATCGCTCGACGCTGTCCAGATGATGAAGCTGGAGGATGGCGTTCGCCTTCACGAAAGCGTGAAGGTCGATCTTGAGACCTACGCCCGCGAAAATGGCGAGCGCATCGTCAAGCCATTTGTGCTCGTCATCGCGCGCGACACGACCCACGCCGCCGAATTGATGAGCCTGATTCAGTCGGATGCGTTCTTTGAAGCCCGTTACGCCGACAAGGTAATTCAGGTCGATTCCAGCGTGAAGGAAGAGGAGACCGTCGAAAAGCTGTTGACGGTCGAGCAGAACGACAACCCTGTCGAGATCGTCATCCACGTCAACATGCTGAAAGAAGGTTGGGACGTGACCAACCTTTACACGATCATCCCCTTGCGTGCGGCCAACGCCCGCACGCTGATCGAGCAGAGCATCGGGCGCGGGCTTCGCTTGCCTTATGGCAAGCGCACGGGCGTCACCGCCGTGGACCGCTTGAACATCGTCGCGCACGACCGCTTCCAGGAAATCGTGGACGAAGCCAACAATCCCAATTCGCCCATCCGCTTGAAGCAACTGGTGCTCGATGAGGCCGACTTCGTGCGCAAGACGGTTACGGTGGTTTCTGCGCCGACCATTCTCGGCAGCCTTGGCCTTCAAACCGCGCAGTCGGTAGATGGAGCAGCATCCGCTGGACCAGCGCCGATCCCGGCCTTCACTGACGCCAACGAGATGCGCGTTGCGCGCCTCGCATATGATGCGTTCCGTAAGCTGACGCGTGAACCCGACAAGGTGCCGAGCGTGTCTTACCTGTCGCGCCCGGACGTGCAGGAGCAGATCGTCCGCGAAGTGCGCAGCCAATATCAGCCTGCGCAGATGGAACTTGAAGGCGTGGCAAAACCTGCGCCCGATATAGCGGCAGTGATCGCGGCCACCGCGAAACTGATGGCCGAACGCACAATCGACATTCCCCGGATCACGGTGACGCCGAAGGGCGAGGTGAAGGCAGGCTTCAAGCCGTTCACCCTCGACCTCTCCGGCATGCGTTACCCTTCGCCCAGCGAAGAGCTATGGGCGAAACACCTCCGCACGGATCAGGTAGACGTAATCGGCCTGTCGCAGGGCAACCTACTTGAGCGTCGGCTTGAGGATTATGTCGTCAGCGGGCTGATCGACTTCTCCGACATCGCTTATGACGAACATGCCGACATGCTCTATGAGCTGTCCGGTCAAGTGGTCCGCCATCTGCTGACCTACCTTTCGGAGAAGGACGCCGGGCAGGTGCTGGCGCTGCATCAGCGCGAGATCGCGCGCGCTGTCCACGCCCAGATGCAGGATCATTTCTGGAAAGACGATACGGTCGAATACCACCACGAGGTGCGTCAAGGTTTCACCGAAGCGAAGGAGAGCGCCTACACCGCGCTCCGCGAAGCTCCGCTCGATTACCGCGTGCCACCCGCCGACAAGAGCAATATGGCCCGCTACCTCTTTGGCGGATTCGCCAAATGCCTGTCCACCGTGACCAAGTTCGATTCGGATTCTGAGCGGAAGCTGGCGGTCATACTTGAGCGTGAATCGTTCAAATGGATGCGGCCGGCCAAAGGCCAGTTTCAAATGTTCTACCGCAGCGGCGATGACCATCTCGAATACCAGCCCGACTTTGTTGCCGAGATTGCGGATCAAATCCTGATGCTGGAGCCGAAGATGGCGACGCAGATGCAGGATAAGGACGTGCTGGCGAAGCGGGATGTTGCGATGCAGTGGTGTGGTTGGGCGTCCGATCACGCCAAAGCCCATGGCGGGAAACCGTGGCGATATGCGCTCATCCCCCACGATGTGATTGCCGAAAATATGACCTTGGAATTCTTGTTAAAACAACACGCATAAGCGCTGCCCTTCGGGCAACCCGCTCTATCCGCTCGCGCGGACCGGGCCTGTAGTCCCGTCCCATTCGGGTGACGATCGGGAGCGGGAGGATTTAAGGTCGCCCTCTGTCCGCGCTTCGCGCTCCTAAGGGAGTGGCATCTATGAGCTGACCCGCTGGCGCTCTCGCCTCTCTTCTTGCCGAAAGAAAGCCGGGCGCGCGCTCGCTTCGACGGCGGCGCTGCGCTTTCGCACAACAGCCTTATCGCGCGCTCGGCTTGCCGGCACGTCACCGAGCTGCGTCACGACGCGCGAAGGTGCCGTTGTTCGCGATCCGCTGCGCTGCTCGGTGAGCGCCTGACCGGCGCTGCTCTTGATGGAGCGGGAACACCAAGGGCTTTGCCCTCTCGTTCCCAAACCGAATTAGACGCCCCCGTGTGGCGGTCGCTTGCGCGCCCGCTGGCCCGCGCCAGGGCATCGATTTCGGTTTTCCCTCCCCCTCCCATCCTCGCCGGAAGGCAGGCCGCATGCCGCAGGCAGTGCGGCTTTCAGCCGAAGGAAGGGTTGGGGAATGAACGACTTGCTTTTGCAGTATCGCGCTTGCGGAGCGGAGTGCCGCGACGATTATCTGCGTCAGGTGGCGCATGACAACGGCTTGCCGCTGGCCTGTGTTCGCGAAATTGCCGACCGGCTCGGCGAGCGCGAGGACTTCGGGGCGCTTGTTCTGATTTGCGAATCCCGCCGGGGGTGGGTGCAGTGAGCGCCCGCCAGCGCGAGCGGAGCCAGCGGATCAGCATTGTTTGTGCCGACCTCGATCAGATCGTGATGGCAGGCATGAAGCCGGTCAGATGGCGAGCGCCTGACATGGGTTTCGCAGCAGCCGATGCAGCCCGCGCGCCCACAGCGCCCGCGTGACATTGGATTCTGAGACCCAATCCGCGATCAGCTGGAGATGTTCTGATCGCTGTCGGCAAAGGCACGCTGGCCGCGTCGTCGCCATAACGTCATCGCCTGTTCGCGTTCGTCACCTTGCAGCTTCGCGGCGATGGCCAGAAACGCGCCGAGCAGCACCGCTCGATCGTCGCCGGTCAGCTCGACCAGCTCCGCCTTTTGCACAAGGCCGCCCAGTTCGATCAGGTAGCGCGTGCGTTCGCGGCGCTTCATCACCCATACCCGTTTGTCGGTGCGGCGCTGGCTCGCTTCAATGCGATGCCCCATCGCCTTCGCGCGTTTGATCGCTCGCAGCGTCGCCGTCAGATCGGCCGCCAGCCTTGCGCGATTGCCCGCGAAAGAAGGCAGCGCCGCGAGTGCGCCAGACCTCCCGCTTCTCCGCATCCTTGATATCGACGATCATCAGCAATGCGCCGGTCAGGGCGTCAGGATCGAGACCATCGGCACCCGTGGCAATCACCAGTTCGCCGAGTTGCCGAACCTTCCTGTCCTTGAGCAGCTTTGTCTTGTCGGTGAGCGCCTTCAGTTCCGAATCGAAGTCACGAGGTTTGCGCATTGGAATGCTCCGTCATTGGCGATGGAGCCATGATAGTGTAGAGCCTCGGCGGTTGCTTCTCTGATGATGGGACATGCTGGCACGGCCCGGTCCCGAACAGGATTTATCCTTGTGAGGGCGCGCTTATACGTCGTGCCGACGTCGCTTGAGTGATGTAGATGGATTGCCGTCATGGCGATCTACCACTTCTCGGCAAAAGTCATTTCCCGCGCCAACGGATCGAGCGCTGTCGCATCGGCCGCCTATCGTTCGGCGTCGCGGCTGCACGACGAACGCCTCGACCGCGACCATGACTTTTCGAACAAGGCAGGGGTCGTCCATTCCGAGGTCATGTTGCCCGACGGCGCACCCGAGCGGCTCAGCGACCGGACGACGCTCTGGAATGAAGTCGAAGCGGGCGAAGTGCGCAAGGATGCGCAGCTTTCGCGCGAGCTCGAATTCGCCATCCCGCGCGAACTGAACGCGCAGCAAAGCATCGAACTGGCCCGCGACTTTGTGCGAGCCGAGTTCGTCGAACATGGCATGATCGCCGACCTAAATGTCCATCGGGACGTTGGCGCGGATGGTCTCGCCAAGCCGCACGCCCACGTCATGCTGACGATGCGCGAAGTGAGCGAGGAGGGTTTCGGCGCGAAGATCCGCGAGTGGAACAAGACCGAGCTTGTCCAGACATGGCGTGAGCGATGGGCGGATCACGTCAACGGGCGGCTGGCGTCGCTCGATATCGATGCGCGGATCGACCACCGGAGCCTTGAGGCCCAGGGCATCGACCTTGAGCCGCAGAACAAGATCGGCCCCGCAGCAGCGCGGATGGAGCGCGCCGGCTTTGAAGTCGAACGCATCGCCGAACACGCCGAGATCGCCCAACGCAACGGCGCACGGATCATCGACAACCCGAGCATCGCGCTCGACGCGATCACGCGGCAGCAAGCAACGTTCACCAGGCGCGACCTGGCGATGTTCGTGCATCGCCACAGTGACGGCAAGGACCAGTTCGATCAGGCGATGAACGCGGTGCAGGCGTCGCCGGACTTGGTTGCCCTTGGCCGCGACGGGACGGGTGACGACCGCTTCACGTCGCGCGACATGATCGCGGTCGAAGACCGGTTGCAACGCGCGGCCATGACGATGGCCGAGCGCGATCACCACCGCGTCGACGCGCCGCCCCGCGAGCGGGCGCTTGCCGCCGCTGAGGCACGGGGACTTGTCCTATCTGGCGAGCAGCGCGCCGCCTTCGATCATGCAATCGAGGGTCGCGACCTTGGCGTCGTCGTCGGCTATGCCGGGACGGGTAAGTCGGCGATGCTCGGGGTGGCCCGCGAGGCGTGGGAAGGCGCGGGCTATCAGGTTCGCGGCGCGGCGCTGTCAGGCATCGCCGCCGAGAATCTCAAGGCCGGATCGGCGATCAGCTCGCGCACCATCGCCAGCCTTGAGCATCAATGGGGCCAAGGCCGCGAACTACTGACCAACCGCGACGTGTTGGTGATCGACGAAGCCGGGATGATCGGCTCGCGTCAGATGGAACGCGTGCTGTCCGCCGCCAGCGAGGCAGGTGCCAAGGTCGTGCTTGTCGGCGACCCCGAGCAGTTGCAGGCGATCGAAGCGGGCGCGGCGTTCCGCTTGATCGCGGAGCGGCATGGCGGGGTCGAAATCACCGAAATCAGGCGGCAACAGATCGACTGGCAACGCGATGCCACGCGCGAGCTGGCCACCGGACGGACTAGCGAGGCACTGCGCAACTATGCCGACAACGGCATGATCCATGCTGCCGGGACACGCGAAGCAGCGCGCGCGGACTTGATCGAAGGCTGGAATCGCGAGCGCATCGCCAGCCCTGACCAATCCCGGATCATCCTCACTCACACAAACGACGAGGTGCGCGACCTGAACGAGCAGGCGCGCGGCAAATTGCGCGAGGCGGGCGGGCTTGGCGAGGATGTTGCGATCAAGACCGAACGCGGCGACCGGCAGTTCGCAACGGGCGATCGGTTGATGTTCCTCCGCAATGATCGCGACCTTGGCATTAAGAACGGGACGTTGGGGCAGATCGAGCAGGTCAGTCAGCAGCGCATCGCCGTCCGGCTCGACGACGGGCGCAGCGTCGCGTTCGACAACAAGCATTATGCCCATGTCGATCACGGCTATGCGGCGACGATCCACAAGTCACAGGGCGTCACCGTCGATCGCACCCATGTGTTGGCCACGCCGGGGCTGGACCGTCACTCGACCTATGTTGCGCTGTCACGCCATCGGGAGGGCGTGCAGCTTCATTACGGCCGCGACGACTTTGCCGATGGCGGCAAGCTCACCCGCACGCTGTCGCGCGAGCGTGTCAAGGACATGGCATCCGACTACACTCGCGAGTTCGCCGGGCGGCGCGCCATCGCAATGCCCGAATGGCGTGCGCCCGAGCGCACGCGGGCGCGCTTCGCGAGCTTCCGTCCTCCCGCGTTCGAGCCGACACCGGGACGGCAGGCACCGGTTGCAGCCGAAGCGAACTTGCCGCGCGCGGTGGAGCGCTATGCGCGCAGTCTGTCCCAGATCGCTGAAACGCGGGGGCAAGGGCTTGAACCCATGCCCCATGAATTGGCGGCGCGCGACAAAGCGCGGGCGTCACTCGACGCGGCACGGCCCGGCGCCGCCCGCGATCTGGGCAGCGCCTTCAGCCGCGATCCCGGGTTGATCGGCGAGGCCGCGAACGGCCAGACTCGCAACGCGATCCGTGCGCTCCGACTTGAATCCGAAATCCAGGCCAACCCGCAGATGCGCGCCGACCGCTTCGTCAGCGACTGGCAGGGCTGGAGCAGCGAGCGCCGCCACGCGCTGCGATCCGGCGACATCGGCCGCGCCGACACGATCCGCGACGCGATGGCCGGTTCGGCGAAGGAGCTGGCACGCGACCCGCAGGTCGAGTCGATTCTCGCCAGCCGTAAGCGCCAGCTCGGCATCACGCCGGGAGGACGAGGAGGCGGAATAGGCCACGAACTGGCCCGGCAGCTTGGCCTTGGCCGAGGCCGTGACCTCAGCATGTAGGAGAGTGACGATGCAGAGTTATGAAGAGCCGCAAGACGACCCCGCCGAAGCCGCGTTCGTCGAGATGCGCAATGCGTTCGCCGGCTTGACCCGTGCGGTCAACAGCCTTTCCGGCGAATGGAAGGGGCTGGAGGTGCCCGACTACTCGACGACCCTCCAGCAGATCGCTGGGCATATGCAGGCGAACGGGGACTGGTTGGAAAGGGTGAACACGCTTCCTGCCATGCGGCTCACTCCCCAAACGCTGGCCACGGATGTCGTCAAGGCGGCTGCGTCTGCCCGTCAGGCGGAGCAGCAGTCGCTCAAGAGCGCCGAACGGACGTTCGTCGACCTGGCGCGCGAGATGACCGGCTTTCTCGAATCGGCTCGAACCGCCGACCGGCAGAACAAGTGGGTTGCGGCCACCTTCGCGCTCGGGGTGGCTCTCGGCTGTGTTCTCGCCTTGATGTTTATGCGGTGACAGCGTCTTCGAGGGGCGGGCCAAAGAAAAAAATCAGGGCATCGAAGTCGCCACCGTGCAGATTTTCTGTTGCCCCGGATGTTGCCCCAGCCTGAATCTGCCTCAGGCAATCTCTCGAAAACATCGCTAAGTGACTGAAATAATGGTGAGCCCTGCTGGGCTCGAACCAGCGACCCGCTGATTAAAAGTGCGCCGGTCATTAGCACAGAGGGTCACGGGGAACAGCGAATAACTCTCAGTAATCAGACCCTTTCTGGCTCTTTGCGGCTGGCACCTACGGGCAAACTCTGGCTGATACGGTCCATTTTGCTCTCATCTTGCTTCTAAAAGGGATTCACATGAGGCGCTCTCGCGGCTAGAGGAGGGTGGATTGGAGGTGCCGCCATGCCCAAACTTTCCGCTACCCGACTGACAAAGCGTTCCGTTGAGGCTGCTAAGGCGGGTGAGTGCCTGTCTGACGCTGAGGTGAGAGGCTTTCGCCTTATGGTCACCCCGGCTGGCACTCGCCGCTTCGTGGCGACGTATCGGCGCTCAGACGGACGGCAAACGACCGTCACCTTGGGCAGTTATCCCACGCTCACCACGGAGGAAGCCCGCCAGCTCGCCAGAGAGGCGCTCTCGGATGCTCGACGAGGAGGCGACCCGGCCAAAGCGCGTAAGGACCGGCGGGATGCTCCGACCGTAAACGACCTCTTCGACATCTATGTGGGCGAGTATGCAGGCTCACAGGGGCTTAGAGCAAAGACGATAGCCGATGCCCGTTCGACCCTCAAAGTGCCCCTCGCAGCCCTTGGAAAGCGGAAGGTAGCGGAGGTGGCAATCACGGACATTCGCAAGGCGCATGGGGACCTTCGCCAGAGTGGGCTGGAGAGGGGCACTCTCGGCGTCTACCGGGCCAATCGAGCCTTGGCATACCTCAGCAAGATGTTCTCACTCTCCATTGAGCGCGGCTGGCGAACGGACAACCCTTGCAAGGGCGTTCGGAAGTTTCCCGAAGAGCAGCGGTGGAGGAACCTGTCTGAGGAAGAGGTAAGCCGGTTGCTGGGTGCTTGTATCGAATATGAGGAGGTGAGTGGAGAAGAGGATTGGGCTCGGCAAGCGGGCGACGCTATCCGCCTCCTCTTATTCACGGGCGCGCGGCTGCAAGAGGTGTTGCGCGCTGAGTGGGGGCAGTTCGATCTTGAGCGGGGCGTATGGGAGAAGCCCTCCTCCCACACCAAAGCCAAGCGGCAGCACTGGCTTGAGCTGGAGGGACCTGCCTTGGACCTTCTCCGCACGATGAAGGCTTGCTCTCGTGGGCGGTTGTTGTTTCGCGGCCGGTCCGACCTTCTCAAGCTCCATCCACGGCCAAGGGCCGACCTCAAGCGACCGTGGGAATGGATTAGGAAGAGAGCCGGGCTAGAAGGCGTTCGGCTTCACGATCTGCGCCGCACAACTGCGAGCTTCATGCTATCGGGAGGAGCATCTCTGGCGACGGTGGGCAAGGCCTTGGGGCACACTCAGGCGTCCACCACGCAACGCTACGCGCACCTAGCTCCCTCCGTTCAGCGGGAGGCGCTCAGGGCGGCAGGGGAGCGTCTAGCGGCGCTTGGCCCGCAAAGACCCAAGGTCATTCCTTTGGCTCTCCCATAACCTTCTTTCTGGCCTCTTCCCAATAGGCCCGGCTCGCCTCCTCCGCTTGCAGTTCCCGAGCCTTTTGGATGCGTCCGATTGCGACCCCTCCGCCAACCAGAGCAAGGATGACGACCATCGGAGCCTCCGCCCACAGCCCTCTGGCCACCCCATCTAAAACGCTCATTGTCCAGCCGAAGGATAGGGGCGTTTCATCGCCAAAGATCAGCGTCACCAGAAGCATCGCTCCCGCCAACACGTACGCACGGTTGATCCACCAGTCCAACATCGCTCATCTCCCGTTGTCACTGTTAGGGGACAGACGTTGGGGCGTCCACACGGCCAGCAGTCTGCATGGACCTGGTGCGGCTTCTTGGCGAAAATGTGAGGAGAGAGCGGCTGGCGAGAGGATTGTCGCAGGAGGCGCTGGCCTTCGATGCTGGCATGAAGCGCAGCTACCTCAGCGAACTGGAGCGTGGAAAGCGAAACCCATCGGTGGTCGCTGTAGGCAGGTTGGCCGCAGCCCTCAGCGTCGCCCCTGCCTCTCTCCTCGCTGCGAGGTAACGTCCGAGCTTTACCACTCGTAGCTAGTTAGTAATACCCTGGGGGCTGCTACATCTTGTGGAGCTAGTGTGGAGGAGGTGAGCTGAGCGCAGCGGCACCCCTGACGTTCACGGAAAGAATGGCCCCTGGTGTTGCAATCCCTCACATAGCCCCCACCTCCCCCACCCTGATCACAATAGAGGTCGCTGCTGGACACACTCCACAGCCTGACCGCTCCACATAGCTCAGGGGTTCAGCCCCGCTCCGATGGCCCTTCGCATTTCTGGCGCAAACGAGGGGAGCTAGAGCGCTTTCGCGTGGAGAAGTGTTATGACCTATGATCCCTCTGTAGAAGCACTGGCATTACACGGGCCTGACTTTCGGTCGAGAAGAGAACGTGTGCTAGCGGCTGTCAAATCCTGCGGCGCGAATGGGGCAACCGCCGATCAAGTTGCCTCAATGCTTCGATTGCAACGACATAAGGTGGCATCCCGATTAGCTGAGCTGAAACAGAGAGGCAGCTTAGAGAAGAGCGGCCTGCATCGGCCCGGCCTGTGTGGGACCGATGTGAGTGTCTACATCGCGGTTCACCTAGAGTCTGGTGAGCAGGGTTGAAGATATGGCTCACACTTGCGCGCACTCAAATAAACACAAGGTCAACCTGGGCTGTCCCCCCGCGCCCCCTCTCCTCCCTTCCGCCTCCGAGCGGCCTATTAAAGACGGGGGGCTGCGGCCGCTCAAGTCCACTGCGGACGCTGCGATCTTCTTGAGGGTGAGCCCTCGAACTTTGGAGGATTGGCGACTGCGAGGGGGAGGGCCGCCCTTTCGCAAGGTGGGCGCTCGCCTAGTCCGATATGCAGAGGAGGACTTAGAAGCCTTCGCCGCAAACTGCTTCACCAACACGGGAGAGGCAAGCCAATGCACCCTCCTTTAGCTTCCACCTTGCTTTCACGCTTGCAGCCAAGCCACACCCGCAGCCCCGGTGAGAACACGTAAATCTGTGCGGCTGCTGGAGAAAACGGTGGTGAGCCCTGCTGGGCTCGAACCAGCGACCCGCTGATTAAAAGTCAGCTGCTCTACCAACTGAGCTAAGGGCCCCACCGTCCGCGGACCTAGGCAGCGGCCGGGGGCGGGTCAAGCGGTGGCGCAGCTGGCGCAGCGTCCGGCCCGTCCGCGGATCGCGCCAGTCGGGGGCGAGAGCCGCGGTCGGGCCGAGCACGAAGGCGCGGCTGGCGAACAGCGGATGGGGAACGGCCAGCCCGGGCGAGCGCCACGACCCACCGCTCCACAGCACCAGGTCAATATCGAGCACCCGCTCGCCCCACCGCCGGCCCGCGCGGCGCCCGAAGGCGCGCTCGATCGACTGGGTCACGGCCAGCAGTTCGGGCGGGCGCAGACCCGTGCGGATCCGGACCGCCCCGTTGGCATAGCGGCGGCGCGAGGGGCCGACCGGCGCGCTGTCGACCAGCGGCGCGCGATCCAGCACCTCCACCCGCCGGGCGAGCGCCTCCGCCGCGGCCGCCAGGGTGGCGCGGGGCGATCCGTGGCGCGACCGGCGGTTGGACCCGAGCGCCAACAGCCACTCGCTTGCCTCGCTCCGGGTGCTGGCCTTAGGCGGGCGCATGGATCCCGCCACCCTCAGCCCGCTGCCCGCGCTCGAACCGCCGGCAGACTGCCCGCTCTGCCCGCGCCTCGTCGCCTTCCGGCGGGAGTGCCAGGCCGAGTTCCCCGCCTGGCACAACGCGCCCGTGCCCGCCTGGGGCGACCCGCGGGCCCGGATCGCCATCGTCGGATTGGCGCCGGGCAAGCACGGGGCGAACCGCACCGGCCGGCCGTTCACCGGCGACTGGGCCGGCGACCTGCTGTTCGCCACCTTGAACAAGTTCGGCTTGAGCGAGGGGACCTACGACGCTCGGGTGGACGACGGCTTTCGCCTGACGGGCGCCGTCATCATCAACGCGGTCAAGTGCCTGCCGCCCGCCAACAAGCCCACGGGAGAGGAGATCGCCACCTGCCGCCGCTTCCTGACGGCGCAGGTGGACGCGCTGCCGACCCGGGTGTTCGTGGCGCTGGGGCGGATCGCGCACGACAGCTTTCTGCGGCTCTCCGGCGAGCGGCTGGCGGCGCACCCCTTCGGCCACTGCGCGGAGCATGGGTTGGGCGAGCGCCTGTTGATCGACAGCTATCATTGTTCCCGATACAACACGAACACGGGCCGCCTGACCACGGCCATGTTCGAGGATGTGATCGGCCGCGCCGTCGAGCGGGCAGGGGAGCGGCCATGGAGCGACTGACGCAGGCGGAGCGGACGGCGGCGCTGGCCGAGCTGAGCGATTGGCGCATGGCCGACGGCCGCGACGCCATCGTGCGCGATTTCCGCTTCGCCGACTTCTCGCAGGCCTGGGGCTTTCTGACTCGCGTGGCCCTGCTGGCGCAAGCGGCGGACCACCACCCGGAATGGTCGAACGTCTACGACCGGGTGACCATCGCGCTCACCACCCACGACGCCGACGGGCTGTCGCAGCGCGACGTGGCGCTGGCGCGGGCGATCGACGCCCTGCTGTGAAGCTGAAGATCGAGGCGACGCTCGGTTACTGGCTGCCCGCCGAACACGACGTCCTGATGGCGTTGCGCGTGCTGAACGATCCGGCCGTCACTCTGGTCGAAGAGGCGCTGGAGGTCGCCGGCGGGTCGGCCCCGCGCGCGGTCGACGATGTGAGCGGGCGGCGGGACTGGACGGTGGCGCAGGGCTCGCTCGACATCCGGTACACCGCGACGGTGGAGGTGGGCCGCGTGGCACCCGATCTGCCCATTTTGGCCGAGGACGCGCGCCACGACCTGCCGGCCGCCGTGCTGCCGTTCCTGAACCCCAGCCGCTATTGCGAGAGCGATCGGCTGGAGGGGTTCGTCGACCGCCGCTTTCCCGGCGGCGGCGGCGCGCGAGTGGCGGCCATGGCGGATTGGATCGCGGAGCGGTTCACTTACGGCCCCTCGGGTTCCACGTCGCTTACCACCGCCGCCGACACGTTGCTCACCCGACAGGGTATCTGCCGCGACTACGCCCACGCGCTGATCGCGCTGACCCGTGCGGCGGGCGTGCCGGCGCGCATGGTGTCCGCCTATGCCCTGGACCTCGACCCGCCCGACTTTCACGCGGTCGTGGAGGTCTGGTTGGCCGGCGGCTGGCGCCTGGTCGATCCAACCCGCCTGGCGCCGATCGAGGGTCTGGTGCCGATCGCGCGCGGGCTGGACGCGGCCGAGGTCAGTTTCCTGGCGATCTGGGGCACGGCCGAGTTCCGCCACCAGGCGGTGCGGGTGGAGCGGGTCTGAGGGGGTCTTCGCCGCACCCCGCTCGTCCTGAGCCTGTCGAAGGACGTACCAGTGGCTCAGCGACGGCAACCGCCCGCAAAGCTCTACCCAACTTCCCCTTCGACGGGTTCAGGACAGGCTCAGGACGAGCGGATCGGAGGCGAGGGCGGGGCGGGGTGGGGCGAGTCGGACGGGATTGAACCCGCTCCGCCCTAGATGTCCTCCACCAGCCGGCCGTACAGCTCTGGCCGGCGGTCGCGGAAGAAGCCCATGCCGGCGCGGTGGGTCCGCGCGGCGGCGAGGTCCAGGGTGGTGATGAGCACGCCCTCGTCCTCCCCTCCGAACTGTTCGACCAGATCGCCCCATTCGTTCGTGATGAAGCTGTGGCCGTAGAAGCGCTGGCCGTCTTCCGTGCCGATGCGGTTGGGGGCGACCACCGGCATGGCGTTCGCCACCGCGTGCCCCTGCATCGCGCGCCGCCACATCCGGCTGGTGTCCAGGCTCACATCGTAGGGTTCGGACCCGATGGCGGTGGGATAGACCAGCAGGTCGGCCCCCATCAGCGCCATCGCGCGCGCCGCTTCCGGATACCATTGGTCCCAGCAGATGCCGACGCCCACGCGAGCGCCGAACACGTCCCACACCCGGAACCCGGTGTTGCCGGGACGAAAGTAGTATTTCTCCTCGTACCCGGGTCCGTCGGGGATGTGGCTCTTGCGATAGACCCCCATCACGGTTCCGTCGGGGCCGATCATGGCGAGCGAGTTGTAATGGTGCGGCCCGTCCGCCTCGAAGAAGGAACACGGGATGGCGACCCCCAGCTCCGCCGCCAGCGCGGTCATCGCCGCGACCGCCGCACTCTCACCCACCGGCCGGGCGAGCGCGAACAGCGCCTCCTCCTCCACCTTGCAGAAATACGGCGTCTCGAACAGCTCCGGCGGGCAGATCACCTGAGCGCCCTGCGCCGCCGCGGCGCGCACCAGATCGGACACGCGCGCGATGTTCGCGGCGGGGTCGTCGCTCATGGCGAGTTGAAGGGCGGCGATGGTGAGGGCGGTCATGTTTGGGCGGACCATTTCTCCCTCTCCCCGTCAGGAGAGAGGAGGGAGCCGCGCAGGTCCCCGCGAAAGTCTTCGCGGGCGGCCGAAGCGGCGGAAGGAGAGGGGATCGTCCCAGCTAGCACAGTCTCTTTCGTGCCGCACTGCCCCTCTCCCAACCCTCTCCCCTGAAGGGGGGCTCGATGGTGCCGACCCTCACTCCCCCAGAACGAAGTCCACGCGCACCGCCACCGTGTCGGCGTTCGTGCCGGGGCTGACTGGAGGGGCCGCCACTCGCGGCGGCGGCGTCACGGGCGTCATCGTCGAGACCGCCATCGCCTCGTACATCGGCGACGGCCCGCCCGCGCCCAAGCCATCGCTGATCGCCAGCACCCGCACCACCGCCAGCCCGGCCGCCTTCGCATACACATCGGCCCGCGCGCGCGCTTCGGTGAACGCGGCGGCGTAGGCGGAGCGGGCGGCGGCCTCCGGATCGGCGACCGTCAGCTCCGGGCCGTTCAGCACGTTGGCCCCCTCTCCCGTCGCCGCCGCGATGGCCGGCCCCGCCTTGGCCACGTCGCGCACGCGCACCGTCACCGTGTTGCTCGCTTCGAACCGGCCTTTGTTCGGGCCATAGTCCTGCCGCGCGATGGAGAGCTGGCGGGTCTGGACGTCGTCGGCGTCGATGCCCAGGGCCGCCAGGGCGGCGACGACCTTGTTCATCTTGGCCGCGTTGGCCTCGCTCGCGGCCGGACCGGTCGCCGCGATCGACGACACGCCCACGGTGAAGCGGGCCTGGTCCGGTCGGCTCTCCGCCCGCCCGGTGGCGGAGATGGAGAGCAGCGTCTCGTCGCTCGCCAGACCCGGCCGGTCGCCGCCGCAGGCGCCCAGCGCCAGGGCGGTCAGCAGGACTGGCGCGGACCTCACGCGCGCTTCTTGAACAACAGCGTCATGCGATCGCTCTCGCCGATCGCCTGCACCTTGGCCCGGTCGACATCGCCGGCGCTGAACGAAGGGGCCAGGGTCCAGACGCCCTTTTCGTAATCGGCCGCGTCCTTGGGATTGGCGTTCACCTCGCTGGTGCCGACCAGGTCGAAGCCCATGGCGGTCACGAAGTTCACCAGGTCGGTCTGGCGCAGATAGCCGTGATTGCCGTCGGCGTAGCTGGCCTGGGCGGTCGCCTTGGCGCGGTGCTGGACGATGCCCAGCATGCCGCCGGGCTTCAACAGGCGGCGCATCGCCTTCAGCTCGCTGTCGGCCACGTTCCAGCGCTGTAGATTGTGCATTTCGCGGAAGATCAGCACGCGGTCCACCGTGCCGTCGAGCGCGGCGGGCAGCTGGTCGGTGGTGTGGCTGGCGAACGTCGCGGCGGGCAGCCTCGTCCACTCGGCCGCCTGCGCCGGGAACTTCGCCGCGCCGTCGCGGATGGAGGCGCGGCCCGTCTCGCTGATCGGCAGGGTCGCGGGCGCTGGGTTGACGGCGATGTAGCGCCCGCCGCCCTTGGCCAGCATCGGGCCCAGGATGCGCGTGTACCAGCCGCTGCCCGGCATGTATTCGACCACCGTCATGCCGGGCTTCACGCCGAAGAAGGCGAGCGTTGCGGCCGGGTGGCGCCACACGTCGCGCGCCTTGTCCTCGGCCCGGATGGGGGCGTCGTAGATCGACCGGTCGACCGCGGTCGCCGGCGCGGTGGCGCGAGGGGCCGGGCGGGTCTGGGCGAGCACCGCGATCGGTGCCGCCGCGACGGTAAGAAGGGCGAGCGGAAGGGCGAGGCGCATGAACTGGTCTCCTGTTGTCCCACGGGCCTAGCACGCCGGGCGCGAAAGGGGGAGCGCGCCGCGAAGCCACATCGGACCAGATCGCCGTCAGGACGGGTCGGCGAACATCACCGTCACCCGCGCGTCGTTGCCGTACTCCTTGTGATAGGTCGGCAAGCGGATGGATTGCCGGGCCACCGGCACCGCCTCCGACCGCGCCCCCTCCGCGATCCGGGCGGACACGATGGGTGCGGGCAGTCGGTAGTAGATGCCGATCCGTGAACTGGTGCAGCCGCCGGCGGCGTCGAACAGGCCCGCCACCAGCAGGTTCTCCTCGCTGCGGATCAGCTGCCACGACACCCGGCACTGCAGCTGCAGGTCGCCCAGGCGCCAATCCCCGACGCGCGAGGTCGGGCCGAGCACCAGCGCGCTGATCCGGAACGCCGCCTCCGGCCGGTCGCTCACCAGCCGCCAGTCGTCGTCGGTGAACGCGGGCAGGACAAAGCGGCCCTGCGCGTCCGCCGTGACCGGCACGGACCGGCCGCGCCCCTCCAGCGTCAGGCGGATCGGGCGCTCGTCGCCGGCCTTGGCGGGCTCGAGCTTGAAGAACAGGGTGGCCTCCGGCGCGTAGCGCTCCCGGTATTTGGCGAACGCCTTCTGCGCGTCGCGGAAACGGTCCACGCCGATGCGGGCCGGGTTGCGGCCGCCGATGATCACGATCTCGTTCGGATCCTTCTCCGCGACCGGCGGCGGGTCGGCGGCGACCGCGACGGGGTCGGGGGTCTGGGCGGCGGCGAGCAGCAGGGGCAGGAGCATGGGCGTGGCCTCCGTGTTACGGTTAGGATCGGCCTCGCGGCAGCTGCATGGACGCGCAATGCAGGCTGCCGCCGCCCGTCAGCAGACCGTCGGCGCGCACGCCCACTGTTTCGCGGCCCGGGAACAGGGCGGCGATCGCGGCCACGGCGCCGTCGTCGCTGGCGGTGCCGTAGGTCGGGACGGCGACGGTCGCGTTGCCGATCAGGAAGTTCATGTGGCTGGCGGGCTGCACCACGCCGCCGCGCTCCACCCGGCCCGGGGAGGGGATGTCGACCACGCGCACCGGCCAGTCCGCCGCCCTTGCGCGCGCATCGCGATAGACGGCCGCGTTCGGATCGTCGGCGGCCGGCACCGGCAGCGCCAGCACGCCGGGGGCCACGAAGCGGGCCAGGTTGTCGACGTGGCCGTCGGTGTGGTCGTTCGCCAGCCCCTGGCCCAGCCACAGCAGCCGCTCGATGCCCAGCGTCCGGCGCAGCCGTTCTTCCAATGTTCCACGTGAAACATCGCCGTTCCGGTTCGTGTTGAGTAAGCACTGCTCCGTCGTCACCGCCAGCCCGGCCCCGTCCGTGTCGATCGCACCACCCTCCAGCACCAGCGGGTCGCTCGCCACCTCCAGCCCGGCGGCCGCCGCCAACAGCGCGCCCACCGTCTCGTCGCCCGCCATGACGTATTTGCCGCCCCAGCCGTTGAAGGCGAAGCGACGCGCCAGCCGCCGCCCCTCGCTCTCGACGACGAGCGGTCCCGTGTCGCGCAGCCAGACGTCGCCGAAGGGGCGCACCGCCACCTCCACCGCGCCCGTCACCCGCGCGCGCGCGTCGGCGGCGTCGGCATCGTTCCGGCAGACGAGCACCGTGCGCTCGCCCGCCGCCATGCGCTCGGCGAGCGCCGCGATCTCGACACGGGCTTGGGACAGCGGGGCACCCCATTCGGCCGGGTCGCCGGGATAGCCGATCCACAGACGGTCGTGCGGCTCCCACTCGGCCGGCCAGCGGACGGGCACCCCGGTCAGCGCCCGAGGATCAGCGGACGCTGGCGAGGGACCGGTCGCGCGCCGCCTTGAACTCCGACCCGTCATTCCAGGCCGGCATCAGGGTGCTGTTCGCCAGGCGCGACATGACGGCGTAATACAGCCGCAGGTCCTGGACCGCGCCGTCCCAGTTCCAGCTGGCATCGTATTCGTCCGACGGCTGGTGATAGCGGTTCTCGGTGTAGTCGTCGGCCGCCCGCTTGCCCGCCGCCTTGCCGCCCGCGACCAGGTCGTCGCCCGATTCCGCGTAGAGCATCGGCACGCCCAGCTTCGCCATGCTGAAATGGTCGGAGCGGTAGTAGTAGCCCTTTTCCGGCGTCGGCTCCTGATCGACGACGCGGCCCTGCGCGCGCGCCGCGTCGGCCAGCAGGGTCGACAGCTGCGACTTGCCGCCGCCCACTTCGACCACGTTGCGGGTCCGGCCGTTGATGTTCAGCCCGTCCATGTTGATGCCGCCCACGATCTTGCCCAGCGGGAAGCTCGGGTTGGCGGCGTAGTAGGCGGACCCCAGCAGGCCCGACTCCTCGGCTGTGACGGCCACGAACGCCACCGTCCGGTCCGCCGGTCCCGCCTTCGCGTGCGCTTCGGCCAGGGCGATCAGCCCGGCCACGCCGGTCGCGTTGTCCAGCGCGCCGTTGCAGATGTCGTCGCCGGTCGCGTCCGCCTTGCACCGGCCCAGATGATCCCAGTGCGCGGTGTACAGCACCGTCTCGTCCGGCCGGGCGCGGCCGGGCAGGACGCCGACGACGTTCTTCGATCGCTTGCGCTCCAGCGTGTTGGTGAAGGAGACCGACGCCTTCGCGTTCAGCGGCACCGCGCGGAAGCCGGGCCGCGCGGCCGCGGCGGACAGGGCGGCGAAGTCCTGGCCGGCCGCCGCGAACAGCGCCTGGGCCTTGGGCTTCTGCATCCATCCGATCGCCTGGCTCTGGTCCGCGCCGTCGTTCTTGGTCGCGGCGACCAGCTGTGGCCCGGTCCAAGAGGACTCCACCACGTTCCAGCCATAAGCGGCGGGTTCGGTGTCGTGGACGATGATGGCCGCCGCCGCGCCCTGACGCGCCGCTTCCTCGTACTTGTAGGTCCAGCGGCCGTAATAGGTCATGGCCCGGCCCTCGAAGGTGCCGTCCATCGTGGGCGTCGACCAGTCGGGGTCGTTCACCAGGATGACCACCGTCTTGCCCTTCACATCGACGCCGGCATAGTCGTTCCAGTTCCGCTCCGGCGCGTTGATGCCGTAGCCCACGAACACGACGTCCGAGTTGGCGACGGCGACCCGGGGCGTCACCCGATAGGTCGCGACCACCATGTCGTCGCCGTAGGACAGCGACTGCTTGCCGGCCGGCGTGGTGAAGGTGAGCGGGCTGACGTTCTTCGCGGTGATCTCGACCAGCGGGACGGGCTGGAACCAGCCGCCCTCATATCCCGGCTGCAGCCCCGCCGCCTGCATCCGCTGCGCGATCAGTTCGGTCGCCAGCACCTCGCCCTGGGTGCCCGGAGCGCGGCCCTCGAACGCGTCGGAGGACAGTTGCTGCGTCACGTCCCGCAAGGTCTGCACCGACAGGTCGGCGTCGGACGCGCGCGGCGTCGTCATGGTGGCGCAACCGGCGAGCAGAGGCAGGAGGAGGGCGGGGACGAAAAAGCGCATGGATGCTGACCTGCTGTGGACGAACCGCGACGGTCATGCGTCCGATCCCCGCCGGGAGCAAGGGCACCGGCGCGACTTGGCGGAGGAGGGCTGCGCGGATAGCCTACGGGCCAACAAGAGGGGGGAAGAGCGATGAAGATTCCAACAGCGCTGCTCGGCGCGCTGATGCTGGCGGGCACGCCGGCGTTCGCTGGCGACGCCATGCCGGCCGACCGCGCGGCCCAGTTGTTCGGTCAGCGCGAGGCGGTCCACGCCGTCAACCTGTCGCCCGACGGCACCAAGATCGTCTTCATCGCGGCCGGGCCGGGGGCTGTGTCGAGCGCGGTGGTCGCCCCGGTCGCCGGCGGCAAGCCGGTCCAGGTGGCGGTCAGCGACGGCGACCCGTTCCGCCTGTCCTGGTGCGACTGGATCAGCGACGAGCGGGTGATCTGCCAGCTTTACGCGGTGACCGACCGCAGCCGCTTCAACACCCTGGCACCCTTCACCCGGCTGATGGCCTTCGACGCCGATGGGCGCAATGTGATCGGGCTGGGTCCCAAGAGCCGAGTCGGGTTCGAATATGACCAGCAGTTCGACGGCACCGTCATCCACTGGGGCCGCGACGGCACCGCGCTGATCGCGCGCGACCACGCGCCCGAGCGGGCGGAGGTGAACCGCGCCGCCATGCAGCTGGGCGTCGGCTACGGCGTCGATCGCGTCGACCTGCGGACCGGCAAGGCGAAGACCGTCGAATATCCGGACGCGGACGCGGTCTCGTTCCTGGCCGACAGCGACGGCGCGGTCCGGATCAAGGGCGAGCGCAAGCCGGTGGGCCAGGGCAAGGCGGCGGGGTACGAGACCCTCTATTCCTTCCGTGCGAAAGGCAGCGACGGCTGGCGGCCCTTGTCGCGCATCGCGGGGGCGGCCGACATGGAGCCGCTGGCGATCGCGGAGGACGGCCTTTCGATGGTCGCGGCGGGGGAGAAGGACGACCGCACGGCGCTTTACCGGGTCGGCCTGATGGAGGGCAGCGCGGTCACGTTGCTGGTCGCCAACGATCGGGTGGACGTCGACACGCTCCAGTCGCTGGGCAGGCGAGGCAAGATCATCTCCGCCTCCTGGGTGACGGACAAGCGGGAGCGGCTGTATTTCGACCCGGAGCTGGAGACGCTCGCCTACACCTTCTACAGCTCGCTGCCGAACCACCCCCAGATCACCTTCGAGAGCGCGAGCGAGGACGGCCGCAAGCTGGTCTTCCTGGCGAGCAGCGACGTCGATCCGGGGACTTATTATTATTTTGACCGCGACTCCCGCCAGCTGACGGAGCTGCTGGGTGCCCGGCCGGCGCTTGGCTCCGTGGAGCTCGCCCGGGTCAAGCCGGTGCGGTACAAGGCGGCGGACGGCACGGAGATCCCGGCCTATCTGACCCTGCCGGCGGCGGCCCAGGGGCGGACGGTGCCCGCGATCGTCCTGCCGCACGGCGGGCCGTCGTCGCGCGACGAATGGGGGTTCGACTGGCTGGCCCAGTTCTTCGCCGCGCGCGGCTATGCGGTGCTTCAGCCCAACTATCGCGGGTCGGCGGGCTATGGCGACGACTGGTTCGTGAACAACGGATTCAAGTCCTGGGACATCGCGATCGGCGACATCAACGCGGGCGCGCGTTGGCTGGTGGAGAGCGGGGTCACGACCGCCGCCCAGCTCGCGATCGTCGGCTGGTCCTATGGCGGCTATGCCGCGCTACAGGGCGGCGCGGAGGCTCCGGACCTCTACAAGGCCATCGTGGCGATCGCGCCGGTAAGCGATCTGGAACTGCTGAAGAACGACAGCCGGGGCTTCGACAGCTACAAGTCGGTCCGGACCTTCATCGGGTCCGGCGAACACCTCGCGGCCGGGTCGCCACGCCGGCGCGCGGACCGGTTCCAGGCGCCGGTGCTGATGTTCAGCGGCGACCGGGACCTGAACGTCAATGTGCGCCAGGCGCGCGGGATGGAGGAGGCGCTGCGCCGGGCCGGCAAGCCGGTCGAGCTGGTCGTCTTCCCAGGGCTGGACCACCAGCTGGTCGACACCGCGGCCCGGACCGCCATGCTGACGAAGGCCGAGGCGTTCCTGCGCCAGACGATGCGGATCGGGGAGTAGGGGTGCCGGGCGGTCGGGGATGCCCGATCGCCCGGCGACCACAGACGCTTAGCGGGAGTAGAACTCGACCACCAGGTTCGGTTCCATGCGGACCGGATAGGGCACCTCGTCCAGCGTCGGCACGCGGGTGAACGTCACCTTGTCCGTGCCGTCGGCCACGACGTAATCGGGCTGGTCGCGCTCGGCCAGGCTCTGCGCCTCGAGCACCAGCGCCATCTCCTTGGCCTTGGACCCCAACGTGATCTCGTCGCCGACCGCGATCTGGCGCGACGCGACATTGCACTTGACCCCGTTCACGCGGATGTGGCCGTGGCTGACCAGCTGGCGCGCGGCGAAGATGGTGGGGACGAACTTGGCGCGATAGACGACCATGTCCAGCCGGCGCTCCAGCAGGCCGATCAGGTTCTGGCCGGTGTCGCCCTTCATCCGCGACGCCTCGAAATAGGCGCGCTTGAATTGCTTTTCGGTGATGTCGCCGTAATAGCCCTTCAGCTTCTGCTTCGCGCGTAGCTGGATGCCGAAGTCCGACACCTTGCCCTTGCGGCGCTGACCGTGCTGTCCGGGGCCGTATTCGCGGCGGTTGACCGGAGATTTCGGCCGACCCCAGATGTTCTCGCCCATCCGGCGGTCGAGCTTGTACTTGGCGCTCGTGCGCTTCGACATCGTTGTTCTCCGTTCGCGTGACCCCCTTGAGGGGATCGGTTCAGTCCCGGAACCGCACCGCCCGCCCGCGAACGGAGGGGCGCGGCCACCGCTTCACCGGGGTGCGGGGCCAACTGCGTGGAAGCGGCGGTCTGTGGCGAAGGGACGCGCGCGCGTCAAGCTTGCCCGGCGGGAAGCGAGGGGATAGCCGCGTGCGGCATGACCGATCCGATCGCCCCCGAACGCTGCGCCACCATGGACCAGGTGCGCGCCGGCGTGGACCGGGTGGACGAGCGGCTGTGGACGCTACTGGGCGAGCGCTTCGCCTTCATGCGCGCGGCCGCCCGGATCAAGGCGGAGCGCGACCAAGTCCGCGACGAGGGCCGCAAGCAGCAGGTGATCGCCGCCGCCCGCGCCGCCGCGGCCCGGGCGGGCGTACCGGCGGCCGTCGCGGACCGGTTGTGGGGCGAACTGGTCGAGCTGTCGATCGCCTACGAACTTGAGGAGTGGGACCGGGCGCGGGGGCGCGACGACGCCCGTCCGGCCTAGCCCCGATCCCGATCCGGTCCGCCCAGGGCGCTCAGCACGCCGCGAAAGGTGCGGACCTGATTGGCGCTCCAGCCCGGTTTGGTGAGCAGCGTCCTCAGCGTGCGCCGGGTGATCGGCCCGCGATGGGGCGGCCAGAAATACGCCTTGGGCTCCAGCATCGCGTCGATCTGGGCCAGCATTCCCTCCAGCTCCGCCTGGGGTGCCGGGGGTTCGTCGTCCGGCACGGGCGGGCTGACCAGGTCCGCGCCCGCGCGCCCCACCTCATAGGCGACCAGCAGCACCGCCTGCGCCAGGTTGAGCGACGAGAAGTCCGGGTTCACCGGCACGGTCAGGATCGTGCGGGCCAGCGCCACGTCGTCGGTCTCCAGCCCCGACCGTTCCGCGCCGAACAGGACTGCGGCCCCGCCGCGCACGAGCGCCCGGCCGGCCTGGGCGGGACTGACCACGGGTTTGGTGACGTCGCGCCGGCGGACGGTGGTGGCATAGACATGCTTGCGGTCGGCCACCGCGGCGGCCGTGGTGGGATAGACGCGCGCGCCGTCCAGCACCCGGTCGGCGCCCGACGCGGCGGGGCCGGCCGCAGGGTTGGGCCAGCCGTCGCGCGGCTCGACCAGCCGCAGGTCGGTCAGGCCGAAGTTCAGCATCGCGCGCGCCGCCGCGCCGATATTCTCGCCCAATTGGGGGCGCACCAGCACGATCGCCGGACCGCCCTCTGCCTCGTCCGTCATTCGAACAGGTCGCGCACCTGGCCCGCGAACGCCTCGAAGTCGCTGGCTTCCGTGAAGTCCTTATAGACGCTGGCGAAGCGGATATAGGCGACGCTGTCCAGCGCCTCGAGCGCGTCCATCGCGCGGGCACCGATGGCGTTGGAGGTCACCTCGCTCTCGCCGCTCGTCTCCAATTGCCGCTGGATACCGCTCACCAACTGGTCGATCTTCGCCACGTCCACCGGCCGCTTGCGGCAGGCGAGCGCCACTGAGCGGCGCAGCTTTTCCCGGTCAAAAGGCTCGCGCCGGCCGCCGGATTTGAGCACCGTCAATTCGCGCAGCTGCACGCGCTCGAAGGTGGTGAAGCGCGCGCCGCAGCCTTCGCATTGCCGCCGGCGACGGATCGCGGCCGCGTCCTCCGTGGGACGCGAGTCTTTCACTTGGCTGTTGTCGTGCGCGCAGAAGGGGCAGCGCACGGAGCGTTACCGGCGCAGGCGAGCGTAGGCGACCGCGCCCCCGACCAGGGCACCCAGCGGCAGGGTGACGAACGGCAGCAGGACGCCGGCGACCGCGCCGATCGCGGCGCCCGTCGCCACCGTCTTGCCGGTGGGCGTCGCCAACGCCGATCGCCCGCGGGCCAGCAGGTCGTCCGCCAGTGTGCCGCCGCCCGCGTCCAGCGCCTTGCCGCAGGCCTGGCAATAGGCCGCGCCCGGCGGATTGGCGGTGCCGCAGCGCGCGCAGAGACGTTCGAGCGTCGGGTTGTCGGTCATGGTCGGGTTCCTCGCGGTGCGCGCCGGGCCGGCGCGATCAGTCTTCGTAGATCGGAAAGCGGGCGCACAGCGCCTCGACGCGCTCGCGCACGCCATCCTCGACCGCGGTGTTGCCGGCCGGACCGTTCGCCACCAGGCCGTCCAGCACGTCGGCGATCATGTGCCCGATCTCCCGGAACTCGGCGGGGCCGAAGCCGCGCGTGGTGCCGGCGGGGGAGCCCACCCGGATGCCGCTGGTGCGCGCCGGCGGCAGGGGGTCGCCCGGCACGCCGTTCTTGTTGCAGGTGATGCCGGCACGGTGGAGGGACTCGTCCGCGTCCTTGCCGCTGATGCCCAGCGGGCGCAGGTCGACCAGCGCCAGGTGCGTGTCCGTGCCGCCGGCGACCAGGTCCGATCCCCGCTCCGCCAAGGTCGCGGCCAGCACCTTGGCGTTGGCGATCACCGCGCGGCTGTAGCTCTTGAAGTCGGGGCGCAGCGCCTCGCCGAACGCCACCGCCTTGGCGGCGATCACGTGCATCAGCGGCCCGCCCTGCAGGCCGGGGAACACGGCCGAGTTGATCTTCTTGGCGATCGCCTCGTCATTGGTCAGCACCATGCCGCCGCGCGGTCCGCGCAGGGTCTTGTGCGTGGTGGTCGTGACGACGTGGGCGTGAGGGAAGGGCGAGGGGTGCTCGCCCGCCGCGACCAGCCCGGCGAAATGGGCCATATCGACGTGCAGGACCGCGCCGACCTCGTCCGCGATCGCGCGGAAGCGGGCGAAGTCGATGTGCCGGGGATAGGCCGATCCGCCCGCGATGATGACGGCCGGCTTGTGGGTGCGCGCCAACAGTTCGACCTCGTCGAAGTCGATCAGGTGGTCGGCCGTCCGCACTCCGTACTGCACGGCGTTGAACCACTTGCCGGACTGGGCGGGCGGCGCGCCGTGGGTCAGGTGGCCGCCGGCGTCCAGGCTCATCCCCAGGATGACCGCGCCGGGCTTCGCAAGCGCCAGCAGGACCGCGCCGTTCGCCTGCGCGCCGGAGTGCGGCTGGACGTTGGCATAGGCGCACCCGAACAGCTCGCACGCGCGCTCGATCGCCAGCGTCTCGACCACGTCGGACGGGCCGCAGCCCTGGTAATAGCGCCGGCCCGGATAGCCTTCGGCGTATTTGTTCGTGAAGACCGACCCCTGCGCGTCCAGCACGGCGCGGCTGACGATGTTCTCGCTGGCGATCAGCTCGATCTGGGTGCGCTGCCGACGTTGTTCGGCCTCGATGGCCTGGAACACGGCATCGTCACTGGTCCGGACGTCGTCGGTGAAGAAGCCGTCGGAGCGGATGGCACCTTCGGTCTGGGGGGCGGCGGTGCTCATTGCGGGTCTCCCGAAGGGTGCGCGGTCGAAGGCAGGGCGGTGAGTTTGTCGACGCGGTGACTATGACGCCCGCCGCTGAAGGGCGTGTGAAGAAAGGTCGCCAGACAGTCGAGCGCGGTCTCAATCCCGATCAGGCGCGCGCCCAGGGCGATGACATTGGCGTCGTTGTGCGAGCGCGCCAGCCGGGCCGACAGGTGGTCGGACACCAGCGCGCATCGGCAGGCGGGAAAGCGGTTGACCGCGATGTCGATGCCGATCCCCGATCCGCAGAGCGCCACCCCGAACCGCGCCTCTCCGTCAGTGATCGCGCGGGCCAGCTTGGCCCCATAGTCGGGATAGTCGACGGACGCCGTGTCGTGAGCGCCCAGATCGGTCACCTCGTGGCCCTCGCCGCGCAGCCAATCGGCCAACGCCGCCTTCATCGCGACCGCCGCGTGATCGGACGCGAGCGCGACGCGCAGGGGTGTGCCGGCAACCATCGCCCGGCGTACTAGCGGGCCGGGCCGGCCAACGCCACCGCCTTTCGCCCCTTGCCCCCGCACGCCCTCCTTCCGCATAGTCCGCCGAAAAGCAGGAGCGGACGGATGGCGAACGAACTCGACACGATGATCGACGCGGCGGTGGACCGGCTGACAGGGGCCGACGGGCCGCTGGCGGTCCAGACTACGACGATCGGCGGCCGCCCGCTGCCCGCCATCGCCGCCGCGCCGCCCAGCCTGCCGGCCTATTTCGCGCATTTCTGCGCCGAACATGGCGACAAGACCTTTCTGGTGGCCGGAACCGAGCGGCTGAGCTTCGCCGAGACGCACACCGCCGCGCGCCGGGTCGCGGGCGCGTTGGTCGCGGACTGGGGCGTGCGGCGGGGCGACCGGGTGGGCATCGCGGCCCGCAACGCGCCCGCCTGGATCGTGGCCTATATGGGCATCCTGATGGCCGGCGGCGTCGCCACCTTGCTGAACGGCTGGTGGCAGGGGGGAGAGCTGGCCGACGCCGTCGCCGACACGGGCACCCGCCTGGTGATCGCCGATCCGGAGCGCGCCGAGCGTCTGAGCGGCCTGCCGGGGCTGGACATCGTGGCGCTGGACGTCGCCCGTCCACTGGCCGACGCGCTGGCCCCGCTGTTCGCGCGCGGGGGCGACACCGGCACGGCGCTGCCCGAATTGGGCCCGGACGACGTGGCGACCATCCTGTTCACGTCCGGATCGACGGGCCAGTCGAAGGGCGCGTGGTCGGACCATCGCGGCGTGGTCCAGGGCACCTTCACCTATCTGATGCAGACCCTGTCGATGCTGGACGTGCTGACGCGCCAGGGCGAGCCGCCGGCCGCGGACATCCAGCCGGCGACGCTGTTGAACGTGCCGCTGTTCCACGTCACCGCCGAGATCCCGGTGATGCTCCAGTCCTTCGCCATGGGGCGCAAGCTGGTCCTGATGCCGCGCTGGGACGCGGCGGAGGCGATGCGGCTGATGGAGGCGGAGCGCGTCACCTATTTCGTGGGCGTGCCGCTGATGAGCTATGAGATCCTGGTCCACCCCGAACGCGCCCGCTTCGACCTGAGCACCGTGCGCGACTTCGCCGCCGGCGGCGCTCCGCGCCCGGTCGAGCACGTCCGCCGGCTGGACGCGGAGATGGGCGGTGCCCGCCCGCTGCTGGGCTATGGTCTGACCGAGACGAACGCGGTCGGGTGCGGCAATGTGGGCGACAGCTACCTGGCGAAGCCCGACAGCACCGGCCGGCCCTTCGCGCCCATGGTGGAGGTCGCGATCCTGAACGACGCGGGCACCCACCTGCTGGCGGGCGAGCGCGGCGAGGTGGGGATCCGGTCCGCCGCCAACTTCCGCGGTTACTGGAACAACCCGGAGGCGACGGCGGCGGCGGTTACCGACGACGGTTTCTTCCGCACCGGCGACCTGGGCTATCTGGACGACGAGGAGTATCTGTTCATCGTCGACCGCAAAAAGGACATCATCATCCGGGGTGGCGAGAACATCGCGTGCCAGGAGGTGGAGGCCGCGATCTACGAACATCCCGACGTCGCCGAATGCGCGGTGTTCGGCCTGCCGGATCCCAGGCTGGGCGAGGTGCCCGGCACCGTCATCCACCTGGCGGACGGGTCCAGCCTGGACGAGGAAGGGTTGGCGCAGTTCCTGTCGACCCGGCTCGCCAGTTTCAAGCGGCCCGCGCGCGTCTGGTTTGCCGCCGAGCCCCTGCCCCGGCTGGGCACCGAGAAGATCGACAAGGTGGCGCTGCGCGGGCGCTATCGCGAGGTCGTGGAGCGCGAAGGGGCCTGAGCGCCGCCGCGCCCGCACCGCCACTTCACGCCCGCCGTCGTCGCCCCTAGAGCGAACCGCATGGCCGCGCGTCCCACCATCACCCGGCGCGGTCTGCTGGTCGCCGGCGGGGTAGGCGGCGCGCTGCTGGTCGGCTGGACGGTCTGGCCCCGCGACTATCAGCCCGCCCTGACCGCCGGCCCCGGCGAGCACGCCCTGAACGCCTGGCTGCGGATCGCCGAGGGGGGCACGATCGCCGTCCTGGTGCCGCAGGCCGAGCTGGGACAGGGCGCCTACACGACGGTCGCCCAGATGGTCGCCGACGAACTGGGCGCGGACTGGCGCACGGTGGGGGTCGAACCCGCGCTGCCCGGCCCCCTGGCCGCCAACACCCTGCTGGCGGACGAGAGCGGCGCCTGGTTCGCGGCAGAGCGCGCGCGGCGCGGCGTGGCGGTCGCCACCGGCGGATCCAGCACCGTGCGCGGCTTTGAAGAGCCGGCGCGCGCGGCGGGCGCGGAGGCGCGGGACCGGCTGCGCCGCGCCGCCGCGGACGAGTGGGGGATCGACTGGCGCGACACGGGGGTGCGCGCCGGCTTCGTGATCGCCGGCGATCGCCGCGCCCGGTTCGGCGCGCTGGCCGCCGCCGCGGCGCGCCTGCCCGCCGACGCGGAGCGGGGGGCGGGACCCGCCGACCGCCTGACCGGCCGCGCGCTGCCGCGCCTGGACGGTCCGGGGAAGGTGGATGGGCAGGCGACCTTCGCCACCGACATCCGCCTGCCCGACCTGGTCCATGCCAGCGTCCGCATGGGGCCGGGCGGCACGGTGCGGCTGCTGGCGATGGACCGCGCCGCCGCCCTGCGAACCCCCGACGTGCTGGCCGTCGTCGATCGCGCAGACTGGGTGGCGGCGGTCGGACGTCACTGGTGGGCGGCAGAGCGCGCCGCCCGCGCGCTGAAACCCCGTTGGGAGGTGCGCGACATGGCGTGGCAGGACGCGCTGGACCGCGCGCTGGACGCCGCCGCCGCCGGCGACGACTGGACGGCGGAGGCGGGCGACGGGTCGGTCGGCGACCTCTGGTCCGCGGGCGACGCGGCGCGCGCCACCTATGCCGTGGCACCGCTGCCCCACCTGGCGGCCGAGCCAATGTCGGCGACCGCGTCCGTCACCGCGACCCGCGCCGACGTCTGGGCGGGCAGTCAGGCGCCGGCGTCGCTGCGCGCGGACGTCGCCGAGGCGCTGGGCTTCGCGCCCGAACTGGTGACGGTCTACCCCGTGCCCGTCGGCGGCAGCTTCGGCCGGCGCGCCACCAACGAGGCGGCGGCGCAGGCGGCGGTCCTGTCGCGCGAACTGGGCCGACCGGTTCAGCTGACCTGGAGCCGGGCCGAGGACATCCGCCACGACCGCGCCGCGCCGCCGGCGCGCGTGCGGATGGCCGCTCGGCAACGTCCCGGCAGCGGCCTGACCGCCTGGGCCGCGCGGGTGGTCCAGGCGCGCGCCGGCGATCCCGGACCCACCGCCGCGCCGGACGGTCGCGCGCTGCTGGCCGCGCTCGCCGCGCCCCCGGACGACCCGCCGCTCTACCCGGCGGAGGCGTGGTCGCTGGAGTCCGCGCGCCTGGACACGGCGCTGCCGACCGGGCCGTGGCGCGGCGGCGGCGCGGTGCCGATCGCCTTCGCATCGGAAAGCTTCGCGGACGAGCTGGCGGCCCGCGCCGGGATCGACCCCTTTTCCTGGCGGATCGAAAAACTGGGCGGCGACCCCCGCCTGGCCGCCTGCCTGACCCGCGTGACGGAGATCGGCGGCTGGACCGGCGGCGCGGCGGGCAGCGGGCAGGGACTGGCCGTCTGTCGCCGGTTCGGGGCGCGCGTCGCGGTCCTGGCCGTGGCGCACGCGGAGGGTGGGCGCATCGTGCTGGACCGGCTGTCGGCCGCCGTGGACGCGGGGCGGCTGGTGAACCCCGATCTGGTGCTGCAGCAGGTCGAAGGTCAGCTGCTGTTCGCCGCCGCCGCCGCGCTGGGCACGCCGACCCGCATCGAGGAGGGGGTGCTGGCGCCCGGTGGTCTGGCCGCGCATCGGCCGCTGCGGACCGCCGACACCCCGCGCCTGACGGTGGCGCTGATGCCCAGCGCCGACCCGCCGGCGGGTGTCGGGTCCGTCGTGGTGCCCGCCGTGGCGCCCGCCATCGCCAACGCGCTCGCGTCGGCCACCGGGCGGCGCGTGCGCTCGCTTCCCCTGACCCTGGAGACCGCCCGTGCGTCCGCCGCCTGACCACCCCGCCATCCCCGATCCGACCGTGGGCGTCCTGCTGATCAACCTGGGAACGCCGGACGCCGCCGAACCCGGCGCCGTCCGCCGCTATCTGGGCGAGTTCCTGTCCGACCGGCGCGTGGTGGAGCTGCCGCCGATCCTGTGGCAGCCGATCCTGCGCGGCGTGGTCCTGACCACGCGGCCGAAAAAGAGCGCCCACGCCTATGCCCAGGTCTGGGGCGAGGACGGGTCGCCCCTGGCGGCGATCACCAGGGCGCAGGCGACAGCGCTGGCCCCGCGCGTGCCGGAGGCCACGGTCCGCTGGGCGATGCGCTATGGCAATCCCGCGATCGTCGACGTGCTGGACGAGATGACGGCGGCGGGGTGCCAGCGCATCCTCCTGGCCCCGCTCTACCCCCAATATTGCGCGGCGACGACGGCGACCGCCAACGACCGGGCCTTCGCCCATCTGGCGACGCGGCGCTGGCAGCCGGCGATCCGCACCCTGCCGCCCTATCACGACGACCCCGCCTATATCGCCGCCTTGGCGGCCAGCGTGGGCGAGGGGCTGGCGGCGCTCGATTGGCAACCGGACGCGATCGTCGCCTCCTTTCATGGTATGCCCGAGCGCACGCTGGCCAAGGGCGATCCCTATCATTGCCACTGCCAGAAGACGGCGCGGCTGCTGGGCGACGCGCTGGGCCGCGATCTGACCGTCGCCTTCCAGTCCCGCTTCGGCCCCGCCAAATGGCTGGGCCCGGCGACCGACCGCACGCTGGAGGAGTTGGCGCGCGCGGGCCGGCGGCGGGTCGCGATCTTCGCGCCGGGCTTTTCCGCCGACTGCCTGGAGACGCTGGAGGAACTGGCGATCCGGGGGCGCGAGAGCTTCGAGGCCGCGGGCGGCACGCACTTCGCCTATCTGCCGTGCCTGAACGCGGAAGCCGGTGGCATGGCGATGCTCGAAGAGCTGGTGCGGCGCGAACTGGCCGGATGGATCGCTTGACGTAGCGTCGCGCCCGACGGACACTCCCGCCAGAGATCGGCCCGCAGGGCCGACCGGTGGGAGAGAGACGGATGACGACACGGGTGGCAATCGTGACCGGCGGCACGCGCGGGATCGGAGAGGCGATCAGTCTGGCCTTGCAGGCGCGCGGCGTGACCGTCGCGGCGAATTACGGCGGCGACGACGGCCGCGCGCGCGCCTTCACCGACCGCACGGGCATCGCCTCCTACAAATGGGACGTGGGCGACCACGCCGCCTGCGTGGACGGGGTCAAGCGGGTGATGGGCGAGGTCGGGCCGGTCGACATCCTGGTGAACAACGCGGGCATCACGCGCGACGGCACGCTGATGAAGATGACGGCCGACGACTGGAACGAGGTGATCCGGGTCAATCTGGGCGGTTGCTTCAACATGGCCAAGGCGTGCTTTCCGGGCATGCGGGAAAGGAAGTGGGGCCGCATCGTCAATATCGGATCGATCAACGGGCAGGGCGGGCAATATGGCCAAGTGAACTACGCCGCCGCCAAGTCGGGGATCCACGGCTTCACCAAGGCCCTGGCGCAGGAAGGCGCGCGGTCCGGCGTCACGGTGAACGCGGTGGCACCGGGCTATATCGACACCGACATGGTGGCCGCCGTGCCCGACGACGTGATGGACAAGATCGTGGCCAAGATCCCGGTTGGCCGGCTGGGCCAGGCCGACGAGATCGCCCGCGGCGTGGCCTTCCTGTGCGGCGAGGACGCCGGCTTCGTGACCGGATCGACGCTCTCGATCAATGGCGGGCAGCATATGTATTGAGGGGGCGGGCGGCCTTTGTCCGAATTGCGGACATCCGCGTCGCGTCAGCCGTCCGAGCGGGGCGGAGGGTGAGAAGGTCCGCTTTTCACAAAGAAACGCACGCACCCTGCTCCCCTCGCGACTCCCACCGCCCGTCCGCTAGGGGTGCTGCGATGACGCCCCTCTACGCCTCCGTCGTGAAACGGTCCGTCACGGTGGCGGGGCACGCCACGTCGATCACGCTGGAACCCGCCTTCTGGGCCGCGCTCGATCGGGCGGCCGGAGAGGCGGGGTTGCCGCTGAACGCGGTCGTCGCGGCCGTGGACGCGGAGCGGCTGGAGGCGGCGGACCCGCCCAACCTGGCCTCCGCGCTGCGCCTGTGGCTGTTCGCTCGGGCCCGCGATCAGGACGGGTCGCCCGCGTCCTCCGGCAAGACGTAGCGCACGAGCGTCGTGCAGCCGGTGGCACCGACCGGCGAGGGCGGCAGGGTCGCGCCCCGTAGGACGGCCTCCGCCTGTTCCCCGAACTCGGCGGCCGGTTCGGCCGTCACGGCCCGGACCTCTCCCACCGCGCCCCAGGGTGCCACGTCGAACCGCACGACCGCCCAGCCTTCCAGCGACCGCCGACGCCACGCCTCCGGAAAGCGCAGCGTGGGCAGGGTCGCCCAGCGTCGGTCCGCGTCCCGGGGACAGCGCGCGTCGGCGGGCCTCAGCGCGTCCGGGTCGGGGGCGGGCGGTGCCGCCGTCGGCTCGCCGGGCGTGCGGTAGAACCAGCGCAGGCACCCCGCCTTCGCCTCGTCGTTCCAGCGGGATCGCTCGACGGCGTCGCGCGACTGCCGGTCCAATTCCGCATTCCCGCTGGACCCGATCACCCGAATCGCGCCGGGCCGTCCGTCCGCGTCCACGTCGAAGCGCAGCAGCGTGTGATCGGTCCCGCCCGCTGTGTGGGCGATGCGATCGAAATCCGGAAAGGCGAGCAGCCGCTGGCGCAGGACGTCGCACCGCGCGTCCGGCCCCGCCAGACGATCAAAGGCCGCCCGCCCGAGATCGCGCCCGCCCAGGCGCATCGGCTGGCCCAGCGCCACGAAGCGGACCAGCACGTCCGGGCGCGCCTGCTCGATCGGGACGACGACGGATCGGAACGTGACGGAGCACTGCGCCCGTTCCCCCGCCGGGAAGCGCCAGGTCGCAAAGGCCGGTGCCACGTCGGCGGACGGCGCGTAGGCGTTCTGGGTCCCGTCCGACTCGATCGACAGTGGGCGACCGTCGGCCGCGATGCGGAAGCGCAACGTGATCGGCGGGGCCAGCGACGAGCCGGCGACGCCGTTCGTCAGGCGCACGCTGCGCCCGGACGGCAGCGGAGCCTCGGTCCGCAGGGCAATCAGCGCCCGCCCGCCGCAGCGCACGGGTCCGGCCTCGTAGCTCACCAGCACCGGAACCGCCGGGTCGAGCCGCGGGCGCGACGAAGGTGGGCACGGCGAGCGGCATCAGGGCCGCCAGGACAGCCTCCATCATCCCGCCCGGTTGAGCAGCACGCGCGCCTGGCTCGCCAACTGGGCCAGCATCGCGGGCGTCACCGCCGCCGCCGCCCGCGCGCTGTCGATCTGCCTGCGGAACTGGCGCACGCGGGGCGCCAGCGCCTCCAGCCAGCGTTCCACCGCCGCCTCCGGATCGCCGTCGCGGCCGCGCAGGAAGTCGAGCCGCATCTGCTGAAGGTCGCGCGCCAGGCCGGACAGCAGCAGCCGTTCCCACGGGTCGGAGGTCGGGATCGACTGGGCGCTCGTCTGCGCCCAATCCAGCCCCACCGCTTCGCCCAGTCGGGTGAAGGCGCGGGCCAGGGCGATCTCGTCGGTGCCGGACGACGCCGACAGGCTGGCCAGCCCGATCGCGCCGTCCGCCGCATAGAGCCGCTTCAGCGCCGCCGCCAGGTCGGGTGCCGTGCCCGCGTCCAGTGCCGCGCGCTCGATGTCGGCCGCCTCCGCTCCCGCCGCGTCGGAGACTAGCCCGCCGGCCGCCTCGCACAACCGCTCGACCGGTCCGCGCAGCCGCTCCACCGCCTCGCCGACGCCCAGATGGCGGTCGGCCGAGCGCAGCAGGTCGGCGGTGTGCGCGCGAGCCGACGCGGCGGCGCGATCGAACAGCGCCAGCCGCGCGTCTTCGTCCACCGGCGTCTCGTCCAGGGCTTCCCAGATGGCCCGGACGCCCAGCAGGCGCTCGACCACCAGATAGGCGGCCGCCACCTCGCCCATGGCCGCTCCCTCTTCCTCCGCCAGTTCGAAGGGATGGACGATGCCCAGGCGGTTCACCATCCGGTTCGCGACCTCCGTCGCCACGATCTCGGGCCGCAGCTGGTGGGTCAGCAGCGCGTCGGGGAAGCGGGCGCGCAGCGTGGGCGGAAAGGCGTCCAGCACCTCCGCGTCCATCGCCGGGTCGGCGGCCAGGTCGGTGCTTTCGACCGCGTCCTGCAGGACCAGCTTGGCCGTCGACAGCAGCACGGCCAGTTCGGGCCTGGTCAGGCCCTCGCGGTCGCCGGCGCGGCGCAGCAGCTCGTCGTTCGCGGCCAGGCCCTCCACCTTGCGGTCCAGCGCGCCGTCCGCTTCGAACCGGTCGACTAGGCGCACGAAGCTGCCCGCCGCCTCGCGCGAACGTGCCGCGGCCACGGAGAGGGCGAGCGTCTGGAGGCGGTTGTCCTCCAACACCAGTTCGGCCACCTCGTCCGTCATTTCTTCCAACAGCGCGTTGCGGTCGCCGGGCGACAGGCGGCCCGCCTTGACCGGCTGTTGCAGGGCGATCTTGATGTTCACCTCGTTGTCCGAACAGTCGACGCCGGCCGAATTGTCGATGAAATCGGTGTTGATCGACCCGCCGCCGCGCGCGAAGGCGATGCGGCCGGCCTGGGTCACGGCCAGGTTCGCGCCCTCGCCGATCACGGTCGCGCCCAGCGTCTCCGCATCCACGCGCAGGCGATCGTTGAGCGGGTCGCCGACCGCGGCGTTGTTCTCGGCGGCGGCCTTGACGTAAGTGCCGATGCCGCCGAACCACAACAGGTCGACCCGCATCGCCAGGATGGCGGAGATCAGGTCGGCGGGCTCCATCGACTCCGCCTCCGTCCCCAGCAGCCGGCGCACCTCGGGCGACAGCGGCACCGTCTTGTCGGCGCGCGACCACACCCCGCCGCCGGTGGAGATCCGTCCGGCGTCGTAATCGGACCAGGACGAACGCGGCAGGTCGAACAGGCGCTTGCGCTCCGCCCAGCTGGCGGCCGGATCGGGATCGGGGTCCAGGAAGATGTGGCGGTGGTCGAAGGCGGCGACCAGCTTCAGCGATCGCGACAGCAGCATCCCGTTGCCGAACACGTCGCCCGACATATCGCCGACGCCCGCGACCGTCACGGCGTCGGTCTGCACGTCCACGCCGCGCTCGCGGAAATGGCGCTGCACGCTGATCCAGGCACCGCGCGCGGTGATCGCCATCGCCTTGTGATCATATCCGTGGCTGCCACCCGACGCGAAGGCGTCGCCCAGCCAGTAGTCGGCCCCTTCGGCCAGCGCATTGGCGGTGTCGGAAAAGCTCGCCGTGCCCTTGTCGGCGGCGACCACGAAATAGGGGTCGTCGCCGTCCCGCACGACCACGCCGTCCGGGTGAACGACCCGCCCGTCGGCCAGCGTGTCGGTGATCGACAGGAGCGAGCGGATATAGACCTTGTATGCCTCGCGTCCCTCGGTGGCCCAGGCGTCGCGATCGACGGCGGGGTCGGGCAGCGCCTTCGGGTAGAAGCCGCCCTTAGCGCCCGTCGGCACGATGACGGCGTTCTTGACCCGCTGCGCTTTCATCAGGCCCAGCACCTCGGTGCGGAAGTCGTCGCGGCGATCGGACCAGCGGATGCCGCCGCGCGCCACCGGCCCGGCGCGCAGGTGGATGCCCTCCACCCGAGGCGAATAGACCCACACCTCGCGCCAGGGCAGCGGGGCGGGCAGGCCGGGGACGAGCGCGGAATCGAGCTTGAAGGCCAGCGCCTCGCCCTCGTCCAACGTGTAGGCGTTGGAGCGCAGGCACGCCTCCACCACCGCCAGCAGGCGGCGCAGGATACGGTCGTCGTCGATCGCCTCCACCGCCGCCAGCCCGGATGTGAGCACCGACTGCACCGTGCGCTCCAGCTCGACCTGGCCGTGCGCGCGCGCGGGGTCGTGGCGCGCGGCGAACAGGGTGACGATGGCGCGCGTCACCTCCGGCGACCGGGCGAGCGCGTCGACCACGGTGACCAGGCCGTAGGTCAGTCCGGTCTGACGCAGATAGCGGAACCAGGCGCGCACCAGGACGGCCTGGGTCGGCTGCAGGCCGGCCGCGATCACCAGCCGGTTGAACTCGTCATTCTCCGCCGTGCCCTTCAGCACCGCCTCGATCGCCCCCTCGATCTCCGCGGCACGGTCGAGCAACCGGGCGGTCTCCACCCCGTCCGCGCTCTCCAGCGCGAAATCGTGGATCGTGCCCGGCGTTTCTCCGTCCAGCTCCGTCGGCACCTCGCCCATCACGCGAAAGCCGAAATCCTCGAGCGCCGGCACCACGTCGGACAGGGGCACGGAACCGCCAAGCCGATAGAGCTTCAGCCGCAGGCCGTGCGGGTTGGCGTCCGTGGGCCGGCGATAGAGGCGCACCGACCGGTCGTCGGGTCCGTCCAGGCGCGACAGCCGACGGGAATCGCGCGCGGCCTCTTCGGGGCCATAGTGGGTGCGGTAGCCTTCCGGGAACGCCTCGCCGAAGCGCAGCGCCAGGCGCGCCGCCTCGCCCTCGCCGCCGATCAGCCCCAGCTCACGCTCGAAGGCGGGCAACCATCCGCGCACCATGGCCTTCAGCGACTGGTCGCACGCCTCCGCGTCCAGCACGCGGTCGGCGGTCCGCCGGTCGATGGTGTAGCGCAAGAGCGCCACCGTGCCGTCCGTCAGTTCGACCGTCCAGTTGATGATCGGGCCGCCCGCGGCCTCTTCCAGCATCGCGCCGATCTGTCGCCGACGTCGCGTCGACAGGTCGTCGCGCGGTAGCCAGACGAAGGCGAACAGGTGTCGACCGAGCGCGCTCTCCACGAGCAGCAATTTGGGGCGCGGGCGGTCGGTGACCGACATGGCGGTCAGCGCCGTCTCCTCCATCGCCGCGTCGTCGAAGGCGATCAGCAGATCGTGGGGCAGCGAGGACACGGCGTGGACCAGGGCCTTGCCCGTATGACCCGCCGGGTCGAAGCCGAAGCGACGTTCCAGCCGGCCGAGCGTCTGGCGCAGCACCGGCACACGGTCGGGCTGCGTGTTGAGCGCGGACGAGGTCCACAGGCCCGAATGCAGGCTGACCGCGGTCGTCCGGCCACCCTCGCGCACCGGCAGCAGGATGAGGTCGAGCGGTGCGCGGCGGTGCACGGTGGACAGCTGGTTCGACTTCAACAGCAGGACCGACCGGTCCGCCTCCGCGTCGAACCATTCGAACGCCCGGTCGATCGTGGCGTCGGCGAGCAACGGCGCGCGGTCGCCCGACGCGATGCCCAGCCGTTCGCCGCGCGTGCCGTCGCGCCCGCGCCGTTCGTGGCCCAGCAGGGTGAAGTGCCGCTCTCCGAACCATTGCAGCAGGGCGGCCGTCTCTTCGCTGGCGGAGCGGGCGGCGTCGGCGGACATCGCGTCCGTCATCGCCCGCCAGTCGCGCACGGCCGCGCGGACGTCCGACAAGGTCGCGTCCAGTTCCTGTTCCAGGGCCTGGCGCACCGCGGAGTCCGCCCGATCGGTCTCCATGTAGATGATGGATTCGCAAGCGCCGTCCTTCGTCCCCAGCGCAACCACCGCGCCGTCCGCCGCGCGCTCGACGCCGGTGACGGGGTGCAGCAAGCGGTCGATCACCAGCCCGTGATTGGCGAGCGTCGCCGCGACCGAGTCGACCAGGAAGGGCACGTCGTCGTTCACCAGCGCCAGCCGCATCTGCCGGCGCGTGTCTTGGTGTCGGAAGGTCTCGATCGCGATGGCGGCCTGGCCGGGGCGGCGGGTGGCGAGGGTGTCGGCGACGAAGCGCGCGGCGTCCGCCCGCGCCTGGCCGCCGAACCCCTCAAGCTCGCCGGGCAGCGCGCCCTTCACCAAAAGATCCGCGACGGCGTGGTCGTCCACCGGCGCCTGCTGCGCTGCCTCAGTCATGTCCGCTCCTGGATCGTGTTCGTCGTCGTTATCGGGCCGCTATGGCCCCCGTCCGGCCCGGCCTCAAGTGGCCGCCGGTGCCCCGGCCCGAACCGGCTCGCCGGTCGGTCGTTCGTGCGTGCCGACGACCACGCCGACCGCGAGCACGCGACCCTCCAGCGCCTCCAGCAGCGCGCCGCGGCCGGGATCGGGGTCCAGCGGCAAGGGTTCGGACAGCGCGAACAGCTGGAACACATAATCGTGCGGCCCGTGGCCCGTGGGCGGGTCCGGCGGCAGCCAGCCGGTGCGGCCGTAGCTGTTCGTGCCGGTGTCCGCGCCTCCGTTGGCCGCGATGGCGCCGCGCGGCAGCCCGTGGTCGTCCGGACCCAGGTTCCACACGATGCCGTGGACCAGCGGATCGGGGGTGGGCGCGTCCGGATCCTCCACGATCAGGGCGAAGCCGGCGGTGCCGGCGGGTCCCGCCTCCCACGCCAGCGGCGGCGAGGTGCCGTCGCCGTCCGCCGTCGTCCAGATCGGCAGCGGCCCGCCCGCCGCGAAGGCCGGGCTGGTCAGACGCAGCGCGTTGTCGGCCCCGGCCGCGCCGACCAGGCGGGCGGCGGCCAGCTTGTCATGACCGGCCCGCACGCCCTTCAAAGCATCGCCCAGCCAGCCGGGCAGGTGTTCCAACATATCGGGTCTCCTCCGCCCCTCAAGCGTTCGAGCGCGCCGAAGTGTCCGGCGGCGTGGTCCGGGTCACGGAACCGCGTCCCCCCGCCAAGGCTTGTGAGCGCAGATGACCGACCTCACCCGCTTCGTCGCCGCGCAGGACGGCACCTTCACCCAGGCGCTCGCCGAACTGACCGCCGGCAAGAAGACGGGCCATTGGGTCTGGTGGGTCTTCCCCCAGCTCGCGGGGCTGGGCACGTCCGCCACGGCGGAGCGCTATGGCCTGGCCGGGCTAGACGAGGCAAAGGCCTATTCGGCGCATCCGGTGCTGGGTCCGCGATTGAAGCAGGCGACCGAGGCGGTCGTCGCCCACGGCGATCCGGTCGCCGTGCTGGGCGAGCTGGACGCGACGAAGCTGCGGTCCTGCCTGACCCTCTTCGAGGCGGTGGGTGGTCGCCAATTTCCCGCCCCCGCGCTGGACCGGCTGTTTGGCGGACAGCGGGACGACGCGACCCTGAAGCTGCTGGAGGAGGCCGATGCTGGCTGAAGGCTTCGGCGTCACCTCCGCGATCCTGCTGGTCACCCGCGCGGTCGAGGCGGTGGGGTTCGGCGTCATCATCGTGGGGCTGGTGTCCGCGATGGCGGTCTATGGCCGCCGCCTGGCGGTCGGGCAGGACCGAGAGGGGGCGTTCCACGCGCTCCGCTCCAACCTCGGCCGGGCCATCCTCTTGGGGCTGGAGCTGCTGGTCGCGGCCGACATCATCAACACGGTCGCCGTCGAGCCGACGGTCGAATCCGTGCTGGTCCTGGCGGGCATCGTCGCGATCCGGACCTTCCTGTCCTTTTCGCTGGAGATCGAGATCGAGGGGAAGCTGCCCTGGCGCCGCGCCGACCTGCCGGGTGCCACCAACCGCGCCACGGAGGAACCCGCATGAGCGAGAGCGCCAAACGCACCGATCCCGACCTGTGGGAGCGGGTGAAGGACGAGATCACGAAGGGCGACAAGGGCGGCGATCCCGGCGAATGGTCGGCCCGCAAGGCGCAGATGAGTGTCGCCGAGTACAAGCGGCGCGGCGGCGGCTATGACGAGAGCGGCCCGTCGCAGGACGAGACCTCGCTACACGAATGGACGGAGGCGGACTGGGGCACCCGGTCGGGCGAGGAGTCCGGCGACACGGGCGAACGCTATCTGCCCAAGCGCGTCCGCATGTTGCTGACCGACGACGAATACCGCCGCACGACCGGCAAGAAGCGTCGCGACACGGCGGAGGGGGATCAGTTCTCCGATCAGCCCGACGATGTCGCCGACAAGATCGCGCGCATCCGCGAGCACGGACCCACTAAGGCGATGCTGGACGAGCGCGCCCGGGAATTGGAGATCGAGGGTCGCTCGACGATGGACAAGGACGCGCTGCTCGACGCGATCGAGGCCGCGACGGACGCGCGCGACGCCGACGACGACGCGCTGGCCGACAAGACGAAGGACGAGCTGTACGAGATGGCGCAGGAAGCGGGCATCGACGGGCGGTCCAAGATGAACAAGGCCGGGCTGGTGCGCGCCTTGCGGGGGTGATGCGGGTCGACCGGACCCGGCGCGTGGCCCGCGCGTTCCCCTCGCTCACCCATCAGGAGACTGCCGATGCCCGCCCCCAAACGCTTCGCCGACCTGGCCGACCAGATGGCCCGCATGGACATCGCCATCCTGTCGACCGTCACGTCCGACGGTTCGATCGCCGGACGGCCGATGTCGAATAACGCGGAGGTCGAATATGACGGCACCTCGCATTATTTCGCGCTCGCCGACACCCGCACCGTCTCAGACGTGGAGGCGAACCCCCATGTCGGCCTGGGCTTCCAGAGCGATGGCTTCTGGTTGGCGGTCGAAGGCAAGGCGCAGATCGTGCGCGACAAGGCGGCGTTTCGGGATCATTGGACGCCCGATCTGGACAAGTGGTTCAAGGACGGCATCGACACGGACGGCCTGACGCTGGTGAAGGTCGTGGCCGACCGCGCGCACTATTGGGATGGCCGCGACGAGGGCGAGATCACCGTGTGAGGGGCACGCGCCGGCCGAAGCGCAATCTGCGGACGGCTATGCGCTGGACGCTGGTGGCGCTCTACGGCGCGGCCGGGGTCCTTCATCTCGCAGCGCCGGCACCCTTCGTGGGCATTACGCCCGGATGGATGCCTCGGCCCGACCTCGTCGTGGCGGGCACTGGCTTGGCGGAGTTGGCAGGCGCGGCCGGACTGGCGCAGGGACGTTCTCTTACGGTCAGGCGCTGGGCCGGGATCGGTCTGGCGGCCTATGCCCTGGCGGTGTGGCCCGCCAATGTGAACCATATGATGCTGGACCTCTCCACGCCTGATCGGGGACTGGGCTGGTGGTATCACGCGCCCCGCATGGCGCTGCAGCCGGTCCTGATCTGGGCGGCATTGTGGGCGGGCGGCGTCATCGACTGGCCGTGGCGCGGGAGCGTGCGCTAGGCCGCCAACCCCTCGAACTGGAGCGCGGCCAGGCGCGCATAGAGCCCGCCTCCAGCCGCGAGCGCGTCGTGCGTGCCCTGCTCCACGATCCGGCCGTCGTTCATCACCACGATCCGGTCGGCGGCGCGCACGGTCGCCAGGCGGTGGGCGATCACCACGGTGGTGCGGTCCGCCATCAGCCGTTCCAGCGCGTCCTGCACCAGTCGCTCGCTCTCCGCGTCCAGCGCGGAGGTGGCCTCGTCCAACAGCAGCAGCGGCGCGTCGCGCAACAGCGCGCGCGCGATGGCGACCCGCTGGCGCTGGCCGCCCGACAACCGCGCCCCGCTCTCGCCCAGAAAGGTGTCCAGGCCGTCGGGCAGGTCGCGCAGGAAGCGCTCCGCATTGGCGGCGCGCGCGGCGTCCCACAACGCCTCGTCCGGGGCGTCCCAGCGGCCATAGCGCAGATTGTCGCGCGCCGAGGCCGCAAAGATGACGGTCTCCTGCGGCACCACGGCGATGCGGCGGCGCACGATCGCCGGGTCGGCGCGGGTCAGGGGCACGCCGTCCAGCCGCAGTTCGCCCTCCTGCGGGTCGTAGAAGCGCTGGATCAGCTGGAACAACGTCGACTTGCCGGCCCCCGACGGCCCCACCACCGCGACGGTCTCGCCCGCCGCGACGTCCAGGGTGAAGTCGGTCAGCGCCGCCATGTCCGGCCGGGTCGGGTAGCGGAAGGTGACGTGGTCGAACGACAGCCGTCCCTCCGCGCGGTCCGGCAGGGCCACGGGTTCGGCCGGCGCGGCGATGGGCGAGCGGGCGTGCAGCAGCTCGGTCAGCCGCTCCGCCGCGCCGGCACCGCGCACCAGGTCGCCATAGACCTCCGTCAGCGACCCGAAGGATCCGGCGATCAGCCCGCCGGTCAGCACGAACGCCGCGATCGTGCCGCCCGACAGCCGCCCGGCCGCCACGTCGAGCGCGCCCTGCCACACGGTCTGGCCGCGACGTCCAGGGTGAAGTCGGTCAGCGCCGCCATGTCCGGCCGGGTCGGGTAGCGGAAGGTGACGTGGTCGAAGGACAGCCGGCCCTCCGCGCGGTCCGGCAGGGCCACGGGTTCGGCCGGCGCGGCGATGGGCGAGCGGGCGTGCAGCAGCTCGGTCAGCCGCTCCGCCGCGCCGGCACCGCGCACCAGGTCGCCATAGACCTCCGTCAGCGAGCCGAAGGATCCGGCGATCAGCCCGCCGGTCAGCACGAACGCCGCGATCGTGCCGCCCGACAGCCGCCCGGCCGCCACGTCGAGCGCGCCCTGCCACATGAGCAGCGTGATGGCGGAGAACAGCAGCCCGATGACGAAGGCGGTCATCACCGCGCGCGTGAAGCGGCGGCGCGCGGTGGCGAATGTGCTCTCCACCGCGGTGCCGAACCGGTCCCGTTCCCGCGCCTCCTGCCCGAACGCCTGCACGATCCGCATGGCCCCCAGCGTCTCGGCCGTCATCGCGCCGATGTCGGCCACCCGATCCTGCGACGAGCGCGAGACGCGCTGCAGCTTCCGGCCCAGGAACACGATGGGCAGGATGACGACGGGGATGCCGACCAATAGCGCGCCCGTCAGCTTGGGACTGAGGTAGAACAGATAGGCCACGCCGCCCACGCCCATCACCGCGTTGCGAAGCGCCACCGACACGGTGGTGCCGACGACCTGTTCGATCACCGCCGTGTCGCTGGTCATCCGGCTGGCGATCTCGGACGGGCGGTTCTCCTCGAAGAAGGAGGGGGATAGGGTGAGCAGGTTGGCCTGCACCGCGCGGCGGAAGTCGGCGACCGTGCGCTCGCCAAGCCAGGACACGAAATAGAAGCGCCCCGCCGTCGCCAGCGCCAGCACGCCGACGATGAGGAGGAGGTAGCGGAACCAGCGGCCGACATCGCCGCCGCCGCCCGCACCCGCGAAGCCCCGGTCGATCACCAGCTTGAACCCCGCCGGGATCGCCAGCGTCGCGGCCGCCGCCACCGCCAGCGCCACCAGCGCGGCGAGGAGCTGCCAGCCATAGGGCCGGGCGAACCCCCACACGATCCGCAGGCTGGCGAGCGAACGCGGCTTTGGGGGGTCGTCCGCCATGGCCGCCGCCCTACACCGCGCGGGCGGTCGCCTCAATGGGGGCCAGCGTCCATCCCTCCGCTCTCGGTGACGAACGGCTAACGCATCGCGGGTAGGGCGGGTGGATGCTTGCCGCCGTCGTTCTGTGGACCGTCCTGGTGAACGCCTGGACCGTGCTGCGCTTCTGCCAGGACAAGGCGCGGGCGATCGCAGGCGGGTGGCGGGTCCCAGAGGCCGACCTGCTCTTCTTGGCGATGATCGGCGGCTCCCCGGGCGCTTTCGCCGCCCGCTGGCTGTTTCGTCACAAAACGCGCAAGGAACCCTTCTCGACCCGGTTGCAAACGATCGCCGCGGTCCAGATCGGCGTCGTTGCGACCGCCCTGTTCCTCTGATCGTCGCCGGGCCTGACGAGGGGACGATCCCAATTGGTGCATTGCACAACGGCGCGGCGGGGGCATATGAGCGGCCATCGGCCGTGCGCGGCCACGGATAAGGACGCGGATGCTCTACGATCTTCACGAGGTTCAGCGACAGTGGATGGGCGGGGCCAGCCTGTGGGCGGGCGCCACCGCGCGCGCGATCCAGAACCCGCTGAACCCCTGGGCGCGGTTCGGCGCGCTGCCGGTGATGGCCCACGCGCTCGACGTGTTCGCCCACTCGACCGAGACCCGCGGCAAGCCCGCTTTCGGCCTCGACACCACCGTCATCGACGGAGAGACGGTGGCGGTGACGGAGGAGATCGTGGATCGCCGCCCCTTTGGCCAGCTGAAGCGTTTCGCGCGTGAGGGGCGCACGGGCGATCCGAAGCTGTTGATCGTGGCACCGATGTCGGGACACTTCGCCACGCTGCTGCGCGGAACGGTCGAGCGCATGCTGCCCGCCCACGACGTCCACATCACCGACTGGCGCGACGCGCGCAACGTGCCCCTGTCGGACGGCGGCTTCGACCTGGACGACTATATCGATTACGTGATCGGCTGGCTGGAGGCGATGGGACCCGGCGCGCACGTGCTGGCGGTGTGCCAGCCGTCCGTCCCGGTCTACGCGGCCGTGGCGCTGATGAACGCGGACGACCACCCGGCGACGCCGGCCACGCTCACCATGATGGGCGGCCCGGTCGACACGCGCGAAGCGCCGACGGCGGTGAACCTGACCGCGCAGAACCGGCCGTTCTCGTGGTTCGAACAGTCCGTGATCGCGACCGTGCCCGCCGGTTATCCCGGCGCGGGGCGGCGGGTCTATCCGGGGTTCCTGCAACTGGCCGGGTTCATGTCGATGAATTTGGGCAATCACCTGACCAGCCACTGGGAGCTGTTCAAGCACCTGGTCGAAGGCGACGAGAGCGGGGCGGAGGCGACCAAGACCTTCTACGACGAATATCGCTCCGTGGCCGACATGGCGGCGGAGTTCTACCTGCAGACGATCGACGTGGTGTTCCAGCGCCACGCCCTGCCCAAGGGCGAGATGACGCATCGCGGCCGCCCCGTCGATCCGTCCGCGATCACGCGCACCGCGTTGATGGCCGTGGAGGGCGAGCGCGACGACATTTCCGGCCTGGGCCAGACCAAGGCGGCGCTGACGATCGCCACCGGGCTGGACGAGGACCGCAAGCGCTATCTGATGGCGGAGGGCGCCGGCCATTACGGCATCTTCAACGGGTCGAAATGGCGCGAGCGCATCGCGCCCGAGGTGGAGCGGTTCATCCGGGAGTTCGGGGGGTAAATTCCTCCCCGAGCAAGCTCGGGGAGGAATGGCAAGTCCCTTGCCACCACCCCCTCTCCCGTGGACAACGTCTCGGAACCACCGGAGACGCCCCTTGCCCACCAGCGCACCCGCCACCCGCCGCGAAGTCCTCACAGCGCTCGGCACAACGACCGCGCTCGCCGCCTGCGCGCCCACGATCCGTCGCTGGGACGGCCCCGCGCCCGGCTCCACCCCGGCGGCGACGCTGGACGGCATGGCCGAGGCGATCCTGTCCGAATATCCGGAAAGCGCCACCTCGCTGGGCCTTGACGCGGGGCGGCGCGCGGCGCTCAAGGCGCAGCTGACCGATCGGTCGCTGGCCGGGCGCGAGGCGCAGCTGGCGAGCGCGCGGCGACGGCTGAAGGTGCTGGAAGGGCTGACGGACGCGCCCGGCTCGCTGGACGTGGCCGTCACCCGCGCCGCGCACGAGCTGACGGTGGAGGGCGGCGCGCTTCCCTACGGCGTCGTGGCCGTGCTGGACCCCAACAACAACTACCGCAACTCGCCATATTGCGTGGCGCAGAATGTGGGCGCGTTCGTGGATGTGCCCGACCTGCTGGATTCCAAGCACGAGGTGGCGCGCGCGGCGGACGCCGACGCCTGGCTGCTGCGCGTGCAGGCCTATGCCGGCGCGCTGGAGGCGGAGACGGAGCGGATGCGCCACGATGCGGCGCTGGGCGTCACCATGCCCTCCTTCCTGCTCGACAAGGCGATCGCGCAGCAGGCCGGCGCGCTGGCCCGGCCGGACGCGGGGTGGACGGTGGTGGCCTCGCTGGCCGCCAAGGCGCGCGCGGCCCGGCTGGACGGCCGCTACGAGGCGCGGGCGACGGCTCTGGTCCGGGACAAGGCGCGCCCGGCGCTGACCGCCCAACTGGCCGAGCTGCGGCGGCAGCGGGCGGGTGCGCGCGACGACGCGGGCGTGTGGGCGCTGCCGCAAGGGGACGAATGGTACGCCTGGGGGCTGAAGGCGGCCACGACCACGGCGCTGACGCCGAAGGAAATCCACCAGCGCGGGCTGGACGAATTGGCGGAGCTGCACGGGCGCATGGACCCGATCCTGCGCGCGCAGGGGATGACGCGGGGCACGGTCGGCGCTCGCATGGCGGCGCTGACGGCCGACAAGCGCTTCCTTTACCCCAACACCGACGCGGGCCGCGCCGAGCTGCTGCAATATATCAACGGCCGGGTCGCCGACGTGCGCGCCCGCCTGCCGCGCGCGTTCGGCACGCCGGTCAAGGGCAATCTGGTGGTGAAACGCGTGCCGCCGGAGATCGAGGCGGGGGCACCCGGAGGCTACGCGGCGGCGGGCGCGATCGACGGGTCCACGCCCGGCAATTACTACATCAACCTGCGCGACACGGCGAACTGGCCCCGCTGGAGCCTGCCGACGCTCTCCTATCACGAGGGCATTCCGGGCCACATCTGGCAGGGCGAGTACACCTACCGCCTGCCGCTGATCCGCACGCTGATCGCCTTCAACGCCTATTCGGAAGGCTGGGCGCTCTATGCCGAGCAGCTGGCGGACGAGCTGGGCGTGTATGACGACGATCCGTTCGGCCGGCTGGGCTACCTCCAGTCGCTGGCCTTCAGGGCCGCGCGCCTGGTGGTGGACACCGGCCTGCACGACCTGCGCTGGAGCCGGGCCAAGGCCATCCAGGTGTTCGTGGAGGCCGACGGCTCGACCGAGGACGACTTGGCCGGCGAGGTCGACCGCTACTGCGCCTGGCCGGGCCAAGCCTGCGGCTACAAGATCGGCCACTCGGAGATCGTGCGGTTGCGCGCGGCGGCGCAGACGGCGCTGGGGGAGCGGTATGACCTCAAGCGCTTCGACGACGCGGTGGTGGAGACCGGTGCGGTGCCGATCACACTGCTGGAGCAGGTGGTGCGGGAGCGGGTGATCGGGGCGAGGTGACCTGACGCGCCGACTTGCCAAGTCGCGAGCGGCGCATCAGTCAGAGAACTCTGAGACGCAAGCAGATTGGAAGCAGCGATGACGGTCCACGTCACCATTACGCCAAACGGCAGCATGAAACTGCCCGACGAGGTTCGCGAGCGCCTAGGACTAAGCGATGGTGGCGAGGTCATCCTGGAGGAAACGGATGACGGCGTAGTGCTCCGCACCGTTGAGCAGGCCGTTGCGCGTGCGCAGGCAGCCGTTCGGCGCTACACGCAGGGCAATCCCAAAAGCTCCGTCGACGCTTTCCTGGCGCAGCGTCGCGCCAACTGGGGTGAGTGACGTCGTCCTCGACGCATCGGCGGTGATCGCCATGCTGAAGGAAGAGGCAGGCGGCGAGCAGGTCCGCTCAGCTCTCTCGCGGGGGCAACTCAGCACCGCCAACCTGGCGGAGGTGGTGGGTCACTTCGTCCGTGTAGAGATGCCTGCGGACGAGATCATTCGGACGCTGCCACAGCTGCCTCTCCGGGTGGTGGAAGTGGATCAAGATATCGGTGCATTGGCGGGTGAAATGGTGCTGGTGACAATCAAAGCCGGCCTATCGCTGGGCGATCGCATCTGTCTGGCGACCGCTAAGCTCGCCGGCGCGCAAGCGATGACGGCTGACCGTGCCTGGACTCAGGTCGCCGAAGACGTGGGGGTCGAGGTGGTGACGATCCGATGACGGGCGGCTCGGCTGTCCTCGAGGATTGTGACGACCTCAAGCGCTCTGAGCACGCGGTGGTGAAGAAGGGCGTGGTGACGATCACGCTGCTGGACCAGGTTGTCCGGGAGCGGGTGATTGGTGCTTAAACGCCGCCCCACAGCAACGGGATTGGCAGCTCGCAGGCCGCGTAGTCCACCTGAAGCACGCGGCGACGTTTCGGTCGCTCCGCCCGCTTCGAGGCGTGCAGGATAAGCGTCGAGTACACCCAAACGTCACCGGCGACTGCGACGCACGCGACCGGTCCAGCCTGCTCGGCCACGGCATCGACGCTCCGATCCGGCACCAATCCGAGGCGATGCGTCCCGGGCGCGATCAGCAGTGGGGCGTTGTCGAGCGGCACGTCATCCAGATGGACGCGCAGCGTCATCATGGAGCCGAGCAACTCGACCGGAGGCTCGACATGGGTGCGGCCGCGCTTGATCGTCCAAGGGCCGAAGCCCGGCACCCCATGCCGTTCGCGCACATGAATGGTGCGGTCCTGGTGCCAGCCGAGCTGCCAGTTCGCCACCGGCGACTTGTCGAAGAGGATCGCGCGCACCGGCCGCGCGTCCGAACCGAGCAGCGGACGGACGGTGCGGCCTACGCAGCCGTCGATCGCTAGGTGTGGCTGGATCGCATGCGCGCCGAATAGACGCACCCCCGCTTCTGAGCGCTCGTAAGGTGCGACCGCCGCGATCAGATCGGGCAGGCAGCCGCTCGCGGCTCCCGGGCAAAGCAAAGCGCCGTCCCGCTCCAGATCGAGCGGGACGGCGCTGGATACCGCTTCCATGACGAGCCTCAAACCCCCGTCTTCGTGTGGCTCCCCGCCTGCTCGTCGCCCTTGATCGTCTGACCGGTCAGCATCTTGAGTTTGCCCAGGATACTCTGATCGCTTTCCCAGATCTCGGCCATGCCGAGGTCGAAGCGGAGCATGAGGAGTTCGGGGTCCTGGCGGCCCTGATCGTACCAGGCCTCCACCTGGTTGGTCCAGTATTTGTCCTTGATGTCCTCGCGCGTCTCCTCGACGAGCGTGCCGCTCAACGAGGCGAACAGGTCGTGGCCCTTGGACACGAAGGTGACATGGGCCGCGCCGCCGCCGGCCGCGCGGTTGTCCTTTTTCGTGTAGAACCAGAATTCGCTGTCGGCGTCGGGGTCGGTGACGGCGTACATGGCCTCGAACTGCCGGTGGTCGGTGTCCAGGCCCAGCATGACGTAGGGCGAGGAACTCATCGCCTTCCACATGTCCTGGCGCAGCTCTTTGGGGGTCTTGTCGCCCATCGGTCGGGTGTCTCCTGTTTGGTGTTCGCAGGGGAGAACGGGAGGGGCGGGGGCGGGGTTCCCATTCCTCCCCGAGCTTGCACGGGGAGGGGAACCGCGACGCGAAGCGGCGTGGTGGAGGGGTTCGGTGCCATGCCCCTCCGTCAGCGCTTCGCGCTGCCACCTCCCCGTGCAAGCTCGGGGAGGAACTTAGCCCACCATGTCCTCCGCGCGGACCAGGCGGTCGAACGTCGCCTCGTCCACCAGGCCAAGGTCCAGCCCCGCTTCCCGCAGCGTGCCGCCGGTCTCGTGCGCGTGCTTGGCGATCTTGGCGGCGTTGTCATAGCCGATCTCCGGCGCCAGCGCCGTCACCAGCATCAGCGAGCGGTCGACCAGTTCGCGGATGCGGTCCTCGTTCGCGGTCAGGCCATCCACGCACCGCTCGGCGAAGCTCTCCATGCCGGTCGCCAGCAGGTCGATCGAGCGCAGCACGTTGGCCCCGATCATCGGCTTGAACACGTTCAGCTCCAAGTGCCCCTGCAAGCCGCCGACGGTCGCCGCCTGGCCGTTGCCGATCACCTGGGCGGCGACCATCGTCAGCATCTCGCACTGGGTGGGGTTCACCTTGCCCGGCATGATGGACGAGCCGGGTTCGTTCGCCGGCAGGTCCAGTTCGCCCAGGCCCGACCGCGGGCCGCTGCCCAGCAGCCGGATGTCGTTGGCGATCTTGGTGAGAGCCACCGCCAGGGTCGACAGCGTGCCGGCCATCTGAACCAGCGCGTCGTTGGACGCCAACGCCTCGAACTTGTTCGGATTGGTGGCGAACGGCAGGCCGGTCAGCCCCGCGATCTCGGCCGCGATCGCCTCGGCAAACCCATCGGGCGCGTTCAGGCCGGTGCCGACCGCCGTGCCGCCCTGCGCCAGCTTCAGGAGTGAGTGCTCCGCCCCCTCGATCCGTTTGCGCGCGGTGTGCAGCTGCGCGACATATCCTCCGAACTCCTGTCCCAGCGTCAGCGGGGTGGCGTCCTGCAGGTGGGTGCGGCCGATCTTGACCAGCCCCATCCACTCGCCCGCTTTCGCGGCGAGCGCGTCGTGCAACCGGTCGAGCGCCGGGAACAGGTCGCGGCGGATCGCGGTGACGGCGGCGACGTGCAGCGCGGTCGGGAAGGTGTCGTTCGACGATTGCGACTGGTTGACGTGATCGTTCGGGTGGACGGGCGACTTGCCTCCCTTGCGCCCCGCCAACGCCTCGTTCGCCCGGCCCGCGATCACCTCGTTCGCGTTCATGTTGGATTGGGTGCCAGACCCCGTCTGCCAGATGACCAGCGGGAACTGGTCGTCGTGATCGCCCTTCGCGACCTCGGCCGCCGCGCGTTCGATGGCGTCGGCCAGCTCCCCGTCAAGCCCGTGGGCGCGGTTCACGCGCGCTGCCGCCTGCTTCACCACGGCGAGCGCGCGCACGATCCCCACCGGCATCCGTTCCCGCGCGCCGAAGGGGAAGTTCTCGATCGAACGCTGGGTCTGTGCCCCCCAATAGGCGTCCGCCGGCACGTCGATGGGGCCGATCGAGTCGGTTTCGGTGCGCGTCGCCATGGGGGCTCCTTATTTCTTGCGGGAAAAATCGACGGCGACGACGTTCGACCCGTCGTCGGCGGCCGCGTCCGACGCGCCGCCCGCCCGGTTCTCGTTCTCGCCCGCGTCGTGCGGCTCCGGCCCCGCCGGCGCGTCGACCTGGAATTGCAGCGCGAACTCGACGGCCGGGTCGTGGAACTGGGTCACCGCGGCGAACGGGACGACGAGGACCGACGGGATCCCACCAAAGCTGAGCCCGACGGAGAAGCGCTCGTCCTCCACCACCAGGCTGTGGAACTGGTTCTGCAGCACGATGGTCATGTCGGCCGGGTATTTCGCGCGCAGGTGCGGCGGGATCTGCACGCCGGGCGCGGTAGTGCGGAACGAGATATAGAAATGGTGTGCGCCCGGCGGAGTGCCGCCGGCGTCCACCACCTGGCGCAGCACGCGGCCGACCACGGCGCGCAGGGCGTCCTGCACGATCTCGTCATAGGGGATCAGGCTGATCGTCTCGTCGCTCATGGTCGCGTGACGTGCCGAGCGCCGCTGCCGGGGTCAAGCGCGTTGCGGCCGCTCGGCACGTTGGCTAAGCGGCACCCCATGCGAACCGCCGCCATCGACCGCCGCACGAGCGAGACCGCGATCACCGGCACCGTGCGGCTGGACGGCACCGGCGCGGCGGCGATCCGGACGGGGATCGGCTTTTACGACCACATGCTGGACCAGCTGGCCCGCCACTCGCTGATCGACATCGAACTCGCCTGCGAGGGCGACCTGCACATCGACGGGCACCACACGGTGGAGGACACCGCGCTCGCATTGGGCGACGCGATCGGGCGCGCGCTGGGCGACAAGGCGGGCGTCGTGCGCTTCGGCCACGCCTATGCGCCGATGGACGAGTGCCTGACGCGCTGCGCCCTCGACCTCTCCGGCCGGCCGCACACCGTCTATCGCCAGACCTTCACGCAGGAGCGGCTGGGCGAGATGGACACGGAGATGTTCGAGCATTTCTACACGAGCTTCGCGCAGGCGGCGGGGCTGACCCTGCACCTGGAAACGCTTTACGGCACCAACAACCACCATATCGCGGAGAGCGGCTTCAAGGCGCTCGCCCGCGCGCTGGGCACTGCGGTGGCGCTGGACCCCCGGCGCGCGGGCCAGGTGCCCAGCACGAAGGGGATGTTGTCCGGGCCGACCCGGTGACGATCGCGCTGATCGACTATGGCGCGGGCAATCTGCGCTCCGTCGCCAATGCGCTGGCCGCGGTCGGGGCGCCGGCGGAGGTGACGGACGACCCGGACCGGCTGCGCGCCGCCGACCGCATCGTGTTGCCCGGCGTGGGTGCCTTCGCGGCCGCCACCGCGGCGCTCCGGGCGCGGCCGGGGCTGGTCGACGCGCTGGAGGAGGCGGTGCGGGTTCGGGGCACGCCCTTCCTGGGAGTCTGCGTGGGGATGCAGCTGATGGCGGCGTGGGGCGAGGAGCACGGGCGCACCGCCGGGCTGGGCTGGGTGCCGGGCACCGTCTCCGCGCTCACCCCCGCCGCCGATGCCCGCGTGCCGCATATGGGCTGGAACGACGTGGTCCCGTGCGACGGCGCGCCGCTGATCGAGCGGGGCGAGGCCTATTTCCTGCACGGCTACGCCTATGACGGCGACGGGGTGGCGGCCACCACCGATCATGGCGGTCCGGTCGTCGCCGCGGTCGCCACCGGCTCTGCCATCGGGGTCCAGTTCCACCCGGAAAAGAGCGGCGCCTACGGTCTCGCCTTCCTGCGACGCTTCGTGGATTGGAGGCCCTAGGGTGCTGATCTTCCCCGCGATCGACCTGAAGGACGGCCAGGTCGTGCGCCTGGCCGAAGGGGACATGGACCGCGCCACCGTCTATGGCGACGACCCCGCCCATCAGGCCGCCCTGTTCGCCGAGCAGGGGGCCACCGTGCTGCACGTGGTCGACCTGGACGGCTCCTTCGCCGGCGACAGCCGCAATGGCGAGGCGGTGGCGGCGATCGTGGCGCGCTTTCCCGGCCATGTGCAGCTGGGCGGCGGCATCCGCTCGCGCGCGCAGGCGGAGCGGTGGTTCGACGTCGGCGTGGCCCGCCTGGTGCTGGGCACCGCCGCGCTGACCGATCCCGATCTGGTCAAGGCGCTGGCGGCGGACTTCCCCGGCGGCATCGTGGTCGCCGCCGACGCGCGCGACGGGCGGGTGGCGACGGCCGGTTGGGGCGAGCAGTCGGACGTGGAGGTGGTGGACCTCGCCCGGCGGTTCGAGGATGCGGGTGTCGCCGCCATCCTGTTCACCGATATCGGCCGCGACGGCCTGCTGACCGGGGTCAACGTGCAGGCGACGGTCGATCTCGCCCGCGCGGTGGACCTGCCGGTGATCGCCAGCGGCGGGGTGAAGGGCGTGGGCGACATCCGGATGCTGTCCATTCACGACGGGATCGAGGGCGTGATCGTCGGCCGCGCGCTCTACGATGGCCGCCTGGACCTGCCGACCGCGCTGGCGGTGGCGGCGGGGTGAATAATCCTCGCTTGTTATGGCTCGCTGCTTGCGGATTCACCCTAATCTTCCACCTTCACTCAATGTGGGTCGGCCGAGTAAATCTTGGAGAAGAAAAGGACTTCATCGTGGACAGACGCAAGCAGCCCACGCTGTTCTGGACTTATGGTCTGGGTATGCTGGTCGTCTTGGCGTACCTGATCTGGCTTGGCTTTAACGGGTACGTTTCTCCTTGACCGTCCGCGTGCGCGTTATCCCCTGCCTCGACGTGGCCGAGGGGCGGGTGGTGAAGGGCGTGAACTTCGTGGACCTGCGCGATGCGGGCGATCCGGTGGAGGCGGCGCGCGCCTATGCGGAGGCGGGGGCGGACGAGCTCACCTTCCTCGACATCTCCGCGACGCATGAGGGGCGGGGTACGCTCCTCGACGTGGTCGAGCGCACGGCGGCGGTGTGTTTCATGCCGCTCACCGTGGGCGGCGGGGTCGCATCTGTGGAGGACGCCCGCGCCCTGCTGCTGGCGGGCGCGGACAAGGTGGCCGTGAACTCGGCGGCCGTGCGCCGGCCGGAGCTGATGGCCGAACTGGCGGAGCGGTTCGGCTCGCAGTGCGTGGTGGGCTCGGTGGACGCGCGGCGAGTCGGAGAGGGCTGGGAAGTCTTCACCCATGGCGGCCGACGCGCCACCGGCCTGGACGCGCTCGCCCATGCGGAGCGGCTGGCGGGGCTGGGGGCGGGCGAGATCCTGCTGACCAGCATGGACCGCGACGGCACCCGCGACGGCTACGACCTGGCCCTGACCCGCGCCGTGGCCGGCCGCGTTCCCGTTCCCGTGGTGGCGAGCGGCGGGGTGGGGCAGCTCACCCACCTGGTCGACGGCGTGGTGGAGGGCGGGGCAAGCGCGGTGCTGGCGGCCAGCATCTTCCATTTCGGCCAGCACACCATCGCGGACGCCCATGCGGCGCTCGCGGCGGCCGGGCTGCCGGTGCGGGGAGGAGAGGCGAGGCCGCGCCGGTCGGGTCCGCGCAGCGGCGCGCTCACGAGCACGACCGATCCGGCCACGGACAGCTCGGGGTGAGCGCCACGGCCGGTGCCGACCCGCAATCGTGGCGCGATCGCCTGAAGGCCATGAGCACGCCGCTCGCATCGATCTTCGGCAGCGGGTTCCTCGTCATCGTCTCGGTGCTGGGTGGCGCGGTCGGGCCCTATTCGGTGTTGGCGATGCTGGGAATCTGCGCGGTCGCCTACGCCGTCGGTTCGGTCATCCGCCACAATATCCGCCACGCCGAGCCCGTGCTCCAGGGTGACGACACCCCGCGCGGAGTCGCGATCGCCTCGACCGTCGCGCAGCTCGCGCTCATCCCCGCCTATGTCATCTCGGTCACGCTCTACCTGCGCATCCTGTCGTCCTACGCGCTGGGCTTCTTCGATGCGAAAGGAGCGTTCGACGAGAAACTGCTGACGACGGGGATCATCGGGATCGTGCTGGCGCTCGCGCTCACCAAGGGGTTGAGCGTGCTGGAGGCGAGCGAAGGCTGGGCGCTGGGCGCGACGGTCGCCATCATCGCGCTGTTGATCGGCGAGTTCGGCCTGTACGACCTCCATGCGCTCTCCACCGGCGGGCTGGTCCTGCCGTCGGTTCCCGGCCAGGGCCTCTGGCACATGGCGACGGTGCTCGCGGGCACGCTGATCGTGGTGCAGGGCTTCGAGACCACCCGCTATCTGGGGGATGAGTTCGATGCCGGAACCCGAGTCCGGGCCTCGCGCGACGCGCAGATCGTGTCCACCGGCGTCTATCTCCTGTTCGTCGCCGGCGCGACGCCGCTGATGCACTTCCTGCCGGACCGGGTCGAGGACAACGCCTTGATGATCCTGGTCGCGACCGTCGCCGGATGGCTGACGGTTCCCTTGGTCCTGGTCGCGATCTTCAGCCAGTTCAGCGCCGCGGTCGCCGACGCCGTCAGCGGGTCGGGCAGTCTGGTGGAGGTGTCGCGGAAGCGGATCGGGCGGTCCGCGACCTATGTGGTCATCTGCCTGGCGGCGATCGGCCTGTGCTGGATCGCGGACACGTTCACGATCCTCGCGCTCGCCTCGCGCGCGTTCGCCTTTTATTATTGCGCCCAGTGCGGGATCGCGATCCTGGTGTCGAACACGGTGGGCGCCAAGGCGCGCTTCGGGGCGATGGCGCTCCTGCTGGCCTTCGTGACGGTCTTCGCCACGCCAGTCGGCTAATGTGGTTTGGTGCCGTCGATCGAGAGCGCGGATCGGTGCCGCCCTCGTCCCCATCCCCTCAGCTGTCTCGCGGCTCCGCCCTGGAAAAGGCGAACTCGATCGCCAGCGCCACCCCCACCCAGATGGCGAGCGTCGCCGCAAGCCGGTGGAGGTCGGCGTCGGATAGGCCCGGCGGCTGGAGGCCGGGGATCAGAACCAGGCTGGCCAGCAGCGCCGCATAGACCCCGAGCAGGATCAACACGTTGCGGCTCTGCCCGACGCTCGACACCAGGCGCAGCGCGATCACCGTTCCGGCCAACAGCGCGATCAGCTTGACATAGTCAACGAGGCGCAGGCCGTCCAACGTGCCCAGGTTCGCACCGAGCAGCGCGCCGAAGAACAGGTTCAGTCCGTCGATGGCCCCGATCCGATGTTCCGAGGTGAACCGCGCCCGTGCTCTCATCGACTGCCCCCATGATGTGCCCCGCCCGCGTCCGCTCGCCAGGCCGCGTGGAACGGCGTAGCCTGCGAATCGAGGGGAGTCGATTTGGGGCCTGCCGCGCTCTTGCTAGCCGTGCCGGTGGCGCTCACGGTCGGCGGAATGGTGGGCGCGCGCAAGTCCCGGCTCGATGCGCGTGAGGACCTGGGGCTGCGGCTTCCCACCGCGCGCGCCGCGGCCGTCGCTCTCGCGACCTTCCTGGCGCTGTCCGTCATCACGGAGGTCCTTTACCGCCGCTGGGGGTTGGACGGCGATCACGGGTCGTGGCCCGACCGCTACGGCACGGCCGAGCTTTTCGGGCGGGTTCTGCTGGTCGCGCTGATCTATCCCATCGCGGAAGAGTTCTTCTTTCGCGGCTTCGTCTTCGGGCTGTTGCGCCGCAAGGCGGGCGAGACGGCGGCGATCGGCGGATCGGCGCTGTTCTTCACTCTCCTCCACCTGCAATATGATTGGCGCGGACTGTCCTTGGTTCTGGCGGATGCGCTGTTCTTCGGCGCCGTGCGGTCGCGTAGCCGCTCGACCATCCTGACCATGGCGCTCCACATCGGCGGCAACGCATTCGCGGTGTGGCAGCGATTATAGGCCGGGCGGGGTGCTTGACGGACGATGGGCGGTCGGAGCACCGAAGCGCAATGTCCGACACCCTGCACCGCCTCGCCGCCACGATCGTCGCCCGGCGCGGGGCCGATCCGTCGTCGTCCTACACCGCCTCCCTCCTCGCCAAGGGCTCGGGCAAGGCGGCCGAGAAGTTCGGGGAGGAGGCCGTGGAGTTGGTGGTCGCGGCGGTGTCGCGCGACGAGGCTGGGGTAACGGCGGAGGCGGCCGACGTGCTCTACCACCTCCTGGTCCTGCTCGCCGCGCGCGACGTGCCGCTGGACGCCGTGCTGGCGGAGCTGGAGCGGCGCGAGGGTGTGTCGGGGCATGGGGAAAAGGCGGCGCGCGCATGAGCCGTCAGCACGTCACCCCCCTGCTGCTGCCCGCCGACGGCGCGCCCGCCGCCCCGCTGACCCCGCTTGCCGACGCGCACGGGCTGAGCGAGGCGGACGTGCAGGCGCTGATCCACGCGCACCCCACGTTGCTGCCGGTGGCCGAGGTCGACCCGATCTTCGCCGACCCAGTGCCCATCTGCCGCGAACTGCACACGCCGGCCGGGCCCGTCGACAACCTGCTGGTCACGCCCGCCGGCCTGCCGGTGCTGGTCGAGTGCAAGCTGTGGCGCAACCCGCAGGCGCGGCGCGAGGTCGTCGGCCAGATCCTGGACTACGCCAAGGAGCTGGGCCGCTGGACCGCCTCCGACCTGCAGCGCGAGGTCAGCCGTCGGGTGCCCGGCCGCGCCAACCCGGTGCTGGAGTTGGTGCGCGAGGCGGGGCACGAGGTGGACGAGGTCGCCTTCACCGACGCCTTGACCCACAACCTGCGGCGCGGCCGCTTCCTGCTGTTGATCGTGGGCGACGGCATCCGCGAGGGTGTGGAGGCGATCGCCGAGTATCTGGCGGGGCAGGCGGGGCTGCATTTCACGTTGGGGCTGGTTGAGTTGCCGATCTATGCCGGTCCGGACGGCGCGCGCCTGGCGGTGCCGCGCGTCCTGGCCCGCACCGCGCTGATCGCACGGGAGGTGGTGGCGGTGCCGGAGGGGTATGAGCTGGTGGACGGCGAAGCCACGCTGGCAGATGATGATGAGCCTGACCCGGAGGTCGCGACCAGACGCGATTTCCTACTGCAGGTTTTCACGCCGAGGCTCCCTTTGGGCCCTGACCAGCCGGACCCAAAGGTGACACCGAGCGGCTACATCTACCTCTATATGCCCGCGCCCGGTAACACTTGTTGGATTACGGTGAACCTACGGCGCGACAGTGTTGGAGTTCGACTCACCTCACGGTCCGCAACGATAGGCGAGGCGGCTCTCAGGCGTGTCGCTGAAGATTGGATGTCGATCGAACCTACGCTCGCTGGTCAAAACTTGCTTCAGGAGATTAAACCGGGACGGTTTCGAGTGCAGGCAACTTTACCTTGCCGCTGGCGTGACGGTGAAGCCGACCGGAAAGCGGCCGTGACTTGGCTGCGGCAGAAAGTCTCAGAGTACGTTTCCGTGTTTCGGCCTCTTGTTCGTTCCGCCATTTTTGACATTAGCAGGGACTGACCAATGCCCATCGACCACGCCCAGCCCTACGACCCCGCAAACCCCTTCGCCCGCATCCTGCGCGGCGAGCTGCCGTGCGAGCGGGTTTGGGAGGACGAGCACGCGCTGGCCTTTCGCGACCTTCATCCGCAGGCGGCGACCCACATCCTGGTCGTGCCGAAAGGGGCCTATGTCAGCTGGGACGACTTCTCCGCCCGCGCCTCGGCCGACGAGATCGCGGGGTTCGTGCGCGCGGTCGGCGCGGTGGCGCGGCAGGAGGGGCTGGCGGACGGCTATCGCCTGCTTGCCAATGTCGGCCGGCATGGCGGGCAGGAGGTCGGGCACCTGCACGTCCACCTGTTCGGCGGCGAGCCGCTGGGGGCCATGCTGCCGCGCTGACGCCGCGGAGTTGCGCGTCGCGCCGGTGTGTGTAGGTTGCTCGGCGAAACAGGCTCCGCCGAGAGAGCTTTCAAGGGGTATGACCGCATGATCTTTGGCCGCGTAAAGTCGCTGGACGCCATCCTGGCGACCGCCGAGAAGAAGGGGTTGCACCGCACGCTGGGCGCGCTTCAGCTGACCCTGTTCGGCGTGGGCTGCGTGATCGGGACGGGCATCTTCGTGCTGACGTCGGTGGGCGCGCAAAAGGCGGGGCCGGGCCTGATCGTCTCGTTCATCATCGCGGGCGCGGTCTGCATCGTGGCGGCACTCTGCTATGCGGAGATCGCGTCCATGATCCCGGTGGCGGGATCGGCCTACACCTACTCCTACGCCGTCATGGGCGAGTTCCTGGCCTGGACGGTCGGGTGGGCCCTGGTGCTGGAATACGCCGTCGCCGCCAGCGCGGTGTCGGTCGGCTGGTCCAACTACTTCCAGGGGGCCTTGGAAAACACCTTCGGCATAGACTGGCCGACCTGGCTGGGGGCCGGGCCGCTGGCGCTGGGGGGAGAGGTCGGTGGATTCATCAACCTGCCCGCCGTCATCATCGCGCTCTTGGTCACCTGGTTGCTGATGATCGGCACGAGCGAGAGCGCCAAGGTCAACGCGGTGCTGGTCGCCATCAAGGTGACGGCGCTGACCGCCTTCATCGTGCTGACCATCCCGGCGAGCGACGCGGCCAACTTCTCGCCCTTCCTGCCGGCCGGCGTGTTCGGCGGGTTCGGTTCGGGCATCGGCGTGGTCGGCGCGGCGGCCACCATGTTCTTCGCCTATGTGGGGTTCGACGCGGTTTCGACCGCGGCCGAGGAGACGAAGAATCCGCAGAGGAACGTGCCGATCGGCCTGATCGGTTCGCTGGCGATCTGCACCGTCTTCTACATGCTGGTCGCCGGTGGCGCGATCGGCGCGCTGGGCGGACAGCCGATCGTGGAGAACGGCACGGTGCTGCAGGCCGGGTCGGAGGAGCTGGCCCGCCAATGCGCGCTGCCGCAATATTCGGAGGCGCTGGTCTGTTCGAAGGAAGCGCTGGCCCATGTGCTGCGCGTCATCGGCTTTGGGGCTGTGGGCAACATGGTGGGCTATGCCGCGTTCATCGCGCTGCCGTCCGTCATCCTGATCCTGCTGTTCGGCCAGACCCGGATCTTCTTCGTCATGTCCCGCGACGGCCTGCTGCCGGACATGCTGTCGCGCATCCACCCGAAGTGGAAGACGCCCTACGTCGTCACCGCCATTACGGGCGCGGTCGTGGCCTTTGCCGCCGCTTTCCTGCCGGTCGGGCAGCTGGCGGACATCGCCAATGCCGGCACGCTCTATGCCTTCATGATGGTGGCGATCGCGGTGTGGCTGCTGCGCAAGCGCGATCCGGATCGGGTGCGGCCGTTCCGCACGCCGGCGGTGGGGCTGGTCGTCCTGCTGACGATCGCGGGGTGCCTGTTCCTGTTCTTCAACCTGCCGATCGACGCGATGCTGGTGTTGCCGATCTGGGGTGCCGTGGGGGTCGTGATCTACCTCGCTTATGGCCGTCGTCAGAGCTATCTCGGCCGCGGGATCGACGTGGATATGGCCAGCCTGGACGAGCCCGGCGTGGAGCCGGAGGTGCCCGGCACGGCCTGAGCGGGCGGGCGCGGCGGGGCTCGCACCCGACCGTGCTCTGTCGAATCATCGTCGAGACGACGGAGGCCCGCGCCGGCCGGTGGAGCCGGACCCAACCGACTTAGCGTGGGTGACCTCCGTCGCGTGGGTCGCCGCTTTCGCGGGGATTGTGGGAGGCGGGCACGGCGACGGACTCGGGGGACGACGCCTCGGCGGGCTGGCGCGCGCGAAGCCTCAGCCCAGTCGCTGGGCCACCAGCGCCTTCAGGTCCGCCTTGGGCCGCGCGCCCACATGAGCGATGATCTCGGCCGCGCACACCGCGCCCATGGTCAGGCAGTCGGCCACGGGCCGGCCGCGCGCCTGACCCGCCAGGAAGCCGGCGGCGAACAGGTCGCCCGCGCCCGTCGTGTCCACGACCGCGTCCACTGGCTCTGCCGCCACCGCGTGCCGCTCACCGCCCGCCATCGCCAGCGCGCCGGCGGCCCCGCGCGTCACCACGAGCAGCGGCACCTGCGGCGCGGTCTGGGCGATCGCGGCCTCCAGATCGTCGGTCTGCTTCAGCGCCATCAGCTCGTCCGCGTTGGCGAACAGGATGTCGAGCTCGCCGTCCGCCAGCAGCCGGTTGAAGTCGCCACGGTGCCGGTCGACGCAGAAGGTGTCGGACAGGGTGAAGGCGACCCGCCGGCCGGCCTCGCGCGCCACATTGATCGCTTTGGCCATCGCCGCGCGCGGTTCTTCCGGATCCCACAGATAGCCTTCGAGATAGAGCACGTCGGCGGCGCGGATCATGTCCAGGTCCAGCGCGTCGGCCGGCAGGAACTGAGACGCGCCCAGAAAGGTGTTCATCGTGCGCTCGCCATCGGGCGTCACCACGATCAGGCAGCGCGCGGTCGTGGGCTCGCCTTCGCGCGGCGGCGTGTCGAAGCGCACGCCGGCGGCGTTCAGGTCGTGGTGGAACACACGGCCCAGCAGGTCGTCGGCGACCTGCCCCATGAAGCCCGCCCGCGCGCCCAGCACCGCCATCGCGGCCAGCGTGTTGGCCGCGGACCCGCCCGACATCTCCGTGCCCGGACCCATGCGGCCGTAGAGCGCTTCGGCTTCCTCGGTCGAGAACAGCAGCTGCATCGACCCCTTCTTCAGGCCGTTCTCGGCGATGAAGGCGTCGTCCGCGGGCGAGAGGACGTCGACGATGGCGTTGCCGATGGCGCAGATGTCGAGCGTGGCGTCGGAGGGGCTGGGCATTGGGGGTGTCCTTGGGTGGGCGAGGGTCGCCGGCGCGGTTAGGCGGGGGAGGGGGCGACTGGCAAGGGCGGGCGCGGCGTCGCGCGGGCCGGCACGGGGCCGCTTGCCAAGCGCGGGGGCGCGCCGCACAGGTCGGCGATGCGCCTGCCCCTGCCGTTCCTGACCCTCTGCCTGGCCGCGTGCGTGGCCCCGCAAGCGCCGACGCCGACCGCGTCCCGCCGTCCCCTGTCCGCCTCGGCCGCCCCGTCGGGCACTCAGCGCGGCCCGCTGATCGGCCAGACGGCCACACAGCTCGCCCGGCTGCTCGGCACCCCGCGCCAGGAAGCGCGCGAGCTGGACGCCCGGCGGCTGCAATGGGGCGACGAACGTTGCGTGCTCGACGCCTATCTGTACCCCAGGGGCCGGGGCGAGCGGGTCGCGACCTATCTGGACGCGCGCGATCCATCGGGCGAGCCGGTCGACGCCGACGCCTGCGCCACCCTCCTGCGCGCGCGCTGATCCAGCGCGAAGGCGGCGGCTTCGGCGACTACGGGATCGGCGTCGAGCAAGAGTGCGCGCAACGGTGCCTCCAGAGCGGGATCGTCGCTGTTGCCCGCCGCCACGGCGGCGTTGCGCGCCATGCGCCCGCGCCCGATGCGCTTGATCGGCGACCCGGCGAAGACGGCCGCGAAGCCCTCCTCGTCCAGCGCCATCAGGTCGGCCAGGCGCGGAGCGGCCAGTTCGGCCCGGGGCAGAAAGGCATGGTGCGCCCGCGCGGCCTCGGCGAAGCGATTCCAGGGGCAGACCGCCAGGCAGTCGTCGCAGCCATAGACCCGGTTGGCCACGCCCAGTCGCAGCGCGTGCGGGATCGGGCCGACATGTTCGATGGTGAGGTACGAGACGCAGCGCCGCGCATCCAGCTGGCCGGGGGCCGGGAAGGCGTCGGTCGGGCATGCGTCCAGGCAGGCGCGGCACGACCCGCACGACCCGATGGCCGGCGCGCTCGGCTCCAGCGTGGCGGTGGTGTAGATCACGCCCAGAAAGAGCCAGGACCCGTGGGCGCGGGACAACAGGTTGGTGTGCTTGCCCTGCCAGCCCAGCCCGGCGGCCTCCGCCAGCGGTTTCTCCATGACGGGCGCGGTGTCGACGAACACCTTCACCTGCTCACCGGACGCCTCGACCATCCACCGCGCCACCCGTTTGGCGGCGTTCTTGACGACCTTGTGATAGTCGCCGCCCTGGGCATAGACCGACACCCGGCCGCGCGTCGGGTGGTTGGCGAGCGCCAGCGGGTCGCGCCCCGGCGCATAGCTCATGCCCAGCGCCACGATCGATCGCACGTCCGGCCACAAAGCCGCCGGACGCGCGCGTTCGTCGGCGCGGCTCTCCATCCAGATCATCGTGCCGTGCCGCCCGTCGGCCAGCCATTCGCGCAGCCGCCGGGCGCTCTCGGGCGCGGCGTCGGCCGGCGCCACCCCGCAGGCGACGAACCCCTCCTGCTCGGCCCGCTGGACCAGGGTGGCGGTTGTGAGTGGCATGGGCGATGCTATGGGTGGGACCGGTTGTGGCGGCAAGCGGGGGTGATCGTGTCCAAGGGTTCTGGGAGAGACCGCGCGTGACCTTCGCGCTGGAGGCGCGCGATCTGGTCAAGAGCTTCGGGGCGTTCCGGGCCGTCGACGGCGTGTCGCTGAGCGTGCCCGAAGGATCGATCACGGGCGTGCTGGGGCCGAACGGCGCGGGCAAGACCACGACGCTGCGGATGCTGCTGGGCATCATCGACCCGGACAGCGGCCACCGCACGCTGTTGGGCAGTCCACGCCCGCTGACCCAGGCGCGCCGCGTCGGATATCTGCCGGAGGAGCGCGGCCTCTACCCCGCGATGAAGGCGTTCGACGCCATCGCCTTCATGGGCGCGCTGCGCGGGCTGGACCTGGGCGAGGGTCGCCGGCGTGCCCGCACCATGCTGGACGAACAGGGGCTGGGAGAGCTGGCGGAGCGGCAGATCCGCACCTTGAGCAAGGGACAGGCGCAGACGGTGCAGCTGCTGGGCACGCTGGTGCATCGGCCGCAGCTGATCGTGCTGGACGAACCCTTCAGCGGCCTGGACGCGCTAAACCAAGGCAAGCTGGAACGGCTGATCCACGCCCAGGCGGACGCGGGTGTCACCGTCCTGTTCTCCACCCACGTCATCGCGCACGCCGAACGGCTGTGCGACCGGGTGGCGATCTTCGCGCGCGGTGGACTGCGCTTCGACGGGCTGGTCAGCGAGGCGCGCGACCGCCTGCCGCCGCAGGTGCGGCTGGAAACGCGCGGGCCGCCGGGTCCCCTGTTGCCGGCGCTTCCCGCCGGAGCCACGGCGCAGGGCCGTTTCGTGCAGTTCGCGCTGCCACCCGGCGGGGTCGAGCCGCTGCTGCGCCAGCTGGTCGACAGCGATGTGGGCGTCGAGACCCTCTCGATCGAGCGGCCCGGCCTGCACGACGCCTTCGTGGCGATCGCGGGCGAGGCGGCGGCGCGGGAAATGGGGGAGGGGGCCACCCTTGGCTGACGCCCGCCGCCCACCGATGGCCCACAGGAGAGCACGGCGATGATGTCCACCGTTCAGGCCGCCTGGGTGATCGCCCGGCGCGACTATGCCGCGATCGTCTTTTCCAAGTCGTTCCTGCTGTTCCTGCTGGGTCCGCTGTTCCCGCTGGCGATCGGGCTGGGCAGCGGGGCGCTGGGCGGGTCCATGGCCGAAAGCGCCATGGCCGATCGCATGGCGGTCGCCATGACCGCGCCGGAGCGCCAGGCCTTGGCCCGCGCGGCCGACGGGGCGCTGGCGTCCGTCAATATCCCCGACATGGTCGCCGCACCGCCGGACGCGCGGCCCGCCGACCTGCTGACCGACCCGAACCAGAAGATCCTGCTGGTGCTGTCCGGCAGCCTGCGGCACCCGGTCCTGACCGGCACGGCGGAGGACATCGCAGACCGGGGCGAGCGGCTGGCGCTCCTTGTGGGTGCCGCGCGCGCCGGCGGGGCGCTGGCGCCCGCGCCGCTCGACGTGCGCGCGGTGACCGACAGCCGGGGGGCCGAACAGCGCGCGCGCGTGCTGACGGGCCAGGCGGGGCAGGTGCTGCTGTTCCTGGTCATCACGCTATTGGCGGGCATGGTGCTGTCGAACCTGGCCGAGGAAAAGTCGAACAAGATCATCGAGGTGCTGGCCGCCGCCGTGCCGGTGGACGCGATCTTCGTGGGCAAGCTGTTCGCCATGCTGGCGATGGCGCTCACCGGCCTGGCGGTGTGGGGCGTGGTGATCGTGATCGGCCTGCAGATCTGGGGCGGCGCGCTGCCGCCGCTGCCGGCGCCCGCCGTCGGCTGGGTGGCGTTCGTGGCGCTGGCGATGGTGTATTTCGCCACCGCCTACCTGCTGTTGGGCGCGATCTACGTCGGCATCGGCGCGCAGGCGTCGACGGTGCGCGAGATCCAGACCCTGTCCATGCCGGTCACCATGGGCCAGCTGGTCGTGTTCTTCCTGGCCGCCTACACCGTGGACAAGGTGGGTGAGCCGCTGTGGTGGGCGGCCGTGCTGTTCCCCTTCTCCTCGCCCATGGCGATGCTGGCGGTGGCAGCCCAGGACGACCGGGCCTGGCCCCACCTGCTGGCGATCGCGGGGCAGCTGGTGGTCGTGGTCGGCGTGCTGAAGCTGGGGGCCGCGCTGTTCCGCCGCCATGTGCTGAAGTCCGGCCCGGGCGGGCGGCGGTGGTTCGGGGCCGCGCGCAGGCCGACGACGCCCAACGCTATTGACACGGCTGTCAGTTAGCGGTCTTCTCCGCGGGGAGAGAGGGAGAACACCATGGCCACGCTTGCCGCCCACCAGGTCCTGCACGGCTTCGACATGACCGATCCGGGCCATTATGCCGAGGATCGCTGGCATCGCCCCTTCGCCGACCTGCGCGCGCGCGGCGGCGTGAACTGGGTCGCGGAGTCGCCCTTCGGCCCGCATTGGAACGTGGTGACGACGAAGGCGATCCAATATGTGGAATCGCTGCCCGACGTCTTTTCCTCCTCCTTCGAATATGGCGGCATCACGGTCGCTGACCGCGACGAGAACGCGCCCGAGCCCATGCTGCCGATGTTCATCGCCATGGACCGGCCCAAGCACACCGAACAGCGGCGCACGGTGGCACCCGCCTTCACCCCGGCCGAGATGAAGCGGATGTCGACGGAAATCCGGCGGCGCACGGGCGAGGTGCTGGACGACCTGCCCGAAGGCGAGGTGTTCGACTGGGTCGACCGCGTCTCGATCGAGCTGACCACCGGCATGCTCGCCATGCTGTTCGACTTTCCCTGGGACGAACGGCGCAAGCTGACCACCTGGTCGGACTGGGCCGGGGACATCGAGCTGGCGCGCAACGTGGACACCCGCATGGAGCGGCTGTCCCACCTCTACCAGATGGCGACCGAATTCCGCGCTCTATGGGAATCGAAGATCGCCGGTCCGCCCACGCCCGACCTCATTTCCATGATGATCCATTCCGACGGCATGAGCGACATGTCGGACGAGGAGTTCATGGGCAATCTGGTGCTGCTGATCGTGGGCGGCAACGACACGACGCGCAATTCGATGAGCGCGGTCGCCTATGGCCTGGGCAAGTTCCCCGATCAGCGCGCCAAGCTGGAGGCGGACCCCGGCCTGATCCCGAACGCGGTCAGCGAGATCATCCGCTGGCAGACCCCGCTCAGCCATATGCGCCGCACCTGCGTCGAGGATCACGAGGTCGAGGGCCAGCGGATCGCCAAGGGCGACAAGGTCATCCTGTGGTACATTTCCGCCAATCGCGAGCCTGAGATGTTCCCCGATCCCGACACGATCGTCGTCGACCGGCCGAACGCGCGCCGCCACCTGGCCTTCGGCTACGGCATCCATCGCTGCGTCGGCGCGCGCCTGGCCGAGCTGCAGCTGCAGACCCTGCTGGAGGAGATGGCGGCCCGGCGGCTGCGCGTGGTGCCCCAGGCCGAACCGGAGCGGGTGCCCGCCTGCTTCGTCCACGGCTATCGCCATCTGGACGCCCGTATCGAGCGCTATTGATGGCGGCGCCGGCGGCGCGACCGGCGACCCGCGGCGACCGGGCGGTGGTGGCCGGCGCTCTCGCCCGCGCGTTCGCCGACGATCCGTTGATGGCGTGGCTGCACGGGGGCGAGGCGCGGCGGCGGCACCGGCTGCCCCGCTTCTTCGCCCGGCTGTACGACGAGTGCGGGGCGGGCACGATGCGCTGGACGACGGAGGGGGGCGAGGCGGCGACGTTGTGGCACGGACCGGACGAGGCGCGCCGCACGCCCTGGCAGCGGCTGGGCGAACTGGGACCTTGGCTGCGGATCATGGGCGCGCGCCTGCCCCGCGCGATGGCGCTGGGCGAGCGGATCGAGCGGACGCGACTGGCTGGGCCGCACTGGTATCTCGTCATCGCCGGCTGCGACCCTTACGCCAAGGGCAGCGGCAAGGGCGGGGCGGTGATCCGCGCCGGACTGGCGCGCGCGGACGCCGACGGACTGCCCTGCTGCCTGGAGACCGCGAAGGAGGCGAACCTGTCCCTCTATCGCCGCTTCGGCTTCGAAGTGACGGCGGAGTGGCGGGTGGCGGACGGTCCGCCGGTGTGGTCGATGGCTAGGCCGGGGGCTTCGGGGGTTCGTTCCCGCCGGCGCGCGATCCCCGCTCATTCCGCGTTCAGCCCCAACCGCCTATCTTCGGATCATGACACTTGACCGCCGCACCTTCCTGACCCGCTCCGCCGCCTTGTTCGGCGGCCTGACGCTGACCGCCTGTTTCGGCCCCGCCGGCACGGCGGAGGCGGCCGAGCGCTTTCCGGTCACCAAGACCGACGAACAATGGCGCAAGGCCCTGACCCCCGCGCAGTACCGCGTGCTCCGCAAGGAGGGGACGGAGCGGCCCTATTCCAGCCCGCTGAACGAGGAGCATCGCGCCGGCACCTTCGTGTGCGCCGGTTGCGCCAATCGGCTGTTCAAGACGCAAACGAAGTTCGAGAGCGGGACCGGCTGGCCGTCCTTCTACGCGCCCGTGCCCGGCGGGGTCGGCACGCGGACCGACCGATCGCTCGGCATCGCGCGGACGGAGGTGCATTGCGCGCGCTGCGGCGGCCATCTGGGCCATGTGTTCAACGACGGGCCGAAGCCGACCGGCAAGCGCTATTGCATGAACGGTGTCGCCATGGCGTTCCGGCCCGCCTGACCGGCGGAACGGCGATCCGGGCCGCTCGTTCTCCCCTCTGCATCAGAAGGGATGAGCGATGGCTGACGAACCGACGAAACAGACCTTGAGCGAGGGCGCGATGGACAAGATGTCGGTCGCCCCGCCCCAGCCGCGAGGCGAGCGCGCCGCGCCGGGCGGCTCGGACGGCTCCGTCCCCGCCGGTGGCCCGGCCGACCCGCCGCAGGGTCCCAAGGACGAGGACACCGTCCTGGCGCAGGACGACCAGATCGCGGAGCGGCTGGCGGCGAACCCGGGCAACAAGCAGGCCCAGCTGGACGAGGGCTTGGCGGAGTCCATGGACGGATCCGACCCCATCTCCGCCACCCGCCCAGGCGACGACGGCGAACCCGTCCCGTCCAGCGGCGCGCCGGATTGACGGCATCGCGGGACCGGGAAGCCCGGCTTTCCGCCGTCAAAACGTGGTTAATGCCTTGGCAACGCCCCCCGGCTATGGTCGAAGGGTGGCGAATGGAGGCAGGTGATGACGGAGCGGACGGGCAGGGCGGGTGACGGCGGCAGGCACGCGTTCAGCGAGATCAAGGAGTTCGCGACCTTCGACAAGGGTACGCAGCGTTATCTGCGACGCTCGATCGACGTCGCGTTCCGGCGCGGCGACGCGGTCGAACGCTGGGCGCGCGACGTGGTCGAGGAGGCGTCGATCAAGGCGCAGATCCGCGTTTATGAGCGGCTGGACGACCTGCGCGGCATCATCCCGGAAGACACCGGGCTGGACCAGATCGAACGGTTCATGGCCCCCCTGATCGCGACGAGCGCCTTTGACCTGGGCCAGGGGCGGATCGGCGGCTTCGTGCCCTATCGCTTCCTCTACGAGCGGATGCTGGGCGCGGGGGCCAGACCCTGGTTGCCGTCCGCCTTTTGCGCGGCGGCCGCCTTGCCTTCGATCCACCCCGATCGCCGGCGCGGGCTGTTGCAGTCGATCAGCGAGGCGGTGGCGACCGCGTCCGGCTGGTCGGGCCGCGAACCCGCCTTCATGCCCGAATATATCGAGAAGATCGCACCGGCGGCCACCGAGAGCGACGCCTGAGCGGCCCGGCCGTCGGCCCTCACGCTTAGCGGCAGACCCCGCGCACCGACCGGCGGGCCTGGTCCAGGTGCAGATGGTCGGCATGGGCCGCGTTGTAATCCGGCGACAGCACGGTCCCGAACAGCCGGCATGCCCCATCGCGCGCGGCGTGCAGGAAGCGGCTTCGCTCGCCGTCGCCGTCGTTCCAGTCGGCCGCGACCCGGATGCGGCGACCGTCGGCCAGCACGAAGCCGGCGATGTCGACCGCGTTGGCGGTCGCGTGCTCCGACCAGGCCCCGCGGTCACGGCCGTAGATCCGGCGGCAGGAATAGCTGCCATAATGCTCCACGGCGACGACCGGGCTGCCCAGGATCGCGCGCGACGCCGGCCCCAGCGTGTGCCAGCTCCACAGCGCCAGCCCCGCCGCCACCGGGCACGATGTTCCCAGGCCTTCGGGACGGAAGCGGATGGTGAACGGACCGCCCGGCCGCAGCCGCACCGCGTCGCGATAGCCGCACTGGTCCCCCCGTCGTGGCGGCAAGGCGGTGAAGCGCACGCCCGCGCGGGTCAGCTGGGCGCGGCACGCCTCCCCATCCTCGGCCAGAGCTCCCAGCTTCGACGCCGTAAAGGCGCCGGGCGGCTGGGTGAGGTCCAGCGGGGTCCAGGGCAGGTCCTGCGGATGTCCCCGGCTCCACGCCCACAGCGCGAGCGCGGCCAGCACCAGCAGCCCGCCGACCAGCAGGGTCGCCACCAGCCGCTTCAGCCGGCGGACGATCACCCCCTGAGCGCGGTCTCGGTCCGCTCGGCCGTGACGGGATAGCCCAGGTCGTCGGGCAGGCAGAGGTGGTCGTGCCCGCCGCGCCGCTCCACCCAGGGCGAGATGGTGCGGACCGGGGTGGCGCGCGCGTGGGCGGCGAGCGCGTCGAAGCTGTCGTGCGCCGCCAGCCGCTCCAGATTGCGCCGCGTGGGGAAGATCGCGCTGGCCTGGCCGGCGGTCACCCGGTCCAGCACCTCGGCGGCGCTCATCCAAAAGGCGGAGGCGGTCTCCGTTCCGTCGGCCACCGGTTCTCCGTCGGGCGCGCGCGCCAGGTAGAACAGCGTGTCGAACACGCGCGCGTGCGGCAGGTCGGGCAACCAGCGCGCCCAGGGGATCAGCGCGCCCAGGTCGATGCGCAGGTCGTGGGCTGCCAGCAGGGTGCCGAACGCCTCGCCGCCGCGCAGCCGAGCGGGCGCGTCCTCTGGCACCCGTCCGGCGATGGCCGGGGCCAGCGCCACTTCCTCGACCGTCTCCCGGATCGCGGCGATCCGCGCGGCCGCGTCCGGCCGGTCGGGCGCGAGGCGGTCCGCCAGCGCGTGGTCCGCCGCCTCGATCCGCCCGCCCGGAAAGACCAGCGCTCCGCCCGCGAAGGCCAGGGTGGCCGCGCGCTCCGCCATCAGGATCAGCGGCGGGCCGTCCGCCCGATCACGGACCAGGATCAGCGTGGCGGCGGGGATCGGGGTGCGCCGGGCCGGCGCGGCCGCGCTCACCGTGAGAGCGCGGGCCTGGTGGAGCTGAGGGGGATCGAACCCCTGACCTCGTCATTGCGAACGACGCGCTCTCCCATCTGAGCTACAGCCCCTTGGTCCAGCAGGCCCGCGCGCTCTAGCCGGCCGCCCGCGAGCGCGCAAGCGCCGGCGCATCGGCGGGAACAGGCGCGCCGGCATGGCCGTTTCGTGGGGGAGGAAGCCGGAGAGACAGCATGACCGACCGAACCCGATACCCCCGCGACAATCGTCCGCACGACCGGGCGGAGTATCAGCGCATGCGCCGCGAGCAGGGCGCGGACGACCGCGGCTTCCTGGAACGCGCGGGCGACGAGGTCCGCAGCTGGTTCGACGACGACGACCATGACCGTGACGACCGGTCGCGCCGGCGCGGGTCCTTTGGCGGTCCGGGCGACCCTGGCACGATGTCGCGCTCGGGCTACGAGGGATCGTCTGGCGGGCGATCTGGGCGCGAGCGCCCGGCGGAGGAATATGAGGGCGGCGGCGGGGGCCGGTCGCGCTTCGGCCGTGCGACCTATGGCGGATCGAACCCGGACCAGGACCCCTTCGCCACGAGCGGCGAAGCCGCGCGCCGCCACGACGACGAACATTCGCACTACCGCTCCTGGCGCGACGAACAGGTCGCCCGGCTGGACCGCGACTATGCGGAGTTCCGCCGCGAGCGGGAGAGCGAGTTCCACTCCGAGTTCGACCGGTGGCGCGGACGCCGACAGGAACAGCGCGGGGCCATGCGGCACGCGCGCGTCGGCATGGAGGCGGTGTGCCGCGACGACGCGCATTTGGGCACCGTCGACCGGGTGACGGGCGACCGCATCTGGCTGGCCGGCGACGACGCGCAGTCGGGCGGCCACCGCCACTCGATCCCCGTGGCCTGGATCGACCGGGTCGACGACAAGGTCCGCATCGAGCGCTCCCGCGACGACGCCATGGCCGCCTGGCGCGACGAGGCGGAGCGCGAGAGCCTGTTCACCGGAGAGATGAACGAGGCGGAGGCGCGCTATCGCGCCGGCCTGCCAGCCGAACCCCGCACCGCCCAGACGCTGGGCCGGTCCGGCACGGACGACGGTGCCGAGGTCTGAGCGCGCAGCATATCTTCAGGAGACGAACGAATGGCACAGGCATGGGTATTGGCATCGCGCCCCGATGGAGAGCCGACGGCGGAGAATTTTCGGCTGGAGGACCGGCGGACCGGTGATCTGGCGGACGGGCAGATCCGGGTCGCCAACCGCTGGCTGTCCGTCGACCCGTATATGCGCGGGCGGATGAACGACACGAAGAGCTATGTGCCGCCGTTCCAGGTGGGCGAGCCGTTGCAGGGCGGCGCGGTGGGCGAGGTGGTGGAAAGCCGCAACGACGCCTTCGCCACCGGGATCCACGTCCTGCACATGGCCGGCTGGCGCGACGAGGCGGTGGTGGACGCCACCCAACCCGCGATGGCGGGCGGGGCACAGGCTCTGCCCGACGGATTGCCGCCGCAGAGCTTCCTGGGCATGATGGGCCTGACGGGAGCGACCGCCTATTTCGGCCTGCTGAAGGTGGCGGAGGCCAAGGAGGGCGACACGGTTTTCGTCTCAGCCGCCGCCGGAGCGGTCGGATCGGCGGTCGTGCAGATCGCCAAGGCCAAGGGCATGACCGTCATCGGATCGGCCGGCGGGGCGGAAAAGTGCGCCTGGGTCAAGGAACTGGGCGCGGACGAGGCCGTGGACTACAAGGCCGGTCCGATCCTGAAGGGGCTGGGTGCCGCCGCGCCCAAGGGCATCGACGTGTATTTCGACAATGTCGGCGGCGATCACCTGGACGCGGCCTACGCCCACGCGCGCGACAATGCGCGCTTCGCCATCTGCGGCATGATCGACCATTACAACGACGGCCATCCGCTGGAACTGCGCTTCTTCATGCGGACGATCTCGGCCCGCATCCGCACCCAGGGCTTCATCTACACCGATTACGCCAAGCACATGGGCGAGTTCCTGGCCGAGATGGGCGGCTGGGTGCAGGACGGGCAGGTGAAGAGCCGCGAGACCGTGAAGGAGGGGCTGGAGTCCACGCCCGACGCCTTCCTGGGCCTGTTCTCGGGCGACAATATGGGCAAGATGCTGGTGAAGTTGTGAGGGGTCGAGCCCATCGAACGTTCTATTGCTTCTCGCGCGCGAAAATCGCGATTTTGCCGTGCGTGATGATGTCGGGAGTTGCCGTGGCGCCCAACGCATTCGCCCAAGAGGCGGTCGCGCGGATGGACGGATCAGCGAGCAGTGATGATGCCATCGGCGACCAAGCGATCGTGTTGGTCTCTCCGCTCGATGCTATTCCAACCGTCGAGCATGGTGCCCGCAGGGTTCTGCTCGCGCCGCCAAGCTACGATGTGCCGGACGACATGACCATGCCGGATGGTGTGCTGAAGGGCCGCATCACGTTTCTGGTGCCCTTCAAGGATGGATTGCTGAGTGGAACGGATGCGGGCGAATGGGGAGGGCTGTTGCGCTTCACCAGTCCCGTTCAGGACATCGTGCTTGCTCGACAGAACGTGGTGACAGCCTTCACCTGGCAAGGCTCGTTTTACGTTGTGTCCGGCCTGAACCATATGGGTATCGAACACGGTGAGTTGTTGAACGTCGATTTGGATGCATTGAAGGTTACTCGACGCGTTCCCCTGCCGGGAGCGCCAATCGACGTGCTTGTGACAAACCATTCTCGTCTAGTCATTCGCACCCAGCTTGGATCGGTCGCTCTGTTGCCAGATGGGGAAGTTGTCTCCGTTGAGGAGGCGAAACCGACGTTGGATTGACTTTACAGAGGAATTATCCCGATTGCAGGCGTCTGGCCCCCGACCGACGGACCGGAGATCAGGAACTGTCTCGGCTTCGTCAGACCGCCCCGCGGAACGTGTAGCACTGGCGCGGATCGCCGCTTTCCAGGCCGCGGCGCAGCCAGCGCATCCGCTGCTCGCTGGAGCCGTGGGTGAAGCTCTCCGGCGACACGCGCGCGCCGGCCTGGCGTTGCAGCGTGTCGTCGCCGATCGCCGCCGCGGCGGTCATGCCTTCTTCCACGTCGCCGGGTTCGATCGCGCGGCGGCCCTGCGCGTCCACCGCGCGCGCGCCCCACACCCCGGCGTAGCAGTCCGCCTGCAACTCCATGCGGACCTGCAGCGCGTTCGCCTCTGCCCGGCCGGCGCGCGCCTGGCCCTGGCGGACCCGGTCAGACGTGCCGTCCAAGGTCTGGATATGGTGACCGACCTCGTGCGCCACGACGTAGTCCTGCGCGAAATCGCCCGACGCGCCGTACTTCCCCGCCAACTCGTCGAAGAAGGAGGTGTCGATATAGACCCCCTGGTCGGGCGGACAGTAGAACGGACCCATCGCCGCCTGCGCCGCGCCGCAGCCGGACTGGTTCTGCCCGTCGTAGAAGAACAGGCTGGCCGGGCGGTAATTCTGCACCAGCCCGCCCCAGACCTGTTCCAGCGAGTATTTCGTCTGGCAGACTGATCGGCGCAGCGGGGTGGCGCTGCACGCCGCCTGCGGGTCGTCCGTGGCACCCGCGCCGCTCGCCTGCTGCCCCGTCGTGGGCGCGGAGCCGCCGCCCAGCAGGCCACCGAGTCCGCCCAGGCTGCCAAAGCCGCCGAACACGACCATCAGCGCCAGCACCGCGCCGATCCCCAGACATCCGAAGCGCCGGCCGACGAGCGGCAGGATCGCGCCCAGCATCCCCCCGCCGCCGCCGCCAAAGCCGCCGCCGCCGCCGCGTCCGCGCCCGAGATCGCGGACATTGTCGCTGGTGGGCAGGTCGTCGAGGCGCATGGGGCAGGCTCCGTGGGATGATCCCGGTCAGGCGCGACCATGGCGCGGCCCGCGCGCCCCTGCAACCGCGCGCGCTGGACAGGCCGGGCGCGGCGGGTCAGAACGGGACCGGCAAGGAGAGGCCATCCCATGTTCCTGACCGGCAGGTCCGCACTCGTCACCGGCTCCACGTCGGGCATCGGCCGGGCGATCGCCGCCGCGTTGGCGGCCGCAGGCGCGGCGGTCACGATCAACGGCTTTGGCGAGGACGACGCGATCGCCGCGCAGCTGGACCAACTGCGTTCCGCCAGCGGGGCGGACGCGCGGCACGACCCGGCCGACCTGACCGATCCCCATGCCATCGCGGCCCTGTTCGAGCGGGCGGGCGCGGACGGCTTCGACATCCTGGTGAACAACGCCGGCACCCAGTTCGTGAGCCCGGTCGAGAGCTTTCCGTCCGAGAAATGGGACCTGGTGATCGCGCTCAACCTGTCGGCGGCGTTCCACACCAGTCGGCTGGCCGTGCCCGCGATGGTGGCGAAGGGCTGGGGCCGGATCATCAACACCGCGTCCGCCCACTCGATCGTCGCCAGCCCGGCCAAGTCGGCCTATGTCGCGGCCAAGCACGGGCTGGTCGGGCTGACCAAGACACTGGCGCTCGAGCTGGCGACGAAGGGCGTGACGGTCAACGCGATCAGCCCGGGCTATGTCTGGACCTCGCTGGTCGAAGGACAGATCCCCGACACCATGGCGGCGCGCGGCCTGACCCGCGAGCAGGTGATGAACGACGTGCTGCTGGCGGCCCAGCCGACCAAGCAGTTCGTGACGCCCGATCAGGTGGCGGCCTTCGCCACCTTCCTGTGCCGCGACGACGCGGCGAACATCACGGGCGCCAACCTGTCGATGGACGGCGGCTGGACCGCGCAATAGCGGAGCGGCGGTGTTTGGGATCGCTCGACCGACGCGGCCGGCTCCTGGTGCCTCCCGCGACGTGGGCGTCCGAGCCCGCGGCGAGTGACTCAGGGTTGGCGGATTGACTTTCGCCAGCTTTTGTGCCAATGCGGTTCGCATGACTAACGATATACTTCCCCTTTCTCACGCCCGCTCGCGCGGGGGCGCGCACGCGCGCGGGCAGGTGCGCGCGCGTGCGGGCGCGGCCGGGCGGGCGCACGCGCAGTGGAGGGACTTTCGAGGGACTTTCGGCGGTTTTCCGCCAATCCTGTTCGCCGCTCTCGCCGGCTGCGCGGGCGGCCCGCCGCCGGCCGATCGGCTGGCCGACTCGGCGGACGCGCCCCAGTCGCGGACCGTCCCGCCAGCCTATCGCGCCGTCATCACCGACCGTGATCGCGATCGGTTGCGGGACTGGCGCGCCACCTTCGTTCGCGCGCTGGCCGACGCGCGCACGACGGACGCCGCCGCGGTCGAGGCGGGCGGCGCGCTCCTCCGTCCCGACGCGGCGCTGGACCGGCCGATGCCGCCCGCGGGCGAATACCGGTGCGCCACGACGAAGCTGGGCAGCGGACATCCCGGCCTGCTGCGCTATGTCGCCTACCCGGCCTTTCGCTGCGACGTCACCGCCTATCCCGACGGCACGGCGGCGCTGGTGAAGCGCACCGGGTCGCAGCGGCCGGTCGGCACGCTCTATCCGGCCGACCCGCTCCACGCCGTGTTCCTGGGCACGTTGCAGCTGTCGGACGAGCGCGCGGTCCTGGCCTATGGCCGCGACGCCGACCGCGACCTGGTGGCGCGCGTGGAACGGGTCGGACCGGCCCGCTGGCGTCTGGTCTTCCCCGCGCCCGTGTACGAGTCCCTCACCGACGTGCTGGAGCTGGTGCCAGCCGACTGACGGCTTCGCAGGCGGGGACATGGGTGTTAGCGTCCGCGCGACCCAGCCAAGGATGTCCGCCATGACCCGCCTGTCGCCGCTCGCCCTCCTGCTCGCGTCCGCCCTGTCCGCCGCGCCCGCGCTCGCCCGGGACGACCTGCGCCAGTCGGTCGCCGCCGACCTGCCCACGCTGATGCCGGTCTATCGCGACCTGCACGAACACCCTGAGCTGTCGTTCCAGGAGACGCGATCGGCCGCGCTCCTCGCCAAACAGGCCCGCGCCCTGGGGTTCGACGTGACGGAGAAGGTCGGCAGGACCGGCGTGGTCGCGGTGATGAGGAACGGCGCGGGACCGACGCTGCTGGTGCGCGCCGACATGGACGGCCTGCCGGTGAAGGAGGACACCGGGCTGCCATTCGCCTCCACCGTCACCGCCACCACGCCGACCGGCCTGACCAGCCCGGTCATGCACGCCTGCGGCCACGACACCCACATGACCACCTGGTTGGGCACGGCGATGCAGATGGCCGAGCGCAAGGCGGAATGGTCGGGCACGCTGGTGATGGTGCTGCAACCCGCCGAAGAAGTGGGGGCGGGCGCCGCCGCGATGCTGGCCGACGGGCTCTACACCCGCTTTCCGAAGCCGGACGTGGCGCTCGCCTTCCACGACACGGCGGCGGCACCCGCGGGCACGATCGCCTACACTCCGGGCTATGCGCTGGCGAATGTCGACAGCGTGGACATCACCGTCCACGGGGTGGGCGGCCACGGAGCCTATCCGCAGACGACGCGCGACCCGATCCTGCTGGCCAGCCGGATCGTGGGCTCCCTGCAGCAGCTGGTCAGCCGAGAGGTGGACCCGCAGGATGCCGCCGTGGTGACGGTGGGCTCGTTCCATGCGGGCACGAAGCACAACATCATCTCGGACGAGGCGAAACTGCAGCTGACCGTGCGCTCCTATTCGGATGAGACGCGCAAACTGCTGCTCGACGGCATCCGCCGGATCGCGCGGGGCGAGGGGATCGCGGCCGGGCTGCCGGACGACAAGCTGCCGGAGGTGAGCGTGCGCGAGGACGAGTTCACGCCGGCGACCTTCAACGATCCCGCTCTGACCCAGAAGATGGCGGGCGTGTTCCGTCAGCGCTTCGGCGAGGTGCGGGTGATCGAGGCCCCGGCGGTGATGGGCGGCGAGGACTTCAGCCGCTTCGCGCGCGAGGACAAGTCTATCAAAAGCCTGATCTTTTGGGTCGGCGGCGTGCCCCAGGCGCAATGGGACAAGGCGCAGGCGGGCGGGGCGGCGCTGCCGTCGTTGCACTCTCCCTTCTGGGCACCGGATGCGGAAGCCGTGGTGGCGACCGCGACGGAAGCCATGACGGCGGCGGCGCTGGAGGTGCTGAAGAAGGGTTGACCTACGCCACGCTACCGTTAGAACAGATGTATGAACAAGCCGCTCAAGCTCATCAAGATCGGCAACTCCGCCGGTGTCATCCTCCCCAAGGAGGTGCTTGCGCGCCTGCGCGTGGAGCTGGGTGACGAATTGTGGATGAGTGAGGCGGCGGACGGCGGCTATCGGGTCACGCCCAACAATCCGGACTATGCCGACGCGATGCAGGCGGCCGAGGCGATCATGCGTGAGGATCGAGAGATCCTGCGCGTGCTCGCCCAATGACGGCGTTCACGGACGAACCCCGCTGGATCACCTTCGAAGTCGCCAACGCCGTCCATGACCGGCAGCTGGCGGAGCATGGCGGTGGCGGCGGGGTTCGGGATGCTGGTCTGCTAGAGTCCGCCCTGGCGAAGCCGATGAACCGTTGGGCTTATGGCGACGGCGAGGCCGCGACGCTCGCAGCCAGCTATGCCTATGGTGTCGCTCGCAACCATCCGTTCGTCGATGGCAATAAGCGCACCGCCTGGGTGGTCGCCCGCCTGTTTCTCAAACTGAACGGATGCGAGCTGACCTATACGGAGGCGCAGGCGATCACGATGATGCTCTCGCTCGCCGCCGGCGACGTCACTGAGAACGAGCTGGCGCAGTGGTTCCGGGAGCATCTGGCGGCGGGGTGACCCGCCCGCCGCCAGCGCCCAGTGCTCACTCCGCGGCTTCGGCCAACTGCGCCGTCTTGAACTGATCCGCCTCCGTCGACTCCGCCAACGCGGTGGTCGACGAGGTGCCGCCCGACACCATCTGGCTGACCAAGTCGAAATAGCCGGTGCCGACCTCGCGCTGGTGGCGGGTCGCGGTGTAGCCGTGCCGCTCGACGCCGAACTCGGCCTGCTGCAGCTCGGAATAGGCGGCCATGCCACGGTCCTTGTACCCGCGCGCCAGCTCGAACATCCCGTAATTGAGCTGGTGGAAACCGGCGAGCGTCACGAACTGGAACTTGTATCCCATCGCGCCCAGCTCCCGCTGGTATCTGGCGATGGTGTCCTTGTCCAAATTGGCCTCCCAGTTGAAGGACGGCGAGCAATTGTAGGCGAGCATCTTGTCCGGATGCTCCTTTTTGATCGCCTCGGCGAAGCGGCGCGCATCGTCCAGGTTCGGCTTTGAGGTCTCCCACCACAACAGGTCGGCGTGGGCGGTAAAGGCCAGTCCGCGCTTGATGCAATGATCGACACCGGTACCGTCCTTCAACCGGAAGAAGCCTTCGGGCGTGCGCTCGCCGGTCAGGAACTCGGCGTCGCGCTCGTCCACGTCGCTGGTGATCAGCTTGGCGGATTCCGCGTCGGTCCGCGCGCAGATGACGGTGGGCACGCCCATCACGTCGGCGGCCAGACGCGCGGAGTCGAGGTTGCGGATGTGTGCCTGCGTCGGGATCAGCACCTTGCCGCCCAGATGGCCGCACTTCTTCTCGGACGCGAGCTGGTCCTCGAAGTGCACGCCGGCGGCACCCGCCTCGATGTAGGCCTTCATGATCTCGAAGCAATTGAGCGGCCCGCCGAAGCCGGCCTCCGCGTCCGCCACGATCGGGGCGAACCAGTCGCGCTCCGCTCCGCCTTCCGAATGCTCGATCTGGTCGGCGCGTTGCAGCGTGCGATTGATCTTCCGGCACAGCTCCGGACCGGCGTTGGCGGGATAGAGGGACTGGTCGGGATACATCGCGCCCGCGGTGTTGGCGTCGGCGGCGACCTGCCAGCCGGACAGATAGATCGCCTTCAGCCCGGCGCGAACCATCTGCATGGCCTGATTGCCGGAGAGCGCGCCCAGCGCGTTGATGTAGTCTTCCGACTTCAAGAGTTCCCAAAGCTTGTCCGCGCCGCGCCGCGCCAAGGTGTGCTCGACCAGGACCGAACCGCGCAGGGTCTCCACTTCCGCGGCGGTGTAGGGGCGCTCGATGCCGTCGAAGCGGCCATCGGCGGCGGGCACGAGTGTGTGGAAATCGGTCATGGGAGTCCTCCAGGTGATCGGGGCGGCCTAGCCCGGATCGGCCGCCGCCGGACCCCTGCGGTGGGGCCGCACGGGGTCACAGGGTCGCACATCGGCGGCCCCCGCCTTGTCAGCGTGTCACTATCGTGACAGAGCTGAGGCATGGTATCGCCCAAACTGTTCGGCGGCTTCGCACTCCGTCGCCTGCGCCGGCGAGAGGGCCTGACGCAGACCGCGCTTGCGGAAGCGGTCGGATTGTCCGCTTCGTACCTGAACCTGCTCGAGCGCAATCAGCGGCCGATCTCCGCATCGGTGCTGCTGCGGCTGTCCGATCGCTTCGACGTGGACCCGCGGCATTTCGCCGCCGACGAACCTGGTGGCGGCCTGGACGCGATGATGCGCCGGCTGCGCGATCCGGCGCACGTCGATCTGGGCGTCGATCGAACGGAAGTCGAGGACTGGCTGGCCGCGGCACCCGGAACGGCGGCCGCTTTCGCCCGGCTGCACGACCGGGCGGCGGGTGGGCCGCGCCCTGGCCCGAGGCCGGAGAGCACCGCCGCGGCCGCCGTGGCGCGGTGGCGCAACTATTTTCCCGACCTCGACGCGCGCGCCGAAGCGCTGGCGGACGAGCTGCGCCTGGTGAGCGGCGATGCCGGGCAGGCGATCGCGGAGCGGTTGCGATCGCGCCATCGCATCGCCGTGCGCGTGCTGCCGACCGACGTGATGCCCGATCGGCTCTCGCGGCTCGACCTCCACGCGCGCGAACTGCAGCTGTCCGAAATGCTGGACCATGCGGCCCGCTCCTTGGCGGCGGCGGACCAGTTGGCGCGGCTGGAGTGCTCGGCCGAGGTCGACGCGCTGATCGAGGGCGCGGAGCTGGCGGACCGACCGGCCGTCGGACGGTTGCGGCCGATCCTGTTCCGCTGGGCCGCGGCCGCCATCGTGCTGCCATATGGTCGGTTCCTGCGCGCGTGCGAGTCCACAAGCTACGACCTCCTCCAGCTTCGGCGTCGGTTCGATGTCGGGTTCGAAACGCTCGCCGGACGGCTGACCACGCTGGGTCGCGTGGGCGCACGGGGATTGCCCTTCGGTCTGATGCGCTTCGACCGCGCGGCGCAGCTGTCCGGCCGGGTGACCGGTCTGGGCGGATCGCCCCTCGTCCAGGCGATCGGGCTCTGTCCGCTCTGGCAAGCGTTCGCTGCGTTCGATCGCCCGGGCGAGATCGTGCGGCAGGTGGTGGCATTGGACGACGGATCGCGGTGGTTCACTCTGGCGCGCACGGTCGACGCGCCCGTCGCGCGGCCGGCCGGGGCCACCGCGCGGCACGTCGTCGCGTTGGTGCTCGACCATCGATTGTCCGACGGTCTTGGCGCATCGCACTCCGACGTGCTCGGGGCAGCGGCGCAGCCGATCGGGCCGGGATGCGCGACCTGTGCGCGCACGGACTGCGCCCAGCGAGCGCTCCCGATGGTAGCGGGAGAGGCTTGACAGCCGCGCGTGTCGGGTGATGGCATTCCACCGGGACAAAGTGGACGGTCAAGCGGCCGTCGCGAATGAGAGGGGACACGACATGGCCAACGAACGCATTACCGAGCGCACCGACGGCACCACGACCGAGAGGACGGTCGAACGCACGGAGGGCGAGCGCGTCGTCGTGGATCGGCGCGGCGGGGGCGGCACGGCGATCCTGGTCATCCTGCTGCTCGCCGCGCTGGCCGTCGGAGCCTATTTCCTGCTGCGCGCGGACAATCGCGACACGGCGGAAAGCGCCGCGATCACGGACGCGGCGCAGTCGGTGGGCGATGCGGCCCAGGACGCCGGCGACGCGGTGACCAACGCGGTCCAATAGCGCGGGCGGCGGCGGCGGGCCTCGCCGGTCCGCTGCCGTGTGGTTCCGTTCACACTTGCCGGCTAAGCCTGGACCTTAGCGAGCGAACCGGCCGATGATCCGTCTCTTCAAGCATTACGTGCCCTATGCGGTCCTGCTTCTGGGGCTGTGCGACGTGGTGCTGCTGTTCGCCGCGGCGGAGATCGCCTGGACCTGGCGGCTGGCCGAACTGGGCAGCCGGGCCGGTCCGATCGCGGGTCGCTGGGTCGAACTGGCGGTCTATACGGTGGGTGTCGAGCTCGCGATAGTGGCGGTCGGAGTGTACGGCCCCAAGGCGCTCGCGTCCCTGCGCTTCGCCACGGCGCGGCTGCTGGTCGCCGTGTCGCTGGGCGTGCTGGGGCTTTCGGCCCTGTTCTTCCTGGTTCCGGGGCTCGGCTTCTGGCGATCGAACCTGCTCTACGCGATGGTGGTGACCGTGCTGCTGCTCGTCGGCGTGCGGGTGCTGCTGGGCAAGACGCTGGGCGGAGAGGTGTTCCGGCGTCGCATCGTCGTGCTGGGCGCGGGTGCGCGGGCGCAGCGGATCCGCCAGCTCGGCGGGCGGGAGGGCGCCGGCTTCTCGGCCGTCGGCTTCGTCGCGATGAACGACGGTGCGCCGTTGGTGGAAGAGGCGATCAACCGCTCCGCCATCGCCAGCCTGCCCGATCACATGGTGCTGTTGAACGCCAGCGAGGTGGTGCTGGCGATGGAGGAACGACGCAACGCGCTCCCATTGAGCGACCTGGTCCGCGTCAAGACGACGGGGCTGACGGTCAGCGACTTCTCGACCTTTCTCGAACGCGAGACGGGCCGGGTCGACCTGGACAGCCTCAATCCGTCCTGGCTGATCTTCTCCGACGGCTTTTCATCGGGCCGGACCATGTCGGCGGCGGCGAAGCGGGTGTTCGACGTGGTGGTCAGCGCGCTGCTCCTGCTCCTCACGGCACCGCTGATCGTTCTGTTCGCGGTGGCGGTGAAGCTGGAGTCCCGCGGACCCGCCTTTTTCCGACAGCGCCGGGTCGGCCTGTTCGGCGAGCCGTTCACCATCATCAAGCTGCGCTCGATGGCCGCGGACGCCGAAAAGGACGGGCAGGCGGTCTGGGCGGCGCACCGTGACCCGCGGGTCACCCGCATCGGCCGGATCATACGCGCCACCCGCATCGACGAACTGCCCCAGACGCTGAGCGTGCTGCGAGGCGATATGTCGTTCGTGGGTCCGCGCCCCGAACGGCCGGAGTTCGTGGACGGCTTGGCCGAAAAGCTGAAATACTACGGCGAGCGACATATGGTGAAGCCCGGCATCACGGGATGGGCCCAGATCAACTATCCTTACGGGGCCAGTCTGGACGACGCGCGCAACAAGCTGGAATATGATCTCTATTACGCCAAAAATTATTCGCCCTTCCTGGATCTGCTGATCCTGTTGCAGACGGTGCGCGTGGTCTTGTGGCCCGAAGGCGTGCGCTAGCGGTCTTGCACCGCAGGGCCTGCTGCGGTATAGCGAAGCCTCACCTGACATCGCGAAAGAGACGTCAGGCTGGTTCCGCCTCGGAACCGGCCTCTTTCGCATTGGAGAGCCAATTCGTGGTCGACGCCCCTGCCACTGCCGCAGCCGCTCCGGCGGTCGACGCGCTGATCCCGGTGATCGAGCCGGAGGCGAGGGCGCTGGGCTTCGATCTGGTGCGCGTACAGATGATCGGCGGAGCGGGCGATCCGACCCTGCAGGTGATGGCCGAGCGGCCCGACACCGGGCAGCTGACGATCGACGATTGCGCCGACCTGTCGCGCCGGCTGTCCGATCGCTTCGATGCGCTGGAAGCCCAGGGTGACGATCCGTTCACCCAGGCCTGGCGGCTGGAAGTGTCTTCGCCCGGGATCGACCGGCCTTTGACCCGCCTGCGCGACTTCGCCCGATGGACGGGTCACGACGCCAAGATCGCGCTGGTGGACGGGCAGGACGGCCGCAAGCAGTTCACCGGCACCCTGGACGGCGTGGAGGACGAGACCATCTTGTTGACCGATCGCCAGAACCGCGAGCACCGGCTGCCCTTCGCCGACCTTCATTCGGCAAAGCTGACATTGACCGACCGGCTGATCGCCGCCACCCAACCGCTGTCCGCCGCCGGCGCGGACGAGATCGAAGAAGAGGACTGACCGCCATGGCCACCGCCGTGTCCGCCAACCGTGCCGAGTTGATCGCGATCGCGAACTCCGTCGCCACCGAAAAGATGATCGACCGCGCCATCGTTGTCGAAGCGATGGAAGACGCGATCCAGAAGGCGGCGCGTCAGCGCTATGGCGCGGAAAACGATATCCGCGCCAAGCTGGACGTCGACACCGGCGACCTGCGGCTGTGGCGCGTGGTCGAGGTGGTGGACGAGGTCGAGAACCACTTCACGCAGGTCGACGCCAAGCAGGCGGCCAAGCTGCAGGACGGGGCCGCCGTCGGCGACTTCATCGTCGATCCGCTTCCACCGCTGGAATTCGGCCGGATCGCGGCCCAGGGCGCCAAGCAGGTGATCTTCCAGAAAGTGCGCGACGCCGAGCGCGACCGGCAATATGCCGAGTTCAAGGATCGCGCCGGCGAAATCATCACCGGCGTCGTCAAGCGGGTGGAGTTCGGTCACATCGTCGTCGACCTGGGTCGCGCGGAAGGCGTGATCCGACGCGATCAGCAGATCCCGCGCGAGATGGTGCGGCCCAACGATCGCATCCGTTCCCTGATCCTGAAGGTCGACCGCGAAGCGCGCGGGCCGCAGATCTTCCTGTCGCGCGCGCATCCGGATTTCATGCGGCGACTGTTCGCTCAGGAAGTGCCGGAAATCTACGACGGCATCATCGAGATCAAGGCAGCCGCCCGCGATCCTGGATCCCGCGCCAAGATCGGCGTCATCAGCCACGACAGCTCGATCGATCCGGTGGGCGCGTGCGTCGGCATGAAGGGCAGCCGGGTGCAGGCCGTCGTGCAGGAGATGCAGGGCGAGAAGATCGACATCATCCCCTGGTCCGAGGACACCGCGACCTTCGTGGTCAACGCGCTTCAGCCCGCCAGCGTCAGCCGCGTGGTGCTGGATGAGGACGAGGAACGGATCGAGGTGGTGGTGCCCGACGACCAGTTGTCGCTGGCGATCGGCCGCCGGGGTCAGAATGTGCGCCTGGCCAGCCAGCTGACCGAGCGGTCGATCGACATCATGACCGACACCGAGGCGAGCGAGAAGCGGTCGCGCGATTTCGTGGACCGCTCCGAGATGTTCCAGCGCGAACTGGATGTGGACGAGACGCTGGCCCAGTTGCTGGTGGCGGAAGGCTTCACCGACCTGGACGAGGTCGCCTATGTCGAGCTGGACGAGGTCGCGTCCATCGAGGGCTTCGACGAGGAACTGGCGCAGGAACTGCAGTCGCGCGCTGGCGAGGCGCTCGAGCGGCGTGAGGACACGGCGCGGGACGAGCGTCGGTCACTGGGCGTCGAGGACGCGCTCGCCGAATTGCCGCACCTGACCGAGGCCATGCTGGTCACGCTGGGCAAGGCGGGGGTGCTGACGCTGGACGACCTGGCGGACCTGGCCACCGACGAGCTGGTCGCCAAGCGCCGCACGGAGCCGCGCCGCCGCGACGGACAGCGGTCCAACGAGGTCCGTGCTGGAGAGCGCGGCGGTGTCCTGGGCCGCTACAACCTGTCGGACGAGCAGGGGAACGAAATCATCATGGCCGCGCGTGCCCACTGGTTCGAGGACGAGGACGAGGACGACGGCGCGCAAAGCGCCGACATGTCGCCCGCTGCGGCTGAGACGCAGGAGGACGCGCATGCGGACTCCGACCAATGAGCGCGCTGCGAACCTGATAGCGGTATCGCCGGGTCCGGTGGACCCGAGCGATGAGCGCGTTCCGGCGCGCCGGCGTCGCGGCGATCACGAGCCGGAGCGCACCTGCGTCCTGACCCGGCGCGCGGCACCGAGCGCGACCCTGATCCGCCTGGCGCTCGGCCCCGACGGTCGCGTGCTGCCCGACGTGCTCGCGCGCGCCGGTGGGCGCGGGGCGTGGATCGGAGTCGACCGGTCTGACCTGGTGATCGCGATGGCGAAGGGGCGGCTGCGCGGCGCGCTCACGCGGGCCTTTCGGACTGCTGAATTCAACGTGCCCGACGACCTCGTCTCCCTCGTTGAGGCGGCGCTGGAGCGCGCGACGCTGGACCGTCTCGGGATGGAAGCGCGCGCCTCCACCTTGCTGACCGGCGCGGCGCGGATCGAGGAGGCGGCGCGCGCCGGCAAGGTGACCCTGCTGCTCCATGCGAGCGACGCCCGGGCCGATGGCCGCGGCAAGCTGGACCAGGCGTGGCGCGTCGGAGAGGGGCGGGAGGGGTCGGGGATGACCGGCACCGTCTTGCCGGTGGACCGCGACCGCCTATCTGTGGCATTGGGGCGATCGAACGCGGTGCACGTCGCCGTGATCGAGGCGGGAGCGGCCGTGCGGGTTGGGCGGCTGCTCGATCGCTGGCGACACTACCTAGGCAGCACACACGACCTGGTCGGCGCACCCACGCGCGCGACTCAAGACGAAACGGAACGAGCATGAGCGACGGCGACAGCAAACCCACCCTGACGCGCAAGCCCCTGGGCCTGAAGCGCTCGGTGGAGACGGGCGAGGTCAAGCAGACCTTCTCCCACGGGCGCACCAACAAGGTCGTGGTCGAAGTGAAGCGGCGCAAGCTGGCGCCGAAGGTCGAGGCGGCCGAGCCTGCCGCTCCGCCACCTCCTCCCGCACCCGCCGCTCCGCCGCCTCCCGCGGTCACGCCGCGCGCGCCCGCCAGTGGACCCCGCGGTCGCACCGAGTCCGAGCAGCTGCTCAGCCGGCAGGAGTTCCAGGCCAAGCTGCTGCGCGAGGCCGAGGAGGCCCGCCTCTCGCTGGCGGAGGACGCCCGTGTCCGCGAGGAGCAGGAGCGTGCCCGCCAGGTCGAAGCCGAGGCGCGCCGTTCCGAAGAGAAGGCGCTCGCGGCCGAGCGGGAGGCGGCCCAGGCCGTTCCCACTGAACCGGACGTCGTCCGGCCCGCCGACGTCGAAGCCTCCACCGAAGAGACCGCCAGCGCCGCCGCGACCCGCGAGGCGGCGGCCAGCCTGTCGAGCGCCACGGGCCGCGCCTTCCCGCCGCCGCGTCGCTTCACGCCGGTCGAGGCTCCGCCGCCCCCGGCTCCCAAGCCCGCCGCACCGGCCGAGCCTCTTGCAGAGGAGAAGCGCGCTGACAAGAAGCCGGAGAAGCCCACCAAGTCCGACCGACGCCAGGCGGGCAAGCTGACCGTCAACCAGGCGCTGGCCGGGGACAGCGTGCTGCGCGCACGGTCGCTCGCCGCGCTGAAGCGCGCGCGCGACAAGGAGAAGCGGTCCGGCCGATCGCGGCCATCCACCCCGCGTGAGAAGACGACGCGCGACGTGGTCGTGCCGGAAGCGATCACCATCGCGGAACTCGCCAACCGCATGGCCGAAAAGGGCGCGGACCTGGTGAAGGCCCTGTTTAAGATGGACATGATGGTCACCGTCAATCAGACCATCGATGCGGACACCGCGGAGCTGCTGGTCGAGGAGTTCGGCCACCGGATCAAGCGCGTGTCGGACGCCGACATCGACATCGTGACGAGCGAGGACGATCCGGCGGAGACGCTGCGGCCGCGCGCCCCGGTGGTCACCATCATGGGCCATGTCGATCACGGCAAGACGTCGCTGCTCGACGCGCTCAGGGGCACCGACGTGGTCGCGGGCGAGGCCGGTGGCATCACCCAGCACATCGGCGCCTATCAAATCCACGCGGGCGGGCATGACATCACGGTGCTCGACACGCCTGGCCACGAAGCGTTCACCGAAATGCGGATGCGCGGTGCCAACGTGACGGATATCGTCGTGCTGGTCGTGGCGGCCGACGACGGCCTCATGCCGCAGACGATCGAGGCCATTCGCCACACCCAGGCCGCCGACGTGCCGATGATCATCGCGATCAACAAGATCGACAAGGACGGGGCCAAGCCCCAGCGCGTGCGCGAGCGCCTGCTGGAGCACGAGGTCGTGGTCGAGGACATGGGTGGCGAGGTCCAGGACGTGGAGGTCTCCGCGCTCAAGAAGACCAATCTCGACCAGCTGATCGAGAAGATCGCGCTGCAGGCGGAGCTGATGGAGCTGAAGGCGCGGCCCGACCGTGACGCGGAGGCGACGGTCATCGAGGCCAAGCTGGACAAGGGCCGCGGCGCGGTCGCCACGGTTCTGGTCAATCGCGGCACGCTGAAGGTGGGCGATATCTTCGTCGCCGGTTCGCAGTCCGGCAAGGTGCGCGCATTGCTGAACGACAAGGGCGACCGGATCAAACAGGCCGGCCCGTCCACCCCGGTGGAGGTGCTGGGCCTGTCCGGCGTTCCGTCCGCGGGCGACATGCTGACCGTGGTCGAGAACGAGGCGCGCGCCCGCGAGGTCGCCGCCTATCGCGAGGAGCAGGCGACCGCCGTGCGCACCGCTCAGGCGCCAGCGAACCTGGAGAACATGTTCTCCGCGTTGCAGGACAAGCAGAAGCTGGAGATCTATCCGGTCGTCGTGAAGGCGGACGTGCAGGGATCGGCGGAAGCGATCGTGACCGCGCTCAACAACTTGTCGACCGACGACATCCGGGTGCAGGTGCTGCAATCCGGCGTCGGCGCGATCACGGAGTCCGACGTGACCCTGGCGGCCGCGTCCAACGCGCCGATCATCGGCTTCAACGTCCGCCCGAACCCGAACGCCCGAAAGCTGGTGGCGCGCGACGGGGTCGAGATGAAGTACTTCGACGTGATCTACAAGCTGACGGAGGAGGTCGCGGCCGAGATGGCCGGGCAGCTGGGTCCGGAGCGGATCGAGACGGTCGTGGGCCGTGCCGAGGTCAAGGAGGTCTTCCCCGCGGGCAAGCGCGACAAGGCGGCCGGGCTGCTGGTCGTGGAGGGGATCATCCGCAAGGGCATCGGTGCCCGCCTGACGCGCCAGGACGTGATCGTCAGCCAGACAATCATCCAGTCTCTCCGCCGGTTCAAGGACGACGTCGCCGAGGTGCGCGTCGGGCTGGAGTGCGGCGTGCTGCTGGAGGGGACGAACGACATCAAACCCGGCGATCAGCTGGAGGTGTTCGAGGTCGAGGAGCGTGCCCGCACGCTCTGAGGTCGTCGCCGCGAACCGATCGTCGCGACAAGGGAGAACACGATGAGCACCACCCCCGACACGTCGGTCCGGCTGCTGCGCGTGGGCGAACAGGTCCGCCACGCGCTCGCCGAGGTCCTGCAGCGTCGGGAGCTGCACGACCCGGTCCTGTCCCGGCACATCATTTCGGTGACGGAAGTCCGGATGAGTCCGGACCTGCGACACGCGACGGCGTTCGTGAAGCCGCTGTTGGGGGATGACGAGGAGGCGGTGCTGAAGGCCTTGCGCCAGAACACCAAGCCGCTCCGGACGGCGGTCGCCAAGCGGGTGAAGACCAAGTTCGCCGCCCAGCTGAAATTTCTGGCCGATGAGAGCTTCGACGAGGGTGACCGGATCGATGCGTTGTTGCGCGATCCAAAGGTCGCCCGCGATCTGGACGACGAGGCGGACGGCGAGACCGGCTGAGTGGCCAAGCTGTATTTCTACTATTCGTCGATGAACGCGGGCAAATCGACCGACCTCCTGCGCGCCGACTTCAACTATCGGGAGCGCGGCATGCGGACCTCGCTGTGGACCAGCGCGCTTGACACGCGGTCGGGCGGCGGGCGGATCGTGAGCCGGATCGGGCTGGAGGCCGAGGCTCGGGCGTTCGACTTGGACACCGACCTTTACGGCGCGATCGCCGCGGACCACGCCGAACGGCCGATCGCGTGTGCTTTGGTGGATGAGGCGCAGTGGCTGCGGCCGGACCAGGTCTGGCAGCTGGCGCGTGTGGCCGACGACCTGGACGTGCCGGTGCTCTGCTACGGCCTTCGGACCGATCTTCGTGGAGAGCTGTTCCCCGGCGCCGCCACGTTGCTGGGCATCGCCGACAGCCTGGTCGAATTGAAGGCGGTATGCCGCTGCGGTCGCAAGGCGACGATGAATTTGCGGGTGGACGACGCCGGGAATGCGGTGATCGAGGGCGAGCAGACGGAAGTGGGCGGCAACGAGCGCTATGTCGCCTTGTGCCGCCGTCATTTTGTGGAGGCACTGGGTGCCTGACGACCGGCGCGCGACATCGTGAGCCTGCACGGCGTGCTGGTGCTCGACAAGCCGCTGGGGCTGGGTTCGACCCAGGCCGTCGCGGCGATCAAGCGGATCGCGCGCGCCGGCGGGCACGGCCGGATCAAGATCGGGCACGGCGGCACGCTGGACCCGCTTGCCACCGGCGTGCTGCCAATCGCGATTGGGGAGGGCACGAAGGTGGCCGGGCGGTTGCTGGACGCGACCAAACAGTATGAGTTCACCCTGCGCTTCGGCCAGGCCACCCGAACGTTGGATGCGGAGGGGGAGGTGGTGGCGACATCCGACGCCCGGCCCACCACGACCCAGATCGCCGCCGTCCTGCCGCGTTTCACCGGGCCGATCGACCAGGTGCCGCCCGCATTTTCGGCGTTGAAAGTGGACGGGCGGCGCGCCTACGACTTGGCGCGGGCCGGGGAAACGGTCGCGCTGGCCTCGCGGCCGGTGACCATCCACGACTTGGCGCTGCTGTCGGTGGAGGACGGCCCGGTCGAAGAGGCGCGCTTCGCCGCGACGGTGGCGAAGGGAACCTACATCCGGACGCTTGGAGCCGATCTGGCCGAGGCGCTGGGCACGATCGGCCATCTGACCGCGCTGCGCCGGACCCGGGCCGGCCCGTTCTCGCTGGAGGACGCGCGCACCCTTGACGAAGTGGAGGAGGGTGCTAGGGCGGTTGGGCTCGGGTCGCTGTTGCGGCCCGTGGCCTCCGCGCTGGCCGACATCCCGGCATGGAGGGTTTCGCGCGACCAGGCGGATCGATTGGCCCATGGGCAGGTCTGGTCCGAACCCACCCGCACCGGCCTTCACCTGGCGTTGCACGGCGATAATCCCGTGGCGTTGGTGGAGTTTGACGGGGGCATGGTCCGGATCGTGCGGGGCTTCAACGACACCCGATGATCGAGGACGACGAATGACCATCACCACCGAACGCAAGGCGGAGCTCGCAAAGGAGCATGGCCGGGGCGAGAACGACACCGGGTCCACCGAAGTGCAGGTCGCGATCCTGACGGAGCGCATCAACAATCTGACCAGTCACTTTCGTGGGCACCACAAGGACAACCACTCGCGCCGGGGCCTGCTGATGATGGTGAACAAACGCCGCAGTCTGCTCGCCTACCTGCGCGGACAGGACGAAGGCCGCTACACCGATCTGATCGGCAAGCTGGGCCTGCGCAAATAAGGATTGGAAGCCCCGCCGTCGCGCGGGGCTTTTTCATTCGGGGCGGATCGCATGGGGCGATCGGCGCCAGGGGCGACCGAGCCCCGCACCGCCACGGGCCGGTCTAGCCCGCACGAGGACCCTGGCGCGCAATGTGGCCGCCGGGCGAAAGGAAAATATTCATGTTCGATGTCAAGAAAGTCTCCACCCAGTGGGGCGGGCGCACGCTGACGCTCGAAACCGGGCGCGTCGCGCGTCAGGCCGACGGCGCGGTGCTGGCCACCTACGGCGACACGGTCGTGCTGTGCGCCGTCACGGCCGCCAAGACGGTCAAGGAAGGGCAGGACTTCTTCCCGCTGACCGTCCATTACCAGGAGAAGTTCTCGTCGGCCGGTCGCATCCCGGGCGGGTTCTTCAAGCGCGAACGCGGGGCCACGGAGAAGGAGACGCTGACCAGCCGGCTGATCGACCGTCCGATCCGCCCCCTGTTCCCCGCAGGCTTCCTGAACGAGATCAACGTGATCTGCCAGGTGATGAGCTACGACGGCGACGCGGAACCCGACGTGCTGGCGCTGATCGCCGCGTCGGCCGCCCTGACGCTCTCCGGCGTGCCCTTCATGGGGCCGATCGGCGCTGCGCGCGTGGGGCTGGTCGATGACGAGTTCATCCTGAACCCGACCCTGGAACAGTCCCGGGAGGGCGAGCTGGACCTGGTGGTGGCCGCCACCCAGGACGCCGTGATGATGGTGGAGTCCGAGGCGAAGGAGCTGTCGGAAGACGACATGCTGGACGCCGTGCTGTTCGCGCACGAAGAGAGCCGCAAGGTGATCGACCTGATCATCCAGCTGGCCGAACAGGCCGCGCGCGAGCCATGGGCGCTGAACGACACGTCCGCGCAGGACAAGGCCGCCAAGGACAAGCTGAAGAGCCTGATCGGCGATGACCTGGCCGCCGCTTATAAGCTGACCGACAAGCAGGAGCGGCAGGAGGCCGTGAACGCGGCGCGGACCAAGGCGCGTGAGACCACCGGAGACATGGAGCCGGCCGAGAGGCTGCTGGCGCTCAAGCAGGTCAAGAAGCTGGAGGCCGACATCGTGCGCTCCGCCATCCTGAAGGACGGCACACGGATCGACGGGCGCAAGACCACCGAGGTCCGGCCGATCGAGAGCATGGTGCACTTCCTGCCCCGCGCCCATGGGTCTGCCCTGTTCACGCGCGGCGAGACGCAGGCGATCTGCACGACCACCTTGGGCACCAAGGAGTCGGAGCAGATGATCGACGGGCTGACCGGCCTCAGCTACGAGCGCTTCCTGCTGCACTACAACTTCCCGCCCTATTCGGTCGGTGAAGTGGGCCGCTTCGGCGCGCCGGGCCGTCGCGAAGTCGGCCACGGCAAGCTGGCTTGGCGCGCGCTGCACCCGGTGCTGCCGAGCCACGACGAGTTCCCCTACACCATCCGCGTGCTGTCCGACATCACGGAGTCCAACGGCTCCAGCTCGATGGCGACGGTGTGCGGCGGCACTCTGGCGATGATGGACGCGGGCGTTCCGCTGAAGCGGCCCGTCAGCGGCATCGCGATGGGCCTGATCCTGGAAGGTGACGAGTTCACGGTGCTTTCCGACATCCTGGGCGACGAGGATCACCTGGGCGACATGGACTTTAAGGTGGCCGGCACGTCTGAGGGCATCACGTCCCTTCAGATGGACATCAAGGTCGCCGGCATCACCGAGGACATCATGCGACAGGCGCTCGCCCAGGCGAACGAAGGCCGTGCCCACATCCTGGCCGAGATGCAGAAGACGCTGGGCGAGGTGACGGGCGAGTTGTCCACTCACGCGCCCCGCATCGAGACCATGCAGATCGACAAGTCGAAGATTCGCGATGTCATCGGTACGGGCGGCAAGGTGATCCGCGAGATCGTCGCCGAGACGGGTGCCAAGGTCGACATCGACGACGAGGGCGTGATCAAGGTCTCCTCGTCCGACGGCAAGCAGATCGAGGCGGCGATGGAGTGGATCCGTGGGATCGTCGAAGAGGCGGAGATCGGCAAGATCTACGACGGCAAGGTCGTCAACCTGGTCGATTTCGGCGCGTTCGTGAACTTCATGGGCGGCAAGGACGGCCTGGTCCACGTCTCCGAGATCAAGAACGAGCGCGTGGAGAAGGTCTCCGATGAGCTCAGCGAAGGGCAGGAGGTCAAGGTCAAGGTGCTGGAGATCGACGGGCGCGGCAAGGTGCGCCTGTCGATGCGCGTGGTCGACCAGGAGACCGGCGAAGAGCTGGAGGACACCCGTCCGCCGCGCGAGGAGCGGTCCGATCGTGGTCCGCGTCGGGACGGCGAGGGCGGTCGTGGGCGTGGCCCGCGCGGGGATGCGGGTGGCCGCGGCGATCGAGGCGGTCGCGACCGTGGACCGCGCCGCGACGGCTCCGGGCGCGACGGCGGCCGTTCGCGCGGCGATCGGGACGGTGGCGGTCAAAAGGAGGAGGGCGGCGCACTGCCCGACTTCATCACCAGCGACGACTGACCGTTCCGACTAAGTACGAAAGGGGGGTGGACCGCAGGGTCTGCCCCCATTTTTGTGTCGGGCCTTCCGCAGGCATAAAGAAAAGGGGCCGGACCTTGCCGGTCCGACCCCTTCCAATCCCTACGCCCTAAGGGCGGGCGGGAATGGCTTACATGGTGTTCGCGACGGTTCCGGCGTCCACATTGTCGGCCGCCTCGCCCATGGCATCGGCCTTGGCGTCCAGCGCCTCGGACTGCGCTTCCATGCCGTTCGCGGCGGCCACGTCGGCCTGCTTCTCGATCATGTCTTCCTGGGACTCCAGGTTCTGCTGGGCCAGGTCGGCCTTCTCGTTGGCCGGCGACTGGTTGCAGGCGCCGAGCGCCAAAACAGTGGCAGCCAGCGCCGCGGTGGTGATGATCTTCATGAACTGTTCCCTGTGAATTCTCCCGCATCGGTGCGGGACCGCGACATTATGGCGTGGTCGGACGGTCGGTGCCAGCAAAAACGCGACGAGTGGAGTGGGGGGCTTCTGTTGCCCGGTGCCCCCCGAACCGCTGTAACCCTTCTGTTGCCCGGTGGGTCCGACCGCGCTTTTGCCTTCTAATCTAACAACCTTGCGGTCTTCGATTAGGCGGCGAGAGCGAGTACCTCGTTATCGTTGGCACTTATGGGTTTTGAGCCTTTAGCGGGTTACTCAGCCCGAACGACGTAGACGCCTTTGAACACACGTCGATCCTAGTTCGACCCCGTCAACCGCCGCCCAAGGGGGCGGTGGATGGTGGAGTCGCCGGGTACTGCCCCCGGGTCCGCTGTGTCTATTGCACGCCACCGTTTATCGTCATAGCCGGCGAACCGGCCTGATCGATGTAGGGGCGGGCCAGCGCTTTGCCAAGCGGCCGCGCGCGCTGGTCAGAGCGTTGGCGGAGCGTCCGCGCCCGGCGTGTCCCGCCGGCGCAGCTCGTCGCGGATGTCGCGCAACAGCAGGACCTCCGTGCTGTCGGGGGCCTGGGCCTCGCGATCAGCCTGCTCGGCCGCGAAGCCCTCCAGCGCGCGATTGACGGCGCGCACAAGCAGGAACACCACCAGCGCGATCAGCAGGAAGTTGATGAAGACGGTGACCAGCTGGCCATAGCCGATCATCGCGACGCCCGCCTCCTTCAAGGCGGCATAGTTCGTGGGCGAACCACGGTAGTCCGCCGGGATCTCGCCCAAACGGACGAAGTAGGACGAGAAATCCAGGTCGCCGAGTAGCCACCCGATCACCGGCATGATCACGTCTTCGGTCACCGAGGTGGTGATTTTGCCGAAGGCGGCACCGATGATGACGGCGACCGCCAGATCGACGACGTTGCCGCGGTTGATGAATGCCTTGAACTCGTTGAACATCGCCGTCCCCGCGTCTAGTCGATCGATCGGTGCTCCGCATCCATGCGTCAAGTCAATCACCAAGGATCGACGATATGACCCCGCGACCAACCGTTTGCCTTCCCCTGGCCGCTCTCGCGCTCGCGCTCGCAGGATGCGGCGTGAACGCCATCCCGACCGCCGAGGAAGAGGTCAACGCGCAGTTCGCCAACCTCCAATCGGCCTATCAGCGCCGATCCGATCTGATCCCGAACCTTGAGGCGGTGGTGAAGGGAGCCGCCGCGTCGGAGCGTGGCATTCTGACCGATGTGATCGACGCCCGGTCCCGCGCGACGGGGGTTCAGCTGTCGAACGACGACCTGTCGGACCCCGCCAAGATCCAGCAGTTCCAGGCCGCGCAGGGTCAGCTTGGCCAGTCGCTCGGTCGCCTGCTGGTCAGTGTCGAGCGCTATCCCGAACTCCGCAGCCAGCAGACGTTCCAGACCTTCCAGGCGCAGATCGAGGGCACGGAGAACCGGATCAACGTGGCCCGGACGGATTACAACGCCGCGGTTCAGGCCTACAACACGCGCATCCGCACCTTCCCCGACGCGATCGGAGCCAAGGTGATCTACGGCGCGCAACCGAAGGTGCCGTTCCAGGCCGATCCGGGCGCGCAGGCCGCGCCGACCGTCAATTTCGGGTCCTGATCGGACGGCAGCGGAGGTCCGGGGCTTTGCCACCTGCCCGTGCTCAGTGTGATCAGACCCGAGGTCGCCCGTTCGTGACGGCCGCGATGCCAACGGCGCGGGCGGTCGTGGTCCTGCTCCTCTCCCTGCTGTTCGCGGCGGCCGCGTCGGCGCAGGAGTTCCCGGCCTTTACGGGCCTGGTGGTCGACGCCGCCGACGTGCTGCCGCCCGACGTCGAGGCGGGGCTGACGGCCAAGCTGGAGGCGCTGCAGCGGGACACCAATCGCCAGTTCGTAGTGGCGACTGTGCCGGACACCGGCGGCTACGACTTGGCGGACTATGGCTATCGCCTGGGCCGCGAATGGGGCGTCGGCCTGGAGGGGGTGGACAATGGCGCGATCCTGTTCGTGGCGCCGGGCAATCCCGCCGGTCAGCGCGGTCCCCGGCTGGAGGTCGGCACCGGCCTGACCCCGATATTGACCGACGCCTTTTCCTGGCAGGTGGCCGGCGAGCTGATGACGCCGCTCCTGCGCCAGGGGCAGGTGCCGCAGGCGATGATCGCCGGCACGGATGCCGTGATCGCGCAGCTGCGGGCCTCGCCCGAAGAGGCGCAGGCGAAGGTGGATGCGGCGGTGCGGGACTTCGACCGCAGCCATCGGCGCGGGTCCTCCGGTGGTGGCAGCGTATTCGGGCTGGTCTGGTTGCTGGTGATCGGGTTCTTCGTGCTGCGCGGCGTGTTCGGCGGTCGTGGTCGCCGACGGCGGCGGGGGCCGTGGGGCGCGCGGCGGCGTGGCGGCGGATTCGTGTGGCCGTGGATCGCGGCCGACATCCTGTCGTCGATCGCGCGCTCTTCGAGCCATGGATCGGGATGGGGCGGCGGGTCGGGCGGCGGTGGTGGCGGCGGTGGTGGTTGGGGCGGCGGAGGGTTCACCGGCGGAGGGGGCGGCTCCTTTGGCGGGGGCGGGGCGTCCGGGGGATGGTAGCCTTCAACGAAGCGGATCACCGCCGGGTAAGCGACGCCGTTCGCGCGGCCGAGGCGCACACCGACGCGGAGATCGTCACGGTGGTCGCCCTCCGGTCCGACCGCTACCACGACGCCGCGCTCCATTGGGCGATATTGGCGGCGGTCACCGCCCTGGTCGCGGCCGCGCGGTGGCCGGATCTTGCGCTGTGGCCGCTCGACGTGGCGGGCGGCGGCTGGACGGAGGTGGGGCGCGGCACGGTCATCCTGCTGGCGCTCGGCCTGTGGCTGGCGGTGTTCCTGGCGGCGCTGGCCCTCCTGCGGCTGGAACGCGCGCGGCTTTGGCTGACCCCGGCATCGACTCAGCGCCGCCGGGTGCGGGCGCGCGCGCTCGCCGCCTTTCGCCTGGGCGCGGAGCGCCGCACGGTCGGGCGGACTGGGGTGCTGCTCTACCTGTCCGTCGCCGAACGCATGGCGGAGCTGATCGCGGACGAGGCGGTCCATGGGCGCACCGACCCGGACGCCTGGGCCGAGGCCATGGCGGCACTGGTCGACCGCGCGGCGGACGGGCGGACCGCCGACGGCATGGTGGCCGCGGTCGAGGCGATGGCGCCGGTCCTAGCGGCGGCCGCCCCGAAGACGGACGGCAACCCGAACGAACTCTCCGACCGCCTGATCGAATTGTGAGCGAGGACAGTGCCCTGGCCTGGAGCGGTCGGTATCTAGAGGTGTGGACGCGCGATGGTTGGGAGTATGCGGCGCGACCGGCCAAGCGCCAGGTGGTCGTGGTGCTCGCGATCGACGACGCGCCCGACGGGCGACACGTCCTGCTGATCGAGCAGCATCGGCCGCCGATCGCGGCACGCTCGCTGGAGCTGCCCGCCGGGCTGGTCGGTGACGAGTGTCCGGACGAGGCGATGGAGACGGCGGCCGCGCGCGAGCTGGAAGAGGAGACTGGCTGGCGCGCCGGGCGGCTGGAGCGGTTGGGCGAGTTCTCCTCCTCTCCCGGCCTCACGGCGGAGCGGTTCACGCTGTTCCGCGGCACCGCCCTGTCGCGGGTCGGATCCGGCGGCGGGGTGGGGGAGGAGGCGATCGCCGTCCACCGCGTGGCATTGGACCAAGTCTCCGCCTTCGTGGCCGCTCGCCGCCAGGCGGGCGTGGTGCCGGACGTGCGCCTGCTCCTTCTGCTGGGCGGTCTGGTCGTCGGCTAGGGGCGTCGCACTTGGCCGCAATGCGACCGACCGCTACACGTCCGATCTTTCCCCGAAGCAGGCGAACGGTCTTGGCACGCAAGCATTTCGGCACGGATGGCATCCGTGCGCGCACCAACACGGCTCCGCTGACGCCCGACATGATCATGGCGTTCGGCATGGCGGCCGGGCGACGCTTTCTGCGCGGGGACCACCGCCATCGCGTGCTGATCGGCAAGGACACCCGACTGTCGGGCTATATGGTCGAAAGCGCGCTGGTCGCGGGTTTCACGGCGGTCGGTATGGACGTGTTGCAGGTGGGACCCATGCCGACGCCCGCCGTCGCCATGCTGACGAAGTCCATGCGCGCCGATCTGGGTGTCATGATCTCCGCCAGCCACAATCCCTATTTCGACAATGGCCTGAAGTTCTTCGGGCCCGAAGGGTTCAAGCTGTCGGACGAGGACGAGGCGGAGATCGAGGCCCTGTTCGAGGAAGGGCCGATCCTGGCGCAGTCCAAGGATATCGGTCGCGCGCGCCGCTATGAGGATGCGCGCGGCCGCTACATCCACGCGATCAAGAACACCTTTCCCGCCGATCTGCGCCTGGACGGGCTGAAGCTGGTGGTCGATTGCGCGAATGGCGCCGCCTACCAGACCGCGCCGTCCGCCTTGTGGGAACTGGGGGCAGAGGTGGTGGCGATCGGGGTGGAGCCCAACGGCACCAACATAAACGACCAATGCGGATCGACCGCGCCGCTCACCTTGCAGGAGACGGTCGCCGCGTCCGGCGCGGACCTGGGCCTGGCGCTGGACGGCGACGCGGATCGGCTGATCGTGGTCGACGATGCGGGACAGATCGTCGATGGCGACCAGCTGATGGCGCTGATCGGCACCGACTGGGCGAGGGACGGTCGCCTGCGCGGCGACGGCATCGTCGCGACGGTGATGAGCAACCTGGGACTGGAGCGCTATCTGGAGGCCCAGGGTCTCAGCCTCGAGCGCACGAAGGTCGGCGACCGCCACGTCCTGGAACGCATGGTGTCGGGCGGCTTCAACGTGGGCGGCGAACAGTCGGGCCACATCATCCTGTCCGACCACGGCACGACGGGCGACGGACTGGGGGCGGCGCTGCAGATCCTGGCGGCGCTGGTGCGCAGCGGTCGCCCCGCCTCCGAGCTGCTGAGCCTGTTCGAGCCGGTGCCGCAGCGGCTGCGCTCCGTCCGTTACCAGGCGGATGCTCCTCTGGAGGATGCGCACGTCCGGGCCGCGATCGCGGAGGCGGAAGCGGCGCTGGAGGGACGCGGGCGGCTGGTCATCCGCCGGTCGGGCACCGAACCGCTGGTCCGCGTGATGGCCGAAGGCGACCGGGAGGACGAGGTCGAGCGGGTGGTGGACAGCATCTGCGAGGCGGTGGTGGCCGCCCGATGACGCCCGCCGTCCGCGACCGTTGGTTCGCCGCGGGCCGGATCGGCATCGTGGCGGCCGGCGTGCTGGCCGTGGTGCGGCTGGCGACGGGCGGACCGGCCGCCGTCTTCGACCCGCCGGGCAGCCTGCTGCTGGCGCTCGTGGCGGGCACGCTCCTCGGCTTCGCCATCCTGTCGTTGCGCGGACGATGACGCTGCCCCGCGTCCTGGTGATCGCGGGGTCGGATTCCGGCGGGGGGGCAGGCATCCAGGCAGATGTGAAGACTGTCACGATGCTGGGTGGGCACGCCGCCACGGCGATCACGGCGATCACCGCCCAGAACACGGTGGCGGTGACCCGGGTGGAGCCGGTGTCCGCCGGGATGGTCGTGGCGCAGATCGATGCGGTGCTGGACGATCTGGGCGCGGACGCGGTGAAGATCGGCATGATCGGGTCCGCAGACACGGCGCTGGCCGTGGCCAGGCGGCTGTCGGCGGAGCGGCTGCCGATCGTGCTGGACCCGGTGATGGTGGCCAGCAGCGGCGGAGTGCTGGCCGACGATCGCACGGTGGACAGCTTCGGCGCGCTGATGGACCTTGCCACCGTCGTCACGCCCAATCGGCCAGAGTTGGAGGCGCTGGGCGGAGTGAACACAGTGCTGGCGCATGGCTGCGCTCTCCTGACAAAGGGCGGACATGACGGGGGGGACCGGCTGACCGATGCCCTATGGAGGTCGCCCGACGGTCCGGTCGCGCGCTGGACCGACCCGCGGATCGAGTCCCGACACACGCACGGCACCGGCTGCACGCTGGCGAGCGGCATCGCGGTCGGCTTGGCAAACGGTCTGCCGCTGATCCGCGCGGTCGAGCGCGCGCGGCTGTTCGTGCGGCTGGCGATCCGCGAGGCGCCGGGCCTGGGTCGGGGGCACGGCCCCATGGGCCACGGGCAGGTGCGGTTGGACGGGGGCACCCGCCGGCTCAACCAGATCGCGTTGCCCGGCGGCGACCTCGACGCCGCGCGGCGCTTCTACCGCGACTTGGGCCTGGTCCCGGTGGTCGACAGCGCCGGCTATCTGCGGTTCGAAGCGGCTGGCGGCGTCACCCTGTCGCTGCACGATGCGCCGCCGGCGGTGTATCTCGAATGCGACGATCTCGACGCGCAGGTGGATCGGCTGCGGGGCTTGGGCGTGGCGGTCGCCGATCCCGTCGACCAGCCCTGGTCCTGGCGCGAGGCGTGGTTCGCCGATCCGGCGGGCAACCGCCTGTGCCTCTACCGCGCTGGCGAAGCGCGTCGCCACCCGCCCTGGCGAACGGCGCCGTGATCGCCGGCGTGGACGAGGCGGGGCGCGGACCGTTGGCGGGGCCGGTCGTGGCCGCGGCCGTCGTGCTGTGCCGGGGCGGCGTTCCGGGCGTGGCGGACTCCAAGGCGCTCTCGCCCGCTCGCCGGGCCGAGCTGGAGGCGGCGATCCGGCGGCGCTGCCGCTTCGGCATCGGACTGGCTTCAGTCGCGGAGATCGACCGCCTGAACATTTACCACGCCACCCACCTGGCCATGGCGCGCGCCGTCGAGGCGCTGGTGGCGGCGGTGGGCCGCGACCCGACGCGGGTGGTGGTGGACGGCAACCGGCTGCCGCGATGGCGCTGGCCTTCGCGGGCCGTCGTCGGCGGCGACGCGACGGTGCCCGCGATCTCCGCCGCCTCGATCCTGGCGAAGGAGACGCGCGACCGGATGATGCTCGCCCTGGATGCCGAGCACGCCGGCTATGGCTTTGCCCGGCACAAGGGGTACGGCACCGCCGAGCACCGGGCGGCGCTCAGCCGGCTGGGCCCATGCGAGCACCACCGCCGCAGCTTCGCCCCGGTGGCGCGCAGCCTGGCCGAAAGTCTGGCGGCTGGCGCATCCGCGCAACACGCCACCGGTTGAGTCCGGCCACCCGGCCGCTCTACGACATCTGGTGCGGCGAACCGCAGGCGCACCGCAGGCTGCCGGATTGTTAACCCTGACCGATTACCACGATGATTGACGGAGTCCGGCCACGGATTCACGGTGATGCGGGGAACGGAGGGGACGGATTTTGGCGACACGGACGCTGGCGCGCGCGACGATCGGGGCAGAGGCGACCCTTCCGGTCGGACGGGTGCTGCGCGGCGACACGGCGGAGCGACTGGCGGAACTGCCCGACGCGTCGGTCGACATGATCTTCGCCGATCCCCCCTACAATCTTCAGCTGGGGGGGGACCTGCATCGCCCCGACGGCAGCCATGTGGACGCGGTCACGGACGAGTGGGACCGGTTCGCCAGCTTCGCCGCCTATGACCGGTTCACTCACGACTGGCTGGCGCAGGCGCGGCGCGTCCTGAAACCGACCGGCACGCTGTGGGTGATCGGCAGCTATCACAACATCTTCCGCGTGGGCGTCGCGGTACAGGATCTGGGCTACTGGATCCTGAACGACATCGTGTGGCGCAAGGCCAATCCGATGCCGAACTTTCGCGGCACCCGCTTCACCAACGCCCATGAGACGCTGATCTGGGCGTCCCGCGACCCCGACGCGCGTTATCGCTTCAACTACCGTGCGATGAAGACGCTGAACGATGAGCTCCAGATGCGGTCGGACTGGACCTTCCCGATCTGCGGCGGCGCGGAGCGACTGCGGACCGACGGGGCAAAGGCCCACCCGACGCAAAAGCCGGAAGCGCTGCTCTATCGCATCCTGCTCGCCTGCACCCAGCCCGGCGACGTCGTGCTCGATCCCTTCTTCGGCACGGGCACCACGGGGGCGGTCGCGCGCCGGCTGGGCCGCCAGTGGATCGGGATCGAGCGGGAGGAGCGCTATTGCCAGGTGGCGGAGGAGCGGATCGCCGCCGCGCTACCGCTGGACGAGTCCGCGCTGGTGACCATGCAGAACCCGCGCGCCGCCCCGCGCGTGGCGTTCGGCACCCTGGTGGAGGTCGGGCTGGTGACGCCCGGTCAGACGCTCACCGACCGTCAGGGTCGTCATCGCGCCGCAGTGCGCGCCGACGGATCGCTCGCCTGCGGTGATCAGACGGGGTCCATCCACCAGCTCGGTGCCCGTCTGCAGGGGGCACCCAGCTGCAACGGCTGGACCTTCTGGCACCGCGACGGCGAGCCGATCGACCGCCTGCGCCAGACCTATCGCCTGATGACGGAGGTATGAGGGCGGACCTGCCCGCCGACGCGACCCTCTACCTCCGTCCGTTCGGCGCGGTCGCCAGTCCGCAGGCTTATCCCGACCCGTCGCCCCGGCTTGCCGGCGGGCTGGTCTTTCATTCGCATTACGAGGTGATCGCGCGAGCGGACGGGCGACGGATCGGTCGCGTCGTCCTGCGGCCGGACGAGCTGGACCGCTGGATGGATGGCCCGCACGGTGCGCGGCTGGCGACGCTGCGACAGCGCCTGGCCGCCCCGCGCGCGCCCTGGACCTTGGGAGGGCGCGTGCTGCGCTTCGACCAGCCCCAGGTCGCCGGCATTCTGAACGCCACGCCCGACAGCTTTTCGGATGGCGGCCGGCATGCCGACCTGGCCGCCGCGATCGAAGCCGGCATGGCGATGGTGGAGGCGGGCGCGGCCCTGGTCGATGTGGGGGGTGAAAGCACCCGCCCGGGTGCCACCGTCGTCTTCGAAGGCGACGAGCGCGAGCGGGTCGTGCCGGTCGTCGAGCGCTTGGCGGGGGCGGGCGCGGCGGTTTCGGTGGACACGCGCAAGGCTGCGGTCATCCAGGCCGCGCTAGCGGCGGGGGCGAGCGCGGTCAACGACATCTCCGCGCTGCGCCACGAGCCCGATTCACTGGCGACCGTCGCCCGGGCGGGCTGTCCGGTTGTGCTGATGCACGCGCCGTCCGCCGGGCCGGACCCCCATGCGGGCGCGGGCAGCGGCGGCGACGCGGCCCTCGATGTGTTCGACTGGTTGGAGGCTCGGCTGGACGAGGTCGTGGCCGGCGGCGTGGCGCGCGATCGCATCGCGGTGGATCCCGGCTTGGGCTTCGGCAAGACGCTGGCCCAGAACCTCGCCATCCTGAACGCGCTGGATCTGTACCAGGGGCTGGGGGTCCCGGTCCTGCTGGGTGCGAGCCGCAAGCGGATGATCGGTGCCCTGGCCGGCGAGGCGGCGGCCGACCGGCGGCTGGGCGGGTCGCTCGCGCTGGCGACGCTGGCTCTGGAGAAGGGTGTGCAGCTGCTGCGCGTCCACGACGTCGCCGAGACGGTGCAGGCCGTGCGCGTCTGGCGCGGACTGCGCGACGCCGCCCTGACGGAGTCCGCCTGACGGCAGGAGGTCACTCCACCTCCCGCAACGATCCCAGCATCCGGGCCACGGGCGGGGCGAGCCGCGCATCCCGGCCGTCCGGATAGCGGGCCGCCACCCCCGCCCACCCGCCGTCGGCCCGGGTCAGCGCGATGCGGATGCGGGTGCCTTCGCTTGACCGGCACTCGCCCCGCCACTGGTCGCGCCAGCGCAGCACCACCGGGGCCGCGCATTCGGCGGCGAGCGCGGTGGATAGCCAGAGATCCGGGTCTCTTGGCACGCCGACCGACCGCAACTGCGGCCCCGCTCCCGCCTCCCAGCTTCGCGGAACCTCCGCCTCGACGGCACCGAACGATCGCCAGGCGACCTGGTGCCACGGCAGAGCCACCAGGGGCGCGGAGGACCAATGCGAGGGGAAGAGCGCCGCATCGACCGGGTCTGGCGATCGCCAGACCACCAAGCCCGCGACCACAACCACCAGCAGACCGCCGACGGTGAGGAGAGGAGAGACACGCACGGTTTCGGCCACTCGCTTCAAGAGAGGAAGAGCCTTGGCCATCCTGGGCAGCATCGAGAGCCGCCATCCCATAGCCGACCTTCCATACCTGCCACGTCACGCATCGTCGATCGGAAGGGTGGAGGCGAACGATCGACGGTCGATGGGCGGACTTGATGCCTCTCCCCGGCTGCGCCACGGTAAGGTCGTGTTCCCGTCTTTCCTCCGACTCACGGCGTCGCCTTTTGCCGCTGCCATGGCGGTCGCCTCGTTGTCCGCCTCGACGCTGTTCGCCCAAACTCCGCCGTCGGACGGATCGACGGCAGTGCAAGTCACATCCGACACGACCGAGGACGATGGCATCGTCATTACCGCTCTCGAACAGCGGGAGATCGGCGAGAAGGTCGACGTGCTTGCCGACGGCGCGGGCGGCCAAATTCCCCGCTGGAACACGGCGTTCTGCCTGGCGGTGTACGGAGGTGGACCGGGTCACCGCCGGCTGATCGTGGACACGATCGCGCGCAATGCGACCGATGTCGGAGTGAAAATGGTGTCCGACGATTGCACGCCAGAGGTTCGCATCGTTCTGACTAAGGACGCCGACACGTTCGCGCGCGACTTCCTGGAGGCGAACCCTCGACTGTACAAGAACGTCGGTCTCTACGGATTGCCGCAGCCCAGGGAGCAGGCGGCGTGGATTGATCCCGCGCCTGTGCGCTGGTTGGTGCGTTCGACAGTCGAAGCGCGCCTCGGCTCTGCTTCGCATATCACCGTCCCCGTGCGCGAGAGTAAGCAGGAGATGATGGTGCTGGTCGACTTGACGAAGTGCGAGGGGAAAACGTGGGAACAGTTGGCCGATCACCTGGCGATGGTGGTGCTGGCCACTCCTCGGCCGGGCGCACGTGGGCCGCAGGACTCGATCATGGCGTTGTTCGATGCCACGGCCGGGGCGGGCGCCCCCGCAGGGATGACGTCGCTCGATCGACTATTGCTCAAAGGCTTGTATGTGACGGGCGAGCAGGTGTCAGGCCGCTGGCAGCGGGACGACATCGTCCGTTACATTGGCCACGAACTGCGCCAACAGAACGGAGTGGCCTTCAGCGGCGGTGAGTGAGCCTTCCGCTCTTCGTCACGCCGCGTTGTCGATGCCCAGGTCCGACAATTTGCGATAGAGTGTCGACCGACCGATCCCCAGGCGGCGGGCCACCTCGCTCATCCGGCCGCCATAATGGTTGATCGCCAGGCGGATCACGTCGGCCTCGATCTCGGACAGCTGGCGCAACTCTCCGTCGGCGAACAGTTCCACCCCGGCACCGACCCGCGCGGGCCCGGTGCCTTCGCCCAGCTGCGCCAGGAGGGCGGGAAAGTCGAACTCCGTCAGCGCGTCCCCGTCCGCCATCGCCGCGGCGCGGAACAGCGCCCCCTCCAGCTGTCGCAGATTGCCCGGCCAGTCATAGCGGCGCAGCAGCGACAGCGCGCCATCGGTCACGCTGAGCGGGCGAGTGCCGGTCAGATCGGCGATGCGACGCAGGGTGTCGCGGGTCAGCGCCGGCAGGTCACCCAAGCGATCGCGCAACGGCGGCAGTTCGACGGTGGTGGCGGACAACTTGTAGAACAGGTCTTCGCGCACCCGCTTGGCCTCGACCAGCCGGGCCAGCTCGCCATCGTCGCTGGCGACGACGCGCACGTCGATGCGATGTCGGATCGCGCTGCCGGTCGCCTGCACCTCGCCATCGTCCATGGCGCGCACCAGCCGGGCCTGTTGCGGCAGTGGCAGGCTCGCCACGCCGGACAGGTGCAGCGTGCCCCCGTCCGCGTCCACGAGCGCCCCGTGCGCGCCGGCACCGGGAGGGTAGCCGAACAACAGCCGGTCCGTCGCGTCGGCCGACAGTCCGGTCAGCGCGAGATGCGCGAAGGGCGCGTCGGGCCGGGGTCCGGCGGCGTGCATCGCGCGGGCCAGCCACGCCCTGCCAGTGCCCGCCTCTCCCTCGATCCGCAGGGGCCCGCGCGCTCGCGCCGCCTTGGCCGCGATGGCGAGCGCGGCGCGAAAGGCGGGGGCGGACCCCACCGCCCGGTCCAGCACCGGTCGGTGGGGCAATCGCTCGCTCAACGGGCGCAGTTCCGTGTGCTCCGCCGCGCCGTCGACGGCGCGGTCGAGCGCCGGTGCCAGCCGTTCGGCGTCGAGGGGCAGCAGCAGATAGTCGCTGGCGCCCGCGCGCAGTGCGTCCACCACGCTGGTCGACCGCGCGCCACCCGTGGCGACCACCACCGGCAGCTGCGGCCGAAGCGATCGGATGCGCCGCACGAGCGAGGCCGGGTCGCGCGGCAGCCGGTCGGCGTTCATCGCCACCGCGTCCAGCTGCATGCCGTCGTGGGTTCCCAGCGTCGCCAGCGCCCGTTCGGCGTCGTCGGCCACCAGCGCGCGCCAGCCCAGCGCCGCCAGCGCATCCTCCCGCGCGCGCCACGCCACGTCGTCGTCGATCAGCAGGACGAGGCGGTGGGCGACAGGTCGGGCGGCAGACGTCACGATCCGGGCTGCCTCCGCGCTCCAGCGCCCGGGACCGAGGGGCGACAGACCCGCCCTACGCGCCGGGCGGTAAAGACCGGCTTAAGCCCTTTTCCTGTCGGCCCGGGGCGATTAGGCTGGCGACGGATCGACATCGGGCAAAGGACCCCCATGGAACGCTACAACGAGAACGCCGGCCCCACCTATAACCGTTTCATCGGCTGGCTGAAGTGGGGCAGCGTCGCCGTCGCCATCATCGTCGCCACAGTGGTGCTGATCATCTCGCGCGGGTCGTGACGGTCACCGTCGCCGTCCTGGCCGCGCGCTCGCCGGGCGAGACGCGGGCGGCGGCGACACCGGAGACCGTGGTCAAGCTGGTCAAGCGGGGCGCGGCCATTCGGGTCGAGGCCGGGGCCGGGCAGGACGCCGCGATTTCGGACGAGGATTACCGGGCCGCCGGCGCGGATGTCGTGCCCAGCGACCATGTCGCGCGCGGCGCAGACATCGTCCTGTGCGTCGAGCCACCGGAGCCTGTCCGCGTGGCCGAGGCGAGTGCGGGGGCCCTCCTGCTGGGGCTGCTGCACCCGGTGGACGATCGCTCGCGGATCGAGGGGTACGCCGCCGCCGGGCTGGACGCGATCGCGTGCGAGTTCCTGCCGCGCATCAGTCGCGCCCAGTCGATGGACGTGCTGTCCAGCCAGGCGAACTTGGCCGGGTACAAGGCGGTGATCGACGCCGCGGCCGCCTATGGCCGGGCGTTCCCCATGATGATGACCGCGGCGGGTACGGTGTCCGCGGCGCGCGTGTTCGTGATGGGCGTCGGCGTGGCCGGACTGCAGGCGATCGCCACCGCGCGCCGGCTTGGGGCTCAGGTGTCGGCGACCGACGTGCGTTCGGCCACGCGCGAACAAATCCGTTCGCTGGGCGCCAAGCCCATCTTCGTGGAGACGGTCGAAGGCGTCGCGGGCGAGGGGCAGGGCGGCTATGCCGGCGAGATGTCGCCCGACTATATGCGCGCTCAGGCGGCGCTGGTGTCGGAGCACATCGCGCGGCAGGACATCGTCGTGACCACCGCGCTGATCCCCGGACGGCCCGCCCCCCGACTGGTGTCGGACGCGCAGATCGCCTCCATGCGGCCGGGTTCGGTGCTGTTCGACCTGGCGGTCGGCCAGGGTGGCAATGTCGAAGGGTCGCGCGCGGGCGAGGCCGTCGAACGGCACGGCGTCCTGATCCTGGGCCACGCCAATATGCCGGCCCGCCTGCCGGCGGACGCGAGCGCGCTCTACGCCCGCAACCTGCTGAACCTGCTGACCGCGTTCTGGGACGACGAGGCCGGACGGCCGGTCCTGCCCGACGACGACGAGATCGTATCGGGCGCGCGCGTAACGCACGGTGGACAAGTGGTGGGCGATCGAATGTCCGGCACCGCGCGGTAGAGCCGGGCGGACGGACCCTTCTTCGTCGCCGATCATTGATAGGGCGAATAAACAAGGGAGACTTTCTATGACGATCAAGCTTGCAACCGCACTGATGGCCGGCACTCTTCTGGCCGGCTGCGCGTCCACCATGGACGACAACATGGACACGTCGATGCAGACATCGTCGTCGACCAGCACCATGCCGGCGCAGACGACAAGCACGACCACGACGACGACCACCAGGCCGGCCAATCCGATGGTCGGTGGCGTAGCGATGCTGCCGACGCGCACCATCGTACAGAATGCGTCCGCCGCCCCGAACCTGACCACATTGGTGAAGGCGGTGACGGCGGCCGATCTGGGTTCCACCCTGTCCGGCCCGGGGCCGTTCACGGTGTTCGCGCCCACCAACGATGCGTTCGACCGGGCACCGGCCGGCCTCGTCTCGACGCTTCTGAAGCCCGAGAACAAGATGCTTCTGCAGAAGGTGCTGAAGTACCACGTCGTACCCGGCAAGATCACGGCCGCCGATCTGATGCAGAGGATCCGCGCGGGCGGCGGAACCGCGACCATCAACACGGTCGAGGGTGAACCGCTCACCTTTACCATGGGCGCGAACAACTCCGTGATGATCACCGGCATGAACAATTCGAACGGCTATGTGATCACGCCCGACGTGATGCAGTCCAATGGTGTGGTTCACGTTGTCAACGGTGTGTTGGCACCGACGCTCACGCCGTAATCTCTCGACCCGAGCGCAAGAGCCGCGCCGTTCCCGGGCAGGGAGCGGCGCGGTTTCGCTGTCGGCCGTGGCCCTCGACAGCCGCGCCCGCCCGCCCCTAAGGTGTCCGCTGGGCGAGAGGGGGCGGTGCGAATGGGTTTTCTGGCGATCCTGTCGATCTTCGTGCTGGCGTGTTTCGTCGGCTATTTCGTCGTCTGGTCGGTGACGCCGGCCCTTCACACTCCGCTGATGGCGGTCACCAACGCGATCTCGTCCGTCATCGTCGTCGGCGCGCTGATCGCGAGCGCGGGTGTCGGATCGCCGTTGGCCAAGTGGCTGGGCCTGGCGGCCGTGGTCCTGGCGTCGATCAACATCTTCGGCGGCTTCGCGGTCACCGAGCGGATGCTGGCGATGTACAAGAAGAAGGAGCGCTGAAGGGGTGGCGCTGCCCAACATGCAACAAGGTGGCCCCTTGCCGATCGAGGCTTCGAGCCACGCGGCCGTGAACCCCTGGGTGGCGCTCGCCTATCTGGTGGCGGGTGTGTGCTTCATCCTGGCGCTGCGCGGGCTGTCGAGCCCGGCGTCCAGCCGGACCGGCAACCGCTTCGGCATGGCCGGCATGGCGATCGCGGTGGTGACGACCCTGCTGACGCACCGCCTGGCGAGCCTGCCGGAGATACTGGTCGCGATCGGGGTGGGCGGCGCGATCGGCTTCGTCATCGCGCGGCGCATCGCCATGACAGCCATGCCGCAGCTGGTGGCGGCCTTTCATTCGCTCGTCGGGGTGGCCGCCGTACTGGTGGCGCTCGCGGCTTGGGCCAACCCTCTCGCATTCGGAATCGTGGACCCGAGCGGCGCAATCGAACCGGTCAGCCGCATCGAACTGGGCCTGGGTTCCGCGATAGGCGCGCTCACCTTCTCCGGCTCGGTGATCGCGTTCCTGAAGCTCAACGGCAACATGGGCGGCAAGCCGATCCTGCTGCCCGGCCGTCACCTCATCAACTTAGGCCTGATCCTCGCCATCCTGGGGCTGATCGGCCTGTGGGTCGCGGGTGCCGTCGGGGCGGGGTCGTTCCTGATCGTCACGGCACTCGCCTTCGCGCTCGGCTTCCTGCTGATCGTGCCCATCGGCGGGGCGGATATGCCCGTCGTGGTCTCCATGCTGAACAGCTATTCGGGCTGGGCGGCGGCGGCGATGGGCTTCACGCTGGGCAACACGGCGATGATCATCACCGGCGCGCTGGTCGGCGCGTCGGGTGCCATCCTGTCCTATATCATGTGCCGGGCCATGAACCGGTCCTTCCTGTCGGTCATCGCCGGCGGCTTCGGGGCGGAGGCGGCGACAGCGGACGGCGGCGGCGCGATCGACCGGCCGTGGAAACGCGGGTCGGCCGAGGACGCCGCCTTCCTCATGTCCCAGGCGGAGAGCGTCATCATCGTGCCGGGCTATGGCATGGCGGTGGCCCAGGCGCAGCACGCGCTGCGGGAAATGGCGGACCTGCTGAAGGCCAAGGGCGTGGACGTGAAATACGCCATCCACCCCGTCGCTGGCCGCATGCCCGGCCACATGAACGTGCTCTTGGCCGAGGCGCAGGTGCCTTATGACGAGGTCTTCGAGCTCGACGACATCAACGGTGAGTTCCCGCAGGCCGACGTGGCCTTCGTTATCGGGGCGAACGACGTCACCAACCCGTCGGCCAAGACGGACAAGACCTCGCCCATCTATGGCATGCCCATTCTGGACGTGGACCGCGCCAAGACGGTGCTGTTCATTAAACGATCGATGGGCGGGGTCGGTTATGCCGGCGTGGACAACGAGGTCTTCTACCGCGACAACACCATGATGCTGCTGTCCGACGCCAAGAAGATGGTCGACGAGATCAACAAGAGTTTTGACTGACGTGAGGATCCTGGGCCTGATCGGCGGAATGAGCTGGCGCTCGACCGAGCGCTATTACCAGCACCTCAATCGCCGGGTGGAACGCGAATGCGGCGATTACGCATCGGCACGGCTGCTGATCGACAACCTGGATTTCCGCAAGCTCGTCCGGTTGGATCAGGCCGACGAGTGGGGCCGTGCGGCCGATCTGCTGTGCGAGTCCGCGCGGCGGCTGCAAGCGGCCGGGGCGGGCGCGCTGATGATCTGCGCCAATTCCATGCACCGGGTCTATGATCAGGTCGCCGCCAGCGTCGACATGCCCGTGCTGCACATCGCCGACGCGGTGGGCCGGCAGATGTGCGCGGACGGCGTCAAGCGCGCCGCCCTGATCGGGTCGCGCAACGTGATGACGCAGGACTGGTATCGCGTGCGGCTGGAAACCTGCGGCATCGTCCTGAACGAACCCGATCTGGAGCGCGCGGCCGCGATCGACGCGATCCTCTACGACGAACTGATCAAGGGCGAAGCCCGCCGGGACTCGGAGCGGGCGGTCAAGACCATGCTGTTCAACCTGGCGAAAACCGGGGTCGACGCCGTCGTGTTGGGCGCGACGGAGCTGGAGATGATCGTGGATCCCAAGGCCAATGTGGTGCCGATCTACGACTCCACCCTCATCCACGCCGCGGCGGGTGTGGCGTGGCTGGTGGAGGAATAGACGACCGCCGTTCGGATCGCGCCAAGGCGTCGACCTGTTTCTGCAAAGCGCGAACCTGACGCTCCAAACCCGCAATGTCACAGTCGGCGACACATCGGAACGAACCGAAGGGGAAAACGGCGGCCACTCTCCCGCCGCAGTCTCATCCATTTCGGAGGCAATCGCGTTCGGCCCGGCCCCGCCCGTATGTTTCGCATCGTTGCGATCCGCCATCGCGCGATCCTTTGTCTCGCCATCACCGTTCGCTACTCTAGGACCATCCGCTGACCGCGCGGATGCTGGACGCTCCGCTTCGGACCGGTCGTCGCGTTGCCCGCACCGATGCGGACCATACACGGGGGGCCGCACCCCTATTTGTCGAAGGACGACGCCATATGGACGCTGACCGCCAACCTTACAGTCTCGACCCGCGCGCCCTCCTCGTCGGCGGGGCCGAAGCGTCGGCGGAGCGCGAAGTGGTGGCGGCGGGGTATCAGGTCGGCTGGCGCTGCGACTTTTCCGAGGCCGAACGCCAAGCCGTCGAGCGACCGCACGAACTGATCGTGGCGACGTTGACTGGGGCGGGACCTGACGAGTTGGAGGTTTGTGCCGCCTTGGCGGAGCAGGACCGGCCGCTGGCGATCCGCTGCCCCCCCGAAGCGCTCGCGCCCGTCGCGGACCGGCTGGGCGGCGGGCCCGCGCTGCTGCTCTGCGATCCTGCGCCGGGAGAGCTGTCGGGCGAACTGGCTCTGTTGCGGGCCGGTCGGGGCATGCGCCTGCACGATTCCGCCGGTCAGCAGGAGGCGGTCCGACTGCAGCTGCTGGCCGACCAGGTCAGTCGCATCGCCCGGACGCTCGCCGAAATGACCGACAGCGCGCCCGGATTGGGCCGGCGCGGCGGCCTGCGCAGTCCCACCGACGATTTCCACCCGGCCCCGCGCGCGATCGCCAGCGAGGCTCCGGTCACCGCGCGCGCGGTTCGCGCCGTGATCTCGGAGCGGCGGTTGCGGGACCGGTTCCTGGATCCCGACCTGTTCGGAGAGCCGGCCTGGGACATGCTGCTCGACCTCTATGCCGCGCGCCTGGAACACGCGCGGGTGTCCGTGTCCAGCCTGTGCATCGCGGCCGCGGTGCCATCCACCACGGCGCTGCGCTGGCTGCGGACGCTGACGGATTGCGGGCTGGTGGAACGCCGCGCCGACCCGCATGACAAGCGCCGGGTGTTCATCGAGTTGGGAGATGGGGCGGCCACCGGCATGAACGGCTATTTCGCGGCCCTGGCCGCCGCCTGATCTTGCGCGCGCGCCGGCGCTGGGGCAGGGCACGGCGGCGCGGGCGCTTAGCTCAGTTGGTAGAGCATCTCGTTTACACCGAGAGGGTCGGCGGTTCGAGCCCGTCAGCGCCCACCACGGCCTAAAGGTCGCGGATCAGCAGGCGCGCCACCGCGATCCAGCCCGGATCCTTCACCACCTGTTGCCGACTGCCCGATCCGGGCGGCAGGATCAGCAGCTTGTCGCCGTCCCGGCCGATCATCCGGCCAAAGGCGAAGCGGCCGGCGGGCTTTGGCACCAGCACATCGCGGTTGAGCGCGCCGGCGAAGTCGTCGGGCGCCAGCCGGTCCATCCAGACCATGTCGCCCGCCCGCCAATCGCCGATCGACACGTCGATGGCGACCGCCACGTCGCCGGACCGCGGGCGCGGCGGCTTGATCGACAGGGGCTTGGTCGGGGCGGCGGCGCCGTCGGCACCCAGGCGCGCGGCGACGTCGACCCGATCCTGGTCGGGCAGCTGCACCAGGTCGGACGCTTCCACGCCCAGCGCCTGTGCGATGCGGTTCAGCCAGCCGACGGACACGGTGCGCGTGCCGGTCTCCAGCCGCCCGATCGTCTGGGCCGTGGTCGGCGGGTCGCACCGCGCCGCGACTTCGGCCAGGGTCAGGCCCTTGGCGCGCCGCACCTCCCGAATGGCGGTGATCATCGACGTCTCCTGATTGCGAACCCCACTGGTTTTGTTCCTAAGCCGACGCACGCCCGCTTGGCAAGGGGCGCGGCGTCACAACAGCGCGCGCAGGGCCAGGAAGCCGCCGATCCCCACGACGGCCGCCGCCACGGTCAGCCAGCCGAAATGCCGCTCGATCAGTCGCCGCGCCGGCTCGCCCAGCCAGCGCAGCAGCCCAGCCTCCAATCCGAAGCGGGCCGACCGGCTGATCAGCGCCGCGCCGAGCAGCACAGGCAGCGGCAGGGCCGTCGCGCCGGCCGCGATGGTGACCACCTTGAACGGCAGCGGGGTGAAGCCGGCCAGCAGCACATAGAGCCAGCCGCGCGCCACGAACTCCGCCCGGAACCCGTCAAAGGCGTCGGTCAGGCCATAAAAGCTGAGCACCGGCGCGCCCACCTGTTCGAACAGCAGCGCGCCGATGGCATAGCCCGCCAGCGCCCCCAGCACGGACGCGGCGGTGGCGATCGCCGCATAGCGCCAGGCGCGGCGCGGGCGGGCCAGGCACATGGGGATCAGCATGATGTCGGGCGGGATCGGAAAGACGGAGCTTTCCGCGAACGACACCAGCGCCAGCCAGCGCGCCGCCAGGGGGTGGGCGGCCTTGGCCAGGGTCCAGTCGTAGAGGCGGCGCAGCATCAGCGCGCCAGAGCACCGCCGGCGATCGGCTGCAAGCGCCCCCGCGCGGCCGATCGCCACAGCCACTCCAGCGGCCCGTAGCGAAAGCGCGACAGCCAGGGCCGCGACCAGGCGAGCATCAGCGCCGCGCCGAGCGCCAAGAAGGCCAGCGTCTCGACCCGGCTCACGCGGCCGAACAGGCCAAGGCCCCAGCCCGAGAAGATGGCCGTCATCGCGACCGAGGTGGCGATGTAGTTGGTGAACGCCATCCGCCCCGCGGCCTCCAGCGCGCGCGCCAGACCTCCCGTGGCACCCGACGCCCAGGCGCAGAGCATCGCGGCCCAGGCGACGGTCGCCAGCATGTTGAACGGGTAGGCGACGGCGTGGAAGGCGAAGGCGCTCGCGCCCGGCGGAAAGTCGCGCAGCCACAGCGCGCCCGCGACGAGAGCCAGCGGACCGCCGCCCGCCAGCGCCGACCAGCCGGCCAGCCGCGTCGCGCGGGGCCGCGTCCACTGGCCCGTCAGCAGCCCGGACCGCAGCAGCGCCATGCCCAGCAGCATCAGCCCCAGCGTCTGCGGTCCATAGACCACCAGGGACCCGACCTGGCGCTCCAGGAGAGCGTGCGACCGCCGCCGAACCTGTTCGGCGTAGGGGGCCGCGTGCGCCCGCCGCTCGACCAGCAGGGCGTCGGCCCGGCTGGCGGCGGTGCTCTCGGCCGCGGTCCTCTCGTACGCTTGAAAGGCCGTCATTCCGGTGGACAGCGCCACCAGACCGCCCAGCAGCAGCGCGGCCACCGCTCCCCGCCAGATCCGCTCGGCCGTGGCGCGCGCGAAGCGGACAGCGACCAGGCCGACAAGCGCGTAGAGGATCAGGATGTCGCCCTCCCACAGCAGGACGAAATGGGCGATCCCCAGCGCCAGCAGCACCGCCAGCCGCGGCCCCTGCACCGCCCAGACGCCCCGGCCGGCGGCGCCCGCGCGGTCCGCGACGACCAGCAGGCTGGCCCCGAACAGGAGGGAGAACAGGCCGCGCATCTTGCTCTCGAACGCGGTCCACTCGACCGCCCAGACCAGCAGGTCCGCCCCCGAAACGGGCCCCGCGGCGGTCGGCACCACGCGCACGGCGGCGGGCAGCGCAAAGGAGAGGATGTTGATCACCAGGATGCCGATCACCGCCACGCCGCGCACGATGTCGAGCGTGCGAAAGCGCTCACCGGCCGGCGGGGTCGTCGCCACTCAAATCCAGCTGGCGATGGCGGAAAGCGGCTTGCGGCCGATCGCGTGGATCGGGACCGTCGCGTCGTCCGCCGGCAGGCCGGTCACCACGATCATCACCGGCTTTTCCGTGCGCGGGCGGCCGCACAGCGTGTTCAGGAACCCCATCGGATTGGGGGTGTGGGTGAGCGTCGCCAGACCCGCGCCGTGCAGCGCGGCGATCAGCAGGCCGCAGGCGATGCCCACGCTTTCGGTGACGTAGTAGTTCTGGCCGTCGTCGTCGCGGTGGGGGCCGCCGCGCCGCTGGCCAAAGGCCACGATGGCGCAGGGGGCCACCTCCAGATATCCCTTGTCGGCGTCCGTGCCGAGCGGGCCGAGCGCCGCCAGCCACTCGGCGCCCGCGCGCCCGGCGTAGAAGGCGCGCTCCTCCGCCTCCGCGGCCTGGCGCAACCGGCGGCGGGCCTCCGCGCTCTCCACCACGGCGAAGTGCCAGGGCTGGTGGTTGGCACCCGACGGCGCGCTGCCGGCGGTCAGGATGGCCGTCTCGATCACCGCGCGATCGATCGGGGTGGGCGCGAAGTGACGGCAGGACCGCCGCACCCGCATCCGGTCGTGAAACGCCTCGACCCGGTCGATCCGCTCGGCCGGGGTCAGGTCCGGCAGGTGGGGAAAGGGCAGGGTGGGCGCGGCCACGGGATCAGTCGCGAAAGGTCGCGAAGGTCACGCCACGTCCGCGGTTTCGCAGAGCGCGGGTGTAGGAAACAATGGGTGGCACGGAGCGGCGGCCCTGGCCGGGCTGCGGAGGAACGGTGGCTGGCGCATCCGCCGGGACTAGCACAGAACGGTGAAAATAGATAGAGCGGGCACGCCTATCTGGAAAAACGTCGGGGAGGGGGAGAGCGGCCCTCACGCGGCGATCTCCCCCTCCATCAGTGCCGGCAGCGTGCCCTCGTGCGCGGCGCGGAGGTCGGCGAGGGGGATGCCGGCGACCGCGTCACGTCGCACCACACCAATGCGGCGTGCCCCTGCAACCGCCAGGCGCTCCGCCACCTGCTCGTCGGTGACCGTCACCAGATATCGCCCCTGGTCCTCACCGAACGCGGCCGCGCTGGTGGCGAGCGCCTCTCCCGCCAACTCCACTCCCCAGCCGCTCGCCAGCGCCATTTCGGTGAGTGCGACGAGCGCGCCGCCGTCAGACACGTCATGCACCGCGCCGCACTCGCCCGCCGCGACCAGCGACCGGACGAGCTCTCCCGAGTGGCGTTCCCGCTCCAGGTCCACCGGCGGCGGCGGCCCGTCCTCCTGCCCGGCGCACTCGCGCAGCCACAGCGACTGTCCCAGGTGTGTTCCTTCGCCGCCGATCAGCAGGATCAAGTCCCCCTCCGCCTTGAACCCGATCGTCGCCGCTTTCCGCCAATCCTTCATTAACCCCACCGCGCCGATCGCCGGGGTCGGCAGGATTGCGTTAGCGCTACCATCCGCTGCCTTGGTCTCGTTGTAGAGGCTCACATTGCCGCTCACGATCGGCATCCCCAGCACACGACACGCCTCCGCCATGCCCTCGATGCAGCCGACCAGTTGCCCCATGATCTCCGGCCGCTCCGGGTTGCCGAAATTCAGGCAGTCGGTGGCGGCCAGCGGGGTCGCACCCACGGCGCAGAGGTTGCGATAGGCCTCCGCGATCGCCTGCTTGCCGCCTTCGTAGGGGTCGGCGTGGCAATACCGCGGCGTGCAGTCGGTGGTGATCGCCAGCGCCTTGTCCGTGCCGTGGATGCGGACGACCGCCGCGTCGCCGCCGGTCTGCACCGTGTCGCCGCCCACCTGACGGTCATACTGCTCCCACACCCACCGCCTGGAGCAGAGTTCGGGCGAGGCCATCAGCTTGAGCAGGTCCGCGCCGATGTCGGCGCTCTCCGGCACGTCGGTCAGCGGCTCGGGCGGCGGGGTGCGGACATAGGGCCGGTCGTATTTCGGGGCCTCGTCCGCCAACGGCCCGATGGGCAGATCGCACACCGTCTCGCCGCCCCAGGTCAGCACCATGCGGCCGGTGTCCGTCACCCGGCCGATGACGGCGAAGTCCAGCTCCCACTTGTCGAACACCGCGCGGGCCATGTCCTCCCGGCCGGGCTTCAGCACCATCAGCATCCGCTCCTGGCTTTCCGACAGCATCATCTCGTAGGGCGTCATCCCCTCCTCGCGGCAGGGCACGGCATCCATGTCGAGCTCCAGGCCCACGCCGCCCTTCGACGCCATCTCGATGGAGGAGGAGGTGAGGCCGGCGGCGCCCATGTCCTGGATGGCGACGATGGCGTCGGACGCCATCAGCTCCAGGCACGCCTCGATCAGCAGCTTTTCCGTGAACGGGTCGCCGACCTGCACGGTCGGGCGCTTCTCCTCGCTGTCCTCGCCGAACTCGGCGGACGCCATCGTCGCCCCGTGGATGCCGTCGCGGCCGGTCTTGGAGCCGACATAGACCACCGGGTTGCCGACGCCTGCGGCCGCCGACAGGAAGATCTTGTCTTGGGGCGCCACGCCCACCGTCATGGCGTTGACCAGGATGTTGCCATCATAGGCCGGGTGGAAGCCCAGCTCTCCCCCGACGGTCGGCACGCCGACGCAATTGCCATAGCCGCCGATGCCCGCGACCACGCCGGACAGCAGGTGCGGCGTCTTGGGGTGATCGATGGAGCCGAAGCGCAGCGCGTTCAGGTTGGCCACCGGCCGCGCGCCCATGGTGAACACGTCGCGCAGGATGCCGCCCACGCCGGTCGCCGCGCCCTGATAGGGCTCGATGAAGGAGGGGTGGTTGTGGGACTCCATCTTGAAGATGGCGGCCTGCCCGTCACCGATGTCGATCACCCCGGCGTTCTCGCCCGGCCCGTGGATCACGTGAGGCGCCGTGGTGGGCAGCTTGGCGAGGTGGAGGCGCGACGATTTGTAGGAGCAATGCTCCGACCACATGACGGAGAACAGGCCCAGCTCCAGCTCGTTGGGCGTGCGGCCCAGGCGGTCGACGATGCGCTCCCACTCGTCGGGGGCCAGCCCGTGACTGGCGGCAAGCTGGGGGGTGGCGGGAGCGGGAGGCATGGACGAGCGCTTAGCGGCGGCACCCACCGCCGCCAAGCGCCCGGGCCGGTCAGACCTTGCAGGTGCGGGTCGGCTTGCCCGCTTCCGTGATGACGACCTGGGTCTGGTCGCCGGTGACCGACAGCCCTTCGCCCACGCCGTCGGCCGACGCCGGGTTCGTGCCGTCCTGCGGCAGGGTGTAGGGCCCCTGCGCCTCCGTGCGCTTCAGGATGGTGACGGGCGGCGAACTGGCGTTCATCACGCCCACCTGGCGGTCGCCCTGATAGAACACCACGGTCTCCGTCGTGTTGCCCGGCTGGCAGCGATAGCTGACGCGCGCCGATTCCGCCGGCGGCAGCGCCACGGGGGCGGCCATGTTGGCGTCGGCGGCGGCCGCGTTCGCCGCGGCCTCCGACTCGCTCGAGGTGTTCTGGCAGGCGGCCAGCGCGCCCGAGAGGGTCAACAGGGCAACGGTCGTAAGCTTCATCATGAGGTCGGTCCCGATCTGGTCGTCGTAAGGTGTGCCGGCGAGCGGCGGGGTGATGTGCCGCGGAGCGGCGGGGGAGCGGCTAGAACCGCCTTCGACGGATCGGGTTGCATCGCCGCCCCCGACAGGCGCTTGCCGTTGGCCGGGCGGAGCGGTAGCGCCCAGCCATGGCCTCCGCCGTTCCCGTCGCCCCCCCGCCGGCCGCCCTGTCGCTGATCGGGAACACCCCGCTCGTGCGGTTGCGCGGACCCAGCGAGGCGGCGGGCGCGGAGATCTGGGGCAAGTGCGAATGGGCCAACCCCGGCGCGTCGGTGAAGGATCGCGCGGCGCTCGCCATCGTGCGCGACGCGGAGGCGTCGGGTCGCCTGGCCCCGGGCGGGACGGTGGTGGAGGGCACGGCGGGCAACACCGGCATCGGGCTGGCGCTGGTCGCCAACGCGCTGGGCTATCGCACGGTGATCGTGATGCCCGACACGCAGAGCCGGGAAAAGACCGACACGCTGCGCGCGCTGGGCGCGGAGCTGGTGCTGGTGCCGGCCGCGCCCTATTCCTCGCCCTGCCATTTCGTGCACACCTCGCGCCGGTTGGCCGCCGATACCCCCGGCGCGGTCTGGTGCGACCAGTTCGACAACACCGCCAACCGCCGCGCGCACATCGACGGGACGGCGGCCGAGATCTGGGAGCAGATGGAGGGCCGGGTGGACGGCTTCACCTGCGCGGCGGGGACCGGCGGCACGATCGCGGGCGTGGGCCTGGGCCTAAAGGCGCGCGACGAGGGCGTCACGGTCGCGCTCACCGACCCGCACGGCGCGGCGCTCTACAACTTCTACGCCCATGGCGAGCTGAAGGGCGAGGGCTCGTCGGTGGCCGAGGGGATCGGGCAGGGGCGCATCACCGCCAACCTGGACGGCGCGCCGATCGACACGCAGTTCCGGGTGTCGGACGAAGCGGGCTGGCACTGGTGCCGCCGGCTGCTGGACGAGGAAGGGCTGTGCCTGGGGCTGTCGTCCGGCATCAACGTGGCCGGCGCGGTGGCGCTCGCCCGAACGCTGGGTCCGGGCAGCCGGGTGGCGACGATCCTGTGCGACACGGGCTTCCGCTATCTCTCGACGCTGTGGAACCCGGACTGGCGCGCCGCGAAGGGGCTGGGGGACGCCGATGGCTGATCCCGCGGCGGCCGTGCCAGCCACCGCCCCCGTGGGCGCGTCGCACGAAGGCGACGTGCATCGGCGCATCCGGATCGGGCTGACGGGGCTGGGGGGCGTGGTCGCCGCCACCCTGGTCGCCAGCGCGCTGGTGAACCGCACGGCGCAGGACGTGATGGCCGACATGGCGAACGCGTCGACGATCGAGAACACGACCGCCGCCGCGCGCAGCGATCCGCTGTCGGAGATCGGGGCCGCGCCCACGGCCGAGCCGCCGGAAGGCTCGCCGGTGGAGGCGGTGCCCGGGACCGGGGCCACCGTGGATCCGGTCACCGGCAACGTGTCCGACCTGCCGCCCAAGCGGGCGCGCCGCTGAGCGGGGCGGAGGCGGGCGGGCCGGAGGCGGGCGGGCGGGCGACGCTTGCGCGGCCGCTGCGGGTCGCCGGCCTGACGCTGACGGCCGACGCCGCGGCCTGGTGGGCGCTCGGCACCCCCTTCGGTCTTCGCCCGGTCCTGTGCGTGCTGGCGATCGTGCTGCTGCGCCGGGCGAGCGCGCGCGTGCGCTGGCGGGTCCTCGCCGCCCTGATCGGGGTGGGCGCGGCGGCCGAGGGGCTGGCGGGCGCGCCGGCGGAGGCGGTCCTGGCCGGCGCCGCGCTCTGCCTGCTGGCCGGCGTGGCCGGGCAGGCGGCGCTGCCCCTGGGGGCCGCCGCCACGCGAGGCACGGCGCTGGCCCTGATCGGGATCGGCACGCTGCTGATGCCCGCCCGGGCCTGGATCGGCGCGGTGCCGCCGCTCAACCCGCTCTCCGTGGCGGTGGTCAGCTCCGTCCCGCTGGGGCCGCTGGCGGTCGGCGCGGACGAGCGTGGGGCGGCCCTGCTGCGCGCGCTCGGCCGCGTGGGGCCGGTGGCGCTGCTGGACGCGGTGCCGACGGGCGGGCCGGCCACCGACCGCCTGGTGCTGTTCCAGCCGCGCGCGCTGTCGCCGGCCGAGCTGGTGGCGATCGACGGCTGGGTGCGCCGGGGCGGGCGCGCGCTGGTGCTCGCCGACCCGCAGTTCGACTGGCCCCGTCCGTTCCCGTTCGGCGATCCGCGCAATCCCCAGGCCACCAGCCTGCTCGACCCCCTGCTGGAACATTGGGGCGCGCGGCTGGAGCTGGACGACCCTGCCGCCGCGCGGCCGAACGACGCGGCGCTGCCGTCGCCGGGCGAACTGCGCGCGCTGACCCCCGCCTGCCGCCCGCTTGCCGGGCAGCGCGCGCTTCGCTGCGCGGTGGGCGGGGGCGTGGCGTTGGTGGTGGCCGATGCGGACTGGCTGGACCCCACCGGCTGGCCGGCCCGCCCGGCGCGGCGCGAGCAGCTGGCCCGCGCGATCCGCTCCGGTCGGATCGATCCGTCGGGCTGGGGGCCGGCGGCCGAATTGCTCATCGGCCTGCTGCTGTTCGCGGCCTTTCTGAGAACGGGGCGGGAGTATAAGAAGAACATCCAGTAAACATTGATCAATCCGAAGCACTTTCCCAGTATTTCCCAACTTCTCCCATTGTGTCCCACCCGCGACCGGCCTAGACCGAATGCGGGACACGGGGGCGATGACGCGCTTCGCCGAAGGGGCGAGCGGACGGCGCGAGGCCCCATGCGACGGGAGGGGTCGAGGACCGTTGGCGGAGCGCAGGTTCTATTCGGGCGGCATGCTGGGCGGGGTGGACGCCAAGGGCCGCCTGGCGCTGCCCGCGTCCATTCGCCAGGTGGTCGAGACCCGCAGCGGACAGCGCACCCTGTTCGTGCGCGTCCATCCGACATTGCCGTGCCTGCTCGCCTACGACTCCGACCACGTCGCCAAGCTGTCCGACGGGTTCGAGCGCGTGGAGCAGCGGCTGCTGGACGAAGCCAACGGGGCCGAAGCGGGCACCTCGGCCGCGCGCGACGTGTTCGGCGCGCTGGAAGAAGTCGGCTTCGACTCGACCGGACGCTTCGGGCTGGCACCGTTGACGCTTCGGGCTGGCACCGTTCCTGAGGGCGCGCGCCGGCATCGGGGCGGACGTGTTCTACCAGGGTGCCAACACCGCCTTCGAGATCTGGTCGCCGGACCGCGCGCTGGAGTCGGGTCAGCTGACGGGCGCGGCCGCCGAACGCCTTCGCTTCGATCTGGAGGCGCGCGCGTGACCGCCGCCGTGACCCAGCCCGCCCCCCACATCCCGGTCCTGCTGGACGAGGTGCTGGCGGCGCTCGCTCCGCTGACGGGCGCGGTTGTGGTGGACGCGACCTTCGGGGCGGGCGGCTACACCCGCGCGCTGCTGGCGGCGGGGGCCACCGTCCACGCCTTTGACCGCGATCCCGACGCGGTGCGGGACGGCGCGGCACTGACGGCGGCGGCGGACGGACGCCTGGCGATCCACCAGGCGGCGTTCTCCCAGCTGGCGACCGTGCTGCGCGACGCGGGCGTCGAGGCCGTGGACGGCGTGGTGTTCGACATCGGGGTGTCGTCCATGCAGATCGACCGGGCGGAGCGCGGCTTCTCCTTCGCCGCCGACGGCCCGCTCGACATGCGGATGGCGCAGACGGGCGACAGCGCGGCCGATCTGGTCAACACGCTGGACGAGGGCGCGCTGGCCGACACGCTGTTCCTTTATGGCGGAGAGCGCGCGTCGCGCCGCATCGCGCGCGCGATCGTGGCGGCCCGGCCGCTGACGCGCACGGGCGAGCTTGCCGCGATCGTGCGCCGCGCGCTGCGGGCCAAGGGCCATGAGCCGCGCGACCCGGCGACGCGCACCTTCCAGGCGCTGCGGATCGCGGTGAACGACGAGCTGGGCGAGCTGGAACGGGGCCTGGACGCGGCGGAATCGGTGCTGGCGCAGGGCGGTCGGCTGGTGATCGTCGCCTTCCATTCGGGCGAGGACCGCATCGCCAAGCGTTTCCTGAGGGAACGCACCGGCAGCGATGCGCGCCCGTCCCGCCACCAGCCCGCCGCCGCATCGGGCCGCCCCGCGACATTCACGAAGGCGACGGGGCCGGTGCGGGCGGGCGAGGCGGAGGTGGCGGCCAACCCGCGCGCCCGGTCCGCCGTGCTGCGCTCCGCCACCCGCACGGACGCGCCCGCGTGGGAGCGCGCGGCATGAGGCGCGCGATGCCGATCCAGTCGTTGGGCGTGCTGATGGTCGCGACCGTCATCACCGCCGGCCTGTACGGGGTGTCGCACACGGTCGCGACCGAACGCCAGGCGCTCGCCGATGCGCGCGGCGACGTGCGCCAGGCGCGCGCCGACATCCGCCGGCTGAAGACGGAGCTGGGCACGCGCGCCAGCCTGCGCCAGCTGGAACGCTGGAACGCCGAGGTGCTGGGCCTGGGCGTGCCCGGCCCCGGGCAGTTCGTGACGGACGCGGGCGCGCTCGCCTCGCTGGACCGGGACGGCGTGCGCCCGGGCCGTTCGGGCGGACCGCCGATCATGGTTCAGGCGGCCGAGCGGCCGGAGGCACCCGCCGCCGCCTACGCCCCCACCTCCTCCGCGCCCGCGCAATATGCGGCGGCCGATCCCGTGCCGGTGTCCGGCGCGCCCCGCTCCTCGCCGGTGGCGAGCGACGTGTCGGTCGCGCGCGTGGTGGTCGAGCGCCGCCGCCAGCGCGAGGCCATGATGACGGAAGAGCGCGCGCGGCCCAAGCAGGTGGCGCTGGCGCCCGCGCCCCGCGCCGTCGCCCAAGCGCCCAGAGCCATCGCAGAACCGCGCCGGCGCGAGGGGGATCCGTCCGCGCCCGCCGCCCGGCCCGAACGCTCCGAACGGCTGGCCGAGATGGAACGCCGGCTGGCGGTCGCGGTCGGGGGAGAGCTGTGAACACGCTGGTCGCCCAGCCGATCCGCACCGGTCCAGGTCTCGAACGGCAGGTCGCGGTGACCCGCGCGCGGGTCCGGCTGATCGGCATCGCCGCGCTGTTCGCGCTCGGCATGTCGCTCATCGTGCTGAAGCTGGTCTATTACGGGCTGGGCGGGACGGGCGAGTTCGGGCCGGCGGCGCACACCGGGCTGGTGACGGCGCGCGCCGACATCACCGACCGCAACGGCGTGCCGCTGGCCCAGACGATCGACGCCTGGTCGGTGGCGGTGCGCCCCGGCGCGCTGATCAACCCGCCGGCCGAGCTGGCCCCCCGGCTGCACGACCTGATGCCGGAACGCTCGACGGCCGAGTATCTGCGCCTGCTGACCGGCAAGCGCCGTTTCGTCTATTTGCGCCGCCGGGCCATGCCCGACCTGATCGCCCGGGTGAACGCGCTGGGCGAGACCGGCATCGCGATCGAGGCGGAGCCGGAGCGGCTATATCCCCAGGCGACGCTGGCGGCCCATGTGCTGGGGTACAACAACATCGACAATCATGGCCTGGCGGGCATGGAGCGCGTTCTGGACGACCGGCTGATCGACCCGGCGCGGCTGGACGAGCCGGTGGCGCTGACCATCGACACCCGCGTGCAGGCGGCGATGGAGAGCGAGCTGTACGGGGCGATGGTCCGTCAACGCGCGATCGGGGCCACCGGCGTGGTGCTGGACGCCGCCACGGGCGAGGTCGTGGCGCTGGCGTCGCTGCCGGTCTTCAACCCCAACAAGATCGACGGGTCGCCGGTCGAGGCCAGGCGCAACAACGTGACGCAGAGCGTCTATGAACTGGGATCGACCTTCAAGCCGCTGACGATCGCGCGCGCGCTCGACAACGGGTCCACCACGCTCCAGCGCCGCTACGACGCGACCGCCCCGCTGGCGATCGGGCGGTTCCACATCAGCGACGACCACGCCCAGCGCCGCTGGCTGAACCCGGTGGAAACGCTGATCCATTCCTCCAACATCGCCACCGCGCGCATCGCGGACGGGCAGGGGGCGGGCGAGATGCAGGCCCTGTTCCGATCACTGGGCTTCGACGAACCCGCGCACATCGAGCTGAAGGAGCGCGGGGCGCCCCTGTGGCCGCAGCACTGGGCGCGCGTGACGACGATGACCACGGGCTATGGCCACGGCATCGCGGTGTCGCCGCTGCACCTGGCCACCGCCTACGCCGCCCTGGTGAATGGCGGCCTGTGGCGGCCTGCGACCCTGCTGCGGGTGCCACCGGGCCACGTCGCTAGGGGGCGGCGCGTGTTCAGCGCCCACACGTCCGACGTGATGCGCTCTCTGTTGCGGCTGAACGTGCTGGAAGGCACGGGCAAGAACGCCGAAGCCCCGGGCTTTCGCGTGGGCGGCAAGACGGGCACCGCCGAAAAGGCTGGCGTCGGCGGCTATTCGCGGTCGAAGAACGTGTCGACCTTCGCGGCCGCCTTCCCGATGGACGCGCCGCGCTACGTCGTGATCGCCATGCTGGACGCCCCGCAGGGATCGTCGGAAAGCTACGGCCTGACGACCGCCGGCTGGACCGCGGCACCCGTGGTCGGCCGCGTGGTGTCGCGCATCGGCCCGATGCTGGGCGTCTATCCCGACACCCGGCGCGAGCCGGAGCTCGCCACCTATCGCGCGCTGTTGTGGAAGCCGAAGGGGGAGCGGTGATGCGGCTGGGCGACCTGGTCGATGGCGGCGGCAATGCGAACGTGTCGGGCTTTGCCATCGATCATCGCAAGGTGGCACCCGGGACCGTGTTCGGCGCCTTCGAAGGGGGCCGCGCCAATGGCGAGGACTTCGTGGACGCCGCCGTGGCGGCCGGGGCGGTGGCGGTCGTGGCGCGGCCGCAGGCGCGGGTCGAAGGCGCGCTCCACATCGCCGACACGGAGCCGCGCCGCCGCTTCGCCGACATCGCCGCGCGGTTCTTCGCGCCCTTCCCGGCCACGGCCGTCGCGGTGACGGGCACGAACGGCAAGACCTCGACGGTGGAGATGACGCGGCAATTGTGGCGCATGGCGGGCCACGCGGCGGCGTCCGTCGGCACGCTGGGGGTGACCACGGCCGCCGACCGGGCGACCTCCGGCCTGACCACGCCCGACGTCGCCACCTTTCTGGCGACCGCCGGCGGCCTGGCGCGCGAGGGCGTCACCCACCTGGCGTTCGAGGCGTCGAGCCACGGGCTGCACCAGCACCGCGTCGGCGGCCTGCCGGTGGAGGCGGCGGCGTTCACCAACCTTAGCCGCGACCACCTGGACTATCACGGCGACATGGCGAACTACCTCACCGCCAAGCTGCGCCTGTTCTCCGAAGTGGTGCGCGACGGCGGGTCGGCGGTGGTGTGGTCGGACGATCCCGAAAGCGCGCGCGTGATCGACCTGTGCCGCGCGCGCGGCCTGCGCTGCACCTGCGTCGGACCCAACGGGTCGTTCCTGCGGCTGGTCGACCGCACGCCCACGGCGCTGGGTCAGACCCTGACGCTGGAGATCGGGGGGGCGACCACGACGGTCGCGCTGCCGCTGATCGGCGCGTACCAGGCCGCCAACGCGCTGGTCGCGGCCGGGCTGGTCATCGTGACGGGCGGCGGCGTGGCGCGCACGCTGGCCGACCTGTCGCGCCTGCAGCCGGTGCGCGGCCGGTTGGAGCGCGCGGCGATCGCCCGGGGCGGCGCGCCGGTCTATGTCGACTATGCCCACACGCCCGACGCGCTGGAGGCGGCGGTGGCGGCGTTGCGCCCGCACACGCGCGGCCGCATCCTGCTGGTGTTCGGGGCGGGCGGCGACCGCGATCCCGGCAAGCGCGCCGCCATGGGCGCGGTCGCGGCGCGCGACGCCGACTGGGCGGTCGTGACCGACGACAATCCCCGTTCCGAAGACCCCGCCGCCATCCGGGCCGCGATCCGCGAGGGCGCGCCGGACGCGGACGAGATCGGCGACCGGCGCGCCGCCATTCGCGCCGCGGTCGCGCGCGCCGGCGCGGCCGACATCGTGCTGATCGCCGGCAAGGGGCACGAGACGGGCCAGATCGTGGGCGACCGCGTGCTGCCGTTCGACGACGTGGCGGTCGCCCGCGAAGAGGCGGCGGCGTGACGCGGCCGGTCCACACTCCGCGCCCGGCCAACGACAATCGCGAGCGTCCCGCCGCCCGCCCGCTCTTCGCGGCGACCTGCCGGCTGCTCTCCTCCCTCGACCCGCCGCCGCCCCGCGCGCCGGTGGCACCGCGCACGCGCCCGCAGCGCGCCGAGCGGTCGTGACCCCGCTCTGGACAGCCGAGGCGGTGGCGCGGGCGACCGGCGGCACCGTCGTCGGCACCTTCGCCGCGACCGGGGTGGCTTTCGATTCGCGCGAAGTCGGCGGCGGCGAGCTGTTCGTGGCCATGGCCGGCACCGCGACGGACGGTCACGACCACGTCGCGGGCGCCTTTGCCCATGGGGCGGCCGGCGCGCTGGTGTCGCGCCCCGTCGACGGTCCCCATATCCGCGTGGCCGACACGGCGGCGGCACTGGACGATTTGGCGCGCGCGGCCCGGGCGCGCACGGGCGCGCGGATCGTGGGCGTCACCGGATCGGCGGGCAAGACGGGCGTGAAGGAGGCGCTGGCCGCCGCACTCGCCCGCCAGCCCGGCGCGCGCGTCCACCGGTCGGTCAAGAGCTACAACAACCACACGGGCGTGCCGCTCAGCCTGGCGCGGATGCCGGCGGACAGCGACGCGGCCGTGCTGGAGATGGGGATGAACCACGCGGGCGAGCTGGCGGCGCTGACCCGGCTGGTGCGCCCGCACGTGGCGCTGGTCACCACGATCGCGCCCGCGCATCAGGAGTTCTTCGACACCCTGGACGACATCGCGCGCGCCAAGGGCGAGATCTTCGAAGGGCTGGAGCCGGGCGGCACCGCGATCGTGCCGGCGGACAGCCCGCAGCGCGGCGTGCTGGAGCGGGCGGCGGCCGGCCATCGGGTGCTGACCTTCGGCCGGGCGGCCGACGCCGACGTGCGCCTGGTCGAGGCCGACCGGCATCCGGCCGGGGGCACCGCCTGCCTGGTGCGGATCGGCGAGCGGCAGGTGCAGTTCCGGGTCGCCGCGCCCGGCGATCACTGGGCGGTGAACGCGACCGCGGTGCTGGCGGCGGTCCACGCGCTGGACGGGGACCTGGCGATCGCCGGGTTGGCGCTGGCCGAATGGACGCCGCCCGCCGGTCGTGGCGAGCGCCACCGGATCGGGGTGGCCGGCGGCGAGGCCGTGCTGATCGACGAAAGCTACAACGCCAACCCCGCCTCCATGGCCGCCACCCTTGCGACTCTGGCACAGGAGCCTGCCGGACGCCGGGTCGCGGTGCTGGGCGCGATGGGGGAGCTGGGCGCGGACAGCGACCGCTTCCACGCCGGCCTTGCCGGACCCGTCGCAGACGCCGGGGTCGAGGTCCTGATCCTGGTGGGCGATGCGATCCGGCCGCTCGCCGAGGCGATCCGGCGCGGCCCGCTGGACAGCCGCGTATCCGTGACGCAGTGCGACGCGGCGGCGGCGGCATCTGCGGCGCTGGCCGATCGGCTGGCACCGGGCGACGTCGTTCTGGTCAAGGGTTCGAACGCCGTCGGGCTGGGCCGGGTCGTGCGCGATCGATTGGCCGGTGGAATGGAGGCGGGATAGTGCTGTATCTTCTCGCCGAACAGTTCGACTTCGCCGGGCCGCTCAACCTGCTGCGCTACCTGTCGTTCCGGGTCGGGGGCGCGGTGGCCACGGCCCTGTTCATCGGCCTGCTGATCGGCCCCCGCTTCATCGCGCTGTTGCGGGTGCGCCAAGGCAAGGGCCAGCCGATCCGCGCGGACGGTCCGCAAAGCCACCTGGCGAAGCGGGGCACCCCCACCATGGGCGGGCTGATGATGCTGACCGCGCTGGGGATCGCGGCGTTGCTGTGGATGGAACTGGGCAACCGCTATATCTGGGCGTGTCTGCTGGTGACCGCCGGCTTCGGCGTGATCGGATTCCTCGACGACTGGGCGAAGGTCCGCAAGCACAGCCATCTGGGCGTGTCGGGCAAGGTGCGGCTGGTGCTGGAGTTCGCCATCGCGGGCGCGGCGACGTGGATCGCGATCAGCGGGTCGGGCACGGACCTCTATGTGCCTTTCGTCAGCGCGCGGTTCGACCTCGGCTGGTTCTACATCCCGTTCGGCATGCTGGTGATCGTGGGCGCGGGCAACGCGGTGAACCTGACCGACGGGCTGGATGGCCTGGCCACCATGCCGGTGATCATCGCGTCCCTTGCCTTCATGCTGATCGTCTATTTGGTGGGACGCATCGACTATGCGACCTATCTGGGCATCCCGCACGTGCCGGGTGCCGGCGACCTGGCGATCCTGTGCGGGGCGGTGGTCGGATCGGGCCTGGCCTTTCTGTGGTTCAACGCGCCGCCCGCCGCCGTCTTCATGGGCGACACGGGCAGCCTGGCGCTCGGCGGCGCGCTGGGCGCCATCGCGGTGTCGTCGCACCACGAGATCGTGCTGGGCATCGTGGGCGGACTGTTCGTGCTGGAGGCGCTCAGCGTCATCATTCAGGTGTTCTTCTACAAGCGCACGGGCCGCCGCGTGTTCAAGATGGCGCCGATCCACCACCATTTCGAACAGCTCGGCTGGTCGGAGCCGACGGTGGTGATCCGCTTCTGGATCGTGGCCTTCGTGCTGGCGCTCGCCGGCCTCTCGACGTTGAAGATCCGGTGATCGTCAGCGCGGCCTGGGCCGGCCGTCGCTACGCCGTCTATGGCCTGGCGCGGTCCGGCGTCGCGGCCGTGCGCGCGCTGGTGGAGAGCGGCGCGCGGGTCGTCGCGTGGGACGAGGGCCAGGCCGCGCGCGACGCCCTGCCGGCGGACCTGGCGGGCGCGGTGACGCTGGCGGACCCGCTCACCCACGATCTCTCCGGCTTCGACGCGATCGTCGTGTCGCCCGGCGTGCCGATCAACACCCATCCGCTCGCCGGCCGAGCGGCCGAGGCGGGGGTGCCGATCATCGGCGACATCGAACTGTTCGCCCAGGCGCGCGCCACCCTGCCGCCCCACCGGGTCGTGGGCGTCACCGGCACCAACGGCAAGTCGACGGTGACCGCGCTGATCCACCATCTGTGCGCGTCCGCCGGAGTGCCGAGTCTGGCCGGCGGCAATATCGGCGAGCCGATCCTGGGGGTGGAGCCATTGCCGGACGGCGGCGTCTATGTGCTGGAACTGTCGTCCTACCAGATCGACCTGACGCGCGGCCTCAACTGCGACGTGGCGGTGCTGTTGAACATCACGCCCGACCATCTGGACCGCTACGCCGACTTCGACGCCTATGCCGCGTCCAAGGAGCGGCTGTTCGCCATGCAGTCGCCCGACCATATCGCCGTGGTCGCGCTGACGGACGCGCCCTCCGCCGCCATCGCCGGGCGCGCGCCCGCGAAAGTGCGCCGCGTCGCGCCCGGCGTGTGCCTGGACCAGTCGCGCTGGCCGGCGCTCGGCGGGCCGCACAATGCGGTGAACGCCTTGGCCGCGATCGAAGTCGCGCGCGCGCTCGGCTTGCCGGAGGACGCGACCGATCGGGGCCTGGAGAGCTTTGGCGGGCTGCCGCACCGGTTGGAGACCATCGCGACGCGCGGAGGTGTCGCCTGGGTGAACGATTCGAAGGCGACCAACCCCGAAGCGGTCGCGCCCGCGCTCGCGGCGTTCGACCGCGTGCACTGGATCCTGGGCGGGCAGGCCAAGCGGGCGGACCTGGATCCGTGCCGGCCCTCGTTCGACCATGTCGCGCGCGCCTACACGATCGGAGAGTCCGGCGACGCGCTCGCCGAATGGCTGGACGGGCGGGTGCCGGCGGAACGCTGCGGCACGCTCGAGCGCGCGGTCGCCGCCGCGGCGGAGCGGGCGAGGCCGGGCGACACCGTGCTCCTCAGCCCCGCCTGCGCGTCCTTTGACCAGTTCGCCGATTTCGCGGATCGGGGCGACCGGTTCCGCCGGCTGGTGGAGGCGCTGCCATGCTAGACCCGACCAACCACTCCTCGCGCCCGTCGCGCCGCCGGCTGGGCCGGTCCGACCGCTCGGCGGTGGCGCTGTGGTTCTGGGAGATCGACCGGCTGCTCCTGTTCCTGGCGCTGCTCCTGATGGCGATCGGCCTGATCGCGGTCGCCGCCGCCTCGCCTTCGGCCGCGCACCGCTATGCCAATCGCGCGGAGCGGGTGGGCGACCTTTACTATTTCTGGCGGCAGATCGGGTGGGTCGCGGTGGCGATCCCGACTATGCTGCTCACCTCGATGCTGACGCGCACGGCGGCCAAGCGCTTCGCCCTGGCGGGCGCGGCCGTGTGCCTGCTGCTCCTGATGCTGGTGCCGGTGATCGGGACGGAGGTGAACGGGGCGCAGAGGTGGCTGGGCAGCGGCCTGGCGCGCGTGCAGCCGTCGGAGTTCTTCAAGCCCTTCTTCGCGGTGGCCGTGGCGTGGCTGTTGTCGCTGCGCCTGACCGACCCGCACCTGCCGGCCTTTGGCATCACCCTGGCGCTGACCGGCCTGGTGGCGGCGTTGCTGATGCTGCAGCCGGATTTCGGCCAGACCATCGTGATCGGCAGCGTGTGGGCCACGCTCGTCATCCTGTCGGGGCTGGACAAAAAGCTGATGGCCGGCGGCGCGCTCGGCGGAATGGGGGCGATCGTGGCCACCTATTTCCTCTATCCCGTGGCGCGCAAGCGCATCGACGGGTTCCTGTTCGCGGAGGGCGACCTGTTCCAGGTGGAGCGCGCGCGCGCCACCATCACGGCGGGCGGCTGGCTGGGTCGGGGGCCGGGCGGCGGACAGCAGAAGTTCGGCCTGCCCGAAGCGCAGACCGATTATATCTTCTCGGTCGTTGGCGAGGAGTTCGGGCTGATCGCCTGCGGCCTGATCGCCTTTGTCTTCGCGCTGATCGTGCTGCGCGCGTTCGCCAAGCTTCTGGACGAGGACGACCTGTTCCCGATGCTGGCCGCCGCCGGCCTGGCGACGCAGCTGGGCGTGCAGGCGGCGATCAACATGGCGGTCAACGTCAACCTGGCCCCGTCCAAGGGGATGACGCTGCCATTCGTCAGCTATGGCGGGTCGTCCATGATCGCGCTGGCGATCGGATATGGCCTGCTGCTCGCCTTTACGCGACGCAATCCGTATCTTGCCCGGTCCGCCTATCGCGTGACATGGACCAGTTGATGACGGACCGACGCCACTATCTGCTCGCCGCCGGGGGCACCGGCGGTCACATGATGCCGGCGCACGCGCTGGCGAACGAGCTGCGCGCGCGCGGCCACTCGGTGGCGCTGGTGACGGACGAGCGGGGTGCCCGCATCCCGGACCTGTTCGACGGCGTGCCCGTCCACGTCCTGCCGGCCGGGCGGCTGTCGCGCAGCCCGCTGGCGCTCGCGCGCGCCGGCCTGGCGGTGTGGCGGGGACGCGGGCTGGCGCGCGATCGGATGGCAGAGGATCGGCCGGCCGCCGTCGTGGGCTTTGGCGGCTATCCCGCGCTGCCGACGGTGCTGGCGGCGGGGTCCCGGGGCGTGCCCGTCGTGCTGCACGAACAGAACGCCGTGCTGGGCCGCGTGAACCGGCTGGTCGCGCGATCGGCGGCGGCCCTCGCCACGTCGGCTCCGGACACCGCGCGGGTGCCGGCCTCCGTTCTGCACCGCGTGGCCCTGGTCGGCAATCCGGTGCGCGACGAGGTGCTGGCGCTGCGCGACCGCCCCTATCCGGCGCTGGACGGCGACGGGGTGTTCCGCGTGCTGGTGACCGGCGGCAGCCAGGGCGCGTCTGTCCTGTCGCAGGTGGTGCCGGACGGGCTGGGCATGCTGCCCGAACAGTTCCGCACCCGGCTTCAGGTCGTCCAGCAGGCCCGCCCGGACGAGATCGAGGGGGTGCGCCAGCGCTATCGCCAGCTGGGCATTCCGGCGGAACTGGCGACCTACCTGCCCGACCTGCCCGAACAGCTGGGCCGCGCCCATCTGGTGATCGGCCGGGCGGGCGCGTCGACCGTGGCGGAGCTGACGGCGGCGGGACGGCCCGCGATCCTGGTGCCGCTGCCCTCGGCCACGGACGACCACCAGACGGCGAACGCGCGCGAGATGGCGCAGGCGGGCGGCGCGCGCACGATCCCGCAGGACCGCTTCACTTCGAAAGAGCTGGCCCGCCAGATGCAGGCCCTGGGGCTGGACAGCGACGCGCTGATCCGCGCGGCGGCCCGCGCGCGGGCGTGCGGCCGGCCCGACGCGACCCGCCGGCTGGCCGATCTGGTCGAGGGGCTGCGGCCGGCGGCGGCGGGCCGATCCGCCCCGGCCGTCCGCCCGCAATTGGCCCCCGCATGAGGGGCGTGCCCACCGAGATCGGGACGGTCCACTTCGTGGGGATCGGCGGCATCGGCATGTCCGGCATCGCGGAGGTCATGCACAATATGGGCTATGCCGTGCAGGGGTCGGACGTGGCGGACGGCGCCAACGTCGCGGCGCTGCGCGAGCGAGGCATTCCGGTGACGGTCGGCCACGACCCGGCCAGCGTGTCGGAGGTGGCCGTCGTCGTGTGCTCCACCGCCATCCGTCGCGACAATCCGGAGGTCGCGGCCGCCCTGGCCGCGCGCGTGCCCGTCGTGCGCCGGTCCGAGATGCTGGCCGAGCTCATGCGGTTGAAAAAAACCATCGCGGTGGCCGGCACCCATGGCAAGACGACGACGACCTCGCTGATCGCGGCGATGCTGGACGCGGGCGGCGTCGACCCCACCGTGATCAACGGCGGCGTCATCAACGCCTACGGCTCCAACGCGCGGCTGGGCGAGGGCGAGTGGATGGTGGTCGAAGCGGATGAATCCGACGGCAGCTTCCTGCGGCTGGACGGCACGCTGGCGGTGGTCACCAACATCGATCCCGAACATCTGGATCACTATGGGTCGTTCGACCGGGTGCGCGACGCCTTCCTGGAGTTCGTGGAGAACGTGCCCTTCTATGGCGTGGCGTTCCTGTGCATCGACCATCCGGAGGTCCAGGCGCTGGTCGGCCGGGTGCGGGACCGGCGGATCGTCACTTACGGTTTCGCCGCTCAGGCCGACGTGCGGGCCGTCAACATCCGTTCGGCCGACGGCGGCAACCGGTTCGACGTGGCCCTGCGCTGCCGCGACGGAGAGGTGACGACGCTCTCCGACGTGGCGCTGCCCATGGCGGGGCGGCACAATGTGCTGAACGCGTTGGCCGCGATCGGCGTGGGCCGCGAGCTTGGCTTTGCGCCCGCCACGCTGGCGGCGGGCTTCGAGAAGTTCGGCGGGGTCCACCGCCGTTTCAGCCGGGTCGGCGCGATCGCCTGCGCGGACGGCGAGGCGCAGGTGATCGACGACTACGGTCATCATCCGGTCGAGATCGCGGCCGCCCTGTCGGCCGCGCGCGAGGGCGTGGGGGCCGGGCGCGTGTTGGCGGTGGTCCAGCCGCACCGCTTTTCCCGCCTGGCCGGGCTGCTGGACGAGTTCGCCGGGTCCTTCAACGACGCCGATCGGGTGTTCGTCCTGCCGGTCTATGCGGCCGGGGAGGACCCGATCGCCGGCGTCGACGCCTCCGCTCTGGCGGAGCGGCTGCGTGGCCGGGGCCATCGCGATGCGGAGGCCGTCGCGGGGCCGGGCGACCTGATCGACCGGCTGGCCGACGTGGTCGAGGGCGGCGACCTGGTGCTGTGCCTGGGCGCGGGCGACGTGACGAAGGTCGCCGCGACGCTGGCCGATCGGGTGTCCACCCGTCGAAGGGCCGCATGATGTGGGAGCTGATGGAGCTGTCGCTCGAATGGCAACGCAGCGCCTGGGAGGCGCAGCGGCGCACGCTGGATGCGATCGGCACGTCCGTGGAGGCGGCGCGGACCGGCACCGCGGCCGCCGAGGCGATGGGCCGGGCGGCGCAGGCCAACCTGTCGGCCTGGCAGCGCTGGGCCGCGTTGTGGCGGACGCGATGACGGTCGCGGCCCTGGACCTTCCCGGCCGGGTTCAGCCCGACGGGTCGCTGGTGGACTTCATCTGGTTCCGCTGCGGCGGCCCCGCGGAATGGCTGGCGCGCCCCGCCGACGAGGCGGAGCTGGCCCGGCTGCTGCGCGCGACGCCCGCGTCCGTGCCGGTGATGACGGTGGGCGTGGGCTCGAACCTGCTGGTGCGCGACGGGGGCGTGCCGGGGCTGGTCGTGCGCCTGCCCAAGAGCTTCGCGGCCGTGCGAGTCGAGGGCGGCACGGTGACGGCGGGCGCCGCGGCGATGGGCATCACGGTCGCCAGCGCCGCGCGCGACGCCGGCGTGGCGGGGCTGGAGTTCCTGCGCGGCATTCCGGGCACGGCCGGCGGCGCGGTGGCCATGAACGCGGGCGCCTATGGCCGCGACGTCGCCGACATACTGGTGAGCGCGCGGGTGATGGACCGCGACGGCACGGTGGCCGATTGGCCGGCGGAGCGCTTCGGCTTTTGCTATCGCCACGCCGACCTGCCCCCGGGAGCGGTCGTCCTGAGCGCGATCTTTCGCGGCACGGCCGGTGACCCGGCCACCATCGGAGCGGAGATGGACCGCATCGCCGCCGAGCGCGAGGCGTCGCAGCCGCTGCGGTCGCGCACCGGCGGATCGACCTTCACCAACCCGCCGGGCGAGAAAGCGTGGGCGCTGATCGACCGCGCCGGCTGTCGCGGCCTGACGCTGGGCGGGGCGCAGGTGTCCGAGAAGCACTGCAATTTCCTGTTGAACACCGGCACCGCCACCGGCGACGAGCTGGAGGCGCTGGGCGAGCGGGTGCGCGAGCGCGTGCGCGCGGCGACCGGCGTGACTCTGCGCTGGGAAATCCGCCGCGTGGGGGTGCCCGCATGACCCCGCTCCACATCGCCGTCCTGATGGGCGGGCCGGGCGTGGAGCGGGAGGTGTCGCTGACGTCCGGGCGCGATGTGGCGGCCGCCCTGACCGAACGCGGCCATCGGGTGACCGCGATCGACCTGGACCGCGACCTGCCGACCCGACTGCGCGAGGTGCTGCCGGACGTCGTGTTCAACGCGCTCCACGGCGTGCCGGGCGAGGACGGGTCCGTGCAGGGCTGCCTGGACGTGATGGGCCTGGCCTACACCCATTCCGGCTGCGCGGCGTCCGCGGTGGCGATCGACAAGCAGCTGACGAAGGCGGTGCTGGTGCCCCACGGCATCCCCATGCCGGCCGGGATCGTGGTGGACAGCGCCAGCCTGCACCGCGCCGACCCCATGCCGCGCCCCTATGTCCTCAAGCCGGTCAACGAGGGGTCCTCGGTCGGTGTCGCCATCGTGACGGACGAGAGCGGCCACGCCAATCCGATCGGCCCCGACGCGCCGGGCCCCTGGACGGAGTTCCCCCGCCTGCTCGCCGAACCGTTCGTGCGGGGGCGGGAGCTGACGACGGCCGTGCTGGACGGGCCGGACGGACCCCGCGCGCTGGGCGTGACGGAGCTGAAGCCGAAAGGCGGCTTCTACGATTACGATGCGAAATACACCGACGGGCTGACGGAGCATGTCTGCCCGGCCGACATTCCGGAGCCGGTCACCGAACTCTGCCGCCGCATCGCGCTCGACGCACACCGCCTGCTCGGCTGTCGCGGGTGTTCGCGGGCGGATTTCCGCTGGGACGACGAGCGCGGCGAGGACGGTCTGTTCCTGCTGGAGGTGAACACCCAGCCCGGCATGACGCCGCTGTCGCTGGTGCCCGAACAGGCGCGGCTGGCGGGCTTGTCCTATGCCGATCTGGTGGAACGCATCGTGGCGTGCGCGCTGGCGGAGGCGGGAACGTGACCGCCACCACCGCGCGGCGTGGGGGCACGCCGGCCAAGCGACGCAAGCCCGCCGCGCCGGGGGCCGTCCGGCGCAAGGGTCGGCGCGTCCAGCGCTCGCTCGCTCAGCGCCTGTTCGACCTGCTGCCGGTGTCGCCGCGCACCGCCTCGCGGCTGGTCGCGGGGCTGGTGATCGCGTCGGCGGCGATCGTCGTGGTGGCCGGCCTGCTGTTCCTGGGCGTCCACCGCTTCGCCGGGCGCGAACTGGCGGAAGTGGCGGGCCGTGCCGGACTGACGGTCCGTCAGTTCGAGGTGTCGGGCGTGCGGCGCATGGACAGCCTGGACATCTACGGCCAGATCGCGATGGAGGAGGGCAAGCCCATCCTGCTGGTCGACCTGGACGCGGTGCGCGACAGCCTGCTGGGCCATGGCTGGGTGGCCGACGCGCGGGTCTCGCGCCGGCTGCCCGACCTCCTGGCCGTCGATATCGTGGAGCGCGTGCCGGTGGCCGTGTGGGACCGCGGCGGAGAGCTGTCGCTGATCGACCGGTCCGGGGCGGTGATCCAGGCGGTCGACCAAGCGCACCTGCCCGACCTGCCGCTGGTGCAGGGAGAGGGTGCCAACACCCAGGTCGCGGCACTTGCGCGCCTGATGCTGGCCGCGCCGGCGGTGGCGGAGCGCGTCGCCGGGGCGACCTGGCGCGGCCATCGCCGCTGGGACCTGCGGTTCCAGACGGGCGAGGTGCTGGCCCTGCCCGAAGGCGACGCGGAGGGGCGAGAAGCCCTGCGCACCTTCGCCACGGTCGACGGCACCCAGGGCCTGTTGGAGCGCGGCTTCGTGCGCTTCGACATGCGCGACCCGACGCGCATCGTCAGCCAGCTGCCGCCCGACGGCAAGCGGCCCGCGGACGACGAAAAGGCGCGATCCGGCTGATGGCCGACGGCCGGATCGTAACCGCGCTGGACGTCGGCAGCTGGAAGGTCTGCGCGCTGATCGCCGACCTGGGCGAAGGGGGGACGCTGACCGTGCTGGGCACAGGCCAGCGGGCCAGTCGCGGCGTGCGGCGCGGCGCGATCTTCGACCGGGAGGCGGCGGAGGCGGCGATCCGCGAAACGGTGGAACAGGCCGAATCGATCGCCGGCTTCAACGTGGACAGCGCCTGGATCGGCTTTGGCGCGGCGTCACTTCAGAACGACGTGGTGCGGGTGGAGACGGACCAGGGCGGCCACCAGATCGAAGACGAGGACGTGGACAACCTGCTGCGCGAGGCGCGGGCGTCGATCGACCCGGCCGGCCGCACCATCCTGCACGCGCAGCCCACGCTCTACACGCTCGACGGCGTGGGCGGGGTCAAGCACCCGCGCGGCCTGCACGCGGACCGGCTGTCGGTGGACGTGCACGTCGTCGCGGCCAGCGGGTCGCCGGTGCGGAACCTGGACTATGCGGTCCGCTCCGCCCAGCTGGCGGTGCGCGGCGTGGTGGCCGCGCCGCTCGCCAGCGGAATGGCCTGCCTGACGGCCGAGGAGCGCGAACTGGGCGTGGCCCTGGTCGACATCGGGGCGGGCATCACGTCCATCACCCTGTTCGCCGGCGGCAAGACGGTCAGCCTGGCGGTGGTCGAACAGGCGGGCGGCGACATCACCGACGACATCGCCTCCGCCTTCGGCACGACCCGCGCGCATGCGGAACGGATCAAGTGCGTCCACGGATCGGCCGCGTCCGCCCCCCGAGACAATTCGGAACTGATCGCGATGGCCCCGGTCGACGCCGACCAGCCCGAAGAGGTCCCGGGTGTCACGCGGGCCCAGCTGATCGGTGTCATCCAGCAGCGCCTGGCCGCCATCGCCGGCGCGATCGACGCGCAGCTGAAGCGCCAGGGCTTCACCGGGCCGGTCGGTCGCCACATCGTGCTGACCGGCGGCGGCGCGGAGCTGAAGGGCATGGCCGATTACCTCGCCGGCGCGCTCGGCCGCACGGTCCGGGTCGGGCGTCCGCGCGGGTTGGCGGCGCTGCCCGACGCGCACAGCGGTCCGGGGTTCACGACGGTGGCGGGGCTGGCCCTCTATGGCGCGGCCGATCCGCTGGACGTGCGCCGGGTCTCGCCCCGGCTGCGGGTCCGCGACGCGGCGCCCTGGCATCCGCGCCGCTGGTTGCAGGCGATGAAAGCGAACCTGTGACGCCACAACGCCCGCGACCGGGGTTGCCCATCACTTTGGGGGTGACCGCCGCCGCACTTTTCGCCACACAGCCGAACACAGACCGAGACTGAAGGGGAGCCCTCATGCCAATCGAATTCGTCGCGTCCGACAATCTGGACGCCTTGAAACCCCGGATCACGGTCATCGGCGTGGGCGGTGCGGGCTGCAACGCGATCGCCAACATGATCTCGTCCGATGTCGCCGGCGTGGACTATGTCGTGGCGAACACCGACGCGCAGTCGCTCCACACCAGCCCGGCCGATCGCAAGATCCAGCTGGGCCTGAAGATCACGCAGGGGCTGGGCGCCGGTGCCCGGCCCGAGATCGGGCGCGCGGCGGCGGAAGAGACGCTGGACCAGATCGACGCGTCGCTGGACGGCGTGAACATGGTCTTCATCGCGGCCGGCATGGGCGGCGGCACCGGCACCGGGGCGGCCCCCGTCATCGCGAAGGCGGCGCGCGACAAGGGCATCCTGACGGTCGGCGTGGTGACCAAGCCGTTCGGCTTCGAGGGCAGCCGCCGGATGAAGGCGGCGGAGGCCGGGATCGAGGAGCTGCAGGGCCATGTCGACACGCTGATCGTCATTCCCAACCAGAACCTGTTCCTGATCGCCAACCCGTCCACGACCTTCAAGGAGGCGTTCCAGATGGCCGACGAGGTGCTGCAGCAGGGCGTGCGCGGCATCACCGACCTGATGGTCATGCCCGGCCTCATCAACCTCGACTTCGCCGACGTGCGCTCCGTCATGGCGGAAATGGGCAAGGCGATGATGGGCACGGGCGAAGCCGATGGCGAGCGTCGCGCGATCGAGGCGGCCGAACAGGCGATCGCCAACCCGCTGCTCGACGGCGTGTCGATGCAGGGTGCCAAGGGCGTGATCGTATCGATCACCGGCGGCGAGGACATGCGGCTGATGGAGATCGAGGAGGCGGCCAGCCACATCAAGGAACTGGTCGATCCCGACGCCAACATCATCTGGGGTTCGGCGTTCAACAACGATCTGGACGGGCGCATCCGCGTGTCGGTGGTGGCGACCGGCATCGACGCCGACGGCGAGACGGCAGCGCGCCCGCAGCCGATGGCGAGCACCGCGCCACGCCCCGCCTTCGCCGCGGCCCCGCCGCGCGTGCCGGCCCCCGATCCGGCGCGGGTCGACACCCCGCCGGTCCCCGACGAGACGCGCGCGGACGACACCGCGCCCGCCACTTCCGCCGCCGCGGACGCGCCCTCCTCTCCGCTGTCGTCCTGGCTGCGCGCGGCGCCCGCCGAGGAAGCGGGATCGGGCGAGCGCGTGGGCGAGCGCGAGCGGGGATCGACGGTGGCTCCGCGCGCCGAGCCCAATGGCGAGGGCGCGACCGACCAGGCCGGCGCCACCCAAGCCAGCACGCCGAGCGCTCCGGCGGCCGAGGACGGGGCGATGGCGGACGACGACACGCTGGACCTGACGACTCCGGCCGAGGCCGCGCCGCCGGCCGAGACCGTGAAGCCGCCGCGCGTGGCGGGCGGAGGCGGGACCCTGTTCGAGCGGATGAGCAACATGGCCCGCAATTCGATCGGCAGCGGAGACGAGCGACCGGCGGACACGGACCTGCCGCGCTTCCTCAGTCGCAAGGACGATCGTTAACAGGCGTCGAACCGGCCGGCCGGACGCGGCGCGCCGCGCCGTCCGTGCGGCCGGTGCCCTAGGCTGGCGGAGCGGCGGGCCTTATATCGGTGCCATGCTCCACCGGTCTCGCCATGCCCGCTCAGCGACCGCCGCCGCTCGCCTGATCGCCGGCCTGCTGCTCTCGACGGCGGTCTGCGCGCCGGCGCGTGCGGAGCCGGTCGTTCAGGAACTGCCCGGATCGGGCGCGGCCGAGCGGTTGAGCGACGCGCTGCGCGTGCTGGCAACGAACGACGGCGATGTGCTGGCGCTGACGGCCGCAGGCAACGCCGCGCTGGACCTGAACGACGAGAACGCCGCCTTCGGTTTCTTCGCGCGCGCCGCCGCCGTCGCGCCGCGCGATCCGGAGGCCAAGGTCGGACTGGCGCGCGTGCTGGTGCGGCTGGAGCGCGCCGATGAGGCGCTCGTGCGGTTCCGCGAGGCGGTGGCGCTGGGGGCCGATCCGCGCCGCTTCGTGCTCGACCGGGGCCTGGCCCAGGATCTGCGGGGCGACTTCACGGCTGCCCAGGCGGACTATCGGCTGGCCGCACAGGTCGCGCCGGGTGACGAGGTGACGCGGCGCCTGGGGCTCAGCCAGGCGATCGGCGGGGACACCCGCGCCGGGCTGGCGACGCTCGCTCCGCTAGTGGCGCGCAACGACGCCGCCGCCTGGCGCGCCCGCGCCTTCGTGCTGGCGATGGACGGCGATGTGGCGGGCGCGCGCGCGATCGCGCAGGCCCGGATGTCGCCCGGGGTGGCGGGTTTGTTCGAGCGCTTCTTCGCGCGCCTGCCGACGCTCAACCCGGCCGAGCGCGCGCGCGCCGTGCATTTCGGGGACATGCCCGCGCCGGGTGAGCGCTACGCCTCCGCCACGGCAGGGTCCGGCGCTCGGACCGGCGCGGCCTCGCCACCGCCGCGCGATGCCACCAACCGCGGTCGCGGCGGCGCCCTCATTCCGCAAGGGCGAGCGCTGGGCCGTGGGCAGGCCGGGCGGCGGCCGGTGCGAGAGGCGCTCAGCCGCCCCTCGGCTCCCGCCCGGCAGCGGACGGCGACGCGCACGGCGCGGTCGGCCGCTCGCGGCGGAACCCGGGTGGCCATGGCCGCGCCGGTCCGCCCGACCGGCCCCGTGCCGCTGCCCACTCCTTTCCAGCTGACCCTGCCCACGCCGGCCCCGCCGCCGCCCGACGCTGCTCCGGCGCTCACTGCCCCGGCGGCTCAGCCTGTCGTGATCGCCTCCGTGGCCGACGCGCTGCGGCCCTCGGTGCCGGAACCGGGGTCGGCGCTTGCCAGCCCGATCGTTCGGGTCGATCCCGACGCCGCCCTGCGGCCGGGCGATCAGGTGATCACGCCCGACGGTCCCCCGATCGCGGCCGCGTCGGTCCCGCTGGCGGGCGTTCGGACGGACGCGCCGGAGTCCCTGCTGCCGCCGGGTGCCCTGCCGGCCGAGGACCCGACCGGCCCCACCGCGCCGGCGGCGACCGCGCCGTCGGCCGAGCCCGCGCCCCGGCCCGGCTTCGGGGCAGCGTCCACACCGCGACCCCGGCACCGGCGACGCTGACACCGGCACCGGCAACATTGACACCAGCGCCGGCCCCCACGCCCACGGCACCTGCGGAGCCAGCGGCCGCGCGCCGCGTGGCGACCGCCAAGGTCGACCGGCCGGCGACGATCCCGTTCGGCCCGCCGACCCCCGCGCCGGCCAAGCCGGTCCAATCCGCGACCGCCACTCCGCGCGCAACCAAGGCTGATGCGGCCAAGAGCGACACGGCCAAGAGCGACACGGCCAAGACCGGCACGGCCAAGACGGACACGGCCGGCCGCGCGACCGCGAAGTCCGCCGCCGCGAACACGAAGGCGAAGGCGACGGACGCCAAGCCGAAGCCGGCTGCGATTCCGGAGCGCTACTGGTTTCAGATCGCCACCGGCTCCGACACCAAGGCGCTCGCGCTCGACCTCGCCCGCCTGCGCAAGGCTCACCCTTCGATCGCCAAGCTGGACGGCTTTTCCGCCGCTTACGGCAAGACCCGCCGCCTGATCGTCGGCCCCTTCGCCACCGAGGCGGCGGCCAAGACCTTCGAGGGCAAGGCGCGGGTCGACGGGCTGGACGGGTATGTCTGGATCTCGCCCGAGGGCCGCGACGTCGACCCGCTGCCGACCCGGTGACCCCCTTCTCGGCGTTCGCCGCGCGGCCGGACCGCAGCCGCGGCCGCCTGCATCCCCAACCCGCCGACGGACGCGGCGGCGTGCGCGACGGCTTCGCACGCGACCGCGACCGGATCGTGCACAGCGTCGCGTTCCGCCGCCTGAGGCACAAGACGCAGGTGTTCGTCGCGCCCGACGGCGACCACGTGCGCGTGCGCCTGACCCACAGCCTTGAGGTGGCGCAGCTGGGCCGCACGATGGCGCGTGCGCTGGGATTGAACGAGGATCTGACCGAAGCGGTCTGCCTGGCGCACGATCTGGGTCACCCGCCCTTCGGCCATGCGGGCGAAGAGGCCCTGGACAGGGCGCTGGCCGGGCAGGGGGGCTTCGACCATAACGGCCACACCCTTCGGGCCGTCACTCAGCTGGAACAGCCCTATCCCGACTGGCCGGGGCTGAATTTGTGCTGGGAGACGCTGGAGGGGTTGGCCAAGCACAACGGGCCGGTCACCGATCCGGGCTGGGCGCTGGAGCAGGTGGACGCGGCCTATCCGCTGGCGCTGGAGGACTGGCCCAGCCTGGAAGCGCAGGTCGCCGCCATCGCCGACGACATCGCCTATGACAATCACGACATCGACGACGGGCTGCGCGCGGGCCTGCTGACCGCCGATCAGCTGTTGTCGGTGCCCCTGGTCCGGGCCAGCTGGGATCGGGTCCGCCAGCGTCGCCCGGACCTGCCGGCGGACCGACTATGGCCGGAGGTGATCCGCGATCAGATCGGCCAGATGGTGACGGACGTGCTCGAAACCAGCGTGGAGGCCTCTCGTCGGCTGGGCCTTGAGACGCGCCGCGACGTCGACGCGCTCGACAGGCCGGTGATCGGCTTTTCGCCCGGGATGGCGAGCGCGGAGCGCGAGCTGAAGCGGTTCATGTACGCCCACCTCTACCACCATCCGCAGCAGCGGGAGATGGCGGGGCTGGCCGCGCGGATCGTGGCTGGGCTGTTCGACGCCTTTCGATCGCGGCCCGACCTGATGGGGGTGGAGTGGGCCGCACGGCTGCCCGACCCGGAACCCGCGCGCGCTCGGCACATCGCGGACTATATCGCGGGGATGACGGACCGCTTCGCCGTCGCGGCCTATCGCCGCCACCTGGGGCCGATCGCCCTGCCGATGGAGCTGTGACGGGGCACTCCCGCCGGGCGACGCGGCATGACACCTGCCCGCCCGTCCGCTAAGGCCCGCGTCCATGTCGCTCACCGTCCGCTTTTCCGATGCCGTCCACCGCGCGCTCGATACGCTCGAAAGGTCGGGCGCGCTGCCCGCCGGCCTGTCGCGCGCTGCCGTCACGGTGGAGCCGCCGCGCGATCCGTCGCACGGCGACCTGGCGACGAACGCCGCACTGGTGCTGGCAAAGCCCGCCGGCCGCGCGCCGCGCGACATCGCGGCGGCGCTCGGGCGAGAGCTGGAGGGGGCCGAGGGGGTGCGCGCGGTGTCCATCGCGGGACCCGGCTTTCTCAATCTGGTGCTCGATAAGGACGTCTGGGCGGACGAGCTGGCGACGATCCACAGCGCGGGACCGCTCTATGGCCGGTCCGACGCGGGCGCGGGCCGGACGGTCAACATCGAATATGTGTCCGCCAACCCGACCGGCCCGATGCACATGGGCCATTGCCGGGGCGCGGTGGTGGGCGACGCGCTCGCCACCTTGTTGGAGTTCACCGGCCATCGGGTGATCCGGGAATACTATGTGAACGACGCCGGGGCGCAGGTGGATGTGCTCGCCAGGTCGGTGCACCTGCGCTATCGGGAGGCGCTGGGCGACGACGTCGGGGCCATCCCCGACGGACTCTATCCGGGCGATTATCTGATCCCGGTGGGTCAGTCGCTGGCGGCCGAATTCGGGAACCGCTATCGCACCGCGCCGGACGCGGACTGGCTGGCCGTGTTCCGGGAGCGCGCGGTCGCGGCGATGCTGGACCTGATCCGGTCCGACCTGGCGACGCTCGGCATCCGACACGACGTGTTCACGTCCGAAGCCGCGCTGTTGGCGGCGGGCAAGCCGCAGGCGGCGGAGGCGGCGCTGCGGGAGCGCGATCTGGTCTATGACGGCCAGATGGAGCCGCCCAAGGGGCAGGTGGACGACGACTGGCAGGCGGTCACCTTGCCGCTGTTCCGCTCCACGCGCTTCGGCGACGACCAGGATCGGCCGATCCGCAAGTCGGACGGCAGCTGGACCTATTTCGGCATCGACATGGCGAACCACTACGCCAAGGCGGACGGGGCCGACGCGCTGATCGACATCTGGGGCGCGGACCACGGCGGCACGGTGCGGCGGATCACCGGCGCGGTCGACGCCCTGACGGGCGGGCGCGTGCCGCTGGACGTCAAGCTGATCCAGATGGTGCGGCTGCTGCGCGACGGCGAGCCGGTGAAGATGTCCAAGCGGTCGGGCAGCTTCGTCACGCTGGCGGAGGTGGTGGACGAAGTCGGCCCGGGGCCGGTCCGCTTTTCCATGCTGACGCGCAAGGCCGACGCTCCGATGGACTTCGACTTCGCCAAGGTGGTGGAGCAGTCACGCGACAATCCCGTGTTCTACGTCCAGTACGCCCACGCCCGCGTCCAGTCGCTGCTGCGGCGCGCGGCCGAAGACGGGCTTGTGCCGGACGGGCACACCCTGGACAAACTGGTCGCCGAGGACTGGGAGCTGGTGCGGGTGGCGGCGCAGTTCCCGCGCGTGGTGCTGGCGGCCGCTCAAGCGGGAGAGCCGCACAGGATCGCCTTCTATCTCGCTGATCTCGCATCGGCTTTTCATGGCTTCTGGACGCTGGGCAACGAGCGTCCGGAGCTGCGGGTCCTGCAGCCCGACGATCGGGAGCTGACGGCGGCACGGCTTTATCTTGCCGCGGCGCTGGGGCAGGTTCTGCGCAACGGCCTGGCCCTGATCGGGGTCGAACCCGCCTGGGAGATGTGACGTGGTGACCAACAGCAGCGAACTGGAGTTGGGCGGCGGCGACCGGCTGCCCTGGCTGGAGACGGCGGCCGATTACGACGAGCGGCAGCGGCGAAGCTGGGGCATCGTCCTGGCCGTGCTGGGCGGACTGGCCTTCGTCCTGCTGGTGATCGGCGGCATCTGGTACGCGCAGCGCGACGGAGCCGGTGTGGGCGATGGCTCGCTGATCGCCGCCCCGGCCGAACCCTACAAGACCCGCGCCGAGGGCGACGACGGCATGAACGTCGGCAACGAATCGGAGGCGATGCTGGCGACCAGCGACGGTCAGGAAGCGCGCGGTCGCATCGCCGCAGGCACGGCCCCCCGCGCGGACGCGGCGACCCCGCCGGCCACGCGCGCCCTCGATTCCGCATCGCCCGTGCCGGCGTCGGTGCCCGCCCCGATGGCGCGGTCCGGTTCCGCGGTGCAACTCGGCGCCTTTGCGGACCGCGCGTCCGCGGAGACGCAGTGGTCCAAGCTGGCGAAGGGGCAGGGGTCGCTCGCAGGCCTGACGCACACCGTCGAAGAGGTGCGCGCCGGGGGCAAGACCGTGTTCCGCCTGCGTGCCGCGGTGGCGGACGCGGCGGCGGGGCGGGCGGTGTGCCGGTCGCTCCAGTCCGCCGGCGCCGGCTGCTTCGCCGTTCGCTAACCCGCCGGTGACGCCCGCCATACTCAGCCTGTCGGGGCTGACGGTCACCGCCGACGAAGCCGCCCTCTTCCGTCGGGCGGAGCCGATGGGAGTGATCCTGTTCGGCCGCAACATCGCGGACCGCCCGCAGCTCCGCGCGCTGACGGACGAGCTGCGCGCGCTAACCGGGCGCGCGGACCTGCCAATCCTGATCGATCAGGAAGGGGGGCGGGTGCAGCGGATGCGGCCGCCCCATTGGCGCGACTATCCCCCGCCCGCGCGTTTCGGCGACCTATGGAGCGTCAGCCCGTCCGTCGCGATCGAGGCGGCGCGGGCGAACGCCACCGCGATGGGTGCCGACCTGGCCGAGGTCGGTATCACCGTGGACTGTCTGCCGTTGCTCGACGTGCCGCAGCCGGGCGCGCACCGGGCCATCGGCGACCGCGCCTTTGCGGGCGATCCGCTCGCCGTGAGCGCGCTCGGCCGCGCGGTGCTGGACGGGCTGGCCGAGGCCGGAATGGTGGGCGTGATCAAGCACATGCCGGGCCAGGGGCGGGCGAGCGTCGACAGCCACCACGACCTGCCCGTCGTCGACGCGCCGGAGGACGACCTCTCGGCCGATCTGGAGCCGTTCCGGGCGCTGGCGGACGCGCCGATGGGCATGACCGGGCATGTGATCTTCACCGCTTGGGATGCGGAGCGTCCGGCCAGCACGTCGTCCGAGGTTCTGGGCACCGTGGTGCGCGAACGGATCGGGTTCGACGGATTCCTGATGTCCGACGACCTGGACATGAAGGCGTTGCGCGGCCGCCCGGACGAGCTGGCCTGTGCGGTCGTCGCCGCCGGCTGCGACGCCGCCCTGAACTGCTGGGGCCGCTATGAGGAGATGGCGGAGACCGTCGACGCGCTGCCGCCAGCGACCGCGAAGGCGGTCGAGCGGCTGGACTGCGCGATGGCCTCCGTGGTGCGGGTGGAGGGTCGCGATCTGGCCGCGATCGGCCGCGAGGCGGTGGACAGGCGCGATCGGCTGATGGCGGCAGCGCTGGCCTGATCGGTCCGTGCGCGCACCCTTGCTGGCAAAGGCGCGCGGATGGGCCTATGTTGCGTGGGCGTTCAAAGGAGAATTCAGATGGGTGGCCTCAGTCTGTGGCACTGGTTGGTGGTGGGAATCGTGATCCTGCTGCTGTTCGGGAAAGGTCGCTTTTCCGACATGATGGGCGATGTCGCCAGCGGGCTGAAAAGCTTCAAGAAGGGGATGGCCGAAGAGGACGAGGCCGATCTGCCGCCCCGGCGGATCGAAGTCGGGGGCCAGCCGGTCTCCACGACCGAGAAGACCTCGGTTCAGCCGGAAGGCGAACCGCGCCCCTGATCTAACGCTCGACTGGCGGCTCCGCACATGTTTGATATCGGCTCGTCCGAACTGCTGCTGATCGCGGTGGTGGCGTTGCTCGTCATCGGTCCGAAGGACCTGCCGCGCGTGCTCAACAGCGTCGGCAAGTGGGTCGCCAAGGCGCGCGCGATGACCGGTCATTTCAAGGCCGGGCTGGAGACCATGGCGCGCGAAGCCGAGCTTGAGGACATGGAAAAACAGTGGGCCGCCCACAACGATCGCATCCTGAAGGATCATCCGCCGACTGGCGACCTGTTCGCCTCGCCGCCCGACACGGACGCCACTGCCCCGGTCGACGGTGACTTGAGCGAGGAGGACGGGCCGGCTTCGGCCGAGACTCCCGCCGCCCCGTCGCCCGCCGCCCCATGAGCGACCTCGACAACTCGCGCGCGCCATTGCTCGACCATCTGGTCGAGCTACGCCGCCGCCTGCTGTTTTCCGTCATGGCGATCGTGGTGCTGTTCTTCGTCTGTTATACTTTCGCCCAGCCAATCTTCGGCATCCTGGTGCGACCGTTGGCGCAGGCGTTCCCGGTGGGGGAGGGGCGACTGGTGTTCACGGAAGTCTACGGTGCCTTTTTCGTGCAGGTGAAAGTGGCGCTGTTCGCCGCCATGTTCCTGGCCTTTCCGATCATCGCGACACAGCTTTGGCGATTCGTGGCACCCGGACTTTATCGGAAGGAAAAGCGCGCGTTTCTGCCGTTCCTGCTCTCGACCCCTCTTCTGTTCGGGGCCGGAGCCTCGCTGGCCTATTTCGTGGTGATGCCCACCGCCTTCCATTTCCTCCTCAGCTTCGATGGCCCGGTCGGAGGGTTGCAGCAGGAGGCGTTGCCGGAGGTGAACGGCTATCTGGGCATGGTGATGACGTTCCTGATGGCGTTCGGAATCGCGTTTCTGCTGCCGGTCCTGCTTCTACTCATGGAACTGGCGGGGCTCGTCAGTCGCGCGCAGCTTGCCGGCAGCCGTCGCTATGCCATCGTGCTGTCGGTTGTCGTGGCCGCCATCGCGACGCCGCCGGACGTGCTCTCACAGCTCATGCTCGCAGGGCCGCTGATCGTTTTGTACGAAGGCACCCTGATCGTCATGTGGTTCGGAGAGCGGCGCGCCCGGCGATCCGAGCGCGCCGCCACGTCCTAGGCCAGGGTCAGTCCGCGGCGTCTTCGACGGCACTTCCGGCGGATTGCAGGTCCTCGCCGGCACCCGCGACCGTGTTGCACGCCGCCAGCAGCGGCAGGCCGGTCAGCAGGACGAGGGAGATGATCTTGCGCATGAACTATCCTTCCGTGACATGGAAACCGTTCAACCCGGCACCTTGGCCGCTGGTTCCGACCCGGTGAGGCAGGGCACGTCGATCCGGAAGGTGCCGCCGCCGTCGTCATGTTCCAGCGGGGATCGCAGCTGACGGGAGAGTCCCGTCAGCACCCGGCCATAACGCATGTCCAGCTGGCTGGTCAGCGCGTCGGATCCGACGAAGGCGGGTGCCGCCAGGGTCAGCCGGACCGATGAAGGACCCACCGCCTGCAAGGTGACGGTCAGCGTCTGGGATCGCTCCCCGCACACGATGGCGAGTTCCGCCAGTTCCGTGACGATGAAGGCCACCGACATCGCCACGTCCTGCGTCACGAAGGCCGGGACCAGGGACAGACGGATCGCCAGTTCACCCGCCCCTTCGTCCGATGAGAGTTGCAGCCCGTTCGCCAGCTCGCTGATCAGCGCGGACAGGCTGACGCCCGACGTGATCTCCGTGCCGGCGAAATGGTTGCGATGCACCACGGAAAGCGCGTCCACCCGCCGCTGAATGGAACGATAGGCGTCCTGCGCGCCGGGGTCCTCCGCGGCGCGCGAATGCAAGCTGATCAGGCTGGCGATCACCTGAAGGTTGTTCTTGACCCTGTGGTGAACCTCCCGGGTCAGCGCCGTTTGTCGCGTCAGCCCCGCCTCGACCTCGTGGATCGATCGCGCGACCAGAGCCGACAGATCGCGCAGGCCCAGCCCAAGGGCCTCGACCTCGCTCGCCCCCGTCCGGTTCTCGTCGCCCAGCGTGATCAGCGTGCCGGGTCGATAGGCTTCGACCTGGCGGGTGAGGAAACCGAGCTGTCGCGTGAACAGCCGATGGACGAGCAGCCAGCCGATCAGGGCGGACCCGACCGTCATCAGGATCGGCAGGCCGATGGCGATCCATTGAGCGGTCGTGGGCGGCAGATCGGGAACGGTGGCCGTCAGCGCCAGGTCGAAGCCGGGCAGCGCGGTGGTCATCGAACTGACGCCGAAGAAGCGCACGTTGGATCCCAGCCGATCGTGCAGGGTCATGGACCCGCTCGGCCCTTCCAGCGCGAGGACGTAGCGCCCATCGAGCTGTACGGGATCGCTCAGCCGCTGGATCTCGGCCGTGGGGTAGCGCAGCGCGGTGATCCAGCCATTCTCCGTCCGACGACTGAGCAACAGCTGAGTGTCGGAGACCTGGGCGGTCAGGTTCGTTCCGTTCGGGGTCGGCACCAGCCAGTGCCAGTCGAAAGCGCACACGATCGTGCCAGTGCCATCGGCGATCGCGAAACCGGACACGCCCCGGTGGCGGGTGCGCACGATCTCCGTCGCCTGCCGGCACAGCGCATCGCCGCGGGCGGGAGGCGCCACCGCTTGCGCGGAGGCAGAGGCGGCGACGGTCGCCTGATCCTCGACCAGGTTGCGGCGCAAGCGCGCGGCGACCGACTCCAATTCGACCGAGAGACGTCCGACCCGGTCGGCCACCGCCGTTCGCCCGGTCGAAGCGGAGGCGAGAAGCGAGATCATCGAAAGCGGCAGCAGCATCGCGCCCAGGATCAGGAACACCTTCACGCCGGTGGACAGTCGGATCGACCGCATCCGGCCCGCCGATCCGCTGCCTGTCCCGCCGTCCACGGTGGCGGGTGACGACGCCACGATGTTCCTCAATCCAGTTTGCGCAAAAGGTCCAGCATGTCGGACGGGACGCCTTCGTCCAGCGCGTCGCGATAGGCGTCGCGCAGCACTTGTCCGACACCGTCGTTGCGAGGGGAAGGAACGGGGGCCGATCCAGCCTCGCGTCCGCGCTTTCCACCGTCACGAACCGCGTCGGCCGCGGCTTGGCCGGGCTTCGGAGTGTCGTCGGGCGGTCCGCTGCTCAATGCTCGTCCTTGTTCGCTCGGATGGTGTCGGTCCGCCGTCGCGGGTCCCCGCAAGACGACTGGATCGCACGCTGTTCGGCCAACCGCTCGGCGGCGGTAGGGTTCCACCCGGGGGGCGGCGGATCGGTCGCCCCGCGTGCCCTTGACCTGTTCGCCCCGACCGCCCTAGCGGTGTCGCTCACATCTGGTGGGCGGTCCGGCCCGCCCTCCATCCGGGACACAGACGATCATGTCACTGGGCGACACACTTCGACCCCACCTTCCGTTCCTCCGCCGCTATGCCCGCGCGCTGACCGGCACCCAGCGTGCGGGCGACGACTATGTGCGCGCGACGCTGGAGACGGTGGTCGCCGCACCCGACGAGTTTCCGAGCGGCGTGGACGCCCGGGTCGGCCTGTATGCGATGTTCCACCAGATCTGGTCGGCCTCCGCACTGCGCGAACACGACGCGACCTCCGGGATCGCGGCCGACACCGGCGACGACTCGTCGGACGAGGCGATCGCGGGCGCGCGGCTGTCGCGCGTGACCCCGCTGGACCGCCAGTGCCTGTTGCTGACCGCGATGGAAGGCTTCGACCCGGACCAGACCGCGACGATCCTGGGCATCGACGCCGCGTCCGTGGCGCGCCACACCGAGGACGCGCTGGCCGAGATCGAGCGGCAGACCCAGTCCGAGGTGCTGATCATCGAGGACGAGCCGATCATCGCGATGGACATCGAGACGATCGTGCGGGACCTCAACCACGACGTCACCGGCATCGCGGTCACCCGGGACGAGGCCGTCGCGATGGCGTCCGAGCGCCGCCCCGGCCTGATCCTGGCCGACATCCAGCTGGCCGACGATTCGAGCGGCATCGACGCTGTGGCGGATATCCTAAAGGAGTTCCATGTCCCGGTGATCTTCATCACGGCGTTTCCCGAGCGCCTGCTGACCGGGGAGCGGCCCGAACCGGCTTTCCTGATCACTAAGCCGTTTCAGCGTTCGACCGTGAAGGCCGCGATCAGCCAGGCCCTGTTCTTCCACGCCCAGACCGTTCCCGCCTGATCGCGCCATCCAAGGATCCCATCGACCATGACCGACGATCGCCCGAACCAGTCGCCGCCCGTTTCGCACGACGCCGACGGACAGGCCCATGTCAGCCCCACCCAGACCCGCGGCGCCAGCAAGGAGGGGGTGGTGCGCTGGGTGCTGATCGCCTCCATGCTGCTGATCGTCGCCGCCATGACGATCGTCTGGGTGACCGGCGCGGTCACCGCCAGCTGATCGGAAGCGTCGGACACCGGGTCTTCCGGCTGTCACACCGCGTCCCTATATTGTGGCTTCGCCCATCGAAGGGCCCTGTTCCAGACGTTTAGCGAGGACCGCATTGGCCCAGACATCCACCGTGCGACGCGACGCGGACGGCAAGCCGATCGAAACGCTGCCGGACGACGAGTTCAAGGCTCAGCTCGCCCTGGTCATCCCGCACCTGCGCGCATTCGGCCGGTCTCTCGCCGGGAACCGCGAGAATGCGGACGACTTGGTGCAGGAAACGCTGCTCAAGGCGTGGACGGCGCGCAAGCGCTACCAGGCCGGGACCAACATGCGCGCCTGGACCTTCATCATCCTGCGCAACCTGTTCCTCAGCCAGGTGCGGCGCGCGCGCTTCAAGGGCGATTGGGACGACCTGGTGGCCGAACGCGTGCTGGCCGCGCCGGCCTCGCAGGACAAGCACATCCAGCTCGCCGACGTGCAGCGTGGTCTTCAATGTCTGCCGGCCGCCCAGCGCGAAGCCCTGGTCCTGGTCGGTGCCGGCGGCTTCGCTTATGAAGAGGCGGCCGCGATCTGCGGCGTGGCGGTCGGCACGATCAAGAGTCGCGTCGCCCGAGGGCGCGCGGCCCTGGAATTGCTGATGAGCGGCGACGCCATGGGTGGCCGCCGCGACGCCGCCGATCCCAACCCGAACGGACAGGCGCCGGTCGACACGATCATGGCCGATGTGGCCCAGTTGGCCGGAGAGCGCTGAGCGGACGCGTCCCGTGATCCGTCGCTCGGGCGGATTGCTCAAGATCCAGTGGGCTCGATGAGCTTCACGGTCCGCGACGACGCGGTGCGTCGGCTGTCGGACAGTCCCTTCCTGACCGCGTGCCTGGCGCGTTTTCCGGCAATCGGGGACGCGTTCCGCGCGGGCGGTGCGGACGCGGCGGTCGCCTTGGCGCTGGAGCCTGAGGCGGAACGATCCGTCCGGGCGGACCTGCGGGTGCGCCGGACGCGCCTGGCGCTGGCGGTCGCCCTGGCCGATCTCTCGGAGGAATGGCCGTTCGACCGCGTGGTGGCGCAGCTGTCGGCCTTCGCCGACGAGGCGAGCGAGCGCGCGCTGACGCAGGCGGTGCGGCAGGCGGTGCCCGGCTGGGACGCGGAGCGGGTGCCCGGCTTTTGCGTCCTGGCGCTGGGCAAGCACGGCGGGCGCGAACTCAACTACTCGTCCGACATCGACCCGATCCTCCTCTACGATCCCGATCGGGTCCCGCGCCGGCCGCGCGACGATCCCCGGCAGTCGGCGGAGCGGATCGCGCGGGCCTGGGTCGACCTGCTGCAGGCGCGTGACGGCGACGGCTATGTGTTCCGCGTCGACCTGCGCCTGCGCCCCTCGCCAGAGGTGTCGCCGCCCGCGGTGCCGATCGACGGCGCGGTGGCGCATTACGAGGCCGCCGCCTTGCCGTGGGAACGCGCGGCCATGGTTCGGGCCCGCGTGGCGGCGGGCGACCTCGATCTGGGCGAGCGCTTCCTGAAGGACATCGAGCCGTTCGTGTGGCGTCGGTCGCTGGATTTCGGCGCGGCCGCGGAACTCGTGGACATGGCGGCCCGAATCCGCGGCGCGGCTGGGGTCGGCGACACCGCGGCACCGGGCGGCGATCTGAAGCGGGGGTGCGGCGGCATTCGGGAGGTGGAGTTCTTCGTCCAGGCCCATCAGCTGATCCATGGCGGCCGCGATCCGTCCCTGCGCGAACCGAACCTGCTGTTGGCGCTCGACCGCCTCGTCGCGGCACAGCGCCTCGAACAGCCCGTCGCGGCCCGGCTGTCCGCCGCCTATCGCCGGCTGCGCACGGTGGAACACCGCCTGCAGATGATCGACGATCGTCAGACCCACAGCCTGCCCGCCGATCGGGCGGCGCTGGACGCGGTGGGCAGGCTGGATGGTCGACCGGACGGCGAGGCTCTGCTGGCCAGTCTGCGCCCGGCGGTCCGCGACGTGTCGGCCCATTTCGCCGAACTGGACAAGCGGCCGGACGCCAGACTTCCCTTCGCCGACGAGCCGCTGAAGGCGGAACTGGCCCGTGTCGGCTTCGCGGACCCGGCGGCGGCCGCCCGGCAGGTCGCGGCCTGGCGCGCGGCGGGCATGCCGGCGCTGCGGTCCGGTGCCGCGCAGTCGGCGCTGGAGGCGGTGTTGCCGCTGCTCGCCTCGCGCTTCGGCGACGCGGCGGACCCGCTGTCGGCGCTGCACCGATTCGACGACCTGCTGCGCCGTTTGCCGAGCGCGGTGGAGCTGTTGCGCCTGCTGGGTGCCAATCCAGAGCTGGCGCGTACTCTTGTCGACCTGATGGCCGCCGCGCCGGCGCTGGCCGACATGCTCGCCGACCGGCCCAACCTGCTCGATCGGCTGCTGGACGCCAGCGCCTTCGACGAGCCGGCGGACGCGACCAGCCTGTCCGATCGGTGGCGGCGACTGGCGGACCCGCTGCCCCACGAGGTCGCGCTCGACCGCTTGCGGCACTGGGTGGGCGAGGAGCGCTTCACACTCGGCGTGCAGGCGGTGACGGGAAGCCGCGCCCCGGACATCCTGTCAGCGGGCTACGCCGCCGCGGCGGAGGCGGCCGTGCAGACCGCCGTAGCGGTGACCGCGCGGGACTTCGAAGCGCGCAACGGCCGGATCGACGGTGGCTTGGTGGTCCTCGCGCTCGGGCGGCTGGGCGGCCGCGCGCTGACTCACGCGTCCGACCTGGACCTGGTGTTTTTGCATTCCAGTCCGCCGGGCGCGCGTTCGGACGGACCAGTGCGCCACGACGCCACCATCTATTGGAATCGGTTCGCCCAGCGGGTGATCGCCGCCTTGTCCGTCCCCACCGCGATGGGACCGCTCTACGATGTCGACGTGCGCCTGCGACCGTCGGGCGAGCAGGGGCCGCTGGTGATCGCGATCGACGCATTCCTACGCTACGGCCTGGACAGCGCCTGGACCTGGGAACGCATGTCGTTCGCGCGCGCGCGGGTGATCGATGCCGCCCCGGCGGATCGCGCGGCGGCGGCGGACGCGCTGACGGCGATCGCCCGCAAGCGGGTCGCCGCCGACAGCATCTGGGCCGATGCGGCCGCGATGCGGGCGCGGATCGACTCGGCCAAGCCGCCACGCGGACCGCTGGACCTGAAGCTGCTGCCGGGTGGCCTGGTGGACCTGGAGTTCCTGATCCACGCCAGCCAGCTTGTCAGCGGTGACGGCCTCGACCCGCATCTGCCGACAGCGCTGACGGCCTTGATCGCCCGCGGCCATTTGCCACCGGCGTTGGCGCCGGCGCTCCGGCTCCTCGGCGACGCGCTGTTTCTGCTTCGACTGACCGCGCCCGACGGCCGAACCCTCTCGACCGCGGCAGCACACCGCACGGCGCGCGCATGCGAACGACAGACGTGGGAGATGCTGGCCGCGGACCTGCTCGCCGCTCGGCAGACCGTGGCGGGTGTGTGGCGCGAGCGCTTCGGGTCGGATCGGGCCGTCGCACCCTAGTCCAAGGGAGGTTTATCGCTCGGCAGGATCAACTCATCCCGCCACGCGAACGCGCCGCCGCGCTGTTAACCAGTCTTTGTTGATGCCACGCCAACTCTCCGACACACCGAATGTCAGACACCGCGATGAGGGGCCAACGAGCCCGGAGGTCGGCGGTTCCGCCTGACGCAAAAGTTTCTGGAGAACGCCCTTGACGCCTTCGTCCTTCGCCCGGCTGGCCCTGACCTCGACTCTGGCCTGTGTCGCCACCTTCGGCGCAGGCGCTGCCCAGGCGGCGGAAGCAGAGGCCGCGGCCGCCAGCGTGGTGGCGACGGGTGCGGCGGAGACGGCGGGCGATCCGCAGTTCCGGTCGCTGTTCAACAGCTGGCGCATGACGGACGAGGGCACGGCCGGCGTCGCGTCGATCCCCAGCCAGAAGCCGGTCGATTCGATCCAGCTGTCGTCTTCCTTTGGGATGCGGTCGGATCCCTTCACCGGCCGCGCGCGGCGTCATGCCGGCATCGACATTCCCGGCCCGATCGGCACCCCCATCTACGCCACGGCCGATGGAGTGGCAGAGCACGCCGGTTGGATGAATGGCTATGGCAATCTCGTCGAACTGAACCACGGGCGCGGGCTGGAGACTCGCTACGGCCATATGAGCCGGCTGGCGATCAGCCCCGGCGATCGGGTCACCAAGGGTCAGCTGATCGGCTATATGGGTTCGACCGGCCGTTCGACCGGCAGCCACCTGCATTATGAGGTTCGGATCGCCGGCGTGCCGGTCAACCCGCTGCCGTTCCTCGCATCCTCTGACTATATGGTCGCGCTGAAGGATGCGCCGCGCGGCACTCAGCTGGCGCTCGGCGGCCCGGACGAGAGCGGCGACGAATAAGGCGCGGCTTGTCGGGGCGGGTCCGCCGCCCCATTTCAATCCGGCTATGGCCGAACCTCTCCAACTCTCCCAATCCGCCGCGGGTCGCGTCTCCGCCATCGCGGCGCGTCAGGGTCGCGACGCGGTGCTGCGCCTCTCGGTCGAGGGCGGGGGGTGCTCGGGGTTCCAATATCGGTTCGCGATGGCGGACGCTGTGGACGCCGAGGATGTCCGCGTCGACGCGCATGGAGCGTCGCTGGTCGTCGATCCCATCAGCCTGGATCTGGTGCGCGGCAGCACCGTCGATTTCGTCCAGTCGCTCGGCGGGTCGTCCTTTCAGGTGACGAACCCCAACGCGGCCGCCGGCTGTGGCTGCGGTGCCAGCTTCGCCATCTGACCGCTGACAGTCGGCCGCGCGTACGCTAGGGCCGTCCACATGCGGATCGCCAGTTTCAACATTAATGGCGTCCGCGCCCGTTTGCCCCGCCTGCTCGACTGGCTGGCCGACCGCCAGCCGGACGTCGCCTGCCTGCAAGAGGTCAAGGCGGAGGACGGCGAAGCGTTCGTGGAGGCGTTCGCGCAAGTCGGCTATCGGACGCTGTGGCACGGACAAAAGGGCTTTAACGGGGTGGCGATCCTGTCGCGCGAGTCCGCGGTGGAGCGGCAGCGCGGTCTGCCGGGTGATCCGACCGACGAACAGGCCCGATATCTGGAGGCGGAGGTCGGCGGACTGATCGTGGCGTCGATCTACCTGCCGAACGGCAATCCGCAGCCCGGGCCGAAGTACGATTACAAGCTCGCCTGGATGGACCGGCTCGCCACCCATGCCGCGACCCTGCTGTCTCAGGAGTGGCCCGTCGTCCTGGCCGGCGACTACAACGTGATCCCGACGGACGCCGACACCTTCTCCGTTCGGGCGATGGCCGGCGACGCCCTGACCCAGCCGGCGTCGCGGCACCGCTATCGCGCCCTCTTGGCGCAAGGGTGGACGGATGCGCTGGAGGTGCGACACCCCGGCGGCGGCCCGTGGACCTTCTGGGATTATCAGGCCGGTGCCTGGGCGCGCGACGCGGGGTTCCGCATCGACCACCTGTTGCTCAGCCCTTCCGCCGCCGACCGCCTGATCGAAGCCGGAGTGGACAAGGCGGTGCGCGGACAGGAGAAAGCGAGCGACCACGCGCCCGCCTGGGTGGAACTGGCCGACGCCTAGGGGGACGCCGCGGGTGTCGGGTCCCCGGCCAGCAGCTCGTCGATCCAGCGGGGCACCTGCTCGGTCGCCGGGCCGCGCCGATGTTCGTCGAACGCGGTGGTGGCCGGTGTCGCATCCAGGTTGAACTCGATCGTCCGCGCACCGGCCGCGGCGGCGACGCGGACGAAGTCCGCCGCCGGATAGACGTTGGCGGACGTGCCGATGGCGGCGAACAGATCGCACCGATCCAGCGCGGCACCGATCTCGTCCATCCGGTGCGGCATCTCGCCGAAGAACACGACATCGGGTCGCAAGGTCCCTGTCCGGCAGGACGAACATGACAGGCCGGCCGGCAGTGGCCCGTTCCATCGCCGGCGCTCTCCACAATGCGCGCAGAGCGCCGACCGCAAGGCACCGTGCATCGGGATCATCCGCTCGCTGCCGGCCCGCGCATGCAGGTCGTCCACATTCTGAGTGATCAGCGTGACCGTGCCCGCCCATTCGCGTTCCAGCCGCGCCAGAGCGCGGTGGGCGGCGTTCGGCTGCACGGTCGCCAGGGCGGCCCGCCTTGCGTCGTAGAACCCGTGGACCCGATCGGGCGCACGGGCGAGCGCACGCGGCGTGCAGATGTCCTCGACCCGCTCGCCGTCCCACAGGCCCCCGGCACCGCGGAAGGTGGCGAGCCCCGACTCCGCCGACACGCCCGCGCCGGTCAGCACGACGATGTGCCGCGCCGTCACGCCAGCATTTTGTCGTAGAGCGTGTAGGTGCGGTTGCGCCGGGTGTTCAACGCGTCGGCGATCGCCACCATCCCGTCATTGTCCTCCAGGATCCAGCCGATCTCGCCGCGCGACGCTCCGTGGTTCGCAAGCGAGGCCTGGCGGATCTGCTCGATCAGCATGAAGGCCATCTGGCTGGCCAGGCGCCCACCCTGCAGCCGCTTGACCACACCCATCAGCGGCACGCGCACCGTGCGGACCTGCGGACGGCGCAGCCAGAGGAGCAGCCGCGCCCAGCCGAAGGGGAACAGCGACCCGCGCAGCGGTTTCACCGCCTCGTTCAGATCTGGCAATGTCATCATGAACGCGACGGGTTCGCCGTCATATTCCGCGATGCGGATCAGGTCCTCGAACACCAGCGGCTTCAGCTTACGACCGGTTACCTCGATCTCTCGATCCGTAATCGGGACGAACCCCCAATTGCCGCTCCACCCGTCGTTCAGGATGTCGAGGATCGTGCGCGCTTCCGCGTCGAACCGGCTCTTGTCGACGGTTCGGACGCGGATGCGCTCGTTCTTCTCGCCAGAGCGGATCACCCGCTGGATGAGCGGGGGAAAATCGTGGGTGATGTCGAGTTCGTAGGTGTAGAGGCGCTTGATCGGGCGATAGTCGGCGACCTCGATCCACTCGCGATAGGAGGCGGGGTCGTGCCCCATCATCACGGTCGGCGAGTGATCGTGTCCCTGCGTCAGCAAGCCGGGCTCTTCCCACACCGACAGGCTGACCGGTCCCACGATGCGGTGGAGTCCCCGCTCGCGCAGCCGATCCTCCGCGGCGCTCAGCAGGGCGGCGGCCACGTCGGCGTCGGCAGCCTCGAAAAGCCCGAAAAAGCCGGTGCCGGGTCCGAACCCCTGCTCGGCGGGCTGTGCGAGCGCCAGTTCGTCGGTGTGCGCGCTGATCCGGCCGACCGGGTGGCCGTCGCGCCATGCCACGAACAGGTCCACCGTCGCGTGATCGAAAAAGGGGTTCTTCTCGGGATCAATCAGCTCCGCCGCCTCGCGGTCCAGAGGGCGGACCCAGTGCGGATCGCCGGCCCGAAGCTCGGGACGGACCTTCAGGAAAGCCGCCCGGTCCGCGCGGGACCCGACGGCCCGAACCTCCACCGTCACGGCCGCGCGGTCACTCGGCGTTGCGCTTGCGGGTCGGCCCCGTCGCGACCACGCCGCCGGACAGTTCCTTCACCCACGGATAAAGCTCGGCCACCTCTTCGGTGTAGCCCAGGTTGAACACCGTGGGACTGCGCCGCTTGCGCTCAGAGCGCTGATAATGAGTGCGGAACAGCTTGTCGGCCGCGAAGCTGGTAATGCCGAAATTGCCCGTTTCGTCGTGATAATGGTGCTCCAGGTGACGCGCCTTCATGTTTACGAGGAGCGCGTTCTTCGGCTTGATCGCCAGATGCTGGATGCAGTGCACGAACTCGTTCGCGACCGTTAGCAGCATCCCGGCCGCCGCGCCGGCGGCCGCACCGCCGACCCCGCCGATAAACCAGCCCAGCGGCGCGGTCGCGATCAGGATGGTGGGCAAGGTGTTCCAGAGCGATCCGAACAGCACCTCTAGGTGGTTGGGGTCCTGGTGGTGATCATAGTGCGTGCGCTTCCAGGTCTTGGCGAGCGAGGGCACCTTGTACATCCAGGTGGAGTGCAGCACGAACCGGTGCAGCACATACCAGACCAGCGGGTAGACGACGATCGCTACCGCGACGATCGCCACCGTCTGCAACAGCGTGGCCGGATAGGCCGCGAAGACGCCCACGAACAGGACCGTCAACGCCAGGTAGGTCAGGATGGTGGGATATTGGAAGAAGGCGCGCACCAGCCCGTTCAGGTCCATGCGATCCAGATAGTGTGACCGCTTCCAGATCGGGGCGTCGGGCGCGGTGTCGGTCGTCATGCGGTCGTCCTTACGTCGGGCAGCAGTGCGAAATTGGGTCGCCCCGCCGCGGGTACAAGTCTTGCGCGTCCGCTTTAGACACGAGGGTCTGAACGGACGCGGAACCGTCCACAGGTGGCGGTCCAATGCGGCAGGAATGCGGCCGGTTCCGTGCCGGCGCGGCGCGGGGCGGGGCCGTGCCGCTATTCCTCGGTGCGAATCAGCACGGTCTCGCCGATCAGCAGGAACAGGAATAGCGGCCCCCAGGCCGCCAGCCAGGGCGGGTAAGCGCCCAGATTGCCCATGGCGAGCGCGAAATTGTCGGCGACGAAATAGGCGAAGCCCAGCGCCATTCCGACGACTGCGCGCACGAACAGCTGGCCAGACCGCGCCAGCCCGAAGCCGGCGACGGCCGCCAAGAGGGGCATCAGCGCCGCCGACAGCGGGGCGGAGAATTTGTGCCACCAGCTCGGCTTCAGCTGCGCGGTGGGGCGGCCGGACGCCTCCAGTTCGCGGATAGCGGATGCGAGTTCGCCGGCCGACAGCGCGTCGGGGTCAACGTCGGCCAGCGTGAACTGGTCCGGCGACAGGCCGACCAGGCGGACGGTCCGCGGCGCGGCCAGAGTCGCCGCGGCGACGGAAAAAGCGCGCGCTTCGGGCAGGGTGAGCACCCCGTCCGCTCCGAACCGGCCCGTGGGTGCGCGGATCAGCTGGCGCAGGGTGCCGTCGCTCCGTTCGAATACGGTCACATCCCGAAGACTCGCGCCGACGCCTTGACCCAGAACCGTACCGGCGCGGAGGATGTCGTCGCCCGCGCGCACATAGACGTTCGATTGCGCGCCGGTCGCCGGCACGACCGGCCCGTAATCGACCGCCTGCCAAGCGCTCAGCCGCGCGGCGGCCGGTGCCGCGACGCGTTCCGCGAAGACAAAGCTGACCCCCGCCACCAGGACGCCGCACGCGATCATGGGCGCCAGGATCTGATGCGCGGACAGGCCCGCGGCCTTCATCGCCACCACCTCCGATCCGCCATTCAACTGCAGCAGCATGATCAACGTGCCGAGCAGGACCGAAAAGGGCAGGAAGGTCTGGACCAGGCCGGGCGCGCGGAGTGCGGCGTAATGGAGCAGCGTGGCTTGCCCGTTGCCCGGCGTCGCCAGGATCTCGCCGCTTTGTCCCAGCAGGTCCAGCGTCAGGAGGATCAGCAGCAGCCCCGCCAGGACCGCCGCCGACCGGGTGAGGAACAGCCGGGCCATGTACAGCGACAGCGCGCGGGAGGGGAAGAAGCCGGGTTTCACGCCGCTCTCTCCCGCCGGCGGAAAGGTCGGGTGACCAGATCGGCCAGGGACGAGAACGCCTTTTCCAGCGCCCCGATCGGCTGTCCGCCGGCGCGAAAGGCCAAGGTCCAGAACATCCAGACGATCAGCGCGGCGAAGGCCGCGAACGGACCCCAGAGCGCCAGCACGGGATCCACGTCGCCCCGCGCGCCGACGGTCTCGGCATATTGGTTCACCTTGTGATAGGTGACGACGAACACGATCGACAGAAACACGCCCAAGGCCGAGTTCGAGCGCTTCGGCGGCACCGCCAGCGCCACGGCGAGGAGGGGCAGCAGCAGCATCATCGCGACCTCCGCCAGACGAAAATTCAGATTGGCGAGGCTCTGGCGCTGCTCTTCGGCCCCGCCTGCGGTGCCCTGTCGGACGAGTTCGGGCAGGGTGTATTCCCGGTTCTCCTCGCCCCGCCCGCGGAACGCCTCCACCTGGGGCAATTGGAAAGGCAGGTCCTGCTGCGCGAAGGTCAGCACCCGCGGACCGGCCAGGTTGGGCGCTTCCTGCACCAGGACGCCGTCGCGCAGCCGAAGGAGCACCGTGTCGGCGTCGCCCGACTGCAGGAACTCTCCACCCTTGGCGGTGGCCGTCAGCGTGGTGCCGGCGCGCGGCCGCGCCTGGACGAACAGCCCGCCAAGCTGTTGGCCGTTGTCCATGCTGCGTTCGATCCGGATGGTCAGACCGTCGCCCAACCGATTGAATTCGCCCACCTTGACAGACGCGCCCAACGCGCCGGATCGCAGATCGAACTTCAGTCCCTCGTAGGCATAGCGCGCCTGCGGCTGCACGAACCCCACAATCGCCAGGTTCACGAGCGCCAGCACGAGCGCGAAGGCGTAGGGCACACGCAGCAGGCGCGTGTAGCTCAGCCCCACGCCGCGCAGCACGTCGAGCTCGGACGTGGTGGCCAGTCGCCGGAAGGCGAGCAGGATGCCGATCATCAGGCCGATCGGGATGCCCAACGACAGATATTCGGGCAGCAGGTTGCCCAGCATCCGCCACACCACGCCCACCGGCCCGCCCTCCGTCGCGACGAAGTCGAACAGCTTCAGCATGCGTTCGAGCACCAGCAGCATGGCGGCGACAACGAGGGTGGAAAACAGAGGCACGGCGATCAGCCGGGCCAAATAGCGGTCGAGGAGGGTCAAGCGGATCACCCGAAAGTCGTCGCCCTCTCACCACGTTTTCGCCGCATTGCCAACCCAGCTTGTCGGTGACCAAGGCAGGCGCGCGCGCCGCCACGACGAGACGGAAAAGGTGGCCGAGATGGTGAGGATGATGAAGAACGGGACGAAGGCGGCCGCGGTGGCGATCGGCGCGATCGGCTTGACGATGGCCAGCGGCGCCCTGGCTCGGCCGGTCGGGCCCGACGCGCAGGCTTGCGTGGCCGGTGCGCCGTCGTTGATCGTTCGGGTGTCGGGCTTCAAACAGGCCACGGGACGGCTGCGGTTGAAGCTCTACGACGCCAATCCTCGGACCTATCTGGGCAAGCAGTCGCAGATCGACCGCATCGTCGTGCCGGTGCGCGCTGGCGGCCAGATCGACGTCTGCGTGCCCGTGCCGCGATCCGGCGGCTATGTCGTGTCCGTGTTGCACGATATCGACGGCGACAACCGCGCGGAGACGAGCGACGGTGGCGGCGTGACGGGCAATCCCGACGTGTCGCTGGGCGACGCGATCACCGGGCGCAAGCCTCCGCTCAGCCGCGTGGCGGTGCGGGTCGGCGACGGCCCGCGCGTCGTGCCGGTCCGGTTGCTGTACAAGCAGGGGCTGTCGATCGGGCCTGTGCGAAACCCCGTGTGACGGACCGTCGCCCGTGGTGAGCATCGCGCTCCTGTCCAATCCGCAGTCCACGGGCAACCGCCTGCTCCTGCCGCGCGTGCGGCGCTTCTGCCAGGACCACCACGACGTCTTCCATTACGAGGTGGATGAGGTCGGGCAGGTGGGCGACGCGCTGACCAGCATCGCCCAGGTGCGCCCGCGCATCCTGGTAGTGAACGGCGGCGACGGGACGGTCCAGGCGACTCTGACCGCCATGCACAACGGCGCCTTTTTCCAGGACCCGCCGCCGGTGGCCGTGCTGCCGAACGGCAAGACCAACCTGATCGCGCTCGATCTGGGGGCCGTGGGCGATCCCATCGTGGCCCTGGGCCGCATTTTGGACATCGCGCGCGGCGGACTGGCCGACCATCTGGTCGAGCGCGAACTGATCGCGCTGTCGGCCGGCGCGTCCGGCACGCCCACGGTGGGGATGTTCCTGGGCGGCGCGGGGCTGGCGGACACGATCCTGTTCTGCCGCCGGTCGATCTATCCCCTGGGCCTGCCCAACGGCCTCAGCCACACCCTGGCCGCGCTGGCCGTGCTCGCCTCCATCGTGGTGCGGGTGTCCAGCCGGTTCCTGCCTCCCCGTCCGCAGCCCATCCGAGTCCGACTGCGGCGCGACGGCTTTGTGTCGGGCGTGTTCTCGCTGCTGATCGTCACCACGCTCGAACGGCTGCTGCTCTCAATCCAGACGGCGGACGATGGGCAGCAGTCCGGAGGGCGGATGCGGTTGCTGGCGGTGGACTCCTCCATCGGGGCGCTGCTGCGCCTGTTCTTCGCGGGCAGTCGCGGTCGGCTGGGTTCCGCTCCGCTCGCCGGGGTGCATCTTGGATCGAGCGACGAGGTGGAGATCGACGGCGATCGCTCGCGCGTCATCCTGGATGGAGAAGTGTTCACGGCGCGGGTCGGGCAGCCGATCCGCCTGCGGGCGACCGCGCCCATGTCGTTCGTCCGGCTGGCGGCGTGAGCCCGCCCGATCCGCTCGGTGCCAGTCTGGCGATCGAGGCGGAGCGGGAGGTTCCGGCAGCGGTGGCGACTCTGGCGGCGGAGATCGCGGCGCATCACGGCGGCGCGTCGGCGGTGGTCTATTACGGATCGACGCTGAGGACCGGCCGGCTGGCGGGCGAGATGCTGGATTTCTACCTGCTGATCGACAGCTATCGCGACGCCTACCGATCGCGGGTTCTGGCGGAGGCGAACCGGTCGGTGCCGCCGAACGTCTTTCCGATTTCCTTTGGCGGGCTGGTCGCCAAATACGCGGTGCTGAGCACTGCGGACGTGATGCGGCTGGTGCGGGCCGACGCGCCCGACGTGTCCGTCTGGGCGCGCTTCTGCCAGCCCATTCGGATCGCCTGGAGCCGCGACCCGGCGGCTGGCGAGCGGGTGGTGTCCGCCACGCGCGCGGCGGTGCTCACCTTCCTGCGGAGCGCCGCGCCAATGGAATGCACGGGCGAACCGCTGGCGATCTGGCGCGCCGGGTTGACGCTCACCTATGGGGCGGAGTTGCGGGCGGAGCGGGGCGACCGCGGCGACAGCGTGGTGGGTCACGATCCCGACCGCTATCGTCGTCTCGCGCTCCTGGGCGCGCAGGCGCTGGGCTGGTCCGTGACCGACGGCCGCATCGCGCATCGCTGGTCACCCGACGAGCGCCGGTCGGAGGCCGCTCTCTGGCGCCGACGACGCTGGCGCGGCAAGGCCATGACCCTGCTGCGCCTCGCCAAGGCGAGCGCCACCTATGGCGGCGGAATCGACTATCTCGCCGACAAGATCGAACGACACTCCGGCCAACCCGTTCGCCTGCGCCCGTGGCAGCGCCGCCTGCCCATCCTGGGGGCCGTGTGGCTGCTTCCCGCCCTTATCCGATCGGGGGCGGTGCGCTGAGTTCGGTCGTCCGGTCGACCGGCTCCTCCGAAACCCCGCGGCTCAGCGTCGCCGCGACCGCGGCGCTCAATTGAGCGATGGTGAAGGGCTTGCGCAGGACCTGGTGAAGGGCCAGCCGGTCGGCACCGTCCGTCGCGGCATAGCCGGTGACGAACAGGATGGGGACCTGCCGCCCGCTCGCCTCCAGCTCGGCGGCGAGCGCGGGACCGGACAGCCCCGGCATCACGACGTCGCTGACCAGCAAGTCGACGGCCGTGCCGCCGCGCAGCAGGGCCAGCGCCGCCATCCCGTCCGAACAGGCGAGCGTACGGTGGCCCAGTTCCTCCAGCGCGCTGACCGTGGCGCGCCGCACCCGCGCGTCGTCCTCCACGACCAGGACCGTGCTCCGTTCGCTGGAGGGGGGTAGGCTGCTGTCCCGGGTGGCGCGCGGCGTCTCGGCGACCTCCGCCGCGATCGCGGGCAAAGACAGCCAGACCGTGGTGCCCTGTCCGACGGTGCTGTCGATCCACATCTCGCCGCTGGCGGCGCGGACCAGGCCGAACACCTGCGACAGACCCAGCCCCGTGCCGTGGCCCACCGCCTTCGTGGTGAAGAACGGTTCCAAGGCCCGGTCGCGGGTCTGTTCGTCCATCCCTGCACCGGTGTCGCTCACCGACAGCGCGACACGGGCCACGGCACCGTCGCGATTGGCCGTCGCGATCCGCAGGGCGCCGCCGTCCGGCATGGCGTCGCGCGCGTTGACGGCCAGGTTCAGGATCGCGTTCTCCATCTGGTTGCGGTCGACGCGCACCGGCCAGAGATCCTCGCCCAGCGCCAGCGTCACCGCGATGCGCTCGCCCAGCGACCGTTCGAGCAGGTCGGCGAGACCGGTCACCAATGTGTTGAGCGACAATGCCTCCGCGTTGACGGGTTCCGCGCGGGAAAAGGAGAGCAGACGGCGGGTGAGCGCCACGGCGCGGTCGGACCCTTCCATCGCGCGGTCCAGGTGCCGGGCGACTTCGCGCGGCTGATCGATTTTGCGTCGGGCCAGTTCGATGCCGCCGACAACAACAGCCAGCATATTGTTGAAGTCGTGGGCGATGCCGCCGGTCAGCTGCCCGATCGCCTCCATCTTCTGCCCTTGACGCAGCTGGGCTTCGGCGGCGCTGCGCTCCGTCATCTCCCGCTCCAAATGGGCGTTGGACTGAAGAAGGTCGGCCGTGCGCGCCCGAACCGCCGCCTCCAGCGCCTCCGTCCGCTCCGCGTCGCGCTGCGACCGGTGGCGCGCGCGGGCCTGCTGGGTCAGCGCGCGGGACGCCGTGGCCCCCAGCAGCGCGGCCGCGAGCACCAGCACCGTCCCCGCCAGCGTCACCGCCTGAAGGAACGCCGGGGAGCCGCTGTCGGTCAGACCGACGCCCGCACCGGCGTCCTCCCAGGTCGCCCGCCGTTCGCCGAGCGCGTGGTCGACCGCCGCGCGCCACCGGTCGTCGCCCGCCAGGCGCAGGTTTCGCGCCTCCGCGCCCGCCCAGTCGCCGCGAGAGCCAGCCGCGTGGGCCGAGCGCAGCGCCGCCAGTCGCTCGGCGGCCGCCTGCGCCAGCCCGCCATCGATCGCGCCGAGGGGCGCCAGCGCGGCGGCGGCGCGGGACAGCGCCGGACGGGCCAGGGTGGCGTCGCGGGCCAGGGTCGCGTGGGCCTGCGCCCGCGACGCTTCCTCCAGCCGCTGTCCGGCGTCGGCGATCCGAACCTCCTGCGCGGCGATCGCCCGTCGCTCATTCGCGGCCCGCTCGCTGCCGGTCTTCGCCAGGGTGAACAGCGCGATCAGGATGGCGGTGGAGGCGGCGACCAGCAGCAGCCCGATCCACAGCGGCCAGCGGCGCGCCAGGCGGGGGCGGGGGGCGGTGGTGCCGGTGTCGATGATCTTGCCCCCCGATAGGATGGTCAGTGGACCGGCAGCACTCCGGTGGCTCGACCCGCCGCCGCGAACATCGCCAGCACGCGATCGACCTGTTCGGCCGTGTGCTCCGCGCACACGGAGCAGCGCAGCAGCGTCGTGTTGGCGGGCGTCGCCGGCGGACGCGCCAGATTCACATAGACCCCCGCCTCCAGCAGCGCCTGCCACATGGCGACGCCGTGCGCCATGTCGGGCATCATCACCGCGATGATGGCGCTCTCCGCCGTCGCCGTGCCGAGCTCGAAGCCCAGGTCGGTCAGGCCGCCATGCAGCTTGCGGGTGTTCTCCCACAGATGGCCCCGCTTGTTGCCGGCGTGCATCAGCTTGCGAATGGAGGTCGCGGCCGTCGCGACCACGGAGGGCGGCAGGGACGCCGTGAAAACATAAGGTCGGCAGGTGAGCCGCAGCACCTCGAACCGGGGATGGTTGGAAACGCAGAAGCCGCCGACCGTACCCACCGATTTGGAGAAGGTGCCAATGACGAAATCGACCTGGTCCAACACCCCCTCGGCCTCCGCCACGCCGCGCCCGTGCTCGCCGAAAAATCCCATCGAGTGCGCTTCGTCCACCAGGATCATCGCGCCCGCGTCGCGGCACACGCGCACCATGTCGGTCAGCGGGGCGACGTCGCCCAGCATGGAATAGACCCCCTCCAGCACCACCAGCGTGCCCGCGCCGTCCGGCAGACGCCCGAGCCGCTTTTCCAGGTCGCCGACATCATTGTGGCGGAAACGCACGATCTGCGCGCTGCCCAGCCCACAGCCGTCGTAAATCGACGCGTGGCTGTCGGCGTCGATCACGACATAGTCGTCCTTGCCGGCCATCGTGGAGATCACGCCCAGATTGGCCTGGTAACCGGTGGAGAACACCATCGCGTGATCCATGCCGTAGAACTCGCGCAGTGCCGCCTCGCATTCGGCGTGGCCCTGATAGGTGCCGTTCAGGACCCGGCTGCCGGTGGTGCCCGTGCCGAACGCGTCGAGCGCCTGCTTGCCGGCGGCGATCACATCCGGGTCGAAGGTCATGCCCATGTAGTTGTAGGTGCCGAGCAGGATCGTCTCGCGCCCGGCGATCACCGCCTCGGTGGGCGATCGCACGGCTTCCATGATCAGCCCGAACGGATCGCGCGCGCCCGCGTCGAGCAAGGCCTGGCGTTCCGCAATCAGCGGGTCGAATTTGTCGAACAGGTCGGGGCGGCCGCCGCTGTCCGGCTGTCCCAGCGGCGCGGTGCCCGCGGCGGTCACGCCTTCAGCTTCTCGATGGCGTCGACCAGCTGTCCGACCCGCTCGATCTCGGCCTGCATGTTCATCGTGATCATCAGGTCGAACTCATCCTCCACGGACGCCACGAAATCCATGACGGTCAGGCTGTCCCACTCCAGGTCGCCCATGAAGCTGGTGTCGTCCGTGACCTCGGCACCCTTCGTGTTGAACGGTTCGATCAGGCGCATCACGGTCGCGCGGGTCGTGTCGGATTGGCTCATGCGCCGCAGCATACGGGCGGGCGCGGCGCAGGCCAAGCGCTCACGCGCCAGAGTGCGCGAACCGCCTCAGGCGGATCGGCGGCGGCGCGACGCGGCCAGCAGGTCGAAGGTGTTCTGCGCGGGCATCGGGCGGCCATAAAGATAGCCCTGGACCTTGGAACACCCGAACCGCTGGACCAGCGCCAGCTCCGCCTCCGTCTCCACGCCTTCGGCCGTCGTGCTCATGCCCAGGCTTTCCGCCATCGCGACCACCGCCCGGATGATCGCGACCGACTCCGCGCTGCCGGCGGCGGCACCCTGCACGAAGGAGCGATCGACCTTGATGGTCGAAAAGCGTGCCTTTTGCAGATAGCCGAGCGAGGAATAACCCGTTCCGAAGTCGTCGAGCGCCAGTCGCACGCCCAGTCCCAACAGCCGGTCCAGCATCTGGACCGCGGACCCGCCGTCCTTCAGGAACAGGCTCTCGGTCACCTCCAGCTCCAGCCGGTTCGGCGCCAGACCGGAATGGGAGAGGGCGGACACGACCGTCTGAACGAAGTTCGGATCGTTCAGCTGGTCGGTGGACACGTTGACGGCCACGCGCACTTGGTCGGGCCATTCGCACGCCTGCACGCAGGCGGTGCGCAGCACCCATTCGCCGATCGGCCCGATCAGGCGCGCCTCCTCGGCCAACGGAATGAACTTGACGGGCGAGACCGATCCGAGCGTCGGGTTGGTCCAGCGCAGCAGGGCCTCGAACCCTTCGACGACCGGATCGCTGGCGGAGACAACCGGTTGATAGACGAGGTGAAACTCGCCGCGCTCCAGCGCCTTACGCATCGCGATTTCCATCGTGCGCCGTTCGTCGGCGTCCGCGTGCAGCTTCGGCTGGTAGGCGTGCGCCGTGCCGCCGCCCGCCTCCTTCGACTTGTAGAGGGCCAGGTCGGCGGACCGGATCAGCATTTCCGCCGTGCGCCCGTCGCGCGGGCTGACCGCGGTGCCGACGCTCGCGCCGATGTAGAGCGTGTTCTGATCGACCTCGTAGGGGCGCGACAGCGTCGAGATGATGGCGTCCGACAGCGCCGTGACCCGCGCGTGATCGGACGCGTCGTTCAGCACCATCGCGAATTCGTCGCCGCCCAGCCGTCCAGCCACCTCGCCCTGGCGGGTCAGCTGGCGCAACCGGTCGGCCACGCGCACCAGCAGCCGGTCGCCCACCGGATGCCCCAGCGAATCGTTGACCGCCTTGAACCGGTCCAGGTCGATCATCATGAAACCCGGGCGGGTGTGGTGGCGCGCCGCATCGTCGAGGGCGCGCGCCAGCGCCTCGTTGATCATCAGGCGGTTGGGCAGCCCGGTCAGCGTGTCGTACCGGGCCAGCTTGGCGATCTTCTCCGACGACGCCTTGCGCTCCGTGACGTCCGACCCGACGCCGCGATAGCCCAGAAAGCCGCCCGCCTCGTCCAGGCGGGGAGAGGCGGAGAGCTCCCACCAGCGCGTCTCGCCGCCCACCGTCACCGGCAGCACCAGGTTGGAAAAGCTGTCACGCTGTTTGAGCTTGTCCGACAAACTGTGCAGACCGGCGGGAAACTTTCCGCCCTCCCAGCTGTCGCCGGCCAGCACTTCCAAGACGGAACGGCCCTCCAGGTCCTCGGGCTGGGCGCCGAGCGCGTGGGCGAAGCGCGGCGACACGTGGATCAGCGCCCGACCCACGTCGATCTGCCACAGCCAATCGGCGCTCGTCTCCTCGAACTCGCGCAGCAGCAGGCTGACCGTTTCCTGCTTTTCCAGGAGCGCGCCCGTCTGGCGCAGCGACGTCTGGAAGTCGCGGCTGTCGATCAGTCCGGCATAGGCGAACACGGCACCGCCCAGCAGCCCCACCAGGCCCACGAGCGGCAGGCCGAAATACAAGGCCAACGCGACCTGGGTCACGGTGACGATCGCCAGTGAGGTCAGCATCGTGCGCGGGACGGGCGACAGACTGAATTGCGGGGTGATGACGACGAGCGTCCAAGCGGCCACCACGGAGAACTGAGCGGTGGCGCTCGCGTCCTTCAGGAACCACGCGATCACGGCCAACAGCACGGTGCCCACCACACGGCTGACCACCTCTTCGCGATGCAGGCGCTGCGCGTTCAGCAGCCCGCCGGCCAGCTGTTTGGCCCGACGGTTGACGCTTTGTCCGGTGACCCCCGCCGTGATCAACGTCCAGACCAGCAGGACGAGCGTGGGGACCTGGCCGATGGAGGCGAGCGCCACGCACGCGATGGCGGCGCTGCCGCACACCGCCCGCACGCCCGATCGAGAATGGATGGCCGCCATCTGAGCGCGCTCCAGCTCCTCGGGCGCGATGCCGTCGACGGAGCTGGCGGACAGGTGCCCTAGGAGTGGGAGGCGGGCGGCGGTTCGGGATTGGCGGCGGCTCATCCCACCGGTTTAGGTGGCGGTGGTTAGCAGTTGGTAACGCCGGGGAGGATCTGCGACGCTTTTTTCGCCCCGAGCTTAGGCCGCGATCTCCAGCGGGCGGATGTCGCCCTGCAGATAGAGCGTCCGCGCCTTGGCCCGGCTGAGCTTGCCGGACGAGGTGCGCGGCAGTGAGCGGGGCGGCACCAGCTCGATCACGCACGCCATGCCCGTGACCGCGCGCACCCGCTCCCGGATCTCGTCGCGCAGCCGGGCGAGTTCGTCCGCGTCCGACGTGCGGCACTGGACCAGCACGGTTGGCCGGTCCTCGCCGCCGTCGTTGACGGCGAAAGCGGCGATGTCGCCGGCCTTGAACCCGCCCAGCTGTTCCACCGCCCATTCGATGTCCTGCGGCCAATGGTTCTTGCCGTTGACGATGATCATGTCCTTGGCCCGGCCGACCACGAACACATAGCCGTCGGACAGGTAACCCATGTCGCCGGTGTCCAGCCATCCGTCGACCAGCACCTGCGCCGTCGCGGCGGCGTCGCGGAAATAGCTGTGCATGATGGCCGGACCCCGGCACCAGAGCCGCCCGATCGAGCGGTCGTCCAGCGGGGTTCCCTCGTCCGACCGGACCTCGACGTCGGTGTCCAGCACGGGCTTGCCGCAATTGACGATCGCGCGCAGTCGCGGCGCACGGTCCGGCGGCGTGGGCACGCCCGTCAACTCGGCCTCGTCCACCAGCTCGGTCCGGATGCCCTCGCCCGGCGGCATGATGGACACCGCCAGCGTGGCCTCGGCCAGGCCATAGGACGGCGCGAAGGCGGCGGGGTCGAAGCCCATCGGCGCGAAGGCGTCGGCAAAGGCGCTCATCACGTCGGGGCGGATCATGTCCGCTCCGTTCCCCGCCAGTCGCCAGCGGGACAGGTCGAAGCGGTTGGATTCGCGCTGCTGTGTCGACATGCGACGCGCGCAGATATCGTAGCCGAAGGTGGGGGAGTAGCTGATGGTCGTGCCGGCATTGCGGCTGATCAGGTCCAGCCAGGCGAGCGGCCGGCGCGCGAAATGCTCGGTCCGAAGATAGTCGGTCGACACCTGGTTGGCGACCGGCGACAGGAAACAGCCGACCAGGCCCATGTCGTGATACCACGGCAGCCACGACACGCACCGGTCGCCGGGTCGCAGGACCATGCCGTGCGCGTGCGCCCTCAGATTCGCGATCAGCGCGCGGTGGGTCACCGCCACGCCGTGGGGAAAGCGCGTGGAGCCGCTGGAATATTGCAGATAGCAGATCGCGTCCGGGTCGTTCGTGGGCAGCGGGTCGCCCGTCGCGGGTGCGCCGTCGAGGAAGCGGTCCCAGTCCTGCGCCGGAACGAGGGCGCCGGCGGCCGCCGCCGCGATGTCGTCCAGATCGGCCGGATGCAGCAGGATGCGCGCGTCCGCGCTGGCGAGCTGCGACGAGATCTGCGCCACATAGCTCTCGCGCCCGCCAAAGGAGGTGGGCAGCGGCAGCGGCACCGGCCACGCGCCCAGATAGACCGCGCCGAAGAACAGGGCGGCGAACGCCGGACTCGTCTCCGCGATCAACGCCACCCGATCGCCCGCGCCCACGCCCGCCGCGCGCAGCGCGTGGGCCGCGGCCAGGGCGTCGGCCCGCAGCTCCGCGAACGGGTAGGGCCGTTCCAGCTCTCCGCGCGCGTCGTGGAAGTTCAGGCCGCGCTTTCCCAAGGCCGCGTGGTCGAGCGCCTGGTCCAGCGTGTCGAAGTCGCAGCTCCGCCGGCCAGTGTCGTCGTCCGTGGCCGTGGGGCGCAGCTCCGGTCCGGGCTGCCGCTTGTCCGGCGTCGCGCCGTCCACTCGATCGTCCAACGTCATGCGACCCCTTACTTCGTGCGTTCGGCGAGCGCCTGAAGGCCGCCCATGCCCGACCGGACATGTCAAACCGGGCGGGTTTATGGCAAAAGCGCGGGGAATGGTAGTCGGTCGACAATCGAGGCGCGGCGCGCGCGGTGCCGACAGGGGGGAGCGCCGCGTCCCGCCTCCGCTGGACGCGGCCGCGCTGGACCGCATGGCGCTGCGATATGTCGAACGGTACGCGACCACCCGGGGCAAGCTGATCGACTATCTGCGGCGCAAGCTGCGCGAGCGGGGATGGGAGGGCGAACGCCCGGCCGATCCGGAGAGCGTGGCGGACGCCCATGTGGCGGCGGGCCATGTCGACGACGCGGGCTATGCCCGGGCCAAGGCCGGATCGCTGTCGCGTCGCGGCTATGGCGAGCGCCGAATCGACGCCGCCCTGCGCTCCCATCGCGTGGGGGACGAGGACCGCGACGCCGCGCTCGACGCGCTGCCGGACGGCGGGGTCGTGGCCGCGCTCCGCCTGCTGCGCCGCCGGCGGCTGGGGCCGTTCGCCGCCGCGACGCCGGACGATGGGGCTGCGCGCCGGACCTTGGCCGTGCTGATGCGCGCCGGCCATCACCATGGCGACGCGCGCGCGGCCCTGTCCCTGTCGCATTCCGACGCAGAAGCCGCGATCGAAGAGGCTTCCGCCGTGCCGGAAGCTGGGGCATGGGGGACGGGCCACTGACGAAGGACCTGCCGATGCTGCGCCTCGCCCTCCTGTTCGCGCTCGCCCCGCTTGCCGCCTGCGCCTCGTCCGCGCCGGTGACGGAGCAGCCGTCGGTGGCGCCCAGCGGCCTGACCCAGATGCCGCTCACCATCCGGACGGCCGCCGGCCTCCGCCGGTTCACCGTCGAGGTGGCGGGCACCCCGGCGCAGCAGGCGACGGGGCTGATGTTCCGGCGCGACATGGCGGCGGACCACGGCATGATCTTCCCCTTTCCGGCCCCGCGCATGGCGAGCTTCTGGATGCGCGACACCTACCTGCCGCTCGATCTGATTTTCATCCGGGCGGACGGCACGATCGACAGCATCGGCGACGGCGTGCCGCTGGACGAGACGCCGGTGGGGTCGCTGGGGGAGGTGACCAGCGTGCTGGAACTGAACGGCGGCACCGCGCAGCGGTTGGGCATAGCGCCCGGTGACCGGGTGGAGAGCGCCGCGCTGAGCGCGGCCGATCCGGGCGCCTGACGACCACCACTTTCGCGCCGCGTTCCGATCCGCTACTCCGCGCGGCGATGTCCGTCCTCTCCAAGATCTTCACCTGGTGGAACGGTGCCACCTTCGGCACCTGGCTGACCGCCAAGCGGCACGGGGCCGAGGTGGGCCGTGACGCGCTGGGCAACAGCTATTTCGAGATTCGACGGGGCAAGGGCCAGCCGCCGCGCCGTTGGGTGATGTACGCCGGCAACAACGACGCCAGCCTGGTGACGCCGCAATGGCACGGATGGCTGCACGGCACGCTGGCCGAGTTGCCGGGCGAAGCGCTGCCGCCGCCGCGACCCTGGGAAGCGGAGCCGCTGGCCAACCAGACGGGCACGCCGCTGGCCTATCGTCCGGCCGGTGCGATCGGCGACGGGTCGCTGCGGGCGACCGCGCGGGGCGATTACGAGGCGTGGACGCCGGAGTGAGGGCGCGCGCCGCCGTGCTCGCCGCGCTCGCGCTCGGCGCGGCGGGCTGCGATCGGGAGGATCCGGTGGCCCGGCGCGCCCGCGCGCCCGTCGACCAGCCCGCGCAGTCGGCGATCGCGGAGCCGGAGGGCACGACCCCGATGACCGAACGCGTGGCCGTTCTGGGTGTGCTCAACAAGCGCAACGGGCGCACCCGCGACCTGGAGATGAAGCCCGGTCAGAATGCGCGCGTGGGCGACGCGGTCGTGCGGCTGCGCGCCTGCGACCGGACCCAGGATTGGGAGGCGGAGCAGCTGACGGCTGCGTTCGTGCAGCTGGACGTGGCCGACGCCCGCCGTCGCGTCCGCCGGGTGTTTTCCGGCTGGCTGTTCAAGGAGACGCCGTCGCTCAACGTCGTCGAGCACCCCGTCTACGACGTCTGGGTCAAGGAATGCCGGATGACGCGGCCGGGCGAGACGCCGTTGGAGGATGCCGAGTCGAACGCCGACCAGTCCGCATCGGCCGACAACGCGTCCGCCAGCAGCGAGCAGTAACGCGCCCGGCTGACCTCCACCGCGCCCATGCTGGTCAGGTGCTGGGTGAGGAACTGGCAATCGAGCAAACGAAAGCCGCCGACCCGCAGGCGCGCGACCAGCGCCGCCAATGCGGCCTTCGACGCGTCCGTGCGCCGGCTGAACATCGATTCGCCGAAGAACGCGCCGCCCCGGCGGATGCCGTACAGGCCGCCGGCGAGCGCGCCATCGGTCCAGCACTCCACGGAATGGGCGTGTCCGCGCTCGTGCAACGCGGTGACCGCGTCCGCGATCGCGCGATTGATCCACGTGCTTTCCCGGTCGGGCGCGGGTTCGGCGCAGGCGGCGACCACCTCCGCAAAGGCGCGATCGACGGTAAAGGCGAAGCGGTCCTGCCGCAGCCGCTTGGCGAGCGAGCGGGAGAGGTGGAACGCGTCGAGGGGCAGAATGCCGCGTCGGCGCGGCTCGACCCAATAGACCTCGGCCGCGTCGGCCCCATCGGCCATCGGGAACACGCCCGTGCCATAGGCGTGGAGCAACAGGTCGGGGTCGATGCCCCGCACCGGCGGGCGCGGGCGGATCATCGCGCGGTCGCGGCCCGATCGGGTGCCATGAACGCGCCGCCTTCGCCGGGTCCGCCGGGCCGCCGCAGCCCGTCGAGGAACGTCAGCACCGGTGTCACGCTGGCCTGCGGGTCCTCGACCATCGGGATGTGCCCCGCCGCCGGCAACACCACCAGCCGGCTGTTGGGCAGCGCCTGGTCGAACCATGTGCCGCCTTTCACCGGGACCAGCCGGTCGCGAGCGCCCCAGATCAGCAGGGCCGGCACGGTGATCGCCGCCATCGCCTGCGCGGTGGCCGGCGCGCGTGGCGCGCGCGTGCGGACCAGGGTGGCCGCCCGATTGCCGGACCGCAGCAGCATGTCGCGATACCGCTCCACCAGCGCCGGTGTCACCTTCGACGGGTCGCCGAAGGTGTCCTCCACGCTTCCACGCACCAGCGCGGGCGGGGTGACCCACCGGACCAGCGGCGCGGCGAGCGGCGCGTTGGCCAGGCGAAAGCCCAGCGGCACGCGATCCGGGGCGTTGCCGGGCGCTCCGGCCGCATCGACCAGGATCAGCCCCGTCACCCGCTCCGGATGGGCGGCGGCGAAGGTCCAGGCGACCTGCCCGCCCATCGAGTTGCCACCGATGACGAAGCGATCCAGTCCGACGACGTCCGCGACCCTGCCGGCCACCCGCGCCAGATCGGCCATGCGATAGCGGTCCCGCGGGTCGGGGCCGGTCAGCCCGTGGCCGGGCTGGTCATAGCGGACCACCCGATACCGCCCCGTGAGGGCTCTCGCCCAACCGTCCCAGTCCTCCAGCGACGAGGACGAACCGTGCAGCAGCAGAACGGCCGGGGCGTCGCGCGGGCCTTCGTCCCGGACCCGCACCACGAGCCCGGGGTCCAAGGTCACGAACCGGTCGGCGGCCGTCGCATAGCGGTCCCGCACGGTTTCGACGGCGAGGTCGGGCGCGTAGCCCCACGCCGCGAACAGCGCCACGAAGGCGACGATTCCCATGACGAGCAGCAGCAACAGTCGCTTCATCGCTCTACCGTCTCGCCTTATCGGAGGAATGGTTGCCGACCGCCACGCGCGGACCGAACTCCCGGTCTTCTGGCACGACGACCCGGCGCGGGTCCAGTCGGTGCCCATGGGGATTTGGGAGAGCGTATGCTGCGTTGGGTGGCCGGTCTGGTTGGTTCGGGTGTGGGTGTGGCGGCGCTGGCATTGGGCGCTCCGCAGGCGGAAAGCCGGCCCGTTGTGGCCGCGACGACAGCTCCGGCCGGATCGATCGCGGCGGCACCGGCCGCGCCCGCGAACATGCTTGCGACCGTCACGCGCGCGGCCCCGCCGGCCGACAGCCAAACCGCGACGCTGAAGCGCATCGCACGGCGCGAGCTGGACCGCCTGGGATCGGCCATAACCCGGCGTGACCGTGTGGCGATCGTCGACTTTTCGCGCCCGTCGAGCGAGCCACGCCTGTTCCTGGTCGACATGACGACGGATCGGGTGACCGCCTATCGCGTCTCGCACGGCCGTGGATCGGACCCGACCCACAGCGGGCGACTCCAGCGCTTTTCCGGCATCGAGGGGTCCGAAGCCACAGCGCGCGGAGCCTATCGCACCGCGGAACTCTACACGGGCCAGCACGGCCAATCCATGCGCCTGGACGGGCTGGACGCCGACAACCGGTTGGCCCGCGCGCGCGCCATCGTGGTGCACGCCGCCGCCTATGCCGAGCCGGGCGTCGTGCGGTCGCAGGGCCGGCTGGGCCGGTCGCAGGGCTGCTTCGCGCTCGCCTCGGCCGATCTGGCCCCGGTAATCGCTTTCCTGGGGCAGGGCCGACTGCTGTTCGCCGACCGCCTGTGACCGGCTAGGCGGAGGCCAGGGCGGCGTCGCCCTGGCTGAACGCCGCCCAGTCTTCGATCTCCACCACGCCCCGCGTCAACCGCAATACGCCTTCGCGCCGAAGCGCGCCGAGCACGCGATTGACGTGAATGTGCGTCATGCCGATCAGGTCCGCCAGTTGGCCCTGAGTCATGGGCATGTCGAAGCGCTCCGCCTGCGCCGCGATGATCCCGTTGGCCGCCAGCCGGCGGTGTGTCTGAGCCAGGAAGGTCAGCAGGCGCTCGCTGGCGTTCAAGCGCCCCACGGCGGCCAGCGCTTCGCGCAGCAACGCCGCGTCCTGGGCCATGCGGCGCAGCAGGTCGGTCGCCAGAGCCGGTTCGCGCGGCAGTTCGTCGGCCAGTTCGGTGAGCGGCCGGCAGGCCACGCGGACCGGCGTCAGGGCGGTGATCCGGTCGGTGGCCGGCGCGCCCGCCCACACGTCGAGCCCGATGATGTCGCCGGGCAGATAGGTCGCGTTGGTCGAGACGCGGCCGTCCGGCAGGCGGCGGTTCCGCAGCAGCCAGCCGTCCTCCACCAGGCACAGGGATGTGGCGATCATCGGGTCGATCCGCTCGCCCGGTATGCCGTGTTGGTCGGACCCGGCCCGCCGCACCCAGTACGCGACGGTGTCGGCGCGCTCAGTCACTCGGCTGTCCAACCCGCTTCCCATCTCGGTGCCGTTGCCAGAGTTTTCCGTCTGACGCCAGAGGGTTACCGCTGCCCTGTCACGTCCGCTTCAACCAGTCTTCCAGCCACTTGATCGTGTAAGCGCCCTCCAGGAACTCGGGATCGCGGATCAGCGCCTGGTGGAGCGGGATGGTGGTGGTGACGCCTTCGATTACGAACTCCTCCAGCGCGCGGCGCAGCCGCATGACGCAGCCTTCGCGCGTGCGGCCATAGACGATCAGCTTGGCGATCATGGAGTCGTAATAGGGCGGCACGGTGTAGCCGGCGTAGAGCCCGCTATCGACGCGCACATGCATGCCGCCCGGCGCGTGATAGCCGGTCACCCGGCCTGGTGAGGGGGCAAAGGTGCGCGGATCCTCCGCGTTGATACGGCATTCGATCGCGTGGCCGGTCCACCGCACCTCGTCCTGCGTGACGGACAGAGGGCGACCTTCGGCCACGCGGATCTGCTCGCGCACCAGATCGAGGCCGGTGATCATCTCGGTCACCGGATGTTCGACCTGCAGCCGGGTGTTCATCTCGATGAAGTAGAATTCGCCCGCTTCCCACAGGAACTCGATCGTGCCCGCGCCGCGATACCCCATGTCGGCCATCGCGTTGGCGCAGATCGCCCCCATCCGCCCGCGATCGGCGGCGGACAGGACCGGGGAGGGCGCCTCTTCCAGCACCTTCTGGTGCCGCCGCTGCAGCGAACAGTCGCGCTCCCCCAGATGGATCGCGTTGCCCTCGCCGTCGCCGAACACCTGGAACTCGATGTGCCGGGGGTCGCCCAGGTATTTTTCCAGGTACACTGTGTCGTCGCCGAAGGCGGCCTTGGCCTCCGAACGAGCTTGACCGATCAGGCTCTCCAGTTCGTCCGGGCGGGCGACCACCTTCATCCCGCGCCCGCCGCCGCCCGACGCGGCCTTGACCAGCACCGGATAGCCGACCCGCTCGGCCACCCGGCGGGCCTCGTCCAACTCACGGATCGCGCCGTCGGAGCCCGGCACGAGCGGCAGGCCCAGTTCGGCGGCCGCGCGCTTGGCGGCGACCTTGTCCCCCATGATCCGGATGTGCTCGGGCTTGGGGCCGACGAAGGAGAGGCCGTGCTGCTCCACGATCTCGGCGAACCGCGCGTTCTCGGATAGGAAGCCGTAACCCGGATGGATCGCGTCGGCCTGGCTGATTTCCGCGGCGGAAATGATGTTCGGGATGTTGAGGTAGCTCTCGCCGGCCGGCGGGGGACCGATGCAGATCGCCTCGTCCGCCAGGCGGACGTGCATGGCGTCGGCGTCGGCGGTGGAGTGCACCGCCACCGTGCGGATGCCCATCTCGTGCGCCGCGCGGTGAATGCGGAGCGCGATTTCGCCCCGATTGGCGATCAGCAGCTTTTCAATAGCCATTGGTGTCAGTCGATGACGACGAGGGGCTGGTCGTATTCGACGGGCTGCCCGTTCTCGACCAGCACTGCGCGGACCGTGCCCGCCCTCGGCGCCTCGATCGGGTTCATCACCTTCATCGCCTCCACGATCAGCAAGGTGTCGCCCGCCGCGACCGTCCTGCCCACCGCGGCGAAGGGCGGAGAGCCCGGCTCCGCGGCCAGATAGGCGGTGCCGACCATCGGCGACCGCACGGCGTCGGCCGGCACCGCGTCGTCGACGGGGTTCGCGGGTTCCGTCGCCGCTGTGGGCGCAAAGGGCACCGGCGTGGCCGGCAGGGCGGTGCCCACGACCGGGGTGGCCGGCGGATGCTTGCGGATCACGCGCACCTTTCGGTCGCCGTCCTCCACCTCGATCTCGGTCAGCTGCGACCGGTCGAGCAGTTCGGCGAGCTGTTCGATCAGGTCGATGTCGACCGCCATCCGGCCGCCCCCGCTCCTCGCCCCGTCGTCAGCCATCGTTCGCCCCTTCCTGACCGATCAGCCCGGCCACCGCGTCGAGTGCCAGGCGATAGGACAGCGCGCCGAACCCCGCAACGGTACCGGCGACGGCCGGCGCCAGCAGGCTCAGATGCCGAAAGGGTTCGCGCGCCGCCGGGTTCGACAGGTGCACCTCCACCACCGGCACAGGGCACGCCTTGACGGCGTCGTGGAGTGCCACGGACGTGTGCGTCAGCCCGCCGGCGTTCAGCAGCACGCCCGCCGCCCCGCCGCCCAACCCGGCCTCCGCCAGCCAGTCGACCAGATGCCCCTCGTGGTTCGACTGGCGCAGGTCGACGCCGAGGCCGAGGTCCAGCCCCCGGTCCTCCAGCGTGGCGGCGATGTCGTCGAGCGTCTGGGTGCCGTAGATCGCCGGCTCCCGCGCGCCCAGCAGGTTCAGGTTGGGGCCGTTCAGCACGAAGATAACGGGCCGGTCGGCCATGGTGCGCGCCTCCTGCGCGGTTGCCGCGCCTGCGTGGCGGACCCTATATGCGCGCCACCTCCACAGGCAACTGGCGACGGGTCATGACCACCGACAACACCATCAACCTGCGCGTGAACGGAGAGCACCGGCGGGTGCGCGACGGGCTGACGCTCGCCGGCCTGGCCCGAGAGCTGGGGCTGGCGCCGGAAAAGGTGGCGGTCGAACGCAATCTGGAGGTCGTGCCCCGATCGACCCTGGCGGACGTGGCGCTGGTGGACGGCGACGAGATCGAGATCGTCACCTTCGTGGGCGGCGGCGCGTGACCGACGATCGCTGGAGCGTCGCGGGGCGCTCTTTCTCGTCCCGGCTGATCGTCGGCACCGGCAAGTACAAGGACTTTGCCCAGAACGCCGCGGCGGTCGAGGCGGCGGGGGCCGAGATCGTGACCGTCGCGGTCCGCCGGGTGAACGTGTCCGATCCCGGCGCGCCGATGCTGACGGACGCCATCGACCCCGCGAAAGTCACCTACCTGCCGAACACGGCCGGTTGCTTCGACGCCGACAGCGCGGTCCGCACGCTGCGTCTGGCGCGCGAGGCGGGGGGCTGGACGCTCGTGAAGCTGGAGGTGCTGGGCGAGGCCCGCACGCTTTATCCCGACATGCGCGAGACCCTGAAGGCGACCGAGACGCTGGTGCGCGAGGGGTTCCAGCCGATGGTCTATTGCACGGACGATCCGATCGCGGCGCGCCAATTGGAGGAGGCGGGGGCGGTCGCCATCATGCCCCTGGGCGCGCCGATCGGGTCCGGTCTGGGAATCCAGAATCGCGTCACCATCCGCCTGATCGTCGAGGGGGCGGGGGTGCCCGTGCTGGTCGATGCGGGCGTCGGCACGGCGTCGGACGCCGCGGTCGCGATGGAACTGGGTTGCGACGGCGTTCTGATGAACACGGCGATCGCGGAGGCGCGGGACCCGATCGCGATGGCGCGCGCCATGCGCCTGGCGGTCCAGGCGGGCCGCACCGCCTATCTGGCCGGCCGGATGGGACGCCGCCTCTACGCCGATCCGTCCTCGCCCCTGGCGGGGTTGATCTGACGCGGGCCGCGCGCGACAGAGGGCCGGCGGACGGTTGGGGAGACGGGTTGATGAAGCACGCATTTCTGTTGGCGGCGCTCGCCCTGTCCGCCTGCAACGCCACTCCGGTCGAAGCGCCCGAGACCTCGGCGGACGGCGAAGCGCGGTCGGTGCCCGCGCGACCGGCGGACGTCAGCTTCGCGGCGGCGGACGGCGTGACGCTGCACGGCAACTTCTACCCCGCCCAGAACCCGCGCGCGCTCATCCTGCTGCTGCATCAGGCCGGATCGAACCGCGCCGAATACACCGACATCGCGCCGCGACTGGCCGCGGAGGGCTATTCCGCGCTGGCGATCGACCAGCGATCGGGCGGCACGATGTTCGGCGCGTCCAATCAGACGGTCGTGGAACAGGGGCGCAGCGCCCCCTTCGACGAGGCGCGGGCGGACGTGGAGGCGGCGATCGGCTGGGCGAAGGGACAGAAGCTTCCGGTCATCCTGTGGGGCTCGTCCTATTCGGCGGCGCTCGTCATCCTGGCCGCGGCCGATCATCCCGAACTGAGCGGAGCGCTCGCCTTTTCCCCCGGCGAATATCTGGCCGCGAAGGGCGCGGTGCATCAGGCGGCGGCGCGGCTGAGGGTCCCGCTGTTCGTGACCGCGGCGCGCGAACCGGCGGAGGTTCAGGACGCGCGCACGATCGTGGCGGCCGTGCCGGGCGACGCCGCGACCCTGTACCTGCCGACGTTCGGCGGCGCGCACGGATCGGTGGCGCTGACCGCCACGGCCAATCCCGACGGTGCCAGCGGTGCCTGGGAGGCGGTCGACGGCTTCCTGCGCCGGATCACCGCGGGAACGCCCGATCGGTCGGATCGTTGATCCTTCAGGACCGGCGATCCGGACCGGACGGGCATCCCGCCCGAGGGAGATTGAACATGGGTGAATTTACCGACAAAGCGAAAGCGGCCGGCAACAAGGCGGCGGGTGCCGCGAAGGACGCCTTTGGCGACGCGACCGACAACGAGTCCCTGCAGGCCGAAGGCAAGGCTCAAAAGGCCAAGGGGTCCGCTCAGGACGTCAAGGGTTCGGTGAAGGGCGCGATGGGCGACGATATCTGAACACCGACCTTGTGACCCAGGACGGGGCCGCTTCCTTCGAGGAAGCGGCCCTTTTCTTTTCCGCCGCTCATCGATCCCGATCGCGCAACGCTTCCACTGTCAGACCGCCGGCGGCCAACTGGTTCATGTCAATCTTCAGATGCACCAGGCTGAGGCCACGGTGGGCCAGCGCGCGATCAAGGGCGGGGCCGAATTCGTCGGTCCTCTCCACCGTCCAGGCCGCGGCGCCGTAGGCCGCGCCGAGCGCGGCGAAATCCGGGTTGGTCAGGCCGGTGCCGGATACGCGGCCGGGGTGGTCGCGCTCCTGATGCATGCGGATGGTGCCAAAGCCGCCATTGTCGATCACGATCACGATCAGCTTGACCCCCAGCCGGGCGGCGGTCGCCATTTCCTGTCCGTTCATCAGGGCGTCGCCATCGCCGGCGAGCGCCACGACCGTCCGGTCGGGCAACCGGCGCGCGGCCGCGACGCCGGCGGGAATGCCATAGCCCATGGCACCCGCGGTTGGGGCCAATTGGGTGCCCGGCCCGGCATAGCGCCAGTATCGATGCCACCAGCCAGAGAAGTTGCCCGCCCCGTTGCAGATCACCGTGTCCGCCGGTGCCCGCTCCCGCATCGTCTCCAGGCACGAGGCGAGGTCCAGGTCGAAGCCGCCGTCGCTCGGCGTGGACCAGGCCTGCCACTCCGCATGGGCCGCCGCGCCGGCGTCGAAGGACAACGTGTCGGATTCCCACAGGTCGGCCTGCTCGGCGAACTCACCCACTTCCGCGCAGATCGGCAGGTCGCAGCGATAGACCCGGTTCAGTTCGCACGGGTCGGGGTGGACGTGCACTAGCCGCTGATCCGGGTGATCCGGCGTGATCAGCGTGTATCCGTCCGTGGTCGCCTCTCCCAACCGCGCACCGATCGCCAGGATCAGGTCGGATTGGCGCACCCGCTCCACCAGCTTCGGATTGGGACCATAGCCCAGATTGCCCGCATAGACGGACGAGTCGTTGCGGATCGCATCCTGGCGGCGAAAGGCGGTGGCGACGGGCAGACCGAGCCGCTCGGCCCAGCGTTGCAGATGGTGCGCGGTCTTGGGGGTCCAGCCCGCGCCGCCGGCGATCACGATCGGATCGGTCGCCTCCGCCAGCAGCGTATCCAGGATCGTCATCGCGTCGGCGCAGGCGGGCTGGACCGGCGCTTCCACGCGCGGGCGGTCCACCGCCTCCACCGCGTCCGCCAGCATGTCCTCGGGGAGCGCGAGCACGACGGGGCCGGGCCGACCGCTCATCGCCGTGGCGTAGGCGCGGGCGACATATTCCGGGATGCGTTCGGCCGTATCGATCCGCGCCGACCATTTCGCCAGGGGCGCGAACATCGCCGGCAGGTCGACCTCCTGAAAGCCCTCGCGATCGCGCATGTCGCGCGCGACGTCGCCGACGAACAGGATCAGCGGGACGGAATCCTGCTGGGCGACGTGGACCCCGATCGACGCGTTGGTGGCACCGGGTCCGCGCGTGACGAACGCGACCCCCGGCCATCCGGTCAGGCGGGCGTCCGCGTCCGCCATGAAGACCGCTCCACCTTCCTGCCGACAGGTGACGAGATCGATGGCCGGCACATCGGCCAGCGCGTCTAGGACCGCCAGGAAGCTTTCGCCCGGGACCTGGAAGATGCGGTCGCACCCCTGCGCCAATAGCTGGTCGACGAGGATGCGGCCTCCGGTGCGGACGGGCATGACACGATTTCTCCAATGCTGTTCGCTTGGGGAACGCGGCGGAGGTGCGACTGGCTCCACACCGGCCGGCGCGGTAGGATCGCGCGGAAGGAGACCTGCACCATGCGCGTCCTGGCCGAAAATCTGCGCTTTCCCGAAGGGCCGTTGGCGATGCCCGACGGGTCGGTCCTGTTCGTGGAGATCGAGGCGGGGCGGATCAGCCGGGTCGACGCGGATGGCGCGCTATCGGTCGTGGCCCGGCCCGGCGGTGGCCCCAACGGGCTGGCGATCGGCCCGGACGGGCACCTCTATTGCTGCAACAACGGCGGCTTCCGCTATGTCGAGCAGGACGGACTGCTGATCCCGCACGGCCAGCCCGACGATTACAGCGGAGGCCGGATCGAGCGGATCGACCTGGCGACCGGGCGGGTGGACGTGCTCTACCGCGACGGGGACTTCGGCTGCGTGCTGCGCGGCCCCAACGACCTGGTGTTCGATCGACATGGCGGCTTCTGGTTCACCGACCACGGCAAGACCCGGCGGCGCGAGCGCGACGTGACCGGCGTCTTTTACGCGCGCGCCGACGGGTCCGCGATGCGCGAGGTCGTGTTCCCGCTGGAGAACCCGAACGGCATCGGCCTGTCGCCGGACGGGCGCACGCTCTACGCCGCGGAGACCTACACCTGCCGCCTGATGGCGTTCGACGTGACCGGACCCGGAGAGGTGGCCCCGTCCGCCGGTCCGGGCGGACCGGGGCGGCCGCTGTTCCGGCCCGCCGGCTACAAGTTCTTCGACTCGCTGGGCGTGGAGGAGTGCGGCAACATCTGCGTCGCGACGATCGGGGAGGCGGGGATCTCCGTCGTGTCGCCCGACGGCGCGCTGGTGGAGTTCGTGGCCATGCCCGATCCGTTCACGACGAACATCTGCTGGGGCGGGGCGGACCGTCAGACCGCCTATGTCACCCTGTCGGCGACCGGCAAGCTTGTGGCGATGGACTGGCCGCGGCCGGGGCTGGCGCTGGCCCATGAGCGCGCGGCTTGACCGGTCTGGCGCACAGCCCTTACGCCCATTCGCGATGAAGAAGATTTTTCCCGACGCCGCCGCCGCGCTCGACGGCCTGCTGCGCGACGACATGACGATCTGCGCCGGGGGCTTCGGCCTCTGCGGCATCCCCGAACGGCTGATCGACGCCATTCAGGCGTCCGGCGCGACCGGCCTGACCGTCGCGTCGAACAACGCCGGCGTGGACGGGGAGGGGCTGGGCAAGCTGCTCCGCACGCGCCAGATCGCCAAGATGATCTCGTCCTATGTGGGCGAGAACAAGGAGTTCGAGCGGCAGTATCTGGCGGGCGAGCTGGCGGTGGAGTTCTGTCCGCAGGGCACGCTGGCCGAACGCTGCCGCGCAGGCGGCGCCGGCATCGCCGGCTTCTACACCAAGACCGGGGTGGGCACCGTGGTGGCCGAGGGCAAGGAGGTGAAGAGCTTCGATGGCGAAGACCACATCCTGGAGCTCGGCATCCGCGCGGACCTGTCGATCGTGAAGGGCTGGCGCGCGGACGAGGCCGGCAACCTGGTGTTCCGCAAGACCGCGCGGAACTTCAACGCGCCGATGGCGACCGCCGGACGGGTGTGCGTGGCGGAAGTGGAGGAGATCGTGCCGGTGGGCGCGCTCGACCCGGACCATATCCACCTGCCCGGCGTGTTCGTGAACCGCCTGATCCTGGGCGCGCCCTACGACAAGAAGATCGAGTTCCGCACGGTGCGCGAGGCCGCCTGAGGCGCGCCGCCGGCTAGGCGCCCGCAGGCCAGAAATGGCGCAGAGACACCAGGCGCTCGCCCGCGACCGGGCCCGCCACGGCCGCGATCCCTGTGCGCCGCCTGAGCGCCACGAACAGCCACAGGTTCCAGACGAGATAGCTGATCGCGTAGGCCGCAGCCGCGCCGATCGCGCCGAAGCGCGGGACCAGCGCCACGCACAAGATCAGGTTCAACGCCGCGCCCACAACGTGCACGCCGGCGGTGAACCGCTCCTGCCCCGCACTGATGCCCAAAACCGTGTTCGCCGCGAACATAGAATTGGCAAGATTGCCCAACGCCAGCGCGATCAGCACGGCAAAACCACTGACATAGTCGGACCCGAACGCCACGCCGATCAGGCGCGGGCCGATGGCGGCGAAGACCAGGAACAGGGGCAGGGCGACCAACACCGACAGATTGCACAACGCCTTGGTCGCGGCGCGCAAGGCCACCACGTCGCCGCGATTGTGCGCGTCCGACAGCCGCCAGGAGAGCAGCGCGCCGGCGACACCCTGACCAAAGACGATCAGGGCCGCGAACTGCTGCATCAGGCGGAAGGTCGCGGCCCCGGCCTGCAGATCGAACTGGCCCAGCACGATGACGCCGATCGTGGTGTTGATCGCCATGGACCAGCCGATCAGCGCGTTGCTGGTCAGCGAAGAGGCGACCGTGCGGACCCGGAACGCCTGCCGGGCGATCCCGCCCGCGATCCGCGCGACGGACCGCAGCTCCAGCGCGGCCGCGCAGAGCGCCGCCAGCAGCGCGGAGGCGAGAGTGATGGTCATGATCGTGTCCGCCGTATGCGGCCAGGCGAACACGCCGAAGAACAGGTTGGCGAGCACCGCCAGCTGGACGACCGGCCGCACCACATTTTCGGCGACCTGCCCGCGGATCGGACGACCCAGTCCCCGCGTGACCGCCTGGCTGATCGAGGTGACGGACAGCGCGACGATCACGAAACAGGCGATTTCATAGGTGCGGCGTTCGTCCAGCGGCGCGCCGGTCGCGGAATAGATCCACAGCGCGACCGCGGCCACCACCGAGGTGGCGAGCGTGACGAGGTGGATGGTGCTGATCGCGCCCCGCATGGCCCCCAGAGCCCCGCGCGCTCGCAGAGCGGAGACTTCCTTCACCGCGAAGTTGCCCAAACCCGACTGGCTGACGCTCAGGGCCACGTTGGTCCAGGCCAGCGCCTCGAAATAGGAACCGAGTTCGCCGGGCACCAGCAGGCGCGCCAGCAGGACGGATACCAGAAAGCCAGCCAGCGTGAACGCGATGCGGATCAGGAAACCGGCGGCGACAATCATTGCCCGCCGTTGCCAGAGAGGCGAAGCTTATGCCACCAGATCCATGATGATGTCGGGTCGAAGGTGATTGTCATGGGTCGTGCGTAGCAAGGCGTTGGAACGCGATCGGCCGTCCGAGCGCAATCGCGGAGATCCAGCCGGCAGAATGGCGGGTTCGCCTCTCCTGTCGATCCAGTATCTGCGCGCCCTCGCGGCGCTGGCGGTCGTGGTGTATCACATCGAAACGCGCGCGATCCGGCTGGGCTATGCCGGACCATGGCCGCACTGGTTGGCGGGAGGCGTGGACCTTTTCTTCGTGATCTCCGGCTTCATCATGGTGCTGACGACCGATGGGCGGGCGGATCGGCCGGTCGCGTTCTGGCGGCGGCGTGCGCGGCGGATCGTGCCGATCTACTGGGTGGCCTCGGCGCTCGCTCTGGCTTTCGTGGGCTGGACCGGCTGGCACACCGTCGCGTCCTTTCTGTTCACAGGAGCGGTCAGCCCCGTGTCCGGCAACGTCTGGCCCCTGCTGGTTCCCGGTTGGACGCTGAATTACGAGATGTTCTTCTATGCCCTGTTCGGCTTGGCCCTGCTGATCCCCGAGCGACTGCGGCTACAGGCGATCGCGGCGGCGCTGGGGCTGCTGGTCCTCGCAGGTCTCGCCGCCGCGCTGGGTCCGGTCGGCGAGTTCTACACCGCTCCCCTGCTCTTGGAGTTCGTGTTGGGCATGGTGCTGGCGCGCGTGGTGGAACGACTGCGCCCCTCCGTCTGGTTGGTCCCGGTCGGAGTCGGTATCATGGCGGCGATCGGCGCTCCCGACGAATGGCGGGTGGTCACCCTGGGCCTGCCCGCGGGGCTGATCGTCGCGGGCGCCGTATCGATGGAAGCGCGCGTCCGCCACTCGGCCGTTGCCAAGGCGCTGGGCGATGGTTCCTATTCCATCTACCTGTTCCACAACTTCGCGTTGACGGCCGTGTTCGTCGCGGCTCGCATCCTGGGCCTGCCATGGTGGGCGTATCTGCCAGCGGCGGTGTGCGCGGCCGCCATTGCCGGTTATGGAGCTTGGTGGCTGGTCGAACGGCCGCTTGGAGATTATTGGAAGCGCAGGGCCCAATCCCTCGCCCCAAGACGAGGAACGGCCGCATGACCAGCCTGAAACGCCGCGCCTACGACGCCCTGCCGGGCAAGGCGCCCCTGTTCCGGGCGTTGCGGCCGCTGCCCCTGCCGGTCGGCGTGGCGCACCGGTTGCGCTTTCGCGGGCCTTTTCCGCTCGATGTCGGCGGCGCGCGCCCGCTCCGGATGCAGAGCCGCGGCGGGATGATCGAGGCGAGCCTGTTCTGGCTGGGGTACGGCCGGGGGTGGGAGGCGACGTCCCTGCGGGTCTGGGCGCATCTGGCCCGGCGGTCGGCCGTCATCTTCGACGTGGGCGCGAACTCCGGCACCTACGCGCTCGCCGCCGCCGCCATCAACCCGGCCGCGCGCGTGCTCGCCTTCGAACCCCTGCCGGCCATGGCGGAACAGCTGCGCGGCGACGTGCGCGCCAACGGACTGGCCGTGGAGGTGGTCGAGGTCGCGGCCAGCGACACGGAGGGCACGGCGCGCTTTCACATGGCCGAAGACAACTCCATCGGCTCGCTTGAGGCGCTGGCGGAGGGGCGCGAGACGGCCGGGTTCGACGTGACCGTGGCCCGGCTGGAGGCGTACGGGACGCCCGACCTCCTGAAGATCGACGTGGAGGAGCACGAGGCGGCGGTTCTGCGCGGATTGGGCGCGGCGCTGGACCGCCGGCCCGCCCTGCTGATCGAGGTGCTGACGGAGGCTCTGGCGGCCGACATCACCGACGCGCTGGGCGACCGGGCTTTCCGCATCTTCCACATCGACGAGGCCGGGGGCACCCTGCGGGAGGTCGCGGCGCTGTCGGCCGGGGAGGGGAAGAACCGCAACTACCTGCTGTGCGGCGACGACGTGGCGACCAGCCTCTCCGCGGCGCCCGACCTGCGGGTGGTCGCGCGGGGCTGAGCGCGTGATGGGGCGGGACAGGTCGGGCCTGGCCCGCGGTGCCGCGGGCCGGCGATGGGCGGTCCTGGTGGCCTGCGCGCTGTCTGCGCCGCTGCTGACCGGATGCGTCGCCGCCGTGGTGCCGGTGCTGGCCGCCGCCGGCGCGCTGGGGAAGAGCTCGATCGACGGCGCTGGCGGCCCGGTGAGCGACGGCGCGCGGTCGGCGGTCGCGGCGGCCGGACCGTCGGACCCCGCCGATGCCGACGGACCCCGGGTGGCCGCCGTGTTGTCGAACGGCACGGTGGCGGCGGCCGGTGCGACGCCCATCGCGACGCCCACCACGCTGTCCAATTTGCCAGTCCCGTCCGCCGCCGACCAGTCGCCGGTCGTCGACTCGCCCTATGCGCGCTTTGCCCGCTTCGCGCTGGCGCAGCAGGCGGAGCGGACGGCGGGTGGGACGGTGCGATCGGCGGTGCTGGTGCGCGGCGTGTCGCTGTCCGCCCCGCGCTTCACCCCGTGCCAGGATCGCCCGCTCGCCGTCGCGGTCGATCTGGACGCGTCGGGCGCGCCCCTGTCCGGGCCGCTCGATCCCGCGCGCTCGAGCGCCGAACTGGCGACGGCGCTGGCGTCCCTGCGATCGGCCGGCCTCGCGGTGCTGTGGCTGTCCGACCGGCCCCCGGCGCAGCGCGCGGAGGTGGAACGCGCGCTCGCCCGCGCGGGCTATTGGAGTGCTGACGACCGCCTGTTGCTGGACGCGGGCACGCGCAAGCAGGAAAGGCGCTGGGCCGCCGCCGACGACCGATGCGTCGTGGCGATCGCGGGCGATCGGCGGGGCGACATGGACGAACTCTACGACTATCTGCGAACACCAGAGGCCGCGCACCTGCTGGCCGGCAAGTGGGACGCCGGCTGGTTCCTGGCGCCGGCACCGTTCGCAACCGAATAGGAGACGCCCGACCATGCCTTGGACCCGCGATCAGATGGCCGCCCGCGCGGCGCTCGAACTGCGCGACGGCTACACCGTCAATCTGGGCATCGGCATCCCGACGCTCGTCGCCAATCACGTGCCGCCGGGTGTGGAGGTGACGCTGCAGTCGGAGAACGGGATGCTGGGCATCGGGCCGTTCCCGGTGGCGGGCGAGGAGGACGCGGACCTGATCAACGCCGGCAAGCAGACGATCAGCGAGCTGCCGCAGTCCTCCTATTTCGATTCCGCCACGTCCTTCGCCATGATCCGGGGCGGGCACATCGACCTGACCGTGCTGGGCGCGATGGAGGTGAGCGAGGGCGGCGACATCGCCAACTGGATGATCCCGGGCAAGATGATCAAGGGCATGGGCGGGGCCATGGACCTGGTCGCGGGCGTGAAGCGCATCATCGTGGTGATGGACCACGTGTCGAAGCACGGCGAGCCCAAGTTCATGCCGGAATGCACCCTGCCGCTGACGGGGAGGAACGTGGTCGACATGATCGTCACCGACCTCGCCGTCTTCCGCCGCCCGGACCATGCGAGTGCGTTCCGGCTGGAGGAGCTTGCGCCGGGGGTGACGGCGGACGAGGTGCGGGGGAAGACGACGGCGGAGTATGAGGCGTAGGGGAGTCTGATTTTGGTGGAGAGCGGCCAACATCCCTCCCGTTACGGGAGCATATACTCTTCGAGTTCGAGCGCTCGGCGTCGGTTCAAATCTAACTCGCAATAGGCGCCCTGAATGTAATGGATGCTGCCGGGGACCAGACTGTAGAATTCGCAATTGGCGTCACGATATTTGAGCCACGCCGATTGAGCACTTTGTAAGGCTGCACGCTGCGGGCCTTCAACATAATTAAAGGTTATCTTATAAGCGGCATCTATTCGTTTCTGCCAAGCATCGGCACGTTCTGAATAGCACGACGATAGAGCGACAGTGCCATCTTTGTCACTGCATCCCTCGGTAATGTCTTGAGGCAAGCCGCTAAGCGCAACCTGAAGGGCTATGACGGCGAAAATAGTCATACTCAAGGTCCCATGCCGCCGAGGAACTGAAAGACGTAGATGACTGCATTCGGTCTCCCTTGTCTAGGGGACGAATGACGACTTCAGGGCCGCTAGCGGACAACCATCAGTCTTCGTCACCGACTCTCCCGCACCACCGCCCGGCCGCTCGACACCTGGTCGCGCAGTTCCGCCTTCAGCCGCGCCGGATCACGGGCCAGTACGAATCCGAAGCTCACCCCGCCCTCCTTGCCCACGGTCGCGTGGTGCAGCCGGTGGGCCTGGACCAGGCGCTTGGCGTAGCCCTTGCGCGGGCTCCAGCGCCAGAAGCGTTGGTGGACCAGCCCGTCGTGGATCAGGGTGTAGATCGCGCCGTACACGGTGACGCCGACCCCCACCCACCACAGCGGCTCCCACCACCAGCCGGCCGTGAACAGGGCGAGCGCGGCCGCCGTGCCGACGATGGCGAACAGGTCGTTCTTCTCCAGCGCGTTGTCGTGCGGCTCGTGATGGTCGCGGTGCCACGCCCAGGCCGGCCCGTGCATCAGATACCGGTGCGCGGCCCACGCGACGACCTCCATCAGGGCCGCCGAACCCAGCACCACCGCCGCGATCGCCCAACCGGTCACGCGCCCGACCCTCCCATCTCCGCCAGCCCCCGACGCCGCCGATCGGGCAGGCGCCACCAGGGCACGTGGGGACTCAGATGATGTTCGTGGTGATACCCGAAATGGTAGCACGAGGCGAGGCTGGTCAGCGTGCCCCAGCCATTCGACCGCGCCCGGTGGTCGTCCGCGAACTCTCCACCGTCGTGGCGATGCGGACGGAAGGTGCCGAAATAGAACAGCTGCACCGAACTCGCGATCGCGGGCAGCGCGTAGAGCAGCAGCAGGTTGGCGATCGGCACGCCCGCCAGGGCCCAGGCCGCCGTCACCGCGCTGACGAACAGGAAGGACGGCCAGCCGAAATACCGCGTCAGGAAGGCCCAGTACCACCGCGCGAACCGGTCGGGATGCTCGGCGCAGAAATCCGGGTCCTCCGCGCTGCCCGGCGCGCGATGGTGCTGCCAGTGCGCCCGCGTCAATCGGTCGTATGAAAAGCCGGCATAGAGCGTCAGCATCGCGCGCCCGACCAAGCGGTTCAGCCCCGGGCGACCGGGTGCGAGCGACCCGTGCATGGCATCGTGGGCGACGATGAACAGGCCGACCGACAGCCAGCTCTGCGCGACCGCGATCGGCACCGCCAACAGCCACTCGGCACCCACCGGTCGGAACCAGGCCATCGCGAACAGGTGCAGCGCCAGCCAACCGCCGCCGATGGCCGCGGCAAAGGCCAGGCCGATCCGCGCCTGGTGCTCGCGCACGGACATGACGGGCTGGGGGAGCGCGACGGCGGTCATGGCACGAAGATAGGGCGCGCGACGCCTACTGACCAGCCCGCCGCCGCGCCTCCGCCGCCAGCGAACGGGTCGCCGCCAGCCCGCGGGCGAGCGACCCGAACGGATCGGGCGCGGTGTCGTGCTCCACGATCAGTTCGCGCACCCCCGCGGCCCCGCGCGAGCGGAGCAGGGTCGCGAAGTCCAGCGTTCCCGCGCCCACATCGGCGATGCCCCCGTCGTCGGCCCTGTCCTTGACGTGCAGCAGGGGCACGCCGTCGGGATAGGCGGCCAGGATCGGTTCGGCGGAGCGACCGGCGACCGCCAGCCAGTAGAGGTCGAGTTCCAGGCCGACGGTCCGCCGGTCGATGCCGGCCAGCAGGCGGTCGAAGGGCACCACGCCGTCGATGGCCACGAACTCGAAGTCGTGATTGTGATAGAGCACTCGGACGCCGCGCGCCGCCGCCAGCGCGCCGACCCGGTTCAGCGTGTCGATCCAGCGGTCCCAGTCGGCGATCGTGCGGCGTTCCTCCGGCGGCAGCCAGGCCAGCACCATGGCCGGCGCGCCGAGCGCCAGGGTGTCGGCGATGGCCGCTTCCGGATCGTCGCGGAACTGACGCCAATCGACGTGGGACGCGACGGCGGTCAGCCCCAGGCGGCGCAGGTCCGCCGCGACGGCGGCGGCGGGGTGGCCGTACAGCCCGGCGAACTCGACCCGGCGGTAACCCAGCGCGCGCACCCGAGCCAGCGTGCCGGGCAGGTCGGCCTCCATCGCCGCGCGCACGGTGTAGAGCTGGGCGGCGACCCCGAATGTCGCCGCCGGGGCCGACCCCGCGCCGTTGGAGGTCGCGCAGGCGGCCAGCAGCGCGGGACAAAAGAGGGAGAGGAGGCGGCGCACAGGCGCAGACTAGGTCGGCCACGGATCGTCCGCCAGCCCGTCCCTCCCGGGTCGCCGAGTTGACGCGGCGCGCGCCCGTGGCTCAAACCGGCCCGGCATCGCGGCCGCGCCCGCGGCCTCGCCCTAGGAGTCCGTCACGATGAAAGCCCTTCTGTCCGTCGCCACCGGCGGCCCCGACACCCTGGTCCTGGGCGAACTGCCCGATCCGGTCGCCGGCCCCGGCCAGATCGTGATCGCGGTCGCCGCGACCGCGGTGAACTATCCCGACGTGCTGATCATCGAGGACCGCTATCAGTTCCGTCCCGAACGCCCCTTCGCGCCCGGCGGAGAGGTGGCGGGCACCGTCGCGGAGGTGGGGGAGGGCGTCACCGGCTGGTCGGTCGGCGACCGCGCGATGGCGGTGACGGGCCATGGCGGCATGGTGGAGCGGGTCGCCGTGGCCGCCGCCAGCGCGTTCCGCCTGCCGGACGGTCGATCGTTCGAGGAGGGTTCGGCCCTGCTGCTCACCTACGCCACCACAATCCACGCTCTCGTCGATCGCGGCGACCTGGCGGAGGGCGAGACGCTGCTGGTCCTGGGCGCATCCGGCGGGGTCGGCCTGGCGGCGGTGGAGCTGGGCAAGGCCTTTGGCGCGCGCGTGATCGGCGCGGTGTCCAGCGAGGACAAGGCTCAGGCGGTGCGCGACGCCGGAGCGGACGACGTGGTGATCTATGGCCGGGGGCCGCTGGACCGCGACGCGCAGAAGGCCTTGTCCAACGCGTTCAAGGCGGCGTGCGGTCCGGGCGGAGCGGACGTGATCTACGACGCGGTCGGCGGCGACTATTGCGAACCCGCCCTGCGCGCGATCGCGTGGGAGGGGCGCTATCTGGTGATCGGTTTCGCCGCCGGCATTCCCAAGCTGCCGCTGAACCTGACGCTTCTGAAGAGCTGCGACGTGCGTGGCGTGTTCTGGGGCGCGTTCGCGGCGCGGTCGCCCGACCGCAACCGCGAGAACGTGGCGCGCCTGGTGCGGTTGTGGGAAGGCGGCACGATCGCGCCCAAGGTGACGGCGACCTATCCGTTGGAGCGCGGCGGCGAGGCGATCGCGGCGCTGGGCGATCGGTCGTCGGTCGGCAAGCTGGTGGTGACGGTGTCCGCATGACGCCGATCCCGACGAGGGGAGGCCAGCGCTTGCGGGGGGCGGGCGGCACCCCTACGTCCCGAAGGCAGGAGAAGCGCCGATGACGACGATGAACGACCGCGAGCGCGCCTTCGAGGCGAAATTCGCTCACGACGACGAGGTCCAGTTCCGGATCGCGGCGCGCCGCAACAAGCTGTTCGGCCTGTGGGCCGCTGGCCGGATGGGACTGACGGCGGAGGAGGCGGACGCCTATGCCGTGTCCGTCGTGCAGGCCGATTTCGAGGAGGCGGGAGACGAGGACGTGCTTCGCAAGGTCGCGGCCGACCTGACCGCCGCCGACCGGGGCGTCGCCGACGCCGACCTGCGCGCGCAGCTGGACACCCTTTTGGTGGAGGCCCGCCGGCAGTTCATGGAGTCCTCCGCCGCCACGGGCGGGCGCTGATCCGATGCCGATGGACGCGGACGAGATCGTGCGCCGGATCACGGCCCGCTTTCCCGACGCGGAGGTCGTGATGACAGACCTGGCGGGCGACCGGAATCACTGGGCCGCGCGGGTCACCAGCGCCGCCTTCAACGACCTCAATCGCGTGCAGCAGCACAAGGCGGTGTACGCTGCGCTGGGCACCGACATGGGCACCACGCTGCACGCCCTCCAACTCCAAACCCACCGCAAGGACTGACCATGGCCACCCAATCCGACGCCCCCCGCACCGATGCCGGAGCGCGCATCGAAGAGACCGTCAAGGCGCACCCCGTCGTGCTGTTCATGAAGGGCACGCCGCTGTTCCCGCAATGCGGCTTCTCGTCGCGCGCCGTCGCGATCCTGGAGCACAATGGGGTCAGCGAGTTCCATTCGGTCGACGTGCTGCAGGACCAGGCGATCCGGCAGGGGATCAAGAGCTATTCCGACTGGCCGACGATCCCGCAGCTCTATGTCGCGGGCGAGTTCGTGGGCGGGTCCGACATCATGATGGAGATGCACGAAGCCGGCGAGCTCAAGCAGCTTTTGACCGACAAGGGCGTGGTCGCCGGCTGATCCGGACCGATGGAGGCGGCGCGGCGGTGACGGCGCCGCTCGATCCCGCGACCGGGATCGCCGAGCCTGTCGCCCCGAGCCTCGTCCGCGTGCTGGCCCCCAATCCGTCGCCCTACACCTTCACCGGGACCATGAGCTATGTCCTGGGCGAGCGGCGGGTGGCGGTGATCGACCCGGGACCCGACGACCCCCGCCACCTGGCCGCCCTGGCCGGCGCGATCGGCGGACGGCCGGTCGAGGTCATCCTGGTGACCCACAACCACCGCGACCACTCGCCGGCCGCCCGTCCGCTGGCCGCCCACACCGGCGCGCCGATCGTAGGTGCCGCGTCGTTGCGCCCTGCGGCCCTCGACGGCGGGGACGATCCGGCGTTCGACCGGGACCACGCGCCCGACCGGGTGCTGGCGGACGGGGACCGCGTGGCGGGCGACGGGTGGACGCTGGAGGCCGTGGCAACGCCCGGTCACACGTCCAACCACCTGTGCTTCGCTTGGGCAGGGGGCGACGCGCTCTTTTCCGGCGACCATGTAATGGGTTGGTCGACCAGCGTGGTGATCCCGCCCGACGGCGATATGGGCGACTACATGGCGAGCCTCGCCAAGCTGACGCAGCGTATGGAGGCGACCTACTGGCCCGGCCACGGCCCGGCCGTGACGGACCCCCAGCGGCTGCTGCGCGGCATGATCGGGCACAGGCGGCAGCGGGAGCGGCAGCTGCTGCGCGCGCTCGCCGCCGGACCGCTGGACGTGCCGTCGCTGGTCGCCGCGAGCTACAAGGGTTTGGACGAACGGCTGGTGCCCGCGGCGCAGCTGTCGGTGCTGGCGCACCTGCGCGACCTTGAGCGGCGGGGGTCGGTGCGCCACATGGAGGGCTCCTGGACCCTGGAGCCCGCCCGATGACCGCCCAACCCGCCGTTCCCTTCACCGGCACCGACCTGCTGGACGAGATCGTCCGGCTGAAGCGCGAGCGCAACGCGGTGATCCTGGCGCACTATTACCAGCGACCCGAATTGCAGGACCTGGCGGACTTCGTCGGGGACAGCCTGGACCTCAGCCGCAAGGCGGCGGACACGGACGCGGACGTGATCGCCTTTTGCGGCGTGCGCTTCATGGCGGAGACGGCCAAGATCCTGTCGCCGGACAAGACCGTCGTGCTGCCCGACATGGACGCCGGCTGCTCGCTGGAGGACAGCTGCCCGCCCGATCGCTTCGCCGCCTTCCGCGCCGAGCACCCGGACCACATCGCGCTCACCTACATCAACTGTTCGGCGGAGGTGAAGGCGCTCTCCGACATCATCGTCACCTCGTCGTCGGCCGAGACGATCCTGGACCAGATCCCGCGCGATCAGCCGATCATCTTCGGACCCGACCGTCATCTGGGCGGGTGGCTGAACCGCAAATACGGCCGCGACATGCTGTTGTGGCCCGGCGTCTGCATCGTGCACGAGGCGTTCAGCGAGAGCGAACTCTTGAAGCTGGTGGCCGAGCATCCGACCGCGCCCGTGCTGGCGCACCCCGAATGCCCGCCGCATATCCTGGACCACGCGGAGGTGGTGGGGTCCACCAGCGCTATCCTGAAGGCCGCCATCGAGCACCCGTCGGACACGATCATCGTGGCGACGGAGCCGCACATCATCCACCAGATGGAGCGCGCGGTTCCGGGCAAGCGCTTCATCGGCGCGCCCGGCGCGGACGGCAACTGCAACTGCAACATCTGCCCGTACATGGCGATGAACACCGTCGAAAAGCTCTATACGGCGCTGCGCGACCTGGAGCCTCAGGTCGCCATCGCGCCCGAGGTGATGGACGGCGCGCGCGCGTCCCTGGACAAGATGCTGCGGATGGCCGGTGGCACCGTCGGGGCTGGCGATCTGGGTCCGCGCAGCTGATCGGACGGCGCGGGCGCGTTGCGCGCCGGCCGCTCTCCGCCTAGTCGGCGACCATGCGCGCCTTCATCCGCAAGACCCTGACGGACCTCCGGTCGTCCTACTGGTTCCTGCCCGCGATCCTGACGGTCGCCGCCGCCCTCCTGTCGTTCGCGACCTGGTGGCTGGACACCCGGCTGTCGACCGACTGGATGAGTCACACCAGCTATTTCAGCCCGGCCAAGCCCGAGGGCGCGCGCACCATCCTGTCGACGGTGGCCGGGTCCATGATCTCCGTGGCGGGCACGGTCTTCGCGATCACCTTCGCCGCGGTCGTCTATGCGTCGGGCAGCTACGGCCCGCGCCTGCTGACCAACTTCATGACCGACCGGGGCAACCAGCTGTCGCTGGGCGTCTTCATCGCGACATTCGTCTACGCCATCCTGGTTCTGCGCGAGATCCGCCTGCCCGACGAGGGCGGACCGCTGACCACGCCGGGCGGCGGCTTCGTGCCGCAGATCTCCGTCCTGACCGCGCTGGGCCTGGCGATGCTCTCGGTGGGCGTGCTCGTCTATTTCCTGCACCATGTGCCCAACTCCATCCGCATCAACAACGTGGTGGCCGATGTGGCGCGCACCGCGCTCGCACAGATCGTGAAACGCTATCCCGACGCCTATTCGGGCGAGGTCGTGGAAACCGGACGCTTGCGGGTGGGCCATCCGATCGAGGCGCGCAGCGCGGGTTACGTCGAGGTCATCGATTATCAGACCTTGGGCACGCTGACCGAAGGCGTCGACCTCACCATCCGGCTGGCGGTGCGGACGGGCGACTTCGTCCACCCCGGCGTCGCACTGGCCTTCATCGATGGCGCGCACGACGAAGAGTGCGCGACGGCGATCCGGTCCGCCTTCGCCACGGGGAGCAGTCGCACGCCGACGCAGGACATCGAGTTCTCGATCGACGAGCTGGTCGAGATCGCCCTGCGCGCGCTGTCTCCGGGCATCAACGACCCCTTCACCGCCATCACCTGCCTCCACTGGATCGCGGCGGCGCTCGCGTCGCTGGGCGGCCGCGATCTGGCGCGCGACGCCGACGGCCGCCTCTACGGCACCCAGTCGGTGTTCTGCCTGGCCGACGAGTTCGAGCATTTCGTGCGGCGCAGCGCGGTGGCGGTCAGCGTCGGGGTGGCGGGCAACGATCTGGCGGCCATCGTGTTCGTGGATGCCATGGCCAGCGCCGCCCCTTCCTGCGCCACGGCCGAGCGCCGGACGGCGCTCTACGCCGCGACCGACCAGATGATGACCCAGGCGCGTCTGGTGCAGGAGGGGCCGGCGTTGGACCGGCTGGAACACGCATGGACGACGGCGCAGACCCGCTTCGTGCAGGAGGTCGGATGACGGACTGGTCGCTCAACGGCTTCGACCTCCACCGTTTCGTGGCGGAGACCCTGGCCGAGGACATCGGACCGGGGGACGTGACCGGCGACAGCGTGGTGCCGGCCGATGCGCGGTTCGCCGGCGTGCTCGCCGCGCGCGAGCCGATGGTGCTCGCCGGCCTGCCCGTGGCGTTCGCGCTGTTCCGACACCTCGATCCGGACGCCGAACTCCGCGCGCAGGCGGAGGAGGGGGATCGGGTCGCCGCCGGTGGAATGCTCGCCCGGCTGGACATGTCGGCGCGCGCGCTGCTGGCGGCCGAACGGTCCGCCCTGAACGTTCTGTGTCACTTGAGCGGGGTGGCCACGCTCACACGCCGCTATGTCGACGCGATCGCGGGCACCGGCGCGCGGCTGCTCGACACCCGCAAGACGCTGCCGGGGCTGCGCCGGCTTGAGAAATACGCCTGCCGGCAGGGCGGGGCGGTGAACCACCGCATGGGCCTGTGGGACGAGGGCATGATCAAGGACAATCATGTCGCGGTCGCCGGCGATGTGGCGACGGCGGTGTCCCGCGCCGTCGCCGCGGGCGTCCATCCGATCGTGGTGGAGGTCGACCGGATCGACCAGATCGATCCGGCGATCGGGGCCGGAGCGACCCGGCTGCTCCTGGACAATATGGACGCCCCCATGCTCGCCCGCGCGGTGGCGCGGGTCGCCGGGCGCGTGCCGACGGAGGCGTCGGGCGGGGTCCGGCTGGACACGATCCGCGGGCTGGCGGAGTGCGGCGTGGACTATCTGTCCGTCGGGCGGCTGACCCAGTCCGCCCCGGCGGTCGATATCGGTTTGGACGTGGCGGTCGCCTGACGCCTTAGCCGTCGACAACCGCGCCGGCCGGATGGTGCCGGTCCAGGTGCTTGCGGATGGTCTTCAGGTTGCGGCTGTTCGATCGGTAGGCGAAGTCGAAGATGTCGCCCGCGAAGGGCACGGCCCCGATCGCGGTGTCCAGCCCGATGCGGCCGAACATCCGCCACATCGCGGCCCTGCCCAGGCCCAGATTGCGCGCTTCCCACAAGAGATAGCTGCCGAAGGCGGCGCCGGCGATGTCGCCCACGACCGGGACCAATCCGATCACCGCGTCCAGGCCGATGCGCCGGTTGATGCCGGGAACGGTCACCATGTCCTCCAGCATCCGTTCCATCAGGTCCAGCCGACGGCGCACGTCGTCGGGCGCACGGGACACGAGGGTGCGTTGGCGATCGGTCATCGGCTCGGGCTGGCGATCCGCAGCATCGGGGTCAAGGGGTGGATGGCGCGCGGATTGGCGGCGATGCCGGGCACGCCCGCGCGCACCACGCTCCAGCGCAGCGGCCGGGCGATCGGCAGGATGGGCAGGTCGGCCACCAGCGCCGCCTCCGCCTCGCGCTCGGTCCGCCGCCACGCGGCGAGGGTCGGCTGGGCCGCCAGACGGGTGAGCGCGTCGCGCGCGTCCGGGCCGCACGGCGTCGGCCGGCCGCAGCGCACCAGGTCCATCGTCGCGGCCGGATCGGACGACGGCGCCACCGCGTCGACCCAGTCGAGCTGGGCCCGCGCCGCCGTCGCTTCGGTCAGCCGAACGCCGATCGCCGTCCACTGCCGCGCCAGCCAGGCGAGCAGCAGCCGACCGCCCGGGCCGTCGGGGGCCGCCACGGACACCTCCGCCTCTTCCCCCGGGTGGTCGGCGCGCCACCGCGCGACCCGCGCCCGTGCCAGGGCGACGCGATCTTCGGCGGACAGCCCGGCCCAGTCGAAACCGATCCGGCCGGGACCCGGCAGCAAGCCGTCCGCCGGCTCCCACCCCGCCACGCCGAAGGCGGCGACCAGCGCCGGCCGGTCGAGCGCCATGGCGAGCGCGTGGCGCTGGGCGGCGTCGGCGACCAGGCCGTCCCTCCGCCGGACCCTCAGGCCGAACAGCCCGTCGGCCGGGTCGACCGCGACGGCGGCCGATGCGGCGGCCTGCGCCAGGGGCAGGTCGCCGATCCGGCCGCCCAACACGATGTCCGTGTCCCCAGCGGCGTAGCGGGCCAGGGCGCGGGCCGCCGGCTCTCCACGCAGGCGAAGCGGGGACCCGGTGGCCGGCGCGTCCACCCCATCCTCCGCCGCCGCGCCGACGGGCGACAGGGTGCGCCAACCCGCGCGGTCGCGTGCGTGGGGTCGCAAGGGACCGCTGCCCCCGCCGACCGCCAGCGCGAACTCCGGCTGGGCGAGCAGCGCCAGCAGGTCCGGCCGCTGCGCGGTCAGCTTCACCTCCAGGATGGAGGGGATCACCGCGTTCACCCGGTCGATCGCGCGGGCCGCGGCGGCGACGGTGGCGCTGTCGCCCGGCCGGGCCAGGATGCGGCGCAGCGCGTCGCGCACCGCGGCCGATCGGACCGGGCGGCCGTCCGCCCAGTCGGTGTCGGCCAGTCGGAAGATGACGGTGAGCCCGTCGTCCAGCACGATCCAGCGTTCCGCCAAGCCGGGCGTGACCACGCCCGCCTCATCCAGCCGGACGAGGCCCTGGGCCGTGGCGCGGCGGAGCACCGTGGAGGCCGGGCCGGGGCCCTGGTCCGTGGCGGCCGGTCCGATCACGCTGACGGCGGGCGCATCGTCGGCCCGCGCGGTGCAGCCGGCCGTCGCTGGCAGGAGCAAGAGCGGCAGGAGGTGGGTCAGGGCCGGGTGCGGACGGCGGGACTTGAACCCGCACTCCCCAGGGGAAGCGGATTTTAAGTCCGCTGCGTCTACCGATTTCGCCACGTCCGCTCTCCTGGCCGGCCGCGGGCATTCCCGCCGGCCCCGGCCGCGTCAAGCGTCAATCGGTCATCAGGCGTTCGCGCAGTTCCTTGCCGGGTTTGAAGTGGGGCAGACGCTTGGAGGCCACGGCGACGGGCTCTCCCGTGCGCGGATTTCGTCCGGTCCGACCCGTCCGTTCGCGGGTGGTGAAGGTGCCGAACCCGCGCAGTTCGACCCGCCCGCCTTTTTGCAGCTGACCCGCGATGGAGTCGAACACCACATCGACGATGTCTTCCACGTCGGCGGCGGTCAGCCCATCGCTCTCGGCTTGCAAGCGGGCGATCAACTCTGATCTTAACATCGTCAAGCTCCTCTCGCACGGAACTGCGTTCCAGCCGTGGCGAATTTGCTCTATGTTAAGATAGATGCTGTTGTTTAACAAGCCTTATTGCGCGGCCCGTCGATCGGATCGGACCCCTCCCGTCCGTCGGACCGCTCAGGCCGGACGGACGGGAGGGACGATCGATCAGCTGTCGCTCTTGGCCTTCAGCGCCTCGCCCAGGATGTCGCCCAAGGACGCACCCGAGTCGGACGAACCGAACTGCTCCACCGCCTGCTTCTCCTCGGAGATCTGCAGCGCCTTGATCGAGAAGGTCGGCTTTTTCGACCGATCGAACCCGGACACCTGCGCGTCGAAGGTCTGCCCGACCTGGAAACGCTCCGGCCGCTGTTCGTCGCGATCCCGACCCAGATCGGTGCGCTTGACGAAGCCGGTCACGCCATTGTCGCCGGCCTGCACTTCCAATCCGCCGTCGCGCACTTCCAGCACGGTGACGGTCACGGTCTGGCCGCGACGCAGCGCGGACGGATCGGCGTCGGCAGACGGCGCGCCGCGCTCCAGCTGCTTCATGCCCAGGCTGATACGCTCCTTCTCGGCATCCACGTCCAGCACGACCGCCTGAACGGTTTCGCCCTTGTGGTGCAGGTTGAGCGCGTCCTCGCCGGTCAGGCCCCAGGCGATGTCCGACATGTGGACCATGCCGTCGACATCGCCGTCCAGGCCGATGAACAGGCCGAACTCGGTCGCGTTCTTGACCTCGCCCTCGACCTGGGTGCCGATCGGGAAACGGTCGGCGAAGTCGGCCCAGGGGTTCGACTGCGCCTGCTTCAGCCCCAGCGAGATGCGGCGCTTGTCCTCGTCGACTTCCAGGATCTGGACCTGCACCTCCTGCGAGGTGGACACGATCTTGCCCGGATGGACGTTCTTCTTCGTCCAGGACATTTCTGACACGTGGACCAGTCCCTCGATGCCGGGCTCCAGCTCCACGAAGGCACCATATTCGGTGATGTTCGTGACCCGGCCGGTGAAGTTCGCCTCGACCGGGTATTTGGCGGACACGCCCTCCCACGGATCGGCTTCCAGCTGCTTCATGCCCAGGCTGATGCGCTGCGTCTCGCGGTTGATTCGTATGATCGACACGCGCACGGTGTCGCCGATGTTGATCATCTCGGTCGGGTGATTGACCCGCTTGTAGCTCATGTCGGTGACGTGGAGCAGACCGTCGATGCCACCCAGATCCACGAACGCGCCGTAGTCGGTGATGTTCTTGACCACCCCGTCGATCACCTGGCCCTCGTGCAGCGACTGAATCAGGCCGGTGCGCTGTTCGGCGCGCGTCTCTTCCAGGATGGCGCGGCGCGACACCACGATGTTGCCGCGGCGACGGTCCATCTTCAGGATCTGGAACGGCTGCGGCATGTCCATCAGCGGGGTGACGTCGCGCACCGGGCGGATATCCACCTGGCTGCCGGGCAGGAAGGCGACGGCGCCGCCCAGGTCGACGGTGAAGCCGCCCTTCACGCGCCCGAAGATCACGCCTTCGACTCGCGCGGTGTCGTTGAATTCGTGCTCCAGCCGGTCCCAGGCGGCCTCGCGCCGGGCGCGGTCGCGCGACAGCACGGCCTCGCCCATCGCGTTCTCGACCCGGTCGACATAGACCTCGACCTCGTCGCCGACCGCCAGCTCCGCCTTCTGGCCCGGCCCGGCGAACTCGCGCAGCGGCACGCGGCCCTCCGACTTCAATCCGACGTCGATCACCGCCAGGTCGTTCTCGATCCCGGTGACGGTGCCCTTCACCACCCGGCCTTCAAAGGATTGGTTCTCGCCGCCGAGTTGCTCGTCGAGCATGGCCGCGAAATCGTCGCGGGAAGGCATCGCCTGGGTCGCCATAAAGGGTATCGTCCGTTCCGTCTGTCCGGCCAGCCGGGCGTTCTCCCGGCGGTCTTGACCAGAGTTGCCGCCGCGCCGACCCCGTGTCGGCGTGGCATCGCGCGGGATGACGGCGGAACGGAACGGCAAAAGGGGGCGCGGACAGGCCACCGGATCGCTCCGGCCCCCGCGCGCCCTCGATCAGCCCGGGGCCGCCAGCGGCGTCGCACCCGTCCGGTCCACCACGGCTTTCACCGCCCGGTTGACCGCTTCGTCTATATCGATGGCGCTGGTGTCCAGCAAGAGGGCGTCCGGCGCGCGCGCCAGGGGTGCCGCGGCGCGGCCCGCGTCGCGCGCGTCGCGGACCCGGATGTCGGCCAGCACCATCGCCTCGGTGAGCGCCGGGTCGCTCGCCGCCAGCTGGCACCAGCGCCGGTGAGCGCGCACGGCGGGCGCGGCCGTGACATAGAGCTTCACCGCCGCTTCGGGCGCGATCACGGTGGCGATGTCGCGTCCGTCCAGCACCGCGCCGCCCGGCTGCCCGGCAAAGGCGCGTTGCCGGTCCAGCAGGCGCGCGCGCACGGCCGGGTGGGCGGACACGACGGAGGCGGCGCGGCCGACCGCCTCCGTCGCCAGTGCGGGATCGTCCAGCGCGGCGTCGGCGAAGTCGCAGGCGGCCAGCGCGGCCCCTTGGTCCGCCGGGTCGCCGCCCGCCGACAGCACGGCGGCTCCGACCGCGCGGTAGAGCAGGCCGGTGTCCAGATGGGGCAACCCGAAACGAGCGGCGAGGCGTCGCGCGATGGTGCCCTTGCCCGACGCGGCCGGCCCGTCGATCGCGACGATCACGCGCGCCGCTCGCGCCAGGCGCGCCACAGGCCGATCAGGGCCACCGTGATCCAGACGATCTCCAGGATGATGGTCGGCAGGTTGTAGTGGACGGTCAGCGACACCAGCAGCAACGCCGCGCCGGCCAGGTTCAAGCCATTGTAGAGGAAGGCGTTCATCGCCTTGGCGAGCGTCAGATACAGATACGCCGCGACGATCAGCCCGCTGCCGGCAAAGCCGATGACGTTGGCGAGCGTGCCGCTCATGGCTGGTGCGCCGCCGGCGTGATCGAAGCGAGGGGGGCGGTCGTCATCGGGGGGTCTCCAGAGGGGCGGATGGATTGACGGCAGCAGCGTCGCGCAGGCGGTCGGCGAAACCCGGAAAGCTGGTCGCGATCGGGTCGGTGTCGTCCAGCGTCACGCCGTCGCGGCTGGCGAGGCCCGCGGCGGCCATGGTCATGGCGACCCGGTGGTCCAGATGGGTCGCGACGGACCCGCCGCCCGCCAGCGGCGCGCCGTCTGTGCCGCGGATGGTCAGGCCGTCGGGCCGCTCCTCCACCGCCGCGCCGATCGCCGACAGGGCGGTGGCCATCGTCGACAGCCGGTCGGACTCCTTGACCCGCAACTCCTCCAATCCGGCCGTGCGCGTGACACCCCGCGCGTGGGCGGCGGCCAGGAACAGGATTGGGAACTCGTCGATCATGGAGGGGGCGAGCGCCGGATCGACGTCGACGCCCGTCAGCGCGGAATGGCGCACGCGCAGGTCGGCGACCGGCTCTCCTCCCACCTCTCGCACGTCCTGCTCCACGATGTCGCCGCCCATCGTGCGCAGGACGGTCAGCAGGCCGGCGCGGGTCGGGTTCACGCCTACGCCCTCGATCACCAGGTCCGATCCCGGCACCAGCAGCGCGGCCACCAGGAAGAAGGCGGCGGACGAGATGTCGCCGGGCACGGTCAGCGCCTGGGGCACCAGCTCCGCCTCGCCGGACACCGCGATCGAACGGACACCGCCGGCCTGCTCCACCCGCACCGCCGCGCCGAAGCCCGCCAGCATCCGTTCGGTGTGGTCGCGGCTCGCCACGGGTTCTTCCACCCGGGTGACGCCCGGCGTGTTCAGCCCGGCCAGCAGCACGGCCGACTTCACCTGCGCGCTGGGCACCGGCAGGCGATAGGTCATCGGCACGGCCGGGCACAGGCCGCGCACGGTCAAGGGCAGGCGGTCGCCCGTGAACTCCGCCCCCATCAGCGACAGCGGATGGGTGACCCGCGCCATCGGCCGGCGGGAGAGCGACGCATCCCCGATCAGCGTGGCCGCGATCGGATGGCTGGCGATCAGCCCCAAGAGCAGACGCGCGCTCGTGCCGCTATTGCCCATGTCCAGGGCGCGGTCGGGTTGCAGCAGGCCGCCCACGCCCACGCCGTCGATCGCCCATTCGCCCGGCGCGGTCCGCTCGATCGTGGCACCCATCGCCCGCAGCGCGGCGGCGGTGGCGATTACGTCCTCGCCCTCCAGCAGGCCCGCGACCGTGGAGCGGCCGACCGCCAGCGCGGACAGCATCAGCGCGCGGTGACTGATCGACTTGTCGCCGGGCACGCGCATCCGGCCGGTGAGCGGGCCGGCGGGACGGAAGGTGGCGGGCGTGGGCATCGGCGCCGCCGCTTTGACAGTCACCCCGCCGCGTGGCAATGCGCCGCCGCTCGGCCGCGTCGCACGCGCAGCCCACTCACATCCAAGAGGCCCGTCATGGTAAAGCCCGAATGGGGCACGAAGCGCACCTGTCCGCATTGCGGCACGCGCTTCTACGATCTCGGCAAGGACGATCCCGTCCACTGCATCAACTGCGAAAAGACGTTCCAGCCGGACACCGTGCTGAAGTCCAAGCAGCCGCTGCCGTTCGAACGCGCGAAGGAGCCGGACAAGAAGAAGGACGCGGAGACGGACGACGATCTGGACCTGGACGTCGACGAGGACGAGGAGCCCAGCCCGGAGAACGAGGTCGATCTGGGCGGCGACGACGATCTGGGCGTGTCCGGCGAAAAGGACGAGGACGACGAAAGCTGATGCCGGGTCGGGTCGGGCGGCCGAGTTCCGCCCGGTCCGACCGCTTGCCAAAGTCCGTCGGCGGCCGTAAACGCCGCCTCCGCCGCACCGCCCAGGGTGCGGGGAAACGTTGTGGGGCCGTAGCTCAGCTGGGAGAGCGTCGCGATGGCATTGCGAAGGTCTGGGGTTCGATCCCCCACGGCTCCACCATTCCCCTCTCTCAGGCCGCTTCGACCGCTCGGGTCCGCAGCCGCTCTCGCCACACGATGTAGAGGCCGGACGCCGCGATGATCGGCGCGCCCATCCAGGTGCTGGCGCCCGGCCAGGTGCCGAACAGGGCCGCGCCCAGCCCGGTCGCCCAGATCAGGCTGGTATAGTCCATCGGCAGCACCACCGACACCGGCGCGAAGCGCAGCGCCGCCGTCAGCCCCAGCTGTCCCAATCCCCCGGCCAGCCCGACCGCCAGCAGCAGGCCCCAGGTGGCCGCATCGTGCGGTTGGGCCTGCCAGGCCATCAGCACCGCCAGCGGCGCGAGCGAGCTGGCGGTGAACCACAGCACGGTGGTCGCCGTCCCCTCCGTCCGGCCCAGCTGGCGGATCTGGATGGTGACCGCCGCCGTCATCAGCGCGCCCGCCAGCGCCACGGCGGTGCCCAGCGGGTGCAGCGTTCCGCCGCCCAGAAGACCGCCGGGCTGGACCACGATCAGCACGCCGGCGAACCCCACCGCCACCGCGCTCCAGCGATGCACGCCGGTGGGTTCGCGCAGGATGAGCGCGGCGAGCGCCGTGCCGAACACGGGCACGGTGAAGCCGATCACCGTCGCCTCCGCTAGCGGCAGCAGCGAATAGCCCCAGAAGTTCAGCGCCATCGCCGTCAGACCCAGACCCATCCGGACGACGTGCGCGCCCGGCCGAGCGGTCCGCAGCGCGGCCCGACCGGGACCGAGCGCGATCCAGGTGCCGATCACCGGCAGCGCGAACAGCTGGCGATAGAACACCGTCTCGACGATGCCGACCCCGCGCGCGGTCGCGAGCTTCACCAGCGCGAACATCACCGCCAGCGCCACCACGGCCCCCAGCCGCGCGACGATGCCTAGGAGCGGGCGGTGGGGGTTCTCGGCGGGCATGGGTGGCGGGTAGCGGGGGAGGGGGGCACGCGCCAGTTCCTCCCGAGCTTGCTCGGGGAGGGGGACCGCTCCGCGCAGCGGAGTGGTGGAGGGGTGGTCGGTGACGAGCTGTTCGGAGGGTTCGCACCACCCCTCCACCACCAAGACGAGTTTGAGGAGGAATGGCAGTGGCACCAATTAAGCGTTCCGCTTACACCCGCCCCATGAAGCACGCCCTCTCCACGACCCGCCAATCCGACTTCGCCGCCTGGTATCAGGAGGTGGTCGCCCAGGCCGACCTCGCCGAGGAGTCCGGCGTGCGCGGGTGCATGGTGATCCGCCCATGGGGCATGGGCATCTGGGAGCGGTGTCAGGCGCTGCTCGACCAGCGCATCAAGGCGACTGGCGCGCAGCCGGTCTATTTCCCGCTGTTCATCCCGCTCTCCTATTTCGCCGAGGAGGCGGAGCATGTGGAGGGCTTCGCCAAGGAGATGGCGGTCGTCACCCACACGCGCTTAGTGGAGCGGGACGGCACCCTGATCCCCGACCCGGCCGCCAAGCTGGAGGAGCCGCTGGTCGTGCGGCCCACGTCGGAGACCATGATCGGCCAGGCCTTTGCGCGCTGGATCCAGAGCTGGCGCGACCTGCCCGTGCGCGTGAACCAGTGGGCCAACGTGGTCCGCTGGGAGATGCGGACGCGCATGTTCCTGCGGACCAGCGAGTTCCTGTGGCAGGAGGGCCACACCGCCCACGCGGACGAGGCGGAGGCGCGAGCGGAGGCGCTGACCATCCTGGAACTCTATCGCGCGGTGGCCGAGGACTGCCTCGCCATGCCGGTGGTGGCCGGCGAGAAGCCGGAGCACGAGCGCTTTCCGGGCGCGGTCGCCACCTGGTCGATCGAGGCGATGATGCAGGACGGCCGCGCGCTGCAGGCCGGTACCACCCACTATCTGGGCACCGGCTTCGCAGAAGCGGCGGGCATCCGCTACCAGACGGCCGAGGGCGATCACGCGCTGTGCCACACCACCAGCTGGGGCGTGTCGACACGGCTGATCGGCGGGCTGATCATGACCCACGGCGACGACGACGGCCTACGCGTGCCGCCGCTGGTCGCCCCGTCACAGGTGGTGATCGTGCCCATGCTGAGGGGCGGGGAGGGCGACGAGGCGGTCTCCCTCTACTGCCGCGACTTGGCCCAGCGGCTGCGGGGGCAGAGCGCGTTCGGCGAGCCGCTCCGCGTGCTGCTCGACGACGGCGCGCAGAAGGCGAGCGTCAAGCGCTGGGCGTGGGTGAAGAAGGGCGCGCCCCTGCTGCTGGAGGTCGGCCCGCGCGACGTGGCCGCTGGCAACGTCAGCGTGATCCGCCGCGACCGGCTCTACACGAACGAGGGCAAGCTGGACGCCGCCGTCACCCCGCTGGAGCGCTTCGTGGCGGAGGCGGGACCGATGCTGCACGACATCCAATCCTCGCTGTTCGCCGAGGCCGAACGCCGCACCGCCAACCGCATCCACCGCGACGTTCCCGACATGGCCGCGCTGGAGCGGTTCTACGACGGCAGCACGACGTTTCCCGGCTGGGTGGATGTGCAGTGGTCCAAGCCCACCGGCGCGGCACTGGACGCGGTGGTCGAGCGGCTGAAAGCGCTGAAGCTGACGGTGCGCAACGTGCCGATGGACGGGGCGGCGGCGGAGGGGACGTGCTTCTTCACAGGCGAGCCGGCGGTGGAGCGGGTGCTGGTCGGGCGGGCGTACTAACGCCGCCCCAGCAGGGTCAGCCCAGCGCCGCCAGTGCCGCCGCTCCTATGGCGACGGCGGCGAGCAGCACCATCTTCACACGGCCGCGTTCCGCCTCGAAGGCGGCCAGGGCGGGCCGGTCGATGTAGAAGCGGTTTTCCCCCTGCTCCCGGATCGCGCCGGCGGATCGCATCCGCGCAAAGGTGATCCGCTCCGCGCCCGAGCCTGAGCGGTAGGTGGTCGCGTGCTCCGGGTCGAAGGCTCCGGCCCGCTCGAAGTGATCGGCGATAGTTCGGCGGGCACGTCGGAACAGGACGGCGATAACGGCGGCGTTGGCTCCACTCATGGTTTTTCTCCTTCAGGATGAACTATGCCTTGTCCGGCAAAGCGAAGAGAGCTTCGACCGAACAACCCAGAACCCGCGCAAGGCCCAGCGCCAGCACCGTGGAGGGCACGAAGACGCCGTTCTCCACCGTGTTCACCGTCTTGCGGCTGACGCCCACCGCCTCCGCCAGCTCCGCCTGCGTCAGGCCGGCGGCGGTGCGCGCGTCCCTCAACCGAACCACCAGCCGCTCCTCAGCCACGGCGCTGGCGAACGGAGAAGGCCAGTGCCGGCGCGGCGACGGCGGCGGTCAGGACGCCGGTGACGCCCAGCCGCAAGTCGGGCGAGCCGAAGAACACCAGCGCGAACAGGCTCGCCAACCCGCCAAGCGCCACGGCGTAGCCGACGCGGGCGGCCACCGCCTGGTCAGCGCGCGTGCCCTCGTCGTTCAGGATGGCCCGCTGGCGCTTCGTCCAGCGCCAACGCCCCGGACCAAAGGTCAGGACTAGCACCGACACGCCCCACAGGAACCAGGTGAGCGGATAAAGACCCATCAGGAACGCGCTGCGTCCGGTGTCGTCGGCATGGCCGAGCCAGATCGAACCATACAACACGAACAGCGCCACATAGAGTGTCGCGAGCTTGCCCCGACGAGCGCTGAACCGTTCCGCCTTTTCCACTTCCGATGCCATGGGACTCTCCTGTAACCGAGAGGCAACATGTAACCCAAGGGTGACACGGTGCAAGTCCCTTTTCTCAAGGGCTCCGAGCTGTCAGCGCGGCCTCCCGGCTGGCCCCCACCCCGCCCCTCCGCTACCCCACACCCCATGACAGCCCCCGACCTGCCCTCGCGGCAGCAAATCCTCGACTTTGTCGCCTGCGATTGCACCACGGCCCCGATAAACGGGCAGGCGTTGTCCCGGTAGCGCTACGCGGATCGCCAGCACACCCTTGCCCGCAACCGCCGCCCCCTCCTATCCGTTCGCCACGCAGAACCATCAGGAGAGACCCATGCGCGCCATCCACCACGTCCTCGCCGCCGGAGCGGGGCCTCAGGCGGGCCGCACGCACGACGTGTTCGACCCCAACACCGGGCAGGTGCAGGCGCAGGTCGGGCTGGGCGACGCCGCCGTTCTGCAGACCGCCGTCGACTCCGCGCTCGCCGTCCAGCCCGAATGGGCCGCCACCAACCCGCAAAAGCGCGCGCGCCTGTTCTTCCGCTTCAAGGAGCTGGTCGAGGCCAACATCGACGAGCTGGCCCACCTGCTGTCCTCCGAACACGGCAAGGTCGTGGCCGACGCGCGCGGCGACGTGCAGCGCGGGCTGGACGTGGTCGAGTTCGCCTGCGGCATCCCGCACGTCCTGAAGGGCGAGTTCACCCAAGGGGCGGGGCCGGGGATCGACGTCTATTCGATGCGCCAGCCGATCGGCATCGGCGCGGGGATCACGCCGTTCAACTTTCCCGCCATGATCCCGATGTGGATGTTCGCGCCCGCGATCGCGTGCGGCAACGCGTTCATCCTGAAACCCTCCGAGCGCGACCCCTCCGTGCCCGTCCGCCTGGTGGAACTGTTCCGGGAGGCGGGCGCGCCCGACGGGCTGTTGCAGCTGGTCAACGGCGACAAGGAGATGGTGGACGCGATCCTGGACCATCCGGCGATCGGCGCGGTCAGCTTCGTGGGCTCGTCCGACATCGCGCACCACGTCTATCGGCGCGGGGTCGCGGCCGGCAAGCGGGTGCAGGCGATGGGTGGGGCCAAGAACCACGGGGTCGTCCTGCCCGACGCCGACCTGGACCAGGTGGTGAGCGACCTGACCGGCGCGGCGTTCGGATCGGCGGGGGAACGCTGCATGGCGCTGCCCGTCGTCGTGCCGGTCGGCGACGACACGGCGGATGCGCTGCGCGAGCGGCTGATCCCCGCGATGGACGCGCTGCGCGTCGGCGTGTCGACCGATGAGGAGGCGCATTACGGCCCCATGGTGACCGCCGAACAGCGCGACCGGGTGGAGGGCTGGATCGCCAAGGGGGTCGAGGAGGGCGCGGAGCTGGTGGTCGACGGCCGCGGCTTCGCGCTCCAGGGGCACGAGGAGGGCTTCTTCATCGGCCCGTCGCTGTTCGACCGGGTGACGCCCGACATGAGCGCGTACCGGGAGGAGATCTTCGGCCCCGTCCTCCAGATCGTCCGCGCAAAAACCTTTGACGAAGCGGTGCGCCTGCCAAGCGAGCACCAGTACGGCAACGGCGTCGCCATCTTCACCCGCAACGGCCACGCCGCGCGCGAGTTCGCCCAGCGAGTGAACGTCGGCATGGTGGGCGTGAACGTGCCGATCCCGGTGCCCGTCGCCTACCACTCCTTTGGCGGCTGGAAGCGCAGCGCGTTCGGCGACATGGGCCAGCACGGGATGGAGGGCGTGCGCTTCTGGACCAAGCTGAAGACGGTGACCCAGAGGTGGCCCGACGGCGCGGCGGAAACGCCCCGGGCGGAGGACGGCGGCCCGGCGAACACGGACGCCTTCGTCATCCCGACGATGGGGTGATGGGCGGGGCCCACGACCTGTCGGGCCTGTGGTCCGGGTCCTACGGCTATCCGCCCGGCACGGGTCCGGTCACCGGCTTCACTTGCCTGCTGCTCGACAATGACGGCGAGCTGAGCGGTTCCACGAGTGAGCGGTCGGAGTCCGGCGGGCGGGAGCGTGCCGTGGTGCAGGGTCGCCGGGCCGGTCGCTCCGTCACCTTTCTGAAGACATATGACGGCGCCGGTGCCTATGCCCACGGCGTCGCTTATGCCGGCGAGCTCGATGGGGACGCGACGACCCTTATCGGCCGGTGGAAGCTTGAGCGTTGGACCGGCCCTTTCGTCATGTCGCGCCCCCTTCCGGTGACGGCGGACCGGCAGGTGGAGCGCGGCGAACCGCTCCCGATCAGACCGGTCCGATGATGCGCCCTTTGTTCCTGCGCTTGCCGCCGCTTGCCCTTGTGCTCCTCTCGACCGCCTGCGGACCGAGCGCGGAGCAAGCAGCAGCTGACGCGCGCGCTCTGGACGCGCAACTGACCGCCCAGACCATCGACGGTCGACCCGCGCCGGCCAAGCGCACGCCCGACCGGCTCGACGCCATTCCCGATGCGTTCCGGGGCCGCTGGGCAACCCAGGGAGATTGCGGCGCGGGCGCTCCGATGGCGCTCACGATCGAACGCGACACGCTGCGCTTCGCCGGGCGGACCGGGCGGGCCGACTACATCCTGCGCGCCGGCCCGCGCGAGATCTCGCTCGAGCTGACCGTCACGGATGGCGGCGAGCGCCGGTCGGACTCCACCAGCCTCACGCTCCAGCCCGACGGCCGCCTGCGCCGGTCCGACCCCGACGGCACTCAGGTCGCCTACACGCGGTGTCGGTGAAGCGGCGCGCCACCTCCGGATCGCCCTACGAAGCCGCGATCGGCTTTTCCCGCGCGATCCGCGTCGGCCAGCGCGTGCTGGTGTCGGGCACCGGGCCGGTCGAACCGGATGGGACCACCACGCCCGGCGACGCGGGCGCGCAGGCGGAGCGGGTGTTCGCCATCATGGTCGCCGCGATCGGGGAGTTGGGCGGAACCGCGCGGGACGTGGTGCGCACCCGCATCTTCCTGACCGACGCCGCGGATGCCGATTCGGTGGCGGCGGTCCATGCTCGCTGGTTCGCGGACACGCGCCCGGCGGCCACGATGGTGGTGGTCGCCGGGCTGCTGCGTGCCGAATGGCGGGTGGAGGTGGAGGGCGAGGCGGTGCTAGGGGGCTGACATGCAGACCCAATTCGACCTGACCCCCGACCAGCGCGAGATCCAGGACCTCGCCCGCCGCTTCACCGCCGACGCGATCACGCCCCACGCGGCCAAGTGGGACGAGGAGCACATTTTTCCGCGCGACACCGTCAAACAGGCGGCCGCGCTGGGCTTCGGTTCCATCTATGTGTCGGAGGAGTCGGGCGGCATCGGCCTGGGCCGGCTGGAGGCGGCGTTGATCATGGAGGCGATGGCCTATGGCTGTCCGTCGACCTCCGCCTTCATCTCGATCCACAACATGGCGTCGTGGATGATCGACCGGTTCGGGTCGGACGAGGTGAAAGCCAAATACCTGCCCGACCTGATCGGGTGCGACCGCATCGCGTCCTACGCGCTCACCGAACCGTCGTCGGGGTCCGACGCCGCCGCGCTCAAGACCAGGGCGGTGCTCGACGGCGACCATTACGTCGTGACCGGCACGAAACAGTTCATCTCCGGTGGCGGCGAGAACGAGGTCTATGTCGCGATGGTCCGCACGGGCGAGGACGGGCCGGGGGGCATCAGCTGCGTCGTCGTCGAAAAGGACATGGCCGGCGTGTCGTTCGGCGCGCAGGAGCGGAAGCTCGGCTGGCATTCCCAGCCCACGGCCCAGCTCGTGCTCGAAGAGGTGCGCGTGCCGGTCGCCAACCGGGTGGGCGGAGAGGGCGAGGGGTTCCGCATCGCCATGATGGGGCTGGACGGCGGGCGGCTGAACATCGGCGCGTGCTCGCTGGGCGGGGCGCAACGCTGCCTGGACGAGGCGGTCGGCTACACCAAGGAGCGCCAGCAATTCGGTCGCCCGGTCGCCGACTTTCAGAACACGCAGTTCACGCTGGCCGACATGGCCACCGACCTGGAGGCGGCCCGCGCGCTCCTCTATGTGGCGGCCGCCAAGGTGACGGCGAACGCGCCCGACAAGACCCGCTTCGCCGCCATGGCCAAGCGGCTGGCGACCGATTCGGGGTCGAAGATCGTCAACGACGCGCTGCAGCTGTTCGGCGGCTATGGCTATCTGCAGGACTACCCGATCGAACGCTTCTGGCGCGACCTCAGGGTGCACTCGATCCTGGAGGGGACCAACCAGATCATGCGGATGATCGTCGGCCGCGACCTGGTGCGGCAGTGATGGGGGTGAGCAGTTCCTCCCCGAGCTCGCTCGGGGAGGGGGACCGCACGCAGTGCGGTGGAGGGGTATGGCTCCACACCCCTCCACCACTCCGCTTTGCGGAGAGTGTCGGGTCGGATCGTCCCCCGGACGATCCTCGCCATGCCGGGGGCATGGCGACCCGCCACTCCCCCTCCCCAAGACAAGCTTGGGGAGGAATTTAGATGGACATTCTCACCACCACCGCACCCACCGCCCGCATCCGCCTGAACCGGCCCAAGGCGCTCCACGCGCTCACCCAGCCGATGTGCGAGGCGATCACGGCCGCGCTCCTCGACTGGCGCGCCGACCCGGACGTGCGCCTCGATCCTCATCGACCACGCCGAGGGCCGCGGCTTCTGCGCGGGCGGCGACATCCGGATGCTGGCGGAGAGCGGGGCGGCGGACGGGCGGGCGGCGCGCGACTTCTTCCGGGCGGAGTACCGGATGAACCACCTGCTGTTCACCTACGCCAAGCCGATCGTGGCGGTCATGGACGGCATCACGATGGGCGGCGGTGTGGGCATCGCGCTGCCCGCCAGCCACCGGATCGCGACCGAGAACACGCGCCTCGCCATGCCGGAGACGGGCATCGGCCTGTTCCCCGACGTGGGCGGCGGCTGGTATCTCTCCCGCCTGCCCGGGCAGGTCGGCAAGTTCCTGGCGCTGACCGGCGCGCGGCTGGACGGGCCGGAAGCCCTCGCGCTGGGGCTCGCCACGCATTTCGTCCCTGCCGAGCGGCTAGACGCGCTCAAATCCGACCTGGTCGCCGACCCCGGTTGTCTGGACGCCATCCTCGACCACCACGCGGCCGAGCCGCCGCCCGCCCGGATCGAGAGCAATCGGGAGGCGATCGACCGGCTGTTCGCGGCCGAAACGCTGGAGCAGATCGTCGCCGACCTGGGGGCGGACGGGGGCGAATGGGCGACCAAGGAGCTCGCCACGCTGCGCACCAAATCGCCCCAGTCCTGCAAGGTGGCGCTGCGCCAGTTGCGCGAGGGCGCGCGGCTGACCGACTTCGCCGACGAAATGCGGATGGAATACGGCATCGCGGCCCACATCGTGCAGCGTCACGACTTCATCGAGGGCGTGCGCGCGCTGATCGTGGACAAGGACAACGCGCCCCGCTGGGACCCCGCCACGCCGGAGGGGGTCACCGACGGACTGATCGACACCATCTTCGCGCCCGTCCCGGACGAACGAGCATGGACGCCGATCTCGTGAGCCGATGGTCCCCTCCCTGCAAGGGAGGGGCTCGGGGTGGGTGGCGTTGGCGAAGCCGAGCCACCGACGCTCGCTGCGCTCGCACCCACCCCAACCCCTCCCTAGAAGGGAGGGGCGACTCCGAACCTAGCCGAGACACTACACCATGCCCGACACCCTGCTGATCGACCGCCGCGACGCCGTCACCCTCGTCACGCTGAACCGGCCCAAGGCGCTGAACGCGCTGAACAGCCAGGTGCTGGACGAGCTGAACGAGGCGATGGCGGAACTGGACCGCGACCCGGGGCAGCGCTGCGCCGTCCTCACGGGATCGGCCAAGGCGTTCGCGGCGGGCGCCGACATCAAGGAGATGGCGGATCAGGGCTTCGCGTCGATGTATTCGCACGATTTCTTCGCCGGCTGGGACCGGTTCGCCGCCACCCGCAAGCCGGTGGTGGCGGCGGTCGCCGGCTATGCGCTGGGCGGCGGGTGCGAGCTGGCGATGATGTGCGACCTCATCCTGGCCGCCGACACGGCGACCTTCGGCCAGCCGGAGATCAAGCTGGGCGTGACGCCGGGGATGGGCGGGTCGCAGCGGCTCACCCGCGCGGTCGGCAAGGCCAAGGCGATGGAGATGTGCCTGACCGGCCGCACGATGGGCGCGGACGAGGCGGAGCGGGCCGGGCTGGTCGCCCGCGTCGTGCCGGCCGCCGACCTGGTGGACGAGGCGATGACGCTGGCGACCACGATCGCGGCCATGCCCCCGCTCGCCGCTCTGGCGGTGAAGGAGCAGGTGAACGCCGCCTACGAGACGACCTTGGCGCAGGGTGTGAAGTACGAACGGAGGCTGTTCCACGGCCTGTTCGGCACCGCCGACCAATCGGAGGGCATGGCGGCGTTCGTCGCCAAGCGACCCGGCGTGTTCAAAGGCGAGTGAGAACCTGTCTGGTTCCTTATGCTTGACTTTCGTGCCGCATCGTCCTAACGCGCGGCCATGCCTATTCGTTATCCTACCCCCTTCGCGCCCGCCCACGCGCGCGCGTCCGCGCGGGCACGCCCGCCCGTGCGCGCCCACACCCGCACCCGCACGCGCCGCCGCGCACTCGCCCGCGCCTGCGCAGTGGAGGGACTTTCGAGAGACCTTCGGCGGTTTTCCGCCAATCCCATTTTGCACTGGAGCGCCTCATGACGACGATCGCCATCATCGGTTTGGGCCATATGGGTTCTGGCATGGCCGCCAATCTGGCCAAGGCGGGGCACGATGTCCGCGCCTTCGACCTGTCCGCCGACGCGCTCGACCGGGCCAAGGCGGCGGGCTGTTTGCCGGCCGCCTCCGTCTCGCAGGCCGTGGCGGACGCGGAGGCGGTCGTCACCATGCTGCCGGCCGGTGCCCATGTCCGCGAGGTCTATGAAGGCGAGGTGTTCGCCGGCGCGCGGCCCGACACCCTGCTGATCGACTGTTCGACCATCGACGTGGCGACCGCGCGCGACCTGGCGGACGCCGCGCGCGCCAAGGGGTTGGAGGCGGTGGACGCGCCCGTGTCGGGCGGGATCGCGGCGTCGGCGGCGGGCTCGCTCACCTTTATGGTGGGCGGCACGGATCGCGGGTTCGAGCGCGCCCAGGCGATCCTGGCCGACATGGGCAAGGCCGTGATCCACGCCGGCGGGGCCGGGGCGGGGCAGGCCGCAAAAATCTGCAACAACATGCTGTTGGGCGCGACCATGGTGGCGACGGCCGAGTCCTTCGTGCTCGCTCAGTCGCTGGGTCTGGACCCGCAGGTCTTCTACGACATCGCGTCCAAGGCGTCGGGGCAGAGCTGGTCGATGACCAGTTACTGCCCGGTGCCCGGCGTCGGCCCCGACAGCCCGGCCGATCACGGGTACGAAGGCGGCTTCGGCGCGCCCCTGATGCTGAAGGACCTCCGGCTGAGCCAGGCGGCCGCGCGCGAGGCGGGGACGCTGACACCGATGGGCGAGCGCGCGACCGAGCTGTACGAGGCGTTCGTGGCCGGCGGCGGCGCGGAGCACGACTTCTCGGCCATCATCCACACGCTGGGGGGCGCCGTCGATGCGTGAGGCCGCGATCGTCGCCACCGCTCGCACCGGCGTGGGCAAGGCCTATCGCGGTGCCTTCAACCAGACGGAGGCCCCGGTCCTGACCGCCCATGTTGCGCGCGCCGCCCTGGACCGCGCCGGCATCGACCCCGCCCGGGTGGAGGACCTGGTGCTGGGCTGCGGCAACCAGTGGGGCACGCAGGCGGCCAATCTGGCGCGCCTGACCGTGCTGGCCGCCGACCTGCCGCTGACGATCCCCGGCGTCACGGTGGACCGCAAATGCGCCAGCGGCCTGAACGCCGTCGCGATCGCCGCGCGCGCGATCGCGATGGGCGACGCCGACGTGATGATGGCGGGCGGGGCCGAAGTGATCTCGATGACCGTTGGGCCGGACGCGCCGCGCCGCATCAACCAGTCCGTCACCGTCAAGGCCCCCCACGCCTACATGGCGATGATCGAGACGGCGGAGATCGTGGCGGAGCGCTACGGCGTCAGCCGCGAGGCGCAGGACGCGTTCGCCGCCCAGTCGCAAACCCGCGCCGCCGCCGCGCGGGAGGCGGGTCGGTTCGACGCGGAGATCGTGCCGGTCACGGTCGACAGCCTGGTGAAACCCAAGGAGGGCGAGCCGCGCGTCGAGCGCGTGACCCTGGCCGCCGACGAGGGCGTGCGGCCCGGCACCACGGTGGAGGCGCTCGCCCAGCTCAAACCCGTCTGGTCGGGCGGCGAGGTGGTGGCCCAGGGGCGCTGTGTCACGGCCGGCAATGCCAGCCAGCTGTCCGACGGCGCGTCCCTGCAGGTCCTGATGGACCGCGCGACGGCGCAGGCGGAGGGGCTGGACGTGCTGGGCGTCTTCCGCGGCTTCGCGGCGGCGGGCTGCGCGCCCGAGGAGATGGGGATCGGGCCGGTGCTGGCGGTGCCCAAGCTGCTCGACCGGCACGGACTGACGGTGGACGACATCGACCTGTGGGAGCTGAACGAAGCGTTCGCGTCCCAGGCGCTCTATTGCCGCGACCGGCTCGGCATCGACCCGGATCGGCTGAACGTGAATGGCGGCGCGATCGCGATCGGCCACCCGTTCGGCATGACGGGCAGTCGGCTGGTGGGCCATGCTTTGTTGGAGGGGCGGCGGCGCGGCGCGCGCTTCGCCGTGGTGACGATGTGCGTCGCCGGCGGCATGGGGGCCGCCGGGCTGTTCGAGATCGCGGGCTAGAAGGGCGGCGGGTTGGCCGCGAGCGGGGGCGGACTGGGCGCGAAGGGCGGCAGGTCCGGCTGCGGCGTGTCGGCCGGGTAGAGGCTGCGCGCCAGGGCGAAGGTGCGCCGCGCCTCGTCCGCGCCGGGATCCAGCAGGCTGGTCCCGACCCAGCGCCAATGCCACGGCTCGTGCGCCACGCCCTGCCGGTTGCCTTCGGGGAACGACAGCTCCCACCCGTAGGCCGCGGCGTTGGCGCTCAGCCAGCGGCCCACGCCCGTCTCCGCGAAACAGGCGCGCACGTCGCACCCCCGTCGGCGGCGGTCGGCGAAGTCGACGGTGTAGCCGGTCGCGTGCTCCGAATGACCCGGCGGGGCCGATGTGCGGGCGCGCTGCGCGAGCGCGGCCACCGACCGGCCGCGCGAGCAATAGATGCCGGACTGGCGCGCGATCGAGCGATAGCAGGACAGCCCGCTGATGGCCTGGCCGACGGTGGGGTCGGCGCGCGCGGCGGCGACCAGCCGCTCCAGCGCCTCGGCCGCCGCGCCGCGCACCACCTGGCAGCCGGCGGTGCCAAAGCCGCGCGGCACGGGCGTCAGCTCCGCCGCCGGCGCCTGGTCATAGGGCAGATGGCCGAACACGGCCTGGGTGGTCGGGTCGGCGGGCACGGGGGTGCCGCACGGCTCCGCCGCCTGCAGCGGGGTCGCCATCCAGACCGCCACCGCCGCCACCACAGTCCCTGTCCGCATCCACCGTCTCCTCGCCGCGACGACTAGCGGCGGGCGGGAGCGAGCGGAAGTGGCGGGCGCGCGGCACTGTCCCGCACCGGCACGAGTCGCCGCAAAGGAAAGGCAGACGGTTGCGATCTCGTTAAGACGGACCGGTGACCCACCGGATCCTCTTCGACCCCGCTCTTGGGCGCCACGCGCTGCGCCGCGCCCTCCCGCCCAGCGTGACGGTGATCCGGATAACGCGCCCGCCGTCCTTTGCACGCGACCTGCGCGAGTTCGGCGCGACGTTCCTGATCGCCTTCGTCACCTTCCTGACGCTGTTCGGCTAACCGCCCTCAGGCGACGGCCGCGAGTTCGGACCGGTGAGCGACCTCCGCCCGGTAGAGCAGCCATGCCAGCCAGGCAGACACCAGGCACATGGCCGCGCTCAGGAGCAGCTGATCGACCAGGGCGACCCCCAGCGCCGTCAACGCGGCCGCGAGCAGCGAGCCGAGCACCATCGCGCCCGAATTGACGATGTTGTTCGCCGCCACCGTCCGGGCGGTCTCGGATTTGTCCACGGTCGTGGTCAAAAAGGCGTAGAGGGGCACCACGAACATGCCGCCCGCCACCGCGATCCCCAGAAGGCAGCTCATCAGCGCCACCGCTTCGGGCTGCCGGATGAACTGCGCCAGGGAATAGAGACCTCCATCGGGCGCGGGGGTCCAGGATCGGCACACGAAGTGGAACGCCACGACGAAGCCGCCCATGGCGATGACCGCCCAGGGCGCGAAACGCGCGCTCACCACGCCGCGCAGCAGCCGATTGATGGCCACCGATCCGACGGCGATACCGATGGAGAAGACGGCGAGGAAAGTCGACGCCACCTCCGGAGCGGCGGTGATGACGTTCTTCGCCAAGGGAGGAAACTGGATGAACAGGATCGCGCCGATGGTCCAGAAGAACGAGATCGCGATGATGGCCAGGAACAGCCGCCGCACCTTCAACGTGGCGCGCACCAGAGTGATGGAGGAGCGCAGGATGTTGTAGTCCGGCCGCCGTCCGGCGTTGGCCAGCGGCGGGGCCGCCGGCACCTTGCGCCCGCTCCAATAGCCCACGATCGCCGTCGCCACCACGCCGGCGGCCGCGACCTCCACGGGGACGACACCTGCCAGGATCGTGCCCAACAGGATGGCGATATAGGTGCCCGCCTCGACCAGCCCGGTGCCGCCCAGCACCTCGTCCTCTTGCAGGTGCTGCGGCAGGATGGCGTACTTGATCGGACCGAAAAAGGTGGAATGGACGCCCATCGCCGTCAGCGCCGTCAGCAGCAGCGGAATGGCCAACATTCGGACGGACAGACCGGCCCAGGCGAGCACGAGACCGGTGGCGCCGACCAGCATGATGGCGATCTCGCACGCTTTGACGATGCGGATGATCGCCGCCTTGTCCCGGGTGTCCGCCAGTTGGCCGGCCAGCGCCGAAAGAAGGAAGAAGGGCAGGATGAACAGCCCGCTCGCCAGCGCGGAGAAGGACGCCTCCGCCTCCGTGCTGTCATACACCCGGTAAACCACGAACAGCACCATCGCGGTCTTGAAAAGGTTGTCATTGAAGGCGCCCAGGAGCTGGGTGACGAACAGAGGCAGGAACCGGCGTTCGCGCAGCAGGTGGGCGGTGTTCTGCATGGATGGGTCGGGTGTCCGGACGACGGAGAGAGCCCGGCCCTAACCTTCGCCCGGCGGGCCGTAAAGCCGGCCGGCTCGCCTTGCCACCCGCCCGCCCGGCACTAGAAGGTGCGGGCCATGCTGAGCCTGCCCAACGTGCTGACCCTTTCGCGCATCGTGGCGGTGCCGGTCCTGGTCGCGCTGCTGTGGCCGGGCGCAAGTCCGGTGGCCTACGCCGTCACCTTCGCGCTCTATTGCCTGGTCGGGGCGACGGACTGGGTGGACGGCGCGATCGCGAGGTCGCGGGGCGCGGTGTCGCGACTCGGCATCTTCCTGGACCCGATCGCGGACAAGATCATGGTGGTCGCCGTGATCACCACCCTGGTGTTCACCCGCGATATCCACGGCCTCCATGTGCTGCCGGCGCTCGTCATCCTGTTGCGGGAAATCATCGTGTCCGGCCTGCGGGAGTATCTGGCCGGCCTGTCCGTCTCGGTTCCGGTCAGCCAGCTCGCCAAGTGGAAGACGGCGGTTCAGATGACGGCGCTCGGCGGCCTGATCCTGGCCGGCGCGCTGCCGGAGTGGTCGTGGCTGGCAGGAGCGGCGCTGGCCCTGCTCTGGATCGCGGCGGCGCTGACCCTGGCGACAGGCTACAGCTACCTTCGCGTGGGCTTGCGCCACATGACGTAACCGTCCGGCGGGGGCTTTCAATGACCTGGTCGGCTGCCTACCTTCGGCCTCTTGCGAGCCACGACGAGGACGATCGCGGTGGGACTGACCCGGTACCTGGATTCCATCAAGGCGCGCGATCCCGCGCCGCGTTCGCGGTGGGAGATCCTGTTATATCCTGGCGTGTGGGCGGTGGCGTTCCATCGGATCGCCCACGCGCTGTTCCGTCGCCGGCTGTTCTTCCTGGCTCGGCTGGTGAACCACATCGGCCGCTTCCTCACCGCCAACGACATCCATCCCGGCGCGCGCATCGGCCGCGACTTCTTCATCGATCACGGCTTCGTGGTGATCGGCGAAACCGCGGAGATCGGCGACGGAGTGACGGTGTATCAGTGTGTCACCCTCGGCGGGACCGATCCGGCCAACGGCATCGGGGGCAAGCGCCATCCCACCCTGTGCGACGGCTCGATCGTCGGCTCCGGCGCGCAGGTGCTCGGCCCGGTCACCGTCGGGCGAGGCGCCCGGGTGGGTGCCAACGCGGTGGTCACGAAGGATGTGGCCGACGGCGCGGTGGTGGTCGGCATCCCGGCCCGACCGACCGTGGTGACGGGGGGCAAGGCGGAGGCCCCGTTCATGCCCTATGGCACCCCATGCGCTCAGCTGTTCGACCCGGCGACCCAGCAGCTGGAGATCCTGCGGTGCGAGCTCAATCGGCTGCAGGGGCAGGTCGACGGTCTCCTCGCCGATCAGGATCGCGGCCTCGCCGATCGCCGGAAACAGGGATGAGCGCGGTCGTTCGCCCCTTCGCTCGCCCGGCCGCCCAGATCGGATTCGATCGGTCCGAGCTCGATCGCATTCTGGGGCTGTATGGTCGCATGGTCGTGGCGGGGCACTGGCGCGACTATGCCCTTACGTTCGACAAGGACGCCGCGGTCTTTTCCGCCTTTCGTCGGGCGACCGAGCGGCCGGAGGTGAGGGTCGAGAAGCGGCCGGCGCTTCGCCTGCGTCAAGGCGAATGGACCCTGTTCGGCGAGCACGGTGCCATTTTGAAGCGCGGCCACGACGTCACTGGCGTGCTGGCACCGTTGGAGCGCCGGCTGCTCAAAATCGTGGACTGACGCGGTCGGAACAGGGTCAGCCATTCCGCTTCGCCTTCCGTTTTCCACTAAAGAGTTGGTTGGCTTGGAGAGTGCCTCTGCCCGGTGACTGGCGAAAATCCGTTGTCAGAGCCAAGGTCGACCGTTGCTCGAATGTCACACACCGTCGTTAATGTGGCAGTCAGACCGCCCCGCTCTTGCGGTAAGCTGCGTTTTCCGACCGTAATCGCCTCGTAACACGAAAACACCGGGGGAACCTTATGACGACCGCCTACCGCGCCACGCGCAATCGCTTGAGTGCCACCGCCGCACTGTCCGCCCTCGCGATCAGCGGCGCCGGGCTGGCCACTCTGGTCGTGCCGACCACGTCGGTCGCGGCGCAGGATTACAGCCAGGTCAATGCGACCGGCCGCGTGCAGGGCACCGACGAACAGCCGATCCCGAACGCGACGGTTGTCGTGACATCGGAGGAGCAGGGCTTCTCGCGCACCGTCACGACGGACACCAACGGCAGCTATCGCGTGCCGGCCCTGCCGGCGGGTCCGTACAGCTTCACGGTGTCCGCCCCCGGATTTGACAGCTTCACCGACACGGGCGTGTTGCTGTCCCAGTCGGGCGCGGCGAACCTGTTCACCCTGGCACCCGAAGGCGCGGTCGCTGGCAATGCGATCGTCATCGTGGGACGTCGCCAGGTCGCCGACTTCGATCGCAACACCACGGGCGCTGTGATCAATGTGGGCGAGCTGGCCCTGCGCGTTCCCGTCGAGCGTGACATCACGTCCGTCGTGCTGTTGTCGCCGGGCACCAGCCAAGGCGACTCGGCCTTTGGCAACCTGCCGTCGATCAACGGCTCGTCGGTGTCGGAGAACGCTTACTACATCAACGGCTTGAACATCACGTCCTTCCGCAACGGTCTGGGTTCCGTGCCCGTGCCGTTCGACTTCTACCAGACCATCGAGGTGAAGAACGGCGGCATTCCGGCCGAGTTCGGCCGCACCACTGGCGGCTTCATCAACGCCATCACGAAGTCCGGGTCGAACGACTATCACGGCAGCGTCACTTTCAACTGGCAGCCCCAGGACCTGAGCGAGCGGGCACCGAACTCTTACAACGTCGATCGCGACTCCGTGGAATCGGACCGCATCGATTTCATTGCTCAGCTGTCCGGCCCGATCATCAAGGATCACCTGTTTTTCTACGGGATCTATAATGCGCGCGACGTGACCTTCCGGCAGGGTTATACCGGCACGTCAAGCCTGACGACGAGGGGGCCGAACGCCTGTAGCTCCAACCCGACCCAATGCTCCGATTTTGCCGACCTGCGGGATGCCAACTTGGCGATTGCGGGAACGCAGTTCCTCGACCAGCGGAACTCCAGCCCGTTTTACGGCGGCAAGCTGGACGCGGTGATCGTCGACGGACAGCGGCTGGAAGCCACCTATTTCAACACGAAGGGCACGACAAACCGGGACGTTTACGGCACCGGCCTGTTCAGCTTGGCGAGCGGCCTACGCTATAACCCGAACACGAATGATCGGGGCGGCTATGCCTCCTCGCTGGCGCTGCGTTCGGGCGGTGAGAACTATGTGTTCCGTTACACCGGAACGTTCACCGATTGGCTGACGGTCTCGGGCGCGTACGGAAAGTACAAGAACCGCGACACCGTTGAGTCGAGCACTCCCAATCTTCCCTCGATTGTCGACCAACGAAACGGGGCCAACGCGCCGATCGGCAACCCCACTGCCAATGCCAATCTGAGCTTTGAGAAGCGGGAGTTCTATCGCGCGGACGCGGACGTCAACTTCGAGCTCGCCGGGTCTCACCATATCCGCTTTGGTTATGATCGCGAAGACCTCGACTTGAACGGTACAATTGTCGCCAATGGCGGCTTTCAGATCACTCTGGCGACCGCAGCTGGCGACGGAATCGATACGGTGACAGGTCTGCCAACCGGCACCAACTACGCGAAAGCCCGAACGTTTGTGTCCGGAGGTGAGTTCAACACCCGCAACGAAGCGTTCTATGCTCAGGATAGTTGGTCTTTGCTCAACGACCGCCTCCAGCTCAACCTCGGTGTGCGGGCGGACAAGTTCGTCAACCGGAACGCGGCTGGGGAGTCTTTCTACGACTCCGATTATCAGTTCGCGCCACGCGTGGGGGCGAGCTTTGACGTTTTCGGCGACCAGAGCACGAAGGCTTATGGCTCCTTCAGCCGCTACTATCTCCCGATCGCGGCCAACACGAACCTGCGACTGGCCGGCGCGGAGCTGGACTATGACGCCTTCTTCCGCCTGAACGGGCTGAATGCCGACGGCACACCAAACCTCGGGGCACCGATCACCACCGGAGCCGGCTTTACAGTGTGTCCGCCCGGCGGTCCGGCCGGGACCGCGTGCAACGTGCGCAATGACGGAACCGTCTCTCCGACGGCCACCACGGTTGCTTCCAATCTTACACCTCAGTCCACGGATGAGTATATTCTGGGCGCAGAGCGTCGTTTCGGAGACCGGATCAAGCTGGGAGCGTTCCTGACCTACACGTCGCTAAACGAGTCGTTGGAAGACGGTGCCATTGACCAAGGCGTGATCCCCCTTTGCGTCGCAGCCGGAAATTCGGCCGAGGATTGCGGAGACTTGTACTTCGGTCTCAACCAATATGTGCTGTTCAATCCGGGGAGCGACGTCGTTGTTCAGGCCGCGTCGCCGTTTCCGAACCAGGACACCGCACAGGTGATCACGGTTGCCGCGGAAGATCTCGGCTACCCGCGGGCCAAGCGGACCTACAAGGCGGCGACAATCGTTTTCGAGCGTGAGTTCGACGGGATTTGGAGCCTCAACGCGAATTACACCTATTCGAAGAATAAGGGGAATATCGAAGGCGGTGTTCGATCGGACAATGGCCAGACGGATTCTGGCTTAACGAGTTCCTTCGACTTGCCGGCGTTGACGGCCGGCTCCTATGGTTACCTGCCGAACGATCGGCGTCATAATCTAAAGGTGTACGGAAGCTATCAGGTTTTGGATTGGTTGACCCTCGGTGCCAATGCTCAGGTCGCGTCGCCTCGCCGGTACGGGTGCATAGGTCGCACACCGGCCACAGCCGACGGAAATGCTATCTTCCCCGGCGGCTTGGCGGGCCGCTTCTACGGAGCAGATGCATTCTATTGCAACCTAGACGGTGCAGGGAATGTTGTCCGCAATCCGGTCGGCTTTTCTGTCATCAACGATAGGGTCGATGTCCCGGGAGGCGCACGCCCGTCCACGCTGCAGCTGACCCCGCGTGCCAGCCAGTTCAAGTCTGACTGGCTGTATAACCTGAACCTAGACATCGAGGCGAAGGTGCCGAGCGATGCCTTTGACGCTTTTTTCCGGGTAACGGTGATCAACGTCCTCAACCGCAAAGCTGAGCTGGACTATAATGAGTTCGGAACCGTCGATGGGGGCGCGCCGAATGCAACCTATAGCTTGCCGACGGGGTATCAGGACCCGCGATCGATCCGGTTGCAGTTCCGCGTCGGCTTCTGATCAAACGGGCGAGGCTGCGACCGGCAGCCTCGCCCCTCCTTTGCGGATTGAGTTAGCGCATCTCTCGGACGAGCCGCTGGCCCAGACCGGTCAGGATCTCGTACTGGCTGCACTGGGCTGCCGAGGCCAATCTCGGCAAGTCGAGCGGGACCGTGATCCACGCCTGGTCGTCCAGGTAGGACGCGGCTGAGGCGTCCAAGGCTATCAGGTCCATCGACACACGGCCGATGATCGGCAAGGGTTCGCCGTCGGGTCCGAACGCGGTCCCTCGATTGGTCAATGCGCGGCGAAAGCCGTCGGCATAGCCGAGGTTCACCGTCGCGACGGGGGTCGCTTCCTCCGCTCGCCAAAGGCCGTTGTACCCGACCGTCTCTCCCGCAGGCACCATGTGCCGCTGCACGACCCGGGCCTCCAAAGTGGCGACTGGACGGATCGGTGCGCTCTCGGCACGCGGTCGCCCGCCATAAAGCGAGAGACCGGGTCGGGTCAGATCAAAGGCATAGTCTCGCCCCAGCGCCACCCCAGCCGAATTCGCCAGGCTCCATCTGCGCGCACGGATCAGGCCCCTTAAAGCCTGGAAATCGGACCGCTGTCGCTCGTTCAGCGGCGTGTCCTGCTCGCCCGCCACCAAATGGCTCATCACCGTGTCGATCCGAAGGCCACCGAGCACGCCGCTCGCCACTTGCTCGATCGAAAGGCCGAGACGGTGCATCCCGGTATCCACCATAACATCGCAGGGCAGACCGGTCCCTCGCCAGCGTTCGACCTGTTCCGACGAGCAGAGGACGGGTTTCGCCCAATGCGCCGCAGCAAAGGCCTCTTCGCCGGGCTGGACCCCGTGAAACACGGACAGTTCAACGCCGGCTTGGTGTGACAGTGTGGCGGCTTCCGCCCAGCTGGATACGAAAAAGTCGCGGCAACCAGCGGCGATCAGCCGGGCGAAGACGGTTTGCGCGCCCAAGCCATAGCCGTCGGCTTTCACACACGCGCCGCAGGCGGCGGCGCCGCCTTCCGCCCGCAACCAGCGCCAGTTGGCGGCGAGCGCGTCGCCGTCGACGACCAGCCGATGGGGAGCGGTGGGTAGCGGCACCATGCCGCCTGCCCCTAAGTCGATGGTCGCCCCTCGTCCACCTTGAGGCATGTCGCATTGAAGTCACCTTACGGGCCGGCGTCCGGTGAGTGGCGTCCGGCGCGGCATTCGCTATAGGGCGAGCGTGCGACAGAGCCCTTCATGAAGCCCTATTCCACCGCATCATTGGGTCTGCTGACGCTGTTTCTGGCGGCGCTGCTGACCTCCTGCGGCCAGGCGCGGTCTTCGTCCGCGCCCCTCATTTTGGCGCCAGTGAGTCTGCAAGGCGTGCTCGACGAGCAAGCCGATCACTGGGCGGCGGCGGGACATCCTCGCCCTGTGATTTCCTATGGTGGAACACCCTCCATCGCGCGGCAGGTTCAGGAGGGCGCGCCTGCGGACCTGTTCCTGTCCGCCGACGCTCGTTGGATGGAGGTCCTGCGGGCGCGGGGCCTCGTGCGTCCGGACACCGTCGCGATCGTCGCCACGAACTCGCTCGTGATCGTGACGCAGGCGGAGGTGCCGGGCCCCTCGGACCTCTCTCCGGCGATCGCTCTGGCGCGAGGGCGTATCGCGGTCGCCGACCCGACCAGCGTGCCAGCCGGTCGTTACGCCAAAGCGGCCCTCACGACGCTGGCGCTCTGGAAGGAGGTCGAGCCGCGCCTGATCCCCGCCGAAAACGTCCGCGCCGCCCTGGCGCTCGTGGAGCGGGGCGCCGTCTCATTGGGCCTCGTCTACGCCACGGACGCGCGCGCGTCCGCACGGGTGCGGATCGTGAGCATTATTCCGGCCACGACCCACCCGCCAATCATCTATCCCATCGCTCAGTTGACTCGGTCTTCAAGCGGCGATGCGGCGGCTTTCCGCCGCTTCCTGCTAAAAAGCGAAGGGCGCCGCGTCTTTGTTCGACACGGATTTGGTGCGCCGTGACCGGTGCCGAGTGGGACGTGCTGCTGCTCTCGTTGAAGGTCAGCCTGGTCGCTGTCGCCGCCATGCTGCCGATCGCCTTCGCGCTCGCCTGGGTGCTGGCGCGCAGCCGGCTTCCGGGAAAGCTGTTGCTGGACGCGCTCGTTCATCTGCCGCTGGTGCTGCCTCCCGTCGTGACCGGCTGGGCGCTTCTGGTTCTGCTGGGGCCGCGGGGCGCGATTGGCAGGGTGCTGGACACATTTGGTGTGAACGTGATGTTCCGCTGGCAAGGAGCGGCGATCGCGGCCGCGATCATGGCCCTGCCGCTCGCAGTGCGCGCCATCCGCATTTCGCTCGAAGCCGTGGATTCGCGGCTGGAGGAAGCCGCCCGGACCTTGGGCGCCGGCGCTTGGAGGGTGTTCGCGTCCGTAACCCTGCCGCTGGCGCTTCCCGGCGTCCTGGCCGGCATGGTGCTGGGCTTCGCCCGGTCGGTCGGTGAGTTCGGGGCGACCATTACCTTCGTGGGCAACGTTCCGGGGGAGACGCGCACCGTGCCGCTCGCGATCTACGGCGCGTTGCAAACTCCCGGCGGCGAAGGCGCGGCCACTCGGCTGGCTCTGATCTCGATTGGGCTCTCCGTCGCGGCCTTGATCGCATCGGAGGTCTTGGCGCGACGGGCGGGGGCGGGGCGCGGCGGTCCTGTGCTGTGATCTCGCTCTCCATTCAGGTTCGGCTAGGTGAGCGGAGCATTGGACTAGAAGCGGAGACGGAGCGGAACGTCCTGTCGCTGACGGGCCGTTCGGGCGTCGGCAAAACCACGGTGCTGCACTGCGTCGCGGGACTGGTGCGTCCGGACGTCGGACGGATCGTGATCGATGGACAAACGCTGTTCGACTCGGAGTCCGGGATCGACGTACCCGTGTTCAGTCGCGCAGTGGGCCTGGCGTTCCAGGATGCCCGTCTATTCCCGCACCACAATGTCGAGCGCAATCTGCGCTTTGGCCGACATTCGGGCGCGGACCTCATCGGCTTCGCCGAGGTTGTCGACCAGTTGAACCTGGCCGATCTTCTTCATCGGTTCCCGCGTGATCTGTCCGGAGGCGAAACGCGGCGTGTGGCGATTGGTCGGGCGCTGCTGTCGCGGCCCGATATTCTGCTGCTGGACGAGCCCCTCGCCGCCTTGGACGCGGTGCGCGCCGCTGCCGTGCTTTCTTTCGTCGAGCGCCTGCGCGAGGCCGGCGTGCCCATTCTTCACGTCAGCCACGATCCTGCCGAAATCCGGCGGATTGGAGGAGAGGTCGTGCTGATGACGGGCTGATGGCTGGCGCGGCGCGGGTGTTGAAGTGTCGCGCGTGACCGTCCACCTTTCCGCCATGCACACCGCTTCTTACCCTACACCCCTCAACGACCGTGCCGTGGTTCGTCTGGGAGGCGAAGATGCCCGCGGTTTTCTGCAGGGCCTGGTGACGAACGACGTGTTGGGCGACCTGCCGGTCTGGGCCGGGCTGCTGACGGCGCAAGGCAAGGCGCTGTTCGACTTCGTGGTCTGGGCAGACGGCGACGACCTCCTACTGGACTGCGAGGATCGCCGAGCGGACGACCTGATCCGGCGGCTGATGCTGTATCGCCTAAGACGCCCTCTCTCGATCGTGCGGGACGAGTCTCTGGCCGTCCACTGGTCCCCGCTGGTCTGCGAACGACCGTTCGACCCCCGCTTGCGCGCGCTGGGTCACCGCTGGATCGCTCCTGTCGAAGACGGCGACGCCAGCACCCGGTGGCGTTCGCATCGCCTCGCACTGGGCGTAACGGAAGGGGTGACGGAACTGGGGGATGGCGAGGTGCTGTGGCTCGAAGCCAACGGCGATCTGCTGAACGGCGTGCGCTTCGACAAGGGGTGCTATATCGGACAGGAAAATACCGCACGCATGAATTGGCGCGGCAAGGTCAACCGGCGGCTGGCGGTCCTTCCGCTGCCACTTTCGGACGAGGCGCGGCGGCGCGCGGGCTATTCGGACTTGGGCTTGGCGGTGGATCACCGCCGCGTGAGTGACCTCGTACATTTGCCGGTGCCCGACTGGATGGTGCCGGCGCTTCAGTCCGCCGAGGGCGCGGCCGGGTAGCAGCGGATCAGGTGGTCGGCGACCGCTTCGTGCAGCGGGTGATCGAACTCCAGCCCCATAACGCGCTTGCGGCACCAGACGACGTGCGCGTCAACGGCGGCAAGACCGGGTAGTGTCAGGTTGATCCGCGCGCCGGGATGGTAGGGTCGCTGGCACAGAACGCGGCAGCCGAAGCGCGACAGGTCACTGACCGTAGCACTCGCCGGCCCGGTGCCCAGCCCCCGCATCTCGAGCGGCACGGCGACATCCCAGCGGCGCGAGGCGCGCTTTTCCTGAAGGATGGCGTGAGCGGCGATGCGGGTCATAATCGGGCCGGCCTCAATGGTTCGGAGACCCGGCGAGGCTATGCTCAAACGGTTAAGAAGACGTTGCCGCTTAGGGCACTTAAGGTGCGGCGATCAGCAGGTCTCGCCGTGCCGTGGCGGGCACCAGCGGCTCCAGCGTCGGATTGATCGGGTAGCGCGTTCCATCAAAGCGCAGCAGGGAAACCCCTGCCATTGCACCCCCGCCACCGACAGTGATGCCAAGATCTACCCCGTCAGAACTGTCTGTCTGAGATGATGGGCCCTCTGTACGCATGATGCCGCCTTTCCGCGTTGCCGACCGGCCTCCTCAGGCCGCGAGGCTGCGCAGGCCGGCAAGCGATCACATCACCGCTGGCGGGCCAGGTTCCGCAGCACATACTGCAGGATGCCGCCGTTGAGGTAGTATTCCAGCTCGTTCACCGTGTCGATGCGCGTCACCGTCTCGAATGTCTCGGTCGAGCCGTCCGGCCGCATCATGGCGACCTCCACCGTTTGGCGCGGCTGAATGTCGGCGATGCCGCGGATGGTGAACGTCTCGTCGCCGGTCATCCCCAGCGTCAGTCGTGTGACGCCCTTGGCGAATTGCAGCGGCAGCACACCCATGCCGATCAGGTTCGACCGATGGATGCGCTCGTAGCTCTCCGTGATGACCGCGCGCACACCCAAGAGCAGCGTGCCCTTGGCGGCCCAGTCCCGCGACGATCCGGTGCCATATTCCTTGCCGGCGACGACCACCAGCGGCGTGCCGTCGGCCTTGTGCCGCATGGCCGCGTCGTAGATCGGCATGACCTCGCCGTTATAGCGGGTGACCCCGCCCTCGACGCCCGGCGTCATCTCGTTCCTGATGCGGATGTTCGCGAAGGTGCCGCGCATCATCACCTCGTGATTGCCGCGCCGACTGCCGTAGCTGTTGAACTGGTCGCGGCTGACCTGATGCTCCATCAGATATCGGCCGGCCGGGCTGTCCGCCTTGATCGATCCAGCCGGGCTGATGTGATCCGTGGTGATGGAATCGCCCAGGAGCGCCAGCAGCTTGGCGTCCACGATGTCCGCGACCGGCTCCGGCTGCATCCCCATGCCCTCGAAATACGGCGGGTTGGCGATGTAGGTGGAGCCAGCGCGCCAGGTATAGGTGTCGGACCCCTCCACCTGGATGCCGCGCCACCGCTCATCCCCTTGATACACCTGTGCGTAGCGGCGCTCGAACATGGAGCGGTCGACATTGTCGTCCACGAACTGGCGCACCTCGGCGTTGGTGGGCCAGATGTCGCGCAGGAACACGTCGGCCCCATCCTGGTCCTGCCCGATCGGGTCGTTGACCAAGTCCTCGGTCACCGTGCCCTTCATCGCGTAGGCGACGACCAGCGGCGGCGAGGCCAGGAAGTTGGCGCGGACATCGGGCGATACCCGACCCTCGAAATTGCGATTGCCGGACAGCACGGAGGCCGCGACGATGTTGTTGTCGTTAATCGCCTGTGAGATTGGGGGGGCGAGCGGCCCGGAGTTGCCGATGCAGGTCGTGCAGCCATAGCCGACCAAGTCGAAACCGACGGCGTCCAGATCCTCCTGCAGGCCGGATTTGACGAGGTAGTCGGTGACCACCTGCGACCCGGGCGCGAGGCTGGTCTTGACCCAGGGCTTGGGCTTCAAGCCCCGGGCGCGCGCCTTGCGGGCGACCAGGCCGGCGGCGATCATCACGTCGGGGTTGGACGTGTTGGTGCAGCTGGTGATCGCCGCGATCACCACGTCGCCGTCGCCGACATCGTGGTCCTTGCCCGCGACGGGCACGCGCTCATTCTCCTTTTTGTAGGTCTCGGTCAGGTCGCGGTTGAAGCTGTCGTCCACCTCGCTCAGGAACACCTTGTCCTGCGGCCGCTTCGGCCCGGCGAGCGACGGCTCGACCGTGCCCATGTCCAGCTCCAGCGTGGAGGAGAAGACCGGATCCGGCGTGTCCGCGTGCCGCCACAGGCCGTTGGCCTTGCAATAGCCCTCCACGATGGCGAGCGTCTCGTCCGACCGGCCGGTGAGGCGCAGATAGTCGATCGTCTTGCCGTCCACCGGGAAGAAGCCGCAGGTAGCACCGTATTCGGGTGCCATGTTGGCGATGGTCGCGCGGTCGGCGAGGCTGAGCGCGTCCAAGCCCGGCCCGTAGAACTCCACGAACTGTCCGACCACGCCCTCGGCGCGCAGCATCTGCACGACGGTCAGCACCAGATCGGTCGCGGTGATGCCCTCTGCCAGCTTGCCGGTCAGCTTAAAGCCCGCGACGTCGGGCACCAGCATGGACACGGGCTGGCCCAGCATCGCCGCTTCCGCTTCAATCCCGCCCACGCCCCAACCGAGCACGCCCAAGCCATTAATCATGGTGGTGTGGCTGTCGGTGCCGACGCAGGTGTCGGGATAGGCCATAAGCGAGCCGTCCGGGCGCACGGTGGTCCACACGGCCTTGGCCGTGTTCTCCAGATTGACCTGGTGGATGATGCCGGTGCCCGGAGGCACGACCTTGAAGTCGTCGAGCGCCTTCGACCCCCATTTCAGGAACTCGTAGCGCTCGCCGTTCCGCTCATATTCCATTTCGACATTCGCCTCGAAGGCGTGTGGCGTGCCGAACTCATCCACCATGACGGAATGGTCGATCACCAGGTGGCAAGGCACCTGCGGATTGATCTTCTGCGCATCCCCGCCGAGCTTCGTCATCGCATCGCGCATGGCGGCGAGATCGACCACGCACGGCACGCCGGTGAAGTCCTGCATCATCACGCGCGCCGGGCGATACTGGATCTCCCGGTCGATATGGCCCTCCCTGGCCCAGTCCACCAAAGCCTGTGCGTCGTCGACCGTCGTCGTCTTGCCGTCCTCATGCCGCAGCATGTTCTCCAGCAAGACCTTGAGCGAGAATGGCAACCGGTCGATCGATCCCAGCCTGGCCGCCGCTTTGTCCAGCGAGTGGTAACGGACCGTCTTGCCGGCCGCCTCGAAAGACGAAAGGGTGTGGAGGCTGTCCAGGCTGGCGGCGTCGGTCATGTGGGTGAGGGCTCCTGCTATCGATGTCGTCGCTCCCTAGCAGCACGAAAGCGGGCAGGGGAGGTTCGGGAGGGGAACGCGTCGCGCTTAGGAAAGGGTGCGCGAGCCAAATCGCCGCTCAACCCTTCAACAAGCCGATCTCGATCAGCCGTTCGCGCAGATAGGCGTCTGCCGTGATGGGCTCCGGGTAGCGGTTTGGCGCGTCCGCGTTGACGCAGCCGGGCAGGGTCTCGATCAGCACATCCGAGTTGAAGTGGAGAAAGAAGGGCATGGAATAGCGGGGCTGGGCGCGGCGTTCTGGCGGGGGGTTTACGACCCGGTGGCTGGTCGACGGCAGCCGGTGGTTGCTCAAACGCTGCAGCATGTCGCCGACGTTGACCACCAGCGCACCCGCCGGCGGATCAACCGCCAGCCACTCGCCCGTCTCCCGATCCTTCAGCTCCAGCCCCGCCTCTTCCGCGCCCAGGAGCAGCGTGATGAGGTTGATGTCTTCGTGCGCGCCGGCCCGCTCGCCATCGGCATCGATTGGGATCGGCGGATAATGAAGCAGTCGCAGAATGGAGTTGCCCACGTCCACCCGGCCGTCGAACCAGTGGGGGTCGAGTTCCAGCCAGCGGGCAATCGCCGACAGCAGGCGCAGACCCACGCGGTCGAACTCCGCATAGAGCCGCTCGAGCACCGGCCGAAAGCGGGCGGGCTCGTCGGGCCACAGATTGGCGGGAAGTCCGGGCGCGCTCTGATCGGGGCGCAGTGTCCGGCCGACATGCCAGAACTCCTTCAGGTCGTGGGTCGCAGCTCCCTTCGCGATCTCCGTTCTGAAGGGCGTGTAACCGCGCTGACCGGCGAGCTCCTTCGTGTAGAAGGCCCGCTTGTCCGCGTCAGGCCTCGCGAAGAACGCGGCGGTCACGCTCCACGCCTCTTCGATCAGCGCCGGGTCGATGCCGTGATCCCGGATGACGGCGAAGCCGAAGCGCTCGAAGGAGGCGCCCAGCCGATCGGAAAACGCATCCGCATCCGCGTCGGCGGAGGCGAGCGACAGGGTGGGGACGGCTGTTCGGGTGGCGGTCATCAACTGTGGCCTCGATCTGCTGGCAATCGGCAACCGTCATAGCGGGGTTGAGCGGCGCTGTCGCTCGTCTCGGTGCCTTGAGCGGGAGCCGGGAACCGCCGCTTCTTCATAGGGTTAAACCCACACACCAACGCAAGGACGCTGCCAATGCCCGCTCATCAGCAATCCCCAGATCAGTCGCAGGCGTCCGCCGCCCCCGGCAGCGGCCCCGAGTCCGGTGCCGGCTACGGCAACAACGCCGACGCGGACATGGCGGCAGGCGATGGCGCGGCCGACAACACCGCCACCGGCGGTGCCGAAGGCGAGGGGTCCGACGCCCCGCTGGCGGAGAGCGAGGCCGGTCCCGGCTCCACGCGTCCCGGCGCGGACGTAACCACCGACGACTGACGGAGGCCCAGTTTCATGACCGACCACACCATCGCGCCCATCGCCGAAGAACCCCGGATGCCGGGGCAGGAACACGAGATGGAGCGCAAGCCCGAGTGGCAGCCTCGCTATCCGGGCTCCGGTCGCCTGACCGGAAAGGTGGCGATCGTCACCGGTGCCGACAGCGGCATCGGTCGTGCGACGGCGGTGCTGTTCGCGCGCGAAGGGGCGAACGTCGCGATCGCCTACCTGTCGGAAGATGAGGACGCGGCCGAAACGAAACGGTTGTGCGAGGCGGAGGGCGGCGAGGCGATCACGCTGTCCGGCGATCTGGGCATCAAGGCCCATTGCGACACGGTGGTGGCCAGGACGATCGAGGCGTTCGGCCAATTGGACGTGCTGGTGAATATCGCGGGCGAACAGCATCCCGATAAGGACATCACCGACATCACGGAAGAGCAGCTGCGCCGTACCTTCCAGTCCAACATCTTCTCCATGTTCTTTCTGGTCCAGGCGGCCACGCCGCACCTGAAGTCGGGAGCGGCCATCGTGAACTGCACGTCGATCACGATGTATCAGGGCGCGTCGATCCTCCTCGACTACTCCTCCACCAAAGGCGCGATCACCGCCTTTACCCGGTCGCTGTCGGAGAGCCTGATCAAGAAGGGTGTGCGCGTGAACGGCGTGGCACCCGGCCCGATCTGGACGCCGCTCAACCCGTTTGGAGGTCAGCCGCCGGAAGAAGTGCCGTCGTTCGGCGAAAGCACGCCGATCGGCCGGGCGGGCGAGCCGAACGAGGTCGCGCCTAGCTTTCTGTTCCTGGCGTGCGACGATTCAAGTTATATGAGCGGGCAGGTGCTCCACCCCAACGGTGGTTCAGTCGTGAACGGCTGACCTCTGTGACTTCAGGCGGGATGCAAGACTTCGGTGGCTCGGTCATACCGCTTCTACAGAAGAGTTGCTGAGGGCAGAGCTTGATTTTAATTGGGCGGGGTTGATCCGGAACCGTGCTCTCGGTTCTCGAGAAAGGATCGGTAGCTGCGGTTCTTTAGGTCGGCGAGACCGAGTTCCTGCACATGGGCGAGCAGTCGCCCGGGGTTCGATCCCTCGAATGCGACGGTCCAGCGTCCGTCTGCTTCGGTCACCTCGACGCTCGTCGTCTCGCTGCGCCAACGCCGCCGATCTTTGACGACTGGCACGACGATCCAGCCGTCTCGTGCGAGTTCCGCCTGACCTCCTGGCTGATCGCCGAACGCACGGCCCAGCCAGTCAACCGCGCGCTCATGCGCCTCCGCCGTCAGCGGGAGCGGCTCGGCGAAGGGGAGGTCCCATCGCTCCAGCCGGTCCCGCGTCTCCAACAGTCGCTTGACCTCCAACCGTTCGCCGCCGCGAACTTTGGGCAACAGGGTCGGCCGGTCGGGCGGGAGCAGGTAAATGTCGGTGCGTCGTTCGCCCGCCATCCGCTCCCAATCCGTCGCTTTCTCCACCAGACGGGCGACAGCGACGGCGCGGGCCGGCGCGGGCCAGCAGCGGAATTCCCACCGTGCCCCCGTCCGGCCGCTCATTCCGCTCGGTTCAAGCCTTGGACAAGTGATTCGACACGTGCTTGTTCATTTCGAACATCGAGACTTCCTTCTTGCCGCTGAACACCTTTTGCAGCTTGTCGTCGGCGACGATCGTGCGACGGTCGCCTTCCTTCTGCAGATCGTGCTTTTTGATGTATTCCCACATCTTACTGACGACCTGACTGCGCGGCATCTCGCCCTTGCCGATCACGGCGGCGAGGTCTTCGCTGGGCTTCATCGGCTGCTGCAGCGCGTTGGGCTTCTTGGTCTCGGCCATTTGGAACTCTCCCTTTGTCTTGAACCGCTCCTTTAGAGCGCGGCGCTGCGGGGTTGGCAAGACGCCCGGACGGCCGCGCCGGTTTCAGGCCGCGCGTTCCACCGTCACGCAGCCGGCGGAGTAGCCCGCGCCGAACGAACAGATCAGGCCGCGCGACCCGGCCGGCAGGTCGCTGGAATGTTCGTGGAACGCGATGATCGACCCCGCCGACGACGTGTTGGCGAACCGGTCGAGCACCGTGGGGCTCTCTTCGTCCGAGGCCTCGTGACCCAGCACCCGCGCGGCGATCAGGCGGTTCATGTTGGCGTTCGCCTGGTGCAGCCACAGTCGGTCCAGCCGGGCCGGCTCCAGCTCCAGGCGACCGAGTTCGTCCAGGATCAGCGCCGAGACCATCGGCACCACTTCCTTGAACACCTTGCGCCCCTCCTGCACGAACAGCTTGTCCGGCGCGTCCCGCGTCTCCGGCGCCGTGCGGTTGAGGAAGCCGAAATTGTTGCGGATGTTGTTCGAGAACTCCGTCTTCAGCCGGGTGCCCAGGATGTCCCAATGGCTGGCGGGCGCGATCGCCTTGTCCTCCACCAGCACGGCCGTCGCGACATCGCCGAAGATGAAGTGACTGTCGCGGTCCCGCCAGTTCAGATGGCCCGAGGTGATCTCCGGACTGACGACCAGCACCGAACGGGCGTGACCGGCGCGGACGAAATCGGCCGCGGTCTGGATGCCGAAGGTGGCGGACGAGCAGGCCACGTTCATGTCGAACGCGAAGCCGCCGGCGCCCAGCGCCTGCTGCACTTCGATGGCGATGGCGGGGTAGGCGCGCTGGAGGTTGGAACAGGCGCACACCACCGCGTCGACCGCGTCGGGTGACCGGCCGGCCCGCTCCAGCGCCTGAGTGGCCGCGGCGACCGCGATCTCGGCCGACAGCGACAGCTCGTCGTCCCCCCGCTCCGCCAGGCGCGGCGCCATCACCTGCGGGTCCAGCACGCCCGCCTTGTCCAAGACATGGCGCGCCTGGATGCCCGACGCCTTCTCGATGAAGCCGGTCGAACTCATTTCCAGCGCGGCCACGCTCCCGTCCGCGATGGCGGCGGCGTTGCGGGCGTTTTCCTGCGTGGCGTAGGCGTTGTAGCTTTCGACCAGCTCCTCGTTGGTGATCACGTGCGGAGGCGTGAACAGACCGGTGGAGGAGATGACGGGAGTGGGCATGGGCGCGGCGGTCCATTGGGAAAGGGGTGCGACGGTCTAGCGAATGGGTCGGACCGCGCCAAGGCGGGCCGATCGGCGGCGAGACCTCGCGGTCAATCAGGACGGGCAGCCGCCGCCCGAAGGTGGGCGATCGACCGGGGGCGCGCCCTGGCCGCGGCGGCCCAGGCGGGCGGGCCGTATCAGGCGTCCACGGACTCCGCCTCGTATGGGCCGGCCCGCGCCTGGGCCGCGACGAACGGCCCGGCGACCAGCCCGGCGATCGCCAGCGGTCGCGCGGACCGGATCACGCGAAGCCGCCGTCCACCGGTTCGTCCGCCTCGCAGCGGATCAGGCGGCTGTCGGCCACCGCCGCCTGGCGGTGCACGACGGCGCGGCGATAGGCCTCGTCCGTCACCATCTCCAGGAACGCCGCGGCGGTCGGATAGCGCGCCACGAAGGCGGCGTCCCACGCCTCGTCCGTCGGGCCGATCAGGGTGAGCCGGGGCGCGCCGCGCCACAGGATCGTGCCGCCGACCCGCGCGAAGACCGGCCCGCTCTCTCGCCCGTAAAGGCGGTAGGCGTCGGCCCCGCTCAGCCCCTCGGCGGACCGCGGGTGGTCGTCGGGATAGGCGGCGCGGTCGCGATAGCGGATCAGGTTCAGCATCGCGATGGGCCGGTCGCGGGGCAGCGCCTTGAAGGCGTCGAACGCCGCGCGTTCCGGGTCCAGATGGGTCACGCCGTCGCCTCCAGCCGCTCGGCATAGCCCGACGCCACCAGCGCCTCCAGCTGGTCGAAGGCGGCGTCCGGGTCGGTGCGGCGCAGGCGCGCCAGCCCCTCTTCCTCCGGGCCCTTGGTGAGCACCAGTTCGCGGGTGCCCGCCGCCAGCGCGTCGGCGATGCGGGTGGCGGCGACGGCGGGGTCCAGGCCGTTGTCGATCGCCACGTCGCTCTTGCCCCGCGCAGTCCCGTCCGGCCCCAGCGCGTTGCGGCTGACGTCCGTCGCGACCGATCCCGGCGCCACCACCAGCACGCGCAGGCCCCGGTGCGCCAGTTCGGCGCGCACCGCGTCGTGATAGCCGATCAGCCCGTGCTTGGCGGCGGAGTAGGCGGAGCGCAGCGGGATGCCGGCGATCCCGGCCACGCTGCTGATCGCCACCAGCTGCCCCCCGCCGGCGTCCACCATGCGGGGCAGGTTGGCCTGGGTGAGCGCGATCGGGGCCATCAGGTCGACCGCCACGATCCGCTCGTACACGCTCCAGTCCGTGTCGAGCGCCAGGCTACGCTGCGAGATGCCGGCGTTGTTGACCAGCCCGTCCACCCGCCCGCGCCAGCCCCAGGCGGCGGCCGTCACGCCGGGCAGCGCGGCCAGGTCCGTCGCCTCGAACGGCAGGATCAGGTTGGCGGCCCCCAGCGCCTTCGCGTCCGCCGCCACCGCCGTCAGCGCGTCCTCGTTGCGGCCGGACAGGATCAGCGCCGCGCCGCGCCGCGCCAGTTCCCGAGCCAGCGCCGCGCCGATGCCGGACGACGCGCCCGTGATCCACCAGGTCTTGCCTTCGAACACCGCCCGTCCTCCCCCATCTTTCGCCGCAATGGAGCATGGGGCGCGGGGCGGCGCAAGGGGGTGGAGGGCGGTTCGGGGATCGGCGGAAAACCGCCAAAGGTCCCTCCAGAGTCGCTCCACTGCGCGCGCGTGCGAGGGCGCGCGCGCGAGGGACGGGGTCGGATCAGCCGGGCGGGCGGCCGTCCCGTGCTTCCGTCCGGGCCCCGCTCCCCGGCGCGGCCGGTGCCCCGCCGCGCGCCTTGGCGATTCGAGCGGCGCGAGCCTCCGCCCGCCGGGCGCGCCGGTTCGGCAGGGCCGCGTCGGCGGGTGTCGCGCTGGCGGGCGGGGCGGAAGTCGGCGGGGCGGGATCGGGGTGGGCGGGCGCGGGGTCCAGGGCGGCCGGCTCGTCGATGTTAGGCTCGGTCGCCCGATCGGCGGCGGGCGCGACGTCGGCGAGCGGCGCGTCGTCGGCGTCCGCCAGCCGGCGCGACCAGCGGGGCAGGGCCTCGGCCGCGCCCGCCGGGGTGGGCGCGCGCCGGGCGGGCGCCGGGCGGGGCCGAAGCGGTCGCCGTGCAGGTGGGTGAGCAGGAAGCACAGCATCCGGTCGGACGGGGCCTGGGTCCGGCGCACCTCCTCCCCATCGCGCGTGGTGACCGAGACCGCCCCGTCGATCGCGCGTTCGAAGGCGAGTTCGACCAGCCGGGTGGACGCCAGCGTGAGCGCGTGGTCCCACGCCACCGCGAACGCCCGGCCGTCGGGCCGCGCGCGCAGCCGGTGGGCGGAGCGCGCCGTCAGCCCGGCCGCGGCGGCCGCCTGGGTGACCAGGCCGGTCTCCGCCAGCACGGCCAGGAAGCGGCGCTGGCGCTCCACCGTCCAGCCGTCGGCGCGCACCGGGCGGCGCGGCGGGGGCGGCGCGTCGTCCGGCGGATCGTCCTCCCGCTCGGGATCGCCGCGCACCTGGCGCAGCGCCAGCGTCAGCAGCCGGCCCTGCAGGTCCAGCTCCTGCGCGTCGGTCAACAGCCCGCGCCGGTCGGGCACCGCGCGCCGCGCGGACCGCTCCCGCAACCCGGCGACGAACTCCTCCCAGTCGTCCTCCGATCCGCCGGGATCGCCCCGGTTGGTGTCCCAGTCGCCCTCCTCGGGACCGTCGGGGTCGTGGCCGGCGGCGAAGTCGGGGTCGGGGGCGAGCGAATGGGTGGCGTCGGTCATCGGCGCAAGTCTCCAGAGATGTGAATGGAAGGACTTGACTTTAACCGAAAAGGTTGTAAATGTCAATGGAGCGGGGTGACTGTGGGGTGTTTGGAGCGGGGTGGGTGTGGGGTGTTCGCTGAGGTGGGTTGGCGAAGGTCGGGAGACGCCAGCCCCTCCCGTCATCCCCGCGAAAGCGGGGATCCCCGCTCCGCCCACCCGACCAAGCCCGCTGGAACAGGACAGCCCGCTCACGCCCGCCGAGAGCCTGGATCCCCGCTTTCGCGGGGATGACGGAGGAGAGGGCGGTGGTTTTGTCGTGTCGGGAGAACCACCAACCCCGCGGACAGCAGCCCACCTCGCGTTTCGCTCCGGCGGAGGCGGCTATCGAGGCGAGACCGCCGGGAATGTCGGACCTGGATCCCCGCTTTCGCGGCCGATGGGGCGGGGTGCTCACGGCGAAGGGGCACCGACCCCGCAGCGGAAGGCCTTACCGTTCAGTCGTCATCCCCGCGAAAGCGGGGATCCAGGCACCGCCCTGTGCGTCACCCCGACATGGCCGGTCGGGCAACACCCGCGCCTGGGTCCCCGCTTTCGCGGGGATGACGGAGGAGAGGGCGGTTTTAAAACCGTATGACTCCAAAGAGGGTTCGGAACCCCGTTGGCGGACTCAGCCTGAGCGGGTCGGGGCAACCCAGCCCCAATCGATGCCGTCACGCCAAATTCGGGTTCGGTGGGAACGCACCCTGGAGCCGACCTGCTCGTACCTGCGCCCGCCGACAGCGCCAGGTCGGTCGCGACCCCCTCTGGCGCGCGCCGCATCGTTCATCGCGGCGGCGATCAGGGCGGGGTCGCCATCCTCGAACGCGGCTTCCAGATAGGCCAGCACCGCCTCGCGGCTGTCCAGATGGTCGGCGGCGTCCCAGTCGGTGACGTGGAGGCTTACGCCGCCCGCCGGCCCTTCAGCGGGATCACAAGTCGCGCATTCTCGAACCACTCGTCGGTCAGTTCCGGGGCGGCGTCGGGGTTGCTGGCGATCTGGGCGGCGATGTCCTCGTCCGTCAGGGCGTCCAGCCACGCCAGGTTCTCGGGCGTGGCCCAAGCCTTGGCCGCAGCGACCGCTTCCTCACGCGACATTCGCACGGTATCTTCGGATTTCTTTGTCATTGGCTTTCCTGAAATTGATGATCCGCCGTTCCCCGTCGCGCCACATATACACGACCACGCAGACTCTGTCGTTCAGCATCTCCATCGGGCCGGTGGCGACGAAACGCGTTTCTCCATAGTCGAAGCGGGTGTCCTCCTCCTCGACAAAAGGACCGTCGAAGATCAACTGGGCGAACCGCAAGGGCAGGCCGTGTTTTCGCTGATTGATGCCGTCCTTCATCGGATCGAACGCGACCACCCGCCCTCACTCCGCCGCGAACAGCCCCGCTTCGACCACGTCCTCGTTCGCCACCGGCTTCACCACCTGGCGTTTGTCGAAGCTGTCCCACACCTCGTTCCAGTTGCCGCGCGTCGCCGCCTTGGAATATTCGGTCGCGCGGGTCTCGAAGAAGTTCGCGTGCTCCACCCCGTTCAACAGCGGGGAGAGCCAGGGCAGCGGGTGTTCCTCGATCATGTAGATCGGCTTCAGGCCCAGCTGGCCCAGGCGCCAGTCGGCGATGTAGCGGATATAGCGCTTGATCTCCTTGGGCGTCATGCCGGGGACCGGCCCCATCTCGAACGCCAGGTCGATGAACGCGTCCTCCAGCCGCACCGTCGTCTGGCAGACGTCGGCGATGTCCTCCTTCACCGCCTTGGTCAGGCAGTCGCGTTCGTGGCAGAATGCGTGGAACAGCTTGATGATGCCCTCGCAATGCAGGCTCTCGTCGCGGACCGACCAGCTGACGATCTGGCCCATGCCCTTCATCTTGTTGAAGCGCGGGAAGTTCATCAGCATGGCGAAGGACGCGAACAGCTGCAGCCCCTCGGTAAAGCCGCCGAACATCGCCAGCGTCTTGGCGATGTCCTCGTCCGTGTCCACGCCGAACTGTTGCAGATAATCGTGCTTGTCCTTCATCTCGGCATAGTCGAGGAAGGCGCCGTACTCGCTTTCCGGCATGCCGATCGTGTCGAGCAAGTGCGAATAGGCGGCAATGTGGACCGTTTCCATGTTGGAGAACGCGGTCAGCATCATCTTGACTTCCGTGGGCTTGAACACGGAGCCGTATTTGTCGTGATAGCAGTCCTGCACCTCGACATCGGCCTGGGTGAAGAAGCGGAAGATCTGGGTCAAGAGGTTGCGTTCGTGGGCCGACAGCTTCTGCGCCCAGTCGCGACAGTCCTCGCCCAACGGCACCTCTTCGGGCATCCAGTGGATCTGCTGCTGGCGCTTCCAGAAGTCGAACGCCCAGGGATATTCGAACGGCTTGTACTGCTTGCGGGCTTCGGTGAGGGACATGGGAAGGTTCCTTTTTCTTAGATCGTGTCGAGCGTGAGCGCGAAGAGGGAGAGGAGGAGGGCCACCGCCAACAGCATGACGCCGGCGATGCGGCGCGCCTGGGCGTTGGGGGCGGAGCGCGCGCCGCCACCCCGCGACGGGGCGAGCAGGCCGATCCCGCCCACGCCCGCCGCCGCCGCGACGCCGGCCATGATGAGCGGTCCCAGCCTCATGACACTTGTGCCGCCCTCGCTCGTTGTGGGAGTCCAACCGAAGAGGACATCACATGGTTCAGAAGAGCGACATCAAGGAGCATATGGAGATCATCGGCGCGGACGGCGTGCACGTCGGCACGGTCGACCACATGGCGGACGACGGCACGGACCGCATCAAGCTGACGAAGCACGACAGCCCGCAGACGAAGGACGAGCGGGGGGCCACCCACCACTACCTCCCCTTCGGCCTGGCCGCGTCGGTCGAGGACGGCAAGCTGCGCCTGTCCGCCAACGGCGCGGAGGCCCACGACCTGTTCGAGGAGGCGGGGTGACACGGCCCTAGTCGCGCGGCAGGCGGGGCGCGAGCGGCGGCAGGGTGGAGCCGGAGGCCAGTTGCACGAAGGTCTCCAGCCGGACCAGCCGCCGGTCGAGGTCCGCCGTGACGTCCTCCGACCGGCCGGCGCGATCCTTGAGGGACTGAACATCCTCGTCCAGGCGCACGACGCGGCGTACGACGCCGAGGAGATCGCCGACGACGCTCACGCCGCCTGGTCTCGACTGCCGCCGAACACGGCGCGCGCGCGTTCCCAGTCGATGGACGGGTCGGCGAGCAGCTGCCGACGCACCTGGTCGCGATATTCGTCCGAGCGGTAGTGGCGGCGCTCCGCCTCCACGGCGGCGATTTCGCGGCGGCCCTCGTCCACCCTCGCCTCGATCCGGTCGGCCATGGCGTTGAGTTCCGGCAGCAGCGAGGCGAGCTCTTCCAGCGCCAGCACGTCGTCGGCGTCGAACAGTTCGACCGCGCGCCGCACGAACTCGCTGGCGCTGACGCCCAGGCTGGCGGCACGCTCAGCGATCAGGGCCTTTTCCGCCGGCGTGACGAGCAGGGTCAGGCGTTCGGTCTTCATTGGCGCACCTCATGTTCAGCTATGTGCGTACATATGATCATGTGAACGTAAGTGGCAAGCAGGGGTGCCAATCCACTAGGGAAGCTTGCCTTCCGCAAATTTCCGAACGCTCGTCAGCTGCTTGCTTACATTTGTAGGCCAGCCTGTCGCAGTCTCTAGGTGCCGCTGAGCGGCGGAGACATACTCGTCTAGAGTCACCTCAGCCTCGCCAGCCGCCGCAACGGATCTCTTTGCTCGGTCCCGATCAGCGGGATGCAAAGCAAAAGGTGCGGTCATGCCTGCGAATGCACCTTTCAGCAGACGCTCCCATTCAGGCCGTCCCTCTTCCACCATCATCTTCTACTCCGTCCAATAATTCACTGGCACGCCAGGCACTCGTCGTAATCGGTCGACTCCACCTCGATCTCACGCAGGTCGATGGTGTTGTCGGCCTCCACCCCGCCGGCGAAGCCCGCGCGCTGGACCGATTTGGACCTGAGGTAATAGAGCGACTTGCAGCCCAGCTCCCACGCCCGGACGTGGAGCATCAGCAAGTCCCATTTCTCGACGTCCGCCGGGATGAACAGGTTCAGCGACTGCGCCTGGTCGATATAGGGCGTGCGGTCGGCGGCGAGTTCCAGGAGCCAGCGCTGGTCGATCTCGAAACTGGTCTTGAAGGTCGCCTTTTCCTCGGCCGACAGGAAGTCCAGGTGCTGGACCGACCCGCCGCGTTCCAGGATCGAGTTCCAGATCGCGTCCGAGTTCTTGGCGTGCGCGACCAGCGCGCGCTCCAGATGCGGGTTCCTGACCACGAAGCTGCCCGACAGCGTCTTGTGGGTGTAGATGTTGGCCGGGATCGGCTCGATGCACGCGCTCGTCCCGCCGCAGATGATGGAGATCGACGCGGTGGGCGCGATCGCCATCTTGGAGGAAAAGCGCTCCATCGCGCCCGCGTCGGCCGCGTCGGGGCACGGCCCGCGCTCGTGCGCCAGCATCATCGACGCCTCGCTCGCCTTGGCCTGGATGTGCTTGAACATCTTCAGGTTCCAGCTCTTGGCCACCGCGCTCTCGAACGCGACGCCGCGCGCCTGCAAGAACGAATGGTAGCCCATGACGCCCAGCCCCACCGACCGCTCCGCGCTGGCCGCGTATTTCGCCCGCGCCATCTCGGGCGGGGCGCGGTCGATATAGTCGGTCAGCACATTGTCGAGGAAGCGCATCACATCCTCGATGAAGCGCGGATCGTCGTGCCACTGGTCCCACGTCTCCAGGTTCAGCGAGCTCAGGCAGCAGACCGCCGTGCGGTCGCGGCCGTGATGGTCCGGCCCGGTGGGCAGCGTGATCTCGGAGCAGAGGTTCGAGGTCGTGACCTTCAGGCCCAGCTCGCGCTGATGGCGCGGCATCAGGCGGTTCACCGTGTCGGCGAACACGATATAGGGCTCGCCGGTCGCCAGCCGGGTCTCGACCAGCTTCTGGAACAGCGAACGCGCGTCGACGGTGGCGCGGATCGCGTCGTCCTTGGGCGACTTCAGATGCCACTCCTCGCCCGCCTTCACCGCCTCCATGAACGCGTCGGTGACCAGCACGCCGTGGTGCAGGTTCAAGGCCTTGCGGTTGAAGTCGCCCGACGCCTTGCGGATCTCCAGGAACTCCTCGATCTCCGGGTGGCTGATGTCCAGGTACACGGCGGCCGATCCGCGGCGCAGCGATCCCTGGCTGATGGCGAGCGTCAGCGAGTCCATGACGCGCACGAAGGGGATGATGCCGCTGGTCTTACCGTTCAGGCCGACCGGCTCGCCGATGCCGCGCACATGGCCCCAATAGGTCCCGATGCCGCCGCCCTTCGACGCCAGCCAGACATTCTCGTTCCAGGTGTCGACGATGCCCTCCAGGCTGTCCGACACGGAGTTGAGGTAGCAGGAGATGGGCAGGCCGCGCCCGGTGCCGCCGTTCGACAGCACGGGCGTCGCCGGCATGAACCACAGGCGGCTGATCGCGTCGTACATCCGCTGGGCGTGCGCCTGGTCGTCGGAATAGGCGGACGCCACGCGCACGAACAGGTCCTGATAGCTCTCGCCGGGCAGCAGATAGCGGTCCTGCAACGTCTCCTTGCCGAAATCGGTCAAGAGCGAGTCGCGGCCGTGGTCGACGGTCAGGGGATAGGGCTCGGCGCGTTCCGTCTTGCCGATCGGCCGCGGGGCCGCCGAGTCGCGCGCTGGCGCGCCGGCGTCCGTCGCCTCGCGCGTCGTGTCCGTCGTCCTGTCCGCCAAATCCATGGTCCTGCCCCTTCGTGTTCTCGTTCTGTTTCACTTTGCCCGAAGGGAGGCGACGAACGCAATCCCACAAGCGGTTGTGGGCCGCACGCGCCCACACCCCAAGTCTTGCGTCGGTTCGGACGGCGGGACAATCTTGACAAGCGATCGAACAGCCGGGCGCGGCGCATGGGCGTCCGCGTCGTTGGCGGAAAACCGGGGCCGCGGTTTATTTGCGGAGTCGGGGCCGGCCGTGTCCCGCGCCCATCGACTCGGACGAGGGGGGCATCTTCGAGTCGCGCGGCCGGTTCAGCCCGCGCCGCACGCCCGGCAGGCCGGGTCCTTGGCGATGCGGATGGCGCGCAGCGCAGGGGCCAGGCCGTCCACCACCAGCAGCGCGCCGGCGCGCACGGCGCCCACGCCCGCCAGCAGGCGCGCGGCGTGCAGGCCGGCCAGCTCGCCGACCCAGCCCACGAACGGTCCGAACACGCCGACCTCCGCGCACGAATCGCAGTCGTCCGCGTCGTGGGCGTCGCCGACATAGCAGCGATAGCACGGGGCCTCGTCCCACCCGCGAAAGACGCCGACCTGCCCCCCGAACTGGCCGACGGCGGCGGAGAGCAGGGGGATGCGGGCGCGCACGAGATGGTCGCTGACCACCAGGCGGGTCGCGAAATTGTCGGTGCCGTCGACCACCAGGTCCGCGCCGTCCGTCAGCGCCGCGACGCTGTCGGCCGTGATCCGCTCCGTCCGGCCGGAGACCGCGACGTGGCGGTTGAGGCGGCGCACCGCGTCGGCGGCGGCGTCGGCCTTTGGCCGGCCCAGATCGGCCTCGCCATAGAGCGTCTGGCGGGGCAGGTTGGACAATTCCACCCGGTCGTCGTCCACCACCCGGATCGCCCCCACCCCGGCGGCCGCGAGCGACCGGATCACCGGACAGCCGATGCCGCCCGCGCCCAGCACCACCACCCGCGCGTGCGCCAGCCGCACCTGGCCCGCCCCGCCCAACGCCGGCAGGATCATCTGCCGGGCATACCGGTCCAGCTCGTCGTCGGAGAGGGCGCGGGGGGGGAGGGTCACGCGCGTCCGGCCCGCCCCCTCACCGGCCGGTCGATCCGAAGCCGCCGGTGCCGCGCGCGCTGTCGGGCAGGGCGTCGACCTCGACCCAGGCCACGCGGTGCACGGGGGCCAGCACCAGTTGCGCGATCCGCTCTCCGCGCCGGACCGCGAAATCGTCCTCGCCCCCGTTCCTCAGGATCACCTTCAGTTCGCCGCGATAGTCGCTGTCGATCGTGCCGGGCGCGTTGGGCACCGTCAGCCCGTGGGCGAGCGCCAGGCCGGAGCGCGGGCGGACCTGCACCTCCCACCCCTCCGGGATCGCCAGCGCCAGGCCGGTGGCGATCGCGGCCGTGCGGCCGGCGCGCAGCGTCAGGCTCTCGGCCGCCACCACGTCCAGCCCGGCCGCGCCCGGCGTGGCGTAGGCGGGCAGGGGCAGGCCGCCGCCGTTCGGCAGGCGTCGGATGGCGACGGGGACGGGCGCGCGATCAGAGGGCATCGGCGATCCGATCGACCAGCCGCCGGGCGACCTCGTCCTTGGAAAGCGTCGGCCAGTGTTCCTCGCCGTCGGCCGTCAACAGGTGGACCGTGTTGTCGGCCCCGCCCATCACGTCGCCCGACACGTCGTTGGCGACGATCCAGTCGCACCCCTTGGCCCGCCGCTTGGCGCGCGCGTGGTCCAGCACGTCGTGGGTCTCGGCCGCGAAGCCCACCAGGAGGGCGGGGCGGTCGGGCGAGCGGGCGAGGGTGGCCAGGATGTCCGGATTCTCCGTGAGCGCGAGGGCGGGCGGGCCGTCCGCGCCCTTCTTGATCTTGGCCGCGCGGGGCTCGGCGCGCCAGTCGGCCACCGCGGCGGTCAGCACGGCGATGTCGGCGGGCAGCGCGGCGGCGACCGCTTCGGCCATCTGGCGCGCGGTTTGCACGTCGATCCGCTCGACGCCGCCGGGCGTGGCGAGCGCCACCGGCCCGGCGACCAGCGTGACCCGCGCCCCGGCCCGCGCGGCGGCGGCGGCGAGCGCGAAGCCCTGTCGCCCGCTCGACCGGTTGGCGAGGTAGCGCACCGGGTCGATCGGCTCGTGCGTCGGACCGGCGGTGACCAGGAGGTGGCGGCCGGAGAGCGGGCCGGCGGCGGGGGCCAGACCCCGCTCGATCTCCGCCAGGATGGCGGGCGGTTCGGGCAGGCGGCCGGGTCCGTGCTCGCCGCACGCCATGTCGCCCACATCGGGCTCCATCACCGCCACGCCGCGCGCGCGCAGGGTGGCGACGTTGGCCCGCGTCGCCGCGTGCTCCCACATCCGCACGTTCATCGCCGGCACCATCAGCACGGGCGCGTCGGTCGCGAGCAGGAGCGTGGAGGCCAGGTCGTCGCTCAACCCCGCCGCCGCGCGGGCCAATCGGTTGGCCGACGCGGGGGCGATCACGATCAGGTCGGCGCGGCGCGACAGCTGGATGTGGCCCATGGTGGCCTCGTCCAGGGTCCACAGGTCGGTGTGCACCGGCTGGCCGGACAAGGCCTCCAGCGTCAGCGCGGTCACGAACCGCGCGCCACCGTCGGTCAGCACGCACTCGACCGAATGGCCGGCCCCGCGCGCGAGGCGCACCAGCTCGCACGCCTTGTAGGCGGCGATGCCCCCGCCGACGATCAGGAGCAGGCGGCTCAAGGATTTGCCGCCAGTTCGGCGCGGCACATGGCTTCGATCGGGTCCAGGTCGTTCTGTAGGGTCTGGTAGACGATCCTCCGCTCCACCTCTTCATAGGTGTGGACGATGATGTTCCGCATCACCCGCATTTCAGCCCAGGGCAGCATGGTGTGACGCAAACGGATCTCCGGCGACAGCTTGCCGGCCTCCTCGGCGATCACGCTGATGCGGAAGATCGCCAGGTCGAACTCGTCGACGTCGGAGAGCTGATCCAGCCGCAGCGGGACCGAGCGCCGACGCAATCGGGCAAGCATCTCAAGCATGAGCGCCAGCCGTCTGGCGTCCAGTTCGGTCACCCGAACACTCGCTGAAGATCGCGCCGGGCGTTGTCTCCAAAGCGCCCCTTCAACATGCCAATCGTCACCAGGTCCACCGAACGGCCGAGCACGTCCTCCATCCTGAGTTTCAGGCCGGCGAACTGAAACAGTCCGATTTTGGCGTCCTCCTTCAGCCTACACGCCAGATCCACGTCGCTGTCCGGCCGCTCCTCGCCCCGCGCGACGGAGCCGAACAGGTCCAGCGCCTCGATGCCCGCCGCGCGCAGTTCGGCCTCGTGCGCGCGCAGGACGGCGGTGACTTCGTCGCGGGTCATCTGAGGCGCTATAGCGCAGTCGGCGGTCCGGCACACATGGCGGGCCGGGTCACGGCAGCAGCACGGACCGGAGCGCCGCCTCCACCCGCGCCGCGTCGCCATGCGACAGGCACCCGATGCGCTCGCCCAAGATCGAGGTGGCGAGCGTCAGCAGGCGTGGTCGGACCTTGCAGTCGGCCGTCAGTCCCGCCGCCGCCCTGTCGCCGATCGCGCAGTCCCCCGGCCAGTCGGATTGGCGCGCCGAGGTGATCATGGCGAGCACGACGTTGCCGGTCGCCGCCGACCACCGCGCGTCGGTCAGCACCAGCGCGGGGCGGCGCTTCGAGCGCCCGGAGTCGCTGAACGGGAAGTCGACGACGTGGACCGCGAAGCGCTCACAGGTCACGGAACGCCTCGTCGTCTTCCGCCGAACCCCACTCCACCATCTGCGCGAGCGACAGCCGCGCCCACGCCTCGTCCGCCGCGTCCACCTTGCGGATGAGCACGCGGTCGCCCTGGATGGCGAAGCCGATCCGGTCGCCCGCCTTCAAGTCAAGCGCGGCGCGCACGTCCGCCGGAATCGTCGTCTGGTGCTTGGAGGTGAGCTTGGCGGAGTGCATCGCCTTACCGTAAGGGGGTAAGGACAATCCAGCAAGCAACGCTTATCCCCGCAGCAGGATCGCACGGTCAAGCTGCATCGCAATAGCTCCGGTGAGAAGCGGAAGGGCGAGAACGACCCAGTCGCCAGGCGCCTTGGCGAAGAGATCTGAGGCAAGAGCCAGGCCTGCCAGCAGGCCCACTCCGGCACCAACCAACGCGAAGCTGAGCCGGTCGGTCCGACCGAGGAGGAGGAGGGCCGAGCCGCCGAACAGCGCACCGGCCAATCCGGTGAACCAAGCCAGCGGTGCCCAAAGCGGACCTAGGACGACCGCCATCAACCCGGCCAAGAACACTGCTCCAAGGCCGGAAACCGAGTTCCACGAGCTGACAGGACCGGTGAACAGAGCGGCCGCCATTATCAGCAGCATGAAGATGGCGGGCGCGAGGACGGCCGTCAGTAACGACGCCAGGATCGCACGACCAGGCGATGGCCACTGGCCAGCGCCCCTCACCCCAGCCATGCCACCAGTCCCGCGCCGACCGCCGCGGCGAACAGCGCCACCGCGCCGTGGGTGGCCCAGCCCTTGAGGCGCGTGCCCACGATCTCGATCGGCACGGTGGGTGGTTCCGGTGGGGCGCCGCCCTCCGGTGGCAGGTAGCGTTCCAGGCGGCGCACCAGTTCGGGCACCAGCGCCAGGGTGCGCGCACCCTCCACCAGCCCGTCGGCCAGCCGCGCCTCCGGCCCCAGCTCGGTCCTCAGCCAGTCGCGCACGAACGGCTCGGCCACCTCCCACATGTTGATGTCGGGGTCGAGGCCGGTGGCGACGCCCTCGACCATCACCATCGTCTTTTGCAGCAAGAGCAGGTGCGGCTGGGTCTGCATGTCGAAGTCGCGGGTGATGGCGAACAGCCCGTCCAGCATGACGCCGATCGACACGTCCTTGACCGCCTTGCCCCGCATCGGCTCGCCCACCGCGCGCAGGGCGGTCGCGAACTCGGCCACGGAATGGTGGGGCGGGACGTACCCCGCCTCGAAATGGATTTCGGCCACGCGGGCATAGTCGCCCACGATCAGCCCATAGAGGATCTCCGCCAGCCAGCGGCGCGCGCGGCGGTCGATGCGGCCCATGATGCCGAAATCGATGGCGGCGATCCGGCCTTCGGGCGTCACGAACAGGTTGCCCTGGTGCAGGTCGGCGTGGAAGAAACCGTCGGCGATCGCCTGGCGCAGGAAGGCCATGACCAGCGTGCGCGCCAGCCGGGCCGTGTCGTGGCCGGCGGCCGCGATGTCGTCGCGGCGCGACACCTTCGTGCCGTCGATCCACTCCATCGTCAGCACGGTGCGCGCGGTGCGGTCCCAATCGATCGCCGGCACGCGGTAGTCGGGCACCGCCTCCATCCCCGCCGCCAGTTCCGACGCCGACGCCGCCTCGCGCCGCAGGTCCAGCTCGTTCAAGGTCCAGCGCTTCAGGTTGGCGACGACCAGCTGGGGGCGCAGCCGGCGCAGCTCTCCGCCGAGCGATTCCAGATGGGCGGCGGCCCATTCGTAGGTGTCGATGTCCGACAGGAACTGGCGCTCCACCCCCGGCCGCACGACCTTGACCGCGACCGTGCGGCCATCGGTGGTGACCGCGCGATGGACCTGCGCGATGGAGGCGGAACCCACCGGATCCTCCTCGAAGCGGTCGAACAGGGCCTCGATCGGCCGGCCCAGCCCCGCCTCCACGGCTTCGCGGATGCGCGCGAAGGGGATGGGGGGCAGCGAGTCCTGCAGGCTCAGGAGGTCGGCGGTCGCCTGCGGCCCCACCAGGTCGGGCCGGGTGGCGAGCGTCTGGCCCAGCTTCACCGCCGCCGGCCCGACCGCCCGGAACGCCTCCGCATAGCGCGGATGGCGGGGGCCGCGCGTGCCCAGGCCGATCACGCCGATCGCGCGGCGCACGCCGGGCGGGGTCATCGGATCGCGCGCGATGCCGCGCAACGCCCCGTGGCGCGCCAGGGTGCGGCCCCAGCGGCCCAGCCGGGCGATGTGCGTGACGGCGGATGTCACCGCGCGATCAGACCTTCCAGCCGGAATGGATGGCGACCAGCCCGCCGCCGATCGGCTCCACCCGCGCGTTGGCGAAGCCCGCCGCCTCGATCATCCGCCGGAACTCGGCCATCGGCGGAAAGCGGCGGATCGACTCCGCCAGATAGCGATAGGCGGCCTCGTCGCCCGCCACCACGCGCCCGATCTTCGGCAGGACGTTCAGCGAATAGGCGTCGTAGAGCTGCTTCAGCCCCGGCCACTCGACCGTGGAGAACTCCAGGCAATAGAAGCGTCCGCCAAAGCGCAGCACGCGGTGCGCCTCGGCCAGGGCGGCGGGGATGTCGGTGACGTTCCGGATGCCGAACGCGATGGTATAGGCGTCGAACCGCGCGTCGGCGAAGGACAGTGTCTCCGCATTCTCCTCGCGCCAGGTGATCGCGGTGACCCCGTCGGCCGCCGCGCGGTCCTGACCGACCTCGAGCATGGCCGGGTTGATGTCGGCGGCGACCACATCGGCCCCCGCGCGCGCCAGGCGAAAGGCGACGTCGCCGGTGCCGCCCGCCATATCCAGCACGCGCTCGCCCGCGCGGGGCCGCACGCGGCGCACGAACCGGTCCTTCCACGCCCGGTGCAGACCGCCCGACATCAGGTCGTTCATCAGGTCGTAGCGCCCGGCCACGCCGTCGAACACCTGGCCTACGCGGCGCGTCTTGTCGTCGCGCGGCACGCGCTCGAAACCGAAATCCACCATGTCCGCCATGGCGTTGCCCTAGCTGGCGGGCCGGGGGCTGGCAAAGGGGAATGCGGCCGCCGATATCGGGCCCCATGCCCGAACTGCCCGAAGTCGAAACCACCGTGCGCGGCCTGGCGCCGGTCCTGCTGGAGCGCCGGATCGCCGGCGTGGAGGCGCGCCGGCCCGACCTGCGCCGCCCGCTGCCGGCCGATCTGGACCGACGGCTGACGGGCGCGGTCGTCACCGGCCTGTCGCGGCGCGCCAAATACGGACTGATCGCGACGGACCGGGGCGACACGCTGGTGTTCCACCTGGGCATGAGCGGGCGCTGGCGGATCGACCCGGACGCGATCGGCCCGCACGACCATGTCGTGGTGCGGGTGGAAGGCGGGGGCGTGCTGGCGCTGAACGACCCGCGCCGCTTTGGCAGCCTGGACCTGGTGCGGACCGACACGCTGGCCGGGTGGGGGCCGTTCGCCGCCATGGGTCCGGAGCCGCTGGACGAGGGGTTCGACGGCGCGGTGCTGGCGGCGGCGTTCCGGGGGCGTCGCACGCCCGTCAAGGCGGCGCTGCTGGATCAGCGCCGGGTGGCGGGGCTGGGCAACATCTATGTGCTGGAAGCGCTGCACCGCGCCGGCATCGCGCCCGCGCGCGCGGCGGGGCGGATCGGGCGGGCACGGCTGGACCGGCTGGCCGACGCGATCCGCGCCGTGCTGGTCCAGTCGATCGCGGCCGGGGGGTCGACGCTGCGCGACTTCGCGCGGCCCGACGGCGAACTGGGCTATTTCGCCAAGGACTGGCGGGTCTATGGGCGCGAGGGACAGGCGTGCGGGTGCGGGGCCACGATCCGGCGGCGGGTGGAAGCGGGGCGCTCGACCTTCTGGTGCGCGGCCTGCCAGCATTGAGTGCGGCGGGTAAAAGGACGAACGGAAGCCCCTCTCTTTCGGGGGAGGGGTCTCGCCGCCAACGGGCTGAACCTGGCGCCCTGCTCAAGCGCTCGTCCGCCTTGACGCTCCCGCCCCGCCCGGTTACCTCGCCCCTTTCCGCGCGGGCCCGATGGTCGGCGCGCCGTTTTGTACGCAACGAGGACCAGTCATGGCGAACACGCCGCAAGCCACCAAGCGCATCCGCCGCAACAACGCCCGCGCGGCGGTCAACACCGCGCGCGTCAGCCGCATCCGCACCTTCATCAAGCGCGTCGAGACGGCGCTGGCCGGCGGCGACGCGGCCGAGGCGAAGGCCGCCCTGTCCGCCATGCAGCCGGAACTGGCGCGCGGCGTGGCGAAGGGCGTGGTCAATAAGAACACTGCGTCGCGCAAGATGAGCCGGCTGTCCAAGCGAGTCTCCGCGCTGGGCTGAGCCCCGCCTGAAGTCCGCCGCCCGATCGGCTTTCGCGCCACCCCGGCCCCATCCGGCCGGGGTGGCGTTTTGCCGTGCGCGGCCCGGCCGCCGCCCTGCGCGTAAACCACGACAGGTCCGCGATTCGATGGCGGGGGTGGCGGGCCGGGCGCGCGAGAAGTGGCGGAATACCGCCGATTCCGGCCGGCCCCGCCGCAAAAGCGCGTCAAGCCCATTTATTGCAGTTTATTTGCACCCGCTCGCTTGCTCCGCCGTTCGCGCGGTCCCTAAAACACCTCTTCCGACGCGGCGACTCACTGACGCGGCGGGCACTGGACAGGTCGGCCCAAAGGTCCCTCGTCCCCGCGATTCGCGGGGCGGGACCGGTGCGTCCGATCGCCGAGAAGGGGGGAGGGCGCGATGGACGACAGGCACGGCACCGCCGCCCGGCGCGCGTCCCCCGCGCCCACCGACGCCGCGGCCAGCCCCGCCCCGCCACCCGCGCTCGACGGTGCCGCCGTGGCGGACGGCTGGGGGCGCATCCGGGCCGGCCTGCGCCGCGATCTGGGCGCGCGCTCCTACGACCAGTGGCTGGGTCGCGCGCGGCTGGTGTCGTGCGTGGCGCCGCATTGGGAGCCGGTGGTGGCGCTGCCCTCGCCCTTCGTGCTCAATTGGATCGAGGAGCGGCATGGCGACCGGCTGCGGCTGGCCTTCCGCACGCTGATGCCCGGCGCGGGTCGGCTGCGGCTGGTGGTCGACGAGGCGGTGGGCGCGACCGTGCGTCGGATCGACCCGGTCGCGCCCGTCGCTATGGGCGAAGGCGCGGGCGGGGGCGATCCAGAGCCTCTGGCGCCCGTGCCCGCCGCCGGTCGGCCGCTGGACGCGCGCTTCACCTTCGACCGGTTCGTGGTGGGGGACGCCAACCGCATGGCCGCCGGCGCGGCGCAGGCGCTCGCCGGCGGGGCGGGCACGGGCTTCACGCCGCTGTTCGTCCATTCGCCGACCGGGCAGGGCAAGACCCACCTGGCCCACGCGGTCGGCCACGCGCTGCTCGACGCCCGGCCCGATGCGCGGATCGAGTGCCTGTCGGCGGAGCGGTTCACCGTCGCATTCGTGGCCGCGATCAAGGCCGGCGACACGCTGCCCTTCAAGGATCGGCTGCGGTCCGCCGACCTGCTGATCCTGGACGACGTTCAGTTCATGGCCGGCAAGGGGTCGACCCAGACCGAGCTGCTGCACACGCTGGACGGCCTGATCGCGCTCGGCCGGCCGGTGGTGGTGACGGCGGACCGGCCGCCGCACCTGCTCGACGGGATCGAACCGCGCATCCGTTCGCGGCTGGGCGGCGGCCTGGTCGCCGATCTGCGCCCCGCCGACCAGCCGCTGCGCCGCGCCATCCTGCAATCGAAGCTGGACGGACGGACCGCCGTGCCGGGCGAGGTGCTGGACCTGCTGTCCGAGCGCGTGGCGGGGTCGGTGCGAGAGCTGGAGGGCGCGCTCAACCGCCTGCTCGCCTATGCGGAGCTGGCCGGTGCGCCCGTCACGCTGGCCTTTGCGGGGGACGTGCTGTCGGACATGCTGCTGACCGCGCGACGCCGGGTCACGATCGAGGAGATCCAGGATCGGGTCGCCGGCCATTTCCGGCTGGGCCGCGACGAAATGCTGTCGACCCGCCGGGCACGGTCCGTCGCCCGCCCGCGCCAGATCGCGATGTACCTGGCGAAGTCGCTCACCCCCCGGTCGCTGCCCGACATCGGCCGACGCTTCGGGCGCGACCACACCACGGTCCTGCACGCCGTGCGCACGGTGGAGCGGTTGCGCCGGGAGGATGGAGAGCTGGACGCCGACGTGCGCCGGCTGACACGCGAGTTGGAGGCCGCGGTGCTGGGCTAGTCAGCCCCGCACCGCGCAACCCATTAGCCCCGGTCGGTGATGCGCGGATCGACCGTGATCCGGACCGTCTCGCCCGACCGGCCGGGAAAGCCCGTGAACATCGCTTCGACCAGGTTCGGCAGCACACGGTCCAGGCGGCGGGTGCGCGACAGCGCCTCGGCCCGGCCGTCGAACACGTTGCGCCCGGCGGCGCGCTGGTCGTCGATCTTCATTTCCAGCTGTGTCGTGAAGACGGTGTAGCTGTAGACGTCGTTGAACCCCGGACCGAACGCCCACGGATCGGCGAAGCCGTAAGAAAAGGCGGAGCGGCGGAACCCGCCATAGCCCCCGAAATACCCGCGCCGGCCGTAATAAGGCGAGAAGCCGAAGCCGTAATCCGCGCCGAACCCGCTGGAACGGACCCGCTCGCGCCCCGTGTCGATGGCATAGCCGACGCGCACCAGCAGGTCGGCGGTGGCGATGTCGGAGGCGGGGCGATAGCCCTCGCGCGTCATTTCGCGGCCGATCAGGCCGGCATAGGACTGAAATTCCAGCCCACCCTGTTCGGGCGTGAGCGGCACGACGGCGAAGGTCTGGCCCTGCGGCAGCGGCAGTTGCTGATAGCGGGTGACGTCGGATTGGAAGGCGGTGGCGCACGCACCCAGGCTCAAGACAGCGAGGGGGGCGGTCCAGCCGAGCAGGCGGCGTTGGATGGGGGACATGGCAAACTCCTGAACACAGACGGCAATCTGACCTTCTTTTTGCCCGATTCGCCGTGAACAGATGTTGAACGCTCAGAGCGCGCGAACGCTCCCACGGTCGAGGCCCGCCGCCCGATAGGCCGCCGCCAAGGTGGGGGCCGCGATCGCCCGGGCGCGCGCCGCGCCGGCTTCCAGAACGGCGTCGATGCCCGCCGGATCGGCCGTCAGCCCTTCCAGCCGCTCCCGGATCGGGGCCAGCGCCGCCACCAGCCGGTCGGCCAGACGAGGCTTGAACGCGCCGAAGCCCTGACCGGCGTGTTCCGCCAGCACGGCCGCCGGATCGCGATCGTCCAGCGCGGCCAGGATGGTGACCAGGTTCAAGGCCTCCGGTCGGTCCGCCAGCCCGGCCAGTTCGCCCGGCAGGGGGTCGGCGTCCGTGCGCGCGCGCCGCACCTTCTGCGCGATCGCGTCGTCGCTGTCGGTCAGGTTGATGCGGCTCATGTCCGACGGGTCCGACTTCGACATCTTGGCCCGGCCATCGCGCAGCGACATGACGCGCGCCGCCGTCCGCCCGATCAGCGGTTCGGGGAGCGTGAACAGCGCCACGTCGCGGTCCGCGTTGAACTTGGCCGCGATGTCGCGCGCCAGCTCCAGATGCTGCTTCTGGTCTTCGCCCACCGGCACGTGGGTCGCGTTGTAGAGCAGCACGTCGGCCGCCTGGAGCACCGGGTAGGCGTAGAGGCCGACCGACGCGCCCTCCCGATCCTTGCCGACCTTGTCCTTGAACTGGGTCATGCGATTGAGCCAGCCGATCCGCGCGGTGCAGAACAACAGCCAGGCGAGCTCCGCATGGGCGGGCACGCGCGCCTGGTTGAACAGGATCGCGCGCGCCGGATCGACGCCGCACGCGATCAGCGCGGCGGCCATCGCGCGGGTGTTCGCGACCAGGGCTGCGGGGTCCAGCGGCACGGTGACGGCGTGCAGGTCGGCCAGGAAATAGAGCGCCTCGCCGCCCGCCGCCGCCGCCTCGTCCTGCAGGCGCACCCATTGGCGGATCGCGCCCAACCAGTTGCCCAGGTGCAGGTCGCCCGTGGGCTGGATGCCCGACACGATCCTCATGACGGCGGTGTCTCCGGTGGGGCGGGCGGGTTGCCGCCGGTCTGGTCGGGCGCCACGCGCGGCCGGCGCAGCTCTTTCAGGTCCGACAGGCGAAAGGCGCCGAACGCGAAACAGGCGACACCATAGACCGCCAGTCCGGCCAGGACCATCGCGCCCAGCGCCACGGCGCGGGTGCGCCAGTCGTCGCCCATGAACGCCAGCGCCCAGTCGTTCATCAGCAGCAGCGCCGCGCCCATCGCGGCCGCCGCCAGCATCAGGCGGGGCAGGCGGGCGCGCAGCACGGCGTCCATGCGGTACTGCCCGCGCGCCGACAGGGTGCGCCACAACAAGGCCAGGTTGACCAGCGCGGAGAGTGCTGTCGCCAGCGGCGGGCCCAGATAGCCCACCGTCGGGATCAGGATCAGGTTGGCGACCACGTTCACCCCCACCGCGACCGTCGCGAACCGAACCGGCGTGCGCGTGTCGGACCGGGCGTAATAGCCGGGCGTCAGCACCTTGATGAGCACATAGGCCGGCAGGCCCACCGAAAAGGCCCCCAGCACCCACGCGGTGGCGCGCGCGTCCGCGTCCGTGAACTGGCCGTGGCGGAACAGGCCCGAAACGATCGGCAGCGCGGCCGTCAGGAAGGCGACGGTGGCCGGCAGCGTGAAGAGCAGCGCCAGCTCCACACCCCGGTTCTGCAGGTGCATCGCGTCCTCGTCCTGGCCCGCGCCCAGCTGGCGCGACAGGGTGGGCAGCAGGATCGTGCCCAGGCCGATGCCGATCAGGCCCAGCGGCAGCTGGTTCAGCCGGTCGGCGTAATAGATGTAGCTGATGGCGCCCGGCGCCAGCAGGCTGCCCGCCAGGGCGGTGGAGATCAGCAGGTTCACCTGCACCGCGCCCGCGCCCAGCGCGGCCGGCCCGATCAGCCCGGCCAGCCGCCGCACATCCGCGTCCAGCCGGGGCCACCGCCACCGCAGCCGGACCCCGGCCGCGCGCGCGCCCCAGATTAGGAAGGCCAGCTGCAGCGCGCCGCCGCCGGTCACCGACAGGGCCTGGACCCGCGCGGTCTCGAACGGTCCGTCGCCATGGCCGAACCACAGGGCGGCGACCATCGCGACGTTCAGCAGGATGGGCGCGGCCGCGTTCACCCAGAAGCGGTGGAGCGAGTTCAGGATGCCGCCCAACAGCGACACGAGCGAGATCATGAGGAGGTAGGGCAGCGTGATCCGCGACAGCGTGACGGCATAGGCGAACTGGGCCGGCGTGGGGTCGCGAAAGCCGCCCGACAGGGCGAAGGTGAGCGGGGCCGCCGCGACCATCAGCGCGACGGTCGCCACCACCAGCACGGGCAGCAGCACGGCCAGCACGCGTTCGGCGAAGTCGATGCCGGCCGCCAGCCCCTCGCCCTCGGCCACCCGCCGGTTGAACATCGGGATGAAGGCGGCGGAAAACGCGCCCTCCGCGAACAGCGCGCGGAACATGTTGGGCAGGCGAAAGGCCACCAGGAAGGCGTCGGACGCGAAGCCCGCCCCCACGAACGTCGCCTGCAACGTGTCGCGGACCAGGGCCAGCACCCGGCTGGCGAGCGTCAGTCCGCCGACGGAGCCCAAGGCGCGGCCCAGCCGCATCAGCGCGCGCGCCCCAGCAGCATCGGCCCGCGCCCCGGGTCAGGCGTGGCCGATCGCCCCGCTGCCGTTGCCCGCCTGCTGCGCGGCCTGGGCCAGATAGAGCGCGTGGAAGTCGATCGGTTCCAGCATCAGCGGCTGGAACCCGCCGTCGCGCACCGCGTCGGCCAGCACGCGCCTGGCGAAGGGGAACAGGATGCGCGGCGCTTCGCCCAGCAGGAAGGGCTGAAGCTGCTCGTCCGGGATGTTGCGAAGCGCGAACAGGCCGGCATAGGACAAGTCGACGACAAAGCCGGTCTGGTCGCCCCAGGTGCCGCGCACGTCGATCTTCAGCACCACCTCGTGCACGTCCTCGCCCACGGTGGCCGCGCCGATGTTGAACTGCACGTCGATCTGCGCCTGGGTGGTGGCGTTGTAGATCGCGGGCGCGTTCGGATTCTCGAACGACAGGTCCTTGACGTACTGCGAGATCACGCCGGCCTGCGGCTGGTCGTCCGCGCCCGGGGCGGTCTGGTCGGCGGAAAGGTCCGGATTGGGCGTGAGGCCCAGGTCGTCGTCGGCCATGGCGCGGATGCTCGTCCTGTGTTCGGGAATGGGGTGGCGCGCCCTAACAGCCCCCGTCACGCGGGGCAATCGGCGGGCGTGGGCGGCGGGGCGGACTCGCGCCCGACGCGGCGATTTGTAAGCGGAGCGCCGGCGTCCTATGTCTCATTCGAACAACGCCCGCCCGGAGAGTGCCACCGTGACCGCCGTCATCATCCTTGCCATGATCGCCCTGTTCCTGGGCCTGCGGCTCTATTCCGTGCTGGGTCGCAAGACCGGCCACGGGGCCGATCTGGGCGAGCCCGTGCAGGAGCAGGTGGGCACCGCCGGCCGGGTCGGCCTGGCCGTGCCCGCGCCCGCGGCCGCGCGCGCCACGGTCAGCCAGCACGAAATCGCCGACGGCGCGCAGGCCGGCTTGGCGGCGATCGCGGCGGCCGACCGCTCGTTCGATCTCGACCGGTTCATGGAGGGCGCGGCGGCCGCCTATCAGATGGTGCTCGAAGCCTTCTGGGCGGGCGACCGCGAGGCCCTGGCGGAGCTGACGGGCGAGGACGTGCAGGCGTCGTTCGGAGAGGCGATCGCCGCGCGCGAGGCCGCCGGCGAGCGCCTGGACAACCGACTGATCGCCGTCGAGGAGGCGAAGGTGTCCGCCGCCAGCCTGTACGCGCGCGAAGCGCGGGTGACCGTCGAGTTCCAGGCGGCGATCGCGGCCGTCACGCGCAATGCGGAGGACGAGGTCGTCGCCGGGTCGCTGGACGACGCGGTCACGACGCACGACCTGTGGACCTTCGAGCGCTCGCTCGACTCCGCCGATCCCAACTGGGTCCTGACCGAGACCGACGAAGCGCGCTGATCCGGATGGGCCGGGGCGGGGTCGGGAGCGCGCGCCCGCGCCGGGCGATCCTCGGCGGTGCCCTGGCGCTGGCGCTGTCGGCCTGCGCGGGGGTCGTGCCCAACGGCACGGTGGCCTCCGTCGACCGCGCGCCCGATCGGCCGGCGCGCGGGGCCACGACGGCCGAGCCGGTCCGCTCGGCCACTCCGGTCGCCGGTCCGCCGGCGCGCCGGCCCGTCGCCGTCACGCCGATCCCCGCACTGCCGGCCGCCGCGCTGACCGAGGCGACCCGCGCGCGCGATGCGGGCCTGCGGATCGTGCCCGCTCTCCCGGCGCTCTCCGGCGACACCGCCGCCGCGCTGGCCGCCTTTCGCCTGTCCTGCCCGGCGCTTCGCAAGCGCGCCGACCTGTCCGGCCTGACCCAGGCCGGCGACTGGGACGCGGCCTGCGCGCTCGCCGAACGCACGCGCCCCGGCGACGCCGCGCGCTTCTTCGCCACCGCGTTCCAGCCGGTCCAGGTGGGCGATGGCCGGCTGTTCGCCACCGGCTATTACGAGCCCGAACTCGCCGGGTCGCGCACCCGTCGGCCGGGCTATGGGGTGCCCATCTATCGCAAGCCCGCCGACCTGGTGGAGGTCGATCTGGGCCGGTTCTCCGCGGGACTGGCCGGCAAGCGCGTGCGCGGGCGCATCGCCGACGGCACGCTGGTCCCCTATCCCGACCGCGCGGCCATCGAGGGCGGGGCGCTCGCCGGGCGCGGGCTGGAGATCGCCTGGGGCGCCGACCCGGTGGAGGTGTTCTTCCTGCAGATTCAGGGATCGGGCCGGCTGAGGCTGCCCGATGGCGGCGTGATGCGGATCGGCTATGCGGGGCAGAACGGGCACGACTACACCTCCATCGGCCGGCTGCTGGTGGAGCGCGGCGTGTTGCAGAGCGGGCAGGCGTCGATGCAGGGGATCGTCGGCTGGCTGTCGGCCCACCCGGCCGAGGGCGCGGCGCTGATGCGCGAGAATGAGAGCTTCGTCTTCTTCCAGGAACTGACCGGCCCCGGCCCGCTGGGCGCGCTGGGCCTGCCGGTCGCCCCACGGGTGTCGGTGGCCGCCGACCCGCGTTTCGTGCCGCTGGGCGCGCCCGTGTTCCTGTCGGCCGACCGGGCGGACGTGCAGGGGGTCTGGATCGCGCAGGACACCGGCGGCGCCATCAAGGGGGCCAACCGGCTGGACACCTTCTGGGGCGCCGGCGACGAGGCGCGGGCGATCGCGGGCGGGCTGTCGGCGCGCGGCACGGCCTGGATCCTGCTGCCCCGCGCGGCGGCCGAGCGGCTGGGCCGTGCCGACCGATGACCTGACCGACCGCGACCGCGCGCTGTGGGCCGCCGTCGCGCGCACCGTCACGCCGCTGGGTGGTCCCCGACCGCCGCAGGCCGGAGTGGAAGCGACCGCGATCCCCAACCCGCTGCCGGCCAGCACCGTCCCGTCGCGACCGCGCCCGTCCGTCGCCGCTTTGCGCCCACCGGCCCGCCCGGCCGCGCCGGCGCAGCTCGACGGGTCGTGGGAGCGTCGGCTGGCGCGCGGCCTGGTGGATCCGGACCGCACGCTGGACCTGCACGGCCTACGCCTGGACGCGGCGTGGGAGCGGCTGGACGGCGCGGTGGGCGCGGTCGTGGCCGGCGGGGGTCGCGTGCTGCTGGTGATCGCCGGCCGCGACCGGGGGCCGGACGTGCGCGGACAGCCGGGCGCGCGCGGCCGCATCCGAGCGAAGCTGGCCGACTGGCTGAACGCCGGCGTCCACGCGCGCCGCGTCCTGGCGATCCGGCCGGCGCACGCGCGTCATGGCGGGGCGGGCGCGGTCTACGTCGTGCTGAAGCGTGCCGATCGCTAGACGTTAACCACGCACGGTAGGGGGTTCTTCACCGCGCCGGCGGCATCTTAGTCGGGCCGCGACAGCCGATGGACGGCCCGCGTCGGAACCGGTGGAGGCGACCTGGATGATCGGCCCGCCCCCTCGCTCGCCCTGGATGGCGGTCCTGCTCGCCACGGCCGTCGCCGTGCTGTTGCGGCCGGACCCCTGGCTGCTGGCGGTCTCGCTGGCGCTGGGCGCGGCCGTGCTGGCGCGCCGGCCGGCCCTCTTCGGCGCGGACGAGCCGGGCGTGGACGATATCGTCGAGCGGCTGCAGGCGGCGGCCGCCGGCGACTTCGCCTGTCCGCCGCGCGACCCCTGGCAGCCGCCGGCCGCGCGGCAGGGCGCGATCGACGCGGCCTTTGCGGGTCTGCGCCGCGCGGTGGAGCGGGCGAACGCGCTGGCCGACAACGACCCGGTCACCAACCTGCCCAACCGGCTGCATTTCCGGCGCGAGGGCGAGGCGCGACTGGCGCGGCTGGCGCCCGGCACGCCCAGCGCGCTGCTGTTCGTCGACCTGGACCGGTTCAAGGCGGTGAACGACAGCCTGGGCCACGCGCATGGCGACATGCTGCTGATGCAGGTCGCCAGCCGGCTGCGCGACGAGGTGCGGGACCACGCCGCGCGCACGCCCGACCGCATGGCCCCGATCCTGGGCCGGCTGGCGGGCGACGAGTTCACGGTGCTGCTGCCCGGATCCGACCGCGCCGATGCGCTGGCGGTGGCGCGGTCGTTCGGCTGGTCGCTCCGCAGTCCGCTGTCGGTGGGCGGACGGAGCGTCACCGTGTCGGCCAGCGTGGGGATCGCCATGGCGCCCGATCACGGCGCCACCGTCGGCGCCCTGCTGCGCGCCGCCGACGACGCGATGTACGCCGCCAAGGACGCGGGGCGCGGCCAGGCCTGCGTGTTCGAGGACGCGATGGCCAGCCGTCGCCGACAGGTCGAGCGGCTGGAGGCGGAGCTGGCCGGCGCGCTGGCCGCCGGCGACTTCCAGCTCGTCTTCCAGCCGCAGGTCCAGCTGTCGACCGGCCGGACCAGCGTGGTCGAGGCGCTGCTGCGCTGGGGACCCGAAGGCCGCCCGCCAGTCGCCGCCGCCGACTTCCTGGCGGTGGCGGAGGACAGCGGGCTGATCGGCCCGATCGGCGACTGGGTCGCGGACGCGGTGGCCGATCGCTTGGTCGAATGGCAGCGCGCGGGCTATCGCGGGCGACTGGCCGTCAACCTGTCTCCCCGCCAGCTCGCCCGGCCCGACACCCTGTCGCGGCTGGAGGGCGCCGTGGTGTCGCGCGGCGGGCGGCTGGCCGGGCTGGAGGTGGAGATCGGGGAGACGGCGATGGCGCGCGCCGGCACCGACGTGCGGGCCTCGCTGGCCGGACTGCGCGCGCGCGGCGTCACCGTCACGGTCGACGATTACGGCGCCGGCCACTCCCGGCTGCGCGACCTGGCGGCCTGGCCGGTGGACCGGATCAAGCTGGACGGGGCGCTGGTCCGCGACCTTCCCCACGACCCCGCGGCCCGCGTGGTGGCGGAGGCGGCGGTCGACATGATCCGCCGGCTGGGCCGCGAACCGGCCGCCGGCGGCGTGGAGGCCGCCGACCAGCTCGACATCCTGGGCGCGCTGGGCGTGGAGGCGGCGCAGGGCTATCTGATCGCCCGGCCGATGACGGCCGGGCAGCTGGAACGCTGGTCCTACGCCGGCGCGGACAGCGCGGCGGTCGCGATCGCGCGATAGATCGCCGTCAGGTCGTCCAGGTCGGCGATCGCGAGGGATTCGCCCGGCTGGTGCATCGTCGCGTTCGGTGGGCCGAACTCGACGACCGGGCACAAAGCCTGCAGAAAGCGCGCGTCGGACGTGCCCCCGCTGGTGGACAGCACGGGCGTCACCCCGGTGACGCCGGCGATCGCGTCGGAGACCAGGGCGGAGAACCCGCCCGGCGGCGTCAGGAACGCCTCTCCGCTCACCCGGCCCTCGGCCGTGCAGCCGTGCCGTTCGGCCACGGCCGCGACCCGCGCCACCAGTTCGTCGCCCGTGTGCCGGTCGTTGAACCGAATGGACAGACGGGCGCGCCCCGATCCGGGGATGACGTTGTGGGCCGGGTTGGCGGCCTGGATCTCGGTCACTTCCAGATTGGAGGGCTGGAACCACTCGGTGCCCTCGTCGAGCGCCATCGCGTCGAGTTCGGCCAGGCAGCGGATCAGGCGGGGCAGGGGGTTGTCGGCGGCCGCCGGATAGGCGACGTGCCCCTCGCGCCCCGCCGCCGTGACCCAGAGGTTGACGGACCCGCGCCGCCCGATCTTCACCGTGTCGCCCAGCCGTTCGGCCGAGGTCGGCTCGCCCACCAGGATGCGATCCGGCCGCACGCCGTCGGCGGCCATGCGGTCCATCAGCGCGCGGGTGCCGTGGATCGCCGGCCCCTCCTCGTCGCCAGTCAACAGGAGGGACAGCGTGCCCGCGTCGGCGGGGACCTGCGCGGCGGCGGCGACGAAGGCGGCGACCGACCCCTTCATGTCGCAGGCACCCCGGCCCACGATCCGTCCGTCCACGACCCGCGGCCGAAAGGCGTCGTCCCCCCACACCGGGCCGGCCGGCACCACGTCCAGATGGCCCGCAAAGGCGAAGTGCCGTCCGCCGGATCCGCGCGTGGCGCGCAGGTTTTCGACCGGACCGTCGGGTGCGCCGCCGTCGAGCGAGCGGTGGACCGCGAAGCCCAGCGGCACCAGCGCCGCCTCCACCACGTCGAACACCGCGCCGGTGGCGGGCGTGACGGACGGGCAGGCGATCAGCGCCTTCAAAAGTTCGATCGGGTCGGGCAGGGTCACGTCCGCCACCCCGGAGCGCCGCCATGCCCAAGCTCGATCTCGACGACATTCCGCAGACGAACGCCACCGGCTACCCGCCGCCGTTCGACGGGGCGGTGCGGGGTCGCCATTATCGGCGGCTGGCACCGGCGGCCGGCCTGAGTGCCTTCGGGGCCAGCCACGTCGTCCTGCGCCCCGGCGCCTGGTCGTCGCAGCGCCACTGGCACGCCAGCGAGGACGAGCTGCTGGTGATGGTCGCGGGCGAGGCGGTCCTGATCGACGACGATGGCCGCACCACCCTGCGCCCGGGCGACGTCGCCGCCTTTCCGATGGGCGACGGCAACGGACACCATCTGGTGAACGAGGGCGCGGCGGACTGCGTGTTCGTGGTGGTCGGCGGTGGCGAGCGCACGGATGTGAGCTACAGCGATGTCGACCTGACCTTCACCGGCGACGGCCTCTATCGCCACCGGGACGGCACCCCGTACGAGTGACGGGGCCTCACTCCGCCACCATCGGGTGCTCATACTGTTCCAGCACCCAGTCCTCCCGGCCGGCCGCTTCGATCCACTCGACCATCCACGGATGTTCCTGGATGGCGGCGCAATAGGCGCGCGCGAAGGGCGGCAGGTTGAACTGGTAGGTCACGAAGCGAGTCACGACCGGCGCGTACAGGATGTCGGCCGCGCAGAAGGTGCCGAACAGATAGGGGCCGCCGCCGCCATGCCGCGCGCGCGCCTGTGCCCACAGCTCCAGCACGCGGCCCACATCGGCGATCAGCGCGGGCGAGGGGTTCGCCACCTGCAGCCGCCGGCGCACGTTCATCGGACAGTCGCGGCGCAGCGCCGGGAAGGACGCGTGCATCTCCGCCGCCATGGATCGCGCCATGGCGCGCGCCGGTTCGGATTCGGGCCAGAACCGTTCGCGACCCACCCGGTCGGCCAGGAAGTCGACGATCGCCAGCGAGTCCCACACCACCGTGTCGCCGTCCCACAGGATCGGCACCTTGCCCGACGACGGCGCGAACTCGTTGCCCTCGCGCCTGCGCTCCCACTCCTCGTCATAGAGCGGGACGGTGACCTCCTCGAACGGCAGGCCCGACTGTTTGCAGGCGAGCCAACCGCGCAGCGACCAGGAGGAATAGGCCTTGTTGCCCAGGATGATCTTCATGGGCGATGTCTAGGCGGTCGGGCGGGGCAGGCCAAGGCGGCATCGGTCGGCCCTTGCCCCGACGACGGGGATGCTCTTAACCTCGCTCAACAAGGGAGGGTGCCCGTGCGTCGATCGTTCCATCTGATGCTGGCGGCATTGGCCCTGTCGGCCTCGCCCGTCGCCGCTCAGCCGCGGCCGCAGCCGCCCGGGCCCGAGGCCGCCTTGCTGGCGGAACTGACGCGGCTGGAGGCGTTGCCCGACCTGGACGCGCGCATGGCCGGCCTCGACCGCCTGCTGGCCCGACAGGATCAGCCGACGGCCACGCGCGCCTTCGTCCAGACCATTCGGGCCAGCCAACTGAGCAATATCAGCGGGCGGCTGGACGAGGCGCAGGTGGCGATCGAGGACGCGCTGCGGATCGCGCCCGACGCGCCACTCACTCAGCTGACCGCCGCCAACATCCTGACCTATCGGCACGAAGAGGCGCGCGCGGCCGAGTTGTGGATGGCGGCCAGCCGGGCCGCGCCGGCATTGGCCGCGGAAACCGACCCGTACGACCTGGAGGCTCTGCTGGAGCGGCTGGCGAGCGCGGGGCTGAACGATTCGGCGGACGCGCTCGTCTCTCGCATGGTGGCGATCGGCCATTCTGGCGCGGACACCGCGCTGCGCACCAACGCGGCCGCCGCGCGCGTCCGGCGTCGGCTGGAGGCGGGCGACATAGAGGGTGCGACCGAGGCGATGCGGTCCGTGGTCGGGTTCGAGACGTTCCTGTCACTCTACACCGACCGCCGATTCGAGGCGATCTGGCCGGCGATGGACCGATGGACCCGGGGCGACCTCGTCAACCAGCAGGAGGCGTCGCTGCGCGCCTATCGTTCCGATTCGAAGCGCGGCGATTCGAAGGGCGCGTCCCGTTACGCCGCCGCGCTGACCGGGCCGTCGAGCTGGCCGACGGTCCTAAAACTGTTCGAGCCGTTGATGACGGAGACCGGCGACGAGTTCGACCCATTCTACCAGGCCACCCTATCGACCAGCGTGGCGCAGGCGATGGTGGGCGCGGGCCGGCCCGACGACGCCGTGGCGCTGCTCACCCGGTTGGCGGACGGCTTCGATCCCAACAACCCCGCCCCCGGCCTGACCGCGCGCGCCAATCTGGCGCAGACACAGCTGATGCTTGGTCGACCGGCCGAGGCGCTAGCGACCACGGATCGCTTCCGAGAGGATGCGAAGTCGCTGATGGGGGGCGGCAACACGTCCGGTCTGGCCGCCACCGAGGTCGTCCGCGCGTGCGCGCTGTTGGGAGAGGGTCGGAAGGACGAGGCGGAGCGAACCATCGCCGAACTGGCAATTGCGTCGCGCGCCACGCCACCGGCCGTGGCGTGGGATTGGTTCAGCTGCCACGGCGACACGGACGCCGCCAAGGGGTTGGTGAAGAACTCGCTCGCCGACCCGGATCGTCGTGGCTGGGCGCTGAGCGTATTGCAGCCCAGCGCGCAATATCTGCCAACCGACTCGTCTCGCCGAGAACACGAATTCGCAGAAGCGGTGCGAGCCGACCCGGACCTGCGCGCGGAGGCGGCGCGGTACGGCCGGCTTCTGAACCGATCCTACAACGACAGCCTGCCTGCGGGTTTCGATCCACGCGGCTGACGCTCGCCCCCGTCGACGCTCACCCCTCCGGTGGCACGCCTTCCGGCCCGCTCGCCTGGTTGTCTTCGGGCACTTTCTGCCCGGTGGCGTTCGCGCTCGATCCCTTCTGGCTGTCGGGCGCGTTCTGCCCGGACACCGGCCCTGTCGAGCTGACGGACGGGCCGCCGCTGTCGGCCGCGGCGGGGTTGTTGTTCGTGTCGGCCATGATCCATGTCTCCTTCGATGCGTTCGAAAGGGAGAACGGGGCGGACGGCGGGTTGGTTGCCCGATCGGTGCCGGGCCTCAGGCGTGGACGGCGTCCATCACCGCCGCGCGCAAGGCATCGATCCCCTCGCCCGTCTCGCTGGAGGTGGCGATCACGTCCGGGTGGGCGGCGGGATGCTTGCGCGCCTCCGTCTCTACCGCGCCGCGCACGGTCGCGGCCTCCGTCGGCTTGACCTTGTCGGACTTTGTCAGGACCAGGCGATAGCTGACGGCGGCGGCGTCCAGCATCGCCATCACCTCGCGGTCCACCTCTCCCATCCCGCGCCGCGCGTCGATCAGCAGCAGCGCGCGCTTCAGCACCGCGCGCCCGCGCAGATAGTCGTTCACCAGGAACCGCCAGCGCCGCACGACGGCCGGCGGGGCCTTGGCGAAGCCGTAACCGGGCATGTCGACCAGCCGAAAGGACACGGGCTCGCCCACGTCGAACAGGTTCAGTTCCTGCGTGCGGCCGGGGGTCACCGACGTGCGCGCCAGCCCGTTCCTGTTGGTGAGCGCGTTCAGCAGCGACGACTTGCCCACGTTGGACCGCCCGGCGAACGCCACTTCCGGCACGTCGGGGTCGGGCAGGAAGCGCAGTTCGGGCGCGGACTTCAGGAACGCGATCGGGCCGGAGAACACGCGCCGCAGCGCCGCCGCGCGCTCCGCCTCCGCCCAGTCGGTCACTTCCTGGCGACCTTGGCCGGGTTCTTGAGTTCGGGGTGGCGCGCGTACATCAGCCGCTGCTGGAACACGGTGAAGATGTTCGTGGTCATCCAGTAGAGTTGCAGGCCGGCCGCGAAGGGCGCCATCACGAACATCAGCACCCACGGCATGATGCCGAACACCTTGGCCTGGGTCTCGTCGGGCGGCGGGTTCTGCTTGAACGACAGCCACTGGGTGACGCCCACCAGGATCGGCAGCACGCCGATCGCCAGCAGGTGCGGCAGCTCGAACCCGAAGGTGCCAAAGCCGTTCAGCGGGGTCAGGGGATCCGGGGCGGACAGATCGCGGATCCACAAAGCGAAGGGCTGGTGGCGCAGCTCGACCACCAGCACCAGCACCTTGTAGAGCGCGAAGAAGACGGGGATCTGGATCACGATTGGCAGGCACCCGGCCAGCGGGTTCACCTTTTCCGTCTTGTAGAGCTTCATCATCTCCTGCTGAAGCTTCTCCTTGTTATCCTTGTGCCGCTCCTGCAGCGACTTCAGCTTGGGTTGCAGCCGGCGCATGGCGGCCACCGACGCGAACTGCCGCTGGGCGATGGGGAACATCAGCAGCCGGACCAGCACGGTGAGCAGGATGATCGCCAGGCCCCAATTGCCGGTGACGGACTCCAGCGTCTTCAACAGCCAGAAGAACGGCCGCTCCACCACCGCGAACCAGCCCCAGTCGATCAGGAGGTCGAAGCGCGGGATGGCCCCGACCCCCTCCGCTCCGTCGGCGTAGTCGGCCAGCAGGTCGACCTCCTTCGCGCCGGAGAACAGGCTGGCGGTGACGCTGCGCTGGGCACCCGGCGCGACGGTGACGGCGGGCACGACGTAGTTGGCCTGGAACGTGTCCGGGCCGCGACCGGGCTGGAAGCTGCCGGACGCCTGGGCCGGCGGGACCAGCACGGTCGCCCAGTATTTGTCCGAAAAGCCCAGCCAGTCGACCGCGCCGTCCGCGTCCAACCGGCGCGCGCCATCGGCCGCCTGGGCCTCCGCCACGTCGTCGTAGCTGATGCCATAGTCCGCCGCTTCGTCGAACGCGCCGATCGGGCCGACATGGTTGATCCAGGTGCCCTGATCGGCGGAGCGGCCGGCGCGGCTGACCAGGCCATAGGGGCGGACCGTCACCGGCGCGCCGCCGCGATTGGCGACCGTCTGGCGCGCGGTGAACAGGAAGTGCCGGTCGACGGACAGGTCGATGGCGAACAGCTGGCCCTGACCGTTGTCCCAGCTCAGGCGGACGGGCTGGCCGACGGTCAGGCGTTGGGCGCTCGCGGTCCAGCGGGTGTCGGGTCCGGGCACGGCCACGCCGGCGGGCGCGGTCCAGCCGAAGCTGGCGAACTGGCTGTTCGCCGCGCCGGCCGGCGACAGGACGCGGATCGGCGGGGAGCCTGCGCCCAGCCGCTCCGGATAGCCCGTGAGCAGCAGGTCGTCGATGCGCGCGCCCACCAGGTTGATCGACCCGGCGAGTGCTGGCGTGTCGATCGCCACGCGCGGGCTTTCGCGCAGCACCGCCACCCGATCCCTAAGCGCGGCCGGCGTGTCCGGCGTGGGGTCGGCCTGCGGCTGGGGCAGGGCGACCTGCTCGCCCTGCTGAATCGTGGTCACCGGCGGGTTGGCCGTGGGGAAGAACCGCTCCGACACCAGCGACCAGCCCAAGAGGACGAGCGCGGACAGCACCACGGCCAGGATCATGTTGCGGCTGTTTTCCAAGGGTCGGCTCCGTCAGCGGGCGGGCGGCACGGGGTCGTAACCGTGTCCGCCAAGGGGGTGGCAGCGCGCCAGTCGCCTGAGCGCCAGCCAGCCGCCGCGCGCCGCGCCGTGACGCTCGACCGCCTGGATGGCGTAGTGCGAACAAGAGGGCGCGTAGCGGCACGACGGCGGCAGGATGCGCGACGGCCCCCACTGCCACCCGCGCGAGACCGCGATCATCAACCGGCCCACCCGTCCGACGCGGGGGCGATCCGTGGCGGCGTTCCCCGTCATCGCGCGACCTTGCGGCAGGCGCGTTCCAGATCGTCCACCATGGCGGCGAAGGGGCGGGTGGGGCACTCGCTGCGGCCGATCAGCACATGGTCCGCACCGGCGATACCGGCCACCGGCAGGACCTGGGCCGCCAGCGCGCGCAGGCGGCGCTTGCAGCGGTTGCGCACGACGGCGTTGCCGATCTTCTTCGTCACGGTGAACCCCACCCGCAGCGTCGCGTCGCCGTCGTCGCGGGGCCGGGCGAGCAGGACGAAGCCCGGCGTGGGCGCGCGCCGGCCCCGATTGGCGCGCAGGAAATCCGCGCGCCGCGTCAGCGTGGTCAGGCCGACAGCTTCTTGCGACCCTGCGCGCGCCGGGCGCGGATCACCGCGCGGCCGCCCACCGTCTTCATCCGATGGCGAAAGCCGTGCCGGCGGGCGCGGACCAGGTTGCTCGGCTGAAAGGTGCGCTTCATCGGTCATTCCTCGGGGCGTCGTGTCGGTCACAGGAAAAGGGCCGCCCGTTCGAGGGACGGCCGCCAGGCCCTCTCGATAGGGGCGGGGCGGGGGCGAAGTCAATCCGCGCGCCGAGCCTTGCGCCGGCGACGGGCTGCGTCGCGGCGCAGCGCCCAGTCGGCCCAGCCCTTGATCCGGGGCCAGGCGCGCAGGCGGCGCACATAGAACCGCCGGGCGATCGCCGAGTTGCGGAGCACCAGGGTCGCCCCGAAGCCGAACACGAAGATGCCACCGGGCCCCGGCAGGATGCCCACGAACGGCGTGGCGATTAGCGCCGCCCAGCCCAAGGCCAACTCGGCGACGCGACGCACGGGCGAGCGGCGGGACGGTGTGGCGGCCATGGCCCTCAGGTCGGGCGGCCGTCGGGCGAATGCAATGCCGCCGCCGCCCGGCGGTGGACAAGCGCTGTCCGCCGGGCCATGCCCGCCGCCGAACAGGGGGAGAACAGAGTTGGTCGCCACCGTCGCGACGGTCGCCTATCTGGGTTTGGACGCGCGCGGGGTCGAGGTTCAGGTCCAGCTCGCCGCCGGCGTTCCGGCCTTCGCCATCGTCGGCCTGGCGGACAAGGCGGTGGGCGAATCGAAGGAGCGGGTGCGCGCCGCGCTCGCCGCCATCGGGCTGGCCCTGCCGCCGCGGCGCATCACCGTGAACCTGTCGCCCGCCGACCTGCCGAAGGAGGGCAGCCACTACGACCTGCCGATCGCGGTCGGGCTGCTCGCCGCCATGGGGATCGTCGATGCGGAGACGGTGTCGGAATGGCTGGTGGTGGGCGAGCTGGCGCTGGACGGACGCATCGCGCCGGCACCGGGCGTGCTGCTGGCGGCGCTCCACGCCGCGTCGCGGGGTCTCGGGCTGATCTGTCCCGCCGCGCAGGGGGCGGAGGCCGGCTGGGGCGGGCGCGCCGCCGTGCTGGCGGCCCCCGACCTGCTGGCGCTGATCGGCGCGCTGAAGGGCGAGCGCGAGCTGCCCGTGCCGGACGCCGCCGGCGTGGAGGAGCCGGTCGCCGGCCCCGACCTGGCCCAGGTCAAGGGGCAGGACGTGGCCCGGCGAGCGCTGGAGATCGCGGCGGCGGGCGGCCACAACCTGCTGATGGTAGGCCCACCGGGCAGCGGCAAGTCGCTGATGGCCGCCTGTCTGCCGGGCATCCTGCCGCCGCTCTCGTCCGCCGAGGCGCTGGAGGTGAGCACGGTGGCGTCGGTCGCGGGCACGCTGCGCGAGGGGCGGCTGGTGCGCGCGCGTCCCTTCCGCTCGCCCCATCACTCCGCCTCCATGGCCGCGCTGACGGGCGGCGGCCTGCGCGTGCGGCCGGGCGAGGTCAGCCTGGCGCATCTGGGCGTGCTGTTCCTGGATGAGCTGCCGGAGTTCAGCCGCCCCGTGCTCGACTCGCTTCGCCAGCCGCTGGAGACCGGGCGAGTCGACGTGGCGCGGGCGAACGCGCACGTCACCTTCCCGGCCAATGTCCAACTGATCGCGGCCATGAACCCGTGCCGCTGCGGCCATCTGGGCGACCCGATGCTGGCCTGCGCCCGCGCGCCCAAATGCGCGGCGGACTATCAGGCGAAGGTGAGCGGGCCGCTGCTCGACCGCATCGACCTGCATGTCGAGGTGGAGCCGGTGTCCGCCAGCGACCTGCTCGATCCCCGACCCAGCGAGGGCAGCGCGGCGGTGGCGGCGCGCGTGGCGGCGGCGCGGGAGCGGAGCCAGACGCGCTATGGCGAGGACGGGCCGCGCACCAACGCGGAGGCGGACGGCGAGGTGCTGACCGCCGCCGCCGCGCTGGACGAGGCGGGCCGCGAACTTCTCGCCCAGGCCGCCGCCACGCTCAAGCTGACGGCGCGCGGCTACACCCGCGTGCTCAGGGTCGCGCGCACGGTCGCCGACCTGGCCGGCGCGGAGGAGGTGCGCCGCGTGCACCTGGCCGAGGCGCTGAGCTATCGCCGGCGGGCGCCGGTGAGCTAAGCGGCCGCGGCCGTGTCCGGCGTCCAGTCCCCCGGACGCTCGTCGGGCTCCGGTTTCAGCGACAGGACCACCACGCCCTCGGCGCTCGCCTTGGCCAGCGCCTTGCCCTCCGCCAGCGCGGCCACGACGTCGTTGACGGACAGGTGGCTCCGCTCCGCCGGAAGCTCCAATATGGCAGCCGAAACACGGATCAGCGGCAGGAACCGGCGGCGGCCCTGGCGATCGCGCGCCCAGACGCCGCCGTTGCATCGGTCCTCGGACGAGTAGAGGCTCTCCGCGTCGGCGGCGAATTGGCGGGCGAGCTCGTCGACCAGGGGGCGGCAGATGTCCGTCGGGCACGGCGCGCTCAGCACGAAGTCGTCCCCGCCGACGTGACCCGCGAAGCCGTCCAGCCGGGCCGCCAGCTGCGACAGCCGATCCGCGAACATCAGCAGCACTCGGTCCCCGGCCGCGAAGCCCTGGGCATCGTTGAAGCTCTTGAAATTGTCCATGTCGAAGAACACCACGGTGCGCTCCGAGTGGCCGGCCAGCTCCTGCGCCAGATGCCCGTTGATGGACGTGTTGCCCGGCAATCCCGTCAAGGGGCTCTGATCGCGCGCGCGGGCGACCTCTCGGTCGGCGGCAAGGCGCAGCAGCGCGCTGTTCGGCAGCACGCCGAGATAGCGGCCGTCCTCCGTCACCACCAGGCCTGCGTTGAACCCGGAGACGACGTAGCTGTCCACCAGCGCCTCGGGGGTCGTGTCGACCTCGCACACGGGGTAGCGCACGATCGCCCCCTCCACCTTGATCGCGAGTCCCTGGTTGAGGAGGAGCGCCTCTCCGAAGCGGCCGAAGAGGTAGGTGCGGATCGTCTGTTCCAGCAGAACGCCGTGAACATACCCGTGATCGTCGACGACGGGCAGGAAGTCGCGATGCTGCCCCTTCCGGAAGCGGGCCACGGCCTGATGGAGCGTATCGCTGACGCGCAGGGGCCGCACCTGTTCGACCAGCGCGCGCACCGGCCCGTCGGATCGCCGATCGTCCGGCTCGATCTCAACCGTGTCATAGCTCATGCGCAGGGCGGCCAGCGCGATCTGCGGCCGCGCGATGAGGAAGCCCTGCGCCAGATCGCAGCCGAGCGCGCGGGCGCAGACGAAATCCGCTTCCTGTTCGATGCCCTCAGCGACGACGATCAGACCGAGAGAGTGGGCCAGCGCTGCCATTTGCGAGACCATCGTCCGCTTGCGCGCGTCTCGGGCCACGCCGTCGATGAAGGCGCGGTCGATCTTCACATAGTGCGGCTCGACACGCATCAACGTGTCCAACCCCGCCACCCCCTGGCCGAAATCGTCGATCGCGAAGCGGACCCGATGGCGCAGGAAATCGGCCACGGTTCGGGACAGCCGCTCCACCGAGCGCGGCGGTTGTCGCTCGTTGATCTCGATGCAGACGTTGGCGGGACTGAGGCCCAGCGTGGCTCCGAACCGCACGAGGCGGTCGGGCGACAGTTCCTCGTGATCGAAGACGCGATTGTCGATGTTGAGGAAGAGGCGCGACGCGCCGGCCCCTTCGAACGTCGCGAACTTGCTCATGGAGCGGCGCATGAGCAGTCGCTCCGCCTTCAAGAGCTCTCCTCGCAGGTCGCACTCGTCGAGCAGCGTCCAGATGTCGGGCGCGCCGTCCGGCAGTCGGATGAGCGACTCGAAACCGTGGGTGCGCAGGGTGGTCATGCCGACGATCGGCTGGAAGGCGAAGTCGGACGCGCCGAGCACCTCCAGCGGTTCGGCGGTGCTGTTCCTTGGCAGGGGCGGCGCTGTCATGGGGAGCGTTTTGCTATAGGTTAAGTTGCCAAGCGCCTAACCTTTCCGCCAGTGAGCACCCAATCGCCGGCGACGCGGGAAGGAGCCACATGCCCCACGACCATTCCCACGACACCGACACGATGTCCGACCGCCGGCTGGTGGTGGCCATCGTCATCAATGTCGGACTGACGGTCGTCCAGATCGTCGGCGGAGTGCTTTCGGGGTCGCTGGCGCTCGTGGCCGACGCGCTGCACAATTTTTCCGACGCGGCCTCGCTGATGCTCGCCTGGTTCGCGCGCAAGGTGGGGCGTCGGCCGGCGGATCAGCTGATGACGTTCGGCTGGCGGCGCGCGGAGCTGGTGGCCGCGCTCATCAACCTGACCTCGCTCGTGCTCATCGGCTTCTACCTGCTGGTCGAGGCGGTGGCGCGGCTGGCCGATCCGGAGCCGGTGGCGGGCTGGACCGTCATCTGGGTGGCGGGCGGCGCGCTGGTGGTGGACGTGGCGACGGCGCTGATGCTGCGCGCGGGCGCCAAGGGCAGCCTGAACATGCGCGCGGCCTTTCTGCACAACGTCTCCGACGCGCTCGCCTCCGTGGGCGTGATCGCGGCCGGCGCGGCGATCCTGCTCTACGACTGGTGGTGGGCCGACCTGCTGGTCACGGTCGTGATCGCCGGCCTGGTCCTGTGGCAGGGCGTCAGCCTGCTGCCCCGCACGATCCGCCTGCTGATGGGCGCGGTGCCCGACGATGTGGAGTTCGCGGCGCTGGTGCGCGAGCTGGAGGCGGTGCCGGGCGTCGCCTCGCTCCACCACGTTCACGTTTGGAGCCTGGACGAGGACCGCCGCGCGCTGGAGGCGCATCTGGTGCCCGACAGCGCCTCGCTGACGGAGTTCGAGGGCGTAAAGGCGCTGGCACGCGCGATGCTGCGCCAGCGCTTCGCGATCGGCCATGCGACGTTGGAGCCGTGCGTGGGAGGGGGCTGCGCGGTGGAAGAGCGGGCCGAGCACGACGCGTCGCACGATCACGAGCACTGATTCGGCGAGTCCGACCGGCATCCATCGCGCGCCACCACTTGCCCCCGCGTCCGCCCCATGCCATCCGGCGTGCCGGTCACGCGGGCGTGGCGGAATGGTAGACGCGACGGACTCAAAATCCGTTGTCGCAAGACGTGCCGGTTCGAGTCCGGCCGCCCGTACCACCGATCGGCCGGACGCGCTCAGGCCGCGGCCGCGCGCTCCCGCCGGTCGGCGTTCAGCATCTCGGCCAGCAGGAAGGCGAGTTCCAGCGACTGGTCCGCGTTCAGCCGCGGGTCGCAATGGGTGTGATAGCGGTCCGCCAGGTCGCGGTCGGTCACGTCCACCGCGCCGCCCGTGCACTCCGTCACGTCCTGTCCCGTCATCTCGCAATGGATGCCGCCGGCGTGGGTGCCCTCGGCCCGGTGCACGTCGAAGAAGGCGGCGACCTCCTTCAGGATCAGGTCGAACGGCCGGGTCTTGTATCCGCCCACGGAGCGTGTGTTGCCGTGCATGGGGTCGCAACTCCACACTACAGGGTGCCCCGCCCGCTCCACCGCGCGGATCACGGCGGGCAGGTAGCGTTCCAGCTGGTCGTGGCCGTAACGCGTGATCAGCGTGATCCGCCCCGCCTCTCGCCGGGGATTCAGCGTGTCGAGCAGGCGGATCAGCGCGTCGGGTTCCAGGCTTGGCCCGCATTTGATCCCCAGCGGGTTCATCACGCCGCGCAACAGCTCCACATGCGCCGACCCCTCGAACCGGGTGCGGTCGCCGATCCACAGGAAGTGCGCGGACGTGTCCAGCGTCTCGCCGGTCAGCTGGTCGGTCCGCACCATCGCCTGTTCGAAGGGCAGCAACAGCGCCTCGTGACTGGTGTAGAACTCCGTGCCCTGCAAACGGGGATCGGTGTCCGGGTGCACGCCGCACGCGGCCATGAAGTCCAGCGCCTCCCCGATCCGGTCGGCCAGGTCGCGATACCGCTCCGACCATTTCGACTTGCCCATGAAGTCGAGCGTCCAGCGATGGACCTGGTGCAGGTTGGCATAGCCGCCGCCCGCCAACGCCCGCAGCAGGTTCAGCGTGGCGGCCGACTGGGAATAGCCGCGCACCATCCGTTCGGGATCGGGGGCGCGGCCGGCCGCCGTGAAGGCGATGTCGTTGACATTGTCGCCGCGATAGATCGGCAGCTCCACCGTCCCTTGCCGCTCCGTCGGGCTGGATCGCGGCTTGGCGAACTGTCCCGCCATGCGCCCGACCTTCACCACCGGCAGCTTGGAGGCGAAGGTGAGCACGACCGCCATCTGCAGGATCAGGCGGAAGGTGTCGCGGATGGAGTGCGGGTTGAATTCCGCGAAGCTCTCCGCGCAGTCGCCGCCCTGCAGCAGGAACGCCTCGCCCGCCGCCACGCGCGCCAGCCGCGCCTTGAGCGCCAGGGCCTCGCCCGCGAACACCAGCGCGGGGTAGGAGGCCACCGTCGCCTCCGCCCGGGCGAGCGCCGCGGGATCGGGATAGGTCGGTTGCTGACGCGCCTCGTGCGCGCGCCAGGAAGACGGGGACCAGGCGCCGCGGTGCGGGCCGTTGGGAGAGGGCGCGTCGATCATTGGCCCGGCACCGTGGGGGAAGCGCTGGTCGCTGGCAACGGCGTCGTGACGGCCGTGGCGGGTGCGGGCGGCGGAGTGCAGCCGGGTCGGCCGTCGGGCTCCCGCACGCACAGTCGCAGGCCCGGCTCACCGGCCGAGCGCGACAGCTGACCCGCCGGGCCGCTCAGCTGAGCGGCCACCGCGTCGACCCGCTCGCCGCCCCCGATCAGCGTGATCCCCAGGCGCGGCCAGCGACGCAGGGTCGCACGCAGGGCCGCCGCCTCGTCGGGCGAGGGGAACGAGCGCGGACCGAGCGGCAGGAACACGGTCGCCGCGTCGGCCGGATCGATCTCCACCGCCCGCGCGGCCTGGCTGGCGACCAGCGCGGCGGCGTCCGGCGACAGCGGCTGGGCGCCGCCATAGGCCACCGTCAGCGCGGGTGCGCCGTCGGCGGCCACTCGCAGGCTCGCCCCCACCAGCTCCCGGCCGGCCGGCAACAGCACATCGGACAGACCGTCGGCCAGGCGTTGACGCAGCGGTGCCAGCAGGTCGGCCGTGGGTGCCGCGGCGGGGGAGGCCGCGCGCAAGCTGGGGGCGTCCGGCAGCTTCTGCGCCGCCTCCGCCAATCGGCCGCTGGGCACGACGATCTGGCTGAGCGACAGCCGGACCGGCTCTCCGGCAGCCCGCGTCATCGTCTGGGCCAGGCGCAGGCGCTCCGCTTCGGACACGCGCGACTGGGTGGCGATGCGCAGCGTCACGGTCGCCTCCTCGCCCGACTGGTCGATGCGGCGTTCCAGCACCAGGGTCTCGCCGCCCTTTTCCAGCGACGCCGTCGCGGTGTCGGCGGCGGCGGAGACCTTCACCTCGCGCACGATATGGGAGAAGGAGCGCGTGAGCGGCAGGGACACGGCCGCGACGAACAGGGTGGTCAGCGCCATGCGCTTCCACGGGGAGGAGGCGACGTCCAGCGTGCGGGGCAGCGGGATGTCCTCGCACACCCGCGCCAGCCCCGTCGACCGGTCTTCACGGTGCCAGGCCTTCGCGCGCGCCACGACCTCTGGCCGGTGCATGCCGACCGACAGGAACACGCCCAGCCCGCTCAGCACGATGCCCGCCAGGTTCGCGCCGAACAGGAGCAGACTGCCGGTGATGATCGGCCATTGAAAACCGGTTCCGATGCCGAAGCCGGCGACGCCCAGAGGCGGCACCAGCGCCACCGCGACCGCCACCCCCGGGATCGACCCGGACAGGCGTGTTTCGCGCGACGCCATCACGACCGCGCCCGCCAGGCCGGAAAAGATCGCGATCAGCAGGTCCAGGGTGTTGGGCCGGGTGCGCGCGGCGATCTCGTCGGTCACCGCATCGATCGGCAGGACCCAGGTGACCAGCGCCGCGAGCGCCACGATGGCGGCCGCGCCCGTCAGGATCGAGAGTGCGGTCTGCACGAACAGCCGTCCGTCGCCGACCGCCACCGACAGCGACAGCCCGAGCAGCGGCCCGAGCAGCGGCGCGACGAGCATCGCGCCGATCACGACCGCCGTGGAGTTCAGCACCAGGCCCAGCGTCGCGATCGCGCCGGACAGCATCAGGACGGTCCAGAAGGGCAGGTCCGTGTCGGTCGCGGCGTCCGCGATCTCGCAATAGAGCGCCGGGCGCTCGTGCGCGCGCAGCCCCAGCTCTCGACCCAATTTGCTGGAGAGGGGAGGAGGCATGGACCGGGCGGCGCTCCTGGGCGGCGGAAGGCGACACCAAAGCGGTCCGCGTGACCGATGGCAAGCCGTCGGGGTGGCGCGGACGCGGAAACGCCCGCGCCCTCATGGTGAGAGCGCGGGCGTCCCGGCTTGAGCGGGCGACCGTTCGGCCGCGCCGATCACATCTTGCGGTCGCGGTCCGTTTCGACGGTGCGGTCGGTCGTGCCCATCTGCTCGACCTCGACGTCCTTGCGGCGAACGGTCTCGTCGATGTCCTCGGTCACGGTGTCGACGTCCTTGCTGACGACGACCTCCTCGACGACACGGGCCTGCTTGCCGACGACGGCTTCCTCGCTGGTCTCGGTCATCTCGATCGTGCGATCCTGAAAGGCGTCACCCGCGCCGCCGCCGACGGCGCGGTCCACCGGATTGCGCTCGACGTTCACATGCTCCTTGCGAAGCGTGACCTGCTCATGGACGGGCTTTTCCGTGACGTAGGAGCGCACTCGTACGCCGCCGCGATCGACCTCGCGCTTGCCGACGACCAACTGCTCCTCGACAACCTCGAGCCGCTCGCCATCCGCGCCGGTGCGGCCATAATCCTCACGGCCGTAATCGGCGCGGCCCGCGGCATAGGCCGGGGTTTCCCAGCCTTCGTTGCGCCAAGAGGCCGACCGATCGGCGACATCGACGCTGTTCGTGGTCTCCAACGCGCGGATGGCGGCGTCGATCTCGTCCTCATCGACGTCGGTGACCAGTAGGTAACCGCCGCGACGCAGGCCCTCTTCGTAGGTGTGGCGATCCTCGTCGGGCAGGAACGCGTTCTTGATGGACGACCACAAGCCGGACTCCTCGTGCGTGGCATAGCCGGCGTCGCTCATGCTGCTCTTGTCGTGGATGCGTATGTTGTCCGTGTCGATGTTCGCGTCGACCAGGCGCTGACGGCCGGCCTCGGCGTCGTCGCGGGTGTCGAACAGTGCGGTAAGGGTGCGGGACATGATGTTGGTCTCCTTGAAGTGATGTGGAAGATTAGCGCGACAGAATGGTGATCTGCGCGCGGCGTGCCTCGGCGCGGGCCTGGGCCAGCGTCGCGGTGTCGTCGGGAAGCGTCTCGCCCCCGCCGACGGTCTCGATCCGATCCGCCGCGACGCCTTGCGCCACCAGCGCCTGCTTCACGGAGTCGGCCCGGTCGGAGGCCAGCTTCTGATTGTACGGCTTGGTGCCGCGGGGATCGGCATAGCCGGTCACTCGGATGCGAACGGTCGAGCGCTGCTTCAGGGCATTGGCGATGGAGCCGACCTCGGCCTGGTCGCCGGCCTTGATGGTCGCGCTGTCCGTATCGAAATTCAGACGCTCGAACGTGAAGGTCGCCGGGGTCGGGTCCGTGCCCTCGACATAGCCGGGCAGGTCGGACAGCGGCCGGTCGACGCCTTCCGAGATCGCGTTCGGGTCGGTCACGCCGCTCGTGGACCCATCGGCGGCCATCATGGCGTTGTCGGCACCGGTCATTCCGGCGTCGGTCGTCGCGACGGCCGAATCCGTCGTCGCCGGAACGGCGTTGTTGTCTCGGCTCAGCAACCACCACGCCAGGGCGATCAGCCCGGCGAGCAGCAACAGCCATGCCAGCCAGTTGGTGGACTTCTCCTCCACATCGATATCGCGCGGGGGCGCGCCTTCGGGGGTGTGCGGGGGTACGGCCATCAGTGTTCTCCTGTTGTTGTTTCAGTCGCGATCGATATCGACGCGGGTCACGCGACGAGACACCGGCACATCGACGGCTTCGACGTAAGTCTCACGCCGGATGTGCAGTTCCTCGACCAGCCAGAGCTCCTTGGTGACGACCAGCCGTTCCTCGAACACGGGCACGACGCGGACACCGTCCTCGAACCGCTCGTCAGGCACTTGATCGACCGGACGGTTGATCGCGACGCGGTCGACGACGACGCGGCTACGGGACAAATCCCGCCGCAGCGTCAATCGCTCTTCCTCGGCATGGGTGCGGACCCGGACCTGGCCCGTGACGGTGTCACGGATCCCGACCGTCAGGTCTTCTTCCAGAACGGGGACACGGATGGTGGTCGGATCGTCGTCCTGCGCCATCGAAACCCCCCATGTCGGCCGACGCGCACGATCAAAGGATCGCGGCCCCTTCGGTCACGGAAACAGAAAGTTCGAAGGGGCGGAAAGTTCCGGCGAGCATGGCCGGGACACCGTCAGCCGAGCGCCCAGTCCCAGCCCAGGGGATCGCCGTCCATGACGTGCACGCCGCCCGCCGTCAGTTCGTCGCGCGCCCGATCCGCTTCGGCGTAATCGCGCCCGGCACGCGCGACCGCGCGGCGGGCGAGCGCTCGTTCGACGGCTTCCTCCGTCAACCCGGCACCGATCGGGCGGACCCGCAGGTCGCCCCGGTCCAGCCCCCCCAGCCGCAAGCCCAGGACTTCGTCCATCGTCGCGGCGAGGCCCAGGCGCATGGCCGCGGACAGGCGGGTGTCGGCCAGCGCCTCTTCCAGCTCCACGAGCGCGCGCGGCGTGTTCAGGTCGTCGCGCACGGCGGTCGCGAACCGATCCAGCCGCTCCGTCGCGGCGGCCGGCAAGGCTCCACCGAGGGGTTCGGCGGCCGCGGCCGCGCGCAGGCCCTCCATCGCGATCGCCAGGCGCTTCAGCCGGGTCAGCGCGGCGAGCGCCCCGTCCCAGCTCCATTCCAGCTCGCCCCGATAATGCGCCTGAAGGCACATCAGGCGAAAGCCGAGCGGGTGCAGGCCGCGATCCACCAGCCGCTGCAACGTCAGCACGTCGCCCGAGGATTTCGACATCTTCGCCGCCCGGTTCACCAGGAAGTTGTTGTGCATCCAGATGTTGGCGCCGGTGGTCGCGCAGTCGGAGCGCGCCTGGTTCTGGGCGATCTCGTTCGGATGATGGATCTCGCGATGGTCGATCCCGCCCGTGTGGATGTCGAAGGGCGATCCCAGATATTTCCGGCTCATCGCCGAACATTCCAGGTGCCAGCCCGGCGCCCCGCGACCCCAGGGGCTGTCCCATTCCATCTGCCGGCGATCGTCGGGCGCAAAGGATCGCCAGACGGCGAAGTCCTCCGGCCGGTGCTTGCCCTCGACGGCCGCGATCCGCCCCTCGCGCTCGTCCGGCGCGGTGCCGGACAAGCGGCCGTAATCCGGCACGCGCGCGGTGTCGAAATACAGGCCGTCGTCCAGCCGGTAGCAGCGGTCCTCGATCGCGCCGGCAAAGGCGATCATGTCGTCGATATGGTCCGTGGCGACCGCCCAGCGAGCGGGCGCGCGGATGTTAAGGCGATCGATGTCCGCCAGGAACGCGGCGGTGTGGCGCGCCGCCACGTCCCACGCGCTGGCGCTCTCGGCGCGCGCGGCCGCCTCCATCTTGTCCTCGCCCTCGTCCGCGTCGGATTGCAGGTGCCCCACGTCGGTGATGTTGATGACGTGGGTCAGCTTATAACCGGTTTGGCTCAGGGTGCGTCCCAGCACGTCGGCGAACAGGTAAGCGCGCATATTGCCGATGTGCTGGTCGCTATAGACCGTCGGCCCGCAGCTATAGACCCGCGCCTCGCCGGGGTGGATCGGGGCGAAGGTCTCGACCCGTCGGGTGAGCGAATTGAACAACCGCAACGGTTCGCTCATGCGGCGACCGCCTCCAGCGATCGCAGCGCGTCCAGGAAGTGCGGCAGGTTGCCGTCCGTCAGGCCCGCGACGTTGATCCGGCCGCTGCCCGCCATGTAGATCCCGTGGCTCTCGCGCACGCGGGCGACCTGCTGCGCGGAGAGGGGTAGCAGCGAGAACAAACCGTTCTGGCGCGCGACGGCTTCGGTGGCGATCGGGGTGTCGGCCGCCGCAAGCTGCGCCCGGACCGACCGGATGCGGTCGCGCATCATGTCCAGCTCCGTGCGCCAGATGGGTTCGAGCGCGTCGTCGGACAGGATCACGCGCACGGCCGCGGCGCCGTGGTCGGGCGGCATCGACCAGTTGGCGCGCGCGACGGCGTGCTGATGCCCCTCCACGACCATCGCCTGCTTGGCGTCGGAAGCAATCGTGTAGAGCGCGCCGGTGCGTTCGCGGTACAGGCCGAAATTCTTGTCGCAGCTATAGGCGACCATCGCCTCGGGCACCCGGGACAGAAGCGCGCGGACGCCGGTGAGGTCCTCCTCCAGCCCCGCCCCGAGGCCATGATAGGCCAGATCGATGAGCGGCACGACGCCGCGGCGGGCCAGAGCGTCGCCCAACGCCGTCCACTCGCCGGCCGTCAGATCGGCGCCCGACGGGTTGTGGCAGCAGCCATGGATGATCAGCGCGTCGCCCGGCCCCGCCGCTTCGACCTGTTCCATCAAAGCCGCCACATCGGCGTCGCCGGTCGTTGGGTCGTAATGCGGGTAGCCCGCCACCTCGAGTCCGATGGCGTCGACGATGTTGGCGTGCACGGGCCAGCTTGGCAGGCCCAGCAGGACGCGGCGGACGCCCACCAGCTTCAAGGTTTCCAGCCCAAGTCGAACCGCCCCGGTTCCGCCTGGCGTCTGAAGCGCTATCCAGCGACCGTCCACTCCCGCACCGTCGAGCAGGAGGCGAGACACCGCAGCGGTGAAGTCCCGGTCGCCTTCCGGACCGAGATAGCGTTTGGTGGCCTGATGCTCCCACAGCTGGCGTTCGGCCAGCTTCACCGCCTTGAACACCGGGGTGTCGCCGTGCGCGTCGAAATACACGCCGACCCCCAGGTCGATCTTGTCGGGGCGCGGGTCCGCGCGGAACTGTCCGATCAGGCCCAGCAACGGGTCCGCCGGCTGCGGGGCGAGGGTGTCGAAAAGCATGGCGGGCCTGCCGGTGGTTCGCGGATGGAAGCACCTTAACCAACCGCGCAGCCGCCGCCAACCTCAGCGGAAGAGATCGTCCAAGCCGCCGGCGTCGAACTTGATCCGCGCGGACACGAAGACGCCGTCGCGGGTCGCTCGCGCCGCCTCGAAGTCGCGGTCGCGAAAACCCGCTATGTTGTAGCCGAGCGTGACGGTCGTGTCGGCCGTGGGCGACAGGGTGATCCGGGGTCCGATAGCATAGGCGCGGGCACGCCCGCCGGTGCCGGTGCGAACGGTCGCCTGGCCGCCGATCGACAGCCGCTCGCGCACCGCCACCTCCGCGTCGCCGCCGGCGACCAGGCTGAAGCCGGACACGTCCAGATCGTCGAACCGGTCGAGAGTGTATCGCGTGCCCAGGAACAGCTGCAGCTCGCCACGTTCCAGTCGCTGCCCCTGCCGGGCGCCACGGGGCGTCCAGTTGACCGACAGCGCGTTCACCAGCCGGCGCGCGCGGGCGTCGCCGGCGACCGTCAGGCGCTCTCCGCCGACCGGCCCGCGTTCGCCCAAGACCGCGTTCGTCACCGCGTCGTCGCGATAATCGAACCGGTTGAGCAGCGACCATGCGCTTCCGGCCGGGCGCAACGCGGCGGCGACCGCGGCCTCGACATTGCGGGTGTGCGTGCCGCCACGATCCTGCGCGGCCGTCGCGATCAGTCGCCCGCCGACCGACCGGCCTTCGCCCAGTTGGCGGATGCCGCTGACCGTCGCGCCCCAGCGATCGGTGCGCGATCCGCGCCGCGCCTCTCCTCGGCCCGCCAGGCTCCACCGCTCACTGCGCCAGGTGGCACCCAGGGTGGCGGCGACGAAATCCTCGGTCAGGATGCCGCCAGCGCCGACATAGCCTCCGGTGGCGACCGGCTGGTCCGGGTTGAGGATCGCCGTCCGGTCGAAATCGCCGAAGGTGGTGTTCGCGTCCAGGCTGGCGTCGACCGTCAAATGATCGTTCAGCGGCAGGGATTGCGCCAGGCCATAGGCGGCGTAGGTGCGGGTCCCCAGCTCCGCGATCGACTGGCGATTGCCCGTGGCCGCGATGCGCGCGCCGGCCCAGGGCCGCAACTCCACCCCAGCACGGGCCGTGGCCGCGTCAACGGAGCCGCCGGTGGCGAACTCGGCCGCGCCAACCAGGTCGACCCATTCCGCCGCCCGCCAGCGCGCGCCGGCGGTCAGGCGCTGGGGATAGTCGATGCTCTCGTCCTGCCCGCCCAGCGCCAGTTCGGCCTTGGCGTCCAGTTCCAGCCGCTCGGTCACCCGTTGGCGACCACCCAACTCCAGCAGGGTCGATCGCCGGGTGCCGCCGGTCGGCGTTCGGTCGTCGATGTGCGCCACGCCCGCGCGCACCGTGGTGTCCTGCCGCGTCATCTCGACGGCCGCGCGTGCGGCGATGCGCCGCGCATCCGTGTCGAGGTAGTCTTCGGTGTAGGCGCTGGCGACCAGGGCGATGTCGCGGGTCAGCCGGGCCCGGCCGTCCAGTCCGACCTTGCGGCTGGCGCGTTCGGACCGGTTCTGCTGCCCGATGCCAAAGCCCTGGCCCACCTGCCGGGCATAGCCGAGCACGTCGACGGCGGGGCCGTGATGCTCTGCCTCCACCAGCCACGCGGTCGCGTCGCCGCGCACGGCGTTGCCGTCGAGCGTGGGGCGGTCGCCGCGGGATACCGCCAGTTCCGCGCGGACTTCTGTCGCCGCCGACGGACGGAAACGCGCATCCGCGCCCACGATGTCGGTCGCGCCGACCTCGTCCTCGTCATGGACGACGGTGGCCGCCGCCGCCAGCCGGCCGTCCGTGCTGGTCCAGCCGGCCCGGCCGCCGGCGTTCACCACGGTGCGCGCGGCGCCGTCGGCTTCCAGGTCCACCACGATGAAGCGGGGGTTCAGGCCTTCGTCGCGCGAGGTGATCGGTTCGCGGAAGCGCAGGACGCCGGTGTCGTAATCGATCTCGTAATCCAGATAGCGGTGCAGTTCGCGCCGTTCGATCACCAGGTTGGATCGCAGCCGGTCGCGGACCTCGATCGCGACGTGCTCTCCGTTCGGCACCAGCCGTCGCACGCCCAGGCCATAGGGACCCGACAGGCCGCTGCCCTGGATCTCCACGCGCCGCGTGCGAAAGGCGGTGTCGGCCGCGAAGGCCGTGGCGGCGATGCGCCCGTCGTCGAACTGCGCCTGCACGCCGTTGAGCGCGCGGACATAGCGGGTCAGTTCCGGCCGATCGAGGCCGGTCTGAAAATCGCCGAACAGGGCGGCGAATTGCGGCCGCTCCAGCTTCAGGTAGAGCTTGCGCAGCGACGCGGCGTCGAACAGCCGCTCCGACCCGTCGGCATAGACCGTGTAATAGGCGGTGGGATCGATCGCGCCGCCGAACCGCTGGTCCTCGCGCCGCTTGTCGGTGTCGTACGACGCCGTCAGCAGCCAGCGGCCCAGCACCCGGCCCTTGGCGTAGAAGGCCAGTCGGCCATCGAGGAGAGGGCGGTCGTCCGCGACCGGCTCGATATGATCGTCGATGGCGGCGCGGCCGAGCGACCCTTCGGCCAGGCCGACCACGGTCCAGGGGCGGTCGCCCGGGTCGAGCCACAAGTCGAAGCGTTCGTCGTGCCGCACCTCTCCGTCGGCGAGCGGCAGGGTGAGCGTCAGGCTGCCCGACGCGGTGGTCGGCATCAACTCGACATAGGCGACCCCGTCGTCGCCTTCCACGCGCCAGGTGGCCTGCGCGCGCTCCAGCCCGCCCAGCTGGCGCGCCTGCAGCGCCTCGGCCTCCTGCGCGGGCAGGTAGGGATCGGGCACGGCGAACGGGCCGGTCGCGCCGTGATGCACCGGTCGGCCGGCGCTGTCGGTCAGCCGCAACGCGATCACGGGGCGCGATACGCCATCGGCGACCAGCAGCGAGCGCTCGCGCAGCAGTTCGGCGCGGACCGGCGTGTCGGCGAAGTGCACCGTGTGTTCCAGCCGCTCGACGAGCTGCCCGTCGGCCGCGCGGACCTCCGCGGCGAAGCGGGTGTCGCGGCCGATCAGTTCCAACCCGCGCCAGACGCTCACCGCCACGTCGCCCGCCGGGTTGGTCAGCGTGCCGTCGGAATTGAGCGCGGGCACCGGTTCGCCCTCACGCGTGAGCGCGACCGTCTGTCCCGGCGCGTGCTTGATGGCGACCCGCACGACGCGCGCGCGCGGGTTGTCGCTGGTGACCGGGAACAACCATTCGATGCCCGGCGCCTGCCCCGTCAGCCAATCACGCCCTTCGCCACCCGCCGCGAAGCCGTCGGTGGCGACGGGCGGCCGCGCGGTGGTCTTGGCGGCCACGCGAACGCCCGCTTCGCCCTCCACCAGGACGAAGTCCGCCCGGGCCAAGCCGCCGCCGGTGCCGCGCACGAAGCGGGAGGTGGCGCTGCCGGCCGAGCGGGTGTCGCGAGCGCAATCCACCGCCACCCGACCCTCTGGCAGGCTGTGCGCCTCCATCTGCACGACATGCTGGCCCGGCCACACACCGTCCAAGTGATACCGCCCATCGGGATCGGTGATGGCGAGGCTGCCGTCCTCCATCAGGATCCGCACTCCACCCACGCCGCGCGCGTCCGCCACGCCGCAGCCGCCGTCCGTCACCCGGCCGACGATCGTCATCCGCTCGCTGATCGCGTCGCGGGCGATGCGCACCACGGCGTCGGCGACCGGACTGGTCAGACCGGCGGCGTCGGTCGCCTGGGCGCGGTTGAGCGCGGAGCCGGACCGGGCGTCGGGCCGCACCTCCGTCAGATAGCGGACCACCCGCTGCTCGGCGGCGGCGAGAGCGGGAAGGCGAAAGGTGACGCGCTGGCCATCGGTACTGCTGGTTTGAACCGTTCCGGCACTCACCCGGACACTGTCCGCTACAAACCGGAGACCGGGGGGAAGCACGTCGGTGACACTAACCGCAGAGGTTCTGCGTCCGGCATCTGTGTTCCTTATCGTCACGGTGTAGAGGATGCGGTCACCCGGACCGGCGACGGCGACCGACGCCGCCTTGGTCAAGGCGAGCCCGCTTCCGGATCGATCCAGGGGTATGTCGAAGTTCAGGGTGCCGTTCTCCCCCACCTCGAACGGGCGGGCGTAGGACGCGCCCGTGACCTGGTAGGGCCCGACCAGCGCGAGCTGCTCGGCCGTCGCTTGGGACGGGCTCCGATAGGGTTCTGGAGGGTCGATCACCAGGATGTACCGTCCCGGTTCAACCTGCGGGAAACGGAAACCGCCGGGTGGCAGATCGGACCGGTCGGCTGCCGCCTCGGAACCGCCCGCGGACGTGACGCTCGCCGGCGCGCGGGTTAGGCCGTCATAGGCCCAAACCGTCGCGGCCGCGCCCGTGCCCGCGTCCACCAGGGACAGCCGAGCACCCTTGACCGGCTCTCCCGTGTCCGAATCGAAGACGATGTTCACCGCGCTGGCCTGCAAGGCGAGCGTTGAAGTCGCCAAGGCGGTTCCATCTGCGCTGGAGACGACCAAGGCGGCGGACCCTTCGGATGGGAGGGACAGCAGACAGTCGTCCGCCCGCGCGGTGGATGACACGGGCGCGGTGGCGACCAGGCCGGCGAAGCGGCCGCTGTTCACGTCCGTCTCGATCAGGCTGAACTGCTCTGTGTCGCCGGTGGGGGAGGCGACACGGATCTCCAGCTGTTCGCGCGCCGCGCCGTCGCGGTTGGCGTCCGGCGCGTCGACGGCGATCACCAGCGGGCGGCCCGGCGTCAGGCGGTCGATCGGGGCGAGGGTGGCGGGATCGAGCGAGCGGCCGGCGAAGGTCGCGGCCGGCGTGGCGCCCACCGCGCAACGGGCGCCGTCCAGCGGCAGGCGGACCGAACCGGAAGAGGAGAGACCGTAAAGGGCGACCGTCGGCGCTCGCGGGGCGGTCGCCTCCACCGCCAGGGACACCGTGTTGCTGTTCGCCGACCGCCGATCGCCGCCCACGTCCCACTGGATGCGCGCAGTGTTGGCGATCACGCGGTCCTGCGCGCGAACCTCCCCGGCACCCGACAGGGCGGCGAGGAGGGCGGCGGCGCCGATCAGGGTTGACGGGACGTTGACCATAGCGGTCCGAGGCGCGCACCCGTCCGACCGGAAAGGCGGGACGGGTGCGCGGGTCCGGTTACTGGATCACGGCCGTGAAGCTGAGCGCCCGCGTGGTGGCGGTGGTGGATTTCGGCATGTCGGACAATGTGCCCGTCACCGTGTAGGTCGCCGCGTTGTAGGCCCCGTTGCCCGCGACCCCACCCGAACATTTGCCGTTCGCGTCGACCGTGGCGTTCACGAGGATGTTGCCGATCGTGCCCAGAGTCGCGGGCTCGCCCCCCGCTCCGGGCTTGGCCGCGTTCACGATGTCGCTGACGACCAGGGAGGTCGCGGCGGCCGCGTTGGCGGCGTTGGTGACCGCGATGCAATATTGCACGGTGGCGCCCGGGATCGCCTTGGCGGTGGGATCGGTGTTCCCCAGGCCGTCGGACAGCACCGTGGAGGTTTTCACGACCGACACGTTGGCCGCCGCTACGGTGAACGTCGCGCGGGCGGAACTCTTGCCGTCGCGCAAGGCGTCGTCCGTTCCCGCCGCGTCGGCGAACACCACGTCCTCGACCGTCTTGCGGTTGGCGCCCGTGTCCTGTTGCAGAACGGTGCCGTCGGCGTTCGCCGCCTGCGCCGTCAGCGAGACGACCGCCTGCGAACCGTCGGCCACATCGTTGATGTTCGCGCGCACACGCACGGTCACCGTCTGGTCGGCGGTGAGCGAGAGCGACGTGATGACGTTGCCGTTCGTATCTGTCACGACCGGAGCGCCGTTCAAGTTGACCCCACCGGAGACCGTCGCCGCGCTCAACAGATAATTCACGGTCGAGTTGGAGGTGTTCGACACCGTGAATGTCGTGAACGCGTTCTGCTGGTTCGGCGACACGGACGCGTCGGCGGTCTTGGCGACCGTCACGATGATCTTCTTGTCGACCCGGAAGCTGTCGACGTTCGACTGTTTGGCCGTCTGGTCGACATTGCCGACCTTGAAGCTGACGCTCGCCTGGTTGGTGATGTCGACGCCCGAGGTGACGCCCGCGGCGTAGGCGGGCATGGCCTGGGCGACCAGGATGGCGCAGCCGGTCAGCAACGCCGTTTTCTTGAACTTCAACATGATGGTCACTCCTTTGGCTGCCGCGCCGAACGTCGGTCGTGGAAGAGGGTTGAAGGCGTGGGTCAGCGGACCACGCCTCGGAAACTAAAGGTCGGTGATGGTCCGCCGGGGTGTTCGACGGTCCAGCGCAGATGGGTCACGTCGCCGGACGCGGCCGGGCGTCGTCCGCCCGCCGGATCGGGCACCGACAGCTCGGCCAGTTTTGCGAAGTGCCGACCGCCATCGACCGACAGGGCGACCCGATGCGGGCTGCCGCCGGTGTCGAAATAGCGCAGGCCGGCCGGGATCGGCTGGACGACGCGCACCGGGCCGGTGCCGCTCGCGCCGACCGCGCGGACGATCACGACCACGCGCTCGCCCGATCGCAGTCGGGGCGGCAGGGGCTCCAGCCGTACACCCGCGCCGGGCACGGTGCGCTCTACAAAGGTGCGGGCGCTGAGCGAGAGGTCGCTCGCCCGCGCGCCGCCGGCCACCAAGGCGAGGAGGAGCCAGAGGGCTCGCGCGCCCATCAGTCCACCTTCACTCGGAAAGAGACGCTGCGGCTCTCGCCCGCCGGCACGGTGCCGAGCGTTACGGTCACCCCGTTCGCGTCGAAGCGCGCGCCGTCGCCATCGGCCGCGTCCGTGCGTCCCGCGCCGCCGACCGTCAGGGACGCGGGGACATAGGTGGTGCCCGTCGGCACGGGATCGCTGACCGACAGGCCCGACACGCTGCCAGAACCGCTGACGGTGGCGGTCAGGGTGTAGGTGATGGTCGACCCCGGCACCGTGCGAGTCCCGCCGAAGGGATCGGCGACCGCTTGAGTCTTGGTCAGCGCCACGGCGGCCGCCGACACGCGGTATTGGCCGACATCGGCGTCGTCCGCTCCGTTCGCGCCGATCACCGCATCGCCGCCGCCGACACCGCGCCCGGCCAGCACCGTGCCCGGCGCGCCGGTTCCGGTGAGGGACGTCGCGGTCAGTTGGACCCGGCCGACCGATCCGTCGGCCGCAGAGGCCGGGATCGTGGCGAGCACGAAGGCTCTCAGCGTCTGGTCGGGTGTCAGTTCGGGATCGTTGCCGCCGGGCGCGTAGACCGCGTCCGTGCCTTCGTCATATCGGCCGTTGCCGTTGCTATCGAGCACGATCGACAGGTCGGTCGGATCGAAATCGTCGCCGGTCAGCGCGCCGGTGGCGACCAGACGGTAGCTCTCAGCGCCATTCCCCGTGTTCGTGACGGTGAAGGTCGTGACCTGCCGGACAGCCCCGTTGCGGGCCGCCACCGCGGCAGGGTCGGTGTTATCGACCACCACGTCGATCAACTCGTCGACTTGGATGCTGACGGTGTTGGACGGCACCGACGTGCGCGGGCCACCGTCGGGCGTGTCGAACGAAGCGGTCGCGGTGTTCTCGATCGTCGCGCCGGCGGCCGTCTTCGGCGCGGCGAACGCCGTCTGCGGCACCAGCGCGGCGGCGGCGCAGCCAGTCGCCAGGAGCAGGCGGAGCGCGGGAGTGTTCGCAATCATTGATGGTCGGTCCGTTCTCGTGGTGAACCGGCCAATCGCAGGGAAACGTCACCATCGGATTAAGAGTGGACAGGCCGTGCACGGTCCCTCCACCGCGGAGGAACCGGTCGCCTTTGCCCCCGCCGAGAAGGGGCAGGGTTGACGTGGTGGCACGGTTCGTCACACCGGCGTCGAGGCGCGGGCCGATCCGTCCGGAACGGTCCCACAAAGGACGCGAACGCCATGGCCGACCTGCCCGACCCCGTCGCCACGGCCGATCCGGTGCCGACCGCTCCGGACGAACAGCGGCGCGATCGCCTGTTGGCCGGATTGACGCTGACGGGCGCGGCTGGGCTTGCGCTGGCGCTGCCGTTCGCGCTGCAGGCCGGCGCGGAGTTCTTCCTGCCGGTGGCGACCGCGATCGTGATCGCCATCGCGCTTGTGCCCCTGCTGGAATGGCTGGAGCGGCGCGGAATTCGGTCCGGCTTCGCAGCGCTGATGTGCGTCGTCCTGTTCCTGGCCGTGCTGAACGGGATCCTGGTGCTGATCGTCGTTCCGGCCAGCAGCTGGTTTCAGCTGCTGCCCGACCGGATCCCGGTCATCCAAGAGAACCTCTCGGCGGTGATCGAGCTTTATTCGTCGTTGCAGCAGTTCATCGAACGCACGCTGGCGACCATCGCCACCGCACCGGCGCGCAATGCCCCCGAACTGGCGGTGCAGCCGCCGGGGTCGCTGTTGAGCCTGATCGCCACCAGCGCGCCCCACGCCCTGATCCAGATGCTGTTCGCGATCCTGGTGATCTACTTCTTCCTGGCCAACTGGACGCATCTGCGCCGGTCGGCGATCGAGGGGCGGGACGACTTTCGCGGCGCGCTGACGATGGCGCGGGTGATCCAGAATGTGGTGGACGCGACGTCGGCTTATCTCGCCACGATCACGGCGATCAACATCAGCCTGGGCCTGATCGTCGCGGTCGCCCTGTGGGCGCTGAAGATGCCGACGCCGCTGATGTGGGGCGGGATCGTGGCCCTGCTGAACTTCGTGCCCTATCTCGGCCCGATCCTGGCCGCCGGGCTGTTGACGGTGGGCGGACTGATGAGTTTCGGAGACATCGGGACCGCGCTGGTGCCCGCCGCGATCATGATCGGACTGCATCTGGTGGAAGCGAACGTGATCACGCCGGTGATCGTGGGCAAGCGCCTCACGCTCGAGCCGCTGCTGATCCTGATCTCGCTCAGCTTCTGGACATGGGTGTGGGGCACGGTCGGCGCGCTTCTGGCGGTGCCGTTGCTCATCATCATCCGGGTGATCGTGGCGGCGTCCGGGCGGCCGGACATCGCCGGGTTCCTGTTCGAGAAAGGCACGCTCACCCATGTCGGCCGCGCCAGCCCGGACGGTGGGGCCGGCGAGCGCTTGACAGGCGCGGGACCGGCCCCTTAGGAGCGCGCTTCGCTTCTCAAGCGGGTGTAGCTCAGTTGGTTAGAGCGCCGGCCTGTCACGCCGGAGGTCGCGGGTTCAAGTCCCGTCACTCGCGCCACCCCTCGCGGCGGCCCAGCGACCCGTCTCCATCCAGGTGAGCGCCGGGCGCACGGGAAAGACCCAGGCGATCCCCAGCACCAGATAGACGACCGTTTGAACAGGCCAGGGCAGCCGGCCGAGCCACGGTGCCGCCGCCATCACCGCCAGACCATAGAGGCCCAGCAGCGCCAGGATCGCCAGCACGCCGACCGGTTTTCGCCAACTGGCGTTCACGTCCTCGCCCCCGCGCGCGCCAGCACCGCGCGCTCCGTCAGGACCGCGTCGAGCGGGCGGTCGTGCGGTTCGACCGGCACGCGCTCCACTTCCTGTGCCGACCAGGCCAGCCCGATCAGGGGGACGTTCGGATGGACCGCGCTCCACCGATCGTAATGGCCGCCGCCCTGGCCCAGGCGGCGCAATTCGGCATCGAAGCCCAGCAGGGGCGCCAGCACCAGATCCGGTGTCACGCGCTCGGCGTCCGAGCCGGGCTGCTCGAAGCCGGGTTCCACCGTCTCCAGCCGGTCGCCCGGCGACCAGAGCGCGAAGGTCAGGCGGCCATCGTCCATCCGGGGCAGGGCGACCGCGCGACGGCTGTCGAGCATGTAGTGGATCAGGGCCTCCGTCGGCGCCTCCACGCCCGACGCGCGGTACAGCCCCACCGTTCGTGCCGGGGCCACCAACGGCCAAAGGCGACGGGGCAGGGTGCCGAAGGCCGCATCGTGTTCCTCGGGCTCCAGCCCGGCCACGAAGGCGCGTCTTCGGGCGCGGAGCGCGGACCGCAGCTCGGCTTTGGTGGGGTGGAGATCGGGCATGGCGCTCGCGGCAGGAGAGGACGGGTGGCGGGACCGCCCTGGCCGGTGACTGCAAGTTCCTCTGACGCCAGTTACGTCAGGTGGGGACCGTATGCGTCGGGCCGGAACCCGGGCAGGGACAGCCCCCTAGGATGTTCTATCGCCTCAGGGATTCTTGACATAGCTCGTACCGGGCAGTGCCCGCCACCGGCTACATAGGGTTCGTGATCCGCCCGCTCAAGCCGGCGGCGCGTTCTCCAGCCGGTCCGCCAGCGCCTCGGCCCGTTCGGCGAGCTGCGCCAGCCGCGCGGTCAGGGCCGGATCGACCGGCGATGCGCCCGGTGCCGCGGCGACTTCGCGCAGACGATCGGCGATCAGCAGTCCGGCCAGCAGCAGCACCCGCGCCTCGCCTCCGCCCAGTCCGGCCACGAGGTTCGCCTGTTCGTCCAACAGCGCGGCCGCGGCGGTAAGCTCGGCCTCTCCGCCATCCCGGCAGGCGACCCGGTGGGAGCGCCCCGCGATCGTCAGCGTCAGCTCAGCCATTGCCGCCGTCCCGCGCCAGCGTGTCCAGGTCCGCGATCGTTCGCGCCACGGCGTCGCGAAGGCGGGCGTGGCGGTCCGCCAGATCGTCGTCGTCGGCGGCTCGCGCGTTCCCGGCCGCCTCCGACCGCCCAAGCGCGGCTTCGAGGCGATCGAGTGTCCGGGGGAGGTCGTCCGAGGTCATCCGGGCTAAGCGATAGCATCACGCGACCGCGCGTGGGAAGCGCCGTTCCGTCGGTCGGCGCCGTGGTCCGCAGTCGGTTGCCCTGGCGCGGCGGCTGGCCTAGCGAGCGTCGCAAACCCATCCGGCCCGCGCAGCCGCCGCGGCCCGCCTTCAGGAGCATCGCCCATGACCGTTCGCGTCGCCATCAACGGCTTTGGCCGAATCGGCCGCCTCGTGGCCCGCGCCCTGCTGAGCCGCGACGACGACCAGCTGGAACTGGTGTCGATCAACGACTTGGCCGACGCGCAGGCGAACGCGCTCTTGTTCAAGCGCGACTCCGTGCACGGCACCTGGCCCGGCGAGGTCGAGGCGGACGGCGACGCGATCGTGGTCGACGGCCGGCGCATCCAGGTCACCGCGGAGCGGGACCCGGCCAAGCTGCCGCACAAGGACAACCGCATCGACATCGCGCTGGAATGCACCGGCTTTTTCACCGATCGTTCCTCGGCCTCCAAGCACCTCGACGCGGGTGCCAAGCGGGTGCTGATCTCCGCCCCAGCCAAGGACGTGGACAAGACCGTCGTGTTCGGTGTCAATCACGAGACGTTGACGGCCGACGACCGGATCGTCTCGAACGCGTCGTGCACCACCAACTGCCTGGCTCCGATCGCGAAGGTCGCGCACGAGACGGTGGGGATCGAGCGCGGGCTGATGACCACGATCCACTCCTATACCAACGACCAGAAGATCCTGGACCAGGTTCATTCCGACCTACGCCGCGCGCGGGCGGCCGCCATGAACATCATCCCGACCACCACCGGCGCGGCGCGCGCGGTGGCGCTGGTCCTGCCGGAGCTGAAGGGTAAGCTGGACGGATCGGCCATCCGCGTGCCCACGCCGAATGTCAGTTTGGTCGACCTGACCTTTACCCCGTCGCGCGACACCAGCGTGGAGGAAATCAACGCGGCCCTGAAGGCGGCGGCCGCCAGCGGTCCGCTGGCCGGCGTGCTCGCCTATACGGAGGAGCCGCTGGTCTCCATCGACTTCAACGGCGACCCCGCGTCGTCCACGGTGGACTCGCTGGAGACCACCGTGCTGGAGGGTAAGCTGGTGCGGATCGTCAGCTGGTACGACAACGAATGGGGCTTCTCGAACCGGATGGTGGATACGGCGAACGCCATGGGCGCGCTGATCTGACCGTGGCCCGCACCCTCGACGATCTGGGCGACCTCACCGGCCAGCGCGTGCTGGTCCGCGCCGACCTGAACGCGCCGATGGACGGGGCGGCGGTGACCGACGACACCCGGTTGCGTGCCATCGCGCCGACGGTGCGGGAGCTGGCCGACAAGGGGGCGGTCGTCCTGCTGCTCAGCCACATGGGTCGACCCAAGGGCGCGCCGGACCCGAGGCTGTCGCTCGCCCTGATCACCGACGACCTGGCTCCGATCCTGGGCCGGACGGTCCAGTTCGTGGAGGACTGTCAGGGAGAGGTCGCCGAACGCGCGGTCGCGATGGCGCAGCCCGGTGACGTGCTGCTGCTGGAGAACACGCGCTTCCACCCGGGCGAGGAGCGGAACGACCCCGGACTGGCCGACGCCATGGCGCGGCTGGGTGACCTGTTCGTCAACGACGCCTTTTCGGCCGCCCATCGCGCGCACGCCTCGACGGAAGGACTGGCGCACCGCCTACCCGCTTATGCCGGTCGGGCCATGGAGCGTGAACTGGCGGCGCTCGACCGCGCGCTCGGCCAGCCGGAACATCCCGTGATGGCGGTGGTCGGCGGCGCGAAGGTCTCGTCCAAGCTCGCCGTGCTGGAGCATCTGGTGGACCGGGTGGACCATCTGGTGATCGGGGGCGGCATGGCCAACACCTTCCTGCTGGCGCGCGGGATCGCGATCGGGACCAGCCTGGCGGAACCCGGCCTGACCGGCACGTGCGACGCGATCTTCGCGGCCGCCGACCGGGCGGGCTGCACGGTCCACCTGCCCTACGACGTGGTCACCGCGCGGGAGTTCCGGGCCGGGGCCGACACCCGCACCGTCAACGTCCACGAAGTCGCCGGCGACGAGATGATCCTGGACATCGGCCCGCACGCGTCCGAAGCGATCGCGGACGCCCTGAAGACCTGCCGCACGCTGGTCTGGAACGGACCGCTGGGCGCGTTCGAGACCCCGCCCTTCGACACCGCGACGATGGCGCTCGCCCGGACGGCGGCGGCGCTTACCCAATCCGGCTCGCTCGTCAGCGTGGCAGGCGGCGGCGACACGGTGGCCGCGCTCAACCAGGCCGGTGTGGGGGACGCGCTGACCTTCGTGTCGACCGCCGGCGGTGCCTTCCTGGAATGGATGGAAGGCAAGACGCTGCCCGGCGTGGCGGCGCTTGACCGGTGAGCGCACGTCCAATCTCTGAAAGGCGGACCCGTTTCGCCACACCACCGACCCTGAAGGAGCCTTCATGACCCCGATCGTCCGCGACATCCTGAGCAAATACGAGTCCGACAATCCGGGCACGAAGGGGAATCTGGCGCGCATTCTGATGCACGGCCGGCTGGGTGGGACCGGCAAAATGGTGATCCTGCCGGTGGACCAGGGGTTCGAGCACGGGCCGGCGCGATCCTTTGCGATCAACCCGCCCGCCTATGACCCGCACTACCACTTCCAGCTGGCGGTGGACGCCGGCTTGAACGCCTACGCCGCGCCGCTCGGCATGATCGAGGCGGGGGCGGACAGCTTCGCCGGGCAGCTGCCCACCATCCTGAAGGTCAACAGCTCCAACAGCTGGGGCACGTCGATCGACCAGGCGGTCACCGGCGGCGTGGACGACGCGCTGCGCCTGGGCTGTGCCGCCATAGGCTTCACCATGTATCCGGGGTCCGACCACTTCTTCGACATGGCCGAGGAGGTGCGCGAGCTGGCGGCTGAGGCGAAGGCGGCCGGGCTGGCGGTCGTGATCTGGTCCTATCCGAGGGGCGGCGACCTGACCAAGGCGGGCGAGCTCGCCCTGGATGTGGGGGCCTATGCCGCGCATATGGCCGCGCTGATGGGCGCGCACATCATCAAGGTGAAGCTGCCCAGCGAGCATATCGAGCAGGCGGACGCGCAAAAAGCCTATGAGTCGATCGACGCCTCCACTCAGGCCAGCCGCGTCGCGCACGTCGTGCAGAGCTGCTTTGCCGGACGGCGGATCGTCGTGTTCTCCGGCGGGGCGTCCAAGGGCGCGGACGCCGTGTTCCAGGACGCGCGCGACATCCGCGACGGCGGCGGCAATGGCTCGATCATCGGCCGCAACTCCTTCCAGCGGTCGCGCGAGGACGCGCTGGCGATGCTCGACCGCCTGGTCTCCATCTACAAAGGCGAGGAGTGATCGCGCCTCCCGTGGCAGGCGGGACGGTGCGCGTGTGACCGACTGCCAGCTCTACCTGATCTCGCCCCAGGAGGTCGGTGGTGACTTTCCCGAGCGGCTGGAGCGGGCGCTGGACGCAGGCCCGGTCGCCGCCTTCCAGTTTCGGGTGAAGGAGATGGACCAGCACGAAGCCGCCAGGCTGGCCGCTCCGCTGCTGGACCTTTGCCGGGCCCGCGAGGTGGCCTTCCTGGTCAACGACTCCGTTGCGCTCGCCAAGCGGTTGGGCGCGGACGGGGTCCATTTGGGGCAGGGCGACGGCGACCCGCGGGAGGCGCGCGCTGTGCTGGGCGCAAAGGCCCAGATCGGCGTGACCTGCCACGACAGCCGCCACCTGGCGATGGAAGCCGGGGACGCGGGCGCCGATTACGTCGCGTTCGGAGCGTTCTATCCCTCCGCCACGAAAGCGGCGAAACACCGGGCGGACCCGGCCATCGTCGAGTGGTGGCACGGCTTGGCGGAGCTGCCTTGCGTCGCGATCGGCGGCATCACGGCGGCCAACGCCGCCCCGCTGATCCGCGCGGGCGCGGATTTCCTGGCGGTGTCGGCGGGGGTGTGGTCGGGCGACGAAGCGGAGAACGTGCACGCCTTCGCCGAGGTGCTGCGCGGGACCTAAGCGGCCGTCGGCGAGTTTAGGAGCGACAGACGGACATCATGGAGATCGACTTTTGACCATCGCACGCGCCCCCGGACTGCTACTCGCAGGCCTCTCGTCCCTGGCCCTGGCCGCTTGCAACGTCAGTGCGGGTGACGATCAGCAGGCGTCCGGAGAGGGAGCGGGCATGACGGCGACGGATGGTGCCCAGCCGACGGATGACCTGACCGCGTCCGCCGCAATGGCCGCCAACGATCCGGCCGCCGGGGGTGACGCCCAGGCCGGCGACGACCAGCCGCGCCCCATGATGAAGCTGCAGGTGGCGCTCGATCGCATGAACTTCTCGCCCGGAGTGATCGACGGCAGGATGGGCATGTCGACGGAACTGGCGTTGAAGGGATTTCAGCAGGCGAACGGCCTGACGGAGTCGGGTCAATTCGACGACGCCACCAAGCAGGCGCTCGCACCCCACCTCAACATCGCCGCCACTCGCATGGTGACCGTGCCCGCCGCCTTCGTTCAGGGACCCTTCCAGCCAGTGCCCGACGATCCGGCCAAGCAGGCCGACATGGACCAGCTGGGCTACAACACCGCGATGGAAAAGCTGGCGGAACGGTTCCACACCACTCCTGACGTTCTTCTTCAGCTCAATCCTCAGCTGTCCGCCAATGTGACGACGAAGCCGCAAGAGGCGGCACCGCAAGGAGGAGCGCCTGGCAATGCGAGCGGCGCGGACCTGCAATCGCCGGACGAGATGAAATACGCGGACATTCCCTTCGCGGGTAAGTCATTGCGCGTGCCGAATATCGGCAACGACCGCGTGGCCGCGGCCACGCAGGGATCGAAGGCCGACCAGACCTGGAACCAGACGCTGGCGGTGCTGGGCGTGAATGGTCAGCAGCCAAAGGCCACGCGCATCGTGGGCGACAAGTCGGACAAGTCCATCAAGGTCTTCGGCGAAGGCGACAAGCTGATCGCCCAGTTTCAGGCCACTATGGGATCCAGCCGCGATCCGTTGCCGATCGGCGACTGGAAAATCTATGGCGTGGCGAAGAACACGCCCTTCTCCTACGATCCCGACCTGTTCTGGGATGTTCCCGATGACGAGCCGGATCGCACCCTGCCGCCCGGCCCCAACGGTCCCGTCGGCGTTGTTTGGATCGATCTGTCGAAGGAACATTACGGTATCCACGGCACCCCGGCCCCCGAGACGATCGGCCGCGCGGAGAGCCATGGTTGCGTGCGCCTGACCAACTGGGACGCCGCCCGGCTGGCCCAGATGGTCGACACCAACACCAAGGTCATCTTCCAGAGCTAAGTCGCATGGGGTGGCAGCGAACCGCGAGCGTGGCGCTGGTGAGCGCCACGATTTCGGCTATCGCCACCTCGGCGTTCTGGGCCATGCGCGTGCCGCGCGATCCGCCTCCGGTGCCTGGCCCGGCGCTGGCGGTGGAGGCGACGGACGGACCGGTGGTCCGGGCCGCCGGCGCGCCGCTGGCGATCCCGGTGCAAGGGGTTCGCCCTGACCAGCTGGTCGACACCTTCACCCAGGCGCGCCAGGGGGGCGAGCGGCATCACGACGCCATCGATATCATGGCGGCGGCCGGCACGCCGATCCTGGCGGCCGCTCCGGGGACGATCGAGCGGCTGTTCACCAGCCGTGCGGGCGGCCTCACCATCTATGTCCGCTCCCCCGATCGCCGGACGGTCACCTATTACGCCCACCTGCGAAACTACGCCCCTGGCTTGGCGGAAGGGCAGCGGGTGCGGGTCGGGCAGCGCCTGGGCACCGTCGGGTCGACCGGCAATGCCAGCCCCGACGGTCCCCACCTGCATTTCGCCGTGTCCCGCATGGCACCCGGCGATCGCTGGTATGGGGGACGAGCGATCAATCCCTATCCGCTGCTGACGAGCGGCCGTTGAACCGACGGGCGTTTCGCTCTAGCGCCGCACCTCACCCTCCCTCGACCGAGCACAACCATGAAGATCAGCGGCGTGGACATCCGTCCCGGCAACATCATCGAATATGAGGGCGGGCTATGGCGCGCCGTGAAGATCCAGCACACGCAGCCCGGCAAGGGCGGGGCCTATATGCAGGTCGAGCTGAAGAACCTGATCGACGGCCGCAAGAACAATGTGCGCTTCCGCTCGGCGGAGACGGTCGAGCGTGTGCGTCTGGATACGCGCGATTTCCAATTCCTGTTCGCCGACGGCGACCAGCTGACGTTCATGGACAAGGAGAATTACGATCAGGTGGCGTTGGCGCGCGATGTGCTGGGCGACGCGGCCGAGTTCCTGCAGGATGGCATGGACGTGGTGATGGAGCTGTATGACGAGCGGCCGATCAGCGTGCAGCTGCCCGACACGGTGGAGGCGGAGATCGTGCAGGCGGACGCCGTGGTGAAGGGCCAGACGGCATCGTCGTCCTTCAAGCCCGCCGTGCTGGACAACGGCGTGCGCGTCATGGTCCCCCCGCACGTCTCGTCGGGCACCCGGATCGTCGTCGACGTGTACAGCCGGGAGTATGTGAAGCGTGCCGATTGAGCGCGCCTCTCTGATCCTGCCGCTGGTTCTCCCATTGGTGCTGGCCGCCTGCGGGTCGGGTGAGCGGAAGCCGACGCAGCCGGTCGACCCCGCGGCCCGGACGGGTGCCGTCGGCGGAGCCTTCGCGGGCCAGCAACTCACGCCGTCGCCCTTCGACGTGCCCGGAACGGTGGACCGGCTTCGCGGAGCGGCGCGCGCGCGTGGCCTGACCGTGTTCGCGACAATCGACCACCAGGCGAACGCGGCGGCCGCCGGCCTGACGATGCGCCCCGAAACCCTGCTGCTGCTGGGTAACGCCGCGGTGGGCACCCCGATCATGGCCGGCGCGCCCACGGCGGGCATCGACCTGCCGCTGCGCGTGCTCGTGTTCCAGGACGTGGACGGCGCGACCAAGGTCCTGACCAACTCCGTCAGCGGTTTCGCGCGTCAGCACGCCATCGTCGGCGAGGACGAGCGGTTGGGACAGCTGAACGCCGCAATCGTCGGCATCACCCAGGCGGCGACCCGGAGCTGATGGCGCAATCCGGCCTCATCACCGTCATGGAACGCGCCGCGCGGAAGGCGGGCACCCGGCTGCGTCGAGATTTTGGTGAGGTCGAGCATCTCCAGGTCAGCCGCAAGGGGCCGGCCGACTTCGTGTCGAAAGCCGACGCGCAGGCCGAGGACACGCTGCTGGACGAACTCTCGCGCGCCCGACCCGGCTGGGGGTTCCTGCTGGAGGAGCGCGGCCAGGTTGCGGGGCAGGCCGGTCAGCCGCGCTTCGTGGTCGATCCGCTGGATGGGACCACCAACTTCCTTCACGGCGTCCCGCACTTCGCCATCTCGATCGCGGCGCAGGAACCGTCGCCGGACGGCAAGGGGTGGGGCGACGTGGTGGCGGCGCTAGTCTATCAACCGCTCACCGACGAGAGTTTCTGGGCGGAGCGCGGCCGCGGTGCCTGGCTGCGGTCACAACGGCTGCGGGTGTCGGCCAGACGCGACCTCAGCGAATGTCTGATCGCCACGGGCATGCCGTTCAAGGGGCACGGCGACATCGCCGACTGGACGCGCGTGTTCGGGGCACTGGTGGGCGAAGTGGCCGGGATCCGCCGGTTCGGATCGGCGGCCCTCGACCTCGCCTGGGTCGCGGCGGGGCGGTATGACGGTTTCTGGGAACAGGCGCTGCATCCGTGGGACGTGGCGGCCGGTGTGTTGCTGGTGAAGGAAGCGGGGGGATACGTCACCGACTTTCGTGGGCGCGACCGGGCGGTGACCGGCGAGGAGGTGCTGGCCGCCAACGACCAGCTCCACAGTCGACTGCACAAGGTGGTGGCGGGCGCGCTGCGCTGATCCTTCGTTGCCGCCTGCAAGTCGTTCGCAATGTGTTCCCGCTCCTTGCACCCCCTCCGCCCCCTAGGTAAAAGGCGGGAACGCGCCACTTCCGGCGTCGGGAGCCCCCATGAGCAACCTGGCCGAGTATCTGCCGATCCTGCTGTTCCTGGCCGTCGCGCTGGGCCTGTCCGCCGCCTTCGTGTTCCTTCCCATGGCGGTGTCGCAGCTGACCGGCACGGCCAATCCGACGGCCGAGAAGCTGTCGGAATACGAATGCGGCTTCCCGGCGTTCGAGGACTCGCGCCACCAGTTCGACGTGCGATTTTATCTGGTCGCCATCCTGTTCATCATCTTCGATTTGGAGGCGGCGTTCCTATATCCATGGGCAGTCAGCGTGTTCGACGTGGGCGTGGTCGCCTGGTCCGCGATGATCGTGTTCCTGGCCGAACTGGGCCTTGGACTGGCTTATGCCTGGAAGAAGGGAGCTCTCGATTGGGAGTAGAGACGACAGCGCCGACCGCTCCGTTGACCGCCATGCCGAATGCGGGCTTGGCCGAACCGGATCCGGCGTTCTTCAACGACATGAATGGCGAACTGGGTGACAAGGGCTTCCTCGTCACATCGACCGAAGAGCTGTTCCAGTGGGCGCGCACCGGGTCGCTGTGGTGGATGACGTTCGGCTTGGCGTGTTGCGCCGTCGAGATGATCCACGTCAGCATGCCGCGCTATGACATGGAACGCTTCGGCGTGGCCCCGCGCGCCAGCCCGCGCCAGTCGGACGTGATGATCGTCGCGGGAACGCTGTGCAACAAGATGGCGCCGGCGCTTCGCAAGGTGTACGACCAGATGAGCGATCCGAAGTACGTGATTTCCATGGGATCGTGCGCCAACGGCGGCGGCTATTATCACTACAGCTACTCGGTCGTGCGCGGCTGCGATCGGATCGTGCCGGTCGACATCTACGTGCCCGGCTGCCCTCCAACGGCCGAAGCCCTGCTGTACGGCGTGATGCAGTTGCAGCGGAAGATCCGGCGGGCCGGGACCTTGGAGCGATGAGCGTCCAGACTGTCGCGCCCCGGATCACCAATCCGGCGGGCCTGCTCGACACCATCGCCGCGGCGATTGGCCCCGATCTTTTGGGTTCGGCGGACGCGGTCGGCGAGTTGTCGTTCCTCGTCCGGCGCGACGCGATCGCGCGGGTGGCTGCACAGTTGCGGGACCAGCACGAGTTCCAGTCGCTGATGGAGATCGCGGGCGTCGACTACCCCGACCGGCCCGAGCGGTTCGAGGTGGTGTACCACCTGCTGTCCGTCACCCGCAATCAGCGCGTCCGTCTGCGGGTGACCGCGGGCGAGGACGATGCGGTTCCGACGCTGGTGAATGTGTGGCCCAACGCCAATTGGCTGGAACGGGAGGTGTTCGACATGTTCGGCGTCCGGTTTGCCGGCCATCCCGATCTGCGCCGCATCCTGACGGACTATGGCTTTCGGGGCCATCCCTTCCGCAAGGACTTTCCGCTGACCGGCCATGTGGAGATGCGCTACTCCGAAGAAGTGAAGCGCGTGGTGTACGAGCCCGTGCAGCTGGCACAGGATCTTCGCCAGTTCGACTTCTTGTCGCCCTGGGAGGGGACGGAATATGCGTTGCCCGGCGACGAAAAGGCCGAGCTGCCGCAGGCCAAGGGCGCGCAGACCCCGCTGACCGCCGCGGACATCCGCAAGGCCGACGCGGCCGCCGCCTCGACTCCGCCGTCCGGCGACCCGAAGGTGACCGACGGGCCGGAGGATACCGGCGCTGGGCGCGGGGCCGAAAAGGTGGCCCATCGACAGGCCGAGGGGTCCGATGGAACGCCGGCCCAGGCCGACCTGCCCGACGGCCAGCGACCCGACGACACGGCGGCTAAGCCTCAGGCGGTGCCTGAGCGAGAGGACGACTGATGGCCGATTTTGTCGAAGAATTGCTGGAGCGTCCCGATGCGGTCGATCCGACCGTTGGCGATCTGGCGATCACCAACTACACGATCAATTTCGGGCCTCAGCATCCGGCGGCCCACGGCGTGTTGCGCTTGGTCATGGAGCTGGACGGCGAGATTGTGGAGCGGGTCGACCCGCATGTCGGCCTGTTGCACCGCGGCACCGAGAAGCTGATTGAGCACAAGACCTACCTGCAGGCGCTGCCGTATTTCGATCGGCTGGACTACTGTTCGCCGCTGTGCATGGAGCATTCCTATGTGCTGGCGATCGAGAAGCTGCTCGATTTGGCGGTGCCGGAGCGCGCGCAGTATCTGCGCGTCTTCTTCGCGGAGCTGACGCGCATCTCCAACCATCTGTTGAACTTGGGATCACACGTCATGGACGTGGGCGCGATGACGCCCAATCTGTGGCTGTTCGAGCTGCGCGAAGACTGCATGGGATTTTTCGAGCGCGCGTCGGGCGCCCGGATGCACATGGCCTGGTATCGGCCCGGCGGCGTGCACCAGGACGTCCCGCTGAAGCTGCTGACCGACGTCGGGGACTGGCTCGACACGCGCTTTCCGGAGCTGTTGAGGGACGCGATCAGCCTGGTCGCCGACAATCGCATCTTCAAGCAGCGCAACGTGGATGTTGCGATCATCTCGCAGTCGGACGCGCTCGCCTGGGGAATGAGCGGGCCGATGCTGCGCGGGTCGGGCGTCGCGTGGGACCTGCGCCGGTCCCAGCCCTACGAGGTTTACGACCGGATGGAGTTCGACATTCCCGTCGGCACGAATGGCGACTGCTACGACCGGTTTATGGTCCGCGTGCAGGAGATGTACCAGTCCGCGCGTATCATGAAGCAGTGTTTGGCCCAGATGCCGGGCGGCCCGGTGGCCAGCGACGATCGGAAGGTCGTGCCGCCGAAGCGCGGCGAAATGAAGCGCTCGATGGAGGCGCTGATCCACCATTTCAAACTCTACACCGAAGGCTTCCACGTGCCCGCGGGAGAGGTCTATGTTGCGACCGAAAGCCCGAAAGGCGAATTCGGGGTGTATCTGGTGAGCGACGGGACCAACAAGCCCTATCGCTGCAAGATCCGGCCGACAGCCTTCAGCCACCTCCAGGCCATGGACTTCCAGTGCAAGGGGCACATGTTGGCCGACACCACGGCGATCCTGGGCGCGATCGACGTGGTGTTCGGGGAGTGCGATCGGTGACCGGCCCCACCTACGCTGCCGAACCGCAGATCGTCGAGCGGGTGCCCACTGAGGATCGCCCATTCTCCAACTTCGCCTGGACCGATGAGAGTGCCGAACGCGCGCGCGGACATATCGGCCGCTATCCCGACGGTCGCCAACAGTCCGCCGTCATGGGACTGCTCGACCTGGCCCAGCGCCAGATCGGCCAGGCGACGGGCACGCAGGGCTGGCTGCCCGTGCCGGTGGTGGAGTTCGTCGCGCGCGAGTTGGGGATGCCCTATATCCGGGTGTACGAAGTCGCAAGCTTCTACACGATGTACAATCTCGCACCGGTGGGCAAGCACCACGTCCAAGTGTGCGGCACGACGCCGTGCCTCTTGATGGGTGCCGAGGACGTTCTGTCGGCCTGCCGCAACAAGGGTATGGTCAAGGGCAAGACGACACCTGATGGCCTGTTCACCTTGACGGAGGTCGAATGTCTGGGGGCGTGTGCCAACGCGCCGATGATGCAGGTGAACGACGACAATTACGAGGACCTGGACTACGACAGCACCACGCGGGTGCTGGAGACGCTGGCGGCGGGCGAACAGCCGCCGGTCGGCAGTCAGATCGGCCGCACGGCGAGCTGTCCGGAGGGCGGGCCGACGACCCTGACGGCGATGGTGGACGGGAACCACGACTATCGGGAGGAGTGGGCGTGACGGTGGAAGAGACGCGTTTCATCTCCGAGATGTTCGAGGCGATCCGGTCAGATGTCGCGGGAGTCGCCGATCGCGTGCTCTCGGTAGAGTTGCGGCAGAGCGGGGTCGAGCAGCAGCTTCTCGGCGTCAACACGCATCTCGTCGCCTTGCAGCATGGCCTCGATAGCCTCTCGGGCGACATGCGGCGCGCGAATAAGCGGCTCGAACTCGTCGACGATATAACGGATGCCACCTGATGCTCGCTGACAAGGATCGCATCTTCACGAACCTCTACGGCTTTCAGTCGTGGGGGCTGGACGCGGCGCGCGAGCGGGGCGACTGGGACGGCACGGCGGAACTGATCGGACGCGGCCAGGACACGATCATCGATCAGGTGAAGGCCTCCGGCTTGCGCGGTCGCGGCGGGGCCGGCTTTCCGACCGGCATGAAGTGGAGCTTCATGCCGAAGGAGTCCAAGGACGGCCGTCCATCCTACCTCGTCATCAACGCCGACGAGTCCGAGCCGGGATCGTGCAAGGATCGGGAGATCATCCGGCACGACCCGCACAAGCTGATCGAAGGCGCGCTGATCGCCGGCTTCGCGATGCGCGCGGTGGCCGCCTACATCTACATCCGCGGCGAATACATCGCGGAGGCTCGGGTGCTGGAGGAGGCGGTCGCGCAGGCCTATGAGGCCGGGCTGATCGGCCGCAACGCCAGCGGTGCCGGCTACGACTTCGACGTGTTCGTCCATCGCGGGGCCGGCGCTTACATTTGTGGCGAAGAGACGGCCATGTTGGAGAGCCTGGAAGGCAAGAAGGGGCAGCCGCGCCTGAAGCCGCCCTTTCCGGCGGGCGCGGGCCTTTATGGCTGTCCGACGACGGTCAACAATGTGGAATCTATCGCGGTGGTGCCCACGATCCTGCGCCGCGGGGCGGAGTGGTTCGCGGGCATCGGCCGTGACAAGAACCAGGGCACCAAGCTTTTCCAGATCTCCGGCCATGTGAACCGGCCGTGCGTGGTCGAAGAGGCGATGGGCATACCGTTCCGCCAGCTGATCGACGAGCATGCCGGTGGCATCCGTGGCGGCTGGGACAATCTGCTGGCCGTGATCCCCGGGGGATCGTCCGTGCCGCTGGTGCCGGCCGCCGAAATCATGGACGCGCCCATGGATTTCGATGGGCTGAAGGAGCTGGGGTCGGGCCTCGGCACGGCGGCGGTGATCGTGATGGACCGTTCGACCGACATCGTGAAGGCGATCAGCCGCCTGTCCTATTTCTACAAGCACGAGAGCTGTGGCCAGTGCACGCCGTGCCGTGAGGGCACCGGTTGGATGTGGCGCGTCATGGAGCGCCTGCGCACTGGTGACGCGGAGGTCGGGGAGATCGACACGCTGCACCAAGTGACGAAGCAGGTGGAGGGCCACACCATCTGCGCCCTCGGAGACGCGGCCGCCTGGCCGATCCAGGGTCTGATCCGCCATTTCCGTCCCGAGCTGGAGCGGCGGATCGCGGAGGCGCGGGGCGGGGTCGAAATGCTGGAGGCGGCGGAATGAGGATCGTGCTTGTGAGGCTTGGGATTGGAGTTGCCGGCTTAACAGCTTTGGGGGCGGTGACCGGCTTGGTGCTGGCGACCCCGGCGCTTGCGGGGAAGACCGACGACGGTTGGGCGCAGTGCCTGTGGGCGAACGCGCCAGAGACCTCGGCAAACTGGCTCGCCATGACCCCGACCAAGGACCGCTTTGGCCTCGGCAATCCTCCACCTGAAATGTTGCTGCAATATCGTCTGCAAGCGGCATGCCACACCGCTCTTACATCAGACGGCAAGCGTGGCCCGCCAAGCTTTAATGCGAAACGGGTCCGTCGTAGCTTGGAGGAGAGTCGCCCGGCGACGGTCGGGACCGAGGCAGCTGATCCGCGCGCGTATCAGTGCACCCGCTACTTTCTAAATGATACGGAGATGAAGACGCCGGCCGAGTATCGCTGGGGGGTCGGCGACCCCGGTGAGGGCATGACGTTTTCTCGTGTGCAGTACTTCTTTGCTGGCTCCGGCAATAGCCAGGTGGGTCTGCCGGAAACCGGCGGTCTGGAGCGCTGCCAATTCATTCAGTGCGATGGAACGCTTGTCGATGCCTAAGGTCACCGTCGACGGCCTCGAGCTAGAGGTGCCCACCGGGGCCACCGTGCTTCAGGCCTGCGAACTCGCCGGTAAGGAGATCCCGCGCTTCTGCTATCACGAGCGGCTGTCGATCGCCGGCAACTGCCGCATGTGCCTGGTCGAGGTGAAGCCCGGGCCGCCCAAGCCGCAGGCGTCGTGCGCGCTGCCCGCCGCCGATGGTCAGGAGATCCGCACCGACACGCCAATGGTCCGCCATGCGCGTGAAGGGGTGATGGAGTTCCTGCTCATCAACCACCCGCTCGACTGCCCGATCTGTGACCAGGGTGGCGAATGCGACCTGCAGGACCAGGCGATGGCCTATGGTCGGGGCGGCAGCCGCTATGACGAGAACAAGCGGGCCGTGACCGAGAAGTACATGGGCCCGATCATCAAGACGATCATGACCCGGTGTATTCATTGCACACGCTGCGTCCGCTTCGCCGAGGAGGTGGCGGGCGTCGAGGAGATCGGAGCGGTCGGCCGCGGGGAGTCGATGCAGATCACGTCCTACATGGAAGAGGCGGTTCATTCCGAACTGTCCGGCAACGTCGTCGACCTGTGCCCCGTCGGCGCGTTGACCAGCAAACCCTACGCGTTCGAGGCGCGTCCCTGGGAGCTGACGAAGACGCCCGGCGTGGACGTGATGGATGCGGTCGGCACCAACATCCGCATCGACGCGCGCGGGCGCGAAGTCATGCGGGTGCTGCCGCGAGTCAACGACGATGTGAACGAGGAGTGGGCGCACGACAAGACGCGCTACGCCATCGATGGTCTCATGCGGCGGCGGCTCGACCGGCCGTTCGTGCGGCGGGACGGCAAGCTGGCGGCCGTGGATTGGGGGCAGGCCCTCTCGGCGACCGGAGAGGCGTTGTGCGCGGGCGGCGACAGCGTGGCGGTCATCGCCGGCGATCTGGTCGACTGCGAAACGATGTACGCCGCGCGCGAGTTGGTGCGGTCGCTAGGCGGCGGGTCCTTCGAGGGTCGACAGACCGGGTTGGATTACGACGTCTCGAACCTGGGCGCGGTGGCGCTCAACAGCGGCATCGCCGACCTTGAGACGGCCGACGCGGTGCTGCTGATCGGCACGAATCTGCGTTGGGAGGCGCCGTTGCTGAACACCCGCGTCCGCAAGGCGGTGCGGCGGCGGGCCGGTCCGGCGCGCGTGTTCGCGGTCGGTCCGCAAGTGGACCTGACCTACCCGGTGACGTGGCTGGGCGAGGGGCTCGACGCGCTGGCGGAGTTGCCGGACGACGTGATCGACCTGTTCCGGCGTGCGGAACGGCCGGTGCTGCTGGTCGGACCGGGCGCGCTGGCCGCGGGCGGGCAGGGGGCCGCGCAGTCGGCCGCGCAGTCTTTGGGCGTGGTGAAAGAGGGCTGGAACGGGTTCGGTGTGGTCCACACCTCGGCCAGCCGCATGGGCGGACTGGTGCTGGGCTATGCCACGGATGGCGGGATGGCGGCTGTGGCGGAGGTGAGTCCCAAGGTCGTGCTTTTGCTCGGCGCGGACGAGTTCGACGCCCGCGCGCGCTTTCCCGAAGCGACCATCGTTTATCTGGGCCATCACGGCGATGCCGGAGCGCACGCGGCCGACATCGTGCTGCCGGGTGCCGCCTACACCGAAAAGGACGGCACTTACGTCAACGTCGAGGGTCGCGTTCAGCGGACCGAGAAGGCGATCTTCGCGCCCGGCGACGCGCGAGAGGACTGGGCGGTCCTGCGCGCGCTGTCCGACGTGATCGACCGCCGCCTGCCGTTCGACAGCTGGGCGCAGTGCCACGCCGCCATGATCGCCGCCCATCCGGAACTGGGCCGCGAGGGCGAGCGGGTCGCTTGGGACTGGTCGCCGCCGCAGTTGGAGGTGAAGCGGGAGGGCACGATCCGCTACCCGATCGCCGACTTCTACCTCACCAACCCCATAGCTCGGGCAAGCGAGACGATGCAGCGATGCTCGGCGGAGCTGGTGCATGGGGCCGAGATGCTGGAGGCGGCGGAATGATAAAAGTGGCTTTCGCCTGTAACGGATTGGCGCTTGCTCTTTCTAGCTGTTTCATCTGGAATCAGTTCTTCAAACCTCGTGCTGCTTTGCCGCTGCCAAACTCAAAGGTGGTAGGCCTCAGCACTTATGCAGTGTCTGCCCCGCTTCGTGTCGGCGTTGCTTTCCTTGTGCCGACCCTTCTGCTTGTCGTCGGTGTGACGCTTCAGCTGATCCATTTGCGAGCGACAGCATGACCGAAGCCTTTCAATCCTCCTTCCTCGGCTACGGCCTGGGTTGGTTCGCCGCCACGCTGCTCCTGATCTTGGCGATCGCGCTGCCGCTGATGCTGGCGGTTGCAATGATCATTTACATGGATCGCAAGGTCTGGGCGGCCATCGCGCTCCGGCGCGGGCCGAACGTCGTCGGGCCGCTGGGGCTGTTGCAGAGCTTCGCCGACGGGCTGAAGGTGTTTCTGCAAGAGACGATCATCCCGTCCGCCGCCAACCGCGGCCTGTTCCTAATCGCGCCGATCATCACTTTTACTGTCGCCCTGATGGCCTGGGCGGTGATCCCGTTCGGCAGTGGGCTGGTGCTAGCCAACATCAATGTCGGTCTGCTCTACATCCTCGCGATCAGCTCGCTGGGGGTCTACGGCGTCATCATCTCGGGCTGGGCGTCGAACTCGAAATATCCTTTCTTCTCCGCTCTGCGCGCGGCCGCTCAAATGGTGAGCTACGAAGTGTCGATCGGCTTCGTGCTGATCACGGTCGTGCTGTGGTCCGGCACCTTTAACCTGAGCGGGATCGTCGCGGCGCAACAAGGCCACGTGTTCGGCATTCTGAACGGGTTCGGGTTCAACATTCTCCTGTTCCCCATGGCCGTGGTGTTCCTGATTTCCGCACTTGCGGAAACGGCGCGCGCGCCCTTCGACCTGACGGAGGCGGAGTCAGAACTGGTCGCCGGCTATCAGACCGAATATTCGTCAATGAGCTTCGCGCTGTTCTGGCTGGGCGAATACGCCAACGTGCTGTTGATGTGCGCGCTGAACGCCATCCTGTTCTGGGGCGGGTGGTTGCCGCCGCTCGACATTCCGTTCCTCTACGCCGTGCCCGGCATCATCTGGTTGTTCGCCAAGATTTTCCTGTTCTTCTTTCTGTTCAGCTGGATCAAGGCGACCGTGCCCCGCTATCGGTACGATCAGCTGATGCGGTTGGGCTGGAAGGTGTTTTTGCCCTTGTCGCTCGGCTGGGTGATGCTCACCTCCGGCTGGCTTCTCTATATGCGCGGCGGCTTTTGAGCGCCGCATTGAAACGGAACCACGATGTCCATCGCCCAAACCATCAAGACGTTCACCTTGTGGGAGTTCGTGAAGGCTCACGCCTTGACGCTGAAGTATTTCTTCAAGCCCAAGGTGACCATCAACTACCCCTACGAAAAGAACCATTACTCCCCGCGCTTTCGCGGTGAGCACGCGCTCAGGCGTTATCCGAACGGCGAGGAGCGGTGCATCGCCTGCAAATTGTGCGAGGCGGTGTGTCCGGCGCAGGCGATCACGATCGAGTCCGAGCCGCGGGCCGACGGGAGCCGCCGCACGACGCGCTACGACATCGACATGACCAAGTGCATCTATTGCGGGTTCTGTCAGGAAGCCTGCCCGGTCGATGCGATCGTGGAGGGTCCGAACTTCGAATATTCGACGGAAACGCGCGAGGAGCTGTTGTACGACAAGCACAAACTCCTCGCCAACGGCGATCGGTGGGAACAGGCGATCGCCGCGAACCTTGCCGCTGACGCGCCCTACCGTTAAGCGCGCTCACATCCGATTCAGCCTCCGTCCGGGCTGACCCCCGCCGATCCCGCTCGCGACCCGAGTGGCGCGGCATCGGGGTTATGGCCGGCGGCGAAGTGGGACCGAACAGCACTTGATCCAGGCCTTTGCCTTTTACCTGTTCTCCGCCGTCGTGCTGGCGTCCGGCACGATGACGATCGCCAGCCGCAATCCGGTCTACTCGGTCCTGTGGCTGATCCTGGCGTTCTTCAACGCGGCGGGCCTGATGGTCCTGGCGGGGGCGGAGTTCATCGCGATGCTGCTGGTGATCGTCTATGTCGGTGCCGTCGCGGTCCTGTTCCTGTTCGTTGTGATGATGCTGAACATCGACTTCGCGGAATTGCGCGCGGGGCTGTCGCGCTATCTGCCGCTGGGTGCTCTGTTGGGCCTGGCGCTGGCCGCGGAAATCGTGATCGGCGTGGGCGCCTGGGGTGCCGGCGGGGTTCGGCTCGGGACGGCGGATGACGCTGCTCGGATCGCCGGGGTCGACAATATCCGGGCCGTCGGCCAGCTCCTCTACAGCCGCTATCTGTTCGTGTTCGAAATGGCGGGCTTCGTGCTCCTCGTCGCCATGATCGGGGCCATCGTGCTGACCCAGCGTCCACGGGTCGGATCCAAATACCAGTCGATCGCCCGCCAGAACGCGCGCCGGCCGGAAGAGGCGACGCGCCTGGTCGACGCCGTGTCGGGCGAGGGGGTGCGGCTGTGACCGGCGGCATCGGCATCGCGCACTATCTGGTCGTGTCGACCTTCCTGTTCGTGCTGGGCGTGTTCGGCATTTTCCTCAATCGCAAGAACATCATCGTCATCCTGATGGCGATCGAGTTGATCCTTTTGGCCGTGAACCTGAACCTGGTCGCCTTTTCGGCGGCGCTGGGCGATCTGGTCGGGCAGGTGTTCGCCATGTTCGTGCTGACGGTGGCTGCGGGCGAAGCGGCGATCGGTCTGGCGATCCTGGTGATCTATTTCCGCGGGCGGGGCACGATCGCGGTGGACGATGTGAACAGGATGCGCGGCTAAGTGGATACGGCGCTCATCATCGTGTTCCTGCCGCTGTTGGCAGCCCTGATCGGCGGGCTGGGCGGACGCGTGATCGGCGCCACGGCCACCAAGCTTCTGACCACCGGCGCGCTGTTCGTGGCGGCCGCCCTGTCGTGGCCCGTCTTCCTCGGCTTTTTGGCGGAAAGTCGCGAGGCGGCCGTGGTGCCGGTGTCGACCTGGATCGCGTCTGGCGGGGTGGACGCGGTGTGGAGCCTCAGGATCGACGCGCTGACCTCCGTCATGCTGGTCGTCATCACCAGCGTGTCCGCGCTCGTCCACCTGTACAGCTGGGGGTACATGGAGGAGGACCCGTCGCAGTCCCGGTTCTTCGCCTACCTGTCGCTGTTCACCTTCGCCATGCTGATGCTGGTGACGGCGGACAATCTGGTCCAGATGTTCTTCGGGTGGGAAGGCGTGGGCCTCGCCTCATACCTCCTCATCGGGTTTTGGTATCACAAGCCGTCGGCCAACGCCGCGGCGATCAAGGCGTTCGTCGTCAATCGCGTCGGCGACCTGGGTTTCATGTTGGGGATCTTCGGCGTCTATCTGGTGTTCGGCACGGTCTCGATCCCTGAGATCCTGGCGGCGGCACCTGGCTATGCGGGTTCCACCATCGGGTTCCTGGGCGGGCGGTTCGACACTCTATCCGTGCTCTGCCTGCTGCTGTTCATCGGAGCCATGGGCAAGTCGGCGCAACTGGGTCTCCACACCTGGCTGCCCGACGCGATGGAGGGTCCGACGCCGGTGTCGGCCCTGATCCACGCCGCTACGATGGTGACGGCCGGCGTGTTCATGGTCTGCCGCCTGTCGCCGCTGTTCGAGGCGAGCGGAATGACCGGGTTTATCGTGTTCATCGGCGCGGCGACGTGCTTCTTCGCAGCGACGGTCGCGACGGTGCAGACGGACATCAAGCGGGTGATCGCCTATTCGACCTGCAGCCAGCTGGGCTACATGTTCTTCGCCGCCGGCGTGGGCGCCTATCCGATCGCCATGTTCCACCTGTTCACCCACGCCTTCTTCAAGGCGCTGCTGTTCCTGGGCGCGGGCTCGGTGATTCATTCGATGCATCACGAACAGGACATGCGGTTCTACGGCGGTCTGCGGAGCCGCATTCCGGTGACCTTCTGGGCCATGCTGGCGGGCACGCTGGCGATCACTGGAGTGGGCGTGGCGGGCGTCTTCGGCTTCGCCGGCTTCTATTCCAAGGACGCGATCCTGGAAGCGAGCTTCGCGGCGGGCGAGGGCGGTCGCGTGGCCTTCGTGGTCGGCACCTTCGTGGCGTTCCTGACCAGCTTTTACAGCTGGCGGCTGATGTTTCTGACCTTCTGGGGGCAGCCGCGCTGGGCGGGGTCGGAACACATCGGACACGCGCACCATGACGGCCACCACGCCGATCCCGCGGGCGAGGACGCCGGGGACGAGCCCCATCCTTCTGGTCCGGAGGCGCAGGAAGTGCCGGACGGTACGGCCGGATACCACCCGCACGAGGCTCCGCTGTCCATGCTGGTCCCGCTGATCCTGCTGACGGTCGGGGCGGTGTTCGCCGGCTGGGCCTTTGCGGGGCCGTTCACGGAGGCGGAAGAGATCGGGCGCTTCTTCGGCGGCAGCGTCTTCGCGTCGGAGCATCTGTTGCATGCGATGCACGCCGTGCCGTTGTGGGTTAAGCTGTCGGCGACGGTGGCGATGCTTGCGGGGCTGGCGCTCGCCTGGGCCGCCTATCTGCGTGGCGGCACGATGACGCGGACGTTCACGGATCAGTTCCGGCTGCTCTACCGCTTCCTCCTCCACAAATGGTATTTTGATGAGCTGTACGACCGGCTGCTGGTGCGTCCGGCGTTCGCGCTGGGTCGGGTGTTCTGGCGCGATGGCGATGTCGGTCTGATCGACAAGGTGGGGCCGAACGGCGTCGCCGCGGCGTCGGTCGCCGGCCAGCGTGTGCTCGCCCGCTTCCAGAGCGGCTATCTCTACAACTACGCCTTTGTGATGCTGATTGGCGTCGCGGCCGCCATCACCTGGGTCGCGCTGCGATGAGCGGTATGCCGCTCCTGTCGCTGATGCTGCTGGTGCCGCTCGTGGGCGCGGGCTTGTGCTTGTTCGCAGGGGCGTCGGCGGCTCGCTGGATCGCGCTGGTTGCGACGCTGGGCAATCTGGCCCTGGGAGTGTCGCTGTGGCTTGGCTTCGACAGCTCGCCCGGCGCGGCCCAGTGGCAGTTCGTGGAGCGGATCGGCCCGGCGGACGGCATCGCCTGGGCTTTGGGTATCGACGGGCTGGCGCTGGTGCTGATCGTGCTGGCGGTGTTCCTGATGCCGATCTGCATCGGTGCCAGCTGGCGCGCGATCGCCCGCCGCGTGCCCGAATATATGGCACTGTTCCTATTCATGGAGGTGCTGATGCTGGGCGTCTTCATGGCGCAGGACCTGTTCCTCTTCTACATCTTCTTCGAAGCGGGCCTGATCCCGATGTACCTGATCATCGGCGTCTGGGGCGGCGACGATCGGCGCTACGCGGCGTTCAAGTTTTTCCTCTACACCCTGCTCGGCTCCGTGCTGATGCTGATCGCGATGGTCTGGATGGTGCAGTTCGCCGGCACCAGCGATGTGCCCACGCTGATGGCGACCGATTTCCCGCCGGTCACCCAAGGGCTGCTGTGGTTCGCCTTCCTGGCCAGCTTCGCGGTGAAGATGCCGATGTGGCCGGTGCACACCTGGTTGCCCGACGCGCACGTGCAGGCACCCACTGCCGGATCGGTCATCCTGGCCGGCGTGCTGCTGAAGCTGGCGGGATACGGGTTCCTGCGATTCTCTCTGCCGATGTTCCCGGTCGCCAGCGCCCAATATGGCTGGCTGATCCTGGCGCTTTCCATGGTGGCGGTGGTCTACACCTCCCTCGTGGCCCTGGTGCAGTCCGATATGAAGAAGCTGATCGCCTATTCCTCCGTGGCGCACATGGCGATCGTGACCATCGGCCTGTTCGCCTTCAATCGGCAGGGGCTGGAGGGGGCGGTGATCGTCATGCTGAGCCACGGCCTGGTCTCGGGCGCGCTCTTCCTGTGCGTCGGCGTCGTCTATGATCGCCTGCACACGCGAGAGATCGCCCGCTATGGTGGCCTGTCATCGACCATGCCGAAATTCGCCGTGCTGTTCCTGTTCTTCACCATGGCGTCGATCGGACTGCCGGGCACGTCCGGCTTCGTCGGCGAATTCCTCAGCCTGATGGGCTCGTATCAACTGTCCAGCTGGGTGGCGCTCGTCTGCACTACCGGTATCATTCTGGGCGCGGGTTACATGCTCTATCTCTACCGCCGCGTCGCGTTCGGCGTGGTTCCGTCCGACGAGGTGCGCGCGATGCCCGACCTGTTCGTGCGCGAATTGTGGTTGCTGGCGCCGATCGCCGCTGTCGTGCTGTGGATGGGGATCTATCCCGAAAGCTTCCTGCGGCCGATCCGCGCCGACGTCGGCCGCATCCTGGTTCGACTGGACGGTGCCGGCCTGCGACCCGCCGGTGATGGGCCCCTTGTTCGCGGCGCGATGCCTGTCGGCACGCCAGTGGTGGAGGGGGAGCATCGATGAGCACGGGCGAGACCCTGTGGCATCTGCTGCCGGAACTGATCCTGGCGATTGCCAGCCTGGTTGGGCTGATGGTGGCCGCCTACGCGCCGCGGAAGGGCAGCCGGCCGGTCGACGTCCTGGCCATCTTCGCCCTGACCGGCGCGGCCTTTTCTCTGCTGGGTGCGGCGAGCGACGGGCACAGCTTGTATCTGGGCCTGTTCGCCGCAGATCGGTTCGCCGCCTTCGCCAAGCTGCTGATCTACATCGCCGCCGGCGTGGCGATCGCCATGGCACCGCCTTTTTTCGCTCGCGATCGCGGCGGGGAGCCGTTGAAGGCGGAATACGCCGTCCTGATCCTGCTGTCGTCGCTCGGTATGAGCGTGATGGTGTCGGCCACCGACACGATGACCCTCTATGTCGGGTTGGAGCTGCAGAGCCTGGCCGCTTATGTGTTGGCGTCGTTCATGCGCACCGACATCCGGTCGTCGGAGGCCGGGTTGAAGTACTTCGTGCTGGGCGGCCTGGCCTCCGGGATCCTGCTCTACGGCGTCACCCTCCTGTACGGCTTCACCGGCACGACCAGTTTCGCGGGCACGGCGGTGGCGTTGGCCGGAGGGGTGACGACGGGGCAGCTGTTCGGCGTCGTGCTTGTGTTGTCGGGCCTGGCCTTCAAGATTTCCGCCGTGCCGTTCCATATGTGGACGCCCGACGTGTACGAAGGGGCGCCCACGCCGGTGACAGCGTTCTTCGCATCCGCACCCAAGGTGGCGGCCGTGTGCCTGACCGCCAGGGTCGCCGTGGACGCCTTGGGTCCGCAGCTGGATGCGTGGCGGCAGATCGTGGTTTTCGCGGCGCTCGCTTCGATCTTCCTGGGGTCGATCGCCGGCATCGCGCAGGTCAGCATCAAGCGACTGCTCGCCTACTCCTCGATCGCGAACATCGGCTTCCTGCTCATCGGCTTGGCGGCGGGCACGCAAGCGGGCGTGGCTTCCATGCTGGTGTATCTGGCCGTGTACGTCCCGATGACCTTGGGGGCGTTCCTATGCGTGCTGTCGGTGACCACGTCGGATGGCGGCCCGCTGGAGCGGCTGGACGAACTGGCCGGCCTGTCGGTGGTCCGGCCACGGGTGGCGTTCGCGTTGGCGGTGTTCATGTTCTCGCTGGCGGGCATCCCGCCGCTCTTCGGCTTCTATGCCAAGCTGGTGGTCTTCCAGGCCGCGGTGGAGGCGGGGCTGTGGCCAGTGGCCGCGGCCGGGATCGTGGGCTCCGTCATCGCCGCCTATTACTATCTCAAGATCATCAAGCTGATGTATTTCGACGATCCGCTCGAACGGTCGGACGATCGCGATATCGGCCCCGTTGGTTCGGCGTCGGGAGAACACCGTGCCGCCGACGCGGGCAGCGGCTGGATGACGGCCGCTCTGTGGATCATGGTGGTGGCCGTGTCTCCGCTCGCCTTCCTGCTGGCTGAGCCGCTTCGGCAAGCCACCCTGGCGGCCGCTGGGTCGCTGTTCTGAGCGCGGTCGTCACGGTCGCCGAGACCGGGTCGACGAACGCCGACCTGCTCGCGTCAAAGGATTGGCCGTCGGACCGCTGGTTGATGGCGGAACGGCAGAGCGGCGGGCGGGGGCGACTGGGTCGACGCTGGCGCTCTGCGCCTGGCAATCTTTGTGCCAGCACAGTCGTGCGCCCCTGGTCCGGTGATCCGCCGGCGACCGGCTTGGCGCTCGTGGCCGGGGTGGCTCTCACCGAGGCGATGGCGTTGTTCGCACCCGCGGGTGCGCCCTTGCAACTCAAATGGCCAAACGACCTGTTGCTCGATGGAGCGAAGTGCGCCGGCATCTTGTTGGAGCGGGCGAGCGACCGGGTGGTGGTGGGCGTCGGCGTCAATCTGGCCCACGCGCCCACCGTGCCGGATCGAATGACCGCCTGTCTCGCCGATCTGGCACCACCGCCGGCCCCCTTGGCCTTGGCCGAGGCGCTGGCGGAGCGGTTCGCCCATTGGCTGTCGCGCTGGCGATCGGAGGGGGTCGGCCCGGTGCGCGCCGCCTGGCTGGCGCTCGCCCATCCGCTCGGGACGGCGCTGACCATCGCGGAGACGGGGCAGACCGGCCTGTTCGCCGGCTTGGCGGAGGACGGGGCGCTGCGGCTGCGGTTCCGCGATGGCGGGATCGACACCGTGCGGGCGGGCGATGTGATGGTGGCGGGATGACAAAGCGGGCAGTGCCGTCGGCAATCGGGAACGGGTCATGCTGCTAGCGGTCGATGTCGGCAACACGAACGTCGTGTTCGCCCTCTATGACGACCTGGTCATTCGGGCGCGCTGGCGGATCGCCACCGATCCGCGCCGCACGGCCGACGAATATGCGGTGTGGTTGCTGCAGCTAATGACCCTGCAAGGGTTCGACCGCGCCCAGGTCGAGGCCGTCATTCTGGCCACGGTGGTGCCCCGCGCGCTGCACAACCTGTCGGTTTTGTCGCGCACCTATTTCGGCGTCGAGCCGCTCGTGGCCGGCCGGGCGCCGGTGGATTGGGGCATCGCCGTGGACGTGATCGAGCCGCACACGGTGGGGGCGGATCGTCTGGTGAACGCGGTCGCCGCCCACGCGATCGAGCCCGGCGACCTGATCGTGGTGGACTTCGGCACGGCCACCACCTTCGACGTGGTGGACTTCACCGGCGCTTACAAGGGCGGGATCATCGCGCCGGGTCTGAACCTGTCGCTGGATGCGCTGGTCGCGGCGGCCGCCAAGCTGCCGCGGATCGCCCTGGAGGCGCCGGAGACGGACGAAGTCGTGGGCCGGACGACCGAACAGCAGATGCTGATCGGGGTGTATTGGGGCACGATCGGTCAGATCGAGGGGCTGGTGCATCGTCTGCGGGCGCGGATCGGTCGGCCCGCGCGCGTGATCGCGACGGGTGGGCTGGCCTCGCTGTTCGAGCGGCATTCGACCGTGTTCGACCGTATCGTGCCCGACCTGACGCTCGACGGGCTGGCGCTTCTGCACGCGCGCACTACATAGCGGTCGATGAAATCAGACAATCAGCTTCAGTTCCTGGCCCTCGGTGGGTCGGGTGAAATCGGTATGAACGTCAATCTGTACGGCACCCAGGGCAAATGGGTGATGGTGGATTGCGGGATGACCTTCTCCAACGGCGAATATCCGGGCGTGGACCTTGTCCTGCCCGATCTGTCGTTCATCGAGGATCGCATCGATGACCTGGTCGGCATCGTGCTGACCCACGGGCATGAGGACCATATTGGCGCTCTGCGCTATTTCGCGGACGAGCTGGACGTTCCGCTCTATGCGACGCCGTTCACCGCGGGACTGATCGCGGAGAAGCTGAAGGAAGACGGATCGCTCGACACCGTCGAGCTGAATGTCGTCGATGTCGGCGGGCAGGTCGACCTTGGCCCTTTCCGGATCACCTTCGTGCCGCTCGCCCATTCGATCCCGGAAGCCAACGCGCTCAAGATCGAGACGAAAGCCGGCACGGTCTTCCACACCGGCGACTGGAAAGTCGACGGAGAGGCCCTTCTGGGCGACCCGACCACCCCGGCGGAACTGCGCGCGATCGGAGACGCCGGCGTGTTGGCGCTGGTGTGTGACTCCACCAATGTCTTCAACACCGAAGCGTCGGGCACGGAGCAGTCCGTCCGCGCCGGGCTGGAGGAGCGGGTCCGCGCCGCCAAGGGCCGGGTCGTGGTGACCACCTTCGCGTCGAACGCGATGCGGTTGCACACGCTGGGTGAGGTCGCGCGCGCGACCGGGCGCAAGGTGTGCGTGGCGGGTCGCTCTCTCGATCGGATCCTGCGCGTGGCGAAGGCGACCGGCTATTTGCGCTCCTTTCCCGAGCCGGTGAGCTGGGACGCGGCGATGGACCTGCCGCCGGCCAAGGTGCTGATCGTGGCGACCGGTGGCCAGGGCGAGCCGCGGGCCGCGCTGGGCCGGATGGCGGAGGGGACCCACCCGATCAAGCTGGATCGTGGCGACACCGTCCTGTTTTCCGCGCGCCAGATTCCGGGCAACGAGAACGCCGTCGCGCGCATCCAGAATCTGCTGGCCGCGCAGGGCGTGGAGATGGTGACGGATCGGCAGGCGAACATCCACGTCTCCGGCCATCCCGGCCGTCCCGAATTGAAGGCCATGTACGACGCGATCCGTCCCACGGTCCTGGTCCCCGTGCACGGGGAACGGCGCCACCTGGAGGAACAGGCGCGCTTCGCCGCCGAGTGCGGGATTCCGAACACGGTCGTGCAGGTGAGCGGCCAGACTGTCCGTCTGGCACCGGGCACGCCCAAGATCGTGGGCAACGAGCGGGTCGGTCGGCTGGTTGTCGACGGCGATGTGATTCTGCCCGCCGACGGCACGACGATTCACGAGCGTCGCCGGATCGCGGAACGTGGCCAGATCTCCGTGGCGCTGGCCGTGGACAAATCCGGGCGGCTGGCCAGTCAACCGGCGATTCGGATGCAGGGCGTGCCCCTGGAAGAGGACCGCGACGACTTTCTGGACGAAGCGGGGGAGGACGTGCAGCGAACGGTCGGCAAGGGCCGCCTGCCCGCCAAGGAGCTTTCCGAAAAGGTGCGGATGTCCGTTCGCCGCACGGCCACGCGCTGGACCGGGAAGAAGCCGATCGTCGACGTGATGGTGCTGGAGGTCTGATCCACCGGTGGGCACGGCGAGCGATATTGCGGTGTTCGCCCTTGTCTGGGTGATGTGCGCGTTCATCGTGCTACCGTTCGGCGTGCGGTCGCACCACGAGGCTGGGGAGGACCTGCTGCCGGGGCAGGATCACGGCGCACCGGTCGAGTTCCAGCCGCTGCGCGTGGCCGGCTGGACCACCGCCATGGCGATCGTGCTCTTCAGCCTCTGGTATCTGAACTATGTGAATGGCTGGCTCGATGCTGGCCAGATCGGCTTTCTGGGCGCGCCGCTGGATCTGGACGCGTTGTAAGGACCCGCTGGCGACCGCCCTCAGTCGCGCAGCCGTTCGATGGCTTGTGCCAGGGCGACATACAGCTTTCCGTTGTCGGAAGAGAGCAGGGTCACCGCCATGGGTGCGCCGTTGGCGTCCGCAAGGACGGTGCGCAGCAGCGCCTCGAAATCGTGGATGTAGCGGTTCACCTGGCCACGGAACTCCCCGTCCTCCTCGTAGGTCCGCAGGATCTCGCGCGCTTCGCCAGCATCCAGCAGCCGAACCGCGCGGCGGGTGAACGCCCCCCGATCACCTTTCAGATAAGCGGCCCAGGCCGTGTCGGACACGTCGTTCGACAGCACCTTGGCCACGTCGATCGCAGCGGAATTCAGCGCTTCGAGCAGCAGGGCCACCCGGCGGGAGAAGCCGGCTTCTCCCTCCTGTCGGACCAGCGCCAGCACGCCGTCGCCGCGTTCGGCGATCCGACGTCCGGTGTCTTCGATTCGCTGGAGTTCGTCTTGCAATTGGCCCGCGGCGCGCTGAACCGTTTCCACCGCCTCCGCCGCGACGGTCGATGCGATCTCCGCTTGCCGGCGCAGGGTGTCGTCCACCGCCTCCGCCAGCGGGCCAGTCACCTCCGCCTCCATCCGCTCGCGCGCCGGTGCGATGGCCTCGTCCACAGCGCGCGCGGCCGCGTCTCCCAGAGTGTCCGCCGCCTCGCGGGCTTGGGCCAGAGCGGTGGCCAGCCGTGGCACTCGCTGGGTCTCGAGGTCGGCGAGTTCCGTTGCGGTGGCGGAGGCGACCGCGTGAAGGCCGTCGATTTGCTCCCGCGCGGCGCTCAGCCGCCCATCCAGCGCGCCCAGCGCGATCTCCGCCTGCTCGCGGTCCGAGGCGAGCGACGAGCCCGAGGCGGCGATCCGCAGCGCGGCCTCCTCGGTCAGCGCGTGGAACCGTTCGAGCTCCGGCATGGCGAGTGCGAGCCGCTCGAACCCCTCTCCGGCCGAACGCTCGAAGCGGCCGAAGCTGGCGGGCAACGTCTCGTCCAGCTCGCGCGCGGCGGCGTCGAGCGCTCCCAGCAACGACTCCGCCCGGCCAAGCGCGAAGGTCATCGCCTCGTCTCCGGCACCGATCCGGGTGTTGAGGCCATCCGCCTGTTCGTCCATCCGGCGCAGCGCCGCCTGGAACCGCTCGGCATCCTGGGCCGACCGCTCGCGCAGATCGGCCAAGGTGTCGCCGAGCGCGACCACGCGCTGGTCCAGCGCCGCCACCTGTTCCTCCACCTGGATGTCGCCCGCCGCGATGCGGTCGGCCACGGCCCTCAGCCGCTCGTCCAGGAAGTCGAGTCGTGCCGCCATCTGGGCGGTGGCGCGGTCGTTCGCCTCGTCAAGCGCGCGCGCGGCCTCCTCGACATTGGCCGACATTGCCGCACCGCGTTCGGTGATCCGGCCCGCCGCGCGCTCCAGGGCGACCTCCGACCGCTCGACCAGCTGATCCAGGGCGGTGTTCGCCGCATCGGCGGTGCCGGTCAGACGCTCGCCGGCCGCCTCGCCCGCATCGACCAGCTGCGTCAGCTGGGCCGTCAGTCGGGTCGCGGCGGCGGACGCCAGTTCGTCGGCCTCCATCGCGCGGTGGCGCAACAGGCCGACCTGTGCGTCCAGGGCGTTCGCCCCTTCGTGCGCCGTCAGTCCGGCGTCGCGCAGGCTGCCGACCAGCTCCCGCGTCTTGGCTTCGGCCCGGGGTAGGCCGACCAGCACGGCGGCCAGGTCCCGCCGGGCCGCCGCGGCGACTGTGTCGAGGCGGTCCAGCCGCTCGTCCATCGCCGCCAACCCGCGATCCAGGGCACCCGACAGCACCGCGCCGCGGTCCTCCAGGCCCGCGCTGAGGCGATGCCAGCGGTCCGCGCGCTCCTCCAACTGGTCCGATCCGTCGCGCACCCGGGCGGTAAAACCCGCGGCCGCCCGGTCGAGGCGTTCGGCCACTGTGGTGGCGAAGAGCTGCGCTGTCGCGATCTGGCGCTCCGCGGCCGCCTGGGACCGTCGTAGGATGCGCCACAGTTGTACCGCGAGCACCAGGGGCACGAGTGCCGCGCCGATCGGCAGCAGCAGGCTGGCCGGATCGGCGGAGTCGCGCGCGATGCCGCCGATCGCCCAGCCGGCGAACGCAAGCCAGGCCAGCGCCGCCAGACCGACGACGGCGATCGCCAGCGTGCGCGGCCACGCGACCGAGATGGCCGGGGCGGGTTCGAGGGCGCTGTCGTCCTCGATCCACTCCACAGCGTCGTCCTGCGATGCGGAGGGGGTCCGCCAGCCTTCGATCATGTTCACGCCGCGTCCCACCTTCTCTCAGCCGAGCGGAACGTTAACCTCAACCCGTCGAGCGCGATAGTGCGCGCGGTGGCGCCGGTCGGCATCGGGGCGTAGGCGGGGGCGCGTGACCGCCCGCTACGCTCTCCTCCCGCTCGTCAGCACGCTGCACCATCGCTCGGACGCGGGCGCGCTCGGCTCGGCGGCTTTGGGGGAAAGCGTGCTGGAGCGGCAACTCCGGCTGCTGCGCGCGAGCGGGCACGATCGGATCGTGGCGCTGTTGCCGGAGGGCGCGTTGCGGCCGCCGGCCCTGCTTGTCGGACCGGACCTCGTCGTGGCGACGTCGGGTCGAGAGGCCGCGGCGCGCCTGGCGGACGTGGACCACGTCCTTATGCTGGGTCACGGGGTCGTCGCGGATCGGTCGGTGCTGGACGGCTTGCGACGGCACGACGCCGCGGTGGCGACACGACCGCCGGCCGCCGGCTGGGAACGGATCGACGGCGACGAGCACTGGGCCGGCGTCCTGATCCTGCCGGGAGCGAGCGCGCGCGCCGTTCTTGAGGGGCTGGGGGACTGGGACGCACAGGCCACGCTCCTGCGGCGCGCCGTGCAGGATGGCGTTCCCCGGCTGGCGATTCCTTCCGATAAGGTCGCGCACGGCTTCGCCGAAGGCGGCCTGATCCGCTTGCTGCAGGAGCGCGCCCATCGGCGATTGGCGCGCGACGACGGGATGACGAGCGTTCCGGCACAGGTGCTGTTGCGCCGTGCGGCCCGGTCCGTCGCCGACGCTCTGGCCCGGCCGGTTCCGGTCAGCGATGCGGCGGTGGTCCTGCCGGCGGTCGCGGCTCTGGCGGCGGGCGCGTCGGGTCGCCCGGTGCTGGCGGGATTGCTGATGCTGGGAACGGTGCTCGCCGGCGGCGCGGCCTCGGCGGTCCGCCGGCTGGCGGATCGTCCGATCCGTCGTGTCCTCCTCGGAGTCTCCGCGGTGGTGGCGCTCGTGCCGCTGCTCTGCGCCGTGGCAAGCAGCCAGGCCGTTCTGCTGCCTGTGCTGCTTTGGGCGGGAGGGCTGCTGGGCGTCTTGGGCCTGGTCACTCGCCGCGGCCTTCCCGCGGTCCTGCGACTGGACGCCCTTGCCGGCCTTTTCACGGTCCTGTCGGCACTGTGCGATCCAGTCGTGGCGCTCGCGGGGATCGCACTGGCCGTGGCGGCGTGCCGTGTTTCTCGCCGGCCGGTTCGGGCGCGCCTGCGTCGCCTTTGGGCCGATGGCCGGGCTTAGCCGCGTCTTAACCATGTCGACGCTATCGGCGAGGCGATGACGCCCAGCGATCCGCCTGTGCCGCCCGCCAACGCTCCGGCACCCGGCCTCCCCGCGCGGGTGCGTCGTGCGGCGGAGCGGGCGGCCCGGTGGCAGGCGCACACCCTGGCGGACCTGAGCTGGTCCGACGCGGATCGGATGCCGGACGCGGTGCGCGCGGCCGCCGTGCGGCTGCTCGACGAGCAGGTGGCCGCGATCGTGAGGCGCCTTTCGGACGCACTCCCGATCGCGCCTGATGCGGGCGCACGAACGGCCGCGCTTCTTCGGGAGGCCGGGGGGCCGGAGCGCGACGCGCTGGCCGCGGCCCTGTCGCACGCTCGGCGGGAGTGGCTTGGGGAACGGCTGATGTTCGCGACCCGTGCGATCGGCGCGCCCGATCCCCTGATTGGGGTGGGCGAGTCGGATAGCTCGGTCGCGGCGCTGGCGCGCGAACTGGCGACGGCGAACGGCGAAGGCGCGCCACTCTGTTTGCCCGCGCAAACCGCCCACGACCTCGCCTGGACGGTCGCCGCGGCGCTGAGGGTGATCGTCGCGTCTGACCGCGACCTGCACCCGCACGACGACGAGGCGCTGCGGGAGGGCGTGGACGACTGGTTGCGCGCGCACGACGAAGGTGCGGGGTCCGGGTCCCTGGCCCGCCGCCTCGCCCGGGCGGTCTCGCCGCGCCAGGTCGGCGCTTGCGACGCCCTGTTGAGCGCGCAGGTCGCCCTCTTTGCGGAGCTGGTCGCCGATCGGTCGGGCGGAGAGGCGGAGCGGGTGGAGGAGTGGCTGTTCGCGCCCGATCCCTTGCCGATCGCCGTCGCGATGCGCGCTGCCGGCGAGGGGGCGGCCGCCATCGGCGGCGCGCTGGCCGTGGTCGCGCAGTCCCTGGGACGCCGCATCGACGGCGTTGTGCAGGCCGTCGACGCACTGCATGGGCTGACGGCCGACGGCGCGCGCGATCTGATGGCGGAGGCCGGCGCATGACCGGCCCAGTGAACGCCAGGCTGGACGCGGACGACCGGCTGGTCGAGACCGACGCGGCGCTTGCCCGCCTGAACGCCGCCGCGGGAGCCGAGGACGACGCGCTCGTGCTGATCCCGCTGCTGACCGTGGCGCGGCTGGCGCGCCGGCTTGGGACGCTGATCGCGCGTCCGGTGTTGCTGGCGGACGATGACGAGGATGTGGAACTGTGGGTGCGCGCGCAGCCGGAGGCGAATGGAGCGGTGCGCCTGACACTGGCCGAGTGGCGGAGCCGCCCGGCCCGACCGCCGCGCGAACCCGTCGAGCCGGCGCAGGACGGGGCGGGGGCTCTGTTGCCGCCCGATCTCGCTGGCCCGTTGCGACGTGCGCTGGATCGCCCGATCCGCGGCATCGTGGCGACCGCCGAGAGCCTGCGCGCCGTCGGCGGCGACGAGGTCCCGCAGACCTATCGCGACTATGCGCGCGACATCGCGAATGCCGGGCGTCACCTGCAGGCGCTGCTGGACGATCTCGTCACCCTGAACGGCGTGGAGGACGATCCGCCGATCGCCGCGGACCGGATCGATCTGGCGGACGTGGCGCGCCGAGCCGCGGACCTGCTGACGGTCCGCGCCGCGCGTGCCGGAATGACGGTGGAGGTCCCGGCCGGCCCCGCCTGGGCGTTGGGTGACTTTCGTCGCGCCTTGCAGGTGGCGGTCAACCTGATCGGCAACGCAATCAGCCACGCACCGGACGACACGACCGTCCGGGTCACCTGCTCGGCCAACCACGCAGCCACCACGCTCAGCGTCGAGGACGAGGGTCCAGGGGTGCAGGAAGAAGAGCGGGAGCGGGTGTTTGAGCGTTTCGTGCGGCTGAACCCCGGCGACACGCCAGGCAGCGGCCTGGGCCTTTATATCTCCCGCCGCCTTGCCCGCGCGATGGACGGTGACGTGGTGGTGGGTGCGGCGGACGGCGGCGGCGCGCGCTTCGTCTTGCGCCTGCCGGCCGCCTGACCGTCAGCTTCGCTTGGCCAGCTCTACATAGTCGCGCCGGTTCTCGCCGACATAGAGCTGGCGAGGCCGACCGATCTTCTGCCCGGGTTCCGAAATCATCTCGTTCCACTGGGCCACCCAGCCCACCGTCCGGGCGAGCGCGAACAGCGCCGTGAACATGGACGTGGGAAAACCCATCGCCGACAGGATGATGCCGGAATAGAAGTCGACATTGGGGAACAGCTTCTTTTCGATAAAGTAATCGTCCTTCAGCGCCAGCTCCTCCAGCTGCAACGCCACGTCGAAGACTGGGTCCGAGACTTTCAGGCTGTCAAACACCTCGCGGACGGTCTTCTGCATCACGGTCGCGCGCGGATCGTGATTTTTATAGACCCGGTGGCCGAACCCCATCAGACGGAAAGGGTCGTCCTTGTCCTTCGCCCGCTCGATGAAGTGCGGGATCCGGTCCGGCGTGCCGATTTCGTGCAGCATGTTCAGCGCCGCCTCGTTCGCCCCGCCGTGCGCCGGCCCCCAAAGGCATGCGATTCCCGCCGCGATGCAGGCGAACGGATTGGCCCCGGACGACCCCGCCAGCCGCACCGTCGAAGTCGATGCGTTCTGTTCGTGGTCTGCGTGCAGGATGAAGATGCGGTCCAGGGCCTGCTCCACCACCGGGTTCACCTCGTAAGGTTCGGCCGGCACGCCGAACGTCATACGCAGGAAATTGCCGGTGTAGGACAGCGAATTGTCCGGCTGGAGGAACGGCTGGCCGATGGCGTATTTGTAGGCCATCGCCGCGATCGTCGGCATTTTGGCGATCAGCCGGTGGCTGGCGATCTCTCGCTGCTGCGGGTCCTGGATGTCCGTGCTGTCGTGGTAAAAGGCGGACAGCGCGCCGACCACGCCGCACATGATCGCCATCGGATGCGCGTCGCGGCGAAAGCCCCGATAGAGCTCGCGCAGCTGTTCGTGCACCATTGTGTGATAGGTGATCATGCAGGTGAACTTGTCGAGCTCGTCGGCCGTCGGCAGATCGCCGTGCAGCAGCAGGTACGACGTCTCCATGAAGGTGGAGCGTTCCGACAGGTCCTGGATCGGATAGCCGCGGTGCAGCAGCACGCCCTCTTCGCCGTCGATGAAGGTGATGCGGGATTCGCACGATGCGGTCGAGGTGAAGCCCGGATCGAAGGTGAACTGGCCAGTGTCGCGATAGAGCGAGCGGATGTCGATCACGTCCGGGCCAAGCGTGCCGGACCGAACGGGAAACTGCGCGTCCCGTCCGTTTACCGTGAGGGTCGCGCTGTCGGCCATCGTCCAGGTCTCCTAGGGTTCGTGTGTCCCTCCGGGCTTATGCGGCGCTGCGGCAAGGCGTCAAGCAAGGCACCGGTCAGCGGGCGGCACGGCGACCCCGCGGCCTCGCCTGAACGCCGTGCCAGGGGTGGTCGTCCACTTCGGTGCCGCCGGCGCGCAGCCGGAGCGGGTCGAGCGACAAGAGCGCGCCGCCGCTGCGTTCAAGCGCCGGTCGGTCGAGCTTCAGCCGGCGGGGGCGGCACCAATCGGGCAGCCGGCGATCGGAGACCACCACGTCGGCGCGCGCACAGCCGCGCGCCAGGGTCGCCGGCTGGAGCAGTTCGCGCGATCGGGTGGCGAGCAGGTCCAGCGTCCGGCGACCGCGCCGCACGCTCAACCAGCAGGCGTCCGCGTTGCAGCGCGCCTCCCGCGCCTCATCCAGCCTTCGCGGTTCGGTGTCGACGCCCGCGGCCTCGCCGATCTGGCCGGCGACGAAGGAGCCCGCTCGGCCGCGCAGCACCGCCAGCGTCCCGTCCGGCTGTCGCAGGCCGATGTCCCGTCCGTCGCGCGTCACCAGCAGGTCCGGCGGCGGCGCGGCCGCGATCAGCGCCACGCCGGCCAGGATCGCGGGAACGCCCAGCCAGCGCCAGCGCGTGCGCCACAGACAGAGCCACAGGCCACCCAGCACCACGGCCGCCATCGCCGGTCCGGGCACCTCCGGCACCAGGATCTGAGAGCCCGGCCAGTTCGCGACAGCGTGGGCGAGCGCCAGGAGAGTGCGCAGACCCCAGCCCGCGACCGCCCAAGCCGGACCGCCCGCGCCCACCGTGTCCAGCGCCAGGGCCAACGCCTCCGCCGGCATGATTACGAAGGTGGTGAGCGGGATGGCGACCATGTTGGCCAGCGCGCCCAGCAGCCCCGACCGGTGGAAATGGGCGAGCGCGATGGGCAGGAGCGCGGCTTCCACCGCCACGCCCGTCAGCAGCAGGCCCAGCAGGGCGCGTCCGGCGCGTTGCAGCGGATCGTCCGTGGGCCGGCGGCCCAGCAGGCCCCGGACCCGGGTGGATCCGTGCAGGGCGACGATGACGGTGACGGCGGCGAAGGACAGCTGGAACGACGGACCCATGAGGCTTTCCGGCCACAGCAGCAGGACCACCAGCGCGCCGGCCGCCACCAACCGCAGGGTCAGGGCCGCGCGCCCCAGCATCAGGCCTGCCAGGACGATCAGCGCCGCCACGCAGGCGCGCACCGTCGGCACCTGAGCCCCGGTCAGCAAGGTATAGCCCACCCCGGCCGCCGCCCCGGCTCCGGCGGCGACCACCGGCACCGTCACTCGCAGCGCCAGCCAGGGCCAGAGCGCCAGCAGCGAACCCACGATCAGCACCGTGCCGCCGACCACCGCGGTGACGTGCAGGCCGCTGATTGACAGCAGGTGCGCCAGACCCGAACGCCGCATGGCCTCGGCGTCGGCCTCCGAAATGGCACCGCGATCACCGGTCGCCAGAGTCGCGGCGATCGCGCCAGCGCCGCCTTCGAGGCGACCGCGCACCCGGCCCGCCAACCGCTGCCGCAGGCTGGAGGAGGGCCGCCCCTCGCGCAGCACGGTGACCGGACCCAGGACGGTGCCGGTCGCGCCCAGCCGGGCGAACCAGGCGGTACGGGAGAAATCATAGGCACCGGGCAGCGCCGCGCCCGGCGGTGGCATCAGCCGCGCGCGCAGGCCCAGCAGGGCGTCCGGCCGGACGCCTTCGGCCTTGGCGGCATCGAACGTCAGCCGCGCCTGCTCCACCGGTGCTCGCGCGTCCTTCGTGGCGTGGAGGCGCACCACGGCGCGCACCTTGCCGTCTGCCGGCTTCGCCTCGACCGACCGCACCTCGGCCACGATCCGCGTGACGACCGGACGATCGAGCACGGGGTGGGCGACCCAGGTGGCCCGGCCCCAAGCCAGCACCACGCCGAAGGCGAGCGCGGCCATGCCCCAGACCAGGGCGCGGGTCCATCGATCCGCGGGGCCGACAAGCCGCAAGGCCGCGGAAAGCCCAGCGGCCATCGCGACCACGGCCAGCCACTCCGCGCGGGTCGGCAGCAGGAACCAGATCGCGACGCCGGCCCCCAACGCGACGGGCAGCCACAGGGCGAACTGTTCCGCCTCGTCCTCCGCCAGGCGCTCCAACCTGTCGCGCGGCGTTGGCCGGCGTGGAACGGCCATGCTAGGGGCGGCGGTGCTGGCGGGCGGCATCGATCCCGCCCTTGGAGATCAGTCCGTTGAGCGCAAGCCCCACTTCGCCCGTGGTCACCCGGTTCGCGCCGTCGCCGACCGGGTTCCTGCACATCGGAGGGGCGCGCACGGCGCTGTTCAACTGGTTGTACGCCCGCCACCATGGCGGACAGTTCCTGCTGCGGATCGAGGACACGGACCGCGCGCGATCCACCGACGCGGCGATCGAGGCGATCCTGGATGGCATGCGGTGGCTGGGGCTGGACTGGGACGGCGACGCGCAGTTCCAGTTTGCCCGCGCCGATCGCCACGCCGCCGTCGCGCGGGACCTGGTCGCATCGGGCCACGCTTATCGCTGCTACCTGTCCCGAGAAGAGCTGACCGCGCAACGCGAAGCCGCCCAGGCCGAACGGCGACCCTTCCGCCTGCGCAGCCCATGGCGGGACCGTTCTCCCGGCGAGCGGCCCGACGACCAGGCCGGCGTCGTGCGGCTGAAGGTGGACAAGGCGGGATCGACCACCCTTGACGATCGGGTGCAGGGCCGCGTCACCGTGGCGAATGAGGAGGTCGACGACTTCGTCCTGCTGCGGTCCGATGGGACGCCGACCTATATGCTGGCGGTCGTCGTCGACGATCACGACGCCGGCGTCACCCACGTGATCCGCGGCGACGATCACCTGAACAATGCCTTTCGTCAGCTGGCCCTGATCCGAGCTCTTGGCTGGCCGGAGCCGGTCTATGCCCATGTTCCGATGATCCACGGCAGCGACGGGGCGAAGCTGTCCAAACGTCACGGCGCGCTGGGCGTCGACGCCTATCGCGACGAGATGGGCCTGCTGCCCGAAGCGGTCGTCAACTACCTGCTGCGGCTGGGTTGGAGCCACGGCGACGACGAAGTGATCGGCCGCGACGACGCGGTGCGCTGGTTCGCGCTGGACCAGGTCGGCAGTTCCCCCTCCCGCTTCGACCTGGCGAAGCTGGAGAGCCTGAACGCTCATTATCTGCGCGCGGCCGATCCCGGGCGATTGGCGGGGCTGGTGGCCGATCGTCTGGGGCGCACGACCGCCGCCGACCAGGCTCTGCTGACCCGCGCGATGCCGCACCTGACGGTGCGCGCGAAAACCATTATCGAAGTCGCGGACGGGGCCAGTTTCCTCTTCACCCGCGCGGATCCGGCGCTGGACGCCAAGGCCGCGGCCGCGCTGGACGACGACGGTCTGGCGCTGATCGCGCAGCTCCGGGATCGGTTGGCGGAGGTCGCGGAGTGGAGCGTCGAGACATTGGAGACGCCCGTCCGCGCCCTGGCCGATGAGCGCGGGTTAAAGCTCGGCAAGGTGGCTCAGCCGCTTCGCGCGGCGCTGACCGGTCGGTCGACCTCGCCCGGCATCTTCGACGTGCTCGAACTACTCGGACGCGAAACTTCGCTGGACCGGCTGGACGCGACGATCGCCGCCGGTCCGGCCTCCTGAGACCCTGCGCCGTCCGTCTCAGTAGCGGCGCAGCAGACCCGACAAGGTGCCCTGAACCCGGACCTGTCCCGGGCGGTAGCGCTGGATGGGGTAGTCGCGATTGGCCGGATCCAGGCGAATCATGCTGCCTTCGCGGCGGAAGTACTTCAGCGTCGCCTCGTGCTCGTCGATCAGGGCCACGACGATCTGGCCCTCCCGCGCCTCGTCCGATGTCTTCACGAGCGCGTAGTCGCCGTCCAGTATCCCAGCCTCGACCATGGAGTCGCCGGAGACCTCAAGCGCGTAGTGGTCGCCCGAGCCGAGCAGGGCCGCGGGAACGGGCAGGGTCGATCCCTCCTCGAGCGCCTCGATCGGCTGACCCGCGGCGATGCGGCCATGAAGCGGGATCTCGACCACGTCGTTGGCCGGGCGGGGCGGCTGAGCCTTTCGCGTCGGGCGCGCGTCCGGCACCAGTCCGTCCGCCAGCCGAGTCACCTCCAGCGCGCGGGCGCGGTTCGGCAGCCGCCGGATGAAGCCGCGCTCTTCCAACGCGCTGATCAGCCGGTGCACCCCGGACTTGGAGCGCAGGTCCAACGCCTCCTTCATTTCCTCGAACGACGGCGAGATGCCCCCGTCCGACAGGCGGGTCTGGATGAAGGTGAGAAGCTGGTGTTGCTTGGCCGTGAGCATGAAGCGCGCCTTGCATCGTTGAACGAACGGCGAACAGTTAGGCAACGAAAGAACAGACGTCAACCGTTGACGCTACGGCTCCAGTCGCCGGACCGACCGCCGGACTTCCGCAGCAATCGGACCGTCTCGATCGTCATGGCGCGATCAACCGCCTTCATCATGTCGTAGAGCGTCAGGAGCGTCGCGGTCGCCGCCGTCAGGGCCTCCATCTCGACTCCCGTCGGTCCGACGGTGCGGGCCGTCGCGGTCGCCGTGACACCCTGCGCGCCGACGACCAGGTCGATCGTCACCGAGGTCAGCGCGATCGGATGGCACAGCGGAATGAGGTCGGCGGTCCGCTTGGCGGCCATGATGCCCGCGACCCGGGCGACCGCGAGCGCGTCGCCCTTCGCCAGGCTGCCCGCCCGCAGCGCGTCCAGCGCCTCGGCGGACGCGGCGATGTGACCCTCGGCCACCGCACGCCGTTCCGTGACGGGCTTGGCACCGACGTCCACCATGCGCGCCGCGCCGTCTTCGTCGAGGTGGGTGAGGCGCGTCACGCCAGCAGGGTCCGGGTGGCGGCGGCCACATCGTCTTCGCGCATCAGGCTCTCGCCCACCAACGCGGCGCGCACGCCCGCCCGGCGCAGGCGGGCGAGGTCGGCGGGCGTGCCGATCCCGCTTTCACCGACCAGCAGGGTGTCGGCGGGTGCCAGCGGTGCCAGCGTCTCGCTGACGGCCAGGTCGGTTGCGAAAGATCGCAGGTCGCGGTTGTTGATGCCGATCAGCTCCGGCGACAGCCGGGCCGCGCGCGCCATCTCGGCCGCGTCGTGAACCTCCACCAGCACGTCCAACCGCGCAGCGTCGGCGGCGTCGCGGCAGTCGGTCAGCCGAGCGTCGTCCAGCGCCGCCACGATCAGCAGGACGGCGTCGGCTCCCAGGGCGGCGGCTTCCCAGACTTGCCAGGGATCGATGGTGAAGTCCTTGCGCAGCACCGGCAGGGTGACCGCCGCGCGCGCCTCGACCAGCGTGGCGTCGGACCCACGAAAATACGTCTCGTCCGTCAGCACGGACAGGCAGGTCGCGCCGCCGGCGGCATAGGCGCGGGCGTGCTCGACCGGCCGCCAGTCGGCGCGGATCAGGCCCTTGGACGGGCTGGCGCGCTTGACCTCCGCAATCAAGGCGGTGCGGCCGTCCGCGACCGCCCGCCGCAGGGCGCGGGCGAAGCCGCGCGGCGGCTCGCGCGTCTTCGCTTCGGTCTCCAGGTCGGCGAGCGAGCGGTCGCGCCGACGATGCGCGACCTCCGTCACCTTGTGCGCCAGGATCTCGGTCAGCACGTTCGTCACAGCGCGATCCAATCGGCCAGCAGGCGGCGGACCTCGCCGCGATCGAGCGCCTCGCCCGCCCGGGCGGCACCGGCGGCGAGCGAGTCCGTCCGGTCGGCCAGGGTCAGGGCGGCGGCCGCGTTCAGGCAGACCGCGTCCCGGTATGCGCCGTCCTCGCCCTCCAGCAGACGCGTCAGGGCGGCGGCGTTGTGGCGCGCATCGCCGCCGGCAAGCGCCGACAAGGGGTGTCGGGGCAGGGCGGCGTCGCGGGGCTCCACCATATGCGGGGCACCGACGTCCGCACCGACCGGAATGACCAGGCTGGCACCGGCCGGCGACAGTTCATCCAGCCCCTCCTCGCCCGAAACGACCCACGCGCGGTCGACCCCCAGCCGACCGAGCGCGTCGGCATAGCGGGGCGCGAAGTCGGGATGGGACACGCCGATCAGCTGCCGTCGCACGCCCGCCGGATTGGCGAGCGGTCCCAGGAAGTTGAAGATGGTGCGCCGCCCGATCCGCCGCCGCAGCGGCAACAGCCGCGCGACGGCGGGATGGTGCGCGCCCGCGAACACGAAGGCGATGTTCAGCCGCGCCAGGCTCTCGCTCGCGCGCTCGCTCGCCCGCGCCAGATCGACGCCCAGGGCCTCCAGCGTATCGGCGGCGCCCGCGCGCGACGAGGCGGCGCGGCTGCCGTGTTTCGCCACGGGCACCCCGCAGGCGGCGACCACCAGGGCGACGGCGGTGGACACGTTCAGCGTGCTCCACCCGTCGCCGCCCGTGCCACACACGTCGATCGCGTCGTCGGGCGCGTCCACGCGGACCATTCGCGCCCGCATCGCGCGAGCCGCCCCGGCGATCTCGGCCGCCGTCTCGCCGCGCTCGGCCAGCGCCACCAGCAGGTCGGCGACCTCGGCATCGGTCATCTGGCCGTCGAGCACCCGCCCGAACAGCACCTCGCTCTCCGCCTCCGTCATCGCGTCATCGCCAGGAAATTGGCGAGCAGGTCGTGCCCGTGGTCGGTCGCGATGCTTTCCGGATGGAACTGCACCCCATGGATCGGCAGGTCGGCGTGGCGCACGCCCATCACCAGCCCGTCCGCCGTCCGGGCGTTGACGATCAGCTCCGGTCCCGGCCGGTCGACCACCAGCGAGTGATAGCGGGTCGCGGTGAAGGGATCGGGCAGACCGGCGAAAACGCCGCTGCCGTCGTGCGCGATGGCGCTCGTCTTGCCGTGCATGAGGCCGCCGCGCACAACCTGCCCGCCCCAGATCTGCCCGATCGCCTGATGACCCAGGCACACGCCCAGCAGGGGCCGGCGCGCGTCGGCGGCGGCGCGGACCAGATCCAGTGTGATGCCGGCCTCGTCCGGCGTGCGCGGCCCCGGCGAGATCAGGATGCCAGCGGCGGGCAGCGCCATCGCGTCCGCCACCCCGATGTCGTCGTTGCGACGCACCGTCACGTCCTCGCCCAGCTCACCCAGGTAATGGACCAGGTTCCAGGTAAAACTGTCGTAATTGTCGAGGACCAGGATCATCGGGGACGGTCCTGCGCGCGATCGAGCACCGCGAGCAAGGGTCCCATGCGCGGCCCCCCGTCACGCCGTCCGCCGTGCGCGTCCCACAATCGCGAGACCGAGCCGTCCAGGAACAGCGCCTGCCGACAGCCCAGTCGGTCGCGAAACAGCCGCGCGAACCGCCCGAAGGACACCGGCTGGTCGCTGATCGCGAAATGCGCCCGGCCAGCGGCGTCGACCCCCACGCCGTTCCTGAGATATTGGGACTCACCATCCTTGTCGAAGCGGGGGTGGAGCGCGCCGTCGACGACCAGCATCGGACCGGACTGGGTGGCGAAGTCGGGCGCGGGTTCGCGCGCCGCATAGGTGTCGGTCGCATCGACGCGCCAGCCGCCGTCCGCCGATCCGGAGAAAACCCCATTGGGCAACAGGTGGAAATTGCCGGCGCCGGCGTTCCGGTTGATTGCGTGGCGCTCCTCGCCGCCCACGACCGCCAGGCCGATTGGCGCGCCCGCTTCGTCGAACATGCCGGCGTTCATCGCAAAGGACAGGCGGTGGACGTCCGGGCCGAGTGCCGCCGCCAGACGATCGAATTCGCGCACGGGCGCGCCGTCGGGTGCGTCGAGCACCAGCTGGATGGTGTGGCGACCGGGGTCGGCGGTGCAGACCGTGAAGCGCGTGCCCTCGAACTCCACGGGTTCGCAGGCGCTACCCAACTCGTCGGCCTCGGGCGCGGGCTGCGGAGACTTGCCCCGGCAGCCCAGCAGCGCGAATGCGGCGAACAGGATCAGCCAGCGGGTCACCGGAAGTGACCCGGTGAACCGGCCGCGCGTTCGACCGCCTCACGCGCGGCGGCGAACAGCGCGCCCGCCTTGGCCTCGCATTCTCGCCCCTCGGCCGCCGGATCGCTGTCCGCCACGATGCCGGCCCCGGCCTGCACGTGCATGACCCCGTCGCGCACGATCGCGGTGCGCAGCACGATGCAGCTGTCGAACGATCCGTCCGGCGCGAAGTAGCCGACGCCGCCGCCATAAGGCCCGCGCGCTTCGTCCTCCAGCTCCGCCACGATCTCGCACGCCCTGAGCTTGGGCGCGCCGGACACCGTGCCGGCGGGGAAGCCGGCGAACAGAGCGTCGAGCGGCGAACAGCCGTGGCGCAGGCGACCGGTGACGTTCGAGACCATGTGCATGACGTGGCTGTAGCGCTCGATCCCGGCGCGCGACGTGACCTCCACACTGCCCGGCTCCGCCACTCGGGCCACGTCGTTGCGGCCCAGGTCGAGCAGCATCAGGTGCTCCGCCTGCTCCTTCGGATCGGCGATCAGTTCCGCTTCGAGCGCGCGATCCTCCTCTTCCGTCGCGCCGCGTCGGCGGGTGCCGGCGATCGGCCGCACCGTCACCTGGCCATCGCGCACCCGCACCAGGATCTCCGGGCTGGACCCGATCAGGGCAAAGCCCGGAAGGTCGAAATGGTAGAGGAAGGGGGACGGGTTCACCCGGCGCAGCGACCGGTAGAGCTCCAGCGGGGGCAGCGTGAAAGGCGCTGTGAACCGCTGCGCCAGGACCACCTGGAACACGTCGCCGGCCCTGATATAATCCTGCGCCCGCGCGACCTTGATCTGGTAGTGGGCGGCCGGCACCAGCGGGCGAGGGGTCGGCGCGGCGACCGTCGCCCCCGCTGGATTGTGGCGGACGGCACCGTCCAGCAGGCGCTCCACCTCGTCCAGACGCTCGTCGGCCAGGGTGCGCCCACTCTCGGCTCCGCTCGCGTCCGGCCAGAGGGGGGCCACGAGGTGCAGCCGGTCGGCCAACCGGTCGAACACCAGCAGCACGGTCGGCCGCACGAAGAACAGGTCGGGCAGGCCCAGCCCCCTATCGACCGCCCGCACCTGCCGCTCGGCCAGCCCCAGCGCCTCGAACCCGAAATAACCGACCAGGCAGGCGAGCGCCGGCGGCAGGTCGTCCGGCACGTCCGTTCGAATGCTGGAAAGGAGCGCGCGGAAGGCGGGGAGGGTTGGGCCATCGCAGTCCCGCCACGCCTCACGATCGGTCAGCCAATCGCGGTTGATCTGCGCCCGGTCCCCCGTCGCGCGGAACACAAGGTCGGGGGCCAGGCCGAGCAGGCTGTAGCGTGCCCAGCTCTCCCCACCTTCGACGGACTCCAACAGGAAGTCGCCGCGATCCGACCGCATCAGCTTGACCGCGGCCGAGATGGTGGTTTCCGTGTCCGCGATGCGCGTGCGCCGGACGAACTCAGCGGGCGCGGCGGCGGGCCCGGGCGTCACTGCGGAGCGGCGGCACCGCCCGCAAGCTCTCCGCGCAGCTTCGCCAGGGTGGCCTCGTCGCGGGTCTCGCCCACGGCCTTGCGGGCGGCGAGCGCGAACTGCCGCCCATATTCGTCACCCAGTTCGGACGAGAGCTGGCGGCGGCGCTGGGTCGCCAGTGTCCGAGCCTTGGCCGCTTCGCCGGGCGTGACGGTCGTCAAGGCGACGACACCGTAGCCGGCCGCTGCGGGTGCCGCGACCCGCTTGGCGGTTCCAGGCGCCATGGCGAACATCAGCGCGATCGGCGGCGGCACCTGCTGCTGCGCGGCCTCCAGCTCCTGCCGGCTGGCGCGGATCGGCTGGACGGCGGGCAGACGAACGCCGGCGGCGGCCACCGCCTGCGACAAGGTCTGGCCGCGATTGACCCGCGCGATGATCGCGTCGGCGACCGCGCGGGCCGCGGCGAGCTGACGATCGGCGACCAGGTCGGCCGCGACCCGCGCGCGGATGGTGTCCAGGGGACGCGGGGCGGCCGGCACGACGCGCTCCACATCGGCGATGAAGAACTGCTCGTCTGGAACAAGCGTGTCGACGATCGGGTCGTCCTCCGCCGACATCTGCGCCAGCCGCTGCGCGATGGCCGGTGGCAGGACCGGGGCGGCCGCCGGCGCGTCCGGGTTCGCGCCGGCGGCGGTCACCGGCGGCGTGGTGTCCAGCGTCAGCCCCTCCGCCCGAGCGATATCGGGCAGGGGATCGCCGTCGGACACGCGTTCGTAGATGCGGGCGTCCAGCTCGCTCAGCAGGCTGGCCGAGCGTTCGGCGGTCAGCTCCTGGACGATTGTGTCGCGCGCCTGGGCGAGGGTCTGCGCCGGGCGACGGGTCACGCCGTCCACCCGCGCGACGATGAAGCCGCCCTGCGATCGGACCGGGGGGAGCAAGGTGCCTTCGGCGGCGCCGAACACGGCCGCGGCCGCCGCCTCTCCCGCGTTTCGGGCGTAGGCGGCGCGATCCTGGTCGCGGATGACGAGCGGCTGCAGCCCCGCCGTCTTCGCCGCCGCCACGATCGCCTGGCCGCCGCGCACCTTTTGCGCGAACCCCTCCGCGGTCGCCTGGTCAAAGAAGGTCACCTGGGTAATGTCGCGCCGTTCGCTGGCGCCGAACCGGTCGGCGTTGGCGCGGAAATACTCGGCGACCTGGGCGTCGTTCGGCACCGCCTTGGCGGCCACGGTGTCCTTGCCGAAGCGGGCGAGCCGCAGCACGCGCCGTTCTGGAACGGTGTAGCGCGCCAGGTTGCGGCGGTAGAACGCCGTCACCTCTGCGGCGCTGGGCGGCGCACCGGCGGCCATGGCGGACGCCGGAATGGTGGCGAGCGACCCCGCCCGGCTTTCCAGGCTCAGCTGGGCATATCGCCGCGCGATCGACGGCGGGACGAAAGCGTCGGTGGCGACCGGTGCGAGCAGCTGGCGGGTCAGCAGACCGTTGCGGATGTCGTCGCGCAAGTCCGTCTCGGTCAGCCCGTTCTCGGCCAGCAGGCGGCGGAACGCCGTCTCGTCGAAACGGCCACCGGCACCCTGAAAGGACAGCGTGCTGGCGATCTCGCCGTCCACCAGGCGCTTGCCGGCGGCCAAGCCGTTCCGCAACGCGAACTGCTCCAGGCCGACCGCGTTCAGCACCCGGTCCACCGTCGCCTCGAAACCGCCGCCGCGCACGAAGCTGGCGAGGTCGAGTTCGGGCTGTCGCGCGCTCGCGGCCCGATAGCCGTCCTGGACACGCTGGCGCATCTCGGCCTCGTCCACCTCGCGGTCGCCGACCGTGAGCGCGCCGTTGTCGCCGCCGACCGAGGTGCCGAAGGACGCCATCTGCCCCGACAGGTCGGCCGCAGCGAACGCCAGGCCGACGAACACGACGAAGGCGAGGGCGACCCACACCCCCACCTTGGAGTCCAGCATGCGACGGATCAGACGGAGCATGTATCGGGGGTCCTGCGGGAACGGCGGGTGGGCGGTGCCTTACCCAGCCACCCCGCGCGGCGCAATCGCGGCTTGGCGAGCGCACCCGGCGCGCCTAGGCAGCGGGGCATGCAAGCTCTCGGACGCGACCGGCCCATCGTCGCCGGCAACTGGAAGATGAACGGCCTAGTCGCCGACCTGGTGGAACTCGATGCGATCGAGCGTCTGGCGACGGCGCACCCCGGAGTCCGCGTCGCCGTGGCACCGCCCGTGACGCTGCTGCACGAGGCGAGCCGGAGGGTCGAGCACGTGGTGATCGGCGCCCAGGACGCGCATGTCTGCGACGCCGGGCCGCACACCGGCTGCGTGTCGCCCGCCATGCTGATCGACGCCGGCGCGCGCTTCGCCATCCTGGGCCATTCCGAACGGCGCGCCGATCAGGGCGAGACCGACGCCCTGGTCCGACGCAAGGCGATCGCCTCTCTGGCCGCGGGGCTGGAGGTCGTCGTGTGCGTGGGCGAGACCGAGGCTCAGCGCGACGGGGGCGACGCGGACGGGATCGTGGCCGCGCAGTTGGCGGGATCGCTGCCGGACGCGCTCGACGCGGTCGTCGTCGCCTACGAGCCCGTCTGGGCGATCGGCACCGGGCGCAGCGCGGGACCGGATCAGGTGGCCGCGATGCACCGACACATCCGCGCCGTCCTGGCGGAGCGGGGCGGGGCGGCGGTGCCGATCCTGTATGGGGGATCGGTCAAGGCCGACAGCGCCGCCGCCCTCCTGTCGCTGCCGGACGTGGCCGGGGCGCTGGTCGGCGGGGCCAGCCTGACGGCGGACACGCTGCGTGGGATCGTCGAAGCGGCCGGCGCGGTTGAACGCGCGACGTCGAACGGCTAGGGGCGGACGCCGTCCGGCTGCCCACGAGATCCCATCATGCTCTACACCTTCCTCCTCGTTGTCCACGCGATCATCGCCGCGGCGCTCGTCACCGTGATCCTGATGCAGCGTTCGGAAGGGGGAGCGCTGGGCATGGGAGGCAGCCCGTCGGGATTGATGTCGGCGCGCGGAGCGGCCGACTTCCTGACGCGCGCGACCACCTTCCTGGCGATCGCGTTCGTCGCCATGTGCATCGGACTGGCGGCCTACGCCTCGTTCCGCGCCGCGCCGGCGAGCAGCATCGACACCAGTTTGGCCCGTCCAGCGACGCCGGCGCCGCAGAGCGCTCCCGCGACCCCTCCGGCCGCGCCGCAGGAGGGCGGAGTGCCCGTCGCGCAATAGCGGCGCTACGCAGCTTCGGGAAAGGCGGTCGTCGGCGACGAGTCCCGCCCTTGCCGCGCCCAGGCCCTCTCGCTTAAGCCCCTCCTCCCATGGCGCGGTTCATTTTCATCACCGGCGGCGTGGTTTCCTCGCTCGGCAAGGGTCTCATGGCGGCGTCGCTCGCCGCCCTCCTTCAGGCGCGCGGCTATCGGGTCCGCATCCGGAAGTTCGACCCGTATCTGAACGTCGATCCCGGGACGATGAGCCCCTATCAGCACGGCGAGGTCTACGTCACCGACGACGGGGCGGAGACGGACCTGGACCTGGGCCATTACGAACGCTTCACGGGCGTCGCCGCGCACCAGTCGGACAATGTCACCCAGGGGCGGGTCTATCGCGACATCATCGCGCGAGAGCGTCGCGGCGACTATCTGGGGGCGACCGTGCAGGTGGTCCCCCACGTCACCGACGCGATCAAGCAGTTCACGCTGGCCGACATCGACGACCTGGATTTCGTGCTGTGCGAGATCGGCGGGACGGTGGGTGACATCGAGAGCCTTCCGTTCATGGAGGCGATCCGCCAGCTGCGGAACGAGCTGGGCCGCGGCCAGACCGTGTCGATCCATGTGACCCTGGTGCCGTACATCGCGGCGGCGGGCGAGTTGAAGACGAAACCCACGCAGCATTCCGTGCGCGAACTCACGTCTTTGGGCATCCAGCCCGACGTGCTCGTCTGCCGATCGGAACAGCCCCTGCCGGATGGGGAGCGGCGCAAGATCGCGCAGTTCTGCAACGTCGGACCCGACGCCGTGATCGCCGCCCTGGACGCTCCGTCCATCTATGCCGTGCCGGAACAATATCACGGCGAGGGGCTGGACGATCAGGTGCTCAAAGCGTTCGGCATCGAGGGCGCCCCGCGCCCCGACCTGACCCGCTGGCGCGAAGTCGCGGCCAGCCTGACCCACGCGGAGGGCGAAGTGACGATCGGCGTCGTGGGCAAATATGTGGGGCTGCCCGACGCCTACAAATCGCTGAACGAAGCGCTGGTCCATGGCGGGATGGCGAACCGCGTGCGCGTGAAGGTCGACTGGATCGACGCGGAGCTGTTCGAAGCGTCGGACGACCGGATCGCGGCGCGGCTGGAACCGCTGCACGCGATCCTGGTGCCGGGCGCCTTTGGAGAGCGCGGGTCTGAGGGCAAGCTGGCGTCGGTCCGGTTCGCGCGCGAGCGGCGCGTGCCGTTCTTCGGCATTTGTTACGGCATGCAGATGGCCTGCGTGGAGGCGGCCCGGAACCTGGCCGGCATCGCGGACGCCGGCACGACGGAGCACGGACCTTCGGCCGAACCGGTGGTCGGGCTGATCACCGAATGGATGTCGGCGGAAGGGTTGCAGAGCCGCGCGGCCGATGGCGAGCTGGGCGGGACGATGCGCTTGGGTGCCTACCCGGCGGTGCTGGCCGACGGATCGGTGGCGGCCGAGATCTACGGCGCCACGGACATCCGAGAACGCCATCGCCACCGTTATGAGGTGAATGTCCATTATCGCGACGCCCTGGAAGGCGCTGGGCTGGTCTTTTCCGGACTGTCGCCCGACGGATCGCTGCCAGAGGTGGTGGAGCGGACCGACCATCCGTGGTTCATCGGCGTCCAGTACCACCCGGAACTGACCTCGAAACCGTTCGCGCCGCACCCGCTGTTCGCCAGCTTCATCGCGGCCGCCGTGCGGCAGAGCCGCCTGATGTGAGCAAAGCGTGAGGCGGGGTTCGGTCGGCGGTATCCGCCCGGTCGACTTACCGCCTCACTCCCGATCCCGGACGACTTGCGCCAGTCTCGCCTCCCGATCCGCGGCCAGGGCTTTCAATTGGGCGCTTTCGTCGGAGGTCGGCGCGTCGCTGGATGGCGCGCTCGATGTCACCACATCGTCGGCGAACCACAGAATGTTGGCCGCGAAGAACAGCGCGATCCAGCGGCTGCGGAAGATCGACGCGAGTTTGAACGGGAACATGGCTCGACCGTGCGCGCGTACGGATTACCAAAAGGCAAATGGCGCGGCGGCGTGACCGCTCGTGCCAAGAACCCGGCCCGCCATGCGGACCGGGTTCCCGTGCGTGACGAGGGCATCCCCAGCCTTCGTTTGCCAGTCGCGGACCCGCGTCCCCCCGGCGCGTGGGCGACGCGTTGACGCCTGCCCATTCGGACCCGCGACCGGATCCCTGAACCCGGCCATGGCCGGTTGATGGCTCACGCTAGGCTCGGCTTCGGCCCCTTGTCATGCGCGAAGTTCCCGGCAGCTGCCGATTTGCTCCAGGCTGTGTTCATCGTGCAACAGCCACTCCCCGTTGCCCATCGGCGCGCGCGGCCCTAGGGACCGCGCGGCCCTTCTCGCCTCTCACCGAAACGACCCCATGATCCTTTCCCGTTACGAGCGCATGATCGCCAAGCGTTACCTGTTGCCGGGAAAGGGAGAGGCGTTCATCGCGCTGGTGGCTGGGATCAGCCTGGTGGCCGTGATGCTGGGCGTCGGCGCGCTGATCATCGTGATGAGCGTGATGAACGGCTTTCGCGCGGACCTGATCGACAAAATTGTGGGCCTGAACGGGCACGCCGTGGTGCAGGGCTATGGTGGCCGCCTGGCCGACTGGCGCGAGGTGCTGGCGGAAGCCAAGGCCACGCCGGGCGTCACCGAAGCGGTGCCGCTGATCGACACGCCGCTGTTCGCCAGCCACGGCGACCGCAACGCGCCGGTCCTGCTGCGTGGGATGCGGGTGCCCGACATCCTGTCCTCGCCCTCGCTGAACACGAAGATCGTGGGCGGGTCGCTCGCCGACCTGAAGGCGGGGCGCGACGGCGTCGCGATCGGCAGCCGACTGGCCGAACAGCTGGGCGGCCTGCGGGTGGGCGAGTCGATCAGCCTGATCTCTCCGGAAGGGCAGACGACACCGTTCGGCACCGTGCCGCGCATCGTCAGCTATCCGATCGTCGCGATCTTCGAGGTCGGCGTGTTCCAGTTCGACAGCGCCTATGTCGTCATGCCGCTCGCCAACGCCCAGACTTTCCTGCTGATGGGCGACGAGGTCGGCATGATCCGCGTTACGACGACGGACGCCGAGACCGTCGGCGACACGTTGGCGCCGTTGGCTCCCAAGATCGCGGGCCGCGCGGTGATCGCCACCTGGCAGTCCATGAACTCCGAACTGTTCGAGGCGCTGGCGATCGAGCGGGTGGCGATGTTCATCGTGCTGTCGATCATCGTGTTGGTCGCGGCGTTCAACATCCTGTCGTCGCTCATCATGCTGGTGCGCGCGAAGACCCGCGACATCGCCATCCTGCGCACCATGGGCGCCACCCGCAGCGGATTGACGCGCATCTTCGTGACCGTGGGTTCGACGATCGGTCTGATCGGCACCGCGCTGGGCGTCGTGCTGGGCTTCGTCTTCCTGTTCTTCCGCCAGGGGATCATCAACGCCATCCAATTTCTGACCGGCCAGAACCTGTGGGACCCGTCCATCCGGTTCCTGAGCGAGCTGCCCAGCCGGACGGATCCGGCGGAGGTGACCGCGATCGTGCTCGTCAGCCTGCTGCTCTGCTTTCTGGCGACCCTGTACCCGGCCCTGAAGGCGGCGGGCACCGATCCCGTCCAGGTGCTGCGCTATGAATGACGCGGTCCTGCGCCTCGCCGATGTGCGACGCACCTTCGAACAGGGCGGCGAGCGGATCGAGGTGCTGCGCGGCGTCGACTTGACCGTCGTGCCGGGAGAGATCGTGGCGCTGCTCGGCCCCAGCGGATCGGGCAAGTCGACGCTGCTGCAAGCGGTCGGACTGCTGGAGGGCGGCTTCGAAGGCTCGATCGCGATCGGGGGCGAAGAGGTTGCGCGCCTGGACGCGGACGAGCGCACGCGGGTGCGGCGTGAGCGGCTGGGCTTCGTCTATCAGTTCCACCACCTGCTGCCCGACTTCAACGCGCGCGAGAACGTCGTGCTGCCGCTGCTGATCGCCGGCGGCGAGCGACCGGAGGCGGAGCGCCGCGCGGGCGAGCTGCTGACGACCCTGGGCCTGGGCCGCCGCCTGACCCACCGCCCCAGCCAGCTTTCGGGCGGCGAGCAGCAGCGCGTCGCCGTCGCCCGCGCGCTGGCGAACGCGCCGCTGCTGGTGCTGGCCGACGAGCCGACGGGCAATCTGGACGAACAGACCGCCGACGTGGTGCTGGACGAGTTCTTGAAGCTGGTCCGGGCGCAAGGGTCCGCGGCGCTGGTGGCGACTCACAACGAGCGGCTGGCGCGACGCATGGACCGCCTCGTGCGCCTGCACGAGGGTCGCTTGCAGTAAAGGTCACGGCTGTTTCGCGCCTTCGCCGGGAGTCGGGACCTGTGCGAATCAGCGCCATGCGCTAAGGTTGGGCCGTGCCAGTCGCCTACGTCCCCCTTCGCGTGCTCTCCGCCTATTCCATGCTGGAAGGCGCTATCCAGCCCAAGGCGATGGCGGAACTGGCGGCCAAGCGCGGCTTTCCCGCGATGGCGATCACCGATCGCAACGGGCTGTACGGCGCGATGGCGTTCAGCGAGGCGTGCCTGAAAGCCGGAGTGCAGCCGATAATCGGCGCATTGCTGGCAGTCGCACGGCCCGACCGGTCAGGCGAGCGGCCGGACATCGACTGGCTCGCCCTCTACGCGCAGGACGAAGGCGGCTATGGCCGGCTGTGCCGCCTGGTGTCGGCCGCACACCTCGATCGCCCTGACGCGTGGGACGCGCACGTCACCTTCGATCAGCTGGCTGAGATCGGCACGGACGGGCTGCTCGCCACGACGGCGGGTGGCGAGGGCGCGGTGTCGCGCCTGCTGACGCACGGACAGGATACGGCCGCCGCCGCGTATCTGGAGCGCCTGATCACGCTGTTCCCCGGCCGTCTCTATGTCGAGCTCAGCCGCTGCGGCGAGGTGGGCGAGCGCGAGGCGGAGGCGGGCCTGCTGTCGCTGACCGACCAAAATGAGCTGCCGCTGATCGGCACCATCCCCGCCTGTTTTCCGGATGCCGACTTCCACGAAGCGCACGACACGATGCTGTGCATCGCCTCGTCCTCCTACCTCGATGTGGCGGATCGGACGCGCAGCCTGCCGGACCGGTGGGTCAAGCCGGCGATCGACGCGGCCGCAATCTTCGCCGACGTGCCCGAGGCGATCGACAACACCGTCACCTTTGCCCGGCGCTGCGCCGTCGCCGCGCCCACTCGCGCGCCGATCCTGCCCAGCCTGGCGGGCGACGCGGCGGCCGAGATGGAACAGCTGCGCCTGGCCGCGCGGGACGGTCTGGCCCGCCGTCTGCCCGGCGGTGTCCCGGACCTCTATGCCGAGCGGCTGGAGTTCGAGCTGAGCGTCATCACCTCCATGGGCTTCGCCGGCTATTTCCTAATCGTCGCGGACTTCATCCAATGGGCCAAGGCGAACCGCATCCCTGTCGGACCGGGGCGCGGGTCAGGGGCCGGATCGGCGGTCGCCTGGGCCTTGACGATCACGGACCTCGATCCGCTGGAGTTCGGCCTGCTGTTCGAGCGTTTTCTGAACCCGGAACGCGTGTCGATGCCGGATTTCGACATCGACTTCTGCGAAACCCGCCGCGGCGACGTGATCCGCTATGTCCAGGACAAATACGGGCGCGGCCAGGTGGCGCAGATCATCACCTTCGGCACCATGAAGGCGCGCGCCGTCCTGAAGGACACGGGCCGCGTCCTGCAGATGAGCTATGGTCAGGTGGACCGGCTCGCGAAGCTGGTGCCGAACCATCCGACCGATCCCTGGGACCTGAAGCGGGCGCTGAACGGCGTCGGCGAGCTGGCGCAGGACTACCGCACCGACGCCGGGACGCGCCGGCTGTTCGATCTCGCCAGCCGGCTGGAGGGGCTGCCGCGCCATTCCTCCACCCATGCGGCGGGCGTGGTGATCGGCGACCGCCCGCTGCACGAGCTGGTCCCGCTCTATCGCGACCCGCGGTCCGACCTGCCGGTGACCCAGTTCGACATGAAATGGGTGGAAGCCGCCGGGCTGGTGAAGTTCGATTTCCTGGGACTGAAGACGCTCTCCGTGCTCGACCGGGCGGTCGCCATGCTGGCGGATCGCGGCGTCGCGCTGGACCTCGCCTCGCTCACACTCGACGACCCGGCCGTCTACGACCTCCTTCAGCGCGGCGAAACGGTTGGCGTGTTCCAGCTGGAATCGGAAGGGATGCGCCGCACGCTCGCCAGCGTGAAGCCGACCGCGTTCGGGGACATCATCGCGCTGGTGTCCCTCTATCGTCCCGGCCCGATGGACAACATCCCGTCCTTTGGCGCGCGCAAGAACGGGTCGGAGGCGATCGCCTATCCCCACGCGCTGCTGGAACCCATCCTGCGCGAGACCTACGGCATCTTCGTCTATCAGGAGCAGGTGATGGAGGCGGCCCGCGTTCTGGCCGGCTATTCGCTGGGCGAAGCGGACCTGCTGCGCCGCGCCATGGGCAAGAAGATCCAGGCGGAGATGGACGCCCAGCGCCAGCGCTTCGTCGATGGCTGTGCCGAACGAAGGATCGATGCCCGCACCGCGTCGTCCCTGTTCGACCTGATCGACAAGTTCGCCGGCTACGGCTTCAACAAGTCGCACGCCGCGGCCTATGCGCTCCTCGCCTATCAGACCGCGTGGCTAAAGGCGCACCACCCGGCCGAGTTCTTCGCCGCGTCCATGCAATTCGAACTGGCGCAGACCGAGAAACTGGCGATCTTCGTCGAGGATTTGCGCCGCACGCCCGTCGCCGTCCTGCCGCCGTGCGTGAACGGGGGGGACAGCGGCTTCGCGGTGGAACAGGCGGACGGTGGCCTGGCGGTTCGATACGGGCTCGCCGCGCTCAAGGGTGTGGGCGAGAAGGCGATGGCGGGCGTGGTAGCCGAGCGGGCGGCGAACGGACCCTTCGCGTCGCTCGACGATTTCGCGGCGCGCGTGGACCCCCAGCTCCTCAACAAGCGCCAGATCGAAGCGTTGGCGGGGGCGGGCGCCTTCGACGCCCTGGAGCCGGATCGGGCCACCGCCTTCGGCCTGGCCGAGCCGATGCTGGCCCTGGCTCAGTCGTCGACCGCCAGCCGGGCGAGCGGGCAGGGGGGGCTGTTCGGGGCGGCCGATGTCGCCGTCCCGGTGCTCGCCCGTCCTCGAAGTGGCGGGGGCACATGGACTCCCGCCGAGCGGATGGAGGCGGAGAAGACCGCATTTGGGTTCTATCTCAGCGGCCATCCCGTCGACCGCTATCGCCCGCTGATCCAGGCGCGGCGCGGCCGATCCTACGCGGAGCTGATGGCGATGTCCGTCCCGACGGACGGCCGGCGGGTGGCCGCTGTCACGGCGGCGCTGGTCGAGGAGGCGCGTTGGCGCGACACCCGCGGTGGCCGACGTTTCCTGATGCTGACCCTGTCGGACGGCAGCGGCCAATACACTGCCACCTGTTTCGACCAGGACGCGGCACCGGTGCTGGTCCGCGCGGCCAAGGAGGGAGCGTGCCTGATTCTAGACGTCGAGCTCGATCGACGCGGCGCGGACGAAGCCCCTCGCATCTCGGTTCGGCGGGCCGAAGCACTGGAGCGGTTGGCGAACCAGTCTGCCCTGCGGCTGGAGGTGCGCGCGAACACCGCACAGGCTGTCGAGGCGCTGGCGGCGCTCCTGTCGGACAAGCGGGGCGGGCGGGGCGAACTGATCCTTTGGGTCGATGCGGGCGACCATGGAGAGCGGGGCCTCAGCTTGGGTGACGACTGGCTGTTGACGGTGGACACCGTCGAGGCGATCGCGGCCATTCCCGGTCTCGCCGCCGGCGAAGCGCGCGCCGGCACCCGCGCCCGGCCACAGGCGGTCTGACGGTCCGACCCGACGCGGCCTTTTGACGACGCGCCGAACATCGTTACGCTCCGCTCCAAGGCCACGAAGGGCCACCGAGGGGAAAAGCCGATGCTGGGTTCCATGAGCGACTGGTCGTTGCGCGTCACCCACCTGCTGGATCATGCCGCGCGCGAACATGGCGGGCGAGAGATCGTGTCGCGCTGGGCCGACGGGTCGACCACGCGCAGTGATTGGGCGGGGGTCGCGCGCGACGCCCGACGGCTGGCCTCGGCCCTGGAGCGGCTGGGTGTGGGCCGCGGCGATCGCGTGGCGACATTGGCGATGAACCACGATCGGCATCTGGTGGCGTGGTACGGCACTATTGGGATGGGGGGCGTGGTGCACACGATCAACCCGCGCCTGTTCGCCGACCAGATCGTCTTCATCGTCAATCACGCCGAAGACCGCGTCCTGCTGTACGACGCAGCCTTCGCCCCGATCGTGGAGGAACTGCGTGAGCGGTTCGAGACCGTCAAGCACTTCGTGTGTTTCGACCGACAGGAGGATTGGGACGCGTTGCTGGCCCAGGGGGACGCGGACTATGCCTGGGTCGACGGCGACGAGCGGGATCCGTGCATGCTGTGCTACACCAGCGGCACGACCGGGAACCCCAAGGGAGTGCTGTACGAGCATCGGTCGACCGTGCTGCACGCGATGGCCGAGCTTCAGCCGGACGAGTTCGGTCTGTCGAACGCCAGCGTCGCCCTGCCGGTCGTGCCGATGTTTCACGCGGCCGCCTGGGGCCTGCCCTTCGCCGGGGCGGCGGTGGGGCTGAAGTTCGTGTTCTCGGCGGTCAACGAACCCGCCGTGCTGGCCGAGCTGATGAACAGCGAGGGGGTGACCCATTCGGCCGGCGTTCCGACGGTGTGGCTGAGCCTGTTCGCCCATATGGACGCCGGCGGTGCCGCGCCCCGGCACCTGCAGGTCGTCACCATCGGCGGATCGGCCGCGCCGCCCGCCATGATCGAGCGGATCATGACGATGGGCGCGCGCGTGAACCACGCCTGGGGCATGACGGAGACCTCTCCGATCGGCACGATGGGCGCGCCGGGACCCGATTGGCATGACCTCTCAATGGCCGAGCGGGTGGCGCAGCAGAGCCGCCAGGGAAAGGTGCCCTTCGGCACGGAACTGAAGGTGGTGGACGAGGACGGGACGCCGCAGCCGCGCGACGGCACCAGCTCCGGCCGCCTGCTGGTGCGGGGCGCCTGGGTTATCCGGCGCTACTTCAAGGCCGCGGCCGACGCGGTGGACGTGGACGGCTGGTTCGACACGGGCGACGTCGCGGTCATCCACCCCGACGGCACGATGCAGATCACCGACCGGTCCAAGGACGTGATCAAATCGGGCGGCGAGTGGATCAGCTCGGTGGAATTGGAGAACGCCGCCGTCGGGCACCCGCTCGTCGCCGAAGCCGCGGCGATCGGGATCGCGCATCCGAAATGGGGAGAGCGGCCGCTGCTGCTGATCGTGCCGAAGCCGGGTGCCACCGTCGACCCCGACGAGCTGAGCCGCTTCCTGGCCGACCGCGTCGCCAAATGGTGGCTGCCGGACGCGATCCGCACGGTCGAGGACCTGCCGCACACCGCGACGGGCAAGTTGCTGAAGACGGAACTGCGGCAACGCTGGGCCGATTTTCGGTTCGACTAAGGGTGCCGCGTTGCTGAGCCGTTAGAGCAACCGCATCTGCCCGTCGGGCGTCGGTGCGCGGAACTGCCCCCGGTCCAGTTCCAGCCGCTCCCCCTCCAGCCCGAAGCGACGGCAGGCCAGGCGGAAGCGGCGCCTGAGCAGGTCCGCCCACACCCCTTCGCCCCGCATCCGGTGACCGAAGCGGGAGTCGTTGTCGCGGCCACCGCGCATGGCCTGGATCGTGTGCATCACCCGGTCGGCGCGATCGGGGTGGTGGCGCGCCAACCACTCGCGGAAGAGCGGCGCGACCTCGTGGGGCAGCCGCACCGGGATCATGGTGGCCCGCCGCGTGCCAGCTTGCGAGGCCGCCTCCAGCACGGCCTCGAGCTCGTGGTCGGTCACGAAGGGGATCACGGGGCTGACCGACACCTGCACCGGCACGCCGGCCTCTGCCAGCAGGCGGATCGCTCGCAGCCGCCGGGGAGGCGTGGCCGCGCGAGGTTCCAGCCGGCGGGCGATGGTCGGGTCGAGCGCGGTGACGCTGATGCTGACGCCGACCAGATCGCGCGCCGCCATGCGGGTAAGGCGGGGAAGTTGGTCCAGCACGCGATCGGATTTGGTGGTGATGACGACCGGGTGGCAGGCGTCCTCCAGCACCTCCAGCACGCCGTCCGTGATCCGCCAGTCGCGCTCGATCGGCTGGAAGCAGTCGGTGTTGGAACCGAGCGCGATCGGCTGCGGATCGTAGCCTGGCCTTGCCAGCTCTCGCCGGAGCAGCAGGGCGGCGTTCGGCTTGACGAACAGGCGCGACTCGAAGTCGAGGCCGGGCGAGAGGTCGTGGAAGGCGTGAGTGGGCCGGGCGTAGCAATAGACGCAGCCATGCTCGCAACCGCGATAGGGATTGATCGCGCGATCGAAGCCGATATCGGGCGAGGTGTTGCGGCTGAGGATCGTGCGCGGCCGTTCGACGGTGACGCAGGTCTTCAGGCGCGCGGGGCGCTCGTCCAGCCCCTCCCGCTCATCCAGCCAGTCGCCGTCGGGCGAGCGGCTGGGCAGGCCGAAGCGCGCGCTGGTGGCGCTGGAGTCGGTGCCCCTGCCGGGTTCCGGCGGGCGTGGTGGCTGAGCGACCATGGCCGAACACTGTCAGACCCGCTGGAACATAGCAAGAACGCAGGTGCTGGGTGTCAGTTGGCCGAGCGCGTTCCGCCGCCCGCGCTGGCCAGCGCGGTGGCCTCGGCCCGCCCATCGGCGGTCAGGCGAACCGCGACCGGCCCCGGCAGGCCGGGAAAACGCGGCCACAGCCCTTGCGACAGGGCCTCGCGGCTGCCCCGGCCGTCCCGCCCGCTGCCCTCATACATCCAGAAGTTGCGCAGCACGGTCGGGACATAGGCCCGCGTTTCGCGATAGGAGATCGATTCGATCCACAGCAGCGGATCGCCCTGAAGATCCGGCTTGGCGTTCCACCGGCCGAGCGGCGTCGGACCGGCGTTGTAAGCGGCGATCACCTTGGGCAGCAGTCCCTGACTGTCCGACAAGTCTCGCAGCCGTTCGAGGTAGCTTTGGCCATATTCCAGGTTCGTGACCGGATCGTAGAGGTCGCCGAGGCCGACGGTGAACCCGCGTTGCTGATCGATGTCGCGCGCCGCGATCGGCCGCAGCTGCATCAGGCCGCGCGCGTCGGCGGCGGAGCGCACGTCGTGGCGGAAGTTCGATTCCTGCAGGGTGTGGGCAAAGACGAGCGACCGGTTCACCCGCCACCCCCGGTCCGGCGTCCAGTCGGGCGCGGGAAAGCGGGCGGCGGACCGCACGACGGCACCGGGCGGAACGTTGGCGCCCAGCCACATCTGCACGCGCGGCAGGCCCAGAGCGCCCGCCAGGACGATCAGGTCGTCATAATCCTCCCGTCCGCCCAGCCGTGCCTGCCACCGCAGCGCGGCGTCGGCGCGCTCTTCCTGCCCGATCTCCAGCAGTTCCACGGCCAGTCGCACATTGTCGCGCGACGACAGGTGCCTCCACGCGGTCTTGACGTCCGCGGCCTTCGGATCGCCGATGTCCGCCACGCCCAGCGCCGCGCGGGCGATCAGGCCGTAGAAGGTCTCGTCCGTCCGCGCGGCCGCGCGGAACAGGGGCGTCGCGTTCTGCGGCTGCCCGCAGGCGATGGCGGCGCGCGCCTGCCAGTAGTTGCCGGCCGCCAGCAGTTCCGGATCGGTCGCGCGCGCGGCCAGCCGGCCAAAGCCCGCCAGCGCCCCCTTGCAGTCGCGCGATCGCCAACCGGCCAGCCCGGTCAGCCAGTCGCCTTGCGCCGCCCATTCGCCCGTCTGCGCGCTGGCATCGCGGCCGAGACGCGCGGCCGCGACGTCGTCGCCCACGATGTACCACGACCAACCGACGCGGGTGAGAAGCTGTGCGAGCGCGTCGGGCGACAGCCAGCCCCGTGCGCCCTCCACCAACGCTTCCGCCTCGGCCGAGCGGTCGTCCTGCACCAGCAGGCGGACCTGTTCCTCCAGATCGGAGGAGGCGGGGTCGAGTGCGGTGACCGAGCGCGGCTCGTTGCGACGACCCGGATAGCCGCGAGAGGAAAACGGTTGGGCGGTCGGCAGGCTCGGCAGCGCCGTCACGCCGCGCCGCACCGCCAGATCGACGAGCTGCGCCGCCTGCGGCAGGTCCGCGCCGTCCGACAACAGCGCCGACAACTCGGCCGCTTCGACGCGGGGCGACGTCGGCGCGAGATAATATTCGGCCGTCGCGTAGCGCCTGAGCGGGCCGGACGGCAGGGCGGCGAGTCCCTGGGCCACCACGGTCCAGTCCTGCCGCGCCAGGGCGTCGAAGGTGAGGCGCGCCGTCGCCTCCACCTCGCCGCTCAGCTGATCGGGAACCCCGTCTCCGGCGCGCGCCGGAGTGGCGGCGATCAGCCACGCCGCCGCCAGGCCGGAGAGGACGGCGCGGATCACGCGGGCGTCCGGGTGAAGGCGAGAAGGTCCGCCCACGCCTCGCCCTTGCAGGTGGGATGATCGAGCAGGGTGGTCAGATCAAAGCTTGCCATGGTGTTAAGCCTTGCCCCGTCATGGTTAACATCGTGCCAACGGCCCCGCGCTCGTGCCGCCGGACCGCCCAGGAGGGTGCGGCAGGGCCCATCGCCCAGCAGCAGCGCCCGCTCCGCCCCGACGAGCGACAGATGGCGCGTCACGATCGGCCGCCACCCAGCCGCGCTCTCGTCGCGCAGGCGGGGACCCATGGCGGAGGGGAGCACGGGCAGAACCGCCACCGTCTCCAGCGAGAGACCGACCGCCCGAAGCATGGCTTCGAGCAGCCGGTGCGCGGAGGCGCTCAGAAGAGCGTCGCGCGCCATGGGTTGCGCGACAACGACAGCCACCGGCGCCCGCTCCGCCCCAGCCCCGACAATGCGAACGCCGCCGGGCGGCAGGTCCGGCAGCGCCGCCGTTGCCAGCCACTCGCGAAAGGCCGGCAGAGTGTCCGGCATGGCCGAAGGAGCCGAGGCGTCGGCGGGCCTGCGGGTCACCGACGCCTCGGCCACCGCACCTCGGGGTGCGGGTGTCGGTTCAGGCGCTGGCGGTCGCGCCTGGACCGAAGGGGCGGCCGCGCGGCCAGACCAGGGCGTCGGGGTCTCCGACAGCGCTTCGTCGACGCCGGCGTCGGACCACCAGTCCAGCGCGCTTCTTATGAGCGCGGCCACCCGCGCTTCGCCGACGGGCTGGAAAGTGGTGGAAAGTCCGGCCATGGATGATCACTTAAGGCGGTGAGCGCGCGACGAGGCAACCGCCTCGGGCGAACAGGTCGCCCATCCGTGACCAGTCCGCGACGAACCGCGGGAACGAAAGGACGTGGTGTATGGCCGAGCGGGAGTCGATGCCGTTCGACGTGGTGATCGTGGGGGCGGGGCCGGCGGGTCTGTCCGCCGCCATCCGGCTGAAACAGCTCGCCGCCGAACGCGAGCATGAGCTGTCCGTCTGCGTCTTGGAAAAGGGATCGGAGGTCGGGGCGCACATCCTGTCGGGGGCCGTGATCGACCCGCGCGCGATGGACGAGCTGCTGCCCGACTGGCGCGACACGGATTGCCCGCTGGCGGCCACGCCGGTCGTGGAGAACCACCACTGGATCCTGTCCAAGTCGAAGCGCCGCGAGTTCCCGCACGCCCTGTTGCCGCCGTTCATGAACAACGAGGGCACCTACACCTGCTCGCTCGCCAATCTGAGCCGCTGGCTGGGTGAGCGGGCGGCCGAGATGGGGGTGGAGGTCTATCCCGGCTTCGCCGCGGCCGAGGTGTTGTTCGACGACAACGGAGCAGTCGCCGGCGTGGCGACCGGCGACATGGGCGTCGCGCGCGATGGCGAGCACAAGGGCGACTATCAGCCGGGCCTGGAGCTCACCGCCAAATACACGCTGTTCGCCGAAGGGGTGCGCGGCCACCTGTCCAAGGAACTGATGCGGCTGTTCGACCTGCGCTCCGACTGTGAGCCCCAGGTCTATGGTCTGGGCATCAAGGAGCTGTGGGACGTGGCCCCGGACAAGCACGTGCCGGGCCGCGTCATCCACACCCAGGGCTGGCCGTTGTCGGAAACGCCGGGCACCAACGGTGGCGGCTTCATCTATCACCAGGCGAACGGACAGGTCGCTCTGGGGCTGGTGACGTGGTTGAGCTACACCAATCCATATGTCTCGCCGTTCCAGGAGATGCAGCGTTGGAAGCTGCATCCGGACATCCGGCACCTGCTGGAAGGCGGCAAGCGCGTGTCCTACGGCGCGCGGGCGATCAACGATGGCGGCTACCAGTCCGTGCCGAAGCTCGCTTTTCCGGGCGGGGCGCTGATCGGCTGTTCGGCGGGGTTCGTGAACGTGCCGCGGATTAAGGGCACGCACACGGCGCAGAAGACCGGCATGATGGCGGCCGACGCGGCGTTCGACGCGATCGTTGCGGGCCGCGAGCACGATCGGCTCGACGCCTATCAGGCCGCCTACGACGGCAGCTGGGTGGCCGAGGAGCTTCGCCTGGTCCGCAACACCCAGCCCTTTGCCGACAAATACGGCAACACCGTCGGCACGATGCTGGCGGGGTCCACCATGTGGGCGGAGCATTTCGGGCTGAAGATGCCGTTCACGATGGGCCATCACCCCGACCATGAGAGCCTCTGGCGAAAGGATCTGGTGCCGGCGATCGACTATCCGAAGCCCGACGGCGTGCTGACGTTCGACCGGCTGTCGTCCGTCTTCCTGTCGGGCACCAACCACGCGGAGGATCAGCCCGTCCACCTGACGCTGAAGGACCCGTCGGTCCCGATCGACTACAACCTGCCGATGTACGACTGTCCATCGACCCGGTACTGCCCGGCGGGCGTGTACGAAGTGGTGGAGGAGGAGGCCGGGCCGCGCTTTCAGATCAACGCGCAGAACTGCGTCCACTGCAAGACGTGCGACATCAAGGACCCGACCCAGAACATCAACTGGGTCGTGCCCGAAGGTGGCGGCGGTCCAAACTATCCCAACATGTGACCCACGCCCGGCGGTCCCCTCAGGGGATTGCCGGGCGTGTGGCGTGCGCTCTCCACCCCTGCCGACAGAGGCCGTGTTGCCGACCGAATATGCCCCCGCCAAGCTGAACCTCGCGCTGCACGTGCGCGGCCGGCGGCCGGACGGCTATCACGCGCTCGAGACGCTCTATGCGTTCGCCGACGTGGGCGACCGTTTGACGATTGGGTCTGAAGGCGACCCGTCGCTCTCAATCGCGGGCGATTTCGCCGGTCATTTGGACATGGGAGAGCGCAACCTCGCCACCGCGGCGGCGATCGCCTTCGCGGACGAGTTCGGGGGAGACGCGCCGCCGCTCCACCTGGACAAGGACCTGCCCGTCGCCGCCGGTCTGGGCGGAGGGTCGGCCGACGCGGCGGCGGTGCTGCGACTGATGGCGCGCCGCGCCGGGGGTGTCGCGCCGGACCGCCTGCGCGGACTGGCGGAACGGCTGGGTGCCGACGTGCCCGCGTGCCTGGCGAGCCGGACCTGCCGAGGGGAGGGCCGGGGCGACGCGCTGAGCGAGGTCGACGCCGCGGGCTTGGTCGGAACTCCGGTCGTGCTCGCCAATCCGGGAGTGGCGTTGTCGACCGCCGACGTGTTCGCGCGGTGGGACGGGACCGATCGTGGCCCGCTAGCCGAGGGCGATCCGCTGGCCGCGGCGTTGGCGGGGCGCAACGATCTGCAGCCGGCCGCGGTCGCGCTCGTCCCCTCCATTGGGGAACTGCTGGCTTTCCTCGTCGCCTCGCCCGGCGTGACGCTCGCCCGGATGAGCGGGTCGGGCGCCACCTGTTTCGCCCTGTGCGACAGCCAGGCGGCCGCCGAGCGCCTCGCCACGGCCGCGGCACAGCGCGACCGCGCCGCCTGGGTCCGCGCGAGTCTTCTGCTGTGAGGGTGGCGGAGATCATCGACGGCGATGCGCCGATCCTGCTGCTGGCGGATCACGCCGGCGTGTCGGTGCCGGACGGCATCGCGCTGGGCGTCGCGGAGGCCGACATGGCCCGCCATATCGCCAGCGACCTGGGAACGGACGCGCTCACTCGCGCGCTGGCGGCGCGGCTGAATGCGAGTGCCATCCTGGCGCGAGTGACCAGGCTGGTGGTGGACCTGAACCGCGCGCGCGACGATCCGGCCGCCCTGCCGACACTCAGCGACGGGACGACCATTCCCGGAAACGCCGTGTCCGCCGAGGCCGCCGAGGAGCGGCTGGCGCGATGGCACGACAGCTACCATCACACGGTCGAACGGTGGCTGTCGGCGCACAGCCCCGCGCTGATCGTCAGCCTGCACAGCTTCACCCCCACCCTGGTCGGCGGAGAACGGCGACCCTGGGACGCGGGGGTGCTCTACAACCGCGACGTGGCCACCGGCCGGGCGATGCTGGCCGCGTTGGAGGGCGACGGGTGGGTCGTGGGAGACCAGCAGCCTTATCCGGGAACGCGCTTTAACGCGACGCTGGATCGCCACACCGGCCCCTCCGGCCGAGGTGCCGGCGTGCCCTCGGTCCTGATCGAGGTGCGGCAGGATCATCTGGCCACGTCCTCGAACATCGAGCGCGTGGCGAGCCGGCTGGCCCGTGCGATCGACCGCGTGGTCGCCCGCGGGCGCGGGCCGGCCGGCACGGATCACCGGGGATGAGGTGGGCGCTGCCTCTGCTGGCCTTGTCGGCGTGCGCGCCGGACGCGCCTGGTGCCGCTGTGGGTCAGACGGTCGCCTGTGGCTCAGGCCCGGCGCTCGACCTCGACTGCACGGTGGAGCGGCAGGGGGACCGGCTGACGCTGCGGCAACCGGACGGTGCCTTCCGACGGCTAACCATCGTGGCCGACGGCCGCGGCCTGGTAAGCGCGGACGGGGCCGAAGAGGCGACGGTGCGCGTGACAGGGGACGGGCAGATCGACGTCCGCTTGGGCGGCGTCACCTATCGACTGCCCGCCACGATCGCGGGTTCGTGACGCTCGGCGATCCGATCCTCACCGCGGCCGAGATGGCGGCGGCGGAACGCTCGTCGGGCGTGCCGCTGGCGACACTGATGGACCGTGCCGGTTACGCGGTGGCGGCGCAGACGCGCCGGTTCGCCTCCGGGCGATCGGTGCTGGTGGTCTGCGGTCCCGGGAACAACGGCGGCGACGGCTATGTCGCGGCGAAGCGGCTGCGGGAATGGGGCCTGGACGTGGCGGTGGCGCAGGGCGCGGCCCCGACGTCCGACCTGGCGTGCCGGGCGGCGGCGCTCTGGGACGGGCCGGTTCAGCCCCTCGACGCCGCCGCCCCCCGGCCGGTGCTGGTGGACGCCCTGTTCGGTGTCGGCCTCGCCCGCCCGCTCGGCGCTCCGCTGGCCAGGGCGTTGCGAGAGCGGGTCGAACACGCCGACTTCAGCCTGGCCGTCGATCTGCCGTCGGGCCTGTTCGCCGACGACGGCACGGGGGCGGCGGCCGCGGTGACGGCCACCCTGGCGCTGGGCGCGCTGAAGCCCGCGCACGTCCTGCTGCCCGGACTGGAGCGCTGCGGGACCCTGCTGCTCGACAGTCTCGGACTGGAGCTTCGCAGCCGGGTGTCGCGGCTCGGCCGACCGCGACTGCACGCCCCGGCGGTGGACGCGCACAAATACAGCCGCGGTCTGGTCGCCGTGATCGGCGGAGCGATGTCCGGGGCGGCCCGCTTGTCGGCGCGCGCCGCCTTGTCGGCGGGTGCGGGCTATGTGCGCCTGCTGGTGCCGGACGCCGGCCCATGCTGGCCCGACGCCCTCGTCGTGCAAGTGGGTGCGCCCGATCTGACGGACGAGCGCATCGCGGCGGCCGTGGTCGGGCCGGGGCTGGGCCGGGACGCGGCGGCGCGGGAGCGGCTGGACACGGCACTCGCCAGCGACCGGCCGCTGGTGATCGACGGCGACGCGCTCACCCTGCTCGGTTCCGCGGCGGCGCGGCGAGTCCGCTCACGCGCGGCCGCCACGATCCTCACTCCGCACGCGGGAGAGTTCGCGCGTATGACCGACGGCGATGACCGCGACGCCCTGACCGCGGCTCGCGCGTTCGCCCGGGAGAGCGGTGCGGTGGTGGTTCGCAAAGGCCCGGCCACCGTCGTCGCGGCGCCCGACGGTCGGGCCGAGGTCGGTGCGGGGCCGAGTTGGCTGTCGACGGCCGGCACTGGCGACGTTCTGGCCGGAACGGTGGCGGCCCGGCTGGCGGTGCAGGGGGACGGCTTCGAGGCCGCGACGCAGGCGGTTTGGCTCCACGCCAGGGCCGCCGCGCTCGCCGGTCCCGCGTTCCACGCCGACGATCTGGTGCCCCACCTGCCCGCCGCCATCGCCGAATGTCTGTGAGCGAGCCCATCGTGCGCGTCGCGGCGCGCGGCGACGGCATCACCGCGACAGGCCGGCACGCCGCGCTCGCCGCGCCCGGCGACCGGCTGTCGGCGGACGGAGAGGTCCAGCCAGGGCCGCGCCACCATCCGCCGCGCTGTCCGCATTTTCCCCGCTGCGGTGGGTGCCAGCTTCAGCATCTTTTCGAAGAGGATTACGCGGCCTTTGTGACGGATCGGGTCGCCAACGCACTGGCCGCGCAAGGCGGGGAGACCACGCTGCGCCCCGTCGCCCTGTCCCCGCCACGGTCCCGACGGCGCGCGCGCCTGGGCGGGCTGCGCCAGGGGCGGCGCGTCACTTTGGGCTTTCGGGAGGAGCGCAGCCACCGCCTCGTCGATCTGACCGATTGTGCCGTGCTCGATCCGCGGCTGTTCGCCCTCGTCGCCCCGTTGCGCGCGCTGCTGGCGCGTGTCGGCGAACAGCGCAAGCCGATCGCCGTCGACCTGGTGCTCGCCGATAGCGGCGTGGCCGTAACGCTGGACGGGGTGAAGTGGCACGGTCTGGAAGCGGCGGACGCCTTCGCCGCAGTCGGCCGCGATCACGGCCTGGCCCGACTCTCCGTTCTGGAGGACGGCGCGCCCGTTGTGCTGTGGGAGCCGGAGCCGACGACATTCTCCTTCGACGGCATCGCGGTTCCGCTGCCGCATGGCGCCTTCCTCCAGGCGACCGCCGCCGGAGAGGCGGCGCTGGTGGAGGGCGTCGTCGAGACGGTCGGGTCGGCCGCGCGGGTGGCGGACCTGTTCGCCGGCCTGGGCACCTTTGCCCTGCCGCTGTCTCGCCGGGGCGCGGTGCGTGCGGTCGAGGCGGCCCGCGACCCGCTGGCGGCGCTGCGGTCGGCGGCCCGGCGGGCGGGTCGGCCGATCGAAGCGGAGCAGCGCGACCTCTACCGGCGCCCCTTGGTCGCGCAGGAACTGGCATCGTTCGACGCGGTGGTGCTGGATCCCCCGCGCGCCGGGGCGGAGGCGCAGGTTCTGGAATTGGCGCGCTCTCAGGTGCCCGTGATCGCCTATGTCGCCTGCAACCCGGCGAGCTTCGCGCGCGACGCGGCGGTCCTGACGGGCGCGGGGTGGCGGCTCGATTGGGTTCGGCCGGTCGGCCAATTCCTCTGGTCGACCCATGTGGAGCTGGTCGGCCGCTTGGCGCGCTAGAGGCGCAGCGCCACGAGCACGACCAACCCGATCAGCATCAGGGTGGACGCCGCGAACAGGGCGAACCGGACGCTGACCCGCCCGACCGCCGCTTGCCAGACGCTGTGGGCGATGCGGACGACCACATACCCCCAGGCGAGCGCCAGCCCAACCCAGCCGACCCCACCCGCCAGCGCCCCGATCAGGCAGGTGGCGTAGAAGATCGTCGGCTGTTCCAGCAGATGGTTGTAATTGTCGACCGGTGCCTGAGCGGCCGATGGCAGGCGGCTGCCCAAATCGCGGGTGTGCAAGGCATCCCGGGGGGCGACGCCGTGCGCCGCCATCGCCGGCAGGCGCCGCGCGAGCATCCAGAGCCACATCACCAGGGTCCAGGCGACCAGCACGATCGCCGGTCGCAACAAGGCGGTATGGCTCAACAGGCGATCAGCGCCCCGGGAAGAGCGCGGTCACGGTGGACTGTGCCGGCGCTTCGTCCGGCCCGTACAGGGTTGCCATCGGTGCATCCTCAACGGTCGCGGTCAGTTCGCTGCCGAAGCCGTTGAACGCCGTGCGCAGGGCCGCGCCATAGGCTCCCAGCATGCCCACCTCCAGATAGTCGCCGGCCTGGACGTCGGCCGGCAGGTAGAAGGGACCAGCCATATGGTCGAGGTCGTCGCAGGTGGGGCCGTAAAAGGAGAAGGGGACGTGTCCGGCGTTGCTGTCGCGCAGCAGATCGACGGGGAACCGCCACCCGATGTGCGCGGCGTCGAACAGGGCGCCATAGGCCCCGTCGTTGATATAGAGCTCGGTGCCGCGGCGACGCTCCACCCGCACGACGATGGAGGAGTATTCGGCGCACAGCGCACGGCCCGGTTCGCACCACAGCTCCGCCGAATAGGAGATCGGCAGGTCCTCGAAGGAGCGGTGGATCGCGTCGAAATAGCGCGTGAGGGGCGGCGGCTCCATGCCCGGATAGGTCGACGGGAACCCGCCACCTACGTCCACGATGTCCACGGTGACCGACGACGCGACGATCGCGGCGCGCACCCGCTCCATGCCGAGTTGGTACGCGTGCGGGCTCATCGCCTGCGAGCCGACGTGAAAGCAGATGCCCAGGCCGTCGGCGAGCTGTCGCGTCGCGACCAGAAGCTCCGCCGCCTCATAGGGATCGCACCCGAACTTAGCGGCCAGGCTCAGCTTGGAATGATCGGACGAGACGCGGATGCGGACCAGCAGGTTCAGGTCGCTGGCATGGTCGGTCGCCTCCGCGATCTTCTGGAGCTCGTCCATCGTGTCGAGCGAGAACGTGCGGACGCCGTGAACGTGATACGCCTCACGGATCGCCTCCGGCGCCTTGACGGGGTGCATGAAGCACAAGGTGGCGTCCGGCAGCGTGTCGGCGACCAACCGCACCTCAGCCAAGGACGCCACGTCGTAATGCGTGACGCCGGCCTCCCACAGCACGCGCAGCAGATCGGGGGAGGGGTTCGCCTTTACCGCATAGAGCGAACGGCCGGGAAAGCGCTCGACAAAGAACCGCGCCGCCGCCGTGGCGGCGTGCGGACGGACGAGCGTGACCGGCTGAACGGGTCGAAGGGCTGTCGCTAGCCCCAGCGCGTCAAGATGATGGTGCAACTCAAGGGACCCCCAGGAACGGTTCGCAGGACAAGGCCGCCTTACGGTTGTGGGAAGTCCCCTTGGGGCGGCGGAGACGCATATAGGTGGGGGTCCGAGGGGTGTAAAGTGTCGCCGGGCCGGTCAGGAGAGCCTGTCGCGGAAGGTCGTCCAGTCAAAGCTCCGCACCTCCTCCAGCGCGTCCGTGCGGCTGTCCCACAGCCAGATCGATGGCAGGGGCACGCCGTTGAAGGTGGTGGTCTTGACCATGGAATAATGCGCCTGGTCCAGGAAAGCGAAGCGCTGACCGACATGAGGATCGGGAAGCGCGTAGTCGCCGATCACATCGCCGGCCAGGCAACTGGGACCGCCCAGCCGCACCGCCGGACCGCCTCCATCGTTCAGCATCGCCGGCCGATAAGGGGCTTCGATCACGTCGGGCATGTGGCAGGTCGCGGAGATGTCGGTGATCGCCTGAGGGCCGGCGTTGTCAAAAAGGTCCAGCACCGTGCCGATCAGGATACCGGCGTCGAGCGCCACGGCCTCGCCGGGCTCCAGGTAGAGCTGACAGCCGGACCGTTCGCGCAGGTCACGCAGAAAGGCCTCGAGATCGGCCCGCTGATAGTCGGCGCGGGTGATGTGATGCCCACCACCAAGGTTCAACCAATTCAGCAATTTGAAAAAGGGAGCGACGAGCGGCTCGAGGTGTGTCCAGGTGGCTTTCAGCGGCGGAAAATCCTGCTCGCAGAGCGAATGGACGTGCAATCCGCTCACCCCGTCCAGATGCTCCGCCCGAAGCTGTTCGACCGGGAAGCCCAGTCGACTTCCCGGTGCGGCCGGATCGTAGCGGGGCACCTCGCCGGTCGAGTAGCCCGGGTTGATCCGCAACCCCACGTCGAACGCCGCGCCCCCAGTCCGCGCGCGCTCCAGCGCCAGGCGGAAACGGTCGTGCTGGCCGGGCGTGTTGAAGATGACGTGGTCGCTGAGGCGCGCCACCTCCTCCACCTCCTCGTCCGAGCGATAGGCGGCGCAATAGGAGGCGACCTCGCCCCGGTAGTGCTCCGCCGCCAGCCGCGCCTCCCACAGGCCCGAGGTCGCGGTGCCGTCCAGGTGGCGCCCGATCACTTCCCCCAGCCGCCATAGGGAGAAGGCTTTCAGCGCCAGCAGCACCTTGGCCCCGCCGCGCGCGCCCACATCCGCGAGCACGCGGCAATTCGCCTCCACCTTCGCCACGTCCACCACGAAGGCGGGGGAGGGCACGCGGGTCAGGTCGAAGCGCGCGAACGCTCCCGGGTCGCCGGCGCGGGTCTCCATTAGAAGGGGAGCGGCCGATCGAGTTCCTTCACCTGCCATGGCAGGCCGTGGCGGTTCAGCATGTCCATGAAGGGATCGGGGTCGAACTGTTCCATGTTGAACACGCCGGCCCCGTCCCACTGCTTTGTCAGCAGCAGGGCCGCGCCGATCATCGCGGGCACGCCGGTGGTGTAGCTGACGGCCTGGTTGCCGGTTTCGCGATACGCCTCCTCGTGGTCGCAGATGTTGTAGACATAGACGGTCTTCTCCTCACCGTCCTTCGTGCCCGTCGCGATGTCGCCGATGTTGGTCTTGCCCTTGGTGGTCACGCCCAGCGTGGACGGCTCCGGCAGCACGGCTTTCAGGAACTGAAGCGGCACGATCTCCTGGCCCAGATAGGTGATCGGCTCGATCGAGGTCATGCCGACATTCTCCAGCACGGTCAGGTGCTTGATGTACTCGTCTCCGAAGGTCATCCAAAAGCGGATGCGCTCGATCTCCGGCAGGTGCTTGGCCAGGCTCTCCAGCTCCTCGTGGTACATCAGGTACATGGTCTTCTCGCCGACCTCTTCGAAGGCGAACCGCTGGGGCGTCGACAGCGCGGGGGTTTCGACCCATTCGCCCGCCTGGTAATGGCGCGCGGGCGCGGTCACCTCGCGGATGTTGATCTCCGGATTGAAGTTGGTGGCGAACGCCTGGCCGTGATCGCCGCCGTTGCAGTCCAGGATGTCGAGCGTGCGGATCGTGTCCAGGCGGTGCTTCCGGATCCAGGTGGCGAAGACGCTGGTCACGCCCGGATCGAAGCCGGACCCGAGCAGCGCGGTCAGGCCGGCCACCTTGAACCGGTCGTGATAGTCCCACTGCCAATGATACTCAAACTTGGCTTGATCGCGGGGTTCGTAGTTTGCGGTGTCCAGGTAATTGACACCGGCGTTCAGGCAGGCGTCCATCAGGTTCAGGTCTTGATAGGGGAGCGCGAGGTTGACGAGGAGGTTGGGCCTGACTCGTTCGATCAGCGCGGTGGTGGCGGCCACGTCGTCGGCGTCGATCTGGGCCGTGTCGATCGTGGTGCCGGTCCGCTCCTTTACCGACTGGGCAATGGCCTCGCACTTCGCATGGGTGCGGCTGGCGAGCGTGATCGGGCCGAAGATGTCCGGGTTCATCGCCATCTTGTGCACCGCGACCGAACTGACGCCGCCAGCACCGATCACCAGAACCCTGTTCATCCGCCACTCCCGTTCCCTGTGAGAGGCGGATATAGTCCCCAGCCATGACCACGCAACGCGAACCCACCCACGCAGGCGTCGTGCGCGCCGCGGCGAAGATCGACGCCGTGCTGCCGCCCACGCCGCTGCTGCCGCTGGAGGTCGAGGGGCGGACCCTCTGGTGCAAGGCGGAATCGCTGCAGCCGGTCGGCGCGTTCAAGATCCGGGGGGCCTGGCATCGTCTGACGGACCTTGATGCGACGGAGCGCGCGGCCGGCGTGGTCGCCTTCTCGTCGGGCAACCACGCCCAGGGGGTCGCGTGGGCCGCCCGCCGGCTGGGCATCGCCGCCACCATCGTCATGCCGCACGACGCGCCCGCCGCGAAGCGGTCCGGGACGGAGGCGCTGGGGGCGACCGTGGTCGGCTACGATCGGCGGACGGAGGATCGGGAGGCGATCGCGGCCGGCCTGGCGGCGACACGCGGCGCGGTGCTGGTGCCCTCCTTCGACGATCCCTGGATCGTGGAGGGACAGGGAACCGCCGGTGTCGAGATGGCGACGCAGCTGGGCCGCCAGCCGGATCGGATCGTCGCGTGCTGCGGCGGTGGTGGTCTCTCCAGCGGATTGGCGCTGGCCTGCCCGGACTCCGCCATCGTCGTCGTGGAGCCGGACGGGTGGGACGATGTCGGCCGCTCGTTGGCGGCGGGACGGATCGAGGGCGTCGGTGCCAACCCGCCGCCCACCGCCTGCGACGCGCTGATGACGCCGCGCATGGCGCCGGTCACCTTTGACGTGCTGCACCGCTGTGGCGCTCGCGGGGTGAGCGTCACCGAGGCCGAGGTCGGCCACGCGATGGCGGTCGCATTCGACCGGCTGCGGCTGGTGGTGGAGCCCGGCGGAGCGGTGGCGCTCGCCGCCGTGCTGGCGGGACGGGTGGATGTGGGGGAGGCGACCGTGCTCACGCTGTCCGGCGGCAATGTGGACCGGGCGACGTTCGTGCGGATGACGGAGAGCGTGCGGTGATCGAGTCGATCTGGGCGCTGATCCCCGCCCTCCTCATCCTCACCGCACTGGCGCTGATCTGGGCGGGCCTGACGGAGCGCAGCCGGGGCACGGGCGGCGACCGGCGGAAGGCGATGCTGATGATCGTCGCCGGGGTGGTGTTCCTCGGCAACGCGGCGATCCTGATCGGGGTATGACTTCCGTTATCCCGGCCTTGCGCCGGGATTCAGCCTATTGTTCGGCAAAACCAGGCAGCTGGACCCCGGATCAAGTCCCGGCTGACGACCTCCGTGGAAAGCGAGAGGTCGTCACTTGATCGGGCAGCTCGGGTCCAGACGGAAGTCCAGATAATTGTCCACACTCGCCATCAGCGCATCCATCTCGTGCGCGAAGAAGTGGTTCGCGCGCGGGATCTCTTCGTGATGGATGGTGATGTGCTTTTGGGTCCGCAGCTTGTCGACCAGCTTCTGCGTGCCCGCCGGCGTCGCGACCTCGTCGGCCGCCCCCTGAATGATGATGCCGCTGGCGGGGCAGGGGGCCAGGAAGGTGAAGTCGTACATGGATGCGGGCGGCGCGATGGAAATGAAGCCGCGGACTTCGGGCCGGCGCATCAGCAGCTGCATCCCGATCCAGGCGCCGAACGACGCGCCGGCCACCCAGGTCTGTTCGGCCTCCGGGTGGATCGACTGCACCCAGTCGAGAGCGCTCGCCGCGTCCGACAGCTCGCCCACACCCTGATCGAAGGTCCCCTCCGACCGGCCAACGCCGCGGAAATTGAAGCGCAGGGTGGCGAAGCCGCGCCGCTGAAACGTCTTGAAGAGGGCCTGGGTGATGCGCTCGTTCATCGTGCCGCCGGCCTGCGGATGGGGATGCAGGATCATCGCGACGGGCGCACGGGGCCGGGGGCCAGGGGAGAACCGGCCTTCCAGACGCCCCTCGGGGCCGGGAAAAATGACTTCGGGCATGAGCGGAAACCTTGGGAGTGGGAGGGGCCGGCCTGACGCCGGCGGATCGGCGCGCTATATAGGCGCTTAACCCATGTCTGCAATTCGACCCGAACGCGTGTATCTGGATCACGCCGCCGCGACCCCTGTGCTGCCAGTCGCGTCGGCGGCCTGGAGCGACGCGGTCGCGCGCTGGGCCAACCCTTCCTCGCCGCACCGCGAAGGCCGGGCGGCGCGCGCCGCCTTGGAGGACGCGCGCGGGCGTGTCGCCGCCGCGCTGGGTTGGGACGGGGAAGTGATCTTCACCTCTGGCGCCACCGAGTCCCTGTCCCTGGCGCTAGGTGGCCGTCCGGTCCTCGCGTCCGCCGTCGAACACGACGCCGTCCGCCGCGCCGCGCCCGACGCGGCGGTGCTGCCGGTCGATGGCCTGGGTCGGGTTCGGGAGGCGGAACTGGCGGGGCGCGTCGCACCCGGGCTGCGCGTCGCGATCCAGCACGCGAATGGAGAGACCGGCGTTGTGCAGCCGCTGACTGTGCTGGCCCCTCTGGTGGCCGCCGCCGGCGGCGTGCTGGTCGTCGACGCCAGCCAATCGGCCGGTCGTGCGCCGCTGCCACCAGGCGACCTGCTGGTCGTGTCCGGCCACAAGCTGGGCACGCCGCCCGGCATCGCGGCGCTGCTGGTGCGCGACCGGGGCCTGCTGGAGCCCACGGGGGGGCAGGAGGGCGGCTATCGGCCCGGCACGGAGAACCTGCCGGGCGCGTGCGCGCTGGCGGCGGCGCTGGAGGTTGCGCCGGTGGATCACGGCCGGTTGCGCGCGCGACTGGACGACGCGGTGGAGAGCGCCGGCGGGGTGGTGATCGCCCGGGCCGCGCGACGGTTGCCTCACGTCGGCGCGATCGCCCGGCCGGGGGTCAGCGCGGAGGCGCAGCTGATGCGCCTGGACGCCGCCGGCATCGCGGTGTCGGCCGGGTCCGCCTGTGCCTCGGGCGCGATCGGCGCCAGTCCCGTGCTCGCCTGCCTGGATCTGGAGGACGGGGTGGCGGCCAGCACGATCCGGGTCAGCTTCGGTCCGGCGACCGGCGAGGAAGAGGTGGACCGCTTTCTGGCCGAATGGCGGCGGCTGGGCGCGTGACCTGGATCACCTTCGTGTCGGCGGCCGGGAGCGAGCAACGTGTCCTGGCCGCACCGGGCGAGCGCCTGCTGGATGTGGCGCAGGCGGCGGGTCAGCCTCTGGAGGGCACTTGCGACGGTCAGCGGGCGTGCTCGACCTGCCACGTCTGGATCGACGGCGGCGCGGCCGGGCCGCCGGATAGCGAGGAGGAGGACGACCTGTTGGACATGACCCCCCACGTCCGCCGCGACAGCCGGCTCTCCTGCCAGGTCACGGTGGGCGACCGCCCGTTGACGGCGCGTATCCCGCACGGTGCCCGCTGAGCGCGGGCCACCGCTTGCCGCCCCGCGTCGGCGGCCCTATGTCGCCGGGTGGAAGTCGGGCGGACGCCGCTGTCGCCAACCCGGTCAGGTCCGGAAGGAAGCAGCCGCAACGACTGTGCGGCGGGTCGTTCCGGCTTCCACCCTCTACGCGCGCGATGGCGGAGCGCCCGCTTCGGCCCGGTTCCGCGATCCTGGGAGCAGACCGATGTTCGACCTGACCGGCAAGACGGCCCTCGTGACGGGGGCGTCCGGCGGGATCGGGTCCGCGATCGTGGACGCGCTGGTCGCGCGCGGTGCCCGCGTGGTGGCCAGCGGTTCCAACGCCGACAAGCTGTCCGCCTTCGCCGCCGAGCGCGAAAGGGTCGTGGCGATCCCGTGCGACCTGGCCGACCCGGCCGCCACCGACGCGCTGGTGCCCCAGGCGACCGAGGCGCTGGACGGACGGCTCGACATCCTGGTGAACAACGCCGGCCTGACGCGGGACGGCCTGATCCTGCGCATGAAGGACGAGGATTGGGACGCGGTGCTGTCGGTCAACCTTCAGGCCGCCTTTCGCCTGTGCCGCGCGGCCGCCCGGCCGATGATGAAGCAGCGCGGCGGCCGGATCGTGTCCATCACCAGCGTGGTCGGACAGACCGGCAATCCCGGACAGGCGAACTACGCCGCGTCCAAGGCGGGGCTGGTCGGCCTGTCCAAAGCGCTGGCCCAGGAACTCGCCAGCCGGTCGATCACCGTCAACTGCGTGGCACCGGGTTTCATCGCGTCCGCCATGACGGACGCCCTGCCGGACGATCAGAAGGCGGCGCTCATGGCGCGCATCCCCGCGGGCGAACTGGGCACGGGTGCCGATGTCGCCGCGGCCGTCGTGTACCTGGCCAGCGCGGAGGCGCGATACGTGACCGGCCAGACCTTGCACGTGAACGGTGGGATGGCGATGGTGTGAGCGGGAGCCACGGCCCGGCTTGCCACGGTCGGGACCGCCGATTAGTGCGACGGGCACAGAACACACCGGAAGGACAGACCGAATGAGCGACATCGAAGACCGCGTGAAGAAGATCGTCGTCGAGCATCTGGGGGTCGAGGCCGACAAGGTCACGGACGATGCCAGCTTCTTCGACGATCTGGGCGCGGACAGCCTCGACATCGTCGAGCTGGTGATGGCGTTCGAAGAGGAGTTCGGCGTCGAGATCCCCGACGACGCGGCGGACAAGATCACCACCGTCAAGGACGCGGTGACCTACATCGAAGCGAACAACGCCTGATCGTCGGGTGACGGGGCGGAGGCTGTGATGCGGCGCGTGGTCGTCACCGGGCTGGGGCTCGTTACGCCGCTTGGCGGCGACGTGCCGACCAGCTGGTCCAACCTGATCGCCGGGCGGTCGGGCGCGGGCCGCATCACCCGCTTCGATCCGTCGGACCAGAAATGCACCATCGCGTGCGAGGTCAAGCCGGCCGGGCAGCCGATGGGCTTCGACCCGAACCTTCGCGTCGATCACAAGGTGCAGCGACAGGTCGATCTGTTCATCGTATTCGGCATCGATGCCGCCGGTCAGGCGCTGGAACACGCCGGCCTGCTCGACATGACCGACGAGCAGAGGCTGCGGGCCGGTTGCTCCATCGGATCGGGCATAGGTGGGCTGCCCGGGATCGAGTCGGAGTCGATCGTCCTCCACGAGAAGGGGCCGTCGCGAGTGTCGCCCCATTTCGTCCACGGGCGGCTGATCAACCTGATCTCCGGCCAGGTGAGCATCAAATACGGGCTGATGGGACCGAACCACGCGGTCGTGACCGCGTGCTCCACGGGCGCGCACTCGATCGGCGACGCGGCGCGGATGATCCGCGACGACGACGCGGACGTGATGCTGGCGGGTGGGGCGGAGAGTGCCATCTGTCCGCTCGGCATCGCAGGCTTCGCTCAGGCGCGGGCACTCTCCACCCACTTCAACGACACGCCGGAGAAGGCGAGCCGCCCCTACGATGTCGACCGCGACGGCTTCGTCATGGGCGAGGGCGCGGGCGTGGTCTGCCTGGAGGAATATGAGCATGCCCGCGCGCGGGGTGCCACCATCTACGCCGAGGTCGTGGGCTACGGCCTGTCGGGCGACGCGCACCACGTGACCGCGCCCCATCCGGAGGGAGTGGGCGCCTACAACGCCATGGCGATGGCGCTCCGCAAGGCCGAGGTGGAGCCGTCCGACATCGACTACATAAACGCCCACGGCACCTCGACCCCGATGGGCGACGAGCTGGAACTGGGCGCGGTGCGCCGCCTGTTCGGCCCGGCACTGGGCAGCGTGTCGATGAGCTCGACCAAGTCCGCCATCGGGCACCTGCTCGGTGGGGCGGGAGCGGTCGAATCGATCTTCGGCATCCTGGCGATGCGCGACGGGGTGGTGCCGCCCACACTTAATCTCGACCATCCGAGTCCCGGCTGCGAGGGCGTCGACCTGGTTCCGCACACCGCCAAGGAGCGGCCGGTGCGCGCCTTTTTGAACAACTCATTCGGCTTTGGTGGGACGAACGCCAGCTTGGTGTTCCGGGCGGTCTGATGCGGTCCTTGCGCTGGCTGGTGCTGGGCGCATTAGCGTTGGTCGCGCTGGCGGCGATCTGGGCGCGGACCGGCTGGACCGGAGAGGGTCCGCTGGACCGCGACACCACAGTGGTCGTTCCCAAGGGAGCGACCCTCTCCAATGCCGCGGAGGTCCTGGCCGACGGCGGCGTTCTGGCGTCCGCGGAAGGGTTCTTGTGGCGGCAGCGGCTGTTCGGTGGTGCGGCACCCATCAAGGCCGGGGAGTTCGCCTTTCCCGCCCGGGTCTCTCCCGCACGGGCGCTGATCATCCTGCAAGAGGCGCGGCCGGTACAGCGGCTCGTCACGGTGCCGGAGGGGTGGCCGTCCGTGCTGGTCCGGCGCGCGCTCGCAAAGGCACCCGGCTTGGTGGGCGCCGCCCCCCTGCCGGCTGAGGGAACCGTGCTGCCCGACAGCTACAGCTACGAACGCGGCGAAACACGCGCGGCCGTGGCGGAGCGGATGCGGGCGGCCATGCGAGAGGAACTCGCGACCCTTTGGGCCGGGCGATCACCCAAGACTGTGGTCCGCACGCCGGCGCAAGCGATCACGCTCGCCTCCATCGTGGAAAAGGAAGCGGCCCTGGCGTCCGAACGTCGGACGATCGCAGGGGTGTATTCCAACCGCCTGAAGATCGGCATGAAACTGGATGCGGACCCGACGGTGATCTACCCGGTCACCCGCGGCCTGCCGCTGGGCCGCCGCATCCTGCGCTCCGAACTGACGGCGGTGAACGGCTACAACACCTATGCGAGCCCGGGGCTGCCCGCGGGTCCGATCGCCAATCCGGGGCGCGCCAGCATCGAGGCCGTGCTGCATCCGGCCAGCACGGACGCCCTTTATTTCGTGGCGACCGGCAAGCCGGACCGCAGCCACGTCTTCGCGTCCACCCTGGCGGAGCACCAGGCGAATGTGGCGAAATGGTACGCCCTGCGACGCGCGCGCGGAGAAATGTAGGGAACGCCCGCGGACGGCGCGAAGCTGGCAAGGTGACGGCGGGTCTCCGCGGCCCTATATGCGCCGCATCATGGCAACCGTCATTCCACGATCGCCGGCCGTCGGCATGGTGTCGCTCGGCTGTCCCAAGGCTTTGGTCGACAGCGAGCGCATCCTGACCAAGCTGCGATCCGACGGCTATGCGATCTCGCCCGACTATGCCGGTGCCGACGTGGTGCTCGTGAACACCTGTGGCTTCCTCGACTCCGCAAAGGAGGAGAGCCTGGAGGCGATCGGCGAAGCGATGTCGGCGAACGGCCGGGTGATCGTGACCGGCTGCCTGGGCCGGGAGGCCGACGCCATCCGGGCGAGATTCCCCGACGTCCTGGCGATTACTGGGGCGCAGCAGTACGAGCAGGTCGTCGGCGCCGTGCACGAGGCGGCACCGGCCACGCCCTCGCCCTACACGGATTTGGTGCCGCCCGCCGGCCTGAAGCTGACGCCGCGCCACTACAGCTACCTGAAGATTTCCGAGGGCTGCAATCATAGCTGCTCCTTCTGCATCATCCCCGATATTCGGGGTCGGCTGGTCAGCCGCCGTCCCGACGCCGTGCTCCGCGAGGCGGAAAAGCTGGTGGCCGCCGGTACGCGGGAGCTGCTGGTGATCAGCCAGGACACCTCCGCCTATGGGGTGGACATCCGCCGCGAACCCCGCATTTGGCAGGGGCGCGAGGTGCGGCCGCACATGACCGATCTGGCGCGCGAACTGGGTTCGCTCGGCGCGTGGGTGCGGCTGCACTATGTCTATCCGTACCCGCACGTGGACGAGGTCATTCCGCTGATGGCGGACGGACTGGTCCTTCCGTACCTGGACATTCCGTTCCAGCATGCCAGCCCGTCGGTCCTGCGCGCGATGCGGCGGCCGGCGAACGAGGCGAAAGTGCTCGACCGGCTGGCCGAGTGGCGCCGGATCTGTCCGGAGATCGCGATCCGATCGACCTTCGTGGTCGGCTTTCCGGGCGAGACGGAGGCGGACTTCGCCTATCTGATGGACTGGCTGGAAGAGGCGCGGCTGGATCGGGTGGGTGCCTTTCGGTTCGAGCCGGTCGCCGGCGCAAAGGCGAACGACCTGCCCGGCGCGGTGCCCGAGCAGGTGAAGGAGGAACGTTACGCCCGGCTGATGGCGCTGACAGCGCGCATTTCGGCCGACAAGCTGGCCGCGAAGGTGGGGTCCGTGCAGTCGGTCCTGATCGACGTGGTGGACGGACAGGGCGGAGCCTCCGGACGGTCCAAGGCGGATGCGCCCGAGATCGACGGAGAGGTGCATCTGCGCGACGCGGAAGGCCTGACCGTCGGCGAGGTGGTGGACGTGGCGATCGAAGACGCGGACGATCACGACCTGTTCGGCGTGCCGATCTAGCATCGCGGGGTGCGGGGCTGCGGCTTCACCGGCGGGGGCTGACCGTCTAAGGCGCGGCATGACCGACTTCGACACCCTTTTGCGCGCCGACCGGGGCGAGACCGCCGCGGCGATTCACCTGGTCGCGGAGGATGTCGCCGACGAATGGGTGCTGTCACGGTCCGCGCCCGACCGCGCGCTCCTGACCGCGGCCCGGTTCGGGAGTGCCGCCGACACCGTGCTGCTGCCGGGCGACGATGCGGTCGGAGCGGCCCACATCGTTCGCGGCGACCCGGTGTGGAGCCTGGCGGCGCTGCCGCCCGCTCTGCCGCCTGGCGCGTACCGCCTCTCGGGAGACCTGCCGCCCGGAGCGGCGCTCGGCTGGCTGCTCGCCCAGCATCGTTTCGTCCGCTACAGGGCGGCCACGGATGCGGGGCCGCGGTGCCTGCTCCTGTCCGATCCGAACGCCGTCGAGCCGGCGCTCGGCGCGGCCCGAGCGACCGCGCGCGTCCGCGACCTGATCGACACGCCGGCCGAGGACATGGGGCCGGCCGATCTGGAGGGCGCGGTGACCGACCTGTCCCGGCGGTTCGGTGGCGATTGCACGGTCACCCGGGGCGAAGCGCTTCGCACCCGGTTTCCCCTGATTCACGCGGTCGGTCGCGCAGCCGAGCGCGCGCGCGAGCCACGGCTGGTGGAATGGGAATGGGGCGACCCGGCGCACCCGCGCGTGGCGGTGGTCGGCAAGGGGGTCAGCTTCGACACCGGCGGGTTGGACATCAAGCCCGCGTCCGGCATGCGGCTGATGAAGAAGGATATGGGCGGGGCGGCCCACGCGATCGCGCTGGCCGAATGGGTGGCCGCGGCCAACCTGCCGGTCCGGCTGCACCTGCTGGTGCCCGCGGTCGAGAACGCGATCGCCGGCGCGTCCCTTCGCCCGGGCGACGTGGTGCGCGCCGCGGACGGCACCACGGTCGAGATCCACAACACGGACGCGGAAGGCCGGCTGATCCTGGCCGATGCGCTCACCCGCGCGGGCGAGGGACAGCCGGAGCTCACCATCGACTTCGCCACCTTGACGGGGGCCGCCCGCGTGGCGCTCGGACCCGATCTGCCGGCGCTGTTCGCGAGGCGGGACGATACGGCGGCGGCGTTCCTGCACGCGGGGCAGGCGGTCGGCGACCCAGCCTGGCGCATGCCCCTGTGGGATCGCTACCACAGCCTGCTCGCCAGCGACATCGCGGACGTCGCCAACGCCGGCGACACGCCCTTCGCCGGCGCGGTGACGGCGGCGCTGTTCCTGGACCGCTTCGTTCGGGCCGGAGCGGATTGGCTGCATCTGGACACGTTCGGCTGGCGTCCAAAGGCCGAGCCGGGGCGGCCGAAATGCGGCGAGGCCTATGGCTTGCGGGCGGCCTTCGCCCTGCTGGCGCAGCGCTTTGGCTGACGTGGCGGTGGAAACGCGGGAGCACGGGGCGGGCGGCGGAGTGACCACCGTCTTCATCGATGGCGCGCACGGAACGACGGGCCTGGAGATCCGGGAGCGATTGGCCGATCGCGCGGACCTGTCGCTCATCGCGCTGCCCCACGATCGTAGGCGCGAGATGAAGGCGCGGGCAGAGGCGCTGAACGACGCCGACTTCGCCATCCTCTGCCTGCCCGACGATGCCGCGGCCGAAGCGGTCGCCCTGATCGGGTCCGACACCCGAGTGATCGATGCGAGTTCCCGGCATCGGACCACCCCGGGCTGGATCTACGGACTGCCGGAGCTGGTGGGGCGCGAGCCGATCGCCGCGGCGGGGCGGGTCGGCAATCCGGGCTGCTATCCCACCGGCTTCCTGCTGCTGGTGGCACCGCTGGTGAACGCCGGTCTGATCGCGCGGGACAGCCGGCTGATCGTCAATGCGGTCAGCGGATATTCGGGCGGCGGCAACGCACTGATCGACCGGTTCGCGGCGGAGCCGTCGCTTGGCTGGCGCGGCTATTCCTATCGCGGGGAGCACAAGCACCTGCCCGAGATGCGCGTCCATGCGGGCTTGGACCATGCTCCCCTGTTCGCTCCCGCCGTCGTCCGGGCGTTCCGCGGCATGATGGTCGAGGTGCCGTTGCCCGACGTGGACGCGGCGGCGGTTCGCGCGACCCTGGCCGAACGCTATGCCGAGGAGCCGCTGGTGACCTTTGGGGGGGATGTCGAGGAGCTGCGTCTGGAGGAGGGCGCGAAGGGGTCGGACGGCGTGACGCTGCACGTCTTCGCATCACCGGACGGCCGACAGGCGCGACTGGTCGCTATGCTCGACAATCTGGGCAAGGGGGCGGCCGGCGCGGCGGTGCAGAACCTGAACCTGATGGTCGGCGCGCCCGAACTGACTGGGCTGCGAGCGTGATGCCGAGCTGACGTCAGCGCCGCGGGCGCGCGCCTTCGCCCGGCGTGATCTCGACCAACAAGTCGCCCGCCAGCAACTGACGCGCCTCGTCCTCCCAAAAGCCGATGGCGCGACCCGCGCGGTAGATCCGCACCGGCACGCCCTCGGCCAGCTCGGACAGTCGGGTTCCGGACTCCGCCTCGGTCACCAGCCGTTCCTTCAACTGCACGCGCCCGTGAACGCTCGCCAGGTCGGCGATGTAATCGGCGATGTGCGGGCCGGTGCACGATCCCGCCAGCAACAGCCCGGCAAAGCTGACCGGATTGATCACCGTGGTCGCGCCCGCCTGTCGGGCGAGCAGTTCATTGTCGGCCGCGCGCACCACGACGCTGATCGGCACTTCGGGCGCGAAATGCCGGATGGTCAGCACGATCAGGATGGACGTGTCGTCGCGCCCGGCCGAGACAACGACCGACTGCGCGCGTTCGACCTTCACGTCGGCCCAGGTCGTGTCGCGCGTGGCGTCCGTCTGAAGGACGTTGACGCCCAGGCCCTTCGCCTCCTCGATCCGGTCGGCATCGCCGTCGACGACCACGATCTGTTCCACCGGCACGCCGCGCGCGATCAGTTCCGCCACCGCCTCCGATCCGCTGATCCCGAAGCCGGCGACGATCGTGTGGCCGGCCAGACCCTGTTGTATCCGTCGCATACGCCACTTGTCCCACGTTCTCTTGAGCACGAAATTGTAGGCGGTGCCAATGAACAGCAACACCACGAACACCCGAATGGGCGTGACCACAAGCGCGTCGAACATCCGCGCTTCCGTCGTGACCGGCGAAATGTCGCCATAGCCGGTCGTGGTGATCGAGATCATCGTGAAATAGATCACGTCCAGAAAGCTGATCGAACCATCGACCGTGTCGCGCAGACCGTCCCGGTCGAACCAATGGACGGCCACCGCGACCCCGATCAGGGCCAGCACCGCCAGCGAACGCCAGCCAATGGCGATCCAGACGGGCGTCTGCGACTGCCGCTTCAACGCCGTTGTCGCCGCCGACCCGCGGCCCGAGCGGCGGGGTGCCGGCGTGCTCATCGAACGGCGATCAGCACGGACGGATCCAGCGGCCGCGCGGCCCGCCGAATCTCGAAATGCAGGAAGGGGCGGTCGGCGGTGGACGGCTGACCGGATCGACCGAGCGTCTGTCCGCGCTGCACCACGTCGCCGCGTCGCACGGCGAGGGTCGAGAGATGGCCGTAAGCGCTCGCATAGCCATCGCCGTGTTTGATCAGCACCAGACCGCCATAGCCCCGCGCGCCCTGATCGGCAAAGACCACCACCCCATCCGCCGTCGCGCCGACGGCCGTGCCGGCCGCGATGCCATAATCCAGCCCCTCGTTGACGATGCCGTCCTCCACCGCGCCGAACCGCTGCACGATGCGGCCGGTCACGGGCGGATCGAAGCGGCCGGAGAACTGCGCCGGCTGCGCGATCGGAGTGATCGCCGCGACGGCGGCCGCGCTTTGCCGCCGGGTGTGGCGTGGCAGTCGCGCCGGGATCGAAAGGGTAACCGCCGCCGGCTCCCCACCTGTAAGGATGTCGCCGATGGCCGGCGCCGGCCCGGCCTGGGCCGCCGGGGCCACCGGATCGGCGTCGGCGGGCAGGCGCAGCACCGTTCCGGTCCGCAGCAGGAACGGTTCGGTCAAACCGTTGAGGGCCACGATCCCGCTCCACTCGACATTATAGGCGCGCGCGATGCCGATGCCGGTCTGTCCGGTCCGAACGTGGTGATACCGGCCGGCGGGGATCGCCAGCCGCTGTCCGGTCGTCAGCGGGTAGGGTTCGGTCAAACCGTTCTCCCGCGCCAATGAGGCCACGCTGGTGCCGGTGTCGAGTGCGATGGCGGAGAGGCTGTCGCCCGCGCGCACGGTGCGGACGGACGCGCGTACGATTTGAGCGTCGGGAGCGACCGGGCGCGCCTCCCAGGCCGGCTTGGGAGGAGGCGCGGGCGCAACCGGGTTCTCGACCAGAGCCTCGCCGGGCGCGACGGCTGTCTGGCTCGCGGGCGGAGGGGCACCCGCCGGAATGCAGGCGGCGGGGCCGGTGAGCGCCAGCAAAAGCGCCGCCCGCTTCATCCGCCGATCGCGGCGTCGGAATAGAGCGCCGTAAGGCCGGCAAGACCCTCGTGGTGGGTGAGGTCCAGGTGCAACGGCGTCACGGAGACGAAGCCGTCGGCGATCGCTTCCAGGTCGGTCGCCGCGTCAGGGGGTCCGGCGCTGCCGCCGAGAGCGAACCAGTAATAGCGATAGCCGCGCGGGTCCGTATTCTCCACGATGCTGGTCCGGCCCAGGTCGTGGAATCCTTGCCGGACCACGCGCACGCCCTTTGGCCGCTGGACGGGAAAATTGATGTTGATCAACGTGCGCGGCGACCACGGCTGGGCCAGCAGCGGGCGCAACACGCGCTCTCCCCAATCGCGGGCGGGGGCGAACGGCACCGCGTCGCCCAGGCCCTGGCGTCCATAGACCTGGCTCAGGGCGATCGACCGGACGCCGGCGAGCGCCCCCTCCATCGCCGCGGCGACCGTGCCGGAATAGGTGACGTCCTCCGCCAGATTGGCGCCGCGGTTCACGCCGGACAGGATCAGGTCCGGCGGCGCCCCGTTCACCAGCTTTCCCAGTGCCATCATCACCGCGTCGGTCGGCGTTCCAGCCACGGAGAAGCGCCGCTCGCCATGACGACGGACGCGCACGGGACGTGAAAGCGACAGGGAGTGACCCGCCCCCGACTGCTCCTCGGCGGGTGCCACCACCCACACATCGTCGGACAGGCTGGCGGCGATCTCTTCCAGGACGGTCAGGCCAGGTGCGTGGATGCCGTCGTCGTTCGTCAGCAGGATCCTCACGGCGGCGTCAGCCGCCCGCCCCAATCCGCCGGCAGATAAGGGTGAAGCGCTGGGGGCAGGTCGACCGAGCCGTCCTGGCGCTGGCCGTTCTCCAACAGCGCGACGAGCGCCCGACCGACCGCCACGCCGGACCCGTTCAGGGTGTCGACGAACCGCGTGCCCTTCTCGCCGGCCACCCGGAAGCGCGCGTCCATCCGCCGTGCCTGCCAGTCGCCGCACCAGCTGATCGAACTGATCTCACGATAGGTGTCCTGCGACGGCAACCAGACCTCCAGATCGTAGGTGCGCCGAGACTGCACCCCCAGGTCGCCCGCGCATAGCTGGACGGTGCGGTACGGGAGTTCGAGCGCGCGCAACACGGCCCCGGCGGCGGCCAGCATCCGGTCGTGTTCCGCCCGCGCCCGGTCCGGGTGGCAGATCGTCACCAGCTCCACCTTGTCGAACTGGTGCTGGCGGATCAGCCCGCGCGTGTCGCGCCCGGCCGCACCCGCTTCCGACCGGAAGCACGGGGTCAGTGCCGTCAGCCGCAGGGGCAGGGCGGCCGCGTCTAGAATCGCATCGCGCACCATGTTGGTCAGCGGAACCTCCGCCGTCGGGATCAGCCAGCGCCCATCGGTGGTGTGGAACAGCTCGTCGGAGAATTTGGGAAGTTGCCCCGTCCCGTACACCGCGTCATCGCGGACCAGCAGGGGAACCGCCGTCTCCTCCCAGCCGGCCGCGACCTGCGCGTCCAGCAGGTATTGGCCGAGGGCACGCTGACACCGAGCGAGCCGTCCGCGCAGCACGGCGAAGCGCGCACCGGACATGGCGGCGGCCGCGGACATGTCCAATCCCAGAGGCTCCGCGACCTGATCGTGCGGGAGCGGTGTGAAGTCGAACGTCCGCGGCGTGCCCCAGCGCGCGATCTCGATATTGTCGGCCTCTCCCGCGCCATCCGGCGTGTCGTCCGCGGGCAGGTTGGGCAGGCTGGCGAGGGCGTCGTATAGGGCGGCGTCCGCGCTCCGGGCAGCCTCTTCCAGCATCGGCATCCGGCCTTTGAGGTCCGCGACCTCGGCCAGCATCCGCTCCGCTTCGTCCGCGTCGCCGCGACCCTTGGCGGCTCCAATCGCCTTGGATGCTTCGTTCCGGTGAGCGAGCGCCTCCTGCGCTAGCGTCGCGGCGGCGCGGCGGTCCTCATCCAGTCGCATCAACTCGTCCGCCGCCGGCTGAGCCCCGCGACGGGCGAGCGACCGGTCGAACGCGGCCGGATCGTCGCGGATGGATCGGATGTCGTGCATGGCCCGGGCTATGCCCCGCGGCCGGACCGTTCGCAACCGAGTGCCGGGAGCAGCCGTTAGGTGGGTCAACCAAACCCTATGAAGGAGACAATCGATGCAGCTTGCCAATGGAACCCTGGTCGTCGTGGTCGACGGGGCCAAGATGCTGTTCCTGCGTAACGAGGGGGACGCCGACTATCCCAATCTGTCGGTCGAGCGGAAGCGGGAGCAGGACAACCCGGCGACGGGTGATCAGAAGACCCATCGCTCGGGTCATGTCGGCCAGTCTGGCGTATCGGGAGGTTCGAGCTACGAGGACACCGATTTCCACCAGCTGGAAGAGGACCGTTTCGCCGCCCAGACCGCGGACCTGCTAAAGGATCGCGCGCTGCGGAACGACTATGACCACCTGGTCGTGGTGGCCGCGCCCAAGACGCTGGGCGAGATCCGCAAGCATTATCATAGCGAGGTCGAGAAGCGCCTGACAGGTGAGATCGCGAAGGATCTGACCGGCCACGAGCTTAGTGAGATTGAGAAGATCGTGTCGGCGGCCTGAGCGGGGGTAAAGATCAGAGCGACCCGACCCGGCAGGCCTAAACCCCTTGTGGAGTGGCCCTCCACACGGGTCGGCGTCGCCGCCTCAGAGTGTCGCAGCACTCCGCTTGGATCGACGGCGGGCGGCCAAGGCCGCGGCCGCCGCGCCGAAGAGCAGCACGACGGGCGGCGCTGGCACGGGCGTCGGGCCATCCGGCGTGCCGCCGCTCGACGACGAGACGTTTCCGCTCGACGAAGACGAAACATTCCCGCTGCTGGAGCTGGACACATTGCCGGAGGACGAAGAACCGCCGGTCGAACTGGAGACGTTGCCCGAAGACGAGGAGCCACCGGTCGAACTGGACGTGCTGCCACCAGTGGAGGTGGAGGAGAAGCCGCCTGTTGAACTGGAAGTGCTGCCGCCAGTGGAGGAGAGCCCGCCCGTGCTGGTCGAACCGCCAGTCGAAGAGAAGCCACCCGTGCTGGTCGAACCGCCAGTCGAAGAGAACCCGCCCGTGCTGGTCGAGCCGCCGGACGAGGTGGAGGACACGACGACAGTGCCACCGCCACCCCCGCTTCCGCCGCCGAAAAAGCCGCCGAAGAACCCACCGCCGCCAAAGCCGCCCGGGCCGCCACCGATGACGACCGGCACACCGCTGCCGCCGCCGATATACCCACCGCCCGGCGCGTAGCCGGGCGAGGACACTGGGCCAACGGCCGGGAGGATCGGAACGGGCGAACCTGCGGAATTGACGGTGACGACGGTCGGCGGCGTACGTTCCGTCGTCGTCGTTACGCGGCGCGGGATCCGGCGAACGGGGCGCGTGTACGCCGTGCGCGGGACGGAGGCGCGCTTGCGCGCGATGTACCGGGGCTGCGCCGTCTGAACCTGAGCCACGCGGGCGGGTGCCTCGCTCACGGCGACGGCACCGCCGCCGATGATCGCTCCACCGGTCGTGCACGCTGCCAGTTTGGCAAGGGCCATGCGAACAGACATAGACAAATTCCCGATATTGACGTCGCGCCATCCCGCCAGCGGGCAAAACGGCTTGGACCACCAAGCGTTAATCGACCCTTGAGGGCAAGCGGATTAACCGTGAACCGCAACGTGCGAAACCGGGCGCGGCCGCTCGCTCGTCCAATCCATCGGGCTTGTGCCGTTTTGGGGCAAACAGGGGCGGAGTGCAAGCGCCCGGTCGCCGTGCTTGTGCGGTGTCGACGCTCGCTCTAAAGGCCCGCACGTGAGTGGCAACGAGCGCACCCTCCGAAACCCGTCCGACCGTATTCCGCCGGTCCCGGATCCCGGGCCCCTGCCTTTGATCGGTGGCTACCGCCCGTCCGAGGACGAGCCGTTCATGAATTCGCGGCAGGAGGCGTATTTCCGCGAAAAGCTGATTGCCTGGCGTGCCGCCATCCTGGGCGAGGCCGAACTGACCCTGGCCGAACTTGGGCGTCAACCCCTGCGCGAACCCGACATGGCCGACCGCGCGACCAGCGAATCGGATTGGTCGCTGGAACTGCGCACCCGCGATCGTCAGCGCAAGCTGGTCAGCAAGATCGAGGCCGCGTTGCGCCGCCTGAAGGAGGGCGAGTATGGCTACTGCATCGTGACCGGGGAGCCGATCTCGCTCCAGCGGTTGGAGGCCCGGCCGATCGCGACCATGACGCTGGAAGCGCAGGAGGCCCACGAACGGGCCGAGCGCGTGTCCCGAGACGATTGACCCGGCAATCGCGCGGGCGTTAACGAGATGGCAGCGTCGGGCGGTTCATGGATCGCCCAGCAGTCAAATCAGGGACGTTCGGGGCAGTGGGCAGCAGCGACGAATTCGACATCGCCCGTCTGAAGCAGGCACCCGAGCGGGTCGAGGACCGTACGTCCATGTTCCTGCAGGCCCAGTTGGAGCCGGAGGACGGACGGGCGGCGGAGCTGTGCCGCGTGCGCAATGTGTCGGCGGGCGGGGTGATGTGCGAAACGCAACGCACCCACAGCAGCGGCGAGCGAGTGCAGGTGACGTTGCGATCGGTCGGCCGAGTCGGTGCGACGGTCGTCTGGACGTCCAGCAATCGGGTGGGCCTGTCCTTCGATGCGCCGATCGACCCGCGCGACCTGCGGATGCCCGTAGGCACCCGCTCCGCCGGCTAATCGCCCGCCCGCGCCAGCGCTTCCTTCAACGCGAGCTTCTCCTTTTTGAGGCGCGCCAACGTCGCGTCGTCCGATCCGGACCGTGCCTGTTCCCGCGCGATCGTCCGGTCCAAGGCTTGGTGGCGGGCGGCGAGCGTCTGTGGGTGAGGTTGCATCGGCGTGCTCCAGTTGAGTCAACGGGATAGCCAGACTACGCCTCCCAAAGACGGTGTCCAGCCGAACGGCTGCTGATGGGGGTGGGCGGCAAAGGAGGGGTGCGCGTGACGGAGGAGGAGATGCGTGTCCGTTTGGCGACGTTGCGCGAGTCGCATCGCGATCTGGACGTCGCCGCCGAAGCGCTGGCCGATCGAGACACGCCGGACCAGATCCGGATCGCGCGACTGAAACGACAGAAGCTGCGGCTGCGGGACGAAATCGCCTGGCTGGAAAAGCGATTGGTCCCCGACATCATCGCGTGACCGGCACCGGGGCCGAACTTAGGCCGAGAGTTGCAAACGCTCCTTCGCCGCGTCGTATTCTGCCTGGAAGCGTGCCACCAGCTGCGCCACCGGACCCACCGCGTCGACCGAGCCAATGCCCTGGCCCGAACCCCAGATGTCGCGCCAGGCCTTTTTGTCCTGATTGCCGGACGATCCGAAATTCATGGCCGACGGATCGCTCTCGGGCAGCTTGTCCGGATCCAGTCCGGCCGCTTCGATCGACCCGCGCAGGTAGTTGCCGTGCACGCCCGTGAACAGGTTGGTGTAGACGATATCGCCCGCACCACTTGAGGCGATCGACGCCTTGTAGTCCTCCCCTGCTCGCGCCTCGTCCGTCGCGATGAAGGCGGACCCGATATAGGCCAGGTCCGCGCCGCAAGCGATCGCGGCCAGGATGGATCGTCCGTTCGCGATCGCCCCGGACAAAGCGACGGGTCCGTCGAACCAGCGACGGATCTCGCTCACTAAGGCAAACGGCGACAGGGTGCCCGCGTGACCGCCCGCACCGGCCGCCACGGGGATCAGACCGTCCGCGCCCTTTTCGATCGCCTTGTGCGCGAAACGATCGTTGATGACGTCGTGCAGGACCAGACCACCCCAGGCATGAACCGCCTCGTTCAGCTCCTCGCGCGCGCCGAGCGACGTGATGGTGAGGGGGACCTTGTGCTGGGCGCAGGTGGCGAGATCGTCCTCAAGCCGCTCGTTGGAGCGGTGGACGATCTGGTTCACGGCATAAGGCGCACTGGGCTGATCCGGGTGATCGCGGTCGTGTGCCGCCAGCTCTTCGCGTATCTGATGCAACCACTCGTCCAGCTGGGCCTGTGGTCGCGCGTTGAGCGCAGGGAAGGACCCGACGATCCCCGCCTTGCATTGCGCGATGACGAGCTCGGGTCCCGAAACGATGAACAACGGGGACCCGATCACCGGCAGGCGAAGACGGTCGAACAGGGCAGGCAGGCTCATGCCCCTGTCATGTCGCAGCGCTGTCGGCCTGTCCAGCAAGCACCGATGCGGGTCAGTCGGACTCCTTGATCTTGTCCTGCGTCTTGCTGGCGAAATCGCCCGCATCGTGACGCTCGTGCAGCTGGCTTGCCGCGTCGCCGAAGGTGCGATTTACCATACGTCCGCGTTGCACCGCCGGTCGGTCGCGGATCGTCGAGGCCCAGCGGCGAACATGCGCGTAGCTGGCGACGTCCAGGAACTCGCCGGCATTGTACAGCCAGCCGAGCACGAGGCCGCCGTACCACGGCCATACCGCCATGTCGGCGATCGTGTAGTCGTCCGCGGCCAGCCATTCGTACTCGGCCAGTCGCCGGTCGAGCACGTCCAGCTCGCGCTTCACTTCCATGGCGAAACGGTTGATTGGGTATTCCAGCTTGTCCGGCGCATAGGCGTAGAAATGGCCGAAGCCGCCGCCGAGATAAGGGGCGCTCCCGACTTGCCAGAACAGCCATGACAGGCACTCGGCCCGCGCTCGACCGGTTGTCGGCAGGAACGCGCCGAACCGTTCGGCCAAGTGCATCAGGATGGCGCCGGACTCGAAGACGGGCACCGGCTCCGATCCGCTGCGATCGACTAGCGCGGGGATCTTGGAGTTCGGGTTGGCCTCGACAAAGCCCGACCCGAACTGATCGCCGCGATCGATGCGGATCAGCCAGGCGTCATACTCCGCACCGCCATGACCCAGTGCCAGCAGCTCCTCCAACAGGATGGTCACCTTCACCCCGTTCGGCGTTCCAAGCGAGTAGAGCTGCAAGGGGTGGTGCCCGACCGGCAGTTCGCTGTCGTGCGTGGCACCGGCGACGGGGCGGTTGATGCTGGCGAACCGGCCCCCGCTCTCCCGATCCCAGGCCCACACCCTGGGCGGCGTGTACTCGGCGGATTTTGGCACGGCGTTCCCTCCCGAATGCGACGGATCGAGTGCCCGTCGCAACAGCGTCACTAGCCAAGCCGGGCAGCCCCTGTCACGTCGATGAGGAGATTTGGTGGACGCACTAGGGCTCGAACCTAGGACCCGCTGATTAAGAGAACTTTTTAGGGCCTACTCTCCCGCACGCCTTTGCCGCCGAAAGCGCGCGAATCTGCTGAAAACGCTTTTTCACACCGCCGACTTTTCGCTACGATATCCGGCGACTTTCTCGCTACCGATTACGTGGCGATTACGTGGGAGGGCTCCTGTGGCACACCAGAAACTGACGAAAAAGGTGGTTGATGCGGTTCTACCGCCGGTCAGCGGCGACCTGTTCATCTGGGACATTGACTTGAAAGGCTTCGGTTTGCGCGTGAGCGCTGGAGGCGTGAAGTCGTACGTCCTGCAGTACCGGATGAAAGGCAAGCCGGCGCGTCGGACAACGCTCGGGCGGCACGGTAGCCCCTGGACGCCGGAGACGGCGCGGCGGGAGGCGGAGCTGCGCCTGCTCAAGATCAGGCAGGGCGTCGACCCCGTGGAAGAGGAGCGTCTGCGGCGCGAAGAGGAGGATCGCCGCTCCGTCGAGTTGGACAAGCGAAAGCGCAAAGCCGAAGCGCTCGCTTTCGACGGTTACGTCGATCGGTTCGTCGATCTCTACCTAAAGGAGAACTGGCCCGCGACCTGGCCGAACGCCCAGCGCACCCTCAACAACGTCAAACCCGCTTTCGCGGGCAAGACGATCACGGAGATCACGCGCAGCGAGGTGGCGACGCTGCTCGACGGCTATGGCGATCGCCCCGGTGCCAGGAAGATCGTGCACTCGTTGCTGCGCAAGCTCTTCAACTGGGCGGCGGATCGCGGCGACCTGGACGCGTCGCCGATTGCCAGCATGAAGGCACCCAAGGCGGTGGCCGCGCGTCGGCGGGTGTTGTCACCCGAGGAGCTGGTCGCCGTGTGGCACGCCGCCGGTCAGCTCGGCGAGCTGTGGCGTCCGCTGGTGCGCCTCCTGATCTGCACCTTACAGCGACGCGAGGAGGTCGCGTCGCTCGACTGGTCGGAGCTGGACATAGATTCTCGGCTTTGGCACCTGCCTGCCGAGCGCGCGAAGAACGATCACGCGCACATCGTGCCGCTGAACGAGCTCGCCATCGCCGAGCTGACGGCGCTCGGACCCAAGTCGAAGGGTCTTATCTTCTCCACCACCGGCAAGACGTCCGCGTCCGGCTTCTCCAAGGTCAAGCGACGGCTCGACGATCTCGTTCTCGCGAACTTGCGGGGCAGGGCGCTCCAGCGCGGCGATGATCCGGACGCCGTCGAGCTGCCCGGCTGGCGCTTTCACGACCTGCGGCGCACGGGGGCCACGAACCTTCAGGCGCTCGGCGTGCCGGTCGAGGTGACGGAGGCGATCCTCAACCACATCAGCGGCACGACGGGCGGTATCGCCGGCGTTTACAATCTCTATCGCTACGATCGCGAGAAGGTCGCGGCGCTTGCCACCTGGTCGAAGCAGCTGGAGTTCCTGACGCAGGCCAAGGAACTGTCCGGAAATGTGGCCCCGGTGGTCCGCTACGCCGCTTAGCCTGCTCGCACGAGGTGCACTTCGTCAGCCGCCGCTCAGGCGACTACGGATGAGCGGATGATCGAGGTGGAGAGGGAGAGTGCCGCGGCTGTCGCCGTGACGGGTATCGAGTTCGAGAGAGAGGCTCTCGAGCGGCCCGTCATGGAGACACCCCATGCCGCGCCGCTGCTCGCCGTCCGCTTCACCCAAAACCGATCTCTACGAGGAGATCACCACCCGGATCATCGCCGAGCTGGAGGAGGGGCGGGTGCCCTGGGTCCAGCCCTGGAGCTCGGGCGGTGTGGCCGCGCTCGACATGCCGAGGAACGCCGCCACCGAGTGGCGCTACTCCGGCATCAACATCCTGATCCTATGGGCGGCGGTCGTGACCGGCGGCTTCGTCCGCCAGCACTGGCTCACCTTCAAGCAGGCGCTGTCGCTCGGCGGCTGCGTGCGCAAGGGTGAGCGCGGCACGACGGTCGTCTATGCCGATCGCTTCGTGCCCGACGATGAGCGTCGCCGCGCCGAGAGCACGGGTGACAGGTCGAAGGGCGTGGCGTTCCTGAAGCGCTTCACCGTTTTCAACGTCGCGCAATGCGACAGCCTGCCCGCGGAGCTGACGGCCGAAGAGCCGCCAATCGCCGAGGGACTGATCCTGCCGGGGGTCGACGCGCTGATCGCCGCGAGCGGGGCCACCGTGCGCCTGTGCGGCGACCGAGCCTTCTACGCGCCCGATCTCGACGTGGTGCAGGTGCCGCGCCCGGAGTGCTTCGACCGTCCGATCGACTGGCACCGCACAGCACTCCACGAGCTCGGCCACTGGACGGGTGCGAAGCACCGCCTCGACCGCGATCAGTCCGGCGCGTTCAGGTCAGCAAACTACGCGCGCGAGGAGCTGGTGGCCGAGATGAGCGCTGCGTTTACCTGTGCGACGCTCGGCATCGTGCCAACCGTGCGCCATGCCGACTACATCGCGTCGTGGCTCGACGTGCTGCGCTCCGACAAGCGCGCGATCATTCGCGCCGCCAGCGCCGCCTCCAAGGCGGCGGACTATCTCCTCGCCTTTCGACCCGGTGCCGAGGCCGAGCCGGAGTGAGGTTCAACCTCCGTCACTTCTCTCCCGGTTCCGGAGCGCGGCCCCTCCTCATTAGAGGAAGAGGGCTGCGCTTCGCTTCGTGACGGGTTTGAGGTCGAGAGAGAGGCTCTCGGTCGGCCCGTCACGGAGACAAGCCATGACCAAGAAGACCAAGCAGCCCCAGCTCATCGAGCTGAGCGAGTCCCGCGACATCCCGCTCGACCGGCTGTCGCTCTCCCAGGCCAACGTCCGGCAAGTGAAGGCCGGCGTCGACATCATCCAGCTGGCCGAGGACATCGCCCGGCGCACGCTCCTCCAGAGCCTGACCGTGCGCCCCGTCCTCGACGAGGACGGCCAGGAGACCGGCGCCTTCGACGTGCCTGCGGGCGGCCGCCGCTTCCGCGCGCTCGAGATGCTCGTCGCGCAGAAGCGCCTGGCAGCGGACGCGCCGATCCCCTGCGTCATCCGGCGCGAGGGGCTGGCCGAGGAGGACAGCCTAGCCGAGAACATCCAGCGCGCGCCGTTGCACCCGCTCGACCAGTTCCGCGCCTTCCAGGCGATGCGAGTGAAGGGCATGGGCGAGGAGGAGATCGCGGCCGCGTTCTTCGTGTCGGTGAGCGTCGTCAAGCAGCGGCTCAAGCTGGCGAGCGTCAGCCCCATCCTGCTCGACAACTACGCCGAGGACGGGATCAGTCTCGACCAGCTGATGGCGTTCACGATCAGCGACGACCATCAGCGTCAGGAGCAGGTGTGGGAGGCGATCTGCAAGAGCTACGCCCGCGCGCCCTACGAGATTCGGCGCATGCTGACCGAAGGCGCCGTGCGCGCCTCCGACCGCCGGGCACGGTTCGTGGGCATCGACGCCTATGAGGAGGCGGGCGGCACAACCTTGCGCGACCTCTTCCAGGCTGACGATGGCGGGTGGCTACAGGAAGCGGGGCTACTCGACATGCTGGTTGCCGAGAAGCTCAACGAGGCGACGGCGGAGGTCGCGGCCGAGGGCTACAAATGGGTCGAGACCGCCGTCGATCACCCTTATGGCCACAGCTACGGCCTTCGGCGTCTCACCGGCGAGCAGGCATCGCTCACTGCCGAGCAGGAGGCGGAGCGTGAGCGGCTGATTGAGGAGATGGCGGCACTCGAGGCGGAGCATGCCCAGGCCGACGAGTTCCCGCCGGAGGTGGACGCCAAATTCGGGGAGCTGGAGGAGGCGCTCGACGCCTTCGACAACCGCCCGATCGTCTATCCGGCGGACGAGATTGCGCGCGCGGGTGCCTTTGTCAGCATCGACGGCGCCGGCAAGCTCCGCGTGGAGCGCGGCTTCGTGCGTCCCGAAGACGAGGCTGCGGTGAAACCGGGGGTGACGGAGGGCGCCGCGGCGGATATCAGTGCCGACGGAACGGACGACGGCAACTCTGTCGCCCTGCCCGCCGAGGAGCCGGAGGAGGACGGCTTGAAGCCGCTCCCCGATCGCTTGGTGAGCGAGCTCACCTCGCACCGGACGCTCGCCCTGCGCGACGCAGTGTCGAGCGACTTCGAGGTGGCGTTCCTCGCCTGCCTGCACGCGCTCGCCCTCCGACTGTTCTTCCCCTGGGCGAAGGCCAGCTGTTTGGAGCTGGAGGTCCGGGCGATGGGCTTCCCGCACCAGCCGGCGGGGCTCGCCGACACGACGTCCGCCAAGGCGGTCGACGCTGCCATCGACGGCTGGAAGCGACGGCTGCCGGTGGACGAGGTCGATCTGTGGGACGAGGTGGTCGCGATGGCCGAGGACGAGAGGTGCCGACTGTTCGCTCACTGCGTCGCTCGCACGGTCAACGCCGTGCACGACGTCTACAATCGTCGACCGGAGGCGATGGCGCACGCCGACATGCTGGCGCAGGCGACGTCGCTCGACATGGCCGCGGCGGGATGGACGCCGACGGCCTCCAACTACCTCGGCCAGGTCACCAAGGCGCGGATCGTCGACGCGGTGCGCGACGGCGTGGGCGACGTAGAAGCGGAGTCCATCGCCGGGCTCAAAAAGGACGCGATGGCGGTCCGCGCCGAGGAGCTGCTCGCCGACAGCGGGTGGCTGCCCGAGCCGCTGCGCACGCCGGGGGTCGAGATCCGTGCTCCGGAGGCGGAGAGCGAAGCGGGCACCGCGCCCGACGAGCAGCCGGACGCCGTCGATCCGTTCGACGAGGCGCACGCCATCGCGGCCGAGTGACCCACGCCTCGGGGAGCGGCTTCAGTCGCTCCCCGCTCCATCCATTCGAGCCCGGCCGTCGTGCCGGGCTCTTTCGTTTCAGGAAATCTGCCATGACCACCGCACAAGCGAGCGCCACCACCGAGAGCGCCGCACCCGCCATCAGCTGGACCGCCTTCGAGGCAGAACGCCAGGCGCACCGTGCCGCCGCCGAGGCCATCCGCCCACTTAACAAGAAGCGCCTGTTCGACGCGCTCGCCGCCAGCGGCATCACTCGCGTCGAGCTCGCCTTCGATGGCTATGGCGACGAGGGGCAGATCGAGAGCGTCGACACCTTTGCTGGCGAGGAGCCGATCAAGCTGCCGGACATCGAGGTGACGCTCGCCACACTAGGTTGGCGAGACACCGAGCCCAACGACACCGCCATGTCGCTGTCCGGCGCCATCGAGCACCTCGCCTACGACCTCCTCGCCACCACTCACGCAGGCTGGGAGAACAACGAGGGGGCCTACGGCACCTTCACGTTCGACACCGCCAACCGGACGATCACGCTCGAACACAATGAGCGGTTCACCGACGTGCAGTGCTTCGAGCATGAGTTCTAAGGAGGCTGATATGGCTCACCCCTACCATCATGCGCTGTCGTCGGTCCGCCGCTGGGGCGGCGTGCCGGAGGATTACCAGCCGATCCACGATTGGTTCGACGCGTCCAAGGCCATCACGGCGGACTTCCGTCACCGCGCTCTGCGCCACCATGCCGAGGGTATCTTCGCCTGCGAAGCGGTGTTCGGCACGACGATCACGATATCGACCGGACGCGTCGTGCCGGTGCGGCTGATCGGCGAGCGGCACGTGGTCGAGGATCTGGGGTTCATCCCCGGCTTCGCCGACTGGGTGCGCTCCATCCGGCCCGAACCGTGGATGGGGCGCGCGCGTCCGCTCCATGCCGAGCTCGACCCGTTCGCACGAAGAGAAGCGATCGGCGGCGGAACGGCCGTCGACCTCTCCGCTGATGCAGGCGACAGTGCGGATGCGGGTGCCTCCCCTCCGCCCGTACCCGCCTGACCGGCTCTCCCCGAGCCACCCCCTGGGCTCGCCGGCGACGGCGGGCCCTTTTTCTTTGCACGAGCAGGAGCAACAATCATGACCAACGACGCCGCGATGATCTCGCGACAGCTCGGCGAGCGCGCCGAGAGTGTCTGCCGACGCTATCTCTCCAACGGCAAGCGCCAGGGCCGCTACTGGCTGGTGGGCGATGTCGACAACACGCCAGGGCGGAGCCTCTATGTGCGCCTATTGGACTGCGACAAGGGGCCGGCGGGCAAGTGGACCGACGCCGCCACCGGCGAGCATGGCGACCTGCTCGACCTGATCTCCGCCACCCGGCGGCTCCACAGCCTCGCCGACATACTCGACGAGGCACGCGGGTTCCTGTCCTTGCCGGCACCCAAGCCGCCGGAGCCGGCACCGCGAGGGTCGGCCGAGGCGGCACGACGGCTCTGGGCGATCTCCGAACCAATCGCGGGCACGTTGGCAGAGACGTATCTGCACCATCGGGGCCTTATTGACCTTCGTCACCATGAAGCGCTCCGCTACCACCCGCGTTGCTGGTATCGAGCCGACCGCACCGACGAGCGGGACAGCACCCGAGACGCCTGGCCCGCACTGATCGCCGCCGTGCGCGACGGTGACGGCACGTTGACCGGCGTGCATCGCACCTGGCTCGACCCGTCCGGCACGGATAAGGCACCGCTGTCGACGCCGAGGCGCATGCTGGGTGATCTCATCGGCAACGGCGTGTGGTTCGGAAGCGTGGACGACGTGCTCGCGGCGGGCGAGGGCATCGAGACGGTCCTGTCGCTGCGAACCGCTCTGCCCCACCTGCCGACGATCGCCGCATTGTCCGCACCCCACCTCGCTGCGCTCACGCTGCCAGCGACGCTGCGCCGTTTCTACATCGCCCGCGACCGGGACGAGGCGGGTGCCCGCGCGGCGGAGACGCTGACCGGATGGGCCGAGGCGGCGGGGATCGAGGCGATCACGCTCGTGCCCAGAGGTGGCGACTTCAACGACGATCTGCGGGAGCTTGGGCTGAAGGGGCTCCGTCAGCATTTGCGAACCCAGCTCGCGCCCGAGGACGTGGAGCGGTTCTGGAATGCGTCCGGCAAGGAGTGAGGCTGGCCAAGCGTCCATGAGGCGCGGGTCTGTTCCAGTCTCGGTGTGGAAGACTGTCTCTCTGTGCCCGGGAGCGCGCCCCTGGCCTTCTCGAGAGGCGACCGGACCGGAGGCGGTCCGGGCCGGCAACGGCTCTGCGCCGGGCTATTTTCCGCCGGCGGGACGAGCCCGCCTTTGCAGCGCGAGGCAAAATAGCCCGGATCTCCGCCGTCCTCCGCTGCCGCTCCGGCCGCGTGTTCGGGCGTGCCGCCCGTCCGCGGTGCAGGCCCGGACCGCCCCCGCTCTTCGGCCCCTTGCGAAGGCCGCGACGGGTGCGGCCGGGAACCGGAGACACACCACCATGATCACCGACGACGACACCCACGAGCCGCACCACGCGTCCTCGGCCACCGCCACCCTCCTCGACGAACTCGCACTCTACGGCCACAGGCCCTTCTCGGACGAACCCGACAGCCGCCCGCTTCCCGAGGAAGCGCCGCTCCGGGGCGCTCTCGCCGACATCTTCGACGCGCTGGTCTCCTCCTTCACCGACACGAGGCTGGAGCCCGACCTCGACGACCTGCTGTGGTCCACCGTCAACATCTTCCACCGCGCAGGCAGCCGCATCGAGCGCGAGCTCGACACCAACGAGCAGGCGCAGCGCCGCTCGCAGCGCGAGCAGGACGGCTCGGAGGTGAAGTCCGTCATCCTGGAGCGCCTGGTCGACGAGGGGCTGACGCTGATCGAACGCAGGAACGCGTTCGAGTTCCTGCGCGACGCCGCCGCCGAACTCTACGAGACCCACACGCTCCACCACTGGCGTCCGCATGCCGGGTCGATGGTCAACCGCAAGGCGCTCACCTCGGCGATGATCGACAGCCGCGACTTCATCGCCGCCAGGAGGCGCGCCGAGACCGAGGTGATGCTGCCCGCAGGCGCTAAGGTGGCCTTTACCGGCGGCACCGATTTCAACGACGTCGACCGGATCTATGCGGCTCTCGACCGGGTGCATGGCAAGCACTCCGACATGGTGCTCCTCCACGGTGGCAGCCCAAAGGGTGCCGAGAAGATCGCCGCCTGCTGGGCCGACAGCCGAAAGGTGGCACAGGTGGCGTTCAAGCCCGACTGGACCCGCCACGCCAAGGCGGCACCGTTCAAGCGCAACGACCAGCTGCTCGAAACCCTGCCGATCGGCGTGGTGGTGTTCCCCGGCTCCGGCATCTCCGACAATCTAGCCGATAAGGCCAGGAAGCTCGGCATCCCGCTGTTCGACTTCAGGTCCGGGTGAAGTTGAACACCGCAACGTCTGTCGCCAGCTTCGCGCCCAAACTCGGCCGTTGCCGAGCGTCGGCCAAGTTCCCGAGAGCGGCCGTTCGTTTAGGAATTTGCAAGGCGTAGATTGGTGGAAACCGGCATGGCCGCTTTCGAGCATAGATCTAAGATAAGCGGACGTTCGTTGGTCGGCTCCGACGCGCTAAATGCGCGCCTTTGGCCAGCCGTTTTATGCTTAGGTCGCGATGCTCGCATCATGCCGCGACAAAGTTCTGGATGGCGCTGTTCGAACTGCGTCCGATGTGAGAATGCGAGCGCATTACCATGTGAGTGGCGACTTGCTGACCTCGCCCTGCCGGCGACGCATCCGGACCCTCGCGGGCGTATTGGCCTCCGGGCGCAGATCATGCAGCGGATGGCGGTGCCGTCGAAGCCGGCACGGGCATCCGGTAACGTGAGGCGAACCAGCGTGCCAACAAAGCCGCGACCGCGCGGTTTCCGGAGGGATCAGCCCTCATGGCGAGACCGCGTGCGTGCCCTCCGCCAAAATTAAGTCTCTCAGCTCGGGCGGGATGATCTGGTCCTCTATAGACCCGTCGTCGATCAGGATGTTCTCCGGGTTGCCCAGCTGGACATACCGGATCGCCTCCGAGCGGGCGACGATCGCGTGCGCTCTCTTCGCAATCTGCTCGGGCTTTTCACGCCGGTGCGCGGCAATGGCGTCGTGCAGCCACTCGTACCAGCCCCCGTCGCCACCGTTGATGTGGACGTTGGCCTCTGTCTGTAGGCGCTCCCTAGCAGAACCGTCCGTGATTGGACCGACCAGGACGTCGAGGAGCTCGGAGGCGAGCAGCATCTGCTGCATGCCGCTGATCACCTCGGTCCAATTTAGCACGCGCCGCCGCGCCTTGAGCGCGGCTGGGATGAAGTCAGCCAGCCGGTAGATCAGGCGCGCAACGAAGGCGGCGGACGCGCGGCCGTCCACCGGCAGCAGAGTGGCGAGCACCGTCTGCGCCCCTGCGGCGAGGAAGCCGGTGCCGACCGTAGCGTGCGAACTCGCGTCGATGCCCTGCGTGTCGCAGGCGCTCAGGACCACGATCGGCGGGATCCTTGCCTCCCCGCGTAGATGCCAAATATCGACATCTTCCTTCCCGATCCGGAGCGTGGCAATCCCCGTGTTGGCGTTCCCCCGGCCATGACCGTCGAAGATCATGATTGGCGCTTCCGAGTCGTTCAGAGTGTCAACCAACTCCGACCGGGACGACACCCGCCGGACGACCACCTCGACCTTGCCAAGCCAGCCAAGCGCGCCGCGACCTACCGCTCCTATCAACACGTCGCGAAGCGGATCGTCGGCCTCGAAAGAGGAGACGACGAGCACATTCCTCAAAGCCTGCGGGGTAACCGTGATCGCCTCATTTTGCGCCAGCTGCGACATCAGCACGTTGCCTGGCGTTGCACAGACCCTAGTGCACAGGTAGCGGAACATAAGCGGCAGCCCATCGACGGGCAGCAACTCGAGCGGCGCGTCGCTAACGATCTTGATTGGCCCGCCAACCTCGCCGATCAGCGCCATGCGCTCCGGTCCCAGTATTCCGACGAGCTGGTCCTGTATCATCCCGAATAGACGAGGCGTCTTGAGCCGCGCTGCCGGACTGGTCGCGCGGATGTTGCGCGCGAAGTTGCTCAGGAGCGGGAATACGTGATTGACGCCGGGCGACAGCCGCATCACCGCCGAGTTCGTCTGCGCGGCCTTGAGCCCAACCGCCGCAGTGAAGATCGCAAGATCCTGCCCCCTGACGGCGACGACCTGCTTCGCCGCCGCCGACTCCACGATCGCCCGTCCCAGCTTGCCATTGACCTCGTTGAACAGCCCGCGCTGAGTCTGCATCAGCCGGAGCATGTCGAAGGCTGCCCGGTCGGGCGCGCTGTCGCGCCTGAAGCGCGCGTATGCGTGCCGGTAGAAGGCCGGCTCCACTAAATAGAGCGCCGGATGAATCAGCGACATTCGGTGGAAGTCTCTGAACCCCACCTCGGTCCGCACTGCCTCGATCGCTCGAACTCCGTCGGCGATCACGTCGATGTATTCCGACTCTGATCGACCGTGGAAACTCTCGGGGTCAGTGGCGTGGCGTCGCGCTCGAGCAAGCACCATCTGGTTCGGCATAGTGATGTTGTGCGTCCAGGCCTTCAGTCCGATGGCCTCTGACCGCGGCTCCTCCCACTTCACCAGCGACTCCTCAACCGCGGCACGGCGCGACGCCGAGAGTTCCGCGCCGCGCTCCGCCATCACGCGTCCGCAGTAATCCTTGAGCACATCCGAGGTGAAATCGCCCGCAGCGACCGAGCCGACCACGCCTACTGCCGAGACGTGCAGCACCGGGACGCCAAGGGCTGACGTCCAACGGACGACCCGCTCCGACGTCGCTGGATCGCCGGACATTACGACGAGGAAGGGCCCGAAATCTTGGACTCCCAAACGCTCCAGCGGTGACACACTGAGCGGCGACCAAAGCAGCTGGCGCATGCCGCCTATCCGTTGCGCAATCAGATCGGCCCCAAACTGGGCGGGCTCGAGCACGTCAGCGGGAAGTTGGGCGAGGAGCTCCAGCGCCCAGATCAGTCCGGGCCAACTTCTACCGAACCCCTGGAACGGCGAAGTTTCCTCCAGCCGGTCGTCGGCGAGAACAACGAGGTAATTGATTCTGAGCGGGTCCGGGAACACCAGGCAAGCTTAGCCGCCGAGCTGGCGACATGCCTAGGGTGGACTTCACGCTCTCGCGTTCCGTTCGCGACCCCCTGCGAGAGTCGCGTTGGTGAATCCTCTTGCAGCGTGAACTCCCCACACTAGGCTGCTGTGCAAGGGGGATACTGCATGGGCTTTCGGCGCGCGTGGAAAGGAGATGAGTGGCAGGCGTTCGCGCTGCAACTCGTCCAGCGCCGCCACGGCCCAGAGAATGTCCAGATCATCCCCGACTCCGTCGGCGGAGACGCCGGTCTGGAATTCTTCACAACAAATGGTTGCCTATACCAATGCTATGCGCCGGAAGAGGTTTCGGACGTCAAAAAGGCCGCCAGCGCGATGAAGGCGAAGGCGGGCCGGGACCTTCCCAAGCTCTCCAAGAACAAGGACAAGATCGAAGCGATCCTTTCGGGCATTTCGGTTTATCGATGGATTTTGCTGTGTCCGTTCCTGGACAACAAGGATGTCGTTGCCGATGTCCGCAACCGCGGGATTGCCCTTAAGGGCCAGAGCCTCAGCTTCCTAGCCGAAAACTTCGAAGCTTTGTGCCATTCGCAGGAGGATTTCGCCGGCGAGATCGAACAGCTCAAAGGCTTATCGCTCGGCCCGCCCTTGAGCGTCGATATGCCGACGCCTGTGGATGTTTCGTCCGCCGGTGAGACGTCGATCGGAACGCGTATCGATGAGAAGCTCGGACGAGCTTATGGTTCGGCCGCCACGGCGGTGCAGATCGCCACCCGGCGAGATGCTTATGTGAAGGCGCATCTCTACCGCGAGAATGCGCTCGATCAGCTACGCCAGAACCATGCGATTCTTTGGGAGCGCGCCTATCAATCGATCGAGGCAGAAGAGACCCGGCTGATTGCCGTTGGCGCCAGTTTGACCCTCCCCGCCGAACAATTGCAGAGCAGCACGCAGAAGATCGAGGAATCGCTGACGAAGGCGCTACCAACGCTTCAAGCCGGCGTCATCACGCAGATCGCTTTGGGGACCGTCAGCGACTGGCTGATCCGCTGCCCGCTTGATTTTCCGGAAGCGGGCTGATCGTGACGGAGATCGATCTTGCCAACCGGCGTTTCTCATTTCGGCGCCGTCCGGTGCCGGTTCCCGGCGATCTTCGCATTGCATGGCGCGTCGCACTCATCATGGCGATGTTAAGAAGCTCGCGCGCCAATCGCGCTTCCCTGGCCAAACTCCACATCATCAATGACGCCATTCGTTCGGGTCAGCAGGACAGGTTGAAGACGATCCTGTCCGGCACCCACGCCGCAGTGCCGTGGGATCTGAGGGTTGAACCGGCATTCGCGCGCGCCGTTGATTTTGTCGTTGGCGAGAAACTGGCCATCTGGACGAAGGCGACCGGCCGGGCCGCGCTCCAGCTCACCAAGACCGGCGTCGATGCAGCAGCAGCCGTAATGGGCGTCGAGGATGCACTGGTCGAGGAGCGTGCCGCCGTCGCCGAGCTGGCCAAGCTGATAACCGAGACCGGGGTTGGCGCGCTCCTTGGTGAGAAGGTGCGGGCATGATTCAGCTACGGCATCTGCGCTTGCGTTCCTTCACGGCAACGCGTGCCTTTGGCGCCGACATACCGTTCGAAGCTGGCCTCAATGTCGTCCAGGCGCCGAATACATCCGGGAAGTCGACCTGCCTGCAGGCGATCATCTATGCGCTCGGTCTGGAGCGGTCGCTTGGCCCGCAGCTTACGGTTCCGCTTCCATATGCGATGCGCGAGCAAATCCACCAGTTCAAGGAAGATCCCTACGATCTTGTCCTGCAATCCTATGTTGAGCTTGAGATCGCCAACGCGCAGGGCGAGATCGTTGTGCTCCATCGCGATGTGGTCGGCGATAAGAGCACTAAGCTGATTCAAACCTGGAACGGTCCGTCGCTGAGCTCCGAAGCTCCGCGCGGCGAACAACGCGATTATTTCGTTCTGGATGGCGGCTCGGCGACGAACGAAAGCGGCTTTCACGCCTTTCTCGCGCAGCTCCTCGACTGGGATTTGCCCATCGTCGCCCGCTACGACGGAACGGAATGCCCGCTGTATCTCGAGGCGATCTTCCCGATGCTCTTCGTCGAGCAGAAGCGAGGATGGTCTTCAATCCAGGGTCCGTTCCCGACCTTCTTGCGCATTCAGGATGTTGCGAGGCGGGTCATGGAATTCCTGCTCGATCTGGAGACTGCGAGAAACCGCCGGCGGCGTGCGGAATTGCGGGCGGCGATCTCAGAGTTGTTGGGGCGCTGGTCGGATCGTCGCAAGGGCGTGGAAGAAGCAGCAGCCCGCGTGGGCAGAATCAGGGGTCCTGCCGTTCAACCAAGCGCAGAGTTTGCGGCGGCGCCGACGCTTGACCTGCAGCTCTATTATCAGGGCGAATGGACTCGGCTTGCCGATGTGCTGCAGATCGCCACCGGCAGGGTGGCCGAGCTTGAGGCCAGTCAGGTCGAAACTGTCGAGCAGGCCGCGCCCGACATCCAAGCGCGCGTAACGGATCTTCGGTCACAGCTCGACGCACTTTCGGCGGTCTTAGAGGCGGTCCGGGGCGAATATAGCGCCGAAACGCAGGACAATGCGGCGCTCGAAAAGCGGGTGGCCGCGCTTGAAACGGATTTGAAGCGCAATCAGGATGCACAAAGGCTGCAGCGTCTTGGCTCTGAGCTTGGACGCGCAGCGTCGGAGCATGTTTGCCCGACGTGCCATCAGGGTGTCTCGAACGAACTGTTGCCGACCGTCGACAGCGTGGGAATGGCGCTCGATGAGAATATCGCTTTCGTCAAATCCCAGCTCGAACTTTATCGCTCCGCTTTGCTCAACTCGCGCGATCGGTTGCAGGAGATCGCCGCGCGCTATCGGGGGTCCGAGCGGGATCTCCAAGACAAGCAGCAGCAATTGCGGGTGCTTCGTCAGGAATTGACACGGCCCAGCGCCTCGCCATCTCGCGCAGCGATCGAGGAGATTGTCCGGCTCCAGGCCTTCATCGACCGTTTGGAGAGCATCGACGAGCTTGCGAACTCGCTGTTGGACGAACTCAGGGAGATTGCGTCCGAATGGGCGCAGGAGACCAGCAATCTGCGTCAGCTTCCGACTGACGAACTCACCGTGGCCGACAAACGCAAGATCGGGCATTTGCAAACCGCCATCCGCCTTCATCTCGAGCGCTACGGCTTCCGGTCTTTCCAGCCGGGCGAGATTTCTCTTTCAAACGATAATTTTCGCCCTCTAGTGCTTCGCAACGACAACGGTGAGACGGTGGAGAAAGAGATCAATTTCGAGATGTCAGCGAGCGACGCGATCAGGCTCAAATGGGCCTATTACTTGTCCTGCATGGAGTTGATGCGCGAATTCAGCGTGAACCATCCTGGGCTGACGATCTTCGACGAACCCGGCCAGCAGGAAGTGGATTCGTCCAGTCTTTTTGAGTTTCTGCGTTCTGCGTCGCAGTCGGCGGAGAACGGACAACAGGTCATTGTCTCCACATCGGAGACCTTTGACGCCGTCAGTGAAGCATTAGGCGACACTGCCAACATCGTAACCTTTCCTGGCTTCATACTGCAGCCGGTCGAGACCGTCTCCGTCTGAGACGAGATTAATGATCGTGCGATTCCGGAGAGCGTCGGATGGGCCGTGAATGTCTGCGCCTGGGTCAGGCACGGCTTCCGCAGCTACCTGAACTGAAGCTGGGAACAGCGGCTGTGATTCAAGCGCGGCTGCAGAACCGCCGGCAGAGGTGCTCGCCACATCTTCGATCCGAAATTAGAAGGCTGGATGGCTTTCGGCGTATTCATCCATCGGTTTGACTCGATCTACGACGACACGCCGGCCGAGCAGTACCAATTTTCCCGCCAGTATCTCGGCCGCGCGCAGGCATGCGTAGGGGATTGGATCGTCTACTATGAACCTCGGAAGGTGCTCGCCACTCGCGGCTACTTTGCCGTGGCAAAAGTCGCCCGAATTATCCCCGATCGCACCTCGCCGGGCATGTTCCTCGCGATCATCGAACCGGGGAGTTATCTCGACTTCGCCACTTCCGTACCTTTCAGTGACGAAACCGGCGCCGTCATTGAGAGTGGCGTATTAAATGAAGCCGGCCGAATCTCCGGCCGCGCGCAGTCCGCTGTACGGCCGCTCTCCCCGATCGATTTCGCCCGCATCGTTGAAGTGGGCTTGGCAGAGCAAAACCCGGTGCTGCCACGGATTGCCGCCGACCAGACCCCGTCCAGCTTGCAGGAGGAGCTGACACCGTTCTTGTTCGACGAGGCACGCGAGCGGGTCACAGCACTTGTCTCGCGTGTCGTCCGCGACCGAGTATTCCGCCGGGTTGTGCTTCGTGCATACGACGAGCGCTGCGCGATCACTGGGCTGAAGCTGATAAATGGCGGCGGGCGCGCCGAGGTCGAAGCGGCGCACATCCGTTCCGTTGAGGCAAACGGACCGGATATTGTCAGCAACGGCCTGGCACTCTCGGGCACGGCGCACTGGATGTTCGACCGGGGGCTGATCGGGCTGGACGATGACATGCACATTATCGTTTCACGTCAGGCGAACGACCCGGGTGGCATCCGCGCCATGATCAACGCCAGCGGCCAAGCCCTTATGCCGCAACGGGTGGCTGACCGGCCACACCGACCATTCATACGCTGGCACCGCGAACACTGCTTCAAGCATTAGTCCGCGGAATGAACCTTTGTGATCGCCTCATCAGCTGAATGAGCGGCTGCTTTCGGGGAACAGCAGAACGCTGTTGAGCGTCTGAAAATGGGTCATTACCAGCCACACCCAGCCGGTGAACGAATGTCCGCATGCTTCGTCTGCTCGCCCGACTGCCGCCATTCAGCTCTCGGCGACACTCTGTCAGCGCATCACCACATGCGCTAACCCTCACTTATGCCGCTCTTCAACGCCCGGGTGCTCGACGACGCGCTCGTCGCCCATGACCGACCCCCAACCGCCGACGAGCGGGCGCGCGCCGCCGAGTGGGCGAGCCGTGCGCGCGAGAAGTTCGGCGGCCAGGATGAAAGCCAGCTGGAGGGCGACTTCGCCGCACGGCTGATGCACGACGTGCTGGGCTACCGCACGCACACTCCGAACGCGCCGGCCACCATGCGCGCCAAGCCGCCGGTCGCGCGCGGCATCCCTGACTTGGCACTGGGCGCCTTCTCCGCCGAAATCAGCACCATCCTGGCGCCCGTCGAGCTGAAGGGGCCGCGCGTGCGGCTGGACGCGCTGGGCGGGCATCGGGCGCGCACGCCGGTGCAGCAGGCGTGGGACTACGCCAACGACGCGCAGGGCGCGCGCTGGGTGCTGGTGTGCAACATGGTGGAGCTGCGCCTCTACGCGGTCGGTCACGGGCGCGAGGACTACCACCGCTTCGACCTCACCCGGCTGGACGAGGCGGACGAGCTCGCTGCCTTGCAACTCCTCCTCCATGCCGACCGGCTGCTGGGCGGGGCGACGGCCGCACTGCTGGAGCGCAGCGCCAGCGCCGACAAGGACATCACCGACCAGCTCTACGCCACCTACCGCTCCATCCGCGACGAGCTCCTGCAGTTCGTGGCCGACCAGCGGCCGGCGATCGAGGCGGAGGCGCGCGTCGCCTTGGTGCAGAAGCTGGTCGACCGGATCATCTTCATCGCATTCGCCGAGGACACGGTGCTGATCCCCGATGACAGCCTGGTGCGCGCCATCGACTTCCGCGATCCCTACGCGCCGCAGCCCCGCTGGGCGAAGCTGGCCCAACTCTTTGCGGCGGTCGACAAGGGGTCCGATGAGCTGGGCGTGCCGCCTTACAACGGCGGACTGTTCGCGCCCGATCCGGTGCTGGACGGCCTGGACCTGCCCGACGCGCTGACGGAGCGGTTCAAGGAGATCGCCGCCTTCGACTTCGCCAGCGAGGTGTCCGTCACCATCCTGGGCCACATCTTCGAGCAATCCATCAGCGACATCGAGGCGCTGCTGGCAGAGGCGCGGGGCGAGCCGCCGCCGACCACCGGCAAGCGCAAGCGCGACGGGGTGGTCTACACGCCGCCCTTCGTCACCCGCTTCATCGTCGACCGCACGGTGGGTGCCACACTGAGGGAGGTGCACGCCGGCCTGCTGCCGGACTTCTCCCACGGCACGGACGCCGACGGGGCGGAGCGGTGGCGCGACAGGCAAGCGGAAGGTCGCTTCTGGCGCGCCTACCTTACAAGGCTGACGGCGCTGAAGGTCCTGGACCCCGCCTGCGGCTTGGGCGCGTTCCTGATCGCCGCCTTCGACCAGCTGGAGGCGGAGCAGCGCCGCGTGCGCGAGCGGCTGAGCGAGTTGTAGGGCGGCATTCTGGTTGGTGCGGACGAGAGTGCCGACCTGGAGATCGCCACCCGCTCGCTGTTCGGCGTGGACGTGAACACCGAGTCCGTTGAGATCACCAAGCTGGCCTTGTGGCTCAAGACCGCCAAGACCGGACGGCCGCTGGAGCGGCTGTCCGCCAACATCCGGGTCGGCAACAGCCTGATCGAGGACTCCGACGTTCACCGCCGCGCCTTTGTGTGGCGGGACGCCTTCGGTCTCATCCTGGCCAATGGCGGCTTCGACGTGGTGATCGGCAACCCGCCCTATGTCCGCATGGAGTTGCTGAAGCCCATCAAGCCTTACCTGCAGGCGCGCTACGAGGTCGTGTCCGACCGCGCCGACCTCTACGCCTATTTTTTCGAGCTGGGCGTGCGCGTGCTGCGGCCGGGCGGGCGGCTGGGCTATATCAGCTCCTCCACCTTCTTCCGCACCGGGTCGGGCGCGCCGTTGCGCGATTATCTGGCGCGTGAGACGGCGGTGGAGGCGGTGGTCGACTTCGGCGACCGGCAGCTGTTCGAGGGGGTGACGACCTACCCGGCCGTGCTGATCGTGCGGAAGGGCGCGGAGGCGGGCGGCACGCTGAACTTCTGGAACGCCGACACCATCCCGAACGACCTGGAGCTGGCCTTCGCCGACGGCGCACAGCCGATGCCGCGCACGCGGCTGACGCGGGCCACTTGGCGCTTCGAGGCCGAGGCGCTGGCCCGCATCCGCGACAAGATGGCGGCCGGGCGGCGCACGCTGGCCGAGGTCCACGGCGCACCGCTCTACGGCATCAAGACTGGGCTGAACGACGCCTTCGTGCTCGACCGCGCCACCCGCGATGCCATCGTGGCGGCGGACCCCGGCTCGGCGGCGCTGCTGAAGCCGTTCCTGGTCGGCGAGAACCTGAAACGCTGGCACGTGGAGGGGGACGACTTGTGGCTGATCTACACCCCCAAGGGCGCGATCGACATCGAGGCCCACCCCGGCGTGCGCGACCACCTAGCCCCCTTCCGCGAACGGCTGGAGAAGCGCGCGACCAAGCAGGGCTGGTGGGAGCTGCAGCAGGCGCAGGCGGCGTATGCTAGGCACATGGATCAGCCCAAGTTGGTCTGGCCACACTTCCAGAACGGCGCGTCCTTCTCAGTCGAGACGCAGGCGGCTTACCTCAACAACAAATGCTTCTTCATGGCCGCACCAAACCATGCGCTGTGCGGCGTCCTGAACTCGGCGGCGGCATGGTTCCAGCTGACCGCGCTCGCGCGCATGAAGCGCGGTGGGTACCTGGAAGCGGAGGCGCAGTATGTCGGCGCGCTCCACCTTCCGGAGCTGGGCACGGCGGGGGCCGAGTTGAAACGGCTAGCTTGTACCGCCGCGCAGGCCTCCGCCGACCTCCACGCGCTGTCGCAGGCCACGCTCCACCGCCTGGACGACCTCGCTCCCGCGCTGTCCGCCACCGCCGCCTTCCGCCGCTGGCCGGACCTCTCCTTCGCCGACCTGCGCGCGCTGATCGCCAGGCGCTTCCGCGTCCAGATCACCGTCGCCGAGCGCGACGAGTGGGACCGCTGGTTCACCGCACGGCGCGCCGAAGCCGTCGCCCTCACCGCCACGATCACGGAGGCGGAGGCGGAGATCGACGATCGTGTGTTCAGGCTGTTCGACCTCGATGCGGACGAGCGGCGGGCGGTGATCGAGGCTGGCTGAGAGCCGTTCCCACGGCCACCGATCACCCCTCCACAATCTCGAACACCCGCCCGCTGTCCCGCTCCCGGTAGAAGTCCACTTGGTTGCCGTTCCAATGATAGTCGAGGTGCCGTCCCTGCGCGGGATCGGAGGCGCAGTCCGGATAGAACAGCCCTACGCACTCGCCGCCCGCGTGCCGCACGCTCGGCCAGGCGAGCCCGTCCGATCCGCCGCGCCGTAGCTCGGCTCCGAGCGCCTGCGCCGCCGAATAGTCATTCGCGTCGAGCTCCGCCGCGCCCGCGAACCGCTCCTGCCGCAGGTCGTGCAGCCGCGCGTCGACGTCGAGCACCACCTCCCTGAACTGCGACGTCCAGCCCGGCTCTTCGCACGTCCGCCGCATGAAGCGGGCATGGTGATGGACCGTCTCCAGCAGCGCCGTCTCGAACGCCTTGGCGACATAGAGCACGCCATAACTCCCTTCGGAGAAGCGGCTAGGTCGGTCTGGGCTCACGTGCGTGAACGGTGTCATCAGATAGCTCGCACCCGGTCCGCCCACCCGCCGCTCGGGCGGCACGAGGTCGAGCGCACCGACCGTCGCCATCAGGCGCGGATTGGTCTTCTGCTCGGCCGAGAGGAGCAGCGGCCAGTCGGCGGGATCGGCAATGTCTTCGAACAGGTCGATCGGCGGGTGGAGAGACCGGATGATCCGCACCGCTCGGCTCCAGCGGAAGTGAGTGACCGGCACCTCGCCGGGCGCGATCACCAGCCGCCGCGCTCCGCGTCCAAGTAGCGCCGCACGCGCATGAGGTCGGTGAGCTCGCCGCCGAGCATGACGTCGAGCGCGGAGAGGCCGCCGAACGCGTCATTCGCCTTGCGCACCCACTCATATCCGCGCCGCGGCTCACGATAGACGATGCGGAGCGCCTTGTGGATGCCCATCAGGTTGGACAACCGTGCCCTGCCGTCTCGATCGATGCGACCCGGCACAGAGGCTTTCCAGCGCTTGTAGGATCGAGGTGCCAGATCGAGCAGTGTCGCAGCCTGCTCGTCCGTCAGACCCCACTTGTCGAACAGCACCAATGCCGCCCGGAACAAGGCCGAAGCTTCGGCATCGTCGATGATCCCAGGCTGCCACGCACGAGGCACCGTGTCGACGAACTGGACGGCTGTCATCGGGCGATCTCCATGTGGCACGATGTAGACCTTCGAGGGCCAACCGGCAAGACGAGGGGAGGGGTATCGGAGCTGTTCTGGAACGGCTCCTGCGGGGCGGAACCTGCCCCTCTCGTCGGTCGGCACTTCCTGGCCGCCGCCGGTCCTCATGCGGTCAACCCGTAAAGAGTCCGCGACGCATCCGCGTGCGGCCTCGGGCGTCTTTCGCCGCCTGTCGGTGACCGCGGCCCGGCGGCGGCCCGTGTGCGTGCCTGCCGAGCGGGGCTGGTCCCGCTCCCAGATGCAGGAGCCGCAGATCCCATGTCCGACAATCTTCCCCTCGCCCGCGCGCACGCCTTGAGCCTGGCCCGCACGCTGATGGTGTGCATCACCCTGTTCCACTCAGCCGCCGGTTACGGCGTCATCGAGAGCGCCGACTATGACGGCGACACCGGCAGCATCGTCCATGTCTACGATCCATTCGATCTCTGACGGGTCATCCACCAAGACGGGCGGGGCCGAACCAGCCGTTCCGGTCCCGCTCCTCCGGTGCTATCCTCCTAACCGCGCTGCGGTGGTGGTGGAGGCGCGTTCTTCCACCCTGTCCTACGGGAGCATATTGTGATCCTCGCGCTCACCCTCTGCCTCGCCGCCGTGGCGGCACTCTCTTGGCTGATCTTTACCTGCGCGGTCTACGCGCTGCCGCTGTCCATAGGAGCTATGACGGCTCTTGCTGTCCACCGCACCGGCGGCGGCATCGTCGGTGCCGTCGCGGTCGGCGGCTTTGCGGCCGCTCTGACGCTGGTGCTCAGCCAGCAGCTGTTCGCCCGAGCAAGTTCAACCTTCGTGCGAGCGCTGCTCAGTGCTGCCTTTGCGGCACCGGCGGGCTTTGCCGCCTACCATGCGGTTCATGGCCTCACCGCGTCGCTGGTGCCTTCGCCCGCATGGCGTGAGCTGTTCAGTGTCACAGCCGGCTGCATCGTAGCCACCGTCGCCGTTCTCCGGTTGCGAAGCGCCCCGCCCGGCGATGCCGGGCGGGCATGGGTCGGCACATCCGTTCAGCGGGTCAGGGCGCGTCTAGCCAACGACCACTGAGCCGTCCCGCACTTCGGCGGGTGCTAGGATGGAGTGGCGATGAAGGGGCGAGCAGGGACCGGAGCCTGGCCCGGCGGAGGTCCTGCCCCACGCGGCCTCAGGCGTAGCGAGGCCGACCCGTCGCGTGAGCGGCGTTCGTGCGAGTGGCATGGGGCACTGTCCCGTCCCTGTTGACCTGCTCCACCGCCTGTCAATGCGCGCTACTCTACGGCCAGGTCTTGTGGGGTCAGCCTTCCGGTGGCCACGTCTCCATCGGTATGTCCGCCCGCTCCACACGGCCTCTCACTGGCTTGATCTGCCCGGGGCCGGCTTCGCCTCGGCCGCCTGAGCCGCAACGGCATCGCTCACGCTTTCTTCCCCTGAGCTGCGCTCATTCCTCGCGAGACAAGAAAGCGCTCCCGCTGCCGTCCTCCGCGTGCGCTTCGGCCCTGCGGGTGCGGCGGCGGCCGCCCCGGCCTTGGGATCGCCATCGAGGCCGCGATGGGCGCGGGGCTCGAGACAACGAGAAGGAGACACCATCATGGCCACCATCGGAAGCTTCACCAAGACCGGCGACGAGTATGTCGGCGACATCATGACCTTGAGCGTGCAGGCCAAGAAGGTCCGCATCGTACCCGAGGAGACCCGCTCCAACGACGCCGCGCCCACCCACCGGGTGTTCGTCGGCCGCGCCGAGATCGGGGCCGCCTGGAGCAAGACCTCGAACGAGGGCCGCGGCTATCTCGGCCTCAAGCTCGACGATCCGAGCTTCAACGCTCCCATCTACGCCAACCTCTTCGACGACGAGGATGGCAAGGGGTACTCGCTCATCTGGTCCCGCCCGGTCCGCCGCACCGGCGACTGAGCCCACCGGACGCCTCGCCCGGCACTGCCGGGCGGGGCGCTTCGCGTGTGAGTTGGAGTCTGCACGACAGGCGTCAAACAAAGATCAGTTGGGCCATGCAGACGAAAGGGGCAGCAGCTCCGAGCGACGGCCGTGAGGCGTTCAACCTCGGGGACGTACCAGCAGTTCGGCCTCGCTGACCTCCAGGGCACGGGCGAGCTCCTGAAGCTTGTCGACGCTCGCGGCGTAACGCCGCCGCTCGATTGAGCTGACGTAAGTGCGATCGATTGAAGTGCGCGCGGCGAGCTCTTCCTGGCTCCAGCCTCTTGCCAGCCGGAACCGTCGCACGTTGATCGCCAGCACCTCGCGGATGTCCATGCCGACAACCCGACGGCCTTGAGGCGTATAGCGCCACGGAGTATACTCCGTGGCCGTCGCTTGGCGGAGGCACTCGGTCGGTTCAGCGCACCCGGCTTACGTCCGATGCAACTTTCGTTAGAGATGTGCTTCTGTCGCAGGGATCACGAGGGGGCTTGTGAATGACCGCACCATCGCTTGAACCGTTCGTCGCTTCAGTGGCACCCGAGGGCGAGCGCCTGACGGACTACGACCGAGAGCACCTGGTCACATATCTGCGTCTCTTGGACGCTGAGAGGGAAAGGGCGGGCTGGCGCGAGATCACGCAGCTGGTCCTGCGTCTTGACCCTGCTGACCAGCCCGACCGCGCGCGGCGTGCCTACGACACCCACCTTGCACGAGCGCGGTGGATCTCGACCAACGGCTATTTCGACCTTCTCGGCTGAGCCACAACGCATCGAACCACGCCGCAACCGTCTGGTAGAGCACTCGCAAACCGTTCTCGTTCTGTTCTTAAGGCGCTACACTCTATCCCCGACTCGCCGCCTGGGCGAGTCGCTGGGAGAGGAGGTCACCATGGCCGATCCCGACTGGCGCTCGGCGGCCGACTATGCGCCGCTGCTGGCGCTCAACCGTCCCGGCTTCGCCTGGGAGTTCCTGCGCCGCAATCCCGACTACCGCCGCGACGCGGAACAGCTCATTTCGAACGGAGGTGCCGCCGGTGCCGGGGACCTGCCCCGGCACTGGGGCTTGTGCTTTCGCCCCCGACCCGGCGCTCTCCGCACTGGAGACCGCTGTCGCCTGGCGCGCCGAGGTCTGCGCCAGCGTGCTGCCACTTTCCACCGCGCCGACGGAGTTCACGGAGGCGGTGACACTCGAGGAGCTAGCGCGGCGGGCGAGCGGACGATTAGGTAAGGAGCTGTTGCTCGGCAAGGCGGGATCGGCGTTCCAGCTGACGATCCACGGAGAGGCGAGCGGCGGCGCGGCCCTGCTGCTGCCACTCGACGCTGACCTGCCGGCGCGGCTCGACGCGGCGGAGCGGCTCTGGCGGTGGCTGAGCGCCGGGACAGCCGAGCCACCGGACACCCCCACAGTTCAGCAGCGCGAGCGATTGGTCGAACAGCTGCGGGCGCTCGACGCCAGGCAGGACGACGCTAGCATCCGGGAGATTGCAGCGGGGCTGTTCGGAGAGGATCGGTTGCCGGACGGACGGGACTGGCGGGCGCACGATCTTCGCAACCGCACTCGCAGGCTGATCGATGGAGGGCTCAAGCTGATGCGCGGCGGCTATCGCGCGCTGCTACGTGGAGCGAGAATGAGAGGATCGCGGCACCGTTGATTAGAGCGCTACCCGGCCATTCTGCTAAAGCTGGCGACCCGAGTGAACGAACGGAAAAGCGAGCCGATCTGCAACCTCTACCGCATGCGTGCGAGCGTCGACGAGCTGAAGCGAGCGTTCGGCCCGCTGGCGAACGACACCGTCAACTTGCCCGCCTACGACGCCATTCATCCGGACCGGGAAGTCCCGATTCTGCGGCATGTGGACGGCGTGCTGACACTGGAACGAATGACCTGGGGCGTGCCGCCGCCGGCGAAGGTTGCCCGCCCCGTCACCAACGTGCGCAACCTCGCCTCGCCGTTCTGGCGGTCAATGCTGCAGACGCCGGAGCGCCGCTGCCTGGTGCCCGTCACCTCCTTCTGCGAGTGGACGGGCGAGCCCGGCTCAAAGAACAAGGTGTGGTTCGGTATGGCGGACGAGACACCATTCGCCTTTGCAGGCATTTGGCGGCCGATGGAGGAGGAGCCCCGCATGGCGTTCCTAACCTGCGAGCCGAATGAGCTCGTCGGCGCTGTGCATCCAAAGGCCATGCCCGTCATCGTGGAGGCCGAGGACCGGGAGAGGTGGCTGACCGGAAGCTACGAGGAGATCGTCGCACTGGCGCAACCCTATCCGGATGATGTCATGCGTATTGTGGAGGATGAACGGACGCCAGGATTGATCTGAGGAATACGGCCTCAGCCCACTGGCCGCATATTGTCGCCTTTTGAGCGGCAATCGTACCGGGCCACTTCCGAGATAGTTGCCTTTGACTGTGTACGCCATCAGCCGACGGTGATCGGCTCCGCAGTGAAGGCGTTCACCAGTTGGCCTTCGGTCATGATCACCGAGCGACCGGAGATAAGCACGCCCCGGCGCGAGGGAGGCCGCCTACGCTACCCTCGCCTTCGGCCTCCCCGGCGCAAGTCTCTCCTCGCCAAGGTGTCCAGCAACGGCCGCCCTTCCCGCGACCGTCCGCAGGAGACACTTCATGGCAGATCCAGCCGCCACCACGACGCCAACACCCATTCCGCCGCGCTATCTGCGCACGCCGGAAGCCGCGCGCTTTCTCGGCCTCTCCGGCCGCACGCTGGAGAAGCACCGCACCTACGGCACCGGCCCGCGCTACTCGAAGATCGGCGGGCGCGTGGTCTACCAGCTCGAAGACCTGCAGGGCTGGGTGAGGCGCGGCGAGAAGGCATCCACCTCCGACGACACGGGCGAGATAGTCCTGCCGGCCAAGCGCCACGCGGCCGTGTCGCCGGCGTATGCCGGATTCAAGCCCTGATCGCGGGTTCTCTACATGCAACCCGCCCGCACGGGCGAGCGCTCGCAGCTGGAGCTGTTCCGCGCACTGCCCGGCCCCTTCGCGCCTCGCGATGCCCAGGACCTCATGGCTTATCCCTTTTTCTCACTCGCCAAGTCCAGGCGCCTGAGGCCGATCGACTTCCGCTCCGGCACCGTCGCGATCCGCGTCGAAGCCGTGCCCGAGCACGGGCTGGCCACCATCTGGGATGCCGACATCCTCATCTGGGCAGCCAGCCAGATCGTGGAGGCACGCGATCGGGGTGCGCCCACTTCGCGCCTGATGGCGGCCACGCCTTACGAGATCCTCACCTTCGTGCGGCGCGGCACGGGTGCGCGCGACTACCACCGCCTCAAGGCCGCGCTGGACCGGCTGCAGTCCACCACGGTTGCGACCTCGCTGCGTCAGCCGACTGAGCGGCGGCACCACCGCTTCTCCTGGATCGCCGAGTGGAAGGAGCGGGTGGACGGGCAGGGGCGTCCGCTAGGCCTGGAGCTGGTCATCGCCGACTGGTTCTACCGCGCTGTGCTCGACGACGCGCTCGTGCTGCGCATCGACGCCGCGTATTTCGATCTCACGGGCGGGCTGGAGCGCTGGCTTTATCGCCTGGTGAGGAAGCACGGGGGTAGGCAGCGGGGCGGCTGGCGCTTCGAGCTAAGGCACCTCCACATCAAGTCCGGCTCGCTGTCGCCCTACAAGCGGTTCGCGTTCGAACTGCGCGACATCGTGCGCCGCCAGCCGCTGCCCGGCTACGCGCTGGCGATCGACGCCGAGCGGCAACGCCAACCGATCCTCACGTTCAGTGCCACTAGTGTTCCACAGCCTGTGGACAGCCTCGTGCTATCGGGAACCCGGAGGCGCGTGCTATCGGGAACCCACCCCTCGTGCTATCGGGAACCCGAACGGCCCGTAAGTGCCTGCCACGCTTCGGCAAATCGGCCCCTTAACTTAGACTCTAACGAAGAATCTAACGGCCGCGCGCCGCGCGCGGGCACGCAGCAGGCGATCGGCGGTCTCGTCCAGCGGCAGCTTAAGCTCCTGGAGCGAAAGCGATGAGCGCGTCCGTCGAACGCCGCACGCGCGTCGAGCTCGTCCACCTGGAAGGAAGGGTAGAGAACTGGATCCGGTTCGGCCGCGTCGCCCATGAGGAGATCCTCGATCGCACCCGCCGCGCGTTCTGGTTCCGGCCCGGCGAGGTGTTCGCCTATGTCCGCTGGGCCGCCAACGACTACGGCACGGTCGTGTCGCGGGTCGACATCGTGCGGGCCGTCCAGCCGCACGAACCGTGTACCACGGTGCCCGGCATCGCGCTCGGCGGCGAGGTGCTGCTGGGGCTGTCGGGCTGGCCCAAGGTCGAAAAGGTATTGCAGGCGATCGACGCCGTGGAGGCCGTCGGCATCGCGCCGGAGGACGTCTGTCCCGATCACTGGCGACACGTCGCCAATCGCACCGGGACCGGACTGGAGCACCGCGCCTACACGCCGGAACGCCACCGCGCCTGGCTGCTGCGCAAGCGGGTGGAGGGTGCGTGAGCGTGTCCACACCTCGCAGATCGCATTCGTGGCTGCCGCTGCTCGCCGGCGGTGCGGCGGTCGCACTGTTCGCGCTCAGCGCCGTGGCCGAGCTGCCGCCGCGGCTCGTCTGGAACGCCTCGGCGAGTGTGCCGGTGGGGCTGTACGCCGTCCGTCCCGGCGGCCGCATTCCCACCGGCGTTCTGGTGCTCGTTCAACCGCCGGAGCTTATTGCCGCCTTCATGGACGAGCGCCGCTATGTGCCGAGCGGCGTGCCGCTGCTGAAGCGAGTGGAGGCGCTGGCGAGCGACACTGTCTGCCGCCGCGGTGACATCGTGACGGTGAACGGCGAACCGCGTGCGGTCGCCTTGGCCGCCGATCGGTTCGGGCGACCTTTGCCAATCTGGAGCGGCTGTCGGCGGCTGCAGGATGGCCAGGTGTTCCTGCTGAATCGGGACGCACCGGAGTCGTTCGACGGGCGCTATTTCGGCGTACTGCCGGCCTCGACAATCATCGGCCGGGCGACGCCGCTGATGATCCCGGAGGCGGGTCGATGAGGTCTTCTCCCCCTGTCCGGTCGCTGCTGACTGCGGCCCTGCTAGCTGGCGGACTGCTCATCGGCGGCGCTGCCGCTGCGTTCGCTCAGGACACTGCCGATCGGTTTGTCCGAGCGATTGCCGTCGATCCGACCGTCGATGTGGCGATCGCCGAAGCGTCGCTCCGGTTCGGCGTTCCCGAGGAGTGGATCCGCGCGGTGATCCGCGTCGAAAGCGCGGGCCGAGAGCGCGCGGTCTCCTACGCCGGTGCGATCGGACTGATGCAGGTGATGCCCGCGACCTACGACGTGCTGCGTCGCCGCTACGGGCTCGGACCCGATCCGTTCGATGCCCGCGACAACATCATGGCGGGCGCGGCCTACCTGCGCGAGATGCACGACCGCTACGGCCGCACCGGCATGCTGGCGGCCTACAATGCGGGTCCGGGCCGCTGGGAGGAGCATCTGTACCGTGGCCGCCCGCTGCCGCTGGAGACCGTCGCCTACGTCGCCCGGCTCGCGCCGATGATCGGCGCGAGCGGGCTGCCGGTGCAGAGTGGGCTGCAGGTCGCGGGCGCTGCGGTTGTGCCCCCGCAAGTGCTGTTTGTGGGCCGTCGTGACAGCGCCGCCGTCGAGATTGTGGCGTCCGGAAGTCAGGTCACGGCAGCCACTCCAGTGCCCTTTGTGCCAGCGGAGAGCGTGTTCGTGCGAAGGGCCTCGGCGGTTCGTCAGCACGTCGACGATGACCCGTCACTCACCTCGACTACGCTCCCGGACAACCTCTTCGCGCCTGTCGGCGGCTCGAAAGGCGACCAGTGACACGCTCTGGCCTGTGTCGTGCCCTGTCGCGCTTTGGAGTGCGGACGGGTGGAGGGCAGGGGAGGCGGGAAGGTCGGGAGATTGGAGGGCAAGATGAAAGGCGCGGCACCTGGTGCGCGTCAAACGGTTGGCAAAGCTGCGCTTTCTGCGGCACCACCGCCGGAGGCGTGGTGCCGTGCTTTCGCTGTGATGACGCTCGTGCGCCATTTTCTACGGCACCCTGCCCGCGAGCCGTACCATGAGCGAGCGCGACGATGAGCTTCGCATCCGGCCCGGGCGGATACGCGATGGAGGCGGCCGCTCGCGTTTGTCCAAGAGCTTCGCCTCGCGAGTCATGGCGGCCGCGCACAGGGCCGGCCATGTCGGGCCGAAGCTGGGCGGCAGCCGCGCCCGCTCGACCTTCGGACGCGGACGAGGTGCGGCGCTGCGCGCTCATCCCTCGTCGCGCCGAGTACTGGTCAAGACCCGCATCGTGCGACACCGCGCCACCCGCTACGGCTCGGCACCGCTGGTGAGCCACACCGCCTATCTCGAGCGCGACGGGGTCAGCCGCTCGGGTGAGCCGGCGCGGATGTTCGACGCGGGCCAGGATCACGTCGACAGCCGAGCCTTCGCTGAACGCTGCGAGGATGACCGCCACCATCACCGCTTTATCGTCTCGCCGGAGGACGCGGGCGAGCTCCTCGACCTGCGCGCCACCACCCGCGACCTGATGACGCGCATGGAGCGCGACCTCGGCACGAAGCTCGACTGGGTCGCGGCCGATCATTGGAACACCGACAACCCGCACGTCCACATCCTGGTGCGCGGGACGACAGAGGACGGACAGGACCTCGTCATCTCCCGAGATTATCTCACGCGCGGGCTGCGCTCCCAGGCCGAGCAGCTCGTCGAGCTGGAGCTCGGGCCGCGCACCGAGCGCGAAATCGCCACGGTTCTCGACCGGGACGTGGAGGCGGATCGCTTCACCTCGCTCGATCGTCGGCTGCAGTCCCTTGCCGCCGAGCCGTTCGCCACCGTCGACTTGCGCCCCGGCGGTCCGCTCGACGCCGATGGCGAAGCCAAGCGCCGGCTGCTCGGGCGCGCCGACAAGCTGGAGCGGCTCGGCCTGGCCGATCGCCTCGGTCCCGCTCAATGGGAGCTGAAGCCCAAACTGGAGGAGCGGCTGCGCGAGCTGGGCGAGCGAGCCGATGTCATCCGCACACTTCACCGTGCGCTCGCCCGCGACGGCGTGACCCGCGGCAGCGACGTGCTCATGCACGCCGAGCTCGACCGGCAGCCGGTGGTCGGCCGCCTGGTCGAGCGCGGGCTGCACGACGAGTTCGTCGGCTCCGCCTACGCCGTGATCGACGGGGTGGGTGGCCGAGCGCACCACGTCCGCTTCGCCGAGCTGGACGCCGCGGGTGACGGCGAGCCCGGCAGCATCGTCGAGCTGCGCCGGTTCGAAGACCGGACCGGCCGCAGCCGCACCGCGCTCGCGGTCCGCTCCGACCTGCCCTTGGCCGAGCAGGTGGCCGCGCCGGGCGCCACCTGGCTCGACCGCCAGCTTATCGCCGGCGGACCGTCGGCGGTGGCGGATGCGGGGTTCGGACACGATGTGCAGGCGGCGCTCGACCGACGTGCCGAACATCTGGTGGGGGAGGGGCTGGCGCGTCGGCGCGGACAGCAGGTGCTGTTCTCCCGCGATCTCCTCGACACGCTGCGACGGCGAGAGCTGGAGCAGGTCGGCGAGCGGCTGTCCGTCACCACCGGACTCGAGCATCGGCCTAGCCAAGCCGGCGATCACGTGGCCGGCACCTATCGCCGCCGCCTGCCGCTCGCTTCCGGCCGCTTCGCGATGATCGACAGCGCTCTGGGCTTCCGGCTCGTGCCCTGGACGCCGGCGATGGAGCAGAAGCTCGGCCAGGAGGTGTCCGGCACGGTGACACGCGGCGGCACCGTCAACTGGAGCTTCACTCGCCAGCGCGACCTGTCGCTCTGATCGTCCGATCCGCGCGCCGGAGTGCGCGGGAGTGCGCCGGGAGGAGGACCGGTGTTGCGTTCCCCGCGGCCGCCCGCGCAGGCGTGCCCGCGAGGAGGTCCTTCGTCCGTGCGTTCCACCCGCATCCTTTGGGGTCAGCTGCTCCTGGTGAGCGCCGTCGCGTTCGCCGCCGTTTGGGCCGCCACCCAATGGACGGCTTGGCGGCTCGGCTATCAGGCGGGGCTCGGATCACCGTGGTTCCTGTTGGGCGAGCACCCGGTCTACGCCCCGCCCGCCTTCTTCTGGTGGTGGTACTGGTACGACGCCTACGCGCCGCACATCTTCGAGATGGGTGCGCTGATCGCCGCCGGCGGCGGGTTCGGGGCCGTGGGCGTCGCGATCGTCCTGTCCGTGCTGCGCGCCCGCGAGGCGAGGGCGGCCACCACCTTCGGATCGGCTCGCTGGGCTTCCCCTCGCGAGGTGCGCGCCGCCGGGCTGCTGGGCGACACCGGCGTGCTGCTCGGGCGCTTCGCCGGACGCTATCTCCGCCACGACGGCCCGGAGCATGTGCTGTGCTTCGCGCCAACGCGCTCGGGCAAGGGCGTCGGTCTGGTGGTGCCAACACTGCTGACCTGGCCCGGCTCCGCCATCGTCCACGACATCAAGGGTGAGAACTGGACGCTCACCGCCGGCTGCCGCTCGGGCTTCGGGCGCGTGCTGCGGTTCGATCCGACCGACGCCGGCTCAGACGCCTACAACCCGCTCCTCGAGGTGCGGCGCGGCCTCACCGAGGTGCGTGACGTCCAGAACATCGCCGACATCCTCGTCGACCCTGAAGGGAGCGTGGAGAAGCGCAGCCATTGGGAGAAGACCAGCCACGCGCTCCTCGTCGGTGCCATCCTCCATGTTCTCTACGCCGAAGAGGACAAGACGCTCGCCGGCGTCGCCGCCTTCCTGTCCGATCCACGCCGCTCCATCGATGTCACCTTGGACGTGATGATGGGGACGAAGCACCTGGGAGACCGGCCGCACCCGGTGGTGGCGCAAGCCGCGCGCGAGCTTCTCAACAAGTCCGAGAACGAGCGCTCGGGCGTGCTGTCCACCGCCATGTCGTTCCTGGGGCTCTACCGTGATCCGGTAGTCGCCGCCGTCACCTCACGCTGCGACTGGCGTATCGCCGACCTCGTGGAGGGCAGGCGGCCCGTGTCGCTCTACCTGGTGGTGCCGCCGTCCGACATCAGCCGCACGAAACCGCTCGTCCGCCTCGTACTCAATCAGATCGGGCGCAGGCTGACGGAGCAGCATGCGGGCGAGAAACGACAACACAAGCTGCTCCTGATGCTCGACGAGTTTCCGGCCCTTGGGCGGCTCGACTTCTTTGAGGCGACGCTGGCGTTCCTGGCGGGTTACGGCATCCGCGCCTTCCTGATCGCCCAGAGTCTCAACCAGATCGAGAAAGCCTACGGACCCAACAACGCGATCCTCGACAACTGCCACGTGCGCGTGTCGTTCGCCACCAACGACGAGCGCACCGCCAAGCGGGTGTCGGACGCGCTCGGCACCGCCACCGAGATCCGTGACGCGAAGAACTACGCCGGACACCGACTCTCGCCCTGGCTCGGGCATCTGATGGTGAGTCGGCAGGAGACCGCGCGGCCGCTGCTCACGCCCGGCGAGATCATGCAGCTGCCGCCGGACGAGGCGCTGGTGCTCGTATCCGGTCTGCAGCCAATCCGGGCAACCAAGGCGCGGTACTATGCCGACCGGCGGCTGAACGGGCGGGTGGTGCCGCCGCCCACGCGGAAGTGCAGGCGCGTGGGCAACCCTGCCGACATCCGTTCACCGGTATGGCCGGGCGAGGGTGGCGCGGCACTGCGGCCTGCGGCTCTGCAACTGGAGCAGGAGCTCGACGATGTATCGACAACGAATGCCCGAACGGACAACCCCGCGCGATCCGTTGGCCGTGAGCATGAGGTGGAGGAACTCGCCCATACCCTCTCGCCGGCCCGACTGGCCTCGCTCGACCCCGCTGACGGGATCGCGATGTGAAGAAGGAGCGGCTCAACCTCTACTTCAATCGGGAGAACGGTCGCGCGCTGGCTGAGTTCGCGGCCATGCGGCAGCTCTCCAAGTCATCCGTCGTCGAAGCGGCGGTGGCGTCGTTCCTGTCGCCCGACAGCGCCGATGCCCTGGAGGCGGCGCTCGCCAGAAGGCTTGCTTCGCTCGAACGAGAGATGGCCAAGCTGAGGCGTGAGCAGGTGATCGCGCTAGAGGCTCTGGACCTCTTCATCCACGCTTGGCTGGTCGCCACGCCTCCGCTCTCCGGGGAGCCAAGGTAAGACCTTAAACAACCGCCTCTCACCAGATGAATAAGACGGTTCATGATCGTGGTCGAATTGCCGCCGGTCCATCGCGTGGCCGTTAGCCGGTAAATCCTTCGTAATGACAGGCGCAAACTTCCTGCTCGATCTATAAAACTGCTGCTACACAGTCAGAAAACCCGTCTGAGCGGCTCATTTGCTGCCTTTGTTTGTCTGACCTGATTGTCTTCCTTGGCCGCCCTCCGGCAGCGGCTGATTTCGTGCGCGGGTCGGGCAGGGCAGACAAACCTCCGTTTAATGACCCTTTTACGGTTGCTGAAAGAGTTTCGCGCCTTGGCAGCAACTCGCGGCAAGCTTGGCCATTAGAAGCGCTGCTTAGGTCATTGAAAGCAGCCGAAATCAAAGAAAACCTTTGTGGGGAGGTGTAATTTGGAAAGCCTTAGGCGGCGTAGATTAAGATTAACGATCGAATCCGCAGTTAACCCAAGGCTGTTGTTTGGAGGCGGTGTTGGGCGAGCGGATTGAGGTGTCTGATGATTAGTGAGCGCTGGTTGGCCCGTTGCTACCATGGAAGCTAGGCCGGGGCTGCCAATATGTCTTCGGGGCGGAGCTAACGTGACAAGGCCAGCGTGAAGCATTTGCGGCAAGCCTCGTCTATGATAGTCAGGATACGAACTTTGCGCGTGCAGAAGGTGCGTTCCTTGGCGAAGCCTTAGGTTCAGACGTGCCCTTAAATAATCGGACGCAAGCGGCTGAGGAACGGCGGACGTGCACCCGACACTGCCGGACCGGCATTGGCGTCACTCCAGAAGTTCGAGTCTGAGACGTTCAAAGACCTCCTCATCAATGCCGAGCCATTCCAAATAGGCCTGAGACGAACCGAACCGGTCTTTGATCTCGTCCAAAAGATGTTCGATGTATTCGGCGGGTGCCGCCATCGTTGCAGCGATCGCGTCTTCGGGGTAGCGCAAGAGCCGATCTTCGTCGCCAACTCTGATGAGGGCTCGCGCCATTTCCTCCTTTAGGCCGGGTATCGAAGCGGTCCGCACATAGTCCGCCACTATTCCGGCGCGCGAGACGCCCAGCGCGGCTAGCAGGATGGCGACCGCCGCGCCTGTGCGGTCCTTGCCGGCGGAGCAGTGAACAATGCAGGGAACGCCACCGGCGGCGATGCGCCGAACCAACTCGGCAAATATATGACCCATGGCTTCCGGCATGCCGCGGTAGAAGTTTCGCATCAGCGCGAGCGAGCCGTCACGTGTTGGAGGGTAGTCGACGGCCATGTCGATGAGGCGACGCTTGTGGCCGGAGCGGAACACGTGCGTCTTCAGGCCGGGCGGTGCCCACGTCGTGGGATCCTGCTGCCGCTCTCCGCGACCGCGAAGATCGTAGACCGCAGCGATCCCGAAAGTGTCTAAGATGGTCTTGTCGCGCTCGGTGAGTTGCGAGAGGCGGTTCGAGCGAAAAACTTTTCCCATTCGCACCCTGCGGCCGTCGTCCGTGAGGATGCCTCCGACATCTCGAAAATTGCAGGCGCCCTCGAGTTGCACCAAAATCGGCGCGGCAGACCCGCTTCCGCATTCGCCAACGTCGTCCTGCTCGCAATTCTTCCCGAGTTCCCGCCGTCGCTTCGGCGCGCCATCGCCGTCACACATCGGCATGTTGGGGGCCGTTCTCTGCAAAACCGGATGCGTCGGCGTCCTGCTTGAGCAGGCTCGATCCGATCTGACGTCGCAGTATCTTGCCCGTCGCGTTGCGCGCGAGCGGTTGCTCGACGATCCAGATGTAACGGGGTGTTTTGAATCTGGCGAGGGTGCCGTCCAGGTGCCGTCGGAGATCCGATATGTCGCGCCGCGCGCCTGATCTGAGATGGACGGCGGCCCCGACCTCCTCGCCCAGACGATCGTCGTCGACGGCAAACACGCAGGCTTCGTCCACCGCCGGATGCATCAGCAGCGCCGCCTCCACTTCCGCGCACGCGACGTTCTCGCCGCCGCGTAGGATCATGTCTTTTTTGCGGTCGACCAAAAAGAGGTAGCCGAGTTCGTCCATCTTCGCGATGTCGCCCGTCCGCATCCAGCCCTGCTCCGGCGGCCCGGCGTAGTCGAGTGGCTGGTTCAGGTAACCGGGGATGACGCCCGGGCCGCGGATACACAACTCGCCCAAGCCGCCTGGCGTGAGCGTGTCGCCGGCCTCGTCGACGATCTTGGCCTCGAACGTTGGCAGCAGCCGCCCGCAGCTTCCTGGTCGGATCAGGAGCGCCGGACCGGCGATGATCGCGGCGGTGCCGCTCAGCTCGGTCATGCCGAACCCCGTCCCGATCGTAATAGCGGAACGGGGCACGTTCGCGGAGCCGACGAAGCCAGGCGGCATCGGCGCTCCGCCCCCCGAGATGCTCGCCAGGCTGGATAGATCTCGCTTTCGAGCGTCTGGGTGCTCCAGCATTTCGCGCAGCATCATCGGTATCGCGACGACCAAAGTAATCCGCTCCCGCTCGATCAGCCGCAGCGCTTCGGCCGCGTCCCACTTGTACATCAGGACCAGCGCGCCGCCGAGCGAGGCGACTGGATGGGCGGCGCCGTTGTTGGCGGTGACGTGGAAGAGCGGGGTCGTTACAAGAACCCTCGGCGGGCCGGATGAGGCCGTCGCGGCTTCGCCCTGCGCCCTCGCTCGTTCGCCGACCTGCAGTCCGAACTGGATGTTCATGAGGTTGCTGACGCAACCTCGATGAGTGATCCGCGCGCCCTTCGAACGGCCTGTCGTGCCCGAGGTGAAAAAGATGCAGGCGTCGGAGTCAGGGTCGATCGTGACGTCGCGCGGTGCGCCGCACCTCTTGACCACGTCGCTCCAGCCGATGACGCCGGCTGGCGGCTCGGCCCTCACGACGACGATCGCGGTGTCGTCCTCCCGATCGGCTCGCCATCGCTCCAGCCGTTGCAAGCGCTCTTCATCGCAGAATACCGCCTTGGGCGAGCAGTCGGCTAGTGCCGCAGCGAGTTCGTCGGCGACCCACCAGGCGTTCAGCCCGACGATCGTCGCGCCCGCGGAGACGCAAGCCCAATAGATCAGCATCCATTCGGGATCATTGCGCATGGCGACGGCGACGCGGTCGCCGACTCCCACGCCGCGGCGGGCGAGCCAATCTCCGACGCTGTCGGTGACCCGGTGTGCCTCGTCGTAGGTGACGTGCTCGTCGTCAAAGATCAGGTAGTCGCTCGATCCGAACCTGCGCGTATCCGACCAGACCTCGCGCAGGCTCCGGGGACTATGGACGAAGGACCGCAATTGCGCCGCGCCCGTGCCCCGCGCCTCGATCCTAAAGGCGGGATCCTGGTCGAGGACCTCAGCCCACGCGGCGTCGATCCGCGCCGCCTGCGCCTCGATGTCCGAGGCCGACATCGCCGAAGCGCGTTCGTCAACGGATGCAGAGAAAGCCACGTCGCTCACACGATGCCTCCGATCGTCGCGCCGCCGTCGACGACGAGCGCCTGCCCCGTCATGTGGCGGCTCGCGTTGGAGGCGAGGAAAAGAGCGACACCAGCGATGTCCTCCGGCTCGCCAATCCGGTCGAGCGGCGTGACACGGCGCATCGCTTGTTCGACCGCAGGGTTCTCCCACAAGACCCGAGCTTGATCGGTACGGGTGGTGCCCGGCGCGATAGCGTTGACGCGAATGTTGTACTGCCCGAACTCGGCGGCCAGGTTGCGGACGAGCTGGAAGTCTGCCGCCTTGGAGACGGCGTATGCGCCGATCGTCCTGGAAGCGACCATGCCGCCGGTCGAGGAGACGACGATAATCGTACCGTCGCGTCGCTCAATCATCTCAGGCGCGACCATGTGGATAAGCCAGTGATTGGCAATGACGTTGTTGGTCAGGATTTTCTGGAACTGCGCATCGGATATTTCGGCCATGGGGCCGAAATGAGGATTGGTCGCGGCATTGCAGACAACGATGTCGATCTTGCTAAATGCCGCCTTGGACGCATCCACCAATTCCCGTAGAGCGGTTTTGTCGGAGATGTTCGCTGCGACCGGGATTGCCGTGCCGCTGCCGTGGTCCGCATTGATCTCCTCAGCCACCCGTTCGCAGGCATCGAACTTGCGGCTGGAAATCACGACCTGGGCGCCGTGCGCCGCGAACTCCTTCGCGATCGCCTTGCCGATGCCCTTCGACGATCCCGTGATTATAGCGACCTTCCCGGTCAGATCGAACCTAGACATGCTTTCTCCGTCATGATTGGTTGGTCGTGCAGTGCGTTTGCCCGGTCGGCGAAGCGTGTGGCGGCCGAAATCAGCTCCGGCAGGCCCGCGACCGCGGTGTCGGCGTCAGTGCCTGCGGCATTGCCGTCGGCGACGCGCTTCCTGATACCCTCGCCGATGCAAATGCCGCGGAAGAGATTGAACGCGAAATACCAGTCTAGCGGCGGCATCGACGATATGCCGGTCGCCGCGGCGTAGCGGTCGAGTACCTCCTCGAGACTCGGGATTCCGAGTGCGGCGAGATCGAGTCCGCCAATGCTCGAGCGTCGCAGTCCGTGAGGCATGACCCAGTTGAGTGCGAAATAGGTCAGGTCGGCCATTGGATCGCCGAGCGTCGACAACTCCCAGTCGAGGACGGCGGCGACTCCCGGCGCCTTGACGCCGAAAACTAAGTTGTCGATCCGATAGTCGCCGTGAATGATGCCGCTACGGCGCTGCTCGGGTACCGACGACTCCAACGACCGGATCAGCCGTTCCATCTCCGGCGAGGAATTGGGAGTAGAGGCGCGGTACTGCCGGGTCCATCGGTCCACCTGCCGAGCGAAGTAGTTACCTTCGCGACCGAAGCCCTGGAGACCGACCGCTTTGATCGATAAGGTATGAAGCGCCGCAAGCGCATCGATCATGGCTTCGTAGATCATCCGACGCGTCGCGGGCTCGAGGCCGGGAAGGTTGCCGTCCCAGAAGATGCGACCCTCCACAAACTCCATGACGTAGAAAATCGAGCCGATCACGGCCGGGTCCGTGCAGATCGCCACGGGTCGTGGCACCGGGTAGCCGATCGGCGACAGCGCGTTGACGAGCGCGAACTCTCGATCGACGGCGTGCGCGGTCGCGAGCAAGCGCCCGAACGGCTTCCGACGAAGCACGAAGTCGCCGCGATCGGTGAAAAGGCGGTAGGTGGGATTGGACTGGCCGCCGGACAGTCTGTCGACGCTGATCAGGGTTGTGATCGGTGTTTCCGACCTTAGCCATCGCTCCAGCGCAGCCTCGTCTAGATCGCTCGGCATCGCCTGATCATTGCCCGGCCGCGTGAATGGCGAGTTGTTGCTTGGCAATTGCATTACGCTTGGTCACCGCAAACGCCGAGCGGATCTCCCCGTTCAGAAGAGACTCCAGCCAACGCCATTGCTGATCCGGCGTCCTGTAGGTCGCCGGCACCTCTATGTTCCGACGCTGCGTTCATTTTCAGCTCAGCCTTACAACGTCCTGCGTTCGGCATGACATGCTCGTCCATGAACACGTCGACTTGTCCAAGGTAATGCTCGGCTCTCGACGAAGCCAAAGCAAACGGGCAATCGGCGTTCATAGGTCGGAGGCCTTGCTTCGGAGGCGGTACGAAAATCGTGTTGAACCCGCTATTCGGCTGGAGTCCCTGTTCCGGCGAATGAATTGATTGCAGCAGACCTATGCACAATCGTCATTTCGTAACAGCAGAAGCTTCGTCGTAGCGTGTTTGGAAAGCTTGCGGGCAGTTGACCAGCACGGCGCGGGAGATGGAGATGCGAGGCCTATTTACGCTGCTCGGCACGTCGTGCCTGGCGACAACCGTCAGCGCGGAGGCGACAGCCCAAACCGTGCCAGCTCCCGCGGAAGCGTCGTCCGAGAGTGCCGACACGTCGTCTTACGAACTGCCGGAGATTATTATCACCGCCCAGAAGCGTGCACAGTCGCTGTCTGACGTGGGCCAGACAATCAACGTCGTCGACGCCGAGCAACTCGCCCGCCAAGGCATCACCACCGCGGCGGACCTAACAAAAGCGCTGCCGGGCCTAACTGTAGCAATCAACCCCGATGCAACGCCGATCTATACCCTGAGGGGCGTCAGTTTCAACGTCAGCTACTTCGGTGCCCAGCCGACCGTAAGCGTCTACATCGACGAGGCGCCACTCTCATTTCCCATTATGACGGAAGGAGCCATCCTCGATCTCGAGCGAGTGGAGGTTCTGAAAGGACCACAAGGAACACTGTTCGGTCAAAACTCAACGGCTGGTGCTATCAACTATATTGCCGCCAAGCCGACGAGCGAGTTTGCGGCCGGCGCAAGGGCCAGCTACGGACGGTTTGACACCTTCCAGGGCGAAGCCTTTGTTAGCGGTCCGCTCACCGACGACTTGAGAGCCCGTCTGGCGGTGAGTTCGACTAGGTCAGGTCCATGGCAGAAGAGCGTGACAAGGGACGACGAACTGGGCGAGCAGCGCAGGGCTGCTGGACGCTTGCTGCTGGACTGGCAACCAAATGAACGGCTCCGTCTAGCCATTAATCTCAACGGCTGGCTGGACAAGTCCGATACGCCCGCGCCGCAGTTCGTGGAGCCTAGGCCGAGCGTCCTGATCCAGGCAGACCCGCAACTCTTCACCCGCCCGATTACAGCGACGAATGCGCGTCGTGCCGACTGGGATCCCGGAAAGGACTTTCGCCGCAATAACCACTTCTATCAGGCGGTGCTGCGCGCGGACTATGACGTCAGCGATCATGCGGTTCTGACCTCGATTAGCAACTTCACAAGGGCGAAAATCCACAGCTTTTCCGACTACGACGGCACGAACCTGAACTTCAGCACGACCTTGGTCACCGGCTATGCGCAGGCCGTCAGCCAGGAACTGAGGATCAGCGGCGATGTCGTCGGCAATCGAGTGAGATATATTCTGGGCGGTTCGTTTCAAGACGACAAGTCTCTCGAAAACTACCGGATCGATGCCTTACTGGGATCCGCATTTCGCAATGTGGGTGCAATCCCAGATGTTTTTCCCGGCTTCGGCTCTTTCCGGTCGATCATACAAAGGGGCCGGCAGGCGAATCGGACCTGGGCCGGCTTTGCAAACGCCGACTGGAAGACGACCGATCAGTTGACGCTTTCGGCTGGCTTTCGCTACACCGACATCCGGCATCGCTCGGTCGGCTGTACCCTCGATGGCGGCGACGGAACGGCGGCCGCAACGATCGGCACCTTGAGCGGCTTCATCCGCGGACAGGTTGGGCTACCGCCCTCCTCTGCCTTCCGACCCGGGGGTTGCGTCACGCTGGGTCCGACATTTGAGCCATTCGAGCAAGACGACGCGTTCAAGGAAGATAGCGTCTCTTGGCGGCTGAACGGTAACTACAAGATCGACACCGACACGCTGGTCTACGCCACCGCGAGCCGCGGGTACAAGGGCGGCAATTATCCCGTACCAGCAGCGTCGAGCTTCCTTCAGCTGAGTTCAGTCCGGCAAGAGAAACTCACAGCGTACGAAGGAGGTGTAAAGACGAAGCTGTTGGATCGCCGTTTCGCCCTCAATGCCTCGGTTTATTACTATGACTACAAAAACAAGCAGCTTCAGACAAACTACATCGACCCAATTTATGGTCAGCTTCTCACCCTATCCAACATTCCAAAATCGAAGGTGACTGGGTTCGATATCGACGCAACGGCCGTTCCCGCTGCTGGGATCACGCTGAAGTCGGCTGTGACATATGCTGATACCCGTATCGGCAGGTACAGCGGGTTTGATGTCGCGGGAGCCGCTGTCGATCTGACCGGCAATCCGTTCAACTATGCGCCAAAGTGGATCTCGGTGAGCGATGCCGAGTATCAGCGCAGCATCAGTAGCAACCTCGATGCATTCATAGGCGCAACATACACTTACAATAGTAAGACCTTTGCCGATCTGGCGGGAAGCGAAAGCCTGAGGATTAGGTCCTTCGGCGTCCTCGACTTGAGGGCTGGACTGGGCGCAAAGAGTAAGGCGTGGGAGGTGATGGCGTACGTCCGCAACGCAACAAACGAGTATTACTGGAACTATGCGCGGACAGGTGCGGACTCGGTCCTACGCTACGCCAACTTGCCTATCACCTATGGCCTGACCCTGTCTTCGCGTTATTGAAGTCGCAGAGGAAGCGGCGCGGAAGCGCCAGCCGTTGCAACGATGATTGAGCGGGTGCCAACATCCTAGCGGACCACACCAACGAACAAGGAGCTCACATGATGGAAGCGGACACGCTGAAGCGGCCACGTCGCCCGGAACTGGATCGCGCCTTCCAGCACCTAGGCAGTCTGGCGGCGGAGGTCGATCTCTCCGGCATCGACGATCCCAAGGTGGCTTGGCTGACGGCGATACGAGGGACGTTGTCGCGTTACGGCGACGTTGGTCCGGCAGTGGACTTGGCGGGCGTCACGTTCGCCCCGGTCTCGGCGAATGGCATAGCCGGCGAGTGGGTAACGGCGAAAGGCGCCAATTCTGCTCGCCGAATTGTCTACGCGCATGGCGGTGGTTGGGCGGGCGGATCGCCGCTTGATTACCGCGCTGTAGCGGCGACGCTTGCACGACGCTCTCGCGCGAGCATCTTCATGGTCGACTATCGACTGGCGCCTGAGCATCCGTACCCCGCTGGCCTCGACGATTGCGTAAAGGCATTCCAATGGGCTCAGGCCAACGGGCCGACGAGTGAGGCCTCTGGCCTAACTGGCCGCGACGTCGCGGAGCGCATCACTTTGGCCGGCGACTCCGCTGGCGGCAACCTGTCGGCGGCAACCTGTGTCAGACTGGCAATGGCGAACGAACCCTTGCCCGATCGTCTCGTGCTGATCGCCGGCACCCTAGACCACGTGTCCATGTCGAAAAGGATCGGCGCGGACGACCCCGTCTGCACGCCTGAGGCGCTCGCCATTCCGGTCGATCTCTATTTGCCCGCCGGTCAGAGCGCCGCAGACCCGCAAGTCTCACCGGTCTTCGCCTTGACCGACGTGCTGGCGAAGTTTCCGCCTACCCTGCTGCAAGTGAGCACTTGCGAAGCGCTTCTCCATGACAGCAGGAGATTTTCCGAACGGCTTGAGGAGGCAGGCGTCCGCGTGACGCTGAGCCTATGGCCCGATCTTCCACATGTCTGGCACGCGTTCCTTGGGCTGTTTCCCGAGGCGACTGAGGCTTTGGCCGAGATCGCGGACTTCGTCGAACGGTGACTGGATGAGATTTTGGCGAGCGGCCATTCCTACGCGGCAGCAGCCAGTGAATTTCTCAGGCTGTGCGACTGGGCAATCAAGAGGAGAGAGGCGGTGACGATGCGGATCGGGGTTGTGAACGTGGTTGCCAACCACCTGCTGGATCAGGTCGGCAATCTGTCGCTGCAAGCCGAAAACCTGCAGAGATGTCTTGGTCCAGACGTCGAAGTCATCTTCGACAGCAGCGACAACGATGACCCGGAAACCTGCCTTGACGTCCTGTTTAATCCTTTTTTGTCAATGCTCGACGGGAGGGTGGTACTCGAGAGACTTCACCGACTGCAGGAGGATGGTTGCGACGGTGTGATTGTCGCGTGCACGATGGACACCGTGCTCAGCGAGGCTCGTGCCCTTCTCAGCATTCCCATTGTCGGTCTGATCGAGGCGAGCGTGCTCTCGGCGTGCATGGCTGGACAGAAATTCAGCTTCCTTGTTCACCGCGATCGGCGCTGTGTCGAACTGACGGAAGAGCTCGTTGTCCGCTACGGCTTGGCATCGCGCATGACACCGATGGTGCTGGGCTCGGCACGCTACGATGAACTGATGCTGGAAGCGTTCAGAAATCCGGAGATCGTACGAGATGAGATCGTGGCTGGTTGCCTAGAGGTGATCGACCGAGGGGCGCACTCAGTCATTTTGGCTAGCGCTGCGCTTTCCACGCTCGCAACAGCCCTAGGCATTGCCGAGGTACCTCGGTTCGAGGCACCTGTTTTCGACCCGCTTTGTGTTGGTGCTCAGATGCTGAAGTATCGCATCGGCCTTCAGCGATCGATGGGTATCCCGCCGACCAGTCGCGCGAGCATTTTTCGTCAGCTTCCGTCCCAGAGCGACCAGAAGGTGAGGCAAGCGCTCGGCTTCGCGCGATGAAACACGTAGGCGACGAGACTTATCGTCTCAGGGCGGAAGTGCGGGTGAGCAATCGGCTTTGGCGCTCGCTTGCTTGCTCCCATGACTCCGCCGCCGATCGGGCTACCGCTCGTCAAAGCTTTTGCGGGTTTTCACGATTGCGGACCAGTTCGCACGGATTGATTCGGTAAATGCGTCAATTTGGAGGCAACACGCTCCTGCCAATTTCTGCCAACTCGTAGTCCACACGTGGGGGCACCTCGGAAAAGAGTGGCGGGTTACGAGACCATAACGCTCCAGGTTCCGCAGAGTGAGAGTAAGCATGCGCTACGATAAGCCTTCGACACCGTTTTTCAGTTCCGAGAACCGCAATCGGTTGCCCGGTGCCACTGTTATTGGTGAAATGACGAGAACTGTCCACTTGTCGGCGAAGCGCGTCAGGACGTCGTGCGGCGCACATGCGCCGAGGCGGAGTGCACCGGGTGTTGCTTCCGAACGAAGGACTTCGAAATTCGACAAGGATTACCTCCATGTAACCGAGGCAAACAATTTTGCCGTCTTGGCTCACCTAGGCTCAGGACCTATTAACTCGCTTGCGGGCGCGGTGATTGGTTGATTCAATGGCGGCGCGAGGAGGCGTTGCCATGAGTGATCTGATCTGGTTGTCGGAGGCGCAGATGCGCCGGATTGAGCCGTATTTTCCGCTGTCGCACGGGGTTCCTCGGGGTGATGATCGCCGGATCGTCAGCGGCATCATCTTCGTGATCCGCAACGGCCTGCGGTGGCGGGATGCGCCGATCGAGTACGGACCCCACAAGACGATCTACAACCGCTTCATCCGCTGGAGCCGGCTCGGCGTGTTCAACAAGATCTTCGCAGGGCTGGCGGCAAAGGGCGGCAAGCCCGACCAGCTGATGATCGATGCGACCCACCTCAAGGCACATCGGACGGCCGCCAGCCTGCTCAAAAAGGGGCTGTTCCCCGACGTATCGGGCGCACCAAAGGCGGCCTGAACTCGAAGCTTCATGCGGTTTGCGACGGCAACGGCCGACCGCTGGTGATGCTGTTGAGCGAAGGGCAGATGAGCGATTACAAAGGTGCCGCCCTCATGATCGACGCCCTGCCCACAGCCAAGGCCCTGCTCGGCGATCGGGGCTACGACGCCGACTGGTTTCGCGCCGCCCTGGCCGACCGCAAGATCGCCGCCTGCATTCCGTCAAAGGCAAACCGCAAGGTGCCGATCCCGCACGACGCCGCACTCTACCGTCAGCGCCATAAAATCGAGATCATGTTCGGCAGGCTCAAGGACTGGCGCCGCATCCACACCCGCTACGACCGCTGCGCACACACCTTCATGTCCGCCATCTGCATCGCTGCAACCGTCATCTTCTGGCTCAATCAATGAGTCCTGAGCCTAGCTACCAGCAGCTGCCGCCGGTCGGCCATCCAGCTGGCGAAGTCGTGATCGACGGATAGGCCTGTCTCTCCATTCTCGACCATGCCGTCGAAGACGGTGCGCGGGTTCAAGACGCTGAAGACCGCCTACGCCACGATCAAGGGTTTCGAGGTTATGCATGCGCTGCGCAAGGGCCAGGCGTCCCTTTGGCAGTATGGCGGCGGGATCATGGGAGAAGTGCGTCTCGTCGAGAGACAATTTGGGATCTACACCGTCTGACACCACCCGGAGCAGGGCAACTCACAACCAGTGCCGCAGTTTGCAACAGAGCCGCTGCTCCCGACTTTCGCCAAAACTAATCCTGACGCTCTGCGGTTTCACCCGAAATGTGGCACCTTAAACGGGATATTTGTACCAGATGGGCTTAGCGTGTATTATCGCCCCTTTTATGTAGGCTCCCCTAGCTAGGCTCCCAACTGAGGGGTGCAGAATGTGATCTCAGGCTCTGACCGCAGCCGTGTGCAAACGCGGCATTGTTGCTGCTACAGATAACGGCACTTAATCAGATCGCCAGGCGGTGTGCCGGCATGTTATGTTCGAAACGCATCGACAGAACTGGCAGGAGGCACGGCATAGACATTCTCAACCGACTGGACCTGAACCTGTTGATTGTGTTCGAGGCGGTATACACTGAGCGCGGCGTGAGTCGCGCGGCTGAACGGCTGTTTCTTTCTCAGTCGGCTGTGAGCCACGCACTCGGGCGCCTGCGCGAGCTACTAAAGGATCCTTTGTTCGCACGCGACGGAAAATCGATGATCCCAACTAGCACTGCAGATCAGCTTATCGGCCCAATTCGGTCTGCTCTCGCCATTGTTAAAACATCGTTTAACAATCTGAACACATTTGATCCCGCGACCTCCTCGCGACAGTTCACCATCGGCGTGAGGGGTTTCGCCGAGTCGCTCGTGATCCCCAATCTCATCGCCGCAATGCGCTGCGTAGCACCTAACGCAACCTTGAGGGCAATGTCATACGAGCGGGCGTCGCTTGGGACGTTGCTGAAGTCAGCAGTAATAGACGTTGCGGTAGACGCGTTTTTTTCCCGGGACGACTCAATCGTCACCGAGCGGCTCGGCACCTTTCGCTTCGTAGCCATGCTGCAGATTGGACATCCCGCGTTATCACACCATCTCGACCTCTCTCAATACCTCTCCCTCGAGCACGTGGTCGCCTCGCTGAGGCCATCGGGGCTCGGGCTGGAAGATGCGATAATACGCGGTGCGATCCGCGGTCGTCGGATCGGACTACGCTGCCAGAACTACACCACCGCGGCGCACGCCGCAGCGGCAACGGACCTTGTCCTCACCGCGCCCCAGCCGTTCGCGCGGATTTTAGCCGCTCAGGCCGGCCTCACTTATGTACCGGTCTTCGAAGAAAGCCGGTTTGCATACGCGATGTACTCTGACCGAGACGGATCGGGCAACGCCGCCGTCGCGTGGCTACGAGACCTGATCCGAGCGTGCGCACAGGGGATCAACGAGGCCGATGGTAGCGACTTGGATGCGACGCAGACCAGCCAGAAGAAGATGGTTCAGGATGCCAATAGCGGCGTTAACCCGCCCCGCGTGGATCATGATGAGGTGACGTAATGTTGGATCCGTTCACTATAAGTCGTCAACGTCGGCCGGATGTGGATCGCGCATACCGACATCTGGCGGACCTCGTCGCAGGCATAGATCTCTCAGAGATCGACGATCCCGTCGAACAGTGGCTCACGGCCGCACGGCTTCACGTCATGCCCCGACATGGGGCGGTGGGTGTCCCCATTGATGTCGAGGGAATCACCTACACGCCTGTTCTGGCGAACGGGGTTGAAGCGCAGTGGGTAACTGCAGAGAACTCCCACCACGCACAGCGCATCGTATACATCCACGGAGGCGGCTGGATTTGCGGTACCCCTCACGACTATCGTGAGATTTCGGCCACCCTCGCTCGTTTGACTGGTGCCAGCATTTTGATGGTGGATTACCGGCTCGCACCGGAACATCCATTTCCGGCGGGATTAGATGACTGCGAGATTGCTTATAACTGGGCACTCGAGAACGGGCCAGACACTGGGGTCGCGACAAGGAGCGGTCGCGGCCAAACGGAACGCGTGACTATGGCCGGCGACTCAGCTGGCGCCAATCTCTCAGTTGCGACCTGCCTACGAATCGCGCAGAAGGGCGGTCGTCTACCGGATCGATTGGCACTGATTGCCGGCGTCTTCGACAATGTGACACCGCGGACTTTGACGGGTGTTGATGATCCTATTATTACGGTTGAAGGAATGGCTAGGATTATCACAGCTTACGTTCCTGCGTCCGTGAATTATCGCGATCCGTTTATATCGCCGGTATTTGCTCAGCCTGACTTGCTTGCTAGCTTCCCCCCCCACCCTAATCCAAGTCAGCTCATGTGAGCTGCTCGCTCAAGACTCAATGGCTTTTACCGACTGTCTCAAAAGAGCGGGCGTACGAGTCGACCTCAATATCTGGCCTGACCTTCCTCATGTGTGGCATGCGTTCCTTGGACTTCTTCCTGAGGCCAGACAGGCGCTTGGCGAGCTTGCAGAATACCTAAGTCGATGATTGACCTTCGATTTTACGGAGGGAAGTTTCTGGCAACCGGCGTTCGTCTGCCGTTGACGCTGTTGTGAACCTGAGATAAGTCTAATCTATCCGGTAACGGATGAGTATTTGCCGCAACCATTACCCGTCTGACGTTAGCGAGGACGAATGGTCGTACAGCTTCAGCATATCGCCCGGATTGAGACCGGGCCGAACGGTTGACTTGGGTTGCGCCCGCGCGAAGCTGTGAACCGCGTCGGATTATCCGTCGCGACATAATCCTCGACCGGTTCGGGCAGCAGCAGCGTCTGGTCGCGCGCATGACCCTGGATACACGCCTTGCTCGCAGATTACACCGCCCGGTAGCCCGTGCAATTCAGCACGCCGTTTTCGCGCGGTCTAGTTGTTGCTTCGGGAATATTGACTTGGCAATAGCTGCGTTGTATCGATCGGTATAGAGCAATTTGTAGCTACAATTATGTCCCGCCTCCCACTGCCACCCTTCACCTCAGAGACAGCGGCACAGAAAGCCCGCATGGCGGAAGATGCATGGAATAGCTGCGATCCGGAGAAGGTGTCGCTGGCTTATACGTCCGACAGCGTTTGGCGGAACCGAGGAGAGTTTCTGGCGGGCAGGGAGGCGATCGTCGCCTTTCTCACGCGCAAATGGGCGAAGGAACTGGACTACCGCCTCATCAAGGAAGTTTGGGCGTACGAGGGCCACCGGATCGCGGTGCGGTTCGCCTATGAATGGCGCGATGACAGCGGCAACCGGTTCCGGTCCTACGGCAATGAGAATTGGGAGTTCGATGAGGCCGGTCTGATGGCTCGCCGCATCGCCTCGATTAACGATCGCCCGATTGCGGAAAGTGAGCGCAAGTTCCACTGGCCGCGAGGCCGTCGCCCGGATGATCATCCCTCGCTGAGCGACCTCGACTTCTGAACGCGAAGCGTACCCTCACTAATCAAGTTAGTGCCGTACCGGCACTGGTGGAGGCGTTCCGCGAACACGGCTTCGGGGGCAAGTCTCGCGATCCTGTTGCGGGCGCCGGGTGAAGAAACAGCCTTCTAGAGAGTTGTGGGCCAGCACGAAGCGGTTCTGCTCAACGCCGTTGCCCGACATAGCCGCTACCCGATCTCCCTTCCCGCAAACAACGAAGGTTCGGCGAGACAACCGGGAGAGTGTGAGACTTTCGCGCGGGCCACAAGCCAGCGGCTTTGCCGAAACGTGTCCCTCAACGCGTTTCCTTGAAATTGTCGGTTAGAAGCGGATCTTACGGTTGGTCCAAAATGTGTGGAGATCGGCCCTTCAAAACGGGCCATTGGCGTCGGCGCTGCAGCTCGAGAGGTCATTGCTGGCATCAGATGAACCGCCATTCGAAGCCCGACGGGATACGCCCAATGCAACCGGCGGACGATAGGGGGAAGTGGCTCGTAAGAACGACTGCGTTGCTGTCCGCTGCGCGCTCCATGAAGCCAAGCCTGGATCGCCGCGCGGCGTCGGGGAACTCGCAGAATACGCTCACCAGCTCCGGGGCATGGATTTCCAGTGGATGGTGAAAGACGTCGCCGCTGAAGAGGGCGACCTCACCATCGCTGGCGATCTCGATCGATGCATGGTCTATGCTGTGGCCAGGCGTTGGAACGAATCTGATGCCGGGCACAACCTCGCTTCCGTCGAAATTCACGCGCCGGATTGGGACGCGACTGTCTAGCGGGCGCATGCTGTCCAAGAACGTGCCTGACACAGGCGTCCGGACCGGCTTGCCGAGGCCAGCTTCGCGCCTGCAGACGACGGCCGCGTCCTCGTCGCCATCCGTCAGCGCTGATCCGTAACGCCACTCGAGATCTGAGCAGATCACCTCGGCGTTGGGGAACGTCGGAACCCACTCGCCATCAGCCAGGCGCGTGTTCCAGCCGACATGGTCCGAGTGGATATGGGTATGCAGGATGTGGTCGACGTCACCCGGCTCGACGCCCGCTGCAGACAAACGTTCGAGAAACGGGTTCGTCAGCTGATCCAGCACCTTCTGCTGGGGCCTCCTTTTGTCGTTGCCGGCACCGGTGTCGATCAGGATGGTGAGCCCACGATGCCGAACCAGCCAGGTGTGCAGGCTGAGGAGCGCGTGACCGCCCGCGTCCGTGGCCCCGTCCGTGAGCCAGTCTGGGTGATTCTGAACATCCGTGTTCGAATAGTCCGGCATCAACTGCACGAGCGTCATACCATTGAGGTCCATTTCGTGGACCTTCTCCACGGTGGTCGAGCCAATCCTAAGCATTTACTTCTTCCACTTGTCCCTTTGTGATGACTGTCGACGCCCAGCGTAGCAATCAATAATTTCGGTGTTCGATGATCGAACAGGCACCCACTTCCGCACGCTTATGGCACGACCCGAAATCAGCTGGAGCGAGACTGCCTCCTGCCAAAGACATCAACTGTTTAGCTCAGCGTGGACTGAGTTTGCGCGCGAGGTCCTCAAGGTTCGCTTCCCCTTCGCGGGTTTGAGCGCCCGCGTCCAACATCGCCCTGTTGAGTTCCGCTGCCACCGGACGCATCGCTAAAAGGGTGATTTGCCTGTTCTCTTCGGCTAATCCCTCACTGATGGGTCCGTCGGAAGCAGCGTTGACAGCATCTTTGGAAGCTTTGACGACGCCAGGCGGCAGCGATGCAATGCGTCTGGCGAGATCATCGACGAAGCTGTCGAGTTCCTCAGGCGACAAGGCGCGGTTGATCAAACCCATCCGCTCTGCGGCCTCCGCACCGATGAGGTCTGCGCCAAGGATAATTTCCAAGGCTTGTGCGCGTCCGACGAGGCGGGTCAAATACTGGGTTCCGCCACCACCGGGAATGATCCCGATCGGGGCCTCGTTTTGGGCGAAGCCCGCGCGTCCTTTCGCTGCGAACCGCATGTCCATAGCCATGGCGAACTCAAGACCGCCACCTCTGGCCAGCCCGGCCAGCTTGGCTATGGTCACTTGCGGCAGCGATCTGACCGCCTCGTTTAATTGCTGCATCGGATTGATTGGTGCACCTGAGTCTTGGTTGCGTGCCTGGTCAGCCAGTAATTCCGGATTGGCAATAAAGTTCATATCGCCATGAGCAATAAAGAAAGTATCGTCAGCGCTGTAAAACACGATAACCTTCGCTGACTCATCAGCGCGGATCTGCTCGACAAAGCGTGCAAGCTCATCCATCAAACCTGTGTCAAGCAGGTTGACCGGTGGATTAGCTATTTCGACTTGTACGATACCTCTGTCTGGATTCACATGCAAAAGATTGTAATCCGCATAGTCCATTTTAGGCACCTTTCATGTGCTTGCAGTGGGTTTGGGGAAGTCTTACCGAAACTCGCCTGGCGTTGCGGAGTGCCATTTGGTAGGCTTCAGGGCATGAACTCGGATCATTAGGTATTTGACGTATCCTCCGTCAAAGGCAGCTTGTTCATGTTTTCGGCGGGCTGCTCGGCATCGGCGGCCATGAATGAGGCAATGATGTGAAAGACGTCGTTCGCCTCGGGTGTGAACGTTACCCCCATGAAAACGTGAAATGCCCCGGGATACTCGTAATACCGACAGTCCACCTCTGCCGTTCGGCACCGATCGACGAAAGTGCGCGCGTCGATGACGAAGATGTCGCGCTCTCCCTGAAAAAGGGCGATCGGCGGCAACCCGGACAGATCGGCGACCAGCGGACTGAACTGGGGCGATCCTGGGTCGAGATCGCCGGCCCACCAACGCCCGCAGAGCCGCAGCCCGGCAACGCCCAGCATCACGTCCTCTGTCTCCATGACCGTTGCGCGCTCATCGCGCATTGCAAGGTCTAGCCAAGGCGCGAACAGGATCAGGCGGTCCGGCAATGACTGGCCGCCGTCGCGCCGGCGCAGGACCAGATTGAGAGCGAAATTGCCGCCCGAGCTGTCGCCGGCAACAACAATGCGCTCGCCGGGATGCTGCTCCTCCAGCTGCCTGTAGACCGCGTCGACGAGTGCTGTTCCGCGCTGATAGTCGTTCTCCGGGGCGAGCGCATACAGGGGAACGGTCACACTCGCACCCGTCGCTTGGATGAGCGCGCCGATGATCGACCAGTGCGCTGCCAGCATCGCACTGAAGTATGCGCCGCCGTGAAGATACAGGATGTGTTGATCCGATCGGCCACTGCGCGGCTTCAAGGTGACGACGGTTTGGCCGTCCATGACAGTTTCCTGCACCTCACATCGGTGCCGTAACGAAGCTGGGAGAGGCGCGTCCTTCGGATAGACCCTGTTTTTGACCTTGGCTCGCAACCGATCTTCAGAAGCGAGCACTTTCGGAATGAAACCCAGCAACGTGCGCGCCAGAAGCAAGGACGTGCTCATGCCACGTCGACGTGCTGCCAACGTGAGCGCCCCAGCACCAAGGGCGATCGTTCCAACCGCCCCGATGGCTACCGAGACCTTGCCGTGGAGAAGCCGGGTCATGACGTAATCTCAGTCGAGATCAAGGCACAAAAAAAGGCGACCCGTGCATTCAGGCTCATGAGCGAGAAATGCCTTAACCATTCTCGCGCGGGTCGCGCTCATTGGAAGCGTCGTACTTCCTTACGGCGTTCTCCATCCGGCTGGACCATTTTGCGAATAGCGATTTCACCTTTTCCCTCGCCAAATAGCTGGCGAGGGACTTCTCGTCCGTCCACTGTTCGTACATCAGAGCCGTTCCTGCTGCGGCGTCGTCGACCGTACAGGTGAAGAACACATTGCCGTCTGATGATCGGGCAACAGGAATGATGGAGCGCGCGTCGATCATGAATGGCTCCAGATCGGAGACCTTCTTCATCGTGATTGTACCGGCGACGATGAGCATAGTGATATCCTTGCCTTGATGGTTGGAACCTAGAGTTCCGACGAGATAGAGCAAGCCCGCGGGGTCAGTAGCCACATGCTTTTGTTGTCTGGCACACTCAGCGTGGATCGAACCGCTTCACGCTCCAAGCCAAATAATCCTGCTCTGACGTCTCGCGCCGCATATGTGCGGCGGTCTGCGCGTCCTTGCCGACGACGAACCGGAGTGTGTCCGTGTCGTCAAACGCCGCGGCCATGATCGTCTCGGCTACCTTGCTTTCATCGGTAGCGTCAGCTGGCGGCGCTCCGGTGAAGTGGGCCATGATCTTGTCCATGTCCGACTTATAAGCGGGCGGGACCGGAACGTCCTTCGAGTTTGCCATTACTGTGGTCCCGATGTTGGTGCTCGGCACGTGCCCGGGCTCGACCAGCTTCAGGGTAACATTCTGCCCGGCGAGTTCGTGCCGCATTCCTTCCGTAAGCCCTTCCACCGCGAACTTGCTCGCCGAGTAGATTGCCATGAACGGATCGGGCGTGATCGCCGAACCGGAGCTGACGTTGACGATGCGGCCAGCCCCCTGCTCGCGGAAGCGAGGCAGGACAGCCTGCATAACCTGCAGGGGGCCGAAGAGGTTTACGTCAAACACGTGGCGCGCGGTGTCGATTGGAGTGGTCTCGACCACCGACAGCAGAGCCTGCCCGGCATTGTTGACGAGGCAGTCGATTCGTCCAAACCGCTCGATCCCTGCCAAGACAGCCGCCTCGATTGACGTCGGGTCACCGACATCCAGCGCTGTAACCAAAACCGTGTCGCTGTCCGGCTCGTTCCACGAGGCCGGGTCACGCATCGTCGCGATAACGTTCCAGCCTGCCTTCGCAAATGCCTTGGCGGTCGCTCGTCCGATCCCGGAAGAGCAGCCTGTAATTAAAACCGTCTGTGCCATGTCAGTCCTCCTGATTGAAATCTAGGAGCGGCGCATCGGAGCCGCCAGACTTGCAAGTCCGCATCTGTTGAGCGATCGTCCAGACATGGACCCCCTCACGCAAATCGTCGGACACCTCGCGCCTGAGGGGTTGAGCTGGAAGCGGATCATCGGCCGTCCGGACTGGGCGTTTGCCATGCCAGCTCTGCAGGGGATCGTGTTCGGAATGGTACTCGAAGGTGACGCATGGGCGCGATGCGGCGACCGGCTAACCCTTCGAACCGGCGATTACCTGCTGCTGATCAATCCATCAGCCTGGACGCTGGGCGCAGGCAATGGTGGCGTTATTGAGCCATTTCCGGATGTTCGAAGTGGAGCGGTCGAAGCCCGAGGCTCTGCGTCAGGTACGCGACTTACCACTCGGATCATGGCTGGGCATTTTCATGCTGGCTTGGAAGCGGCAGACCTGCTGGGCAGTCTGCTGCCCGAGATCGTCTACGTGAGCAGCGACAACCCCCATGGTGAACGGCTGAAGTTGCTGCTGACCTTGCTCGATGAGGAAACGGGGACAGACCAGCCGGGGCAGGAGGCCGTGACACGGCGCTTGCTCGAAATGATGCTGATCGAAGGACTTCGAGCAACGGCACGGACACCGGACAGTGCGGAAGTGAGCCTGCTAAGGGGGCTGGCCGAGCCGCGCTTGGCGAAGGCCTTGCAGGCGATACACGGCGATTTCGCTGGGCATTGGTCGGTTCGCGGGCTCGCCGACATCGCCGGCATGTCGCGGTCCAGCTTCTCCGAATATTTCCTGCGTCTGATCGGGATGCCGCCCATGGCGTACGTCAACTCGTGGCGGCTTACCAGCGCACGCCAAGCGCTTAGGCAGTCCGACGCCCCGATCAGCGTCATCGCGCGTCAGAGCGGTTACGGGTCTACCAGCGCCTTCAGCAATGCGTTTCGGTCTGCGATGGGTGTCGGACCCGCTGGCTACAGAGCGGGGTAGCCAGCTGCGTTTCCCACAGGACGCCCCGCCGCCAGGTCCTTGTGCACGTCCAGACCGATGTACTTCACTACCTGCGTCATGACTCGCCTCTGTTGCTGACAAAGCCATTATCAGCATCTCAAATTCGAGCCGCCGAGGCTCTGGTAGTGTTGGGGTCTAAGCCACAGCCTTTGCGGTGTATAGATCGAGTGAAGGGTTGCGTGACATGGGTCGTTCACGACCGGGCAGGACCGGCGATTGTCATGCAAACCCTGGTTTGCGGAGCGTCCCGTTTCTCCATGTCCAACGAGCAATTTCGGGGAAACTCATTCGGGAACAGCGTTTCCTCGCGCTCAGGCTGGTGAGGCGGACACGGACGTTTCGTCAGCTCTGGCATAGTCGACGTAACCTTCAGCCCCTCCACCATAATAGGTATCCCGATCAGGAGTAGTGAGGGGTTGATTGTCGCGAAGACGCTCCACCAGATCCGGGTTGCCTATTTAAGGTTGGCCAAAGGCGGCAAGGTCGATCAATCCGCGTTCGATAAGGTCCGTTGCACGTGCCTTAGTCAGTCCCCCGGCCAGGATCGTAAGTCCGCCAAACCGCGTTTTGATGTCGAGTAGTAGATCCTCGGAAATAAGAGCGTCACCCTCGCTCATCATAGGCCCGACATCATGCAGATGCAGATATGCGAGGTTGCGCTGCCCAAGTGCTTGGGCGAGGCAGCGGTAGGTTTCGTCTGCTTCCGGATAGGCTGGCATGTCGAAGATCGTGCTATGTGGTGACAGCCGAATCGCTACTCGCGTCGCGCCAATCCGAGCGACGATGGCATCGACGACCTCGAGCACGATACGCGCGCGGCTCTCGATGGAGCCGCCGTAATCATCATCACGCAGATTGATGTGCGGATTGAGGAACTGCTCGAATATATAGCCGGTCGCCGCGTGTATTTCGACCCCGTCGAAACCCGCTTGAATCGCGCGGTCAGCTGCCAGCGCGAAGTCTTCCACCATCCGCGCGATCTCGCTCGTGGTCATCGCACGGGGCGGTGTGGGGTCGACCCGGCCGGGCGTTCCGTTCTCAAGATAAGCAAAGGCAAAGGCTAGGACCGTTGAGGTTTTGGCTACTGGCACCGCGCTCGCGCTGAGGGGCTTGTCTCCGTCGGGCTGAAGGCTGTGATGAGACAGGCGACCGACATGCCATAGCTGGGCGAAGATTTTCCCCCCCCGCCTGGTGAACGGCCTGTGTCACCGTCGACCAGCCGCGAGCCTGCTGTTCCGTCCAGAGGCTGGGAACGAAGAGCGAGCCCTGCGCCTCTGCCGAAATAAAGACCCCTTCGGTGACGATCAGACCGGCGCTTGCACGCTGGCCATAATAGGTGACGTTGAGGGGGCCAGCTATGTTGTCGGGGTTTCGGGCACGGGTCATCGGTGCCATAACAATGCGGTTATTAAGACGCATTGCACCCACGTCGATCGTATCGAACAAGCTCATAACATACCTTTGCAAGCGCAATTACTCATACCCCTCGCGCGGGATGATCGTGTGGTGCCGTTGAAATAGCCGACGGATGGATCAGTCGATTGCTACCAGTTCATCCGTCACCATCACGCCCTCTAAGGTGAACCAAGTTTGATCGGGCTTCACTTTTTCCAAGTAATTTTTGGACGTGAAGAATGTTTCGTGATCAGCAAGGCTATCGAACCATATCTCGGTCAGGCCGTCAAAGGCGGGAGTCGGTTGATCCGGTGCGGCGATCGGATGGGAAACTGAATACCTCCGAACGTAGAGTTCGGCTTCAGGAATAGACGTGAACAAAGGGACATGCTTGTTCCGGTGATGATCGACGAAGTCTTCGACGCTCACACCGTTCATCCGGTTGATCATATAAGCAAACTTTACCATCTGACATTCCTTAAGGGTGACATCTTGTCGCCATGAAACTAAGCGCAGCTCAAACCGCCGCGACGCCGCCATCGACGAAGAGCTCGTGGCCGGCGACGAAGCTGCTTTCGTCCGACGCTAGGAAAAGCACGGCACGCGCGACTTCTTCGAGGTGCCCAAGACGTCCGAGAGGAACACCTTTGATCACTTCTTCTTCGGCTCCCGGCGTGTTGTCGAAGAAGCTACGCATCAGGCGCGTTTCGGTAGCGCCCGGTGAAACGACGTTCACGCGGATACCCCGTTCTTTCAAATCGTTGGTCCAGCTGCGCGCAAAGGAGCGAATCGCCGCTTTGCTGGCGTTGTACAGCGATTGGTCTGGATACGCTTTGGAACCCGCGATCGAACCGTTGAGGACAATCGCGCCTCCCTGCGTCATCAGCGGCAGCGCTTTCTGAACGGTGAAAACCACGCCTTTGACGTTGACGTCGAACGTGGCGTTAAACTCGGCCTCGTCGAATGATTCGAGCGGGGCAGGCTTGTGGATGCCGGCATTGGCGAACACGACATCGATTCTGCCGTGGTCACGCTCAATACGCTCGTAAAGGCTTGCAAGGTCGGCGAGGTTCGTGACGTCACCTTGTACGCCAACCGAACCGTGACCGATCTGGCTGACCGCTTGATCGAGCAATGCCTGTCGCCGCGCGGTGATGTACACCAGAGCCCCCTCTTCCGCGAAGAGCTGCGCGGATGCCAATCCGATGCCGTCACTACCCCCAGTGATAACCACGACCTTGTCATCAAACCGCTTAGCCATAATATCGATCTTTCAAAAAAGTGGAGAAACCCTCCACTCCTAAATATGGAGACATTCTCCACTTGGCAAGTCGAGGAAGAAAAAACCTGATCGAGCCTGGCCTACGTGTCGACGCGGAACGGAACCGCCAGCGCATTCTCGTCGCAGCAGAGATGCTGTTTCTAGAGCGGGGCGCGGGCGTTTCGCTGGACGAGGTGGCAAAGCAAGCAAGGGTCGGGATCGGCACCCTGTATCGCCGCTTCCCGACGCGAGAGGCGCTGTTGGCGGCCACCAGCAACGAGCGGTTCCTTGCGGTCGCGGAGACGAGCCGCGCGCGAGATACGGATCACGATCCCGGAGAAGCGTTGCGCCAATTTCTTAAAGAATTCGCGTTGAACACAAGCGTTTATCAGAACCTTGCCGCGTCGCTTGGGACCGTTATCCAACACGGGACTCCCGGCTGTATCGCGATTACCGAGGAAGGGCGCCGACTGCTCCGGCGCGGGCAAGAAGCTGGCGTCATTCTTAGTGATGCGAGCTTCGAAGACGTTATCTGCATGGTAAGCGGGATATCCATCGCGGTCGAAAAGGACAGCGCGCCGGTGTCGCGCATTGCTCATCTGGTCGACCTCCTCCTCAACGGCATGCGCATGCGGTGACGCGGCTGGCGGTCTATGGGGCTGTTGCACTTCTCACAGCGTCCCCGCGGGGGGCTTCAAGAATGCATTTGCTTTCCCGTTTCTCGATCCGTGCGAGACGTCGCTGCACAAAAGCTCTTGCGCCGCAGGGGTCTTCCACACATGGACCTCCAACGGCCACGTCATGGCACAGCTACGCTGGTGTAGGGGCTCGCCAGCATCCTCATGTCTCATGCTGCGACGATCGCTTTGACCCTTGCTTCCGCGGCGGCCAGAGCGATTAGCGCGTCCTCGACGCTGGACGTATCCGGCACATGAACAAAGGTCTGGTCGGTGATTCCGATCAGTTCGAGGACTGTCTTCAGGTAGGGATCCTCGAAATTGTACGATTCCCGCGCCTCTCCCGCCCCGTACCCTCCGCCGCCCCGCGACGTCACGATGAACGCCTTCTTGTTCTTCAACAATCCTTCCCAACTCGACGTTACCGTGACTCCGATACGTACGATCAGGTCAATGTAAGCCTTAAACACGGCAGGTACGCTGAAATTGTACATGGGCATGCTGAAAATGTAGACGTCGGCGGACTGAAGCTCTTCGACGAGCTCGTCGGAAAAGCGCAGACGCTCGGTCTGAGCTGCCGTTCGCTCAGATGCGGGAGTGTAGAACGCATCGATGAGTTCTTCCGTCATGTAGGGGATGGTCTGGTGGCCAATATCCCGGGCTGTGACAATATCGTAGGGATACGCCTCGAGCCACGCATCGACGAGTTTGCTTGAAACCCGGCGGGAGTAGGATTTGGTGCCGCGGGGGCTGGCGGTCAAATGGAGTAGGTGCGCCATATTAGGTTCCTGGTGAGGTCAGCTCGAACTGCTACGGACGAGCGGGTGGACCGCGAGTCGTCTACGGATTGCTGGATTTCGTGCGCCTGCCTTGAACAGTAAAGATGAGAGCTTATCCTGTTATATCCTTCAACAGATTGGATCGGGTATGCCCGGCGATGGCTCTCTTGGTGCCTACCTGCGCGAACGGCGCACAAGACTTGATGCGGCAGCTCTTGGCTATGGTGGTCGTCGACGGACCCCTGGGCTCCGGCGCGAGGAGGTGGCTCAGCGCGCGGGGATCAGCGCGATCTGGTATGCCTGGCTGGAGCAAGGCAGAGGAGGCCCGCCCTCCGTTCGCGCTCTCGAAGGCTTGGCGGAGGCACTGATCCTTACGGATGTCGAGCGCGAGCATCTATTTCTACTCGGGCTCGGTCGGCCACCGCAGGTGCAATATCGGCAACCGACTTCGGTTACGTCGCGGCTGCAACGCGTGCTTGACGGAATGGTTTATAGCCCCGCCATCATCCGCACCTCGACGTGGGATGTGGTGGCGTGGAACAAGGCGGCTTTGGCCGTTTTTTTCGATTATGCCGCGTTGCCGCCTACCGAGCGCAACCTCCTGCGCCTTATGTTCCTTAATCCCGTTGTTCGTGACACGGAGTTCAACTGGGAAAGCGTTGCACGCTCCATCGTCGGTGTGTTTCGAGCCGATGCGGCGCGCAACGGCGCCGTCGCTACGGTGCGACCGCTGGTGGACGAACTACGCGCGGAAAGCCCAGACTTCGCGGCCATGTGGAAGGACAACGAGGTCAGCGGCCCGTGCGGAGGTTCAAAACGCGTAAATCATCCCGAACTTGGAGAGATTCCATTCGAATTCTCGTCATTCGCGATCAATGGCCGGTCGGATCTTGTGATGCTGGTCTACACGCCGACATCGGTGGAAGACGCGGCCAGGATCAGGGCGCTTATCACCGCTGACGATAACCAAACGAGAAGCAACTAGGGTCAGGACCCACTAATGTGAGCGTCGCGATCTAATCCAGGCTCCGTGAGAAGACCGTGGATGAGCGGCCTTCACTGGTTGACGGATGAGCAGATGGCGCGCCTGCAGCCTTATTTGAGCCTCCACATGCTGGCTCCCCATGAATTACTGATACAACGAAATGGGAATCCCAAAAACCATAAATCTGCCAAAGTAGTGCTAGGCAGCGGACCAGCTCGGAGGTTTATTGTGTTGGAAACGAGTTCCGGCAGCGACGCCCCGGCCAAGTAAGTGCGTTCAGGCGTATAGGTCACACTGCAGCGGGAGCAGGAACACCCCGCCGAAGCGCGTGGTCGCGAGCGAAGGAATTTAACGTCCAAACAGGATGCCGCTTGTCCGCCGATCACCTATTTGGGCGTGGTGCTCGACGACGGCGAGGCGGTGCGCCAGCTGGTCAAGTGGCTGTCGACGAGTCAGATCCACTCAATGTCCGGCGAACCTCGCGACCTATAAGGCCGAGGTCGCCGCCGCAACGAAGCCGGCCCCAGCCGCCGCAATGACGGCGCCGATCAGCCGGCGCAGTCGAAGCTGCCAAGGCTGCTCCGATAGGAGTTCGGCGGCGAACAGCCCGCACACGTGCAGGAACAGGCTGGCGGCGAGAAAGCCGAACGAGAACGGCAGTGGCGCCGCCGATCTTGGCAATTCGACGCCGTGCGCGTGGCCGTGGCTGAAGCCGAACAAGACAACGCCGGCGTACACCGCCGCGCGCCGTCGCGTGAGGCTAGGAAACATCAGCGCGAGGCCCAGCAGGAGAACCGAGGCGGCGACCGCCAGCTCGCCATACGGCACACGAAGACCCAGAGAACCCGCCGTCGCGCCGACGACCATGGCCGCCAAGAACGTCGCTGGTATCTGCCACACCGCCGCGCGGCCGAGCACGACGCTGACCATGCCGACGGCAACCATCGCCAGAAGGTGGTCGGGTCCGGTCAGCGGGTGCATGAACCCCGCCGTGAGCCCGGCATCGCCCGTTGAATCGTGGGCGTGGGCAGGGCTGGGGGCCGCGCCCAACGCTGTGGCGAACAGCCAAGCTCGGCACTCCCAAGGCCGCCAGCGAGATGCCCGAGACACGATCTGGCCCCTAGGCGATAAGCCTGGAATCGTGATCGCCGGCACGCTTTCCCCTTCGGCAGAGCCAGTATCCGGCCAATGCGATGCACATCCAGACCGCCGCCACAAGGATCTGGGCATGGATCGGATGACCGAGGATCACAGGGGTCGCGTTTCGGATCGCAGAGTCCCACTGATCGAAATTGGATAGCTTGTACGGCATGCCGACCGGACTGGTGGGCACGAGGCTGGCCTGTGGATAGAGCGTGGTAATGTAGAAGAACGGCGTCCAGTAAACAAAGACCACCAGGGTGGCGATCAGCGCGCCCAGCATCGGCTCGCGCGAGCGTCGAAACAGGAGCCACAGGCAGATCGCCGTTATTCCGTCGAGCAACAGGAAGAACGCCGCATCGTGGAACAGCGCGTGCGGCGGCCAGGTCCGCACCGCGCTCATGTGCCCGATCGGCTGCGGAAAATTGTCGATCACGGTCGAGCCGATGGTGCCTAGGGTTAGGCTGAGCCCAATCAGCACCCGTCCAGTGGTAATCCTATTCATGGCGTCGTGACCTCCTTTTCGAAGCTGACAAGACAAGGGTGAGGCAGGCGGTGAGCGCCTCGGCAGCCGATCGCGCACGTGCCGCGCGGTCGTATTCCGCTCTCGGGTGACGCCGAGCCTCTCGACTGCTTGACCGCTCCTCATGATAGCGGACAATCGAGCGCCCAATCGGCTGCACAACATCAAGTGCAACTTTGGCTCATCACGTGTCGAGAAGTTCCGGCAGGAAGAGCTCTTCGCAGGTGAACCGTCGCGTCGACAAACCTTGTTCGTGGAAATAGCGGAGGTAGGTGTCCACGGCCTTGTGGTTGGCGGAGAGACCATAGGGCCACCAATCCTCGCCCATGAGGGCCAGATTCTCGGCCATCAGCGGCGTGAACCACGGGATCATCAGCTTGCCATGCTGCTCCATCATGCCATTGCGATACTCGTCCGCGGCCAACTTCTTGGATTGGACGAAGCCGTCGTAAACTGACCGGGCGATCTCGGGATGAGCGGCCAGCACGTCCTTGCGGATCACCACCGTGTGCATGATCGGGAAGATGCCGGTGCGGACGAAATAGTCGCGCTCGACCGCTTCGTAGTCGGGGAACAGGCGGCCGACCTTGTCCGAGCCCTGCACGATGCAGTTCGGGACGACCGCCGAGATCAGCGCGTCGATCTCTCCGGCCTCGAGCATCGGCCCGAGCATTTCACCCTTGGCGACCGGGCGCACATCGACACCGGCGGGCACCGGTTGCGGCACGAAGTCGTAGGGCGGCATGTACCAGTCGGTCGCGCCGATCACCCAGCGACTCTGCTCCGGCCGGATGCCGAAGTCGTCCGATAAGATGCCCTTGGGCCAGACGCCGGCGTCGTGACCATAGATACCGAGCTCGCCAATGGTCTTGCCGATCAGGTCCTCGGGCCGCTCAATGCCGCTCGCCTTGTTGATGAAGATCGCCGAATGGCGGAACTGCCGATTGGGAAAGATCGGGATCGCGACGAACGGCGGGTTCTCCATCTCCAGCGTGCGGAGATAGAAGGTGAGCCCCAGCTCGGAGACGTCGTAGGCGTGGTCGCGCACCATGTTCTCGAAGATGTCGGAGACGATCTTGGCATCCTGGAACGTCGCATCGACGCCTTCGATCTGGACGGTGCCGTCGAACAGCGCCCGCACATGATCGTAGCGGGTGCAGCCGACCTTCAGGTTGGTGGTGTTCATTGCTCTTCTCCTTTTTCAATGATGTCCGACGCTCTGGTCAGCGCCTGATCCCAGCGCAGATACGGTCCCAGTTGCCCGAGGCGATGCCCTCCCGCTCGGCCGGGCCGAGGTCCGCCTCATCGAGGAAGCGCCGCGCGCCGCCCGGCTCGACGGGGACGAACGGATAGTCGGTCGCGAACAGGATGCGATCGGCACCGATCACCTCGACCGTCCAGCGCAGATAGCGGTGGCTGGAGATGCCGCCCGGCGTGACCAGGACGTTGCTGCGGACGTAGTCTGACGGCTTGCGCTGAAGTTTCGCCACGGCGGCGAGCTGGTCGATGCGATCGAGGTAGAACAGCACCACCTCACCCCAGTGCCCGACGATGATCTGGAGACCGGGCAGCCGGTCGAAGACGCCGGCCAGGATCAGGCGCAGGAGCTGGACGCCGGCTTCGTAATGCCAGCCTAGGCCATGCGTCGCGAGGGCATCACTAACCTCCGCGCCGAGTCCATTATAATAATGCTCGCGCACATTTGCGGGCGGCGTTTGCGGGTGGAGGTAGAGCGGAGCGCGAAGCGATGCGGCCATCTCGAGGATAGGCCAGAAATCGGGATGGTCGAGGTTGCGGTCGCCCGTGCGGCCGAACAGCATCGCGCCGTTCAGGCCGAGTTCGTTGACAGCCCGCTCCAGCTCGCGCGCCGCTTGTCCGGGAGCCGGCGTCGCGAGCGTCGCGAAGCCTTGGAACCGATCGGGGTGCGAGCGGAGGGTCGCCGCGATCAGGTCGTTCGTCACGCGCTGGAGATCAATTGCCTTTTCGGGTGGCAAGTTGTGTAAACCGGGTGTGGTCAGCGACAGCACCTGCACGTCGACCCCGGCCTCGTCCATCTTGGCGAGGCGTTCCTGTGTGAGGTCGAGCAGGCGCTCCGCAGGGATGCCATGCGTGGACGCGGTGATCGCAGGGTCGGGTCGGCCGGGGTCGCGCTCCAACCAAGCGTCGATGACCGCGCGGGTGGCGAAATGCTCTTCAAGCCCGACGATCCTCATCGACTTCCGCTCATCTTCGTCGACCACGGCCAAGGATGACCAAGTGGCCGAGTGTGGTTCGGTGGGTGTCGTTCCATGGCGCACTCCCATCGTCAGAAGGTCTGGCATGATTGCTCTAGCATACTAAATACATTTATCAATGAATGGTTGCAATCCATGTTCGGCGTTTTGGCAGGCATCAGCCGGCCCAATCGGTTAGGGGAGCTCGAATGGCCACAGACACTGACGTGATCCGCGCACTTTATGCGGAGACCTCGCTTGGCGGCCCAGACCAGGCGGTCGGCTTCGTGCTGTGGCGCGTGATGCACCGTTATCAGCGGGCGGTGGACCGCTCGCTACAGCCGCATGGCCTGACCCATCTCCAGTTCACGACGCTGGCGATCGTCGGTTGGATGTGCCGAACGGATGCGCCCGCGACACAGGTGGAGTTGGCGAGACAGGCCGACATTCACCCGATGCAGGTTTCGCTGATGCTGAAGGCACTGGAAGCCAAGCGCATGGTCGTCCGAGCGCGATCGAGCACCGACACGCGCGCAAGAAGCGTAGATATCACGGAGAGCGGATTGGAAGCGTTGCGACAGGCGTTTCCAGTCGTGATAGCGCTTCAACAAGACATATTCGGAGAAGCTGGCGCGCCGGGCGGAACGCTCCATCGCGCATTGCGAGATGTGGAGGAACGCGGGGCGCGATAGCGGCGATTCCGCTTCCAACATTGGCAGGTTGTCACACGCGGCACATCGGACCGAGGAGGAACAATCGTGATCGGATGCTACAGGCGTGCTTTTGCTAGGCTCAGGACTCATTGATTGAGCCAGAAGATGACGGTTGCAGCGATGCAGATGGCGGACATGAAGGTGTGTGCGCAGCGGTCGTAGCGGGTGTGGATGCGGCGCCAGTCCTTGAGCCTGCCGAACATGATCTCGATTTTATGGCGCTGACGGTAGAGTGCGGCGTCGTGCGGGATCGGCACCTTGCGGTTTGCCTTTGACGGAATGCAGGCGGCGATCTTGCGGTCGGCCAGGGCGGCGCGAAACCAGTCGGCGTCGTAGCCCCGATCGCCGAGCAGGGCCTTGGCTGTGGGCAGGGCGTCGATCATGAGGGCGGCACCTTTGTAATCGCTCATCTGCCCTTCGCTCAACAGCATCACCAGCGGTCGGCCGTTGCCGTCGCAAACCGCATGAAGCTTCGAGTTCAGGCCGCCTTTGGTGCGCCCGATACGTCGGGGAACAGCCCCTTTTTGAGCAGGCTGGCGGCCGTCCGATGTGCCTTGAGGTGGGTCGCATCGATCATCAGCTGGTCGGGCTTGCCGCCCTTTGCCGCCAGCCCTGCGAAGATCTTGTTGAACACGCCGAGCCGGCTCCAGCGGATGAAGCGGTTGTAGATCGTCTTGTGGGGTCCGTACTCGATCGGCGCATCCCGCCACCGCAGGCCGTTGCGGATCACGAAGATGATGCCGCTGACGATCCGGCGATCATCACCCCGAGGAACCCCGTGCGACAGCGGAAAATACGGCTCAATCCGGCGCATCTGCGCCTCCGACAACCAGATCAGATCACTCATGGCAACGCCTCCTCGCGCCGCCGTTGAATCAACCGATCACCGCGCCCGCAAGCGAGTTAATAGGTCCTGAGCCTAGGTCGTTTGAAGCAAATCGCTGAAAATGGCTCTGCCGGCGTGGTGAGCGCCGTCTATAACGCCCGAGGCGGAGTGTCCGAGCTCTACCGGATCGGCGTCGGCTCTGCCCGCGGTTATGACGGCGTCGGGCGCCTAGCGAACTACAGCTATGGCTTTTCGGCGCGTGCATCAGACAATGTGACGACAAGCTTTGGCCACAACCCGGCTTCGCAGATTGTGCGTAGAGATCGTAACAACGCCGCCTATGGCTGGACAGGCCATGTGAATGTCGACCGTAGCTACGCAGCCAATGGTCTAAACCAATACATGACCGCTGGGACCGCGAATCTTCTCTACGATGGGAACGGCAATCTTTCGTCGGATGGAACGACCGGGTTCCTCTACGATGTCGAGAACCGCCTGGTGAGGGCGAGCGGAGGACAGGCGGCAACGCTCACATATGATCCTTTGGGTCGATTGTGGCAGATAGCTGGCGGCATCGGAGGGAAGGTAACGCGCTTCCTTTATGACGGCGACCAGTTGGTATCGGAATGGACCAGCGCTGGAGTGCAGCTACGACGCTATGTGCACGGCGACGGAAATGACGACCCACTGTTATGGTATGAGTATGGAGAGTATCAGCCGAACGGCGGTCCTTACCGATCGCTAGTTGCCGATCACCAAGGCGCAATCATTGCCGTCGCGAGCAACGACGGCTATACGATCGCGAAGAACACCTACGACGAGTACGGCATTCCGGGGCCAGGCAATCTCGGACGCTTCCAGTACACCGGACAGGCCTGGCTGCCTGAGCTCGGCATGTACTATTTCAAGGCCAGGATCTACACACCAACACTTGGAAGATTTCTCCAGGTGGACCCGATTGGATATGAGGACGACTTCAATTTGTATTCTTATGTTAAGGCTGATCCGATCATTTCGAGAGACCCAAGCGGACTATATACGTGCACAGGGGATGATTGCGCTAGTGTGGATCGGTACGTTGCCAAAATCAATGAATCTCTTATCAGTAACGCAATTAGAGTTGTTTTCGTAGGCGAAGGAATGTCTGATTTAGAGAGGTTGCTGAAACTTTAGCTGTTTTGGGAGAAAAGGGCATGGATGGCGTAAATGGTCCCTCTCCTATACATACTAGTGCAACGCTTGCCAATCTCGGTCAGTACAGTAGTGACCGTAATTTAATAGAGATTAACACTAGTCGACCCTCTAGCGATGAAGACGGAGCTCAAATTCTTGGACATGAGACTTCTCACAAGAGGTTCAGCGACAGCCGAGAAATGAACTCCGGTTCAGATCGAATGGAGAATGAACGGGAAGCTTATATGACCGGTAACTCTGTTGATGCCGGGCTAGGTAGGTCTGCTACCAATGTAGATGTCGATGCGGCTGCGTTGCGATCTTTTACAGAGGCCTGTAAGTCTGCATCTTCGGGAGAAAAATCATGCAATTAGGACTTAAATACCGAGCATTGCAAGTGATTTCATCCATTACAGCTTTAACACTCTCGTCGTGTAATTTGCACACCTCCGAGCTGCAAACAGAGAACGTGCATCTATGTCCCAATAACGTAAATTCACTCTCCCGGCAGAACATAATACGCTATCTTACTCATTTTGAGTACACTAACTTCCAACTCATGGACTGTCCAGAGCTTACGTTCCAAGTAGATCAAGTTCCGGCTTCGGGATATAGTGAGCTTTTTAGTGAGATGAAAATGTTAACTAGCGATAAGGCTCTTCTTGTGAAGTTAACAGGCGTTTTTTTTTATGAGGAGAACGGATTTAAGAGACTATCAGTCAACCGAGTAGAAAGGCTTGATGTCGTTAGCCTTCCAAAATAGTTCCTCTTCTCAATACTTTGAGGTTAGAAGCCGAGATCGTCTACTGCATAGTGTTCAGTTATTTTAGATTAGGTTAACACCTGAGCGGCGTGTGGCAAAGCTCCAAAGAGCAAGTCTGAAAACCACTTAAAGCCGTCGTAGGGGTCGGGAGCCGCGCCCGCTCTCCCTATCGACAGCATACTACGACCGATCATTCGACAGACGACATCCTGGCGGGGCGCAAGACTTAAGCATCAGAAGCCAGCAATTACGCCATCGGGCTAGCAGGTGTGAGCCGCCCACAAGACTGTGCCACTTATCTGCGCTGGGCCCTGCCATTGAGCTCCAGAGCCCTACTACGCCCGATTAGTTGTTGATCGCCCGTAGATCCACCGCTTCTTGATTGGCCCAGTCGCTGCCTGAACCGCTCATCCCGAGCGGCGGCGACCCGGGTCCGATCCAATGAGCGTAATCACTCTCCACGCCGAACCACGTGCCCGCAGCACCCGCATGCTACGCACGGCGCTCGGCCCCGCTATCGCCGGCTCCCTCGACGATCCGGAGGTGGTCGAGGTCATGCTCAACCCGGACGGGCGGCTATGGGTCGACCGCCTCGCCGGCGGCCTGGAGGACACCGGACAGCGCCTCTCCCACGCTGACGGCGAGCGCATCGTCCGCCTTGTCGCGCACCATGTCGGTGCCGAGGTTCATTCCGGTGCGCCCCGCCTCTCGGCGGAGCTTCCCGAGACGGGAGAGCGCTTCGAGGGCCTGCTGCCGCCGGTGGTGGCCGCGCCCACCTTCGCGATCCGCAAGCCCGCCGTCGCGGTGTTCACACTGGCGGACTACGTCGCCGCCAGCATCATGAGCGCCACGGCCGCAGAGCGGCTGCGCTCGGCCGTCCACGCCCGCGCCAACATTCTGGTGGCGGGCGGCACATCCACCGGCAAGACCACGCTCGTCAACGCGCTCCTCGCCGAGGTGGCGACGACCACCGATCGGGTGGTGCTGATCGAGGACACGCGCGAGCTCCAGTGCGCCGCGTCCAACCTCGTGGCGCTGCGCACCAAGGAGGGTGCCGCCAGCCTCACCGACCTCGTTCGTTCCGCCATGCGTCTGCGCCCTGATCGCATTCCGATCGGCGAGGTGCGTGGCGGCGAGGCGCTCGATCTCATCAAGGCGTGGGGCACGGGCCATCCCGGCGGCATCGGCACGCTGCACGCGGGCTCCGCCATCGGCGCGCTGCGCCGGCTCGAGCAGCTCGCGCAGGAGGCGATCGTCACCGTGCCGCGCGCGCTCATCGCCGAGACCATCGACCTCATCGCGGTGCTCACGGGCCGCGGCTCAGCCCGCCACCTCACAGAACTCGCCCGCGTCACCGGCCTGGGACCGGACGGCGATTACCAGCTCACCTCCGAAGGAGATCGTTCGTGACCCGCACACCCGCTCGCTTGCCCGCTCGCCTTTCGCCTACACGTTTCTCCGCATTTGCGACGGCGCTGCTCACCAGTGTCACCGCCTCGCCCGCTTGGGCGGGGGGCTCGGGCATGCCGTGGGAAGCGCCGCTCCAGCAGATCCTGGAGTCGATCCAGGGACCGGTGGCCAAGATCGTCGCGGTAATGATCATCATCGTGACCGGCCTGACGCTCGCCTTCGGCGACACGTCGGGTGGGGCGCGCAAGATGGTGCAGATCGTCTTCGGCCTGTCGATCGCCTTTGCCGCCTCGTCCTTCTTCCTGTCCTTCTTCTCGTTCGGCGGCGGGGCACTAGTCTGATGACGCAGGCGAGTGTCACCTCCGACGAGCCAGCGGTGGGCTTCTACGCGCCGGTGCGCCGCAGCCTGACCGAGCCGATCCTGCTCGGCGGCGCGCCGCGCTCCCTCGCCATCATCAACGGCACGTTGGCGGCGGCACTCGGGCTGGGCCTGCGGCTGTGGCTGGTCGGGCTGGCGGTGTGGATCGTCGGCCATTTGGCGGCGGTCTGGGCGGCCAAGCGCGATCCGGCCTTCGCCGACGTCGGGCGCCGCCACCTGCGCTACCCCACGCACCTGCGGTCCTGAGGCACGGCGGCCCATGTTCAACCTTGCCGAGTACCGCTCTAAGCCGGACCAGCTCGCGGACTATTTGCCCTGGGCGGCGCTGGTCGCGCCCGGCGTCGTGCTGAACAAGGACGGCTCCTTCCAGCGCACGGCGCGGTTCCGCGGCCCGGACCTCGACAGCGCCACGCCCGCGGAATTGGTCGCCACCACCTCGCGGCTCAACAATGCGCTGCGACGGCTCGGCTCCGGCTGGGCAGTGTGGGTGGAGGCGCAGCGGGTCCCCGCCGGTGCCTACCCGGACAGCCGCTTCCCCGATCCCGTGTCGGAACTGGTCGACGCCGAGCGCAGGGCGCAGTTCGAGGAGGAAGGTGCGCATTATGAGAGCGCCTACACTCTTACGCTTTGCTGGCTGCCGCCCGCAGAGGAGGCAAGCCGGGCCGAAGGGCTGCTCTACGAAGGTCGGGAGCGACGCGGTGCGAGCGGACGCGAGCAGCTCGCCGGCTTCGTGGACCGCGCCGATCGGGTGCTGCAGCTGGTCGACGGGTTCATGCCGGAGGCGGCGTGGCTCACCGATGAGGAGACGCTCACCACCCTGCATAGCTGCGTCTCCACCCGCCGCCAGCGGGTGCGGCTGCCCGAGACCCCGATACACCTGGACGCGATCCTGGCCGACGAGCCGCTGGTTGGCGGGCTGGAGCCGAAGCTGGGCTCCGCGCACCTGCGCACGCTGACCGTGCTCGGCTTCCCGAGCCGCACCTGGCCGGGGCTGCTCGACGACCTCAATCGCCTCGCCTTCCCCTGTCGCTGGGTCACGCGCGCGATCTGCCTAGACAAGACCGACGCCACCAAGGTCGTCGGCCGCATCCGGCGGCAGTGGTTCGCCAAAAGGAAGTCGGTGGCCGCGATCCTGAAGGAGGTGCTCACCAACGAGGCCTCGACGCTGCTCGACTCCGACGCCGCCAACAAGGCCGACGACGCCGATCTCGCGCTCCAGGAGCTCGGCTCCGATCTCGTCGGTGCCGTCTACGTCACCGCCACCGTCACCGTCTGGCACGAGAACGCCCGCATCGCCGACGAGCGGTTGCGGCTGGTCGAGAAGACCATCCAGGGCCGCGACTTCACCTGCATGGTGGAACGCGTGAACGCGGTTGAGGCGTGGCTGGGCTCACTGCCAGGCCACCTCTACGCCAACGTTCGCCAGCCCCCGGTCTCCACCCTCAATCTCGCCCACATGATGCCGTTCTCCGCCGTGTGGGCGGGGCCGGCCACCGACGAGCACTTTGCCGCGCCACCGCTGTTCTTGGGGAAGACAGAAGGCTCCACTCCGTTCCGCTTCTCCCTCCACGTCGGCGATGTCGGCCACACGCTCGTGGTTGGACCCACGGGCGCGGGGAAGTCGGTGCTGCTGGCGCTGATGGCGCTGCAGTTCCGGCGCTATGACAACGCCCAGGTGTTCGCGTTCGACTATGGCGGGTCGATCCGCGCCGCCGCGCTGGCGATGGGCGGCGACTGGCACGATCTGGGCGGAGCCCTCCAAGGTTCCAACGGTGCGCAGCACCGTTGGAAAGAGGGCGGAGGGGGCGCGCTGGGTTCGGCCGGGACGGAGGAGGGCGGGGAGGACGCCGTCGCCCTGCAGCCGCTCGCCCGCATCGACGATCCTTCGGAGCGCGCTTGGGCGGCGGAGTGGCTGGCGGCGATCCTCGCGCGTGAGCAGGTGCCGGTGACCCCGCAGGTGAAGGAGCACCTCTGGTCCGCGCTCGCCAGCCTTGCCTCCGCTCCCGTGGGCGAGCGGACGCTCACCGGCCTGTCCGTGCTGCTGCAATCTCAAGCCTTAAAGCAGGCGCTCGCACCCTACTGCCTCGGCGGACCCTGGGGACGCCTCCTCGACGCCGAGGCCGAGCGCATCGGCGAGGCGTCGGTGCTCGCCTTCGAGACGGAGGGACTGGTCGGTACCGGCTCGGCCGCCGCCGTGCTGGCCTATCTGTTCCACCGCATCGAGGACCGGCTCGACGGGCGGCCGACTCTCCTGATCGTCGACGAGGGCTGGCTGGCGCTCGACGACGAGGGCTTCTCGGGTCAGCTGCGCGAGTGGCTGAAGACCTTGCGCAAGAAGAACGCGAGCGTCGTGTTCGCCACCCAAAGCCTCGCCGACATCGACGGCTCGGCCATCGCGCCCGCCATCGTCGAGAGCTGTCCCACGCGCCTGTTCCTGCCCAACGAGCGCGCGCTCGAACCGCAGATCGCGGCCATCTACCGCCGGTTCGGGCTGAACGACCGCCAGAACGAGATCCTGAGCCGCGCCACGCCGAAGCGCGACTATTATTGCCAATCCCGGCGCGGCAACCGGCTGTTCGAGCTGGGACTCGGCGAGGTGGCGCTCGCCTTCACCGCCGCATCCAGCAAATCCGATCAGGTGCTGATCGACCGGCTCGTGGCCGAGCATGGCGCGCACGGCTTCGCGCGCGCCTGGCTTAGCGCGCGGGGCCTCGACTGGGCGACAGAGCTCCTTTCCTCTCGCCCATCCGCACCACCGTCATCAACCCCCCAGCCACAGGAGACCTGACCCATGACTACCACTGATCTTCCCGCGCGGCGCTCCGGCCTTGCTCGCCACGCGTTGCGTGGCGGCATTGCCGCCGCCGTCGTGCTGGCCATCCCGCTCGTCGCGTCGACGACCGTGGCACCGCCCGCCCAGGCGATCCCGGTGTTCGACCCCACCAACTACGCCCAAAACGTGCTCCAGGCTGCCCGAGCTTTGGAGCAAATCAACAACCAGATCCGCTCGCTGCAGAACAAAGCGCAGGGGCTCGTCAACGACGCTCGCAATCTCGCGAGCCTGCCTTATTCTTCGCTGAAGGAGCTGCAGCGCTCGGCCGGGCAGACGCGGCAGCTCCTCTCTCAGGCGCAGCGCATCGCCTATGACGTGGCCGACGTCGACAAGGTGTTCACCTCCACCTACGCGCCGGCCCAAGCCAACACTTCCGACCGCGACCTCGTGACCACCGCGCGCGAGCGCTGGCGGAACTCGGTGGCGGCCATGCAAGACGCCATGCGCGTACAGGCCACCGTGGTCGGCAACATCGCCCGGGCCGATGCCGAGCGCTCCGCACTGGTCGGCCAGAGCCAGTCGGCCACCGGCGCGCTCCAAGCGGCGCAGGCCGGCAACCAGCTCCTGGCCCTTCAGTCACAGCAGCTCGCCGACCTAACCGCCGCTGTGGCGGCGCAGGGGCGCGCGCAAGCGCTGGAGACCGCCGAGCGCTCGGCCGCGCAAGACCAGGGACGCGAGCAGCTGCGGCGGTTCCTGAGCCGCGAGGGGAATGCGGGCACCGCTGCGGCGACCCCGCGAATGTTCCGCGACTGAGCCGATGGACGGGGTCGTTCCTCCGCTCTCCCGCCGTGCTCGCCTTACGCGAATGGTCGTGGTCGGCGTGGCCGGCCTCGGCCTGTGCGCGGCTGCCGTGGCGCTCGGGAGAGATGTCCCGGAGGAGGTGCGGCCTGTCGCGGAGCCGGTCCTGGCCACGACCCCGCTCAGCGTAGAGCTTCGCCGCTGCAAGGCGCTCGAAGAGGCGGCGCTCACCGATGCGGACTGCCGCCGTGTCTGGGCCGAGCAGCGGCGGCGGTTTCTCGGAATGCCCAAAGATGGAGCACCCCGCTGATGCAGGACACCGGAGTTATCGACCGCTTTCTCGATGTCTTCACCCGCTACATCGACGGCGGGTTCGGGCTCGTGCACGGCGAGGTCGCCTGGCTCGCCTCCACGCTGATCGCGATCGACGTGACGCTTGCCGCCCTCTTCTGGGCCTGGGGTGCCGACGAGGATGTGCTGGCACGCCTCGTCAAGAAGACCCTGTTCATCGGCGCCTTCGCCTTTCTCATCTCCAACTGGAATGCGCTCTCGCGCGTCGTCTTCGAGAGCTTCGCCGGGCTGGGGCTGAAAGCGTCGGGCGCGGGCTTCACCCAAGCCGACCTGCTGCGTCCCGGTCGCATTGCCGAGGTCGGACTCGAGGCCGGCATGCCGATCCTCCAGTCGGTGGGTGAGCTCATGGGCTTCACCTCCTTCTTCGAGAACTTCGTCCAGATCGCCGTGCTGCTGTTCGCCTGGATCGTTGTCCTGCTCGCCTTCTTCGTGCTCGCCATCCAGCTCTTCGTCAGCCTCATCGAGTTCAAGCTGGTGACGCTCGCCGGCTTCGTGCTGGTGCCCTTCGGCCTGTTCAACAAGACCGCCTTCATGGCCGAGCGCGTGCTCGGCAACGTGCTCTCGTCCGGCGTCAAGGTGCTGGTGCTCGCCGTCATCGTCGGCATCGGCTCCACTCTGTTCGGCGAGTTTACGCGCACCTTCGGTGGCGGGGTCGCCGGCGCGCAGCCCACCATCGAGGATGCCGCCGGCCTCGTGCTCGCGTCCTTGTCGCTCTTGGGGCTCGGCATCTTCGGCCCCGGCATCGCCAATGGCATCGTATCGGGTGGTCCCCAGCTCGGAGCGGGTGCTGCGGTCGGCACCGGACTGGCCGCCGGCGGAGCGGTGCTCGCCGGAGCGGGCGCGGCCAAGCTCGCCGGCGGAGCGGCTGTGAGCGCCGCGCGCGGCACCGCCTCGGTCGCGGGTGGCGCGTCAACCGCCTACCGCGCCGGCGCGGCCGAAGGCGGAGGCGTGGCCGGCGGGCTCAAGGGCGTCGCCCAAGCCGGAGCCGCCAAGGTGGCCTCACCGTTGCGCCCGAGCGCTCCCAGCGGCGGCACTGAAAGCGCGGGCGCAGCCAACACGGGCGGCGCTGCATCCAACAACACCACAGCAGCTGACAGTTCATCCGCACCCGCTGGCGAGCCCGGCTGGGCGCGGCGCATGCGGCGCGGCCAGACCGTCAAGGAAGGCACGCTGCTCTCCGCCCATGCGCTGCGCTCCGGCGATGGCGGTGGGGGCGGCGGCCAGGTCAGCGTCAGGGAGACCGACTAACCATGTTCTTCAAGCGATCCGCCGTGCGCTACGGCACCACGCCCGAACCGGTCACGCCTTACCAGCGCGCGGCACGAGCGTGGGACGACCGCATCGGCTCCGCCCGCGTCCAGGCCCGCAACTGGCGGCTGATGGCGTTCGGAAGCCTGGCGCTCTCCTCCGGCCTTGCCGCAGCACTCGTCTGGACCACCGCCAACGGCAGCGTCGTGCCCTGGGTGGTGCAGGTGGATAAGCTCGGCCAGGCGCAGGCGATCGCACCGGCGGAGGCGGGCTACCGCCCCACCGACCCGCAGATCGCATGGACCCTCGCTCGCTTCGTCGAGCAGGTCCGCTCCATCCCCTCCGATCCGGTCGTGCTGCGGCAGAACTGGCTGAGAGCCTACGACTACACCACCGATCGCGGAGCGGCCGCGCTCAACGACTACGCCCGCTCCAACGATCCTTTCACCAGGCTCGGCGAGGAGCAGGTGGCGGTCGACGTCTCCTCCGTCATTCGCGCCTCGCCCGACAGCTTCCGCGTCGCCTGGGTGGAGCGTCGCTACGTCGATGGCGCGCTCGCCGACACCACGCGCTGGACAGCCATCCTGACCGTCACGATCCAGCCGCCCACCGATCCCGAGCGCCTGAAAGCCAACCCGCTCGGCGTCTACGTCCACGCCCTCAACTGGTCCCGGGAGCTGCAATGACCCGCTACACCCTTCTCCTGTCCACCATTGCGCTGGCCGCCTGCTCGCGTGGCGACAAGCCGCCGCCACAGGTCGCGCTGTCTCCGCCGGTGGAGTTCGCCGCCGTGGCGGCGCCCGAACTCCTGCCGACAGCCCCGCCTGTGCAGATCGTCGAGGTGCCGACCCCGCTGCCGTTGCCTGGCCAGCTGAAGCCGCTGCCCGCGGACAAGCCCGCCGCGGAGGCGCGCGATCCCCGCGCCCGCATCGAGGCGGCCAACCACGATGCGCGGATCGAGCCGACCCGCTCCGGCTACCTGAACGCGGTGCAGGTCTATCCCTTCACCGAGGGCGCGCTCTACCAACTCTATGCGGCACCAGGACAGGTGACCGACATCGCGCTCCAACCCGGCGAGCAGCTGGTCGGCAATGGCCCCGTCGCCGCCGGCGACACCACCCGCTGGGTGATCGGCGACACAAGCAGCGGCTCAGGGGAGACCGCGCGCGTCCACATTCTGGTGAAGCCTGTGAAGGCGGGGCTCGCCACCAACCTCATCATCAACACCGATCGGCGCACCTACCATCTTGAGCTGCGCTCGGCCGAGAAAACCTATATGGCGAGCGTCTCATGGTTCTACCCCGCCGACGAGCTAATCGCGCTCAGGCGAGATGCGGCGGCAGTCGAGGCCGCGCAGCCGGTGGCGGTAGGCACGCTGGACGCGCTCGCAACCTTGAACTTCGGCTACCGGATCTCGGGCGACAAGGTGCCCTGGCGACCGGTGCGGGTGTTCGACGACGGGAGGCAGACCTTCGTGGAGTTCCCGACCGGGATCGAACATGCCGAGCTGCCGCCGCTGTGGGTGATCGGTGCCTCCGGCGAGCCCGAGCTCGTCAACACGCGGGTGAGCGGCCGCTATGTCGTCGTGGACCGGCTGTTCACCGCGGCCGAGCTGCGGCTCGGAGCCAAGAAGCAGAAGGTGGTGCGCATCGAGCGCACTAAGGCGCAGCGGCGGTGACCGACCAGCGCACCGACCTGCCGCGCCGCGGCGACTGGGTGGATCAGGAGGAACTCGACGGGGAGCAAAACGAGGAGCCGATCCGCACGCCCGAGGAGATCGAGCGCGACTTACGTCTGCACCCCGAGCTGCCGCAGGTCGTGCGCCTGTCGCGCAAGACGCTCGCGATCGCCGGCGGGGTTGGTGCCACCGCGCTGGCCGCCATGCTGCTCTGGTCGCTTCGCCCCGCCGGCGACAGCACGCGCCCTGAGGAGGTCTACACCACCGACAATCGCCTGCCCGCCGAGCAGATCGCGCAGCTGCCGCGGGACTACGCCGGGCTTAGACGTGATATCCCGCAGCTCGGACCGCCACTGCCGGGCGATCTCGGACGACCGATGCTCAACGCCGGCGTCGAGCCTCAGCCGGGCGACACCGTGCCCGGCATTGCTCCTGCCGCTCAGCCGGCTCAGCCGAACCTTGCAACGCAGCGGCGCGACGAAGAGCGCCAGCGCCGTGCGCAGGAGCTGGACTCGGCGCGCACGAGCAAGCTGTTTGCGCCCGACGCGCAGGGTGGCCGATCGGGCGCGGTCTCTCCCGCGAGCAGCGTTGCCGCAGCGAACGGATCGGAAGCCGGGACGGGCGGGTCCGATGCCCGCTCGACCGCGTCGCCTTCACAAGTTCAGCCGGTGGCGAGCCCCTACGTACTGCAGGCCGGCTCGATCATTCCAGCAGCACTAGTTACGGGCCTGAGCTCCGACGTGCCGGGCCAGGTGGTCGCGCAAGTCACCCAGAATGTGCGCGACTCCGTCACGGGCACTCACATGCTCGTGCCGCAGGGTTCGCGGCTCATCGGCGAGTACGACGCCGATATCGCCGCCGGCCAATCGCGCGCGCTGCTCGTCTGGACACGGCTCATCCTGCCGGACGGCCGCTCTGTGATGCTCGACAAGGAGCCCGCCGCCGATGCAAGCGGTCAGGCGGGGATCAGGGACCGGGTCAACCGCCACTGGGGCGAGATCTTTCGCGCCGCAGCCGTCTCTACGCTGCTCGGCGTCGGCACCGAGCTGGCCTCCGGCGACGCGGAGGATCGGCTCGTCCGTGCGCTCCGGCGCGGGGCGCAGGACGCGGTCAGCGACGCCGGCCAGCAGCTGGTGCGCCGCTCGCTCGACATTCGTCCGACGCTGACGGTGCGACCCGGCACGCCCGTGCGGGTCATCCTCACACGCGATCTCGTGCTCGAACCCGCAAGGAGGTGACCCGATGGCTGGACTGAAACTCGGCCCCCTCGACGACGATAAGCCGGTGAAGCTCACCGTGGAGCTGTCCGCCGCCGTACACCGCGATCTAATTGCTTACGCCGAGGTGCTGGCGACGGAGACAGGACAGGCAAACGAGCCTGTCCGGCTGATTGCGCCCATGCTGGCACGGTTCATGGCGACGGATCGAGAATTTGCGAGGGCGCGGCGACGCAAGGCACCTGACTGACAGCTACTCACGACAGGTCCGCCACTCGGATCCAGTTCTGCATTCGACGGATCGAGGGCGTTGGATGAGCAGGGGAGGGTGGCTGCCCCACCTACGCTGAAGCTTTCACCAAACCGATTACGTGGCGATTACGTGAAGCAAGCGGCTCGAAATCGGAAGCTCGGAAACACCGCTAAGTTGTTGAAAAGGTGGTGGACGCACTAGGGCTCGAACCTAGGACCCGCTGATTAAGAGTCAGCTGCTCTACCAACTGAGCTATGCGTCCGTCCGGGGCGCTCTAGCCGACGTTCCCCGCATCGCCAAGCCCCATCAGAAGGGGGACGAGGGGCTTTGTCGATTGGCGCGCTCGATCGCCATGATGATGCCGACGCACAGCAGGATCGTCAGCATGGATGACCCGCCCCAGCTGAACAGCGGCAGCGGGATGCCGACGACCGGCGCCAGTCCCATGACCATCATGAGGTTGATCGCCACGTAGAAGAAGATCGTGGTCGCCAGCCCGCTCGCCGCCAGTCGGCCGAACCGGCCCGGCGACTGCGCGCCAACCCGCATGCCCCATCGCACGAGCGCCAGCAGCCCGACGATCAGCGCGACACCCCCCACCAGGCCCCACTCCTCGGCCATTGTGGCGAAGATGAAGTCGGTGTGACCTTCGGGCAGGTAGTCGAGGTGGCTTTGCGTGCCCTGGCCGAAACCCTTGCCCAGCAGCCCCCCCGACCCGATCGCGATTTTGGACTGGCTGATATGGTAGCCGGTGCCCAGCGGATCGCTTTCGGGGTCCAGGAAGGTCATGACCCGATTGCGTTGATAGTCGTGCATGGCGACGAACCACGCGAACAGGGCGACCGGGATCATCGCCAGTCCCGCGCCGACGAACAGGCGCAGCGGCAGGCCCGCCAGGAACATCACCACGACCCCGCCCGCAACGATGGTGAGCGTCGTGCCGAGGTCGGGCTGGATTATCACCAGCGCGGCGGGCACGCCGATCAGGGCCAGGGCGGGCCAGACCGCGCCGAAGGTCCGCACCTGCCCTACCGGCAGCAGAGTGTAGAAGCGGGCGAGCACCAGCACGATGGCGACCTTCATCAGTTCGGACGGTTGCAGCGTCAGCACGCCCACATTGATCCAGCGGCGCGATCCGCCGCCAACTGCGCCCAACAGCTCCACAAAGACGAGCAACGCGACCAGTCCGAGGAAAAAAGGCAGACTGGCTCGCTCGATGAACCGCAGAGGCACGCGCGACAGGGCAACCGCGCCCGTCAGCAGAACGACGAAGCGGATCCCCTGCTTCAAGGCCCAGGGCGATACGCTGCCGCCGGCCGCCGAATACAACACGATCAGGCCGAAACCGGCGATCGCGGTCGTCAGCAGGATGATCCGCCAGGGCAGCTCGGCCAGTGGACGCGGGATCAGGCCGACCGCGCTCATTCCCGCGTCGCTCCGGCCAGATCGGCACCGGTCTCCGGCACGGGGTCCGCGGCGCGATTGGTGAACGCCCTCATTCGGGCATCGGCGCGCGCCTGGATGCCGCCCCCCCAGCCGCGCTCCAAAGCATCGAGCTTCGCGAGCGCCTTTTCGCGATCGAAGAGGTACAACAGTGTATCGCTGGCGATCGGGGCGGCCGCGCCGGACCCGCTGATGCCGTGTTCCACGATCACGGAGGCGGCGTAGCGCGGACGATCGGAAGGCGCGAAGGCGACGAACAGCGCGTGGTCGCGTCGGTTCCACGGCACGCCGCGCCCGCCGAAGGTGCCGCCGCGGGCGCGATCGGCTCTGGTGATGTTCACGACCTGCGCCGTGCCCGTCTTTCCCGCCAGCTGGACGCCCGGCACCGGCAGACGGGAACGTCCGGCCGTTCCCGCGCCGTTGACCACGCCCCACATCCCTTCCCGGACCACTTCCAGATGCTCCGGCTGCAAGGAGAGGGGTGGGGCCAGGGCGGGACGGGCGCGCCCCAGCAGGTGCGGATCGACCGCGCGGCCGCTGGCGATCCGCGCGCTCAGCGTCGCCAGTTGCAGCGGGTTCACCAGCATATAGCCCTGGCCGATGCTGGCGTTCAGTGTGTCCGCCAATGTCCAGCGGCGATCGTGCTTGCGCTGCAGCCAGGCCGGATCTGGGACGGTCCCATAGCGCTGGTGTGGCGTCGGCAGCTCGAACTCCGCTCCAAGCCCCAGCATCCGATAGGTCGCGGCCAGCTTGTCCATGCCGATCCGCGCCGCCATCGTGTAGAAATACACGTCGCAGGACTGGGCGATGGCGCGGCGCATATCGACGGAGCCGTGGCCGCCGCGCCGCCAGCAGTGAAAAAAGCGGCCGGCCATGTAGACGCGGCCCGGACAGTTCACCCGTTCCGTGGCGCTGATGCCGCTCTCCAGCACGGCGAGCGCGACCGCGGGCTTGATGGTCGATCCAGGCGGATAAAGGCCCTGCAGCGACTTGTTGAGCAGTGGCAGGTGGTCGTCGGCCGACAGCATGTTCCATTCGTCATGGCCAATGCCGTCGGAGAAGCTGTTCGGGTCGAACGACGGCATCGAGGCCATTGCCAGGATGTCACCTGTGTGGGTGTCCAGCACCGTGACCGCCGCGGAGTCGGGTCCGCATCGGCGGGCCGCGTATTCCTGCAACCCGCGGTCGACGGTCAGCCGGATGGTCTGGCCCGGTTCCGCGGGTCGGGTGGCGAGGTCGCGCACCACCTTGCCTCGCGCGGTGACCTCCGTACGCTTGGCCCCCGCCTTGCCGCGCAGCCGAGGCTCGAAATACTGCTCCAGGCCCTGCTTGCCGACTTTGTAGCCGGGAGTGATCAGCAGCGGATCCTTCGAGCGCTCATACTCCTCGGCATTGGCGATGCCGACATAGCCCAGCAGGTGCCCGACCGCGGCACCGTCGTGATAGTAGCGGCTGAGCACCTGGCTCGGCACGACGCCGGTCCAGTCCGCCTGTCGGACGGAAATGGCCAGGAACTGCTCCTGCGTCAGCTGTGCGGCCACCTGCACGGGTTGCAGGCCGCTGCTGTCCGCGATCTCCTCTCGCACGCGTTGCAGTTCGTCCGGAGGCAAGTTCAGAAAGCGGTTGAGCTGTGCCACCGTGCGGACCGGGTCGGCCATGCGACCCGGAATGATGTCGATTCGATAATCGGGACGGTTGCCGGCCAGCTCGTTCCCGTAGCGATCGACGATCCAGCCGCGTGGAGGCGGCACCAACATCAAGTTGACGCGGTTCGACTCGGATAGGAGCTGGTAACGTTCGTTCTCGGCGACAGCGAGGTAGCCCATCCGGCCGATCAGCAGCGCGCCGACGCCCAGCTGGCCGACGCCCAGCACAAAGGACCGCCGGCTGAAGCTCATCGCCTGCCTGGCCTCGGTCATGACATGGCGGTCGTGCTTCATCGCCTCGGATCCGGGTCGCCCGGTCCGGTGGCCAGGCGGATCAGGAGTGGAGGCAGGGCGAGGGTAAGGAGTGCGGGCAGAGCGAGCATGGACAAGGGGACCGGCGCGCCTCCGTTGATCGGGCTGAGAGCCCAGAGCGCCAGCATATAGACCAGGCCGCAGGACGACGCGACCAGCCAGTCCTGCCGCCACGAGCGGAAGGGGAACCAGCGGTCCGACGCCTCCAGCCAGAGCGCGACCAGCGTCCAGCAGAGGACCGCGGTTCCCAGCGGGTTGCCGCTGAAAAGATCGTCGAAAAGGCCAAAGCCGATCGCCGACCAGGGGGGCAGCAGGTCAGGGCGAAGGAGCCGCCAGACCACGAAGGCGAGAAAGCCGAGCGGCGGCAGGAGCGGCGTTTCCGCCAGGACCGGCAATATCGGCGCGAGAGATCCGCCCATGATCAGAGCGAAGGACCGCACGCGGGGCGACCAGCGGGCCGGGCCGCGGCGCGCGGCGGTGGATCTCCAACCCCGCCAGGCGAGCACCGCGTCCCAGGTCATTCCGCGCCCTCTGCGACGGGCACCGGCGGGGCGAAGGCGACCGCGGGTTCGTAGACAGGCAGGACCAGGATCGGGTCGGACAGCGACGGGTCGGCCAGCGGGCGGGCGGCGGCACGGTCCGTCGCGGTCCGCCGGACCACCGCGACCGGGATGTTGGGTGGATAGACCCCGCCGATGCCGTTCGTGATGAACAGATCGCCAGGCCGCAGCACCACCCGGCGGGTTGAGAGCGGACGGATCTCCAGCCCACCCGCCCCGTCGCCGGCAGCCACGGCGTCGAGATCGTCGCTGGCGCGGCGCACGGGGACGACGCTGGCCGTGTCGGTGATGAGCAGGACCCGCGCCGACAGCGATCCGGTTTCGAGCACGCGGCCGACGAGCCCGACCGGGCCGCGCACCGGTTGGTCGGGCCGGACGCCGGACGATCGCCCCACCGGCAGGACCGCCAACCGGCGGAGGGCTGCGGGGGAGGAGGCGACGAGGCGGGTGACCGCGACGGGCGCGCCGTCGCGTTCCACCACCCGCAGCAGGCGCTTCAGCCGCTGGTTCTCCGCGCGGATCGCGGCTGCCTCCACCGCCACGGTCCGCCCATCCTCCAGTTCCTGGCGCAGGGCGGCGTTCTGCGCGCCGGCGCGCCACCAGTCGCCGACCGCCTGGCCGGCACCACGCACACCGACGGTGGCGTCCGCGGCCAGGGTCGACAGCGGCGCGGTCAGATCCGTGGCTCGTGCCCGCAGCTGCGCGTGACCGGCGGGGTCCGCCCAGGCCGTGACGAGCAGGATCAGTCCCGCGACCGCGCCCAGGACAGCGACCACATAGCCGCCGAACAGCAGATACTGTGCCGGCCGGGACGCACCGGGACGCCGGGTGGGTGGAACCGCCAAGGCTCGGTCGAGCCGGCGGTCAGGCCGATTGCAGGACGCCGCGGAACGCTTCGTCCTCCAGCGCGCGGCCGGTGCCCAGCGCCACGCAGGTCAGCGGGTCTTCCGCGACGATAACCGGCAGACCCGTCTCCTCTCGGATGATGTCGTCCAGCCCATCGAGCAGCGCGCCGCCGCCGGTCAGCACGATGCCCTGGTCGACGATGTCCGCCGCCAGCTCCGGGGCCGTGTTCTCGAGCGCCATGCGGACACCCTCCACGATCGAACCGACGGGCTCCGACATCGCCTCGGCGATCTGGCCCTGACTGATCGGGATCTCCTTGGGCACGCCGTTGACCAGGTCGCGGCCCTTCACATGGATGATGCGACCCTCGCCGTCGGCGGGGACGCGTGCGGTGCCGACCTCCTTCTTAATCCGTTCCGCCGTTGCCTCGCCGATCAGCAGATTGTGGTTGCGCCGCACGAAGGACACGATGCTCTCGTCCATCTTGTCCCCGCCCACCCGGACGGAGGTGGTGTAGGCGAGACCGCGCAGCGACAGCACCGCCACTTCCGTCGTCCCGCCGCCGATATCGACGACCATCGATCCGATCGGCTCCGTCACCGGCATGCCCGCCCCGATCGCCGCCGCCATCGGCTCTTCGATCAACCAAACCTGGCTCGCACCCGCGTTCGACGCCGCGTCACGGATCGCGCGGCGTTCCACGGAGGTGGAGCCCGACGGCACGCAGATCACGATCTCGGGAAACCGCCAGGGCTTCGCCTTGCCGCCGTGCACCTTATGAATGAAGTGCTTGATCATCTGTTCGGCCACATCGATGTCGGCGATGACCCCGTCGCGCAACGGCCGGATCGCCTGGATCGAATCGGGTGTCTTGCCCATCATCATCTTGGCGTCGTCGCCCACGGCGCGGACCCGCTTCTCGCCCTTGATGGTTTCGATCGCCACCACCGATGGTTCGTTGAGCACCACTCCGCGACCGCGCACATAGACGACCGTGTTCGCCGTGCCGAGATCGATCGCCATGTCGTGCGAGGTGAACTTCATCAGGCGGGAAAAGAACGACATGGTGGTCCTGTCAAAGTGTCGAAGCGCCCCCGCTGCTCCGGTGTGCGGCGACGCCCATGTCCAAGGCCGATGGCGGACGGACGGGTGCCGTGCGGTTCTGCCTCAGGCGGCGGGAGGCCCCTTCGCGTGGGGCCGGCGGATGGTCTAAAGGCCCCCTTGTGTCAATACGCCGGCTGCCCGACCACCTGATCAACCGCATCGCCGCCGGCGAGGTGGTCGAGCGCCCGGCAAGCGCGCTGAAGGAGTTGGTCGAGAACGCGTTGGACGCGGGCGCGACGAACATCGCGATCGCCCTGATCGGCGGCGGGGTGGGTGGATTGGAGGTGGTGGACGACGGGCGGGGCATGACGCCCGACGACCTGCGGCTCGCCGTGGAGCGGCACGCGACGTCCAAGCTGCCGGACGACCTGATCGAGGCGGTCGCGACCATGGGCTTTCGCGGCGAGGCGCTGCCCTCGATCGGCAGCGTCGCCACCCTGGAACTGACCAGCCGACCGGCGGGCGGCGAAGGTTGGCGGCTCACGGTCGACAATGGGCGGATCACCGACGACCGCCCGGCCGCGACGCCACCGGGCACCCGCGTGACCGTGCGAGGGCTGTTCGCCCGCGTGCCGGCGCGTGTCAAGTTCCTGCGCTCCGAGCGGTCGGAGCGCGCCGCGTGCCTGGATGTGGTGCGTCGGCTGGCCATGGCGCGGCCGGATGTGGCGATCCGACTGACGAGCGACGGCCGAACAGCGCTGGCGCTCGCCGCGGGCCAGACGATGGCGGAGCGCGTCGCGGCGCTGACCGATCCCGCCCTCATCGACAACAGCGTCGCGGTCGACTGGGAACGGGACGGCGCTGCCTTGGGCGGCATCGGAAGCTTGCCCACCTTCACGCGCGGCGTAAGCGATCACCAGTATCTGTTTGTAAACGGGCGTCCGATCAAGGACCGGATGCTGGTCGGCGCCGTGCGAGGAGCCTATGCCGAAATGGTGGCGCGCGACCGTCATCCGCTGGTGGCGCTCTTCCTGCTCGTGCCGACCGACGACGTCGATGTGAACGTCCACCCAGCCAAGACGGAGGTGCGCTTTCGCCAGGCCGGCGCGATCCGCTCGCTCGTGGTCAGCGGACTGCGCCGGGCGCTGGACGCCGCCGGCCACCGCTCCGCCGCGCCCCGTCCTCTGACTGGCGGATGGCGGTCGGAGCCTGTCCCGGCGCGATCGTCCGCGACCGTGGCGGAAGGGGCGGCGACGTTCGCCGGGTGGGAACCCGCCGCGCGCGCCGAGCAGGCGCGCGAGCCCGCGCCGGATGCGGCGGACCACCCGCTGGGCGTGGCCCGGGGGCAGGTGGCGAAGACCTATGTGGTCGCGGAGACGACCGACGGCCTGGTGCTCGTGGATCAGCACGCGGCCCACGAGCGGCTGGTGCTGGAGCGGCTGCGGGCGGGCACGACGGGTGCGGCGGTGCCGGCGCAGACCCTGCTGCTGCCCGAAGTGGTGGAGCTGGACGAGGCGGCGTGCGACCGGCTCGAAGCGGCGGCCGACGACCTAACGCGGCTGGGATTGCCGCTCGAGCGGTTCGGACCGGCGGCGGTGCTGGTGCGCGGGACGCCGGCGGTGCTGGGCGCGACCGATCCCCGGGCGCTGGTCACCGACGTGGCCGACGAGCTGGCGGCGTTCGATCAGGCCCTGGGCCTCGCCGAGCGATTGGATCGCGTCGCCGGCACGATGGCGTGCCACGGCAGCGTGCGCGCCGGGCGGGCGCTGAACGTCGCTGAGATGAACGCGCTGCTGCGCCAGATGGAAGCGACGCCGCACTCCGGCCAATGCAATCATGGGCGACCGACCTGGATCAAGCTGGCGCACGGCGACATCGAGCGGCTGTTTGGCCGGCGGTGACGGGGGAGGGAGGGGTGACCGTGCCCGGCCCGGCTTGCTAAAGGCCCGCCGATGCGAATCCTTCTCCTTCTGCCTCTCATGGTCGCGGCGTGCGTCCGCTCCGATGCCTCTCCCGATCAGCCGCCGGTCGCGCCGCCGGCGCTCGCCCTGTCGCCGGTGACGGAGCCGGAGCGGGGGACCTGTGTCTTTGCCGAGACGCTGGACGGGCCGCCGCTCTTGGCGGTCTGGTCGGCGCGCGGGCGAACGGTGGGCGAGGTGCGCGTCGGCGAGGACCCGGTGACGCTCGCCGGGACCGCGATCGACCAGGGCGATCGGCTGTTCGACGGAGCGCAGTTGGAAGGGGCGGGGCTATCGGTCGCCGTCCAGCCGGACGCGGTGCCCGCGATCCCGGTGGGTGCTGGCGGCCTTCGGCGCCCGGCGACGCTCACCGTCGCTGCGGCCGGAGGGGGCGAGGCCAGCCGGGTGGGCGTCTGGTCGTGCGGCGGCCGTCCAACCTAGTCGGAGCGCGACGTCGGTTCCGCGCCTATCCAGGGCATCAAGGCCCGTACCCGCTCGCCCGCCGCCTCCAGCGACGGATCGGAGGCTTCGGCGCGAAAGCGGGCCATGGCCGCGCCGCCGGCCGCCTGGTCGGCCATCAGCCGCTCGGCGAACCGCCCGGACACGATGTCGTCCAGCACCGCGCGCATCTCGTCGCGGGTCCTGTCCGTCACCAGCCTCGCGCCCGTAGCATAGCCGCCGAACTCCGCCGTGTTGCTGATGCCGGCGCGCATCGCGTCCATGCCCCGGTCGTGGATGAGGTCCACGATCTGCTTGGCTTCGTGGACACATTCGAAATAGGCGAGCTCCGGCGCGTGGCCGGCCTCGATCAGTGTCTCATAACCCAGTCGGATCAGGTCCGGGATACCGCCGCACAGCACCGCCTGCTCTCCGAACAGATCGGTCACGCACTCGTCGCCGAAGGTGGTCTCGATCATGGCGGATCGCCCGCAGCCGATGGCCGAGGCATAGGCCAGCGCCAGCGGTCGCACGGGCGGCGCGGTGATGGCGAAGAGGCAGGGCAGTCCCTGCCCCTCCTCATATTTCGAGCGGACCAGCCGCCCCGGACCCTTCGGCGCCACGAGAAAGGCGGGCGCGTCCCCCAAGTCGATATAGCCGAAATGCACGGCCAGGCCGTGGGCGAACGCGACGGTCGCGCCCGCCCGCAGATTGGGCGCGATCTCGTCCGCCCAGAGCCGGGGCTGTTCTTCGTCGGGCGTCAGGATCATCAGGACGTCGGCCCACGCCGCCGCGTCCGCCACCGAGAACACGCGAAAGCCGGCCGCCTGCGCGGGCGCGGTGCGGGCGGACCCGGGTCGCAGCGCGACGCCCACCTCCGCCACCCCGCTGTCCCTCAGGTTCAGCGCATGTGCGTGGCCTTGATTGCCATAGCCGACAACGGCGACCCGCGCCATGCGAATGCGCGACAGGTCGGCGTCCTCGTCCGTGTAGATTCGCATGCTGGCACCTCCTTCAGGGTCGGCCGGACCTTGCCAGTCGGTCGAGCGTCCTGTCGACCTCCCGGACATCCGCCGGGTCGACGCGCGCCCAACTCGCGGGCACCTGCCGGGCAAACCAGGTCCGCTGTCGCTTGGCATAGGCGCGGGTGGCGGCCAGCGCGGCCGACCGCGCTTCGTCCCGGCCGAGCGAGCCGCGTCGCCAGGCCGCCACCTCCCGCGCTCCGATCGCGCGCCAGACCGGTGCATCGTCGGGCACGTCCGATCGGGCGATCAGTGCGTCGACCTCGTCCGCGGCCCCTCCGTCCAGCATCGTGTCGAGCCGCTCGGCCATCCGCCGCGCCAGTGCGGCGCGATCCGGTTCCAGCACCATGCCATCGATGGCGAAGTGCCCCTCGATCCCGCCGCTCCGGACCGTCTGCCAGTCCGCCAGCGAGCGGCCCGTGGATCGGATCACCTCCAGCGCGCGGGCGATCCGTTGCGGGTCGGTGGGGCGCAGACGGGCGGCCATGGCGGGATCCTCTTGCGCGAGGGCGGCCCGGTTCACCTCAAGCGGGGCGGCGCGCACGGCGGCGCGCACCTCCGGCTGGATAGCGGGCACCGGTGCCAGACCCTGCAAGAGGGCTCGCAGATAGAGGCCGGTTCCCCCGACCACGATCGCCAGCCGGCCGTCGTGGGCCGCGTCTCCAATCGCGGCTGTGGCGTCGCCCAGCCAGCGCGCGACATCGTACGCCTCGGCCGCGTCGACGTGACCGAACAGCCGGTGGGGCCGTTCGGCCTCTTCGAGCGCCGAAGGCCGCGCCGTCAGGACGCGCAGGTCGCGATAGACCTGCAGCGCATCCGAATTGACGATCAGCCCACCCGTCCGCCGCGCCAGGCGCAGCGCCAGCCCGCTCTTGCCGCTGGCGGTCGGCCCTGCGATGACCGCCAGCCGCGGAAGGATCGTCGTGTTCATCGCCACCCTGATAGCAGCCGACCGGCTGACCTCCCATCATGTCGCCGAAGCACGAGAGCGACTGACCGTCGCCGGCGCGGCGCCCGGAGTCGCTGACGTGCTGGAAGAAGGCAGCGCCGTCGACCTGCGTCTCGACCGCCCGGCGCGGGTGGAGCCGCCGGATGGCTGCGACTTGGTGGTGCAGCCGGTCGCCGGACGCGCCAAGCGGCTGCTGGTGTCGGACATGGATTCGACGATGATCACCGTCGAATGCATCGACGAATTGGCAGATTATGCCGGATGCAAGGGTGAGGTGGCAGCCGTGACCAACCGGGCGATGCGCGGAGAGCTGGACTTTGCCGCGGCGCTCCGCGCCCGGGTCGCCCTGTTGGAGGGGCTGGCGCTCGACACGCTCGACCAATGCCTTGCGGAGCGGGTGCGGCCGATGCCGGGGGCTTCGACCCTGATGGCGACGCTGCGCGCGCTGGGCGTCCGCAGCGTGCTGGTGTCCGGCGGCTTCACTCACTTCGCTGAGCCGGTGGCGCGGCGTCTCGGCTTCGACTGGGCGACCGCCAACACCCTGGAGGTGGCGGACGGCCGCCTGACCGGTCGGGTGCTCGAGCCGATCGTGGACGGGCAGGCAAAGGCCACCGCGATGGCTGCCGCGCAGGCACATTGGAGGATCGGAAAGCAGGAGACGATGGCGGTCGGCGACGGGGCCAACGATCTGCCGATGCTCCGGGCCGCCGACCTGGGGATCGCCTATCGCGCAAAGCCCGTCGTCGCGGCGGCGGCGGGCGGGGAGATCCGCCACAACGATCTGACCGCCTTGCTGTGGGTTCAGGGCCTTAGGCGCGACCAGTGGGTGGCGGGCGGCGGCTGGTGAGGCGGCCCGCGTAGGCCGGGCGTCAGGGGCGTACTGCGAAGCAGGAGCGACCGGTCGCGGTGACCGCCCGGCACACCTGCTGGGCCTCGGCACGGGTCGCGAAGGGACCGGCCTGGACGCGGGTCACCGCTCCGGCGCTCTCCAGGGTCAACGACAGGTTCGACACAGCCGGGACGGCGCGGCGCACCTCCTGCCACCGCGCGTTCGCTCCGTCGCGATCCCTGAACGCGCCGAGCTGAACGCGCCATCGCCCGGTGGTCGGACGCGCCGCATCGGCGGGTCGGGCCGTCGCCGCGCGCGCCGGCAGGGGAGGCGCCTGGACGACCGGGCGGGACACGGCGGCGGGTCGGCTAGGCGGGGTCGGCGTGCCCGTGGCCACCGGTGGGACAGAAGGAGCCGGCGGATCGATCCGCGAAGGCGGCACGCCCACCCGCTGCACCGGCCCCGCTTCAGTTTGGATGGCGGTTGGCGGAGCGGCAAAAGGGGCACCCGCGGGCGTGTTCGCGGCGACCGCCATCCCACCGGCTTCCAGATTGCGCGCGAGAACCTGACCCTGTTGCCGCTGCGCGAGTGGGATCTGCGTGTCCATCTGAGCGAGCGCGCGCGAGGCCTGCGGCAGGCCGGCGGCCGAGGCCCGCGTCATCAGCGCGTAGGCACCGACCCAGTCGCGATCGACCAGGTCGCCGTTGAACTTGGCCGTGCCGAGCACATACTGCGCCCGCGGTTCTCCGCGCGCGGCCGACCGCTCGAGCAGGGGCAGCGCCGCCGCGTGCTCGCCTTCCTGGAACAGCAGCAGTCCGAGATTGTCCTGGGCGGGCGCATAGCTCTGCGCGGCCGACTTCTCGAACCACAGCCGCGCCTGCTTCAGATCGGTCGCGACTCCGCGGCCATAGAGATAGGCTTGTCCCAAGCCGTATTGTGCGGACGCATCGCCGGCCAGGGCCGCCGGGCGCCACTCCGCCACCGCCCGGCCATAGTCGCCCGCCTCCCACGCGACCTGCCCCTCGGCCGGCCCGGCCAAAGCAGGCGAGGCGAGGAGGATCGCGGGGAGGAGCGTTCGTCCGAACGTCCGCGCTACAAGGCGCGCGGCGCGGCTGGCGGTGTTCGGCATAGTCGGACCTCTCCTGGCGTCCACGGCGGGCGGACAGTTGGCCGGGACACTAGCGGGCCGCGCGACGACCGAACAGATGCCCGCGGCCACCCGACCGCCGACTTAACCGGATCGTAACGACACTTCGCGCACACCGTCCCGCAACGAGACGCTCTCGGCACGGCTCAAGGGGACTTTATGCGCGTTCTGGCTATGGCTTCCCAAAAAGGGGGTTCCGGAAAGACCACCTTGTCGGGTCACCTCGCCGTGCAGGCGCAGCGCGCCGGGGCGGGTCCGGTCGTCTTGATCGACATCGATCCGCAGGGGTCGCTCGCCGACTGGTGGAACGAGCGGGAGGACGAAATGCCGGCCTTCGCGCAGACCACGGTCGCGCGGTTGGCCGGCGATCTGGAAATGCTGCGCGGCCAGGGGTTTCGCCTGGCGGTGATCGACACCCCCCCGGCGATCACGGTCGCGATCCAGTCAGTGATCGCGGTGGCCGAACTGATCGTGGTGCCCACGCGCCCCAGCCCGCACGACCTTCGCGCCGTCGGCGCGACGGTCGACCTGTGCGACCGCGCCGGCAAGCCGCTCATCTTCGTCGTCAACGCCGCCACGCCCAAGGCGCGGATCACGTCGGAGGCGGCGGTGGCCCTGTCGCAGCACGGTACGGTGGCACCGGTCACGATGCACCACCGCGTCGATTTCGCCGCTTCGATGATCGACGGCCGCACCGTCATGGAGGTCGATCCCGCCAGCAAGTCGGCGCGCGAGGTCGAGGATCTGTGGACGTACATCTCCGACCGGCTGGAGAAGAACTTTCGCCGCACGGTCTTTTCGGCCCCGGCCGCCGTGGGCCGGCCGGCCATGCCCGCGCGGCCCGCCGGCGGTGGCTTCGGCCGCCGCGTGGTGGGTTGAGGAGGGTGGCCATGGCCGACGCCAAACCGCTCGCTTCGCTCTCCTCCGGCCTCTTGGCGCGCAAGGGTCAGGCGACGCCCGCCATGCGCCGTCAGGGCTTCGATGCGATGATCGGGTCCAGCCCCGCCGCTCTCGACGATCTGGGCTGGAACGACATGGGAGAGGGCGCGCAGCCGCAGCCCTCGCCCGCCCGCGAGCAGTTCGAGCATCTGCGCGAACAGGTGGAGGCGTCGGAGCGTCCGGCCAACCCCGCGCGGATGCTGTCGCCCGAACCGCGCCGCGCGCCGCCCGAACCGCGGCCCGCTCCGTTCTCCGAAGAGGCGACCGTGACCCAGAGCGCGGAACCGGTCGGGCCGGCCGCCACTCCGCCGCCGGCCCCCGTGCGCTCCGTGCCGCCGATCGCGGTCCGGCGGGCACGAGAGGTGGCGCGGCCGCGCATCGGCCGGACCGCCACGGGCAAGGCCGCCTTCACCCTTCGCCTGGACGCGGACCGCCACCTGAAGCTGCGGCTAGCGGCCGCGCTTGAGCGCCAGTCGGCGCAGGTGCTCGTGACCCGCGCTCTCGACCGCTTCTTCCTCGACCTGGACGGCCTCGACCTGGCGCTCGGTCAGACGACCTCCCGAAAGGACTGATCCCATGCGTCCTCGCCTCTATCTCGCGCTCGCCGCTTCCTCCCTGTCCCTGGGTGCCTTTGGCGCGCCCTCGTCCGTTGCCGCGATGGCAGAGGACGGAACGGCGCGCGCGGCGGAGTACCTGGTCAAGGCCGAGGGCGAGCTGGCCCGCAACCGGACGGAGCGCGCGGTCCGCTTCGCCGAGCGGGCGGTCGAGGCGGCCCCGCTCAATCTCGAGGCGCGGCAGCTGCTCGCGCGCACCTATCTGAGCGACGGCCGCCTGTCCTCCGCCGAAGCTGCGTATCGCGACGTCCTGGCGCTGTCGCCGGGCGACGCCGCCGCGACCCTGAACCTCGCATTGGTGCGCGCCGCCCTGGGAGATGGGGAGGAAGCGCGCGCGCTCCTGTCGTCCGCGGCCGGCCTCAGCGTCGCCGATCGCGGCCTGGGGCTGGTGCTGGCCGGCGATGTCGGCAGCGGCGGCGCGCTTTTGGAGGAGGCCGCCCGCGCGCCCGACGCCGACGGCCGCGTGCGCCAGAACCTCGCCTTCGCCTACGCGGTCGGCGGAGACTGGCAGCGCGCCCGAACCGTGGCGTCGCAGGACCTGGCACCGGCCGCGGTGCATCAGCGGATCGGGGAGTGGGCGCGGATCGCAAGCCCCCGCAACAGCTGGGACCAGGTCGCCTATCTGCTCAACATCAGCCCCGTGGAAGACGAAGGCATGCCGGCGCGCCTGGCCCTGCGTCTTTCCCCCGCGGCACCGGTCGTCGCCGCCGCGACGCCGGTGGTCGCGGACGGTCCGAGCGTGGAGCTGGCCGCCTATGCGGAGCCCGATGGCGCCCCGGCGAGCGTCGCTCTGCCGGTGGTGCAGCCGCTGCCCATGCCCGACCTCGCGCCGCCGGCGGCCGCGCCTTTGGCCGTTCGGCACGCCTCAGCCGGGCGGGTCCTCCCCGCCAGTCTCGTGACCGTCACCAGTATCGCCAAGGCGGAGCCCGCTCCGGCTGGACGCGCGCGATCGACCGGGCGGTTCGTCGTGCAGCTGGGGGCCTACGTCACCCCCGGCGCGGCGGAGCGTGGCTGGGCGAAGGCCGTGGGCCGCGCCAACCTGTCCGGGGCCGAGCCACTTGCCAGCAAGGTGGTGGTCAACGGTCGCCAGTTCACCCGCCTGTCCGCCGGACACTTCGCCAGCCGGTCGGATGCGGTGGCGCTCTGCGGCACGGTCCGCGCGGGTGGCGGACATTGTTTCGTGCGCCAGGTGAAAGGCGACGATGCCCCGCGCTGGGCGTCTCGGGCGAAGGGCGCGACGCTGGCGTCTCGCTGAGGCCGGCGACCCACTCACTCCAGCAGCAGGCCGCCTTTCACGACGTGGGTGACGCGGCCCTGCACCGGCAGGCCGTCGAACGGCGTGTTGCCGCCCGAGCCCAGCGCTTCGGCCCGGATTTGCCAGGGCGCGTCCGGGTCCACCAGGATCACGTCCGCCGGTCCGCCCACCTCCAGCCGGCCGGCGTCGAGCCGCAGGATGCGGGCCGGCGCGCCTGCCAGCAGGTCGGCCAGTCGCGCCTCGTCCACCAGCCCGTCGCGCGCCAGCCCCAGCGCCAGCGGCAACAGGGTGGCCGCGCCCGCCGCCCCGGCCTGGGCGTCCGCGAAGGGCAGGCGCTTGCCCTCCGGCCCGACCGGGTCGTGGGCGGAGGTGAGGCAATCGACCGTGCCGTCCGCGATCGCCTGGCGCACCGCCCGCCGGTCGTCCTCGCACCGCAGCGGCGGCGACAGACGCGCGAAGGTGCGAAAGTCGCTGACATCGTGGTCGGACAGTAGCCAGTAGGGCGGGGCGGTGCCGCAGGTGACCCGCAGCCCGCCGGCCTTCGCCGTCCGCACCCGCTCCAGCGCCGCTCGCGTGGTCAGCAGATGGAAATGGACGTGCGCGCCGGTCAGTTCGGCCAGCGCCAGGTCGCGCTCGACCGCCATGCGCTCGGCGATCGCAGGGGCGGAGGGCAGGCCGAGCGCGAAGGCCACCGGACCCTCCGTGGCGACCGCGCCGCCGACCAGGCCGGCGTCTTGTGCATGGACCACCACGGGCAGGTCCAGGGAGGCGGCGTAGCGCATCGCGGCGGCCATCACGCCCGACGATCCGATCCAGCCGCGCCCGGTGGCCACGCCGCGCGCGCCCACCCGTCCCATCAGCGCGTATTCGGTCAGCTCCGCGCCGGCCAGGCCGCGCGTGGCGGCCGCCAGCGGATGGACCCACAGGTCGGGCTTGCCGGCCGCCGCCGTCTCCTTGACGGCACCGGGATCGTCCAGGACCGGGCGTTGTCCGGGCAGCAGGGCGGCGCGCACGACGCCGCCGGCGCGAAAGGCGGGCTTGTCGATGGCGTGCACACCCAGGTCCACGATGCCGGGCAGCGCAAGGCGACCCCGCCCGACCAGCGTTTCGCCCGGTCCGGCACCGTCGGCCTCCACAAAGGCCCCGTCGCGGCAGAACAGATCGGTCCGGGCCGCCTGGCCGGGCAGGCGGACATCGGCGATGCGGGCCAGGCGCTTCATGCCTGTCGATCCCGGGCCTGGCGGGTCAGCACGTCGAGGCAGGCCATGCGAACCGCGACGCCGTGCTTCACCTGTTCGGTGATGGCCGATCGGCCGGGCAGGTCGGCCACGTCCGAGTCGATCTCCACCCCCCGGTTCATCGGGCCGGGGTGCAGCACCAGGGCGTCCGGCCGCGCGCGCGCCAGCCGCTCCGCCGTCAGGCCGTAGAGCGCGCGGTATTCGCGCGCCGACGGGACCAGCCCGCCGTCCATCCGTTCGGTCTGCAGGCGCAGCATCATGACCGCGTCCGCGCCCTCCAGCGCCTCGTCCATGTCGGTGGTGACGGTGGCGCCGGTGTCGTCGAGCCCGCCCGGCAACAGCGTGGCCGGGCCGCACAGCCGGACGTTGGCCCCCATCGTGGCCAGCGCGAACAGATTGGACCGCGCGACCCGGCTGTGCCGGATGTCGCCCACGATCGCCACGGTGATCCCGGACAGCGCGCCCAGCCGTCGGCGCAGCGTCAGCAGATCCAGCAGCCCCTGGGTCGGATGTTCGTGCCAGCCGTCGCCCGCGTTCAGCACGGGGCAGTCGACATGGTCCGCGATCAGCTTGACCGCTCCGGAACTGCCATGCCGGATGACGATCACGTCCGCGCGCATGGCGTTGAGCGTCGCCGCCGTGTCGATCAGCGTCTCGCCCTTCTTCACGCTGGACTGTGCGGCGTGCATGTTGACCACGTCGGCGCCCAGCCGCTTGCCCGCGATCTCGAAGGACAGGAGCGTGCGAGTCGAGTTCTCGAAGAAGGCGTTGATCTGCGTCAGCCCCGCCAGGGGGGCGTCCGCGCCATCGGACCCGACGCGCGCATCGGCCTCGTCCAGCAGAAAGGCGATCTGATGCCGCTCCAGCCCGGCCAGGCCCAGAAGGTCGCGGTGGGGGTAGAGTTCGGCCGTCATCGAAAGGTCGCGAAGGTCGCGCCACGTCCGCGCATTTCCGCAGTGCGGGTGTAGGAAAGGTCGCGCGGGGCTTGGGGGGCGGTCGGACGAACCGGGCGGCGGCGCAGCGAGCGTGTCACGCCGGGAGTTTAGCCGAAGACGGTGCGGAACGCCACCATAAAGTTCCGCTCCGGTTCAAAAGTCGTTGCTTGCCAAAGCGTCGATCGCGCCTTGCAGGATGTGCGCGGCGGCATGGGCGTCGATCCGCTCGGCCCGACGCGCGCGGCTCATGTCCTGCCCGATCATCGCGCGTTCGGCCGCCACGGTCGACCAGCGTTCGTCCCACAACAGCACGGGCAGGCCGAGCGGCGACAGCAGGGCGGCGAACGCGCGGCTCGCCTGGGCGCGCGGGCCGGGCCGGCCGTCCATGTTGAGCGGCAGGCCCACGACCAGCCCCGCCAGCCGGTCCGCCTGCGCCAGCCGGGCGATCGCCGCCACATCCTTTTGCCCGCGCGCGCGGCGCAGCGTCTCGCGCGGGGTGGCGAACGACCAGCCCGCGTCGCACACCGCGACCCCGATCGTGCGCTCTCCCAGGTCCAGCCCGGCCAGGCGGCCACCCGCGGCAACGGCGAGGCGAAAGGCGGCCGCGTCGTCGGTGACCACCGCCGGCCGCCCGCCGGTGCCCTCAGCGACGCTCAAAGGCCGCCAGCCGGCGCGCCGCGTCCGCGCGCACATTGGCCCAGAACAGCGAATAGTCGTAGACGTGGTAGTTGTTGCCGGGCAGCACATAGCTGCCGATGTCGGGCGGATCGCCGATCAGCAGGAACCCGCGCCCCGCGCAGCGCGCCGGCACGGCGGCCGGGATCAATTCCGCCGACGACCAGTCTTCCTGCGCCTTCAGCGTGCCCAGATTCGCCTCCGCCGGCGCCGCGTCGCCCCGCCGGCCGGTCAGCGGGTTGGTGCATAGGATCGCGCTGCCCGCGCGCGGCCGGCCGTCCAGCCCGGTCGACGCATCGTAGGTGGCGGTGACCAGCCGCTCGTCCGCCGGTTCCGCGAAGCTCGCCCAGCTCAGCACGCATCCGGTCGATGTCGGCTGTTCGCAGGCGGGCAGGCCCAGGCGGGGCAGGTCGGTGGTGAGCGAGATCGGCCAGCCCACGACATAGGCGGCCACGATGCGGCGCGCGACCGGCGTGCCCGCGATCCGATCCGCCAGCAGCCGCGTCAGGTGCAGCGACCCCTGGCTGTGACCCGCCAGTATGATCGGCTGATCGGCCGGGATCGCGGCCAGGAAGGCGTCGAAGGCGGCGGCGACGTCGCGATAGGCGGCGTCCAGCGCCTGAGTCGCGGCGGGCTCCGTCGTCAGAAACGCGCCGAAGGTCGCCTGGCGATAACGCGGCGCCCAGATGCGGCCGGCCGCGGTGAAGGCGCTGGCCTGCCCCCGAGTGAACAGCCGGGCGCGGTCGTTCGCGTCGGCGTTGTCCAACGGCGCGTTCCACCGCGCGTTGTCCAGGAAGCTGGTGGGGTGGACATAGAACACCGCCGCGTCGCCCCGCGGTGCCGCGTCCTCGGCCAGCCCCTCGGGTCGAAAGGCGCTGGGGTCGTCGGCCTTCCCGGGCCGTGCGATCCACAGCGCGGGGTCGTCATAGCGGTTGGCCCCGGCCGGCGACACGGCGACGAAGGGGCGGGACGGCACCGCCCACCAGCGGATCAGCTCGTTGGCGTAGAGCGACCACACCACGCCCGCGCCCAGCACCAGGACGACGCAGGCGGCGACGAAATAGAGGAAGCGGCGGGCGGCCAACGGCGTCTCCGGTCAGGCGGTGTGGACGGGCAGTTAGGGTCCGGCACCCGCGCTGTCCACCGGCTAGATGGTGCGCCGCAGCATCGACGTCTTGCAACGGATGTCGCCGCTTCCCACCTCGGCGGGCGTGAACGATCAGACCCCCATCGAGAGCGGCACGCTCGACCGGCTCCAAGGCTTTTCCCTGCCCATCCGCAACGCGCGCGGCCGACTGGCCCGTCTGGGTCCGACGCTGGACCGCATCCTGTCCGCGCACGCCTACCCGCCGGCCATCGAGTCCGTGCTGGCCGAAGCGCTGGTGCTGGCGGTGCTGCTCGGCTCCACGCTGAAGGCGGACGACGGGCAATTGACGATGCAGGCGCAGACCAAGGGCGGGGTCGTCGACCTGCTGGTCTGCGACTGGCGCGGCGGAGAGCTGCGCGGCTATGTCAATTTCGACGCCGACCGGCTGGCCGAGGTCGGGCCGGAACCGACCCTGTTCGCGCTGTTCGGTCAGGGCTATCTCGCCGTCACCTTCGACGTCGGTTCGACCGGTCAGCGCTATCAGGGCATCGTACCCCTGGAAGGCGAGACGCTGTCGGACGCCGCGCGATCCTATTTCGCCCAGTCCGAACAGCTGCCCAGCCTGTTCCGCGTGGCCATCCGCCGCACGGACGCGGGCCTGGTCGCCGGCGGCCTGATGCTGCAGCACCTGCCGGAGGGCGAAGAGGGGCGTGAGCGGTTGCACACCCGTCTGGACCATCCGGAATGGGAGCACGTGCTGGCGCTCGCCCGGACGGTCACGAACGCCGAGCTGACGGACGCCGACCTGCCCGCCGACGAGGTGCTGTGGCGGCTGTTCCACGAGGAGGAGGTGCGGCTGTTCGGCGAGGGATCGGTGCGCCGCGGTTGCCGCTGCGACCCGGCCTATCTGGCCTCCGTGATCGCCCGGTTCCCGGTGGAGGAGCGGGCGGAGATGGCGGACTCGGACGGGCTGATCCAGGTCGATTGCGCCTTTTGCGCGCGGGTCTTCCCGCTGGACGCGGCGCGGCTGGAGGCGGCGTGAGGCGGGCCGTCCTGCTGGGCCTCGCCTCGGCGGCGATCGCCGCGGCGGCACCGGTCTACACCGCGGGCCTGACGCCCGGTCGCTACGCGCTTGTGACGGCGAAGGACCGCGCGCCGGCCGGGTCGGTGTGCGTGGGCGATCTGACATCGCTTTACCGGGCGGTCCACCAGTCGTCGGACTGCCGTTACTTCCCGGTGGCCCAGGCCGCCGACCGGACCAAGGTGTCCTACGAATGTGCGGACGGGTCCGGCCTGCTGACGCTCCACGCCGTGACCCCGCGGGCCGCGAATGTGGCGGCGCAGGGCGTGCGCCGGGGCGAGCCCTACGCCGTCGCGCTGGTGGCTCGGCGGACGGGTGCCTGTCGTTAACCGGACCGCAACGCTCCCCATGGCATATCCCCATTCGGAGCTTCGGCTTCTCCCTTCTGGTTGCAAGCTCAACTCGGGCCGCTTCGGCGGCCCGTTTCGTTGGGGCCGCCGATGACCGGTCGGCCGATCGCGGTGGTGCTGCTGTCCGGTGGCCTGGACTCGATGGTCTGCGCCGCGTCCGCGCGAGAGGCGGGCTACGAGGTCGCCGCACTGACGATCGACTATGGGCAGCGCCACGCGATCGAGATCGGGCGCGCGCGCGATCTGGTCGAGCGGCTCGGCATCGCGCGCCACATTGTCCTGCCGCTGGACCTGACCGCCTTTGGCGGCTCCGCGCTGACGGCCGACGTCGCGGTGCCCAAGGCGGGCGTGGAGGCGGGCATTCCCGTCACCTACGTCCCGGCGCGCAACGCCCTGTTCCTGACGCTGGCGCTGGGATGGGCCGAGGTGCTGGGCGCGCGGGCGATCTCCATCGGCGTGAACGCGCTCGATTATTCCGGCTATCCCGACTGCCGACCGGAGTTCATCCGGGCGTGGGAGGCAATGGCGGCCACCGCGACGCGGATCGGGGTGGAGGGCCGCTCGCCCACCGTGCTGACGCCGCTGCAACATCTGACGAAGGCGCAGATCGTGGCGGAGGCGCGGCGGCTGGGACTGGACCCGGACTGGTCCTGGTCGTGCTACGACCCCACGCCGGCCGGACAGCCCTGTGGCCTGTGCGACAGCTGCCGGCTGCGCGCCAAGGGCATCGCAGAGGCCGACGCCGCCTGAAGCTCGACAGGTCGGTGCCGGGACCGAGCGCGCGGCGGCGAACGCGAGTCCCCTCCGTCCGATCTTCCTGGATCGCCGGAAGCGGACCCTCGCTCCCGATCCGCTCGTCCTGAGCCTGTCGAGGGGACATTGGGTGAGGCGCTGCCGGCGGTCGCCGCTGCTGCCATTCGTACGTCCTCGACAGGCTCAGGACGAGCGGGGGTGGTTGAGGGAGCACATCGGTCTTGGAGTCTGGGTTTCTGCTAGCCGACGTTGGTCTGTCGGGCTCGCAAATGACATGACCGCTCTCGACAGGCTCGGGACGAGCGGTGGTGGCGGTGAGAGCACATCGATTGGGAAGTCGCGCTCCCGCCCGCGACGTGGGCCTGGCGGGTTCGCGAACGGCACGGTCGCCAAACGAAAAGGCCGCGCCCCCCGAACCTGGGGGACGCGGCCTGGCCGTTCGGCCGGTCGCCCGGCCGCGTCGGCGATGATTACATCGTGTTCGACATGGTGTTGTTCATCATCATGTCGTTCGAACCCATGGTGTTGTTCATCATCATGTCGTTCGAACCCATCATGTCGTTCGACATCATCATGTCGTTGCCCATCATGGCACCGCTGTCGTTCATGGTGTCCATGCCCATGGTGTTGTCCATCGCGGCGGTGTCGGCCGTCGCGGTGTTGGTCGACGTGTCGCCGCAGGCGGCGAGCGTCAGCGCGGCGCCCAGGACGGCGGCGCTGGCGAAAAGGGTCTTGGTCGTACGCATTCGGAAAACTCCCATCTGGTGTTGACCCGCCTGTTGTGGGTTCAAGGGTCGCGGCCCGTCTAAAGCCCTTAAAGCGAAGGCTCAAGCGATTCTTGTTATCGCCCGTTCAGCTTTTCCAGAAGCACCGGCAAATGGCGGCGCAGCGTGTCGTCCCATTCGCTCGCCGACACCCCGCGGCCCAGCGCGGCCAGGCTGGTGACCGGTTGGCGCAGGCCGCACGGGACGATGCCGTCGAAATGCGACAGATCCGGGTTCAGATTCACCGAGAGGCCGTGCAGCGTCACCCAGCGCTTCACCCGCACCCCGATCGCGCCGACCTTCGCCTCCCGTCCGTCCGCCCGGGTCCAGACCCCCACCCGGCCGGGCACCGCAAAAGCCGCCACGCCCAGATCGCCCAGCGCGCCCACCACCCACTCTTCCAGCCCCGCCACGAAGCGGCGCACGTCGCGACCCCGGGCGTTCAGATCCAGCTGGACATAGGCGATTCGCTGGCCCGGTCCGTGGTAGGTGTGGCGGCCGCCGCGCCCGGTCGCCAGCACCGGGAAGCGCGCGTCCAGCAGGTCGGCCGGGTCGGCGCTGGTCCCGGCCGTGTAGACGGGCGGGTGTTCCAGCATCCACACCCGTTCGCGCGCCGCGCCGGCGGCGATCGCGGCGGCGCGGTCCTCCATGTCGGCGGCCGCGCGCGCATAGTCGACTGGCCCCTCCGCCGTTCGCCATTCGGGGCCGCCCTCGTCCATCCCGGCGACTTGACGCGCCGACAGCCCTTCATCAAGCCCGGTCCCGGAATTTCGCAACGGGCGAGGGTCGGGGGGTCTATGGCACGCGCATCGCTGGATCGGGCGGTTGAGTTCACCCGCGCGCGGTTGGCGGCGGATGGGGGCGTGCTGGCCACCGTCGCGCTGGCGCTCGTGGGCGTGCCCGCCATGCTGACCCAGGTGATCGGCGCCACGGCGGCGACCCGCACGATCACCGTCGGCGGTCAGGCCATGGAGCAGATCGATCCGACGCTGCCCCAGTGGCTGGCCCTCCTGGCCCTGACCGTGGCGGTGCTGCTGGGGCAACTGGTCCTCACGCGGATGACGCTGAGCGATGGCGAGACCGTGCGGCAGTCGCTGGCATCGGCCGGGCGGCGGCTGCCCATCCTGCTGGGCGCGCAGGCGCTGGCGGTGATCGCGCTGGGCCTGGTGCTGTTGCTGGTGATCGCCCTGCTGGCGCTGCTCGCCGCGCTCGGTGCGGCGGGGATGGCGGTGGCGGCGATCGGGGGCGTGGCCCTGCTGGTCGTGCTGCTGCTGGTGGGGGCCAGGCTCCTGTTCCTGACGCCCGTCGTGGCCGAAGGAGGGCAGGGCGTCGTCGGCAGTCTGCGGCGGGCCGTGGCGACCTCGCGCGGGTTGAACGGCGCGCTGCTGCTGACCCTGGTGGTGACGACCGTCGTGACGTTGGTGGCGATGGGCGCGGCGCAGGCGCTGGTCGGTGTGCCGGTGGCGCTCGCCGCCGGGCCGCGGGCGGGCGCGATCGCCGGGGCGGCGACGGGCGGCCTGGTGCTGTCGCTCGCCACCCTGGTCACGGTCACGCTGGTCGTCGGCCTCTATCGGCAGGCGACCTCAACTCTCGACGATCGGGATGTGCGGCCCGGCTGACCGGGGCAGCAGCCCGGTCAGGCGCGGATCGGCGAACAGCTGCACCTCTCGCGCGACCGCCCGAAACCCGGCCCGCCGATAAGCGGGCAGCGCCGCCGGATGATCCAGCGTGCAGGTGTTCAGCCACACCCGCTCCACCCCGTCGCCCCAGGCCAGTCGCAGCGCGTGCGCCAACAGCCACCGGCCATGGCCGCGCCCGGCGAGTTCGGGGACGAGCGCCACGAATCGCAGCTGGCACTCGCCCGCGCCGCGACCGTCCAGCTCCAGCAGGCCGGCGGGGTCCTGGCCGTCGCGCACCGCGAAGACGCGCACCCGCGGGTCGGACAGGGCGGCGGCGACCCGGGCGTCGGACTGCGTCAGCCGCGACCACCACAGCCACGGCTCCCCCACCCGGCGGAACAGCGCGCGGTAGCGGTCGAGCGGTGGCGCGGGCCAGCGCTCCAGCGACAGGGGGGAGGGTGGTGGCTCGACCAGCGGAGGGCGGGCGCGCATCTCCAGCGTGGTGACGACCGTCGCCAGCTGTCCAGGCGGCACGGCGCGCGTCCCGCCCGTCATCGTCAGTCCCAGGCGGCCAGGGGGGGCAGGCTCATCAGGATGGCGTCGACATCGCCCCCCGTCTTCAGCCCGAACAGGGTGCCGCGGTCGTGCAGCAGGTTGAACTCCGCATAACGCCCGCGCCACCGCAGCTGTCGCTGGCGGTCGTCCGCGGTGAAGGGGGTCCGCATCCGGCGGCGCACCAGCCGGGGAAAGACGTCCAGGAACGCCTCGCCGACGGCGCGCACGAAGGCGAAGTCGGCGTCGAAGCCCGCGTCCAGGTGATCGAAGAAAATGCCGCCGACACCCCGGCTGACGTCGCGATGGGGCAGGTGGAAATAATCGTCCGCCCATTGGCGGAAGCGGGGGTAGTCGCCGCTCTCGTGCGCCTCGCACGCCGCGCGCAACGCCGCGTGGAAATCGGCGGTGTCCTCGGCGATCGGCAGGGGCGGGTTCAGGTCCGCGCCGCCGCCGAACCAACTGGTCCGGGTGGTGAGATAGCGGCAGTTCATGTGGACGGCGGGCGCGTGCGGGTTGGCCAGGTGCGCCACCAGGCTGATCCCGGTGGCGAAGAAGCGCGGGTCTTCGGCCGCGCCGCGGATGGACGCGGCGAAATCCGGCGCGAAGGTGCCCGCCACGGTCGAGACGTTCACGCCCACCTTTTCGAACACCGCGCCCGCCATGCGCCCGCGCGTGCCGCCGCCGCCCGGCGCGCCGTCCGCGTCGTGCCGGGTCCAGGGCTGGAAGTCGAAGCGGGCGTCCGACCCCATGTCGACCTCCAGCGCCTCGAAGGCGTCGCAGATGCGCGACCGCAGCGCCTCGAACCACGCGCGCGCGGCGGTCTGTCGAGCGTCCAGCTTGGGCAGGCCCAGCGTGGGCGTGGGTGCGGGATCGATTCGCGGCATCGGGGGCGGTCCTGCGGCAGCGGCGGCAACGGGGCAACAGTCCCCTTTCGTTCGCACAAAGGGCTGGCAGCGGCGGCGCGACTTCGCTAGGGGCGAAGGAGAGACGGCCGCGACCCGTGCCGGCGACCCAGCATCCGTGGCCCCGGGCGACGGATCGGGCGAGCGCCGCCGGGATCGTGGCCACCGCCGATCCGCCCGTGGCGGGTCACCAGTGACGAAGGATCCCATGGCGACCGAGACGACAACGATGGACCCGCCGCTCCACCTGCCGCCCGGCACGGAGCCGCAGCCCGACCCGGTGCTGGCCGTCGGGGAAGAGGGCGAGGGCGTGCGCCGCCGCGACTTCATCAACGTGGCCGCGCTCGCCTTTGCGGGCGTGGGCGCGCTGGCGGTGGTGCCGGTGCTGGTCAATCAGATGAGCCCGTCGGCCGACGTCCTGGCGCTCGCCTCGATCGAGGCGGACCTGTCGCAGATCGAACCCGGCCAGGCGGTGACGACGCTGTGGCGCAAGCAGCCCGTCTTTCTGCGCAACCTGACGCCAAAGGAGATCGCGGAGGCGAACGCCGTCAACGTGTCCTCCCTGCGCGACCCGCAATCGCTGGCGGAGCGCACGAAGCCCGGCAAGCAGAATTGGCTGATCACGATGGGCGTGTGCACCCATCTGGGCTGCATTCCCCTGGGTGCCAAGCAGGGTGAGAATCGCGGGCCGTTCGGCGGCTATTTCTGCCCCTGTCATGGCTCCGCCTACGACACGGCCGGCCGCATCCGGCAGGGTCCGGCCCCGCTGAACCTGCAGGTTCCGGATTACGAGTTCGCCACCGACACCACCGTTAAGATAGGCTGACGACGATGAGCTTTCCCTGGGCAAAGGAATATCGGCCGACCCATCCCATGATGAAGTGGGTGGACGACAAGCTGCCGCTGCCGCGCCTCGTCTACAACGCGATCGGGGCCGGCTATCCGGTGCCGCGCAACCTGAACTTCTTCTGGAACTTCGGCGTCCTCGCCGGTGTCGCGCTGACGATCCAGATCGTGTCGGGCATCATCCTGGCCATGCATTACCGCGCGGACGCGACCATCGCGTTTCAGTCGGTCGAACACATCATGCGCGACGTGAATGGCGGCTGGTTCTTCCGCTACGCCCACGCGAACGGCGCGTCGTTCTTCTTCATCGTGGTCTATATCCACATCTTCCGCGGCCTCTATTACGGTTCCTATAAGCCGCCGCGCGAGATGGTCTGGCTGTTGGGCATCGTCGTCTTCCTGCTGATGATGGCGACCGCGTTCATGGGCTATGTTCTGCCCTGGGGTCAGATGAGTTTCTGGGGGGCCAAGGTCATCACCGGCCTGTTCTCCGCGATCCCGCTGGTCGGCGAGACCATCCAGGTCTGGCTGCTGGGCGGTTACGCGCCGGACAACGCGGCCCTGAACCGCTTCTTCTCGCTCCACTATCTGCTGCCCTTCGTGACGGCGGGCGTGGTCATCCTGAAGATCTGGGCGCTGCACATCCCCGGATCGTCCAACCCGACCGGCGTGGAGGTGAAGGGGCCGCAGGACACCGTGCCGTTCCACCCCTACTACACCGCCAAGGACGGCTTCGGACTGGGCGTGTTCCTGCTGCTCTACGTCCTCGTGACGATGTTCATGCCGAACGCGCTGGGCCATCCGGACAACTATATCCCGGCCAACCCGCTCTCCACGCCCGCGCACATCGTGCCGGAATGGTATTTCTGGCCGTTCTACGCGATCCTGCGCGCGTTCACCGTCGACTTCATCCTGCCGGCCAAGCTCTGGGGCGTGCTGGCGATGTTCGGGTCGATCCTGCTCCTGTTCTTCCTGCCGTGGCTGGACAGCTCGCCGGTGCGTTCGGGCAATTTCCGCCCACGCTTCAAGACGTGGTTCTGGGTGCTGGTCGCCGACGTGCTGGTGCTCGGCTGGTGCGGCGGCGCGCCGGCGCACGAACCCTATGTCATGATCTCGCAGGTCGCGGCCGTGTATTATTTCGCGCACTTCCTGATCATCCTGCCGATCGTGTCGGCGCTCGAGCGTCCGGTGCCCATGCCACGGTCGATCACCGAGGCGGTGCTGACCGGCAAAGGCGAGGACCAGGCTCCTCCAGGCCTGGGCAGCCACGGCACGCTTCAGCCCGCCGAGTAAGGGAACACCATGTCACCTCGTCTGATCGGCCCGCTCGTGGGCCTGGGCTTCTGCTTCGTCCTCCTGTTCTCCTTCGTGACCGGCGCGATCGAATATTTGTCCGCGCCGCCCGCGCCCACCGTGGAGGAGGAGTTCCATGAGGAGCCGGGCGCCCTGGCGCTCGCCTCCAACGGGCCGTTCGGCCGCTTCGATCGGCGGCAGGTCCAGCGCGGGTTCCAGGTCTACAAGGAGGTCTGCTCGTCCTGCCATGGGCTGACGCAGGTCCATTTCCGCGACTTGGCGGAACTCGGCTATTCCGAAGGCGCGGTGAAGAAGATCGCGGCCGACTGGGCGGTGCAGCAGCCGTCGATCAACCCCGAGACGGGCGAGCCCGCGACGCGTCCCGGCACGCCGGCCGACCCGATCCCGTCGCCCTATCCCAACGAGGTCGCCGCGCGCGCCGCCAACAACAACGCGCTGCCGCCCGACCTGTCGCTGATGACGAAAGCACGCGAGGGGGCGGCCCCCTATGTGCACTCGCTCCTCACAGGCTATCGCAATCAGGTCGGCTATCGCAACGAGGCGGGCGACGTGTTGCTCAAGGAGTTCCCGGACGCCAAGACGCCGACCGGGCTGTATTTCAATCCGTATTTCGCCAATCTCAACATCGCCATGCCGCCGCCGCTGACGTCGGACGGGCAGGTGAGCTACGAGGACGGGACGGCGTCGACGGTCGACCAGATGTCGACCGACGTCGCGGCCTTTCTGGTGTGGACGGCGGAGCCGAAGCTGGAATCGCGCAAGATCGCGGGTTTCGCGTCGCTCGTCTTCCTGGCGATCTTCACGGTGCTCGCCTACCTGTCCTACAAATCGATCTGGGCGCCGATCAAGCACGCCAGGGACCCCGCCACGGTCGAATAGGTCCCGCGAAGACCCCTGACGCCCCCGGGGCAGTTCAGAGGCGGTTCACGGCGGTCCGAGCAAAAGCGCTCTCATCAGGAGAACGCACATGATCGACCGCCGGCTTCGCACCCTCGCCCTGGCCGCCTTTGCCACCATCGGCCTTTCCGCCTGTTCGACGCTTGGGGCCGGCTATGGCTATGGCGGGTATGACGACGGTTATGGCTATGGCTACGGCAATTCCGGCTACAACGATTACGGCTATGGGTCCCCTTCTGGCTATGGTGGGGGCGCCTATTATGGCTGGTACGACAGCTACTATTATCCGGGCACCGGGTCCTACGTTTACGACAATTACGGTCGCAGCCGCCGCTGGAGCGCGGGGCAGCAGCGTTATTGGAACGGTCGTCTGAGGAACTATCGCGGGTCGCGCCGGGCCAACTGGGACGGATATCGGCGCGATCGGGATCGGGACGGCATCCGCAACCGGTATGACGCGACCCCGAACGGCCGCTATGTCCGCCGGCGCAACGACGCCGACGGCGACGGCATCCGCAACCGTTACGACGCCACGCCGCGCGGACCGGATGGTCGTGTTCTGCGCGACCGGAACGGCGATGGCATTCGCGATCGGGCGCAGAGGCGCGGGGTCGGGCCGCGCGTGCGCGACGCCGATGGGGACGGCATCCGCAACCGACGCGACGCCACGCCACGCGGACCCGGCGGGATCCAGCGCCGCGACCGCAACGGGGATGGCATTCGCGATCGGGCGCAGAGGCGCGGGGTCGGGCCGCGCGTGCGCGACGCCGATGGGGACGGCATCCGCAACCGACGCGACGCCACGCCGCGCGGATCCGGCGGGATCCAGCGTCGCGACCGCAACGGGGATGGCGTGGCCGACCGCCGGCAGAGGCGCGGGGTGCGGCCGAACGCCGCGGGAAGCGCCGCCGTCAATCGAGGGAGCCGGCCCGCCGGCGCACAGGCGCGCGCGGCACGCACCACGCCCCGCGCGGCGGCCAATCGCGCGGTTCGGCAGGCGAACCGGGCGGCCCGCCGCTCCGCGCGTTCCAGCAGCGAGCCGCGCACCGTCCCACAATGACCCGATCGAGGGAGCCGCTCAGTCGGTTCCCTCGATCGGCCTTCGACGGATCAGTCCGGTCGAGGTGAAGCGGAGGACCGCCACCTCGTCCTGGTTGAACACGGTGAGTTCCGAACGATAGCTGCCCATCTCCGGCCGGCTGGTCGACGCCCGCTTGTCCAGCGCGCGGGTCTCGACGGTCAGGACGTCGCCCGGATAGACGGGCTTCAACCATCGCAGCGACTCGACGCCGGGCGAGCCCAGCCCGGCCTGTTGGGCCTGCGCCATGTGATCGACTAGCATCCGCATCGTCATCGCGCAGGTGTGCCAGCCGCTGGCGGACAGCCGACCGAAATAGGTCTCCGCCGCGGCCTCGTCCGACAGGTGGAAAGGCTGCGGGTCGAACTGGCGGGCAAAGGCGATCACCTCGTTCCGGTCCACCCTCTTTGCGCCGAAGCGGGCGGTGGTGCCCGGCTGGATGTCCTCCCACCAGATCACCGCACCGTCCCTCCCCCGACGCTGCGCCACAGGGCACCGGTCGCGTCGTTGGGCAGCGGGGTCACGCCGATCAGGCCCATGATGACGGGATAGACCTCCACGTTGTCGGACAGCGACGCCGCCGCACCCCGCGCGATGCCGGGGCCCGCCGCCAGGAAAAGCGCGCGCAGACCCGGATCGGCGTTGTCGCCCCCGTGATCGCCGCCCTCGACCGGATAGCGCGGCGGGCCGGCGGTCAAGGTCCAGCCGCGATCGGCGAGGCAGACGATGGCGGGCACCCGCGCGTTGCGGCCATAGTGCAACCGTGCTGGCAGGGCCTCCCTGCGCCAGCACTCGAAATGCTCGTGCCGGCCCAGCAGCGCCTGGAAGACCCGGTCGTCCGTGCCGGCGGCCGGTTCGATCGCGGCATACTGCCCGGTCTCGACCGCCAGGATGGAGGGCAGGTCGATGAGAGTGGCGAGGTCCACGACCTTCGTCGCGTCGGACGGGGTCATGCCGTGGTCGGAGACGACGACCAGGTTGGCCTGTCCGCCGATCTCGGCCAGCCCGGCCACCAGTTCCCCGATCCGCGCGTCCACGGCCACGATCGCCTGGCGCACCTCCTCGCTGTCCGGACCGAAGCGATGGCCCGCGGTGTCGACCGCGTCGAAATAGAGGGTCACGAAGCGCGGCCGGGTGGCGGCTGGGCGTCGCATCCAGTCCAGCACGCCGCGCACCCGCTGCGCGTCCGTGACGTTCTGGTCGTATCGCCACCAGTCATTGGGGCGGACTTCGTGGATCGCCACCTCCGACCCCGGCCAATACATCGTGGCGGTGCGCACGCCGGCCCGTTCGGCGGTCACCCAGACCGGCTCCGCCTCGTCCCACCAGAACGGATCGAGCGACTGCGCGGCGTTGCCGAGCGAGAAGAGCTGGCCCGGCCGACGCGGGTCCAGCATCGTGTTGCCCACGATCCCGTTGCGGTCCGGGCGCAGGCCGGTGACCAGGGCATAGTGATTGGGGAAGGTCTTGGTCGGAAAGGACGGCGTCAACTCGCCCCGAACGCCCTCGGTCGCCAGCGCATTCAAATTGGGGGTGAGGCCGCGATCGAGGTAATCGGGGCGAAAACCATCGATCGAGATGAGGATGGTGACCGGCGGATCCTCGCCCGACTGGGCGAGGAGCGCGCCGGGCCACAGCAGCAGGGCACACCACAGGAGCGCGATTTTGATCATGCCCGGCAAATTAGCCTCTGGCCGGTCGGGCACAAGGACGGGGCACCGGCTGCGACGCGGCCGACCGTTCACACATTGAATCGGAAGTGGAAGACGTCGCCGTCCTTGACCGGATAATCCTTGCCTTCCTGACGCAGCTTGCCCGCGTCCTTGGCGGCCGCTTCGCCGCCCAGCGCCACGAAGTCGTCATAGGCGATCGTTTCCGCCTTGATGAAGCCGCGCTGCATGTCGGAGTGGATGGTGCCCGCCGCCTCTGGCGCGGTCGCCCCGCGTTCGCAGGTCCAGGCGCGCGCCTCTTTCGGTCCCACGGTGAAGAAGGTGAGCAGGTGGAGGAGGCCGTAGCCGGCGCGGATGATGCGGGCCAGGCCCGTTTCGGAAAGGCCCAGATCGGCCAGGAACTCGGCGCGGTCGTCGGGGCCCAGGCCGGCGATTTCCGCCTCGATGGCGGCGGAGACGACCACCGCCTCCGCCCCCTCGGCCGCCGCCTTGGCGAACACGGCGGCGGACAGCGCGTTGCCCTCCGCCGCGTCGCCCTCCGCCACGTTGCAGACATAGAGGACCGGCTTGGCGGTCAGAAGCTGGGCCTGGTCAAAGGCGCGGCGCTCCTCCTCGTCGCCGATCTCCGTCAGGCGGGCGGGCTTGCCGTCGCGCAGCAGGTCCAGCGCGCGGCCCAGCACGGCGCCGGCGACCTTTGACTCCTTGTCCCCCTGCGTGCCCTTCTTGACGAGCGCCGGCACGCGCTTTTCCAGGCTTTCCAGGTCGGCCAGCATCAGCTCGGTCTCGACCACCTCGGCGTCGGCCAGCGGGTCGACCCGGCCGGCGACGTGCTGGATGTCGTCGTCCTCGAAGCAGCGCAGCACATGGACGATCGCGTCCACCTCTCGAATGTTGCCCAGGAACTGGTTTCCCAGCCCCTCGCCCTGGGACGCGCCCTTCACCAGCCCGGCGATGTCGGTGAAACCCAATTGGGTGGGAATGACGGTGGCGGATCGGGCGATGGCGGCCAGCCTGTCCAGCCGCTCGTCGGGCACCGCGACACGGCCGATATTGGGCTCGATCGTGCAGAAGGGATAATTCGCCGCCTCCGCCGCCTGCGTTTCGGTGAGCGCATTGAAGAGGGTGGACTTGCCGACGTTGGGCAGGCCCACGATGCCGCAGCGGAAACCCATGGGTGGTGCTTTCTGGTGAGGGAGATCGGAGGGAGGTGCTGCGGCCCCATAACCCGTTCGGGCTGAACTTGTCGAAGCCTCTTGGGCCAGAGAGGATCGTCGGTCGGGACGGCGCTTCGACAAGCGCGACCTGAACGGAGCGGGGACGGCTTGCGGGACGCGCCAGTTATCGGTGGTGCGCCAACGGCTTGGCGCGCTAAACCCAGACCCATGCCGCTGCGCGTGCCAAGCATGGCCACCCCGATCGTCGCCCCCATCCTGCGAGCGGTCAACGCCGGGCCGCTGGTCGCCGACCCGGCGGTGTTCGCGCGGCCCGCGGGTGCCCCGGCGCTGAGCGCGCCGGACAGCCTGGTGTGGCGGGTGTTCGCCAATCCGGTCGCCATGTTTTCGGGCGGGGTGGCGGCCGTGCTGTTGGAGCTGGGCGAGGGCCGCGTGCGCCATGGGGTGTGGGACCATTCCGCCTTCGCGCGCGATCCGGTGGGGCGCCTCAATCGCACGGGCCACGCGGCGATGGTGACCGCTTTCGCGCCCGTCGCGGAGGTGGAGCGGCTGACGGCGCGGGTGAACGCCTGGCACGGCCGGATCGCCGGCGCGACGCCGGAGGGCCAGCTCTATCGCGCCGACGATCCCGAGCTGCTGCGGTGGGTGCAGACCACCGCCGCCTGGAGCTTCCTGGCGGCGTGGACGAGGCTTGGCGGGCGGGCGACGCCGGTCGAGCGCGACCGCTATTACGCCGACGGCGCGGCCGGCGCGCGACTGTTCGGGGTGGCCGAACCCTGCACGAGCGAGGCGGCGGCGGACGGGCTGCTGGCCGAGTGGACCGATCGCCTCACGCCCTCACCCATCCTGGACGAGTTGCTGGGCATCCTGCACGCCGCCCCCATCCTGCCGCGCGCGCTGCGCCCGTTGCAGCGCGCCGGCCTGCGGCTGGCGGTGGACCTGCTGCCGCCGGCGGTGCGCGCGCGGTTGGCGCTGGACCGCTGGGGCGGAGCGGGCGCGGGTGAGGGGGTGCTGCGCGCGCTGGCCGGCGCGGCGGCCACCGTGGAACTGCCCGGAACCCCCGTGGCGCTGGCGCGGGAGCGGGTGGGGGCGGGCGCAAGTCGCGGAGTTTGAGCCGCTCAAGCTGAGTCTCAGACACGCCGCTGCTTTGGAGCGCCGCGCACACGGCGAACGTCCGAGGTGCGTTTTTTCAATCAAGCCCGTCCGCTCGTCCTGAACCTGTCGAAAGACGTTCAGGTAAAATCAGGGTCTCCTGGCGGCCATTTGGTTCTTCTGCTCGGACGCGCTTGAACAAAGGCTGGTCAAACACGCAGCAGGAGAGGGCCGCGATCTCACTGACGGTCGCAAGCCGCTTATCCTCCTCGGGTCGGAGAGTCTCGCCCTAGCGCGACGAGGCCCGCGCGCCTCGCGACGGGCAAAGGGCTGGAGCCGCGCGAAGGGCGAGGCGCTGATCGCGGCTGACTGGGAGCGGCTGCCAGCATTTTCGCGCAGCCGCCAACAGAAGGCGGGTCGAGAGCGCAAGACGTCCTTCGACAGGCTCAGGACGAGCGGGGGCGGGCTGACTAGCGTGCGAGCCGCGCGGCCACGTCGCTCATGAAGCGTGCGTCGTCGCCGGCCGCCAGCCAGCCGGCCTCCGCCGCCACCGCGCCCAACAGATCGGACAAGGGGTCCATCTCCGCCTTGGCATAGGGACCCAGCACATGGCCCGTCACCCGGTCGCGATGACCGGGATGGCCGATGCCGATGCGCACGCGGCGGAAGTCGGGGCCGATCACCGGCGCGGTGGACCGCAGCCCGTTGTGCCCGGCCGTCCCGCCGCCGGTCTTCACCTTCACCTTGAACGGCGCCAGGTCGAGCTCGTCGTGGAACAGCGTGATGGCGTCGGCGTCCAGCTTGAAGAACCGCGCGGCTTCGCCGACCGACCGGCCGCTCTCGTTCATGTAGGTGGCGGGCTTCAACAGCAGCAGCTTGCGGCCGCCCACCGCGCCCTCCGCGGTCCAGCCACGCAGCCGCTTGCGCCAGGGCGAGAAGCCGTGGACCTCCGCGATGGCGTCGACCGCCATGAAGCCGACATTGTGCCGTTGAAGCGCGTGCTCCGCGCCCGGATTGCCCAACCCGACCCACAGCTGCATCGGGTGTCCTCCCGCTCGCGACGATCAGGAAAGGCGGCGGCTCGGCCCCGGACGGGACGGGGCGGCCAGCCGGCCGCCCCACACCTCATTCCGCCTTCGTGCCGGTCTCGCCCTCGCCCTGCACACCCTCGGGGTTCTTGCCGCCCGTCTGCTCGGTGGCTTCGACCTCGTCGGCTTCGACTTCCTCCTCGGCCTCGGCGGCGTCCTCTTCGGCCTTCAGCGCCGACGGGGCCACCAGGCCCGCGATGGTGAAGTCCCGGTCGTCGATGACGGAGGTGGAACCCTCCGGCAGCGCGACCTGGCTGATATGGATGGAATCGCCGATGTCGAGGCCGGTCAGGTCGATCTCGATCGTGTCCGGGATGCGGCTGGCGTCGCATTCCAGTTCCAGGTCGTGGCGCACGATGTTGAGCACACCGCCGCGCTCCAGCCCGGGCGACGCCTCTTCGTTGATGAAAGACACGGGCACGTTCACCTGCACGGTGGCACCTTCGGCCAGGCGCAGGAAGTCCGCGTGCAGAGGGCGGTCGGTGACGGGGTGGAACGCCACGTCCTTGGGCAGCGTGCGGACCGACTCGCCGTCGACTTCCACCATGACGATGGTGTTCATGAAGTGTCCGCCGGACAGCTGCTTGGCCAGCAGCTTTTCCTCGACGTGAATGGGGGTGGGGTCCTGCTTGTTGCCGTAGATCACGGCGGGCACGCGGCCCTCGCGGCGCAGCGCGCGAGAGGCTCCCTTGCCCCCCTTGGTGCGCGTCGCGGCCGGCAGCGTCAGCTGATCGCTCATGGTGAATGCTCCGAATGTGGTTGGTCGCCGCCCGCGCCTCCAGGGTGCTCACGGACGACGCTGGGCGTGTAGGGTAGGGAGCGGGGCGAGGCAAGTTCGGGGGTCGGCGATTGGGTCGGGCGGATGGGGCGGGACTGTGGTAGGGCGAACCCATGCTCGCCGCCGTCCTTGCCTGGTTCCAGTCGCTGGGCGACCGCTACGGCGTCGATCCGCTGGTGTTCGGGGCGATCTATGTCGGCGCGATCCCGGTGTTCCTCGCCTCCGTCGCGTGGCTGGTGCGGCGGCGGCGCGCGCGGCGGTCGACGCTGGCGCCGATGATGGCCGCAGGGTTGTCGTTCGTGTCGGCCTACCTCTACCTCGCCGTCGTGGGCCGCGACATTCCGGGGTGGGTGTGGCTGTTCGTCGCCGCGCTGATCGCCGGAGGTGCGTGGTCGGCGGTACGGGACATCCGGCGTCGAAGCGCGGACGAAGTCTAGCGCCGCCAGCGGGACCGCTCGTTCTCCGTCCCTCTGCCCGCTCCAGCCCTACTGCACGCGCCGAACCGTCAAGCCCTTCGCCGCCAGCATGACCTGCAGCGAGTCCGCGCCCGCCAGATGGCCGGCGCCGACCGCCATCAACACCACACCGGGCCGGTCCAGTCGCCGCTGAACCCAGTCCGCCCAGGCCCGGTTGCGGCGGGTCACCAGCGCCTGTCGCAGCGGCGGGTTGTCCGCCAGTTCCGCGTTCACCAGCCGGCCGAGCGCGTCCGCGTCGCCGCGCCGCCAGGCGGCGATCGCCCGGGGCAGGGGATCGCGACCCTCCGCCTCGGCGCGCAGCACGCGGAGCAGATAGGCGCGCTGTGACGCGGCGGGCAGGGCGTCCAACAGGCCGAACTGGCCGGCCGAACTCTCCAGCCCGCCGACCGGCCGGCCCGTGGACCGGAACCGCTCGGTCAGCCGCGCCTCCACGCCATTCGCCCGCGTGATCCCCGCCCGACCGGCCGCGGCGCTCGACAGCAGCACCGCCACCGCCCAGTCGTCCATGTGATCCAGAGCGACGATCGGCTGGTCCGCCTGGCGCGCCAGCTCGCCCAACTCGTCGCGCAGGGTGGCGGGAACGCGCGCCAGGATTGGCGCGGGCGGGCGGACCGCCAGCGTGGCGAATGCCCGTCCCGCCTGGTCCGGCGGCTCGTTCGGCGAGATCTCCAGCACCAGCTCGTCCGCGCTTTCCGCCAGGTCGGCGACCCGGCCGGTCAGCCAGTCCAGATCGCCCGGCAGTGCGTGGACCGCGCCCAGAAGGACGATCCGCGTGTCGTCGTCGGCGACCTGCCACAGGGCCGGCGTCGCCGCGGGCAGCGGTGGCGCGGCCCGCTCGCCGCAGCCGGCCAGCAACAGGGCGGCGGCGGCGACCCAGCGGCGGATCAGTATTCCACGCGGCGCGCGACCAGCCCCACCGCCTTCAGCTTTTCCTGTACGCTCTGGGACCCGGCCAGATGGCCCGCGCCGACCGCCAGGAACACCGTGCCCGGCTGGGCGAGGCGCGCGCGGATCCACTCGGCCCAGCGCGCATTGCGATCGGACAGCAGCACCTTGGCCACCTCTGGCGGGCTGTCCGCCAGCCCCTCGTTCATCAGGTCCGCCACGCGAACGACGTCGCCGGCCGCCCAGGCGTCCACCAGGCCGTCGACGTCTTCGAGATAGCCGTCCAAGCTGTCGACGGTGGCGTTCAGATAGGCGATCTGGTCCGCCTCCGGCAGGCCGGCGAAGAAGCCCAGCTGTTCGTCCAGCGTCTCCAGCCCCTCGACCGGCTTCGTGTTGCCCGACAGGATCGAGCGCTCGACGCCGGCGGTCGGGTCGTACCCCGCCTTGGCAAGCGGCAGCACACCCAGCGTGACCCCGGCCAGCCAGGGCTTGAAGCTGTCAAAGGCGGCGGCGGGCACGCCCAAACCGGCGAGCGCCGCCTCGTAACGGGTGCGCGCCTCCGGCGTCAGCTTATCGCGCAGCGACTGTCCCGAACGGTCGATCCCCAGCGCCAGCGTCGCCTGCTGGACGGTGGCCTGGTCCGGCTCCACCATCTCGACCACCACCTCGTCCGCGGAATCGTAAGCGGCCTTGATCGCCTCGTCGAACCAGCTGAGGCCGGGCTTCAGTATGTGGATGGTGCCGAACAGATAGATCTTGGTGTCCGGGTCGCTCACGATCCAGATCGCCGGGTCCGCGTCCGTCAGGGGCGCGGCGGCCGCGGTGGGCAGGGGCGCGGGCTGGAACACCCAGTCGGCGGCCTGCGCCGGGGCGGTGAACAGGGCGAGGCCGGCCGCCAGCAGGGACAGGGGGGTCTTCTTCACGCGCGCGCTCCTCGTGGTGTGCCCACTCCTTAGGGCGACGCCGGAGCGAAGCAAAGCGGGCGCGGGCGGTCTGCTTGACCCCCCCACACCGCTTCGCCAAAGCCCCGGCACGATGGCCGGCCCGCTTTCCTTTCAGGACATGATCCTGACGCTCCACCGCTATTGGAGCCAGCAGGGATGCCTGATCCTGCAACCCTATGACCTGGAAATGGGGGCGGGCACGTTCCACACCGCGACGACGCTGCGCGCGCTCGGCCCGGACCCGTGGAACGCCGCCTTCGTCCAGCCCTGCCGCCGGCCCACCGATGGCCGCTATGGCGAGAACCCCAATCGGCTGGGCGCCTACTACCAGTATCAGGTCATCCTGAAGCCCAGCCCGCCGGACCTGCAGGACCTCTATCTGGGGTCGCTGCGCGAGATCGGGATCGACCCGCTGACCCACGACATCCGATTTGTCGAGGACGATTGGGAAAGCCCGACGCTCGGCGCCTGGGGGTTGGGGTGGGAGGTGTGGTGCGACGGGATGGAGGTGACGCAGTTCACCTATTTCCAGCAGATGGGCGGCTTCGACTGCAAGCCCGTGGCGGGCGAGCTGACCTACGGTCTGGAACGGCTGGCGACCTACATTCAGGGGGTCGACAGCGTGTACGACCTCGACTTCGACGGGCGCGGCACGACCTACGGCCAGGTTTTCCAGGAGGTCGAGCGGCAGATGAGCCGCTGGTCGTTCGAGGTCGCCGACACCGACACGCTCGCCCGCGGCTTCCGCGCCGCGCAGGGCGAATGCGAGCGCTGCCTGGACGCCGGCCTGCCGATCCCCGCCTACGAGCAGGCAGTGAAAGCCAGCCACCTGTTCAACCTGTTGCAGGCCCGCGGCGTGATCTCGGTCGCCGAGCGCGCGGCCTATATGGGCCGGGTCCGCGATCTGGCGAAAGGGGCCTGCGCCGGCTGGATGGAGGCGAACGGGTGGGCCTGAGCCTCCTCCTCGAACTGCGCTCCGAAGAGATCCCGGCGCGGATGCAGCCGGCCGCGCGCGCGGAGCTGGAGCGGCTGTTCCGGGTCCAGGCCGACGCGGCCGGGCTGGCGATCCACGATCTTCGCACCCTGTCCACGCCCCGCCGGCTGGCGCTGATCGGCGACCTGGCCGCGCAGACCGCCGCGTCGAGCGAGGAGCGCAAGGGGCCACGCGCCGACGCGCCGGACAAGGCGATCCAGGGCTTCCTGCGCTCCACCGGCCTGACCCGCGACCAGTTGGAAGAGCGCGAGGTGAAGGGCGCGCGCGTGTTCTTCGCCGTCACCGAAAAGCCGGCGCGCCCGGCCGCCGCCGTGGTGGCCGAAGCGGTGTCGGCCCTGGTGCGCGACTTCGCCTGGCCCAAGTCGATGCGCTGGGGTGCGGCGTCCTTGTCGACCGAAAGTCCGCGCTGGGTGCGCCCGCTCCACGGGATCGTGGCGTTGCTGGATGGCGAGGTGGTGCCGTGCGAGGCGGCCGGCGTCGCGTCGGGGCGCGAGACGAGGGGCCACCGCTTCCACGCGTCCGGCCCGCTGTCGATCGACAGCGCCGACACCTACGAGGCTCAGCTGCGCGCCGCCCACGTCATCGCCGATCCGGACGAGCGGCGGCGGATCATCGTGGAGGGGGCCGAGCGGTTTGCACGCGACGCCGGGCTGGCGCTGGTCGCCGACGCGGGGCTGGTGGTGGAGAATGTCGGCCTGACCGAATGGCCGGTGCCCTTGCTGGGCCGGTTCGACGCCGACAGCCTGACCTTGCCGCCCGAGGTGATCCAGCTCACCGCGCGGGTGAACCAGAAGTATTTCGTGACGCAGGATGGCGAAGGCGCGCTCGCCAACGGCTTCGTGCTGGTCGCCAACATCGACGCGGTGGACGGCGGGGCGCAGGTGGTCGCGGGCAACGAGAAGGTGCTGGCCGCCCGCCTGTCCGACGCCCGCTTCTTCTGGGACGCCGACCTGGCCGTGCCCCTGGAGGAGCAGGCGGCCAAGCTGGACCGCATCGTGTTCCACGAAAAGCTGGGCACGGTCGCCGACAAGGTGGACCGCGTGGCGAAGCTGGCGCGGTGGCTGGTGGAGGAGGGGGTGGTGAAGCCCGCGACTCCCCTCCCTTTAAGGGAGGGGCTGGGGGTGGGTGGCGACGGCGCAGCCGAGCCTCTGTCCGACGCACCGACGCTCGCTCCGCTCGCACCCACCCCCGACCCCTCCCTGAAAGGGAGGGGAGAGCTAGCCGACCTCGCCGAACGCGCCGCGCGGCTGTGCAAGGCCGACCTGGTCACCGGCACCGTCACCGAATTCCCGGAGCTGCAGGGCATCGCCGGCGGTCACCTGGCGCTCGCCCAGGGCGAGGACCCGCAAGTCGCCGCCGCCATCCGCGACCACTACAGACCCGTCGGCCCGGACGACGAGGTGCCCACCGCGCCGGTCACGGTGGCGGTGAGTTTGGCGGACAAGTTGGATACTCTCACAGGGTTCTTTGCGCTCAACGAGAAGCCGACCGGATCAAAGGACCCATTTGCCCTGCGCCGTGCCGTTCTAGCATTGGCTGCGTTGATCTCAGAGAATGGTCTGAGGGCACAGCTAAGGAAGCTTGTTCTCAGCTCCTACGAAGATTTCTCAGGCTTTAGAGCTCATGACAAATCGACGAATCGGACTCATGATCAGCTTAAAATTGCGGACGAAATCGTGGCTTTTGCCATTGACCGCCTCAAGGTGCAGCAGCGCGAGGCCGGGGTTCGGCATGACCTGATCGATGCGGTGTTCGCGCTCGGAGGGGAGGATGATCTGGTGCGGTTGATCGACCGAACGAAGGCGCTCCAGCATTTCGTGGAGACGGACGAGGGGGCCGACCTGCTCGCCGGATACAAGCGGGCGGTGAACATCCTGAAGAAGGAGGGGGTGGACTGGGCCGCGCGCGCCGCGCCCGCTCCGCCGTCGGAGGCGGACGCCGTCGTGCGGACCGGCGAGGAGGACCCGCTGGCGACCGTCGACGCTCCTTCAGTCACCGGCGCGGTCGCCGCCATGCCGCACGACCATCGGGACGCCGCCGGCGACGCGGAGGAGGTGCTGGGTGCGGCACTCACCGTCGCGGACTACTCCGTCGCGGAGGCGGTGGAGAAGGAGGAGTGGGAGAATGCGATGGCCTCCCTCGCCTCCCTGCGCGCGCCGATCGACGGGTTCTTCGAACACGCCACCGTCAACGACCCCGATCCGACCGTCCGCGAGCGCCGGCTGCAACTGCTTGTTCGCGCGCGCAACATCATGCATCGGGTGGCGGACTTTTCCCAGATCGAAGGTTGAACGATTGAGCACCCCCGCCGACCCTATCCTGTTCCGGTTCGGCGGAGGGTTGGCGGAGGGTGGCCGGGACGACAAGGAACGGCTGGGCGGCAAGGGCGCGAACTTGGCGGAGATGGCCGCGATCGGGCTGCCCGTGCCTCCGGGCTTCACGCTCACGACCGCGCTCTCCACCCGCTACGAGGCCGATGGCGAGCGGCTGCTGGACGAGATCGCGGACGAGGTGGCGCGCGGGGTCGCCCATATCGAGGGCGTGGTCGGAAAGCGGTTCGGCGACCCGGCCGACCCCCTGCTGGTCTCCGTCCGATCGGGCGCGCGGGTGTCGATGCCCGGCATGATGGACACGGTGTTGAACCTGGGTCTGAACGCGGCGGCGGCGGACGGGCTGGCCGCCCGGTCCGGCGACGCGCGCTTCGCCTGGGACAGCTATCGCCGGTTCGTGCAGATGTACGCCAACGTCGTGCTGGGGCTGGATCACCACGACTTCGAGAACGCGCTGGAGATCGCCAAGGAGGACCGCGGCGTCGCCAACGACACGGACCTGAGCGCCGACGACCTGCGCGCGCTGGTCGCGGACTATCTGCGGATCGTGGAGCGCGAGGCCGGCCACCCCTTTCCGACGGACCCGCACGACCAGCTGCGCGGTGCGATCGGCGCGGTGTTCGGGTCGTGGAACGCGGATCGCGCGCGCACCTATCGCCGGATCAACGGCATCGGCCACGATTGGGGCACGGCGGTCAACGTGCAGGCGATGGTGTTCGGCAATATGGGCCAGACCTCCGCCACCGGCGTCGCCTTCACCCGCGATCCCGCGACGGGCGAGCGCGTCGTCTATGGCGAATATCTGTTGAACGCCCAGGGGGAGGATGTCGTCGCCGGCATCCGCACGCCCCAATATCTGACCCGCGCCGCGCGGGAAGCCGCCGGTGCCAGGGCGCCGTCGATGGAGGAGGCGCTGCCCGACACCTTCGCGGAGCTGACGACCGTGTTCGACCGGCTGGAGCGTCACTATCGCGACGCGCAGGACATCGAGTTCACGGTCGAGCGCGGCGTTCTGTGGATGCTTCAGACCCGCACGGCCAAGCGCACGGCGGTCGCGGCGCTGCGGACCGCCGTGGAGATGGCCGAGGAGGGGCTGATCACGCGCGACGAGGCGGTAGGGCGCGTCGACCCGCGCGCGCTCGACCAGCTGCTGCACCCCACGCTCGATCCCGAGGCGGCTCGCGACGTCGTGACGCGCGGCCTGCCCGCCTCTCCCGGCGCGGCGAGCGGCGGGATCGTGTTCGACGCGGCCACGGCCGAGGCGTGGGCGGCGGCGGGCCGCGCCTGCCTGCTGGTGCGCGTGGAGACCAGTCCGGAGGACATCGGGGGCATGCACGCCGCGGCCGGCATCCTGACCGCGCGCGGCGGCATGACCAGCCACGCCGCCGTGGTCGCGCGCGGCATGGGGCGCCCGTGCGTGTCGGGGGCCGGGCAGCTGGTGATCGACCGGGCCGCGCGCACCCTGTCAGTCGCGGGGCGCAGCTTTGGCGAAGGCGACGCGCTCACGATCGACGGGGCCACGGGCGAGGTGATGGCGGGCACCGTCGCCACCCGCCTGCCGGAACTCAGCGGCCCGTTCGCCACCCTGATGGAGTGGGCGGACGGCGCGCGCCGGATGGCCGTGCGCGCCAATGCGGAGACGGAGGCGGACGCCCGCGTCGCGCGCGACTTCGGGGCGCAGGGCATCGGCCTGTGCCGCACCGAGCACATGTTCTTCGAACCCGGCCGCATCACGGCGGTGCGCGAGATGATCCTGGCCGCCGACGAGGCCGGGCGTCGGGCCGCGCTGGCCAAGCTGTTGCCCGAACAGCGCGGCGACTTCGCCGCCATCTTCCGCGTCATGGCGGGGCTGCCGGTCACCATCCGCCTGCTCGACCCGCCGCTCCACGAGTTCCTGCCGACGCGGGAGGAGGAGTTCGCGTCGGTGGCGCAGGGTGCCGGCGTCTCCGTGGAGGAATTGCGACGCCGCGCGGCGCAGCTGCACGAGGTGAACCCGATGCTGGGCCATCGCGGCTGCCGGCTGGGCGTCACCTATCCCGAGATCTACGAGATGCAGGCGACCGCGCTGTTCCAGGCGGCGGTCGCCGTGGCGGCCGAAGGGGAGGCCCCGCTGCCCGAAGTCATGATCCCGCTGGTCGCCACCGCGCGCGAGCTGGCACTGATGAAGGCGGTGGTCGACCGCGCGGCCGAGGCGGTGTTCGCCAAGGCCGGTCGCCGGATCGCCTATCTGGTCGGCACCATGATCGAGCTGCCCCGCGCGGCCCTGATGGCGGGCGCGATCGCGGAGCACGCCCAGTTCTTCTCGTTCGGCACCAACGACCTGACCCAGACGACGCTGGGGATCAGCCGCGACGACGCCGGTCGGTTCCTGGGCGACTATGTCGATCGCGGCATCCTGCCCGCCGACCCCTTCGTCACGCTGGACGAGGAGGGCGTTGGCGAACTCGTGCGCCTGGCCGCCGAGCGTGGGCGCGCGGCGCGCGGCGACATCAAGCTGGGCATCTGCGGAGAGCATGGCGGCGATCCGCAGTCGGTGGCGTTCTGCGAGCGACTGGCGCTCGACTACGTCTCCGCCTCGCCCTACCGGGTGCCGATCGCCCGGCTGGCGGCGGCGCAGGCGGCGCTGCGGTCGGACCGCTAGTCTTCGGCCGAAGGGGCGGGGCTCTCCTCCGGCGGTCGAACCGCCGATTTCGCGACCACGCCCTACTTGCTGAACGCGGCCGAGATGTCGCAGGCCGCCGGACCCAGGATCACGACGAACAGCACGGGCAGGATGAACAGGATCAGCGGGACGGTCATGATGGCCGGCAGGCGGGCGGCCTTTTCTTCCGCGCGCATCATCCGCTCGTGCCGGAACTCGGCCGACAGCACGCGAAGCGCAGAGGCGAGCGGGGTGCCGTATTTCTCCGTCTGGATCATGGTGGTCACCACCCCGCGTAGGGCGTCCAGGTTGACGCGCGACGACAGGTTCTCGAACGCCTGTCGGCGCTCGGTCAGGAAGCCCAGCTCGATCGACGTCAGCGTGAACTCCTCGCCCAGCTCGGGATAGGCGCGGCCGAGTTCGCGCGCGACCCGCGAAAAGGCGGCGTCCACCGTCAGCCCCGCCTCCGCGCAGATGACGAGCAGGTCGAGCGCGTCGGGCAGACCCTTGCGGATCGCGTCGGCCCGCTTGGCGATCTTGTTCTTCAGATAGATGTCGGCGGCCTTGTAGCTGCCGATCAGCACGGCCGCGGTGATCCCCAGCCGCTTCATCGGCGACCAGTCCTCCAGCCCGTGACCGGCATAGACCCACAGCGTAAAGCCGCCGCCGATCACCACCGGCAGCACCAGGCGCGCGAAGATCACGGCCACGGCCATGTCCTTGGACCGGATGCCGGCCTGCGCCAGCATCGCCTGCGCGGTCTTCAGCTGATCGGACTGAAGCACCTTCAGCGAGGACAGGAAGGAATGCATCCAGTCGGCGGTGTCCGACTGGTGCGTGATCTTGGTGCGGCGCTTGGCGGTGGCGGTGACGATGCCGGCCTTAAGCTGTTCGCGGCGTTCGCCCAGCGCCTTGACGCGCTTGGCCATCGGGTCGGACACGGTGGTGGCCGCATAGATGGCGGTCAGCGCGGCGAAGGTGGCGATCGCGGCCAGGACGGTCGCGATCCACACGACGTCGATGCCGAAAAGCAGGGTGGGGGCGGGTTCGGTCATCGGTCGGCCTTCATCAGATCTCGAAGCTGATCATCTGTTTCATCACGAACGCGCCCGTCGCCATCCAGCACATGCCGCCCAATCCGACCATCTGCAGGGTCGACAGGCCCAGCGGGCCGCCGGGATCGCTGATGAAGAACTTCTGCATGTACGAATCCGAGATGAAGTAGATCATGCCGAAGACGATGAAGGGCAGCGCGCCGATGATGTAGGCGGACGCCTTCGATTCGGACGACATGGCGCGGATCTTCAGCTTGATCTGCGACCGCTTGCGCAGGACGTCGGCCAGATTCGACAGCGTCTCCGACAGGTTGCCGCCGGTTTCCCGCTGGATGACGATGGAGATCACGAAGAACTGGAATTCCGCCGTGTTCAGCCGGTCGGCGGTCTCCTGCAGGGCGGCGTCCATCGTCACGCCGACCCGCATCTTGTCTGTCACGCGCTGGAACTCGTCGCCCACGGGACCGGGCACTTCGGTGGCGACCACGCCCATCGTCTCCGTGATCGGCAGGCCGGAGCGCAGGCCGCGCACCAGAAGCTCGATCGCGTCGGGAAACTTTGCGACGAATTTGTTGACCCGCCGCGCCAGCAGCGACCCCACGACCTTGTGCGGGACGATCAGGCCGGCGAACCCCCCGATCAGCAGCGCCAGCAGCACGGGCATGCCCTTGATGAGCAGGAAGCCGGCGACCACCAGGCCGGTGACGCCGCTCGCGATTCCGTACTGGCGCACGGTCCAGTCCTTGCCGGTGGCCGCCAGGCGTTTCTGCAGCTGCACCGGGTCGGGCAGCACCCGGCCCAGCAGGCCACCCTGCTGCTTGGCCTGCCGATTGGCCACCGACTTGCGCATCTGCGCCTGCACCTTGGTCGACGTCGAGTCGCTGTGGCGCTGCTGCACGGCCGCCAGCCGAGTCTTCAGCCGGCTGTCGGCCGACGGACCGGCCTTCACCAGATAGAAGATCAGGATCGCGAAGGACGCGAACAGGCCGGTCAGGAACAGCAGAGTCATGGCGTTCCCCGCGTCTGAAGGGCGATCGGCATCACGCCGCCACCTTGTCCTTGGCGCGCCCGGGCTTGAAGCCGCTGAGCTTGTCCAGCAGCGACGGCTTGCCCGACGGCGCGCCGTCCGCCTCTGCCCCCGACTGTTCGGCGCTGTCGGCGACGCGCGCGATCAAGTCTTCCAAGGCCAGGCTGATCTTGGCGCCCTTCGCCGCGTCGGCCACCGGCTTGCCCAGTTTCGCCGCCTGCGCGCAGACCTTCTCGTCCAGGGGCACGACCAGATCGATCTTGCGCTCGACGGACGATTCGAAGTCCTTGCGGCTGATCTCGGACGCGGTGCCGCCCTGCTTGTTGGCGATCAAAAGCTGGCGCGCCTTGGGGGCGTTGCTCTTCAGCCACGACTGCATTCGGATGACGTCGCGCGCGGCGGCCAGCGTCAGCTCGGTCACCAGCACGATCGTGTCGACATCGGCCAGCAGTTCGGGATGGTGGACCATGAACGCGCGCGGCACATCCAGCACGGTCGCGTCGAACGCCGCCCGCATCTCGTCTTGCAGCTGGTGATAGGCGCCGCCGTCGGTCAGCATCTTCTGGCTGAGCGGCGCTTCGGCCGACAGGATGGCGAGACGCTCGTTGGCCTTGACCATGGCGCGTTCGATGAACAGCCCGTCGATGCGCGCCGGGTTCTCGATGGCGTCCGACAGTCCGCGCCCCGGCTCCAGGTCCAGACCCAGCGCGCCCGTCCCGAAATGCACGTCCAGGTCCAGGAGAGCGGTCGAGCGGTTGCGCTGCTTGCCGAACAGCCAGGCGAGCGACAGCGCGATCGTGCTGGCCCCGGCACCGCCGCGCGTGCCGATCACCGCGCAGGACAGGTGGCGGCGATCGGTCGCCTCCTCCGTCACCTTCGGGGCCGAGAAGATCGCCTGCGCGTGGGCCAGCGTGTCGCGCAGCGCGTCGGTGGAGAAGGGCTTGAGGAGGTAATCCTGCAGACCGCTGGCGATCAGGTCGCGATAGAGCCGCACGTCGTTCACCTGGCCGGTGGCGATCACGACCGTGCCGGGCTCGCACACTTCGGCCAGCGCGTTGATGTCGTTCAGCGGATCGCCGGACTCCGACAGGTCGACCATCAGGATGTTGGGGCTGGTGGAGACCGCCAGCGTCTGAATGGCGTTGCGCATGCCGCCGCGCAGCACCTTGTCTTCGTTCCAGCCCATCTCGCTCACCACCGGCTTCAGGCTGGCGGCGGTGTCCTCGTCGCAGACGAAGGCGGTGAATGGGTCGCGGGCGGAGCGATTGGGATTGAAGGGTGCGTTCATGGTCTGGATGTCCCTCGCTTAGTTGCCGCCGCCGCCGCCGGCGGACTGTGACGATTCCCGCCGCACGGTGGTCCCGCCCGCGGACGTTCCCGCGGCCTGACGCAACGCGCCGATCGCCTTGACCGCCGTGGCGGCCGAGCTGCCGGTGTCGGGCGCGGACTTGCCGGCCAGCAGGTCGTTCGGATCGGCGATCATCGCGGCCAGATTGCCGGCGGCCGCGCAGCCGAAATTGGGCAGGAACGGCTGCGGCAGCGCGGCCGTGGAGCGCCAGTCGGGGCAGTCGGTCACGCTGGCCACCGCGCGCAGCACCACCAGCCGCACTCCACCGGACGGGGTCGCCCCCGCCGTCACGGGGGCCGCGTCCGACAGGACCAGGCCATAGCGGCCGACCACTCGCGCCAGTTCGGCGCGCACGCCGGGGGAGGCGGCACCCGCCGGATCGTCCAGCGCCACGCGGTCGCCATAGCCAAAGCCGATGGACGCCAGCCAGTCGGCCGCCCGGTCAGTCTCGCCCGCCGCCAGGCCATAGCCGGCGGTGGCGAGATCGAGGAAGCGGGTGTCCTGCCCGACCACGACGCGCTGGGGATTGCCGACGCCGTTGAACTCCGGCGCGCCGCCGGTGACGCCCGGAGCGGCGCAGGCGGACAGGGCGGCCGTCGCGCCGAGCGCCAGGAACAGGGTCTTGGATGGCATGGGCGTGATCCTCTTCATCAGTTCGGGCCGAAGCCGGGACGCGCCGCCGGCTCCGCGGCGACGGGTGCCGCGACGGGGTCGCCGGGCGTCGGCTGCGGGGGCAGGGCGTTGGCCTGACCATAGGTGCGGTTGAGGAATTGCGTCTCCAGCACGCCGGGCTGGCGGACGCCGTCGGTGGGCAGCGCGATCCGCGCGGCATCGACCGGCCGCACCAGATAGGGCGTGACCACGATCACCAGTTCCGACTTCTGCTTGCGATAGGACGTCGACCGGAACAGCGCGCCCAGGATCGGAATGTCGCCCAGGAACGGCGCCTTGTCGACGGAGTTGCTGGTCGTCTGGTTCAACAGCCCGCCAATGACGAAGCTCTGCCCGGACCCCAGCTCCAGCGTGGTCTCCGCGCGCCGGGTCGTGATGCCCGGAATGGTGAAGCCGTTCAGCCGCACCGACCCAGCGTCGGACAGCTGCGACACCTCTGGCCGGACCCGCATCGAAATGCGGCCGTCCGACAGCACGATGGGCGAAAAGGACAGGCTGACGCCGTACTGCTTGTACTCGACCGAGACGGTGCCGAGCGCCTGGCTGATCGGGATGGGGATTTCGCCGCCCGCCAGGAACGACGCCGTCTCGCCCGACAGGGCGGTCAGGTTCGGCTGGGCGAGCGTGGTCACGAAGCCGTCCGCTTCGGCCAGGTCCAGGGCGGACAGCACGTCCAGGCCCAACAGGCGACCGGCCGCACCCAGGCTGGTGCCAAAGCCGGTGCCGGCCACCACGCCGCCCGCGATCGTTCCGGGCGTGTTCGGCGCGTTGAACCCGCCCGCATTGCCCTGCGCGATGCCGAACTGGAACCCGCCCGTGGTGTCGCGGGTCAGCAGGTTGACGCCGATCGCGCGGCTGACGTCGCGGCTGACCTCCGCGATGCGGACCTGCAGGTTGACCTGAAGCGGCGTCGCGGTCGTCAGGCGGCTGATGACCTTGCCCTCGCCCACGACCGCGGTGACGATGCGTTCCGCCTCCGCCGCGTCGTTCGGCTGGGCCACCTGGCCGGTCAGCAGGACAATGCCGTTGACGGGGGTGGCGGTAATCTGGGCGTCCGGCATGGCCAGGCGCAGCATCGCGTCCAGCCCGGTGATGTTCTCACCGACGCGCACGTTGGTCGAATAGACCACCTGGCCGGCCTTGTTCGTGGCGTAGACCGTGGTCTCGCCAGCCTTGCGGCCGAACAGGTAGATCTGGGTCGGGCTGGTCACCTGGACGTCGGCGATGGAGCTGTCGGCCACGAACAGGTCGACGATCGGCCCGTCCAGCCGCACCTGCGTGCCCTGTCCGGTGGACAATGTGACCACGGCGGTGGGCGTGGTGGCGACCGGCTGGCGCGTCTGGGCGGCGGCGGGCAGCGGGGTCAGCGTCGCGAAGCCGACCAGGGTGGCCGTCAGCGCGGTGCCGATGGCGGCGCGGACGCGGCCGGACTTGGTGAGGGTGGTCATCTTAGCGTCCTCCAACCGGAACTGCGGTGACGGTGTTGCCGCGCGCGACCCGGACCACCGGTCCGACCGGGCGGGGCTCGCTGGCGGGCCCTTCGGTGCGCGGGGTGTCGACGGCCAGGACCGGCATCTGGACCGGCATGGTCAGACCCCCGTCGCCGCCTCCGCCGCTGCGGGTCTGGCGGGGGACGGAAGAGCGGGCGAAGCGGCTGACGTCGCCGCCGGTGACGTAGGACGTCTCGCTCTCGACCGGCTGGGCGGCGATCTGCGCCAGCAGCTCGGCCTCGCGCTCCGGGCTGGTGCCCGGCGGCAGCTTGATCGTACCCGAGGCGATCGCGCGGTCCATCTCGAGCTGGTTGTCGGCGATGGAGCGCAGGCTGAGCGACAGCGAACCCAGGGTCTGGGCCACAGCGATCTTCTCCGCCAGGCGCGGCGTCACTTCCAGGGTGACGGTGCGATAGGTGCGGACCTGCGGCTGGCCCTCGCCCTCGATCTTCGGACCGCTGCCCGGAGGGGCGGAGGTCTGGTCGGTGGCGAGCACGCGCAGGTTGCGGATGATGGTCTCGGCCGTCTTCAGCGATTCGCCCTCGCCGGACACTTCCTGCGTCAGCATCAGGTCGACCCGGTCGCCTGGGAACACGAAGCCCGCGACGCCCTTTTCCTTGTCCACCGACACGGTGACGGCGCGCATCCCCGCGCCAAGCGCGGCGGCCAGGAAGCCGCGGTCACCGGGCTTGACCAGCACGCCCTGGGTGATCGGCTGCCCGGCGGTGATCGCGTTGCGGACGACCGTGCCGACCAGCGCCTCCGTGTCGGAATTGCCCTTGATGATGTAGTTCTTCGGATCGACCAGCTCCGCCGGCCAGCGCTGCCAGCGGAAGGCGGAGGGCTGGATGATCGTGCCGACGGGCAGCGCGCCGGCGGCGACCAGCACCTCTGGCCCCTGCTCCACCGGGGCGGCCTGCGCCTGGCGGGTGGGCGAACCGGAGATGAGCGAGTTCACGAAGAACGCGCTGACCGCGGCGACGAGCAAGGCACCGACGAGCAGCACCACCTTCTTTGCGTCCATGCGACTGGTCTTTCGGATTGGCTTGGGATCGAACAGGACCGTCCTGCCCGACCAATGGTTAATTTACCGTGCGAAGCAGGAAGGCCGCGCCGCCGACCGCGATGGCGACGGCGTAAGGAACCTCGACCGGCGAACGCGCGGCGGCGGAGCTGTGGGGTGCGCGGCGGCGCGCCTGTCGCGCGGCCACGAAGGCGGCGATCGACACGGCCGCGCCGGCCAGCGCGATGACGAAGAAGGTGCCCATCCGCTGGCCCGGCGGCAGCCAGAGGGCGAGTGCCGCGATCAGTTTGACGTCGGCACCGCCCAGCAGGCCGGCGGACCACAGGCCGAACAGGACGGCGAAGACGACGGCGGCGAAGCCCAGCTGCCACGCCATCGCGCCGCCGCCCCACCCGGCGAGCCACCACCAGGCGGGCGCGGCGAGCGCCATCGCGATCGACACCCAATTGTCCACCGTGCGCGTGCGAATATCGCTGGCCGCCGCGTAGAGCAGGAGGGCGGCGAGCACGAGGAGCGGGGCCAGGGTGAAGGGTTCGCTTACCATGGTGCCAGGGCCTAGACGCCGACCCTTACGAAACCGTATCGCGGACGCCCAAGCGCATGACCGACCGACCCCGCCACCCGCTGCCGCCCGCCGCCCGGATCGAGACCGTCGCGATGGCGGACGGCTGGCCGGTCCGCACGGTGGCGATCGACCCGGACGGACCGGCGCGCGGCACGCTGCTGTTCCAGGGCGGACGCGGCGATTTTGTGGAGAAATACGCCGAGACGCTGACGCATTGGGCCGATCGGGGCTGGCGGGTGCGGTCCTTTGACTGGCGGGGGCAGGGGCTGTCCGGCCGGCTGGGCCGCGACGCGACGGTCGGCCACGCCGCGGATTTCGCGCCCTGGGTCGCCGACCTGGCCCAGCTGGCGACCCGCTGGCGGGTGGAGGGCGAACCCTTCGCACTGATCGGCCATTCGATGGGTGGCCATCTGGTGCTGCGCGCGCTGGTCGAACGGGCGGTGACCGCCGACGCCGCCGTGCTGGTCGCGCCCATGATCGGGACGCGCGGACCGCCCGCCGCGATCGGCCAGTGGGTCGCCGCGGCCCTGGCGCGGCTGGGCGAGCCGGACCGGCCGGCATGGCGATCGAACGAAAAGCCCGGCCACGTCGCCGGCGGCCGCCAGTCGCTCTTGACCCACGACGATGCGCGCTACGCGGACGAGTTGTGGTGGCGCGAACACCGGCCGGAGCTGGCGGTCGGCCCGCCGAGCTGGAGCTGGCTCGCCGCCGCCTACCGCTCCGGCCTCGCCAGCTTCACGCCCGAGCGGCTGGCCCGCGTCGACACGCCCGTCCTGATCCTGAACGCGCTGGCCGACCGGCTGGTCGATCCGGCCGCCACCCGTCGCGCCGCCGATCGGCTGCCCCGCGCCGAACGGATCGACTATGGGACGGCCTCCGCTCACGAGATCCTGCGGGAGGTCGATCCCGTCCGCCGGCACGCCCTGGCGGCGATCGACCGGTTCCTGGACGCGCACGCGACGGCGTGAGGGACGTCGCGATCGTGGGCGCCGGCATGGCGGGGGCCGGCCTGGCCGCCGCGATCGCCGGGCGGCGATCGGTGGCGCTGCTGGAGGCGGAGGATCGTCCGGGCCGCCACGCCACCGGACGCTCGGCCGCCTTTTGGACCGAAAGCTATGGCGGCCCGGCCATCCAGCCGCTGACCGCCGCGTCCCGGCCCGAGCTGGAGCGGTTGGGAGTGCTCGCGCCACGCGGCGCGCTCCACATCGCGCGCGACGCGGACGAGCTTCGCCGCTTCGCCGCGCGCTATCCGGCGGCGGAGCGGATGTTTCGCCCCGTCGATCCGGGCGCGGCGGTGCCGGGCCTGCGCGACGAGTGGGCGCACGGGCTGGCGGAGGCGAGCTGTCGCGACATCGACGTGGCGGCGCTGCACGCCCACGCCCTGTCGCGGGCGCGCCGGGGCGGGGCTACGCTGCACACCGGCTGGCGACTGGCCGAGGCGCGGCGCGCGGGCGGGGTCTGGCGGCTGGTGAGCGAGCGGGGCGAGCGGATGGAGGCGGCCGTGCTGGTGAACGCCGCGGGCGCCTGGGCCGACCCGGTGGCCGCGCTGGCAGGCGCGCGGCCGCTGGGGCTGGCGCCTAAGCGCCGCACCGTGGTGCAGCTGCGCCTCGCGCGGCCGATCGACCCGGCCGGCCCGCTGGTGCTGGCGCTCGACGAGAGCCTCTACTGGAAGCCGGTGGCGGCCGACCGCGTCTGGCTGAGCCCCAGCGACGAAGGCGAGAGCGAGGCGGTCGACGCCGCGCCGGAGGAGGTCGACGTCGCGGTGGCCCTCGACCGCTTCGGCCGCGCGGTGGACTGGCCGGTGGAGGTGGTGGAGCGGCGCTGGGCCGGCCTGCGGACCTTCGCGCCCGATCGCGCTCCGGTGATCGGCTGGGACGGGGCGGTCGACGGGCTGTTCTGGTTCGCCGGGCAGGGCGGATGGGGCATCCAGACCGCGCCCGCCGCGTCCGCGCTGGCGGCGGCCGTGCTGCTGGGCGAGCGTGCGCCGCCGGCCGCGTTCGATCCCGGCCGCTTCGCCGGGTGAACCCTATCGGCGGGCCTCGTCCGCCGCGGCGCAGGCCAGGCGGTCGGCGCGCTCGTTGTCCGGATCGCCGGCATGGCCCTTCACCCACCGCCAGTCGATCCGGTGCCGATCGGCCGCGCCGACCAGCGCCTGCCACAATTCCGCGTTCTTGACGGGCGCGCGCGACGCCGTGCGCCAGCCATTGCGCTGCCAGCCATGCACCCATTTGGTGATGCCGTCGCGGACATAGGTGCTGTCGGTCCGCAGCACGACGTCGCACGAGCGGGTGAGCGCGTTCAGGGCCTCGATCGCGGCGGTCAGCTCCATGCGGTTGTTGGTGGTCGACCGCTCGCCGCCGCTCAACTCCCGCTCGGTCTCGCCGAAGCGCAGGACCGCGCCCCAGCCGCCGGGGCCGGGATTGCCCTTGCACGCGCCGTCCGTCGTGATGACCACCTGTTCGCTCAACGCCACACCTCCGCCTGGGTCGGATCGGCGTAGAAGGCCAGCCGCCGGCGATAGGGGGCGGGGTCCTTTCGGCGGACGATCGCGTCGGCGGGCGTGTGGAGCCAGTCCCAGGCGCGGGTCAACAGGAACCGCAGGGCCGCGCCCTGGGCCAGCATCGGCAGCGCCGCGCGCTCCGCGTCGGACAGGCCGCACGCAACGTCGTACCCCGCGACCAGCGCCGCGCCGACCGCCGGGTCGTAGCGCCGGCCCTCGCCGTCAAAGGCCCACGCCCCGTGCGCGATCGCCAGGTCGTAGGAGCGGATGTCCGTGCACGCGAAGGTCCAGTCGATCACGGCCGACACGCGATCGCCCAGCATCAGCACGTTGTCGGGAAACAGGTCCGCGTGGATCGTGCCGCGCGGCAGGTCGTCCGGCCAGCCGCCCTCCAGCCGGTCGAGCGCATCCGCCACCACGCCGGCCAACCCCGGCTCGATCCGGTCGAGATCCGCGCCCAGATCGCCCGCCAACCGCCGCCACGCCGCCGGGCCGAGCGCATTGGGCCGGACGGGCGCGAAGCGGGCGAGCGCGCGGTGCATGGACCCCAGCGCCTCTCCGGCCGCGCGCGCCTGCGCCTCGTCGGGCGTGTCCGGCCCGACGCCTGGCGCGAAGCGGTAGAGGCAGGCCGGGCGCCCGCCCAGCGTGCCGATCGCCTGGCCGGTGCGGTCCCGGACCACGGCGGGCACCGGCTGGCCCGCCGCCGCCAGATCGTCGGCCAGCGCCACGAAGTAGGGCAGGTCGGCGGCGGCCACGCGCTTTTCGTACAGCGTCAGGACGAAGCGGTCGGCGGCGGTGTCGATCAGATAGGTGGTGTTCTCCACCCCTTCCGCGATGCCCTTGGCCGACACCAGTCCGCCCACGTCGAATCCGGCCAGGAACCGGGCGAGCGCGTCCACCGGCACCCGGGTATAGACGGCCACGGGCCCGCCTCAGGCGGCGGCGGACAGGTCGCGCGGCAGCTTGAAGGCGATGCGCTCTTCGGCCGTGACCACCGCGCGCTCGGTAACCGCGCGCCAGCGGCCGACCCGCGCGATCACCTCTTGGACCAGCACCTCGGGCGCGCTGGCCCCGGCCGTGATGCCCAGCGTGCCGACCCCGTCCAGCCATTCGGGCCGCAGGTCCTCGGCGCGCTGAATGAGGCGCGCCGCCGTGCCCTCTCGCTCCGCCACCTCGACCAGCCGCACGGAGTTGGAGCTGTTGGGCGCGCCGATCACGAACAAGAGGTCGCAGGCCGCCGCGATCGCCTTGACCGCCGCCTGACGGTTCGACGTGGCGTAGCAGATGTCCTCTCCGCGCGGGCCCTGGATGTCGGGGAAGCGCCGCTGGAGCGTCGCGACGATGGCCGCCGTGTCGTCGACGGACAAAGTGGTCTGGGTCAGGAAGCCCAGCGCCTCGCCCGCCGGCGGCTGAACGGCGGCCGCGTCCGCCTCCGTCTCCACCAGCGTCATCGCGCCGGGCGCGACCTGGCCGAAGGTGCCCACGACCTCCGGATGGCCGGCATGGCCGATGAACAGGATGTGCCGCCCGTCCTTGACCAGCCGTTCGGCCTGGCGATGGACCTTGCTGACCAGCGGGCAGGTCGCGTCGAGATAGGTGAGGCCCCGCGCCTCCGCCTTGGCCGGCACGGCCTTGGGCACGCCATGGGCGGAGAACACGACGGGCACGCCGTCGGGCACCTCGTCCAGCGTCTCGACGAACACCGCGCCCTTCGCTTTCAGCCCGTCGACGACAAAGGCGTTGTGCACGATTTCGTGCCGGACATAGACGGGCGCGCCCCAGCGTTCGAGCGACAGCTCCACGATCTGGATCGCCCGGTCGACGCCCGCGCAAAAGCCGCGCGGGGCGGCCACCAGCAGCTCGATGGGCGGCCGTTCGCGGGTGGGGGGAGCGAGAGTGTCGGCGGAGGAGGGCGTCATTCCTGGCTCTTTACGCCATCGCGCCGAGGTGCGAAAGCCGCCGCCCCGACCCTTGCCGAGCCCGACCCATGACGCACCTGCGCACCGTCCTCCTGGCCCTCGCCGGTTCCGCCACGCTGGTCGGATGCGCCAGCGACGGCGACGTGACGGCGTCCGGCATCACCGCGACGCGCTCCGCCTGCCCGCTGGTGTCCGTGCCGACCGGAACCGGCGACGTGACGCTGCTGGCGCCCGGCCGCACCGACGCGGCCGCGATCGACGTGGTCGGCGCGATCACCGCGCTGCGTTCCGCCTGCGTGGAGGAGGGGGCGCAGATCGCGGCCAACGCCACCTACACGGTCGCGGCGCGGCGAGCGGACGCCACCGGCGCTCGCACGGTGACGCTGCCCGTCTATGCCACGATGGTGCAGGGCGGCCGGGTGGTGGTCGCCAAGCGGGTGGGGCAGGCGACGCTCGCCTTCGCCGCCGGCCAGCCGCGCGCGGAGACGACGATGACCGCCGGCGCGCGGGTCGACCGCGCCGCCGCGACCCTGCCGGACGACATCCGCGCGCAGATCACGCGCCGGCGCAAGTCGGGCGAGGCGGAGGCGGCGATCGACCCGCTGGCCGTGCCGGAAGTGCGCGCCGCGGTGGAGCGCGCGACCTTCGAGCTGCTGGTGGGGTTCCAGCTGACGGACGAGCAGCTGGCGTACAACGCGACGCGGTGAGGGGCGTGGCGCGGGTGCTGCTTGACCCGTCATGCCAGCGAACGCTGGCATCCCCCAAAGGCTAAGGCCACATGGCGCGGGGCGGCTGGACCTACATCATCACGAACCGGCCGCACGGCGTGCTCTACATAGGCGTCACGTCCGACCTCCTGGGCCGAATGGAGCAACATCGCACCGGGCGCGGCTCCAGCTTTGCCCGACGCTACAACTGCACGCGCCTCGTGCTCGCCGAGGAGCACGCCACGATCGAAGAGGCGATCGCGCGCGAGAAAGCGATGAAGGCCTGGAAGCGGGCTTGGAAGATCGAGCGGATCGAAGCGGTCAATCCGGGGTGGAACGACGTGCTGGAGAGTGGGTCCGAAGCGGCCTGAGATCCCAGCTTTCGCTGGGATGACGGCGAATGGGGTCCTACGGGTTCAACTGAGAAGTCGGACGCATTGACTCGGTCGCCGCGCCGTCACAGAACCCTGCCCGTCCCGCCGGTCCGCCGGCGCGGGCGCGCGGGAGAGCGGGGGGTGGCGACGCCCCTCCGCCGAAGGAGCAACCGCCCCGGAAACTCTCAGGCAATCGGGACCGCGCGGCCGTTCACGGGACACTCTGGAAAGCGGGGGTGGCGTCGCGCCGCTCCCCACCGACGGGGTAAGCCGAGCGTGCTTGGCGAAACTCTCAGGTTCCGCGACAGAGGGGGTTGGAGCGGGCGGCGCGAGTCGCACCGGTCCGAGCGTCCCTGCGCGGAGTTCGTCCATGGCCCACCCCCCCGTCCAGACCTCCGCCGACCAGACGCCCGACGAGCTGGCCGACGACCGCGCGCCAGACGAGGCGCTGTCCCTGCCGCTGGACGGATGGCACCGGCGGCACGGCGCGCGGATGGTGCCGTTCGCCGGCTATGACATGCCGGTGCAATATGACGGCGTGATGGCCGAGCATCTGTGGACCCGCGACGCCGCCGGGCTGTTCGATGTCAGCCATATGGGGCAGCTCCACCTGTCGGGCGAGGGGCTGGACGCGGCGCTGGAGGCGGTGTTGCCGGCCGACCTGGCGACGCTGAAGCCGAACCACCTGCGCTACTCGCTGCTGCTGGACGACGGTGGCGGCATCCTGGACGACCTGATGGTGACCCGTTGGGAGAGCGGGCTGTATCTGGTCGTGAACGGGGCGACGAAGTGGGACGACATGGCCCATCTGCGCGAGTGCCTGCCCGATGCCGTCACGCTCAACCACCTGGACGACGCCGCGCTGCTGGCCCTGCAGGGACCCAAGGCCGTCGACGCGCTCGCCCGGCTGGTCCCCGGCGTCGAGGCGCTGACCTTCCTGACCGCCGGGGCCTTCGCCTGGAATGGCACCGACCTGTGGATCAGCCGGTCGGGCTACACTGGCGAGGACGGCTTCGAGATCTCGCTGCCGGCCGACGCGGCCGAGGCGTTCGCCGACGCCCTGTTGGCCGAGCCGGAGGTCAAGCCGATCGGTCTGGGCGCGCGCGATTCGCTGCGGCTGGAGGCGGGGCTGCCGCTCTACGGCCACGATCTGGACGAGCACACGACGCCGGTCGCCGCCGACCTGGCTTTCGCCATCGGCAAGCGGCGGCGGGAGGAGGGCGGGTTCTCCGGGGCCGACCGCATCCGGATGGAACTGGTCCAAGGTTCGGTGCAGAAGCGGGTCGGCCTGACGGTCGAGGGTCGCCAGCCGGTGCGCGAGGGCGCGGCGGTGCTGGACGGTGAGGGCTCGACGGTGGGCCAGGTCACGTCGGGCGGGTTCGCGCCGTCGGTCGGCGGGCCGATCGCGATGGCCTATCTGCCGACGGCACTCGCCCGGCCGGGCACGGCCATTACCCTGACCCAACGGGGTAAGTTGCACCGCGCCACGGTCGCCGCCATGCCCTTCGTCCCCCACCGCTATCATCGCAAGAAGGCCCCCGCATGAGACGCTTCACCAAAGAGCACGAATGGATCGAGGTCACCGGCGACACCGCGCGCTGCGGGATCACCGACTACGCCCAGGGCCAGCTGGGCGATGTCGTCTTCGCCGAAGTGCCCGCCGCCGGCGCGTCGCTGACCCGGGGCAAGGAGGCGGCCGTCGTGGAGTCCGTCAAGGCGGCGTCCGACATCTACGCGCCCGCGTCGGGCACGGTGGTCGAGGGCAACGCGGCGCTGGACGACGACCCGTCGCTCGTGAACACCGACCCGGAAGGCGAGGGCTGGTTCTGGACCATGACGCTGTCCGACGAGGGCGAGCTGGACGCGCTGATGGACGAGGGCGCGTACAAGACGTTCGTGGAGAGCTTGTGACCGACGAAGCCCCTCCCCTTAAGGGGAGGGGAGGAGACACTAGAATGCGCTACCTGCCGCTCACTCCCGCCGACCGCCAGTCGATGCTGGCCACCATCGGCGCGCCCGACATCGACGCCCTGTTCGTCGACGTTCCGGACCACGCCCGCCTGGCCGAGCCCATCGCCGGCCTGCCGATGCACGCCGGCGAGATGGCGGTGGAGCGCGAGATGCGCGGGTTCGCCGCCCGGAACATGGTCGCGGGCGACGTGCCCTTCTTCCTGGGCGCGGGTGCCTATCGCCACCACGTCCCCGCGTCGGTCGACCACCTGATCCAACGCGGCGAGTTCCTGACCGCCTACACGCCTTACCAGCCGGAGATCGCGCAGGGCACGTTGCAGGTGCTGTTCGAGTTCCAGACCCAGGTGGCGCGCCTCACCGGCTGCGACGTCGCCAACGCGTCGATGTACGACGGTTCGACCGCCTGCTGGGAGGCGATCGCGATGGCCGGCCGCGTCACCAAGCGGTCGCGCGCCGTCCTCGCGCCCGGCCTGCACCCCCACTATGCCAGCGTCGCGCGCACGATGGCGCGCTTCACGGGCGAGACGCTGGTGGAGGCGGCGCTGACGCTGGACGCGGCGCCGGATGTGGACGCGCTGATCGCGTCGATCGACGACAACACCTCGGCCGTGGTCGTGCAATATCCGGACATCCTGGGCCGCCTCACCGACCTGCGTCCGATCGCCGAGGCGGCGCACAGGCACGGCGCGCTGTTGATCGCCGTCGTCACCGAGCCGGTGGCGCTCGGCCTGATCGAGCCGCCCGGCACCCAGGGCGCGGACATCGTGGTGGGGGAGGGGCAGTCGCTGGGCGTCGGCCTGAACTTCGGCGGGCCGTATGTCGGCCTGTTCGCCTGCCAGCAGAAATTCGTGCGCCAGATGCCCGGCCGGCTGTGCGGGGAGACGGTGGACGCGGCGGGCCAGCGCGGCTTCGTGCTGACGCTCTCGACCCGCGAACAGCACATCCGCCGCGAGAAAGCGACCAGCAACATCTGCACCAACTCGGGCCTCTGCGCGCTCGCCTTCTCGATCCACATGACGCTCTTGGGCGGCAAGGCCCTGTCGGACTTGGCGGCGCTGAACCATGCCATGGCGGTGCGGACGGCGGACCGGCTGGGCAGGGTGCCCGGTGTCCGGGTGCTGAACGACAGCTTCTTCAATGAATTCACGCTGATCCTGCCGTCGGACGCGCGCGCCGCGGTGCGCGCGATGGCGGACCGGGGCGTGCTGGGCGGCGTGTCGCTGGGTCGGCTTTATCCCGGTGACGCCGCGCTGGCGGACGGCCTGCTGGTCGCCGTCACCGAGACCACCACGCGGGAGGATGTGGAGGCGCTGGCCCAAGCCCTGGAGGAGGCCCTGGAGGAGACTGTGTCATGAGCATGCTGCGCGAGGGCCGCACGACCGAGCCCGTGACCCCGCTGCCGGAAAAGGACACCGCCATGACCGCCACGGGCAATAAGGCCCTGATGCTGGAAGAGCCGCTGATCTTCGAGATCGGATCGGCCGACACCACCGGCGTCGACCTGCCGCCGACCCCCAAGGTGAAAAGTCGGCTGGGCGGGCACGAGCGTCGCCGCCCGCTGGACCTGCCGGGGCTGAGCGAGCCGGAGACGGTGCGGCATTACACGCGCCTCAGCCGCCAGAATTACGGCATCGACCTGGGCCTGTTCCCGCTGGGCAGTTGCACGATGAAGCACAATCCGCGCCTGAACGAGCGGATCGCGCGGCTGCCCGGTTTTGCCGACATCCACCCGCTGCAACCGGTGGACACGGTGCAGGGCGCGTTGGCGGTGATCGACCGGCTGGCGCACTGGCTGGTGACGCTGACCGGCATGCACTCGGTGGCTATGAGCCCGAAGGCGGGCGCGCATGGCGAACTGTGCGGTATCCTGGCGATCCGCGCGGCGCTGGAGGCGCGCGGCGACGCGCGCGAGGTCGTGCTGGTGCCCGAAAGCGCGCACGGCACCAACCCCGCCACCGCCGCCTTCGCCGGCTACCGGGTCGAGGAGATTCCGGCCACGCCCGGTGGGCGCGTCGACCTGGACGCGCTGAAGGCTCGGCTGGGCCCCGACATCGCGGCGGTGATGATCACCAACCCGAACACCTGCGGCCTGTTCGAGCCCGACCTGCACACGATCAGCGAGCTGGTCCATGCGGCCGGCGGTTTCGTCTATTGCGACGGGGCCAATTTCAACGCCATCGTCGGGCGCGTTCGGCCGGGCGACCTGGGCGTCGACGCCATGCACATCAACCTGCACAAGACGTTTTCCACGCCCCATGGCGGCGGCGGTCCGGGGTCGGGGCCGGTGGTGCTGTCGGAGGCGCTGACCCCCTTCGCGCCGCTGCCCTACGTCACGCGCGACCGCGGATCAGAGGCGGGGGCAGGCGGCGATCGCTTCGAGCTGGTCGAGGAGGAGACGGCGGCGGACGGCGACAGCTTCGGCCGCATGACCGCCTTTCACGGCCAGATGGGCATGTTCACCCGCGCGCTCACCTACATCCTGTCCCACGGCGCGGACGGGCTGCGGCAGGTGGCCGAGGACGCGGTCCTGAACGCCAACTACGTGCTCCGCTCGATGGAGGACGTGCTGGACGCCCCCTTCGCCGACAGCGGACCGTGCATGCACGAGGCGCTGTTCAGCGACCGGGGCTTTGGCGGCGGCCTGACCACGCTGGACCTCGCCAAGGGCCTGATCGACGAGGGCTATCACCCGATGACCATGTATTTCCCGCTGGTCGTCCACGGCGCGATGCTGGTCGAACCGACGGAGACGGAGGGCAAGGCCGCGCTCGACGAGTTCCTGCTGGCCTTCCGCTCCGTCGCCGAACGCGCGAAGGCGGGCGACGAGAGCCTGAAGCACGCGCCCGCCTTCGCCCCGCGCCGCCGGCTGGACGAGACCCGCGCCGCGCGCAAGCCGGTGCTGACCTGGCAGGCTCCAGCACCCGCCGTCGCGGCCGAATGACGGCGTGACGCCGCAACAGCCCGGCAGCTGGCTCGGCACCGCGATCGGGCTGTTCGTGATCGCCGTCGTGCTGGCGCTCCGCTGGCGACGGATGGGACGCGAACAGCCGCTGAAGCCCGGTCGCCTGTGGATCGTGCCGGTCGTGATCGCCGGCGCGGCCGCCGCGCTGTTCACCGCCGCCCCGCCCAGCGCGCCCGTCTGGCTCGCCTGCGCGGTCGCGCTCGCGGTCGGCGCGGCGCTCGGGTGGCAGCGCGGCAAGACGATGCGGATCGCGCGGGACCCCGACACCGGCGCGCTCACCCAGGCGACCTCGCCCGCCGCGCTCGTCTTCCTGGGCGTGCTGGTGATCGCGAAGGTGGGCGGCCGGGCGCTGGTCGACAGCGGGATGCTTGGCGTGGTCGACCCCGCCGCCGTGACCGATCCGCTGATCGCGCTGGCCGTCGGCCTGGTGACGGCGCAGCGGGCGGAGATGTGGTTGCGCGCCCGGCGCCTGCGGGCCGGGCAGGGCGGCCCGCGATGAGCTGGGTCTTCAGCTGGCCCTTCGCCTTCGCCCATCTGAACCTGCTGGCGCTGATCGCCTGGGCCGCGCTGATCGCGCTGCCCTGGCGCGACCGGGTGGTGCCGGTGCTGCGCGGCGGCGTCGTGGGCGCGCTCTGCCTGTTCTACGCGGCCGCGCTGGTCTGGGCGCTGACCGTCGGGTTCGGCGAGGGGCCGGCCGCCGACTTCACCTCCATCGCCGGCGTGCGCGCGATCTTCGCGACCGACGGCGGGGTGACCGTGGGTTGGACGCACTATTTGGCGTTCGACCTGTTCGTCGGCTGCTGGATCGCCGAGCGGGCGGACGCGACGGGGCTGGCGCGCGGGTGGCAGGCACCGATCCTGATCCTGACCTTTCTGGCCGGCCCGGCGGGTCTGTTGCTGTGGCTGGTCGTCGCAGCGATCCGCCGGCGATGACCGATCCGCGGCCGTGGCATCCGGCCCCGGGCGTTCGGCACGCGCCCGCCGCCGCGCGCAACCGCGACCCCCTGACCGATGCGCTGCGCCCGATCCTGCCCGCCACCGGCTGCGTGCTGGAGGTGGCGAGCGGGACCGGCGAGCACGCGGTCCATTTCGCCCGGCGTTTCCCCGAGCTGACCTGGCGGCCGAGCGACGCGGACGAGGACGCGCTCGCCTCCATCGAAGCCTGGAGGGCCGCGCGACCCTCGCCCAATCTGCGCGCCGCCGTCCGGCTGGACGTGCGGCGGCCCTGGCCCATCGGACACGCCGATGCCGTGCTGGCCGTCAACCTCCTCCATATCAGCCCCTGGGCCGCGACGGAGGCGCTGGTGGCGGGTGCGGCGGCCGTGCTGCCACCGGGCGGCCCGCTGATCGTCTATGGCCCCTTCTGGCAGGACGGAGTGGACCCCGCGCCGTCCAACCTGGCGTTCGACGAGACGCTGCGCGCCCGCGACCCGGTCTGGGGGGTGCGCCGGCTGGCGGACGTCACGACCTGCGCGCAGGCGGCGGGGCTGAGGCTGGCGACGGTGACCGCCATGCCGGCCAACAATCTGCTGGTGGCCTGGCGGCGGGGGTGAGGTGGGCGTGAAGCCTCGGGGGACCATCCTCGCTTTTGGTGATTACATCCTTTGCAAACCCACTACTTCCTTCGTCCGAGAACCGCAGTCAGCCGCGCGTTGAACCCCTAACCTCCGATCCGTTCGTCCTGAGCCTGTTGAAGGGGACGTTGGGTAAAGCTTTGCGGACGGTCGCCGTCGCTGAGCCACTGGTACGTCCTTCGACAGGCTCAGGACGAGCGAGGTGGAGAAGGAGAGCACACCGATCACGGACCTCGTACTGCCGCCCGCTGACGTGGGCCTGTCGGGTCTGGAAAAGACAGCATCGCCTCGCCTTCTCCCGAGTTCCAGCTGCGGCTTGAGTTCGCCGTGCCGCTTCGCCAGACGCCGTGAGCGACAAGGAGGGATCAGACAATGGGCATGTTTCGCAATCGCGGCTCCGGGCGCAAGGCCAAAGACCGCCGCCAGGCTCCACGCGATACGCGCTCCGGGCGGGTCGGCTTCTTCGACCTGGCCGACCTGGCGACCTATCGTCGGGCTCAGAACGAGGCGGTGATCCGGGGCCTGTGCCGGACCGCCTATCTCGGCGAGGGTGCCGCGCTGTGCCGCGTGCTCGGCCGCTACAAGATGTTCGTGGACACGCGCGACGTGGGATTGGCACCGCACCTGATGCTCGATGGCTATTGGGAGATGTGGCACACCGAGGCGCTGGTCGCGAACACGCGGGCGGGCATGAAGGTCGTCGATGTGGGCGCCAATCTGGGCTATTTCACGGTCCTCCTCGCCGACCTGGTCGGTCCGGCCGGAACGGTTCACGCCTTTGAGCCCAACCCTTTGCTGGCGCGCAAGCTGAGCGACAGTCTGGAGGTGAACGGCTTTGCCGCGCGCAGCACCGTGCATCCCGTGGCGCTGAGCGACATGGCGGGCGCGGCGGGGCTCGCGGCCAGCGACGACCAGCCGAAGAACGCCACCCTGGTGCCCGCCGATGCGCCGAACGCGCGCTTTCCGATCGAAATGCGAAGGATGGACGCCGACCCGGACCTGCTCGACGCCGACCTTATAAAGATCGATGTCGAGGGGGCGGAGCAAGCCGTCTGGGCCGGCATGGAGGGCGTCTTGGCACAGGGGCGTTCCATGACGATCGTGGTGGAGTTCGCCGCCTGCCGCTACCCGGACCCCGGCGGCTTTCTCGACGAGCTGACGGCGCAGGGCTTTGGCTTGAACCTGATCACGTTCGAGGAAGGTGTGGTGCCGATGACCCGCGAGGCGCTGCTGAACCAGCCCGCCTTCGAGGATCAGTTGATCCTGCTGCGTCGCTAGGCCGACCTTGGGCGGCGGCCACGATCCGCCCGCTGGCCTCTATCCCCGCCGTCCGCTACCCCGACGCCATGAGCGCCCCCGACCTGCCCTCCCGGCAGCAGATCCTCGACTTCATCGCCGCCTCCGAACAGCCCGCCGGCAAGCGGGAGATCGCGCGGGCCTTTGGCCTGTCCGGTGCCGCCAAGATCCAGCTGAAGGCGCTCTTGAAGGACATGGCGGACGAGGGGCTGATCGACGGGTCGCCCGGCCGCGCGTTCCACGCGATGGGCGGCGTGCCCAAGGTGACCGTGCTGCGGGTGGTCGAAGTCGATGGCGACCAGCCGATCGCCGTGCCCGACCGGTGGGAGGCCGACGGCCCGCCGCCCAAGCTGCGCGTGGTGGAAAAGAAGGGCAAGCGCGGTGCCTTGGGCCTGGGCGACCGGGTGCTGGCGCGCACGGAGGAGCGGGGGCGCGGCTGGACCGCGCACGTTATGAAAAAGATCGCGCCCGCCGCCGAGCAGGTGATGGGCGTGCTCGCCCAGGAGGGCGACCGCTGGGTGCTGCGGCCGGTCGAGAAGTCGGCGCGGCGCGACTGGATGGTCTCCGACGCCGGGGGCGCGGAGGCGGGCGAGCTGGTGCTGGCCGAACCCGCCGGACGCTCCGTCAAGGTGGTGGAGCGGCTGGGCGATCCCTTCGCGCCGCGCTCCTTTTCCCTGGTCGCGATCCACAAGCACGAGATCCCGCACATCTTTCCCGACGCCGTGCTGGAGGAGGCGGAGCGGTCGGCCGAGCGCGACCTAGGCGGTTCCGGGGGCGACCCGCGCGAGGACCTGACCCACCTGCCGATCGTCGCCATCGACCCCGCCGACGCGCGGGACCACGACGACGCGATCTGGGCGGAGCCGGACGACGATCCGGCCAATGCCGGCGGGTTCCGGGCCGTGGTCGCGATCGCCGACGTCTCCTTCTATGTCCGTCCGGGCAGCGACCTGGACCGCGAGGCGGCCAAGCGCGGCAACAGCGTCTATTTTCCCGACCGGGTGGTGCCGATGCTGCCCGAGGTGCTGTCGGCCGGCGTCTGCTCTCTGTCGGAGGGCGAGGACCGCGCCGCGCTCGCCTGCCACCTGACGCTGGCGAAGGATGGCCGGGTGCTGGGCCACCGTTTCAGCCGCGCCCGCGTGCGGATCGCGGCGACGATCGCGTACGAGGACGCGCAGGCGGCGATCGACGGGACCGCCGACCACGCTCTCGTTCAGCCGCTGCGCCAGCTCTGGGCCGCCTGGGGTGCGCTCAAGAAGGCGCGCGACACCCGCGAGCCGCTGGACCTGGACCTGCCCGAACGCCGCGTGGTGCTGGACGAGGCGGGCGTCATCACCTCCGTCGCGGCGCGCGAGCGGCTGGACGCGCACCGGCTGGTCGAGGACTATATGATCGCGGCCAACGTCGCCGCCGCCAAGGCGCTGGAGGCGCGCGCCGCTCCAGTGATGTACCGAGTCCACGAACCGCCCACGCGCGAAAAGCTGGTGGCGCTCAAGGAGTATCTCGACAGCTTCGACGTGCCCTTCACGCTGGGCCAGGTGATCCGGCCCGCGACCTTCAACCGGGTGCTGGAGCGGGTGGGCGACGACCCGACGGTGAAGGAACTGACCACGACACAGGTGCTCCGCACCCAGACGGCCGCCTATTACGCGCCGAAGAACGCGGGCCATTTCGGGCTGGCGCTGGGCAGCTATGGCCACTTCACCTCGCCAATCCGCCGCTATGCCGACCTGCTCGTCCACCGCTCGCTGGTCAGCGCCTACAGCCTGGGGCCGGGTGGGCTGGGGCCGGGCGAAGGCGATCGGTTCGAGCGGCTGGGGGAGCGGATCAGCGCCGCCGAACGCCGCGCGATGGAGGCGGAGCGCGACACGGTGGACCGCTATGTCGCGGCCTACCTGTCCGACCGCGTCGGGCAGGTGATGGAGGTCCGGATCACCGGCGTCACCAATTTCGGCCTGTTCGCGACCATCGAAGGGCTGGGCGGCGACGGCCTGCTGCCGATCCGCGATCTGGGGGCTGAGTTCTTCCGCCACGACGCCGCGCTCCATCGGCTGGAGGGGCAGGACACGGGCACCACCTACGCGCTGGGCGACCGGCTGGAGCTGCGGCTGGCGGAGGCCAATCCGGTGTCGGGCGGCCTGCGCTTCGCGCTTCCCGACGCGGCGGAGGGCGGGGGCGAGCGGCGGGACCGACCCGACAAGCACAAGCGGGGCAAGCGCGGCCGGCCGGCGAACATCCGCCACCAGGGGCGGCGCTCCAAGCGGTGAGCGGCGCGGGCGCGTGGCGTGGCGGGCCGCTGGAGCTGCGATCGCTGACGACCGGCGTGCTCGTCTATCGGATCGACGGCGGCGCGCTGGGACCGGCCGCGTTCGAGCGCATCGTGGAGGGCCTGGGCGGCCGCTTCGTCGTGACCCGGCGCGCGCCGGGCAGCGCGCTGTTCGAGCGCGGCGAGGGGTTCGAACGGCCGCGCACCGACCCCTTCCGATCGGTCGGCCGCGGCGCGGTGGAGCTGGTGGACCGAGCGCCGGGCGACGGGGCGGCCGCGACCCCTCTGCATCGCCCGCTGCGCGTCACCCTGTCGATGCGCTCGCACTTCGCGTTCTACGCCTTTGGCCTGGCGGCGGTGTGGCTGATCGGCTTTGGCCGCACCAACCCGCTCTGGTGGGCGATCGCCTGGGCGGCCGCCGCCGCGCTGTCGACCGAACTGGTCCGCCGCCGCGTGGGCCGCCGCCTGCGCGCTTGGGCCGAGGGGTAGGGGGTGCCGGTGGGGGGGGGCGCCCCAAAACCCAGTCAGGCTGAGCGAGTCGGACGCAGAACTCCCCGCTCCCGATCCGCTCGGTCTGAGCCTGTCGAGAGCGGTTCTGCCCCAGGCCCCAATCCGCTCGAGCTCAGTCTGTCGAAAGCGGCTGGGTGGGGCCTGCCGGCGGTCGACATGGCTGAGCCATTGATACGTCCTTCGACAGGCTCAGGACGAGCGGGGGTGGGAGAGGCCGCCATACCTACGCCACGCCCCTCCCCACGCCCCGCCACCCTCACGTCGCCCACGCGAAGCGCCGGCTCGCGCTGGGGCGCGGCCGGGGCTGGGGGAACGCGGCAATGGGGTGGGCGAATGGCGGATCGGCCGGTGCGTCGGACCCCGGACGCTCGGGTTGGAAGGGGGCACCCCGGTCCTGTCACGAGGGGGCGCCGGACTTCGGACGGTGAGGCGGTCGTCTCCCGGACCGGCTGGCGGGGCGTCTCGCGGACGGCGGGTCTATAGGGTCGGACCCGGTTGATCCCAGACGCGGTCCCGTCCGGACGAGGCGGCTATCCCCCAAAGGAGAGGTCCGCTCGGCGGGAGTGGGACGATGATGCAACGCGTTGGCTGACTGACCCCGAACGCTTCGCACCGGCCGATCGCCGTTCGTGTGCTCGGCAGGGATGCTACCCCCCGCCCAACGGCGGTCGCCACCGCGACAGGTCCGGACGTCTTCGGCCCCGCCGCATCGGCAACGATCGGGCAGCTATCCTAACCGGTTCGTTTTGTCAAGGGGGTGGCCGTCACAATTTCGGCAGCGTCACGCCGCGCTGTCCCATATATTTGCCCGCGCGATCCGCGTAGCTCACCTCGCACGGCTCGTTGCCCGCCAGGAACAGGAACTGGCACGCGCCCTCGTTGGCATAGACCCGGGCGGGCAGGGGCGTGGTGTTGGAGAACTCCAGCGTGACGTGCCCCTCCCAGCCCGGTTCCAGCGGCGTGACGTTCACGATGATGCCGCAGCGCGCATAGGTGGACTTGCCCAGGCAGATCACCAGCACGTCGCGCGGCACCCGGAAATACTCGACCGTCCGGGCGAGCGCGAAGCTGTTGGGCGGGATGATGCAGCAGTCGGTCTTGCGATCGACGAAGCTGTTGGCGGCGAAGTCCTTCGGGTCCACCACGGCGGAATCCACGTTGGTGAAAATCTTGAACTCGTCCGCCACCCGCGCGTCATAGCCGTAGGAGGACAGGCCGTAGGAGATGCAGCCGTCGCGCCGCTGGCCCTCCACGAAGGGCTCGATCATGCCGTCGCGCGTGGCGCGGTCGCGGATCCAGCGGTCGGACATCACGGTCACGGCGTCACTCCCCCCTTTCGTCCGGCCGTGCGACCGACCAGGCGAGCGGGCGGTCGACGCCCGGCACGCGGCGGTCCGGATTGGCCAGCCACAGCTCCCAGGTCCGCGCGCCCGAGGGCTGGCGAAAGGCGCGTTCCAGCCACAGCGGCCGGTCCAGCCGGTCGGCCAGCGGATAGCGCCGCTGGATGTCGGGCGCCAGTTGCAGGATCGCCGGATCGTCGCGCCCCGCCTCCGCGACCGCCAGGAACGCCGCGACCTCGGCCACCAGCCGGTCCGTCGGTGGCCAGCCGGGACAGCCCGCGCCGTCCAGCGCCACCGCCAGCGGCAGGTCGGTGCCTTCGCGCGGCAGGTGGGCCAGTAGGTTCGTCGCCTGCTCCCGGCCCGGCACGCACAATGAGAAGCGGTGGACCGCGCCGACCGACAGCCCGGCCGCGCGCGCCTGCCGCGCCACGCGCAGGAAGTTGCGGCGCGACCCCCGCGCGCCGTCCGTGGCGTCCAGATAGACGAAGTCCGCCCGGCCCTTCAGCGCCGCCCAGTCGAGCGCCGCCGCGTCGGGATCGGTCTCGAATCCCTGCACCGGATACCGCGCGCGGTCCGGCGCCCAGCCGTCGGCCCAGCGCCAGCCCAGCACGGCGGCGACCGCGATCGCGGCCAGCGCCAGCAGCCAGCGGGTCCGCCGGCTCATGTCCGCTCGGTCAGGGCGAAAGCGTGGGGCAGCCAGCCGCTGACCGGGTGGCCGACGCGCGCGGTGCCGGAGAGGTCGGTCGCGACCACCGCGAAGTCGCGGCCCGCCACGCCCGCCGTCTCGGCCAGCAGCTGGCGGCAGCGGCCGCACGGCGTCACCGGATCGCCCGGTCCGGCGGCCGCCGCGAACCCGCCGGTGACCAGCACGCCGGCCACGTCGGCCAGTCGGCCCCGCGCGGTGACGGCGCCCAGCGCCAGCGCCTCCGCGCACAGCGACAGGCCGTAGGACGCGTTCTCCATATTCGCGGCGACCACGACCTCCCCGTCGGTCAGCAGCACGGCCGCGCCGACGTGGAAGCCGGAATAGGGCGCGTGCGCGTGGGCGCGCACGGCCAGCGCGGCGCGGTGCAGGCGGGACAGCGTGGCCTCGTCCATCGTCAGCCCCGGATGTGCAGCGCGCTGATGAGCGTGAACAGCCGCCGCGCGGTGGGGTGGTCCAGCACGATCTTGCCGGCCAGCGCGTCGGCCAGCAGCTCGGCCGCGCGGTCGTGGATCGCGCGCCTGGCCATGTCGATCGTCTCGATCTCGTGCGCGGTCGACTGGCGCACGGCGTTGAAATAGCGGTCGCAGATCGCGTGATATTCGCGGATCGGCCGCTTGAAGCGCGCCATGGACAACAGGTGCGTCTCCAGGGGCGCGCCGCCCTCGTCCGCGACCGCGAGCGACAGCCGGCCGTCGGGGATCGACAGGCGCAGGCGATAGGGGCCGGTAAAGGACTGGGCGGTCGGGCGGACCGGTTCGAAGTGGTTGCGCTCCAACAGGTCGAACACGGCGACGCGGCGTTCCTGCTCGACCTCCGGATTGCGCGACCGGATCGTGTCCTCGTCCAGCTGGACGTCCAAGAGGCGCGGGTCGCTCACCCGACCGGCGTTACGGGCGGATCGGGGCGGTGAAAAGGGTGGGCCAACTTGTCCACAGCCGTCCACAGCCTGTCCCCCGATCCGCCAACTTGTCCGCCGGGGCATGCCGGTCCACGGTCGCCCGCGATGGAACTGCTCAGCCGAATCGACACGCCCGAGGCCCCCCAGCTGCCCCAGAATATCGAGGCGGAGGCGGCGCTGTTGGGCGCGCTGATGATCGACAACCGCCTGATGGAGGACATCGGGCAGCAGCTGAAGGCCGACCATTTCCACGAGCCGGTGCACGGCCGCATCTACGAGGCGATTGGGCGGCTGACGGCGCGCGACATGATCGCCAACCCGGTGACGCTGCGCCCGCTGCTGGACGCCGACGCCGCCTTGAAGGAGCTGGGCGGGGCGGGCTATCTCGCCAAGCTGACGGGCAACGCCGCCGCCGTGATCGGCGCGCGCGACTTCGCCCGCCAGGTCCACGACCTGCACATGCTGCGCGCGCTGATCACGGTCGGTCGCACGATGGTGGAAAGCGCCATGGACACCGGCGCCGACGTCGAGCCCAAGGTGCAGATCGAGGAGGCGGAGCGCGCGCTGTACGAGGCGGCGGAGACCAGCGGGCGGGCGACCAGCACCGTCACCTTCGCCACCGCGTCCAAGGCGGCGTTGAGCCTGGCGGAAAAGGCGCGCAACGCCGGCGGCGGGCTGGCGGGGGTGACCACGGGGCTGGACAACCTGAACAGCCGTCTGGGCGGCCTTCAGGCGAGCGACCTGCTGATCCTGGCGGCCAGGCCCGGCATGGGGAAGACATCGCTGGCCACCAACATCGCGTTCTCCGCCGCCCAGCGCTACATGCGCGACGTGGCCGACGGCATCGACCCGGCGCGGTCGGTGGGCGCCAAGGTCGCCTTCTTCTCGCTCGAGATGTCCGCCGACCAGCTCGCCACCCGCGTGCTGTCGGAACAGTCGGGGATCAGTTCCGACCAGCTGCGGATGGGCAAGATCACGCAGAGCCAGATGCACGATCTGGCCCGGGCTTCGGTGGCGCTGCAGGACCTGCCGCTCTACATCGACGACACCGCCGCGCTGACGATCGGGTCGCTCAACACCCGCGCGCGCCGGTTGCAGAGGAAGCACGGGATCGGACTGATCATCGTCGATTATCTGCAACTGCTGTCCGGCGGGTCGAACAGCCGCGAGAACCGGGTGCAGGAGATCAGCGAGATCAGCCGCGGCCTGAAGACCATGGCCAAGGAACTGAACGTCCCCGTCCTGGCGCTCTCCCAGCTGAGCCGCGCGGTGGAAAGCCGCGAGGACAAGCGGCCGCAGCTGTCGGACCTGCGGGAGTCGGGCTCGATCGAGCAGGACGCGGACATCGTGCTGTTCGTCTATCGCGAAGACTATTACCTGAACGCGCAGCAGCCCAAGGAGCCGGGGCCGAACGACCCGCCGGAGGTCCACGACGCCTTCGACGCCTGGAAGGCGAAGATCGAGCCGATCTGGGGCGAGACCGAGATCCTGATTTCCAAGCACCGCCACGGCGCCACCGGCAAGGCCCGCCTGCGCTTCGACCGCCAGACCACCAAGTTCACCGACCTGGTGGACGAGGGCCGGGTGGCGGAGGTGTATGACTGAGGGGGCTTAGCGGGTGGGCTCTGGGGCAGGCTCAGCCGGCACGGCGTTGGTAGGGGCACGGCAGGTCAGAAGGCGAACCCCCCGCTCCAATCCGCTGGTCCTGAGCTCGTCGAAGGGGACCGCTGGGTAGGGCATTGCGGGCGGTTGCCGTCGCTGAGCCACTGGTCCGTCCTTCGACAGGCTCGGGACGAGCGGGGTGGGGGAGGAGAGCCTACCGATCACGGAACTCTCACTGCCGCCAGCCGACGTGGGCCTGGCGGGCGTGGAAAAGACAGAGCCGCCTTCGACAGGCTCGGGACGAGCGGGGTGGGGTGAGAGCGCAGGAGCGCTGCACGCCCACCCTCAGAAGACCGGGTCGTTGTGTCCGTCGAGCGGGGTGACGGCGTCGTGCAGGCCGCATTCCACCTTGTCCCACCCGCGCCAGCGGCCCGCGCGCGGGTCCTCGCCGGGCCGCACCTTGGACGTGCAGGGCGCGCAGCCGATCGACGGGTAGCCCTCGGCGACCAGCGGATGGGCGGGCAGGTCGTGGCGGGCGAAGTGCCGGGCCACGTCGTCCGCCGACCAGCTGGCCAGCGGATTGACCTTCAGCCGGCCCTCGTCGTCGGTCCGGTCGACCTCGAAGCGGGGCAGGCCGGCGCGGGTGGCGGACTGCCAACCCTTGCGCCCGGTCAGCTGCGCGTCGAACCCGGCCAGGACGCGCGCCAGCGGCTCGACCTTGCGGATGGCGCAGCACCCGTCGGGGTCGTAGGACCAGCGCAGCCCGGTCTCGTCCCTGGCGGCCAGCGCGACCGGATCGGGGGCCAGCACGCGCACGTCGGTCAGACCCAGCGCGGCGACCAGCCGGTCGCGATAGGCCAGCGTTTCGCCGAAGTGCTTGCCGGTGTCCAGGAACAGGACCGGCACGGACGGGTCGACCTGCGCCACCAGATGCAACAGCACGGCGGAATCCGCGCCAAAGGACGACACCGCCGCCACCTCGCCCACCAGCCGCTCGGTCAGGACGGCGCGCAGCATCGTCGCCGTGTCCACGTCTTGGAACCGGGCGTTCAGGCGCGCGGCGTCCGCGTCGGTCCAGCGCGGACCGACGTCGATCACGTCGCGGACCCGCAACGCCTCACCCACGCCGCAGCTTCCAGATCGGGACGGCGGCGTCGGCGGCGGGCTGATAGACGTCGTCGTAGCGGGTCAGCGCGCGCTCCACGGCCGCGGGATCGAGCGGCTGGTCGGGCGCGAAGCTGTCGAAGCCGCAGCGGCGCAGAAAGCGGATCTGATCCACCAGCACATCGCCCTGCGCGCGCAGCTCTCCGCGATAGCCGCCCTCGCGCAGGATGCGCGCGGTCGAATAGCCGCGGCCGTCGCGGAAGGTGGGAAAGGCGACCTCGATCAGCTTCAACCGATCGAAATGGGGCAGCAGCTCGCGCGCGTCCTCCCCGCTCTCAACCCGCACGGCGGCCGCGTTCGACTGGGCCAGAAAGGCGTCCAGCGTCACGGCGGGCTCTTCGTGCGCGGCGTCGTCGCGATAGCGCAGCGGGTCGGCGGACCCCGCGGCTTCGAGCTGGTCGGGATCAGCGCGCATGGAAGGTCCTCCCCGGCATGGGGAGGGGTGGTGGAGGGGTGGTGGCGAGGTTGGCTAACCCCTCCGTCACGCGCTCGGCGCCGCGCGCCACCTCCCCGTTCCCGTTCCGGAGAGGCCTAGAAACCACCTCAACCATACAGCGCCTCCTTGAACGGCTCCATGCCGATCCGGCGGTAGGTGTCCAGGAACCGCTCGCCGTCCTCGCGGCGCTCCAGATAGAGTTCGGTGACGGTCTCGACCGCATCGACCACGCCGGCCTCGTCGAAGCCTGGCCCGGTGATCTTCGCCAGGCTGACGTCCTCCGCGCCCGACCCGCCGAGCGACAGCTGATAGTTCTCCACGCCCTTCCGGTCGACGCCCAATATGCCGATGTGACCGGCGTGGTGGTGGCCGCACGCGTTGATGCAGCCGCTGATCTTCAGCTTCAGCTCGCCGATGGCGACCGACTTCGGCGCCATCCGCTCGGCGATCCGCTGCGCCACCGGGATGGACCGGGCGTTGGCGAGGCTGCAATAGTCCAGGCCGGGGCAGGCGATGATGTCGGTGACCAGGTCGCGGTTCGCGGTCGCCAGCCCGCACGCGACCAGCGCGTCGAACACCGCGCGCAGGTCGCCGCGCCGGACGTGCGGCAGGACGAGGTTCTGCGCGTGGGTGACGCGCACCTCGTCGTGGCTGAACCGTTCCGCCAAGTCGGCGACCACCTCCATCTGTTCGGCCGAGGCGTCGCCCGGGATGCCGCCCACCGGCTTCAGGCTGATCGTGACGAGCGCGTGGTCGGCGCGTTTGTGGGCCAGCGTATTGCGGTCGATCCACTCGGCGAAAACGGGATCGGACCGGTCCGCCTCGCCACCATCCGTCCACGCGGGCGGAGCGAAGAAGGCGGCGATCCGGTCCAGCTCGGCCAGCGGCGGGTCGATGCCCAGCCCGCGGACCTGCTCCCACTCGGCGGCGACCTGGCGGCGATACTCGTCCGCCCCGATCTCGTGGATCAGGATCTTGATGCGCGCCTTGTAGATATTGTCGCGCCGGCCGTACCGATTGTAGACGCGCAGGCACGCCTCCAGGTAAGACAGGATCTCAGCCGCCTGGACGAACTCGTTGATTTCCGGGGCGATCATCGGCGTGCGGCCCATACCGCCGCCCACGAACACCCGCGCGCCCAGCTGCCCGTCGCGTGTCCTCAGCTCCAGCCCGATGTCGTGCAGCCGCATCGCCGCGCGATCCTCTTGGCTCGCGATCACCGCGATCTTGAACTTGCGCGGCAGGTAGGAAAATTCCGGATGGAAGGACGACCACTGCCGGATCAGCTCGGCCCAGGGCCGGGGGTCCGCCACCTCGTCCGCCGCCGCCCCCGCGAACTGGTCGGAACTGATGTTGCGGATGCAGTTGCCGCTGGTCTGGATGGCGTGCATCTCGACCGTCGCCAAGTCGGCCAGAATGTCGGGCGTCTGGTCCAGCTTGATCCAGTTATACTGGATGTTCTGGCGCGTGGTGAAGTGCGCGTACCCCCGGTCGTAGTGCCTCGCGACGTGCGCCAGCATCCGCATCTGCCGGCTGTCCAGCGAGCCATAGGGCACCGCGACGCGCAGCATATAGGCGTGGAGCTGAAGATAGAGGCCGTTCATCAGGCGCAACGGCTTGAACTGGTCCTCGGTCAGCTCGCCGGACATCCGGCGCGTCACCTGCTCGCGGAACTCGTCCACCCGCGCGTCGACCTGGGCCTGGTCGTACTGGTCATAGCGATACATCAGGCGATCTCCAGCGCGGACGGGTCGGTGGGCTTCAGCGTCAGGTCGGGGCGCACGGTGGGACCCAGCGCGCGCACCCGATCCTTGATGTGCGAAGGGCGCGGGCCGGCGGGCGACGGGTCGGCGTCCACCACGGCGGCGGCGTTCACCCGGCGTTCCGCCTCCTCGACCGCCAGGATGGTCTCGGCGTCCTCGCCGGCGTCCACCGCCTGTTCGACATGGCGCGACCAGCCGTCGCCGGTCCACCAGACCACGTCGCCGCTCGCCAGATCGTTGCCGCTCAACAGACGCATCGCCCACTCCTTCAAGGGGGAAGATGGGGCGCGGGGGAGGGCCGCGCAATCGAGTGTTGCTTGGCCGCCGCGAAGCGAGGCTTCAGCGGTCGCCCACCACGTTGGCCAGCCCCACGCCGATGGCGGCGCGCGCCTGCTGCGCCTCCGCCGACACCACGGGATAGGCGCAGTAGTCGGCGGCGTAGAAGGCGGACGGCCGGTGGTTGCCCGACAGGCCGACGCCCCCGAACGGCGCGTTGGACGGCGCGCCGTTGGTCGGCCGGTTCCAGTTGATGACGCCCGCGCGCACGCCCGACCAGAAGCGGTCGTAATCCTCCGGCGTCCCGCCGATCAGCGAGGCGGACAGGCCGAAGCGCGTCGCGTTCGCCTCCGCGATGGCGCTGGCGAAGTCCGGCACGCGCACCAGCTGGAGGAGCGGGCCGAACAGCTCGACATCGGGCCGGCGCTCCACCCGGGTCACGTCGATCAGCGCGGGCCGCAGGAAGGGCTTGTCCGCGTCCGGCCGCTCCAGCTGCACGATCGGCTGCCCGCCCTTCATCATCAGGGCGAGGAAGCTTTCCTGCAGGTTCTCGGCGGTCTCGTTGTCGATCACCGGGCCCATGAAGGGCGGCGGGCTGTCGTGCGGCCCGCCCACCAGAATGCGCTTCATCAGCCGGGTGACGGCGTCGAGCAGCGGCTGTTCCTGGCCGTCCTCCACGATCAGCCGGCGCGCCGCCGTGCAGCGCTGGCCGGCGGTCAGAAAGGCCGACTGGATGACCAGCACGGCGGCCGCCTCGACGTCGGCCGGGCGCCAGACCACCAGCGGATTGTTGCCCCCCATCTCGAGCGCCAGGATGCGGTCGGGCCGGTCGGCGAACTGGCGGTTGAGCGCGACGCCGGTGGTCGACGATCCGGTGAACAGCAGCCCGTCGATGCCCGGATGGGCCGCCAGCGCCTTGCCCACCTCGACCCCGCCCTGCAGGCAGATCAGCGCATCCTCCGGCACGCCGGCGCGGTGGAAAAGCTGGACCAGCCGCTCGCCCACGGCCGGCGTCTTCTCCGACGGCTTGAAGACGACCGTGTTGCCGGCCAGCAGGGCGGGGACGATGTGCCCGTTGGGCAGGTGGGCCGGGAAATTGTAGGGCCCCAGCACCGCCAGCACCCCGTGCGGCTTGTGGCGCACCGCGCTCTTCGCCCCGACGGCCCCGTCCAGCCGGCGCTGCGCCGTGCGTTCGGCGTAGGAGGCGACGGAGATGTCGACCTTTCGCATCACCGCCTCGGTCTCGGTCGTGGCCTCCCACAAGGGCTTGCCCGTCTCGCGCGCGATCCGGTCGGCGAAATCGTCCAGTTCGCCCCGCAACTCATTGGCGAATCGGCGAAGAGTCTCGGTGCGATAGGAGAAGGCCTGGGACGCCCAGCCTTGGAACGCGCCCCGCGCGCGCGCCACGGCCTGGTCGGCGTCGCCGCTGTGGCCTTGCCAGAAAAGGGTGCCGGTGGCGGGTTCGTGGGAGAGGAGTTCGGTCAAAAAGGGGCTTCCGTGGCGGTGGCGCGGTGTGAGCATGGCACGGGCGGTCGCGTCAAGACGGGCCGGACGGGCGGCGCGGGGCCCGCCCGGCCTGTGCGCGCTAGCGGACACTGCCGATCGCGCGACCTTGCCTCTTTGCGCCCTCTGTGCTGTCACCCGACCCACGACGGCGACGCCGCGTTCATCATTCGGAAAGGGGATGTCGACATGACTCACATGATTCGCAGGGCCACGCTGCTGACGGCCGTCAGCGGAGCCGCGCTGGCCTGTTCCACCGCGGCCTGGGCCGACGGCACCGCGCCGTGCAACACCGGCACGGGCGCGGCTTCGACCGAATGTGGCGTCAACTCGAACGCCTCGGGCACCGCCGGCACGGCGGTCGGCCAGGGCGCAGATGCGAGCGGCTTCCGCTCCACGGCGACCGGCACGAACGCCGAAGCGAGCGGCGTAAATTCGACCGCGAACGGCCGCGCCGCCGTGGCGAGCGGCGAAAGCTCGACCGCCGTCGGTGAGTCGGCCACCGCGACGGGTCCGGTGTCCACCGCGGTCGGGCGCAACGCCACCGCGACCAACGACCGCGCTACGGCGACCGGCACGAACGCCGCGGCCACTGGTTCGGGCGCGACGGCGAACGGCTTTCAGGCGCAGGCCACGGGCGGCGCGTCCACGGCGGTTGGCGTCAACGCCGTGGCCAACGGCGCTCAGTCGATCTCCGTCGGTGCCGGCTCCAACACCGCGCAGGGCTTCTCCGTGGCCGTAGGCGGTCGGGCAGCGACCACGGGCGCGAACGGCGTCGCGGTCGGCCAGGACGCGGCGTCCACCGGTGACTTCGCGATCTCCGTCGGCAACCAGGCGAACGCCAACGGTGTCGACGCGCTGGCGGTCGGCACGCAGGCGACGGCGCTCGGCAACTCCACGACCGCGGTCGGCGGCGAGACGATCGCCAACACCCCGGGCGCGACCGCGCTCGGTTGGCAGAGCAATGCGACGGGTGCGATGGCCACGGCTGTTGGCCATCAGTCCACCGCTTCGGGCGACCAGAGCTTCGCGGGTGCCGAGGATTCGGTGGCGAGCGGCGTGAACGCCATCGCGATCGGCAACACGGCCACGGCGTCCGGCGGTGACGCCATCGCGATCGGTGGCAACCGCGACGGGGCCACCGGCCGCGCCACTCAGGCGACCGGCGCCTCGTCCACGGCGGTCGGCGGTCAGTCGCTGGCGACGGCGACGGCGGGCACGGCCTTTGGCTGGCGCTCGGAAGCCACGGCGGAGCGCGCGACGGCGCTGGGCCATCTGGCGGCGGCGAGCGGCGTGCGCTCGGTCGCGGTCGGCGAAGGGGCGACCGTCACGGGCGACACCTCCACGGCGGTCGGCAACCAGGCCACGACGGGTGCCTTCGTCAACTCCACGGCGCTTGGCAACGGCTCCGCCGCGACCGCCGACAACCAGGTGACGCTCGGCAATGCGCAGAACTCCTATCGTCTGACGGGGTTGGGCCAGGGGCTGGGTGCCGGTGAGACCCGCTCGGTCACGGTGATGGCCGACGGCACGCTGGCCGCGACCGTCATGCAGGCCAACAACAATCCGGACTTCAACGGAACCGGCGCGAACAGCACGGCGGTCGGCACCAATGCCGTCGCCAGCGGGGACAGCTCGACGGCGGTTGGCGATGACTCCCAGTCCAGCGGGCTCGCCGGCACGGCTCTTGGGCGGTCGGCTCTGGCCAGCGGCTCCAACGCCATCGCGCTTGGCAACACCTCCGTCGCGTCCGGCGGTGACGCGATCGCGATCGGTGGCAATCGCGACGGGGCCGGCGGCCGCGCCGCTCAGGCGACCGCTAACTCGACCACGGCGGTCGGCGGTCAGTCGCTCGCCACGGCGGCGGGTGCGTCGGCGTTCGGTTGGCGGGCCGAGGCGTCGGGCGCGCTGTCGACGGCGATCGGACACGTCTCCGTCGCATCGGCCGACCGTTCGGTCGCGATCGGCGAGTCATCCTCCACCGCGTCGGCCAACGCCGACTCGATGGGCACCTCGGTGGCGATCGGCAACTTCGCGGCCGCGACCGACGAGGACGCCGTGGCGATCGGCGACCAGGCGGTCGCCGCATTCCACGCGACGGCGATCGGCGGAGAGTCGATCGCGTCAGGTCGGGGCGCGCAGGCGTTCGGCTGGCAGACGCAGGCCACCGGCGGGACTTCGCTGGCGGTCGGTCACCAGGCCACCGCGGGCGGCGACAACTCGTCGGCCGTCGGCAAGAACGCCACGGCGAACCAGGCGGGTTCCACGGCGGTCGGCTTCAACGCCACCACCACGCGGGCCAACCAGGTCACGCTCGGCGGGACGGGCAGCTCCGTGACGGTCGGCGACATCGCCGCCTCCACGGCGGCCCAGACCGGGGCGCTGTCGTTCGCCACGGTCGACGGCACGGGCACGCTGGGTCGCGGCATGGGGGTCGGGACCTTCGCCACCGCGGCGCAGGTCGGCACGCTCAACACGCAGGTGGGCACCAACACGGCGTCCATCGGTGCGTTGAACGGGCAGGTCACGACGCTGAACGGTCAGGTGGGACAGCTGTTCGACCTGAACAACGTGAACCGCCGCGACATCCGCCGGGCGAACGAGGGCGTCGCCATCGCGCTGGCGATGGAAACGCCCCAGCTGCCCGCCGGAACGCGCTTCGGCGTCGCTGGTGGCGTGGGCTACTACAACGACCGGGTCGGCGGGTCCGGATCGGTCGCGGCGCGGATCGGCGAGAACGCCTCGTTGTCGGCGGGCGTCGGTGTCGGCTTCGACTCGGGCGAGGTCGGTGCCCGCGCCGGCTTCTCGGCCGCGTTCTGAGCACGCAGCGCAAGCGTACGGCACGGCCGGGGCACCTCGCCCCGGCCGTTGTCGTGTGCGCCGCCCTCCTGTCCGGCCTGACCGCGCCGGCCGCCGCCCAGACCGCACCGCAGCCACCGGCGGCCATCATGCCGGTGCCGGGAGAGCTGGAGCTGTCCAAGCTGATCTGGAGCACGATGACGGCGGTCGATCACGCCAACGTGGCCGGCAACTATTCTGTCCTGCGCGACCTGTCCGCGCCGGGCTTTCAGATCAACAACGATCCCGCACGCCTGGCGGAGATCTTCGCGCCGATCCGCGCCACGCGCATCGACCTGTCCAACACGCTGCTCCTCGCACCCACCTACACCGCGGCACCCGCCATGGTGAACGAGGGCGTGCTGCGGGTGCAGGGCTATTTCGGTCTGCGCCCGACCGCCATCGGCTTCGACTTCTACTATCAGTGGGTGCAGGGCCGCTGGCGCCTGTTCGGCGTGTCGATCACCCCGCGCCCGATCGCGAGCGAGCAGCCCGCCGGCACCCCTTCGCGCCGCTGACCGCTGGCGGTCGGCGTGGGGTCCGATCCGCGCCGATCGTCGCGCGCGGCCGGCCCGATTGGGTCGGTTCGAGGGTGAGGGCGGAGCGCGGGGTCGATGGGGAAGCGTCCCTGCGTCTCGCTCGGGGGTAACTCCGCTCCCGCCCGTTGCTGTCCTCGGTCGGTCGGCTGCTCCGACCGGCTGAGCGCTACTGTGCTGCCGATGCGGTGCGCGATGTGGCGGGACGCTGGAGCGGCGTGAGGCGAGTGTGATGCCTCCCCGCTGTGATTCGCGGCACAAGACTTCTTTAGAGGACCCGGCCGTGAGGCAATCTCGTGACGCGGACGGCCTCGCCTTTTGCCCTCCGCCCATCCGACGCCGCGGACAGCCGTCCCATCGACCTGCCGGTCGGCCAGGGGACATGGCAGGCCCGCGCGCCACCCCGACGCGCGGTGGTCGGGCGCGGACCAGCCGCGCGGCCCTTGCGGCCGGCCGACACTCGAACCGCACGCCTCTCGAGAGTGAGCGTCGCGCCCGCCTGCGCCCCAACGACGCCGCGTCCAAACCTCCGCGCCAGGCGGCCGAACTGCCGGCCTCGCTCGGAACAGTCCCGAACCGCCCGTCACTCCCGCGCCGTTCGGACGGCGGGCGAGGGCCCGTTCGCCGCCAGCGCCGCCCCCATGCGCCGGATCGCCGCGATGCGCTCGTGGAGCGGGTCCCAATCGTCGCGCTCGTCGATCGCGCTCCACAGGGCTTCGACCTCCGCGATCGGGAGCGAGGCCGGGCGCCGGTCGCCGGGCGTGTCGCCCCGGGCCAGCGGACCGGTCAACGCCTTCAGCGCGTCGAACGCCGCGTCGGGATAGGCGGCGCGATCCGCCGGGCGACCGCCGCGCCAGTCGCACCAGAACTCCGCCAGGCCCATCCGGCTTTGGGCGAGGGCGCGTTCCAGCCGCTCCCCCAGCGCCACCGCGACCGCCTCGTCGGGCGGGCGCAGGTCCAGCCGCCAGGCGGTCTGCCGCCCCAGCGCCGCGCGATAGGTGGGCGCGAACCGGTCGAGCCGCTCCGCCAAGTCGTCCAGGTCCGCCAGCGGGGCGAGGGAGCGGGCGAGTTGGGCGACGTCCCACAAGATCGCCTCCGCCTGCCGGCCGAAGGCGTACAGTCCGGTCTCATCGAAATAGGCGGCGGTGAAGCCGGGGTCCCATTCGGGTGCGAACCGCCACGGCCCATAATCGAAGCTTTCGCCCGTGACGTTGATGTTGTCGCTGTTGAGCACGCCGTGGACGAAGCCCGCCACCATATAGCTGGCCGCCAGCCACGCCGTGCGCTCAACGACGCGCTCCAGCAGCGACAGCGCGGGCGCGTCGCCGCCGGGTTCCCCGAACAGGTTGTCCAGGGTGTAGCGGACGAGCGCCTCCAGCCCGGCCGTGTCGCCCAGCGTGGCCAGCCGCTGGAACGTGCCGATCCGGACGTGGCCGTGGTTCAGGCGCACGAACACGCACGACCGGGTGGGCGACGGTTCGTCGCCGCGCACCAGCGCCTCGCCGGTCTCCACCAGCGACAAGGTGGCCGAGGTGTCGACGCCCAGCGCCGCCAGCATCTCGGTCGCCAGCAGTTCGCGCACGCCGCCCTTCAGCGTCAGGCGCCCGTCGCCCGTGCGGCTGAACGGGGTGCGGCCCGACCCTTTCGTGCCCAGATCCATCAGCCGCCCGTCGCGCGCGATCCCCTGCGCGAACAGGAAGCCGCGCCCGTCGCCGATCCGGGGGTTGTAGCTGCGGAACTGATGGCCATGATAGGCGAGCGCCAGCGGACGGGAGAGGCTGTCGGGCAGCGGCTCGAACCGGGCGAAATGCGCCAGCCACGCCGCGTCCGACAGCCCCGCCAGCCCGATGCGGTCCGCCGCCCGGTCGTTACGCCAGCGCAGGCGGCTCCGCGGAAAGGTCGCCGGCCGCACCGGCTCCCAGAAGGTGGGGCCGAGCGTCTCGATCGCGGTGGCGCCGCGCCAGTCGGTCAGGGGGTCGGGATCGGTCATGTCCCTTCTTCCGCCGCGTGCCGCTTTTGGGCAAGGGTCGGGCATGGCGCGCATCCTGCACCTCCACTCCACCTTCGCCTATGGCGGCAAGGAAGCGCGCGCGGTGCGGCTGATGAACAGCTGGGGCGCGCACCACCACCACACGGTCGTCAGCGCGATGCCGGAGCAGATGGGGGCCGCCGCCGCGATCGATCCGGCGGTGGCGGTCGATTTCCCGCCCGACGCCCCGCCGCTGGCCGGGCGGCCGACGCCGCGCCGGCTGGGGGCGCTGGCGCGGTATCAAGGCGAGTTCGACCTGGTGCTGACCTACAATTGGGGGGCGATGGACGCGGTGCTGGCCCATCGGCTGCGACGGGGCGGCACGCCGCTGATCCATCACGAGGACGGCTTTGGCGCGGACGAGGCGACGGGGACGAAACGCGCCCGCGACCTCTACCGCCGGCTGGCGCTGCCCACCGCGCGGGCCGTGGTCGTGCCGTCGACGACCCTGGAGCGGATCGCGCGCGAGCGCTGGGGCGTGGCGCGGCCCACGCGCATCGCCAACGGTATCGCGCTCGGCCCCTTCGCGGCCCCGCACCCGTCGCCCTGGCCCGATCAGCGGCCGGCGGGGAGCGTGCGCGTCGGCACGGTCGCGGGCCTGCGGGCGGTCAAGAACCTGCCCCGCCTGGTGCGCGCGGTGGCGGCGGCCGGACCCGACCTGTCGCTCACGATCGCCGGCGAGGGGCCGGAGCGCGGAGCGGTGGAGGCGGCGGCCCGCGCGGCGGGGCTGGGCGAGCGGTTCGCGGCACCCGGCTTCCTCAGCGATCCAGCCCGCCTGCTGACGCACCTCGACCTGTTCGCCCTGTCCTCGGATTCCGAACAGTTCCCGATCGGCGTGGTCGAGGCGATGGCGGCGGGGCTGCCGGTCGCGGCGACCGATGTGGGTGACGTGCGCGCGATGGTCAGCGCCGCCAACCGCCCCTTCGTCGGTACGGGCGAGGCGGCGTTGGCGGACGCGATCCGCACCCTGGCGAACGATCCCGACCTGCGCCGCCGGACCGGCTCCGCCAATCGCGACCGGGCGTTCGAGCGCTATGACGAGGGCGCGATGATCGCGCGCTACCGAACGCTGTACGACGGCGCACTGGAGCGCGCGGATTGATGGACGCGCGCCCGGCACTTAGCCTATATCAAGCACGAGATCACGAGAGGACGCCGTTTTGTTTCAGGGTCTGAAGCCCATCGTCTATGGCGGTCGCGAACTGTGGCCGCTGGTCGAAGGCGGCAAGGGCGTGGCGGCGACCAACGGCGAAAGCTCTGGCGCGTGGGCCGCGGCCGGCGGCATCGGCACGGTGTCGGCCGTCAATGCGGACAGTTACGACCCGACCGGGCGCATCGTGCCTCAAGTCTATGAGGGGCTGACGCGGCGGGAACGGCACGAGGAGCTGATCCGCTATGCCATCGACGGCGCGGTGGCGCAGGTCGAACGCGCGCACGAGGTCGCGGGCGGGCAGGGTGCGATCAATATCAACGTGCTGTGGGAAATGGGCGGGGCGCAGCGCGTCTTGCACGGCGTACTGGAGCGCACGCGCGGTCTGGTCGCGGGCGTCACTTGCGGGGCGGGCATGCCCTACAAGCTGTCGGAGATCGCCGCGTCCTACGGCGTCCACTACCTGCCGATCGTGTCGTCCGGCCGCGCCTTTCGCGCGCTGTGGAAGCGCGCCTATCACAAGGCGGCCGACCTGATGGCGGCGGTGGTGTACGAGGACCCCTGGCTCGCCGGCGGTCACAACGGCCTGTCCAACGCCGAGGATCCGCGCGACCCGCAGGACCCCTATCCGCGCGTGCGCGACCTGCGCCAGACCATGCGGGACTGCGGCATCGCGGACAGCGTGCCCATCGTGATGGCCGGCGGCGTGTGGGCGCTGGGCGAATGGACGGACTGGATCGACAATCCGGAGCTGGGGCAGATCGCCTTCCAGTTCGGCACGCGGCCGCTCTTGACGCGCGAAAGCCCGATCCCGGACGACTGGAAGGACCGTCTGCGCGACCTGAAGGACGGCGACGTGCTGCTGCACAAATTCTCGCCTACCGGCTTTTATTCCTCGGCCGTTCGCAATCACTTCCTGCGCGATCTTGAGGCGCGGTCCGAACGCCAGATCGCCTATTCTAAGGACGCGGCGGGCGACCACGACAAGCAGCTGGACGCCGGCGTGAAGGGCCGCAATTTTTGGGTCACGCGCAACGACCTGCTGCGCGCGCGCGGGTGGGTCGAGGCCGGCTATACGGACGCGCTGAAGACCCCAGACAACACGCTGATCTATGTGACGCCGGACGATCGCGGCACGATCCGGCAGGACCAGGCCGACTGCATGGGGTGCCTGTCCCACTGTTCCTTTTCGTCCTGGAAGGACACGGAGACGAACTCGACGGGCCGACTGGCGGACCCGCGCTCCTTTTGCATCCAGAAGACGCTTCAGGACATCGCGCACGGGGGCTGCATCGACGACAATCTGATGTTCGCGGGCCACTCCGCCTTCCGCTTCGGCAGCGACCCGTTCTACTCCAACGGCTTCACACCGACGGTCCGTCAGCTGGTCGACCGGATCCTGACGGGGGCGTGATCGCCTCCGCCTCGCGCCGAGTGAGGGTGGGGGACAGGACGGCGGACATCATGCCCGCGGCCACGCCGGCCGCGATCGCGGTCCAGACGGCGGTGACGAGCAGCGCCACCAGCTGCGCGCCGAGCGCGTGGCCCAGCCCCGGTCCGCCCTCGACATAGCCGGGCCCGCCCAGCGCGGGCAGCGCCAGCAGCGGCGCCGCCAGTCCGCCGACCAGTCCGCCGCCGCCATGCACCAGCGCGACGGTCCCGCCCGCCGTGGTCCGGCGCACCAGCCGACGCGCGAACAGCAGCGCTCCGGCGGTGAGAGCGCCCAGCGCCAGCGCGGCCACCAGGCCGACCGCTCCGGCTGCCGCGCTGACCGCCACCGCGCCCGAGAGAGCGCCGATCGTCGGATCGGGCGAGCGGTCCTCCGCCAGGCCCAGACCGGCGGTCAACCACACCAGCGCGCCGCCCGCGCCGCCCGCCAGGACGGCCAGCAGCAGGGTGGAGGCGTCGTCGGTGGCCGAGAGCGCGGAGCCGCCGGCCAGCGCCAGCGTTCCGCCCAGCGCGGCCAGTGTCCAGCGCTGGGCGGACGGTGCGACCGCCTCCCGCACGAAACGGGTCAGGACGAGGGCGGTGACGCCGACGACCAGGTGGACGGACAGCGCGCCCGCGCCGTCCAGAACGCCGCGGTCCGCCAGCCAGCCGTCCGAGCGCAGCCAGTGGGCGACCGGCACCCACACCAGGAGCAGCCACCCGGCCGCCGTGCCCAGCAACCAGGCCGGGCGCGCTCGCTCAGCCACGCCGCGCAACGCCAGACTTGCGGCGAACAGCGCCACCGCCCACTCCCACAGCACGAACGCGCTTTCCGGCACCGCCGTGTCGGACCGGACGTCCGCCAGCCCGCTCAGCGCCAGGGAGTCCGTGCCGCCGATCCAGGAGGACCCGGGCGAAAAAGCCAGCGAATAGCCGATGAGCAGCCACAGGGCGGCCAGGAGCGCGGCCAGCCCGATCGCGACGTGCCGACGGGACTCGCGATGCACGGCGGCGGCGGACGCGGCGAGGGCCAGCGTGGCGGTCAGCAGCCAGGCCGTGTCGCCGCTGTCGGCGGCCAGCAGGACCTGCACCTCGCGCACCGGCACGCCCGGCAGCGCCGCCGCCACCGGGGCGGCCCAGCCCGCCACGAGCACACCGGTCATCGCCACGTCCGCCGCCCATCGCCTCATCGCACACTCCCGCCCTGGTTCAACGCGCCTTAAGCGCGGCGTGGTTAACAGACGATCAGCCGATTGGCCGAATCGCGGGCGCGCGACTATGCCAGCGACCGACAAGAGGGGGGACTCGCCGTTTGACCGCCACCACCGTCCGCGCGGCCTCCGCCGCCCTGCTGCTCGCCTCGCTGGCCCTGGCGGGCCCGCCGGCGGCCGCGCAGAGCGACGTGCCCTATTGGGCGTCCATCCGGGCCGGGATCGCGAAGATGCGCGCCGGCCCCGGGCGGCAGTTCCCGTCCACCTGGGTGTACCGCCGCGTCGACCTGCCGTTGCGGGTGATCCAACGCCACGACGACTGGCGCAAGGTGGAGGATCCGGACGGAACGACCGGGTGGATGCTCCGCACGCTGCTGACGGACCGCCGCACCGCGATCGTCCGCACGCTCACCACCGTCCACGCCGAACCGTCCGGGGCGTCGCACGTCAACTGGCGGGTGGAGCCGGGCGTGGTCGGCCGGCTGGACGACTGCGACGAAGGCTGGTGCCGGATCGACATCAAGGGTCATGTGGGCTTCCTGCGCGAAGCGACGCTGTGGGGGGCAGGCGAGCCGTAGGGCGGTGTCCCGGCGGCTTCCCATCCGCCGTCAGTCCGCTACAGCCACGGCCATGAACAAGCTCGTCCTCGCCGCCGCCGGCCTCTCGCTGCTCGCCTCCTGCGCCACGGTGCCGACCCCGCCCGCGACCGCGCCGGGGGCCGACTTCCTGACCCGCAACGCCGCCGCCAAGGGCGTCGTGACGACCGCGAGTGGCTTGCAGTATTTCGTGGTCCAGTCGGGACCGAAGACCGGCCGTTCGCCATTGTCGGGCGATCGGGTGACGTTCGACTACGAGGGCAAGCTGACGACGGGCGAGACGTTCGACAGCAGTTTAGAGCGCGGCGAACCGCTGACCGGCGAGGTCGATCGGTTCGTCCCGGGCTTCACCGAAGCGCTAAAGCTGATGCGGCCGGGCGACGAGTGGGTCGTGTGGATCCCGCCCGCGCTCGGCTACGGCGCGAAAGCGAGCGACTCGATACCGGCGAACAGCGTCCTGCGCTTCCGCATGGTGCTGCGCGCCGTCGAGCCGGCCTCGCTCTAGGCGTCCGCGGGACGGCGGGCCGTCGGGTGGCTTAGCGGACCATCTCCACCGCCACCGCCGTCGCCTCGCCCCCGCCGATGCACAGGCTGGCGACACCTTTCGTGCCCCCGGTCTTCTCCAGCGCCCCCAGCAGGGTGGCGATGATCCGCGCGCCCGACGCGCCGATGGGGTGGCCGAGCGAGGTGCCGCCGCCGTGGATGTTCAGCTTGGCCTCGTCGAGGCCCAGGTCGCGCACCGCGATCATGGGAACGCAGGCGAAAGCCTCGTTGATCTCCCACAAGTCCACGTCGTCCACGCTCCAGCCGGCGGCGTCCAGCAGCTTGCGGATAGCGTTCACCGGCGCGGTGGTGAAGTCCTTGGGCGCATGCGCGTGGGCCGCGTGGGCGACGATGCGGGCGACGGGTTTTCCGCCAGAACTCTCGCGCGCCAGCACGAGCGCCGCCGCGCCATCGCTGATGGACGACGCGTTGGCCGCCGTGATCGTCCCCTCCTTGGCGAAGGCGGCCTTCAGCGTGGGGATCTTGGCGACATCGCCCTTGGCCGGTTGCTCGTCCCTATCCACCGTCACCGTGCCCTTGCGTGTAGTGACCTCCACCGCCACGATCTCCCGGTCGAAGGATCCGTCCGACTGCGCCGCCTGGGCGCGCTCGAGCGACTGGATGGCGTAGGCGTCCTGGCCGGCGCGCGTGAACTGATAGTCGCGCGCCGTGTCCTCGGCGAAGGTGCCCATGGCGCGGCCGGGCTCGTAGGCGTCCTCCAGCCCGTCCAGGAACATGTGGTCGTAGGCGGTGTCGTGGCCCAGCCGCGCGCCGGCCCGGTGCTTCTTGAGCAGATAGGGGGCGTTGGTCATCGACTCCATGCCGCCGGCGACCACCAGGTCGACGGAGCCGGCGGCCAGCGCTTCGGCCCCCATGATCGCCGCCTGCATGCCCGACCCGCACACCTTGTTGACGGTGGTCGCCTCCACGCTGGTCGGCAGGCCCGCGCCGATCGCCGCCTGGCGGGCGGGGGCCTGGCCCAGGCCGGCCGGCAGCACGCAGCCCATATAGACGCGGTCCACGTCCGCCCCGTCCACGCCGGCGCGCTCGACCGCCGCCTTGACCGCCGTCGCTCCCAGCTCGGTCGCCGAGGCCCCGGACAGCGCGCCCTGAAAGCTGCCGATGGGGGTGCGGGCGTAGGACAGGATGACGATGGGATCGGCGGCGGAGAAGGTCATGGTGGCCTCATGGTGGACGGATGTTGCAGTGCAAGATAGTCCGTCCGCACCAGTTCTTCAAACGAGAGGCGACGGCGATGGCGGGGCGATGGTTCGACGAATGGGCGGTGGGCGACCGGATCGAGCACCCGATCCGCCGCACGGTGACGGAGACCGACAACCTGCTGTTCTCCACCCTCACCCACAACCCACAGCCGCTGCACCTGGACGCGGAGGCGGCGCGCGAAAGCGAGTTCGGGCGGATCCTGGTGAACGGCACCTTCACCTTCGCGCTGATGGTGGGCTTGTCCGTGGGCGAGACGACGCTGGGCACCCTGGTGGCCAATCTGGGCTACACCGACGTGGTGATGCCCAAACCCGTCTTCCTGGGCGACACGTTACGCGCGACCAGTGAGGTCACGCAGGTGAAGGAGAGCCGGTCGCGGCCGAACGCGGGCATCGTCACCTGGACGCACGAGCTGATCAACCAGCGCGACGAGGTGGTCTGCCGCTGCTCCCGCTCCGCGCTGATGCGGCGTTCCCCGGAGGCGGCGGGAGCGTGAGGCTGCGCTCGCTGCTCTTCGTGCCCGGCGACCGGCCCGACCGCTTCGCCAAGGCGGCGGCGAGCGGCGCGGACGCGGTGATCCTGGACCTGGAGGACTCGGTCGTCCCCGACGCCAAGCCGGCGGCGCGCGACGCGGTGGGACGCGCCCTGGGCGAGGGGCTGGCGGCCGCCGTGCTGGTCCGCGTGAACCCGCTCGGCACCGACGAGCACCAGGCGGACGTGGCGGCGCTTTCCGGCTCGGCACCGGCGGGCGTGCTGCTGCCCAAGGCGCAAGCGGCCGACGACGTGGCGCGGCTGCACGACGCGCTGGGCGTGCCCGTCCTGCCGATCGCGACGGAGACGGCGCGCGGCGTGTTCGCGCTGGGCGACTATGGGCGGGTGGCGGACCGGTTGCTGGGGCTGACCTGGGGGGCGGAGGACCTGCCGGCCGCCATCGGCGCGTCGGCGTCGCGGGACGGGGAGGGGGCGTTGCTGCCCCCCTATCAGATGGTGCGCTCGCTGGCGCTCTTCGCGGCCCACGCGGCCGGCGTGGCGGCGATCGAGACGGTGTTCCCCCGGCTGGAGGACGCGGCGGGGCTGGAGCGGGTGGTGGGGGACGCGCGGCGCGACGGGTTCACCGGCATGATGGCGATCCATCCGCGCCAGGTCGCCGCGATCAACGCCGGCTTCACGCCCAGCGAGGCGGAACTGGCGCACGCCCGCGCGGTGGTGGACGCCTTCGCCGCCGAGCCGGGTGCCGGGGCGCTGAGGCTGGACGGCCGCATGATCGACCGCCCACATCTGGTTCAGGCGCGGCGCGTGCTGGCGCGCGCTTAGGCGTCCAGGACGCGCACAAGGCCGGTGCCTGCGCCGCCCCACCATGCTAGACCGCCCGCGCAAAGGAGCCCGCCCATCATGACCGATCCCACGCCCGACACCCTGAACGAGCTGCTGTCCGCCCAACGCGCCACCTTCAACGCCGAACTGCCGGTCACGATCGCGTCCCGCCGCGACCGGCTGAACCGGGTCGCGCGGATGCTGACGGACGAGGGCGAGCGGTTCTGCACCGCGATGAGCGAGGATTTCGGCCACCGGTCGCGCGAACAGTCGATGATGACGGACATCGTGCCGTCCATCTCGACCGCGAAGGACACGGCCAAGGCGCTGTCCGGATGGATGCGATCGGACAAGCGCCAGCCGCTGTTCCCGCTGGGGCTGCTCGGCGGGTCGGCGCGGGTGGACTATCAGCCAAAGGGCGTGGTCGGCGTGATCGTGCCCTGGAACTTCCCGGTCGGGCTGACCGCCGGCCCGCTGATCGGCGCGCTGGCCGCGGGCAACCGCGTGATGATCAAGATGAGCGAATACACGCCCGCGACCTCCAACCTGATGGCCGACACGGTGGCGCGGTATTTCGACCCCGCCGAGGTGGTGGTCGTGACCGGCGGGCCAGAGGTGGGCGCGGACTTCTCTCGGCTGGACTTCGACCATCTGCTGTTCACCGGCGCCACCGCGATCGGCAAGCACATCCTGCACGCCGCCGCCGACACGTTGACGCCGGTGACCTTGGAACTGGGTGGCAAGTCGCCCGTGATCGTCGGGCGGTCCGCCGATGTCGCGCAGGCGACGGAGCGCGTGGCCCTGGGCAAGATGCTGAACGCCGGCCAGATCTGCCTGGCCCCCGACTATCTGCTGGTGCCCGACGAGATGGAGGAGGCGGTGGCCGCGGGGCTGAAGGCCGGGGTCGCGGCGCTCTACCCCTCGCTGCTCGCCAATCCGGACTACACCTCCGTGGTCAACGACCGCCATCACGAGCGGCTGCACGAACTGGTGGCCGACGCGCGGGCCAAGGGTGCCCGGATCGACATCGTGAACCCCGCGCGCGAGGATTTCGCGGCGTCGAACAGCCGCAAGATGCCGCTGCACATCGTGCGCGATCCCACGCCCGACATGCGGGTGATGCAGGAAGAGATCTTCGGGCCGGTCCTGCCGGTCGCGACCTACCGCACGATCGACGACGCGATCGCCCGGGTGAACGCGGGCGACCGGCCGCTGGGCCTCTATTATTTCGGGTCGGACCGCGGCGAGGAGGGCCGGGTGCTCGACCGGACGATTTCCGGCGGCGTGACGGTGAACGACGTCATCTTCCACAATGCGATGGAGGACCTGCCGTTCGGCGGCGTCGGACCGTCCGGCATGGGGTCGTACCACGGCCAGGACGGCTTTCGCACCTTCAGCCACGCCAAGGCCGTCTATCGGCAACCAAAGCTGGACGTGGCCAAGCTTGCGGGCTTCAAGCCGCCCTACGGTGCCACGACCACCAAGGCGATCGCCAAGGCGTTCGGCGGCTAATCGAGGGACTAGCGATGGGGGCGCGCGCACGCCCCTGGAGGCCCGAGCCGGAATCGAACCGGCGTGCAAGGATTTGCAGTCCTCTGCGTAACCACTCCGCCATCGGGCCTCGGGTGGGCAAGCGGGCTTTGGCGCGAAGCGACTGGCCAAGTCAACCGGTGGACGGGGTGGCGATCGCGACGGTTGGCGGACCCGCCGAAGGCCGCTAGGGGATTGGGCCGGCACCAGCCAAGTGTGTTGCTTAGCTAACGCAGCTATGTCACAGGGTCGGGTTCCGAGGTCACGAGGCGAGGTCATGGCGGGTCACGAGGACGACTGGGCGCGAAGGCGGCGCACGATGGTGGACAGCCAGCTGCGGACCGTGGGCGTCCACGACGTGCGCGTGCTGGGCCGGTTCGCGGTCGTCCCGCGCGAACGCTTCGTGCCCGCGCCCGCCCAGGCGCTGGCCTATGCCGACGCGCTCGTGCCGCTGGGCGAGGGCCGGGCGCTGAACCCGCCGATGGCGACCGCGCTGCTGTTGCAGGCGGCGGAGCCCAGGCTGTCGGACAAGGCGCTGCTGGTCGGCGCGGCCACCGGCTATTGCGCCGCCGTGCTGGCCCCGATGGTGGGCCAGCTGACGGCGGTCGAGGAACGCGACGACCTGCTGGCCACGGCCCGCGCGCAGGCGCCGGAGCTGCGGTTCCAGGACGGACCGCTCACCAAGGGCTTCGCGCAGGGCGCACCCTACGACCTGATCGTGATCGACGGCGCCGTCGAGCGCCTGCCGGATTCGCTCACCACGCAGCTCGCACCGGGCGGCCGCATCGCGGCGGGCGTGATCGACCGGGGTGTCGCGCGCCTGTCTGTCGGCCGGCGGGTGGGCGACGTCGTGTCCCTGCTGCCGCTGACCGAGGCGACGATGGCCGCCCTGCCGGCCTTTGCCCGCCCGGCGGAGTTCGTTTTTTGAGCTTTCGCCGCGCCGCGTTGGCGGCGTTGCTGGCCGGGGCCGCGGCCGTGCCGGCCCACGCCGACACGCTGCGCGATGCGCTGGAGGCGGCCTATCGCAACAACCCGGACCTGAACGCCGCACGGGCCGACCAGCGCGCGAGCGACGAAGCCGTGCCGATCGCGCGGTCCGCCACCCTGCCGCGAGTCGACCTGACCGGCAGCTACGACGAGAATCTGGTCCAGGGATCGTCTCGGGCGGGCTCGCCCGCGCGCCAGGCCAGCGCGGGAACCGGGGTGTCCGTGCCGCTCTATTCGGGCGGCGCGCTGCGCGCCAACACGCAGGCGGCGGAGGCGCGGGTGCGCGCCGGCCGCGCCGACCTGCGCGGAACGGAGTCCGCCTTGTTCAGCCGCGCGGTCGCCGCCTATCTGGACGTGCAGCGCGACGAGGCGGTCGTGGGCCTCAACACGGCGAACATCCGGGTTCTGGACGTGAACCTGCGCGCCACGTCGGACCGGTTCGAGATCGGCGATCTGACCCGCACCGACGTCGCGCAGAGCGAGGCGCGGCTGGCGCTGGCCCGCGCGCAGCTGGAGACCGCGCAGTCGCAGCTGATCGGCAGTCGCGAACGCTATGTCCAGATCATCGGCGAGGCGCCCACCGCGCTGGAGCCGCCGCCGCCGCTCCCGGACCTGCCCGCCACGCCGCAGGCCGCGGTCGGCATCGCGCTGGAGAGCAACCCCGACCTGATCGCGGCGCGGCTGGGGACGGCCGCGGGCCGCGCCGACGCCTATGCCGCGCGCGCCGCCCGCCGCCCGCAGGTCAGCGCCAACGTGCAGGGCGGCTATGTCAATTTCCTGGGTTCGCTGTCCAACCCGGCCGCGACGGTGCCGCTCAACCAATCGACGGTGACGGTGCAGGGCGGCCTGTCGCTCAGTCTGCCGCTGTTCACCGGCGGCCTGAACGCCGCGCAGATCCGCCAAGCCGAAGCGCGCTCCACGGCGGCGGGCGAGCGCGAGATCGCGGCCGAGCGCGATGTGGTGCAGCAGGTCCGCTCCGCCCACGCCGCGTGGCGGGCCAGCCTGCAGGCGATCGACAGCAACGAGACGGCGGTGGACGCCAACCGCCTGTCGCTGGAAGGCGTGCGGGCGGAGAACACGGTTGGCAATCGCGACGTGCTGGACATCCTGAACGCCGAGCAGGAGCTGCTGAACAGCCAGGTCGCGTTGGTGACCGCCAGGCGCAACGCCTATGTCGCGGGCTTCACCCTGCTGGCCGCGATGGGGCGGGCGGAAGCGGAGGATCTGGGGCTGGACGACGCCTCGCTCTACGATCCCACCCGGAACTATGACGCGGTCCGGCGGCGCGTAAACGATTTCGGCACGATCGACCGGCAGGGGCCGGTGTCCACCCGCACGGTTGACACGGCCCCGCAATCTTCGGATGCACCGTCGATGGAAGAGCCGGTGGTGAGGGATCCGTTGGGGTGAGCGACATGGCGCCCGATCAGTCGATGGACGACATCCTGGCGTCGATCAAACGCGTGATGGCGCGCGATCCCCTGCCGTCGGACGCCGCGCCGCCGCGCCGCCGCGCCGAACCGCCGATCGACCCGGACGACGTGCTGGAGCTGCGCGAGCAGGACCGCGACGCGCTCACCTCGCCCGCGACGGTTCAGGCCAGCCGGGACAAGTTGCAGGCGCTGGACCGCGTCGAGCCCGGTGCCGCCGCGCCGCACGGCACCACGGTGGAGGCGCTGGTGGCCGAGTTGATGCGTCCGCTCCTGAAGAACTGGCTGGACGAGCATCTGCCGGCGATCGTCGAGACGGCGGTCGACCGCGAAGTGCGCCGTATCACCCGGGGGTAGGGCGCGGCGACTGCCTCTGCGGGCGGACGGACGCGCGTTCGCTCGTCCCTTTGCTCTCCCCATGGGCGGCAGGGCAGGATATGGCGGCGGCATGAGCGAACTCCCCAAGACCTTCGACCCCGCCGCGATCGAGGCCCGCTGGGCGCATCGGTGGGAAGCGGACGGCCTGTTCCGGCCGGACCGCGACGGGGCCGAGCCCTTCACCATCGTCAACCCGCCGCCCAACGTCACCGGCGCGCTGCACATCGGCCACGCGCTCGACAACACGCTTCAGGACGTGATCGTCCGCTACGAACGGATGCGGGGCAAGGACGCGCGGTGGGTGGTCGGGACGGACCACGCCGGCATCGCCACCCAGATGGTCGTCGAGCGCCAGCTGGCCGAGGAAGGGTCGAGCCGATCGCAGCTGGGCCGCGCCGCTTTCAAGGAACGGGTGTGGGCCTGGAAGGAACAGTCCGGCGACACGATGGGCCGTCAGCTGCGGCGGCTGGGCTGCTCGATGGACTGGGCGAACGAGCGGTTCACGATGGACGAGGGGATGAGCCGTGCCGTGATCGAAGCCTTCGTGCGCCTGCACGAAGCCGGCCTGATCTATCGCGACAAGCGGCTGGTGAACTGGGATCCCGCGCTCGGCACCGCGATCAGCGATCTGGAGGTGGAGACGCGCGAGGTCGCGGGGCAGTTCTGGCACCTGAGCTATCCCCTATCCGACGGCACGGGCGCGGTTTCGGTGGCGACCACCCGGCCCGAGACCCTGCTGGCGGACATGGCCGTAGCGGTGCATCCGGACGACGAACGCTACCGGGCTTTGGTGGGCCGCACGGTGCGCCTGCCGATCACCGGGCGGGAAGTCCCGATCGTCGCGGACGAGCACGCCGACCCGGCGCTGGGCTCCGGCGCGGTGAAGATCACTCCGGGTCACGACTTCAACGACTTCGAGGTCGGAGTTCGCGCCGGGATCGAAGCGCGTGCCATGCTGAACATGCTCGATGCCCAGGCGCGGGTGGTGCAGACGGCCGACGGGTTGGTGCCTGACGCGCTGCTCGGCCTGGATCGCGACGCCGCGCGCGCCCGGGTGGTGGAGATTCTGGAGGAGGAGGGCGCGCTGGAGCGGGTGGAGGCGCGCACCGTCCAGCAGCCCGTGGGCGATCGGTCGGGCACGGTGATCGAGCCGTGGCTGACCGACCAATGGTATGTCGACGCCGAGAGCCTGGCGGCACCCGCCATGGAGGCGGTGCGCTCCGGCGCGGTGGAGATCGTGCCGAAGAGCTGGGACAAGACCTTCTTCCACTGGATGGAGAACATCCAGCCCTGGTGCGTGTCGCGGCAGCTGTGGTGGGGGCACCGGATCCCGGCCTGGTTCGACGAGAGCGGCACCGCCTTCGTGGCGGGGACGGAAGAGGAGGCGCGAACCCACGCCGGGCCGGACGCGACTTTGACTCGCGACCCCGACGTGCTCGACACCTGGTTCTCCTCCGCGCTCTGGCCCTTCGCCACGTTGGGCTGGCCCGACGCGCTGCCGGAGGGTCGCACGCCCAACGACCTGCTGATCTCCGGCTTCGACATCCTGTTCTTCTGGGACGCGCGCATGATGATGATGGCGGAGCGACTCACGGGGAAACCACCGTTCAAGCGCCTTTACCTGCACGGCCTCGTCCGCGCCGCGGACGGGCAGAAGATGTCGAAGTCAAAGGGCAACGCGGTCGATCCGATCGGGCTGATCGACCGCTACGGTGCCGACGCGCTGCGCTTCTTCATGACAGCCATGGAAAGCCAGGGCCGCGACGTGAAAATGGACGAGGCGCGGCTGCAGGGTTATCGCAACTTCGCCACCAAGATGTGGAACGCCGCCCGGTTCCTGCAGGCGAATGGCGTCACCGGCGGCGCGCAGCCGCTGCCGCCCGGGGGAGTCAAGCCGGTGAACCGCTGGATCCTGGCGGAAGCGGCGGAGGCGGTGCACGCGACCGAGCTGGCGCTCGCCGACCTGCGTTTCGACGCGGCGGCGGACGCGGTATACCATTTCGCCTGGGATCGTTTTTGCGACTGGTATCTGGAACTGATCAAGGGCGAGGTCGACGCGGAGACGAAGGAAGTCGCCGGCTGGACCTTCGACTGCATCCTCAAGATGTTGCATCCGATCATGCCCTTCGTGACTGAGGAACTGTGGGCGTTGACGGGCACGCGCGCCGCGCCGCTGATCGTGAGCGACTGGCCCCGAGTGGACGCGCGCGCGATCGACGCGGATGCCCAGCGGGAGGTCTCCGACCTGATCGAGCTGGTGCGGGAGGTGCGGGGCGCGCGGGCGTCCTTGGGCATTCCGCCGGGCGCGAAGATGGCGCTGCATGGGTCGCGGGCCGATCGCTGGCGGCCGCTCGCCGGCGCGCTGGAGCGCGTGGCCAGGATCGACGCGCTGTCGACGGAGGCTGTCGCCGGACCGGCCGCGCAGCTGGTGGTCGGTGGCGACAGCTACGCCCTGCCGCTCGCCGGGGTCATCGATCTGGACGCGGAGCGCGCGCGGCTGACCAAGGCCGTGGAGGCGGCGGGCAAGGAGCGCGACGCGCTCGCCAAGCGGCTGGACAATGCCAGTTTCGTGGAGCGGGCGAAGCCGGAGGCGGTCGCGAAGGCGCGGGCCGACCATGCGGAGCGGGCCGCCGAGGCGGACGAGCTGGTGGCTGCGCTGGCGCGGCTGGGGTGACGCCATGCTGATCGACCTGGCCACAACGGCGCCGGGCGAACCGGAAATCTTCGCGTCAATCCAGGGCGAAGGGGCGTCGGCCGGCGAGCCCTGCGTCTTCGTGCGCCTCAGCCGCTGCAATCTCGCCTGCCGCTGGTGCGACACCCCCTACACCTGGAACTTCGTCGGAACGGACTTCGCGCACGACGACGGCGTGCGGTGGCCGCGCGAGGCGAACAGGGTGCGCCTGCCCGTTGAGGAGGTCGTCGAACGCATCCTGCGCCTCACCCCGGACCGGCTGGTGGTGACCGGCGGCGAGCCCCTGTTGCAACCGGCACCGCTCGCCCGATTGCTGACCCGGCTGCGGGCGGCGCGACCGCGCCTGTTCGTGGAGGTGGAGACGAATGGGACGCGCGCCCTGACCCCCGCGCTGCACCCGCTGGTGGATCAGATGAACGTGTCCCCCAAGCTGGCGCACAGCGGCAACGGACCGCGCCGGATCGCGCCCGCGGCACTGGCCAAGCTGGCCGCCGACCCGCGCGCCTGGTTCAAGTTCGTCGTGGCTCGGCGCGAGGACGCAGCCGAGGTGGCGCATCTGATCGCGGATCACGGCTTGCCAGCCGATCGTGTGTTGCTGATGGCGGAAGGGCGCACCTCGCCCGCGCTGCGGTCGCGCGAGGCGTGGCTGCGCCCCCTGTGCGATCGGAACGGGTGGCGCTTCACCGACCGCGAACACATCCACCGCTGGGGCGACCGGCGCGGCGTGTGACCCGCCGCCGCGCTCCCATCAGGCGACGCGCGGCACCGCGACCAGCACCGCCTCGGGCTCGCAGCGGATGGTGACCGGGGTGCGGGCCAGGACCTCGCCGTCGACCGAGATCGGGAGCGGCGGGCGAGTGGTCAGCTGCCCGGTGCGGAAGTGGAAGTCGCGCTCCTTTTCGTGGCGCGAGTCGATCCGCAGCGCCGCCAGGAACCAGTTCGCCACCAGCCGCGAGCGGCCGACGCCCAGCACCGCCTGCACCGTGACCAAACCGTCGTCCAACCGCGCGGCCTCGACGACCTCCGTCCCGCCCAGGAAGGCACCGTTGGCGATCCGCACCTCGACCACGCGCAGGCGGTGGCAGGTCCCGTCAACCTCCAGCTCCATGCGGAACGGGCGAAAGCGCGCGGCCTTCCACACGCCCCACAGGACATAGCCGACCCGGCCCAGCACGCGCTTCAGCCCGTCCGGCACGGTCTGCGCGATCTTGGGCTGGATGCCGAGCGCGGCGCAGCCCGCGATACAATGCTCCCCCAGAAAGCCCAGATCGACCCTCCGCCGCTCGTCGCCCAGCGCGACCGCCAGCGCGCCCTCAAGGTCGAGCGGCAGGTTCAGCGCGCGCGCGAAACTGTTGGCCGTGCCCAGCGGCAGCACACCCAGCGCGGTGTCCGACCCGATCAGGTGGTGCACGGTGGACGAGATCGTGCCGTCGCCGCCGCCCAGGATCAGGAGGTCCGGTTCCGCCGCGACGGCTTGGGCCACCGTGCGGTCGAGCGTGTCCGGATCCGTTACCGGATGGGCGTCGACTGTCGCGCCAGTCTCCCGACACACGGTCACGGCCCGCTCGAAACTGGCCTCGCCGCTGCGCGAATGGGTGTTGACGATCAGTGCGATGGTGCGCGGTGCGGTCACGACGGGCCTTCCGATTGGCGCGGCTTGGCCGAGGGGGTAGAGGCCGATGGATGAACGCTCGCTATCCGGCGCTCCGGCTGCGCCGCACCCGCCTGACCGCCTGGAGCCGGTCGCTGCATCGCGAACACCGGCTGTCGCCCGCCGACCTGATCTGGCCTCTGTTCGTGCAAGAGGGCCGCGACACGGAAGAGCCGGTCGCCGCCCTGCCGGGCGTGGTTCGTCGCACGGTCGACCGGGTGGTCGACGCCGCGCGGCGGGCGGAGGCCGCGGGCATCCCGGCGATCGCGCTGTTCCCCAACACGCCGGGCGAGCGGCGCGATCCGCTGGGCAGCGAGGCCCACAATCCCGACAATCTCGTCTGTCGCGCCACCAGGGCGGTAAAGGACGCGGGCGTCGGCGTCGGCATTCTGACGGACGTGGCGCTCGATCCCTATACCGATCATGGGCACGACGGCGTGCTGGACGTGGCGGGTCGGGTGGCGAACGACGCCAGCGTGGAACGGCTGGTCGCGCAGGCGCTCAACCAGGCGCGGGCCGGCGCGGATATCGTGGCCCCGTCCGACATGATGGACGGCCGGGTGGGCGCGATCCGCGCCGCCCTGGAAGAGGGCGGCTTCCCGGACGTCCAGATCATGAGCTACGCCGCCAAATACGCCAGCGCCTTTTACGGCCCGTTCCGCTCGGCCGTGGGATCCGGCGGCCGGCTGGTCGGCGACAAGCGGCATTATCAGATGGATCCCGGCAACGCCGCCGAGGCGCTCCGCGAGGTGGCGCTGGACCTGGACGAGGGGGCGGACAGCGTGATGGTCAAGCCCGGCCTCCCCTATCTCGACATCGTGCGCGCGGTGTCGGAGCGCTTCGCCGTCCCGGTCTTCGTCTATCAGGTGTCCGGCGAATATGCGATGCTGGAAGCGGCGGCGGCGGCCGGCGTGGCCGATCGGCGCGCCATGGTGCTGGAAAGCCTGCTCGCCTTTCGACGGGCCGGGGCCACGGGCGTGCTGAGCTACCACGCGCTGGACGCGGCGCGTTGGTTGGCCGAGGGTGGCGGCGACTAGCGGAGCGAGCGGCGCACCGCGTTCAGCCGATCGACCTGGGCGGACACGGTGGCGGCGACGCGCGCCCGGCTGGCGATCGTGCCCGACAGTCCCGGGGTGCCCGGTTCGCGCGCCGCGAGTTCGCGCAGTGCGGCGACCCGCGAGTCCAGGTCGGCCAGCGCTTCCACGCTCGGCACCCGCGCGCTCTCCGCGCGACTGAGCGCCTGCTGCGCGACCAGCCATCCTTCGCTGTCGCGACGTCCGGCCGACCGAGCCAGCCGCTCCGCCACCGTCATCGCAGCCGCGAAGGCGCGTTGCCCGCCGGTGGCCCGGCGCTCGAGAGCGTCCATCTCCGCCCGCTGGGTCGCCGTGGCGGGCGCGCCGGCGGTGCTGGTGTCGGGCAGGGGAGCGAGCGGCGACGTGCTCTCGACCGCTCGGGGTGCGAGCGAAGGATAGTCCGCCAGCGACGGGGCGCACCCGGCGACCGTGGTGAGGGGGACGGCGAGGAGCAGGCGACGCATCGTGCCCGGCTACTCCCCGATCGGCCGGACGGCAACGACGGGCAACCACCGGCCTTGCATCCGCGCAAAGCCCCGCCTATCCGAACCCCCGTCGGCGCGCCCGTAGCTCAGCTGGATAGAGCACCAGACTACGAATCTGGGGGCCGGAGGTTCGAATCCTTCCGGGCGCACCAACTTTCTAGGCGGTCGCGGCCATCCCCTGCCGCTCCAGCGCGGTGCGGACTCCCTCGTCGCCGTCCATCCGCTCACGGAAGCGCTTGAGAGCCGGGGTGTCTTCGATCGAGATCGGCGTCTGGCCGATCCAGCGGGTGAGCACGTAGAGATACGCGTCCGCGAAGGTCCGTTCGCCGAGCAACCACTCGCCGCCATTGTCGGTCAGTTGCCCGTCGAGAAACCGATAATGGCCGCTGAGCTTTTCGTAGGTCTTTTCCTGGACAGCTATTTGGCAGTCCTCAACGTCGGCGAACCGGCCGGGCGAGAAGTGCGGGCCGTAGTCCGCGTGCACTTCCGACGTCATGTACGAAAGCGACTCCGCCTCCTTGCGGCCAAGGGCGGTGTCGCGCGCGTAGCGGTCCGACCCGAACTGTGCGCCCAGCCACGCCAGGATGGCCGTCGCTTCGGTCAGCACGTCGCCGTCGTCGAAGCGCAGGGCCGGCACCTTCCCGTGCGGGTTGATGGCGAGATACTCGTCCGACCGCTGGTCGCCGTGAGCCATGTTGTGGATCGTGACGGGCGCGTCCAGCCATGCGGCCGCGATATTCGGGGCCAGGGCGCAGGTTCCAGGCATCGTGTAGAGGGTCGGCATCGCTGTTCTCCCGTTGGATGGGGGAAGGGCGGGCGCGGCGGTTGGTTCCGCTTGTGCGGCCCCGCCGCCGCCTCCATCTTGCGGCCATGACACAGTTCTCGATCCTCGACCTCGCCCGCGTCCGCGACGGCGAAGGACCCGCCGAAGCCCTGGCGGAATGCCGTGACCAGGCGATGCTCGCCGAAGAGCTGGGCTTCCACCGCTATTGGATCGCCGAGCATCATGGGATGGAGGGCGTGGCGAGCGCGGCGACCGCCGTGGTGCTCGCCCATATCGGGGCCGCGACGTCCACCATCCGCATCGGCGCGGGCGGCATCATGCTGCCGAACCACGCGCCGCTGGTGGTGGCCGAGCAGTTCGGCACCCTGCACGCGCTTTATGGCGACCGGATCGATCTTGGCCTGGGCCGCGCGCCGGGGTCCGACGGGCGCACGGCGCAAGCGCTACGGCGCGATCTGAACGGTCCGGACCGGATGCCGTCCGATGTGCTGGAGCTGCAGAGCCTGCTGGCCGGCGACGGGCGGACAGGGGTCATCGCCGTGCCCGGCGCGGGGTCGAAGGTGCCGCTCTGGATCCTGGGATCCAGCCTCTACGGCGCGCGGCTGGCGGCGCTGCTGGGCCTCCCCTACGCCTTTGCCTCTCATTTCGCGCCGGCCGCGCTGCACGAGGCGCTGGCGCTCTATCGCGCCGAGTTCCGGCCGTCTGCGCAGCTGGACCGCCCCTATGCCGCGGCGGCGTTCAACGTGTGGGCGGCCGACACGACGGCGGAGGCGGTCCGGCTGGCCTCGTCCGTCGAACAGTCCTTCGTGCAGCTGGCGACCGGCCGGCCCGGCAAGCTATTGCCGCCGGTGGACGGCTATCGCGACAGTCTGCCTCAGGGCGCGCAGGCGCTGCTCGCCCGGGCGCTCACCTGTTCGGTGGCCGGTACGCCGTCGCAGGTGCGCGACGCCCTGGCCGCCTTTGTCGAGGACACCCGCGTGGAGGAGGTCATCGTGTCGACGGCGATCTTCGACACCGCGGCTCAGGCCCGCTCCCTTCGCCTGACGGCGTCCGCCGTCGCGGATCTCGGCCTGCGCCAAGCCGCATGAGGTGAGCGCCGGGACGGTCATCGTCGGGGGCGGCCATGCGGGCGCGCAGGCGGCCATCGCGCTGCGCCAGCGCGGCTACGATCAGCCGATCACGATCGTCGGGGAGGAGCCACATTTCCCCTATGAACGCCCGCCCTTGTCTAAGGACTATCTTGCCGGATCAAAGGGCTGGGACCGTATGCTCATCCGGCCGGAGAGCTTTTGGGCGGACCGCGATATCGCCTTGGTGCTCGGATCGACGGTCACCCAAGTCGATGCCGACCGAGCGGGGGTGGCAAGCGCGGACGGGCGCTGGTGTCCCTATGACGCCCTAATCTGGGCGGCCGGCGGGCAGGCGCGTCGCCTGCGCTGTTCCGGCGCGGAGTTGGCCGGCGTGCACACAGTCCGGACCCGCGGCGATGTGGACGCTTTGCGCGCCGACCTGGCGCGCGCGCATCGGGCGGTGGTGGTCGGCGGCGGCTTTATCGGGCTGGAGACGGCGGCGGTGCTGCGGGCCCTGGGCCTGGCCGTGACCGTGGTGGAAGCGCAGGAGCGCCTGCTCGCCCGCGTGGCCGGGTCGGCGCTCTCGACCTTCTACGCCGACGAACATCGGGCGCGCGGGGTCGCGCTGCGCCTGGGTGCCGCCGTTCGGACGCTGGAGGGCGAGGGCGGTCGCGTCGCGGCGGTCCGATTGGCCGACGGCGAGCGGCTGCCGGCGGACATGGTGATCGTCGGCATCGGCATTGATCCCGCCGTCGAACCGCTGCGGCGGGCCGGTGCGCGAGGCACCGACGGGGTGGAGGTGGATGCCGAAGGGCGCACCTCGCTGCCGAACGTGTTCGCCATCGGCGATTGCGCGGCCACCCGCTCTCGCTGGGCGGGCGGAGAGCGGGTGCGGATCGAGTCGGTCGGCAACGCCAACGACATGGCCGCCCTGGTCGCGGACGTGCTGACGGGCTCGCCCGCCTCACATCCGACGGCGCCCTGGTTCTGGTCGAACCAGTATGACCTGAAGCTCCAGACCGTCGGGCTCAGCGCGGGTTGCGATGAAGTGGTCGTGCGGGGTCGGCCGGACAGCCGCGGCTGGTCAGCGGTCTCGCTGCGCGCCGGCCGTGTCGTGGCGCTCGACTGCGTGAACGCGACCAAGGACTTCGTGGCGGGTCGCAAACTTGTCGAAGCCGGTGCGTGTGTCCCGGCCGAGCGATTGGCGGACCCGCAGCTGCCGCTCAAGGCCCTGCTCTGAGCGTCTTTACGCCGGCTTGTGCGACGGCGGGTGCGCCGCCTAACACGCGTCGGCAACGACCAGAGAGGACGACGGTGTGAGCGCGGCGGTGATCGAAGAACTGGAGCGTCGGCGCGAGGCATCGCGGCTAGGCGGTGGGCAGCGGCGGATCGAGGCGCAGCACGCGAAGGGCAAGCTGACCGCGCGCGAGCGGCTGGACGTGCTGCTCGATCCAGGATCGTTCGAGGAGTTGGACCGCTATGTCGAGCACAACGCCGTCGACTTCGGCATGGCGGACCAGCGCATCCCCGGCGACGGCGTGGTCACCGGATCGGGCACGGTGAACGGCCGACTGGTGTTCGTCTTCTCCCAGGACTTCACCGTCTTTGGCGGCTCGCTCTCCGAGCGTCACGCGGAGAAGATCTGCAAGATCATGGACATCGCGATGAAGGTCGGCGCGCCGGTCATCGGTCTGAACGACTCCGGCGGCGCGCGCATCCAAGAGGGCGTGGCGTCGCTTGGCGGTTATGCCGAGGTGTTTCAGCGCAACGTGCTGGCGTCCGGCGTCGTGCCGCAGCTGTCGCTGATCATGGGTCCGTGCGCGGGCGGGGCCGTCTATTCGCCGGCGATGACCGACTTCATCTTCATGGTGAAGGACTCGAGCTATATGTTCGTGACCGGCCCGGACGTGGTGAAGACCGTCACCAACGAGGTCGTGACGCAGGAGGAGCTGGGCGGAGCCGTCACCCACACTACCAAGTCCGGCGTGGCCGACGTGGCCTTCGAGAACGACGTCGAGGCCCTGCTGGCCGCGCGCGAGTTCATCAGCCTGCTGCCCGCCTCCAACCGTGACGCCGTGCCGGAGCGGCCGACCGGCGACCCGTGGGATCGCGAGGAGCCAAGCCTCGACACCCTGATCCCGGCCAGCGCCGCCACCCCCTACAATATGCACGAGCTGATCGAAAAGGTGGTGGACGAGGGCGAGTTCTTCGAGCTGCAACCGGCCCACGCCGCCAACGTTGTGGTGGGCTTCGGCCGGATCGAGGGCCGCACCGTCGGCATCGTCGCCAACCAGCCGCGCGTGCTGGCCGGCGTGCTGGACATCAACTCGGCCAAGAAGGGCGGCCGCTTCGTGCGCTTCTGCGACGCCTTCGGCATCCCGATCGTGACCTTCGTGGACGTGCCGGGCTTCCTGCCGGGCGTGGCGCAGGAGCACAGTGGCATCATCAAGCACGGGGCCAAGCTGCTGTTCGCCTATGCCGAGGCGACGGTGCCCAAGATCACGGTGATCACGCGCAAAGCCTATGGCGGCGCCTATGACGTCATGGCGTCCAAGCACCTGCGCGGCGACTTGAACTACGCCTGGCCCACCGCCGAGATCGCGGTGATGGGGGCAAAGGGCGCGGTCGAGATCATCTTCCGTGGCAAGACGCCGGAGGAGATTGCGATTCAGACGGCGGAGTACGAGGCCCGCTTTGCCAACCCCTTCGTGGCGGCGTCCAAGGGCTTCATTGACGAGGTGATCTTGCCGCACTCGACCCGGCGGCGGGTGGCGCTGGGATTAAGGAAGCTGGCGGGGAAGGAGCTGGCGAACCCATGGAAGAAGCATGACAACATTCCATTATAGGAGAAAGAGATGTTTGGCTTTTTCACATACCCAATGAAGGTTTCCTCTGAGCTACAAAAGTTGGGATGGTCGACTGCCACTTTGCCAAATGCGTTGGACTCGACTTGGGGTGGTTTGATTCGCGCTCTGCGATCTAACGGCGTTACCGTTAAAGATGCTTCTTTGTGGTTAGATGGAGCACTTGAAGGAGATATTCCTTCTCTGGAGCGTGTCTACAAAAATTCCGGCCTTTATGGGATGATGTTTTTTGGCAGCGCTGATGACTGGCAGGCCGGCAATTTTAACTTGTTTTGCAAATAGTCGGGAACTTAAAGTTCTCTCTTTATTTGACTGTCTACTTTAGGTAGGCCCGCCTCTATTGTGGAACGGTTCTCAAGGGTGAGCTCTCGATTAATTGAACAACGTCAACTCATTTGATGATGGGAGTAGCCAAACTGAACCTTACAACAGCCTCTGAAATTGCTTGTCATGTCCTGCACATGAGGAGCTTGCCATGCAGACCGAACGCGTGACCTTTCTCACTTCCGCCGACCACAAGGCCGCTCTGGACGAGTTTGCGGCTGCCAACGGCATGTCTGTGGGTCATGTCGTGCGCGAAGCCACGACCAGCTACTTGGCGCAGGAGGGTCATGATGAGGATGAGGTGAGGCTCTTCGTCATCGAGGAGGTGGAGCGTTCGCTGCCGCGCATGCAAGAGGACCTCGACGCCATCCGAGCGAGCATCGCGCAGGCACGCACGGCCATCGCCGAAGCGCTTGCCGCGACCGCATCACACACGCAGGAACTTGCAGCCTGATGTCGGTGTCGGACAAGACATGGGGCGTCCTCAAGTCCGTCGTTCTCTACCAGGAGACCATAACGAAGGTCCGAGAGGACATGGCGGCGCTCGCCCACGACGTGGTGGCGCTGAGCAAGGCGCACGCCTCACTTTCAGAGCGGGTCTCGCGAGTTGAGGGGTATATACAGGGCGCGACGCGGAGCCCGTTCCCCGTCGATGAGCGGCCAAGGCTTCCGGAGTGAATCTGGGCCGCCTGAACCACGTCGGGGTCGCTACCCCCTCCATCAAGGACAGCCTGACCCTCTACCGCGACGTGCTGGGCGGGACGGCGGGGGAGCCGTTCGTGCTGCAGGAGCAAGGGGTGCGGGTGTGCTTCGTGGACGCGCCGAACAGCCAGGTCGAGCTGATCGAGCCGCTGGACGACCGCTCGCCGATCGCGAACTTCCTGGCCAAGAACCCGGCGGGCGGGCAGCACCATGTGTGTTTCGAGGTGGACAACATCCACGCCGCGATCGCCGACCTGCGCGCGGCGGGGAAGCGTACGCTGGGCGATCCGCGCATCGGGGCGCACGGCACGCCGATCGTGTTTCTGCACCCCAAGGACATGGGCGGGGTGTTGGTGGAGTTGATGGAGGCACCGGGGCACTGACGGAGAGCCCTCTCCACTTCAGGGGAGAGGGGAAGGGGATCGCGGCTGGGTGCAAAGCCGCCAGCATGACTGCCCCTCTCCTTCCGCCGCTTCGCGGCTCCCTCCTCTCCCCTGAAGGGGAGAGGGCTTGCCGGGGCTAGACCCGGCCCACCTCCCGACTACAAGGTTTGCATGAGCGACCAGGCCCCTCCCATCGAGACCAACACCGGCGAGGACGCCGGCACCACGCGGCCCTCCACGCCTGCGCCGAAGCCCGCCACGGATCACCCGACGCTCGCCGACTGGCAGGCTCTTGCCGCCAAGGAGGTGAAGGGACGCACCCTCACCACCGAGACGCCGGAAGGGATCACCGTCCAGCCGCTCTACACCGGCGACGACCCGACAAATCTCCCAGGCTTCCCGCCCTACACGCGCGGCGTGAAGGCCAGCATGTACGCCGGACGACCCTGGACCATCCGGCAGTACGCCGGCTTCTCGACGGCCGAGGAGTCCAACGCTTTCTACCGGCGCAACCTGGCCGCCGGGCAGAAGGGGCTGTCGGTCGCCTTCGACCTCGCGACCCACCGGGGCTACGACTCCGACCATCCACGCGTCACCGGCGATGTCGGCAAGGCGGGCGTGGCGATCGACACGGTCGAGGACATGGCGATCCTGTTCGACGGCATCCCGCTCGAGAAGATGTCCGTCAGCATGACCATGAACGGCGCGGTGATCCCGGTGCTCGCCTTCTTCATCGTGGCGGCCGAGCGGCAGGGCGTGTCGGCGGAGCAGCTGTCGGGCACCATCCAGAACGACATCCTGAAGGAGTTCATGGTTCGCAACACCTACATCTATCCGCCCGGACCGAGCATGAGGATCGTCGCGGATATCATCGCTTACACGGCACAGTTCATGCCGCGTTTCAACTCCATCTCGATCAGTGGCTACCACATGCACGAGGCCGGGGCGACGGCTGTGCAGGAGCTGGCGTTCACGCTGGCCGACGGGGCCGCCTACATCCGCTCCGCGCTGGAGCGCGGGCTGCACATCGACGAGTTCGCGGGGCGGCTAAGCTTCTTTTTCGGCATCGGCATGAACTTCTTCATGGAGATCGCCAAGCTGCGCGCGGCCCGCACGCTCTGGAGTCGGATCGTGGCCGACTTCGGCGGCTCGGCGCGCTCCCAGATGCTGCGCACTCACTGCCAGACCAGCGGCGTGTCGCTGACCGAGCAGGATCCGTATAATAACGTGGTCCGCACCACTATCGAGGCGATGGCGGCGACGCTGGGCGGCACCCAGTCTCTGCACACCAATTCGCTGGACGAGGCGGTGGCGCTGCCTACCGACTTCTCCGCCCGCATCGCGCGCAACACCCAGCTGATCCTGGCGGAGGAGGCGGGCTTCACCCGCACCGTCGATCCGCTGGGCGGCAGCCACTATGTCGAGGCGCTGACGACCGAGCTGGCCGACAAGGTCTGGGCGCTGATCGAGCAGGTCGAGGCCGACGGCGGCATGACCGACGCGGTCGCCGCTGGCTGGCCCAAGCGCATGATCGAGGAGGCCGCCGCCGCCCGCCAGGCGCGCGTGGACCGGGGCGAGGACGTGGTGGTCGGCGTGAACAAATACCGGCTGGCGGAGGAGGAGGAGCTCGATATCCTCACCATCGACAATGCCAAGGTGCGCGCGGGACAGGTCGAGCGGATCGAGGCGGTGCGGGCGGCGCGGGACGAGGATGCCTGCCGGGCGGCGCTGGACGCATTGCGCGACGGTGCGCGTCTGGACCCCGCCGATACCGCGCACGCTGAGCCTGTCGAGGCGTCCCCTCCGGACCGAGAACGTCCTTCGACAAGTCCAAGATCGGCGGGTGGGGCAAAGACCAACCTCCTCGCGCTCGCCGTCGACGCCGCCCGCGCATCCGCCACGCTAGGCGAGATCAGCGCGGCGATGGAGGACGTGTTCGGCCGCTACGGCACGCGGCCGGTGCCGGTGAAGGGCGTCTATGGTGCGGCGTACACAGGTGACCCGCGCTGGGCCGACGTGGCATCGGGCGTCCGGTCGGTCGCCACCCGGCTTGGCCGGACGCCCCGGATGTTCGTCGCGAAGATGGGCCAGGACGGGCACGATCGGGGAGCCAACCTGATCGCCTCCGCCTTTGCTGACCTAGGTTTTGAAGTGACGAGCGGCCCCCTGTTCCAGACTCCGCACGAAGCGAGCGACATGGCGATCGCGGCGGACGTGGACGTGGTCGGCGCGAGCAGCCTGGCCGCCGGTCACGCCACGCTGATCCCCGCGCTCATCAACCGCCTGCGCGACGCCGGGCGGAGCGACATCCAGGTGATCGCGGGGGGGGTGATCCCGTCACAGGACTACGCCGCGCTGCGTGACGCTGGCGTGCGCGGCATCTATGGCCCGGGCTCCCATGTGCTCGACTGCGCCGCCGACGTGCTGCGGTTGCTCGGGCACAACATGGCACCAATGGAGGAGGCCGCCGAATGACGCTCGACCTTGCCACTCCCGCTCAGCCTGAGCCTGTCGAAGGCCGGGTTGGGTCAGGAGGGACTTCGACAAGCTCAGCCTCAGCGGGTGGGGAAGGGGTCCGCACCGACTGGACCCGCGCCGAGGTCGCTGCGCTGTTCGACCTCCCCTTCCACGAACTCATCCACCGCGCATCCGAAACCCACCGCGCCCACCACGCGCCCGGAGAGGTGCAGCTCTGCACGCTGCTCTCCATCAAGACCGGCGGGTGCGCGGAGGATTGCGGGTATTGTTCACAATCCGCGCACCATGGCACGGGGCTGAAGGCGGAGAAGCTGATGGCGGTGGACGACGTGCTCGCCGCCGCGGCCGAGGCGAAGGCGGCCGGCTCCCAGCGCTTCTGCATGGGGGCGGCCTGGCGCAACCCCAAGGACCGCGACCTGCCCGCCGTGCTGGCGATGGTGGAGGGCGTGCGCGCCATGGGGCTCGAGACCTGCATGACGCTCGGTATGCTGGAGCCGCATCAGGCGCGCGCGCTCGCCGATGCCGGCCTCGACTATTACAACCACAACATCGACACCTCGCCCGAACATTATGGCGACATCATCACGACGCGGACCTTCGACGACCGGCTGGAGACGCTGGGCCACGTGCGCGACGCCGGCATCGCGGTGTGCTGCGGCGGGATCGTGGGCATGGGGGAGGGGCGGTCCGACCGCGTCGGCTTCGTCCACGCGCTCGCCACCCTGCCGCGCCACCCGGAGTCCGTGCCGGTGAACGCGCTGGTGCCGGTGCGCGGCACGCCGTTGGGCGACATGCTGGCCGACACGCCGCTCGCGAAGAGCGACGACATCGAGTTCGTCCGCACGGTCGCGGTCGCGCGCCTCACCATGCCCGGTTCCATGGTGCGGCTGAGCGCCGGCCGCGAGAGCATGGGCGAGGCGACCCAGGCGCTGTGTTTCCTGGCCGGCGCGAACTCGATCTTTACGGGCGACAAGCTGCTGACGACCGGCAACGCCGGCGGTGGCGCGGACGCGGCGCTGTTCGCGAAGCTTGGGTTGGAGCCGATGGTGGGGGATGAGCCGATGCGGGTGGCGGCGGAATGAGCCTGCTGCTAGTCCTGTTGATGGCAGTGGCGGATGAGTGCCCGGATGATCTCTCTACCAGTCAACGAGACGTCTGTATGGCAGAGGTGGAGGCTCTCGTGGCCGAAGAGCGGCTACGTCGCGCCTACTCTGCGGCACGTGAGTTCATGGCCGAACGCGACAAAAAATTGGTCCGGCTTAGATCGCACGAGCTACAATGGTTCATTTACCGCCGCATTGCGGACCTCGCAGCAGCAATGGCTAGAGTTCGCGGACGCTCAATGCGTGGCGGAAGGTCTTCGTTACCGCGGCGGAACCCTGCAAGGCTGGCTGGTTGCAAAATGCACCACACGTTTGATCCATGAGCGGATTGCGATGCTGGAGAGGATTGGAACTACAGAGTGACCGGTAGCATGTTTTCTAAAATCCTGATCGCCAACCGGGGCGAGATTGCCTGTCGGGTGATCCGCACCGCTAAGCGCATGGGCATTGCCACCGTGGCGGTCTACTCCGACGCCGACGAACGCGCGCCGCACGTCCGCATGGCGGATGAGGCCGTGCGGCTCGGGCCCGCGCCGGCCACGCAGAGCTACCTCGACGCCGACCTGATCCTAGCCGCCGCTAAGGAGACCGGGGCGGACGCCATCCACCCGGGCTATGGCTTCCTGTCGGAGCGGGAGAGCTTCGCCACCGCCTGCGCTGGGGCGGGTGTCGCCTTCATCGGCCCACCGCCGAACGCCATCGCGGCCATGGGCGACAAGATCGAGTCGAAGAAGCTGGCGCGGGAGGCGGGCGTCTCCGTCGTGCCGGGCTTCGTCGGCGAAATCGACGACACGGAGCACGCGGTCCGGATCGCGGGCGAGATCGGCTATCCGATCATGATGAAGGCCTCGGCCGGCGGCGGCGGCAAGGGCATGCGGCTCGCCTACAGCGAACAGGACGTGCGCGACGGCTTCGAGGCGACCAAGCGTGAGGGGCTGGCGAGCTTCGGCGACGACCGGGTCTTCCTGGAGAAGTTTATCCAGGACCCGCACCACATCGAGATCCAGGTGCTGGGTGACCAGCACGGCACGATCCTCTATCTGGGCGAGCGCGAGTGCTCCATCCAGCGCCGCCACCAGAAGGTGGTGGAGGAGGCCCCATCGCCCTTCGTCACGCCCGAGATGCGCCGCGCGATGGGCGAGCAGGCGGTCGCCCTGTCGCGCGCCGTCGGCTACTACTCGGCGGGCACGGTGGAGTTGATAGTGGGTGCCGACCGCTCCTTCTATTTCCTTGAAATGAATACGCGTTTGCAGGTCGAACATCCGGTGACGGAGTGCATCACCGGCCTGGATCTGGTCGAACAGATGATCCGCGTCGCCGCCGGCGAGAGGCTGGCGTTGAGCCAGGATGATGTGACGCTGACCGGCTGGGCCATGGAGTCGCGCATCTATGCCGAGGACCCCTATCGCGGCTTCCTGCCCTCCACAGGTCGCCTGATCCGCTATCGGGCACCGGAGGAGTGGGCCGAGGATGGCGAGCTGGTGCGCGTCGATGACGGCGTGTTCGAAGGCGGCGAGGTGTCGATCCACTACGACCCGATGATCGCCAAGCTGATCACCCACGCGCCGACCCGCGAGGGGGCGATGGACCTGCAGATCGCGGCCCTGGACGAGTTCGTCATCGAGGGGCCGACCACCAACCTCGATTTCTGCTCCGCCCTGATGCAGCACCCCCGCTTCCGCAAAGGCCGGCTGACCACCGGCTTCATCGCGGAGGAGTATCCGGACGGGTTCCAGGGCGTGCCGGCAACCGAGGCGCTGCGGCGCGGGCTGGCCGGCGTGGCGGCGTTCGTGGCGACCGCGCGCTGGGACCGTGGCCTGCGCACGGACGGGCAATTGGGTGGCCGATTGCGTCCGCCGGCAATCTGGCAGGTGCGCGACGGCGAGCGCGACTGGACGGTCGAGCTGTCCGGTGACCGGATCACGGTGGATGGCGAGGCGCTGACCCTGGCGCTCGGCTACGAGCCGGGAGACCGGTCCGTGGTCGCGGAGCTGGACGGTGAGGCGGTGACGATCGGCGTGGAGCCAACCCGCGGCGGCGTGGCGCTGCACACCCGCGGTGCCCGTCATGCGGTGCGCGTCCTCCCGGATCACGTCGCTGCCCAGGCGGTGCACATGATCGAGAAGGTCCCGCCCGACCTCTCCCGCTTCCTGCTCTGCCCGATGCCCGGCCTGCTGACGCAGCTGCACGTCGCGCCCGGAGACATGGTCGAGGTCGGTCAGCCTTTGGCCGTGGTCGAGGCTATGAAGATGGAGAATATCCTGCGCGCGGCGAAGGCTGGCCGGGTGTCGGATGTGCGTGCCCAGCCGGGTGACAGCCTGGTCGTGGACGAAGTGATCCTGGAATTGGATTAGCCTGCCGGCACCCTCTTTGTCCGTCAGCTCTCCCGCGGACGTTTGGGGAAGGCGTCCAGCAGCGCCGGGCCGGCGACCATGGGCAGCGAGGCGCAGGCCGCGAACAGCATCCATCCCATCCAGCCGGGGTAATGGTTGAGGTAGAGGTGACCGCGGGTAACGGCACCGACGGCGATCGCGTAGACGATCAGCCACGCCTCCCAACGGGTCTTGACGATGAAGAGGCGGCCGATTCGTCTGATGAGGGGCATGGCCCTGTTCAGCACCCGAGCCTGCCCTTTGCCAATCGGGCGCGGCCGAGTGCCCCAAAACCGGTCAGGCGCGTGAGGGTGGGAACCTGTCGCATCACGCAAGTTCCAGCAGGTCCAGGGCCGCCAACGCCGCGCGGCGCGCGGCCCGCATCCGGTCCGCGAATCCGACCGCGAGAAGATCCGCCGGATCCAGGGTCGCGGGCCAATGCCGGTCCACCACCTCTGCCACCGCGTCCAACCGCTCGCCGTCCAGCAGGAAGCGGCCGTCGACCCGCGCCGGATCGCAGACCACGCGCAGTCGCAAGCACGCGGGGCCCCCGCCGTTCGCCATGGATTGGCGGACATCCACCACCTCCCTGCGTCGGATCGGGCCGTTGCCCTGACATTGGCGCCGCAGCCACTCCGCGATCGCCGGCGTCTCCTCCGCCTCGGCCGGGACGATCAGCGCCTGCTCGCCGCCAGGCAGGGTGACGAGTTGGGCGTTGAACAGGTAGCCCGCAACGGCGTCCGTCAGGCTCACCTCCTCCTCCGCGACCCAGAGGATTTCGGCCCAGGGCGCGCGATCGGCGAGCCAGCGGATCAAGGCCTCCGGGTCGGCGAACGCGCGTTCGTGCGCGAGCAACAGCCGTTCGTTGGCCACCGCGACCACGTCGTTGTGGAACGCGCCGGCAGCGATCGCCTCAGGCGACTGTGCGAGGAACAGGACGTCCTCCGGCCGCAGGCCATGGCGACGGGCGACCGCCCTGGACGCCTCGATCGACTGTCGCGCGGGGAAGGCTCCGCCCGCCACGCCATAGACGAACAGCTCCACGCCCGGCTCTCCGTGGGACGAGGCGAGGCGCATGTGGTTCGCGGCACCCTCGTCGCCGAAGGGGGCGGGGACCGGATCGTGGATGGCGAAGGCGGGATCGGCAAAGGCGCAACGCAGCGTCGCCAGAGTGCCGGGCCATTCGTGACTGCGATGCGCCATCGTCTGCAGATTGGCGACCGTCAGATGGCAGCGGCCGTCCGCCGTGTCCGGTGCCGGGGAGACCGTGGCGGCGTTGGCGGCCCACATGGCGGAGGCCGAGCTGGCGGCTGCGCGCAGGTGCGGCTCCGCCGTCGCCATGGAGGTGCCAAGGCGCGCGAGCCAGCCCTCGTTCGGGCGATCGAGCGGGGGCAGGAGACCTTGCACCAGCCCCAACGCCAGATTGGCCCGCATCTTCTCCAGACCTTGCAGCGCGGCCGCCCGGGGGTGCGACACGGCGCCGGAATGTTCGGTGCTGGCCAGGTTGCCCAACGACAGACCGGCGTAATTGTGGGTGGGTCCGATCAGGCCGTCGAAATTGATCTCAAACATCACCGGTCGATGTGCAGGATCGTGTCGCCGCGCCGCACGCCTAGCCGCGCCGCGCAGGCCGCGTCGATCGCGACCTCTCCGTCCTCGCACGGTGCCACCTGTCCAAAGGCGGAGCGGAAGTCGCGCAGCCGACCCGTGGACAGCAGGGCGGCGGCACCCGTCCCATGGCATTCGGCGATCACCGCCGATCGGGCGTCGCGCACCGACCGCACGGCGTCGGTGCGCGCCAGCATGGTGGGGCCGCCGTCGAAGATGTCGACATATTCGTCATAGGCGAAGCCCTCGTCCTCCAGCATCCGCATGGCGGCGCGGCCGGACGGGTGGGGGCGACCGATCACGTTGCGCGCCCCGTCGGGCAGCAAGGCCGTATAGACCGGGTGTTTGGGCATCAGGTCGGCGATGAACTGGTGGCCGTTGACCGCGTTGAACTGGTCGGCCTCGCGAAAGTCCATGTCGAAGAAGCGGCCGGCCAGCCCATCCCAGAAGGGCGATCCGCCCCCTTCGTCGATGATCCCGCGCAACTCCGCCAGCAGCCAGTCGGCGAACCGCGCCCGGTGCGCGCGAATGAACAGATAGCGCGACCGCGCCAGCAGAGCGCCCAGCCCGCCCGCCCGCGCCGACGGGTGCAGGAACAGCCCGCCCACCTCGCTCGACCCCTCCAGATCGGTGGTCAGCGTCAGCAGTTCGGCGCGAATCGTCCGTTCCAGCTCCTTTGACTGCTGGGTCAAGGTGGACAGCCGATAGGAGTAGAAGGGCGTCGATTGCCCGACGAGCGCGAAGATCTGGCAAGTGCCACGAACCTCGCCCTCTGCCGTCTCCAGCACCAGCACGAACAGCTCGTCGCCCGGCGTCTGGCGGTCTTCGGCGAACGCGGCGTCGGACCGGGCCAGTCGGGCGCGCAACGCGCCGCGATCGGCGGGCAGGTTGGTGAAGCCCCCGCCGGTCAGCTTCGCCATTTCGTACAGCGCCGGCAGGTCGTCGGCCGTGGCGGGGCGGATCAGCGCGGTCACGACGCTGGCTGCGTCAATCGGGAGAGCACCAACGCGGACAGCCGCGCCTTTTCGGCCAGGCTCTCGACGATCAGATATTCGTCGGCCGAATGGATCGCGCCGCCGCGCACGCCCATCGTGTCGACCACCGGCACGCCCGCGGCCGCGATGTTGTTGCCATCGCACACCCCGCCGGTCGATTGCCAGGCGATCGGCTGACCGAGCGCGCGTCCGCAGTCGCGCACGAGATCGAACAACCTGGTCGCCGCGGGCGAGAGCGGCTTGGGTGGCCGGCCAAAGCCGCCGTGCAGCGACAGGGCGACGTCGTGCTCGCGCTCTATGGCGGTCAGAAGGGAGGGCAGCGCGGCTTCGAGGCTCGCCTGATCCTCGGGCGTTTCGGGGCGGACATTCACCCGCAGCGTGGCCCGGTCGGGCACAACATTGTTCGGCCCGCCGCCCTCGATCCGGGCGGGGTTCACGCTCAACCCTGGCCGTTTCAGCGCCGCCAGCCGCAGCGTCAGGTCGGCGGCCGCGACGAGAGCGTTGCGGCCTTCGTCTGGGTTCCGCCCGGCGTGAGCGGATCGCCCGCGCACCGTGATGGCGAAGTTGCCGCTGCCACGCCGCGCCCCGGCGAGCGTCCCGTCGGGCAAGGTCGGCTCGTAGGTCAGCGCCGCGCGCTTGCCCGCCGCCACTCTGGCGATCAGCCCAGCCGAAGAGGCCGATCCGGTCTCCTCGTCGGAATTGACAAGCAGCTGGTAGCCAAGTCCGTCCGCGTCCGGTCGGCCCTCCCACGCGCCCAGCGCGGCGAGCGCGACCGCCAGCCCGCCTTTCATGTCCGCCACGCCAGGCCCGTTCACGCGGCCATCGGAGAGGTCCGTCACGGCCTTGAACGGGTGATCGGGGCCGTACACCGTGTCCATATGCCCCGTCAGCAACAGCTGCACCGGAGCATCGGGCCGCACGGTGACGAGCAGGTGCTGCCCGTGCTCCACCGGCCGCTCTTCGCCGGCACCGTCGATCGCGGTGACGGGTTCGGGGTCCAGCAGTTCGACGCGGCCCGGCAGGTCCGCCGCCGCGTCCGCCAGTTCGCCCGCCATCCGCGCCAGCCCGGGCCGGTCGGCGGTGCCGCTGGGGATCGCCGCCCAGCGACGGGTGCGCTCCAACATCGGGCTTTCGGCGGCGCGGTTCAGCAGGTCGTGGTCCAGGGCGGATAGCGTCATGCGCCCGACTGTAGCCCGGTCCAAGGGCAAGAGGCCACCCGTCGGTGGGCGAGGAGGTCAGAGCAGCGGCCGGAACTCCGCCAGCACGGCCTTGTACAGCGTCCGCTTGAACGGCACGGCCACATCCGGCAGCTCGTCCGGGTCGGCCCAGCGCCATTCCGCGAATTCGGGGTGTTCGGTGGCGATGTCGATGTCGTCGTCGCAGCCCAGGAACCGCAGGCAGAACCAGCTTTGCCGCTGACCGCGATAGCGGCCGTTCCACAGCACGCCCATCAACTCGTCGGGCAGGTCATAGACTTGCTCCTCACCCGACCGGCCGATCACCGCCACCTTCTCCGACGCGATGCCGGTCTCTTCGGTCAGCTCGCGCAGCGCGGCATCTTCCGCCGTCTCGCCTTCGTCCAAACCCCCTTGCGGCATCTGCCAGGTGTCGGCGGAACCGTCGAGACGACGCGCGACGAACACCTTGCCCTGCCGATTAACCAGCATGATGCCGGCGCAAGGACGGTACTCGGTCGGCTGGGCGGCGAAGGTTGCAGTCATCTCAAGAGCTTCCGACGGAACAGGCGGGGAACGCCAATGGCGCGGTCCGCCGCATTTGTCCACCGCTCCGTCGCGGGCTGGACGAAACCGGCCCGGATCGACCAAGGCGACCCGATGATCCGGCTGGTCACCCACCCGCTCTACCGCCAGACCGCTCAGCGTCGCGGAGGGGTCCTGAGCAAATACGCCCACATCCCGAGCGCGCTGGAGCGCCGGTGCGCCGTCGAGAGGATCACGGCCGAGCCGATCGCCGCGTCGTGGCTGGAGCGGACCCACGATCCCGCCTACGTGGCCGAAGTGCTGGAGGCGCGGGTGCCGGCCGCCAAGGAACGGCGCATCGGCTTCCCCGTCGATCCTCTGGTCTCCCAACGCTCTCGGACGACGCCGGGCGGCACCTATGCCGCGGCCCTGCTGGCGCTCCGGCACGGCTTCGCCGCGCACGGCGCCGGCGGAAGCCACCATGCGCTCTACGACACCGGTGCGGGCTACTGCGTCTTCAACGACCTGGCCGTCGCGGCGCGCCGGCTGTTGGACGAAGGCGCGGTCGAGCGCGTGCTGATCCTGGACCTGGACGTCCATCAGGGCGACGGAACGGCGGCGCTGATGGCGGAAGAGGAGCGTGTGTTCACCTGCTCCCTCCACGCGGCCAAGAACTTCCCGGTCCGCAAGGCGCGCTCGACTCTGGACGTGCCACTGGCGGACGGCCTTGAGAACGCGGGCTATCTGGCGGCGCTCGCGCCCGCGCTGGAGCAGGCTTTTGGGTGGCGACCGCAACTGGTGCTCTACCAGGCAGGCGTGGACGTGCATCGGGACGACCGGCTGGGTCGGCTGGCGCTGACGGACGAGGGGATCGCGGCGCGCGACCGGATGGTGGCGGTCGCCGCGCGCGCCGCGGCAGTCCCGCTCGCCAGCACGCCCGGCGGCGGTTACGGGCCGGACCCGGTTCGGCTGGGCGACCGGCACGCGGCGGTGGTCGCGACCTTGGGGCACCAGCTGTTGGGGTCGGCGTCGCCCTGATGGGCAGGGCCGGGCTTTACCCGCCCCAACCAATCCCCTCTTGGACCGCGGGCGCGCACGGCCTAAGTCGAAGGCCCGCAGCAGGAACCGAAGACATGGCCAGCGCCGCCCACATCGTCACCCCGCAAGAAGCGGACGCCGAACCGCCGATGGAGAGCGTTGTCGTCCGGTTCGCGGGCGACAGCGGCGATGGCATGCAGCTCACCGGCGGTCAGTTCACGTTGTCGACCGCGCTCGCGGGCAACGATCTGGCGACCTTCCCCGACTTCCCGGCCGAGATCCGCGCGCCGCAGGGCACGCTGTTCGGCGTGTCCGCCTTTCAGATCAACTTCGGTTCGTCGGAGATCACGACGGCGGGCGACCGGCCCGACGTGCTGGTCGCGATGAACCCGGCGGGGTTGAAGGTGAATGTCGAGGCGCTGGTGCCCGGCGGCCTGATCATCGCGGACACGGGCGAGTTCGGGGATCGGAACCTCAGCAAGGCGAAATACGATGCCAACCCGCTGGAGGACGGCAGCCTCGCCGATTACCGGCTGCTGGCGTTCGACATTTCCGCGCTGACGCTGGAGGCGGTGAAGCCGTTCGGTTTGGGCAACAAGGAGTCGCTGCGCTGCAAGAACATGTGGACACTGGGGCTGGCACTCTGGATGTTCGATCGCGACCGTCAGCCGATCGTCGACTGGCTCAACACCAAATTCGCGCGCGCGCCGGAGCTGGCGGAGGCGAACATCGCCGCGCTGAACGCCGGCCACGCCTATGGCGAGACGGCGGAGCTGTCGGGACCGCTGAAGCAGCATCACATCGCGCCCGCTCCGGTGGAGGAGGGGCTGTGGCGCACGGTGACGGGGGCGGAGGCGCTGTCGTTGGGGTTGGTCGCGGGCGCGCAGCTGGCGGAGCTGCCGATGTTCTTCGGCGGCTATCCGATCACGCCGGCCTCCGCGATCCTCCATCACCTCAGCCGCTTGCGCGAATATGACGTGACGACCTTCCAGGCGGAGGATGAGATCGCCGCGATCTGCGCGGCCATTGGGGCGAGTTACGCTGGACAGCTGGGCGTCACCTCGTCGTCCGGCCCGGGCCTGGCGCTCAAGACGGAGGCGATGGGGCTGGCGATCATGGTCGAGCTGCCGCTCGTGATCGTGAATTCCCAGCGTGGCGGGCCGTCGACCGGCCTGCCGACCAAGACGGAGCAGTCGGACCTCTATCAGGCGGTCTATGGGCGCAACGGCGATGCGCCGATGCCGGTGGTGGCGGCGCAATCGGCGGCCGATGCGTTCGAAACCGCGATCGTCGCGGTTCGGATGGCGGTCGAGGCGATGAGCCCCGTGATCCTGCTCACCGACGGCTATATCGCGAATGCCGCGGAGCCGTGGCGCGTGCCTGACATGGCGGCGTACGAGCGCTTTCCCGTCCGCTTCCTCGACGACGCGCCCGAGGGCGAGTTCCGGCCTTATGATCGCGACGAAAAGCTGGCGCGACCGTGGGTGAAGCCCGGCACGCCCGGCCTGCTCCATCGCGTCGGCGGCATCGAAAAGGCGGCGGGCACGGGGCACATCGACTATTCCCCCGCCAACCACGCGCGGATGACCAAGCTGCGCCATGACAAGGTGGCCGGCCTGGCCGTTCCGGACCAGACGGTGGACCTGGGCGGCGAGGGCGAGACGCTTGCGGTGGTCGGGTGGGGTTCGACCTACGGGCCGATCCACCAGGCCGTGAAGCGGCTGCGCGCCAGGGGGGGCAGGGTGGCGCACATCCACCTGCGGCACATCTGGCCGCTCCCTGCGAATCTAGGCGACCTGCTAGGGAGTTATGAGCATATCCTCGTGCCGGAAATGAACACTGGACAGCTCAAGACCTTGCTGCGCGACCAGCTGCTGGTCGACGCCCGCCCGCTCAACAAGGTGTCCGGCCAACCTTTCACCATCGCCGAGCTCGAGGAGGCGTTCGATCAGGCGCTCTCTGGCGGTGCCGGCGCCGGATCGTTGTCACCGGGTGCGGACAAGCTTCCGAACCCCGTCGGTCGCGAGCAGGGAGCGGATGCTCGTGCCTGACCGCTCCCGGACCCAGCCTGATTGCGGAGACCACTCGTGAACGATATGACCCCAATCGCAACGACACCCAAGGATTGGGAGACCGATCAGGAGGTCCGCTGGTGCCCCGGCTGCGGCGACTATGCCGTGCTGAAGGCGGTGCAGCGCACCATGCCGCGCATCGGGGCGGACCCGGCGAAGACGGTGTTCGTGTCCGGCATCGGCTGTTCCAGCCGCTTCCCCTATTATATGCAGACTTACGGCTTCCACACCATCCACGGCCGCGCGCCAGCTGTGGCGACCGGGGTAAAACTCGCCAATCCCGATTTGGACGTCTGGATCATCACGGGCGACGGCGACGCGCTGTCGATCGGCGGAAACCACACGATGCACGTGCTGCGCCGCAATCTCGACACCCAGATCCTGTTGTTCAACAATGAGATCTACGGTCTGACGAAGGGCCAATATTCGCCGACCAGCCGGCCGGGCACGCGCACGCCGTCCACGCCCTTCGGGTCCGTCGACCGACCCGCCAATCCGTGCGCCTTCGCGCTCGGCTCCGGAGCCCGCTTCGTCGCGCGCGCGATCGACATCTCCAAGCAGCTGTCGGACGTTCTGGTCGCCGCGCACGCCCATCGCGGGGCGGCGTTCGTGGAAATCTTCCAGAATTGCATCGTGTACAACAAGGACGTGTTCGGCGAGTTCGCGGACAAGGCGAACGCGGCCGCCGGGCAGCTGTGGTTGGTCGACGGAGAGCCGATGCTGTTCGATAAGGGGACGAAGGGCCTCGCCTTCGACGCCGACGCTCTGGCGCTTCGGGTCGTCGACGTGGTGGACGGCGACTGGCAGGCGGCGGGCGTGCGGGTCCACGACGCGCGCAACCGTATGATGGCGCATCTGCTGGTCGAGATGCCGTTTGGTGAGTTCCCGATGGCTTTGGGTGTCCTGTTGGACGATCCCGCGCCCACCTTCGACTCCGCGGTCGTGGAGCAGGGGCGTGCCGCCAGCGCGGGCAAGGTCGCCGACCTGCAGAAACTGGTCGCCAAGGGGCAGACCTGGCAGGTCGAGAAGCAGCCCCGGCGCGAATAGGGAACAGGTCGCCGGGTGAACCCATCCGTCGGTGCCGGCGTTCACCCGCCATAGCCAACAGTGAGATCCGTCATGCGCGCCAGCCTCCTCCTCTTCAGCCTCTCTCTCGCCGCGTGCTCGACGGGTGAGCGCCCCAACAAGCCGGACGAGCAGGCCGACGCGCTCAACGGTTTGGCCCCGGCCGCGACTCCCGACAACGAGGCCGCCGCCGCGGGCCAGGTGGTGGACCGCACAACGGATTACGCGAACGACAATGGCTACACGCCCGATCCGAATTCCGAACTGGAGCGCGGTTCCGGCGAGTAGGGGCGCGTGAGCCAGCCAACCATCGTCTGGTTCCGCCGCGACCAGAGACTCGCCGATCAGCCGGCGCTGGCGGCGGCGTGCGCGGCGGGGCCGGTCGTCCCCGTTTACGTCCTGGACGACGTCACTCCCGTCGAAGGCGACGACGATCGGCGGATGGGCGGAGCGCAGCGCTGGTGGCTGCACCACTCGCTCGCATCTCTGGCAGCCGACCTCGAGGCGAGAGGCTCTCGCCTGATTCTGCGGACCGGCCGCGCCGACGAGGCGATCGCGCGGTTGGCCGAAGAGGTAGGCGCGTTCACTGTCCACGCGATCCAGCATTGGGAACCGTGGTGGCGACGAGCGGAGACGCGGCTGGGCGAGCGGCTGGACCTGCGCCTGCACCCGGGGAACTACCTGCACACCATGGGCAGTGTCACGACCGGATCGGGGAGTGCCTATCGCGTCTATACGCCGTTCTGGCGCTCGTTGCTCGACCAGCTGCCGCCGCCGGACCCCTTGCCCGCGCCGGACAGGCTGATCGCGCCGGCGCACTGGCCGGATAGCGAGGCGCTCGACAGCTGGGGACTGCTTCCCACTGCGCCGGACTGGGCGGGCGGCTTGCGGGAAGAGTGGGAGCCCGGAGAGGCCGGAGCGGCGAAGCGTCTGGCATCGATGGTCGAGCGGATCGGCGACTATTCCGAGTGCCGCAACAACCCCTCGGCGGACGCGACCAGCCGCCTGTCACCCCACCTGCACATGGGCGATCTCTCCGCTGCGACGGTCTACCACGCGATCGCGTCCGCCGGCGATCCGGACGAAACCGAGGTGTTCCGCAAGGAATTGGCTTGGCGGGATTTCGCGCAGACGCTGATCGTCGGCCATCCGGATCAGGGATGGGTCGAGGCGAACCCGCGTTTCCCCGCGGACGAACTCTACCGCTCGCTCGACGATCCCGACGTGATGGCCGATCTCGACCGGTGGCGGCGCGGGCGCACGGGCTATCCCATCGTGGACGCCGGGATGCGAGAGTTGTGGGCGACCGGCTGGATGCACAATCGGCTGCGCCTGCTGACAGCCAGCTTCCTGACCAAACACCTGCTGATCCGCTGGCAGGAGGGCGAGCGGTGGTTCTGGGACACATTGTGCGGTGCCGACTACGCCAACAACTCCACCAACTGGCAATGGGTGGCGGGCAGCGGCGTCGATGCCTCGCCCTTCCATCGCATGATGGCGCCGCTCAGCCAATCGGCCAAGTTCGACGCGGGCGTCTATATCCGTCGCTGGGTGCCGGAACTGCGCGGGTTGTCGGATCGCGACATCCACGATCCGGGCGACACGGTGCGACCCGCCGGATATCCGGCGAAGATGATCGCGCACGCCGCCGCGCGGGGACGCGCGCTGTCTGCGTGGAAAGAGGCGCGGGCGCAGTCCCGCTAACGGTGTCACGCGCCCTGCCCGCGGTCCCTGGTTGCCGGTCGCGGGCGGATCGTTCATCAGCCTCGCGATGAGCGGGGCCGTGGGCAGGGGAACACATCTGGTGCGGCGCGGGCGAGGGTTCGCGTCCGGCACCGGTCTCGTCGGTCGGCTGGCGGCGCCTTCGCTTCGGCGAGTGCTCGACGCCGTCGATCGGGGTTTGGAGGCCGGGTCGCTGGAGGGACAGCTGCCCGACGGCTCGGTCCGGCTGCTGGGCGGGCGCGGCGAGGGGCCGCACGCGGTCGTCGAGGTCCGGTCCTGGCGCGCGCTCATCCGGCTGGCGACCGGCGGCTCGGTCGGCTGGTATCAGGCTTGGGCGGCGGGCGAATGGTGGTCCGCCGATCCGGTCCCGCTGTTCGACCTGTTCATGCGCAATGGTGTGACGCTGGCCGATGCCGCTCGGGCCAAGGGACCGTGGCGGCACCTGAACCGGCTGGTCCACTGGCTGCGGCGCAACACGCCTCGACGCGCGCGCCGCAACATCGCCGAACATTACGACCTGGGAAATGACTTCTACGCCGCCTGGCTGGACCCCACCATGAGCTATTCCTCGGCACAGTTCGACGGCAGCGACACGCTAGAGGCGGCGCAGCGCGCGAAGCTGATGAACATCGCCGACCGGCTGGCGCTTCCGAACGGCGCGAAGGTGCTGGAGATCGGATGCGGCTGGGGCTCGCAGGCGCGGGAGCTGGCCGAACGCGAATACGCCGTGACGGCGATCAGCCTGTCCGACCAGCAGCTCGACTGGGCCAGGGGGCGCGTGCCGGGCGTCGACTTCCGCCACCAGGATTACCGCGCCGTGACGGAGCGCTTCGACGGCGTTGTCAGCGTCGAGATGGTGGAGGCGGTCGGACAACGTTACTGGCCCGCCTTTCTGGATGCGTGCCGGGATCGGCTGCGGCCCGGGGGACGGGCGGTGTTGCAATTCATCGCGATCGACGACCGGCTGTTCGACGCCTACGCCGCCAGCGCGGACTTCATCCAGGCGTATATCTTCCCTGGTGGCTGCCTGTTGTCGGAGCGCAGGTTCCGCGAGCTGGCGGCCGCGCGCGGTCTTCGCTGGACGGACGAGACCCGCTTCGGCCTCGATTACGCCGAGACGCTGCGCCGATGGCGCGAGCGGTTCGACCGGGCGGTCGAGGAAGGCCGGTTGCCGTCCGGATTCGACGCCGAGTTCGTTGATCTGTGGCGATACTACCTGCGCTATTGCGAGGGCGGCTTCCGCGGAGGCGGCATCTGGGTCGCTCAGGTGACGCTGGTGCGCGAGTAGTCTCCGGGCATTTCGGTCAGGCCTCGATCCTCAGGCGGTGACCCGTCGGCCACTCCTGCGTCGCCAGCCGGGCGATCGCTTCGCCGACTACGTCGGGCGATTTCACCTCGCCCGGGTCCTCGCCCGGAAAGGCGTTCGCGCGCATGGCGGTGCGCGTCGCGCCGGGATCGACGATCGCAGCACGGATCCCGAACCGGCGGACCTCCTCGGCGTAGCAGAGCACCAGCGTCTCAAGCGCCGCCTTCGACGCCGCATAGCCACCCCAAAAGGCGCGCGGGGCGGTGGCGACGGACGAGGTGATCGCGAACAGCCGGGCATCGGCCGCCGCGCGCATCGCCCGATCGAAACCGGCGATCAGAGCCTGGTTGGCGGACACGTTCACTGTCAGTGTCTTGGCGAGCTCCGCCGGGGCGATCTGCGGCACGGGGGTCAAGGTGCCCAGCGTGCCGGCGTTCAGCACCAGGATGTCGAGCGCGTTCCAGCGGGCGGTGATCGCCTCCGCCAACCGGGCCACCGACTGGTCGGCGGCCAGGTCTAGGGGGGCGATGGTGGCCGAGCCTCCGGCCGCGTGGATCGCATCCTCCACCTGCTCGAGCCGGTCGGAGTCCCGCGCCACCAGCACGACGTGCGCGCCTTGCGCGCCCAGTGCACGCGCCGTCGCGGCACCGATCCCGCGGCTGGCACCCGTCACGAGCGCGAGCTGCCCGCCCAGCGCTCCCATCACTCGGCCGCCAGCAGGTTGAACTGGGCGCGCGCGCCATCGGGATCGTGGTCGGTGAGCGTGGTCGGGTAATCGCCAGTAAAGCAGGCATCGCAATGGCTGGGCCGTGCCGTGCGCTCCCGCTCGCCCAGCGCGCGGTACAAGCCATCGATGGAGATGAAGGCCAGGCTGTCCGCCGCCATAAATTCGCGCATGTCCTCGACGGATTTGTGCCAGGCGAGCAGCTTGCCCTGTTCCGGGGTGTCGACGCCGTAATAGCAGGAGTGGCGGGTCGGCGGACTGGCGATCCGCATGTGGACCTCCGCCGCGCCGGCGTCGCGCATCATCTGCACGATCTTCAGCGACGTGGTGCCGCGTACGATGGAGTCGTCGACCAGGATGATCCGCTTGCCTTCGATCAAGGCGCGATTGGCGTTGTGTTTCAGCTTCACACCCAGATGGCGCACGGCGTCGCCCGGCTGGATGAAGGTGCGGCCCACATAGTGGGACCGGATGATGCCGAGTTCGAAGGGAATGCCGGACTGTTGCGCATATCCGATCGCCGCCGGCACGCCGGAGTCGGGCACGGGGATGACGTAGTCGGCCACGACCGGCAGCTCGGCCGACAGTTCCGCACCGATGTTCTTGCGGACCTCGTAAACCGACCGGCCGTCCAGCCGGCTGTCCGGCCGCGAGAAATAGACGTGTTCGAAGATGCAGGGCCGCGCAGCCGCTGGCTGGAACGGCTTCAGCGACCGGCAGACCCCGTCCTCCACCACGATCAGCTCGCCGGGCTCCACCTCTCGCTCGAAGGTTGCACCCACCACGTCGAGCGCCACCGTTTCGGAGGCGAAGATGATCGAGTCCTTTAGCCGTCCCATCACCAACGGCCGAATGCCCAGCGGGTCGCGGCAGGCGATCAGGCCGACCTCCGTCATGCAGACCAGCGAATAGGCGCCCTCCACCTGGCGGCACGCATCGATGAAGCGGTCGATCAGGTCGCGGTAGCTGGAGGTCGCGACCAGGTGGATCAGGACCTCCGTGTCGCTGGTCGACTGGAAGATTGAGCCGCGCCGCACCAGGGCGTCGCGCAGCGCCATGGCGTTGGAGATGTTGCCGTTGTGGGCGATCGCGAACCCGCCCGTCGCCAGGTCGGCGAACAGCGGCTGCACGTTGCGAAGCGCGGTCTCGCCCGTCGTGGAATAGCGGACGTGTCCGGCGGCCATGCGACCGGGCAGGGCGCGGATCACGTCGTCGCGGTCGAAGGTGCCGGCGACGTGGCCCATCGCTCGGTGCGAGTGAAAAGCCGCGCCGTCGAAGCTGGTGATGCCTGCGGCTTCCTGTCCGCGATGCTGCAACGCGTGCAGCCCCAGCGCGACGACGGCGGCGGCCGAGTCGTTGTCCGCGATGCCGAACACCCCGCATTCTTCTCGCAAGTGGTCGTCGTCGAACGGGTGAGTGGTCAGCATGAACCTGGCCGATGCGAAGGAGGCGGTCGGGTCGCTATAGGTCGCCGGGACCGCACTGTCTCCCTCTCTCGGACCCGCACCGGCGGTGTCGTCGTTGAGGAGGCGGAAGGGAGAGAGCCATGACCCGGGACCACGGACCGCAGATCAAGGACGACGAGACGTACGAGGCGCTGCTGGACGAGGGTGCCTCCAAAAAGAAGGCGGCGCGGATCGCGAACGCGCGCGCGAACGGTTCGCTGAACACGCGCAGCACGCCCCTCGAAAACCGGACCAAGGCGGACCTGTACGACGAGGCGAAGGAGATCGGGATCGGTGGACGGTCCAAGCTGGACAAGGCGGGACTGATCGCGGCAATCCGCGACTCCTAATGGCAGAGCGGCCGCTCTATAGGCTGATCATGCCCGAAAGTTTTTCGCCGAAGCTCGACCCGCAGGGTTTGATGACCGCCGTGGTGCAGGATGCGCGAACGCGATCCGTCCTGATGGTGGCGCACATGAACCCCGACGCCTTGGACGCCACGCGCCAGACCGGTCTCGCCACCTTCTGGTCGCGTTCGCGCGCGGAGTTGTGGGAGAAGGGGGCGACCAGCGGCAACCGGCTGCGGGTGCGGGACCTCCGCGTGGATTGCGACGGCGACGCCGTGCTGCTGCTGGTCGAGCCGGAGGGCCCGGCTTGCCACACCGGGGCGACCAGCTGCTTCCATCGCCGATTGGCCGAGGATGGGGCCGTGCCCGTCTGATCGCGACGCTGGGCCACCGCCGCTGTTGACGTTTACGTTAACGTCCGGTAAGATTTGTGGGTGGCCGCCAGCTCCGCTTCCCGCCCGCGCGACGCGCACGCGCAGGTGCATACTCCCGACAGCACCGGGCGGCAGACCTACGGCATCGCGGAACTGGCCAATGAGTTTCGGGTGACGGCGCGCGCCTTGCGGTTCTACGAAGACGAGCGGCTGATCGCGCCCGCCCGGCGCGGATCGGTGCGGATTTATTCCCGTCGCGACCGGGCGCGCCTGGCCTGGATCCTGCGGGCGAAGCGGGTCGGCTTCTCGCTCGCCGACATCCGTGAGATGATCGACCTGTACGACGTCGACGACGGTCGGCTGGAACAGCGGCGAGTCACGCTGGCCCGCTGTCGCGCGCGGGTGGACAAGCTGATCGAGCAACAGGCCGATATCGCCGACGCCATCCAGGAACTGCAAACCTTCATCACGACCGTCGAACAGGCCGACGATCGCCTGTCCTCGCCCGACTGACCCAGGAGTCAACCATGCCCAGCTATACCCCGCCCGTCCGCGACACGCGCTTCGTTCTCGATCATGTGGCGCAGGTCGAAAAGTACGCCAATCTGCCGGGTTTCGAAGCCGCCAGCGGCGACATGGTGGACGCGGTGTTGGGGGAGGGTGCGCGCTTCGTATCCGAGGTGCTGTTCCCGCTCAACCAGTCCGGCGACCACGAGGGCTGCACCCGCCACCCCGACGCGACGGTCACCACCCCGACCGGCTTCAAGGAAGCCTACGACCAGTTCGTCGCCTCCGGCTGGGGCACGCTGGGTGCCCCGACGGAGTTCGGCGGGCAGGGTCTGCCGCACGTCGTCTCTATGGCGTTCGAGGAGTATATGACGTCGGCCAACATGGCGTTTGCCATGTATCCGGGCCTCTCGGCCGGGGCCGTGGCCGCGATCCTGGCGAAGGGCAGCGCCGAGCAGAAGGCGAAATACGCGCCCAACATGATCTCCGGCCGCTGGGGCGGGACGATGAACCTGACGGAGGCGCATTGCGGCACCGATCTGGGTCTGATCCGGACCAGGGCCGTGCCGAAGGAGGACGGCTCCTACGCGGTCACCGGGCAGAAGATCTTCATCTCCTCGGGCGAGCACGACCTGACGGAGAACATCATCCATCTGGTCCTGGCCAAAACGCCCGACGCGCCGGACAGCGTGAAGGGGATCAGCCTGTTCCTCGTGCCCAAGGTGATGGTGAAGGACGACGGCTCGCTCGGCGAGCGCAACGCGGTGTCCTGCGGCTCGATCGAGGAGAAGATGGGCATCCACGGCAACGCCACCTGCGTGATGAACTACGACGGGGCGACCGGTTGGCTGGTGGGTGAGGAGAACAAGGGCTTGGCCGCCATGTTCATCATGATGAACGCGGCCCGGTTGGGTGTGGGGCTGCAGGGGTTGGGGGTGGCCGAGGTCGCCTATCAGAACGCCGTTCACTACGCCCGAGACCGCCGGCAGGGCCGCGCGCTGACCGGTCCCGCGGAACCGGATCAGAAGGCGGACACGCTGTTCGTCCATCCCGACGTGCGCCGGATGCTGATGGAGGGCAAGGCGCTCACCGAAGGCCTACGCGCGCTGTGCCTTTGGGGGGCGTTGCAGGTCGACCTGTCCCACAAGGCCCAGACGGAGGAGGAGCGCCAGACCGCCGACGACCTGATCAGCCTGCTGACACCGGTCATCAAGGGGTATGGCACCGACAAGGGCTATGACATCGCGACCGCCGCCCAGCAGGTCTATGGCGGACACGGCTACATCCGCGAATGGGGGATGGAGCAGTATGTCCGCGATGCGCGGATCGCCATGATCTACGAAGGCACGAATGGCGTGCAGGCGATGGACCTGGTCGGCCGCAAGCTGGCGCAGAGGGGCGGTCGGGCGATCCAGGCCTTCTTCGCCCTGCTGGACTCCGAGGTGGCGCAGGCCAAGGCATCGGACGCGACCGCCGACTTCGCCACGCGGCTGGAGCGCTCGGTGGGCGATCTGAAGGCCGCGACGATGTGGTTCGTCTCGAACGGCATGACCAATCCCAACAATGTGGGCGCGGGTGCCGTGGCGTACATGCACCTGATGGGCATCGTCACTCTGGGCCTGATGTGGTTGCGCATGGCGACGGCGGCGCACGGGCTGATCGCGCGCGACGAGGGCGATGTGGAGTTGGCGAAGGTCAAGCTGGTGACGGCGCGCTTCTTCGCGGAGCGGATCCTGCCGGAAACCGGCGGTCTGCGACGCAAGGTCGAGGGCGGGGCGGACGCCATAATGGCGCTGGAACCGGAGCAGTTCGTGGCCGCCTGAACCCGCCCGGCCCGAGGAGCGTCCGTCGGGAAGACCGCGTCCGAGCGGAGGACCGACGGCTGCGTTTGGCCGCTCCGATGGCTTGGCGGGTCCGCAGGACTGGCCTTGACGGCCGCCCTTGGGCATGGACGCGCGTCATGCCCGCACCCCCCTCTGCTCGCCTCGCCGTTCCAGGCGACACCTGTTGGCGGCTCGCCCATGCCGACAAGGCGACGGTCGTCGTCGATGCGGACGACTATTTCCGCGTCGCCGCGCAGATGATGCGCATGGCCCGGCGTCGGATCACGATGATCGGCTGGGACTTCGACAGCCGTATCCGGCTGGAGCAAGAGGGGCCGAAGGGCGACACACCGACGCTGGGCAAGTTCCTGCTGTCCCTTGCGCGGGAGCGCCCGGACCTGGACATCCGCGTCCTGCGATGGGACTTCGGCGCCTATCGCGCGATGCGGCGCGGCTCGATGATGCTGGACCTGGCGCGGTGGCGAATGCAGCGCAACATCCACATGCGCTTCGACGGCGCCCACCCGGCGGGCTGTTCCCATCATCAGAAAATCCTGATCATCGACGACGATTTGGCGGTGTGCGGCGGCATCGACATGACCGGCGACCGCTGGGACACGCGCGACCACCTGGCCGACGATCCCCGCAGGACCCGACCGCGCGGAAAACCTTATGGTCCCTGGCACGACGCCACCATGGTCGTGACCGGAGAGGTGGCGCAGGCGCTGGCGCACCTGACCCGCGACCGGTGGGAGCGGGCGACGGGTGAGGTGCTGGAGAGCGTCGAAGAGGGCGGCATCCTGTGGCCGGACGGACTGACGCCGGATTTCGAGGATGTGACGCTGGCGATCGCGCGCACCATCGCACCCTGGCACGATCAGCCGGAGGTGCGGGAGGTGGAGGCGCTGCACCTGGCCACGATCGCGCGGGCCACCCGCACGATCTATTCGGAGAACCAGTATTTCACCTCGCCGCGGATCGCCGCCGCTCTGGTTGAACGGATGAAGGCGGTGCCGGAGCTGGAGGTGGTGATGGTGATGCCGCTTACCGCCGACGGCTGGCTGGAACAGCAGGCGATGGATGGCGCGCGGGTGCGTCTGGTGCGCGAGATGCAGGAGGAGGTGGGTGCCGATCGCTTTCGTGTGTTCTACCCGGTCAATGCCGGCGGTCAGCCAATCTACTGCCACGCCAAGATCACGATCACGGACGATCGGGCGCTTCGGATCGGATCGGCCAACCTCAACAACCGATCGATGGCGCTCGACAGCGAGTGCGACCTGATGCTTGAGACCGGAGGAGAGGACCGGCTCGCCCAATGCGTCCTGACGATCCGCGACCGCCTGCTCGCCGAGCATCTGGGATCCTCCGTGGATGCCCTGCGTGGCGCACTGGACGCGAACGACGGATCGTTGATCCGTACGATCCAGGCGCTGTCCTGCGGGACACGGACATTGATGCCCCTCCCGTTGGACCCTCCGCAGGGATGGCGGGCGGTGATCGCCGACCACGAACTCCTCGATCCGGAAAGTGCCGGCGAAATGTTCGAGGTCTTTAGCCGCCGCCGCCGGCTGCTGCGGCGGTTCCGCGCCGTTCGCGGCGGCGTGCGACGGCGGTTGGAACGGGCGCGTCAGTTCTCCGGCAGGAAGTCCGGCACGGACAGGTAGCGTTCGCCCGTGTCGTAGTTGAAGCCCAGCACGCGCTTGCCCACGAGGTCCGGCAATGTCTTTTGAATGGCCGCCAGGGTAGCGCCGGAGGAAATGCCCACCAACATCCCTTCCTCGGCCGCGGCCCGCCTCGCCATCTCTCGCGCGTCCTCCGGCTCCACGGTGATCGCGCCCTCGATGGCATCGCAATGGAGGTTCTCCGGGACGAAGCCGGCACCGATGCCCTGGATCGGATGCGGACCCGGCTTTCCGCCGGAAATCACGGGCGATCCGGCCGGCTCGACCGCCCACGCCTTGAAATCCGGCCAGACGGCCTTCAGCCGCTCCGCACAGCCTGTGATGTGCCCACCTGTCCCGACGCCGGTGATCATCACATCGATCGGATCGTCGCGGAAGTCGGCCAGGATTTCTTCCGCCGTCGTGCGGACATGGACCTCGACATTCGCAGGGTTGTCGAACTGCTGCGCCATCCAGGCGTCGGGCGTCTGCTCGACGAGCTCCGTGGCGCGGTCGATCGCCCCCTTCATCCCGCCTTCCTTCGGCGTCAGGTCGAACGTCGCTCCATAGGCGAGCATCAGGCGGCGGCGCTCCAACGACATGGATTCCGGCATGCAGAGGATCAGCTTGTAGCCCTTGACCGCGGCGACCATCGCCAGGCCGACGCCCGTATTGCCGCTGGTCGGCTCTATGATCGTGCCGCCGGGCCGCAGGGACCCGTCACGTTCCGCCGCCTCGACCATCGCCAGCGCAATGCGGTCCTTGATCGACCCGCCCGGATTGGCCCGTTCGGACTTGACCCAGATTTCGTGGTCGGGGAACAGCCGCGACAATCGGATATGCGGCGTTCCGCCGATCGTCTCGAGGATGGATTGCGCCTTCATGTCGTGGCTTCCTTCGTTTCCAGATCGTCTTCAAAGCGTTTCGCACGTCTCAGCGCCGGGAACAACGCGGCCCAGCCCAGCGTGATGAGGATCGCCGCCGCCCCGCCGGCGACGACGGCGAACACCGGGCCCATCGCCCAGGCCAGAAAACCGGACTCCGCCTCTCCCAGTTCGTTGGAGGCCGAGATCGTGAGGCCGCTCACCGCCGAAACCCGTCCGCGCTTGTCGTCAGGTGTGGCGAGCTGGATCAGCGACTGCCGCACATAGACGGAGAACATGTCGGCGGCGCCCGCGACGCCAAGTGCGCCGAGGGAAAGCGCCATGCTGGTCGACAGGCCAAAGACGACGGTGGCCAAGCCGAACACCACCACGGCGCCCAGCATCTTCGGTCCCACATTGCTCTTGAGGGGCCGGATGGAAAAGACGATCGCGACGACAGCCGCCCCCACCGCGGGCGCGGCGGCAAGCTGGCTGAGGCCGGTCGGCCCGACGCGCAGAATGTCGCGCGCATAGACCGGCAGCAATGCGGTGGCGCCCGCCAGCAGCACGGCGAACAGGTCAAGCGTGATCGCGCCCAGCACGACCTTGTTGCCGGCGACATACCGCAGCCCTTCCGCGACCTGCGCCAGGGGTCGCGCGTTCGACGGAGCCGGACGCCGCGCGAGCGGCTTGACCTGCCACAAGAACAGGCTGGCGATGGCGAACAGGCCGGCGGCCGCCCAATAGGCGAAATCGTGCCGCACCGCATAGGCCAGACCGCCGATCGCAGGCCCCACGATAGCTCCGGTCTGCCAGGCGATCGACGAGAGCGCGATCGCGGTGGGCAACACGGCCTTAGGCACCAGATTCGGTGCGATGGAGGAATAAGCGGGGCCGGCAAAGGCCCGGGCAACGCCCAGCAACACGGCGATGCCCAACAGCACCGGCAAGTGCATCGCGCCCACATACGTCACCGCCGCCAACGTCACGGCGCAGGCGAACTGCAGCAGCAGGGTCAGTCGCGCGATGACCAGGCGATCATAGCGATCCGCGACCCAGCCGGTGACGGGGGTCAGCAGGAAAAGCGGCAGGAACTGCAAAAGGCCTAGGAGGCCCAGCCGCGCCGAGGCTTCCTGAACGCCCAGGCCCAGCTCCGAGCGGGCAAGGTCATAGGCCTGGTAGCCGATGATCAGGACCATGGCGTACTGCGCCAGGGTCATGGTCCAGCGCGTCACGACATAGTTGCGAAAGTCGGGGATGCGCAGGGGGTGACGCGATGCGGCAGCTATCATGAGGCCACCACCGCGCGGCACTCGTTCGATGACTGATATGTCACGAAAGCGGGCGGCAATAGGCCTCTCGACCCACCGTGGCCGTCAGGCAATCGGCGGCCGGATCGATCCACTTCATTCCGGTCTGCGCGCCACTGCCGTGGGTCAGCACGACCCGGCCTTCGGGCCGACCCGACAGCACGATGGTGTCGCCGATGCGCGTTCCCTCGTAGGTGCCGCGATGGTCCAGGTGGTACTGCATCGTCACCCGGACCTTACCCGGCCCGGTCCGCTCGACCTGCGCGTAGGTGCCCTCGACGCCGACCCATCGCCCGGTGAGATCCACCGTCGCACCTTCTTCCGCATCCTCGAGAGTGCCCTGCTTTTCGGCCGACGTCGCGGGAGAGCCGACGGAGCCTACAGCATCGGCCATGTTGGCGGCCGATCGATCGGCCTTGCCCGCGTCCGGTGTGCAAGACGAGAGCAGCGGGAGCAGCGCCGCCAGCCACCTCATCGGGAAAGAAACTGCTTCAGATCGCCGATCAGGCGATCCGTCGCCGTCTCGAGCAGTCCGTGCGGTTCGCCGTCATATTCGATGAGTTCGGCACCGGCGATGCCGCGCGCCGCCGGCCGGCCCGAGGCGTCGATCGGGACCGTCTGATCCTTTGTGCCGTGGATCACCAGCGTTGGCACGTTGAAGGCGGCGAGGTCGGGCCGGAAGTCCGTCGACCCGAACGCCTCCGCGCAGGCCAGGGTGGGGCGCAGGCCCGCCGCCATGCACATCGTCCATGCCCAATGCAGCATCTCGTCCGACACGTTGTTCAGAACGAGTCCCTGGCCAAAGAAGTCCTTGAGAAAACCTTTCATGAAATGCGCCCGGTCGTCCAACATACCCGCCGTCATCTTGTCGAAGGTGGATTGCGGCACCCCGTCCGGGTTGTCGTCGGTCTTCAGCATGTAAGGGACTACGGACGAGACCAGGGCGGCCGAACGCACGCCGGTGCCACCGTGCCGGCTCATATATCGGGCGACCTCGCCACCACCCATCGAGAACCCGACGATCGCGGCGTCCTGTGCGCCGGTGGCGGACAGCACATCGCGCAGATCGTCCGCGAGCGTGTCGTAATCGTACCCGCTCCAAGGCTGATCGGAGCGACCGAACCCTCGCCGATCATAAGCGATCACCCGATGGCCCGCCTTTGCCAGGTCCAGCGCCACGCGATCCCAGCTGTCGGCGTTGAGCGGCCAACCGTGGATGAGCACCACCGGGCGACCACCCCCGTTCCATTCCTTATAATAAAGGGTCGTGTCGTCGGATGTGTTCAAGCGGGGCATCGAGCGGAACTCCTTTGGTCGCGTCCTCCGTCAATCACCGGACAGCGCAGCCGGTTCCCGCTCAGGCGACTGGAGGCGGAACCGTCAGCGCACCATTGGCATCCACCGCGCCGCGAGGCACCACGATGACCTTCGTGCCCAGGCTGGCCTCTCCGAACAGCCGCTCCGCGAACTCCCACGGCACGCCGATGCACCCGTGCGTGTTTTCCCCGAACTGGACGGTGCTGGCGTGGACGGCGACCCCGTCGTTTGTCAGCCGCAGCATGAAGGGCATCGGCACGTTGTAGATGTTCGAAATGTGATCGGCGTCCTTCTCACTGATTGGAAAGGTGCCGGTGGGCGTCGGTTTTTCGATCTTGCCGTGCAGGATCGCCGTGCGCCCGATCTCCGTGCGTCCACGAAAGGCGTGGAACTCCCGGGCGGACAGATCGACGACGAACCAGGCTGGCCCCGTCGCACCCGTCGCGTTCCAGGCGAAATCGCCTGGCGCGAGCGGCCGGTCGAGCTGTAGCATCACCGGCGGCTCGCCGGGCTTGCCGACGGTGGGGGCCACCGCGACCGCGACCTGCTCGCCTTTCACGACCAGCGGACCCGCCGAACGCCACCACAGCACAGCCCCCAACAGCCCCACCAGCAGCAGGGTCGTCGTGGCGAGCGGCCACAACCGGTCGAAAAGCGTGGGAGCGGGCGGGTCGGTCACCATGGGCGTGGGTCTGCCAGGCAACGGCGAAGGTTGAGTGAACGGAACGCCGGCATCCCGACGCCGGCCGGTCGCGGACGGTCGGTGCCCGGCTTCACCCGACGGCCAACGTCACGAAGCTGTCCATGACCTTCTTGTGTCCCGACGCCTCGAAGTCGATGGTCAGCTTATTGCCGTCCTGCGCCTCCACCCGGCCATAGCCGAATTTCTGGTGGAAGACGCGCGCGCCGACGCTCACATCCGCTCTGGGCTTCGCGGCGAAGGAGACGGCCGACTGGCGTGACTCCGCCACGCGCTTCGGCGTTCCGTCGAACCCGCCGCCGGTGGCCGCACGCTGCCAGCCCGGCCCGCGCGACTGGCCGCGCTCCACATCGGCGAACGGGTCTGCGCGCTCGGACCAGTTCGCGCGCCACAGCGACTCGCCGCCCGCCATCGTGGTCTCCGTCTCGATGTGATCGGCCGGCAGCTCGGCGACGAAGCGCGACGGAATGGAGCTGGTCCATTGGCCGTAGATGCGGCGATTGGAGGCGTGCAGGATCGTACAACTCTCGCGCGCTCGCGTGATCGCGACATAGGCCAGCCGGCGCTCTTCCTCCACGCTCTTCACTCCGCCCTCGTCGATCGCGCGTTGGGACGGAAAGACCCCTTCCTCCCACCCGGGCAGGAAGACGTGGGGGAACTCCAGGCCCTTGGCGCCGTGCATGGTCATGATCGTGACCTTATCCGCCCCGTCGGCCGCGTCGTTGTCCATCACGAGCGCGACGTGCTCCAGGAAGTCGCCGAGGGTGGCATAGTCCTCCATCGCCCGCGCCAGCTCCGTCAGGTTCTCAAGCCGGCCCGCCGCCTCCGCGGTCCGCTCCGCCTGCAGCCAATCCGTATAGCCGCACTCGTCCATGATCGTGCGGCAAAGCTCGGCGGGGGTCAGATCGGCGCGCTCTCGCCAGGACGCAATATCGCCCACCAACCGTCCGAGCGAACCGCGCGCGCGGGCGGGCAGTTCGTCCGTGTCAAGCAGGCGGGCGGCGGCCACCGTCAACGGCACGCCCTCCGCGCGCGCCGCGCGGTGGACCGTCTCGACCGACTTGTCGCCCAGGCCCCGCTTGGGCACGTTCACGATCCGCTCAAAAGCGAGATCGTCCGCCGGTTGGTGGACGACCCGCAGATATGCCAGCGCGTCGCGCACCTCCGCGCGTTCGTAGAAGCGGAAGCCGCCGACGATCCGATAGGGCAGACCGATGGCGATGAACCGATCCTCGAACTCGCGGGTCTGGAACTGGGCGCGCACCAGAATGGCGGCACGGCTGGCGGGAATGCCCTTGCGGCCCAGTGCCTCGATCTCCTCGCCGATGCGGCGCGCCTCCTCGGGTCCGTCCCACACGCCGATCACCCGGACCTTTTCGCCACCGTCGAGCGCGGTCCAGAGCGTCTTGCCCAGTCGTTCCCCATTCTGGTCGATGACACCGGACGCGGCGGCGAGGATGTGCTGGGTGGATCGGTAGTTCTGTTCCAGCTTGATGACGGCGGCACCCGGGAAGTCACGCTCGAAGCGCAGGATGTTGGCGACCTCCGCGCCGCGCCAGCTGTAGATCGACTGGTCGTCATCGCCGACGACCGCGATGTTCCTTCGCGCCTGCGCGAGCAATCGCAGCCAGAGGTACTGCGACGAATTCGTGTCCTGATATTCGTCCACCAAGATATATTTGAAGCGGTCCTGATAGGTCTTCAGCACCTCTGCATCCGTCTTGAACAACGTCAGCATGTGCAACAGCAAGTCACCGAAGTCGCAGGCGTTCAGCGACTTCAGCCTCTCTTGGTATGCGCGGTACAGCTCCTGGCCTCGCCCGTTCGCGAACGCCTCGTTGTCCCCGGCGTCCAGGTCGGCCGGCACAAGGCCGCGGTTCTTCCACCCGTCGATCAGGCCAGCCAGCATGCGAGGGGTCCAGCGCTTCTCGTCCAGTTCGGCGGCGCGGATCAGCTGCTTGAGCAGCCGCAGCTGATCGTCGGTGTCCAGGATGGTGAAGTTCGGCTGCAAGCCGACAAGCTCGGCGTGGCGGCGCAGCATCTTGGCACCGATGGAATGGAAGGTGCCAAGCCACGGCATGCCCTCCACCGCCGGCCCGACCAGGCGCCCGACGCGCTCCCGCATCTCCCGAGCCGCCTTGTTGGTGAAGGTGACCGCCAAAATCTCGGACGGCCAGGCGCGCCGGGTGTGGAGCAGGTGGGCCAGCCGCGCCGTCAGCGCCGCCGTCTTTCCCGTGCCCGCGCCGGCCAGCACCAACACGGGTCCGTCCGCCGTCAGCACCGCCTCGCGCTGAGGCGGGTTCAACGTGGCGAGGTACGGCGGGTCCTGCGTATCGGTGAGGGAGGCGGGCATGGGTGAACAGCTAGGGAACAAGGAGGAAGGGGGCAAGGCGGGCCGTTCAGGGGGCGACGGCCGCTCCGGACCGCAGCAGCCACAGCTTCGCGCGCCCGACCTCTCGTTCGGCCGCTGTGTCCCAGCCGTCGGACGCCAGCACCTCCTCTCGGCCGGTCTCCACCGCCAACCATGTCGCGGCACCGACCCAGCCGATCGCGAGCAGATGGGCGAGCGTGGCCTGGGCCGCGCCCGTTCCATAAGGGGGATCGATCAGGATCAGATCGGGCACTCGACCGCCGCCCGCCAGCGCCAGGACATCTCCGCGCCGGATCTCCGCGCGATCCGCCGCCGCCAGCGTAGTCACGTTCGCGCGGATCGCGCGCAGAGCGTCCGTGTCCTGCTCGACGAATATGCATTTGGAGGCTCCGCGCGACAGCGCCTCCAGGCCCGCGGCGCCGGAACCGGCATACAGGTCCGCCACGAGCAGGTTCTCGAACGATCCCATACGGCTCGTCAGCATGGAAAACAGCGCCTCCCGCGTCCGATCGGCCGTGGGACGCGTGCTACCACCGCTGGGAGCGACCAGTCGCCGCCCGCGCCATTCGCCCGCGACGATGCGCATGGGCTAGCGCTCCGCGGGCAAGGTCTTGCGCCAGCGTTTCAGGTCCGCCTGGCGCACCTCCGAGATTTCGCCGGGTGCCAGATCGTCCAGAAGCACGGGGCCGTAGGCTAGCCGGATCAGGCGCGAGACCTGCAGGTCGAAATATTCCAGGATCCGCCGCACCTCCCGGTTCTTGCCTTCCGTGATGGCCACTTGCAGCCAAAGATTGCGGCCGGTCCGCCGTTCCAGGTCGGCGATGATCGGGCCGTAGCGCACGCCATCAATGCTGATGCCGTCCGCCAGCGCCTCCAGCTGGTCCTGCGACACGGTGCCGTAGGCGCGCGCGCGGTAGACCCGTTGCAGCCCGGTGGAGGGCAGTTCCAGCTGGCGTTTCAAGCCGCCGTCCGTCGTGAGCAGGAGAAGGCCTTCCGTGCCGACGTCCAGCCGACCCACGGGCATGACCCTCGGCAGGTCGGCGGGTAGCGCGTCGTAGATGGTCTTGCGCCCGGCCGGATCGCGCTCCGTGGTCAGGAACCCTCGGGGTTTGTGGAAACGCCACATTCGCGCGGGCCCTGCCTCCGCGACCGGTTCGCCATCGACCGTGACGCCGGCCAGATCGGTCCGCTTCACCGCCGGCCCGTCCAGCGGCCGCCCGTCGATCGCCACGCGGCCGTCGGCGATCATGCGTTCGACTTCCCGCCGAGACGCGACGCCAGCGGCCGCCAACAGCTTCGCGATCCGCTCGCCTTGGTCCGGGTGCGGATTGGCCGACCGGGTGCTCGAACCCGTTGTCGAAGAGCCACGATTGCCTCTAAAGGGCGGCCGGGAGGGACGTCGATCGGTCATGGGAGAGTCGTGCGCATGTTCGGGGGGCGCCGCAAGGCAGACATCGACAATATCCTGATCGTTGAGGACGAGGCGCTCGTCGCGTTCGACAACGAGCACGTCCTGACGGAAAGCGGCTATCACGTCGTGGGCACCGTCGACAACGCGGGCGCCGCGATGTCGATCTTGGAGACGCGGTCCGTCGGCCTGGTGTTGACCGATCTCAGCCTGCGGGGCGACACGGGCGGGCTGGCGGTGGCGGCGGCGGCGCACGCGCGGGGCGTGCCCGTCCTGTTGGTGTCCGGTTCCTCGATCCCAGAGGCACCGGCGGGCGCGGTCGGACTGCTGGGCAAGCCCTATGGCGACAAGGACCTGTTGAGCGCGATCGAAACCGTGGCGGACGTGGTGAGCGGACGCCCGCCTAGGAAACCGTCGCGCAAACTGACGCTCTACACAGCTCTCTGACTGGCATGACGGTTCAAGGGCCGTTCACGGATCGGGAGCCATCCGACGGCTTCGCGAGTTTCTTTGTCACGATGCCGCTCCGGACAGACGTTGCGGCCACCACTCGCCATAGGAGACACCCGCCCATGCCCTTTACTCCACGCTCGATCACCGGCCTGACCGCTCTCGTGGCCGCCACGGCCCTGATGCCGGTCGCCTCCGGTGCCCAGGCGCAGGCTCCGGCGGCTCAGCCCGCCGCGCCGAAACTCGACCTGTCAAAGCCGTTCCGCACCGCCATCGCGCCGTCGCAGGAGGCGTTGGCGGCAAAGGACTATGCCGCAGCCAATGCGGCCGTGGCGGCGGCGCGCCCGCTCGCCAAGAACACGGACGAGCGCTACATCCTCGATCGGGTCGCCTTGGACATTGCGATCGCCCAAGGCGACAAGGCGGCGCAAAACCAGGCGATGACCGCCGTTCTGGCGTCCGGTGGCGCTCCAGCGCGCGAACAGGCGATCTTCAACGCCAGCCTGGCGGCGGACGCCTACAACGCAAAGGACTTCGCGGCCGCCTCACGATACGCTCAGGCGGCGAAGGCGGCGGGTTCGACCGATCCGAACCTGGACCTGATCAACGCCCAGGTGCTGGCTGGCCAGGAGAACTACCCCGCGGCGATCCAATCGTTCCAGGCGCTGATCGCCGCCGACAAGGCGGCGGGCCGGACGCCGCCCGAAAGCTACTACAACCGGGTGGCGCAGTATGCTTACAAGGCGGGTGACAAGGCGGTGCTGAACACCGCTCTGGCCGACTGGGTGCGGGCCTATCCGTCTTCCAAGACCTGGCACGACGTCGTTCTCACCTCGCTCGCCGCCGGCGACTTCGCTGGCGATCAGGAGGCGCAGCTGGACCATTATCGCCTGTTGCGCGCCGCGAATGCGCTCACGTCGGCGGATGATTGGCGCAGTTACGTCGAGCTGGCGTCCTACGCCAACCTGAATGGCGAGGTGGTCTCCGTCGTCGACGCGGGAACGGCCGCCGGCACCCTGAACGCCGCCGACGTGCAGGAGGCGTACAGCCGGGCCAAGAGCAAGGTGCAGGCCGATCGCGCGTCTTTGGTGGGAGAGGCGAAGGCCGCGCCGGCCAAGGCCCAGGCAAAGCCCGTGACGGCCGTGGCGGACGCGCTCGCCGGTTATGGCGACTATTCGGCCGCGATCCCGCTCTATCAGGCGGCCCTGACGAAGTCCGGCGTCGATGCGAACCTGGTCAACACACGGCTTGGCATCGCGCAGCTGATGGCAGGGGACAGGGCGGCGGCGAAGGCCACCTTTGACAAGGTGACGGGAAGCCGCCAGGCGCTGGCAAATTATTGGAGCTTGTGGGCCGACCAGCGCGCCGGCGCCTAATCGGCCGGGATCGGGAGTGTCAGTCGTTCCGAGCCCCAGCGGGTTCGGAGCGGCCGATCACAAGCCTGCTGTCCCGTTATGCGACGCGCCGGCTTCGACGCTCGTCCCCCGTCGCGCCGGTGCCTAACTGGATCCTCCTGACAATGACACGGGTAGGATCGACTGGGTGGCGCGGTACGACGATATGATCGAGACCGTGATAGAGCGTGCCGGCGGCAGCGCGGCCCTTCAGGCCGTCGGCTGGCAACAGTTGGTCGACCTGATCGCCCGGTCGCCGCTGGAACCCGCGTCGGCGGAGACGGCCTACCGGGCACTCGAGGACTGGCGTCCGTCCGCATCCGCCGCCCGCCGTGCCCGCACATGCGCCACTGTCGCGGACCGTGCGATGCCGCCGCGCCTGTTTGAGCATCTGGCGTTGGACGATCCCGCGATCGCCGCCCCCCTTCTGGTCGCCTCCCCCACTTCCGACGACACGATCCTGGCCTTGCTGCCCCACCTCAGCGGGCCTGCTCGCGCGCAGCTTCGTAACCGGGCGGATGTGTCGGACACGCTGGAGCGCGCGCTCGACGCTTACGGCCCGGCGGACCGCGCGTTGGAAAGTCGGTCGATCCCTCTGCCTTCTATCATTCCTTCACCCGCAGACGATACGAGGCCCACCTCGATCCGCGCGCTGGTCGATCGGATCGAACGGTTTCGCCAGGGCGGACCCCGACGGATGGCGGCGCGCGATGACGGCACGGCGGCGCCGTCGACGGACGCCGAAACGCCGCGCCGGTTCGCCTTTGAGACCGATCGCGCTGGCGTGGTCCGCTGGACGGACGCGCGGCACAGGGGTGCCATATTCGGTCTCAGTCTTGCGGATGCGGGAGGCGGAGCAGGGGTGGCGGACGAGACCGCCGATCGCCACGCGCGGCGATCCCCCCTCGTCGGCGATCGCCTGACCTTGCCGCCCGGATCACCCTTCAGCGGGAACTGGCGTATCGATGCGCACCCGGTGTTCGCCGCCCTCGACGGCCGGTTCCGAGGCTATGCGGGCCATGCCATGCGGGACGACGGATTGGCCGCGCGTCCCATGCCGTCCGGGAGCGACCTGTCGAACGACGTTCGCCAGCTTGTCCACGAACTCAAGACCCCGCTGAACGCGATCATCGGCTTTTCGGACCTGATCGGCGAACAATTGCTGGGGCCGGTGCCGCTCGCCTATCGCGAGGAGGCGGCGACGATCCGGCATCGCGGCCTGGCGGTGCTCGCCTCGATCGAAGATGTCGATCTGTCGGCCCGATTGGACAATGGTTCCGGTGAGCGCCCGGCCGGATCTCCCGACGGGGCGAGCAATCTTCCGGTTGCGGTCGCCGACGAGGTGGCTCGGCTGGAACGCGACGGCGAACGGCGACGCTTTGCGGTCCGGCTAGGCGACGAGCGGTGGGTCGGCCTGGATCTCGAAGAGCTGAGTCGGATGGTGTCGCGTCTGCTCTCAGGCCTTGCGGCCGCGGCCGGACCGGACGAGCGGTTGCTCGCAACGACGAGCGGTCGCAAGCGGCCGCGCCTCCGTATCGCCACCCCGCGCGCCTTGGCGTCCCTCAATCCTGACGATTTGTCCGCGTTGCGCCTGCCGGAAAATCTGGGGGAGGCCTCCGGGCCGCTGCTGGGCTTGACCTTCACCTTGCGACTGGTGCGCCGGCTGGCCGAACAGGCGGGCGGCGAACTGCGTGCGGAGCCGGCGGAGTTTACCTTGTCCTTACCGCCGGCCATGCAGGACCGAGCCGAACGTCGCCAATAGGAGTCCCTTTGCCACCACCACCGTCCGAACGCCGAAAGGATAGGGGGGCGGCTGGTCGCATCGATCGGCCGGCGCGGCGAGAGGACCTGGCCCGCCTGCCAGACGACTGGCGCCCAGTCTTCCTGATCTTCGTGGACACGGAGGAAGAGTTCGATTGGTCGAGGCCGCAGCGACGCGAAAACACCTCCACCACCCACGTGCCAGCGATCGGAGAGGGTCAGAGGCGTCTGGCGCAAGCCGGTGCGCGCCCCACCTATCTGGTGGACTGGCCCATCATCGACGATCCGGTGGCTCGCGATCTGCTCGGCGGTTTCGCCGCTGCGGGAGAGGCGTCGATCGGTCTGCACCTGCACCCCTGGGTCAATCCTCCGTTCGACGAGGATGTTCATCAATACAACAGTTTCGCGGGCAATCTTCCGCCGGTACTTGAAGAGGCGAAGATCCGTCGGCTGCGCGATCGGGTCGCCTCCGCCTTTTCCTCGGACGCCTTGTGCTATCGGGCCGGACGGTATGGCGTCGGGCCGAACACGGCTGCCATTCTCGAGCGGCTGGGCCTGAAGGTGGACTGCTCGGCCCGGTCAGCCTTTTCCTATCGCGGGGAGGGGGGGCCGGATTTCAGCGGGCATGGGGCCAAGCCCTGGTGGGTTGGACCGAACCGTCAATTGCTGGAACTGCCGCTGGGCGTCGCGCATCTCGGCCTGCTGGCGCGTCGCGGGCCACGCGGGCTGCGCCGAGCGGGCGAAGGCCCGTTGCGGGGTCTCATGGCCCGCACGGGCCTGTTCCACCGTATTCCATTGACGCCCGAAGGAACCAGGCCGCACGAGGCGGTCGCCGCAATCGACCGCCTGGTGGCGGACGGGGCGCCGATCCTGTCCTTTTCATTCCACTCACCGTCCCTGGAGCCGGGGCACACGCCCTATGTGCGCGATCGGGCCGATCTTCTGGCCTTTTGGCGATGGTGGGACGCCGCTCTCGGCCGACTCGCCTTTCATGGCGTCGCCGGCAGCACCGTCGCCGAGGTGTTCCAAGCGGCCGAAAGCGCGCGCGGGGCGGCCGCGTGAACGATCAACTTCGCTTGTCAGGCGTGCGCGGCCTCCGCTAGCGCGCCTGCCAGGGCCTGTAGCTCAATGGTAGAGCAAGCCGCTCATAACGGCCAGGTTGGGGGTTCGAGCCCCTCCGGGCCCACCATCATGCCGCCCGACGATCGGCGTTCAGACGCGTCGCGAGGTCCGCCAACGGCATGGGGCGGGCGATGTGATAGCCCTGCACCGCGTCGCACCCCCAGCCGGTGAGCCGGTCGAGAGTCGCGGCGTCCTCCACCCCTTCGGCCACGACGGTCATGCCGAGCTCGTGAGCCAGTTCGATGGTCGAGCGGACCAGGGTCGCGTCCGCCTGGCTGTCCAGGAGCGAGCGGACGAAGGACTGATCGATCTTCAGCTCGTCTGCGCGCAGGGTTTTCAGGTAGGAAAGGGTCGACTGCCCGGTGCCGTAATCGTCGACCGACAGCCGGACGCCCAAAGCCTTCATCTCCGCCAGGCAGGCGAGCGCTCCCGACACCTGGCCGATTGGCTGGGACTCCGTGATCTCCAGGGTCAGACGCTCGGGGGTCATGTCATGCCGCGCGAGCGCGTCCGCCACCTGCGCGGCAAGCACGCCTTCCTGCAGCAGGTCCGTCGAGATGTTGACCGCCACGCCCAGCCGGTGCCCGTCGGCGTCCAGTTGCCTCGTGCCGGCGATCGCCCGATCCAGCACGGCGGCCGTCAGTTCGGCCAGGCGCCCGTGCTCTTCGGCGAAGGGGATGAACTCGTCGGGTCGGATGGGACCGCGGGTCGGATGCTGCCAGCGGACCAGCGCCTCGCTGGCCACGATCTGCCCGGTGGACAGGGTCATCTTGGGTTGGAACGCGACCCACATTTCGCCATTCGCCAGCCCGCGATCCAGCTCTCCCAACAGCGACAGTGTCCAGTCGTCGTCCTTTTCGCGCGACGCCGATTGCACCACCGCACGGTTGGCGACGGCGGTTTGCAGCGCCAGCTCGGCCGCCGCCAGCGCGTCGACGGTCGATCCGGGCGCGGGCGCGTAGCCAAAGGCGACCTGCACATCGAGCGCGCGCCCGTCCACCACCACCGGCGTGCGCATCAGTTGCGCCAGAAGGTGCAGTGTTTCCACCAGTCTCCCCTCGTCGGATTCGCTCGCCAGGAGGGCGAGCCGGTCCCCACCGAGCCGGTAGCAGCGGTTGTCGAGCGCGCTCACCTCCAGACGATCCATCACCTGATCCAGCAGGCGCAGGGCGGCGACCTCCCTCACGGCGCTGGTGATCGCCGTCAAGTTGACGATGCGAGCGGCGACCACCCAAGGTCTGCCGCCGGCCCCGTCCGCCAACAGTGCCGCGCGGTTCGGACGGCCGGTGGTCGGGTCCGTCAAGCTCTCCGCCTTCTGCCGCCGCAATTCGGCAAGGGCCGTGGCGCTGATGGCGACGGCCAACGCCGCGGCGAGCGTCGGGACGACATCGACATAGATCTGGCCGAAGACCCTCAGGGTGAGAGGCACGACCAGCGTCGCCGCCGCGAGCGCCAGGCCGGCAAACGTCGTCCGACGTCCCCCGAACCGAGTCGCGAGCCAGAGCAGCGGAGCCGACAGCAACAGCACGAGCCAGGCGTTCACGGAGAGGGCGGGCCGGTTCGCCGCCATGGTCTCCGCCGCCACCGCCTGAATCACCACGCCCGGCAGCACGCCATAGCCCGGCACCGCGTACCGATCGCCCAGCCGGATGTCCGTCGCGCCGATCAGGACGACGCGACCCTGGACGTCGCTGGGCGCGAACCGCCCGGCGAGCACGTCCCGCGCGCTGAGGCGCGGAATGGAGTAGGGATCGATGGAGTAATCGATCGGCACCACCTCGTCGCTGCCGCCCGAACGGTCTGCCAGCAGCGCTGGCAGCGATGGGCGGGGCGCGCCCATCACGTCCATGCCCATCGGCATGCGGAACACCTGGCCGCTCGCCTCTGGATTGACGTTCACGGCCGCGACCATGACGTGGTCACGCAGCATCGGGATCGGCAAGGAATCGATGCGGTCGGAGGATGTGCTGCTCGCCGTCTGAGTCAGCGCGGGCAGGACGCCGCGCCCGCCCAGCCGGGCGAGCGCAGCCGCGAAAATCCGGTCGTCCGCCGGGTTCGAACGAGACGCGAAGTCGACGTCGAAGGCGACCCGTGCCGCGCCCTTGGCATTCAGTTCGTCGACCAGCCGGGCGTGCAGTCGTCGTGGCCAAGGCCAGCTGTTGACCGATCCGAGGCTTCGTGCGTCCAGCTCGACGATCACGAAGTGGCCGGATGCGGAACGACGCAGCAACTGATCGTAGCCCCGGGTGAGCACCGACTGGAAGCTTTGACCCCCGCTCGATCCTCCGACGGCCAGCGCGGCCAGAGCGGCGCTGGCAAGCGTGATCGCCCGCGCGCGGCGCAGGATGCGATCGCGCCAGGGGAGGGTCGCTGCCATCGAGCTAGGACCTGCCAGCAAGTGCTGAAGGAACGGTGCACGGACCCGGACACGAGGCGACCCGCCGATCCAGAAGATCGGCGGGTCGCGGTCGCCTGTCGGATGGGTGCTGGCCGGGTGGTCAGTCCCGACGCGTCAAGCCGCCGGCCGACCGATCCAGCGGATCCGCCCCGCCGCGCCCGGCCTTCGGGATCACCTCGTCGGCAACATCGATGGCCTTGTCGAGCACCTTGTCGACGGGGAAGACGAGATCGCTCGCCTTGCCCGATTTGTGATCCGATTTGTCGTTATCCTCTTTGTCTTTTCTATCCTGCTTATCCTTGGCGTCCTCGGATTTCTCCTTATCCTTTTCGGCCTTCCCATCGTCCTTCTCAGCTTTGTCCTTGTCCTTATCGTTATCTTTATCCTTGTCCCCGTTCTTCTTGTCATCCTTTTCCTTCGCGTCTTCGGCTTTCTTGCGGTCTTCCTCTGCCTTCTTCGCCGCCTTCTCCTCCGCTTCCAGCCGATCCTTTTCTGCCTTCAACTGATCCTTTTCGGCTTTTTCACGATCCTTGGCGGCCTTGTCCTCGGCCTCCTGACGCTCCTTTTCTGCCTTCAAGCGCTCCTTTTCCGATGCCTCGCGCTCTTTCTCCGCCATCTGTTCGGCATCCTGCCGATCCTTCTCGGACTTCAGCCGGTCCTCCTCTGCCTTCCTGGTGGCCTTCTCTTCGGCGTCCTGGCGATCCTTCTCGGCTTTGATCCGGTCCTTTTCCGCTTGTTCACGGTCCTTGTCGTCCGCCGTCGACTGATCGTCCGTCTCCTGCACATCGTCGTCGTCCGTTGGCGGCAGGGGAGCGGCCTCGTCGTCGGGAGGGGTGGTGGTGGACTCGTCCGACGAGACGGGCTCCTCGACCGTCACAGGCACCGTATCCTGCTCACCCTCCTCACCCTGCTCATCCGGCTCTTCGGCGGGCGGTGCCGAGTCGTCCTTGGCATCGGGTTCCCTCGGGGGAGCGGGTTCATCGGTCGCGGTGTCGGCGCTGTCCCCGACCGGATCACCATCGTCCGGCTGCACGACCGGCGGCTCCTGCTCGGTCGGGGGCGTCACCTCCGGGGACTCCGGCAGGGTAACCGTCGGAGAGTCCACCGGATCGGCCACCGGCGCATCGTCTTCGGCGGCGGGGGGAGCGTCCCCGGGCACCGGCGGGGCTTGCTCCGAAACGTCCGGGCCGGGATCGGCGGCGACGGGCTCGTCCGCCGCGGGGGCGTCGTCGGTTGGTTCTGGCGCACTCGGCTCCTGGACGACCGGAGAAACTGGCTCGCTTTCGCCTGGCTCGGACGCATCCGGATCGGCCGGCCCGGCCGCGTCGTTCGCGGACGAATCTTCGTCCGAGGTGACGACGTCCGGCGTGGAGCTTGAGGGGCTCTCGTCTTCAGCGGGCGCGTCGCGGCTTTCGGCCGGCTCGTCAGGGCGGTCGACCGGGCCGACGGGGGCAACCGTCTCGGGTCGTTCGTCGCTGGAGGGTGCGACGCTTACGGGTTCGTCAGCCTTCGCCGGCGCATCGTCGTTAAAGGCGTCCGGCTGGACCGCGACAGCCGGAGGCGTCGAGTCGACCGCTGGTGAACGGTCGCCGCTGTCCTCCGCGGGAACCGGCGTCGATTCGGGCGCGGGGGGAGGGGTGGCGGCCTCCGGCTTCGGCTCGGCCGCGGCAGGCGCGGGCGTCGCGATCGCGGGAGTGCTGCCGTTCGACGGCGCAGGTGCCTCGTCGGCCGGCGGCGGCGAAGCGGGGGGCGAACGCGGAGCGTCCGGTGCCGCGGGCGGCTGGGTGACCGGGGTCGCGGCGGCGATCTGCTCGCGGCTCTGCCGGATCGCGACTTGGTCTCCGCCGATCTGGCCCCGCACCAGGCCGCCGGTCAAGGCCGCCAGAGGCTGGCTGTCGCTGGACACAGCGTCGCTGATTACGAACGCGCCCGCGGCGGTGGCTTCGGCGACAGGCATCGCTGCCGACCGCTGAGACACCGCTGGTTCGGACGACGACGGGTCGGTCGGAGTGGGCACCGGCGGCGTTCCGGGCGCGGGGGCGCTCTCGGGCGCGACGCCCTCAGACAAGGTCATGTGGTCGCGATCGCCAGCCCGCACCTCGGCGCGACGGTTGGCCGGAACCAGCTCTTTCTCGGACCCGTCGAGCGTCGAGACTTCGACCAGGCCTTCCAGCACCTCCACCTTAGTGCCGCTCTCATCGGCGATCACGCGAAACGTCGTGCCTTTCACGACCGCGGCCAGGACCGGAGTGCGCACTCCGAAGTGCGGTGTCTGCTTCTTCTCGATCTGGAACAGCGCGCGACCCCAGTCCTGCACCATCTGGATCAGGCCATCGGGAGCGCCCGCATCGGGGAGGCGGACCCGACTGTTGGGCGCGACCGTGACGTATTCCTTGCCACGGACCAGGACCGCTCGTCCGTCGGACCCGGTCTGCACCGCCGCGCCGGGCCGAAGCACGGCACCGCGCGTTGCGGCCGCTCGCCGCTCGTCCTGCACGACGACCACCTGGCCAGACACCTCCGTCACCCGCCATTCGGGCGCGGCGGCGCGAACCGGCGACGCTGCCAGCATCAGCGCCCAGACGCCGAGGAGAAGAGAGAGAATGCGAATCATGGCACGGACCCGTAATGGTCGCCGAACCCCTTGCCGGCAGCCGACGCGATAGAGGGCGGGTCCTGCCAGTGTGTTTCGCGTCGGGGTTACCGCGCGGTAAAGTTTCTCTCGACCAAGCCCCGACTTAAACGCCTTATTGAGCTTTCGTCGGCAGAGCGCCGCCATGCGGTTTACCCCCTCACTCGCGGTCCCCACGCCACTCCTGCTGGCCGCTCTCGCGCTGGTCGGGCCGGCTCACGCACAAGATCGTCTGGAGCAGGCCAATCCCGATCGGGTGGAGGAGAACCGCCCCGATCTGCCCGTCGAAGCCCCCAGCACGCCGCCGGCTACGCGCATCGACGGCACCCCGGCCGCCAGCGCCGAAACGGCGGCGCAGACGGTGGTCCTCGACACCATCAGGCTGACCGGCCTGACGGAGCTCACCGACGCCGATTTCGCGGACGTCCTGGCGGGCTATCTTGGGCGGCCGGTCACCATGGCGGACCTGAAGGCGTTGGCGAATGCCGTCGTCCAGCGGGCACGGTCGCTGGATTACGTCTTCGCGTCCGCGCGCGTGCCACCGCAGTCCGTGACGGACGGGACCCTGGTCGTCGAGGTGGATGAGGGTCGGATCGACGGCGTGCGGGTAGAAGGGTACGATCAGGCGTATCTTCACACGCTGCTGGACCGCTTGGTCACAGCGCCAGTCACCCGCGCCCGGCTGGAGCGTCAGTTGCTCCTCGCCAATGACGGGCTGGGCATTTCCGTCGGCCGGTCGGACTATCGGCGAACGGCGGAGGGAGCGTTTCTGACCGTCAAGGTCCAGCGCGATCCGTTGGTCGGGCGCGTCAGCCTGGACAATTGGGGATCCCGCTTCGTGGGACCGGCACGAGCGCGCGTGTCGGTCGGCAGCGGGGGCGTATTCGACGGGGCCGATCAGCTCCGGCTCTCACTCTCCACCGCTCCCTTCCAGCCACGGGAATATGGCTATGGCCGACTGTCCTACGGTCGCCGACTGGGCGCGTCGGGGACGGAGCTGTCGCTGAGCGGCAGCTATGGCCGGACGCGCCCGGGGGCCAGCCTGCGCCGGTTCGACACGGAGGGGATCAGCCGCTCCGTCGAGCTTTCCCTCTCCCACCCCCTCCTGCGCTCGCGCGCCAAGAGCCTGTGGGCGGAGGCGGGCTTCGGCGTCCGCAGATCCTCTCAGGATCAGCTCGGCCGGACCCTGCGCGACGACCATTTCAGCAATCTGAGCTTGGGACTGTTCGGCCTCGCGCGATTGGGTGACGCTCGGGTCCGGGGTCGGGTCACCGCGATCCGTGGCCTCGACCTGTTCGGATCCACGGCGCTCGGCGACCCCGATGCCTCAAGGTCCGACGGGTCGGCGCGCTTCACCAGCCTGACCGGCAGCCTCGGCGTCACGGTGCCCGTCGTGCCCCGCGTCGAGATCGAGCTGGTCGGCGAGGGGCAGCTCGCGTCCCGGCCGCTGCTCTCGTCGGAGGAGTTCGGCATCGGTGGCGCGGACATCGGTCGCGGCTACGACTATTCCGAGCGCCTGGGCGATCAGGGCGTCGCCGGGGTCGCGGAACTGCACTACACGCTGGACGACCCGCCGCTGATGGATCGCCTGCAGCTGCTCGCCTTCTTCGATGGCGGGGTGACCGACGACCTGGGAATCCACCGCTTCGACGGCTCCATCGCGTCGACCGGCGGCGGCGTGGAGGCCGAGCTGCCCGAACGGATCACCGCGCGGTTGACCGTGGGCGTTCCGCTGACCGGTCCGCGCGATGCGGGCACCACGCGCAGTCCACGGGTAGGTTTCGTGCTGGGCAAACGCTTTTAGCGCGGCTTGCCCCCCGCGACCCCCTGCCGCTAAGGCACCGCCGTCGGGGAGTGGCGCAGGCTGGTAGCGCATTCGCTTTGGGAGCGAAGGGTCGCAGGTTCGAATCCTGTCTCCCCGACCACAGGCGATCCGCCTCGCCTCCCACGCCTCGCCGGTGCTAGGATGCGGGCATGACGATCGATCTGACCCGCTACGAAGCCGGCGAAAAATATGGCGATCATTATAAGCGGGACCTGTCGCGATTGCAGGACCGCCTCGCTCGCATTCAGACGGCGCACATCGTTCACCGCCGACGCGCGATCGTGCTGTTCGAGGGCTGGGACGCAGCGGGCAAGGGCGGGGCGATCCGCCGCCTGACGGCTGAGTGGGACCCGCGCTGGTTCGAAGTGTGGCCGATCGGCCCGCCGAGCGAGGAGGAGGCGCAGCATCATTTCCTCTGGCGCTTTTGGCAGAGATTGCCGGCCTGCGGGAACATCGCCGTGTTCGACCGGTCGTGGTACGGCCGCGTCGCGGTCGAACGCGTCGAGGGCTTCGCCAGCGCCGCCGAGGTGGAGGCCGCCTATGGCGAGATCAACGCGTTCGAAGCCCAGCAACAGGCGCACGGCGTCACCGTCGCGAAGCTGTTCGTTCATGTGACGCAGGATGAGCAGGACGAGCGGTTCGCAGACCGGTTGGACGAGCCATGGAAGCGGTGGAAGACGGGTGCGGACGACTATCGCAACCGCGCCAAACGCGAAGAGTATCTGGCCGCCTATCGCGACATGTTCGCGCGCACGGACACGGGCGGCTGCCCCTGGATCGTGATCGACGGCAAAAACAAAAAGGCGGCGCGAATGGCAGCGCTGACGGCCATCGCCGATCGCCTGGAAGCCGCGGTGCCGATGGAACCGCCGCCCCTCGATCCCAAGGTGCGGCGGCTGGCTGAGAAGGCACTGGGGCGCGACTAAGCCCGCTCCGCGCCTTTTCGGCGGACCTCAGCGCCGCGCCAGATAGCCGGACAGCGGCCGCGACCCGGTCATCGTGGCACCGGACGGGTTCAGCAGGTCATAGACGGCCGCATTCTCCAGAACGCGCTGCACATAGCCGCGCGTTTCGGAGAAGGGAATCGCCTCGATCCAGTCAAGGATATCGATCTGCCCGGTGCGCGGATCGCCGTTCTGCGACAGCCACTTGTTCACATTGCCTCCGCCCGCGTTGTACGCGGCGACCGCCAACGGATAGCTGCCCCCGAACCGGGTGAGCAGGCGGTCGAAATAGCTTGTCCCCAACTGCACGTTGTAGGCCGGCTGGGTGAGCGAACCGGGGTCGTATCCGATCCCGATCTTCCCGGCCTGCTCACGCGCGGTCGCCGGCATCAGCTGCATCAGACCGGTGGCGCCCACGCGGGACCGGGCGCGGGGATCGAACTGGCTCTCCTGCCGCGTGATGCCGTTCACCAAGCTTTGCAGCGAGCGGTAGTCGCCGGGCGCGTCGACATGGGGAAAGCCCGCCCGCAACTGCCCGGGCAGCTCTTCGCCAAGCGCGTTGCGCGCCAGCATGACCGACAGGTCGGGTCGACCGATCTCGCGCGCCAGCCGATGGCCATAGGCGAAGTCGGCTGGCGTCTCGGCGGCGTCGGCGTAGGCGCGCAGGAACTGGCGCTGCCGGTCCCAGTCCCCGCTGGTGCCCAGATAGCGGATCGCCTGCGGCAGGGCGGCCGCCTGTCGTACGGCGACCTCCTGCGGCGTCAGCGGATCGTTGGCCGGCGGCGGCGGTGCCACCGAGCCCAGCTCCTCCATCGCGAGCAGGCCGTAGAAGCTGGTGCGATAGCGACTGGCGTTTTGCCAATGGGCACGGGCACCAGCGCCGTCGCCCGCCTGTCGTGCCGCGACGCCGGCCCAGTAGAACCCTTTCGACCGCGTCTGCCCCGACTGCGCGGCGCGACCATAGCGATCGAACAGGACGGCCGCGTCGGCGGGGCGTCCGATCCGCTTCAACGCCATCTGCCCCCCCAACCAGGCGAGATTGGTGTATTCGTCCCGGTCGCCATAGGACAGGGTCGAGACGTCCGTCCCGGCCGGGTAGAGGTCGTCCAGCCGGCGGGCGATGTCGTAGGCCTGCTGATAGTTGCCGTCATTCTCCGCTCCGCGCGCCAGCGCCACGGCCATCTGCAGCCAATCGTGCGCGTCCGTCGGCGGCGGGGCGAAGTCGGCGCGCTGGGCGAACAGCTGGCGTGCGTCGTAAGAGCGGCCGTTCCGACGCATCCATTCCGCCGCGTCGCGCAGAAAGCCCGGGTCCGTCCGCCAGGCCGGCGGCGCGCCGTCGACCAGCGCGCCGGCGTTCGGATCGTTCTGCTGAAGCGACACGCGGGCGGCGAACAGGGCCTGCTTGGCCGCGCTGCCCTGGTTAAGTGCGATCAGCGCCTTGGAAGTCTGGCCCGTCCACAGCAGCCGGTCGATCCGCGCGTCCTGGATCTGCGGCGTCAGCGCGGCCGGCGCGACCTGCAGGACCGCGACCTCGTCTTCCGGCGTCAGAGCGCCACTGGTCCAGGCGTGCGCGGCCGCCGCCTCGGCGCGGGCCCGCTGACCCGTGTTCATCAGGGCCACGGCATGGCGGGCCTCGCCCGTGCCGGTGATCGGCGGAAAAGCGTCGAAGAACGCCGCCACGAGCCGCGGATCGTCACCGCCGAACGCCAGCGCGCGCTCGGCCCGCACCCGCATGGCACGCTCGTTCGGAAAGCCGCGATGGGCCAGCAGGAACGTCGCATAGGTCGAGAAGGGGAAGCTGTCCGACTGGTCGAGCTGTTGCCAGGTCACGACCGCCTGGCCGATCGGGTCCGGAGAGCGCCGGGTGAGCGCGTTGTCGGGCTGGGTGCGTGCGGACGCGGCGTCCGGCAGGAGCGAGGTCGGCGGCGGTGGCGCGGGCTCGAACCGGAACTGCGCGGCGGCCGGAGCAGCGGCGAGAAGGGCGGTGGAGGCGAGAAGCAGGCGTGCGGACATGCTGGACATGGAACCAGTGTTCTCCTTATCAGGCGCTGAACGGGGCGTGGTGCCGGTGTCGGGGACCCGGCCATAGCCGCCGCCCGATTGGAATGGCCATGTTTTCCGGATCGATCCCTGCGCTGGTCACCCCCTTCCATGAGGGAGCGGTCGACGAGGAGCGCCTGGCGGCGCTCGTCGAGCGGCAGGTCGTTGGCGGTTCCAGCGCGCTCGTCCCGTGCGGCACCACCGGCGAAGCGCCGACGCTCACGATGGAGGAGCATTACCGCGTGATCGCGGTCACTGTTCGGGCCGCGGCGGGAGGGATCCCGGTGATCGCCGGCTGCGGGTCGAACGACACCGCCACGGCGCTGCGCCATGTCGAGCGCGCGGCCGACCTAGGTGCGGCGGCGGCGTTGGTGGTGGCCCCCTACTACAACCGGCCGGACGCGGACGGCCTGGTGGCGCATTTTCGCGCCCTCGCCGATGCCTCGACGCTGCCGATCCTCCTCTACAACGTGCCGTCGCGCACGGTCACGGACATCACGCCGGGCGTGGTCGAGAGACTGCGCGACTGCGACACGATCGTCGGCATCAAGGACGCGAGCGGCGACATGGCGCGTGTGGTGCAGCATCGGCGCACGAACGGCCCGGACTATTGCCAGCTGTCCGGCAACGACGACAGCGCGCTGGCGCACCGGGCGTTGGGCGGCATGGGCTGCATCTCGGTCACCGCGAACGTCGCCCCGGCGCTCTGCGCGGCCCTGCACGCGGCGATGGACGTCGGCGACTGGAGCACCGCGCGCGCGCTCGGCGATCGATTGCACCCCCTCCACGCGGCCTTGTTCTGCGGCGCGAGCCCAGCGCCGACGAAATACGCGCTCGAGCGATTGGGAGCGCTGCCGCGGCCAGAGGTCCGCTTGCCCATCATTCCGCTGTCGGCCGCCGGACGCGCCTGCGTCGATGCCGCGCTGGCTGCGGCGGGCTTGCTGGAGGAGGGAGAATGAGGCCGAAGCCACCCGTCTTCAACAAGGTCAAGGTGGTGGCCGAGAACCGCCGTGCCCGGTTCGAGTATGCGGTGGAGGACACCTTCGAGGCCGGGCTGGCGCTGACCGGCACGGAGGTGAAAGCGCTGCGCGCCGGAGAGGCCTCGATCGCGGAAAGCTATGCCGAGGTGAACGAGGAGCAATGCTGGCTGATCAACGCCAATATCCCGGAGTTCTCCCACGGAAACCGCAACAATCACGAACCCAAGCGGCCAAGGCGATTGCTGTTGCACGGACGCGAGATCGCGCGCCTGCACGGCGCGGTCGCGCGCGAGGGCATGACGCTGGTTCCGCTCTCCGTCTATTTCAACGGAACGGGCCGCGCGAAGGTGGAACTGGCGCTCGCCAAGGGGCGCAAAGCCGCGGACAAGCGGGAATATCTGAAGGAGCGGGATTGGAAGCGGGAACAGGCGCGCGTCCTTCGCGATCATGGCTGATCCCGTTGAGCAACGCGCGACACCGGGTCGACGGGTGTCGCGCTGGGCTCGTCGGCAGGTTCCCACGCGTGAGAGGCTGGCGCGGCACCGCATGCTGCGGCCGATCGCCCATCGCTTCCTGCCGGACGAACTGTGGCGGCTGACCCGACGGTCCGTTCCGCGTGGCGTTGCGTTGGGCTTCGTCGTCGCGATCCTGGTGATCGTTCCCGGGTTCCAGATCGCCGTCGCCGTCCTGCTGGCCCCCCTGATCCGAGCCAATGTGCCGACCGCCGTCGTGGCGACCTTCCTCAACACTCCGCCCACCACGATCCCGCTGCTGCTGCTCGCCAACCGGCTGGGCGAGGCACTGCTGGGTCATGGGCCGCAGCCCGGCCGCCTGCCGCCGGCGGTCCATGCGCAGGCGCGCGGCTGGCTGGAATGGCTTGCGCGCGATGCCGGCCCCGCGACGCTGCTGGGGCTGTTCGCCATCGCGGCGATCGCGGGAGCGCTCGGCTATCTCGTCGCGGCGGCGATCTGGCGCAGCCGCGTGGCTCGGCGCTGGCGAACGCGCCGTGGCTGATCGGATGACGACGGTGGCGAGCGGCGGGGCGGACTGGCGCGCCGCGGTCCCGATCGCGGGCGCGGCCGCGGCGTCCGCGCTGCTGATCCTGTGGGTCGGCGGCGACGGAGTCTTCGCCGCCACCTTCGCGGCCGGCACCCTGGTGCTCGGCGCGATCGCCTGGCTGGTCGTTCGCCTGACCCGTCGCGCGGTGGGCGAGGCGGGAGCGGTGGACTGGTCCGTCGGCCACGCGATCGCCGCGCAGGCGGACGACCCGGTGGCCGTGACGGATCGGGCCGGACGGCTGGTGTGCGCGAACGGCGCCTACGCCTCGCTGTTCGGTTCCGAGCGGCCGCCGATGGAGGCCTGGGCCGGAAAGGACGACCAGGCGAACACCGCCCGGCCGCTGGTCGAATTGGCGCGGATCGCGTGGCGCGACGGCGCTTCGGCCGGTCAGCGCCTCGCATCGCCGGCCGGTCCGCTCGACGTGGCGGTGAAGCGGGCGGGGGAAGGGGAGGACCTGCTGGTCTGGCGCCTCTCCCCCCGCCCTGACCGTGACGTCGTGGCAGAGGTGATCGCCGCCTTGGGGGGAGAGCTGGGCGACCGGCTGGGTCGCGCGGGGATCATGGCCGTTCTGGTGGACGAGGGCGGCCGGATGCGCTCGGCCACCCGTGCCTGGGCACACCGCGCCACGGGCGACCTGATTGGCGGCGTCGAGGGGCGGGATGTCGCCGAAGTGCTGCGGACGGAGAGCACGGGCGTCATCCGCTTCGCAGCCGAGGGACCCGGCGGTCCCGCCCTTCGCCTGCTCCACCTTCCGCTGGACGAGCTGGGCAGCGGATCGGTGTTGTTCGCGATCGACGATGCGCTGGCGGCGGGCGGCACCGCGCCGGGGGGCGGCGAGCTGGCGGCGATCACCGGCCTGCTCGACCTCGTGCCCACCCGGCTGGGTCTCGTGGACCGCGACGGTCGCCTGATGATGGCGAACGCCGCGCTTCGTCGATCGACGGACGCCGCATCCACCGCGCGCTATCCGGGCGACCTTGTGGTGCCCGACGACAAGGGCGCGCTGGCGGATCACGTCCGTCGTCTGTCCGGCGCCCGCGCGCTTTCGGGCGACATCGCGGTGCGCTTCGCGCAGGCTCCGGACGAGCCGGTCACCGTGACGGCCAGTTCGGTGCGCGGGTTGGGATCCGCCGCGGTCCTGCTTGCCGTGCGCGACGACGGGTCCGCCGCTCCGGTGCGGGCCGAAAGTGCCCAGCAGAACAAGATGGAGGCGGTGGGCCACCTGGCCGGCGGCATCGCGCACGACTTCAACAATCTGCTGACCGCGATCCTGGGCATCTGCGATCTGATGTTGATGCGTCACGTTCCGGGCGACAGCGATTTTGACGACATCCAGCAGATCCGCTCCAACTCGAATCGCGCCGCCAGCCTGACGCGCCACCTGCTCGCCTTTTCGCGGCAGCAGACATTGCGACCGCAGGTGGTCCTGCTGCCCGACCTGTTGTCGGAGGTGACGCACCTTCTCAAGCGCCTGCTGGGCGAGCGCATCGTGCTGGAGGTGGAGCACGCCCGCGAACAAGGCCCCGTGCGCGTGGACGCTCAGCAGCTGGAGCAGGTCGTCGTGAACTTGGCGGTCAATGCCCGCGACGCCATGCCGGACGGGGGAACCCTGACCATCGAGAGCTTCGCCGTGTCCGCGCGCGAGGTGCGCGAACGGCCGGCGCTGGGCCTGCCGATCGCCGACTATACCGCCCTCAGAGTGACGGACACCGGGCCGGGCATCGCGGCGAATGTCCTGCCCAAGATCTTCGATCCCTTCTTCACGACCAAGGAGCTGGGCAAGGGGACCGGCCTGGGGCTGTCGACCGTGTACGGCATCGTGCGGCAGTCCGGCGGCTTCATCGCCGTGGACCGCGCGCCAAAAGGGGGCGCGCGCTTCACCATCCACCTGCCGGTGCACACCGGCCCGCTGGACGTGCGGGTCGAGGTCAAGCGGCGCGTGGCGACGGAATGGGGGCAGGGCACGATCCTGCTCGTGGAAGACGAGGACATGGTCCGCTCCGTCGCCGCCCGCGCGCTGTCGCGGGCCGGGTACACCGTGCGCCCGGCGGCAAGCGGCGACGAGGCTCTGGCGCTGCTGGCCGCCGACCCGGCGATCGACGCGGTGGTGAGCGATGTCGCCATGCCGGGGCTGGACGGCCCGCAGACGGTGCGCGCCATCCGGGAGCGGCTGCCCGACGTGCCCGTCCTGTTCATGTCCGGCTATGCCGAGGAGCAGGCGCGCCGCCGGATCGACGTCGACAATGCCGACTTCCTGCCCAAGCCCTTTTCCGTGTCTCAGCTCACCGACGCCGTGGCTCGCCTTTTGGGGGAGGAAGCCGCGTGATGGGGCGGGGCGGTCGTCGCGTGCTGGTGCTGGACGACGAGCCGCTGGTCGCCATGCTGCTCGGCGACTTCCTCGACGCGCTGGGCTACGAGGTGGCGGCGACCGCGCAGACGGTGGCCGAGGCGCTGTCCGCCATCGACGGCATTGCGCCCGATCTAGCGCTGCTCGACTGCAACCTAGGCGGGCAGGAGCGGAGTTGGTCCGTGGCGGACCGTTTGACCGCCATGAGTGTGCCCTTCGTCTTTTCCTCGGGACTGGCCGCGCAGGATTTGCCGAGCCGGTTCGCCGATCGCCCAATGCTCGCCAAACCGTTCACGCTGGCGGCGCTGGAGAGCACCCTGAAGAAATTGTAGTCGGCTGTTCGCCTCTTGTTCCGCTCGAACGAACCGGGTACACCGGAGGCGACGGTCGGCTTCGACCGTCCTTGTTTGACGCAGCGGAGGGCCTTGGCCATGAGCGCACGGTTGGTAGTCGATAATGGGATGACGGGCATGGCAGTGGCAGGAACCGACCGGCAAAAGGCACTGGACGCCGCGCTGGCGCAGATCGACCGCGCGTTTGGCAAGGGCTCCGCGATGAAGCTGGGTTCGCGCGAAGCGATGCAGGTGGAGGCGGTGTCCACGGGCTCGCTGGGACTCGACATCGCTTTGGGCGTGGGCGGGCTTCCTCGTGGACGGGTCATCGAGATTTACGGGCCGGAGAGTTCCGGCAAGACGACTCTGGCGCTCCACACCATCGCGGAGGCGCAAAAGACGGGCGGCACCGCGGCGTTCGTCGACGCCGAGCACGCGCTTGATCCGGTCTATGCGAAGAAGCTCGGCGTCGACATCGACGAACTGATCGTGTCGCAGCCGGACACGGGCGAACAGGCGCTGGAGATCGTCGACACGCTGGTCCGTTCCAACGCGATCGACATCCTCGTGATCGACTCGGTCGCGGCGCTCGTGCCTCGTGCGGAGATCGAGGGAGAGATGGGCGACAGCCATGTCGGTCTGCAGGCTCGCCTGATGAGCCAGTCGCTCCGCAAGCTGACCGGCTCGATCAGCCGGTCGCGCTGCATGGTCATCTTCATCAACCAGCTGCGGATGAAGATCGGCGTGATGTACGGCAATCCGGAGACCACGACGGGCGGCAACGCGCTGAAGTTCTATGCGTCGGTCCGGCTCGACATTCGCCGCACCGGTCAGATCAAGGACCGTGACGAGATCGTCGGCAATTCCACGCGCGTCAAGGTGGTCAAGAACAAGGTTGCGCCGCCGTTCAAGCAGGTCGAATTCGACATCATGTACGGCCAAGGCATTTCAAAGGTCGGAGAGATACTGGACTTGGGCGTCAAGGCCGGGATCGTGGAGAAGTCGGGCGCCTGGTTCTCCTACGATTCTCAGCGGATCGGTCAGGGGCGGGAGAACTCCAAGCAGTTCCTGAAGGACAATCCCGAGCTGATGGAGAAGCTGGAACAGGCGATCCGCGGCAAGGAGGACGAGGTGGCGGAAGAGATGATGGTCGGGCCAAGCGCGGACGAGGACGGCGCGGAATGACGCCAGACTGCGGAGCGGCGGCACTGTGTCTCGGCTGAACTATGTCGAACTGACGATCGATTCGACCCAGGATGCGTCGCGTTTCTACGCAAGTGCGTTCGGCTGGACGTTCGCCGCCTTCGGTCCGACCTACGCCGCCACGACGGGCGAGTACACCAATCTAGGGTTGCAGGCGGATGGTGGCGGCGGCGCCCCGTTGCCGGTGATCGAAGTGACCGATCTGGAAAATGTGCTTGCCCGGGTGCGGGAGGCGGGCGGCGCGATCGTCCGGCCCATATTTCCATTTCCCGGCGGCCGTCGCTTCGAATTCGTCGATCCGGACGGCAACCGCCTGGCGGTGATGCAGTCTGCGGAGTGACGGCAGGCGCTCGCTTGCCAGCTTTGACCCCCCCGCTTACCTCCGTGCGATGATCACCAGCACCGACGATATCCGTCGCTCCTTCCTCCGCCATTTCGCGGACGCGGACCACGAGGTGCGGCCGTCGGCCCCGCTCGTGCCGTTCAACGATCCGACACTTATGTTCGTGAACGCGGGCATGGTCCCGTTCAAGGATGTGTTCACGGGCGCGGAACGCGCGCCCGCTCCGCGCGCCGCGTCCGCGCAGAAATGCGTGAGGGCCGGCGGCAAGCACAATGACCTGGACAATGTCGGTTATACGGCGCGGCACCACACCTTCTTCGAGATGTTGGGCAACTTCTCCTTCGGTGATTACTTCAAGCCGCAAGCCATTGAGCTGGCATGGAAGCTTCTGGTCACAGAGTGGGGTTTGGCACCTGACCGCCTGACGGTCACCGTGTTCCACACCGACGACGAAGCGGCCGATCTGTGGCGGCGGATCGCCGGACTGCCCGACGATCGCATCATCCCCATCGCGTCGGCCGACAACTTCTGGTCGATGGGCGAGAGCGGGCCCTGCGGTCCCTGTTCCGAAATCTTCTACGACCATGGCGACCACATCGCGGGCGGGCCGCCGGGCAGCGCGGAGGAGGACGGGGATCGGTTCGTCGAAATCTGGAACCTGGTCTTCATGCAGTACGACCAGCGGGCCGACGGCGAGAGGCTGGACCTTCCGCGCCCCTCCATCGACACCGGCATGGGATTGGAACGCATCGCCGCCGTGCTTCAGGGCGTGCATGACAATTACGATATCGATCTGTTCCGCGCATTGATCGCCGCATCCGAGGAGCTGACGGGGGTGGCGTCGACGGGCGAGGCACGGGCCTCTCACCGCGTGATCGCCGACCATCTAAGGGCGTGCGGCTTCCTGCTGGCGGACGGGGTCACGCCGTCGAACGAAGGGCGCGGCTATGTGCTTCGCCGCATCATGCGCCGGGCGATGCGCCACGTCCGCCTCCTGGGCGTCGATCGGCCCCTGATGCACCGTTTGGTGCCCACGCTGGTGGCAGAGATGGGCGCGGCCTATCCCGAACTCGTGCGCGCCCAACCGCTGGTCACCGAGACGCTGGAGCGCGAGGAGGTCCGCTTTCGGCGCACGCTGGACACGGGTCTGCGCCTGTTGGACGAAGCGGCGGGCGAACTGGAGGCCGGCGAACCGCTGCCGGGTCGCACCGCGTTCAAGCTCTACGACACCTATGGCTTTCCCTACGATCTGACGGCGGACGCCCTGCGCGCGCGCGGCCTGTCCGTTGATCGCGCCGGCTTCGACGCCGCCATGGCCGACCAGAAGGCGGCCGCGCGAGAGGCCTGGACCGGGTCGGGGGAGGCGAAGTCGGATCAGCTCTGGTTCGACCTGGCCGACCAGTTCGGCCCGACGGAGTTCACCGGCTATCTGTCCGAAGACGGCGAGGGCCGGGTGCTCGCCCTCGTTCGAGACGGATCCCTGGTGGTCGAGGCCGCGGCGGGCGATCGGGTGTCGGTCTTGGTCAATCAAACTCCGTTCTATGCCGAAAGCGGAGGGCAGCAGGGCGACGCGGGCACGATCACCACGTCCGCTGGCGCCCGTTTGCGCGTGGACGGGACGACGAAGCCGCTGGGCAAGCTGCACCTTCACCAGGCGGTGGTCGAGGCGGGCGTGATCGCTGAGGGCGATACGGCTCGGCTGAGCGTCGACTCTGATCGACGGCACCGGTTGGAGGCGAACCACTCCGCGACCCATCTCCTGCACGCGGCACTCCGCCACCGACTGGGCGATCACGTCGCGCAGAAGGGCAGCCTGGTCGCGCCCGAGCGCCTGCGCTTCGACTTTTCGCATCCATCGCCCCTCTCAGCCGACGATCTGGAGGTGGTCGAAGCGGCGGTGAACGACCAGGTGCGCTCCAACGGCGTTGTCTCGACCCGCTTGATGTCCCCGGACGAGGCGATCGCCGGCGGGGCCATGGCGCTGTTCGGCGAAAAGTACGGCGACGAGGTCCGGGTTCTCACCATGGGCGGGTCGGCGGACCTCCCCTATTCGATCGAACTGTGCGGCGGCACTCACGTCCGCGCTCTGGGAGAGATCGGACTGGTGCGCGTCGTGGCGGACAGCGCGGTCGCCAGCGGGGTCCGCCGGATCGAGGCGCTCACCGGAGAGGCCGCTCGGCGATGGCTCGTCGATCGCGACGCGCGGCTGCGGGAGGCGGCGGCTCAGCTGAAGGCGTCGCCGGACGAGGTGCCGGAGCGTGTGGCGCAGCTGGTGGAGGAACGCCGCCGGCTGGAGCGGGAACTTGCGGACGCGAAACGCTCGTTGGCCCTGGGCGACAGCGGCGGCGCGGCACGCGAGGATGTGGCGGGCGTCGTCTTCCTGGGCCAGCAGCTCGATGGAACCGACGCCAAGGCGCTGCGCGGGCTGATCGACGAGCGGAAGCGCGAGATCGGATCGGGCGTGGTGACCGTCGTGGCGACCAATGCGGGTCGCGGTGCCATCGCGGTCGGCGTCACGCAGGACCTGACCGATCGGCTGGATGCGGTGGCGCTGGTCCGCGCCGGCGTCGCGGCGCTGGGGGGGCAGGGCGGCGGCGGCCGTCCGGATCTGGCGCAAGGTGGCGGACCGGATGCCACCCAGGCTCCGGCCGCTATCGACGCGGTCAAAGCCGCCATGTCCGCCCTCCTAGTCTGAACAGCCTCGGCGTACACAGTCGAAGGTTCAGACAGTCGGATCGTGCTGTCGACAATGCGAACACACTGCCGGCCCGCTTCGGCCGCGCCTGGCGCGACGTTTCTCAGGCCTGCGGGGCGGTGGCTGTGAGCTTCAGCGCGGGCGCGACGTCCAGACCGCCCGCGCGCTTAATCTGTTGACGCAACTCGTCTCGGCGGTCGTGGATCGACGCGATCACCGGTCCCATCGCCTTACCCAAGTCCACCAGCACCGCTTCGGACAGCTGCAACGAACTCTCCAGCGTCTCGGGCACCGCGTCGCTGGCACCGGCCCGATAGAGCTCGGCCGCGTGGTCGGCATCCCGCGCGCGAGCGACGATCGTCAGGTCCGGGGCCCAAGCTCGAACCTTCTTGACCACCCGCACGGACAGCACCGGTTCGTCCATGGTCAACACGAGGGCGCGGGCGTGACCCAGCCGCAGGCGGTCGGTCACATCCCCGCGGGACACGTCGCCGAACAGGATGGGAACGCCCACCGCCCGGGCACGGGCAACCGCGTCGATATCGGCCTCGACCGCCAGGAACGGTTCGCCGTGGGTCTCCAGAAGACCGGCGACCATCTGTCCCACTCGGCCATAGCCGATGATGACGGTTCGGCCCTGTCCGTCAAGCTCTTCGGCTTGGGCAGGAGAGGCGGGGGCTGTCAGGTCGATACGTCGCGCGGCCGCATGGCCTAGTTTGGCGAGCAAGGGGGTGAGGGTCAGCCCGATCGCCGTCACCGTCTGCCAGAACAGCGCGGTCGATCCCCCCACCAGCCCGGCACCGGTGGCCGTTGCCAGCACGATCAGCGTCGTTTCCGACGGACTTGCCATCAGCAGGCCGACCTCCGCCGCGGTTCCCCTTCGCGCCCCGCTGAAGCGCAGCAACGCGCCCGTGACGAGCGCCTTGACCAGGACGACACCCGCCACCGCCGCGGCCAACGCCGGGCCGCTGCTCGCTATGCCGCCCAAATTGAGGCTCATTCCGACGGTGATCATGAACACTCCCAAGCCCAAACCTCGAAACGGCGCCATCATCGTCTCGACCTCGTGCTGATAGGGCGTTTCTGCGATCAGCATGCCGGCGAGCAGCGCGCCGACGATCGGCGACAGACCGGCAAGGCTGGTCACCAAGCCTGCCAAGATGACGACCAGCAGGCTCGCCGCCAGGAAGACCTCCGGGCTTTTCGCGCGCGCGGCCTGCGCGAAGATGTGGGGGAGGGCCAGGCGCCCGCCCAACCATAGGCCCGCCACCGCCAAGGCCCCCCACATAGCCGTGCTCGCCAAACCGTCCCACGCACCGCCGCCCGCCCGGGGGGCGAGCGCGCCGAGCACGAAGATGATGGGCACGATCGCCAGATCCTCGAACAGCAGCATGGCGAAGGCGGACCGACCGACCGCGCTCTGCGTGCCCGCGAGCGGCAGTACGAGCGCGGTAGACGACAGCGCGAGCGCGAGGCCCAGTCCGATCGCTCCGGCAAGAGGTTGGCCCAATGCGAGGAGGGCGAGCGCGATGAGGGTGCCTGACCCCAGCAGCTCGGCCGCCCCCAGCCCGAACACCAGCCGGCGCATCGACCATAAGCGGCCGAAGGACAGTTCCAGCCCGATCGTGAACAGCAGCAGGATGATGCCGAACTCCGCCATCGGAGCGATCGCCTCCGGCTCGGAAATCGTGACGTAGGAGAGCCAAGGCCAGGCATCGACCAAGCCGCCAAAGCCGAAAGGACCGACGCCGATGCCGATCAGAATGAAGCCGATCACGGGGCTGACGCCCAGTCGAGCGAACAACGGTATGACCAGTCCGGTCGCCCCCAGGATCACGAGCGCGTCAGACAGGCCGAGGCTGGGGGCGGAATGAAGCATGAGGACAGCTTAGGCGACTGCGCCGTGAGTGAAAACGATTCCGGCTCTTCGCCTTGGACCCAGGTTCCCGGCGGGATTACCCAGCCGCCGCCTCCCGACTGATCATGTCTGGGCCGCCATCGCGCTTTCGAGATTGTTCACCACCGCTTCGAAGAACTGCTCCGTCGTCATCCACGCCTGATCCGGTCCGATGAGGATCGCCAGGTCCTTCGTCATCTGGCCGCCCTCCACAGTCTCGACGCAGACCCGTTCCAGCGTTTCCGCAAAGCGGACCACGTCGGGCGTGCCGTCGAACTGACCGCGGTATTTCAGTCCCCCGGTCCACGCGAAGATGGAGGCGATCGGGTTGGTGGAGGTGGCCTTGCCCTGCTGGTGCATGCGATAGTGCCGGGTGACGGTGCCGTGCGCCGCCTCGGATTCGACCGTCTTACCGTCCGGCGTCATCAGAATGGATGTCATCAGGCCGAGCGAGCCGAAGCCCTGCGCCACGGTGTCCGACTGCACATCGCCGTCGTAGTTCTTGCAGGCCCAGACAAAGCCGCCCGACCACTTCATGGCGCTGGCGACCATGTCGTCGATCAGACGGTGCTGGTACTCAATGCCTGCTTCGTCGAACCGCGTCTTGAACTCGGCGTCGAACACCTCCTGGAACAGGTCCTTGAACCGGCCGTCATACGCTTTCAGGATAGTATTCTTGGTCGACAGGTAGACCGGCCAGCCGCGGTTCAGGCCATAGTTGAAGCTGGCGCGGGCGAAATCGCGAATGGAGTCGTCGAGGTTGTACATTCCCATCGCCACGCCGGGGGAGGGGAAGCGGAACACCTCCTCGTCGATCGTGGTGCCGTCGTCGCCCTCGTACACCAGCCGCAGGGTGCCGGGACCCGGAACCTGGAAATCCGTGGCCTTGTACTGGTCGCCAAAGGCGTGGCGGCCGATCACGATAGGCTTGGTCCAGCCGGGGACCAGGCGGGGCACGTTGCGCATGATGATGGGTTCGCGAAAGACCACGCCACCCAGAATGTTGCGGATCGTGCCATTGGGAGACTTCCACATCTTCTTAAGCGCGAACTCTTCCACCCGCGCCTCGTCCGGCGTGATGGTGGCACATTTCACGCCAACCCCGTGTTCCTTTATCGCGTTGGCCGCTTCGACCGTGATCCGATCGTTGGTCTCGTCGCGCTTCTCGACGGACAGATCGAAGTAGCGCAGGTCGATATCGAGATAGGGCAGGATCAGGCGCTCGCGGATCCATTCCCAGATGATGCGGGTCATTTCGTCGCCATCCAGTTCCACGACGGGATTCGCCACTTTGATCTTCGCCATGGGTTCGGATGCCTCTCGCTGATGGGGTGATTGCCCCACGCCCTAGAGCGAAAGCGCGGACCCGATCAACCGGCCGCTCGCACGTTGCCACCCGCAACGCCCGCGACTAGGTGTTGCCACATGGACACGATTGAGAAACCCGCCGGCACCGCCGTGCAGGGCATCAAGTGGCGGTGGCCAGCGATTCACCCCGAAGGCTACAAGTACATCGCGGTCGGCGCGGGCGCGGCGCTCCTGTTCTTCGCGGTCGGGTGGTCGCTGCCGGCCTGGCTCTGCGTCGGTCTGACCGTCTGGATCATCAGCTTCTTCCGCGATCCGATCCGCACCGTGCCGGGCGATCCGGAGCTGATCGTGGCGCCGGCCGACGGCCTGATCACGTTGATTCAGAAGGTGCCGCCACCGCCGGAGATGAGAGGTCCTGGCAAGCTAGGCGACGATCCGCTGACGCGCGTGTCGATCTTCATGAGCGTGTTCGATGTTCACATCAATCGCGCGCCCATCGCCGGCACGGTGGCCGACATGGTCTATGTCCCCGGCAAGTTCGTGAACGCCGACCTGGACAAGGCCAGTGAGGACAACGAGCGCAATCACATTCTGATGCGCGACAAGGAAGGCCGGATGGTGGGTTTCACCCAGATCGCCGGCCTGGTCGCACGGCGCATTCTGCCGTTTGTGAAGCGGGGCGACATCGTCGCGGTGGGACAGAGGATCGGGCTGATCCGGTTCGGTAGCCGGGTGGATGTGTATCTGCCGGCGGGCACGATGCCCGCCGTGCTGCTGGGCCAGCGGTCGATCGCGGGAGAGACGGTGATCGCGCGCCTGGGCGAGGACCGGGTCATCGCCGGCGTGGCGCAGTAAGCGTGCGCCGACCGCTGCGCGCGCGGCGTGCCGCGATCCCGCTTCGCAGTGTCGCTCCCAACGCCATCACGGCAATGGCGTTGTGCCTGGGGCTGACGGGCGTGCGTTTCGCGTTCAGCCAGCATTGGGAAGCGGCGCTCACCGCTATCCTGGTCGCCGGCGTGCTGGACGGGCTGGACGGGCGCGTGGCCCGGCTGTTGCGGGCACAGAGCCGCTTTGGCGAACAACTGGACTCTTTGTCCGACTGTATCGCCTTCGGCGTTGCGCCGACCTTCGTGCTCTACCTCTGGAGCCTTCAGACCCTTCCGAAATTCGGTTGGATTTTCGCGCTCGCGCTCGCACTTAGCTGCGCGTTGCGCCTCGCCCGGTTCAACGCCCGGATCGATTTGGAAGATCAGCCCCACAAATCCGCAGGCTTCATGACGGGAGTACCGGCACCGGCGGGTGCCGGCCTCTCCTTCCTTCCACTCTATCTCTGGCTGGTGACAGGGGAGGCGGTCTTTCGCAGCCCGTGGCTCGTCGCCGCGTGGACCGCGACGGTGGCGGTCCTGATGATCTCCAACCTGGCGACCTTCAGTTGGTCCTCTCTTCGCCTGCGCCGAACGATCCGGCTGGAAGCGATCTTCGCACTCGCGATCCTGACCGTCGCCCTGGCGACACTGCCCTGGGAGACGTTGAGCCTGGTTTGCGCGACCTATCTGGCGTTCCTGCCAATCAGCATCCGCAGCTACGCAAGGGTCAGGCGGCAATCCGCGATGGCAGGTTCGTTCGACGCGCGGCCCCCGGGCTGACCAGCGAAACCCTGCGGCGGACCCCGACCGGCGGTTTCGCTGCCAAAGGAACACTCGCGGTCAGAGCCGACACAATCTTCGGCCAAGCCTCTGTCAATGTTTGGCGCGCAGCCACCCAAAGCAGCAAACTCAAACCCACCAGAACCGTAACACTCAAGATCGCCATGGCGTGCTCCTTCCGTTCCTTCCTGTTCCTACTTCGTTCCGATGTCAAGCGATCGGGTGAACACACAGGAACTTGGTCGCGAACGCTTGCCTTCGCGGAGCGGTTCCCGTAAGGGCGCGAACTCACCCCACATGGCGGTCACATCGACCCGGTGCGAAGGCTTCGGCCTCCGTTCTCGATCGCCAGAGGCTCAACCGGTAAGGAGATATCCTATGGCCACCCCGACGGTCGGCTTGCAGTCCCTGCTCGAGGCAGGCGCGCACTTCGGACACCAGACACACCGCTGGAATCCGAAGATGAAGCCCTATATTTTCGGTGCCCGCAACGGTGTTCACATCCTGGATCTTTCGCAGACCGTGCCGCTGATGCAGCGCGCGCTCGACTTCGTGGCGTCCACGTCGGCGGCCGGTGGCAAGGTGCTGTTCGTCGGCACGAAGCGCCAGGCGCAGGAGCCCGTGGCGGAGGCGGCGCGCACGGCGGGCCAGCATTTCGTGAACCATCGCTGGCTGGGCGGGATGCTCACCAACTGGAAGACGATCTCCAACTCGATCAAGCGGCTGAAGTCCTTGGAGGAGCAGCTGTCCGGTGACACGGCGGGATTGACGAAAAAGGAAGTCCTGCAGCTCACCCGCGAACGCGACAAGCTCGAGCTGTCGCTGGGCGGCATTCGCGACATGGGCACCATTCCCGACGTGCTGTTCGTGATTGATGCCAACAAGGAAGAGTTGGCGATCAAGGAGGCGAACACATTGGGCATTCCGGTGGTCGCCGTCCTGGACTCGAACGTGGATCCGACGGGTATCGCCTTTCCGGTGCCCGGAAACGACGATTCCGCGCGGGCGATCCGCTTGTATTGCGATCTGGTGGCAGAGGCTGCGGGTTCCAGCGGCGGAGACGATCTGTCCGGAGCCGATTTCGGCGCGCGGAGTGAGCCTCCCGCCGAACCCGCTCTCGCCGACGCCTGACCCACTCCACAACAGGACCTAATCCTATGGCACAGATCACCGCGAGCGCGGTCAAGGACCTGCGCGAACGTTCCGGCGCAGGCATGATGGATTGCAAGAAGGCGTTGTCGGAGACCGGCGGCGATTTGGAAGCGGCTGTCGACCTGCTTCGCACGAAGGGCCTGGCGGCCGCCCAGAAGAAGTCGAGCCGCACGGCGGCCGAGGGCCTGATCGGCGTGGCCGTCGAGGGAGTGCGCGGAGCCATCGTCGAGGTGAATTCGGAGACGGATTTCGTCGCGAAGAATGATCGATTTCAGGAGTTCGTCGGAACCGTCGCCGACTTGGCGTTGAACACGGGTGAGGACATGGACGCCCTGAACTCCGCGGCGTTCCCCGGCGGCGGCACGGTTGCCGAGCGGTTGGTCGACAATGTCGCGACCATCGGGGAGAACCAGCAGTTGAGGCGTGCGGAGCGCCTAGCGGTGGAGCAGGGGGCCGTCGTCTCCTACGTTCACAACGCGGTGGCACCCGGCCTGGGCAAGATCGGCGTGCTCGTCGCCTTGGACAGTGCGGCACCGGCGGACGTGCTTGATCCGTTGGGCAAGCAGATTGCGATGCACATCGCTGCCGCATTCCCCCTGGCGCTGACAGCCGACGGCTTGGATGTCGAGCTGATCGAGCGCGAACGCGGCATCGCGGCCGAGAAGGCCAAGGAGTCCGGCAAGCCTGACGCTGTGCAACAGAAGATGGTCGAGGGCGCGGTGGCGAAGTTCGCCAAGGAAAACGCGCTCATGAGCCAACTGTTTGTCATAGACAACAAAACGCCCATCGGCGACGTGGTCGCCAAGGCGGGCAAGGATGCCGGATCCGACATCCGGCTCGTCGATTACGTGCGGTTCCAGCTTGGCGAGGGCATCGAGCGACAGGAGACCGATTTCGCCGCGGAGGTGGCCGCGACGCTGGGCGCCTGACCGTTCGGGTTGTGGGCGACGGGTGGCGACCCTAAGATGTCGCCACCCGCTCTTCGTCGAACCAACCAGGCCCAACCATCCGCCATGTCACGCCCGCGCTATGCCCGTATTCTGCTGAAGCTTTCGGGCGAGGCCCTGATGGGCGACGGCGAGTTCGGAATCGATCCCGCCATAACGTCGCGTGTGGCGGGCGAGGTGAAGGAGGCGGTCGAGGCGGGCCACGAATTGTGTCTGGTGGTGGGCGGAGGCAACATCTTCCGCGGATTGGCGGCTGCCGCGCAGGGCTTTGACCGAACCACGGCCGATTACATGGGCATGCTGGCAACGGTGATGAACGCGCTCGCCGTCCAGAACGCGTTGGAGACCTTGGGCGTCGACACACGGGTTCTCTCGGCCATTCCAATGAGCACCGTGTGCGAGCCCTATATCCGCCGACGGGCCGTGCGGCACATGGAAAAGGGACGCGTGGTGATCTTCGCGGCGGGCACGGGCAATCCCTTCTTCACCACGGACACGGCGGCCGCCCTTCGGGCGGCGGAGATGAACTGTCATGCCCTGTTCAAGGGCACCAGTGTGGATGGCGTCTACAACGCCGACCCGAAGAAGGTGCCGACGGCCGCCCGATATGAGACCTTGTCCTTCAATCGGGTTCTGGCCGACGATCTGAAGGTGATGGACGCCAGCGCGGTCGCGCTCTGCCGCGACAACGATATTCCGATCGTGGTCTTCAACATTCGTCAGGATGGCAATATGGCCCGCGTGCTGGCCGGCGAGGGTGTGGCGACGGTGGTCCAGAACGAGGAGAAGGCGCGTGCCGCAATTTGACGAAAGCGATCTGAAGCGCCGGATGAAGGGCGCGGTCGAATCTCTGCGGAGCGATTTCGGCGGGCTGCGCACGGGTCGGGCTTCGACCTCGCTCCTGGATCCGGTGCAGGTCGAGGTGTACGGGGCCAATATGCCGCTGGTTCAGGTGGCGACGGTCTCGACCCCCGAACCGCGACTGCTGACCGTTCAGGTCTGGGATCGATCGAACGTCCAGCCGGTGGAAAAGGCGATCCGCCAAGCCGGTCTGGGGATCAACCCGATCACTGACGGCCAAACGATCCGACTTCCCATTCCCGATATGACGGAGGAGCGCCGGCGCGAACTCGCGAAGTTGGCGGGATCCTATTCCGAGAAGGCGAAGATCGCCGTGCGGAATGTGCGCCGCGACGGGATGGATGCCCTGAAGACCGACGAAAAGAAAGGCGAGATCGCCGAGGATGAGCGCAAGCGGCGAGAGGCCGACGTTCAGAAGATGACCGATCAGACCGTGACCGAGATCGACGAGGTCACCGCCTCGAAAGAAAAGGAAATCATGGGGAAGTGAGCGCATCGGCGGTCGCCCCCCGCATCTCTGCGGCGTCCGGTGCCGGCGTGCCGCGACATGTCGCGATCATCATGGATGGAAATGGGCGGTGGGCCGCGCGCCGCCACCTTCCCCGGATCGCTGGGCACCGGCGTGGCGTCGATGCCGTGCGCGCCGTCTCGCGCGCCGCCCGGGTCGCGGGGATCGAGGCGCTGACACTCTATGCCTTTTCCACGGAAAACTGGTCCCGACCGGCCGACGAGGTGTCGAGCCTGATCGGCCTGCTGCGGCATTACCTTCGCAGCGAGGTCGCGGAATTGGTGGCCGAGAATGTCCGGTTGCGCGTGCTGGGCGACCTGGACCGTTTTGACGAGGATTTGCGCGGAGAGCTCGCCCGGGCCGTCGAGCGAACGGCGGGGAACACCGGTCCGATCCTGGCGATCGCGCTCAACTATGGTGCGCGCGCCGAATTGGTCCTGGCGGCGCGTCGGCTGGCCCGCCGGGTGGCGGACGGCTCGCTTCACGCGGAGCAAATCGATGAGCGCGTGTTGGAGAACGCGCTAGCGACCTGCGACCTGCCGCCCCTGGACCTGATGATCCGGACGTCCGGCGAACAGCGTCTGTCCAACTTCATGCTCTGGCAGGCGGCTTATGCCGAACTGATGTTCGTCGACACGCTGTGGCCGGATTTTGGCGCCGACGAGCTGATGGCCGCGCTGGCAAGCTATGCCACCCGTGAACGCCGGTTCGGTGGACGGTGACCGCTGGCGATCCCATACGCAAGACGGGAAGCTGGGGCGATCTGGCGACCCGCACCGCGGTCGGTCTGGCGGTCGCGGTGGTCGCCGGGGCCGCGTTGGTGTGGGGCGGGATCGTGTGGTGGGCGCTGGCGTCCGTCGTGGCCCTGCTGATGCTGCACGAATGGGGCCGGTTGGTTCGCGCCTCGGAGCGGGACACGCGCACCGCCCTGTTCGCCCTATCCGTGCCCATGGCGATCACCGCGCCGATCGCGGCCGGTCCCTTCTACTTCGCCCTCGGCCTGTTCGCGGCCGCCGCGATCTTCGTGCTGCTGGTGACCCGGCGGCTGTCGCTTGCCCAGGGCGTGCTGTACGTCGCGGCACCCGCCATGGCGCTCCTGTGGCTCAGGGATGAGCCGCAGGGACTCGCCTGGACCGCGCTGGCGGTCGGCGTGGTGGTCGCGGCGGACATCAGCGCCTATTTCGCCGGTCGTCTGATCGGGGGACCCAAGCTTTTGCCGCGCGTGTCCCCGAACAAGACCTGGGCGGGACTGGGCGGGGCCATGGCCGGTGCCACGGCCTTCACGGCGCTGCTTGCCGGCCGGACCGGCTTGCCGGATCAACTGGTGCTAGGCGCGCCACTTCTCGCTGTGATCGCGCAAATGGGCGACCTGTTCGAGAGCCACCTTAAGCGGGTCGCGGGACTAAAGGACTCCGGTTCGCTGTTGCCGGGCCATGGTGGCGTGCTGGACCGGCTGGACGGACTGGTTCCGGTGGCGCCCGCGGTGGCGGTCCTGGCGCTGGTGCTGCGATGACGCGCCAGGCGGTCACCATCCTGGGCGCCACGGGGTCGGTCGGGCAAAGCACGATCGATGTGCTCAGCCGCGAACCCGAGCGCTTCCGGGTCGAGGCGCTGACCGCCCACAGCGACGTGTCCGGCCTGGCGCGTGCCGCGCGGGCGACCGGTGCCGCGCTGGCGGTGATCGCGAAGGAGGAGTGCCACGAGGCGTTGAAAGAGGCGCTGGCGGGCAGCGGGATCGCGAGCGCGGCCGGACGGGAGGCCCTGGTCGACGCGGCCGCCGGTCCGGCCGACATCGTGGTCGCGGCGATCGTGGGTGGCGCGGGCCTGGCTCCGGTCCTGGCTGCGGCGCGGGCCGGCACTCGGATCGCGCTGGCCAACAAGGAAGCGCTGGTGTGCGCGGGCGACCTGGTTCGCGAGGAATGTCGGGGGTCGGGAGCCGAGCTCCTGACGGTGGATTCCGAACACAGCGCCATCTTCCAGTGCTTTGATTTCGAGCGTCCGGAGCGCGTCCGCAGGATCATCCTGACGGCGAGCGGCGGCCCATTTCGCGGCTGGAGTCGCGAGCGGATGCGCGGCGTGACGCCGGCACAAGCCGTGGCGCACCCCAACTGGTCGATGGGCGCCAAGATTTCCGTCGACAGCGCCACCATGATGAACAAGGGGCTGGAAGTGATCGAGGCGTGGCACCTCTTTCCCGTCCCGAAAGCCGCGATCGAAGTGGTGGTGCACCCCCAGTCGGTGGTGCATTCGCTGGTGGATTACGTCGACGGATCGGTGCTGGCGCAATTGGGCGCGCCCGATATGCGGACACCGATCGCCGGCGCGCTCGCCTGGCCCGACCGGTTGTCCGTGCCCGTCGAAGCGTTGGACCTGGTGGCTTTGTCGCGGCTGGACTTCGAGGCGCCGGACGAAGCGCGCTTTCCTTCCCTGCGGTTGGCGCGGGAGGCGTTGGAGAGTGGCGGCGCTGCCCCCGCCGTGCTGAATGGCGCGAACGAAGAGGCGGTGGCCGGCTTCCTGGACGGCCGGATCGGCTTTCTCGACATCGCCTCGGTGGTGGAAGACGCGCTGGACGCCCCGACACCGGCCGCTCCGACATCGCTCGACGATGTGCTCGCCATCGATGCCGAAGCGCGTCGGATGGCCCGCCTCTCGATGCGGTCCTGCGTGGCGTGACGACGGCGGCCCCCTCCCTGCCGTTCACGGTGCTGGCCTTCTTGCTGGCGATCGGCGTCCTGGTCGTCATTCACGAGCTGGGACATTACTGGGTCGGCCGCTGGTGCGGCGTCCGGGCGGAGGCGTTCTCCGTCGGCTTTGGACGAGAGGTGATCGGCCGAACGGACCGGCGCGGAACCCGCTGGTCGCTCGCCTGGCTCCCGCTGGGCGGATATGTGCGGTTCGCCGGAGACATGAACCCCGCCAGCGCGAACACGAACGCCCTGGCGGAGCCCGGGACATTTCAGGCCGCCAGCCTGTGGCGGCGCGCTCTGATCGTGTTCGCGGGCCCGGCGGTCAACCTTCTGTTCGCGATCGCCGTTTACATGGGCTTCATCGCTGCGGTCGGACTGCCGAGCGCGCCCGCGGTGGTATCGGGCGTGCAGCCGGGCAGTGTGGCGGCCCAGGCCGATTTTCGGGTGGGCGATCGGGTGACGACGGTCGATGGCGCGCGCATCACGCGCTTTGACGAACTTGCGACACAGGTGAGCTTGCGACCGGGTCGCCCCATGCGGTTCGGCGTGGAGCGTGGGGGCGAGGAGCGGACCATCCTGGCGGCTCCCCGAGCGGTTCAACGGAGCGATCGGTTCGGCAACCAGGCAACGATCGGCCAGCTGGGGCTTGCTGGCACCGTGGCTTATCAAGAGGTGCCCCTCTGGCGTTTGCCCGTCGCGGCCACCCGGCTCGCCGTCGATCAGCTGGCGGTGATGGTACAGGTCCTGACCCAGATGGTGCGGGGCGAACGATCGCTCGACGACCTGGGCGGGCCGGTGAAGATCGGCAAGATCACGGGCGAGCAGGCATCGCTCGGTGTGCTGCCGTTCGTCCTGCTGCTGGCGATCCTGTCGCTTAACTTGGCATTCATGAACCTCCTTCCAATTCCGATGCTCGATGGAGGTCACTTGCTGTTCTACGCCGTCGAGGCGGTGCGCGGCAGGCCCGCCGATCCCGCGGTTATGGAATGGGCGTTTCGCGGAGGGCTGGTGGTGGTGATCGCCTTCTTCCTATTCGTCACGGTCAACGACGTGTCGTCGCTGCTGTGAGGTTGTGAGCACGGTCCGCCACCGGTAAAGGCGCTCCACGTCCGAGCGGGGGCCTCGGCCGAAAGACAAAGGAATGCGAGTGAACGTGGGTCAGTCCGGTCGAGCCTCCTTTCGTGCGTGCCTGATCCTGGGAACAATGCTGGCCGGCGTGCCTTCGGCCGCGCTGGCGCAGGACGCGCCGCCGGTCGCCGCCGAGACGCCGCAGGAGGTCGCCGCGCCCGCCCCGCAGCCGGCACCCACCATCACCCGCATCGACGTCGTGGGTGCACAGCGGCTCGAAGCGACCACCGTGCTTTCCTACACAAAGCTGCGGCCGGGCGACGCCTATACGGACGCCGCCGCGGACGCGGCGATCAAGGATCTGCTCTCGACCGAACTGTTCGCCGACGTCGCGGTTGGCTTCGCGGACGGGGTGGTGACCATCCGGGTTCAGGAGAACCCGGTGCTCAACCGCATCGTTCTGGAAGGCAACAAGCGCCTGAAGAACGATAAGATCCTGCCGGAGATCCGACTGAAGCCGCGCGAGATCTACACCGCGTCGAAGGTTCGGGCCGACACGGCGCGCATTGTGGAGCTGTATCGCCGGCAGGGGCGCTTCGCGGCCACGGTGGACCCCAAGCGGGTGGACTTGGAACAGAATCGCGTCGACGTGATCTTTGAAATCAACGAGGGGCCGAAATCCAAGGTCCGGCAGATCAACATCATTGGCAACGAAGCGTTTTCCGACGGCGAGCTGCGAAGCGAGATGGTGACCAAGCAGGCCAGCCTGTTGCGGTTCCTGTCGTCGAACACGACGTACGATCCGGATCGTCTGGCCTTTGACCAGCAGAAGCTGCGTCAGTTCTACCTGTCGAAGGGGTACGCCGACTTCCGTGTCGTCTCTGCCGTCGCGGAACTGGCGCCCGACAAACAGGATTTTATCATCACCTTCGTTGTGGAAGAGGGCGAGAAATATAAGTTTGGTGACATCAAGGTGGAGTCGGCGTTGCGCGACTTCCGACCGGAGACCGTTCGCCAGCTCGTGCGAGTGAAGACAGGCGAAACCTTCGACGCGCAGGAGGTGGAGGACTCCGTCACTGCCATTCAGGAGGCGGCGGGTCTTTTCGGCTATGCCTTCGCGCGGGTCGAGCCTGACTTCGGACGCAACCGCGATACCTTGACGATGGACATGACGTTCACCGTCGAGGACGCTCAGCGGGTCTATGTCGAACGGGTGGACATCAACGGCAACACGCTAACGGAAGACAAGGTCATCCGGCGTGAGTTTCGCCTGGCGGAGGGCGACGCCTTCAACGCCCTGCTCGTCAAACGCTCGGCCGCGCGCATCAACTCCCTGGGTTTCTTTCAGGAAGGGCTGGAGATCACGCAGGAGCCTGGCTCGGCACCCGATCGGATCGTGTTGCAGGCCAACGTTCAGGAAAAGCCGACCGGCAACCTGACGCTTTCGGCCGGTTACTCCTCGCTGGAACGACTGCTGTTCCAGGCGTCGGTCGAACAACCGAACTTCCGCGGAAAGGGCCAGCTGCTGCGTCTCGCGGGCAGCTATTCCCGCTACGCCAAGTCGATCGAACTGGGCTTTACCGAACCCTACCTGTTCGATTCGAACCTGCAACTTGGCGGACGTCTTTTCCGTACGGACTATAACAGCTTCAATCCGAACAACCGGTCGGATTCGACCTACAGCCAAGTATCGACAGGTGCGTCGGTGAGCATCGGCGTTCCGCTGACCGAGTATTTCTATGCGCTGGGCCGCTATCAGATCTCGCGCGACAATCTGACGCTCGCGCGGACGTCCTTTTTCACCAATGGTCAGTGTGATCCGCTGCTGGCGGGACGCTATCTGTGCGACGTGATCGGCAACCGGACCACGTCCGCTCTCGGCTACACCTTGAATTACAACTCGACCGACAATCGGCTGCGTCCGACGCGGGGCTTGCAGGCATCTTTCTCTCAAGATTACGCGGGCCTGGGCGGCAGCGTAAATTACCTGAAGTCGCAGGCGAACGCGGCGCGCTATTTTCCGGTGGGTGGCGGCTTCATCTTCTCACTGCGCGGAGAGGGTGGCTACATCTTCTCCTTCAAGGACTCGCCCGGCGCGGGACGCGACGCGATCCGATTGAACGATCGGTTTTTCCTTGGCGAAGGGAAGCTTCGCGGATTCGATATACGCGGTGTCGGACCTCGCGTTCAGCGTTTCCGCGCCGTGACGGACTCGGCTGGGAACGTGGTATTCGACGACGCGGGCAACCCGTCGCTGATCACCGATCGTAACCAGTTCGTCGACGATGCGTTGGGCGGCAATGCCTACTATCTGGCGCGTGCGGAGCTGGAGATTCCGCTTCCGAGCGGGGCGCGCGAACTGGGCCTCCGCCCGTCGCTCTTCGTCGATGCAGGCTCGCTGTTCTCTCTCACCCGGCCGCTGCTCACGACGCTGCTCACCGACGATCAGCGAGCGATCAAAGATGCGGCTGGCAACCTGCAATATTTGACGGCCGCTGGCACGATCACGACGGATCCGACCACCGACGGAGTGGCCAACACGCTGTTGCGCCGTGACCCGTTCGTGGAGCGGTATTTCGGCAACAGCTCGAAGCCGCGGGTGTCGGTCGGCGTGGGCGTCAACTGGAACTCGCCCTTTGGCCCGCTTCGGCTCGACCTCGCCAAGGCGATCGTGACACAGCGGGGCGACGACACGAAACTCTTCACCTTCAACGTAGGAACGGCTTTCTGATGAACACCAAACGCTTGGCACTGGCGCTCGCCGCCACTCTTCCTGTCGCCACCGGGATCACCATGACCTCTCCGGCGGTCGCGCAATCGCGCAATCCAACCGCGTCCGTCGACCTGGAAAAGGTGGTGCAAGGATCGGCGGCCTACACAGCCGCGCAGACCCAGATCAACACGACCTATGCCCAGAACCTGCAGCAGCTGCAGCAGCTGCAGGCCAGCACCAATGCGCAGCTGGAGCCCATCGTAACCCAAGCCCGCGCTGAGCAGGCGAAGCCGACGCCGAACACGTCGCAGCTCCAGACGTTGCAGACCCAGGCCAATCAGATCCAGGCGCAGGCGCAGTCCCGTGCCCAGCAGCTCAATCAGCCGATCGAGATCGCGCGCGCCTATATCGGTGATCAGATCAGCCGGGCCATCGAGCCCGCCATCGCGGCGGTAGCGCGCAACAAGAAGCTGGGAATGGTGGTCAGCCGCGAAGCGGTGCTGTTCGCAGAGCCGGCCAGCGATGTGACCAGCGATGTGGTCGCCGAGTTGAACCGCAGCCTGCCGCAGGTCGGCATCGTTCCGCCGGCGGAGTGGCTGCAGCAGCGCGGCATCCAGACGGGCACACCGGCCGCTCCCGCGGCACCACAGCCACCACGGGGCTAATCGCGATGTCGGACGGGGCGATGGACATCGGTGGCATCCTGCGGTTGCTGCCCCATCGCTTCCCGATGCTGCTGGTCGACCGGGTCGTGGCGATGGAGACGGACAAATCCATCCACGCCGTGAAAGCGGTGACGATGAACGAGCCGTTCTTCGCAGGCCACTTCCCGGCCCGCCCAATCATGCCCGGTGTGCTGATCGTCGAAGCGTTGGCGCAGGCCGCGGGTGTGCTGGCAATCCAGAGCATGAACCTGGCCGACAGCGGCAAGCTGGTCTACTTCATGGCGATCGAGAACGCCAAATTCCGCAAGCCGGTCGAACCCGGCCATCTTCTCAGTTTGTATGTCGAGATTGTGCAGGCGAAACGCGCCGTTTGCCGCTTCACGGGACGGGCGGAAATCGACGGGGCGCTTGCCGCGGAAGCCAGCTTCACCGCTATGATCGCGGACGCGCCGACAGCCTAAGCCGTATCTGGGTCGGCGTTTGCGCGGCCGGTCGCGCGCCGCTATGGGCGAGGCGAACCGCCGCTGGTCGGCATCAGCGGCTTAAATGGGATCGCAAGACATGAAGACCGGTATTCACCCCGATTATCACACCATCACCGTTCAGCTGACGGATGGTACGACCTATCAGACGCGATCGACCTGGGGTGCGGAAGGCGACACTCTGGCGCTCGACATCGACCCGTCCGCTCACCCGGCCTGGACGGGCGGCACCGGCAAGCTGCTGGACCAGGGTGGCCAGGTCGCGCGCTTCAACAAGCGCTTCGGCGGCATCAGCCTGAAGCGCTGATCGCACCACGGTGGATCGTCTGCCGTCCGACCCAGGTTCGGGCAGTCGTCGGCTACTAAGTCTGGACGAGGCGCGGGTCCGGGTGACTGGCCCATTGCCTCGGATGATCGCCGAGCCCGTGTCCATCGGCGCTGCCGTGGGTCGCGTGCTGGCGGACGGCGTCGCCGCATCCAAGGACCAGCCCCCGTTCGCCGCATCCGCGATGGACGGGTGGGCCGTTCGCCACCAGGATGCCGGCGGACCGCTTCAGGTTGTCGGGGAGTCCGCGGCCGGCCATCCGTTCGCGCGCGCCTTGCAACCAGGTGAGGCGGTGCGGATCGGGACTGGCGCGGTCCTTCCGGAGGGCGCCGATCACGTCCTGATTCAGGAAGACGCCGCTCTCGACGGCGATCGGCTCACAGCGACCGCTGAGCAACCTCTGCGAGCGAACGTCCGCGCACCCGGTCGCGATTTCCATGCGGGGCAGGAGCTGCTGAGCGCCGGCACGCAAATCGTTGCGCGTCATTTGGGGCTGCTGGCGGCCCTGGGCCGCACTGATATCTCGGTGGTTCGCCGGCCAACCGTTCTGGTGGTCACCGCGGGCGACGAGCTGCGGGATCCGGGCGCGACGCTCGACCCGGGACAAATCTATGACAGCGCCAGCGTCGGCCTGCCCGCGCTGATCGACGAATGGGGCGCGCAGTGTTCTTGGCATGGCCGTGCGCCCGACGATCTTCGTGCCTGCGTGTCCCTCTGGAACGCGCTGGACGCGGCGAGTCTGATCGTGACGGTCGGCGGTGCTTCGGTCGGGGATCGCGACCTGCTGCGGGCGTCGCTGGCGCAATCGGGAGGGCAGGTGGACTGGGCGGGCGTCGCGATCCGCCCTGGCAAGCCCGCTTGGGGTGGGACTACGAGCAGGGGCATTCCCGTCTTGGGGCTACCCGGCAACCCCGGCGCTGCTCTGGTGACCGCGCGGTTGCTGCTGAAGGCGGCCCTGACGACCATGCTGGGGCAGGGCAGCGCCGATCCGACGCGGATCGGGCAGGTCGCTGAGCCGATGGCGGCGAACGGATGGCGCGAGGCGCACGAGCGCGCGTGCGTGTCGCACGACGGGGGCATCGTGTCGCTCAGTCCGGTGGCGGACGGCGACAGCAGCCGCCTGTCCCCCTTCGCTTACGCCGACGCGCTGATCGAACGCGCACCGAACGCGGCACCGTTGGAGCGCGGGGCCACCGTGCGTTACCGAGTGATCTGATGCCGCCGATTGGCGGGTAGGGTGGGATTCGAACCCACGGTGGGCTCGCACCCACGGCGGTTTTCAAGACCGCTGCCTTAAACCACTCGGCCACCTACCCTCGACCGGCGCCTAGCGCAGCCGAGCGGCGGGTCCAAGGGTTCACGCCTGCCAGACGTTGTGGCAGGGGATCGGCATGACCCGACCGCGCCCGATCCTGTCCGCCCTTACCGCCGCCGCGGTCGTCCTGTCCGTGGGCACCACATTGACTCTCTATCCCGCCACGCCCGCGGCGGCCCAGAGCGATGCCGGGCTGCAGAACTGGCTCGCCGCCGTTCGTCCCCAGGCTCTCGCATCGGGTGTCACGGCGCGGACGTACGATGCGGTGGCACCGACGTTGGTCTATTCTCCCAAGACGGTGTCCTACGACTTCGCGGAGCCCGGCAATCCGAACGCGCCCATTCCCAATTTCGAGCCGTACCGCGCCCGCCACGTCGACGCGGCGCGGATCTCGCGTGGCCGGGCGAAGTATCAGCAGCTGCGCCCGCTCCTGTCGCGGATCGAGCGGGAGAGCGGTGTGCCGGAGGAGATCATGGTCGCGATCTTCGGGCACGAGACGAATTATGGCAGCTACACCGGTGACTTCGACCTCCTGAACTCGCTCTCCAGCCTCGCTTATGCGGGGCGGCGACCGGAGCTGTTCACCGGAGAGTTCTTCGCGGCGCTCCGCATCCTGGATCAGGGCGTGCCGCGCAGCCGCCTGAAGGGCAGCTGGGCGGGCGCGACCGGATACCCGCAATTTCTGCCGTCGGTGTGGCTGACGACCGCGGTGGACGGCGACGGGGACGGGGACCGCAACATCTGGAACGACGATGTCGATGCCCTGGCTTCCATCGCGAACTATTTCGTTCTGGCCGGGTGGCGACCGGGCGTGAAGTGGGGCGTGGCCGCCTATGTGCCGCCGACCCTCGACCGATCGGCCCTGCGGAACCAGACGCCCAGCCCGCGATGCCCGCGCACGCACGAACGGCAGAGCCGCTGGCTGACGGTGCAGGAGTGGAAGGCGCTGGGCGTGGTCCCATCGCCGGGCTTCGCCGACGATGAGCTGGTCACCTTGATCGAACCGGATGGGACGGGGCAGGCCGCCTATCTGCTCTCGTCCAACTACCGCGTCATCCTCGATTACAATTGCTCGACCTTCTACGCCCTGTCGGTTGGCCTTCTCGCGGATGCGGTGGCCCAGTAACCCTCTGCTCATCGCGCTCACCCTGAGCGCGTGCGGAACGGATGGTGTGGATCGCGCGCCCACCGTGCGTTCCTCCCTAAGCGCGCGGGTCAGCGACGCGGTGGTGAAGGTGGGGCGACCCTATTCGGTCGGCGGGCGTCGCTTCGTGCCGGCCGATGAGCCGGGACTGACCCAGGAGGGCCTTGCCAGCTGGTACGGATCGGAGTTCGAGGGGCGTCCGACTGCGAGCGGCGAACCGTTCCATGCGGACTGGATCACCGCGGCCCATCCGACCCTGCCGCTGCCTTCCTACGTCCGGGTCACCAACCGTGCGAACGGCCGCAGTGCCCTGGTGCGCGTCAACGATCGGGGGCCGTTCGTCGAGGGGCGGGTGATCGACCTGTCGCGCGGCGCGGCAACCCTGATCGGTCTCACCCACCTCTCGCCCGTGCGGGTCGAGCGTGTCGAGCCAGCCGAGGCGGACCGCCGCCGCCTGCGATCCGGTCGACCGGCATCCGGCGGCGACGCGCCTCGCCAAAGCGCCGACACTCAGATCCGGCAACCGCCGGCGAGCAACGGCCGCTGGACGCTGCAGGTCGCCGCTTTTGCCAGCAGGGACCGGGCGCTCGCAATGGCCACCGCGGTCGGGGGCCGCGTCGAGGCGGCGGGGCTGGTCCAGCGCGTGCGCGTCGGCCGCTTCGACGACCGTGGGCAAGCGCTGGCGGCCTTGGCACGGCTGCGAGCGCGCGGCTATGGCGACACCCGCCTGGTGGTCGAGCCCTGAACCACCCGACTCGCCACGCCGGAGGACCCGCCACCATCATGTCGTCGACCGTTCGATCCGCCCTGACCCTGGCCGCCCTGCCGTTGCTGTCCTTGCCCGCAGCGGCGGCGGCACCGCCCTTTTCCACACCCGCGCCCGTGGCGTACATGGTCGATGTGACGTCGGGAGCGGTGCTGTTCGCCAAGGACGCGGATCGCCGAATGCCGCCGGCGTCCATGGCCAAGATGATGACGGTTCTGGTCGCGTTCGATCAGATCAAGGCGGGCAAGCTGAAGCTGGACGAGATGGTCACGGTCCGTCCGGAGACGTGGCAGCAGTGGCATGGGCCGTCGGCCGGTTCGACCATGTTCCTGTCGCCCGGTCAGCAGGTGTCCGTCCAGAACCTGCTGCACGGGATCGTCACCCTGTCCGGCAACGACGCGTGCGTCGTGTTGGCCGAAAAGATCGCTGGGACCGAAGAGGCGTTCGCGGCGCTGATGAACCAGAAGGCGAAGGCGATCGGGGTCAAAAGCTCGAACTTCGGCAATTCCAATGGCTGGCCCGACGAAGGGCGGTCCTACGTCACCGCGCACGATCTCGCGACCGTCGCCAAGGCCACGATTGACGAGCACCCGAAGCTGTACGACGACTTCTACGGCCAGCCGTCTTTCACCTGGGGCCAGACGATGGGCGGCGCGCCGATCACCCAGGCGAACCGCAATCCGATCCTGGGCAAGGTCGCGGGTGCCGACGGCCTGAAGACCGGGCACACGGAAGAAGCCGGATATGGCTTCACCGGGTCCGCGGAACAGAGCGGTCGCCGCCTGGTGATGGTGGTCGCCGGACTGGATAGCTTCAACAGCCGCGTATCCGAATCGGTTCGGTTCATGGATTGGGGGTTCAACGCCTGGGAAGCGCAGCCGCTGGCGCGCGCCGGCGCGGTGGTCGGCACGGCGGCGGTGCAGGGCGGGGGAGAGGACACCGTCCCGCTCGTGGCGCACGGAGCGCTGGGCGTGACCAGGCCGAAAGGCACCAACGGCCCGGTCCGCACCGTCATCCGCTATCAGGGCCCGATCCGCGCGCCGATCGCCAAGGACGCTCACATCGCCGATCTGGTGGTGACGACCTCGGACCTGCCGCCTCAGGTGACGCCGCTCTATGCCGGGGAAGCGGTGGCGGGCGCTGGCTTCTTCCGGCGTGCCTGGCTGGGGCTGACGGGCCTGTTCGGCTGACGGTGACGGGGCGACTGATTGCGCTGGAGGGCGGGGAGGGCGTCGGCAAGTCGACCCAGGCCCGCGCGCTGGCCGAACGGCTGGAGGCGCGCGGTGTCCGCGCAGTCTTGACGCGGGAACCTGGGGGCACTCCGGGCGCGGAAGACATCCGCGACCTCCTGCTGCACCGCGCGCCGGCAGGAGGGTGGGGCGCCCAAGCCGAGGCGTTGCTGTTCGCCGCCGCACGGGCGGATCATGTCGCTCGACGCATCCGACCGGCGTTGGAGGCCGGGTCCTGGGTGATCTGCGACCGGTTCCTCGCATCCAGCCTCGCCTATCAGGGTGCGGCCGCCGGGTTGGGTGAGGACGCGGTGCGGACGCTTCACGCAATCGGCAGCGGCGGCCTGCTGCCCGACGCGACCCTGATCCTGACGCTGCCGGATGCGCTTGCGCGTGAGCGGGTCTCGCGCCGGGACGGATCGAAGACGGACGCGATCGCGGAGCGCTCGACGGACTTCCACGACGCCGTCGCCCAGGCGTTCGCCCGGATGGGGCGGCACGACCCGTCCGTCCACGCCATCGACGCGACCGGCGACCCTGCGGCGGTCGCCAGCCGGATAGACGCGGTTCTGAGGCCCCTTCTGCCGTGAGTCCCCTGATCGGGCACGAGGCGGCGGTGGCGGCGTTCGAGCGGGCGTTCGCCGGCGACAGGCCGCACCACGCCTGGTTGCTGTCGGGCCCGCGCGGGGTGGGCAAGGCGCAGTTCGCGCGTCTGATGTCCCGGTGGCTGCTCGCCCGCGCGGCGGACCCGCACGCTCCGGGTGCCGCGGCGCTGACGCCCGATCACCCGGTCGCCCGATTGGCCGACGCGGGCACCCATCCCGACCTGCGCTGGCTGCAACGCTTGTGGAAGGACGAGGGCAAGGCGACGCAGCGGTTGGCCCGCAACGTCACGGTCGACCAAGTCCGCGCCATGCAGGCGGTGCTGCAGGGCCGCCCGTCGCTCGGAGCGGCGCGCGTGGTCGTGATCGACAGCGCCGACGACCTGGAGGCGGGTGGGGCGAACGCGCTGTTGAAAAGCTTGGAGGAGCCGCCGGTCGGAGCGGTCTTTCTGCTCGTCAGCCATACGCCCGGCCGTCTGCTGCCGACGATCCGATCGCGCTGCCGATCGCTCGCCTTTGCCCCTCTCTCTTCGGAGCACGTGGCCGACGTGCTGCGCGCGCAGCACACGCCCGTCGGGCAAATCGATGGTCTGGTCGCGTCCGCCGATGGAGCACCCGGGCTGGCGCTGGCGGGCCACGCGCTGGACCTGTCGGGCATGGACGCCGCTCTGGAGCGGATCGCGGCAGGCGGCGATCCGCGTCTGTCGGAGCGGTCGCGGATCGCGGGGACGGTTGGCGGGCGCGCCGGTGCGGACCGGTTCGACCTGCTCGTCCAGCGGGTCACACGTATGCTGGCTCGGGTGGCGCGAAAGTCGTCCGGCGACCGACGCGCGCAGGCGCTGGCCGCCTACAGCGAGGCGCAGGCGATGGGCAGTTCGGCCCGACGTTTGGGACTGGACCAGGGGGTGGTCGCCACGCGGATGCTCACTCTGCTGGCAGAGCTTGCCCCGGAGCGGCCCGCCCGCCAAGGCTGAGGGCATGGCCCGGCCCTACTACATCACCACCGCCATCAACTATCCGAACGGTCGACCGCACATCGGCCACGCCTACGAGGCGATCGCCGCCGATGCGTTCGCGCGTTGGCATCGCCTGCTGGGCGACGACGTGCGGTTCCAGACCGGGGTGGACGAGTTCGGCCTGAAGATGGTCAAGACCGCGCGCGAAGCGGGGCTGACCGCGCGTGAACTGACCGATCGCAACGTTCCCGCGTTCGAAGCGATGGCGGACCAGCTCGGCCTGTCGCACGACCGCTTCCTGCGAACCAGCGAACCGGCCCATAGGGCGGCCGCTCAGGCGTTATGGCAACGACTGGCGAAGGCGGGCGATCTCTATCGCGACCGATATGAGGGCTGGTATTCGGTCCGGGACGAAGCCTTCTACGCCGAGGACGAGCTGGTCACGCAGGAAGACGGCACCCGTCTGTCGCCACAGGGAACGCCCGTCGAGTGGACGCGGGAAGAGGGCTGGTTCTTCCGCCTGTCCCGGTTCGCCGATCCGTTGTTGCAGCACATCGCGGCCAATCCCGACTTCGTCCAGCCGGCGAGCCGCCGCAATGAGGTCGTTCGCTTTCTGGAGGGCGGCCTGACCGACCTGTCCGTCAGCCGCTCCGCCTTCGACTGGGGCGTGCCCGTGCCCGGTGACCCTGATGCGGTCATGTATGTGTGGGTCGACGCGCTCACAAATTATCTCACCGGCCTGGGTTATCCCGAGGACACGGCGGATTGGGCGCGCTGGTGGCCGGCGGACGTCCACCTGATCGGCAAGGACATCGTCCGCTTCCACGCGGTCTATTGGCCCGCCTTGCTGATGAGCGCGGGTCTGCCGCTGCCTCGCACCGTGCTGGCGCACGGCTTCATCCTGAACCGCGGCGTCAAGGAGTCGAAGTCGCTCGGCAACACGTCCGATCCTGCCGCCATCGTAGAGGCCTTCGGCTCGGACGCGCTTCGATATTTCCTGCTGCGCGAGGTGAGTTTCGGGCAGGACGGCAGCTGGTCCCCGGACGCGATCGTCACTCGGGCGAACGCGGATTTGGCGAACAACTTGGGCAATCTGGCGCAGCGATCGCTGTCGATGGTGCGAAAGCAGTGCGCAGGCTGTGCCCCGGAGCGCACGAAGCCGGAGCCTGCGGACGACGCGCTGATGCGCGCGTTGGGTTTGGCCCGCGTCGCCGCGGAAGCGGCGATGGCCGAGTACCAACCGCAAGTGGCGCTGGAGGCGATCTGGGAGGCCGCGACGGCCGCGAATGGCTATTTCGCGGACGCGGCCCCTTGGGCGCTCCGGCGCAGCGATCCCGAACGGGCCGACACGGTGCTGGCAGTGACGATCGAAGCTGTCCGCCAGCTGGCCATCCTGGCAAGCTGGGCCGTCCCGGTCGGAACCGGCGTGTTGCTGGACCAGCTCGGCCAGGCGCCGGGCGACCGCGATCTTGCGGCGCTGGACCGTCCCCTCAAAGCGGGAACCCCTCTGCCAGAGCCTCTCGGAGTGTTCCCTAGGCTCGAACATCGGCAAGGGGCTGCGAGCGTCGCCCGATGACAGGACGACGGTCACTGCCTATCTGCCGCTGATGCTTGTCGACAGTCACTGCCACCTCGATTACCCGGGCCTTCAGGAGCGTCAGGACGAGGTGTTGGCGGCCGCCCGGACGCGCGGTGTCGGACGCTTCGTCAACATCGCCACGCGTGAGGCGGAGTGGGAAGCGGTGTGCCGGACCGCCGCAGCGCACGACGACGTGTTCGCCGCGATCGGTGTCCACCCGCACGAGGCCGACGCGCACGCCCACATCGACGCCGATGCGCTGCTGCGCGCGGCCGAACATCCGAAGGTGGTGGCGATCGGCGAAAGCGGACTGGATTATCACTATGACCGGTCCGACCGCGCGCGGCAGCGGGCGAACTTCCGCCGCCACGTCGAAGCGGCGCGGATGAGCGGCCTGCCCCTGGTAATCCACACCCGCGACGCGGAGGACGACACTGTGGCTCTTTTGGAAGACGAGTTGGGGAAGGGGCCCTTTGGCGCGCTGATCCACTGCTTCACCGGTACGGCCGCGTTCGGCGCCCGGATGCTGGAACTGGGTCTCACCATCTCCTTTTCAGGCGTGGTCACGTTCAAGAACGCTCAGGCGCTGCGGGACTTCGCCGCCACCGTTCCGGCCGATCGCATCCTCTTGGAAACGGACGCTCCGTTCCTGGCTCCCGTGCCGCATCGCGGCAAGGCCGGAGAGCCCGCCATGGTCGCGGACACCGCTGCGGTTCTGGCGCGGGCGCGCGGCGTGTCGACGGACGCGCTGGCCGCCACCACGACCGAGAACTTCCACCGGCTCTTCGCGCGCGCATGCTGAGCGTCACGCTGCTGGGCACCGGAACGTCCACCGGCGTGCCCAGATTGGGCGGGCCGGATGGTGTGAATTGGGGCGATTGCGACCCAACCGAACCGCGCAACCGGCGTCGCCGGGTCTCCATCCTGATCAGCCATGGCGACACGCGGCTGCTGGTCGACACCGGGCCCGATCTGCGAGAGCAGCTGCTGGACGCCAAGGTCGGGCGATTGGACGCCGTGTTCTGGACCCACGACCATGCGGACCACTGCCACGGCATCGACGACCTTCGCCCGCTGCGCTTTGGCCGACAGCAGGCGATCCCCGGGTTCGCGGACCAGGACACGCTGACCAGCCTGCGCGAACGGTTCGGCTATGTCTTCGATGGGCAGAACGGCTACCCCAGCATCGTCGCCGGTGAGGTCTTCGAGAGCGGGCTGAGGCTCGCGGACGTCTCTGTGCAGGGTACGATCATGCCGCATGGCCGCATTCAGTCGCTGGGGCTGCGGTTCGATGCCGAGGGGCAATCCATCGGCTATGCGACCGACTTCAGCGGCATCACGGCCGAGATGAACCGGCTGTTCGATGGCGTCGACGTGCTGATCGTCGACGCATTGCGCCGGCAGCCGCACCCGAGCCATCCGAACCTCGAAATGGTTCTCGATTGGTTGCCGGTCATCCGGCCCGGCCGGGCGATTCTGACCCACCTGGATCATAGCATGGACTTCGAGACCCTGCGGGCGGAGCTGCCACCGGGGGTGGAGTGTGGATTTGACGGTCTGCGCGCGGTCGCCGGATGAACGAGGACGCCACACTGAACCTCATACTGGCTATAGGTTTGCTGGTTTTGGTGGTGAGCGCGCTGGCGGGCCGTCGCCCGAACCTGCGGATGCTGATCCAGGGACTGATCCAGTGGACGCTGATCTTCGGCATCCTGTTCGTGACCTTCGCCTATAGCGATGACCTGAACCTGCTGTGGCAGAGGCTTGTCAGCGAGTGGGGTCCGGAGCGGATGGAGGTGGCTGGCGGCACCGTGCGCGTCCGGCCACAGAACGGACATTATTTCGTCACCGCGGATGTGAATGGCGAACCTCTCCGGTTCCTGATCGATACGGGAGCGACCCTGAGCGCGATCGGGACCCAGGACGCGGCAGCGGTCGGCATCCAAGCGTCCGAGTTCGCGTTTCCCGTAGCCATACAGACGGCGAACGGAACGATCTCGGCCCGACGCGCGGTCGCGGACCGGGTTGAGGTCGGACCGATCAAGCGGCAGGATTTCACCGTCCTCGTTTCGCCGACTTTTGACGGGATCAACGTGCTCGGCATGAACTTTCTCTCCAGCCTGAAAGGCTGGCGGGTGGAGAGCGGCGTGCTGATCCTTGAAGGGTGACGAGGCTCTGAAACTTATCATAATGTTGATTATCGGATAATAAGATGGGAACACGCATGGAGGGACGTCGCTCCCCCGCCGGGAACACCGCGCTCCTTCGGCTGATCGCCGTGATGGCTCGCTTGCGCGATCCGGTCGACGGATGTGACTGGGACCGGGCCCAGTCTCATGGCTCGATCGCGCATTATGCCATCGAAGAAGCATTCGAACTGGTGGACGCTATCGATCGAGGCGACGCCGAACTGATCCGCGACGAACTGGGCGACCTGCTGTTGCAGGTGGTTTTTCACAGCCGGATTGCCGAAGAGGCCGGGCACTTCGACTTCGCGGACGTGGCGACGGCGGTCGCGGACAAGATGGAGCGGCGTCACCCGCACATCTTCGCCGGTGGACCACCGGAAGGCTGGGAAGCGATCAAAGCCCAGGAGCGCGGCGACGCCGGTGCCGAGGGAGCGCTGGCCGGGGTGGCCTCAACGCTGCCGGCGTTGACCCGCGCGCAAAAGCTTGGTGGGCGCGCGGCGGGCGTCGGGTTCGACTGGCCCGATCTTGACGGCGTGTCGGCCAAGCTGGTGGAGGAGCTTGAGGAGTTGCGGATGGCGGCGACAGCCGAGGAACGCGAGGACGAGTTCGGCGATGTGCTATTCACGATGGCAAGCTGGGCCCGGCACATCGGCATCGATGCCGAGACCGCGTTGCGCGCGGCGAACCGCAAGTTCGAAGAGCGATTTCGCGCCTTGGAGCAGGATCAGCCCGAGTTCGATCGCCTCGATGCCGCCGGCAAGGAGCGCGCGTGGCAGGCCGTCAAAGCCCGTCAGCGCGCCGAAAAGCGAGACCAGTCCGCATCCGACATCCGGACCGCCAGCGCCAAGGATCCGTCCGGACCGTCGGATCGTTCGACCACCTCTCCCCGCTCGTAGAGCCAGGCTAGGGCCGCTCCGTCCGTCCCGGCGACGGTCAGATGGCGGGTCGTGTTCGCCGCCGTGAGCCGCTGTGCGATCCGGTCTCGCAGGTCATCCACCCCCTCGCCCGTCGCCGCCGAGATCGGCACGGCAGCGCCGCGCCGGGCCGCCTCCGTGTCCACCCGCTGACGCGCTTCGTGGTCCAGCCGATCCACCTTGTTCCAGGCCTCGAGGATGGGTGGCCCCTCCCCCTGTTCCGGGTCGACGCCCAGATCAGCGAGCACCGAGAGCACGTCGGTGCGCTGCGCCTCGCTGTCCGGGTGGGAAATGTCGCGGACGTGGACCACTAGGTCCGCTGCCAACACTTCTTCCAGCGTGGCGCGAAAGGCCGCGACCAACTGCGTCGGCAAGTCCGACACGAAGCCCACCGTGTCGGCAAGGATGACCTTCGCCAATCCGGGCAGCGCGATCTCTCGCATAGTGGGGTCCAACGTGGCGAATAGCAGGTCGGCGGCCATGACGTCGGCCCCGGTCAGGCGATTGAAGAGAGTCGATTTGCCGGCATTGGTGTATCCGACCAGTGCGACGATCGGCCAGGGCGCCCGCTCCCGCTGCTCGCGGTGCAGCCCGCGGGTGCGGCGAACGTCTTCCAGGTCGCGACGCAGCCGTGCCATACGATCCCGGATCAGGCGACGGTCCGCCTCGATCTGCGTCTCGCCCGGGCCGCCGAGAAAACCGAAGCCACCACGCTGGCGTTCCAGGTGGGTCCAGCTCCGCACCAGCCGACCGGCTTGATAATCCAGATGGGCAAGCTCGACCTGAAGCCGGCCCTCCGCCGTGCGCGCGCGTTCGCCAAAGATTTCGAGGATCAGAGCGGTCCGATCAATGACCTTGGCCTTCAGACCGCGTTCGAGATTGCGTTGCTGCACGGGCGTCAGGCGGGTGTCGACCACGACGAGCTCGATCGCCTCGGCCGCGATGCGTTCGGCCAGTCGATCCAGCTGCCCCGGTCCGATGAGCGTGGACGGGCGCGGTTGGCGAATTGGCAGCGTGATGGCGTCCACCACCTCCACGCCGATCGCGAGCGCCAGCCCGCTCGCCTCTTCCAGTCGCGAGTCGGCGTCCCGTGCTTCCGCAAAGCCGCGTCCCCGCGCCCGATCAGGCCACACCACCAACGTGCGTGTGCCCGGCGTCGCCAGCCCCTCGCCGCCCCCGTCCGACGTCACTCGGCCTCCCCGGCCTCTTCGTCGTCGCCCTCTTCCTGGCGCCTCAGATCAAGGGGATTGGCCGGCTGGATCGTGGAGATGGCATGCTTGTAGACCAGCTGCACCATGCCTTCGCGGAACAGCAGCAGGGTGAAGAGGTCGAAAGCGATGATTTCACCGCTCAGCATGACACCGTTCACCAGGAACATGGTCATGTCGTCCTGCGACCGGCGCGCGGCCGCCAGGAACACCTCCTGCAAGGCTCGGGTGTTCGCGGCAAGCTTGTGCAACCGTTCGGCCCCGTCGCCCACGTCGATGGGTGCCGAGGGCATGATGGTGGAGATGGCGTGCTTGTAGACCAGTTGCATCTGACCGTCCCGCCGCAAGAGCAGCGAGAAGGTGTCGAACCAGGTGATCACACCTTGGAGTTTGACCCCCTTCACCAGAAACAGCGTGACCGGAATGTGGCTGCGGCGCACCGCATTGAGGAACAGGTCCTGCAAGCCGTTCTTGTCTGCCACGCGCCATCCCCTCGTTGCGTGCCGGGACTATAGGGCGGTGCGGCTTTGCACGCCAGACCGGTTCGTGGTCAGCCGGGCAGGAAAAGGCGAAGTCCTACTCCCCTTCCCCGCGCAGATCGGTCAGTCCGAGGAGCTTCAGTTTGCGGTGGAGTGCGGACCGCTCCATTCCCACGAAGGTGGCCGTGCGGGAGATGTTGCCCGAGAAGCGCTGCACTTGGATGCGCAGATATTCTCGCTCGAACGTCTCGCGCGCCTCGCGCAGCGGCGCGGCCATCAGCCCGGCCCCGCCGCCCTGCCCGCCTATTCCGGCGTGATCGCCCAACACCTCCCGCGGGAGAGCGTCCACTTCCACCACCTCGCCACTCACGGGCGCCATGATGACGATCCGTTCGACCACATTGCGAAGCTCCCGGACGTTCCCGGGCCAGTCGTGCGCTTGCAGCGCGGCCACCGCGTCGTTGGCGAGGCGCAGCGGGCGCAGACGGCGTTCGCTCGCGAACCGCGTCAGGAACCGCTCGACGAGCGGCGGCACGTCTTCGCGCCGCGCCGCCAGCGGCGGAATGCGTACGGGAACGACGTTCAGGCGGTAGAACAGGTCTTCGCGGAACGAGCGATCGGCGATCGCCTCCTCCAATTCCCGCGCGCTTGACGAGACCACCCGCACATCCACCCGCACCTGCCGTTGCCCGCCGATCCGCGTGAAGCTCTGGTCCGACAGAACGCGCAGGATCTTGGCCTGCGCCTGAAGCGGCATGTCGGCCACCTCGTCCAGGAACAGGGTGCCGCCATGCGCCTTTTCCATCAGCCCGGGCGTGGCCACGCCGTCCGGCCGTTCGGACCCGAACAGCGCTTCTTCGACGCGCTCCGGCTCCATGCTGGCGGAAGGCACGACGACGAAGGGCTGATCGGCGCGCCCGGACCAGGCGTGCAGCAGACGGGCCGCGACCTCCTTGCCGACGCCGGCTGGCCCGGTGACCAGCACGCGGCTGTTCGTCGACGCCACCCGCTTCAACAGCGCGCGCGCGGCGTTGATCGCGGTGGAGTTGCCGGTGAGCTCGTCCTCCACCCCGACATGGGCCCGCAACGCCTCGTTCTCCCGCCGCAGGCGCTGGGTTTCCGTGGCGCGCGCCACCAGGCGCAGCAGCTGCGCGCTGTCGAACGGCTTTTCGATGAAGTCACTGGCGCCGCGGCTGATGGCCGCCACCGCGGTGTCGAGCGTGCCGTGGCCCGAGATCATCAGGACCGGCAGATCGGGATCGCGCTTCTTGATCTGTTCCAGCAGTTCGAGGCCGTCCAGGCGAGAGCCGCTCAACCAGACATCCAGAAGGACTAGCGAGGGTCGCCGACTGTCCACCTCGTCCAGGGCGGCGTCGCTGTTGCTGGCGGTGCGCGTCTGGTAGCCTTCGTCCTCCAGCACGCCGCTGACCAGGTCGCGAATGTCGCGTTCGTCGTCGACGATCAAGATATCGAGTGCCATTCCGCGCCCTCCTTCAGGCGGCCTGTTCGTGGAGGCCGTCGGCCGATTGCGACGCGAGCGCGTCCAGGTCGAAGCGCAGCATGACGGTCGCGCCACCGCCGGGGGCGGGCACGAGCGCCATGGTGCCGCCATGCTCCTCCACGATCTTCTTGACGATCGGCAGGCCCAGACCGGTGCCCTTCGCGTGCGTGGTGACGTAGGGTTCCATTAAGTCGGTGCGGTCCGCCGGCAGGCCTGGGCCGCTGTCGGTCACCTGCACGCTCGCAATCCCCTCCTGAGCGCTGACGGCGACGGTCACGGACCGCTCCGTCGCGCTGTCCGGCAGCCGGCCGATCGCCTCGGCGGCGTTCTTCAGGACGTTGGTCATGGCCTGGCCGATCTGGCGGCCGTCGCACACCATGCGGACCTCGTCGCGTGTGCCCCAGCGCCAGGCGATCTCCGGATGGGCGATCTCCTGCAGGAACACGGATTGCCGGATCAGTTCGGTCAGCGATTCCTCGCGGAACACAGGCTTCGGCATTCGAGCGAACGAAGAGAACTCGTCGATCATGCGACGCAGGTCGCCGACCTGTCGCCGAATGGTGTCCGTCAGCTGGGCGAAGGTCGTGTCCTCTGGCGGCAGGTTCCGGCCATAGCGCCGGTTCAGCCGCTCGGCTGCGAGCTGGATGGGTGTGAGTGGATTCTTGATCTCGTGCGCGATGCGACGCGCCACGTCGGCCCAGGCCGCGCGACGCTGGTCGGCCAGCCGATCCGTGATGTCGTCGAAGGTCAGGACCCAGCCGGCCCCGTCCCGCACCTTGTTGGCGGCAACCGTTCGCCGGGTCGCGCCCACCGGCAGCTCGAGGATCGCGGACGCCGCCGGCCCGACCACGAAGGCGTCGAGTTCGGGAGAGACGTCGGCGAGCGCGGGACCATCGTCCAGGTCCGCCGCCCCGAACAGTTCGCGCGCGATCCGGTTCATCAGCTGCACCCGGCGCGCGGCGTCGAGGGAGACGACGGCGGCCGTGACCCCGGTCAGCACGGCCTGCATCAGCGCGTTGCGCTGATCCAGCGCCGTGTTCGCCTGGACCAGCTCACGGGTCTGTTCCTCCAGCCGTCCCGTCATGCGGTTGAAGGCGGTGCCCAACAGCGCGATCTCGCTGTCGGAGCCGCTGACGGGCACCCGGGCGGACAGCTCGCCCGCCGTGATCCGCCTTGTGGCGTCCACCAGTTCGCTCACCGGCCGGATCAGCCGATCGGCCAGCTGCAGCGCGATCCAGACGATCGCCGCCATGATCATCAAAGACAGAACGATCAACGCCAGGTTGAAGCGCACCTGAAGCGTCCGGGATCGCTCCACCAGCGCACGGTAATCGCGCACGACCTCCACCGCGCGCGCTTTTTGCGCCAGCAGCGCGGGATTCAGGACCCGCGCGCCATAGACGTAGATGTCGCTCGCCTCCGGCATCGGAACGATGGTCCAGATGCGTGTGCCATCGTCGGTGACCAGCGGTTGCCGCTGTTGGTCGATGCGTCGCAGTGCGGGCAAAGTGACGGTGTTCTCTAGGTCGCGCTTATAGGGGTCCACCAGGCTCAGGGACTGCACGGTGCCGGCGTTCCGGCGAAAGATGCCCGCTTCCGACAATTCCCGGCGATAGACCTGCAACGAGAACGCTTCGGAGAAACCCGGGGCGTTGTAGTCGGCCTCGTTCAGGAAGGCGCGCAGGTCGCGGGCCATCGTCTCGGTTTCCTGCCGAACGTCGGCGACGTTGGTGTTGTACGACGATCCCGCCAGCAGGTTCGCGTTCTCCAGCATGGTGCGCGCGCGGTCGGAGTACCAGAACTCCACGCCGCTCTGGAACAGCAGCGACGCGAAGATCGCCACCAGCAGGACCGGGATGCTGGCCGTGAGCGAGAACAGTCCGACCAGCTGGACGTGCAGCCGGCCCCTGCCCCCCAACGGACTGGCCGCCGCACGGCGCAGGGCCAGCCGCCGGCCGATCAGCACGAGCAACAGGATGCCGCAGATCAGGTTGGCGACGACGAAGCCGGCGATGACCGGGGGGGACAGCAAGGGATCGGCCGGGTTGCGCGCCGCGAAGGCGCGCCAGCTCGCCAACGCGACCAGGAGGGCGAGCAGCCCGGCCGCCGGTTCGATCCACCGCGCGAGCCGAAGCCGGCGGGCCAAGGCTTCCAGCCGGCCAGGCAGCTCCGACATCGCCGCGGTGGCCGTTAAGCTCATGGGGCGCGGCGAAGCCATTGTTGCCTTTTGGCAACATGCCGCCGGTTCGACAAGCGGGTGCTGCGCCAACCCGCCCCGCGATCGTGTCAGGCCGCCTGTCGAACAGGCTCCTGCACGCTGTCGAAGAAGCGATCGATCAGCGTCAGCACGTCCCTGGCGACCGGCACCGTGTTCACGGTCTGGCGGAACTCCGCCGACCCGTGCAGCCCCTTGGTGTACCAGCCCAGGTGCTTGCGCGCCATCGCGACACCCGTGTGTTCGCCATAGTGGTCCAGCATCGCGCCGTAATGCTCCACCACCAGCGCGTGCTGCTCGGCGAGCGTGGGGTCGGGTCGATCCGGTGCCCCGCTCAAGGCCGCCATCACCTGCCCCAGAAGCCAGGGCCGGCCATAGGCTCCGCGCCCGACCATCACACCGTCCGCTCCGCTCTGCCGCAGCGCCTCCCGCGCGTCCTCGGGCGACCGAATGTCGCCATTGACGATCACGGGGATGGACACCGCCGCCTTGACCCGGGCCACGAAGGCCCAGTCCGCCGTGCCGCGGTACATCTGGTTGCGCGTGCGCCCGTGCACGGTGATCATCCGGGCGCCCAGGTCCTGGGCGACGCGGGCGAGTTCCGGGGCGTTCAGGCTGGCATGGTCCCAGCCCATCCGCATCTTGACCGTGACGGGCACGTCCACCGCCTTGACCGTCGCATCGATCAGCCGCGCGGCCAGTTCCGGGTCGCGCATGAGGGCGGACCCCGCGTCTCCGTTCACGATCTTCTTGACCGGGCAGCCCATGTTGATGTCGATGATGGCCGCCCCGCGATCCGCGTTCAGCTTGGCCGCTTCCGCCATCTCGGTCGGAGAACATCCGGCCAGCTGCATGGACACAGGCTCTTCCGTCGGGTGCCAGGCGGCTTTCTGCAGCGACTGCCGCGTCTCGCGGATCATGGCCGGGCTGGCGATCATCTCCGTCACGTTCAGGCCGCTGCCGAAACGGCGGACCAGGACCCGGAACGGGCGATCGGTCACGCCGGTCATCGGCGCCAGGATGACTGGCACCGGCACGACGACCGGCCCGATACGGATGGGCTGAAGCGGAGACATGGCAGCGCGCGAGGTAGCGACCGCCCCCCTTCTCTGCAAGGAACGGGCGCGCTATCGCTGGGCCATGTCCGAACCCGCCAACGTCGCCGCCATTCTCGTCGCTGGCGGCCGCGGGAGCCGGATGGGCGGCACGCCGAAGCAATTCCGTTCCCTGGCTGGGCGACCGGTCCTCACGCGCGCGGCCGAAGCGCTTCGCTCCCACCCGACCATTCGACGGATCGTGGTCGCCGTCGCCGCCGATCACATTGGCCTGGCTCGCGAATTGCTGAGTGGTGTGGAGGGGCTCGAGATCGTCGCGGGCGGTGCCACGCGCCGCGGTTCGGTGGCGGCCGGGCTGGAGCGATTGGCGGACGACGCGCCCGACATCGTTCTGGTGCACGACGCGGCGCGTCCCCACCTGCCCGCGGCCGTCCTGGATCGGCTGTTGCACGCGCTGTCGGAGCAGGATGCCGCCTGTCCGATCCTGCCGGTCGCCGACACATTGGCGATGCGCCGGGACGGGGCTTTGGGTCCCGTTGTCGATCGCGACGGGCTGGCCGCGTGCAGACGCCGCAGGCCTTTCGTTTCGCGACCCTGCGCGCAGCCCACGCGCAGTGGTCCGGGGGCGAGCCGACGGACGACGCGCAGATGGTGCGGGCGATCGGTCGCGAGGTCGTGGCGGTCGACGGGGACGAGCGGCTGGCGAAACTGACGTGGGACAGCGACTTCGCCGTCGCGGAGGCAGCGCTGGGTCCTCGCCTGTCGGTCAGCGGCACCGGCTTCGACGTGCACCGGCTGGAGCGTGGAAAGGAGTTGTGGCTGTGCGGCCTGCGGGTGGAGCACGACTGGGGCCTCTCCGGCCATTCCGACGCGGATGTGGGCCTGCATGCGCTCACCGACGCCGTCCTGGGGGCGATCGCCGGCGGCGACATCGGCGATCACTTCCCGCCCAGCGACCCCCAGTGGAAAGGTGCCCGGTCCGACCGCTTCCTGGCCCACGCGGTCCAGCTGGCGCGAGAGATCGGCGCGAGGCTCGAGCACCTGGACGTCACCCTGATCTGCGAGGCTCCGAAGATCGGTCCCTTGAAGGCGGCGATGCGGGCGCGGATCGCGCAGATCGTTGACCTGCCCGTCGGCCGTGTCAGTGTGAAGGCGACGACGACGGAAGCGCTCGGCTTTGCCGGACGGCGCGAGGGCATCGCGGCTCAGGCCGTGGCGACGGTCAGTCGAGTGCTGGAGGAGGAACGATGACGCGACGATTGCTGACGATGCCCCTGGCGGCGGCGCTGGTGTTCGTGCCGATGGGTGCGCCCGCTTCGGCCGCCTGCGTTCAGCGGGAGGACGGCGAGGCGCTGCTGACGTTCATCCTGCCGCCGATCGTCGGCCAGATGGCGGATATCTGCCGAACGGCGCTGCCCGCCACGACCGCCTTGACCGATGCCACCGGACCCCGACGCCTCTCGCTGGAAGCGGACGCTCGGGCGGCGCGTCCGGCCGCGCTGCGCGCCGCGGCTGCCATGTCCGATGCCTCGGCTTCGGATCTGGCTGGCGTCGAGCAGGAACTGGAGACCGCGATGGCGTCGTCGGCCGCCGAGGCCTTGAAGAGCGAGCTGTCAGCAAAGGATTGCCCGCAGATGGCGCTCGCCTTCGACGCGCTGGTGCCGATGAGCGGCCCGGACCTCGGCCGCCTGTTGAGCGCGTTCCTGGGCCGCGAGATGTACGACATCTGCGAGAGCGACGCGTGACCGGATCGCTCCCCGCCTCCCTGCTGGCGCTCGCTGGACAGGTGGTCGACCGAAACCGCGCGGAAGGGTGTCGCATCGCTCTGGCGGAAAGCTGCACCGGGGGCCTGTGCGCCTACGCCCTGACAGAGGTGCCGGGCAGTTCCGACGTGCTCGACGCCAGCTTCGTGACCTATTCGAACGACGCCAAGACCGCGTTGCTGGGCGTGGAAGAGGAACTGCTGTCCACCTTCGGCGCGGTCTCGGCGGCGAGCGCTTGGGCCATGGCCAACGGCGCGCTTCAGCGGTCCAGGGCCGATCTGGTGGTCGCCGTGACCGGAGTTGCCGGCCCCGGCGGCGGCACGGATCGCAAGCCCGTGGGCACCGTCGTCTTCGCCCGCGCCGCGCGCGGCGACGACCCGTCCGCGGTTCAGGCTTCGCGTCGGCAGTTCGATCCAGCCGCCGGGCGCAGCGCCATCCGACTCTACGCGGCCGAAGTGGCGCTCTCGCTGCTGATCCCCGGCGCGACATTGGACGCTGCGCCGTAGAGGGCGTCGGCCCTCCGCTCGAAGGCTCCGATCATGCGGCGCAGGGCGACGTCGAAGACCTGCCCCGCCAGCATCTCGAACACACGGTTCTTGAACTGGAAATCGACGCAGAAGCCGACGTCGCACTGGCCATCGGCAGCCGGATCGAATCGCCAGTCGTTGCGCAGATATTTCAGCGGACCATCGACATAATCGACGGTGATTCGCTCCGGCCTCTGCTTTTCCACTTTCGAGGTGAAACTTTCGCGCACTCCCTTGAACCCCACGATCATGTCGGCGACCGTCGCCGTGGAGCTGTCGGACCGGACGCGCAACGCGGCCACCCAGGGCAAAAACTCCGGATACCGGCGGACATCGGCCACCAGATCGAACATCTGTTCCGGGGTGTAGGGCAGACGGCGTGTCTCCGAATGCCTAGGCACGGGCGAGACGCTCCTCGCGCGCGGCTTTCATGCGGGTGAAATCATCGCCCGCATGATAGGACGATCGGGTCAGGGGCGACGAGGCGACCATCAGGAACCCCTTGGCGCGTGCGATCGCGGCGTAGGCGTCGAAGCCGGTGGGCGGCACGAATTCCGCCACCTTGGCATGACGCGGGGTCGGCTGAAGGTACTGACCCATGGTCAGGAAATCGACGTCGGCCGAGCGCATGTCGTCCATGACCTGATGCACCTCCAGCCGCTCCTCGCCCAGGCCCATCATGACGCCGGATTTGGTGAAGATCGCCGGATCGTGCCGCTTGACGCTCTCCAGCAGGCGCAGAGACGCGTAGTAGCGCGCGCCCGGGCGGATGGTGGGGTAGAGGCGGGGCACCGTCTCAAGATTGTGGTTGTAGACGTCCGGCCCGGCCTCGACGATGCTCTCCACCGCCGCCTGCGCCTTGTTGCGGAAATCGGGCGTCAAGATCTCGATGGTGGTGTCCGGCGTCGTGCGGCGTAGCGCCTGGATGACCTTCACGAACTGCCCCGCCCCGCCATCGGGCAAGTCGTCGCGGTCCACGCTTGTGACGACGATGTGCTTCAGCCCCAGCCGCGCGGCGGCGTCGGCCGTGTGCTGCGGCTCGGCCGCGTCGACGGCGCGCGGCATCCCGGTCTTCACGTTGCAGAAGGCGCAGGCCCGCGTGCAGACGTCGCCCAGGATCATCACGGTCGCGTGCTTCTTCGTCCAGCACTCGCCGATATTGGGGCAGGCCGCCTCCTCGCACACGGTGTTGAGGTTCAGCTCGCGCATCAATTTGCGCGTGTCGGCGAAGCCCACCGACGTGGGGGCCTTCACCCGGATCCAGTCGGGTTTGCGGGTGCGTGCGGGGCGGAGGGCAGCGGCGGGCTCGGTCATGGTCCGGCAGATAGCGACGCGGTCGAGCGGTTGCCAGCCGTCAGGAAGCCGTTAGTCAGGAGCGAATGCAGACATTGATCGATGGATATCGCCGCTTCCGAAAAGATGGCTGGGCCAACGAGCGCGAGCGCTGGGACGAGCTGAAGGACGGCCAGTCGCCGCCGACCATGATCGTCGCGTGTTCCGACAGCCGGGTGGAACCCGCGCAGATCTTCGACACCAAACCCGGCGAGATCTTCGTCGTTCGCAATGTCGCGGCCCTGGTGCCCCCATTCGAGAGCACGCCCGGTCAGCATGGCGTGTCGGCCGCGCTAGAATTCGCGGTGCGCGAGCTGAAGGTCGAGCGCATCCTGGTCATGGGCCACGGCCGCTGCGGCGGGTGCAACGCGGCGCTGCACCGCGCCTTCGCCGACGCCAAGCCTGGCGAAGGCGGCTTCATCGCCGCCTGGACGAACCTGCTGGCGGACGCGCGCGACAAGGTGGCGGCGCGCTTCGACGACCTGTCCACGCGCGAGGCGGGCCGGGCGATGGAGGAGGAGGCCGTGCGTGTTTCGCTCAAGAACCTCCGCACCTTCCCCTTCGTGCGGGACGGCCTGGAAGCGGGCACGCTGAGCCTGGAGGGCGCGGTGTTCGCGATCGCCGACGGGGAGCTGAGCGTGCTGGGCGACAATGACGAGTTCGCGCCGGCCTGAGGTCCTCTCCAAGCGTGTCTCGGGGAGGAATGACTCTCCTCCTCCCCTGCCCTAAGCCCCGGCCATGCAGACCGGCACGCTGATCTCCCTCGCCCTCTATTTCCTCCTGATGCTCGCCATCGGCCTCTATGCCTGGCGCAAGTCCACTTCGACCGTCGGCGAGTATATGCTGGGCGGCCGCAGCCTCGGCCCCGCCGTAACCGCGCTTTCCGCCGGGGCGAGCGACATGAGCGGTTGGCTGCTGCTCGGCCTGCCGGGGGCGGCCTTCGCCACCGGGCTGCCCGCCGCCTGGATCGGCATCGGCCTGTTCGTCGGCGCGCTCGTCAACTGGATCGTCGTCGCCCCGCGCCTGCGCGTGCAGACGGAGGAGCTGGGCGACGCGCTCACCATCCCCGACTGGCTGTCCAAGCGTTTTCCGGAGCGGGGCACGGCGCTGCGCCTCACCTCCGCCCTCGTCATCGTCGTGTTCTTCACCCTCTACACCTCCGCCGGGCTGGTCGCGGGCGGCAAGCTGTTCGACACCGCGCTGGGCGGCTCTTACGCCACCGGCCTGTGGGTCACCGCCGGGGTGGTGGTCGCCTACACCCTGTTCGGCGGCTTCCTGGCGGTGAGCCTCACCGACTTCGTGCAGGGCTGCATCATGATGGTGGCGCTCGTCATCGTGCCTTTCGTCGCCCTGAGTGACGCGGGCGGCTGGGCGAGCACGGTGGGCGCGGTGCGGGCCATCGACCCCGCCTTCCTGTCGCTGTTCGCCGGAGCGAGCGCGCTGGGCGTGATCTCGTCCCTCGGCTGGGGTCTCGGCTATTTCGGGCAGCCGCACATCATCGTGCGCTTCATGGCGATCCGGTCCGTGCGCGACGTGCCCACCGCGCGCGCCATCGGTATGAGCTGGATGGGCGTGTCGCTGCTGGGCTCGCTGGGTGTCGGGCTGGCGGGGCTGGCCTATGCCAGCGAGACCGGGCTGCCCGTGGCCGACCCGGAGACGATCTTCATCCTGTTGTCCGAACTGCTATTCCACCCGCTCGTCACCGGCTTCCTGTTCGCGGCCATCCTGGCGGCGATCATGTCCACCATTTCCTCGCAATTGCTGGTGAGTTCGTCGTCCCTGACGGAGGACGCCTATCGGCTGCTGTTCCGCCGGGACGCCGGCGAGCGGGAGTTGGTGGCGGTCGGCCGCTTGGCGGTGCTGGCGGTGGCGCTGGTCGCGCTGGTGTTCGCGCTGAACCCGGACAACAGCGTGCTGGGGCTGGTGGCGAACGCCTGGGCGGGCTTCGGCGCGGCGTTCGGGCCGGTGGTGCTGTTGGCGCTGACCTCGCGGAGGATCACCGGAGCGGGCGCGCTCGCCGGGCTGCTGGTGGGCGCCGGCACGGTGATCGCCTGGATCGCGGCCGGGCTGGACGGGGAGCTCTATTCCCTGGTGCCGGGCTTCGGCGCCGGACTGGCGGCCGTGCTGGGAATGAGCGCGTCGGGGCGGAGGGAGCGGGCGGCAGCGGCATAATCACAACAAGCCCCTCCCCTTCAGGGGAGGGGTTGGGGTGGGGAGGTTCCGCTAGAGACCAACTCGTCAAGCTGGCACCAAGCCCGACCTCCCCACCCCTCAATCCCCTCCCCTGAAGGGGAGGGGTGAAACGAACTGGAACCCGCCCTCCCCTCAACCGGTTCTCTCCCCAAAGGAGACCTCACCATGACCGAAGAGAACCGCCGCACCGAAACCGCCCGCCGCAACGACGACAGCGACATCATCGACGCGGCCACCGACGCGCCGAGCGAGCAGGGCCGCTCCGGCGGCAACCTCCAGACCGACGTGGCCACCCAGGCCGCGCTGGAGCGCGTGTCCGATCCGGACGCGATGGAAGGCGTCACCGCCGAGGACGACCGCGCCCACGGGCAGGATTATCTGCCGCAGAGCGGCGGTGCCCGGGAGGGGTAAGATATTTACTAAGCTCTAAGCTGCTAACTCAGTGATTTAGTACTTTCTGAAGAGACTGTCTCCTTATAGGAATCCACCACTTGGGGGTGTGCGAGCGATCCAATCACCTGCAATGCCAAATTTGTGTACAATCCCGCCGTCATACCAAAGCACGTCACATGCCTTCTGCCAGTCTCCTATGTCGCGTTCTGTGCATTCGAGATAAAAATCTGTCCTGCCTTCGAATGTGACATAGGTAAGCCCTTCAATGTAAATGTCTGGATCAAGCGAAGTCCAGAACATTACAGACCCTTGTTTGGACTTTAGCTTCACAGGGCCACGAACCGGGGGTAGTCTAGGGTTATTCTGCTTGATGAACTGAATCAGATCAGAAGGTTTTGTCAAGTATATCATTCTCGGTCCGCTACTGTCTCCAATGGCCATCCACCCGTCCAAAGGTGCTACACGTCCGAGAACTTCTTGCCAGAATTTGTGGTAAACGAGAATCTCTGCTGATTGCCAGTTCCCAAGTTCATCATGAAAGGAGTTAGTATGAGTGCCAGCAGGGAAAAGATAATGGTGATTGTCGAACGTAAATAACGCGCTTCCGCTCTCCTGTGAAGGTGCAGCCAGAGAACGACTTGGCATTGATATAACTGTTGCTAACATCATCAATAAGAGTAGCTTTATAGTAGTCATCACCCCAATGCCCGCTTCAACACCTCATTCACCACAGCCGGGTTTGCCTTGCCGGCCATCGCCTTCATCACCTGCCCGACGAAAAAGCCGAACAGCTTGTCCTTGCCGCCGCGATACGCAGCGACCTTGTCGGCGTTGGCCGCGATCACCTCGCGCGCCGCCGCCTCGATCGCGCCGGCGTCGCTGGTCTGGCGTAGGCCGCGCGCCTCCACGATGGCCTCCGCGCCCTCGCCCGTCTCCAGCATGGCTTCGAAAACCTGCTTGGCGATCGAGCCGCTGACCGTGCCGTCCGCCACCAGCGCCAGCAGCTCGGCAGCACCCTCGGGCGACACGGGGCTGTCGGCGATCTCCACGCCCAGGCGGTTCAGCGCTCCGAACAGCTCGCCCGTCACCCAGTTGGCGGCGGGCTTCGCCACCTCCTCCGCCCCCGTGCCCTGCAGCCGCGCGCCCTCCGCCAGCAGAGCCTCGAACCAGCGTGCGGTGTCCGCCTCCGCCGTCAGCACGCCCGCCTGGTAGGCGGACAGCCCCAGCGCGTCCTCATACCGCCGCCGTTTGGCCCCGGGCAGCTCCGGCAGGCTCGCGCGCGCGTCCTCAACGAACTCGTCGGACAGCTCCAGCGGCAACAGGTCGGGGTCGGGGAAGTAGCGATAGTCGTGCGCGTCCTCCTTCGACCGCATCGAGCGTGTCTCGCCCCGGTCGGGATCGAACAGGCGCGTCTCCTGCACCACCGCGCCGCCGCCCTCGATCAGCGCCACCTGGCGCGCCGCCTCGTGCTCCACCACGGCGGCGACGAAGCGCATGGAGTTGACGTTCTTCGTCTCCGTGCGCGTGCCCAGCGCATCGCCCGGCCGGCGCACCGACACGTTCACGTCGGCGCGCATCGACCCTTTCTCCATGTCGCCGTCGCACGAGCCCACGAAACGCAGCACGGAGCGCAGCGTGCGCAGATAGGCGGCGGCCTGGGCGGGCGAGCGCAGGTCGGGGCGGCTGACGATCTCCATCAGCGCCACTCCGGAGCGGTTCAGGTCCACCATCGATCGCGCCGGATCGGCGTCGTGGATCAGCTTGCCCGCGTCCTGCTCGACATGGATGCGCTCGATGCCGACGGTGATCGTCTCGGCGTCGTCCACCTCGACCTCGACCGCGCCCTCGCCCACGAGGGGATGATACAGCTGGCTGATCTGATAGCCCTGGGGCAAGTCGGCGTAGAAGTAGTTCTTGCGGTCGAACCGGCTCCAGCGGTTGATGGCGCAGTCGAGCGCCAGCCCGGTGCGGACCGCCTGACGGATGCACTCGGCGTTGGGCACGGGCAGCATCCCGGGCATTGCGGCGTCGACCAACGACACCTGCGTGTTCGGCTCCGCCCCGAATGCGGTGGACGCCCCGGAGAACAGCTTGGAGGCGGAGGTCACCTGGGCATGGACCTCCAGGCCGACGACGACCTCCCACTCACCGGTGGACCCTTGGACACGGTAGTCGGTCATGCTTCTCTACTTTTGTCGACACAGTTCCAATCGAGATCCAACCCTAGGAGTGACACACGACCATCCTTGCTATGCTCGAACAAAATTGGCTCAGCTTTCTGTATGCTGCCTCTGCACATCTGTATTAGCAGCTTTCCACCACCCTCTGCGACATTGAACTCTGAGAAATTAGAACCGGCAAAGAAGGTTCGGTCACCACCATCGCTCTTAGAGACTAGCTCAATCCGCTCGTCTCCTAACGCTCCGCCTATCGACGTTCTTACCAGTTCGATGGTCCCTGCGGACGATCGCATTAGCTTCCGCTCGGTCACTGTCCCGCCGCAACCACTCAGCATCGCCGCCGTCGCGGCAACTATGGAGACGCTGGCATGGCTCACCACCACGCCTCCGCCCGCGCCGTGAACCCCGCCCGCTGCTCGATCGCCAATCCCGCGTTGAGCACCCCCTGCTCATCCAGCGCGCGGCCGATGATCTGGAGGCCGAGCGGCAGTCCGTGCTCGTCCAGGCCGCCCGGCACGCTCATCGCGGGCAGGCCGGCGAGCGACGCCGGCACGGCGAACACGTCGTTCAGGTACATGGACAAAGGATCGGCCGTCTTGTCGCCCAGCGCGAAGGCGGCGGTCGGGCAGGTGGGCGCCAGGATGACGTCGCAGCTCTCGAACGCGCGCTCGAAGTCGCGGGCGATCAGCGTGCGGACCTTTTGCGCCTGCGTGTAGTAGGCGTCGTAGAAGCCGGCCGACAGCACGTAGGTGCCGATCATGATGCGGCGCTTGACCTCCGGCCCGAAGCCGGCCGCGCGGGTGGCGGCGTACATGTCCTGCAACCCCGCGCCATCCGGCAGGTCCCGCAGGCCGTAGCGCACGCCGTCATAGCGGGCTAGGTTGGACGACGCCTCGGCCGGCGCGATGATATAATAGGCGGGCAGCGCGTATTGGGTGTGGGGCAGCGACACCTCCACCACCTCCGCGCCCGCGTCGCGCAACCAGTCCGCGCCACGGTCCCACAGCGACAGGATATCGGCATCCGTGCCGTCCATCCGGTATTCGCGCGGCAAGCCGACGCGCTTGCCGGTCAAGTCGGCGTTCAGCCCCTTCTCCCAAGCGGGCACCGGCAGATCGAGCGAAGTGGCGTCGCGCGGATCGAAGCCCGCCATCGCCTCCAGCATCGCCGCGCAGTCCGTCACCGTGCGCGCCATCGGCCCCGCCTGGTCCAGCGAGGAGGCGAACGCCACCGTGCCCCAGCGCGAACAGCGGCCATAGGTTGGCTTGATCCCGCTGATGCCGGTGAAGGCGGCCGGCTGGCGAATGGAGCCGCCGGTGTCCGTGCCGGTCGCCGCCGGGCACAGCCGCGCGGCCACGGCGGCCGAACTGCCCCCGCTCGACCCGCCGGGCGCCAGCGGGGCGTTGCCGCCGTCCTTGCGCCGCCAAGGCGACACGACATCGCCGAAGGCGGAGGTCTCGTTGGACGATCCCATCGCGAACTGGTCCATGTTGAGCTTGCCCAACATGCCGCAGCCCGCGCGCCACAGATTGGCGGACACGCCGGACTCGTAGGGCGGCACGAACCCGCCCAGGATCTCGCTCCCGGCCGTGGTCGCCACGCCCTCGGTCGCGAACAGGTCCTTCATGCCGATGGGCACGCCGGCCAGCGGAGGGAGGGCGTCGCCTCTGGCGATCGCCTCGTCCGCGACGCGCGCGGCCGCCAGGGCGTGTTCCGGTGTTTTCACCAGGTAAGCGTTCAGCGCGTCGGCACCCTCCACGGCGGCATTGAACGCGGTGGCGACCTCGACCGCCGAAAAGCTTTTCTGCCGCACGCCGTCGCGGATCGCGGTGACGGTCAGGTCGGTGAGCACGTTCATTCGATCACCTTGGGCACCGTGAAGAACCCGCCGGTCGGGTTCGGAGCGTTGGAGAGCACGCGCTCGCGCACGCCGCCGTCGGTCACCACGTCGTCGCGCAACCGAAGGGTATTGGGGATGACCGCGGTCATCGCTTCGACGCCGGTCACGTCCACCTCCCCCAGTTGCTCCACCCAGCCCAGGATGGCGTTCAGCTCCGGCACCAAGGCCTCCGCCTCCCCGTCCGAGACGGCGATGCGAGCCAGGGCCGCGATGCGGCGGACGGTGGGCAGGTCGACGGACATGGAAGAGCGGCTAATGACCGACGCGCCGCAGCGCAACCTACTCGAACAGGTCGCTTGCCGGCTGGTCGCCGACGAACACCTGCCGCCGGGTGACGGTACGGACGGTCACGTCGCCCCGCTCGATGGCTTCTCGTTCGGAGAGGATCCGGGTCGGACCTTCGGGAGGGCCGCGGCGGATGGACGCAGCCGAGCGTGTGGAACGGGTCCAGCGCTGGCCGATGAGGCGCAGCGGTGTGACCGCGATCTCGCACTCGCTGTTCCAACGAGCTCGTTCGGCGGCGGGCGGGTTCGCGCACACGTCCTGCACGGCCACCGCTGTCGGGTCGCCCGGATGCCAGAACAGGTGGCATGGTGCCCGATCATCGGCATCGCAGCCCTCGGCTTGCAGATAGCGGTCGAACCGCGGTTCCGCATCGACTGTTTCATCTTCGACGCCGAAGATCGCTCGGCGCAGAGCGAGCGGCACCGGGACCGCGGCGGGATGCACCCGGATGGCGCGGTTCGCGACGGCGCGGCGGGCGGCACTCTCCCGCACGCGCTGATCGGCGGTGGCGAGATCGCTTCGGTCGCCGGCCTTTGCGGCCGCCGTGGCGGCCCGGACGATCGCCGGGTTCGACGATCGGGACAGCTCCGCCAACGCCGGCTTCCCGGCCGGCCCGAATTCGAAGGCGAGCGCGGCCCAGTCAAACCGCTCCGCCGTCACGCGCCCGCTCGTGAGGCGCGAAACCTGATCGCGAGCCGAGATCGCGCCGAAGTCGACCAGCGGCACCGCCAGCAGAAGGGCCAGTGCCGCCACTCCGACCGCCATGCGGACATTGCCGGCGAAGATCGCGCGATCGTCGAGCCCGCGCGCGCGAACGATCGTCCAAAGGTACACGCCACCCCAGGCCGCGGCGACCAGGATGGCGGCGACGCCCCACAGCCGCGTCGGCGTCCAGCCGAGCGCGGCCACCCTTATCCAAAGTCCCGCCGCGCCGACCAGGGCGAGCGGCAGCACCGACAAGGCGAGCACCAGGGCCGCGCCGCGCAGGACCTGTCCACCCCTGCCCTCACCCTGCGAACCCGACGGATTGTTGCTGGCGACCGCATTCACCAGCCAGACGGCCAGCACCGCGCAGGCGAGCAGGATGACCGTGGAGGATCCGGTCGCGTCCCAGAACTTCTTCAGACCGCCGAACGGCAGCGCGCCGAGGAACAAGGCGATGCCGATCGCCAGCACCGGAGCCAGCACCGCCAGCACGGTGAACTTCACGGTCAATAACGTGCCCAGCAGCCCCGATCGATCGCGCAGGCGCGCCGCCACCGCGCCGAACGCCGCGCCCGCCACCGCCCAGCCGAACCAATCGGTGTCCCACAGCCGCTCGATCCAGGCGATGCCGACGAGCCGCAGCAGCTGGTCGATCAGCACGATGAGCAACAGCGCGACGCCCACGAACGCCACGCCGACCGCACCGATCACGAAATCGGCCCAGACATGGGCGTGTACCCGCTCCGGCGGCAAACGAAGCTCGCCTAGATCGCGCACGGCCTGGAACAACGGCACAATCAGCAGCGAGGCCACCACGGCCGAGGCGAAGGGCCAGCCGAACTCCCACCCATATCCGCGATACCGCGCCGTGTTCCAGCCGATCAGCGCCAGCAGCGCTCCGACGGCCAGCGAGGCACCCACCGACCAGGTCCACCGCCGCCGCTCCAATGTGAGTGCGAGAACAACGAAGGCGGTAAAGGCGAAGGTCGCGAGCGCGAGCTGGAAAACCGGCACCCGCTCCGGCTGACCGACGATCAGCCCGATGATCGCGCCTGCCGCCGAGCCGAGCACGGCCAGGATCCAGGCGCGTTCCGGCCACTCGTCCTGTTCGACCATTGCCCGTCCCCCGCGCGCCCCGTTCTTCCGTCAGCCTACCAGGCCGAAGCACCATAGCAGTATGGCCTTTTGCGCGTGCAGGCGGTTTTCGGCCTCGTCCCAGACCGCCGACTGCGGGCCGTCGATCACCGCGCCGGCGACCTCCTCCCCCCGGTGGGCCGGCAGGCAGTGCAGGAACAGCGCGTGCGGATCCGCCCGCGCCATCAGCGCGGGCGTGACCTGATAGGGCATCAACGCGGCGCGCTTCGCCTCGGCGTCCGCCTGCCCCATCGAGATCCAGCTGTCGGTGACGATCACGTCGGCGTCCGCCGCCGCGCGATCCGGACTGCGCTCGGTCTGCACCGATCCGGCCCGCGCGAGCACCGCAGGGTCGGCGTCGTAACCCTCCGGTCCGCTCACCGTCAGGTGGCCGCCGGTCAACGCTATGCCCTCGACCAGCGAATGCAACACGTTGTTTCCGTCGCCCAGCCAGGTCCATCGGACCCCGTCGAGCCGGCCGAGCCGCTCTCGGACCGTCATCAGATCGGCCACCGCCTGACAGGGGTGCGACAGGTCCGACAGGCCGTTCACCACCGGCACCCCGGACGCGCTCGCCATCGCATCCAGCTTGGCGGGGTCGTCGGTCCGCAGCATGATGGCATCCACCATCCGGCCCAGCACGCGCGCCGTGTCCTCGACTGTCTCTCCGCGACCCAACTGCGTCGAGGCGGCGTCGAGCACGATGCTGGTGCCGCCCAATTGCGTCATGGCCATCTGGAACGAGATGCGGGTGCGGGTGGACGACTTCTCGAACACCAGCGCCAGCGTCCGTCCGGACAGCGGGGCGTCGGCGTCGGGCCTACCCTTCGGCCATCCCACCCTGGCGGCTTTCCTCCGGGCGGCCTCGTCGAGGATTTCGCCGAGCGCGGGGACCCCCACCGGATGAACATCGAGGAAGTTCCGCATCAGGCGGGCACGGCCTCGGGCGCGAAGCTCTCCGCACCGGCGACCAGCTTTTCGACCGCCGCGTCGATCTCCGCCTGCTCGATGATCAAGGGAGGCAGGATGCGGACCACCTGATCGGCGGCGGCGACGGTGAGCAGCTGATGATGGTCGCGCAGGTGAGCGACAAAGGGCCGGCTTTCCTCGTGCAGGCGGACACCCAGCATCAGACCGGTGCCACGCACATGGTCGAATAGGTTCGGATGAGCGGAGACGACCTGTTCCAGAGCGGAGCGAAGCCGTTCGCCCATGTCGCGGACGTGCTCCAGAAAGCCGGGCTCCAGCACCGCGTCCAGAACCGCCATGCCGGCCGCCATCGCAAGCGGATTGCCGCCATAAGTCGACCCGTGGGTGCCGAGCCCCATGCCGCTCGCCGCCCGCTCCGTGGCAAGGCAGGCACCGAGCGGGAACCCTCCGCCAATGCCCTTGGCCGTCGCCAGGATGTCGGGTGTGACGCCATATTGCTCGTGGACGTACAGCGTGCCGGTCCGCGCCATGCCGCACTGCACCTCGTCGAAGACCAGCATCAAGCCGTGCTCGTCGGCCAGGTCGCGCAAGCCCTGCAGGAAGGCGCGGCTGGCGGGGCGAATGCCGCCCTCCCCCTGGATCGGTTCGACGAGGAACCCGGCGGTGTGCTCGTCGACCAGCGCCGCGGCGGCGGCGAGGTCGTCGAACGGCGCGTAGGCGAAGCCGGGCACGAGCGGCGCGAAGCCCTCCGTCATCTTCTCCGACTGGGTGGCGGAGATGGTCGCCAACGTGCGGCCGTGGAACGCGGCGGAAAAAGCGATCAGGGTGGTGCGCTCCGGATGTCCGTTCGCATGCTGGAACTTGCGAGCGGTCTTGATCGCGCACTCCACCGCTTCCGCGCCCGAATTGGTGAAGAACACGGTGTCCGCGAAGGTGTTCGCCACCAGTCGCTCCGCCAGCGCCTCGCCTTGCGGGCTGCCATAGAGGTTCGACACATGCATCAGCGTGGCCGCCTGATCCTGGATCGCCTTCACGAAGGGAGCGTGGCTGTGGCCCAGCAGGTTGACCGCGATACCCGCCGCGAAGTCCAGATAACGGCGACCATCCTCCCCGATCAGCCAGCAGCCGTCCCCCTTCACAGGGCGCACGCCGCAGCGGGGATAGACAGGCATGAGGGGGGTGACGGACATTGGTCGGCTCCTGTGAACTAGATGGCTGGCTGGGAAGCGTCGGAACGCTCCGTCAGGTCAGAAAGCAGCTGGCGGGCGAAGGCGGCCAGCCCGTCGTCGCGCGCACCTATCACCACGATGCGGTCGCCCTCGCGCGCCTCGGCCAGCAAGGGCGCGCGCGCGGCCGCGCGGTCGGCAACAGCGGTCGCAGAGACCCCGCGCTCGGCCAGCGCTCCGGCAAGCCACTCGCCGCCACGCTCGCGCTCGGTCGTGCCGCCGAAATAGGCGGGTTCGGTCACCCACAGGCGATCGTCCGCGCCCAGTCCGTCCGCGAAGGCGGAGGCGAGCGCCTCGCCCATGGTGGTGAGCGGACCGTAGCCATGAGGCTGGAACAGGACGAGCAATCGCCCGTCCTGTCCGCGCAGTGTGGCGAGCGAGGCGGCAACCTTGTCGGGATTGTGCGCGAAGTCGTCCACCACGCCCACGCCGTCAGCGGTCCCAATCGTCTCCAAACGCCGGGTGATGCCGCGAAAGCCGCTCAGCGTGCCCGCCGCCAGGCTGAGCCCCGTGCCAAGTGCCACCGCGCCAGCGAGCGCCGCCAGCGCGTTGGACAGATTGTGCTCGCCCGGTACGGCGAGCGCCACCGGCACACGCTCGTCCGTCTGCCGGTCCACGGCGATGAAGCGCAGCCCGAGCGGTGTGGCCGTGACCGACTCCGCCGTGATGCGGGACCCGTCCGCAAGGCCGAACAGGAGCGCGGTGTCCGGGGCGAGCGCCAGCGCTTCCGCGTCGTCGGCGTTCACGACGGCGGTGTCGGCCGCTTCGAGGAAGCCGCCGAACAGCGCCCGCAATTCGTCCATGGGCTTGTGGTCGTGCGACAGGTTCGTCAGCACCGCCACCGTGGGGCGGAACAGCGCGATCGAGCCGTCGCTCTCGTCCACTTCCGACACCCAGAGGTCCGGGTTGCCGGCGAGCGCGCTCGCATAAGGCGCGTCATCGCCGACGAAGTCGATCATCGGCGCGCCGTTCATCACCGTGGGCTTCCGAGCCATGCGGTGCAGGATCAGCGCGAACATGCCGGTCACCGTGGATTTGCCGCTGGTGCCGCCGACCGCGACGGACTGGCCAGCCGCGTTGAACATCCGCGACAGCAGCTCGGCCCGCGTCACCCGTTCCACGCCCAGCGCGCGGGCGGCCTCCACGTCCGGCACGGAGTCCTCGACCGCCGCGGACGCGACGACGCGACCCACAGGTGCCACGACGCCGCTGCCGTCCTGGCGGTGGAGAGCCACACCTTGGTTCTCCAGCCAGCGGAACTTGTCGGGCGTGTCGCCACGATCATGGGCGCGATCCGAACCGCTGACGCTCACGCCGCGCGCCGCCAGCAAGGAGGCGAGCGGCATCATGCCGGAGCCGCCGATGCCGCAAAAGAAGGTGGGAAGGTTTATATCGGTGTCTATGTCCATCGGCCGGGCTATGCCGCAGCCATGGAACGGCCACAACCCGATCAGCCGTCGGCCCAACGTGAGCCGGACCCTGCCACAACCCCCGTCGTCGCCGTAGTGGCCCCGTCCTGCCCCGTCGACCGCGCGTTGGCCGACCGGATGGAGGCGATCGCGCCGAACGTCACGCTACGCTGGTCGTCGCAGTGCTTTGCCACCGGCGGCCATTTCGCGGGCTCCGATGCGGACCGCGCGGACGCTCTCGTCGCCGCCTGGAACGATCCGACGGTCGACGCGGTCTGGTGCGCGCGGGGCGGCGCCGGGGCCGCTCGGATCGCGGCGGAGGCGGTGGCACGGTTCGACCCAGGTGTGGGCAAGCCGCTGCTGGGCTACTCCGATGCCGGCTTCCTGCACGCGGCGCTGCTGCGCGCCGGTCGGACGGGCGCGGTCTGGTCGCCGATGCCCGCCGACCTGACCCGCGAAGGAGGGACGCGGGCCATCGCTCGCGCCATCGCCCTGCTGACCACGCGCGACCCCCCTGCCGGCGGTGCGGCCTGCGCCTTCAACCTGACGGTGCTCTGCGCCACGCTCGGCACCGGGTTGGAACCGCCGCTCGCAGGGCGAGAGCTGTGGCTGGAGGACGTGGGCGAGCCGCTCTACCGGATCGACCGCCTGCTGTTCCAACTGAGCTCACAACCTTGGTTCCGCGACGTGACAGGCGTGCGGCTGGGACGGTTCGGCGGGTGGAAGAACGACCGCCCGTTCGGTGCCTCCCTCTCGCAGGTGGCCGAGCACTGGCTGGCGCGGGCCGGGGTGCCGTTGCTGGACAGCGCCGACATCGGGCACGATGCCGACAATACGGTGGTCTGCTTCTAACTCAGAGAGCCCGGACCCGCTTCGCCAACGGTCAGCTCTTCAGTTTCCAACCGGACTGCATCACCGCATACAGCCCCACGCCCAGAATCGCGTTCAGCGCAAGGATCACCGCGCCGCCGACATAGATGGGCGAGTCGGCCACTCCCAGGAAGCCGTAGCGAAAGCCGGAGATGATGTAGAAGAAGGGGTTGAGGTGACTGAGCAACTCGAAGGTCGGTGCCAGCTGCGTCACGGAATAGAACGTGCCGGACAGAAGCGACAAGGGAATAATGACGAAGTTCGTCATGGCGGCCAGGTGGTCGAACTTCTCCGCCCACAGGCTGGTAATCATGCCCAGAAGAGCCAGGAAGATCGAACCCATCAGCCCGAACCACAGGACCGGGCCGAAATGGCGCACCGTCACCGGCACGCCCGGATACAGCCACATCGCCAGCCACACCGCGCAGCCGACCAGGACCGCGCGCGTGACCGCCGCGCCGATGATCCCCGCGATCAGCTCCGCATTCGACAGCGGCGGCATCAGATAATCGACGATGGTGCCTTGGATCTTGCCGACCAGAAGGGAAAAGCTGGCATTGGCGAAAGCGTTCTGCATCATGCCCATGACGATCAGACCGGGCGCGATGAAGGCCGCGAAGGGTACGCCCAGCACCGTGGCCCCGGCCCGCCCCAATGCCACGGTGAAGATGACGAGGTAGAGGACGGTGGTGATCGCCGGCGCCCAGATCGTCTGGGTCTGCACCTTCAGGAAGCGGCGCACCTCCTTCCCGAACAAAACGCTCAACCCACCCCAATTCACACGCCGGATGATCGGTTCGCCCATCGGGCGGATCTGAGGGGCGAGCGCCGCGCGGGCGGCCTCTGGCGTGGACGGCGCGACTGGCGTTGGCATGGCGCTGCGACTAAGGCTCTGCGGCGTTGGCGGCAAGCGGCGCGGGCTTGAACGGGGTGGAGGTCCACCCGACCTTGTCCGCCGAAGGAGTATCGAGACGGTTATGGCATGGACGGACGAGCGGATTGGTGAACTGAAGCGATTGTGGGACGACGGGCTGACCGCCAGCCAGATCGCCGATGCCTTGGGCGGGGTCTCGCGCAACGCCGTGATCGGCAAGGCGCACCGCCTGGGGCTGAAGCCCCGCCCCTCCCCGGTCAAAACCACGGCCGAGCTGGAGAAGGAGCGACACGCCGCCGCGACGGTCGAGACGCAGGAAGCCACCGTTCCGGCCGCGCCGGAGCCTCTCCCGGCTGCCCCCACTCCGGCTGTCGAAGCCGCCGCCGTGCCGGTCCCGCCCGCCGCGGAACCGGCGACGCCCGCCCCCTCCCCCACTCCTGCGGCAGAGACCGCTCCCAAGGTCGAGTTGCGGTCGGTCGGGCCGGGCGGGTTCCTGCGACAGAATCCGGGTGAACAGCAGCAACCGATCCCGCCGGCACCGCCGCGGCGCCTGGTGCCTTCTAGGCCCAGCGACGAGGTCGCGGACAAGACCTCGCTCCTCGACTTGAACGAGCGCATCTGCCGCTGGCCGCTCGGCCATCCGGGAGAGCCGGACTTTCACTTCTGTGGACAGCCGGTGAACCCCGGCTTTCCATACTGCGTGGATCATTGCGGCAACGCCTATCAAGCGCAGATGCCGCGGCGGGACCGCAAGCCCCCGCCACCGATGCCGTTCGGCGGGCCGCGCGTTCGCTGAGGATCATCCTTGGGGCCGACCGGGGCGGACATTGCCCCGGCCAGGCCCCCCGGCCATAAGCGGCGCGAATGGCTGACGACCTTTTCTCCTCCGCACCCGACACCGGTCACGGAGATTATGACGCCTCCGCGATCGAGGTGCTGGAGGGGCTGGAGCCGGTGCGCCGCCGGCCGGGCATGTACATTGGCGGGACGGACGAGCGCGCTCTCCACCACCTCGCTGCCGAGGTGCTCGACAACGCGATGGACGAGGCGGTGGCCGGTCACGCGACCCGGATCGAGGTCGAACTCGCCGCGGGCAACCGACTGATCGTCAGCGACAATGGGCGCGGCATCCCGATCGACCCGCATCCGAAATTTCCGGGCAAGTCGGCGCTGGAAGTGATCCTGACGACCCTGCATTCCGGCGGGAAATTCTCGGCCAAGGCTTACCAGACCTCTGGTGGCCTGCACGGCGTCGGCGTGTCCGTTGTCAACGCGTTGTCTAGCGAGACGGAGGTGGAGGTCGCGCGCAACCGCGTCCTCTATCGCGCGCGCTTCGCCCGGGGCGAAGTGGTGGAGCCGGTCGCCGAGGTGGGGCAGGCCCCGAACCGCCGCGGAACCCGCCTGACCTTCGTGCCGGACACCGAGATCTTCGGTGATCGCATGTTCAAGCCGGCGCGTCTCTATCGGCTGGCCCGGTCAAAGGCCTATCTGTTCGCGGGCGTCGAGATCCGCTGGCGATGCGACCCGGCGCTCATCGCCGACGACACTCCGGCAGAGGCGACCTTTCAGTTCCCCGGTGGTTTGGCGGACCACCTGCGCGAACAGCTGGGAGAACGGGCGTGCGCCACCGCGGAACTGTTCGCCGGCCAGCAGGATTTCGGCGACGCCGCCGGACGGGTGGAATGGGCCGTCGCCTGGCCGCTCTTCACCGACGGGTCCGCCTCGTACTATTGCAACACCATTCCCACGCCAGACGGCGGCACCCACGAACAGGGCCTGCGCGCCGCGCTGACGAAAGGATTGCGCCAGTTCGGCGACTTGATGGGCAACCGCAAGGCGAAGGAGATCGGGGCGGACGACGTGGTGATCGGTGCCGAGTCGATGCTGTCCGTCTTCATCCGCGATCCGTCCTTTCAAAGTCAGACGAAGGACCGGCTGACCTCACCCGAAGCGGCACGGTTGGTGGAGGGCGCGGTGCGCGACCATTTCGACCATTTCCTGTCCGACGATATGGAGCGCGGCCGCGCCCTATTGGGTCTGGTCCTGGATCGAGTCGAGGAGCGGTTGAAACGGCGGGCGGAACGCGAGGTGAAGCGCAAGACCGCCACATCGGGTCGCCGCCTGCGCCTGCCTGGCAAGCTGACCGACTGCGCCACCGACGATCCCGACGGGACCGAGCTGTTCATCGTGGAGGGGGACTCCGCTGGCGGTTCGGCCAAGCAGGCGCGCGATCGCAAGTTCCAGGCGATCCTGCCGATCCGGGGCAAGATCCTGAACGTCGCGTCCGCCACGACCGCCAAGATCATGGCGAACAGCGAGGTCGCCGACCTGATCCAGGCGCTGGGCTGCGGCACCGGTGCCAGCTGCCTGCCGGACAATCTGAGGTACGAGCGCGTAATCATCATGACGGACGCCGACGTGGACGGCGCGCACATCGCCACGCTGCTGATGACCTTCTTCTTTCAGGAGATGCCGGAGCTGGTGAAGCGGGGGCACCTCTATTTGGCTCGGCCACCGCTGTATCGCCTGTCCGATGGCAAGAAGTCGGTCTATGCCCGCGACGACGCCGATCGTGCCGAGCTGGAGCGCACGGTCTTCAAGGGCCGGAAAGTCGATGTCGGCCGGTTCAAGGGCCTGGGCGAGATGAACCCCGGCCAGCTGAAGGAGACCACCATGGCGCCGGCCACCCGCAGCCTGCTGCGCGTGCGTCTGCCGGCCGAATATCAGGCGCAGAATGCGGTGCGCGAATTGGTCGATCAGCTGATGGGCCGGAACCCAGAACACCGCTTCAACTTCATCCAGGCCAACGCGGCCGAACTGGACGAGGAGGCGATCGACGCCTGATCGTCGTTAAACGCGGTCCGAAATCTCGGTGCTCAGAGCGGCGACCAACATCTGCACCTTACCCTGCCGCCACTGCGGTGTCGGCGCGATCAGGTGATAGGCACCCTCTCCAACGGTCCCTTCGCTTTCGACCAGGCGGCCCGTGGACAGCTCTTCCGCCGCCAGCAGCCGGGGCACCGTCGCCGTCCCAAGCCCCGCGATCGCCGCGTCCAGTGCCAGCCCCGCATCGGCCACCCTCAGTGCGCCGCCGTCCCCGTCCCCGTCACTCCAAATGATCCGGCGATCGGGCGCGCCCTCGATGCCGACGGTGACCATCCCACGCGGATCTATGCTCACATGTTCCAGGCCGGTAGCCGGCGCGCCCCAAGCGATCGCCAGGTCGAGATTGGCTTCCGTGAAGTCCGGCGTCGTGTCGTGGCTCTCCAGCCGGAAGCGCGTTCCGGGCACCGCGCTCGCATATTGCGCCAGCTTCGGCAGCAGCCAGCGTCCGGTCAAGTCGCGTGGCGCGGCGATCGTCAGCACGTCGGACCCCTGCCCGCCCCGCATCGCACGCACCGACTCCTCGAATTGCAGGAACCCGTCGCGCAGTGCCGTCAGCCCCGCCTCGCCCTCCGGCGTCAGCTCTAGCCCGCCGGGGAGCCGGCGGAACAGGACGACGCCCAGCACATCCTCCAGAGCCCGCACCTGCTGCCCCACGGCGGCGGGGGTGACCGCCAACTCGTCCGCAGCGCGGGTGAAAGAGAGGTGCCGGGCCGCCGCATCGTACACGCGCAAGGCGTTGAGAGGCAGATGGGTGCGCTTCACGGCGCGTTGGGCGCTTCGAGCTCGAAGCTGGGGATCGCGACGGTGAGCGCGCGACCCTGCGCGTCCACCATGCCATAGCTGCCTTCCATGCGGCCACCCGGCGTCGAGAGGGGGCAACCGGACACATAGTCGTAGCTTTGGCCCGGCGGCAGCAGCGGCTGTTCGCCGATCACACCCTCACCCTCCACCAGATTGCGCGCGCCACGCCCGTCCGTGATGATCCAGCGGCGGGTCAACAGTTTGACCGCGCGCGCGGAATTGTTCTCGATGCGGATGTGGTACGCCCAGAACCAACGTCCCGTGCGCGGACTGGATTGTTCGGGCAGGTAGCTGACGCCGGTCCGCACCGTGATGCCGTCGGTGGTCGCCGAATGGGCGAACAGCAGGTCGGTCACGGCGCTCATCGGCCGATCGCCTTCAGGGCCCGATCCAGATCGTCTTGGACGTCCCCCAAATCCTCCAGCCCGACATTCAAGCGCAGCATGCCGTCGTCGATGCCCACGGCCAGACGATCCTCCTCGGCCATGCTCGCATGGGTGGTCGAGGCGGGGTGGGTCATCAGCGAGCGGGAGTCGCCGATATTGTTCGAAATGTCGATCAGCTCCAGCGCGTTCAGCAGCGCAAAGGCCTCCCCCCGATCCGTCAGGTGAAAGGCGAAGATGGGACCACCCGCCTCCATCTGGCGTCGTGCGATCTCATGTCCGGGATGATCGGGCAGGAAAGGGTGGCGCACCCGCTCGACCCGCCCCTCCAGAAAGCGTGCGACCGAGAGGGCGCTGTCGCTTTGCCGTCGGATGCGCAGGTCCAGGGTCTCCAGACCCTTCAGCACGACCCAAGCGTTGAAGGGCGACAGGGTGGGTCCGGTGTTTCGCAGGTAAGGGAGCAGCGTGTCGTCGATCCACTCCTGCCGTCCGCACACCGCGCCGGCGAGGACCCGACCCTGCCCGTCCATCATCTTCGTCGCGGAATAGGCGACCACGTCCGCGCCGAACTCCATCGGCCGCTGCAGCGCGGAGGTGGCGAACGCGTTGTCCACCACCGTCACGATGCCGTGGTCCTTCGCGACGTCGCAGACCGCGCGCAGGTCTATGACGTCCATGGTGGGATTGGCCGGAGTCTCGAAAAAGAACACCTTGGTGTTCGGCCGGACGGCGGCGCGCCACGCCTCCGGATCGGTGCCGTCGACCGTCGTGATCCCGATCCCGAAGCGGGGCAGAAGGTGGTCGGTCAACCAGCGGCACGATCCGAAGAGGGCCCGCGCGGCGACGAGGTGATCGCCAGCGGACAACTGGCAGAGGAGCGCGGCGGTCATCGCCGCCATTCCGGACGCCGTGGCGCGGCAGCCCTCACTGCCTTCCATAAGCGCGATGCGCCGTTCCAGCATGTCGACCGTCGGGTTTTGCAGCCGGGAATAGGTCATCCCCTCCTGTTCGCCGGCGAAGCGGGCGGCCGCATCCTCCGCGCGGTCGTAGGCGTAGCCGGAGGTGAGGAACAGGGCTTCCGAGGTCTCCCCCCATTCGGACCGCGCGGTGCCTCCGCGGATCGCACGGGTGGCGGGTCGCCATTGGTCGGTGATGGAGCGGTCCTGACCCGCACGACGCTTCATCGGAATGCTATGCGAGCGACAGCGGCCGCGGGCAAGCAGCCGGTGCGCGGCCGACCATGGAGCCTCAGCCTGCTAGACGAACGACCTGAGCGACCAGGCGGTCGCGAGCGGCATAGAGGTCGCGTCCGCGGCTGTCGGGCAGGTGCTTGCGGAGGAAGTGCCCGGACAGCGCCAGGCCATCGGCGATGTCGCGCCAGTTGGGCACCGTTCTCGTCGAAAGGAAGGCGGGCAGAGGCAGCAGCCGGTCGGCCCAGCCGGCGCCCACCTGCCGGCTGACCGCGCGACCGGTCCGCGGCGACACCCAAGTCAGGTCGCTCGTGACACCCGTCTCCGCACAGCGATCGAGCGCGAGGCCATAGCCCAGCCGCGCCAGCAGGATCAGTTCGTATCGCACGATCGACGGCACCCACCCACGCGCGGTCGGGGCCTGCGCCATAGCCTCCAGAGTGCCGTCGAGCGCGCTCCACAGGGCCGCGTCCGGCTGACCTTCTCCCAGTGCGAAAGCGGTGAGCGCCGTGACCCACTCCATTCCGGCAGCCGCGAGTGGCTCCGACCACAGCGGCGCTCGGCTGGTGATCAGTTCCACCGTCAGACTTGGCAGTTGCGTGTCCGTTCGCGCGCGATAACGGGCGAGCACCGTGTTTCCCGGCATCAACACCGGCCGGGTCTGCCGGGAGCGCCCGCCAGGGACGAAGCCGGTCAGCAAACCGCTGTCCTGCGTCAACGTCGCCGCGATCGATCCGGTCTCCCCATGCGGTCGCACCGACAAGACCAGCGCGGAGGCCGTCAGATCGATCATCAGCGGCTATGAAAGTGATCGTACACCTTTTGGGCGACCGTCGAGGACACGCCGGGTGCCCGCTGAAGATCGTCCAAGCTGGCGTTCCGGACCGCTCGCGCGGTGCCGAAATGCATCAGCAGCGCGCGTTTGCGGTTCGGACCCACCCCCGGCACATCGTCCAAGGGACTCGATCCCAGCGCCTTAGACCGCTTGGCGCGATGAGCGCCGATGGCGAAGCGGTGCGCCTCGTCGCGCAGGCGCTGGAGGTAGTACAATACGGGGCTGTTCGGCGGAAGGGTCATCTCTCGCCCGTCGGGCAGGTAGAAGGTCTCCCGACCGGCGTTCCGGTCGGGACCCTTGGCGACGCCGACCACCGCCAGGTCCTCCACTCCCAGCTCCTCCAGCACACCCATCGCGGCCGACAGCTGACCCTTGCCCCCGTCGATCAGCACCAGGTCCGGCCATTCGCCCTGGGTGCGGTCCGGATCCTCCTTCAGCGCGCGGCCGAACCGCCGGGTCAGCACCTCGCGCATCATCGCGAAGTCGTCGCCCGGTGCCGTGTCCGGGTTCTTGATGTTGAACTTGCGATAGCTGTTCTTGCGAAAGCCCTCCGGCCCGGCGACCACCATCGCGCCCAGGGCGTTCGTGCCCTGTATGTGGCTGTTGTCGTAAGTCTCGATACGCTGCGGCGGTTCGTCCAGGTCGAACAGATCGGCGAGCTGGGCCAGCAAGCGGGTCTGTGTCGTCGACTCCGCCAGCCGGCGTTCCAGCGCGTCGGTGGCGTTGCGGCTGGCCTGCTCCAGCAGGCGCTTGCGATCGCCCCGCTGCGGCATTTGCACGGCGACCTTATGACCCGCCCGCTCTCCCAGCGCCTCGACCAGGAGTTCGCACTCGGCGGGCGCGCGGTCGGTGATCAGCAGGCGGGGCGGTGGCACGTCTTCGTAGAACTGCGCCAGAAAGGTCGCGAGCACCTCGTCGGCCGGCACATCGGCGGTGTGCGCGGGAAAGAAGGACCGGTGCCCCCAATTCGCCCCGCCCCGGATAAAGAACGCCTGTAGGCAGGTGGTGCCGCCCTGAGACGCCAGCGCCCACACATCGGCGTCGCCCACGCCGTCCGCGTTGATCGCCTGTGCGCCCTGAATGAAGGTGAGCGCGCGCAGGCGGTCGCGATGGACGGTCGCGAGCTCAAAATCCATCGCGTCGGAGGCCGCCTGCATCGCCGCGCCCAGCTTGGCCTGCACCCGAGTGGATTTCCCGCCCAGGAACTCGATGGCGTCGTCCACCAGTTCGGCATAATCCTCCTCGCTGATCCGCCCCACGCAGGGCGCGGAACACCGGCGGATCTGATGCAGCAGGCAGGGTCGCTGCCGATTGTTGAAGACGCTGTCCGTGCAGCACCGCAGCAGGAACAGCTTCTGCAAAGCGTTCAGGGTGCTGGTCACCGACCCGGCCGACGCGAACGGACCGTAATATCGACCTTTGGCGCGCCGGGCACCCCGATGTTTCTGCAGGCGCGGAAAGCCGTGGTCCTCGCGCAGCAGAATATAAGGAAAGCTTTTGTCGTCGCGTAGCAGCACGTTGTAGGCCGGGCGATAGCGCTTGATGAGCTGCGCCTCGAGAAGCAGCGCCTCGGCCTCGTTGCGCGTCGTGACGATCACCATCGATCGGGTCTGCGACACCATGCGCTGCAGCCGCTTGGGCAGCGCGTTCACCTGAACATAGTTGGTGACCCGCGCCTTCAGCGCCCGAGCCTTGCCGACATACAGCACGTCGCCGCGGGCATCGAGCATGCGATAGACGCCCGGACCCATCGGCAGGGTTCGCAGCACCGCGCGGATCGCCGCTTCGCCGGCCTTCAGGTCGGGTTGCTCCGCGCCTTTGACGGAGAAGGTTGCGGCGTCTTCGTGGAAACGATCAGGTGCGCGGCTGTCAGTCACACGGACAAATTAGGCGCTGCGGGCCCCCGATGCCAGCACCGCCGAGCCTTCAGCTGGTTCAGTTCACCCGGCCGAGTCCGCCGATCGCGCGATCGACCAGCTGTCGATCCGCATCGGCGTCCAGCCGATCGGCCATCAATCGAGCGGCCGCGGCGGTCGACGCGGTGGCGGCGCGCGCCCGAACGTCGGCGACCGCCTGGCGTTCCGCCGCGGCGATGCGATCCTCGGCCATACGGCGGCGGCGCTCGATCAGGGCGTCGGCGTCGATCTGCGCCTGCTCCACGATCTGTGCCGCCTCGTGGCGGGCCCCCTGGCGCAGTCGCTCGGCCTCACCCTCGAACGCCGTCAGCTTGGCGTCGTAATCGCTCCGGAGCGCCTCGGCTTCCCCCCGTAGAGTGCGGGCCTCGTCCAGCTGGTCACGGATCGTCGCGATCTTGTTGTCCAGGCTGGCGGTGATCAGCTGGGGCACGCGACGCCACAGGAAGATGCCGATCAGCACCGCCATCGCGAGCGCCACCAGGAACGTCGCGTCCAGGCCCAGCACGTTCGGCTCCGCCAGGACGCCACCATGCTCGGACTCGATCGCCTGGACACCGTCGGTGGGCAGACCCTGCTGCTGCAGCGGCTGATCCAGATGCTGGGCCGCCGCGGTCGATCCGGGCGGGATCGCCGTTCCGTCAGCCACGCAACACCGCCTCGACCGCGCGCGCGGCCTCCGGCTTGGTGATCCGCAGCGGGGACAGTTTGGCGACGATGGCCTGCGCCGCTTCGGCGGCGACGCCCTCGATTTGCACCATCGCCTCTTGGCGACGGACGTCGATCGCGGCCTCGGCCTCGGCCTGGCGGGTGTCCAGTTCCACGCCGAGAGCCTTCATCCGCTCTTCCGTGCTCCGCGTCGACGCCGCGGTGCTCTCGGCCACCAGCGCTCGCGCCTCGTCCCGAGCGGCCGCGCTGCGAGAGCGGAAGAGCTCGTCCGACCGATCGGCCGCTTCATTGGCCGCGCGCGCGGCCGCCAGATCGTCCGACACCTGCCGATCGCGCGCCTCCACCGTCGCCTCGATCTTCGGCACCATCCCCCGTCCGATGAACAGGTAGATGACGCCGAATGTCAGGAGCAGCCAGAAAAGCTGACCGCCATAAGTCGCGGCCATCTGGGAGATTTGGGGCATCGTGCTTGGAACCGTCCGATCAGTAGCCCGCCTGGGCCGAGGGGGTCGTCAGACCACGAACAGCAGGATCATGGCGATCACGAAGGCCAGCAGCCCCAGCAGCTCGGCGGCCGCGAAGCCGATGAACAGGCGACCCTGCTGACCGTCCGCCGCCGCGGGGTTGCGCAGCGCGCTCTCAAGAAAGCTGCCGAACACGTTGCCCACGCCAAGCGCTGCCATGCCGGCCCCGATCGCCGCCAGTCCCGCGCCAATCAGCTTTGCTGCTTCTGCGTCCATGATGAATACTCCTCGTTACAGTAAAAGGGATTAGTGAAGGTTTTCCGCGTCGTTGATATACAGCGACGTCAGAAGTGCGAAGACGTAGGCCTGGATGCAAGCCACCAGGATTTCCAGCGCCGTGATGCCGATCATCAGGAGAAAGGAGGGCAGCCCGACGAGGACGCCCCATCCGGCACCGGCATTCGAGGAATTGATCACGAACCCGGCGAGCACCTTCAACAGGATGTGACCCGCCATCATCGCGACGAACAGCCGCAGTGCCAGACTGAAGGGCCGCACCAGAAAGCTCATCAATTCGACCACGAAGATGAACGGGATCATGGGCACGGGCGTGCCGTCGGGGACGAACAGCGAGAAGAAGTGAAAGCCGTGCTTGGCGAACCCGACGATCAGGACGATCGAAAATGACAGGACGGCAAGCACGCCCGTGATCGTCAGATGGCTGGTCACGGTGAACGGATGCACGCCAACCAAGCCCAACGGCATCAGGCCCAGCAGATTGGCGAACAGGATGAACATGAACAACGAGAAGACATACGGCGTGTAGCGACGCCCCTGCGGCCCGATGTTCGTCGTCAGCATGGACGAGATGAAGCCGGTGAAGCCCTCCACCGCCGCCTGCCAGCGGCCCGGAACCAGCTGGCGCTGCATGCCACCGGCCATGAAGATCCAGACCGCGGCGACGGTGACCACCATCCACAGCGCCGAATTGGTGAACGAGATTTCCTGACCGCCGAGGGTAAAGCCCTTGAAGATCGTCAGCACCTCGAACTGGTGCATGGGATCGATCCGGGTGGCTTGATCGGCCAGCTGAGCGCTTTCGGTCGTCACTTCGTTCGCTTCCCACCCGATGCTATCCGGAAGATATTCCGGAACGCCACAATTACGCCCAGTCCCAGGAACACCAGCAGAAGCAACGGGCTCGTGCCGAACACCCGATCTGCCAGCCAGCCGACCAAAGCCCCGCCGATCAGCCCGCCGAGCAGCTCCGCCAGAACGCGGTTGCCCATTCGGTAATCGTCGTCGCCCTTGTCGACCGCAGGGCCTGCCCCGGTGCGCTTCGCCTCCGCCGCTTCGGCTCGCTTCAGTCGCTCGTCGAAAGCGCGAAACTGACCGTCGTCCAGCGAACCGTTCCGATCGTCGTCACCCATCCGTCCCTCCGCTCGCCGCCCCGATCCGAACCGGTCCAGCCGATGTCCGATATGGTGGCTCACGCAAAAGGTGCTGCGCACCCCGACCCGAACGGGCGCGGCCCCTTTAGCAAGCGAGCGGAACACGTCAACCGCGTGTCACCCGCTCGGGCAACGCGTTGGCTCGGCGCGGCGTCTGCGCTAGAGAACAACCTATAGGAGATCGCCCGATGCGCACGACCCTGTTCCTGCTGGCCGGCACATTGAGCGCCTGCTCGCCGACGCCCACCTCGGTCGGCGGCGGTGCCGACGTCGAAGCTCCGGCGCAGTCTCAGGATACCCGGGTTGAAGCGCCAAGCGGGGTGTCCGCCGAGGCCGGCGCGACCCAGGCCATACACCAGTCGGAGCAGACCGACCGCATCGACTTCGAGTTCACGCTGCCTGCGGAGGCGGCGCGCCTTCCCAATCTTCGCGCCCGCACCTTGCACGAGGCGGCGTCCGCCAAGGCCGAGTTGCTGCGTCAGCAAACAGGGGCGTCTCAAAATCCGGAGTTCCCGGCCCGCATTTACGGCACTCAGCTTGACTGGACGGTGCGCGGCTCGACGCCCCAATTTCTGTCGCTGGTCGAACATGTGAGTTCCTACACCGGTGGAGCGCATGGCAATGCCGGAACCCACGCGCTGATATGGGATCGCCGCGCCGACCGCGAGGTTCCGCTGGCCGATCTGTTCACCAGCCAAACCAAGGCGCTGGCAACGATCCGCCCCGCTTATTGCGAGGCGCTGGCATCGGCGCGCCGCGAAAAGCGCGGCGGGGACCTAGGCAATGACGGCCCGTTCGCCGACTGTCCGCAGTTCGGGGAGCTGACCGTGATCCCCGCGGGAAACGTGGGCGGGAAATTCAGCCGAATGCTGGTGATCGCCGATCCCTATGTCGCAGGCCCCTGGGCGGAGGGCGAGTATGAAATCGAACTCGTCATCCCCCAGCAAATCCTGCCCTTTCTCAACCCGGCGGTCCGCTCCTCTTTCCCGGGGTGACAGCGCCTAGGGGCAGCGCGGATGCTTGATCGGTGCCGCGCCGGTCCGCGTCTGCCAACTTCCGTCGGGTGCCTGGTACTTCTCGCCCACCTTGGTCTTCGCGATCAGGTTGCACCCGGCGGTAAAGGCGAACTCCTCCACCGTGCTCCGGTTGGCGGCTGCCTGCTTGGTGTAGACCGCGCGTCGCTTGATGTTGATGTCGCTGGCGAGGGCTTGCACCTGAGCGCTCGGGGACTGCGGGAAGCCCAGATAGCCATCCACCTGCTCGCCCACGGCTCCGCTCGCGCGCGCCTGCTGGTAATCGGGCGCGCGCTGGGCACCGGCCGCAACCGGAAGCAGCGAGACGGCGGTCGCCAGCCCGAACAGGAAAACTTTCTTTCGCATCAGAATATCCCCGAGTCTTGTTCAATCACGTTGCGCGCTTTTTCGTCCAACCGGTAGATCACTTCCTGCCGGATGTTGATGTTCAGTTCGATGACGATCGGCTTGTCGGGCGCCTGCACCGTCACGCAACCGGAGCATCCGCAGAACAGACCGGCAAGCAGAATCCTGGTCCATGCGGTTGTCATGCCGAAGGTTCGCTTTCCTGGTCCTGAACGGAAGGCGCCTTGGTGGGCTCCACCGGCTCGTTCCGCTGCTGCTCCCGATACAGCAAACCGAGGTTCTGCTCCACAAGCAGTTCCGGATCGCTGAACGACCGCGCGGAGAACAGCAGCTGGCGGAAGGGTGCCGTGATCGTGATCTTGAACACGAACGGCAGCCCTGCGATCGCGCGGGTCAGGATGTTGCGCCTGGCGCCGACACCCTGCGCCAAGCCGTCGAACTGCAGCGCGGTCACCATTTGCCCGGACAACGGCCCGTTCAGCCGTATGTCGAGCTTGTCGTACTTGAGCGATTTCAACGCATCAAAGGCGAGATTGCCGAAAAAGCCCAGATCTTCCTGGCTGACGGCGCCCACATAGGCGACCGTCCCGCCGGGCTGGCGTGAATCGAGGTGACCGCCGACGACCTCTCCGTTGCCATTGGTGAACGACAAGGGGAACTGACCGTCGAACACGCCGGTGGCCGCGATGTTGTCGAACTCGAAAGTGTCGAGCAGTACGGCGGCGTCTAGCGCGATCACGTCGAGCACGAAGTCCTGGCGCTTGCCCTCGCCGAACTCCAGCGTGGTGGGCTCCAGCGACAGCGTGCCGCCGGCGAACGGCCACCGACCCGAACGGATGGCGATCCTTCGGCCCGGCACGATGGCATAGCGCACCACTCCGTCGTCGACGGGGACGCCGGGGTTCAGCCGGTCGACCGTCAGCAACTGGTCGTCCGCCGTCACCAGGTTGAGGAGGTCTGTGAACCGCACCGTCGTCGATAGACCGGTGACCGGGCCGAAAGCGGCGGCCAGGCTCATGTCGGTTGTGGCGAAGGTCCCGGTGCTCGTCACCGCCGTTCCGTCCCACGCGATCCGCGCATCGCCGTTCACCCGCCCCTGCACGTCCGCCACCACGCCGAGCGCGAGCGGGGTCAGGCGGCTGGGCTGAAGCGCATCGTCGAAGGCCAGGTCGCGAACCTGCAGCGTCGCCTCTCCACCCCCTTCTGAGAAGGAATGGTGGACCGATACCTGCGCGACGGTCCGACCGCTCTCGGGATCGATCAGCGGTCCGGCGGCGTCGATGACCGATCCCGCGAAGCGTAGTCCGAAGCCGGGAGCGGACAGCGTTTGGAAGCGTTCGGGATCGGCGGCGTCGTCCACCGTCAGATCACCATTGAGCGATAGCCGTCCGTTCTTGAAAGCCCACTCGCCCGCCCCGCGCGACCACAGGATCGGCACGGCACCGACCTGCCCGGATGCCCCAGTGAACGCGCCCTGCCCGCCTTGCCCCAGGAAACCGCCCGTCAGGCTGTCGAAGTCCAGCCGAGTGACCGCCTCCGGCGCGCCGATGCGGGCGCGCAGGTCCGTGACGGCGAATTGGCCGCGGCGCAGCTCGACCGTCGCCGTGTCGGCCGCGAGAGTGACGGGCGTCTGGCCCAGACGCCCGACGAGGCGCGGCTGGGCGATGGTGGCTCCGGCCTGCACCGCGCCGGATCGCGACCGTTGGAACAGAGCGGTTCCGACGTGCGCGCACAAACGCAGGGGCGTCGCGTCGAAGACCACACCGCTGATGGCCAGGCGTTCGAACCGCGCCGCGGTGCAGCCCGGATTGACGACGACCTCTCCGGTGCGGTCGAACACGGCAGACACAGGCGTCGAGGCTCCATCGATCCGCCCGCCCGCGAACGGACCGGACAGGACGACCGCCGTGTCAATCCGGGTCCGACCGTCCGCGCCTGCCGAAAAGCGCACGGGAGCCAGCGCGATCCGGCTCGACCCTGCCGCATAGGGTTGAAGCCGGGCCAGACCCGTCATGGCCCCGCGTGCGTCGCGGGTCAGGCGCACTTCGCCGGTCGGCAGTCCGCCGCCCGCGACTCGCAACACGCCGTCCAGAGTGGCTGTGCGCCCGCGCCCGATCCCAATGCGAAGGCCCTCTCCATCCCCGCCCCGACCATTGAGAGTCGACACGACACCGCTGGCGCTGCGCAGGCCCGCGGAGGAGATGGTCGCGTCGATCGCGCCGCCGCGCACCGCGGCCCGCCAGGAACCGGCGAGCGCGAAGCCGGTCCCGGCCCTTTGAGCGGCCTTGCCGATCCTGGCCGCGATCGCACTCAGCGGTGTGCCGTTCAGCCCGGAGTCCAGATCGTCAAGCCGCGCCAGGGCAGCGGGAGCGAGCTGGACGGCGCCGGCGCTCGCCTCGCCTCGCAACTCGGCGGACATGCCGTTCGTCAGACGGACCGCATAGGCGGCCCTGGCCGACACGTTCCGCGCCCGGTGCCCTCCGCTCGCCAGCCGTGCCGTCGTGAGCACCGCCGTGCCGGAGAGCGCGTCCGGAGACCCGGCGAAGGTCACCCGGGCACCCGCGTCGCGTGCCACCGTCACCCCGTCTCCCGCCCGTCCGACCGACAGATCGGCCCGTCCGCGGAACGCCCGCACCGTCCCGGCCAGGCGCAGCCGACCCGAGAGGGCGTCCGCCGCAACTGCGCCACTCGTCACCCGAGCCACGGACATTGGCACCGTGCCCTGGATCCGGTCGAAGCTGGACGACAAGGCGACGTTCGGCGTGCCGATCACCGTCGCGGCCCGGAAGCGGGGCCCGCAATCCACCACCGTCACCCTTGCGGGGCCGGACAGGGTGGGTCGCCCGGCCGTCACTTCGGCGGCGAAGCGGCCGTCCAGCCCGTCGACCACGCACCCGCCCGCGCGAACGCGATCCGATGTGACCGCCACCCGCCCCGTGAAGCGACGGGCAAGATTGCCGTTTCCCTCCAGGCGCAGCCGGATCGCTCCGACGGGTGTCCGAAGCGCCACTTGGGTGTCGGCCAGCAGCAGAGGCAGATCGGGCAGCGAGAAGGGCTTGCCGGAGGGCGGAGGCAACAGGCGGTCGACCTGCCCAAGACGCAGTCGTCCACCCACGACTGCGGCGCGAAGCCGGACGCCGCTCGCCTCGATCCCGCTGACCCCCACTCCGCTCAGCCCGACGCGGGTGTGCACGACCACACGCCCGGCCGTGAGGTCGGGGCGGTCACGCGGGCCGATCGACACATCCTCCAGCACCTGCCGGCCAAAGCCGATGGTCGTGATCCGATAGCGCGCGTCCACGCCTCTTCGGCGCAGCTCCCGGTCGACGAAGTGCGTCGCGATCGGATGCCGCAGCAGCCAGACCGCGATCGGCAGCGCCACCAGCAGGATGGCGAGGCTGACCAGGGCCACCCGCCGGCCAGAGGGGCGCGGGTCGGTGGGGGTCACGCTGTCGGCCACTCGTCACCCGCTCCTGCCGTCCGGCGTCGTGCGGGCGTGATGGGGGAGAGCCGGCGCGGGTTCAAGCAACTCGCCTTCGCTCGCGTGCATGGGGTAGGAGAACCGACGATGACGCCCGCCCCTCCTCCTTCGGACAACCTTGGACACCGGGCCCGATTGCGCGATCGGCTGTTGCAAGGTGGCGACATCGCGCTCGGCGACCACGAGGTGCTGGAATATCTCCTGGCGCTCGCCATCCCGCGCAAGGACACAAAGCCGCTCGCCAGAGCCCTGCTGCGGCGCTTCGGCACGCTGGCCGGCGTGTTCGCCGCCGATGCCGGAAGTTTGATGGCGGTCGACGGGATGGGTGCGTCAAGTGCCGCGGCGATGCGGATCGTGCGCGTGGCGGCGACGCGGATGCTGTTGGAACCCGTCGCGAACGCCCCGATCCTGGGCAGCTGGGCGGCGCTGCTCGACTATCTTCAGGCGGACATGGGGCCGTTGCTGGTGGAACAGGTGCGGGTCCTGCACCTGAACGCGCGCAACATGCTGATCGCGAATGAGGTGATGAACCGCGGCACCGTATCCGAAGCGCCCATCTATGTGCGCGAAGTGATCCGCCGCGCGCTCGACCTCGGCTCCGCCGCGCTGATCGTCGTGCACAATCACCCCAGCGGCGATCCGAAGCCCAGCCGACAGGACATCGCGGTCACTCGAGAGATCGCGGAGGCCGGGCGCAAATTGGGGGTGGTGCTGCACGACCATCTGATCGTGGGCGCCGGTCGCCACGTCTCCCTGCGGGCGGAGGGGCTGATCTAGGTGCCCTTCAGAAACGCCGCGAACTCGCCCTGTCCGACGGCGCCATCGCTGTCGACGTCGCTCTGGGCGAAAGCCGCCGCCAGGTACTCGGGCGCGGGCGCGGGCTGACCGGCGTTCGCGAACAGTTGCGAGACCCAGGTCCCGAATTCCTGCGTCGAGAGACCCTCCACCCCATCCGTGTCGTAGGTCGCGAACCCCTGCACCGTGATGCGGTCCGGATCGACTCGCACCGCCGTGGTGGCGGCCGGCGTGGTCGGCTGCGGCAGCGTCTCGGAAAAGCTCTCCGGCGGGGTCGCGGGATCGTTCGGCGTCGTCTGCGCGCTCGCGACGCAGGGCAGCGCCGCGGCGAGGAGAAACAGGGTTGAGCGCAACATGGGCATCCTTTCGACGGAACGAGGGGCAGCGGAGGTGCGGGCACCCTACGCCGCGCGGCTGAACGGCCGCTGTCCGGCTGGCCCGGCCGCCCACCATCGGCTAACCGCCCCCTGCCCGCCGCACAAGGACACGCGCCCATGGTTCCCCGCTACGCCCGACCCGAAATGTCCGCCGTCTGGTCCGCGCAAGAGCGCTACCGCATCTGGTTCGAGATTGAAGCTCACGCGACCGACGCGCTAGCCGACCTGGGCGTCGTGCCGGCGGAGGCCGCGGCGGCTTTGTGGGCGTGGTGGGACACACAGCCCCGGATCGACGTGGAGGCGATCGACGCGATCGAGGCGGTCACGCGCCACGACGTGATCGCCTTCCTCACCTGGGTCGCGGACCAGGTCGGACCGCAGGCGCGGTTCCTGCACCAGGGGATGACCAGTTCGGACGTGCTCGACACCGCTCTCGCCGTGCAGCTGGCGCGCGCGTCCGACCTTCTGCTGGCGGACCTGGACGCCTTGCTGGCCGCGCTGGAGCGACGGGCGCGGGAGCATCGCCGGACCCCCACCATCGGTCGATCCCACGGCATCCATGCCGAACCCACCACCTTCGGTCTGAAGCTCGCGGGCTTTCACGCGGAGTTCCAGCGCGCGCGGACCCGGCTGGTGGCGGCGCGCGCCGAGGTGGCGACCTGCGCGATTTCGGGCGCCGTCGGCACCTTCGCCAATATCGATCCCGCGGTCGAGCGGCACGTCGCGGACCGGCTGGGCCTGGCGGTGGAGCCGGTGTCGAGCCAGGTCATCCCGCGCGACCGTCACGCCGCGTTCTTCGCCACGCTGGCGGTCATCGCCTCGTCGGTCGAGCGACTGGCGACCGAAGTGCGCCACCTGCAACGCACGGAGGTGTTGGAGGCGGAAGAGTATTTCGCGCCCGGTCAGAAGGGGTCGTCCGCGATGCCGCACAAGCGCAATCCGGTCCTGACGGAAAATCTGACGGGCCTCGCCCGCATGGTGCGCGCCTACGCCCTACCGGCGCTCGAGAATGTCGCTTTGTGGCACGAACGGGACATCAGCCATTCGTCGGTCGAGCGTTTCATCGCTCCGGACGCGACGATCACGCTGGACTTCGCGCTCGCCCGCCTGACCGGGGTGGTGGACAAGCTGGTCGTCTATCCCGATCGGATGCGGGCAAATCTCGACCGCATGGGCGGGCTGGTCCATTCCCAGCGGGTGCTGCTGGCGCTGACCCAGCACGGGTCGAGCCGGGAAGAGGCATACCGATTGGTCCAGCGCAACGCGATGCGGGTCTGGGACGCCGACGGGCGGCTTTCGCTCCTGGACCTGCTAAAGGCCGACGATGAGGTCACGCTGAGCGACGCCGAACTGGAGGAGCTGTTCGACCTCGACTATCACTTCCAGCACGTCGACGCGGTATTCGAGCGGGTGTTCGGCAGCGACTGACTATTCGGCCGCCTGCGCCCACAATCCGCGCAGCTTGCCGAAAAAGCCGTGGCTCTGCGGGCACTGCTTGTCGGTCTCCAACTCCCGGAACTCCGACAGCAGTTCCTTCTGGCGGGCAGTCAGGCGGGTCGGCGTCTCGACCACGATCTCCACCACCAGGTCACCGTGGCCGCGCCCCTGCAGCACCGGCATGCCGGCACCGCGCCGGTTGATCTGCTGGCCCGACTGGACGCCGGCTGGAATCTTGATGTCGTGCGGTGCGCCGTCCAGCCCGGGCAGCTCGATGGACCCGCCGAGCGCCGCCGTCGTCAGGCTGACCGGGACCTGCGCCAACAGCGTGGTGCCCTGGCGCTGGAAGACGGCATGGCGTTCCAGGCTGACGAAGATGTAGAGGTCGCCCGCGGGCGCCCCGCGCGCGCCGGCCTCGCCCTTGCCGGACAGGCGGATGCGGGTGCCGTGGTCGACACCGGGCGGGACGGACACGTTGAGGGTCCGTGCTTCGTCCACCCGCCCGTCGCCCCGACAGCGGACGCAGGGTTCCGCGATAACCTGACCCGCCCCGTGGCAGGTGGGACAGGTGCGCTCGACCACGAAAAAGCCCTGCTGGGCGCGGACCTGCCCGTGCCCCTGACACGTCCGGCAGGTCTGGGCCGCGGTGCCGGGTTTCGCACCCGATCCGTCGCACACGTCGCAAGGGGCCGCCACCTCGATGGCGATCTCGCGCTCAACGCCGTGATAGGCCTGTTCCAGCGTGATCTCGAGGTCGTAGCGCAGGTCGGCCCCCCTTCGACCGCCAGCCGCGCCGCGCCGCTGCGCGCCGGCGAACCCGCCGAAGAACTCCTCGAAGATATCGGAGAAGGCGTTGAAGTCCTGGGGACCGCCGCCCGCGCCTCCCTGCTGGAACGCCGCATGACCCAGGCGGTCGTAGGCGGCACGCTTCTGCGGGTCGCGCAGGCAGTCATAGGCGGCGGACAGCGACTTGAAGGTCGCCTCCGAATCCGGACAGCCGGCATTGCGGTCCGGATGATGCTGCATCGCCAGTCGGCGATAGGCCGACTTGATCGTGCCGCCATCGGCGGTCCGCTCGACGCCGAGCAATTCGTAATAGTCGATGTCGGTCGTCATATACTTCGCCCAATCGTCGCGGGTCCGTGGCGGAAATCCGCCAAAGGTCTCTCCAGAGTCGCTCCACTGCGCGCGCCCGCGCGGGTGCGTGCGCGCGCGAAGGCGGGGCCGGAGCGAACCCGACGCCCTCCAGAGCACCGCCGCCCCTTAGCACAAAACAACCTATTTGGCAACGCCACGGCCAAGCCGGACGTCGTCTCCGGTCATCCCTTCTCGTCAACCTCCGAGAACTCCGCGTCGACCACGTCGTCGTCGCCGCCCGCGCTCCCCGCGTCAGCCGAGTCACCCTCCGCGGCCGGGCCGTCCGCCTGCTGCCGCTCGTAGATCGCTTGACCCATCTTCATCGCGGCGGCCTGCAACGCCTCCGTCTTGGCCTGCATCGCCGACGCGTCGCCACTCTCGACGGCGCTCTTCGCCTCGGCCAGCGCCGACTCCGCTTCCGACTTCACGGCCGCATCGATCTTGTCGCCGTGATCCTTCAACTGAGTCTCGGTCGCGTGGATCAGCGACTCGGCCGTGTTCTTCGCCTCCGCGTCCGCGCGCTTCTTCTTGTCGTCCTCGGCGAACCGCTCGGCGTCCTTGACCATCTGGTCGATGTCGCTGTCCGACAGGCCGCCAGAGGCCTGGATGCGAATCTGCTGCTCCTTGCCCGTGCCCTTGTCCTTGGCGCTGACGTTCACGATGCCGTTGGCGTCGATATCGAACGCGACCTCGATCTGCGGCACGCCGCGCGGGGCCGACGGGATGCCGATCAGGTCGAACTGGCCGAGCACCTTGTTGTCCGCGGCCATCTCACGCTCGCCCTGATAGACCTTGATCGTCACCGCCTGCTGATTGTCGTCGGCGGTGGAGAACACCTGGCTCTTCTTCGTCGGAATGGTCGTGTTGCGGTCGATCATGCGGGTGAACACGCCACCAAGCGTCTCGATGCCCAGCGACAGCGGAGTGACATCCAGCAGCAGCACGTCCTTGACGTCGCCCTGCAGCACGCCCGCCTGAATCGCCGCGCCGATCGCCACGACCTCGTCCGGGTTGACGCCGGTGTGCGGCTCCTTCCCGAAGAACTCCTGCACCACCTGGCGCACGCGCGGCATCCGCGTCATGCCGCCGACGAGCACGACCTCGTCGATCGCGTCAGCCTTCAGCCCGGCGTCGGCCAAGGCCTTGCGGCACGGCTCCAGCGTCCGCTTGATCAGATCGTCCACCAGCCGCTCCAGGTCGGCCCGCGTGATCGACTTCACCAGGTGCTTCGGCCCGTTCTGGTCGGCGGTGATGAACGGCAGGTTGACCTCCGTCGTCTGCGCCGATGACAACTCGATCTTCGCCTTCTCGGCCGACTCCTTCAGCCGCTGGAGCGCCAGCTTGTCGGAGCGCAGATCGATGCCCTCCGCCTTCTTGAATTCGTCGGCCAGGTAGTTGACGACCACCTGGTCGAAATCCTCGCCACCCAGGAAGGTGTCGCCGTTCGTCGACTTCACCTCGAACACGCCGTCGCCGACTTCCAGCACGGAAATGTCGAAGGTGCCGCCGCCGAGGTCGTAGACCGCGATCGTCTTGTTCTCGGACTTGTCAAGGCCATAGGCGAGCGCCGCCGCCGTCGGCTCGTTGATGATGCGCAGCACTTCCAGGCCGGCGATCTTGCCCGCGTCCTTGGTCGCTTGGCGCTGGGCGTCGTTGAAATAGGCCGGCACGGTGATGACCGCCTGCGTCACCGTCTCGCCCAGGAAGCTCTCCGCCGTCTCCTTCATCTTCTGCAGGATGAAGGCGGAAATCTGGCTGGGCGAATAATCCTCCCCGCCGGCCTCGACCCAGGCGTCGCCGTTCGCGCCCTTGACGATGTCGTAGGGGACGAGCTCCATGTCCTTCTTCGTCGTCGGATCGTTGAACGGACGACCGATCAGGCGCTTGACCGCGAAGATCGTGTTGTCGGGGTTCGTCACCGCCTGGCGCTTGGCCGGCTGGCCGATCAGACGCTCGCCGTCCTTCGCGAAGGCGACGATCGAAGGGGTGGTGCGACCGCCCTCCGCATTCTCGACCACCTTGGGCTTGCCGCCTTCCATGACCGCGACGCAGCTGTTCGTGGTGCCGAGATCGATACCGATGACTTTGGCCATGTAACCCTCTTACTCTCGTGTTCAGACAAAGGACGATCCGCGACCCGGCGACGAACGCGACGGATGGCGAAAAGGACGGGAGCGGATATAGGTGGCGCGGCCGACGCTGCAACCAGCAACTCTGCTGCCCGGCGCAACCTCGCCGGGCCGCCGACGTTACGGCATTCGACCACAGGAGATTGTCAGACCATGCATTCGGCTCTGCGCGCGGCCAGCTTCCTTTTCCTTCTGGGCGGTCTGGCCGCCTGTTCGCCGGACCCCGTGCTCGGCGTGGAGACGGCCAGCATACAGGTCAGTCCGATCGAAGGTCGCCCGGCGGCGGGCTATGTCACCATCAAGGGCGGCCCGACCGACCAGTTCCTGGAGTTCGCGAGCGTGCCCTACGCCCAGCGCACCGAGCTGCACGAGACCGTGACGCAAGGCGGGCGGACCACCATGCGACAGATCCAGCGCGTGCCGATCCCTGCGGAGGGCACGGTGGAGTTCCGCCCGGGCGGCAAGCACCTGATGATCTTCGGCCTCAGCCCGACCGCGATCCGCGAGGGGCGCACACCCATGGTCCTGCGCTTCTCCGACGGATCGGAAGTGTCCTACAACGCCTTTGTCAGGACGATGGGACAGCCGGCGGAGTAAGGCGCGCGACCGCGCGGACCAGCACCCAGGCGCCCACCGCCGTGCAGAGCATGAGCGCCGCCAGAGACGCTTCCGGCCCGAACGCGCCGCCGCTCAGCCAATCGGGCACTCCGGGCGTCGGTGCCGTGACGAACGGTCCGCCCGCAAAGCCGCTCATCCCCGACACGGCGGCCCCCATCAGCCACCCTTGGGCGAAGTTCCAGCCCGCGTGCGCGCCGGCGGCCATCCACAGACGACCGGTCAGCAGGTAAAAGGCACCCAGCATCACGCCCGCTTCCAGCGCGATGCACAGGGCCGCGAACAGGCCGGAATTGGTGTTGAGCAGATGGGCGGCTCCGAAGAGCGCGGCCGAGGCGACCAGCGCCACCGGCAGGTTGAAGGCGCGCCACAACAGTCGCAACACGACCAGGCGGAACAGCACCTCCTCGACCAGGCCCGACTGCACCGTCAGCGCCAGCGCCCGCCAGATGGCGGTGGGCGGGCGCGAGGTGATGGTCACCCACCCGGTCAGTCCCAGCACGCCCACGGTTGCCAGCATGAGGCCGCCGCCGATCGCCAGGCCGACCGCCAGCTCCCGCACGGACCCGTCCAGCGACAGCTCGAAGGGACGCCGCCGCTCACCCTGCCGGACGGTCGCGCCATAGGTGACCACCGCCATCACCGCGCCCGCGATCACCAGCAGGGCCACCGCCGGATCGCCGAGCGACGCCGGCAGGCGGTCCGCCAGCTTCAGGAGCGCGTAGGCGGGCAGCGCGGTCACCAGGCTGACCATCAGGAACAGCACGATCATCCAGCCCAGCGCGCGCGCCCAGCGCCACCGTCCCGGTTCCAGCACACCGTCCGATCCCAAGTCCACCATCGACGCGCCTCCCTTTCCGCCGCTCTAACGCGACCGACCCCGCATGGCGACTGGATTGGCGGCGTCGTCTGTGCTCTGCCACGGCGCGTGAGCCATCGGCGTCCCCTGACATCCGGCGAACGGGCGCTGTGCCGAGGCGTGTTCGGCGCGGCGATCGATTATGATCGGGCGGGCGTGTCGTGCAGCAAATGGGCGTTCTTCCAACCGCCCTCCGTGGCGATGGCGCCGACGGGCACCATTCACTTCCATCCCGCCGGTGATGGTTACCGGGAGGACTTCGCGGCCGCGCCCCTGGCCGCTCAGGGTCTTTTCGTGCACGAGATGACGCATGTCTGGCAGACCCAGCGCCGAGGACGCTGGTGGCTGCCCCTGATGCGCCACCCTTTTTGCCGCTATCATTACCAGCTGCGGCCCGGCTGGTCTTTCGAGCGCTACGGCATCGAGCAGCAGGCGGAGATCGTGCGGCACGCGTTCCTGGCCCGCCACCGCGCCTCCCTATCCGCGGATCACGCGGTTCTCGAGGAGCTGCTCCCCTTTTAAGGCCTGCCTTTCAAACGAAAACGGCGCGTCGACCCCGCCTGGGATCGACGCGCCGCAGACGCCGTGACGGATCGCGCCTTAGTAGGGGCGGCGATCCGGATAGCCGCGCGTGCCGTAGCAATCGTCGTCCAGCTCGCCGCGACGATTATAGCCGTCGCAGCGGTTGTCCTTGTCGACGAAATAGCCGGCCGCGGCACCGATCGCGCCACCTGCGGCGGCCCCGGTCAGGACGTCACCGCCAGTCACGGCCGCGGCGAGGCCACCAACGGCCGCACCGGCCGCAGCGCCTTCGCCCGTGTAGTTGTCCGCGCACGCCTGCAAGCTGAGCGCGGAAAGGCCCAGCACGGGAAGTGTCAGCATCTTGTTCATCGGTAATCCTCCTCTGTCGGTCCCACGCGTAAAGCACGGCACGACGAAAAGCGTTCCATCATCGCGCCTGAACCCGCCCTGTCCCGGGGGATCAGTCGGGCGCCCTGGCCACCGTGACCATGGCGGGACGCAGCAGCCGGTCGCGGATAGTGTAGCCCGCCTGCATCTCGGCCACCACCGTGCCGGGCGGCTGGTCGCTGGGCACCTCCATCATCGCCTGGTGCCGATTGGGGTCGAGCGGCTGACCCGCCGATTCGATCCGCGCGATGCCGTTGCGTTCCAGGATGGTGGTCAGTTCCCGGCCGGTCGCCTCCAACCCGCCGACGAGGCCGCGAAAGCGCTCATCGGCCCGCAGTTCCGGACCGATGGCGTCAAGAGCGCGGCCCAGATTGTCGGCGACCGAAAGGACGTCGCGAGCGAAAGCGGTCGCGGCATAGGCGCGCGCGTCCGACGCCTCCTTCTCCAACCTGCGGCGCACATTCTGCGTCTCCGCCTGGGCGTAGAGCACCTCCTGCCGCGTGGCGGCCAGCTGCTCCTCCAGATCGGCGAGGCGGTCGTGCGCGGCCAGTTCGGGGCTGTCGGCGGCGGTTTCGGTCCGCAGCGGCTCAGCGGTCGTATCAACGTCGTCGTTCAAGTCATTGTCCTGCATCAGGTCTCTTTCAGGATCGAGGCATCAGCCGGCTGATCGCCTGGGCGGTGAAGTCGACCATGGGCACGATGCGCGCGTAGTTCAAGCGCGTGGGGCCGATCACGCCCACCACACCGATCACACGCCCCTGCGCGTCGCGGTACGGTGCCGCGATCACCGCCGATCCGGAGAGCGCGAACAAGGTGTTTTCCGATCCGATGAAGATGCGGGTGGCCTGTGCGTCGCGCGCGGTCTCCAGCACCTGGGCGATCTCCGCCTTGCCGTCGAGTTGGTCCAGGAGCAGGCGGACCCGGTCCAGGTCGGCGATCGCGGCGTCGTCCAGCAGGTTCGCTTGGCCGCGCACGATCAGGACGGGCCGATCCGCCCCGTCGCGGCTCCACACGGCCAGCCCGTCGGCTACCAACCGCGCCGCCGCGCGGTCGATCGCCGCCCGGTTCTGCGCGATCTCGCCTTCCAGCGCCGCCGCCGCCTGGGCGAGCGTCAGGCCGGCGAGGCGGTCCGAGACGTAGCGGCCCGCCTCCGCCATGGCGTCGGCGCTGAGGCCGGGGGGGCGCGGCAGCACGCGATTTTCGACCTGCCCATCCTCATCCACGATCACGGCGAGCGCGCGGTCCTCCGACAAGGGCACCAGGCCGAACTGTCGCACCGTCGTTTCGCGGCGTGGCACCAGCACCAGACCCGCGCACGCGGACAGGCCCGACAGGACGGCTGTGGTCTCACTCAACAGAGCCTCCACCGGCCCCTCGGCGTCGATCCGCGCCTCGATCGCGCGCCGTTCCGCGGCCGACGGCGCGCTGGTCCGCATCATCGCGTCGACGAACAGCCGCAGCCCCTGATCGGTTGGCCGTCGACCGGCGGAGAGGTGAGGCGCCGCCAGCAGACCGCTTTCCTCCAGCTCCTGCATCACGCCGCGAATGGACGCGGGCGAAAGGCTCAGCACGCCGGACTGGGCGATGGTGCGCGAACCGACCGGCTGGCCGTTCTCCAGATAGTGTTCGACCACGAGCCGGAACACGTCGCGCGCGCGGTCGCCGAGTTCGTCGGGGCGCGCGCTCACCGGGCGGCGGGGCCGATGAGCGCCTGGACCGGAAGCTGGAGGATGGCGGCGCGCAACGCGTCGAACATGGCCGCGTTCGCTTGCCGGTCGCAGCCGAAATAGGCGCTGAGCACGTCCTGGCGGTTGCCCGCGCGCTGCCACACGATGTCGACGCCGGGCTGGTCTGTGACAAATGTGGCGCACTCTTCCTGAGTCACAAGCCGCCGGTCGCCGTCAGGACGGTAAGGCTCCAACGCGGCCGCGAAGGCGGCGAACTGCGCGGGACTGGCGGCGAGGGCGCGGTCGCCCATCGCGGCGACGTGCTCCTGCCCTTCCCAGCTGCCTCGCCCGTCGCGGGTCACGGTGACCGCGTAAACTGGGCATGTGCCAAAGCACGGTGACGTCGAATAGGTGATCGACTGCAGGTCGGCGGGTGCGGCGCGGGCGGGCGCGGCCGCCGGTCGTGTCGGTGCCGCGGGCGGCGCGCCGACTGGCGCGCTGGCGCAGGCGGCGGTCAGCAGGGTGGCGGTGGCGAGGACGAGGTGACGCATAAGGCGGCTCCGAGGGCGGACGCGACCCCTGTGCCACGCGGCGACCGGACGGACAATGAACGGCCGATCGGACGGCTATGGTGGTAGCGGAGGAGGGACTTGAACCCCCGACACGCGGATTATGATTCCGCTGCTCTAACCAGCTGAGCTACTCCGCCACACCGGGTCGCGTCGTTAGGCGGCGCGCCGTGCGCCGTCAACGCACGATGCGGATCAGCCGGTGAACCGGTGTTCGCGGATCGGCTCCCAAGGACCGCCGCGATACCACCAGGCGGCCAGCCCCCGGATCGCCAGCGGTCGCGGGGCGAAGCCGGCGGACAGTTCGCCCTGCAGGGCCTTAGCCTGGGCGGGCTCGACCTTGTTCTGGATTGTGACGTGCGGACGCCAGCCGCCGGCGTCCTGCGGGGTCAGCATGGCCGCGAAGCGATCCGCCACGCGCCGGCGGATCGCTTCGAGTTCGGGGCTGACGACCCGATAGGCCGTGCCGCGCCCCAGGCTCATCACTCCGGCCAGCTCCGCCCGGGGCGGGACCACGCCGGCAGTTTCGGTCGACAGAGCCTGCGCGAGTTCCCCCGCCAGCGACGGTGCCAGATGGTGGAACAGCGTCAGGTGAGCGTCCAGATGATTGCGTTCCGGCGGGAAATGCTCCCTTCGCTGGCCGGTCAGCCAGGCCGCGTCCTCTCGCCCGAAGCTGGCGGTGACGATGATGGGCGCGGTCGTCACGGCGGCCAGGCCCGTCAGATCTCGACCTGGCTACCGAGTTCGACCACCCGATTGGACGGCAGACGGAAGAACTCCATGGGCGATTCCGCGTTGCGGAGCATCCAGAAGAACAGTTTCTCGCGCCACAACTGCATCCCCGGCGCCTTGGCGGAAATGAGCGTCTGGCGCGCCAGAAAGAAGCTGGTGTCCATCATCCGGAACTCCGGCCCGCAACCCTCCGCTTCCGCCAGGCCCGAGGGCACATTGGGTTCCTGCATGAAGCCGTAGCGCAGGATGACGCGGTGGAAGTTCTGGCCCAGGTCCTGCCGCTCGACCCGGTAGCGAGGCGGCACGACCGGCACGTCCTGGATCTCCACCGTCAAGAGCACAATGCGCTCGTGCAGCACCTTGTTGTGTTTGAGGTTGTGGAGCAGCGCCGGCGGCACGCCGGACGCCGCGCTGGTCATGAAAACCGCCGTGCCGGGCACCCGCGCGGCGGAATTGGCGGCCGACTGGACGAAGATGGAGATCGGCATCGCGCCCGCCTTCAGCCGCGTCTGCATCAGCTTGCGCCCCTTGGCCCAGGTGGTCAGCAGGGTGAACGCGATGAACCCGATCAGCAGCGGGAACCACCCGCCGTCCAGCACCTTGGTCAGGTTCGCCGAGAAATAGGCGAGGTCGACCACCAGGAACAGCACCAGCAGCGGCAAGGCCAGGATCGGCTTCCATTTCCACAAGGTGAACAGCACGACCCCGATCAGCACCGTATCGATCAGCATCGCACCGGTCACGGCGATCCCGTAGGCGGAGGCGAGGTTCGAGGACGACTGGAACATCAGCACCAGGATGATCACCATCACCATCAGCACCCAGTTGACCACCGGGATGTAGATCTGGCCGGCCTGCGTCTCGCTGGTGTGTTCGATCCTGAGGCGCGGGATGAAGCCCAGTTGGATCGCCTGCTGCGTGACCGAGAATGCGCCCGAGATGACCGCCTGGCTGGCGATCACTGTCGCGAAGGTGGCCAGGATGACCAGCCCGCCGCGCAGCGCCTCGGGGGCCATCAGGAAGAACGGGTTCTGGATCGCGTCGGCGCGCGCGGCCGCGTCCAGGGACAGGATCATCGCGCCCTGCCCCATATAGTTCAGCATCAGGGCGGGCAGCACGAAGACCAGCCAGCTATAGGCGATCGGGCGACGGCCGAAATGTCCCATATCGGCATAGAGCGCTTCCGCGCCGGTCACCGCCAGAACCACGGAGCCCAGCGCCAAAAAAGCGCGCAGCGGATCGAGGAAGAAGAAGCCGATGGCGTTGGCCGGATTGATCGTCTGCACGATCACTCCGGGATCGCCCACTACGATATGATAGCCGCCCAGTCCCGCCAGCACGACGAAATAGACGATCATGACGGGCGCGAAGAACACCGCCACGCGCCCCGTGCCGCGCCCCTGGATCGCGAACAGCCCGACCAGGATGCCGATGGCGATCGGCAGGATGAACGGGTCCATGCCGGGACTGACGACCTTCAGCCCCTCAACCGCCGACAGGACGGAGATCGCCGGCGTGATCATCGAATCGCCGTAGAACAGCGCGGTGGCGAACACGCCCAGCAGCACGATGCCGCGCGTCCACCGGCGCTGGCCGCTCGCCGAGCGGGAAATGAGCGCCAGCAGCGCCAGGCTGCCGCCCTCCCCCTTGTTGTCGGCGCGCGTGATGATGGCAACGTATTTGAACGTCACCACGATCATCATGGACCAGAAGATCAGGGACAGGACGCCGACCACGTGGGGCGCGTCGACCGGCATCGGGTGGTGGCCCGCGAACGTCTCTCGAAAGGCGTAGAGCGGGCTGGTGCCGATGTCGCCATAAACGATGCCCACCGCGCCGGCCATCATCTTCAGCAGCGGACCGCCATGGCCGTGGCCGCCCTCCGCGTGCGGGTCGTATTCGGCGTGCGGATCGATGCCGGCCGGGCGCTGATCGGGCAGTTCAGAGGCAGCGGCGTCGGTCATGCGAGAACCCAGGAAAGCCACGCCGGCCCCACCGCCGGAGATTGTGCGGTCGCGCTAGCAGGGCGCGTTGGGACTGCCAAGCGGAGCGCCCGTGGCACCGCGCCGCGCGTCATCGCCCGGCGCGCGACTGTTCGATCCGGCGCAGCAACTCCAGCCGGACGAGCACGTCCGTGCGCCAGCGCGCCCCGGTCGGCGCGCGGGCGAGCAGCCGCGTCCAGATCGCCCGCGCCTCCGTCAGCCGATCGGCCCGCGCGGCCGCTTCGCCCTCCAGGAAGTCGGGCACCGGCGACTTCGGATTGACGGCGCGGACCTCTCGCAGCGCCAGTTCGGCGGCCGGCGTGATCGCCCCGTCGGCGTGCGCGATCAGCGCGAACGCGCGCGCCGCCCTCAGGTCCGTGCTGTCGGGCGCGTCGCGAAGCCCGCGCGTCAGGATGGCGAGCGCCGTGTCGGCACGCCCGCGCCGCGCCTGGCCGTCCGCGAACACGATCCAGTTCCGCGCCACGCCAAAGCCGCCGGTGCTCAGCCGGTCGCGGAGCGCCAGCAGATCTACCGCCCGATCCCGCTCGTCCGCGCGAGCCGCGGCCGGTGCGGCGGGTGTCGCCGGCGCCCCGCTCCACGCATAGCCCGCCGCCCCGAGCGTCGCGGCGGCGGCCAGCGGCAGCGCCCCGGCGCGGCCCAGCCCGCCCCAGCGCCAGCCGGCGAACACCAGCGCCAGCGCCAGCGCGGCGACGGCCAGCAGCGTCACCGCCACCGCAGTCGCCCGCGCGCCAACCAGGCTCCCAACGCCGCCAGCGCCAGCGGCAGTGCCCAGAGCGGCCACGTCGTGCGATCCAGCACCGGCCGGTAGCTGACCCATTGGCCATAGCGCGTGATCAGTTCGTCGCGGATCGCCTCCGCCCGTTTGCCCCCGGCGATACCGCGCCGGACGAACGCGCGCATGTCGCCCGCCAGGTCGGCGTCGGAATCGGCGATCGATTGGCCTTGGCACACCACGCAGCGCAGGGTCCGCATCAAGGCGCTCGCCCGCGCTTCCGCCGCCGGGTCCGGCAGCTGCCGGTCCGCCCAGGAGCTGTCGGCCGGCATTGGCTGGGCCGGGGTCGACATTGATGGGGCGGCGACCGCCAACAGCACCGCCAACATCATCGCGCGCGTGCCAGTTCGGTGCGAATGGTCGCCAGGTCCTGCGGCATGATCGGTCCGATGTGCTGGTAACGCACGGTGCCATGCTCATCCACCACATAGGTCTCAGGGACGCCCGACGATCCCATCGCGATCTGCGCGACGCCCTCCTGATCATCGGCGATCGTCAGATAGGGGTCGCCCGCATTCGCCAGGAAGGCGCGAAGGGCGGCCGGCGTGTCGTGGATGGCGATGCCGTCGATCGGCACACCCTCTCGCGCCAACGCTTCCAGCTGCGGAGCCTCGGCGCGGCAGGGCACACACCAGCTGGCGAACAGGTTTACGAGCCGCGGCCCCTCGCCCGCAGCCGGGACGATCGTCGGCCGGTCGGGCAGTGCGGCGGGCAGGTCGAAGGCGGGCAGGCGTTGCCCGATCAGCGCGGAGCGCACCGGGGTCTCGGCCGGCCGGGTAAGCGCATAGGCCCCCAATCCGATCAGCAGGCCGAACGCCACCAGCGGCAGCCACACATACCAGCTCGGCCGCGATCGGGTGTGGTCAGGCATAGGCGCGCTCCTCCTGCAATCGCCGGTTCTCGGCCAGGCGGCCCCAAGCGGACACGGCACCGCCCAACCCCACCAGCGCGCCGCCGAGCCAGATGAGCGTGACGAAGGGCTTCCACCAGAGGCGCACCGTCCAACGCCCGTCCGGCAGCCGCCCGCCCACGACGGTGTATAGCTGCCCGTCCCAACCCGTGCGGATCGAGGCCTCCGACGTGATCGTCGGCGGCGACCAAAAGGCGCGCTGTTGCGGGTGAAGCGCCAAGCGCGAACCGCCGCGCGCCGCCAGCAGCGTTCCCTGCACCGCCGTCCAGTTCGGACCGGCGACCGGATCGACGCGGTCCAGCCTCACCGACCACGGACCGACCGTCGTCGCCTGTCCGATCTCGAGCGCCGCCAGCCGCTCGACCGAGAACGCGCTCTCGCTCGCCATCCCCAGCACGGCGACGGCCAGACCGACATGGGCAACGACCATGCCCCAGACCGGCAAGGGCGTGCGCCGCAGGTTGCGCCCCTTGAGCGGCAGCAGACTGGCGATCAGCAGCCCCGCACCGAGCACCAGGCCAAACCAGGGCAGCAGATGGGTGACAGGGTCGGACCCGAAAGCGATCGCCACGGCAGCCGCGGCCGCAGCCACCGCGCCCGGCACCGCCAGGCGCCGCGCCAAGCCGCGCGGGCTGTCGCGACGCCAGCGCAGCAGCGGCCCCACCATCATGACCGCCAGAAGCGGCAGGGCGAAGACGGCGGCGGCGCTGTCGAAATAGGGCGGTCCGACGCTGATCGGCGTCCCCAGCGCCTCGGCGGCGAGCGGATAGAGCGTGCCCACCAGCACGACGGCCAGGATCCCGGTCAATAACAGGTTGTTGATGATGAGAGCGCCCTCCCGGCTCCACACCGCGAATCGGGCGCCTTCGCTGATCGCGTGCGCGCGATGGGCGAACAGGGTCAGCGCGCCGCCGATGTAGATCGCCAGCAGCACCAGCAGAACCGCGCCGCGCGCGGGGTCCACGGCAAAGGAATGCACGCTCGTCAGCACGCCGGACCGGACCAGGAAAGTGCCGACCATGGACAAGGAAAAGGCGGTCACCGCCAACATGATGGTCCAGACCCTCAGGCCATCACGCGCCGCCAGCACGCCGACGGAATGGAGCAGCGCGGTCGCCGCCAGCCAAGGCATCAGGCTGGCGTTCTCGACCGGGTCCCAGAACCACCAGCCGCCCCAGCCCAGTTCGTAATAGGCCCACCAGCTGCCTGCCGTGATGCCGAGCGTCAGGAACACCCACGCGCCCAGCACCCAGGGTCGCATCGCGCGCGCCAGGTCGCGGCCGACCCGGCCCGTCACCAGCGCGCCCACGGCGAAGGAGAAGGCGAGCGACAGACCGACATAGCCGAAATAGAGCGTCGGCGGGTGGAACGCCAAGCCGGGGTCCTGCAGCAGCGGGTTGAGCCCCTGCCCCTCCGCCGGGGCGGGGGTCAGGCGCGCGAACGGGTTCGACGCGAACAGCAGGAAGCCATAGAAGCCCAGCGCGATCGCGCCCTGCGCGGCCAGGGTCGCGGCGCGGGTGGCCAGGTCCAGCAGGCGCTCTCCCAACGCCACGACCGCTCCGCCGAGCGCCAGCACCGTGACCCACAGCAGCATCGATCCTTCGTGGTTCCCCCACGCGCCCGACAGTTTGTAGAGCCACGGCTTTTGCGAATGGCTGGAGGCGGCGACCAGTGCCACCGACAGATCGGTGCGCCAGAACACCGCCAGCAGGCACACAAAGGCCGTCGTCACGAGCAGGGCCTGCAGCAGCGCCACCGTCGTCAGATAGCGCGAAGTCGCCGCCGATCCGTCCCGCGCCCCGGCCCAGCCGACCGCCAGCTGCAAGGCCGCGAGCGCCGCTGCGAACCACAGTGCGGCGTGTCCGATCTCCGCGATCATCAGGCGCGCTCCGCCCGATCAGCAGGCATGTTGGGTCGCGGTCCGGATCATCCGCTTGGCGGTCGCGGTCGGCACGTAGTTCTCGTCGTGCTTGGCCAGGAGACCGGTCGCCAGGAACGTGCCGGCGACCAGGCGTCCGTCGGCCGTGACACCGCTCCCTTCCCGGAACAGGTCGGGCAGGATGCCGGTGAACGCGACCGGCACGCACACCCGTCCGTCACCGACCAGAAAGCGGGTGGTGAGCCCGTTGGCGGACCGGCGCACCGACCCGATCTTGACCATGCCGCCCAACCGCACGGCATCGTCGGACGTCGGCGGGCGGTCGACCAGGGCGGACGCGGTGACGTAGTAGGAGGCCTGCGCCCGCAGTGCCACCAGGGCGAGCAGGCCAGCCGCGATCAGCAGCCCGATCGCTCCCAGTCCCAGCCAGAGCCGCTGCGTCTTCGCCTTCACCGCTCCAGTCCGCGCTCGGCCACCACCATGGCCCGCCAGCTCGCCCAAGTCAGCAGCGCCGTCCCGCCGAGCGTCAGCGCCACCGAGGCCCACAGGAAGATCACGCGAGCGCCAGACGCCGCAGCCGCGCGCGCGCCTTGCCGGCCGCCGCCAGCGCTCGCATCCGCATCAGCACCACCGCCGCGAAGATCAGGGTGAAGCCAGCCGCGCTCATCAGCAGCGGCCACAACATCGGCCAGGCGATGGTGGAGCCGCCCAGCAGGGTGACGCTCGGCCCCTGATGCTGGCTGTCGAGCCACTCCACCGAATATTTGATGATCGGCAGGTTGATGGCACCCACCACGCCGAAAATCGCCGCCACGCGGCTAAGCCCACCCGGCGCGTCGTCGTCCTCTTCCCCCGCCAGCGCCAGGAAGGCGAGGTAGAGGAAGAACAGCACCGCCATGGAGGTCAGCCGCGCGTCCCAGACCCACCAGGCACCCCAGGCCGGGCGGCCCCACAGGGATCCGGTGGCCAGGCACAGCGCGGCGAACACCGCGCCGGGGACCGCGATCGCCCTCGCCGCCAGCCCGGCCAGCGGATGACGCCAGATCAGCAACGAGAGGCACGCGATGGTCAGACCCGTCCATCCGCCCAGGCCCAACCAAGCCGTCGGCACATGGACATAGAGGATGCGGAACAGATCGCCTTGCAGGGCGTCCGCCGGAGCCAGCGCGAGGCCCGCCCACAGGCCGATCCCGGTCACGACGACCCCCGCCAGCAGCAAGGGCAGCGTCAGCGTGCGCGCCAGTCGGAGGAAGCGCGTGGGATTGGCAAAGCGATGCATGGCGGCGATCAGGACCCGCGCCACTCTGGGGGCGTTCGAGCCTGGGCCTTCTATAGGGCGGGGGCCGCGCGCTCGCAATGCACCGACGGCCGCGCCGACGGTCTCACCTCACGCGCGGCCGATCAGCCGGCGCGCGATGTCGTCGGCAACGTCGGACGAGGAGCGGCCGGTCGCCTCCGCCTCGTCCCAGACCTGGTTCAGCCGATCCGGGATGCCGCCGATCACTGTGTCGGCCGCTTCGCGCGTCGCGCCGTCGAGATACTGGAGCGCGACGTTCACGATGCCGCCGGCGTTGATGACGTAGTCGGGCGCGAACAGCACGCCGGCCGCCCGCATCCGCTCGCCATCCGCGGCCGTGGCGAGCTGGTTGTTGGCACCGCCCGCGACGATCGGCGCCTTCAGCCGGGCGACGCTGTCGGCGGTCCAGATCGCACCGAGCGCGTTGGGGCTGACCACGTCCGCGTCGAGCGACAGGACCTCGTCCGCGCCGACGGTGCTCGCACCCAGTTCGGACGCCAGCGCCGCCGCCTTGGCCGGATCCGCGTCCGCCAGCACCAGCTCCGCGCCGTCGGCCGCGAGATGACGCGCCAGGCCACCGCCGACGCTGCCCACGCCCTGGACGGCCACGCGCACCCCGTCCGCGCTGTCGCGGCCGAGGCGGCGTTTGATGGCGGCGCGAACGCCCAGGAAGACACCGCGAGCGGTCGCTGGACCCGGGTCGCCGCCAGCCATGCCGGCGGGGGCGGGAAGGCCGCAGACATGGCGGGTCTCGGTCGCGATCGCGGCCATGTCGTCCGCCGTCATGCCGACGTCCTGCGCCGTGGCGTAGCGCCCACCCAGGCTGTCCACGCAGCGGCCGAACGCGCGCAGCATGGCGGGAGTTTTCCGCCCGTCGGCAGGTGCCAGCACCACGCCTTTGCCCCCGCCCATCGCCAGGCCGGCCATCGCATTCTTGTAGCTCATGCCGCGCGACAGGCGCAGCGCATCGACCATCGCGGCCTCGTCGCGGGCATAGTGCCAGAAGCGGGTCCCGCCGCCGGCCGGGCCGAGCGCGGTCGAGTGGATGGCGATGATCGCCCGCAATCCGCTCGCCGGATCGGTGAACAGGTGCACGGATTCGTGATCGTCAAAGTCCGGCAAGGTCCAGTGCGTCGTCACGCCGGCGCGATCCCAATGATTGAGGGGGAGACCCGTGGGGCGACCGAGGGGGCTCGAACCCCCGACCTCCGGTACCACAAACCGGCGCTCTAACCAACTGAGCTACGATCGCCATACGGGACTGCGGCCTTACGGGCAGCGGGTCGCGGGGGTCAAGATACCCGATCGACCGCGCGGTATCAGACTCCGCTCGGCCACTCCCGCAACCGACCGCCGCCGTGACGATTCAGGCGTTCACGGCATCCTTCAGTCCCTTGCCCGGACGGAACTTAGGCTGGTTCGATTCGGCGATGTTCATTGGCTCGCCCGTTCGAGGATTGCGGCCGGTCGACGCCTTGCGCTTGCCAACGGAAAAGGTGCCGAACCCCACCAGGCGCACTTCCGTGCCGTCCTTCAACGCGCCCGAGATGCAGTCGAGGACCGTATCCACCGCCGTCGCCGCGTCCCCCCGGCTGAGCCCGGACCGGTCCGCGACCTGACCAATCAGTTCCTGCTTGTTCACTCGCCTCACCCCCAACATTGCGGCCCCGACGGACCTCGAAGTCCCGGCGGCAACTAAAGGCGGCGGCGGGCGTGCGAGTCAACGCCCGCCCCGTCCCTTAGTGGGGCAGGCTAGCCCCCGATGGCCCGGTCGCGGCCTGCGCCGCCAGTTCGGCCGGACCGGGCCACGCGGCCCGCTCGTCCGCCTCCGTCCAGTCGATCGGCACGATCGGCTGTGCCAGCGCTCGGGCGAGGACGTCGTCGACATGCGCGACCGGCACGATTTCGAGGCGGTCCTTTATGGAGGCCGGCACCTCCTCCAAGTCCTTCTCATTGTCGGCCGGGATCAGCACCGTCTTTATGCCGCCGCGCCCCGCCGCCAGCAGCTTCTCCTTCAGCCCGCCGATCGGCAGGACGCGACCGCGCAGCGTGACCTCGCCGGTCATCGCCACGTCGCGGCGCACCGGAATCCCGGTCAGCGTGGACAGAATGCTGGTCACCATCCCGACCCCGGCCGATGGACCGTCCTTGGGCACCGCCCCTTCGGGCAGGTGGACATGGACATCGCGGCGCAGGAACAGGGAGGGGCGAACTCCATAGGAAGGGGCGCGCGCCTTTATGAACGCCCAGGCGGCCTCGATCGACTCGCTCATCACGTCGCCCAGCTTGCCCGTGCCCTTGATCTGACCCTTGCCCGGCACCGTCACCGACTCGATCGTCAGGATCTCGCCGCCGACTTCGGTCCAGGCGAGGCCGGTGACGGCACCAACCTGGTCCTCCTGCTCCGCCACGTCGTTGCGGTGCTTCCGCACGCCGGCGAAGTCGCGCAGATTGTCGGCGTCGACCCGCACCGTCTCGGCCTTGCCCTCAAGGATGCGGCGCAGTGCGCGCCGCGCCACGCGGGCCAACTCGCGCTCCAAGGTGCGAACCCCGGCTTCCCGGGTGTAGCCGCGGATCAGCGCACGCAACGCCTCGTCCGTCAGCTCGAACTCCCCGGCTTTCAGACCATGCAATTCGATCTGTTTGGGGATCAGGTGGCGTCGCGCGATCTCCGCCTTTTCGTCCTCGGTGTAGCCTTCCAGCCGGATGATCTCCATCCGGTCCAGCAGAGCCTGCGGCAGGTTCAGGGTGTTGGCCGTGGTCACGAACATGATGTCCGACAGGTCGTAATCGAGCTCCAGATAATGGTCCTGGAACTTGCTGTTCTGTTCGGGATCCAGCACCTCCAGCAGGGCGGACGCGGGGTCGCCGCGGAAATCCTGGCCGAGCTTGTCGATCTCATCCAGCAGGAACAGCGGGTTCGACGTGCCCGCCTTCTTCATGTTCGTGATGATCTTACCTGGCAACGACCCGATGTAAGTGCGGCGATGGCCACGAATTTCGGCTTCGTCGCGCACGCCGCCCAGCGATTGCCGCACGAACTCGCGGCCCGTCGCCCGCGCGATCGACTTGCCAAGCGACGTCTTGCCCACGCCCGGCGGTCCCACCAGACACAGGATCGGCCCCTTCAGCTTGTTGGTCCGCGCCTGCACCGCCAGATACTCGACGATCCGATCCTTGACCTTGTCCAGGCCGAAATGGTCCTCGTCCAGCACGCGCTGAGCCTCGACAATATCCTTCTTCAGACGACCCTTCTTGCCCCAGGGAAGGGCGAGCAGCACATCGAGGTAGTTGCGGATCACGGTCGATTCCGCCGACATCGGGCCCATGCCCTTCAGTTTCTTGAGCTCGGTCGTCGCCTTGGTGCGCGCCTCCTTGCTCAACTTCACCTTCGCGATCTTCGCCGCCAGCTCGTCGATCTCGTCGCTGTCGCCGTCGTCGCCTTGTCCGCCCAGCTCGCGCTGGATCGCCTTCATCTGTTCGTTGAGGTAGTATTCGCGCTGCGACTTCTCCATCTGGCGCTTGACCCGGCCGCGGATCTTCTTCTCGACCTGGATCACTCCGATCTCGCCGTCCATCAGACCCAGCAGCGCCTCCATGCGTTTTAGCACGTCCAGCTCGTTCAGCAGTGTCTGCTTATCCGACACCTTGATCTGCAGATTGGCGGCGATCATGTCCGCCAGATGGCTGCGGTCTTCCAGCTCGGACAGCTGGACGGCGATCTCGGGTGCCAGCTTCTTCGACTGCTTGGCGTAGGCGTCGAACTGTTCCGTCAGTTGGCGGGCAAAGGCCTCCGCCTCCGTGCCGGTCGCCTCGACTTCGTCCAACAGGTCGAACGCGGCCGACGACCAGCCGTCCTGTTCCTCCAGCGACGACAGCGCCACGCGCCGATCGCCTTCCACCAGGACACGGACCGTCCCGTCCGGAGTCTTGAGCAGCTGGACGATGGTGGCGGTGACCCCGATCGGGTGCAGGTCGTCCAGCACCGGCTCGTCCGTGGACGCGTCGATCTGCGCGGCCAGCACGATGCGCTTGTCCGCCGCCATCGCCTTCTCCAGAGCGGCGACGGAAGCGTCGCGCCCGACGAAAAGCGGCACGACCATGTGCGGGAACACCACGATGTCGCGCAGAGGCAAGAGGGGCAGAATCTCAGTCATAAAGCTCCGGAGTGTCGCGGCGCGGCGCGCGCCCAGCGTTCAGCAAATATGGTGCGGCAGCCCCGGCCGATCAACCAAGCGACAGCAGCAGGACCGCCGGCCCTAGATTCTGTAGGGCGTGGACCGCGGTGGCCAGCGCCCAGCCCTTCACCCACCCAGCTTCGCGCCGCCACGTCAGGATGGTGACGGAGAACAGCAGGAACGGCCACCAGATCACCAGGCCCCAGATCGGGGCGACGCTGGAATGGAGCACGCCCCAGGCGGCCGCCGCCAGCACGGCCGCCCACCGCGGACCGAACAGTCGATCGAGCGGCCACAGCAAAATGGTGAGCAAAGCCGTCTCGATCACCGGCGCGAACACGACGACGCCGAACGCGATCCACAGCGGATTGCCGGCGAACTGAGGCTGTTCGGCCGCCGGGCTGGCCACCGACAGCGCCGCCGCCAGGAGCACGCTTCCGGCAAGCGACAACGCCCAGGTGCGGGCGACATACAGCGCGGGCTGGCCGGCTCGAAACAGATAGCCCGGCAACAACGGCAGGAACCGCCGGTCCTGCTGCTCTGTCCGCTCGGAGGTGGCGCTCATTGGGCCAGCCAGCCTATCGCCCGGACATCGGTCCATCCGGCGTCCGCCTTCGTGGGCCGTGACCGGCGGGAAAGCGCGCGAGTCAGGCCGCGCCGTCCGCCTGCTTCTCGGCGTACACCTTGACCGGTTCCTTACGCCCCTCGACCACGTCGCGGTCGATGACGACTTCGTCCACGCCCTTCATGCCGGGAAGGTCGAACATCGTGTCCAGCAGGATCGCTTCGAGGATCGATCGCAGGCCGCGCGCACCGGTCTTCCGCTCGATGGCTCGCTTGGCGATCGCGACGAGCGCCTCGTCCGTGAAGGAGAGCGTGACGCCCTCCATCTCGAACAACCGACCGTACTGCTTGGTCAGCGCGTTCTTCGGCTCCGACAGGATCTGGATCAGCGCGGCTTCGTCCAAGTCCTCCAGCGTGGCGATCACCGGCAGGCGACCGACGAACTCCGGGATCAAGCCGAACTTCAGCAGATCCTCAGGTTCGCACTGGCGCAGGACCTCGCCCGTTCGCCGCTCATCCGGACCGGAGACATAGGCACCAAAGCCGATCGACTTGCCTTGCAGGCGGTCGGCGATGATCTTTTCCAGCCCCGCGAAGGCGCCGCCGCAGATGAACAGGATGTTGGTCGTGTCGACCTGCAGGAACTCCTGCTGAGGATGCTTGCGCCCACCCTGCGGCGGTACGGCGGCGGTGGTGCCCTCCATCAGCTTCAGGAGCGCCTGCTGCACGCCCTCGCCGGACACGTCGCGCGTGATGGACGGGTTTTCGGCCTTACGGCTGATCTTGTCGATCTCGTCGATATAGACGATGCCGCGCTGCGCCTTCTCCACATTGTAGTCGGCCGATTGCAGCAGCTTCAGGATGATGTTCTCCACATCCTCGCCGACATAGCCCGCTTCTGTCAGCGTGGTGGCGTCCGCCATGGTGAAGGGCACGTCCAGCCGCCGAGCCAGCGTCTGGGCCAGCAGCGTCTTGCCGCAACCGGTGGGGCCCACCAGCAGTATGTTCGACTTGGCCAATTCGACCTCGTCGCCCTTCCCCGCGTGCTCCAACCGCTTGTAGTGATTGTGGACCGCGACCGACAGGACACGCTTGGCCTGCGCCTGGCCGATCACATAGTCGTCCAGGAAGGCGCTGATCTCCTTGGGCGTCGGCACGCCGCCGTCCTTCCGGCCCGCGCTGGCACCCTTGATCTCTTCACGGATGATGTCGTTGCACAGCTCGACGCACTCATCGCAGATGAACACGGTCGGGCCGGCGATCAGCTTGCGAACCTCGTGCTGGGACTTGCCGCAGAAGGAGCAATAGAGCGTGCTCTTGGAATCGGTGCCGGTCAGCTTGGTCATGTCTATCCTTGGTCCCGCCGTGGGGACGCCTCTCTGAACAACGGGTTTAGCGCGGGGCGGCAAAGGCGCACAAGGGTGACCCGTCCGCCCCTCGCCCCGTCAGTCCCGGACCTCGCTGGGTCCGTTCGGAGCACCACCCGTGCCCTTGTCCCCGCCGGCGGGCGTGACCTGCCCCTGCCCCGTCGAATCCGCCTCGCCGCTGGCAGGGCGCTTCTGGAACACCTCGTCGATCAACCCGAACTCCTTGGCCTCGTCGGCCGAGAAGAACTTGTCGCGCTCCATATTCTCCTCGATCCGCTCCAGCGGTTGCCCGGTATATTGGGCGTAGAGCTCGTTCATCGTGTGGCGCACCCGGATGATCTCCTTGGCGTGCACCTCGATGTCGGCGGCGGTCCCCTGCATCCCACCGGACGGCTGGTGGATCATCACCCGCGCGTGCTTGAGCGCCACGCGCATGCCGGGCTCTCCCGCCGCCAGCAGGAACGACCCCATGGACGCCGCGAAGCCTGTGCACACCGTGCCGACGCGGGGCCGGATGTAATTCATGGTGTCGTGGATCGCCATGCCCGCCGTCACCGACCCGCCGGGCGAGTTGATGTACATGAAGATGTCCTTCTTGGGGTTCTCGGACTCCAGGAAGAGCAGCTGGGCGGTGATGAGCGATGCCATGGTGTCCTCGACCTGGCCGACCGCGAAGATGATGCGTTCGCGCAGCAGGCGAGAGAAGATGTCGAAGGAGCGTTCCCCGCGCGAGGACTGCTCGATCACGACTGGCACCAGGCCGTTGGTCATCGGGTTCATGTCGCCAGTGGACGCGATGTGCGCGCCGAGGCCGGCGAAGGGGTTCGTGGTCATTGGGATCTCGCAGGTTCGGTGAAGCCGCCTAGGTCGGGGGTGGCCGGCCCGCCGTCAAGACGGGACGCCGGTTCAGCGGAGCGGTTTGTCGAGCACGCCGACCACCGGTGTGCCGGTCGGCCCTGGCCCAACGCTGATCGTCACATCGCGCCCCTTCTCCTTGGAATAGAGTGCGCCCGCACCGCCTGTCCCATCCTGCCGGGCCGGGTTCATCCCTTCGCCCTTCAACGCCGCTTCGTAGAAGTCCATCGCCTCCGCCGCGGTGCCGGGAGCGGTCAGGTTGGCGGTCAGCGTGCCGTTCGCCTGCGATGCGAAGTTGATTTCGCCGCCCGGCATCAGCGGCGCGTAGGCGGGCAGCTCCACGTCGGCCGGCTCCGGTGCGGGAGCGGGCGGGGCTGGCCTGGCCGTAGCTTCGGCGACGTTGGCCGCTGGCGGCGAGGAGGCGTCGCACGCCGCCAATGTCAGAGCGGTCGTGGCGAGTAGGGCAAGGCGCATCGGCATCTCCTGTTGGTCCGCTGGTAAGGTGCCGGCAGGCGGCGCCGGTGGCAAGCGCGTCAGGGGGCCGGGAGCGCCAGATAGGCGAGCCGCCGCATTTCCCGCCGGCCGCGGACCACCGTGTCGAGGATGAGGCCGCAGACGAACGACAGGCTGGCGAGCACGATCAGCCCAGTCACGCCGACCGCCGTCGGCAGGCGCGGGACCAGTCCGGTCCCGGCATAGGTCCAGACGAGCGGTACGGCCAGGACCGCGGCGATCAGCAGCAGAGCCCAGCCGATCGCGCCGAAAAAGCTCAACGGCCGTTCCACCCGATACAGGGTCGCGATCGTGCTGAGAATGCGCCACCCGTCGCGCCAAGTCGACAGCTTGGACTCCGACCCCTCCGGTCGCGCGGCATAGGCCGTGACCTCCTCTGCCGCGGGCATTCGCAGTTCCAGCGCATGGACCGAGATCTCCGTTTCGATTTCAAAGCCGGAGGAGAGCACGGGGAAGCTCTTGGCGAACCGGCGGGAAAAGATGCGGTAGCCCGACAGGATGTCGTTGAACGACCGGCCGAACAGGCGCGCCAGGAGACCGGTCAACAGCCGGTTGCCGAACCGGTGGCCGGGCCGATAGGCGGCGTCCAGTTCGGAACGGCGGGCCCCCACCACCATGTCGAGCTGTTCGGCGCGAAGGCGCTCGATCAAGCGAGGGGCCGCGGCCGCCTCGTAAGTCGCGTCGCCGTCCGCCATGACGTAAATGTCCGCGTCGACGTCGGCCAGCATTCGGCGCACCACATGGCCCTTGCCCTGCATCGGTTCGCGTCGGACGATCGCGCCCGCCTGCCGGGCGACCTCCGCGGTGCCGTCGGCGGAATTGTTGTCATAGACGTAGATGGTCGCGTCCGGCAGCGCGGCGCGGAACTCCGCCACCGTCCGCCCGATCGCCGCCGCCTCGTTGAAGCAGGGCAGCAGGACGGCGACGCGCGGGGCGGAACCGGTGACCACGTGATCCGGCCCCGGGCCGCGCGACCCGACCTACTCTCCCGCGTCCGGCGCAGCCTTGGGAGCCTTCTTCGCGGCCGGCTTCTTTGTGGCTGGCTTCTTCGCGGCCGGCGTTTCGGGAGCGTCGTCGGTCTTTGCGGCCTTCGCTGCGGTCTTGCGAGGTGCGGCTTTCTTCGCCGGCTTGGCGTCAGCAGCCGATCCGGCCTCGTCCGCCGTCGCGGCCGTTTCATTGGCGACACCGTCCTGCGGCTCCGCCGCCGCTTTGGCCTTGGCCTGGCTCTTGCTGGGTGCCTTCGTGGCGACCTTTTTGGCAGCCGGCTCCTTGGTCTTGCCCGCGCCCTCCGGCTCCTCCTCGATGGCGGACTGAAGGGTTTCTAGGTCCACTTCCCGATCCGTCACTTCGGCTTTGGAGAACAGCCAGTCGACGACCTTGTCCTCGTAGAGCGGTGCGCGCAGCTGGGCCGCCGCCATCGCGTTCTGGGAGACAAATTGCGCGAACTGCTGGCGCTGTTCGGCCGGGTATTGCTGCGCTGCCTGGCCGACGATCGCCTGCATTTCCGCCTGGGTCACCTCGATCCCGTTCCGCTGCCCGATCTCCGATAGCAGCAGGCCCAGGCGCACGCGGCGTTCGGCGATCGCGCGGTAATCGTCACGTTCCGATTCCATTTCGGCGCGCGCGGCGTCGGCGTCCTCCTCGTGGCTCGCCTCGTGCTCCAGCTGCTGCCAGATCTGGTCGAACTCGGCCTCCACCATCGAGGGTGGAACGGGAAAGTCATGCGCGGCCGCCAACTGGTCCAGCAGCTTGCGCTTCATGTGGGTGCGGGTGAGCCCGTTGTGCTCCTGCTCGATGTTCGAACGCAGCAGCTCCTTCAGCTTGTCCAGGCTTTCCAGGCCGAGCGACGTGGCAAAGGCGTCGTTGGCGGCGGTCTCGCCGGCGGTCTGCACCTGCTTGATCGTCAGATCGAAGGTGGCCTCTTTCCCTTTCAGGTTGGCGGCGCCGTAGTCATCCGGGAAGGTGACGGTGATCATCTTGTCCTCGCCGGCTTTCACGCCGACCAGCTGGTCCTCAAAACCGGGGATCAGGCGGCCCGAGCCGATCTCGATCGCCATGTCCTGGCCCTCGCCGCCTTCGAACGGCACGCCGTCGACCTTGCCCAGGAAATCCATGACCACCTGGTCGCCCAGCTTGGCCTTGCGGGTCTTCGGCGCGTCGGACCAGCTCTTCTGCTGTCCGGCGAGCTTCGCCACCGCGTCATCGACTTCCGCATCGGCGATGGGGGCGGTCAGCCGCTCCAGCGACAGATCTTCGATGTTGGGCTCGCCCATCTCGGGCAGGGTTTCCAGCTCCATCGTCAGTTCAATGTCCTGGCCCGGCGCATACTCCTTCGCCAGTTCCACCTTGGGTTCGGTCGCGGGCCGCAGCTTGTTGTCGGCCAGCGCCTGATCGATGCTGGCGCGCACGGTCTGGCCGACCACGTCCTGGGTCACCGCCTCGCCGTGCATCTTGCGGACCAGGTTGACGGGCACCTTGCCGGGGCGAAAGCCCGGCATCCGGACCTGGGGGGCGACGCGTTTCAGTTCGCCCTCGACCTTCCGCTCGATCTCGGCGGCGGGAATGGTGACGGTGTAGGCGCGCTTCAGGCCCTCGTTCAGCGTTTCGGTGGCGTGCATGGGCTGTGGTCTCGTCCGCTCTGTTGATCCGGAGGCCGGGCAGCAAGGCGGCGAAGCTGGTGCGGGCGAAGGGACTCGAACCCCCACATCTTGCGATACTTGGACCTAAACCAAGCGCGTCTACCAGTTCCGCCACGCCCGCGAGCTGTCGGCCGAAGCCGGGGTCCTAAGCGACCGGACGCGCCGGGGCAAGCATCGGTCGACGCCCCTGCCCTGCGTGTCTGCGAACCGTGCGCCGGTCAGCCCACCCGTGCGCTAGCCGCCATCGCGTCGAAGTCCGGCCGGGCCGCATCGAAGTAATGGGACCGCGTGCCGTCCAGTGTCATCAGGTATAGCCGGCCGCCGACCTCCGCCATCACGGCCCGGCCCTTTCGCCGCACATCGTCGCCCGCCAGATAGTCGAAGTCCATCGCTATGCCCGTCGTGCCCAGGAACGAGACGGGTTCCACCGCCGTGGCGGTGAACTGCGACACGCCGCCACGCACCCGGTAATAGCTCTCGACCATGCCGGTCAGCTCCGGCGGGGTCATGCCGGCGCGATAGACGGGCACCTGCTGGTCGGCCTTGCGGCGTTGACGGGTCAGCGCGCCGCCGCTCTCCACCCCGCCGAAGAACGAGATCGAGTCGAGCACCGCCCCGTTCTTCGTCCAGTTCTCCTCCTGCGGCAACTGGTCACCGTAACGCGGCAGCTTGTTCCAGGCGCTGGGAGGCGTCACCTGCAGGCGCTTGCCGGCGGTCACTGTCTGGTTGGCCGGGATCAGTCCATATCCCGCGCAGCCGCTCAGCGTGAGAACCAGCGCCAGGGCGAGCGAACGTGTCATGCGCGAGGCCTCCTTCACGTCGTGAGCGTGTGCCGCACGATCGCCGCATCGGGCGCCTGCGGATCGAGTTCCAGATAGCGGCGCAGCGCATCACGCCCCTGATCCGCCTGCCCACGCCGGATCGCGCCGTAGCCATAGGCGCGGAAGGCCTTCGCCGGCGGCTGGGGCAGCGACACGGCGGCGGTGTAGGCCGCCCAGGCCCGATCCGCATCGCCGGTCCGGTCCCGCAGCGCGTAGACATCGCCCTCCGCCAGCCGCAGCGGTGCCGTCCAGCCGCCTGTCGCCAGCCGATTCACGAGATAGAGCGACGCGCCGGGATCGTTCAGCTTCACCTGATCGTCCAGATAGTCGCCCATGTGCGGGGCCATGACGGCGGCGTAGCGCTCCGCCCCATCCTCGGTCGCGCCTGGCCGCTCGGACGCCATGGCGCGCGCCTTGGCCGCCAGGTCGGTCATCCGCTCGTCGTCGGCGGGGTGGGTGGCGAGCAGGGAATAGCCGCGCCGCCGACGCTTGCGCCGTTCGTCCGCGCTGGCCTGGCGCTCGGCGATCAGCTGCTGCCACACCAGGCTCGCCGACATCGGATCGTATCCGGCCTGGGCCAACAATCGCAGGCCGTAGTCGTCCGCCTCCTCCTCCAGCCCGCGCGAGTAGGAGAAGGCACCCAGGAAGATGGCGTTGTTGATCAGGCTGGCCGCGTCGAAGGTGTTCACGCCGGCCGCGACACCGCCCAGGCCGAGCCCCAGCGACAGGAAGTTCATGACGGCAAAGCGCCGCTTCTGATTGCGCCAGGACTGGATGACGTGATTGCGCAGATAGTGCCCGCTCTCATGCCCCAGCACGGCCGCCAATTGCGCCTCGTTCGCCATGCGGACGAGCAGGCCGGTGTTCACCACCATCATGCCGTTGGGGTACATTCCGGCGTTGAAGTCGGCGGAGCGGAACAGATAGAGGCGGAAGTCGCGGCTGACGCCGTTCGTCACCTTGTCGGTCACACTCTTCAGATAGCCGACGAGCGCCGCGTCGCGCACGATCTGGTCGGAGTTCCGGATCTCCTCTTCCACCCGGCGCAGCTGGTCGTTGATTCCGCGCTCGTCCTTGTCGGTCGGTTCGTAGCCGGGGCCGCGCGCCGCCTCTTCGGCGGTCTGGCCCCAGGCGAGGCTCGGCGCGCCACACAGCGCCGCTCCGCACAGACAGCCCGCGCCGGCGACGAAGCCGCGACGATCGAGCGCGGTCACGACGCCGCCCGCCGCTGCCGCCGAATGTCGCGGCCGGGCTTCATAGACCCGAGCAGCGTGTCGACGGTCGACGCCGCGCCCTCGGCCGTTCGCATGTCGCCGACGGAGGAGGTGAGCAGGTTGTTCCAGACGATCCGCCCCGTCTTCAAATCGACGAGTGACGCAAAGGCCAGGCGGGTCTTGCCGCCCACCCCGACGCACGCGCCGACGATGCAGCCGGCATAGCCCAGCACTTTCAGCGCCGTGCGCCCGGCCGACGAGAAGCTGTCTTCCGCATACAGGAACAGCGCGTATTCGTGGCCGGTGCGGCGCCCGAACTCCACCGCCTGCTCGCCCAGCGTCCAGTCGAAGACGTTCCGCTTCGTGGGTAGCGGGGCACCGGCATATTTATGGGTGATGATCGCCTGGCGCACAGCGTCGTGCAATTCCTGCAGGTCGATCGCCAGCTGCGGGTCGGCCCCGGTGTCCTCGTAGGAGGAGGCGATCACCGTCTCGCCCCCGAGCCCGGCCTCTTCCGCCCGAATCGCCGCGATCAGGTTGGTTCGGGCCTGTTCGGTCCAGTCCTCCCGCGGCTCCACCATCCCGCCGGCGGTCAACAGCCCGACGCTCACCTGGGGCCGCATGACGATCAGGTCGTATTGCCCCTGAGGAGGCGTAAAGGCCACGTCCATCACCTGTTTGGTGGACGTGCAGCCCGACATCATCATCGCGCCCGCCGCCAGCATCGCCAGTGCCCTGCCCGTCATCGACGCTCTCCCGTTCACGGTCTGTGCCTTAGCCCCGATCGTCGGGTCACCGCAATCGCCGTCGTTGCGCGCTGGCGCACGGGCGGGCATGGAACGGCCCATGGCAAGCTCTCCCCCCGCCGGTGGCAACATCGCCCTTTTGATCGACGCCGACAACGCGTCGCCTGCCGGCCTGGACCCGGTGCTGACGGTGCTGGCGGAGCTGGGCACGGTCAACATCCGCCGGGCCTATGGCAACTGGCGCAAGCAGGGGCTGAAGAGCTGGGCCGACCTGATCCATCGTTATGGCATCGAGCCTTCGCAGCAGTTCGACCTGACCAAGGGCAAGAACGCCACTGACATGCGCATGACGATCGACGCGATGGACCTGATGTGGGGCGGCCGGGTGGACGGGTTCGGCATCATGAGCTCCGACTCGGACTTCATGCCGCTGGCCATGCGCCTGCGCCAGCAGGGCCTGCCCGTCTATGGCTTCGGCAACGACCGGGCACCCGACGGCTTCCAGGCGGCCTGCACCCGCTTCATCGACGTGGGCAAGTTGGTCGCGGCGGGAAGCCGGTCGGGCGCGCCCGCCGACTCCGGAGCGGTGGCCCCGAAGGAGGAGCTGGGTGACGAGCTGCTGAAGCTGCTGGTCGACGCCTACAACGCGTCCAAGCGCGACGAGCGCGGTTTTGTCAGCCTGCGCGCACTGGGCCAGCTCGCCGGCAACCGGTCGAGCTTCGATGCGCGCAACTACGGATACAGCCGGCTGAGCGACCTGATGGCGAACGTGCCGAACTTTCAGAGTGAGAAGCGCGAAGGGGGCCAGGTCTTCGTCAAGCGGGTGCGCTGACCGGCGAGCGCTGCCTCACCCGATTAGAGGTCGGCGGCCGGCTAGCGGGTGAGTTTCTTGTAGGCGAGCTTCGTGAGCCGATCCGCCGCATCGCCCAGCCGCGCGCGCTTGTCTTCCTCGTAATCGGCGAAATTGCCCTCGAACCACTCGACGTGGCTGTCCCCCTCAAACGCCAGGATGTGGGTCGCCAGCCGGTCGAGGAAGAAGCGGTCGTGGCTGATGACGACCGCGCAACCGGCGAAATTCTCGATCGCCTCCTCCAGCGCGCCCAGCGTTTCCACGTCCAGGTCGTTGGTGGGTTCGTCCAGCAACAGGACATTGCCACCGGACTTCAGCATCTTGGCGATGTGCACCCGGTTGCGCTCACCGCCCGACAGCTTGCCGACGTTCTTCTGCTGGTCGGCACCCTTGAAGTTGAAGGCTCCGACATAGGCGCGTGTGGACATCTCATGCCCGTTGACGGTCATGTAATCCAGGCTGTCGGAGATTTCCTCCCACACATTGTGCTTGGGATCCAGGTCGTCGCGGCTCTGGTCGACATAGCCCAGCCTAACCGTCTCACCGACAGCGACTTTGCCATCATCCGGCTGTTCCTGGCCGGTCAGGATCTTGAAGAGCGTCGACTTGCCTGCGCCGTTCGGGCCGATCACCCCGACGATGCCGCCCGGCGGGAGGGTAAAGGACAGGTCCTCGAACAGCACCCGGTCGCCGTAGGACTTGGTGAGACTATCCGCCTCGATCACCTTCCCGCCCAACCGCTCGGGCACCTGGATGACGATCTGGGCCTTGCCGGGGCGGCGATCCGATTGCGCCTCCTGCAGCTGCTCGAATTTCCGGATGCGGGCTTTGCTCTTGGTCTGGCGAGCGGCCGGCGTCTGCCGGATCCACTCCAGTTCGCGCGACAGCGACTTCTGCCGACCGCTCTCCTCGCGCTCCTCCTGCTCCAGCCGCTTGGCTTTCTTTTCCAGGTAGGTCGAATAGTTACCCTCGTAAGGGAAGTACTTGCCCCGATCGAGTTCCAGGATCCACTCGACCACATTGTCCAAGAAATAACGGTCGTGGGTGATCATCAGCACCGCGCCGGCATATTCCTTCAGATGGTTTTCCAACCAGTCGACACTCTCCGCGTCCAAATGGTTCGTCGGCTCGTCCAAGAGCAGGATGCCGGGCTTTTGGATCAGGAGGCGAGTGAGCGCCACGCGCCGCTTTTCGCCGCCCGACAGCGTGTCCACCGCGGCGTCACCCGGCGGGCAGCGCAGCGCCTCCATCGCGATCTCCAGCTGGTTGTCGAGCGTCCAGCCGTCCGCCGCGTCGATCTTTTCCTGCAGGTCGCCCATTTCCGCCATCAGCGCGTCGAAGTCGGCGTCGGCCGGCGGATCGGCCATCAGGCCGCTGATCGCGTTGAACCGGTCCACCATTGCAGCCGTTTCGCCCGCGCCTTCGCGAACATTTTCCAGGACGGTCTTCGTCGCGTCGAGCTCCGGCTCCTGCGGCAGGTAGCCGACCGTGATGTTCTCACCCGCCCAGGCCTCTCCGGTGAACTCGGTGTCGACGCCGGCCATGATCTTGATCAGCGTCGACTTGCCGGCGCCGTTCGGGCCGACGATGCCGATCTTCGATCCCTGGTAGAATTGCAGGCTGATATCCTTCAGAACCGGCTTGGCGGCGCCGGGAAAGGTCTTGGTGAGGTCTTTCATCACAAAGGCGTATTGTGCGGCCATGGCGGCGCTCGTGCTCCGGATCTGTCTGAGAACGTCCGCGGAGATACGGCTGTCGGGACCGATTGGCAACGTGGGCGCGGGCACGGTTTGCGCCGGCGCTCAGCCGCGCTAGACCGGGCGCATGATCCGCGCCACGCTCCTGCCCGCCCTCTTCCTCCTCCCAGCCACCCTGGCCGCGCAGACCGTCGCCGCGCCTGAGCTGGCCGCCACCCCGGACGAGGACGCGCAGCCCGCGGATCTGGCCGCCAGGGACGCGCGGGTGGCAAAGGCGCGCACCGACGCCCTGACCGATCGCGTGGCCTACGGCATCGTGCGCGACCTCACCACGCAGGTCGGACCGCGCATGGCGGGCACGCCGGACGAAGCGCGCGCGCGCGACTGGGCGGTGAAGCGATTGACCTCGATGGGCTTTGCCAACGTGCGGATCGAACCCTTCGCGCTTCCCGTCTGGGTACGGGGAGAGGAGCGGGCAGAGGTGGCCGCGCCCTATCCGCAGCGCCTGGCGGTCACCGCCCTGGGGAACTCCGCATCGACCGGTTCCAAGGGCCTGACTCTGCCGGTCGCCTATTTTCCGACGCTGGCGGACCTGGAGGCCGTGCCGGACGGATCGCTGAAGGGCCGCATCGCCTTTGTCAGCCATCAGATGACGGCGACCCAGGACGGATCGTCCTACGGTGCCTTCGGACCCGCTCGCTTCGTCGGTCCGTCGGTGGCAAGCCGGAAGGGTGCGGCCGCCATCGTGATCCGATCGGTCGGCACCGACCATCACCGCAATCCGCACACCGGCAACACGAATTTCGAGGAGGGCGTCACCCCCATCCCGGCCGGTGCCCTGTCCGTGCCGGACGCCGAACAGTTGGTGCGCATGGTGGAGGGTGGCCAGCCGGTCACGCTGCATCTGACACTGACTCCGCGCCAATTGGGGGCCGGCCAGTCCGGCAACGTGTTGGCCGAGGTGCCGGGATCCGATCCGTCCGCCCCGATCATCGTGATCGGCGGCCATCTGGACAGCTGGGATCTGGCGACCGGAGCCATAGACGACGGGGCCGGCGTCGCGATCACCGCCGCGGCGGCGAAGCGTCTGCTGGATCTGGGCGGCGGGCGGCGCACCGTTCGGCTGGTCTGGTTCGGGTCGGAGGAGACGGGGCTTTGGGGTGGCAAGGCTTATGCGGCGGCGCACGGCAGCGAGCCGCACGCCTTTGGCGCGGAAAGCGACTTCGGCGCGGACCGCATCTGGTCCTTTGACCACCAGTTCGCCCCGGCGGCCAAGCCCGCGGTCGATCGCCTCGCACGCGCCCTGGCACCGTTGGGGATCGGCATGGGGAAGGGTGAGAGCAGTGGTGGACCGGATATCGGTCCGCTCGCCGCCCTGGGCGTGCCCGCCATCGAGATGAGTCAGGACGGCACCCGCTATTTCGATCTGCACCACACGCCGGACGATACCCTGGACAAGATCGATCCGGCGCAGATGGCGCAGAATGTCGCCGCCTGGACCGCCATGCTGTTGACCATGGCGGACGCGCCGGAAGTGCTGTCGACCCGCGTACCCCGCGCACCCCGGTGAGGGTCGTCCTGGCGGCGTTGGCGCTGGCCGGATGCGCGGCCCCGGACGATCCGCCGACAAACGAGGCGGCGCTGGGCGAGCGTGCCGACGAGATCGCCGCCGCGGCGGACCGGCAGGTGGACGGCGCCATAGCGGAGCTGGGACCGCCCGAACGCTACGGTCCGACGTTCGCCGACAGCCCCGGCAATGCGACCGACGACGCGCGCGCCGGCGACTGATCCGCCAGTGCGCGGGGCGTCCGCCCTCGCAACAAACCAGCGCGACGTGGGTTTGGTGGACAGTCGCCGGATCGTGGCTCAGCACCGCCTCCGTGGATCAGCGTTGCGCCGATCGGTCGCCCTGCTGAGCCTTCGCAGCCATTTTTCAGGAGTGATCCCCGCATATGACCCCGACCGTCGAAGACGACGCCCAGATGGCGGCGATCAACACAATCCGAACGCTGGCGATGGACGCGGTGGAGGCGGCGAAGTCGGGCCATCCCGGAACGGCGATGGCGCTCGCTCCGGTCGCGTTCGAACTGTGGAGCAAGCACCTCCGCTACGATCCCGACACCCCCGACTGGCCCAATCGGGATCGCTTCGTGCTGTCCGTCGGTCACGCCTCGCTGTTGCTCTACGCTCTCCTCCACCTCGCCGAGGTGCGGGAGATCGACGCCGACGGAGAGAAGACGGGGTCGCCAGCGATCGGGTTGGACGATCTGAAAGCGTTTCGCCAACTCGACTCCAAGACGCCGGGTCATCCCGAATATCGAATGACCACCGGCGTCGAGACCACGACCGGACCGCTGGGTCAGGGCTGCGGCAACTCGGTCGGCATGGCGATCGCCGAGCGCGCTCTGGCCGCCAGATACAACCGGGACGGTTATACCCTGTTCGATCATGACGTGTATGTGTTCGCGGGCGACGGCGACATGATGGAGGGGGTCAGCCAGGAGGCCGCATCGCTGGCCGGGCATCTGCGGCTCGCCAATCTGTGCTGGACGTTCGACAGCAACCACATCACGATCGAAGGGGGAACGGATCTCACCTTCAGCGAAGACGTCGGCAAGCGCTTCGAGGGTTATGGCTGGCAGGTCATCCACGTCGATGACGCCAACGACCGCGCGGCCTTTGGTGCGGCGATCGACCGGTTCAAGGCGACCGACGACCGGCCGACCCTGATCGTGGTGCACTCCATCATCGGCTATGGCAGTCCGGTCGCCGGCACCAGCAAGGCGCACAGCGACCCCATGGGTCCCGACGCGATCCGAGAAACCAAGCGCTTCTATGGCTGGCCGGAAGCTGCACAGTTCCGTGTGCCCGACGAAGCGAGAGCGGCCTTGTCCGAGCCCATGCGAAGCCGCGGTGGGACTGCGCGCAAGGAGTGGGAGGACACTTTCGCGCGCTATCGGGAGAGCTTTCCCGATCTGGCATCGGAGATTGACGGCCTGCGCGCGGGTGCATTGCCCGATGGCTGGGACGCCGACATTCCCGCCTTCCCCGCGGATCCCAAGGGCATGGCGTCCCGCGACGCCAGCGGCCAGGTTTTAAACGCGATCGCGCAGCGTGCGCCGTCCTTGATGGGGGGTGCGGCCGATCTGGCCCCATCCACCAAGACCTTGCTGGAATTTGACGGGGCGGGTGCCTTCGAGCCCGGTACGCCGGGTGGCCGCAACCTGCATTTCGGGGTGCGCGAACACGCAATGGGATCGGTGGCGAACGGCATGGCGCTGTCGTACCTGCGACCCTACACCGGCACGTTCCTGGTGTTCGCCGACTATATGCGCCCGCCGATCCGGCTGGCGGCGATCATGGAACTGCCGGTCGTCTTCGTGTTCACCCACGACTCGATCGGTGTGGGCGAGGACGGACCTACCCACCAGCCGATCGAACAGCTGGCCATGCTGCGCGCCACGCCGGGGCTGAACACCATTCGGCCGGGCGATGCCAACGAGACGGCCGAGGCTTGGAAGGTGGCGCTGTCCCGGACGAACGAGCCCACCACTCTGATATTCTCTCGCCAGGCGATCCCGACCCTCGACCGTACGAAATACGCGGCCGCGTCCGGATTGGCTCGGGGTGCCTACGTCCTGGCGGACGCCGACGGCGGCGAACCGGAGGTGATCCTGATCGCGACTGGCAGCGAGGTGCCGCTGGTGGTCGAGGCGCACGAGCGGCTGACGGGCGAAGGGGTGCGCTCACGCGTGGTCTCGATGCCCAGCTGGCACCTGTTCGAACAGCAGGACGAGACCTACCGCGACTCCGTCCTGCCCCCGGCCGTGATCACGCGGCTGGCGGTGGAACAGGCGGGTGAACTGGGTTGGCACCGGTATGTCGGGATCGACGGCGACACGATCACCATGTCCACTTTCGGCGCGTCGGCGCCGATCGCGAAATTGCAGGAGAAGTTCGGCTTCACCGTCGACAATGTGTGCCGCAGCGCACGAACCCTGATCGAGGAGTCCCGCCGATGACCGGACGGCTGAACGCGCTGAACGAGGCCGGGCAGGCCGTATGGCTGGATTTCGTGGACCGCACCTATCTGGCCGGTGGCGAGCTTCGGACGCTGGTGCGCGACGATGCGGTGACCGGTGTCACCTCGAACCCTTCGATCTTTGAAAAGGCGATGGGTCACACGGCGGCGTATGACGAGGGTTTCCGGACCCATCTGGGCCGCGCCGACGCGTCCGTGGTGGACACGTATGAGGCGCAGGCGATCGCCGACATTCAGGCGGCGGCCGACGACCTGATGCCCGTCTACGAACGGCTCGCCGGGCGGGACGGCTATGTCAGCCTGGAAGTCTCGCCCTATCTCGCGATGGACACGGACGCGACGATCGCGGAGGCCAAGCGCCTGTGGGCCGCGGTCGACCGACCCAATCTGATGGTCAAGGTTCCCGGCACCGACGCTGGCACCCCAGCGATCCGCCAGTTGATCGCCGACGGTCTGAACATCAACGTGACCTTGCTGTTCTCCCAAAGCGCATACCAGGCCGTGGCCGAGGCGTTCCTCGCCGGGTTGGAGGCGCGGGTCGCGGACGGACAGCCAATCGACCGGATCGCCAGCGTCGCCAGTTTCTTCGTCAGCCGGATCGACACGGTGATCGACGGCAAGATCGACGAGCGGATCGCGGCGGGTAACGATGACGCTGCGACGCTGAAGAGCCTGCGCGGGAAAGTGGCGATTGCCAACGCGAAGCTGGCCTATGCCTGGTATCAGGAGATGATCGGGGGCGAGCGCTGGCAGGCTTTGGCGAAACGGGGCGCGATGCCGCAACGGCTGCTTTGGGCCTCCACGGGCGTCAAGGACCCCGACTACCCCGACACGCTGTATGTCGACCAGCTGATCGGCCCCGACACGGTCAACACGATGCCTCCCAAGACGATGGAGGCGTTCCGGGATCGCGGCACGGTGGGGCAGACACTCACGGCCGACGTCGACGCCGCTCGCGCAGTGCTGGACGATGCGGACCGGCTCGCGCTGGATCTGGACCAGGTCACGTCCGATCTGGTCGATGCTGGTGTTCAATCCTTTTCCGACGCGGCCGACCAGCTGCTTGGCGCAGTGGCGGACAAGCGCGCGGCCTTCCTGGGCGATCGCCTGAATGGCATGACGACGACCCTGCCCTCCGCCTTGCAGGACGCGGTGGACAAGCGACTGGCCGAGGCGGCAAGCGACGGCTGGTCGCGCCGGCTGTGGGACGGCGATGCCACGCTGTGGACCGGCACCGACGAGGGCGATTGGGTCGGTTGGCTGACCGCCGCGCGCGGCGACGCGGTCGATCTCGACCGGCTGGAGGCGCTGTCGACCGAAGCGCGAAGCTATTCCGACGCGGTCCTTTTGGGAATGGGCGGGTCCAGCCTGGGTCCAGAGGTGCTGGCTCGAATGTTCGGGGACTCAGCCGACGGTCCGACACTGCACGTCCTCGACACAACCGACCCCGATCAGATCGCCGCCGTTCGCGACGCCATCGAGCCGGCCGACACTCTGTTCATCGTCTCATCGAAATCCGGATCGACGCTCGAGCCGGAACTGCTGCGGGCCTATTTCTGGGAGCAAGCGGGTGGCGAGGGCGGACATTTCGTCGCGGTGACGGATCCGGGATCGAAGCTGGAAGCCGCCGCAAGGGACAAGGGCTTCGCCCATCTGTTCCACGGCGAGCCCAGCATCGGGGGCCGCTATTCCGTGCTGTCGAACTTCGGCTTGGTCCCCGCGGCCATCTTGGGCCTCGACGTCCGCGACTTCGTGGCGAGAACTCAGCCGATGGTGCTGTCCTGCGGGCCCGACGCCCCGCCGGCCGTCAACCCTGGTGTGCGTCTGGGGATAGTTCTGGGAGAGGCGGCGCGTGCCGGTCGTGACAAGCTGACCATCCTGCCCTCGCCCGGGCTCGCCCCGATCGGCGCGTGGCTGGAGCAGTTGCTGGCCGAGTCGACGGGTAAGCAGGGGGTCGGCATTGTGCCGGTGGACGGTGAGCCGATCGGGACGCCTGACGAATACGGCACCGACCGCCTGTTCGTACACCTTCATCTGGCGGGCGACCGCGACGTGGCGCTCGAAGACGGTCTGACCGCGCTCGCCCAGGCGGGGCAGCCGGTGGTGCGGATCACCGTGGCCGACCCGATGCAGGTCGGGCAGGAGTTCGTCCGGTGGGAGGTGGCGACCGCCATCGCGGGCGCAGTCCTGGGCATCGACCCGTTCAACCAACCCGACGTGGAGGACGCGAAGGTCGCCACCCGCAAGCTGGTGGACGCATACGAGACGTCAGGCACGCTGGAGGAAGGCGCGGCCACGGCGGAGGATGCGGACCTGGCCGTCTTTGCCGGCGGCCCCGACCGCTTCGCCGCGGCGGACCCGACCGCCCTCTTGGCCGCTCACCTCTCCGCCCTGACCCCCGGACGCTATTTCGGAGTGCTCGCCTACCTGGCGCGCGACGAGGAGAACGAGGCTGAGGTGACCGCCATCCGGCGTGCGGTGATGCGGGCCAAGGGCGTCGCGACGGTGGCCGGCTTCGGACCTCGCTTCCTCCACTCGACGGGTCAGGCCTACAAGGGTGGACCGAAGACCGGAGTGTTCCTCGTCGTCACGCGCGACGCCGACCCCGATCTTGCGATCCCCGACCACCGGGCGAGTTTCGGCACGGTCCAGTTGGCGCAGGCTCTCGGCGACACCGACGTGCTGCGGGAGCGAGGTCAGCGGGTGCTCCGGGTGCACCTAAAGAGCGGCGGAGGGATGAGCGCGCTGCGCCGCGCGGTCGAGTCGGCCCTGAACACATAAGAGGAATTTGCCATGCAGTTAGCCATGATCGGCTTGGGCCGAATGGGTGCCAATATCGCGCGCCGCCTGATGAAGGGTGGCCACTCCGTCGTGGGTTACGACCGCAAGCCGGACGCCGTTCAGGGTCTGATGAATGAGGGTGCGGACGGTGCCGACTCGCTCGCCGACGTCGCGGCCAAGCTGTCCAGTCCCCGCATCTTCTGGGTCATGCTGCCAGCCGGAAAGCCGACGGAGGACACCGTGGCGGCGCTGGCCGACCTAGCGGAACCCGACGACATCATCATCGACGGCGGCAACACCTTCTACAAGGATGATATTCGCCGCGCCAAGCAGTGCGCCGAGGGGCGGTTCCACTATGTCGATGTGGGGACGTCGGGCGGCGTGTGGGGCCTGGAGCGCGGCTATTGCATGATGATCGGCGGCGAGAAGGCGACTGTGGAGTTCCTCGACCCGATCTTCGACACTCTGGCTCCGGGATACGGTTCCATCGCGCGCACGGAAGGCCGCGACGCACCCGACGACCGGGCTGAGCGCGGCTACATCCATGCCGGGCCGGCCGGTGCAGGCCACTTCGTGAAGATGGTTCACAACGGCATCGAATACGGGCTGATGCAGGCTTATGCCGAGGGTTTCGACATTCTGAAGGGCAAGTCGTCGGACAAGCTGGGCGAGGATGAGCGCTTCGATATCGACCTTCCGGACGTGGCGGAGGTCTGGCGCCGCGGCAGCGTCATCTCTTCCTGGCTGCTCGATCTCTCCGCGGCGGCGCTGGCCAGGGATGCCGGCCTGGAGGCCTATTCGGGCAGCGTGTCCGACTCGGGCGAAGGGCGATGGACCATCGAGGCCGCGATGGAGGAAGCCGTGCCGGCGAACGTCCTGTCGGCCGCGCTGTTCGCCCGCTTCCGCAGCCGGGTCGACTCCACCTTCGGCGACAAGCTGCTCTCCGCGATGCGGTTCGGCTTCGGTGGCCATGTCGAGGTGCCGCAGTGAGCGACGGCCGGGTCGCCGCGTGAGCGGCATCGGACTGGTCGTCAGCGATGTCGACGGAACCCTGGCGAACGACGACAAGGAGTTGTCGGACGGGAACGAAGCCGCCGTTAAGTCACTGATCGCGGGGGGAACCCCGGTAGCGCTCATCAGCGCTCGACCGCCGTCCGGTCTAGGCTGGATCATGGAGAGGCTGGGCATCGACGGTCCATGTTGCGCCTTCAATGGCGGCACCGTGTTCGACGCGGCCGGAACCGTTGGAACGCCTCACAGGCTCGAGGGCGATTTGGCCTCTCGCTTGATCACGACCATCAAAGGCGCGGACATCTTGTGCTGGGCCTTTGCCGATGGCGATTGGCTCGCCGATGGTCAGGACGATGTTCACACTGCGCGCGAAGTGCGGTCCGCCGGTGTGCAACCGATCGTGACCGACACGCTGGACAGCCGCCTCGGGCGGATCGACAAGCTGGTGGCCGTCTGCGACGACGCCGAGCGGCTCGGCCGATTGGAAGAGCAGGTCCAGCGCCTTGCCGACGGCCGCGCGCACGTCGTGCTCTCGCAACCCTACTATCTGGATATCACCGCGCCCGAGGCGAACAAGGGCGACGGCCTGGAAGCGCTGGCTCGGGCCTATGGAGTGCCGACCGACCGGATCGCGGTGCTCGGCGATCAGAATAACGATCTGCCGATGTTCGCGCGAGCGGGTCTGTCCATCGCGATGGGACAGGCCAGCGCCCATGTGCGCGAACGGGCCGATCAGGTCGCGACCACCAACAACCAGGATGGGGTGGCCGACGCGATCGAACGGTTCATCCGCCCGCGTCTCGGCTGAAGGCCACCCGCTCGTCCGCCGCGGAGAGGGCGAGCGCGATGGTGCCGAGCGGGCCGGCATCGCGTCCCAGGCCGGCGAACTGGATTGCGTCCTCCTCATCCGGTGGACCCAGATACCCGGCCAACTGCTCGGCCGCCGCCGAACGGATGATCGGCAGCAATTGCGGCTGGCCGATTGGTATACCGCCTCCGAACAGCACGCGCTGCGGAGAGACCGTCAGGCGCAGCGTGGCGGCGAGCGCGCCCAGCTGTGTCCCCACAAGCGTCCAGACCGGGTGATCCGCCGGCAAGTCTTCGCCCCGCCGCCCGGTGCGCGCTTCGACGGCTGGGCCGGCCACCAGTCCCTCCACACAGTCGCGGTGAAAGGGGCACAGCCCCGGAAAGTCATCGCCTGGCAAGCGATGCAGCCGGAGGTGACCGGCCTCCGGATGCCAGCGCCCGTGAACCGGCTTGCCCTGGACAATCAGACCCGCGCCGATCCCCGTGCCGACGGTGACGTAGGCGAGGTCGCTCAGCCCCTGCCCGGCTCCCCACAGCGTCTCGGCCAAGGCGGCGCCGTTCACATCGGTGTCGACCGCGATCGGAAGGCGAAGCCGGCGGAAGGGGGCGACCACGTCCACCCCGCTCCACCCGGGTTTTGGCGTCACTCCGATCGTGCCCAAGTCCTCACGCGCCGGGTCGACCGCGATTGGCCCGAAAGCCGCGATGCCGATTGCCTCGACGGTATGCCGCTCGTGCCAATCCGCGAGTTGCTCCACCAGCCGGTTCAGCGTGTCCGCAGGCCCCTGCGTTTCAAAGCGACGACGATCGAGCAGCTCGCCCGCGCGGCCGAGCACCGCCAGGCACTTTGTCCCACCCAGCTCGACACCGGCGAGAAGGGTATCGGCTTGTGCGTCGTCCTGCCGCTCCACCATCACCGACCCGCCTTTCGCTTTCCGAGACGCAGCAGGCTACCGCCCGGACGAAGGCGCGACAACGGGTCGCTACTCGGGCGCGACCAGTCGGGTCGCAGCGGACCCCTGTGTCTTGGCGGTGGGCTTCAGCTGGATGTGCAGCTCGTCCAGCTGCCGAGCGGTGACCTGACCGGGCGCGCCCATCATCAGGTCTTCGGCGCGCTGGTTCATCGGGAAGGCGATCACCTCCCGGATGTTCGGCTCGTCCGCCAGCAGCATGACGATCCGGTCCACTCCGGGCGCGGAGCCACCGTGCGGCGGCGCGCCATAGCGGAAGGCGTTGATCATGCCGGCGAAGTCGCGCTCGACATCGTCGCGCGAATAGCCCGCGATCTCGAACGCCTTGAACATGATGTCCGGCCGATGATTGCGGATCGCCCCGGACGACAATTCGACCCCGTTGCAGACGATGTCGTACTGCCAGGCGAGCACGTCCAGCGGATCCTTCGTCTGTAACGCCTCCAGCTCTCCTTGCGGCATCGAGAACGGATTGTGGGAAAAGTCGATTCGGCCGGTGTCCGGATCGCGTTCGTACATCGGGAAGTCGACGATCCAGCAGAATTCAAAGCGATCCGCATCGATCAGGCCCAGCTGCTCGCCCGCCCGCGTGCGCGCCAGACCCGCCAGGCGCACGGCGGTCGCCTCGTCGCCGGCCGCGAAGAAGACGCCGTCGTCGGCGCCAAGGCCTAGGCGCTCCGCGATGAGAGCCATGCCGTCGCCGCCGTGGTTCTTCGCGATGGGGCCGCCCCACTCCCCACCCTTGCGGGTCGCATAGCCCAGGCCGGCAAAGCCCTCGCCTTGTGCCCAGCCGTTCATGTCGTCGAAGAACTTCCGACTGCGTTCGGCACTCCCCGGCGCCGGGATCGCTCGGACCACGCCGCCGCCGGCGACGATGTCCGCGAACCGGCCAAAGCCGGACCCGGCGAACAGGTCGGACACGTCCGCGATTTCGATGGGATTGCGAAGGTCGGGCTTGTCGTTCCCGTATCTCAGCATCGAGTCCCGATAGGCGATGCGCCGGAAAGGCAGGTCGGACACCACCCGACCCTTGCCCTGCCAGTCCGCGAACTCGCAAAAGACGCCGTGCAGCACCGGCTCGATCGCCGCGAAAACATCGTCTTGCGTGACGAAGCTCATTTCGAAATCGAGCTGGTAGAATTCGCCCGGCGAGCGGTCGGCGCGAGCGTCCTCGTCGCGAAAGCAGGGCGCGATTTGAAAATATCGGTCGAACCCCGCCACCATCAGCAGCTGCTTGAACATCTGCGGCGCTTGCGGAAGCGCATAGAAGCGACCGGGATGGACCCGGCTGGGCACGAGGTAGTCGCGCGCGCCCTCTGGCGAGCTGGCGGTCAGGATCGGGGTCTGGATCTCGATGAAGCCGCCATCGATCATCCGGCGGCGGATCGACGAGATGACCTGCGACCGCAGCAGGATGTTGGCGTGGACCTTGTCGCGCCGCAGGTCGAGATAGCGGTGCCGAAGTCGGATGTCCTCGGGATATTCCGCATCGCCGAACACCGGCATCGGCAGCTCAGCCGCGGCGGAGAGCACTTGCACGGCATCTGCGCGCACTTCCACCTCGCCGGTCGGCAGATCGGCGTTCACCGTGTCAGGCGAGCGCGCGACGACCTCGCCCGCGACACTGACCACACTTTCGGGCCGCAACCGTTCCAGAGTGGCGAGCGCCTCCGTGCCCGCGTTGCAGACGATCTGGGTGATGCCATGGTGATCGCGAAGGTCGACGAACAGCAGACCGCCATGATCCCGCTTCCTGTGCACCCACCCGGCCAGCCGGACCCGCTCACCCACGTCCGTAGGGCGCAGGTCGGCGCAGCTGTGGGTGCGATAGGGATGCATGGCATGAGCTTTCGGTCAGAGGGCTGGTGCGGCGGTTAGCGGGTCGCCCCGACACTTTCCACCCGGACGCACGCGGGGCATAGACGACCCATGCACATCCACCCGCTCATCACCGACACCGACACGCTGGCCGCGCTGTGCGAACGCCTGTCCCGTTCTCCCTTCGTGGCGGTGGACACGGAGTTCATGCGGGAGAACACCTATTGGCCGATCCTCTGCCTGATCCAGATCGGCGACGCCAACGAGGCCGCGGCGGTGGACCCGATGGCCGCCGGCATCGACCTCACCCCGCTCCTCGACCTGTTGGTGAATAACGAGGAGGTGCTGAAAGTCGTCCATGCCGGGTCGCAGGACATCGAGATCGTCTACAATCTGACCGGCAAGACCCCGCACCCGCTCTTCGATACGCAGATCGCCCAGATGGCGCTCTCCGAGAACGAACAGATCGGCTATGTCCAGTTGGTCGACGACTGGCTGGGCGAAACCGTGGACAAGGGCGCGCGCTTCACCGATTGGGCGCAGCGTCCGCTGACTGCCAAGCAGCTCGACTACGCCATCGGTGACGTGACTCACCTGGCAGCGCTGTTCCCCAAAATGCTCGATCGCCTGCGCGCGACCGGGCGGGGCCTGTGGCTGAACGATGAAATGGAGCGGCTGGCGGACCCCGAGAACTACCGCACCGATCCGGACCTCGCCTGGCGGCGCGTGAAGATCGCCAGCCGCAAGCCGGTCGTGCTCGGCCGGCTGAAGCCGCTCGCCGCCTGGCGAGAGGGCTTCGCGCAGAAACGGGATCTGCCACGCGGTCGGGTGATGAAGGACGAAACCATGGGCGACCTGGCCCTGAACCCGCCCCGCGCGCAGGCCGACTTGGCGAAGGTGCGGGGGCTGTCCGGCGGCTGGGCCAACAACGAGGGCGGACGCGCGGTGATGGCGGCGCTCGCCACTGCGCAGCCACTGTCGGACGACGAGATGCCGGACACGGAGCGCCGCGGCCGAGGCGGCGGCAAGCAGTCCAAGCTGGTCGGCGACCTGTTGAAGCTGTTGCTGAAGATCCGCTCAAGCGAGCTGGGGGTCGCCAGCCGACTGATCGCGCGCGGGGGCGAACTGGACCAGCTGGCGGGCGGTCTGCGCGACGACCTCGCCCTGCTGCAAGGCTGGCGTTACGACGTGTTCGGCCACGAGGCGCTCGATCTGGTCGATGGGCGGGTGGGCTTCGCCGTGGCGGATGGCCGGCTGGCGCTCAGCCGGTTGGAAGCGTGAAACTGCGGCGGACCGTCACCCTGGCCATCGCAATGGGCGCGCTGACCGCCTGCCAGTCCCTCCCCGCCGATCCGGTTCCTCCGGAGGGGTCCGCCATGCGGAACGAGGACGCGCCCATTGACCTCGGCGCCGGGGATTGCCGCCAGATGCCCGCCCAGCGCTTCCTGGGCCAGCGCGCCTCGGCGGACCTCGGCGCGGCGATGCTGACGGCGAGCGAAGCCACGACCCTCCGCTGGGCACCGCCTGGCGCGGCGCTGACGATGGACTATCGGGCGGATCGACTGACGGTCGAGTACGATCGGCAAATGGTCGTCACGAGCGCTCGGTGCGGTTGAGAGGCGGGGGCCTCACGCATCGGTGACGATAGCCTCGGTGTCGAGCGCGTCCGCCAGCTGCCGCAGACGCCGCTCGACCACTTCGCCGGCCGGGACGGACCCGTTCAGCCGCAGTTCGAGTCTGCTTGCCCGCACCAGGCGACCGTCCGCCAGGCCAGCCACCGAACCGCCGCCGAACCGCTGCGCCAGGCGCAGGGCCAGTCCCCATTGTCGCGCCCTCGACAAGGCCGGGGCGTCGCACCATGCGGCGATCTGGTCCCGCAGACCCGAACCGCCGCCGAAACACGCGTCCATCGCCGCGGCCATCATCGCGCGACCCCGGGCGTCCACGCCGATCCAGTTCCCGTGGAACGCCGTCTCCGCCGCGCGTTCGGCGCGGAAGGACGGGTTCGCGCGCCAGCCGGTGCCGGCCAGGTGCGCGGCCGCCAGCCGCAATCGGGCAAGCGCGGGCGGGTCGTCGAACACCGGCGCGATCCAATCGTCGATCGCCGCACCGGACCCCTGCTCCCGGCCGATGGACGCGGTGGCCGCCTCGAACCGCACCGCCTCGATCAGCGGATCGGCCGCGCGCTCGTGCTCGGTCAGCGCGTCGAACAGCACGCCTTCGCGCAGGCCGGTGGCAGAGACGATCAGGCTGGCGGGCTTCAGCTCCTGCACCAGCACGTCCAGCATGGCGGCGGCGGCCGGCATTTGCGGACGCCGGCTGGCGGAGACGCCGGGGAGGCCGGCGATCGCCTCGGCACCCGCTCGGCCCAGACGCCGACGCAGCTCGCCGGCGCGTTCGGGAGCGATCGCCAGGCCGTGCAGCGCCGGAGCTGTGCGGCCGCGCCAGGCGAGGTCGAGCGAGGCGAGCGATCGGAAGGACCCGCCCACGAGATACAGCGTGCGTCCCGCCTCGCCCGCCTGCCACGCGGCCACCTTCAACCCGTCCGCGATCGTGCGCGCCAGCTTCAACCGTTTGTCCATTAGAAAGGGGCCGAGCCGCAGCACTCCCAGCGGCAGAGAGACGCCGGCACCAGCGCCGGCGCCATCGACACGAACGAGTTCCAGGCTGCCGCCGCCCAGATCGGCCACGACCCCGTCCGCGTCGGGCAGGCCGGCCAGGACCCCAAGAGCGGCCATGCGAGCTTCGTCACCCCCGCTCAACACGTCCAATCCGTGGCCTAGCATCCGCACCGCCTCGGCGAACACGGGACCGTCCTCGGCATCGCGGACCGCGGCCGTCGCGACGATGCGCGGCCGCTCCACGCCGAACGCCACCGCCAGCCGGATGAAGCGCCGGATCGCGGACAACGCGCGCTGTCGCGGTTCCTCCCCCATCCGTCCCGTGCGGCCGACATCGCGGCCCAGCCCGGCGGTGACCTTTTCGTTGAAGATCGACAGCGGCGCGCGGGCCGGCCCAACATAGATGACCAGCCGCACGGAGTTGGACCCGATGTCGATGACGACCCTGGGCGGCGGTCCGATCATTCCCGCGCTGCGCCGGGCCCATGGCGAGGCAGGGGCAGGGTCGGCACTTCGCCTTCGTGGGTCAGCGCCTCGCCTCGGCCGGACAGCGACGGATTGTTCATGAAGTAGCGGTGCAGGTTGAACGGTCGCTCGCCGCCGTCGAGACGGCGATAGGACCCATCCGGCTGCAGCTCCCAACTCTGTTCCGTGTCCAGAAGATTCGCCAGCAACACCTGGTCGAGCACCTGGTCGTGCACGGTGGGGTTCTCGATGGGCAGCATATATTCGATCCGGCGATCGAAATTGCGCGGCATCCAGTCGGCGGACGAGATGAAGACGGCAGCCCCGTCATTCGGCAGCGCGGCGCCGTTCCCAAAGGCCCAGATACGCGAATGCTCCAGGAACCGACCGACCACGGACCGCACCCGCACGGTGTCGGACAGACCCGCCACTTGCGGCTTCAGGCAGCAAATGCCCCGCACGATCAGATCGATAGGCACCCCGGCCGCGCTCGCGGCGTACAGACGGTCGATGATGTCCGGGTCGACCAGCGAGTTCATCTTCGCCCATATACCCGACGGCTGGCCGGCCTTGGCGCGGGCGATCTCACCATCGATCCGCGCGGCGACGTTGGACCGTAGATCGACCGGACTCATTGACAGCTTAGCCAGAGACGGCGGGTCAATATACCCAGTGATGTAGTTGAAGATCTGCGTGGCGTCGCGTGCAATGGTGGCGTCCGCCGTGAAAAAGGACAGGTCCGTGTAGATTCGCGCGGTCACGGGGTGGTAATTGCCCGTTCCGAAATGACAGTAAGTCGCCAGTTCGTCGCCTTCGCGCCGGACCACCATGCTGATCTTCGCGTGAGTCTTCCAATCTTGAAAGCCATAGACGACCTGGACGCCGGCGCGTTCGAGGGCGGCGGCCCACATCAGGTTCTGTTCTTCGTCGAACCGCGCCTTCAATTCGACGACGGCGGTCACCGACTTGCCCGCTTCCGCCGCGTCGATGAGCGCGCGGATCACCGCCGATTGCTTGCCGGCGCGATAGAGCGTCTGCTTGATAGCGACGACGTCCGGATCGGCGGCGGCCTGCCGCAGGAAGGCGAGCACCACGTCGAAAGTCTCGTACGGATGCTGGACGACGATGTCCTTCGCCCGGATTGCCGCGAAACAGTCGCCGTCATATTCACGGATGCGCTCTGGAAAGCGTGCCACGAAGCTGTCGAACTTCAGGTCGGATCGGTCCTCCGCCACCAGTTCGTCGAGGTCCGCCATGCCCAGCAGCCCGGACACCTCGCTCACGTCCGCATCCCCATCGCCCAGTTCAAAGCGGACCAGCTGCGTCAGCCCGTCGCTCATGCCGGCCTCGATATCCAGCCGGATGACTCGCCCGCGCCGCCGACGCTTGATGGCGGACCGGAAGTGCTGGACCAGGTCCTCCGCCTCCTCCTCGATCTCGATATCGCCGTCCCGCAGGATGCGGAACGCGCCCGCTCCTTTGACCGTGAAGCCAGGGAACAGTACGGCGGAGTGGAAACGGATAAGCGTTTCCATCGCCACATAGCGCGCGGGTTCGCCCGGCAGGCGCACGAAGCGGGAGATGCCCTGCGGGATCATCACCAGCTCTCGCACCTGCGACCTGTCCGACAGACGCACGAGGTCGAAGACGACGCTCAAGCCCCGGTTCGGGACGAAGGGGAACGGATGCGACGGATCGAGCGCCTGCGGGGTGAGCACGGGCAGCAGCTGGCATCGGAAATGATCGACGAGCCAGTCGGCATCCGCTGTCGACAGCTCCGCAAGCTCGCCGGGATCCAGCAGGTCCAGCCCCGCCTCCTCCAGCTCCTTTTCCAGCCCGGCCAGTATCTCGCGCTGGGCGTCGATCAGCGCTCCGGATGTCTCGGCGATCGCCAGCAGCTGCTGGTTCGCGGACAGGCCGTCGACGGACAGGGTGTCGACGCCCTGGCTGGCATGACCCTTCAGGCCGGCCACCCGCACCATGAAAAACTCGTCGAGGTTGGAGCCAGAGATCGACAGGAACCGCAGGCGCTCCAGCAACGGATGGCGTCGGTTCGCCGCCTCCTCCAGCACCCGCTCATTGAAGGCGAGCCAGGACAGTTCGCGATTGAAGTAACGCGATCGGTCCTTGCGGTCTGCGGGGGCGGGGGGCGGGCCGGCCTCCACTCGACCCGGTCTGGTCTCGGGCCGGCTCGATGTGTTCACGCGGCGAGTGACTGGGCGTGATGCCCGCCGCCCTGTCGCATCAACGATTGGCCGGGTGTCAGAGCGTCGACAAAGCGGACGATCGCCAGATGGGTCCGCTCCAGTCGGGTCAAGGCCGCCGAACGCGACGCGGGCGTCGACCGGATGCCCCGGCCCAGCAACAGTTTTTCCAGCAGACCGTCGGCCAACGCGTCGTCGGGATGGCGGAGCGTGGCGACGCTCACCGCGCCCAGCCGCGATCGCAGATCGGCCAGGTCGGGCTGCCATCCCGGCGGCGCGCGCTCCGCCACCAGCAGCAGCGGCTCCTTCGTGGACTGCGCCCGGTTCCACGCGGCGAACAGCTCGCCTTCGTCACGCAGGTCCGCACCATCCAGCACGCGCGCGCCGAGAGTCGCGGCCAGGCGGGCGTGCAGGCTGCGCCCAGACTTCCTAGGTCCCGCCAGAACCATGGTGTGCGCCAGCCAGCGATCCGGACGCTCTAGGGTCGCCACGATGTCCGCGTTCGCTGGGGTGACGATCAGCTGCAGGTCCGGCTGGTGGACGTCGAGCGCCAGGCTGAGCTGGAGGCCGCCACGGGCGCTCACCGTCGTCATCGGGAAATCCGCAGCGCGCCCGCGCCGGATGTGACCGTCCAGCCGCGTGCCCGCAATGCGAGCGCCAGGGTGTCCAGATCGCCGGCAAAGGCGACCCGCAGCACGGAGGTCCCGCCCACCGCGGTCGATGTGGTGCTGGCACCCTGAACCCCGGGGACGCCGCGCAGCGCGCTCTCGGCGGCCGTGACGGACGCCGCGTCCGGAGTAGCGACCTGTACGGTCAGACTCTGCACCGCCGGCGGGGGCGTCGCGGGTGGCACACCGGGCACGGTCACTGGGACAGCGCTCTCCACCAAGGGGTCCTCGCTGGGCTCCGGTTCGGCGGCGGTCTCCACGACCTGCTCCGGCGGGGCGAGGTCTTCGGCGGGCTGTTCGATGACGAGGGTGGGATCGGGCCTCAGGGACCCGCCGGCCAGCGCCCGGGTGTAGAGCTCGTCCAACCGGCGCACCCCGCGGTCCAGCAGGGCCGGCAGAGCATCGGCCGAGGAGGCCGTCAGTTCGAAGCGCCCCAGAACCTGGCCATCCGGCCCTTCCTTGGCCACGAAGGTCGCGGCGACAGGGCCGCCGGGCCAGCGGCGTTGCAGCCACACTTCCGGCTGGACGACGTCGGCCGCCCCATAGCTGTCGAGGACCACGCGCCACCAGCGCCGGTCGCCGCGCCCCGCCTGCATGGCGTTGGCAAGCAGCGGGTCCGCTCCGACGCCGGTCAGGCGCACATAGTCGATCGGGGAGTCGGCGGTGTTGAACCGGGCCCAGGCGCGCTGCCACTCGTTGCGACGTTCGTAGCTCATCGGCACGCCGCCGTCCCAAAAGACGGGCACGACCAGCAGGGGCGCGGAGCGACGGCTGGCGCCTGCCACGCCCAGCACCTGTCCCGCGCGCGCGCGGTCGAACATCACGCCCAACCGCGCGACATAGCGCGATGGGCCGGCCTGTTCGTCCTCCACGATCACGCCCGACACGATGCCCAACAGCTGCGCCTCGGACAGGGTGGGCGCGGGGCCGCCGCGCATCTTGCCCCACAGCCGGCTCCAGCCCTCTCGCATCGCGAGCTTCCAACCATCCTCACGCGCGGCCTGGCCAGTCTTGCCGCGCACGTCCACGCCGATGCCATGCACCTCGTAAGAGGCGTCGGAGTTGACGGGTGCCACGCCGCGCTGCCCCCCGTCGATCTGCGCCACGGCGGACGGTCCGACCGCCGCTGCGAACGCGACGGCGCAGGCGAGCGCGGCCGCGCCGGACCGGGTGGGGATCGCTCGGACGGGCATCGCGCACTCTCTTGCCCAAGCGGCAGTGGAAATCCAAGCGGGTTGTGGGTTAGGCGGTGGCCATGAACAGCCCCCCTCCCCGCCCCACGACCTATGCCGACGCCGGGGTGGACATCCAGGCCGGCAATGCGCTGGTCCGCGCCATCGCACCCCTGGCGCGCGCCACGCGCCGGCCCGGGGCGGACGCGGCGCTGGGTGGATTTGGCGGCGTGTTCGATCCCAAGGCGGCGGGCTATTCCGACCCGCTTCTGGTCGCCGCCAACGACGGTGTCGGCACGAAGCTGAAGCTGGCGATCGACGGCGACCGGCATGACGGGGTCGGCATTGACTTGGTGGCCATGTGCGCCAACGATCTGCTGGTACAGGGCGCGGAGCCGCTGTTCTTCCTCGACTATTACGCCACGGGCCACCTCGACACCGCTCAGGCGGAGCGCGTGATCGCCGGGATCGCGGAGGGGTGTCGACAGGCGGGTTGCGCGCTGATCGGGGGCGAGACGGCGGAGATGCCGGGTTTGTACGCCGAGGGCGATTACGATCTGGCCGGGTTTTGTGTCGGCGCGGTCGAGCGCGGTCGCCTGCTGACGGGAGACGCGATCCGCCCGGGCGACGTGCTGCTGGGGCTGGGATCGACCGGCGTGCACTCCAACGGCTATTCGCTGGTGCGAAAGCTGGTGGCGGACAACGGATGGCGGCTGGACCGCCCGGCGCGGTTCGATCCCGATCGGCTGCTGATCGACTGGCTGATGGAGCCCACCCGCATCTATGTGCGCTCCGTCCTCCCGGCGGCGCAATCCGGCCGGGTGCGCGGACTGGCCCACATCACCGGGGGCGGTCTGCTAGAAAACGTTCCCCGAATCCTACCCGAGGGCTGCCACGCCGTCATCGACGCGGATCGCTGGCCGCTGCCGCGCCTGCTCGCCTTCCTTCAGGCGGGTGGAGCGATCGAACCTGGGGAAATGGCGCGCACCTTCAATTGCGGGGTCGGCATGGTGGCGGTCGTGGCTCCGGCTGACGTGGAGTCGCTGACTCAGGAATGGACCGCGGCGGGAGAGATCGTGTTCCCGATCGGCCAGGTCACCGAGGGGCTGCGGGGGTGCACCGTGCGCGGTTCCGCCGACAGCTGGACCGCGCGGGCCGACTGGTCCGCCAGCCATGTCGCCTGAAACGGCCGGCGACGGAGCCTTGCCGGTGCGCGTCGCCGTCCTGCTTTCGGGGACCGGCAGCAACATGGCGGCGCTGCTCCATGCGTCGCGCCTGCCCGGCAGCCCCTACCGCCTTGTTCTGGTCGCGTCCGATCGGCCGGACGCGCTCGGACTGCGCTTCGCCCGGGACGAGGGCCTGACCACGGCAGTGGTCCCGATCCAAGGTCGGACGAAGGCGGAACAGGAGGCCACCTTGCAGAGAGAGCTGGTCGACCACGGGGCGGAACTGGTGGCGCTCGCCGGTTATATGCGCGTCCTGTCACCGGACTTCGTCGGTGGCTGGGCGAGGCGGATGCTCAACATCCATCCCTCTCTCCTGCCCCGCCACAAGGGGCTCGACACCCACGCGCGCGCGCTGTCCGCTGGCGACGCTCAGACCGGTTGTTCAGTGCATCTCGTGACGGCAGAGCTGGATGCGGGCCAAGTGCTCGGCCAGCTTAGCGTCGCGGTCCGACCTGACGACACGCCCATCTCTCTGGCGGCGCGGGTCCTGATCGCGGAGCATCAGCTTTACCCGCGGGTCTTGGCCGATTATGCACGCCAGCTCGCCGCCGGGTCCGACCCCGCGGCCGAGCGGGCTCTACCCGGCTAGCCGACGATCTCGTCGTCGTTAAAGAAATAGGCGATTTCCGTGGCCGCGTTCTCCGCGCTGTCCGATCCATGGACGGAGTTCGCCTCGATCGACTCCGCATGCTCGGCGCGGATCGTGCCGGGTTCGGCGTCCTTCGGATTGGTCGCGCCCATCACATCGCGGTTCCGCTTGACGGCGTCCTCGCCCTCCAGGACCTGGACCACCACGGGTCCGGAAATCATGAAGTCGACCAGTTCGCCGAAGAACGGCCGATCCTTGTGGACCGCGTAGAAGCCCTCGGCCTGGTCGCGCGTCATCCGGATGCGCTTCGAGGCGACCACCCGCAGACCGGCCTCTTCCAACATCCGAGTGACCGCGCCGGTGCGGTTGCGGCGCGTGGCGTCGGGCTTGATGATCGAAAAGGTGCGCGTGGTCGACATGGTGGCTCCGGATTTACGATGTTGCGTTGGCGCGCGCCCTAGCCGGGGTCGGTGAGGGCGGCAAGGCGCGGCGCGCCTGGAACGCTCAACCGCGTTCTCGCCACCGTCCCTCCTCATCCTGCGCCCAATAATGCCGGTCGGCGTCGATCAGCTGTTTCCAGCGGTCCCGAGCGCCGGCGACCTCGTCGGGCCGGAACAGGAACAGCACGCGCTCCAGCCCCCCTTCGGACTCCCGCCACTGGCCGTCCGCGATCAGCGCCAGGGTCGCACCATTCGCGCGGGACGGGTGCTCGCCCAGCAGGATCGGCTGGCGGTCCGCATCGGGACCGTCCACCGGTCCGTGCGCCAGAAAGCTCGCGTCGCCGTGCGTCCACAGCGCCTCCGACAAGCCAGCCCGCTCACGGGTATCGAGACAGCCGATCGACAGGCGCTTGCCGGCCGACAGCACCTTGTCGGCCAGCATCGGCACGACGCGATCCGGGCCGTCACGCTCCAACTGGTAGAAATCGAACCGCATCAGTCCTCGAACACGTCCGCCACGAAGCGGTCGAGCAGGCGCACGCCAAAGCCGGTGGCGCCCTTGTCCCAGGTGGCGCCCGGCTTGTCGGCCCAAACCATGCCCGCGACGTCCAGATGCGCCCATTTGACGCCTTCGTGGATGAAGCGTTGCAGGAACTGCGCGGCGGTGATGGATCCGGCCGCGCGGCCGCCAACATTTTTCATATCGGCGATCGGCGAGTCGATCAGCTTGTCGTAGGCCGCGCCGAGCGGCAGGCGCCAGACGGGATCGCCCGAAGCGGCACCCGCCGCCACCAGGCGCGCCGCCAGATCGTCATCATTCGAGAATACGCCGGCCTGCTCGTGGCCCAACGCGATCAGCATCGCGCCGGTCAGGGTCGCCAGGTCGACGATCACCTCGGGCGCGAACCGGTCCTGGGCATAATGGAGCGCGTCGCACAGGACCAGCCGACCCTCGGCGTCGGTGTTGATCACCTCGATGGTTTGGCCGGACATGGAAGTCACCACATCACCGGGCCGTGTCGCCTTTCCGTCCGGCATGTTCTCGACCAGCCCGCAGATGCCGACGACGTTCGCCTTCGCCTTGCGCCCGGCGATCGCCATCAGGGCACCGGTGACGGCGGCGGCGCCACCCATGTCCCACTTCATGTCCTCCATGCCGGCACCGGGTTTCAGCGAGATACCGCCGGAATCGAAGGTCACGCCCTTCCCCACGAACACCACGGGCTTGTCGCCCGACGCGCCGCCGTTCCACCGCATGACGAGCAGGCGCGCCTCCTGGTCGGAGCCGAGCGTAACGGAGAGGAGAGCGCCCATGCCCAGATCGCGCATCTGCGACTCGTCCAGCACCTCGATCGACACCCCGACCTCTTCCAGCGCGCGCGCGCGCTCGACGAAGCTTACCGGGTAGAGAACGTTCGCCGGCTCGGTCACCAGCTCGCGGGCGAGCGCCACGCCGCGCGCCACCGCGTCCAGCCGGTCCATGATCGCCCGCGCCCCGTCAGCGCCGACCAGCACGACCTCCGACAGGGAGGGCGTGTCCTTGTCCTTCATCCGCGTGCGGTACTTGTCCCAGCGCCACGAACGCAGCCGCGCCCCGTCGGCGACCCGCGCCAGCGTGTCGTCCGTCACCCCTTCGACCCTCTCCAGGCCATCGAGGCACAGGGAGGCCGCGCCGCTGGTCAATGTGCGCGCCGCCAGCGCCGATCCGGCGGCGGCGGCCGTAGCCGGCGTGATGGCGTCGGCCTTGCCCAGGCCCAGCAGGGCAACCCGGTGACCGCCCGGCAGCGCCAGCTCCACGATCTGACCGGTCTCTCCCTGGAAACGAGCCGCGGCGACAGCGGCGCGCATCAGATCGGCGTGTTCCCCAATCCGGGTGGCCGCCGGATCGGCCTGCCCCTCCAGCACGGGAATGGCGCGGATGGCGTTCATGGTGGGGCACTGGTCGGCGAAACGAATGGTGAGCACGGGGCGGTCCTTGGATTGCGAGGGCGGCGGGGGCGAATGGCTAGCCTTGTTGCCCCCGCCCACGCCGGATGCAATAGGCGCGACCCTCGAGTGGAAGGAGCACCGGTTGGCCGTACGCGCGTGGGCTTTGGGAACGGCGGGTGGCCTGGCGCTCCTCGCCTCGCCCGTCCGCGGGCAAGTGCCAGTGACGGCCGATCCGGCCGATGCCGTTCCGCCTGCGATATCCGAACCGATTGCCGACCCAGACGCTTCGGTGTTCGACGAGGCCCAGGTCGACCCTGTCGCCACCGACGCGAACGCACCGCTGACTGACGGGCAAATCGAGTTCACGGCCGACCGGATCGTCTACGACTCCGATGCGGACACGGTGACCGCCAGCGGGCAGGTGCGGCTGCAACGGGACGGCAACCGGCTGCAGGCGAACGAAGTTGTCTGGTATCGCCGCACCGGCCAGGTGCTGGCCAGCGGACAGGTCGTGGGCGTCAGCGCGACGGGCGACCGCCTGTTCGGAGAGCGGGTCGACCTGACGGACTCGTTGCGCGACGGCGTCGTGGACAACCTGCTGCTGGTGCTGGCGGACGGCAGCCGACTGGCGGCCAATCGCGGTACGCGCACCGGCGACGTCTACCGGCTGGAGCGCGCCATCTACACCGCCTGCCCGGTGACCACGGTCGAGGGTTGTCCGCGAAGCCCGTCCTGGAGCCTGACGGCCGCACAGGTGGTGTACGATCAGAATCGCCGGCGGCTTCGCTTCCGGGGCGCGCGCTTGAACCTGTTCGAAACGATCTCCGTGCCGCTCCCGGGGCTGGCCACGACGATCGGCGGCGGTTCGGCCACGGGCTTGCTGCAACCGGACCTGAACATCGACCGGTCGAACGGGGTGGAGGTGGCGCAGCCCTATTACTGGCGGATCGCCCCGAATCGTGAGTTGACGGTGACGCCGCACGTCTATTCGTCCGTTCTGCCGATGCTGGAGGGCGAATATCGCGCGCTGACCGCCAACGGTGCTTTCCGCCTGGCCGCGCAGGGCACGTTCAGCCGGCTCGTTCCGTTGCGCCTGGGCGGCTCCCCCGACAGCCGGCAGGAGTTTCGCGGCGGCCTGGACGGGAACGGCCGCTTCGTCCTGTCGCCGAACTGGGTCGTCAGCGGTTCCGTGCGGCGTACGACCGATCGCACCTTCCTGCGTCGTTACGACATCAGCCGCGACACGCGCCTGCGGTCCGTCCTGCAGGCGGAACGGTTCGGGGACGACAGCTATCTGTCGATCGCGGGCTGGGCGACGCAGGAGCTTCGCCTGGGCTTCGCCAAGGGCCAGCAACCCCTCGCCCTGCCCGCGATCGACGGTCGCCTGCGCCTGCCCCGCCTGCTGGGCAGCGACGTGGTCACGCTGCGGGTGAACTCTCTAGGGCTGTTGCGACCCGAGGGGCAGGACACCGCCCGCGCCTTCACCGAGGCGCGATGGGAACGCCGCTCGATCACTCCGATGGGTCAGCAACTCACGTTGACCGGTCTGGCGCGGGGCGATGTGTACTGGACCCGGGACACGAGCTCCAATCCCATCGCGATCTACCGCGGGAAGGACGGAGTGCAGGGTCGCGGCATCGCGCTGGCGGCCGCCGATCTGCAATGGCCTTTCGCCGGTCCGTTGGGGGACGGGTCCCAGCGCATCACCCCCAGGGTCCAGCTGGTGGCGACGCCGCCGATCACCAACGCCGTCATCCCGAACGAGGACAGCCGGGGGTTCGAGCTGGAGGACACCAACATCTTCTCGCTCAACCGCTTCCCCGGCAACGACCGGTTCGAAGATGGCGCGCGCCTAACGGTGGGCGTGGACTACCAGTACACGCGCCCCGGCCTGGCCGTCGCGTCCACGGTTGGCCAGAGCTATCGGTTGTCGGACAAGCCCAGCCTGTTTCCGGACGGCACCGGCTTGACCGAGTCGATGTCCGACATCGTCGCGCGCACGACCGTGCGCTGGCGCGACCGGGTGGCGCTGACCCATCGTATCCGATTGGATCAGGCCGACATCGCCGTTCGCCGGAACGAGGTGGACCTGACCGCCGGGTCCACGCGGACCTACGTCACCGCCGGCTATCTTCGCCTGAACCGAAATTTGCAGATCGAGGATCTGGAGGATGTGGAGGAGGCGCGGGTGGGCGCGCGGGTGACGTTCGCACGCTATTGGTCGGCCTTCGGTTCCGCGATCGTGGATCTGACGGGGCGCGGGGAAGACCCGCTCAGCCGGTCCGACGGGTTCCAACCGGTTCGTCACCGCCTGGGCATCCTGTACGACGACGAGTGCCTGGCGCTGGGGCTGACCTGGCGGCGCACCTATGTGACGCAAGGCGACAGCCGGTCCGGCAACAGCTTTGGTCTGACGATCTCGCTGCGCAATCTGGGACGCTGAGCGAGGGTGGTTGTTGGCCGTTCAGCCGCTCAACGCTATGGAGCGGGCCATGGCGCGTTACCGCGCTTCACAGGAGAACAGCACGTGCCCGCGATCCGACCGAGCTGGCTGATGGCGACCGCGCTCATCCCGGCCTTCGCCATGGCCCAAACCACCGGTCCCGCTCCGGCCAGCCCCAGCACGGGGCAGATCCCGGGCGCGCAGCCGGAGGCGACTCCGGCGCAGGGTGTCGATCCGTCGTTCCTGCCGACGGCACGCCTGAACGTCGCGGACGCCAGCGTCGCGCGGCGGTCGAACACGGGCATGCGGACGGCCGTGGCGATCGTGAATGGCGAGGTCTTGACCGACACCGATGTCGATCAGCGCCTGGCACTCAATCTGCTGGCGATGGATCGACCGGATCTGCCCGCCGACGAGGTGGCGCGCCTTCGCGCCCAGGTGCTCCGCAATCTGGTCGACGAGTCGTTGCAGGTCCAGGCGGCGGCGACCGACAAGCTGGAGGTGGACGACGCCCAGGTGGCGGCGCGCTACGCCTCCTTTTCCCAGCAGTTCGGCCGCACTCCCAAGCAGATGGACGAGTATCTGGCGTCCGTGGGCAGTTCGGCGACCAGCCTGAAGCGGCAGATCCGGGCGGAGAGCGCCTGGCAGAAGGTCCTCGGGCGGCGGGTCGGCTACTTCGTCAACGTATCGGATGAAGAGGTGAACGGTATCCTGGACAAGCTGAAGGCGTCCAAGGGCCAGACCGAATATCATGTGGGCGAGATCTACCTGTCCACCCCCGCGGGCAGCGAGGCGCAGGTGGCCGACACCGCCCGCAAGATCCTGGAGCAGATGCGCCAAGGTGGAAGCTTCACTGTCTACGCCCGACAGTTCTCCGAAGCGTCCACCGCCGCGGTCGGCGGCGATCTGGGCTGGGTGAGGCCCGAACAGCTGCCGCCACAGCTGTCGCAGGCGGCGGCGGAGTTGAGCCCTGGTCAGGTCGATGGCCCGATCGAGGTGCCCGGTGGCCTGTCCATTCTCTATCTGATGGACAAGCGGCAGATTCTGACCAACGATCCGCGTCAGGCGCGCCTCGCCTTGCGACAGCTCTCCATCTCCTTTCCCGCCGGGACCACGCAGGAGCAGGGGAAGGCAATCGTCGACCGGTTCCGGGCGGACCTGGCCAAGGTGGAAAGCTGCGCGGCCGTCGACACGCTTGCCAAGACCTATGACGCGCAGGTTGTCGACAACGACGAGGTCACCGCCGGTGAGCTGCCGGGTCCGATCGCGGACATGATGCTGGCCCTGCCGATCGGCCACGCGACTCCGGTCTTTGGATCGCTGGACGAGGGCGTGCGCGCGCTGGTCCTGTGTGGCCGGAGTGCCCCGCCGGCGGCCAACCTGCCAAGTTTCGACCAGGTCAAGGTGAACCTAGAGAACGAGCGTATCGCGCTCAGCGGCCGCAAGTACCTGCGCGATCTGCGGCGCGACGCGGTGATCGAGTATCGCTAATCGATAGCGTCGGACCCTTGCCGATCGCCCTGGCGCTGGGCGACCCTGCGGGTGTGGGGCCAGAGCTTGCCGGTCGCGCCTGGGATCGCCGGGTTAATGACAGGGTGCCGGCGTTTTTCGCCGTTGGATCACCGTCCTCTGTCCGGGCGGTCTGGAACGGGCCTTTGATGCCCATTCAGACGCCGGAAGAGGCGGTGACCGTTTTCGCCGACGCCTTGCCGATCATGCCGGTCGGCGAAGATATGGCCGTCGATCCGGGACGCCCGGATTTGGACGGAGCGCGAACCGCTTTGGCATCCCTGGAGCAGGCGGTCGGGTTGGCGATCGGACGGGCGGTCGACGCGGTGGTGACCGGGCCGGTCAGCAAGGCGCAGTTGCACGGCGTCGGCTTTCGCCATCCCGGCCAAACGGAATATGTGGCGGAACGCTGCGGCGTGAGTCCGGGCGCCGCTGCTATGATGCTGGCTGCGCCCACGTTAAAGGTGGTGCCGATCACCACGCACATCGCCCTGTCCGCCGTGCCGGCCGCATTGACCGAAGCGTTGGTCGTCCAACGGGCCCGCACCACGCACAAGGGCTTGCAGCGCAATTGGGGCGTGACGGCCCCGCGCCTGGCGCTCGCCGCGCTGAATCCGCATGGGGGCGAAGGCGGTGCGATGGGGCGCGAGGAGATCGAGGTGCTGGCTCCGGCCTGCGAGACCTTGCGCGCCGAGGGCCTGATGATCGACGGTCCGGTCCCGGCCGACGCGCTGTTCACCCCGCGGCGGCGCGCCCAATATGACGCGATCCTGTGCCCCACCCACGATCAGGCGCTGATCCCCTTTAAGGCGTTGCACGTTGACGAGGGCGTCAACGTCACGCTCGGCCTGCCGATCGTACGGACCTCGCCCGATCACGGCACGGCCTTCGACATCGCCGGGACCGGCCAGGCCCATGCCGGCGCAACGATCGCGGCACTGCATTTGGCGGGCCAGATCGCCGACGTCCGCCGCCGCCTCGACATTTGAGCGAGCCGCCCCTCCCCCCGCTGCGCGACGTGATCGCGCGGCATGCGCTGTCCGCGCGCAAGTCGCTCGGTCAGAATTTTCTGCTCGACCGTCAGCTTCTCGCTCGGATCGCGGCCGTGGCGGGCGATCTGAGCGACGCGGAGGTCTATGAAATCGGACCGGGCCCCGGTGGCCTGACCCGCGCCCTGATCGACGCGGGCGCGCGCGTGACCGCCGTGGAAGCCGATCCTCGCGCGGTCGCGGCATTGGCGGAGTTACAGGACGCGCGACCGGGCCGTTTGCGGGTGATCGAGGGCGACGCGCTGGAGGTCGATGCGCGCGCGCTCTTTTCCGAACGCCCCCACATCGCCGCGAACCTGCCTTACAATGTTGGGACCCGCTTGCTGGTGGACTGGCTGACAGTGGCGGAATGGCCGCCCTGGTGGCGCTCGCTGACCTTGATGTTCCAGCGCGAGGTCGCGGACCGGATCGTCGCGCGACCGGGGACCGGCAGCTATGGTCGCCTGTCCGTGCTGGCCCAGTGGCGTTCGACCCCGCGTCTGGCCATGACGGTGAACCGCGCCGCCTTCGTACCGCCCCCGAAGGTGACGAGCGCGGTCATCCACATCTTGCCAGCCGCACAGCCGCCGGGCGTCGACGTCGAGACGCTGGGTCTCCTGACGGCCGCCGCCTTTGGACAGCGCCGCAAGATGCTGCGCGCGAGCCTTCGGGCCTTGCCCAGGGGATTGGCGGCGCTGGAGGCTGTCGGGATCGACGGGGAACGACGAGCCGAGACCCTGTCGGTGGCGGAATTCATCGCCGTCGCGCGCGCCATCGACGCGGATCGAGCGGACGAGGGCGGCTAGTTCGCCTGCTCCAGCACCGGTTCCGCCTCGACAGCCGCGGCGGTGACGGTGCTCCTGTCCAGTGCGGCCGCGATCTCGGCCTCACCCGGACAGTTTGCGCCGCACACCTCCTTCAAGCTGGCGAGCGCGGCGCGCGCCTGATCTACGGCGCCTTTCTCGGCGAAGGCCAGGCCGATCCCAGTCAAGGCGGCGACGTCGCGGCCGTCCAGCATCAGCGCTTCGCGATAAAAGCGGATCGCCTTGCCGGGCAGGCCCTCGCTGCGAGCGGCCTCGGCCAGCCCGACGAACGCCCGATCATTGGACGGATCGAGCGCGGCGGCCGTTTCGTACGCGTCCGTGGCAGCGGTGGGCTGCCCGCCCGCCAAGGCGGCGTCACCCGTCTGCGTCCATTCGAGCGATGCGGGCGCGATCGGCCGCTCCCGATCCTGTCCGACCCCGGCCGACGACAGGCTGGCCGCGCCGACGGCGAGCGCGATGGTAAGCGGCGTGGCACGCATGACGATCTCCTGAAGCGGAACTCGATCTAGCACGGGCGGACCAATGTCGCCACGAAGAAGCCGTCGGTGTCCGTGGTGCCGGGCGCCAGTCGCACGCCCGGACCGCGGGTCCAAGAGGAGAGCCGGCGCGGCGGTTCGGCGACCCGCCAGCCGGGCCAGCTTGCCAGATTCTCCGCGACCCGCCTCGGACCCTCCTCGTCCAGGACGGAACAGACGGCGTAGGTCAGGCGGCCGCCGGGCCGGACCAGCTGACTGGCGAGGTCCAGCAGGTGCGCCTGAGTGACGGCGAGGCGTTGAAGACGCTCCGGCGTGATCCGCCAGCGCCCCTCCGGATTGCGCCGCCAGGTGCCCGTTCCACTGCACGGCGCATCGACCAGGACCGCGTCGGCCCGGCCGCGCCAATCCTCCAGGCGCTCCCACTCGCGTCCGGGGTTCAGCAGTCGTGCCTCCACCCCGCCGGCCCCGGCCAGTCGGGCCCGCGCCGGCAGCTTGTCGAGTCGACCTCGGTCCGTGTCGGCGGCGATCAGCGTCCCACGCGCGCCCATCGCCGCCGCGATGGCGAGCGTCTTGCCGCCCGCGCCGGCGCACAGATCGATCACCGCCTCACCGGGTTTCGGGTCCAGCGCGGCGACGACCCACTGACTGCCGGCGTCCTGCACCTCGACCAGACCGGCGAGGTCCTGGGGCAGGCGAGACCCTGTCGGCAGACGAAGGCCGTTCGGCAGGTGAGCGAGCGCTTCGGCCTCGGGCAGCAGCGAGCGGACATCGGCCACCGATGCGCGCAGGGAATTGACCCGCAAGTCCAGCGGTGCCCGACCGGTCAGAGTTTCGGGTTCGTTCACGCCCGAATCCGAGAGCCGTTCGAGCAGCCAGGCCGGCGCGACACCGGCCGGCGCAGCGTCCTCATCCCCGCCAATGGGCGCGGGCGCGTGGCCCTCTCCGGTGAACAGATCTCCCAGCTCCGGCCGCTGCTGGGCGAGGCCGATCAGGGCCGCGCGGCCGCTGGCCGGCACCTCCCCCGACCGGCGAATTGCGTCATAAGCGAGGTCCCGCACGGCGCGCTTGTCGCCGGAGCCCGCATAGCGGCGCTCTCGAAAGTACGCCGCGATCAGGCGGTCGGCGGGTGGCCCGCCGGACCGGGCCGCCGCCACGACCGCATCGACGATCTCGATGGCCGCCTGCACTCGTGCTCCGGGCGTCACCGGGTCGGGTAGTTCGGGGCTTCGCGGGTGATCGCCACGTCGTGAACATGGCTTTCCTGCAGCCCGGCGTTGGTGATCCGCACGAAGTGCGCGCGTTCGCGAAGGTCGGGCAATGTCGCGGCACCCGTGTAACCCATCGCCGCCTTCACCCCGCCAACCATCTGGTGGACCACGTCGCGTACCGGCCCCTTGAAGGGCACCTGCCCCTCGATCCCTTCGGGAACCAGCTTGAGTTGGTTCGTGACCTCCGCCTGGAAATAACGGTCGGCGGAGCCGCGCGCCATGGCATCGACCGACCCCATGCCACGATAGGCCTTGTAGGACCGGCCGTGGAACAGGAACGTCTCGCCCGGCGCCTCGGCGGTTCCGGCCAGGAGACTGCCGACCATCACCGACGATGCGCCGGCCGCCAGGGCCTTTGCGATATCGCCGGAGGTTCGCAGGCCACCATCGGCGATCACCGGAATATCGGACTTGGCCGCTTCGGCCGCCGAGTCCATCACCGCGGTCAACTGGGGGACGCCGACCCCCGCGACCACGCGCGTGGTGCAGATCGAACCCGGGCCGATCCCCACCTTCACGGCGTCCGCGCCGGCTTCGATCAGCGCGCGGGTGCCCCCCGCGGTCGCCACGTTGCCCGCCACGATCTGAACGTCGTTGGACAAGGACCGGGCGCGTTCCACCGCGCGACCGACCATGGCGGAATGACCGTGTGCCGTGTCGATGACGATCACGTCGACACCCGCCTCGACAAGCGCCGACGTGCGCTCGAACCCCGCATCGCCCACCGTCGTCGCGGCCGCGACACGCAAGCGGCCGGCGGCGTCCTTCGTGGCATTGGGGTTCATCACCGCCTTTTCGATATCCTTCACCGTCACCAGGCCGACGCACCGATACTGGTCGTCCACCACCAACAGCTTTTCGATCCGGCGCGCGTGGAGCAGCCGGCGAGCCTCATCCTGCCCGACCTCGGAACTGACCGTCGCCAGATTGTCGCGCGTCATCAATTCGCTGACGGGCTGGTCCGGGCGCTCGGCGAAACGCACATCCCGGTTCGTCAGGATGCCGACCAGGCGGCCGTCTCCTTCGACCACCGGGATCCCCGAGATTCGATGCTGAGCCATCAGCGCGCGGGCTTCGCCGAGCGTCTGGTCCGGACGGATCGTGATGGGGTTGACCACCATGCCGCTTTCGAACCGCTTCACCTGCCGAACGGCGTCGCACTGTTCGAGCGTGGCCATGTTGCGATGGAGCACCCCGATACCCCCCAACTGAGCCATCGCGATCGCCATGTCGGCGTCTGTCACCGTATCCATCGCCGCCGACAGGATCGGGATATTCAAAGGGATCGAACGGGTCAGGCGCGTCCGGGTGTCGGCGTCGCCGGGCAGGACGGCGGACGCGCCGGGCACCAACAGCACGTCGTCGAAGGTCAGACCGGTTGGGATGTCGTCGAATGTCATGGCGGCTCACATGGATTGGCAAGCCTCCAGCCTGTAGGGCGAAGGCGGCGGCCCGGCTAGGGAAGCGATGGTCCTGTCCGGGCGCAACAGGAGCGCCTTCGCGTCGTCAGACTGGCTCTTGAACCTTTGGACCGGCGGCCAAGATCGCCGGTGACACGTCGGGTGCGAACTGCTCGAAATTGTCGACGAACAAGCCCACCAATTTCGCCGCCGTCGCGTCATAGCGATCGCCATCGTCCCAGGTGGAACGGGGATCCAGTATCCCGCCATCCAGCCCGTCGACCGAGCGGGGCACGTCGAAGCCGAACCGCGGGTCCTGCCGGAACTCCACGTCCGCCAGGCTGCCGTCCAACGCCGCGTCCAGCAGCGTGCGGGTCGCCCGGATCGGCATACGCTTGCCCGTTCCGTAAGACCCCCCGGTCCAGCCGGTGTTGACCAGCCAGCAGGTCACCCCACCCCGCGCGATCCGCTCCTTGAGCAGATTGCCATAGACCGACGGGTGGCGCGGCATGAAGGGAGCGCCGAAGCAGGTCGAGAACGTTGCTTCCGGCTCCGTCACGCCGATCTCCGTGCCCGCCACCTTCGCGGTGTAGCCCGACAGGAAATGGTACATGGCCTGATCCGGTGTCAGCCGCGCGATCGGCGGCAGCACCCCGAAGGCGTCCGCCGTCAGCATGATGATGGTGGACGGCACCGGACCCATGTTGTCGGCGCTGGTGTTCGGGATGGACGACAGCGGATAAGCCCCCCGGCTGTTCTCCGCCAGCGCAGGATCGTCCAGGTCCAATGTACGGCTTTCCGGGTCCATCACGACATTTTCCAGGACGGTGCCGAACATCCGCGTGGTGGCGTAGATCTCAGGCTCCGCCTCCTCGGATAGCCGGATCATCTTGGCGTAGCAGCCGCCTTCGAAATTGAAGACGTGGGTGTCGGACCAGCCATGCTCGTCGTCGCCGATCAGGGTCCGGCCGGGATCGGCCGACAAGGTCGTCTTGCCGGTGCCCGACAGGCCGAAAAAGACCGCGGTGTCGCCCTTCGACCCGACATTGGCGGAACAGTGCATCGGCATGACACCCTGCTCCGGCAGCAGATAATTGAGCAGGCCGAACACCGACTTCTTCATCTCACCGGCATATTCCGTGCCGCCGATCAGGATCGTGCGGTCGGTCAGGTTCACGGCGATGACGGTTTCGGACCGGCAGCCATGCCGCGCCGGGTCGGCGCGAAAACGCGGGAGGTCTATGATGGTGTAATCGCTCTGAAACCCGGCGAGTTCGTCACTCGTCGGCCGCACGAGCATCGTTCGAATGAACAGAGAGTGCCACGCAAGCGCGTTCACCACGCGGACCCCGATCCGATGCGCCGGCTCCGCGCCACCGAACAGGTGCTGCTCGAACAGCACCTCCTCCTCGTCCAGCGCCGCCAGGAAGTCGGCTTTCAGCACGTCCCAGTGGTCCTGAGACATGGCTTTGTTGACCTTGCCCCACCAGACGGTGTCGGCGGTCTTCGCGTCCTGGACCAGGAACTTGTCCTGCGCCGATCTGCCGGTGTGGCGACCGGTCGAAACCACCAGCGGCCCGTCCTTCGCCAGCTTGCCCTCGCCGCGCATCACCGCCTGCTCCACCAAAGCGGCGGTGCCCAGGTCGGTGTGGACCACCGCATCGGTGTAGTGGGACAGCTCGAAGTCGGCGGACATGGCGCATCTCCATCGCGAATGGTGGTCGGCGACGGTCGCCGTCTGTTCTTCCGGTTAGACACGGCCCGCAGGGGCGTCAAACCGCCCACGGCGTTGTCGCCCGCGCCCGCTTCGGCTAGCCTGACAGAGATGGACACGCCCGCCGAGCCGGTCAGCATCGCGCTGGTGGATGACGATCGCAACATCCTGACATCGCTGTCGATCGCGCTGCAGGCGGAAGGCTTTGGCACCCGCGTCTATCTGGACGGCGAGGCTGCGTTGACGGCCCTTAAAGAGCGCCCCGCCGATCTGGTCGTGTCCGATATCAAGATGCCGCGCCTTGACGGGTTGGAGTTGGTGCGGCGACTGCGGACCTTCAGCACCGTGCCGGTCATCTTCCTGACCTCGCGCGACGACGAGCTGGACGAGGCGCTGGGCTTGGCCGTCGGCGCGGACGATTACATCGCGAAGCCGTTCAGCCAGCGGCTGTTGATCGCCCGTATCCGCGCCGTGCTGCGCCGGGCGACGGCCCGCAATGCGCCCGAAGCCGACGACGCCGAACCGCCAATGGAACGTGGCGCGCTGACGATGGACGCCGAACGTCAGCGCGTGCTGTGGCACGGGCAGGAGGTCGTGCTGACGGTCACCGAGTTCCTGGTTCTCCAGGCTCTCGCGCAGCGGCCCGGTGTGGTACGATCTCGCGGACAGTTGATGGACATCGCCTACAAGGACGACGGCTTTGCCGACGACCGCACGATCGACAGCCACGTCAAGCGCCTGCGCCGCAAGCTGCGCGACATCGATCCGGAGTTCGGCGCGATCCACACGGTCTATGGAGCCGGTTATCGCTTCGATCCGTAGGGCGTCGCCGGGGCCCCGGTCGTCACGGGTCCGAGGCAGACCAGGCCTGGGTGCCCGCATCCTGGCCATCAACCTGCTGTCCGTCCTGCTGGTCGGAGCCAGCTTTCTGTATCTCGACAGCTATCGCAATCAGCTGATCGGCCGGCGATTGACCGAGGCCGCCACCCAGGCCGATCTGGCGGCCGCGGCGTTGCGAAACGCGCCGGGCGAGCGCCGGGACGAAGTTGCCTTGGCCTTGGCTCGTGCGGGGGACAGCCGCCTACGCATCTATGCCGCGGACGGATCTCGCCTTGTGGACAGCTGGCGGCTCGCGCCCGCCAACTTCTCGATCCGCGCGGCGCCCGAGCCCGGCTTGGCCAAGCGCCTGGCGGCCCGTCTCGACGATGTGGTCGACAGCATTCTGTTCGCCCAACCGTTTCCAAGGTACGAGGAACCCGCGCGCGACCGCGCGTCGGCCTGGCCTGAGGTGCTCGGGACGCTGGCCGGGGCCGAGGTGCGGCCGCAACTGCGACTCGCCGCCGACAGGACGGCCGTCGTGACGGTGGCTCGCCCACTGACGCGCGGCCGCGCGCTGCTGATCACCGTCAACGCGCGCGATCTCAGGCGCGATGTGCGCGCCGAACGGCTGCGCCTAGCCACCGCCGTGCTGGTCGCCCTGCTCGTCACCGCGCTGCTGTCCGCCTTTCTGGCGCGCACCATCGTGACGCCCATCCGCCGGCTGTCGATCGCGGCCCATCGTGTGCGTCTGGGCCGGCAGCGCGACGTGGTGGTGCCGCGGATGACCGAACGCGCCGACGAGATCGGCGTGCTGGCACGGGCGGTGGGCGACATGGCGACGGGCCTGCGCGACCGCGCCGACGCGATCGAAGCCTTTGCCGCCGATGTCAGCCACGAGCTCAAGAACCCCCTCGCCTCGCTGTCGTCCGCCGTGCAGTCGCTGGAGCGGGTGGAGGATGCGGCGCTGCGTCGCCAGCTGATCGGCATTGTGGGCGACGACGCGCGACGCATGGACCGGCTGGTCACGGACATCGCGGACGCATCGCGTCTGGACGCGACGCTCGCCCGCTCCCGCTTCGAGCCGGTGGACCTCACCGACGTGCTGAACGGCGCCATAGACGACCTGCGCGGGGTTGCCGCGGAGCGCGGCGTGCGTCTCGCCTTCGCGCGCCAGCGCAGCGGGACGGCGGTCGTGGCCGGACTGGACACGCAGCTGCGTCGCGCCTTTGACAATGTGGTCGGCAACGCCGTGTCCTTCGCGCCGCCGGGAACACTGGTCGAGGTGCGCCTGCACTGCAGCGACGTCTGGGCGGAGGTGGATGTGGAGGACGAAGGACCGGGCGTTCGGCCCGATGCCAGGGATGCGATCTTCCGCCGATTCCACTCCGAACGGCCCGATGATCATCGCGGCGGTCGCCATTCGGGCCTGGGCCTTGCCATCGCGCGCGCGGTGGTGGACGGGCATGGGGGCACCATCGCCGTGGCCGAGCGGGCGGACGGCGGCACCGGCGCTCGTTTCCACCTTCGCCTGCCGCTCAGGGATCCCAGCGACTGATGCCCTCTCCCCTCGATCGCCTGTCGTCCGAACGACTGCACGCCACCTGCGTCGCGATCAATGGACAGGCGGTGCTGATCACGGGTCGGCCGGGCGCCGGCAAGTCCGACCTGGCTCTCCGCCTGCTCGATCGTGGCGCGCGACTGGTCGCGGACGACGCGACTCTGGTGGTGCGGACTGGCGAGGGTCTGCGGGCGACCGCGCCCGACACGATCCGCGGGCGCATGGAGGTGCGCGGCATCGGGATCGTGGCGGTGGAGGCGCTGGAGGCCGCCCCGGTCGTCCTGCTGGTCGAACTCGGACAAGCCGGGGATCGGCTGCCTGCAACAGACGATTGCCGCGCGATCGCGGGCGTGGCCCTGCCCGTCGTGCGTCTCGACGGTGCCGAGGCCTCCGCACCCATCAAGGTGGAGTGGGCACTCCGCGGCCTGGGGATCGCGCGATGATCGCTCGCGACGGCACGCCCCCGCACCTGCTGCTCGTGACCGGTCTGTCCGGCGCAGGGCGAACGACCGTTTTGAACACGCTGGAGGATTTGGGCTGGGAGGCGGTGGAGAACCTGCCCCTCTCCCTCCTCGATCCCCTGTTGCAGGCTCCGGCTCTCTCGGCCGCCGCGCGTCCCCCGCTCGCGCTTGGCGTGGACAGCCGCACCCGCGACTTCGACGGCCGCCGCCTGCTGCGCCAATTGACCCAGCTGCGCCAGCTGCGCGGACAATCGGCCGAACTCCTGTTCCTCGATTGTTCGTCCGCGGAGCTGGAGCGGCGCTTTTCCCGCACCCGACGCCGCCATCCCCTGGCCCCCGATCGGCCGATTTCCGACGGGATCGTGCGCGAGCGCGCGTTGCTGGCGGAGGTGAAGGCCGGGGCCGACCATCTGATCGACACGACGGACCTGACCCCGAACCTGCTGGGTCAGATAATCCGCGATCGCTTTCGTGAGCGAACGGACGCGGCCCCGGTTTTGACGATCGAGAGCTTTGGGTTCGCGCGCGGGCTGCCTCGCAACGCCGACACGATCTTCGACGTCCGCTTCCTGCGCAATCCCTTCTGGGACGCCGGTCTGCGAGAGCGGACCGGGCGCGACCGGGCGGTGGGGGACTATGTCGAGCAGGACGACGATTATCGCCCGTTCCTGGACGCCGTGTGCCGCCTGCTGGACATCACCGTTCCGCGCGCGATCGCCGAGGGCAAATCCTATCTTACGATCGCCTTCGGCTGCACGGGTGGTCGCCACCGATCCGTCCATGTCGCCGAGCAGATCGGCGCGTGGTTGCGCGGTCGCGGATTTGCGCCCACGGTGACCCATCGCGACCTGGGTCTGCCGCTGTCGTCCAGCGAAGGTTCGGCCGAGATGGAGGAGCTGCGACGCAACGCATGATCGGGTTGGTATTGGTGACGCACGGTCGGTTGGCCGACGAGTTCATTGTCGCGATGGAACATGTGGTCGGACCGCAGGACGCGGTCGTGGCGATCGGGATCGGGCCGGACGACGATATCGAGGCTCGCCGCGCCGAAATCGGCGACGCCATCGTGCGCGTGAACACGGGCCACGGGGTTATCCTCCTGACCGACCTGTTCGGTGGCACGCCGTCCAACCTGGCGATCTCCATGCTGCGGAGCGGCGAGACGGAGGTGATCGCGGGCATCAACCTGCCCATGCTGATCCGCCTGGCGTCCGCCCGCAAGGCGATGGGCGTGACCGAGGCCGTGTGCGCCGCGCAGGAAGCCGGCCGAAAGTATATCTCGGTGGCGTCCGAACATCTGGCGCGCCTGTCGTGCGGCTGAGCCGGACGGTCACCATCGTCAACCGCAAGGGCCTGCACGCCCGCGCCTCCGCCCGCTTCGTGACCGCCGCTCACGCCCTGCCCGCCGACGTCACCGTCGAGAAGGATGGCGCGGTGGCGCAAGGTGGTTCGATCATGAGCCTGATGATGTTGGGCGCCGCCAAAGGCGACACCGTGACGATCCACGCCGAGGGCGAAGAGGCGCAGGCGACGCTCGAAGCTCTCACCTATCTCGTGTCCACCGGCTTTGGAGAGGAGTGACAGGGGCGTCCGGCCGGTCGCCTCGCTCTCCAACGATCGCGTCAAGCGCGCCCGCTCCCTTCGGGACAAGCGGGGGCGACGGCGCGAGGGCCTTTTCCTGGCGGAAGGGTGGCGCATCCTGCTCGAGGCGCGCGACGCCGGTCACCGACCGATCGAGCTGTTCGTCGGCGATCCGGAGCCGACGCGCCCGCTCGCCCGGCAACTGATCGACGAGGTGCTGGCGCGCGACGGGTCTGTGCTGCACGCGACGCCGGACGTGCTGGCCAAGGTGTCGGGCAAGGACAATCCGCAGACCGCCATCGGCGTCTATCCCGACCTGCCCCTCGACCTTGAGCGCCTTGATCGGTCCTGCGCGCCCTTGTGGCTGGTGGCGGAGCGGCTGCGCGATCCCGGCAATCTGGGCACCTTATTGCGAACAGGCGACGCGGTCGGCGCGGGCGGCCTGGTCCTGCTCGACGACAGCGCCGACCCGTTCTCCGCCGAGGCGGTGCGCGCCAGCATGGGCGCGGTGTTCACCGTGCCCGTGGCACGGGCAGGCGCGGCGGAGTTCTTGAGGTGGCTGCGTTCGGGTCCGGGCCAGCTGGTCGGCCTCAGCCTGACGGAGGGGAGCCTGGACTATACCGAGGTGCGATACGCGCCGCCGACCTTCCTGCTGATCGGAAACGAGGCGCAGGGCCTGCCCGCGATGCTGGAAGAGGCCTGCGACACGCTGGTCACCCTGCCGATGCACGGCCGGGCGGACAGCTTGAACGCGGCGGTCGCGGGCGCGGTTGCCGCCTATGAAGTGCTGAACCAGCTGCGTCGCGGCTGACTCGGCGGCACCGCTCTTTCCGGGGATGTTCGCACGCGATCAGTCCGCGGCCTCGCTGCCGCGTGGCAGGGCCTCGATCGGTTGCAGGTCCGGCAAAGCTCGGCCGGCGGTGTCCACGTTGAGTTCCGCGAAGCGTCGGCCCGTCGCCATCAGCCGCGAGTCGAATGAGCTGGTGAGCTGATTGTAGCTTCCCACCGCCTTGCCCAGGTTGCTGCCAACCTTCTTCAGATGTTCGGCCGCCACCGCGATCCGTTCAAACAGCTCTTTGCCCAAGAGCGCGATCTGCTTGTGTTCCGCCACGGCCTTTTCCTGCCGCCAGACGCCGGCCACCGTGCGCGCGATCGCCACCAGATTGGTGGGAGTGGCGAGCAGGACATTCTTCTCGAACGCGTAATTCCACAGGCCCGGATCGTGCTCCAGCGCGGCCGACAGGAAGTGTTCGCCGGGCACGAACATGACGACATAGTCCGGCGCGGTGTCGAACTGGTTCTGGTAAGCCTTGGCGCCCAGTGTGGTGACGTGGGCCTTCATCGCCCCGGCGTGCGCCGCCATTAGCTGCCGCCGTCCCGTCTCGTCTTCCGCATTGTACGCGTCCTGATACGCGTTGAGCGACACCTTGGCGTCGATGATCAGCGTCTGGCCGCCGGGCACCTGGACAGTCGCGTCGGGTCTCAGCCGACCACCTTCGCTCTCCACGCTGACCTCGGTGTGAAAGTCGACATGTTCGGTCAGACCGCAGCTCTCCAGCACGTTCCGCAGCTGCTGTTCGCCCCAGCGTCCCCGCGCCTTGGGCGCGTTGCGCAGCGAGTTGACCAGCCGTGCCGCCTCCGCCTGGACCCGCTCCTGCCCGACCCGCACCTCGCCGATCACGCCCTTCAGGTCGCCGTAGGACGCGACCCGATCGGCCTCGACCTTGCGGACCGCCTCCTCGTAAGTCGCCAGCCGGTCGTGGACCGGCTGGATCAGGCCCTTCAGCGCCTCCCCGCTTTGCGTCTCCGACTGCCGAAAGCGCTCGTCGGCGCGCTTCAGGAACTCGTCGCGGGTCGTGGCCAGCAGCTCTCCGCCCACCTGGCTGAACTCCGCCTTCAAGGCTTCGCGCGCCTCCTTCAGCGCGGCCAGTTCGCGCTCAAAGGATCGACGGTTCGCCTCCGCCTCGGATGTCAGACCCTCCAGCTTCGCGGCCAATCGTCCGCGTTCGCCTTCGGCCGTCTCCAGCCGGGTCGACAGGGTGGCGAGGCGATTGTCGCGTTCCGCGACGGTCGTGGCGTGGTCGGCGCGTTGGGCGGACGTGGCGTCTTGCAACCCGGTCACCTCCCGCTCGTGCGCCGCCATGGCCGTGGCGTGCCGTTCTCTCAGGCCCGCGGCTTCGCTGCTGATCTCGCCCCTGTCCCGCTCCACGTCCGCCAGTCGGCGCGCCAGATCGTCGGCCTGGTCCGCGCGTATCGAAGCGCGCCCCAGATCGGTCAGAGCAGCATTCAATTTGTCGCGAAGATCGGCGCGCTCCACCTCGTCGGCCGCGGCGATCCGCCCAGCCACGAACCAGCCGACCGCCAGCCCGACGAGCAGCGCCGCCACCAGGATCGCCGCCATCGTCAAAGACATCCACCACTCCTCCACCCGGAACACACCGGGAACTTAAAGCTGTGGCGGTCGACGGGCAAGCGCGCGGGAACCGCGCCCGCCCCTCGTCCGCTAAGAACCCGAACCCGACACCAAGGAACCCCGCCATGTCCGTTGCCAAGATGATCAGCCTGCACCCCGACGTGAACGGTCAGCTGAACGAGGCGCTGGCGACCGCCATCCGCCACTCCATGTTCTGTGCCGCGATCTGCACCAGTTGCGCCGACGCGTGCTTGGCCGAGGAGCGGGCCGCGGACATGCGCGAGTGCATCCGCAAATGCCTCGATTGCGCCGATGTGTGCACCATGACGTTCCACGTAGCCACCCGACGCGCCGCCTCGAACGAGGCGATTCTGCGCCAGGCGTTGGATCTGTGCGTCGCCGCGTGTGAGGTGTGCGCGGTGGAATGCGAGACCCACGACAATCCGCATTGTGCTCAGTGCGCCATCATGTGCCGGGAGTGCGCGACCGACTGCCGTGCGGCGATCGCCACCTTCTGATCGGCATCGCCGCGTCGGGTCAGGCGGCGCGGCGAGCCTTCAGCACGCGCTTCAGGATCATGTCCCGCTTCAATCGGCTCAGGTGATCGGTGAACAGTACGCCGTTCAGATGGTCCACCTCGTGCTGCAGGCAGATCGCCATCAGCCCGTCGAACCGTCCCCGACGCTCTTCGCCATCCGGGGTCTGCCAGACCGCCTCGATCATCGCCGCCCGTTCGACCTCTCCGAACTGGTCGGGGATCGAGAGGCAGCCCTCGTTGTAGATCACCCGCTCCTCCCCGACGGGAGTGAGCACGGGATTGACGAACACTTGGGGACTGCGGACCGCCTCGCCGTCCTCTTCCTCCGGTTCCTGAAGGTCGATGACGAGCAGTCGTCGGGGCACCCCCACCTGGATCGCCGCCAATCCGATCCCCGGCGCGTCGTACATCGTCTCGAACATGTCGGCGACAAACGCGCCCAATTCGTCGTCGAACCGCTCGACGGGAGTCGACATCTGGCGCAGCACGGGATCGGGAATTTCGACGATGGGGAGTAAGGCCATGGGCGGGCGGGTTAGGTTCCGGTCCGAAGGGGGTCAAGCCATCGGACGGCGCGCTCGCAACGCCTGTGCCAAGGTGCCCTCGTCCAGATAGTCCAGTTCGCCGCCGACCGGCAGGCCGTGCGCCAGTTGGCTGACGCGAACCGGATGTTCGGACAGCCGCTGGGCCAGGAAATGGGCGGTCGTCTGCCCCTCCAATGTGGCGTTGGTCGCCAGCACCACCTCCTCGATATCACCGACCGCGACCCGCTCGATCAGGCGCGCGATCGACAGATCCTCGGGCCGAACGCCGTCCAGCGCCGACAGCCGCCCGCCGAGCACGTGGAACCGACCGGCGAACAGCCGACCACGATCGAGCGCCCAGAGGTCCGCCACCTCCTCGACCACGCACAGGCTGGCCGGATCGCGGCGCGGGTCGCGGCAGATGCTGCACGGATCGGCGGTGTCCAGATTGCCGCAGGTCGAGCAGGTGGCCAGCCGCTCCGAGACCTTGGCCAGAGCGGCGGCGATCGGGGCCAGCACCGTTTCGCGCTTGCGCAGCATCTGGAGAACCGCGCGCCGGGCCGAACGCGGACCCAGCCCCGGCAGGCGAGCGAGGGCGCTGACCAGTTCCTCGATTTCCGCGGCCGCCATAGGACGTCCATATGGCGTCTGGCGGGCGATCGCCAAGCGCTAGACCATCGGCGGGGTTGAAGCGGCCTGCGGCTCGCCGCAGAAGGCCGCCATGCGGATCGTCTTCCTGGGCACGCCCGATTTCGCCGTGCCGGCCCTGCGCGCACTGATCGCCGCAGGACACGACGTGGTTGCCGCCTACACCCAGCCGCCTCGACCGGCGGGCCGGGGGAAAGCGGAGCGGCCGGGGGCGGTCGCCCGCGCCGCGCAGGAAATGGGTGTGCCGGTGCGCTGGCCCGCCTCGCTTCGCCCGGACGAGGTGCGCGCCGCGTTGGAGGCGCTTGCCCCCGATCTCGCGGTCGTGGCGGCTTATGGCTTGATCCTGCCGCAGTCGGTGCTCGACATACCTCCGCTCGGCTGCCTGAACATCCATGGCTCGCTCCTGCCCCGCTGGCGGGGCGCGGCTCCGGTCCAACGCGCGATCCTGGCGGGCGACGAGTGGACCGGGGTGGGCATCATGGCGATGGAGGCTGGCCTGGACACTGGTCCGGTGCTGGCGGAGCAGCGGGTGGCGGTCGGACGCAAGGACGCCGGTGCTCTGACCGATCAGCTGGCGCACGCCGGCGCTCAGTTGCTGGTGCAGGTTATGGCGGACCTGCCGGCCTACCCTCCTCGTGAACAGGCCGCCGAAGGCGTGACCTATGCCGCGAAGATCGCCAAGGCGGAAGCCAAACTCGACTGGAACGAGGGCGCTGCGCTGTGCCACCGTCGGGTGCGTGCCTTTGCGCCAGCGCCCGGTGCCTGGTTCGAGCTTGCGGGCGAGAGGGTGAAGCTGCTCGCGGCAGAGGTCGTGCCGGTGACGGGTGCGCCGGGGCTGGTGCTCGACGACCGGCTGCTGATCGGCTGCGGCCCGGATGCGCTGCGCCCCCGGCTGCTGCAGCGCGCAGGCAGGGCCGCCCTGCCGCTGGAGGACTTGCTGCGGGGCCGCCCGGTGATCGCCGGCACGCGCCTGGCATGAACCGCGTCCGGCTGACGCTGGAGTGGGACGGTCGCCCGTTCTCGGGCTGGCAGCGGCAGGTCGGCCAGCCTTCGGTCCAGCAGACCCTGGAGGAGGCGGCGGAGCGCCTGTGGAACCGACCAACGCGCGTTCACGCTGCGGGACGCACCGACGCGGGGGTCCATGGCCTTGGCATGGCTGCGCACCTGGACGCGCCCGACGGCTTTCCAGCGACGAAGATCGCCAATGCGCTCAACGCCCATCTAAGGCCCCGACCCGTCGCGGTGCTGGCCGCGCAGGCGGTCGCGGAGGATTGGCACGCCCGCTTCTCCTGCCAACGGCGGCGCTATCGCTACCGCATCGTGAACCGGCGCGCGCCCCTGACGATGGAGGCCGGCCTGGAGTGGCGCGTGGGTCCGACGCTGGACGAGGCCGCCATGGCGGCGGGCGCGGCGCGCCTGATGGGTCAGCACGACTTCACCACCTTCCGCTCCGCCCATTGTCAGGCAAGCTCGCCCGTCCGGACCTTGGACGGACTGGTTGTCGGGCGGTTGGGCGACCGCGTGACGGTGGACGCGGTCGCCCGCTCCTTCCTGCACCATCAGGTGCGATCCATGGTGGGGTGCCTGGCGCTTGTCGGCATGGGACGTTGGTCGGTCGAGCAGTTGCAGGCCGCGCTCGACGCCAAGGATCGGCAGGCGCTGGGCCTGAACGCGCCTGCGGACGGCCTGTACTTCGTCGAGGCCGAATACTGATCTGTTTTCGCCAAAAAGACGCTCAACCCGAGATCTTCAGCACGTCCAATGAGCGCTCCAGCATCACGAGCTGCCACAGCAGACGCCCATGGTCCCGTCGCCCGGCCCGGTGGTCAGCGGCGACCTGCTCCAGCCGGCCAACGGAAAACCAGCCTGTCGAGGCCAACGGTCCATTTGCGAGCGCTGCGGCCTCAGCCGCCAGCGCGCCACGGAACCACTCGGCGATAGGCGTGACGAAGCCCATCTTCGGCCGGTACAGCACGTCGCGTGGCAGGCGGTTCTCCAGCGCCTGCTTCAGAAAAGCTTTGCCGGTAGAACCGCGCACCCGATCGGCGGGCGGAAGACCGAGGGCGAAACCGACCAGCCGGTGATCCAACAGCGGTTCCCGCGCCTCCAGGCTCGCAGCCATCGTGGTGCGATCCACCTTCGTCAGGATGCCGCCGGACAGCCATAGCCCCATGTCGGCCAGCTGCGCCCTCGTCAGCGGATCGTCGGCCTGCGCGTTCGCCCACGCTCGCTGGTACAGAACTTCGGCCCGCCATCCGTTCAACGCACGCTTGAGGTCGGGCGCGAATAGCCGGTCGCGGTCGGCCGGACCGGTGACGCCGACCGCCAGCGCGTAGGCCTCGGCGTCCGATCGGGCGAGCGCCTGCAGGGTGGATTTCGCGCGCAGAGGGCGCGGAGCCCAGTCCGCCTTGGGCCACACCGCCCCCAAGCCGCCGAACAGCACCTGTCGGGCGCGAAGCGGAAGGGCGGCGCGCGCGCGCGCCTCGGCCGCGAAGAAGACGTGTCGGCGATATCCCGCAAAGGTCTCGTCCGCGCCATCGCCGGACAGGGCGACGGTGACGTGCCGCCGAGCGGCCCGGGCGAGCGGCAGGCCGGACAAGGCTGACGCATCGGCGAAGGGTTCGTCGAACGCGCGGGCCAGCGCGTCCACCTCACCCCAGCTGTCGGCGGTCACCTGATGCGTGTGGTGGTCGGTTCCGAACTGGTGCGCGATGCGCGCGGCGTAGGCGCTCTCGTCGGCTCCCGGACTGGCGAAACCGATTGAGACCGTGCTGACCGGGCGATCCGAGCGCGACGCCATGCTGGCCACCACGGCGCTGGAGTCGACTCCGCCCGACAGGAAGGCGCCCAGCGGCACGTCGGCGACCATCCGACTCGCAACCGCCCGATCCAGCAGGTCGAGCAGCTCCTCCCGCCGGTCCTGACCGCTCGGCGCGGCCGGTGCCGGGGTGAACCAGCGGCGGGGCCGCCACTCCGTGTCTCCCGGAGCCACCCGCACCCACTCGCCCGCACCCAGCTTCCGCGTCCCACGCAGGAAGCCGATCGCGTCGGGAACATAGCCGAAGGCGAAATACGCCTCCAGCGCGCACGGGTCGACGCGGGAGTCCAGACCACCATGCGCTAGCACCCCCTTCAGCTCAGACGCGAACAGCAGGGTTCCGTCGGGAAGATGGGCGGCGAACAGCGGTTTCACCCCGAAACGGTCGCGCACGAGCGTCACCGATCCGTCGCGCGCGTCCTGGATCGCAAAGGCGAACATGCCGTCCAGCCGGTCGCACGCGTCCGGCCCCCATTCGGCCCAGGCGGCCAGCAGGACCTCCGTGTCGCCGTCGCTCTCGAACCGGTGACCGAGCGCGCGGAGTTCGTCGCGAAGCGCGCGATAATTGTAGATTTCGCCGTTGAAGATCAGCGTGAACCGACCTTCCTGCCCCGTCATCGGCTGCGTACTGCCCGCCACGTCGATGATCGCCAGGCGACGATGCCCAAGCCCCACACCCGGCGCGGCCCACGTTCCACGGCCGTCCGGTCCGCGATGGGCGAGCGCGTCGGTCATGCGATCGAGAGCGGAACGATCGACCGGCTGGCCTGCGCGCGCGGCGACGATCCCGGCGATGCCGCACATGTCAGTTCCCCCGCGCCTGCGCGATCAGCCGGTGGATGCGACGCTCCGGAGCGCCATAGGCCTGCAAGAAGCTGGCCATGGCCGCTTGCGCCGCGCTCTCCTCGCCCGCCGCCGAGACGATCAGGGCGGCCGCGGCCGGGTCGGCCAATCTCAGACGCGCGGCGAGCGTGCGCGCCTTCACGGTCAGCGGGTTGCCGCTTGATCGGCCGTCGACCACGGTCCAGGTCCAGGCGGAGCGACCGGTGCGTGCCATGCCCAGCATCCGTACGCCCGCCGCGCCCGGCGGTGCCGGTAGATCGCGCGACCACGCCCAGTCGCCGTCCGGCGGGATCGGCCCCTGCCCATATCCGCTGACCTCCCGCCCCTCCGCCTGCGACCGGTAGAGCACCACCGCCACTTCCACGGTCCGACCGGCTGCATCGCGGTAGCTGCCGCTCAGATAATGGTCCGCGCCGTCGTAGCGCGGAGTCCATGGTGGCACCGCCGGATCGGCCGCGACCCGTGTCCATCCCGGCACGCGCGGCAGGGTGACAGTGCCGGGCATCGGCCGGTCGCCCGCAGCCAGCGCCAGCGCGGACCAGACCACCGCCGCCAGCGGCAGACCAACGGTCGCCATCACCGCGGACGGACCCGCCCCACCCGGCCGAAGCCGAGCCAATCGCCGGGCATCGAAGGTTGGATCGTCCACCGCGCGCTCGAAGTATCGCCAGCCGAGCCCCAACAACAGCGCCAGCACCAGGGCGAAGAAGATCCAGCCATAGACGATGTGGTCGAAGCCCGAAGCGCGATCCAGGCCCACCCACTGCGCCGCCGCGACCGTCGCCCAGGCCCGCAATCCGTTCGCCAGCACCGGCAGCACGGCGCAGGCCGCGACAAAGGCGATCCGCCGCCAGGGCGTGACGAACAACAGGTTCGCGACGAGCGTCCCCCAGGCAAGCGTGGCGATCAGGAAGGAGATGCCGGAACACGCCTCCGCCACCTCGAACCAGCCGGCCGAGGTCGTGAGGAACACGCCGTCCAACGCGGCCGCGATGCCCGTCGCGTGCAGCAGGCCAAGCGCCATTCGGGCGGTGAACTGCTGCAACGGCGGCACCAGCTCGGCCCCGAACGGCACCAGGAAGAACAGGAATGCGAGCGGAAAGGCGAGCGCGCGCGTGAGCTGACGACCCAGGCACACGGCCGCTGCCCCCTGCAACAGCGCGACGAATGCGAGCTGCCTGGCCTGAGCCACCCCGGCCAGCGAACCCAGCAGCCACAGCAGCGTCGCGGCCGCGACCCACAGCAGCGGTGCCGCCCACCGGCCGGGCGTCAGCTGCGCCAGCTCTCGACGGCGCAACCAGACGAGGACCGCCGCGATCGGCGCGATCAGCAGACAGTGATTGTATGTCTTATCGCTGGTCCACAGCCGGATCAGGTCGCCGACATCTCCGGCGAACAGCACGAGCAGGGCCACCTCGACGGCGATCAGCCGCAACAGAGCGGCGCGCCACTCATCGGGCGAACGCGCGGCCGGTGCGACGGCGGCCGTCACGTCCCGGCGGCTTTGGCGAGGGAGAGCAGATCGTCCAGGCGCGAGAGCTGTGCGGGCCAGCCATAGCGTTCGGCCACCCGGCGCCGACCCGCCCGTCCCAGCCTCTCACGCCGGACGGGATCAGCCAGCAACCCACGCAGCACCGCAGCCTGATCAACCGACTTATCGGCGATCACCAGGTCGGTGTCGGCTCGAAGGTCCAGACCGGCGGCGGCCGGCGTGCTCGCCAAAGTCGCACGCGCCATTGCGAGCGCTTCGAGCACCTTGTTCTGAACCCCTCTGGCGGTCGCCAGCGGGGCCACCGCCACATCGGCCCGGGAAAGCCAGTCGCGCATGTCGCCCACTTCGCCGGTCACGAGCACCTGGGGACCGGCGAGCGCGCGCACGGCTGGCGTCGGCGCGCGCCCGGCGATCACGAAGCGCGCGTCCGTATCCGCCAGCAGCGGCATTACATCGCGCGCAAAGCGCGTCACCGCTTCCACATTTGGTGGGTAGTCCATCTGGCCGGTGAACAGCAGGACGGGCCGCCCGTCGAATCCCGATGGCTGAGGATAGGCGCGGTCAGCGTGAAAATGTTCAAGGTCGACGCCGTTCGGCAGCACCCGGACGGTGCCGCCGCCGCCCCGTGCGGACCACAATGCCGCTTCCGCTTCGCTGACGAACAGAACGGCGGCGGCGCGTTTGGCCGCTCGCCGCTCGAACGCCGCCAGACGCCGATCCTCGCGCGCGTAGACTGCGCGCAAGGGACCGGAGGCGGCCTGGGCGTAAGCCGCGAATTTGGCGCTGTCGACATCGACCAGATCGAGGAGGGATCCGGTCGGGGCGTAGAGCGCCATCTGCCCCGAGAATGCGTAGGTGAGCGAACGGGGAAGCGCCGCTCGCCGCTCCGCCACCGCGGCGGCCATCGTGTGGGACGCGAAGCGTGCCACGGAGAGAGGACTGCCTGTCAGGGCCGCTCTCGCAAGCGCGCCGACCGGCAGGCGCGCTCGTCGGATCACCCGATGGGTGACCGCGACCTGCCCGAGCGCCCGGTCGAGGGCGTCGTCGTCCGGATCCCCGAAGCAGAGCACATGAACTCGCGCTCGCTCCGCCAAACCGTTCAACACGGCCCAGCTGCGGATCGAGTCACCGCGGGTGGAAGGCCAGGGCGGCCGGTGCGCCAGGAACAGGATGTCGTCCAAGGCCGGACGGTCAGGCCAGGCCGCGCGCGATCAACGGACCGAGGCGATTGGCGACCGGCAGGGGCAGACGCTGCCACGCACGGGTCTTCCAACGATTGGCGGCGCTCAGCGGGTTGACGTCGCGGGGAGCAACCCCGCGCGGTGCCCAAAGCTGCTGTTGAACGGGACGGGCCCCGAACCCCCAGTTCTTTTTGTAGGCGGCGGGTCCACTGTCCACCTTCGACCGTCCGAAGTCGAACCGCGCGCAGCCCCGCGCCACGGCGTGCTCCATGAGCGCGAAGTAGAGCGCCTCGTTGGCACGCTCCGCCCGCGCCGCCATCGTCCCGCCGCCCCAATAAGGCATCGCCGTTCCCGCATGGTAGAGCGTCAGCACGGACGCGATCGGATCGCCCGCGGCGTCCCGCACAAGCGTGATATCGCTCGTCAGGTCCGGCTCGTCCAGGACGGCGTCAAACAGCTGGCGGGGAAAGACGGGAGTGCCGAGGTTGCGGACACTGGTGGCGTAGACGGCGTAGTGCGCGCGGCGGTGCGCGTCGTCGGTGCCGTGACTGATCGTCAGCCCGCGAGAGAAGGAGCGACGCACCTCCGCCCGCTGCTTGCGCGGAATGGCCTTCAGCAACTGGTCGCGGTCACCCGCCAGATCACGGGCAAAGGTGACGTGCGTCTGGGGCGCCGGTCGAAAGCCCGGCAGCGGATCGCCTCCCCGCAGCTCCACCGCCAGCCCCTCGTCCGTGGCAAAGGCGCGCACCGCGTCCGACAAGGTCGCCGCGGCGGCGGCATCGTCGACCAGCGCGCCGCCATCGACGGCGAAGCCACTGCTGACGAGCGCACGTCCGAACAGCCGCGATCGGGCGAGCGTCAGCGGAAGCGCCGCCACCACCGTGTCGCCCCGCTCCACCCATCCGACATGCGCCTCATGTCCCGTCCCGGCCGCGACGGCCCGCATCCATCCGGTCTGGTGGAACACCGTGGCCCGCCGGTCCGAACGCAGTCTGTGCAGCACACGGTCCGGCGCTTCGCTCAAGGGAGCAACGGTCGCGACGTCCGCGGCCTGCACTGGGTGCGACAGGGGGGCGGTCACGCCACGGAGGTCCGTGCCCGATCCGCGACCTCGTCGGTCCGGGTCCAGGGCTGGTCGGCCAGCAGGCGCTCAAGCTTGCGCTCCATCGCGCCCAGCCGCGCGTAATGGCGCAGTCGACTTCGGATCGGCGCGGCCCGCACCCGGGGCTGGCCCGGATCAATCTCCCAGGGATGGAAGTAGAACACGGCGGGCCGCGCGTGGCGGCGACGCTCGTGCGCCATGGCACGGCGGGTCAGCACGTAGGGGAGCAGCCGGAAGAAGCCTCCACCGGTCGCCAAACGACGCCCCCGCCACTCGGCCACCGTCACCGGCAACTCGATCAGGTCGGCGTCCGGCAGCGGCCGCCACGCGCCGCGCGGCGAGTCCGGCCAGCCATAATGGTCGTGCGCCAACGGTGCGACGGAGGACGAGTAGCGATAGCCCTCCTCCGCCAGCACGACGTGCGCCCAGGGCGTGCGCGCGTCGATGGAAAAGGAGGGCGCGCGATAGCCGGTCACGGCGACGCCTGTCGCATCCTCCAGGACTGCGCGCGTCCGGCGCAGGTCCTGCCGGAAGCGTTCGGCATCCATCTGATGCACGCGCTGGTGATCCCATCCGTGGCTGGCCAGCTCGTGCCCACCTTCGACGATCCGGCGCATGAGAGCGCGGTTGCGCTCGGCGACCCACCCGAGCGTGAAGAACGTGCCATTCACGCCCGCGCGCGCGAAGAGATCGAGCACCCGGTCCGTGTTGCGTTCGACCCGCGCCTCCAGTCCGTCCCAACTCTCGCGCGCCACCGTGCTCTCGAAGGCACCGACCTGAAACCAGTCCTCGACGTCGCAGGACAGTGCGTTGGCCAGCATCGTCATCGGCAGTGCCTCAGGCGACGCCGCGGAGATGGTCGGCGGTCGCGGACGGCTCACGCTCCACCCAATCGACCAGCAGGGTCAGAACATGGCGGAGCGCGCGGTCCTGCGCCTCCACGCGCGCCTCGAGACGCCGGACCCGCTCATCGTCCAACGCCGGGACGGCGGCGAGCGCCGCCGCCGCGGGCAGGGAGGTCCCGCTCTCCGGTGCGTCGCTCTCCAGGTCCGCGATCACGCGCTCCACCAGGTCGGAACCGATCAGGTCCGCATCGTCGAGAGCGGCCGCCAGTAGGATGCGCGATGCGAGCGAGTTCATCCGGCGCGGCAGACCACCGGACCAGCGATCGATCGCCTCCACCGCGTCCTCGGTGAAATCCGGTCGACCCGACCACCCGACCGCGCTCAATCGGTGGATCAGGTAGGGGCCGACCTCTTCCGCTTCGATCGGGCCCAGGTGATGCGTGGCGACCACGCGCTGGCGGACCGGCTCCAGATCGGCATCGTGGGCGAGTCGGTCGCGCAATTCCGGCTGGCCCAGCAGCACAACTTGGACAAGAGGATCGGGACCAAGCTGAAAGTTCGAGAGCATTCGCAGCTCTTCGATCGCACCGCGCGACAGATTCTGCGCCTCGTCCACGACCAGCAAAACTCGCCGGCCCTCACGCGCCTGGGCATGAAGCGCGCGCTCGACCGCGGCGATCAGCGACGCCTTGTTCGGCGCCGTTACGCCCAGATCGCCCGCCACTGCGCGCAGCATATCGTCCGGGCCGAGCTGGGTGGAGACGAGCGACACGGGGCGCAGGCGGTCGGAGTCGATCGTCGCCAGCACCTTGCGGATCAGGGTCGTCTTGCCAGACCCGACCTCGCCGGTGACGACCACGAACCCCTCGCCCTGCGCCAGGCCATAGCCCAGATAGGCCATCGCCTTCCGGTGCGTGGCGCTGTCGAACCAGAACTCCGGATCGGGAGTCAGCGCGAAGGGGCGGCCCGTCAGCCCATAGTGATCCTCGAACATCGCGTGTCCTCTCAAAAGCCGTAGCGCAGCGCGAGGCGTGCCGCCGCCGTGACCTGGTCGTCGAACGAGTCCGGGTCGAAATAATAGAGGCCGAGCGCGGCCAGGCCGGTCAGCCGGTCGGTGAAGGTGTAGCCGTAATCGGCCTCTCCCGACAGGGCGAAGGCTCCCCCGCCGAAGCCGTCGGGCAGGTTGGGATCGTACCAGCTGGCTGTCCCGATCAGCCCCAGCGTCTGCCGCGGGGCCAATCGAGTGTTGTAGAAGGCGTTCAGATAGGCGTTCTCGTCGGCGGATCCGCGCACGATCGACCCTGGGCCGAAATCCGGCGCGTCGAAGGTGCGGCGAACGTAGCCCGCGCCCAGCCCATAGCTGGACACCCCGCGCGTGATCGACGCCACGCCCGACACCCCGCGCGAGCGAAAGGAAGTGGCGGCGAAGGCGGACGACAGCGGATCGACGCAACCGCCCTGCCCGCCCGCGCCGAACACGCAACCCAGAAGGTCGTTGCCGAACGCCCCGCGCGCCACGTTGAAGTTGGTGGGCAACCGGCTGAGGCCGCGCGTCAGAGAGCGGCCAAAGGTGTCGCGTTCGTCGAACACCACCACCGACAACGCGCCGTTCCGCGAGAACTGCCAGTTGGCCGCCCCAGTGAAGGTTGTGCCACCATAGCGATGCCCGATCCGCGCCTCGACGCTGGTGCGCTCGCTGGGCCGCCACAACAGCCCACCGTCGTAGATCAGGCCGTCGGTCTCGTAGGCGATCCGACGCGGAACGGCCGTGTCGCTCTGCAGCGCGCCATCGCGATCCAGGATCGGGAAGCCATTCGCGTTCACCAGCGGCTGGCGGCGGCTGACCTCGATCGACTCGTACCCCACGCCGCCGACCACCGCCAAGGTGCGGCTGACCGGCAAGGTCAGGTCCAGACGCACGTTGCCGAGTTCGAACCGCTGATCCAGCGGATCGGCGTCTTCCCGTTCATAGGTTCCGCTGAGCGTGTAGCCGACCGGCAGCCGCCCCGGCCTTTCGGAGGCCGACGCGTAGAGCAGGTGGCTGGTCGCATCCTGCGCCAGACCGACCGAGGGTAGGATCAGCGAGGTCACTCCGCTGTCGGTCTCCACCCGGGTGTAGCCGAAGCGATAACCGGCCGTCAGCGACACGTCGCCCACCCGACGCGTAAGCTCCGGGCCAAGATAGCCGGAGTAGAGTTGGCTGGACGATCGGAAGCGGTTCGGGCCGATCGCGGCACCCAGTCCGCCGACCGACGTGCGGCTGGCCAGCGCCCCGGCGTCGAAGGATAGCAGGTTCGGCACGATCTGCGTGCGCCCGCGCGCGATCCCGGTCAGGATATCCTGGTCCGACAGGTTGTTGTCATACCCGAAGAAATGTTCGTAGCGGACATCGGCCGAAGCCTGTGTCCGCCGGGTCGCGACACTGGCGGTCAGGCCCGCGGCGACACCCGTGGACGTGATCACGTCCGAACTGTTGTCGGATAGCGGGACAAGCAGCACCTGCTCCACCTCGATGTAAGGATCGATCCGCACCGTCTGGGCCGTCGCGGACGCGGCCGGCAGGACGATCGGAGCGACGCCGGCAACAGCCAGGAAAAGCGATCGCGCCGTCACGTCGAAGACGCCTGCCCGTAATACGATCCGAACCGGTGACCGCCGGCCGTGAACGATACGGCGTTCAGCATCAGGTGCAGCTTGGCCGTCTCGCCAAAGGACTCGACCGCCTCGGCGACCTCGGCCTCCGTGGTGCGGTCGGCGCGCACGACTAGGAGTATCTGGCCGACATGGTGGGCCAGAACCGCCGCTGGAGACGCATCGAGGACCGGCGGGGTGTCGAAGAGGATCAGCCGCCGCGGATCGGACGCCAGCAATCGGTCGAAGATGACTCCGGCGCGCTGCGCGGTCAGAAGCTCGGTGTCGTCGCGCCCCGATGTGCCGGCCGTCAGGACCGACAGGCCGGCCACGTCGGTGTCGATCACCAGCGCCTCGACATCGCACGCCGGATCGCGAAGCGCGTCGAGCAGGCCCGGCCCCGCCTCCAGCCCCAGAGCGGCCGGCACGCTGGGCTTGGCGAAATCGGCGTCGATCAGCAGGACGTCCAGGTCCTTTTCGCTGGCCAGCGACAGGGCCAGGTTGACGGCGCAAAAGGTCTTGCCGTCCCCCTGACGCGCCGATCCGACAAGCACCATCCGCCCGCGTTCCACGACCGCGTGGCCCCGCGCGCCGAACGCATCGAGCAGAATGGGTCGCTTCAGCGCGCGGAACTCCTCCGCCAGCAGGCTGGGCGGAGTTCCTGGGTCCAGCAATCCCCGCTCGGCTAGCCGCTCCCGGTCGATCGCCGCGTGCCGCCGTTCGGGCCGGCGGGTCGGGCGCAGCGCGACGACCACGGCGGGCGCTGGCTCTGCCGTCGAGCCCCTCTCGTCGGACATGGTCTCCAGCGCCGGGGCGACAGGAGTCTGAGCGCCGTGCGCGAAACCAGGCGGGGTGAGCGCGAAAGTATCCGCCGCTCGCTCCAGGAGCGAGGCCCCCTTGGCCGGCGGGTTGGGACTGCGAGGCGATGAGTCGATCATGATCGTGTTCCTCACGCCACACCACGCACGGCGATGTCGATCACCAGCAACACGGCGAACATGACGCCCAAACCGCCCAGAGCGGCGGCGAAGACGGTGGCCTGCCGACGCCGCTCGGCCGTGCGGAGCGGGGTCAGTGCCTCGCCCACCGCGCCCAGGACGGAGACGCCACTGGCGCGTTCCAGCCGCGCGACGGTGGGGAAGGTGGTCGTCAGCTGGCTCTTCACCCACGCGGCGGCGGCCCCGGCACCCAACCCGACGATCAGGACTCCGAACAGCAGAAGGGGGCGGTTGGGCGCGGAGGGGGCGGTCGGTCGGCTGGGCGCGTCGGTCACGTTGACCTGCACCGGGCTGGTGGAGGTCTCCACCTGCCCGCGCAACCGCACCTGTTCGCGGTCGCTCAAAAGCTTGTCATAGCCCTGCTTGATGGTGTCGGTGTCGCGGGTCAGCTTCTCGTAAGCGGCCTGGGCGGCCGGCTCCCCACTCAGTCGACCCATCAGCTGCGCGACTTGGCCGTCCAGCTGTCCCTTCCGCGCGGTGAGCGAGGCGACGGCGGTCTGCCGTTCCACTTGCGAGGCGCGGATGGACGAGTAGACCGGATTGGGCTGGGAGATCGTCGACCCGGCGCTGCCTTCGCCCCGCGCGGCCGCGCGGGCGGCGGGCAGCTGTCGCTCAACCGCGACGACATCGGGGTGATTGTCGGTAAAGCCGCGCGCGCGCATGTCGGAGAGCTGACCTTCGAGTGCGGACAGGCGAGCGCGCGCGGGGCCTTGGCCGCCCGCGACGGGAATGGAGGTCGTGGCCGGAGTGGCGGCAAGCTGCCCGCTGGCCGCCGCCAGAGCGGACCGCGCGGCGACCAGGTCGCTCTCCACGCTGGACTGTTCCTGTCGCAGCTGGGCCAATTGGCTGGACGCCGAGCCGCCCTCTCCCACCAGCCCCGCATTGCGCTGCTCGAAGGCGGCGCGCTGCGCCTCCGCCGTGTCGAGGTCCATGCGCTTCTCCGCGATCTGCCGATCGTAGAAATCCAGCGTGGTCTGCGTCTCGCCGCGGCCACCCAGCGCATTCTGGGTGCGGAACAGGTCGATCAGTTTGCCAACGATCGCCGGCGCCAGTTCGGCGTTCTCAGTGTCGCTCAGCCCGGAAAATCCGGTGCGCGCCTTGACCGTGAACAGCCCGTCGGCCGTCTCTTCGATCGTGACCGCCTTTTGCAGGTCGGCCACCCGCGCGGCCATGTCCGCGTCGTCGGTCACCGTCCGACCGAGCGCGGTGGACGTCACCACGCTCTTCAAGTTCTCCGAAGAGGTCAGGGTCTGGCGCACGGAGTCGATCTCCCGCTGCACGTCGGACTGGTCGATGCCGATCTTGCCCGACAGAAGCGTCTGCACCTGCACGAAGACGCGCGCCTGGCTCTCATAGCGGTTGGGCACCAGGCTGACCGCCAGCCAGCCCAGCAGGCAGATGGCCCAGGCCACGCCCAAGGCCAGCCACCGGCGCACCCAGATGGCGTGGAGCGCGAGGCGCACCTCGTCGGTGATGCCGGTCATCGGGCGCGGGTCCGCACGCTCAGAACATGCTCTCGGGGATGATGATGACATCCCCGGGCGCCAGCTTGACGTTGGCGGAGGAGTCGCCGTCCTTCAGCAGGTCGTTGATCCGCACCCGGTATTCGCGCTGCCGGTCGGTCGCGCGGTCGTAGCGCACCAGCCGGGCGCGATTGCCGGCCGCGAACTCGTTCAGCCCGCCGACCGCGATCATCGCGTCCAGCAGCGTCATGTTGGCACGGTAGGGCACGGACGCCGGCTTCTCCGTCGCGCCGACGATGCGGACCTGCTGCGAGAAGGTTCCGGCGAAGTCGTCGACGATGACGGAGACGCGCGGATCGGTGATGTAGCGGGCCAGCTCGCCCTTGATATCGTCGGCCAGCTGCGTCGGCGTCTTGCCCACGGCGGCCATGTCGGTGATGAGCGGCGTGGTGATGCGCCCATCCGGCCGCACCTGAACCTTCGCCCCGAGCTCCGGATTGCGCCACACGAAGACCGTCAGCTGATCCAGCGGGCCGATGACATACGTCTCGCCTGGCCCCTCGTCCTGCTGCACGAAGGCGGCGGGCGGCAGTTCGGGCACGCCGGACCCGCCGGCGCAGCCCGACAGCAGCGACAGCGCGGCAGCGCCACCGGCCATGAGAGACAATCGTGCCTGCGCCATCATCCGCGTCGTTCCATCCGTTGTCGTCAGCCTGGTCGGGCCAAGTCATACTCGCTTTGAACCGGAATGGGTAAACATCCCGTTAGGTCAAGGCGATCACACCAGCCGTTCCACGGCCGGTGGATGGCCCAGGAACGCCACCGGGCTCGCCGTCGCACCGTAAGCGCCGGCCATGAACACAGCGATAACATCACCCACCCTGGCGGGCGGCAATCCGATCCGGTCGCCGAGCCGGTCGAGCGGGGTGCATAGACAGCCGACCACGGTCACCTCCTCGCGCTCCGCCTCTGGGGCGTCGACGGCGCTGGCCAGGGCCAGGGGGTAGTTGCGACGGACGACCGTGCCGAAATTGCCAGTCGCGGCCAGCTGATGATGCAGCCCCCCGTCGGTCACCAGAAAGGTCTCTCCCCGGCTGACCTTCCGGTCGATGATCCGGGTCAGATAGACCCCCGCCTCGCCCACCAGCCACCGGCCAAGTTCGATCGAGAAGCGGGTCCGGCGGAGCGGCGCGGCGTCGCGGGCGCGAGCCAGGGTCTCGGCGAGCGCCCGGCCGACCGCCTGCACATCCAGCGGCTGTTCCTTTGGAAAATAGGGGATGCCGAACCCGCCGCCCAGGTTGACGTGGGGCACCGGGCGACCCGATTGGCCCGCCAGTCGTTCGACCAGCTCCACGGTCGCGGCCTGGGTGGCGATCACCGCGTCGGCGTTCAGGGCCTGGCTGCCGGCATAGACGTGGAAGCCCTGCCAAACCGCGTCTTCCAGCAGCGCGAGCGCGCGGGGCACGTCCTCCTCGTCCATCCCGAACGGACTGGCCCGTCCTCCCATGTGCAGGCCCGATCCGCGCGTTTCGAAGGCGGGATTGATGCGCAGCGCGATCCGCGGCACCTGCCCAGCTTGTCGGGCGAGCGACAGGATGCGCTCCACCTCGGCGACCGACTCCGCGTTGAAGGTCACGCCGGCGGCGAGCGCGGCGGCGATCTCCCCGTCGCGCTTGCCCGGACCCGCAAAGGACATGGCGTCCGGCGCGAAGCCGGTAGAGAGACCGCCGGCCAGCTCGCCGCCCGACGCGATGTCCAAGCCGTCGACCAACGGCCGCAGATGCGCGAGCACTTCGGGGTGCGGATTGGCCTTCATCGCGTAATGCAGGCCCAGCTCCGCCGGCATGGCCCGGCGCAGCTCCGCCACCCGAGCGCTCATTGCCCGGGCCGAATAGAGAAAGCACGGCGTACCCAGCCGATCGGCCCATTCCGTCGCCGGCCGATCCGCGACCATCAGCGCGCCGTCCGCCACCCGCCAATGGCCGGGCACGCGTCCCATGGGCTTCATGGGCCAATCTCCCGACCACCATATTCGCGCTCGATCGCGGCGCGGTCCAGCTTGCCGTTCGGGGACCGTGGCAGTTCCGCCATCGCGACGATCCGGTCCGGCCACAGGAAGGTCGGGGTTTCGCGCTTCAGAAAGTCCATCAGCCGGTCGGCCCAACCCGGCTGCTCGCCGCTCGCCACCAGGCGCACGACCGCGCCTCGCTCCGCGTCGGGCACTCCAAAGGCGACGGCGTCCAGCACCTCCCCGCTGGCGATGGCGGCCTCCTCCACCTCGGTGGGGCTGACCCGAACCCCGGACACCTTGATCATCGAATCGGTCCTGGCGACGAAGGACAGCCGACCCGCTTCGTCGCGAACCAGGGTGTCGCCCGACCAGACGGCGATCCCATCGTGGCGCGAGGCCGGCGGAGCGGGGCGGAAGCGCTCGGACGTGCGGACCGGGTCGCGCCAATAGCCCTGCGCCACCAGAGGGCCGGACTGCACCAGCTCTCCCGCTTCGCCGGCGTCGCACTCCCGACCGTCGGGTCGCACGACGCGCACCTCGGCGAATGGGATCGCGGTGCCGACGCTGGTCGGATGATCGTCGACCAGGGCGGGGTCGAGGCTCGTGGCCCGGAAGGCTTCGGTCAGACCGTACATCAGATGCAACTCCGCCGCCCCGAACCGCTCACGCAGTCCACGGACCACCGGCACGGGCAGCGCTCCGCCGGAGTTCGTCAGCCGGGTCAGGGTGTCGCCCGCCCCGGGCGGCCATGACAGGCGAAGCAGCTGCGCCCATAGGGGCGGCACCCCGGCGAGGACGGTGATCCGGTGGCTCGCGACCGCCTTGATCACGTCTCCCGGTAGCAGATAGTCGAGCACCACCGCCGACCCGCCCGCCATCCAGGCGGAGAACAGGCCGTTCTGCCCATAGTCGAAGGAGAGAGGCAGCACCGCCAGCGTGCGATCGTCCGGGCTCAGTCGCAGGAAGCGGCGGACCGACTCGGCTGCCAGCATCAGATTGCGGTGGGTCAGCACCACGCCCTTTGGCCGCCCGGTCGACCCGGAAGTGTAGAGGATCTGCGTCACCTCGTCCGCGTCGCGATCCGACAGCGGCAGGGCGTCCGTGCCGACCACCGCCTGCTCGTCGAGCATTCGCGCCTCGTGAAGGTCGTCCGGCCTGAGCGTCGCCAGCCGAGGCGCATCGCCGATCAGCAGCCGCGCGCCGCTATCCGACAAGATGTGCGCCACCTGCGCCCGCTTCAGGAGCGGATTGACTGGCACGCTGACCAGGCCCGCGCGCGCCGCGGCGAGGGGCAGCAGGCAGGCGACCTGGCTTTTGGGCAGCCACCCGGCCACCCGGTCGCCTTCGCGCAAACCCTGCGCCAGCAAGGCGTGGGCCAGACAGCCTACGCTTGACTCCATCTCGCCGCCCGTCAGCGTGAACCCACGGCCGGCGAGCGCCAACCGATCCTTCACCAATCGCCGGCACAGATGATCCAGCGGCTCGGGAGGGGGCAGTTCGAATTGCACATCAGTCCTTTGCCACGCCCCGGTTCGCCACTCCGGCCCCTACCCGGTACGCCTTACCACAGCCTTGCCGATTGGCTCGCCTCGGCGGGCGAGCGCTTGAGGGCCGACGCGCAGCCGAGCCCCTTTGACCGGTTCGACTGGTTCGACCGCACGGAGCGGCTGGCCGGCACGGTCCGCCATCCGCTGATCCTGGAGAGCGCCGACGGATTGGCCTGGCTGCCGCTCGACCGGCGCGGCCTGGGCCAGGCGTCGTCGCTCGGCAGCTGGTACACGCTGGCCTACCGGCCCGTCTTCGCCGACGCCTGTCCTTCCGCATCCGGACTGGAAGGGCTGGCTCGGGCGGCCCGAGAGTCGCGGCTGTCCCGGCTGGTGCTGGGGCCGGTGCCGGACTGGGACGGCAGCGCCGCCGGTCTGGTCGCCGGCTTCCGCGCCGCCGGTTGGCACGCGCGCGTGGCTGAGAAGACCGGCAACTGGGTCGAGCCCGTGGCGGGCCTGGACTGGGCGACGTACCTGTCGCGACGGCCCGGACGGCTGCGCTCGACGATCCAGCGAAAGGCACGGCACGCCGGACTGACGACCGAGATCCACGGGACGGTGAACGACGCTCTGTGGTCCGACTACACCGCCGTGTTCGCCGAAAGCTGGAAGGGAGAGGAAGGGTCGCTGCCGTTCCTGCGCGACCTTGCCGACCAGGCGGCGGCCAGCGGCGCGCTGCGCCTGGGGTTCGCGCGCCTGGACGGCACCGTCGTGGCGACGCAGCTCTGGACGGTCGACGGTGCTACGGCAACGATCCACAAGCTCGCCTATCGCGAGAGCGCGCGCGAGATGTCGGCGGGGACCGTCCTGTCGGCCGCCATGTTCCGCGACGCCATCGACGGCGGCGGCGTCGCCTTGATCGATTACGGCACCGGCGACGACGCCTACAAGCGGGATTGGATGACGCAGCGCCGCCGCCTGATGACGGTCACGCTCACCGATCCCCGCTCGGCCGCGGGACTCGCGTGGCTGGCACGCGATCGGCTGTCGCGTCTTGTCGCGGCCGGGCGCTCGGGTTAGCGGGCGGCGCAGATGACCGAACCATTCCCTTCGCGCTCGGACGACCGGATCGACTCGGTCCTCCGATCGGTGCTCGTGGACGTGCTCGCCATCGATCGGGATCGCGCCGCCTCTCTGCACACCCTGTCCCCCCTGTTCGGCGCCATGCCCGAACTCGACTCCATGGCGGTCGCCAGCCTGCTGACCGAACTGGAAGACCGGCTCGACATCGTGATCGACGATGACGAGGTGGACGGCGAGATGCTGGAGACGTTCGGCGCGCTCTCCACCTTCCTGCGCGGCAAGGTCGGCTGATCGCCGGCCAGTATGACGCGCTGGCGTGGCGCGGTGCGCGCGAACGGCTGTTCACCGTCGGCGACGGCCCGGTGGTGCTTTTCCTGCCGGCGCTGTTCGCCGAAGCCAATCGCACACGGGCGCTGACCGTCGGTATCCTGCGAGCGCTCACCCCCTCTCACCGTTGCGTGTTGCCGGACCTGCCCGGCACCCTGGAGAGCGAACGGGCGCTCACCGGCACGGATTGGGACGAATGGTCGGAGTTCGCCGGATACGTCGCCGATCACTTCGGCGCCGAACGGGTCGTGGCGCTTCGCGGTGGGTCCCTGTTGCCAGCGGGCGCCTGCCCCCGGCTTCACATCGCTCCGACAACCGGCGCTCGGCTGCTTCGCGATCTGGTGCGCGCGCGCCTGACGGCGGACCGCGAAGAGGGGCAAGGCGGAACGGCGGCCGCGCTGCAGGCCCGCATGCGAGACGGCACAGAGCGGCTGGCGGGCTTCGACCTGCCGCCGGGGATCACCGGGCCGCTGGCGGCGGCAGAGCCGATCGCGGAGGCGTTCACCGTGCGGCTGAGCAGCGACGGCGCGGTGGCGGATGCAACGGTCCCAGGCCCGCCGCTTTGGCGACGCGCCGAACCGGGACGCGACGAGGCTCTGTCGATGGCGTTAGCCGAACAGGTGCGGGCCTGGGCGGCGTGAGACGCTGGCTGCACTTCGAGGCCGAAGGCCACTGGTGTGCTGCCAGCCTCGACGCCGCCGCTGGTGCCAGCGTCGGCGTCCTGATGGTGTCGGGCGGAACGGAACTTGCGTGCGGCGCTCATGGTGGGATGGCCGCGGTGTCGGCGGACCTTGCCGGACGGGGCCTGGCGATCTTCCGGTTCGACCGGCGCGGCGTCGGCGACTCGATGGGCGACGATCCAGGTTTCGCCGGCAGCGGACCCGATCTCGCGGCCGCCCTGGCGACATTTCGGCAGGAGTGTCCTTCGATTGAGCGCATCATCGGCGTCGGCAACTGCGATGCCGCGTGCGCCCTGCTGCTGTCGGCGGTGCCGGTCGACGCCCTGGTGCTCACCAATGTGTGGCTGGAGCGCGACGTCGCCAACGGCGCGTCCGCCCTGCCCCCCTCCGCGATCCGGCACCGCTATCTGGCGCGGCTATCGCGACCGGCCGAGTGGCTGCGACTGGTGCGGGGCGGTGTCGATCTGGGCAAGCTGATGAGCGGAGTGCGCGCGGCGGTTCGGCCTGCGGAGCCAACGGCGCTGACCGGGCGATTGGCGCAGGCTCTGGCCTCCTCCCGCCGGCCGACGACCGTTCTCTTGGCCGAGCACGACGCCACGGGCATCGCCTTCGCGGACGCCTTGAGGCGCGCGCCTCTCAAGGCGTTCGCGGACCGGCTGAGGGTGCGGGTCTATTCCAGCCGATCCCATTCCTTCGCCACGTCGGCGGACCGCGCCCTGCTGGTCGACGCGATCGTGGCTCACGCCACGACATAGAGCGCTGCGAGCACCGACAGCAGCAGGCTGGTGGCCGTCGCCACCCCGATGACGGCGAGCGGCCGCGGCCCGCTGACCAAAAGCTCGCGCAAAGGAGAGCGGATCCCGATCGCCGTGACGGAGCAGGCGAGCAGCGCGGACGCGGCGGTCTGCGCCCCGCGGCCGACCGGCAGAGGCACCCAGCCGAGCGAATTGGCACCCGCCAGCAGGAAGAAGCCCACGACGAACCAGGGCAGCAGCGCGGCGCGGGAGCCGCCCTCGACCCGCCCGAACGCCAGCGGCAGCAGGGCGAGCACGGGGGCGAGCAGGGCCACGCGGGTCAGCTTGACCACCGTGGCGACCTCCCCCGCGCCCTGCGAAAAGGCGAAGCCCGCACCCAGGGACTGCGCCACGTCGTGGATGGACGCACCCAGCAGGAACCCCGCCTGCGCGTCGGTCAGAGACAAGGCCCGCGCCAGCACGGGATAGGCGACCATCGCCAGCGCGCTCATCGCCGACAGTCCGACCAGCACCAGGGTCAGCTGAGCCTGGCCCAGGCGCTTGGTGCCCAGGGTCGTCGCGATCGACAGCGCCGCCGACGCGCCGCAGATGGCGACCGATCCGCCGCCCAGTGTGCCGAAGGGCGCCCCCAGCTTCAGTGCGCGCGCCGTCAGCACTCCGGACGCCAGCGTCGCCGCCACGATCCCGGCGATCGCCAGCAGCGCCGAACCGCCCAACGTGGCGATCTGCCCGAAAGTCACCCGCACGCCGATCAGCACGATGCCGACACGCAGCAGGGTCCGCGATGCGAACACCAGCCCCGCGGTCAGCCGATCGTCCTCGCCCAGGAAATTGAGCGCGAGACCGATCAGCAGCGCCAGCAGCGTGACGGGCGCGCCATAGTGATCCGCCAGGAACCCCGCCGCCAGGCTGCCGGCGATCGCCACCGTCAGGCCCGGCAGCAGGGCCGCGGCCGAGTGGCGGTGCCCCCGCCCATCCGCCGGCACATCGTTGTAGAGGTCGGCGGCCAAAGCGGTCGGCGGCTCGCCCGGCGCTGGCCGGCGCACGCCCGTCACTACTCGGCTGCCAGCAACTCCGCCTTCTGCTTGTTGGCGAGGTAATCCTGCTCCTCCAGGAACGCCTCGGCGTCCAGTGCCGCCATGCAGCCGGTGCCCGCCGCCGTGACGGCCTGCCGATAATGCTGGTCCATGACGTCGCCGCACGCGAACACGCCCTCCACACTGGTCTTGGTCGTGCCGGGCGTCACCGCGACATAGCCATCGTCGAGCGTCAGCTGTCCTGAGAACAATTCGGTCGCCGGCGAATGGCCGATCGCGACGAAGCCGCCCTCGGCCTCGACATGGCTCCGCTCCCCCGTCTCGGTGTCGACGAGATCGACGCCGACCAGCCCCTCCGGTGTGCCGCCGCTCACGAAGGTCTCGACCCGCTTGTTCCACAGCACGCGGATCTTGTCGTTGGCGTGCAGCCGGTCCTGCAGGATCTTCTCCGCTCGCAGGCTGTCGCGACGATGGATCAGGGTGACGTCGTGCGAGTGGTTGGTGAGGTACAAAGCCTCTTCGACCGCCGTGTTGCCGCCGCCGATCACGACGACTTTCTTGCCGCGATAGAAAAAGCCGTCGCACGTCGCGCAGGCCGACACGCCTTTGCCCTTCAACGCCTCTTCGCTGTCCAGACCCAGCCAGCGCGCCTGGGCACCGGTGGCGACGATCAGGGTATCGCAGACATACACGGTGCCGGAGTCGCCATGGAGGCGGAACGGCCGCTCGCTCAGATCGACGCGTGCGATGTGATCGTACATCAGCTGCGTGCCGACCGCCTCGGCCTGGGCCGACATCTCCTCCATCAGCCACGGGCCCTGAATGACATCGCGGAACCCGGGATAGTTCTCCACGTCCGTGGTGGTCGTCAGCTGCCCACCGGGCGCCATCCCCTGGACCAGGATGGGCGCGTGGCCGGCGCGCGCGGCGTAGATGGCGGCGGTCAAGCCGCCCGGGCCGGAACCCAGTATCAGGACACGGGCGGAATGGGTGGCGTTGGTCATCGGCGGCGCGCTCCTTGTTCGGCCCGGCAGATAGGAACCCGCAGCGGCCGTGTCACGCACAGGCTGGCAAGGCCACGCCCCCTCCCCTACAGCGCCGCCACAGCTTCAGGAGAACACCATGCGACCCTCTGGCCGCGCGCCCGACGAGATGCGCGCCGTCTCATTCGAGACGAACTTCACCCGCCACGCGGAGGGATCGGTGCTCGCGTCCTTCGGCGACACCCGGGTGCTGGTCACCGCGTCCGTGGAAGAGCGTCTGCCACCCTGGCTGCGCGGCAAGGGTCAGGGTTGGGTCACCGCGGAGTATGGGATGCTGCCCCGCGCCACCCACACGCGCGGCAATCGCGAAGCGGCGCGCGGCAAGCAGTCCGGGCGGACGCAGGAGATCCAGCGGCTGATCGGACGGTCCGCGCGCGCCGCGTGCGATCTGCAGCGGCTGGGCGAGCGGCAGATCACCCTGGATTGCGACGTGCTCCAGGCGGACGGCGGCACCCGGACGGCGGCGATCAGCGGTGCCTGGGTGGCTCTGCGCCTGGCCGTGAACGGCCTGATGACGGCGGGCAAGCTGACCGCAGACCCGCTGACCCATCAGGTCACCGCCGTCTCGTGCGGCGTTCATTCCGGCACCCCGGTGCTGGACCTGGACTATGACGAGGACTCCGCCGCGGACGCCGACGCCAATTTCGTGCTTTTGGGCGACGGTCGGCTGGTGGAGGTGCAGGCCACCGCCGAGCACGACGCGTTCGAGGAGGAAGTGCTGCTGCGCCTCCTTCGACTGGCGCGGATCGGGTGCGACGGCATCGCGGCGGCGCAGCGGCGCGCGGTCGCGTGACCCCCTTCTCCCCCGGCCGCCAGGCGGTCCGTTCGCTAGAGCCCGGGCGGCTGGTCATCGCCAGTCACAATCCCGGCAAGGTGCGGGAGATCGAAGCGCTGCTGCGGCCGTTCGGCATGGAGGCGGTGGCGGCGGCCACGCTGGATCTGCCGGAGCCGGAGGAGACGGGCACGACCTTCGTGGCCAATGCCGAACTGAAGGCGCGAATGGCCGCCGACCTGTCCGGCCTGCCGGCGCTGTCCGACGACAGCGGCGTGGTGGCGGAGGCGCTGGGCGATCTGCCGGGCATCGACACGGCCCTCTGGGCGCTCGCGGACTTTCGCCCGCCGGTCACTGGATGCGAGGGGCTGGTCCATCCGACGGGACAGGGCCGCGACTTCGGGTTCGCCATGCGGCGGCTGGAGCAGGCGCTCAAGACGGTGAAGCCGGAGGCGAGTCGCTCGGCCCGCTTCGTCTGCACGCTTTGCCTCGCCTGGCCCGACGGGCACACGGAGAGTTGGGAAGGGAGAGTGCACGGCACCCTGGTGTGGCCACCCCGCGGGGAGAACGGTTTCGGCTTCGATCCGATGTTCGTGCCCGACGGCGCCACGCGCACCTACGGCGAAATGGCGCCGGAGGACAAGCACGCCGACGACCATCGCGCCCGGGCCTTTCGCCAGCTGGTGCGCGACGCTCTCTGAGGCCGGATGACGAACGACCCCACTGCTGAGGCGAGCCACGCAGAGTCCGGCGCGCCGCTCGCCCTCTACGTCCATTGGCCGTTCTGCGTCAGCCGGTGTCCTTATTGCGACTTCAACGCCCATGTCCGCGCGACGGTGGATCAGGAGGCTTGGCGGCAGGCCCTGCTGACGGACCTGGCCTGGGAGGCCGAGGTGGTCGGTCATCGGCCGCTGGGGTCGATCTTCTTCGGCGGAGGCACGCCGTCCCTGATGCCGCCCGCCACCGTGGCAGCGATCGTCCGCGCGGCGACCGACCTGTTCGCTCCCCTCCCGTCGCTCGAAGTGACGCTCGAGGCGAACCCCTCGTCCGTCGAGGCGGCGCGGTTCGCCGATTTGGCCCAGGCCGGCGTGAACCGGGTGTCGCTGGGTCTCCAGGCGCTGGACGACCGCGCGTTGGCGGAACTGGGTCGCGCCCACGGCGTGGCAGAGGGCTTGGCGGCCCTGGACCTGGCTCAGCGCGTCTTCCCTCGGGTCAGCTTCGACCTGATCACCGCACGATCCGGGCAGACCGTCGCTGAGTGGGAGGCGGAACTGGCGCGCGCGCTGGCCCTCGGAACCGAGCATCTGTCGCTCTATCAGCTCACGATCGAACCGGGCACGCGCTTTGCCACCGACGTGCGCCAGGGCCGCTTGTGCGAACTGGACGAGGACACCTCGGCCGATCTGTGGGCCGTGACCCGGCAACGCACCGCGGCGGCTGGACTGCCGGCGTACGAGGTGTCGAACCACGCCCGAGCCGGAGCGGAAAGCCGACACAATCTCGCCTGCTGGCGGGGCTCGGATTACCTCGGCATCGGCCCCGGCGCGCACGGACGCCGGAGCGGCGCCGCCACGGAGCGACACCGCAAGCCGGAGAACTGGATCGCCGCCATTGCCCGCAATGGGCATGGCCTGCGCGCGGAACGCCGGCTGGACGCGGGCGAGCGGGCGACCGAGACGCTGCTGACGGCGCTGCGCCTGCGCGAGGGTGTGGACCTGTCGCGATCGGTGGAGGGACGGTGCCTGAGCGATCTGGTGGACGAGCGCGCGGTGGCGCGCCTGCGAGATCAGGGGCTGGTGACGATGTCCGGCGACAGTCTGGCGGTGAGCGAGGCGGGCATGCCCGTGCTCAACAGCGTGATCGCCGCGCTGATCGCCTGATCGCTGGTGTCAGAAGCGCTTGGGTGCGGGGTCCACGACCCGCTCCTGACCACCGCCCAGACGCTTCACATCCAAGGCACGTTCGGCCACTGGACCGCCCGAAAAGCGGAACGCGCCATCCACCCCGGCGAACCCGCCGGCGTCGCGCAACTCCCTTAGCGGAAAGGCCGTGTCCGGGCGCCAGTCGCGCGCGATCTTCGTCGCCAGCAGGACCGCGTCGTAGCCCAGGCTGGACAGTCGATAGGGCGGTCGGTTGAAGCGGTCGCGATATTTCGCCGCCAGCTGCTCGTAGAGCGCGTCGTTGACGCTGGCGAACAGAGCGCCTTCGAAATTCGGATCGTCGCGCAGCGCCCGCTCCGTGTTCCAGAGCTCCGTACCCAGGATCGTGGGCGAACCCAGGCCCGCCTTTTTCAGGGCGGCGACCACGGCGACGGCGCTGCGGCCGCTATCCGCGATCATCACCGCGTCGACTGCGCCGGCGGCCACCAGCGCACGCGCGGCGGCGTTCACCGAGGGCTGGCCGCTGCCGTAACGCTGCGCGGTCACGACCTGCCCTCCCCCGTCGCGCACGGCGGAGGCGAAGGCGGCCGTCGCGCGATCGCCGTACATTCCCTCCGGCGCCATGATGGCGAAGCGCTTGTCGCCTTGCGAGGCCGCATAGGCGACGACCCGCGTGATCGACTGGGTCGGTGTGAAGCCCAGGATGAACACACCCTCCCCCGCCGCCTCGACGTCGTTCGTGAAGGCGACCACCGGGATGTTCCGGGCGCGCGCCAGCGGAGCCACTTGGCGGACATTGTCGCTGAGCAGCGGCCCCAGGATCAGTTCCGCGCCGTCGACGAGCGCGCGCTGGGCCGCGGCGCCGACGTCGGATCCCGTGTCGTAGATGGTCACCCGGATGGTGTCCCCCCCGGTGTCCAGCACGGCCATGTTGGCCGCATCCGCGATCGACTGGCCGATGGCGGCGTCGCGCCCGGTGGTCGGCACGAGCAGGGCGACCCGGTGACGCGATTTGTCCTGCGGCAGCACGCCGGCCTGTGGCTGGGCGACCGGCGGCGGCGCGCTGGGGATCGAGCGCGGTTGGGCAGGCTCGCCGCGTGGCACGATGCCCTTGCAACCGGCCAGCAGGGCGAGAGAGAGCAGCAGCGCGAACAGCCACAGGGGGTTGCGCGCACCGCCCGCGCGTCCATGCTGACCCGCACCGATCCCGATCGCCGTCACACCCATTATCCGAGTCCCCGCCTCTTGTCCGACCCGCCCGAAGCGCTGCCGCCTGGCCTGTATATCGTGGCGACCCCGATCGGCAACTTGGGCGATCTGAGTCCGCGGGCCGCCGACGTGCTGGCCCGCGCCGCCGCCGTGGCGTGCGAGGACAGCCGGGTGACGGCCAAGCTCATCCGACACATTGGCGCGCACACGCGCCTGCTGCGCTATCACGACCATTCGGGAGAGGCGGATCGCGACGCGATCGTGCGACGCTTGGCGCATGAGGCGATCGCGCTGGTGAGCGATGCGGGCACCCCGCTGATTTCCGATCCGGGCTACAAACTGGTCCGCGCGGCGCGCGACGCAGGGCACGCTGTCGTGACGATCCCCGGCCCCAGCGCGCTGATCGCCGCGCTGACTCTCGCCGGGCTGCCGACCGATCGCTTCCTGTTTGCGGGCTTCCTGCCCACCAAGGCCGGGGCGCGGGATCGGGCTCTGGCAGAGGTGGCTTCGCTGAAGGCGACGCTGGTCTTCTATGAGTCCGGCCCGCGCCTCGCCGCGTCGCTGCGCGCGATGGCGCAGGCGTTGGGGCCAGAACGCGACGCCGCGGTGGCGCGCGAATTAACGAAGCGGCACGAAGAGTGCGTGACCGGCACTCTGGCTTGGCTGACGGACCGCTACGCCGACACCCCGCCCAAGGGCGAGATCGTGGTGGTCGTGGCCCCGCCATCCGAGCCAACCGCGCCCGACGCCGACACGCTGGACGACCGCCTGTTGGCGCTCTTGGCGGACCACAAGCCGTCTGTCGCGGCGGGCTTGCTGGCACGCGACAGCGGAGCGGATCGCCGTCAGCTCTATGCCCGCGCGCTGGCGCTACGAGGCGTCGAATGACCACGCTGCGCCGCAAGCAGGCGGAGATGCGCGGCCGTCGGGGGGAGGATCAGGCCGCCGACTGGCTGATCGAACGCGGCTGGATGGTCCTCGCCCGCCGAGTCCGAACGAAGGTGGGAGAGATCGACCTGATCGTGCGGCGCGAGGCGCTGGTCGCATTCGTGGAGGTGAAGACCCGCCGCTCGGAGGCCGCCCTGGTGAACGCGATCGACGAACGTCGCCTGGCGCGCGTCGCGGCGGCTGCGGAGCTGGTCTGGAGCGACTGGGTGGCGCAGGGCGAGGATGGGCGCATCGACGTGCTGTTGCTGGCTCCCGGCGCGAGCCCCCGGCACATCGTCAATGCCTGGATCGGCTAGCCCTGGCCCCGCGGTCGAGCGGCGTTCGCCCGCAAGCGCAGCCGCCGAAGCGTCCGGTGGGCGGGCGGTGACACCCTCCCTCAAGGTCGCTAGGGCGCTGAGATGACTCTCACCGTCGCCTACCAGATGGATCCGCTCGAACGGCTGAACCTGGCCGGGGACTCCACGGTGGCGATGATCCGATCCGGACAGCGCCGGGGCTATCGTCAGTTCCACTATCGACCGGACGACCTGACGTGGGTCGCCGAAAGGCTGGTCGCCCGCGCGCGACCGCTGGAGTTCGAGGGAGACGGCGTCCGCCTGGGCGATCCCGTTCGCCTGGATCTGGGCCGCGATGCGGACATCGTGTGGATGCGGCAGGACCCCCCCTTCGACCTCGGCTACATCACGGCGACACACCTGCTGGATCGGATCGCGGGCGAGACCCTGGTGCTGAACGACCCCGCGGCGGTTCGCAACGCGCCCGAAAAGGTGTTCGTGCTCGATTACGCACGTTTCATGCCGCCGACGATGATCACGCGTTCGCTGGAGGAGGCGCGCTCGTTCCTGGCGCGGCACGGCGAGATCGTCGTCAAGCCGCTGCACGGCAACGGCGGCAAGGCCATCTTCCGAATCGGCCGGGACGGCGCCAACCTCTCGGCCTTGATCGAGGTGTTCAACGCCTCCTATCGCGAAGGACACATGGTGCAGGCGTTCCTGCCCTCGGTGGTCAAAGGGGACAAGCGCATCGTTCTTGTGGACGGCGTGGTGGCCGGGGCTGTCAACCGCTTGCCCGGAGAGGGCGAGATCCGGTCGAACTTGGCGGTCGGGGGGTCGGCGGAGGCGGCCCGGCTCACGGAGCGAGAGCGCGCGATCTGCGACGCACTGGCCCCCGAGCTGAAGGCGCGTGGCCTGCTGTTCGTGGGCATCGACGTGATCGGGGGCGAGTGGTTGACGGAGATCAACGTGACCTCCCCCACCGGCATCGTCGCGATCGAGAGTTTCGACGGAACCGACGTGGCGGCGCTGATCCACGATGCGGCCGAACGTCGGCTACGGGCGTCAGGGACCGCGTGACAGACTGGATCCTGAACCTGGTCGCACAGGGCGGCTATGCCGGGATCGCGTTCTTGATGGCGCTGGAGAATATCTTTCCGCCGATCCCCTCGGAGGTCATCATGGGTCTGGGCGGGCTGAGCGTGGCCCGGGGGACCTTTTCCCTGACGCCGCTGCTGATCGCCGGCACCGCCGGATCGGTTGCGGGCAACTATGTCTGGTACTGGGCGGGCCAGCGCATCGGCACGACCCGGCTGAAGCCCTTTATCGATCGGTGGGGCCGCTGGCTGACGATGAGCTGGGGCGACGTGGAGCGGGTGGTGGCAGTCTTCGAGCGCTGGGGCGGTCCGATCGTCTTCGTCGCGCGCTTCTCACCCTTCTTCCGCACGATCATCTCTCTGCCGGCGGGCATGGCTCACATGAACGCGGCACGCTTTCTGATCTACACCGCCGCGGGATCGCTGATCTGGAACGCGGTGCTCGTCTGGGCGGGGTATTCGATGGGCACGCATTTCGCGGACCTGGAACGCTACACCGGGCCGGCGGCGATCGTCGTGGGAGCCGCGATCGCGATCCTCTACCTTTATCGGGTGGTCACCTGGACCCCCCACGACTGAGGTCACCCGCGCGGATGGGCCGATCGATGGACGTCCAGCAGATAGGCCGTGTCGACCGCCGTGTAGATCTGGGTCGACGAGAGCGAGGCGTGGCCGAGCAGTTCCTGGAGCGAGCGAAGGTCGGCCCCGCGGCCCAGCAGGTGGGTCGCGAAACTGTGACGCAGCGCGTGGGGCGTCGTGCGCTCCGGCAGGCCGAGCGCGCGCCTCGCCTGGCGCACCGAACGGCGGACGACGCCCGGGTCGAGCGGTCCACCCCGCAGCCCCCGAAAGAGCGGGCGCTCGGCCTCCAGAGGCCACGGACAGAGCTGCCGATATCGATCGAGCGCCTCCGTCACCTGCGGCAGCACTGGCACGACCCGGGCCTTATCGCCCTTTCCGACCACTCGCAGGGTCGCCGAGACCGGCAGGGCGTCGCCCCTCAGCGCCAGCGCCTCGCCGATCCGCAGCCCCGCACCGTAGAGCAGCAACAGGAGCGCCCAGTCGCGCGCCGCGACCCAAGTGGCCGACGCATCGTCGGCGACGGTCTTCGCCAGCTGCACCGCCTCGCCGGGGGCGACCGGTCGCGGGACGCCGCGCCCCACCTTCGGCGCGCGCATCGCCGGCACCGCGGCGTGCGGTCCGCCGGCCCAGCGCAAGAAGGCCTTGATCGCAGACAGCTCCCGCGCCGCGCTCGCCGCGCTGAGCCCGTCCAGCCGACGGTCGCCCAGATAGGCGCGCAGGGCAGCCCGGTCGATCGCCGCCACCCCGCCACGATCGGCGGGATCGAGGTGAAGAGCCGCCAGTAAGCGCTCGGCCGTCGCCCGATACGCACGGACGGTGTGGACGGAGCGACGCCGGTCGCGCGCCAGATGCCGGGCGAACAGCTCAGGGAGCGCTGGATCGGGAGTGGTCACTTCCGGTCGCTACGATCGCGATCAGGGCGCCGCAGGGTGGCGGCTAGCGCGCAAGGCCGAACACCCCGATCAGGACCGGATCGCGCGTGGAGTTCGGGTCGCGGCGGATGCGGGCCTCCTCCTGCCCCATCAGCGCGTAGATCCCCGCGGCCGCCTTGCGCCCGATGTCGTTGCGAAAACCGGCGAAGTCGAAGCCCGTCAATCCGCGCAGTGCGGAGCTGACGCCCCCGTCGTTCAGCACCTCCAGCGCGCCGCCGATTTCCGGCAGCATGGCCTCGATCAGACCGGTGCCGAGCCGGGCCTGCAGCAGGTCGGTGGCCGCGGTCGGCCCGCCCCGGATCACCGCAGTGGCGTCCGCGACCGACAGGGACCGGATGGTGTCCGTCACGATCGGCGCGGCCCGCAGCGCGCCTTCATAGGCCGCGTCGTTGGCGGCGCGCACAAGTTCGCGGCGAACGGGCGCGGACCGCAAGACCGCCCCCGCGAGCGCGCCGGCGCCCGTGCCGCCGAGCTGGTCCGGCAGAGTGATCCGGGCGACCTCCGAATCATAGAAGCCGCCGGGCTGAAGCAGCTGGGCAAAGGCCTGGTCGGCGGACCGCGTCAGCAGGCGCCGCACGGCCTCGTCCAGGCTGAAGGGCCCGCCCACGCCCGCGCAGGCGGGCAGGACGAGGACCGTGGCGGCCAGGCCGATCCCTCCAAGCAGGCGGCGGCGGCCGAGGGTCTGGTCCAGCATGATGCGATCTCCTGTTGCGCCACCGCACATGCCACGTTCCGGCTGAACCGTCGCCATCGATCTGGACGGCTGCGGTTCACCGGCTACAGGTGCGACGATGATCCGCGCCCTGCTGCCGCTGGCGACCGCCGCCCTGTTCGCCCTGCCTTCTGCGGCGAGAGCGGACGATACTACCCAGCTTTGGGGCAACGCGGTCCTGCTGGCTCCGCTCGCCGACGGGATCAGCGCGGAAGGCGACCTGACAGCGCGGTCGCGCGACGGCTGGGAAGGCGTTCGCCAGACGATCGTGCGGGCCACCGTCCTGGCGACGGTCGCCAAGGGTTTGCAGCTGGGCGGCGGCTACTCGCACTTCTTCAACTCGCCGGACGGCCGCGCGAACACGAACGACGCGGTGCCCTTCGTTCAGGCGAATGTCGCCGCCGGCCAGGTCGGACCGGGCACGCTCAGCGCCCGCACCCGACTGGAGTTCCGGATGCGCTCGGCCGATCCGGACACGTCCTATCGGCTGCGCCAGCAGGTCGCCTACGCCCTACCGCTCGGCGCGGGGCTGCCGACACTGAGTGTGTCCGAGGAAGCCTTTTTCGAGCTGTCTGACACTGCGGGTGGACTGCGATCCGGTTACGCCCAATCCTTCGCCGCGGCCGCGCTGGCCTTTCGTGCCGGCGAGCGACTGGTGGTGGCTCCCGGCTACCTCGCCCAGATCCAGCGTGTGCGGGGCGGACCGGATCGGACCGCCCATGTCGCCAATTTGACGGTCACCGCCCGCTTCTGATCGGCTGGCGGCGGTCCGGTGCGTCCGCCATAGGACTGCCGTGACCCTGCGATCCTCCCGCATCCGCGTCCTCACGCTGAACGCCGCTCTGGGACCGCTGGACTACCGCGCGCCGAACGACCTTGCGCTTGTCCCTGGGGACGTGGTGACGGTTCCGCTCGGCCCGCGAGAGCTGACCGGCGTGGTCTGGGAGGCCGACGCCCTGCCGGACTCAGGCGACGGTGTCGGCGACAATCGTCTGCGCACCGTGCTGGAACGCACCCCCGTGCCACCCATCCCCGCCGCGACCCGGCGCCTGGTGGAATGGACCGCCGCTTATTACCTGGCACCGCCGGCGGCTGTGCTGCGGATGGTGCTCGCCAGCGGATCCGCGCTCGCTGGCGAGCGGACGATGACGGAATACCGGGCGACGGGCGAACCCCTGGCCCGGCGAACGCCCCAGCGCGTCCAGGCGCTTGAGCGGATCGGCCATCGGCAGGGCATCGTTCGCGAACTGGCAACCGTCGCTCAGGTATCGGACGCGGTCATCCGCGGGCTTGTGAAGGCGGGCGCTCTCCAAGCCGTCTCGGTGGCGATCGACCGCCCGTTCGACCGCCCCGATCCGAACCACGCCCCGCCGACCCTATCACCCGACCAGCGTAGCGCCGCCGACGCCCTCGTCGCAGCCGTCGGACGCGCCGCCTTCGAACCCATTCTGCTGGACGGCGTCACCGGCTCGGGAAAGACGGAAGTCTATCTGGAGGCGGTCGCCGCCGCCGTCGCCGCCGGTCGGCAATGCCTGGTGCTCCTGCCCGAAATCGCGCTGACGCAACCGTTCCTGGACCGGTTCGCCGCCCGCTTCGGCGTGCCCCCCGTCGCCTGGCACTCGTCCCTTCGATCCTCGCAGCGCCGGCGCGCCTGGCGGCAGGTGGCCGAGGGAGAGGCCCGCGTGGTCGTGGGCGCGCGTTCGGCCCTGTTCCTCCCCTACCCCAATCTAGGTCTGATCGTGGTGGACGAGGCGCACGAATCCTCCTTCAAGCAGGAGGACGGGGTCCGCTACCACGCGCGCGACGTGGCGGTGATGCGCGCGATGCTGGAGGACACACCGGTCGTTCTCGCCTCCGCCACACCCGCGATCGAGACCATCAGCCAGGTCGAGCTGGGCCGCTACACCGAACTCACCCTGCCGCGACGCCACGCCGGCGCGACGATGCCGGCAATCGAGGCGGTGGACCTGTTGCGCCACCCGCCGGAACGCGGACGCTGGTTGTCACCCCCGCTGATCGCCGCCTTGGAGGACGCGTTGGACCGGCGCGAGCAGGCGCTGCTGTTCCTCAACCGGCGCGGCTATGCCCCGCTGACGCTCTGCCGGACGTGCGGCCATCGCTTTCAGTGTCCGAACTGTTCCGCATGGCTTGTCGAGCACCGTCTAATGCGGCGGCTCGCCTGCCATCATTGTGGCCATGTCGAACGGCCGCCGGAGGTCTGTCCTGAATGCGGGAACGCCGACACATTGGTCGCTTGCGGTCCCGGCGTGGAGCGGATCGCCGACGAGGCTGCCGCACTATTCCCGGACGCGCGGATCGCGGTCGCCACGTCCGACACTCTGTCCTCGCCCGCTCGCGCCGCCGAGTTCGTGGGACGGATGGAGGCGCACGACATCGATCTGGTCGTCGGCACACAGTTGGTGACGAAGGGCTACCATTTTCCTTTGCTGACCCTGGTGGGGGTGGTCGATGCGGACCTCGGCCTGGCCGGCGGCGACTTGCGAGCGGCCGAGCGCACCTATCAGCAGATCGCGCAGGTGGCAGGACGCGCTGGTCGCGCCGAGCTGCCCGGCCGGGTGCTGATCCAGACCCACCATCCCGACGCGCCGGTGATCGCGGCGCTGGTGGTGGGCGACCGCGACGGTTTCTACGCCGCCGAGACGGAGGCGCGCCGGCAGGCGCTGGCCCCCCCCTTCGGTCGGCTGGCGGCGATCATCGTGTCGGCCGAGGACGAGGCGGACGCGATCGAGACGGCGCGTGCGATCGGTGCCAGCGCGCCCGAGATCGACGGCATGAGCGTGTTCGGTCCCGCGCCCGCTCCGCTGTCGCTGCTGCGCGGCCGTCATCGCCAGCGCCTGCTGGTCCACGCGCGCCGCGCACTCGACGTGCAGAGCGCGATCCGCGACTGGCTGGCCGAGGTGGATTGGCCGGCGCGCGTGCGTGTCAGCGTGGACGTGGACCCGTACAGCTTCGTGTGACCGGCGCTGGGGCCGTTCCCCGATGCGGACAAGCGCGATATAAGCGATCTGAAGATTGGGGGAGTTTCAATTATGTTCGTCCGATTCACCGCAGCTTTGCTCGCGCTGTCCTGTTCCAGCGCCGCGTCCGCCGACTGGAACGTGGCCGAGTCCAAGCACTTCGTCGTCTATTCCCAGGACAACGCCGCCACGCTTCAGCGATATGCCAGCCGCCTCGAAACGTTTGACGCCGCGGTCCGGCTGACCACCGGGCTGAAGGATGATCCGATCAGCCCGTCGAACCGCGTAACGGTGTTCCTCGTCGACAATCTGGCCGCCGTGCGAAAGCTCGCTGGCGAGAAGGTAAACAGTGGGGTGGCGGGCTTCTACGAAGGACGCGCGTCGGGGTCTTACGCGTTCGCGCCGCGCAGAATGACCACCGAGGGGAAGTACGACCTGGACCCTCAATCCGTCCTGCAGCACGAATATGCTCACCACCTCATGCTGGCCAACTACACGGGCGTGTTCCCCGCCTGGCTGGTGGAGGGTTGGGCGGAGTTCTTCGCCACCACCAAAGCCGATTGGGACGGCAATGTGACTGTCGGCGCGCCGCCGCTGTACCGCGCCTACGGCCTGCTGGAGACGGGCAAGCCGCTCAAGCTGTCCGATATGGTCTCGGGTTCGTACGACGAACTGCGCGGCGAACAGCTGGAGGCGCTGTACGGTCGTGGCTGGCTGTTGACCCACTACCTCTTGTTCCAGTCCATTAAGAACGAAGCGCGCGCCGGTCAGCTGTCGGCGTACCTGAAGGCGCTGTCTTCGGGGGCGAGCGGGGCCGAGGCGGCGACCCAGGCCTTTGGCGACCTGCGTCAGCTCGATCGAGATCTGGATCGGGAACTGCGACGCGCCACCACCGAGTCGCTGCGTTTCACGCCGGACATGCTGCACATCGACACGGTTCGCGTGCGCGCTCTGCGGCCGGGCGAATCGGCGATCATGGACACGCGGATCCGGTCCAAGCGCGGCGTGAACGCCGAGAGTGCGCCCGCCGTGCTGGCTCAGGCGCGCCGTGTCGCCGCCCGCTTCCCGGACGACCCCTTCGTGCTCACAACCCTGGCGGAGGCGGAATTTGACGGCGGCAACTGGCGGGAATCGCTTGCCGCCGCCGATCGGGCCGTGTCGCTTGACCCTAAGGCCGGAGAGGCGATGATCTACCAGGCGCGCGCTCGGCAGGCGGGGCTTCTGCGCGACGGCGGGAGCGCCGCGCAATGGGCGGCCGCGCGCAAACCACTGCTGGCGGCGAACGTGCTGGAGAACGACGACCCGGAACCGCTGATGCTCTACTTCCAGTCATTCCTGATGGCCGGAGAGCGCCCATCACCCAATGCTGTCGCCGCCCTAATGCAGGCACAGGCCCTGGCGCCGCAAGACGTCGGGCTGCGCCTCACGGCGGCCCGCCAGCTGCTGGTGGACGGCGACGCGGCGACCGCGCGCGCGATGATCGCGCCCGTGGCGTTCAGCCCGCACAGTGGTGCCCTGGCGGAGATCAGCCGCTTGATCGTTCACCGGCTGGACACCGCCGGTGCGGCGGCCGCGCTGGAGCTGATGAACGACAGCCAGGAGCAGGTGGACGCCGCGCAAGCGCCGGAGGAGTGAGGTCGGCCATTTTCGTCGCGGCGCTGATACCGCTTCAGGGGACCGGCAGGGCGCTCTCGCGTCGCAAGAGTTCGGCCTTGCGCTCCAGTCCCCACGCATAGTCGCCCGGCGAACCGTCGCCGCGCCGCGCGCGATGGCAGGGTATTAGAACGGCCAGGGGATTTGCTCCGCAGGCCGAACCCACCGCCCGTGCGGCCCCCGGTCGACCTGCGCGGGCGGCCAGCGTGGCGTAGGAGATCGTCTGCCCGGCGGGCACCCGCCCAAGCTCTCGCCACACCGCCATCTGAAAAGGCGTGCCGCGAAGGTCGAGCGGCAGATCGTGGTCACGCTCCGGCCTCTCCACCGCCGCCGCCGCGTGCGCCGCCAACGCAACTAGCGCCGGATCGTCGCACAGACGTGTTTCGCCTGCGCCAAGGGCCTCAGCTTTTGCGTTTGCCGGATCGAAGCTGACGCGACAGATCCCGCGCTCCGTCGCCGCTACGAAGAGCGGCCCCAAGCTGGTTCCGACAACCGTCCAGCGGGTCGGGTCGCCTGCCGGCGCCGCGCTGCTCAATCTCCGATCGGTCGCACAGGCGGGTGGTGCGCGGTCGGCGGAGTCCTGCGGATGCATAGCCGTTCTGTGCCACATCGCACGCCGCGATGCACCCGCTGCATACGCTGTGCCCCCCCACCCTTGCCCGACTCCCGAACCAATGCTAACCGCCCGTCCGAACCGCAGCTTTGCCGCTTGCGCGCCCACCGGATGGTTGAGCGCGAGGCGTGCACCATCCGAACGGAGCGACCAGGGGCGTGGAGCACTCCACCGACACCAGCGGCACGAACCGCACAGCCACTCGTGGCGCGGCCGACGGTTTGTCGCGCCGCTACGCCCAGGCGCTGTTCGATCTGGCGGAGGGCGACCGCGCCCTTCCGGCGGTGGAGGCTGGGGCCAAGAGGCTGCGCCAGGCGGTCGCGGCATCGGCCGATCTGCGCAATCTGCTCGGCAATCCGCTTTTCAGCCGCGACGAGACTGGGCGGGCGCTGGACGCGGTGGCCACCCACCTGGGGCTGCCGCCGCTGCTGCACCGCTTCCTGGGCGTTCTCGCTCAGAACCGTCGATTGCCGGCGCTGCTGCCGATCCTGAGCGCCTTTGCCGAAATGACCGCCGCCCACCGTGGCGAGGTCACGGCGGAGGTCGAGACCGCCCACCCGCTCGACGACGACCAGCTGGCGACCCTGCGTCGGGCCTTGCGAGAGCGCGTCGGTCGGGACGTGACCATCGACACCCAGGTCGATCCCTCTCTGCTTGGCGGTCTGGTCGTGCGGCTTGGGTCGCAGCTGATCGACAGTTCCATCCGCACCCGTTTGAACACCCTCGCTCAGGCGATGAAAGGCTAAGTCATGGACATCCGCGCCGCCGAGATCTCGGCCGTCATCAAGGATCAGATCGCCAACTTCGGCACGGAGGCCACCGTTTCCGAGGTCGGTCAGGTGCTGTCCGTCGGCGACGGGATCGCCCGCATTCACGGGCTGGACCAGGTTCAGGCCGGCGAGATGATCGAGTTCCCGGGCGGCGTTCAGGGCATGGCGCTTAACCTGGAAGCGGACAATGTCGGTGCGGTGATCTTCGGTTCCGACGCGGCCATCAAGGAAGGCGACACCGTCAAGCGTACGGGCACCATCGTGGACGTGCCGGTCGGCCGCGGCCTTCTCGGCCGGGTGGTCGACGGTCTGGGCAATCCGATCGACGGCAAGGGACCGCTGGTCGATGTCGAGCGCGCGCGGGTGGAGGTTAAGGCGCCGGGAATCATTCCGCGCCAATCGGTTCACGAGCCGATGCAGACCGGCCTGAAAGCCATCGATGCCCTAGTCCCCGTCGGCCGTGGCCAGCGGGAACTAATCATCGGCGACCGCCAGACCGGCAAGTCGGCCGTCGCCATCGACGCCTTCATCAACCAGCGCCAGGCGCACGCGGGCACCGACGACAAGGCAAAGCTCTACTGCATCTACGTCGCGATCGGTCAGAAGCGCTCGACCGTGGCGCAGATCGTGCGCCAGTTGGAAGAGAATGGCGCAATGGAATATTCCATCGTCGTCGCCGCCACCGCGTCCGAGCCTGCTCCACTCCAGTACCTCGCCCCCTACACCGGCTGCACCATGGGCGAGTTCTTCCGCGACCGTGGCATGCACGCGGTGATCGTCTATGACGACCTGTCAAAGCAGGCCGTCGCCTATCGTCAGATGTCGCTGCTGCTCCGTCGGCCACCGGGTCGTGAGGCCTATCCGGGCGACGTGTTCTACCTCCACTCGCGCCTGCTCGAGCGCGCGGCCAAGATGTCGGATGTGGAGGGCGGAGGCTCGCTCACCGCGCTGCCGATCATCGAGACGCAGGCGGGCGACGTTTCGGCTTACATCCCCACCAATGTGATCTCGATCACCGACGGCCAGATATTCCTGGAGACGAACCTGTTCTATCAGGGCATCCGCCCGGCCATCAATGTGGGCCTGTCAGTCAGCCGGGTGGGCTCCGCCGCGCAGACCAAGGCGATGAAAAAGGTGTCGGGCTCTATCAAGCTGGAGCTGGCGCAGTACCGCGAAATGGAGGCTTTCGCCCAGTTCGGTTCCGATCTGGACGCGTCCACTCAGCGGCTTCTCAATCGCGGCGCGCGCCTGACGCAGCTGTTGAAGCAGCCCCAGTTCCAGCCGATGCCGTTCGAAGAGCAGACGGCGTCGATCTTTGCGGGCACGAACGGTTATCTCGACAGCGTTCCGGTCGATCAGGTGACCACCTACGAGCGTGAAATGCTTGCGTTCCTGCGCGCCGAGCACGGCGATGTCTTGACGAAGATCCGCGACGCCCGCGACCTGGGCGACGAAGCGAAGAGCGGGTTGAAGACCGCGCTCGAGGCATTCGGCACGCGGTTCGGCTAAGGCTGAGACGTGGCGTCCCTCAAGGAACTGAAACTTCGCATCGGCTCGGTGAAGTCGACGCAGAAGATCACCAAGGCCAAGCAGATGGTGGCGGCCGCCAAGCTGCGCCGGGCGCAGGCGGCGGCGGAGGCGGCGCGCCCGTTCGCGGAGCGGATCGAAGAGGTCGTGGCCGGGCTGGTCGCCAGCGTTGGCGCGAATGATAGCGCTCCGCGTCTGCTGACCGGCAGCGGGGGCGATGACACCCATCTGCTGGTCGTCTTGAACTCCGATCGCGGACTGGCTGGCGCGTTCAACTCGAACATCGTCAAGGCGGCGCGCGACAAGGCGAACACCCTGCAGGCCGCGGGCAAGACGGTCCGATTTCTACTGGTGGGTCGCAAGGGCCGGCCGGTTATCAAGCGGCTATTTCCGGGGCAGATCGTCAGCGAGTACGACACCACCGGCTATCGCGAACTTAGCTACGACAACGCGCGCGAGATCGCCGACGAGGTGATGCGGCGTTTCGAAGCGGGTGAGTTCGACGTCGCCCACTTGTTCTTCTCCCGCTTCCGATCCGCCTTGCTGCAGGAGGCGACGGGGCAACAAATCGTTCCCGTGCCGAGGCCGGACGGGTCCGTGGAAGACAGCGCGGCAGCCGTCGAGTATGAGCCGGATGAAGAAGCGATCCTGGCGGAACTGCTGCCGCGAAACATCACCATCCAGATTTTCAAAGGCCTGCTGGAAAATGCCGCTTCGGAACAGGGCGCGTCCATGACCGCCATGGACAATGCCACGCGCAACGCCGGCGACCTGATCAACAAGCTGACAATCCAGTACAACCGCAGTCGCCAAGCCGCGATCACCACAGAGCTTGTGGAGATCATCTCCGGCGCCGAAGCACTCTAAGTCCAGAGGACCGACACCATGGCCACCATCGCCCCAGAACGCCCCGCCACCTCCAACACCGTCGGCCGCATCGCCCAGGTGATCGGCGCCGTCGTGGACGTGCAGTTCGACGACAATCTGCCCGCCATCCTCTCGGCGCTGGAAACGAACAACAACGGCAATCGGCTGGTGCTCGAAGTGGCTCAGCATCTGGGCGAGAACACAGTGCGGTGCATCGCCATGGACGGCACCGACGGATTGACCCGCGGGCAGGAGGTCACCGACACCGGCGGACAGATTCGTGTGCCGGTGGGTCCCGAGACGCTGGGCCGCATCATGAACGTGATCGGTGAGCCGATCGACGAGCGCGGCCCCATCGGCAACACACGCACCGCCCCCATCCATGCCGACGCGCCCCTTTTCGAGGACCAGTCGACCGAAAGTGCCATCCTGGTCACCGGCATCAAGGTCATCGACCTCCTCGCCCCCTACGCGCGCGGCGGCAAGATCGGGCTGTTCGGCGGCGCGGGCGTCGGCAAGACCGTGCTGATCCAGGAGCTGATCAACAACATAGCCAAGGGTCATGGCGGCGTTTCCGTGTTCGCCGGCGTGGGCGAGCGCACGCGCGAGGGCAACGATCTCTACCACGAGTTCCTGGACGCTGGCGTGATCGCGAAGGACGCGGAAGGCAATGCCACGTCCGAAGGCTCGAAGGTGGCCCTGGTATATGGTCAGATGAACGAGCCTCCCGGGGCACGCTCCCGCGTGGCTCTGTCGGGCCTCGCGATCGCGGAATATTTCCGCGACGAGGAGGGTCAGGACGTTCTGTTCTTCGTCGACAACATCTTCCGCTTCACCCAGGCCGGTTCCGAAGTGTCCGCTCTGCTGGGCCGCATCCCATCCGCGGTGGGCTATCAGCCGACGCTCGCCACGGACATGGGTGCGTTGCAGGAGCGGATCACCAGCACCAACAAGGGTTCGATCACGTCGGTCCAGGCGATCTATGTGCCCGCCGACGATCTGACGGATCCTGCCCCGGCAACGTCCTTTGCCCACCTCGATGCGACGACGAACCTGAACCGCGCGATTAGCGAGTTGGGCATCTACCCGGCGGTCGATCCCCTTGACTCGACCAGCCGCGTGCTGGAGCCGCGGATCGTGGGACAGGAGCATTACGACACCGCGCGCGCTGTCCAGGAGACGCTGCAGAAGTATAAGTCGCTTCAGGATATCATCGCCATCCTTGGGATGGACGAGCTGTCGGAGGAGGACAAGCTGACCGTCGCGCGCGCGCGCAAGATCCAGAAGTTCCTGTCCCAGCCGTTCCACGTGGCCGAGGTCTTCACCGGGATTTCCGGCAAGTTCGTGGCGATCGAGGATACGGTCCGCTCGTTCAAGGCGGTCGTGGATGGCGAGTATGATCACCTGCCCGAAGCCGCCTTCTACATGGTGGGCGGCATCGATGAGGCGGTCGAAAAGGCGCAGAAGCTGGCCGCTGAAGCGTAGGCGCCAAAGCGCAGCCGGAGCGAGGTGGCGGTGCACACCGAGATGCTGGTGCTCCGGCTTGCCCAGCTGTCGCTGGTGCTCTTCCTGATGATCAGCGCGCTGCACATCCACTGGGCTCGGGTCGGCCACTGGCGCGAGTTTTCCAGCAAGTTCGACCGGGCTGCCGACGAGGTGTTCCGGCAGGACACCCGACCTCGACTTCAATATGCCATAGCGGCCCCCTTCGTCGCGGCGTTCGTGGCGGGCACGATCGGGCTGATGTGGAATGCTGGTTGGGCACCCCTCGTCTGGGCAATCGGGTCCGCGGGTATAGCGCTGATGGACTTGGCGGGATGGCAGACGGTCATCTGGCGCGGCTTGTGGGCGGACCTGCTGACCAAAGCTGGCTACCTTGTCGGCGGCGCTCTCGCCCTTCTCCTCTTCTCTTCGCTCGGCTAAGGCCCACCCATGCTGAACTTTCAACTCGTCACGCCCACCCGCCTCCAACGGGACGAGACTGTGCACATGGTCGTCGTGCCCGGAAGCGAGGGCGACTTCGGCGCGATGGAGGGCCACGCGCCCTTTCTGTCGACCGTCAGGGACGGTGAGTTGGCGATCTACCGCACGCCCGGCGCAGATCCGGAACGCCTGCGCGTCGAGGGCGGGTTGGCGGAGGTCAGCGCCCGAGGTCTGACGGTCCTCGCCGAGCGAGTAACCGCCTCCACCTAGTCGCGCCTCAACCTGGTACGCCGCCCAGGCTGCGGCGGCGCTGACGGGTCCAGAGGAACAGCCCGGCGGCGACCACGACTCCCGCGCCGACCAGCGCCCATCCGTCCGGATAGTCGCCATAGAATAGCGCGCCGAGTGTCAGCGCGACCAGCAGCTGACCGTAGACCATCGGGGCGATCTCGGCCGCGCCGACGCGAACGGTGGCGGCGAAGATCAGGGTATGGCCGAGGCTCGCCGTCCCGGCGATCGCCAAGGCCCGTGCGACGACGGAGAGCGGCGGCGGCGACAAGGCGGGTGAGGGCAGTCCGCTCACATGGCCGACCACGGTCGCGACGATGAGGACCGGCGTGCAAAAGGACGCAACGAGGAACTGGCTCCCTAAGACACTCGCCGTTCCGACGGTCAATCGATTGAGCACGATCAGTGCGGCGAGGCCGGATGCGGACGCGAGCGGCAGCAACGCCGTCCAGCCGAACGATCCGGTTCCGGGCCGCAATACGAGAAGCACGCCAACGAACGCCACGGCGGTCGCCGCCACGCCTTCCCACCGCAGCCGCTCACCAAGAGCTAAGGCCGCGATCAGGCCCACGAGCATGGGACTGACGAACTGGATCGTCGTGGCGGTTGCCAGCGGCATGGTGAAGATCGCCAGGTAGAAACACAGGCTTGCCACCGCCAAGGCCCCTCCCCTCGCCGCGTGCAGGCCCAACCGGCTGGCGCGTAGCCCCGCCTTCCCTTCGCGCCAGAGCACCAGCGCGCCCATCAGGATCGAGCCGAAGGCGAAGCGCAGGGCGGTGATGCCGGTGCCCGGCCATTCGCCGGCCATCGATTTCATGATGCCGTCGCCCACCGACAGCAGACCGAAGCCGACGAGCGCCAATGGCAGAGCCAGCGCGCGGTCTCCCAGGGGTTTGGACATGTCCCTGCCTTGACCTGGTCGCCGGCCGAGTAAAGCCTTAAGCCGGATTTCACCTTTGTCCGATAGCCCGGGGACACACGGAAGATTGTGCCCGCACGGGCCGGGAGAACAGTGGATGAGCGCCTTTGGCAAACGCGGACCCGGCGGTGCGGCCCGACCCTCTTTCGGGGTGGCGCGACCCATGCAGGGTGGTGCCATGGCCACGAAGCCGGTGCCCGAGGGCGGTGACCAGTTCCCTCCGCTCGACACCCTGGGCGACGACGAACACCCCGCGCCGACCAACGATGCCATGTCGCGCCTTCAGGACCGGATCGATACCGCGTTAGAGGCGAACGCGCCCAAAGAGGGCTTCGAGGCTTCGGTCCACAAGATCAAGGAGCAGGTCCTTCCACGCCTGTTGGAGCGAGTGGATCCGGAAGCCGCCGCCTCGCTGACGAAGGACGAGCTGGCCGAGGAGTTTCGGCCTATCATCGGCGAGGTCCTGGCCGAGCTAAAGATCACGCTGAATCGGCGCGAACAGTTCGCGCTTGAAAAGGTGCTCGTCGACGAGCTGCTCGGCCTGGGTCCTCTGGAGGAATTGCTGGCCGACAGCGAAGTGTCGGACATCATGGTGAACGGCCCCGACCAGACCTACATCGAAAAAAAGGGCAAACTGACGCTGGCGGGGATCCAGTTTCGCGACGAAGCGCATCTGCTTCAGATCGCGCAGCGGATTTGCAATTCCGTCGGTCGGCGCGTCGATCAGACCACGCCCTTGGCCGACGCCCGGCTGAAAGACGGGTCGCGCGTCAACGTGATCGTCCCACCCTTGTCGTTGAAGGGCACGGCGATCTCGATCCGCAAATTCTCCGACAAGCCGATCACCGTCGACATGATGCAGAAGTTCGGGTCCATGTCGGAGAAGATGGCCACCGCCTTGAAAGTGGCGGGTGCGTGCCGTTTCAACATCGTCATTTCCGGCGGCACGGGATCGGGCAAGACCACGATGCTGAACGCGCTGTCTCGCATGATCGACCCGGGCGAACGCGTTCTGACCATTGAGGACGCGGCCGAGTTGCGGCTTCAGCAGCCCCACTGGCTACCGCTAGAGACCCGGCCCGCGAACCTGGAAGGTAAGGGAGAAATCTCGATCCGAGACTTGGTCAAGAACGCGCTGCGTATGCGCCCAGATCGCATCATCCTGGGTGAGATTCGCGGATCGGAATGTTTCGACCTGCTCGCCGCCATGAACACCGGCCATGACGGATCGATGTGCACCCTTCACTCCAACAGCCCGCGCGAATGCCTGGGACGTATGGAAAACATGGTGCTGATGGGGGACATCAAGATCCCGAAAGAGGCGGTCAGCCGGCAGATCGCCGATTCCGTGGATCTGGTCGTGCAGGTGAAGCGGCTGCGCGACGGATCACGTCGCACGACCAACATTACCGAGGTGATCGGCATGGAGGGCGAGGTCATCGTCACCCAAGAGCTGTTCAAATTCGAGTATCTGGATGAGGACAAGGACGGGAAGATCATCGGAGAGTATCGCTCGATGGGCCTGCGACCCTACTCGCTGGAAAAAGCCCGCGCCTTCGGCCTGGACCAGGCGTTGTTGGAAGCGTGCCTCTGACGCCTTCCGACGTTCGTTCAGCGCATCCTGTCAACCTGCGCGCGCAATGCGGCGAGTTCTCGCTTCAGTGATTCGACCTCGGCGTCCCGGCCCGTGCTAATGGGCGGTTTGGGAGTCGCTGCCCCGAACAGTTCCATGTTCCGCCGTGCGATCTCGGTGAACGGGTTCGAGGCCATGGCGCCCTGCACCACCTCGCGGAACCGGTCGCCATTCGCGCGGAAGGATGCCATCGATGCTTCCAGATAGTCGGGCAGCACGGACTGCATGCCGTTGCCGTATAGGCCGATCAGTTGGCGCAAGAAACTGATCGGAAGCAAGCTGTCGCCGCGCGCTTCCTCATCCACTATGATCTGGGTCAGCACAGAGCGTGTTATGTCGTCGCCCGAACGCGCGTCCTGCACCACGAAATCGCGTCCCGACCGCACCATGGCGGCCAGATGATCCAAGGTGATGTAGGTGGACGCATCGGTGTCGTACAACCGACGATTGGCGTATTTTTTAATGACGATGGGGCCGTCGCCGGCGTCGTCGGGGGTTTGAGATGTCAAATTTAGCTCCTCGGTTCGCGAAAGCTACTGCGGCAGGACGGTCTCGACAATCCTAATCGCTTGCCTGGTCCATGGCGTAGCCGGCGGACCGCACCGTGCGGATCAGGTCTGTCTCGCCATCGGTATTCAAGGCCTTTCGCAGCCGGCGGACATGCACGTCCACCGTACGAAGCTCGATGTCCGAGTTCATGCCCCAGACGGCGTTCAGCAGCTGCTCGCGTGAGAACACACGGCCGGGATGCTGCATCAAATGGCGCAACAATCGGTACTCGGTGGGACCGATCGCCACCGGAGCGCCCGAACGCCGGACGCGAAAGGCCGCGGTGTCCATCTCCACATTGCCGACCTTTAGAGTTTCTCCCGTCAAAGCCGGGCGCAAGCGTCGCAGGACGGCCTGCGCCCGGGCCACCAGCTCTCTGGGCGAGAACGGCTTGGTGACGTAATCGTCCGCGCCGGTGTCAAAGCCCCGCAGGCGATCCGCTTCCTCCCCACGCGCGGTCAGCATGATGATGGGAATGCCCGCGGTGTCGGGAGAGCGACGAAGCTGGCGGCAGACCTCGATGCCGGACAGGCCCTCAATCATCCAGTCCAGCAAGACCAGATCGGGTGCCTGTTCGGCCACCCGCATCAAGGCATCCTCCCCATCGGCGGTCTGCACCACCTCAAAACCTTCCGCCTCGAAGATATAGGTGACCAGCTCGCTAAGCGCCTCGTCATCCTCGACCAGTAGGACCCGCCCGGGATTCACACCGCACCCGCGCGGCTGCCGGTGACCCGATCGGCCATGTAGCTTCCCGTTGCCGTGAAATAGACCATCTCGGCGACGTTGGTGGCGTGATCGCCGACGCGTTCCAGGTTCTTGGCCACGAACAGAAGGTGCGCGGCGTCGCCGATGGATTTGGGGTCTTCCATCATATGGGTCACAAGCGCGCGGAAGATGGAATTGTAGAAGTCGTCCACGACCTCATCGTCCTCGCACACCTGCAAGGCCGCGCCCGCGTCGCGGGCAGCGAAAGCGGTGAGCACGTCGGCGACCATCTCATTGGCCTTTTCCGCCATCGCCGGAAGAATCGACAGCGGTTCGATCGTGCGTCGCCCCTCGATCCGACCGACCCGCTTCGCAATGTTCTTGGCGTAATCGCCGATCCGCTCGACCACGGCGGCGATCTTCAGGCCGGCGACCACCTCTCGCAGGTCGTCGGCCATCGGTGCGCGCAACGCGATAATGCGCACGACCAGCTTTTCGACCTCGGACTCCATGGCGTCGATCTTCTTGTCGTCCTCGATCACCTCGTGCGCCAGGTCGAGGTCGCGATCGATCAGCGCCTGCATCGAGCGGGTGATCGCCGACTCCGCCCGCCCGCCCATTTGCGCGATCAGCGCGCGCAATTCCCCGATCTCGTCATCGAAAGCCTTGACGGTGTGCTCGCCGCCCGCGGGCACCGGGATGGTGGTGTCGTCCATGCGGTCCTCCTCAGCCATAGCGGCCGGTGATATAATCCTTGGTGCGCTGCTGGGTCGGCCGGGTGAAGATCTCCGACGTGTCACCATACTCGACCAGCTCTCCCAGATGGAAGAACGCCGTGCGCTGTGACACGCGGGCGGCCTGTTGCATGTTGTGCGTGACGATGACGATCGCGAAACGGCCGCGCAGTTCGTGGATCAATTCCTCGATCCGCGCCGTGGCGATCGGGTCGAGCGCCGAGCATGGTTCATCCATCAGGATGACTTCGGGATCGACCGCGATCGCCCGTGCGATACACAGGCGCTGCTGCTGTCCGCCGGACAGGGCCGTACCGCTCTCGGCAAGCCGATCCTTGACCTCGCCCCAAAGCCCGGCACGGGTCAGCGCGCGCTCCACCATGCCGTCCAGATCGGCCTGATCGCGCGCCAAGCCGTGGATGCGCGGGCCGTACGCGACGTTCTCAAAGATCGACTTGGGAAATGGGTTCGGCTTCTGGAACACCATCCCGACCCGAGCGCGCAGCTGAACCACGTCCATGGCGGCGGAATAGATGTTCTCGCCGTCCAGCGTGATCTCGCCGTCCACGCGCGCCGCCGCGATGGTGTCGTTCATCCGATTGAGGCAGCGCAGAAAGGTCGACTTGCCACAGCCCGACGGCCCGATGAACGCCGTCACTTCATCCAGCGGCACGTCGATCGAGACGCCCTTGATGGCATGGGTGTCGCCATACCAGACATGGACGTCGCGCGCGGTCATCTTCGTGACCTGCGCCGGATCGGCAGACGACATCGCGCTCATCACCATTGTTGTTCGAACCGATTGCGAAGCCAGATCGCCACCGCGTTCATGGACAGTAGCACGACCAGCAGCACAATGATCGCCGCCGAGGTCTTTTCGACGAACCCGCGGCTGACCTCGTCCGACCAGAGGAAGATCTGAACCGGCAAAACCGTCGCGCGATCGGTTATGCCCGACGGAGCGTCCGCGACGAAGGCTCGCATCCCGATCAGCAATAGGGGCGCGGTCTCGCCAAGCGCGCGGCTTGTCCCGATGATCGTGCCGGTCAGGATGCCAGGCAGCGCCAGCGGAACGACGTGGTGGAACACCACCTGCAGTGGACTGGCGCCAATGCCCAGCGCGGCATCGCGGACCGACGGCGGAACGGATTTGATGGCGTTGCGCGACGCGATCACGATGACCGGCATCGTCATCAGCGCCAGGGTCAGGCCTGCGACGATGGGCGCGGCCCGTGGCAAGCCGAACACGGCCAGGAAGACGGCCAGACCCAAAAGGCCGAAAATAATGGAGGGTATCGCGGCCAGGTTGTTGATCGAGACCTCGATGAGGTCGGTCCAACGGTTCCGCGGCGCGAACTCCTCCAGATAGATGGCGGCGAGAACGCCGACCGGCACCGCGACCAGGACCGTGATCGCCATTGTCAGCAGCGACCCGGCCAGCGCACCCCAGATGCCGACGGTCGCGGGGTCCGTGCCCGCAGCTTCGACGAAGAAGGAGCTATTGAACCCGGTCGTCAGCGCGCCGGTCTGCCGCAGTCGATCGATTTCACTCGCCATCGCGGGGTCGATGGCCCCGCTCTTGGCCGCGGCGTCCATCTCCGGCGCGGCCGGAAGATGGAAGATGGTGCGTTGCTGCAGCAGTGTCGGGTTATCGAGCAGCCGGTCGCGCACGCCGGTCCACGCGTTGGGTGACAGGAGGTCCGCGCCTTCGGGGCCGTAGACCGTCCTCGCCGCCTGGGCGACCACGCCTTCCAGATCCGCGCCAGCCAACGCCCGCGCTCCGCCCGGACCCTCCAGCTGCGCCGGCGTCACGAAAATGGGGGCGCTGCGGAAATCGATCGGAACAGCGATTTCCGTGCGCGAAAAGCCGCGCGCTCCGTTGCCGACCATCGTGACCAGAAGGAACGCCAGCACGGCCACCGACAGCACCACCGCCCCCAAGCCCGCCAGACGGAACCGGCGCTCGGCGGCATATCGGCGGCGGATGCGGCGTTCCATGGCCGGACCAGTCCAGCTGGTCGGAGCGGTCGGGTCACTCATAGGCTTCGCGATACCGCTTCACGACGCTGAGCGCGACAATGTTGAGGAGCAGGGTCACGGCGAACAGCGCGAGCCCCAAGGCAAACGCCGCCAGGGTCTTGGGGCTGTCGAACTCTTGATCGCCGGTCAGCAGTTGCACGATTTGGGTCGTGACGGTGGTTACGCTGGCAAACGGGTTCGCGGTCAGGTTCGCGGCCAACCCGGCCGCCATGACGACAATCATTGTCTCCCCTATGGCGCGGCTGACCGCCAGCAGGACCCCACCGACGACGCCGGGCAAGGCGGCCGGGATCAGCACGCGTTTGATAGTCTCCGACCGGGTGGCGCCCAACGCCAAGGACCCGTCGCGCATTGCACCCGGCACGGCCGACATGGAATCGTCCGCCATGGAGGACACGAAGGGGATGATCATCACGCCCATCACCAGCCCGGCCGCCATGGCACTCTCCGAACTCGCATTCGGAACTCCGACCCGGACCGCGATGTCGCGCAGGGCCGGTGCCACGGTCAATGCGGCGAAATAGCCGTAGACCACCGTCGGCACGCCGGCGAGCACCTCCAGCACGGGTTTCAGCCAACGGCGCGCACGGGGCCTGGCGTACTGGGTCAGATACACCGCGCTCATTAGACCGAGTGGGATCGCGACGAGCATGGCGATGATCGCGCCGATGAAGATCGTGCCCCAGAACAGGGGCACCGAACCCAACGAGGAACCGGGATCGCCGGCACTGATCGTCTGCGGACTCCATTTCGTGCCGAACAGGAAATCGACCGGGTTCACGCGCGCGAAGAAGCGGGCTGACTCGAACAACAGGGACGCGACGATGCCCAGGGTGGTCAGGATCGCGATCAGCGAGGCGAGGAGTAGGCCGAGCATCACCAGCCGCTCGACCCGGGTGCGGGCGCGGAAATCGGGTCTCAGACGCGTCCAACCATACGCCCCTCCCGCAAAGGCAAGGAGCAGGGCGACGGCGAGGCCGATCGCCTGGTAGAAGTGGAGGCTGTCGGACACAGACGGCGCGAACTGCCGTGCTGCATCGCTGAAGACCCGCGCGGTCGGATCAATGGCCAGGGAATACGCCTCCCGCAATGCCGCGTCTCGAGCGAAGCCATCGGCCGGCAACCTCTCGGCCGTCGGTGCCTGCAGTGCCCGGTCCAGGACTAGCGACGGCTGCACCGCGGACCAGACCGCCAGAAAGAGGAGTGCCGGCACCAGGACAAGCAGCGCCATGTGCCACCCGTGATAGGCTGGCAGACTGTGCGCCCGGCGCGCCGCCGCCGTTCCGGTCGCGAAGCGCTGCGCGCGCGCGCGCGCTGTGAACCAGCCGACGGTCGCCAGCCCGATCAGCAGGATCAGGACCGTGGAAAGGGGCATGGTGCCGGCCGCCGCTGTCGGATCGCGGTCAGAGCGTCGCCGGGTTTAGCGGGGTCAGCGAGCGGACCGCCTGCGCGGCGCGCGCGCGCACGTCGTCGGGAGCCGCGATCATGCCGGCCTCCGTCAGTTTGCCCCCAGGACCCCACAACTGCGCGAACAGATCCAGGAACTCGCGCAATCCCGGCACCACGCCGACATGCTGGTTCTTCACATAGAGAAACAGAGGCCGTGCCCCGGGATATTCGAAACTGGCGATCGTGTCGTACGTCGGCGCCACGCCGTCGATCGGGATGCCGCGGACCTGCCGTGGATTGGCTTCAAGGTAGCTGTAGCCGAAAATGCCCAACGTGTTCGGATTTGCCTGGAGCTTTTGGACAATCAAATTGTCGTTTTCACCGGCGTCGACATACGCACCGTCCTCGCGCAACGTTTCGCAGATCCGCTTGTGACGATCCGCATCGGTGTCCTTCAGCGCCTTGACCGCCGGATCGCTCTGGCAGCCCGGAACCATGATCAGCTCGACAAAGGCGTCCCGCGTGCCGGAAGTCGAAGGCGGGCCATAGACGGAGATCGCCTCGTTCGGCAGCGACGGGTCCACGTCCGACCAGGTTTTGCGTGTTTGTGGCTGCCCGTACGGCTCCGCCGCCAGCGCCTCGTACAGCTGCCGGGTCGTCAGCCGAAAGCGAGGTCCCTCGACACTCTCCCCCAGTGCGATCCCGTCGATGCCGATCTGCACCTCCGTAATCTTGTCCACCCCGCTGCGCGCGCACTCAGCGAATTCGCTAGGCTTCATCCGGCGCGACGCGTCGGCGATGTCCGTGAAGCCCTCGCCTACTCCGCGGCAGAACTGCGCGATCCCGGCTCCCGTGCCGATCGACTCCACGGTTGGCGCGGGCAGGTCGGGATAGCGTTGAGTGAACTGTTCGGCGGCAACCTGAGCGAACGGGAACACGGTCGAGGAACCTGCCGCCGTCACTCCGCGCGCCTGCCCGGCCCCTCCTCCACCCGGTCCGCCGCAGCCGGCGAGCGACAACGCCGCGAGGGCGAACAGTGGCAGGCAGCGCATAGAGAATTGTCCCAGACAGAAGAGTGACGGGTGATTGGGCCGGCAGGACCGCCCCTGCGACCGGAACATTGCAGGCGTGTGACACCTCACGATCGGTCCTCTCGACGCAGGGGAAGGCGGACGATGACGGTTGTGCCCTCCCCCCGAACGCTGTGGAATCGCAGCGTGCCTCGGTGGCGTTCGACGATGTGCTTGGCGATGGCAAGGCCCAAGCCGGTGCCGCCGATCCGGCGGCTGCGTCCCGGATCGACCCGGTAAAAGCGCTCGGTCAGGCGCGGCAGATGGTCGGCCGCGATCCCGTCGCCCTCGTCGCGCACGGACAGCTCGGCCAAACTGCCCTCGGTCGTCAGGGCCAGCCGAACAGGCGTGTCGGCGCGTCCGTATTTCACGGCGTTGTCGATCAGGTTGGCCAGGAGCTGGTGCAGCTGTGCTTCGTCTCCGTCCACCCGCAGGTCAGAACCTCCGGCCTCGAACTCCAACGTGCGCCCCGGCGGTAGTCCGCGTGTGCGGATCTCCGCGACCAATCGCTGCACAAGCGCAGTCATCGCCACGGGTGAGCGAGGCAGCGCTCGGCGTTCCGACTCGATGCGCGACAGGGACAACAAATCTTCGACCAACTGCTGCATCCGGGCGGCCTCTCGCCCGATCACTCCGAGAAACTTCTCCCGCGTCGCAGGGTCCGAACCGGCACGGTCCCGCAACGTTTCGACGAAGCCCAGGATGGCCGCCAACGGCGTCCGCAGCTCGTGGCTCGCATTCGCGACAAAGTCGGTTCGTGTCCGGTCGGCGGTCCGGGCTGCGGACCGGTCCACCAGGTGCAGCACGATTCGGCCGCCGGGCGCCGGCGCGATCCGCGCTTCCCACCAAAAGCCCGTGCCGCCCAACCCGGTGACTTCAATCGACGCTGGCTTCGACCGACGAGCGGTCTCGGAGAGCGTCTCGATCAAGCCCGGGTGACGCAGCGCCACGCGCACATCCTCATCGATCAGATGATCGCCGAACTGCTCGAGAGCGGCCCGGTTCGCGTGGAGGATCTTCTGATCCTTGAGCACCAACAGAGGATCGGCGATGGCCTGCGCCAAGGCATCCTCCCCAGCACCCTCGTCCCGTCGCGAGGGTACGGCGGCGTCGGTGCCGCCGGCTCGCCTCCGCGGCGCTCGATCAGCCAACAGCACGATCGCGGCCGTGAGCGCCAGGATGGCACCCAAGGTCCAGCCGAACGACACGATCGTGGTGGCGGCGCTGGCGAGCAGCAGCAAGACGGACGCGACTCGCACGGGGTGCATCCCCCCTGGTACGACGAAGCTCGACGGCGAACCACCGCATGCGGTGGCCCGATCCGACACAGGCACGTTCCCCGGCTGGACTTCGCGCGCTGGTCATGGTTCGGAAAGGTGGATGACGGACAAGGATCCCATGTCAGGTTCGGCCGACCTCCCCACCTCCGACGATCGCAAGGCGCAGCCGTCCCGGCGCGACATGCTGGTCGCCAGCGGCGCCGTGGCGGCGGCCAGCGTCATCACGATCCGCCCTGCCCTGGCGCAATCGACCGCCTCGGTCCTCACATGCGAGATCCCGATCAGGGACACGATCGGACCCGATGGCAAGCCGGTGCGCGCGGACAGTCCGGGGGCCGCACCGCCACGGACTTTCGGGGGCGAGGACGTGAAGCGCGCTCTGCAAGGTGGACGAACGCTGCCTGGTGCAACCCGCGAGCAGACCGACTCCTACTTAAAATATATCCGCCGCCTGCAGCAGGGCAACAGCGGCTTCACGTGCTTCGCGTCCTTGCAGAACCCTCGCCGCTGACGCGGCGATCTCTTCTCCTCCGAGGTCGCATATGAGGTGGGCGGGCCATCCCGATTGGGCGGCGGAGCTGGTCCGTCTGGAGGCGCTGAGCGCACTCTACCATCCGCTCTCGGGCGAAACGCATTTGCTGGTCGACGAGGCGGTCGCGATCTTGAGACAGTTGGAGCGCGGATCGTGCGACGAGCATGAGTTGCGGGTCGATTTGGCCATCGACGAAGCGGCCGTGGCGACGCACCTGCTCGACCTGTTCGATGCCGGACTGATCGTCGCGGCGTGAGGCACGGCTTTTCCGTTCGCGTGGGTCCGACCTCCTTCCGGGTGGGCAGCGCCTGGCGGCGACCTGTCGCGCAGCTTGGTGCACTGTACGCAGGCTACCCCGCACCGCCAATCGCGGCCGAGCACACGGTCCGGTTGGAACCGGAGCGGCCCTGGAGGCGCTGGCTGCGCCCGTCCGTCGCCATTCGCGGCGACCGGACCCTGCCCGACGCCCAGCCTATGTCCCTCGCCCACGCCTTGCTGGCGGCGGAGATGGGGATGAACCTGCAGTTGGCGCTGGGACACCGTCGCCACCTGCTGCTCCACGCCGCCTGGGTCGAGCGCGGCGGGCGAGCGGTTCTGCTGACCGGCCAGTCGGGATCGGGCAAATCGACGCTATCGGCGCTGCTGGCCGAACACGGCTGGCGCTTCGGCGCCGACGAATTTGCCCTGCTCGACTGCATTACGGGACAGCTGGCACCCTTCCCCCGTCCGATCAGCCTGAAGAACGACGCGATCCAGGCGCTGAGCGCGGCGCGCGCCGAACGCTGGGGTCCTGTGCTCCTCGGAACGCCAAAGGGTACGGTGCGCCACCTGCGGCCGCCGGCCGACGCGATCGCACGCATGGCCGAGCCCGCGTCCTGCGTCTTGATCCTGTTTCCGACGTTCGGTCAGCCGAACGCCCTGCGACAGGTCGGGCGGGACGAGTGCTTCGTCCGCCTGACGCAGGCGTCGACCAATTATGTGGCGCTTGGCAAGGCGGGCTTCGACGCCTTGACCAGGCTGGTTCGCGCAACGCCCGCGCTTGCCATCGACTATCCAAGCGGCGGGGACGGCGTCGCTGCGGTCGAGCGGTTGATGGCGCAGCAGTGATCCGGGGGCTGGTTCCGCTGCTAGCCGATCTGCTGGCCCGGCCGGCCACGGCAACCGACATCGCGCCATCCGAGTGGCAATCCGTGCTGACCGTCGCGGTGGCGGAGCAGCTTGGAGGCACCTTGGCCTTCCGACTGGCGGATCAGCCTGTCCCGGCCGCGGTCCGAGCCGCTCTGGACAACGCGCGATCGGACGCACGGCATCTGCAACGCGCCGCCCGCTGGGAGGCGGATCGGATCGCGGCCGCGCTCGACGTCTTGGACGAACCCGTCCTGCTGCTGAAAGGTGCGGCCTTCCTGGTGGCTGGGTATGCGGCGGCGGAGGGGCGCGCGATCGGCGACGTGGACATCCTGGTGCCTCGCCACGCGCTGGCCGACGCAGAGCGGCTGCTGCTGGCAGCCGGGTGGCAGTGGGCGAAGACCGACGCCTATGACGACCTCTATTACCGCCGCTGGATGCACGAGCTGCCGCCGATGATCCATTCTACGCGCGATCGCATGGTTGACGTGCACCACACGATCCTTCCGCCAACAGCGCGGCCGACGCCCGATCCTGCGGCGATCCTCCGGCGGGCACGCCCCTCGCCGCTGCCGGGTCTGTCGATCCCCTGCCCGACCGACCTGCTGGTCCACGCCGCCGCGCATCTCTTTGCGGACGGAGAGCTGGCAGGTGGGCTGCGCAACCTCTGGGACATCGACCGCTTGGTGGCGGAGCACGGAAGCGCGGGATTCTGGAGCGACCTGGGAACCCACGCGGCACAGCACGAACTGGAGGAAGCCGTGTGCCGCGCCCTGCGGTTGAGCCAACGGCTGTTCGGAACCCGGGTGCCGGACGGGATCGCCGGTCCACAAAAGTGGTCCGATCACCTGTTCGTGCGGCGGCTGACCGCGCGCGATGGTTGGGGGCGGGAGCGGCGACCGGTCACCCGGCTCGGCTTCGCCATCCGCGGCCATCTGCTGCGCATGCCGCCGCGCCTCCTGCTTCCGCACCTCGCCCGCAAGGCACGACGGGTCTGGGTCAGTCGCGACTGAGGATCGCGTCCACGAACGACTGGAGCGAGCGATGGCCGGCGTAGGCGAGAGTGTCGCCCGGCTTGTCGACGCCGGCAGCTGGCAGCATCGGACCCAATGCGCTGGTAAAGCCCAGCTTGGCTGCCTCGCGCAGCCGCAGACTGGCATGGGCGACCGGCCGCACCTCGCCCGACAGCGCCACTTCGCCGAACACGACGCGGCGGGAAGGCAGCGGCCGTTCGGCGTGGGCGGACAACAGCGCCGCGGCCACCGCCAGGTCGGCGGCGGGATCGGCGATGCGATATCCCCCCGCGACATTCAGATAGACCTCTGACCCCGAAAAACGCACGCCGCACCGCGCCTCCAGAACGGCGAGCAGCATGGACAGGCGACCGCCGTCCCAGCCGACGACCGACCGGCGCGGCGTCGCCCCGCTGGCGACCCGCACGGTCAACGCCTGCACCTCCACCAGCACGGGCCGCGTGCCCTCCAGCGCGGGGAAGACGGCGGCACCGGTGACATCGTCGGGGCGGTCCGTCAGAAAGAGGCTCGACGGGTTCGTGACCTCCGCCAGGCCACCCGCCTCCATCGCGAAGACCCCGATCTCCTCCGTGCCGCCAAAGCGGTTCTTGACCGTGCGCAGGATGCGATACTGGTGCGACCGCTCACCCTCGAACTGCAGCACGGTGTCGACCATATGCTCCAGGACCCGCGGTCCGGCGATCGAGCCGTCCTTGGTCACGTGGCCGACCAGCACTAGCGCCACGTCGCGCTCTTTCGCGAAGCGGATCAGCTCTCCCGCCGACGCGCGCACTTGACTGACCGTGCCTGGCGCCCCCTCGATCAGGTCGGAGTGCATCGTCTGGATCGAGTCGATCACCAGCAGCTTCAGATTGCTGGCGTCCGACAAGGTGGTCAGGATGTCGCGCACGGAGGTGGCGGAGGCGAGGCCCACTGGCGATTGGCCGAGGCCCAGCCGGCGCGCGCGAAGCCTGATCTGGTCGGCCGCTTCCTCGCCGGAGATGTACGCCACGGCGTCGGGACCTTGCGTGTCGGCCATGCGCGCCGCCGCTTGCAGCAGCAGGGTCGATTTCCCGATCCCGGGGTCACCGCCGATCAGGATGGCGGAGCCCTGGACGAACCCACCGCCCAGCGCCCGATCCAGCTCTCCGATCCCGGACGGCCGCCGATCCGGCAGCGCGGCGGCGCGGTCCAGCCGGTCGAGTCCCAGCCGTCGTCCCCCGCCCGACAGGTCGTGGACTTGGGCGAAGACGCTGGCGGGCGTCTCCTCCACGATCGTGTTCCATTCGCCGCAGTCGCCACACTGTCCCGCCCAGCGGGACGTCGACGTGCCGCACTGCTGACAGACATAGGCGCGACGGGCTTTGGCCATGCGCCCTGCTAACGCCGCCACGGCGCAAGAACAAGCCGGGAACAGCCACCGGGGGTGGATTGTGATGGGAAGGCGTGCCACCGACTTTGCCATGAAAGAGCGTGAGTTGCGCCTGGCCCTGATCTGCTATGGCGGCGTCAGCCTGGCCGTGTACATGCACGGGATCACGCGCGAGGTCTGGCAGCTGGTCGCCGCCAGCCGGGCACAGGTCGACCGCGCGCCGGATGACGGTCCGATCCGATCGATCTATCGAGAACTGCTGGACGCCGTGGAACGCCACGGTCAGCTGCGCCTGCGCGTCCTGAACGACATCATCGCCGGCGCCAGCGCCGGGGGCCTGAACGGCATCTTCCTCGCCCGCGCGATCGCCACCGGCCAATCGTTGGCCCCCCTCACCCGCTTGTGGCTGGAAGGTGCCGATGTGGACCGCCTGATGGCGTCCGACGCCCGGCCGATCAGTCGCCTCACCAAGGCGTGGGCCACCCCGATCGCCTGGGCCGTGGCCCGCAGGCGGGGCGGTGCGGTGGAGGAGACCGTGTCCGAAGAGGCCAAGGCGGAGATCAGCGCGAAGCTGTCGCAATTCGTTCGCGGACGGTGGTTCGAGCCACCGTTCGGCGGCGACCGGTTCACGACGATGATCCTGGACGCGTTCGACGCGATGGCGGCCGCACCGGCCGGACCCCGGCTGCTACCTCCCGGACAGCCCCTGGACCTGTTCGTCACCGCGACCGACCTCTACGGCCAGCCCCAGCGGCTGACGCTCCACAGCCCGCCGGTCGTGGAGGAGCGGGAGCATCGGGTGACGTTCGCCTTCCGGGATGCCGCAGCGGCTGGTCTGGGTTCCACGGCCGCCCTGGCTCTGGCCGCGCGCGCGACCGCCAGCTTTCCGGGCGCGTTTCCGCCTATGACCGTCGCCGAACTCGACGCGGTGCTCGCTGAACGCGGTGCCGAATGGCCGACGCGGAAGGCCGATCTGTCGGCGCTGTTGCCGCGCCGGGCTGCCTCGGGGACGGCGGAGGAGGCATTGCTGATCGATGGGTCGATCCTGACCAACGCGCCTTTCGCACCGGCGCTGGCCGCGCTCGTCAACCGCCCCGCCAAGCGCTCGGTCGACCGCCGGTTCGTCTATCTCGACCCCGCTCCGGGCCACAAGGCGATCGGGGGTTCGCGCGCGGACGGGGTGGCCGGGCCTGGCTTTTTCGCGACCATCTTCGCGGCGATCTCCACAATCCCGCGCGAACAGCCGATCCGCGACGATCTGGAAGCGATCGCGTCGCGCACCGACCGGATCGCCCGCCTTCGCCGCGTCATCGGCGCATTGACGCCGGAGGTGGAGCGCGAGGTGGATGAGGCGATCGGCCGGCCGCTCTTCTACAACCGACCCACGGGTCCTCGGCTGGAAAAGTGGAGTCGCACCGTCGCGGATCGGGCCAGCCACGGTTCCGAACTTGCGCACCGGAGTTATCAGGAGCTGCGGCTGAACGGCCTGTGCGAGTGGCTGGGGCTGCAACTGGCGACCGCTTCGACCGCCCAATCCCCTGGCGAAGTCACGAAACTCTTGTGGGCGGAGCTGCATGGCGCGGCCGAGCCTTTCCCCGATGCGCTGGACCGATTGGACCTGGGCTTCCGATCCCGACGGCTACGCCATCTGTCCCGCGCCCTGGTTCGGGTGTCGGCCGAGCAGACCCAATCGACGAACGACTCCGAGCCACTGCGCGCGCTGGCGTTCGACGCGCTCAGCCGTCTTGCCGCAGTCCCGGATCGGGTCGGCGCGGACGCGTCGCTGGGTCGTCTGCTGGAAGACGGGTCGTCGGTCGCCTCCCTGATCGCGCGGGTGGGCGAGCTGTGCGACCTGCCCAGCTTTGACGCCTGGCTGTCCGGCGAGTTGGCCGCTCGCCTCACCACCTTGGAGACCCGCGCGCGCCAGACGCTGCTTCGCGCCTGGCTCGGCTTCATCGTACTCGACCGGGCGACCTTGCCGCTGCTGCAGGGAGAGGGCCTGGATGAGTTCGACGAGATCAAGGTGGATCGCATGTCGCCCGACGACGCCGTCGCACTGAAGCCAGTCTCGCCCGACAGCCTGAAGGGTCTCGAGTTCAATCACTTCGGCGCGTTCTTCTCCCGCCGCTATCGCGAGAACGACTATCTGTGGGGCCGGCTTCATGGGGCCGAGCGCATGGTCGACATCGTTCTGTCCACCCTGCCGCCCGGCGAGCAACCGCCCGCCGAATGGACCCGCTCGCTGAAGGGACGACTGCTCGCCGCCATCCTGGAGGAGGAGGCTCCGGCGCTGCGCCAGGTCAGCGCGCTGATCGCCGAACTGCACGCGGCCGCCCTAGTGCTGGCGGAGGGCGGATCATCCGACTAGAAGCCGGTGCAACCATCCGTTGGGGAGAGTGGCCGTGCAATTCTTAAAGACGCTGTTCTGGGTGCTGGTCGCGGTCGTGCTGGCCGTGTTCGCGTTCAACAACTGGACGCCGGTCGAGATCAATCTGTGGCGCAATCTGCGGATGGACACGTTCCTGCCGCTGCTGGTGATCGGCGCTTTCGTCGTCGGCGTGCTGCTCGTCTGGCTGCCGCACCGGGCCAGCGTCTGGAGCTGGCGGCGGAAGGTCGCGACGACCGAGCGCAAATTGGCCGACGAGCGAGAGCAGCGCATCCGGGCCGAGGAGTCCGTTGCGGTGCGCGACGATCGGATCGGCGGCGTGACGAGCGACCGCGTGGTCACGGACCGCGATCATGTGGAGGTGGTGGATCGTCCCATCCTGGACGCCGATGGTCGCGTCGTGGGTCACGAGCGTGACGTGACCCGCAGCTGATCGGCGATGGCCAATCCGCTGTTCCTGGCGCTCGACACCCCGAGCGTCGAGCAGGCTCTCGCTTGGACCACGGCGGTCCGCCGGCACATCGGCGGGGTCAAGGTCGGGCTGGAGCTGTTCGGCGCGGCCGGTCCGCAGGGACTGCGCCGGATCGCGGAGGTGGGTCTGCCCGTGTTCCTGGACCTCAAATTCCACGACATTCCGAACACGGTCGGCAAGGCGGTCGCCGCCGTGGCACCTTTGAATCCATTCATTCTGACGGTGCACGCGCAGGGTGGCGAAGCGATGATGCGCGCCGCGCGTGCCGCGGCCCCCGCCTCGTGTCGCGTGGTTGCCGTTACGGTGCTGACATCGCTGGACGACGCCGACCTCTCCACCCTCGGGATGCCTGACGGCACTCAGCCTCAAGTCGCGCGGCTTGCCGCGGTCGCACGGGCGGCGACCCTGGACGGCGTGGTGTGTTCCGGCACGGAAGTGGCGGCCAGGAGGGTGGCGTGGCCGGACGGGCTGTTCGTGGTGCCCGGATTGCGTACCGAGGGCGGAGCCACGGCGGACCAGAAGCGCACCATGACGCCCGCCCGCGCGCTGGCGGACGGTGCCGGCGTGCTCGTCGTGGGCCGACCGATCACTGACGCGCCCGACCCCGCTGCCGCAGCGCGCGCGATCGCGGAGTCGCTCGCGCTCCCATGACCTGGCTGGCGCGTTGTCGGACCTGCGACGCCGTTCAGCCGGCTTTCCCCGACGGTGCCCTGTCCTCGTGCCTGCACTGCGGCGGCGGACCCTTGGCGCTTGTCCGTCCGTCACGACCGATCCGTCAAAGCGACCCGCGCCCGCTTCACGGACTGGCCGCGATATTGGTCTTGGCCGCGACGGCCCTGGCCTGGACGGCGATCGCCGAATGGTGGACCGGAGAGGTCGGGAGAGAGACCGTCGTCGAGCACCAGTCTGTTTGGCCGCGCGCCGACACGCCGCCCCGGCTTTTGTCCATCGGGATGTCGGACGCCGATTACCTCAGAGAGGCGATCCGACGGGGAGAGCACGGGACGATCCAGCTGCACCTGTTGATTTCGGCCCAAAGCCATGTGGCCAAATGTGAAATTTCGCGCACCAGCGGCTCCCAGATCCTGGATCGCGCCGCGTGCGCCGGGATCCGGAGCGCCAGTTTCGCGCCCGGTCGCGCCGCCGACGGATCGGCCGAAGCCAGCAGCGTCACCGTGCCGATCACCTGGCGCCTGCCGACATGATCCGCGCCAAGGTTTGTGGGCTGTCGACGCTCGACGCGCTTGATGCCGCCGCCCGTCACGGAGCCAGCCATGTCGGCTTCGTCCATCACCAGGCCAGCCCGCGCCACCTGCCGCTCGCCGACATGACCGCTCTCGTCGCCAGCACCGCGCCGGGTGTGGCGAGCGTGGCGGTCGTGGTCGACCCGGACGACGACATGCTGGACGCTCTGATAGGCGTCGCGCCCGACGTGCTCCAGGTTCACCGAGTGGCGGAGGAGCGGGTGCGGGCGATCCGCGCGCGATGGACGGGCGGTCTGTGGGTCGGGCTGCCGGTGCGCGACGCCACCCACGTCGCTGTCGCCGAGGCCTATGCGCCGCAGGTCGACCGCGTGCTGTTCGACGCGCCCACCGACCCGCTGGAGGTGCCCGGCGGCACCGGGCGGTCGTTCGACTGGACGGTCTTGCGCCGGTCACCGCCGACCGTGCCGTGGGTGCTGTCCGGCGGACTGACGCCGGCGAACGTCCGCCGCGCGATCGCCGCCGCCGGTGCCGACTTCGTGGACGTGTCCTCCGGCGTCGAGAGCGCGCCCGGCGTCAAGGATGTGGACAAGATCGCCGCCTTCCTTACAGCCTGCGGGCGATGAACGCGCCCCTAAAGAACAGCTTCTCCTCCGGCCCCGACGCACGCGGGCATTTCGGCGATTATGGCGGCCGCTACGTCGCCGAGACGCTGATGCCGCTGATCCTGGAGCTGGAGGCCGCCTGGGGAGCGGCGAAGGAGGACCCGGCGTTCCAGGCGGAGCTGGACGACCTGCTGGCGCACTATGTCGGCCGCCCCTCGCCGCTCTACTACGCCGACCGGCTGACCGATCACATCCGCGCGTCGGCCGATGACGGGATGGGCGCGCAGGTGTGGTTCAAGCGCGATGAGCTGAACCACACCGGCGCGCACAAGATCAACAACTGCGTCGGCCAGATCCTGCTCGCCCGGCGGATGGGCAAGACGCGGATCATTGCGGAGACGGGGGCCGGTCAGCACGGTGTCGCCACCGCCACCGTCGCCGCGCGCTTCGGCCTGCCCTGCGTCATCTACATGGGCGCGCGCGACATGGAGCGCCAGCAGCCCAACGTGTTCCGCATGAAGCTGCTCGGCGCGCAGGTGATCGGCGTGGAGTCCGGCGCGCGGACGCTCAAGGATGCGATGAACGACGCGATGCGCGACTGGGTCGCCAACGTCCACGACACCTTTTACCTCATCGGCACGGCGGCCGGCCCCCACCCCTACCCCGCGCTGGTCCGCGACTTCCAGAGCGTGATCGGACGCGAGGCACGCGAGCAGATGCTGGATCGGATCGGCCGCCTGCCCGACCTGCTGGTCGCCGCGATCGGTGGCGGGTCGAACGCCATCGGCCTGTTCCACCCGTTCCTGGAGGACGAGGGCGTCGCCATGCTGGGGGTGGAGGCCGCCGGCGAGGGGCTGCACGCCAAGCACGCCGCGTCGCTCACCGGCGGGTCGCCCGGCGTGCTGCACGGCAACCGCACCTACCTTTTGCAGGACGAGGACGGGCAGATCACGGAGGCGCACTCGATCTCCGCCGGGCTGGACTATCCCGGCATCGGGCCGGAGCACGCCTGGCTGAAGGACATCGGCCGAGTGGAGTACACGGCGGTGACGGACGTGGCCGCGCTCGACGCCTTCCAGCTCCTCTGCCGGACGGAAGGGATTATCCCCGCGTTGGAACCGGCCCACGCCATCGCCGCCGTGGTGGACCGCGCGCGTGAGATGCCGAAGGATGCGGTGGTGCTGGCCAACCTGTGCGGGCGCGGGGACAAGGACATCTTCACCGTGGCCGAGGCGCTGGGGGCGGGGTTGTGAAGCGCTGGTTGAGGAACTGGTTGCTTGCAACAGACCAACCGACCCGGCGCTTGACTAAGCGTGAGGCGTTACAGTCTGGTCTGCTGGTCCTACTATTAGCTCCGTTCGCTTATGCCTTCACCTGCTGGATGTCGGGCGATCAGTTCAGACTGTTCACTGCTGGCCTAGTCGCGCTCGGCTCTGCCATTTTCATGTTTGTTGCAGGACAGATATTCCCAATTCTCCTTATCGATCGAGACTGATGCGCCTCGCATTCGCCAACCCCCACCCCGCTCTCGTCACCTTTCTCACCGCGGGCGACCCGTCGGTCGCCGCCACCCCCGCTCTCCTAGATGCACTGGTCGAGGGCGGGGCGGACGTGGTGGAGTTGGGGATGCCGTTCACCGACCCGATGGCGGACGGTCCGGCGATCCAGGCGGCCAATCTGCGGTCGCTCGCCGGCGGCACCACGACCGCCGACATCCTGTCCATTGCGGCCGAGTTCACGCGGCGGCATTCCACGGTCCCCCTCGTCCTGATGGGCTATGCCAACCCCATGATCCGGCGCGGGGCGGAGTGGTTCGCGCGGGCCTGCGCCGATGCGGGCGTGGCCGGCGTGATCTGCGTCGACCTGCCGCCGGAGGAGGATGATAAGCTGTCCGCCACGCTGCGCGCCCACGACGTCGCCCCCATTCGCCTCGCCACGCCGACCACCGACGCCGCCCGCCTGCCGCGTGTGCTCCAAGGAGCGGAAGGCTTCCTCTACTACGTCTCGGTCGCCGGCATCACCGGCAGCCAGCAGGCCGCCGCCGCCGACACCCGCGCGGCCGTCGAGCGCCTCAAGGCGACCACCGAGCTTCCGGTGGCCGTCGGCTTCGGCATCCGCACTCCGGCCCAAGCGGCAGAGGTCGGGCGGTTCGCGGACGGGGTGGTCGTCGGTTCCGCGCTGGTCGACATCGTCGCCCAACACGGCGAAAACGCGGCCGAGCCGCTGCGCGACGCCGTCGCCGCCCTGTCCCATGCGCTGAAGGAGTGCCGCCGATGAGCTGGATCAACTCGGTCCGCAACGCCATTCCGTTCCTGCCCAAGCGGGAGACGCCGGACGCGTTGTGGGACAAATGCGGCCAGTGCGGCCAGATGATCTTTCGCAAGGAGCTGGAAGAGAACGGCTTCGTCTGCCCGCAATGCGACCACCACCACCGGATCGGCCCGCCCGTGCGCTTTCGCCAGCTGTTCGACGAGGGCAGCTGGTCGACGCTCGCCAGCCCGCGCACGACCGACGACCCGCTGAAGTTCCGCGATACGAAGCGCTATTCCGAACGGCTGAAGACCGCGCGCGCCGCGACGGGGGAGCCGGACGCGCTCTTGAACGGCGAGGGTCTGATCAAAGGCTACAAGGCCGTCGTCGGGGTCCAGGACTTCGCCTTCATGGGCGGATCGATGGGCACCGCGCTCGGCGCCGCTTTCGTCGAGGGGGTGCGCCACGCGGTCCAGGCGCGCTGTCCCTACATCATCCTGACCGCGTCGGGCGGCGCGCGGATGCAGGAGGGCACGCTGTCGCTGATGCAGATGCCGCGCACGACCGTGGCCATCCAGGAACTGCACGAACACGGCCTGCCCTACATCGTCGTGCTGACCGACCCCACCACCGGTGGCGTCACCGCCAGCTATGCCATGCTGGGCGACGTGCAGATCGCCGAGCCGAACGCGCTGATCGGCTTTGCCGGCCAGCGGGTGATCCAGGACACGATCCGCGAGACGCTGCCCGAGGGGTTCCAGCGGTCCGAGTACCTGCTGGATCACGGAATGCTGGACATGGTGGTTCACCGCCACGATCTGCGCGACCGATTGGCGACGCTGATCGGCTATCTGTGCGGTGGCACGGCCCAGGCGGCCTGAAGCCGCACCCGTCGGCCCGGTCTTGGACCACGCCACCTCCCGCTCGCCCGCCGTGCAGCGCCAGCTGGACCGGTTGGCGGCGCTGGGGCTCGGAGACGACACGCTGGGGCTCGACCGCATCGCGGCGCTGCTGGAGCGGGTCGGGCGGCCGCAGGATCGGGTGCCGCCGGTGCTCCACATCGCCGGCACCAACGGCAAGGGATCGACGGCCGCCGTCCTGCGCGCCGCGATCGAGGCGGACGGCGGGACGGTCCATGTCTATTCCAGCCCGCATCTCGTCCGTTTCAATGAGCGCATCCGGTTGGCCGGAACCCTGGCGGACGACGAGGCGCTCGCCGACGCGCTGGGCCGGGTGCTGGACCGGTGCGACGACCTGAGCCCTTCCTTTTTCGAGGCCACCACGGCGGCGGCGCTGCTGCTGTTCGCGGAGCACCCGGCGGACGCCACGATTGTGGAGGTCGGGCTGGGCGGACGGCTGGACGCGACGAACGTATTCGCCGACCCGGCGGCATGCGGCATCGCGACCTTGGGCCTGGACCACCAGAGCTTCCTGGGCGACACGGTCGTGGCGATCGCTGCCGAAAAGGCCGGCATCGCGCGGGCCGATCGGCCGCTCGTCACGCTGCGCTATCCCGAGGCGGTCGAACGCGCGGTGGCGGCCGCCGCGCCGGGGGCCGAGCTGCTGCGCGAGGGCCGGGAGTGGAGCGTGGCGATCACGCCCACCGGTCTGCGCTATCGCGATCGGCTGGGCGCGTTGTCACTGGCGGCGCCCGCGCTGGCAGGCGCGCACCAGGCGCTGAACGCCGGGCTGGCGGTGGCGATGTTGCGCCATCAGAGCAGAGTGCCGGTCGGGGCCGAGGCCCTGGCGCGGGCGCCCGCGCTCGTCCGCTGGCCGGCGCGCCTCCAGCGGCTGCCGGACGGGCCGGTCGTGAGCGCGCTCGGCGGCGGAGAGGTTTGGCTGGACGGGGGGCACAATCCGGACGCGGCGGCGGCCATCGCCCGCTGGCTGGCCGATCGGCCGCCGGTCACGCTGCTGGTCGGGCTGTTGGCGAACAAGGACGCGGCGGGGTTCCTCCGGCCGCTGATGGAGCGGGTCAGGGCGGTGGTCGCCGTCCCGGTCGCGGGGCACGAGAGCCACGATCCGGCGGACCTGGCGCGCCAGGCCGAAGCGGCGGGTCGGCCGGCGGTCGCCGCGCCCGATCTGGCGGCCGGGATCGCGCGGGCGGGGGCGATCCGGACCGGGCCCGTGCTGATCGCCGGATCGCTGTATCAGGCGGGCGAAGTGCTGCGTTTGAACGGCAGCCCGCCCGATTGAGAATGGCGGAAAACCGCCGAAGGTCCCTCCAGAGTCCCTCCACTGCGCGCGCCTCTGCGGGCGCGGGCACGCGCACGCACGCGAGGGGGCACCCGCCGCGGGTCCGCGAGGGGCCGACGGATCGGGCCGCGAACCCCGTCCAAACTTAACCTTGACAAACACGAACCGTTCTGGTTTAAGCCTCCGACGTCGCCTGACCCGCCGACCCGATCGCCTGGTCCACCAGCCCCGTCCGCATCATGATCCAGAACACCACGATCCCCGGAACCGCCGCCAGCGTGGTGAGCAGGTAGAAGTTCACATAGCCCATGCCTTCGATCAGCGCGCCCGCCGTCGTGCCGGTCAACAGCCGCCCCGCGATGCTGGCCGCCGCCGAGATCAGCGCATATTGCGACGCGGTGAAGCGCAGGTCGCAGAGCGCCGAGAAATAGGCGACCACCGCCACCCCGCCAAAGCCGCTCGCCAAATTCTCGAACCCGATCGCCGCCGCCATGCCGGCGTTCGAATGCCCCACCGCCGCCAATCCGGCGAAGCTCAAATTCGAGACCGCCATCAGGATCAGCGAGATCATCACCGACCGTTTCATCCCCAACCGCGAATAGGCCACCCCACCGATGAACACCCCCAACAGCAGCGCCCAGAAACCGACGCCGACATCCCAGATCGCGATTTCGTCGTTGGTGAAGCCCAGATCGTCGAACAGCAGGCGAAAGGTCAGGTTCGCCAGCGTGTCGCCGATCTTGTGCAGCAGGATGAAGGCCAGCACGATCCAGGCACCCGACCGGCGAAAGAACTCAACGAACGGACGCCAGATCGCCGCCATCTGCTCGGCCATCGTGCGGCGCGCGTCGTCCACCCGACGCCGGGCGGGCTCTCCCATCACCAGCGCCGTCGCCATCGCGGGCAAGGCGAAGGCGGCGCACACGATGTAGGCGAGGGCCCAGCCCTGCCGCGCGGCCAGCACGAGCGCCAGGGCGGCGGCCAGGCCCGACCCGATGCGCCAGCCATATTGGCTCATCCCCGATCCCACCCCCAGCTGGCGCGGCTCCAGCAATTCGATGCGATAGCCGTCGATCACGATGTCGAAGGTCGCACCGGCCACCCCCACCAGCACGGCCGCGGTGGCCGCCGTCGCGATGCCGGCGGACGGATCGACCAGCGCAAGGTTGACCACGGCGGCGATCACCAGCGCGCCGGCGAACAGCGTCCAGCTGACCCGCTGGCCCAGCCGGTGCAGCAGCGGCAGGCGCACGCCGTCCACCAGCCAGGCCCACAGGAACTTGAAGTTGTAGGCCAGGAAGGCGAGCGAAAAGGCGGTGACGGTCTTCTTGTCGATGCCGTCCTGCGCCAGCCGGGTCGTCAGCGTGGCCCCGATCATGGCGTAGGGAAAGCCGGACGACACGCCCAGCGCCAGGGCGGCGAGCGGCCCGGCCTCGAGATAGGGGCGCACGCCGACCGGCACCCACTCCAGACGACCCGGTGCGGTCTCGATCGGTGTCGCGTCGGTCATTGCTGGCCTTTCATGGTGCGCCAACGGCCTAATGGCTTTTGCCACGCTGGCTAGTCCCCCGCGCCTTGCCGGCCCCGCCCGCCCGCGGCTAGGCCCGGCGGATGGACAGCGCCGCCGTCATCCTGGGCGCGTCCGGCGGGATCGGCCGGGCGTTGGCCGACGCGGTGGCGGCGGCCGGTCGCCACGCGGTCGTCCACCGGGCCAGCCGATCGGCCGACGGTTTGGACCTGACCGACCCGGCCTCTCTCGACCGGCTGGCGCGGCGCGTCGCCGCCGGTCCCGCCCCCACGCTTATCCTGATCGCGACCGGCGTCCTGTCGGAGGGCGGACGCGGGCCGGAGCGGGCGCTGCGCGAACTGGACGCCGACTGGATGGCGCGGCAGTTGGCCGTGAACGCCATCGGCCCCGCCCTGGCATTGAAGGCCCTGTTGCCGCTGATGCCGCGCGACGCCCGCGCGGTCGCCGGTGTCCTGTCGGCGAAGGTCGGGTCGATCGCCGACAACCGGCTGGGCGGCTGGTACGGCTATCGCGCGTCCAAGGCGGCGCTCAATCAGCTCGTCCGCACCGCCGCCGTGGAGCTGGCCCGCACCCACCCCCAGGCGCTCTGCGTGGCGCTGCACCCCGGCACGGTGCGGACGGAGCTGAGCGCGCCCTTCACCGCGCGGCGCGACCCCGACGATCTGTTCACGCCGGCGGAGAGTGCGGGGAAGCTGCTGGCCGTGCTGGACGGGCTGGTGCCGGCGGACAGCGGGCGATTGTGGGGCTGGGACGGGACGGAGATCGCGCCCTAGCATTCCTCCCCGAGCTTGCTCGGGGAGGGGGACCGCTCGCTAAAAGCGAGTGGTGGAGGGGTGGTGGCGGATACGTCCGAGATAATCGTTCGCCGATCGGTCGGAGCCGTGCCCCTCCACCGCTTCGCGGTCCCCCTCCCCAAGCGAGCTTGGGGAGGAATTGACACACCCCCAACTGGCCTTTCCGCCCCGCAGCGGCTAACCTCTTCGGACCGCATTCGCGCATCGGAAAGTCCCCACTTGAACGACCTCAGCCCGCCCCCCGGCCCCGACGACTACACGCCCATCGACATCGTGGACGAGATGAAGACCTCGTACCTCGACTATGCCATGTCGGTGATCGTCAGCCGCGCGCTGCCGGACGTGCGCGACGGGCTGAAGCCGGTGCACCGCCGCATCCTCTATGCCAGCCAGGAGGGCGGGTTCGTCGCCGGGCGGCCGTACCGCAAGTCGGCCAAGATCGTCGGCGACGTGATGGGCAATTACCACCCGCACGGCGACAGCGCGATCTACGACGCGCTGGCCCGCATGACCCAGGACTGGTCGATGCGCGTGCCGCTGGTCGACGGCCAGGGGAACTTCGGCAGCGTCGATCCCGATCCGCCGGCGTCGATGCGCTACACCGAGGCGCGGCTGGCGAAGGTCGCCAACTCGCTGCTCGACGACCTGGACAAGGACACGGTCGACTTCGCCGACAATTACGATGGGTCGCGCCAAGAGCCCACGGTGCTGCCGGCCCGGTTCCCCAACCTGCTGGTGAACGGCGCGGGCGGGATCGCGGTGGGCATGGCGACCAACGTGCCGCCGCACAATCTGGGCGAGGTGGTGGACGCGTGCCTGGCCACCATCGACGATCCGCGCATCACGAACGACGAGCTGATCGCGATCGTGCCCGGCCCCGACTTCCCCACCGGCGCCACCATCCTGGGGTCCGCTGGGGCGCGCGCGGCCTACACCGACGGGCGCGGCTCCATCCTGATGCGCGCCAAGTACGAGGTGGAGGAAAAGCGCGGCGACCGCCGGCAGATCGTGCTGACGGAGATCCCCTATCAGGTTGGCAAGTCCGGGCTGGTCGAGAAGATCGCGGACGCCGCCAAGGACAAGCGGATCGAGGGCGTGTCCGACATCCGCGACGAATCCAGCCGCCTGGGCATCCGCGTGGTCATCGAGCTGAAGCGCGACGCCACGCCCGAAGTCGTCCTGAACCAGCTGTGGCGTCACACGCCGGCCCAATCCTCCTTCCCGGCCAACATGCTGGCGATCCGGGGCGGCCGGCCGGAGATGCTGACGCTGTCGGACATCATCCGCGCCTTCATCACCTTCCGCGAGGAGGTGATCACCCGGCGGACCAAGTTCGAGCTGAACAAGGCGCGCGACCGGGCGCACCTGTTGCTGGGTCTGGTCATCGCGGTCACCAACCTGGACGAGGTCGTCCGCATCATCCGCGCGGCCCCCAACCCCGCCGCCGCGCGCGCCGCGCTGCTGGAACGGGAATGGCCGGTCGCCGAGATCGCCAGCTATCTGCGGCTGGTCGAGGCCATCGAGCACGAGGTGGAGGGCGACAGCTATCGCCTTTCCGAACGCCAGGTGAAGGCGATCCTGGACCTGCGCCTGCACCGCCTGACGGCGCTGGGCCGCGACGAGATCGGCGACGAGCTGGAGGGGCTGGCCTCCGCCATCACCGAGTACCTCGCCATCCTGGGCGACCGCGCGCGGCTGTACCAGGTGATGCGCGACGAGCTGGTGGCGATCCGCGAGGAGTTCGCCACCCCGCGCCGCACCACCATCGCCGCCGCCTGGGAGGGGCTGGAGGACGAGGACCTGATGGAGCGCGAGGAGATGGTCGTGACCGTCACCGTCGACGGCTATATCAAGCGGACCGCGCTCGACACCTTCCGCGCGCAGGGGCGCGGCGGCAAGGGCCGCGCGGGGATGCAGACCAAGGCGGAGGACGCGGTCACGGAGCTGTTCGTGACCTCCACCCACACGCCCGTGCTGTTCTTCACCACGGCGGGGCGCGTGTTCCGCCTGAAGGTCTGGAAGCTGCCGGAAGGTGGTCCCGCCACCAAGGGCCGGCCGGTGGTCAACCTGCTGCCGAACCTGGAGGCGGACGAGACCATCGCCACCGTGCTGCCGCTGCCGGAGGACGAGGCGGAGTGGAGCGGGCTGCACGTCCTGTTCGCCACCGCGCGCGGGTCGGTGCGCAGGAACTCCATGGACGCGTTCACCAACGTGCCGTCGAACGGCAAGCTCGCCATGCGCTTCGACGAGGGCAGCGCGGACCGGCTGATCGGGGTCGCGCTGTTGAACGCGGACGACGACGTGCTGCTGGCGACGCGGTGCGGCCGGGCCATCCGCTTCGCCGCCACCGACGTGCGCGAGTTCCAGAGCCGCACCGCGTCCGGCGTGCGCGGCGTCAGCCTGCGCGACGATGACGAGGTGATCTCGCTTTCCGTGCTAGGCGCGGTCGACGCCGACGTGGACACCCGCGACGCCTACCTTCGCGCGGCCCCCTGGAAGGGGAACGAGGCCGAGCACACGCTGGACGGCGACACGGTGGACCGGCTGTCCGCGGCCGAGGAGTTCGTGCTGACGGTCTGCGCCAACGGGTTCGGCAAGCGCACGTCCGCCTACGAATACCGGCAGGCGAACCGGGGCGGGCTGGGCGTCACCGCGATCGACAATATCGAGCGCAATGGCGAGGTCGTGGCCTGCTTCCCCGCGCACGACGGCGAGCAGGTCATGCTGGTGACCGACCAGGCCAAGCTCATCCGCCTGAACGTCAGCGACATGCGCGTGATGGGCCGCGCCACCCAGGGGGTGAAGCTGTTCGACGTGGCGAAGGGCGAGCAGGTCGTCTCGGTCGCCAAGATCGACGAGACGGAGGAGCCCGAAACCCCGGCGGAAGAGATGATCGCCGACGAACTCGCCACCCCGGCGCTCGACCCGGAAAGCCCGATGGGCGGCGACGACCATGGCGTGCGGGAGGACGAGGCGGATGGCTGACCGGGCTCACGGCCCTCAGCAGCGGCACTTCGCCTTGGGGGCGGGCTTCGGCGCGGTCGTCGCGAACTCGGGCGGGGTCAGCGTGCCCGACCGGTCCCGGTCCGCGCCGTCGAACCGCCGCGCGGTGGCGATCGACCATTCCTGAAAGGACAGGAAACTGTCGCCGTTCGTATCCAGCTGGCGGAACGCCCGGACCCGGCTGCCCAGCATCTCGTCGCGCCCGATGATCCCGTCGCGGTCGCGATCGTAGCGAGCGAAGCGGCGCTGTTCCTTGGTCTGGGTCGCGACCGTCGGCAGCGCCGGCACCCGCGACCCGCCCAGCGGCCGCGTGCCCGCCGGGATCGCCAGCGGATCGGGCGCGTCCTCGCCCGCCCACTCCTCGACCGCCGCCAGTTCGGCCGGCGTGCCGCCATCCGCCCGGCTCTGCACCCAGAGCGCCGCGCCGGCCAGCACGAGCAAGCCGGCGATCGCCAGTGCCACGATCCGCATCCTCGTCCTCCCTCCGCTCCGGTCTAGGCCACCGCCGGCGCGCTCGCCAAGTGCCAATCGGGGCCGGTCAGCGCCCCGTCACGGCCAGCGCCAGCAGCGCCGCCGCGATCCGCCGCTCGCCTGTCCCACGCGCGCGCATCCGGGCGGCGTGCGCCAGCAGCCGTTGCGCCCTGAGCGCGCGGGGCCAGCGCCGTCGCAGGCCCCGGTCCAGCCAGTCGCGCGCCCGCGCGCGATCGCCGGCCGGATCGGACCACAGCGCCCGTCCGGCGAGCGCGCGTTCGGCGTCCGCGTGCTCCGCCCCGTCGAGCAACAGCCGGGCGCGCGCCGTCGCCAGCGCCTCGGTCGCCGCCTCGTTGGGATCGGGGCCGACGCGCTCGTCCCAGGCCGCGGTCGTGGCCGCGACCCGATCGGCCCGCTCCGGTCGGCGGCGAATGCCGGGGGCGAGCGCGGTGAGCAGCGGGTCCACCCCGTCGGTGCCCGCGACCAGGGCCGCCACCGACTCCTCCCACCACATCACCCGTAGGCGGGCGAGCGCGGGGTCGCCGGGTCGCAACGCCACCTCCGCCAGCCGCGCATCGAGCGCCAAGGCCGCGACCAGCCAGTCCCGCTCGCCCCCCGCATAGGCGGGGGCCAGGGCCAGCTCGGGTCCGGGCGCGGCGGAGGCGGCCGTGGTCAACGGCGCGTTCACCATGCCGGCCAACCCCGCCTTATCCACTCGCGCGCCATGGACCGGTCCTGCCCTTGGATCGCGCGCCGGTCAAAGGACGCCGCGACAAGAGACGAGCCGCCCATGACCGCCACCCCGCGATCGACCCTGCTCCAGCGATTCCGGCGCGACGTGTCGGGCAACGCGCTGGCGATCATGGGAGCGGCCGTCCTGCCGCTGGTCGCCGCCGTCGGCGCGGCCATCGACATCAGCCGCGACTATATGGCCAAGTCGCGCCTGCAGCAGGCGTGCGACGCCGGCGTGCTGGCGGGGCGCAAGGCGCAGGGCGGAGGATTGTATTCGGTCGACGAAGAAAACGAAGCAACCGAATATTTTCGGATTAACTTTCCGGACGACATTTACCAAACGAATAGCACTGTTTTTACGTCGACAGAAAGCAACACAAATGAAGTTGTCGGGAGCGCGGCGACTTTTGTGCCGTCCACACTAGGTCGTATCATTGGCTACCAAGGGACGCAGATCGATGTAAACTGCACCGCCCGACTCGACATCACCAACACCGACGTCATGTTCGTGCTCGACAACTCGGGTTCCATGACGGGGGGCAGCGGAACGCCCGGCGTGTCCCGTATCCAGGCGCTGCGTCAGGCGGTCCGGGACTTCCACTCGACCCTGGAGGGCGCGAAGAGCGGCGATATTCGCCTCCGTTACGGCTTCGTGACCTACAACAGTGCCGTCAATCCTGGTGCCGCTCTAATGACTCAGGATAGCAGCCTGGTGGCCGACCAGCACGTCTATCAAAGCCGCCTGTGGTACGATGGTCCAAGCCACAACGGCCTGCTTCTGTCGGCGAACGACAGTGGATTTTTCAGCCATGCCATCAACCAGACCTGGTGCTCCAGGAACGCCGGCACCTGGACTCAGGCGAACGCCCGGTGCCAGGTGCGGGGCGTGTGGCTTCACGCGCCGCTGACCTACGATGTGTCAGCATATAAGACGAGTGCCTCGTGGAAGGGCTGCGTCGAGGAGCGAAAGACGGTCGACGCGAGCTCCTTTTCACCCATCCCGGCCGGAGCGACCGACCTGGACGTTGACAGCGCGCCCACCAGTGAAGAAACCAAATGGGCACCGATGATCGATGCGCTCTATATGCGCGATCGCGACAACATCGAGGGCTTCGGTCAGAACGACTCCAACACTCGGGGACCCGGCGACACGCCGGTCTGGAACGGACGGAAGGTGGACGGGGAATGCCCGACGGCAAAAGCACAGATCGTAGAGGAGCTCAGCGCCGGTGAGGTGAACAGTTACGTGAACAGCATCAATCCGGCGGGAGGGACCTATCACGATATCGGGATGATCTGGGCCGTTCGCCTTTTGTCTCCGACCGGAATCTGGCAAAGCCACAACACTCAGAGCCCGAACGGTTTGCCAATACAGCGGCACATCATCTTCATGACCGACGGCGAGATGGCCCCGCGATACGAGGCCTACACCATGTATGGCGCCGAACCGCTCGACAAACGAGTGGTGGGTGGAAAGAACGAACGCGAAAAACCGAACAATCCGGTGATGATAGCGCGACACAACGCACGGTTCCTCGCGATGTGCGACGTGGCGCGTCAGCACAATATCCGTGTCTGGACCGTCGCCTTTGGCACCCGTCTCGAGGACACCCGGCTGGTACAATGCGCCGATTCGGGCCGTGCGTTCCAAGCCGACAGCGCCACCGAACTGAATGACACCTTCCGCCGGATCGCGACGCGCATCGCCGACCTGAGGCTGGAAGAGTGAGCGGCCGGCGCTCCTTCCGCGGCGATCGTCGCGGGGTCACGGTGGTGGAGTTCGCCATCGTGGCGCCGGTCATGCTGCTGATGGTTTTCGGCCTTCTGGACCTCACCATGCAGGCCTATGTCCAGTCGGTGCTGGACGGCGCGGTCAACGCCGCGGCCCGCGCCTCCACGACGGAGAGCAGCGCCGCCGACCAGAGCGCGATCGACGCGCGCGTCACGCAGCAGGTCCGCACCGTGGTGAACAGCGCCCAGCTGACCTTCGACCGGCGCAATTACGTCGCCATCACCGACATCGGCAAGCCAGAGGTGTTCACCGACTCCCCCAGCGGACCCAAACACAACGACAGCTACGATCCGGGCGAGTGCTTCATCGACTATAATCGCAATGGCCGGTGGGATGAGGATCGGGGGCGGACGGGACAGGGCGGCGCGGACGACTTCATCGAATATTCGGCGACCGCGGACTATCAGCGTCTGTTCCCCATGGCGATGTTCGGATTGCCGAGGAACCTGCAATTGACCGCCGTGTCGGTGCTGCGCAACCAGCCCTATTCCGGCCAGGGCGGCGCGTCCAACCAGGAGATCTGCCCGTGACCCGCGCGCTTTCGCGGCTGCGGCGCGACCGGTCGGGTGTGGCGCTGATCGAGTTCGCCTACGCCATGCCCGTGCTGCTGGCGCTGGGCTTCATGGGGACGGAGGTGGCGACCTACGCGCTCGGCCATATGCGGATCAGCCAGCTCACGCTCACGGCCGCCGACAACGCGTCGCGGTTGGGAGAGGCCAACGCGCTGTCGGTGCGCCAGCTGCGCGAGCAGGACATCGACGACGTGTTCGAGGCGGCGCGGCTGCAGTCGCGCGGGTTGGAGATCTACCAGCACGGCCGCATGATCATTTCCAGCCTGCAGCAGGACGAGGACGGCCGACAGACGATCGCCTGGCAACGGTGCCGCGGGCTGAAGGCCGGCCAGACCTCCAGGTACGGCCCGCAAGGCACGACGGCGGACGCTCCGGACGAGCCGCTGCCCGGCATCGCTTCCACCGGCCGGACCATCCTGGCGCGGCCCGACGGCGCCGTGATCCTGGTCGAGACGTTCTACGACTATCAGCCTGTGGCGGACTTCGCCTTCTCGTCGATCGGGCCGCGCGGCATCGACAGCACGGCGGTGTTCACCGTGCGCGACAAGCGCAACCTGGACGAGGTGACGAACCCGTCGCCCGCAGCGGTCGTGCAGACCTGCGACATTTTGACGGGATAGCCGCGCCTCAGCGGTAGCAGACCGCGCGGCAGGCCTCCGCGATCCGGTCCGCGTCGATCAGCGCCAGGCGCTCCAGGTTGGCGGCATAGGGCATCGGCACGTCGGCGTTGGTGACCCGGGTGACCGGGGCGTCCAGATCGTCGAAGCCGCGCTCCATGCACACCGCCGCGATCTCGCTGGCGATCGAGCAGGTGGGCCAGCCCTCTTCCGCGACCACGACCCGGTTGGTCTTGGCCAGGCTCGCCAGCACCGCGTCGGTGTCGAGCGGGCGCAGCGTGCGAAGGTCGATCACGTCGGCCTCGATGCCCTCGCCCGCCAGAGTTTCGGCCGCGTCCAGCGCCAGGCCGACAGCGATCGAATAGGCGACGATCGTGACATCGGACCCTTCGCGAACGGTGCGCGCGCGGCCGATCGGCAGGACGTCGGCGTCGTCGGGCACTTCGAACGATCGGCCATAGACCAGCTCGTTCTCCAGGAACACGACCGGGTCCTCGGTCCGGATCGCGGCCTTCAGCAGGCCCTTGGCGTCGGCGGCGTCGTAGGGCGCGATCACGATGAGACCCGGCACGCTGGCATACCAGGGCGCGTAGTTCTGGGAGTGCTGGGCCCCCACGCGGCTGGCGGCGCCGTTCGGCCCGCGGAACACGATCGGACAACGCATCTGGCCGCCCGACATATAGTTCGTCTTGGCCGCCGAGTTCACGATCTGGTCGATCGCCTGCATGGCGAAGTTGAACGTCATGAACTCCACGATCGGCCTGAGGCCGCCCATCGCCGCCCCCGTGCCCAGGCCGGCGAAGCCGTATTCGGTGATCGGCGTGTCGATGACGCGGGTCGGCCCGAACTCTTCCAACAGGCCCTGCGTGACTTTGTAGGCGCCCTGATATTCGGCGACCTCCTCGCCCATCACGAACACGCGGTCGTCGGCCCGCATCTCTTCCGCCATGGCGTCGCGCAGCGCCTCGCGCACGGTGATCTTGGTGGTGGAGCCGGACGGGGGAGGCGGCGCGGCGTCGGCCTCCAGCCGCTCGGGCGGCGTGGGCGCGGCCGCCGCCTGTTCGGCCGGGGACGCGGCGGGCGCGTCGGAATACTCCATCTTCTGCGCCACGTCCGGCGGACGGTGCCCGGTCGGCGCGGGCTTGGCGGCTTCGGCGGCAGGCGCCGCGGCGTCCTCGCCCTCGACCGCCAGGCGCGCGATCACCGCGCCCACCGCCACATTGTCGGTGCCGGCGGCGACCACCAGTTCGGCGATCGTGCCCTCGTCGACCGCCTCGAACTCCATGGTCGCCTTGTCGGTCTCGATCTCGGCCAGGATGTCACCGGCCGCGACCGTGTCGCCGGCGGCGACCAGCCATTTGGCCAGCGTGCCCTCTTCCATCGTGGGCGAGAGGGCCGGCATGGTGATGTCGATCACGGATAGGTCTCCACCAGCACGTCGGTGTGCAGCTCCTCGGGCTTGGGCTCGGGCGAGCTTTCGGCGAAGTCGGCGGCGTCCGCCACGGTGGCGCGGATCGCCTTGTCCATGGCCTTCAGATCGTCTTCCGCGGCGCCCAGCCCGATCAGCTCCTTCTTCGCGCGTTCGATGGGGTCGGAGGACTCCTTCATCGCGGTCACCTCGTCCCGCGTGCGGTATTTGGCCGGGTCGGACATGGAATGGCCGCGATAGCGATAGGTCTTCATCTCCAACAGGATCGGCCCCTTGCCGCCGCGCACCCAGTCGAGCGCGACCTCCATCGCGCCGCGCACGGCCAGCACGTCCATGCCGTCCACCTGCAAGCCCGGGATGCGGAAGCTTTCACCGCGCCGGTACAACTGATCCTCCGCCGAGGAGCGGTTGACCGACGTGCCCATGGCGTATTGGTTGTTCTCGATGACGTAGACGATCGGCAGCGACCAGAGTTCGGCCATGTTGAACGCTTCGTACACCTGCCCCTGGTTGGTCGCACCGTCTCCGAAATACGCGACGCAAATGCCTCCGTCGCCGCGATATTTGTGGGCAAAGGCCAGCCCCGAGCCTAGCGGCACCTGCGCGCCGACGATGCCGTGGCCGCCATAGAACCGATGCGGCACGCTGAACATGTGCATCGACCCGCCCTTCCCCTTCGAAATGCCGGCCTGACGCCCCGTCAGTTCCGCCATGATCTCCTTGGGATCCAGGCCATAGGCGAGCATGTGGCCGTGGTCGCGATAGCCGGTGATGACCGAATCCTTCTCGCCGTCCAGCGCGCTCTGCACCCCGACGGCGACCGCTTCCTGCCCGATATACAAGTGGCAGAAGCCGCCGATCAGCCCCATGCCATAGAGCTGGCCGGCCCGCTCCTCGAAGCGGCGGATCAGCAGCATCTGTTCGTACAGCCGGGTCAGTTCCGCCTGGTCGGCGGGGTGACGTTCGGGTTCGCGGGGACGCTCCCGATTGGGCGTGGCGGGGGAGGATGCGGAGGCGGTACGGGCCAAGGGGGTCACCTGTGCTGACGGACGGCCGGGCTGTGCCACAGCGGTCCGGGCGGGGCAACGGTCGGCGACGGGGTCCCGTCGCACGTCCATCCGCTAATGGATCGGCAGCACGACCTCGTCGTCGCGGATGACGCCCAGTTCTCGCCGCACGAGTTCGTCGGCCAGGTCGGGATTTGCCCCATTGGGATCGAGCAGCCGGACCCGGTTCGCCAGGGCCGCGCGTTCGGCCTGCAACCCCGCCAGCTGGCGCTCCGTCACCTCGTGCTGGCTGCGATAGTCGCTCCAGGCGAGCAGGCCGTTCGGCCCGACGACGGCGTACCCGCCAAACACCGCGACCAGCGACAGGCCGATCAGCGCCGGCCAGGCGCGCGCGACGCCGCCGTGCGATCGCGGATCGGAACGGGGGCGACGGCGAGCCATGGCCGTCTCTTGTGAATCAGGCGCGGCGCGGATGCAAGGGCGCGGAGGCGCGCGCCCCACCCTTACCGACGGTGGGCGCGAAAGGCCCCTGCCCCCGGATAACGCGCCGCGGAGCCCAACTCCTCCTCGATCCGCAGCAGCTGGTTGTATTTCGCCAGCCGGTCGGACCGCGCCAGGCTGCCCGTCTTGATCTGGCCGCAATTGGTGGCGACCGCCAGATCGGCGATCGTGGTGTCCTCCGTCTCGCCCGATCGGTGGGACATGACGCAGGCATAGCCGTTGCGCGTCGCCAGCGACATGGCGTCCAGCGTCTCGGTCAGTGTGCCGATCTGGTTCACCTTCACCAGCAGGGCGTTCGCGATCCCGCGCTCGATCCCGGTGGACAGCCGGTCGACATTGGTCACGAACAGATCGTCGCCCACCAGCTGGCAACGGTCGCCGATCGCGCGGGTCAGCGCCTGCCACCCGTCCCAATCGTCCTCCGCCATGCCATCCTCGATCGACGCGATGGGATAGCGGTCGACCAGGTCGGCCAGATATCCGACCATCTCGTCGGAGGACAGCGTCCGCCCCTCGCCTTCCATGTGGTAGGCGCCGTCGCGCTGATACTCGGTGGCCGCGCAGTCGAGCGCCAGCGCCACATCCGCGCCGGGGCGGTAACCCGCCGCCTCGATCGACGCCATCACGAAGTCGAGCGCCGCCTCCGTCGAGCGGAGCGCGGGGGCAAAGCCGCCCTCGTCGCCGACCGCCGTCGCCAGCCCCTCGTCCGCCAACCGGCGCTTCAATGTGTGGAACACCTCCGACCCGCAGCGCAGCGCCTCGCCGAACGACCGCGCGCCGACCGGCACGATCATGAACTCCTGCATGTCGATCGGATTGTCGGCGTGCTCTCCCCCGTTCAGGATGTTCATCATCGGCACCGGCAACACCCGCGCGTGCACGCCCCCGACATAGCGGTAGAGCGGCAGGCCGCGCGCGTCGGCGGCGGCGCGGGCCACCGCCAGGCTGGCGCCCAGGATCGCGTTCGCGCCCAGCCGCGCCTTGTTCGGCGTGCCGTCCAAGGCGATCAGGGCGGCGTCGACCTCCCCCTGGTCCTCCGCGTCCAGATCACCGAGGGCGTCCGCGATCTCTCCGTTCACGGCGGCGACCGCGTCGTCCACACCCTTGCCGCCCCACCGCGCCGCGTCGCCGTCGCGCCGTTCGACGGCTTCGTGCGCGCCGGTCGACGCGCCGGAGGGAACGGCCGCGCGGCCGAAACTGCCGTCCTCCAGCGCCACCTCCACCTCCACCGTCGGATTGCCGCGGCTGTCCAGGATCGCGCGGGCGTGGACGTTCAGGATGGCGGTCATTCGGGGGTCACTCCAAGGGGTCCGGGCACCGCACCTCTTGGCGGTTCGCCCTGGCCTAGGCAATCGGGCGGCGGGAACAAGCCCGGCGGCGACGGGTTTAAGGCGGCACAGAGATCACATGGCAAAAAGGGGTCGCCACATGGCTGACGAGACGCTTTCCACCACCACCACCACGCCCGTGGTTCCGACCGGGGCGACCAGCCCCGCGACGGGCACGATGGCCGGCGATCTCGCCTCCGCGAATGACGCGACCGCCACTCCGACGAGCGGCGCGTCGACTCGCGCGGACCTGAAGACTGCGGCCAACACGGCCGTGGACCGGGTGAAGGAAGAGGCCGCACGGGGTAAGGAACAGGCCTATGCCGCCGCCGCCACCTACGCCGACACCGGGAAGGGCAAGGCCGCGGGCGCGCTCACCACCCTGTCCGGCCTGATCGTCGAGGCGGCGAAGATGCTGGAGGAAAATTTCGGCCACCGCGCCGCCGATCCGGTGCGCGCCCAGGCCGACAAGGTGTCCGGCGCGGCGCGGCATCTGGAGACCGCCGACGTGGACCAGCTCACCAACGAACTGAAGGTGTTCGCGAAGAACAACCCGGTGCTCTCGGTCGGTGCCGTGGCCGTGGTGGGCTTCGCGCTCGGCAAGCTGTTGAGCGGTGGCGGCCATCACGACGATTGAGCGTTCCGTGACGGACGAACTCGGCATGGCGGAGGCGCGCGGATCCGATCGATCCGCGCGCAGCCTGCTTCGCGATACTATCGATCATTCCAAGGCCTACGTCGCCGCGGAGCGTGAGGCGCTCACGTTGCGGGCCAAGCTGACCGCGGCGGTCGCCAAACACGCCGCCGTCTACGGGGTCCTTGCGGTGGTGATGGGGCTGTTCGGCTTTGGCTGGTTGCTCGCGGCCGTGGCGCGGGGGCTGGGCGAAGTGGTCCACCCCGCCTGGGCGGCCTTGATCGTCGCGGTTGCCCTGCTGCTCATCGCCTATCTGTGCGTGCGCCTGGCGACGGGTGCCCTGAAGGCGCTGCCGAAAGGATCGTCGTGAGCGACGTCGCCGATCGCCTCGAGGCCGCACAGGCCCGCGCCGCGTCCGAGAAGGCGTCCGCCAAGGAGAGCTTCGCCGCGTTTCGCGCCGCCATCCGGCCCGGCGCGGTGGCGAGCAGGTTAAGCCGCCGGACCGTGACCACCGCCCGCGAGGCGGGATCGGACGCCGCCGACTTCGCGTCCCGTCACCCGGTGGCGCTGGGGTCCGTCGCGCTGGCGGCCGGACTGGCGCTGACCGCCCGGCCGATCGGGCGATTTCTGGCCGACGAGTTCGGCCCGACACGAGAGGAAGTGTGAGAATGTTCGGGAAATCGAAGCGCCGCCGCCGCGCGGAGCAGTTGGTCGAGCAGTTGCTGGCGTTGAAGGACGAGGGGTTGGATGCGGCGCGCACCGGCAAGCGCCGGGCCAAGGTCCGCACCCGCAAGACCGTCCGCAAGGCGCGCCACGAGGCTGCGGCCGCGCGCGCCCGGGCCGCGGACGAAGCGCGCGCCGCTCGCCGGAAAGCCGTCAAGGTGGGCGACAACATATCCGACATGGTCGGTGCCCATCCCGCCGCGACGATCGGCGGAGCCCTGGCGCTCGCCATCGCAGTCGGAGCCGGCGCGACATTCTGGCTGCGGCGCGACTGACGGCGGGCGGTCGAGATGAGCAAGCTGCATCTGGTGTTCGGCGGTCGGGTGTCCGATCCGCAGACGCTCGACTTCGTCAACCTGGCGGCCGTGGACATGGTCGGCCTCTTTCCCGACTATGCGAGCGCCCTAAAGGCGTGGCGCGCCAAGGCCCAGGCGACCGTCGACGACGCCGAGATGCGGTACGTCGTGGTGCATCTGCACCGGATCCTCGACCCCGACGTCGACGACCCGGAAGGTCCCGCCGACTGAGCGTGGCGGTGATCCCGGCACGCCGGAGGAGCGCGGGCTAGGCCCGCTCGCGACGGCTACGGGCGAGCAACGGCGTGGCGACCAGCCCGACCGCGAAGCCCCCGATATGCGCGCCGGTCGCCAGAGCGGTGCCCATCGACCCGAACACGAAGGCTTGGAGGACGTTCAGCGCGGTCCAGGCGGCCAGCAGCCAGACACCGCGCACCAGCGCCGGCCCGAACGGGCCGATCCGCGCGGACCTCTGCCGCCCGTGCAGCAAGGCATAGGCCGCGATCAGAGCGGAGATCGCGCCGCTGGCCCCGATCACCGGATCGGGCGACGTCGGGTTGAGCGCGACTTGCACCGCCGCCGCGCCATAGGCGCCGAACAGCAGCATCCAGCCAGTCCCGCCCGAACCGATCCGGCGCTCCACCTGCGCTCCGCAATAGACCAGCAGCAACAGGTTGAAGGCGAGGTGGAGCAGATTGGCGTGCAGGAACGCGCTCGACAGAGGCGTGAGCACGGTCGGCACCGCGCCCGGCGCCATCCAGCCGGTCACCCGCGCCGCGACCAGCGCCCCCTCCGCCACGGCCTGATTGTCCGCGCCGGTCGCCCACAGCAGGACGTGGGCCGCGACGACCGCGATCGACAGCGCCTCCGTCAGCGGCGCGCCGGCGAGCCGCGGCAGGGTCACACGTAGGCGATCTTGTCGATCACGTACCACCGGTCGCCCGACGGCACCGTCACCTCCACCTCGTCCTCCAGAGTCCGCCCGATCAGCGCCCGGCCGAGCGGGGAATCGTACGAGATCCGCCCGTTCTTGGCGTCCGCCTCGGTCTGGCCGACGATCTGCCAGGTGATCGGCTTCTCGTCCTCGTCCAGCAGGGTCACCGTCGCGCCGAACTGCACCTTGTCCCCGGACAGCTCCGTCGGGTCGATGATCTGCGCGCGGCTGAGGCGATCCTCGATGTCCGCGATCGACGCCTCGATCTGCCCCTGCCGCTCTTTGGCGGCATGGTACTCCGCATTTTCCGACAGGTCGCCGTGCGCCCGCGCCTCCTCGATCGCGTCGACGATCTGGGGACGCTCGGCGCGCAGGCGCTTCAGTTCGTCCTGCAGCTTGCGCTGACCTTCGATCAGCATCGGCATCTTGTCACCACTCGCCACGGCCAGCACCTCCAACAACAGCAACCCCGTCACCGCCGGCGTTCGCCGTGGCGCGACGGGTCAGGAATGGGGAGAGCCCGCGGGCTCCAAGGGCTTATTGTACGATTGCAGGGGGCGCACTTCAAGCGGTCGGCCGCGCACCGCCGCGATCGCGCGCGCCGCCGCGACGCCGGCCGACGCGGTGGTGAAGGACGGCACCCGCGCCGCCAGCGCCGCCGAGCGGATGGAGGCGGAATCGCGCAGCGACTGCCACCCTTCCGTGGTGTTGAAGATCAGCGCGATGTCGCCGTCCGTGATCCGATCGACGATATGCGGGCGACCCTGCGCCACCTTGTTCACCCGCTCGACCGCCAGCCCGGCCGCGCTCAGCACGTCGGCCGTCCCGTCCGTCGCCACCAGTTCGAAGCCCAGCTGGGCCAGCTGACGCGCCGCCGGCAGGATCACCGGCTTGTCCGTGTCCTTGACCGACAGGAACACCCGTCCGCCCTCGGGCAGGACGACCCCCGCCCCCAGCTGGGCCTTGGCGAAGGCGGTAGGGAAATCGTCCGCGATTCCCATGACTTCGCCGGTGGACTTCATCTCCGGCGACAAGACCGGATCGACGCCGGGGAAGCGCGCGAAGGGGAACACCGCCTCCTTGACCGCGATGTGGTCCGGGGCCGCGCCGGCGGGCGGCAGGTCGGCCACGGCCATGCCCGCCATCACGCGCGCGGCCCATTTCGCCACGGGCTGGCCGATCGCCTTCGCCACGAACGGCACGGTGCGGCTGGCGCGCGGATTGACCTCGATCAGGTAGAGCTCACCGTCCTTCACCGCGAACTGCACGTTCATCAGCCCGCGCACGTTCAACGCCCTTGCGAGCATGGCGGTCTGCCGCTCGATTTCCGCCACCACCTCGGCGGACAGGTCGTAGGGGGGCAGCGAGCAGGCGCTGTCGCCGGAATGCACGCCCGCCTCCTCGATGTGCTGCAGGACGCCTACGACTCGCACGTCCGTGCCGTCGGCGATCGCGTCGACATCGACCTCGATCGCGTCGCGCAGATAGCGGTCTATCAGGACGGGGGAGGAGCCGGACACCGCGACCGCGGTGGCGATATAGTGGCGCAACTGCCGTTCGCCGTCGACGATCTCCATCGCGCGACCGCCCAGAACATACGAGGGGCGGATCAGCACGGGATAGCCGATCCGCGCGGCGGCCGCGACCGCCTCCTCCTCGCTGCGCGCCAGCCCGCCGGCGGGTTGCTTCAGGCCCAGCGTCTCGACCAGCGCGTTGAAGCGTTCGCGGTCCTCCGCCAGGTCGATGGCGTCGGGACTGGTGCCCAGGATCGGGATGCCCGCTTCGGCCAGGGCGGCGGCGAGCTTGAGCGGCGTCTGGCCGCCGAACTGAACGATCACGCCGACCAGCTCGCCCGCCTGGCGCTCGACGTCCAGCACCGCCAGCACGTCCTCGGCCGTCAGCGGCTCGAAATAGAGGCGGTCGGACGTGTCCCAATCCGTGCTCACCGTTTCCGGGTTGCAGTTGACCATGATCGTCTCGAACCCGGCGTCAGCAAGCGCGAAACAGGCGTGGCAGCAGCAATAGTCGAACTCGATCCCCTGCCCGATCCGGTTCGGCCCGCCGCCCAGGATGACGATCTTCTTGGCGTCCGACGGCCGCGCCTCGTCCTCCGGTTCGCCAAACGAGGGCGCTTCGTAGGTGGAATAGAGGTAAGGTGTCGGGGCCTCGAACTCGGCGGCGCAGGTGTCGATGCGCTTGAAGACGGGCCGCACGCCCAACCGGTGGCGCAGCGCGCGCACTTCCGCCTCGCTGGTGGCGCCGGCCATCGCCTGCATGGTCTCGTGGATCAGGCCGCCGCGCCGCTGGAACTCGCCCGCCCCGTCGCGCAGGTTGAGCGAGCGCACGGCCAGCCGCGCCAACCGTCGGTCGGAAAAGCCCATCGCCTTCAACCGCCGCAGCCCCGCCGCCTCGGTCGGCAAGCCGTTCGCCAGCACCTCCTGTTCCGCGGCAACGATGTCGAGCATCTGCCTGAGGAACCAGGGATCGTAGGCGGTCAGCGCGTGGACCTCCTCCACCGTGAAGCCTTCGCGCAGCGCCTGCCCCGCCGCCAGCAGCCGTTCGGGCGTGGGGCGGGTCAGCGCCGCCTCGATCACCCCGCGCGGGGCACCCGCCAGCTCCGCCACCTCGTCCAGCCCGTCCAGCCCGGTCTCCAGTCCCCGCAGCGCCTTTTGCAGCGATTCCGCGAAGGATCGGCCGATCGCCATGACCTCGCCCACGGACTTCATGGCGGTGCCCAGCAGCGGCTCCGACCCGGCGAACTTCTCGAACGCGAAACGGGGCACCTTCGTCACGACATAGTCGATGGTGGGTTCGAAGGCGGCGGGGGTCGCGCCCGTGATCTCGTTGGTGATCTCATCCAGCGTGTAGCCTACCGCCAGCTTGGCCGCGACCTTGGCGATGGGGAAGCCGGTGGCCTTGGACGCCAGCGCCGAGGAGCGGCTGACACGCGGGTTCATTTCGATAACGACCAGCCGGCCGTCCTTCGGATTGACCGCGAACTGCACGTTGGAACCACCTGTTTCGACACCGATCTCCCGCAGGCAGGCGATGGAGGCGTTGCGCAGGATCTGATATTCGCGGTCGGTGAGCGTCAGCGCGGGTGCGACCGTGATGGAGTCGCCGGTGTGGACGCCCATCGGGTCGATATTCTCGATCGCGCACACGATGATGGCGTTGTCGGCGCGGTCGCGCACGACCTCCATCTCATACTCTTTCCAGCCGAGCACCGACTCCTCGACCAGCACCTCCGTCGTGGGGCTGGCGTCCAGGCCGCCGCGCACGATGGCCGCGAACTCCTCCCGGTTGTAGGCGATGCCCCCGCCCGTGCCGCCGAGCGTGAAGGAGGGGCGGATGATGGCGGGCAGGCCGGTCGTCTCCAGCGCGTCGAGCGCCTCGTCGAGCGTATGCGCGATGGCGGAGCGCGGGGACTCCAGCCCCAGCTTCGACATGGCGTCGCGGAATTTGAGCCGGTCCTCCGCCTTGTCGATTGCCGCCGCGTCCGCGCCGATCAGCTCCACGCCGTACTTGGCCAGCGTGCCGTCGCGGTCGAGCGCCAGCGCGGTGTTGAGCGCCGTCTGCCCGCCCATGGTGGGCAGCACCGCGTCCGGCCGCTCTTTTTCGATGATGGAGGCGACCACGGCGGGCGTGATCGGCTCCACATAGGTGGCGTCGGCCAGCTCCGGATCGGTCATGATCGTGGCGGGGTTGGAGTTGACCAGGATGACCCGATAGCCCTCCTCGCGCAGCGCCTTGATCGCCTGCGTGCCCGAATAATCGAACTCGCACGCTTGCCCGATAACGATGGGGCCTGCGCCAATGACGAGGATGGAGGAGAGGTCAGTGCGCTTAGGCATTGACCCACTCGTACGTCACCTTGAACAGCCGTTTACGCCGTTCAAGGAATTTCACGGTTCGGATTTTGTCAGCCCAGAGGCCGTGACCGAACGCAAAAGCAACTAATGAATCGGCAATGATTGAACGATCCTCAACACGGCTCCTCAGAACTTTCCAGTCCATCCTGGCCCCGTCTTCAACTCCTTCCATCTCAGCCCCAAACTCAATTGTCCTATCCGGCAGCCCTATTTCAAACGTCGTGTAACCACCTGATCCACTAGAGAGGACATTAAGTTCAGCTCCTAGTTCTTCATCATAGGTGCGTCGCTGTAGTTCGTCAGCTTTGAAGCTCATCGTAAGCCCCCCATAAACCGCTCAAACAAGTGCGCGCTGTCCTGCGGGCCGGGGCTCGCTTCCGGGTGGTGTTGGACGCTGAAGGCTCGGCCGCCGGCCAATTCCAGGCCGGCGTTGCTGCCGTCGAACAGCGAGCGGTGGGTCTCGCGCATCTCCGGCCCCAGGCTGTCGCGGTCCACCGCGAAGCCGTGGTTCATGCTCGTGATCTCCACCACGCCGTCGTCCAGCCGCTGCACCGGGTGGTTGGCGCCCCGGTGGCCCTGGTGCATCTTCACCGTCCGCGCGCCCGCCGCCAGCGCCAGCAGCTGGTGGCCCAGGCAGATGCCGAAGATCGGCATGTCGGCGTCCAGCAGCGCGCGGATGACGGGCACGGCGTACTCGCCCGTCGCCGCCGGGTCGCCGGGGCCGTTGGAGAGGAACACGCCGGCGGGTTTCAGCGCCATGATCGTCCTCGAAGGAGGCGGTGGCGGGGACCACCGTGACGCGCGCGCCGGCGGCGACGAGGTTGCGGAAGATGGTGTGTTTGGACCCGTAGTCGATGGCGACGACGTGGGGGGCGCTGTCCGCCCCTCCCCCGTCACCCCCGCGCACGCCGGGGATCCAGGCCCGGCCCCTCCGCCTGCTCGGCTTCGCCGTCGCTGGCGCTGGATCCCCGCTTTCGCGGGGATGACGAGGAGGGGGATGTCGAGTTGGCGCTGCCGGAGTCCGCGAACCCCTGCCCCAGCCGCCACATCCCACCCTCCCAAGGGTGCGCCACCTCTCGGCTGACCTCGCGCGCCAGGTCCATGCCCTCCAGCCCAGGCCAGTCGGCCGCCATCGCCTGCAACGCCAACAGGTCGAACTCTCCGCTCGCCGAGTGCGCCACCACCGCGTTGGGCGCGCCTTGCAACCGGATGCGGCGCGTGAGCGCGCGGGTGTCCACGCCGGACAGGCCGATCAGGCCGTGCGTCGCCATCCACTCGCCCAGACCCTCGCGGGCGCGGAAGCTCGACGGCGCCGTCACGTCCTCTCGCACGATGCAGCCGACGGCGTTCGGGCTGTCGGCCTCCACGTCCTCCGCGTTCGCGCCGACATTGCCGATGTGGGGGAAGGTGAAGGTGACGATCTGGCCGGCGTAGGAGGGATCGGTCAGCACCTCCTGATAGCCGGTCATGGCGGTGTTGAAGCACACCTCTCCCACGCCCGCCCCCTCCGCCCCGAAGCCGCGCCCCCACACCACCGTGCCGTCGGCCAGTACCAGCACGCCGGTGGCGCCGTCCGGGCGCGCAGGTGTGGGCAGGGCGTCGGCCATGTGGCGGGACTCCGGTTCGGGTGACGGCGATGTCGCTAAGCGGTGGGGAGTAGAGCGCGGGCGGCGGCGGGTCAATCTGGCGAAGGGGGGCGTCCTGCCCTACGCTGCTGGGTCTTCGACTCGATGCCCAAGAAAGCGTGCCCGATGATCCGCGACGACCTGAAAGCCGCCCAGATCGCCGCGATGAAGGCGGGGGACAAGCCGCGGCTGCAGGCGGTCCGCTCCATCCTGGCCAAGGTCAAGGACCGCGACATCGAGCTGCGCACCGGCACCGCGCCCGACGACGACGACGTGCTGGTGGTCGAAGTGCTGAACAAGATGGCCAAGCAGCGGCGGGAGTCGATGGCGATGTTCGAGAGCGGCGGCCGGCCGGAACTGGCGGCGAACGAGGCGGCCGAGCTGAACGTCATCGAGGGCTTTCTGCCCGCCCGGCTGGACGAGGCGCAGACCCGCGACGCCATCCGCGCGATCGCCGCCGAACTGGACGCGACCTCGCTCAAGGATATGGGCCGCGTGATGGCCGAACTGAAGGCGCGCCACGGGCAGGAACTGGACATGGCCAGCGCCAGCGGACTGGTGAAGGCCGAACTGTCCGCGTGACGGCCCGCCCCTGATGGCGCTGTCCGCGCACTGGCTGGACGAACTGCGCGCGCGCACGACGCTCTCCACGCTGGTCGGCCGCACCGTGCCGATGAAGCGCGCGGGCAACGAATGGCGCGGCTGCTGTCCCTTCCACGAGGAAAAGACCCCGTCCTTCTACGTCAACGACGCCAAGGCGTTCTATCACTGCTTCGGCTGTGGCGCGCACGGCGACGCGATCGGATGGATGATCGACCAGCGCGGCCTGGCCTTCATCGACGCGGTCAAGGAACTGGCGGGCGAGGCGGGGATGGAGATGCCCGCCCCCGACCCCCGCTCGCAGGAGCGCGAGGAGCGGCGCGCCGGGCTGCACGACGTCACGCAGGCGGCCGCACGCTGGTTCTCCGCGCGTTTGGCGGCGAGCGAAGGCACCGCGGCGCGCGCCTATCTGGCCGCGCGCGGCGTGGCGGCGGAGCAGGTGGCGGCCTTCGCCATCGGCTATGCCCCCGACCGGCGCGACGCGATCGCCGGCGCACTGCCTTTCCGGCCCGAACAGCTGACGGAGGCGGGCTTGCTGGTGGAGGCGGAGGGGCGCGCGAACTACGATCGCTTTCGCGACCGGCTGGTCATCCCGATCCACGACGCCCGCGCGCGAGTGATCGGCTTTGGCGGGCGAACGCTGTCGGACGGCACGCCCAAATACCTGAATTCGCCCGAAACGCCGCTGTTCGACAAGGGGCGCACTTTGTTCAACCTGCACCGCGCCGCGCCCGCCGCGCGATCGGCGGGCCGGGTGCTGGTGGTCGAGGGCTATCTGGACGTGATCGCGCTGGCGGGCGTCGGCATCGACGAGGCGGTGGCCCCGCTGGGCACCGCGCTGACGGAGGCGCAGCTGGAGCTGCTGTGGCGTCACGCGGACGTGCCGGTGCTGTGCTTCGACGGGGACGCGGCCGGAGAGCGCGCGGCGGTCCGCGCCGCCGAACGCGCGCTGCCGCTGCTGAAGGGTGGGCGGTCGCTCGCCTTCGTTACCCTGCCGCCGGGACAGGACCCGGACGATCTGGTGCGCGGGTCCGGGCGCGGCGCGCTGGACGCGCTGGTCGAGGGCGCGGAGCCGCTGGCCGACCGGCTGTACCGCGCCGCGCGGGGGTCCACGCCCCCCGCCTCTCCCGAAGCCAAGGCGGCGGTGCGCGCGCGGCTGGATGCGCTGGCCGCGACGATCACGGACCGCGAGCTGGCCCGCGACTATGGTCGAGCGCTGCGCGATCGGCTGTTCCAGGAGGGACGCGCGCAGTGGCAGGGCGCGTCCGCCCGTGGCCCTCGATCGCCGCGGCACCGGCCCACGGCCACACCGCCGTCCGGCAGCGCGCGAGCGCTGGCGGCGGGTCCCGGGGGGTCGGGGCTGACCCGCGCCGTGCTGGCCGGGCTGGTGCTGCGGCCGACGCTGCTGCCGGACCTGGCCGAACCGCTGAGCCGCCTGGAGCTGGCGCCAGGGCCATTGGCGGAGCTGCGCGACGCGCTGGTGCGCGCGGCGCACTCCGCCGGTCAGCTTGATCTGGGGGCCCTTCATCCCATATGCGCGACCGCCGGGGTCGATCCGGGTGGCGACCGTCGCGCGGGTGTGGGGCTGGCATTTTCCTGGCTGGCGGCCGATGGCGGCGAGCAGTCGGCGCACCAGCTTACCGCGGCCGTTCATGCGATGGCGGACCTGCCCCGCGACGAGCGCGCGCTGGCGTCGGTCACGGCGGAGCTGGGGGCGGAGACGGGGTCCGGTCCGGACGAGGCGGATCGGTTCGCCGACCTGTTCGCCTGGCAGGCGGCGTTGCGCGACCGGATCGCGCGCGCGCGGGACGAACTGAATGAACTGGCGTGGGGCGACGACGGCCTCTCGGCCACCAAGGGATGACGAGACACATGGCCAAGACCAAAACCGCCGAACCGGTCGACACGACCGAGGACGGAAAGCCGATCCTTGAGCTGAACGATGCGAACATCAAGAAGCTGATCGCGCGCGCCAAGCGGCGCGGCGTCATCACCTATGACGAGCTGAACGCCGCTCTGCCCCAGGACCAGATGTCGTCCGAACAGATCGAGGACGTCATGTCCGCGCTGTCCGAGATGGGGGTCAACATCGTCGAGCACGACGAGGACGCCGAGGAGGACTCGTCCGACAAGGACGAGGTCGCCGAGGTCGAGATGTCGGACGGCGCATCCTCGCCCGCCCCCACGCCGGTGCCCGAGAAGAAGGCGGCGCCCACCGACCGCACCGACGATCCGGTCCGCATGTACCTGCGCGAGATGGGGGCGGTCGAGCTCTTGTCGCGCGAAGGCGAGATCGCGATCGCCAAGCGGATCGAGGCGGGCCGGGACACGATGATCTTCGGCCTGTGCGACAGCCCGATCACCTTCAACACCATTATCGAATGGTCCACCGCTCTCAATGCGGGCGACATGCAGCTGCGCGAGATCCTGGACCTCGACGCCATGCTGAACAAGAATCCCGCGCCCGAGACCCTGTCGGACGACGGCGACGACGAGGAGACGGACGGCGAGATCACGGAGAAGACCGCCGGCCCCACGATCCGCGACGAGGACGACGACGAGGATCACGAGAGCGAAGAGGACGAAGAGGACCAGCTGCGCCAGAAGCGCGCCAAGGCCAAGGAGGAGGAAGAGGAGGACAACACCCTCTCGCTCGCCCAGATGGAGGCCGCGCTGACGCCTCAGGCGCTGGAGAAGTTCGCCGAGATCACGCAGCTCTACAAGAAGTTCGGCAAGCTGCAGACCGACCGCCTGACCGCGCTGTCGGCGGGCGAGGAGTATTCCAAGGCCGGCGAGAAGAAGTACCAGGCCATGCGCGAGGAGCTGACCGCGCTGGTCGAATCCGTGCAGTTCCACCAGGCCAAGATCGAGACGCTGGTCGACCAGCTCTATGGCTACAATCGGCGGCTGACCGCGCTGGGCGGCCAGATGCTGCGCCTGGCGGAGCGCCACAAGGTGCCGCGCAAGGATTTCCTGACCAGCTATATGGGTCACGAGCTGGACGAGGGCTGGCTGGCGCAGCAGATCAAGCGGGACAAGAAGTGGGCGGCGTTCGCCGGCGGGGAGGGCGAGGCCGTCGATCGCATCCGGTCGGAGATCAGCGAGATCGCGCAGGCCACCGGCATGGCGCTGCCGGAGTTCCGGCGCATCGTGAACATGGTGCAAAAGGGCGAGCGCGAGGCGCGGATCGCCAAGAAGGAGATGGTCGAGGCCAACCTGCGCCTCGTCATTTCCATTGCCAAAAAATACACCAACCGCGGATTGCAGTTCCTGGATTTGATCCAGGAAGGCAATATCGGCCTGATGAAGGCGGTCGACAAGTTCGATACCGCCGTGGCTACAAGTTTAGCACCTACGGATGGTGGATCCGCCAGGCGATCACGCGGTCGATCGCCGACCAGGCGCGCACCATATCCCGGTCCACATGATCGAAACGATCAACAAGCTGGTCCGCACCAGCCGCCAGTTCCTGCACGAGCAGGGCCGCGAGCCGACGCCCGAGGAGATGGCCGAGCGGCTGTCCATGCCGCTCGACAAGGTCCGCAAGGTGATGAAGATCGCCAAGGAGCCGATCAGCCTGGAGACGCCGATCGGCGACGAGGAGGACAGCCACCTGGGCGACTTCATCGAGGACAAGAACGGTCATCCCGGTGGACGCCGCGCCAGGCGAACCTGAAGGAGACAGTGACGCGCGTGCTGGCCTCCCTCACCCCGCGCGAGGAGCGCGTGCTCCGGATGCGTTTCGGCATCGGCATGAACACCGACCACACGCTGGAGGATGGGCCAGCATCCCGGTCCACATGATCGAAACGATCAACAAGCTGGTCCGCACCAGCCGCCAGTTCCTGCACGAGCAGGGCCGCGAGCCGACGCCCGAGGAGATGGCCGAGCGGCTGTCCATGCCGCTCGACAAGGTCCGCAAGGTGATGAAGATCGCCAAGGAGCAGCCTGCGAGAGACCAGCGACGATCCCGAGAAACGGGATCCGTATTACCAGTCACCCATTCGCCAATGGGTGCTGGGAGACATCGTTCTTCGCAGCCGTGGTGAGTTCCGCCAGGGACCCGGTGGCAAGGGAGGCTTCTTCCAACTGCAATTTGCGGCGGTTGATGCACCCGAGTTGAATTGGCCGACCTATATCGACGTGGAGCAGCTTCAACCCGCTGACCGCTATTTCGAACACAAAGGCCCGTTATTGACTGACGCGCCTCCAATTTTTGTTCCTGACGTGACGGACCTAATTTGTCATCCGCTGTCGCAGACCGGTTGGCGCTGTCGCTATAGGTTGTTCATAGATGATTGGATTGCCGGACCTTCGCCTCAGACCGTCCAAGACGATTTCTTTCGCCGGAACTCGAAAGGTATGTGGATTTTGGTGGCAGCCGATAGAGATCGAGACGCGCGTGCTGGCCTCCCTCACCCCGCGCGAGGAGCGCGTGCTCCGGATGCGTTTCGGCATCGGCATGAACACCGACCACACGCTGGAGGAGGTCGGCCAGCAGTTCAGCGTGACCCGCGAGCGCATCCGGCAGATCGAGGCCAAGGCGCTCCGCAAGCTGAAGCACCCCAGCCGGTCGCGGAAGATGCGGAGTTTCCTGGATCAATAAAGGGCGGGCTAACCTCCCCTTTACCTCCCCGCCGCTAAGCCGCGTGGCGAACGGAGATGACGGGGTGGCATGAAGGCGACGGCGGCTTTTGCGGCGCGAGACCAGGGTTGCGACCCGCGGGTGTTCGCGGGCGGACTGGGCGACGACCGCTTCCTGGCGCGCGTCGCGAACGACACGGCGCGCGCCGGCGGGCCGGACCTGGCCGACATCGTCCATGTGCTGTGCGCCCTCTACAGCCGTGCCGCCGGCCTGATCGACCGTGCGTCGCTGATGGCCGCGTGCGAGCCGGAATGTGGGTGGTTCCGCGCCGCGCTCACCGCCTGGGAGGGGGAGCGCGCGACGCTCGCCACCTTGTCGGTCGCCGTCGGCCCCGTGCCCTCCACGCCCGATCAGGGCCGCGACGACGCGGCGCTGGAGGCGCTGGCCCAAGCGCTGGGCACGCTGGCGACGTCGGAGCGGAGCGGCGTGGCGCTGGGCGCGGCCGCGGCGCTGGTGGTGGACTGGCACGGGGTGCGCCCGGTGCTGGCGCGCGCGGCGGACCGTTTCGGCACGCACCTGCTCCGATCCACCCTGCCCGATCCGGCCGAGACGCTGGCGATGATCGCCGGCCACACGCACCCGGCCCTGGTCCGCGCGATCGGCTTTGGCGCCGGGCAGCTGGTGCGACAGCACCGCGCCGTTGCCGACCTGCTGGCCCGCCGGTCGGCCGCGCGCGCGGGCTGACCGCGCGCCGCCGCGCACAGGCCCCCCGCGTTGCCTCCCCCCTTCCGCTCGCCTAGTCGATCGGACGAGGAGATCGACCGCCCATGCGCTTCGAAGGCACCGCCGACTACATCGCCACGCCCGACCTGCGCGTGGCCGTCAACGCCGCCGTCACGCTGCGTCGCCCGCTGCTGGTTAAGGGAGAGCCCGGCACCGGCAAGACGGTGCTGGCGCACGAGATCGCCACGGCGCTGGACGCCCCGCTGATCGAATGGTCGGTGAAGTCCACCACCAAGGCGCAGCAGGGCTTGTACGAGTATGACGCGGTCGCCCGCCTGCGCGACGGACAGCTGGGCGACGAGCGGGTCCACGACATCGGCAACTACATCCGGCGGGGCAAATTGTGGGACGCGTTCACGTCGCCCCGCCTGCCCGTCCTCTTGATCGACGAGATCGACAAGGCGGACATCGAGTTTCCCAACGACCTGTTGCAGGAACTCGATCGCATGAGCTTCGACGTGTACGAGACCGGTGAGCGGGTCGCCGCCGCCGAGCGTCCGGTGGTGGTCATCACGTCGAACAACGAAAAGGAGCTGCCCGACGCCTTCCTGCGCCGCTGCTTCTTCCACTACATCGCCTTCCCGGACCGCGCGACGATGGAGGCGATCGTCGACGTGCACTTCCCCGACATCCAAAAGCAGCTGGTGGCCAAAGCGCTCACCATGTTCTTCGAACTGCGCGACGTGCCGGGTCTGAAGAAGAAGCCGTCCACGAGCGAGCTGCTCGACTGGCTGAAGCTGCTGCTGGTCGAGGACATGCCGCTCGACGTGCTGCAGGACCACGACGCGAAAAAGGCGATCCCGCCGCTCTACGGCGCGCTCCTGAAGAACGAGCAGGACGTGATGATGCTGGAACGCCTCGCCTTTCTGTCGCGCGGCCGGGGGTAAGGCGTGCGGAAAACGCTCTGATTGTCGAGCTTTGCGTCAGCTTCTAGACAGCATCGATGCAGATCAAGGGATTCGAATCCGCGCTGAGGTTGATCCGGTCCGGGTCCGACAACACGCCGCTGTCGCGCCTGCTGGCGCTGGTGCAGACGCTCGCGGACTGCTCGGCCAGCGCCTTGTTCGTGAACCGTGACGGCGGCCAGGAGATCGTGCTCGGCCGCGGCATGCCTTATTCCTTCTTCACCTCGCCAATGCCGGACCGCCCCCCGCTCGCCGACGTGTTCGAAACGCCGCTGGAGGTGCCCGACGCCCGCGATCACCCGATCCTGGGCCGACGCGCATTCGCGCCCATGCGGGAACATTGGCTGTGGCTCGCCGGCGTGCCGGTCGAGTTGGCCCCACTCCCCTATCGACTCACCCTATTGGCGATGGATCCGCGCGCCGGCCGGGTTTGGGATGCAGGTCTTCTGACCACGCTCGAGCGGCTCGCCAGCATCGCCGCCGACGAGCTGTCGCTAATCGGCGACATCGCGCAGCAGCACGACCGTGACGGCGACCTGATCATGGACGCGCGTTGCGTGCGCGAGGCGGTCGACGGCTCCACCCTGCCGATGGCGCTCATCGGCAGGGATCTCACCGTGCGGGCGGTCAGCGAGTCGATGGCGGACCTGATGGAGGTGGAGGCCGAGCGCCAGCGGGGCCGGTCCGCCCTGGACCTGCTCGACGGCGAGGCGGACGAGGTCCTCGGCTTCTTCCGTAGCCGCCTCGACACGCCCGGCGGGCGACAGACGCTGACCGTGGGGCGATCGGACGCGCGCCCGCCCCTCACCTTGAACGCCCTGCATTGCACGGAGATCGGCAGCGGCGACGATGTCATCTTCGTCACCGCTCAGCCGCCGGGCGCGCCCAACCGGCTGCGCGAGGAGGCGCTGGTGCCCGCGTCCCTGCGCGGCGAGCGCCCCTCCGTCACGTGCGAGTTCCTGCTCGGCACGCTGGTGCCCAACCAAAAGCTTCGGCGTCGCGGGAGCACGGACTATCACACCCTCGTGAGGTGGCGCGCGTCGGCCAAGGACGCTCAGATCGCGGCGTTGCGGGCGCTGAAGGCCGACCCGCCGGACGTGCTGGTGGCGCCCGTGGCTGACCGACTGGTGGAGGCGGCTACGTCGCTGTTCGGCCGGGGCACCGTACGCGCGGTGTGCGCCGTCCCGTGCGGCCACAGCGGGCCTGACTGCCTGAGCGAGCGGCTGGGCGGGGCCGTCGCGGCAAGGCTGGAGCTCCCGTTCCGCCGGCCTTTCGCGCCGCTGCCGTCGACGGGATCCAGCCACCCGGCGAAGAATGCGCGACGCCCGGCGATGCGGGTGGTGAAGCCGGTCGCCGAACCAATCCTGCTGATCGACGACGTGGCGACGTCGGGCGCTCACATTGCCGAGGCGGCGTGCCTGCTGCGCCGGATCGCGCCCGCCGTCCTGCCGATCGCGTGGATCGGCGGCTGACCGCACCGCTGGCAAAATAGGGGTTGCTGTGCCAATCCGGTGAGGTGTTCGAAACGGATCCCTGCGAGCGAGGCCCGACGGCCCCCGATCGGAGCCGCGGCCTTTCCTACACCGCCGCTTTGCGTCGCCGCGCACGTGTTGTGACCTTCGCGACCTTTCGCCCATGCTCCTGAACTTCCTCGACGAGCTGCGTGGGGCCGGGTTGCGGGTGGGCGCCAAGGAGCACCTGACCCTGCTCGAAGCGATGGACGCCGACGTGGCGGAACGGTCGGCCGAAGACTTCTACTACCTGGCGCGCGCGACCTACGTAAAGGACGAGGGGCTGATCGACCGCTTCGACCAGGTCTTCGCCCGCGTGTTCAAGGGCGCGCTGTGCGAGGGCACGGCGACCGCCGAGATCCCGGAGGAGTGGCTGCGCCAGGCGGCCGCCAAGTACCTGACGGAGGAAGAGCGCGCGGCGATCGAGGCGATCGGCGACTGGGATCGGCTGATGGAGACACTGGCCGAACGGCTGCGCGAGCAACAGGAGCGCCACGAGGGCGGGTCCAAATGGATCGGCACCGGCGGCACATCGCCCTTCGGCAATGGCGGCTACAACCCGGAAGGAGTCCGCATCGGCGGCGAAAGTCGGCACAAGCGCGCGGTCAAGGTGTGGGAAAAGCGCGAGTTCAAGAACTTCGACAACGAGCGCGAGCTGGGCACGCGCACCATCAAGATCGCGCTGCGCCGCCTCCGCCGGTTCGCGCGCGAGGGCCGCGCCGACGAGCTGGACCTGGACGCGACAATCGACGGCACCGCGCGCCAGGGCTGGCTCGACATCCGAATGCGCCCCGAACGGCACAACGCGGTCAAGCTGCTGCTCTTCCTCGACGTCGGCGGCTCCATGGACCCGCATGTCCGCGTGGTCGAAGAACTGTTCTCCGCCGCCACGTCCGAGTTCAAGCACCTGGAGTTCTTCTACTTCCACAACTGCCCTTATGAGGGCCTGTGGAAGGACAACCGCCGCCGCTTCGCGGAGCGCACGCCGACGTGGGATGTGCTCCACAAGTTCGGTCACGACCACAAGCTGGTGTTCGTCGGCGACGCGGCGATGAGCCCCTACGAACTCACCCACCCGGGCGGATCGGTGGAGCACATGAACGAGGAAGCCGGCGCCACCTGGCTCGCGCGTCTCACCCACACCTACCCCGCCGCCGCCTGGCTGAACCCGATCCCGGAGGAGCAGTGGGCGTATTCCGGCTCCATCGGCATGGTGAGGGAGCTGATGGAGGGGAGGATGTTCCCGCTGACGCTGGCGGGATTGGACGACGCGATGCGGGAGCTGTCGAGGAAGCGGTGAAGATCCAGTCCTGCCCTATCGCCCGTTGATCTGGGACTTATTCGCCGGGTTGCGAAGACTTAGCGGCTCTGCCGCTTAGTCCAAGCTGGGTGAGGGGTGGCGAGCCACAAGGCTCGCGCGCTCCACAGGAGCGCCACCCCTCATCCAACTGCGACTAGCTTGGGGGCATAATCGGCAGCATTGCTGGTCCAAGTCTACGCTATCGGTGCTGTGTTTGGCTCCCCCGTTGATGGTTGGGAGAAGGCGTAGAGGATTGGCGGTAACCCACTCCTCGTCAGTAGTCTCCTCCTCCCAACTCCGCTCATCCGCACCGCCAGCATCTCCAAATCACCCACCTCCGCCCCCTCGTCATCCACCCACTCCCGCAGCAACGGCGAGCCGTTGATGACGTCGATGGCCAGCTTGTCGAACTCGTATTCGTAGGGGAAGTCGCGCCACAACTCATTCTCCGGCCTCAGCCGCCGAATCGCCTTGAAGGCGAGCGCCTGGAGCCGCCAGGGGCGGAAGGCGGCGGGGTCGTACCACGGACCTTCGGCGTGGATGTGGAGGCCGTGGCACAACCGCCCGGCGCGCTTGTGGAAGGTGGGCTCGAAACTCACCTGGCGCAGCTTGCAGCCCGCGAGCCAGTCGGGCGCGATCCGCTCCATCGCCGCCTTGAGCGCACGCGGGTCGAGGTCGGGCGCGCCGAACAGCTCCAGCGGGCGGGTGGTGCCGCGCCCTTCGCTCAAGGTCGTGCCCTCCAGCATGACCGTGCCGGCATAGCAGCGCGCCATGTTGACGTTGGCCGCGTTCGGGCTGGGGTTGATCCACACGCGGTCCGCCGGCCAGCCGTACCCCGGCCCCTCCTCCGGCCGCCAGCCGGCCATCTCCACCACCGTCAGCTTCACATCCAATCCGAAGTGCGCGACGAACCACCGCGCCATCTCGCCCATCGTCAGCCCGTGGCGCATCGGCATCGGCCCGGCGCCCACGAAGCTCTCCCAGCCGGGGCGCAGCGTCAGCCCCTCCACGGGCCGGCCGGCGGGGTTCGGGCGGTCGAGCACCCACACCTCCTTGCCGTGCTCGGCCGCGGCCTCCAGCACGTAGAGCAGCGTGGTGACGAATGTGTAGATGCGGCAGCCCAGATCCTGCAGGTCGACCAGGATCACGTCGAAGGTGCCCATCGACTGCCCGGACGGCCGGCGCGTCTCGCCATAGAGGCTGAAGACCGGGATACCGTGCCGCGCGTCGGTCTCGTCCGGCGTCTCGACCATGTTGTCCTGCTTGTCGCCGCGCAGGCCGTGCTGCGGCCCGAAGGCGGCGGTGACGTTCAGGCCGGCGGCCACCAGCGCGTCGAGCGAGTGGGTCAGGTCGCGCGTGACGGACGCCGGATGGGCGAGCAGCGCCACGCGCTTACCCTCCAGCGGGCGACGAAGGGCGGGGTCGGCGAGCAGCCGGTCGATGCCGAAGTCCATGACTAGTCTGTGGCCGGGAGAGACAGGCGGAAGCAAGAGCGGTCGTGGAAATCCGGCTTGTCCGCCGGATGAGCGAGCGCCCAGTGGGAGAGCGCACCGTCGGTGGTCTTCATCACCGCAGCGAGATTGGCCGACAGCGGCCGACCGGCGCACTCGGGCGGGAGGGCAAGCGTCGCTTCCACCGACACCCACGTCTCGCCGGCGTCCAGCGAGATGGTAGGCGCATCGATCGCCAGCGGCGCCATGCCGTGGCGGGGTGCGTCGAAGCGGTAGGCGGCCCAGTCGCCGTTCGGGGCCGCGTTCACCTCCAGATACGCCTCACCGTCCCAGGCGACGAAGGCCTCGAAACAGGTGGTGCGCCACAGGCCATCGCGACGCGCCGGTTCGGCGGGTTCCGGCAGCATCAGCCGGTTGATCGGCACATCCACCAGCCAGCGCGCCCAGAGACGAGCACCGTCCCGCTCCAACCATGCCTGCATTTGCGTCGCCGCCCCGCCGGCCGCGAAGGGCAGCAACTTCGCTCCAGAAGACGTCCTCACTGTCCACTCCGTTCGTGCCGAGCCTGTCGAAGCACGCCTCCCCACGAGCATCCATACGCCCTTCGACAAGCCCGAGGCGAGCGGATAGTGCGGGCGTCTATGACCGAGCACCGATCCGCCCTCCTCCGCCTGCTCGACGCGCGCGGCTACATCCACCAGGCGACCGATCTTGCGGGTCTCGACGCGGCGGCCGCCGTGGGAGTGGTGCCCGGCTATGTCGGCTTCGACGCCACCGCGCCGTCGCTGCACGTCGGCAACCTGGTGTCGATCATGCTGCTGCGCCGCCTTCAGCAGGCAGGCCACAAGCCGATCGTGGTGATGGGCGGCGGCACCACGCGGGTGGGCGACCCGTCGGGCAAGAGCGAGAGCCGCCAGATGCTGGACGACGCAGCGATCGCGGAGAACATCGCGCGCATCCAGCGGACCTTCACACGCTTTCTCATCTTCGGCGACGGGCCGACCGACGCGACCGTGGTGAACAACGCGGATTGGCTGGACGCGCTGGGCTATATCGAGCTGCTGAGGGGAGTAGGCTCACACTTCACACTCAATCGCATGTTGAGCTTCGACAGCGTGCGAACGCGACTGGACCGCGAACAGCCGCTGACGTTCCTGGAGTTCAACTACATGATCCTCCAGGCCTATGATTTCGTGGAGCTTTGGCGCCGCGAAGGGTGCCGCTTGCAGATGGGTGGGTCGGACCAATGGGGCAATATCGTGAACGGCATCGAGCTTGCGCGACGGACGGAGGGCGCAGAGCTGTTCGGCCTGACCTCGCCGCTGATCACGACCGCGGCGGGCGCCAAGATGGGCAAGAGCGTGTCGGGCGCGGTGTGGCTGGATGCCGAGATGCTCAGCGCTTACGACTATTGGCAGTTCTGGCGGAACACGGACGACGCCGATGTGGGCCGCTTCCTGCGGCTGTTCACCGACCTGTCGCTGGACGAGATCGCCCGGCTGGAGGCGCTGGAGGGCGCGGCGGTGAACGACGCCAAAGTGGCCCTGGCCGACGCCGCGACGGCGATGGCGCACGGAGCGGCGGCGGCGGCCTCCGCGCGCGCGACGGCGCAGGCGACGTTCGCCGGCGGCGGTGCGGGCGAGGACTTGCCGGAGGTCGCGGCCGGTCCGGTGCTGGACGCACTGGTGGCGGTGGGCTTCGTGGCATCGAAGAAGGAGGGACGGCGGAAATTGGCCGAGGGTGCCGTGCGGGTGAACGGGGACAAGGTGGAGGATGGGGAGGTCGCGGCGGGGGACCGCTTGAGCCTGGGGGTGAAGAAGCACGCGTTGGTGGTGTAAACCATTAAGCCCTCTCCCCTGAAGGGGAGAGGAGGGAGTCGCGCAGCGGCGGAAGGAGAGGGGGACGGCGCCGGCCGGCCGCTCACCAAGCTGATCCGCCTCTCCCCTCTTCCAACCCTCTCTCCTGGAGGGGAGAGGGCTTCGGCCTACCCGCTCCCCAGCAACCTTACCGCCGCGTCCCGCTCGAACAGATACAGCGCCAGCCTCGCCGCCTGCCCGCGCTCGCCCTCCAGACCGCCGTCCCGCTCGATCAGCAGCCGCGCATCGTCGGTCGCGGTCGCCAGCGCGGCGGCGAGCCCCTCCGGCTCGGCCAGGCGGAACCGAGCCTCGCCCGCCTGTCGCGTGCCCAGCATCTCGCCAGCCCCACGCAGCTCCAGATCGGCCTCCGCGATGCGGAAGCCGTCGTTGGTTTCTCGCAGCAACGCCAGTCGTTTGCGACCCGTCTCTGAGAGCGCGCCGGAACGCAGCAGCAGGCAGACGGACTTGCCCTCCCCCCGGCCGACCCGGCCCCGCAGCTGGTGCAGCTGAGCCAGACCGAACCGGTCCGCGCCTTCGATCACCATCAGAGTCGCGTTGGGCACGTCCACCCCGACTTCGATTACGGTCGTCGCCACCAGAACGCCCGTGCGCCCGGCGGAGAAGTCCGCCATCGCGGCGTCTTTCTCCGGCGGGGCCATGCGACCGTGGACTAGGCCGATCCGGCCGGGGAAGCGCTTGGCCAGCTCGCGAAACCGCTCCTCCGCGGCGGCCTGGTCGCTCGCCACGCTCTCCTCAACCAGCGGGCACACCCAATAGGCCTGGCCGCCGCCCTCCAAGTGCCGCCCGAGCGCGGCGACCACCTCGTCCAGCCGCTCGACCGACACCACGCGCGTGTCGATCGGCTGGCGGCCGGGCGGGCGCTCGTCGAGGACGCTCACGTCCATCTCTCCGAAGCGGGTGAGGGCCAACGAGCGGGGGATCGGGGTTGCCGTCATCGTCAGCATGTGCGGCTGCACCTGCCCCTTGCCGGCCATCAGCAGCCGCTCCGACACGCCGAACCGGTGCTGCTCGTCCACGACCACCAGCGCCAGGTCGCGATAGGTGACGGTCTGCTGGAAGATCGCGTGGGTGCCGACGGCGATGTCGATCGACCCGTCCGCCAATCCGATCAGCGTGCCCTCCCGCGCGCGGCCCTTGTCCCGGCCGGTCAGCGCGGCGACGGTGACGGGCAGGCCGCGTAGCAGCTGCTCCAGGCTGGCGAGGTGCTGGCGCGCCAGGATCTCCGTGGGGGCGAGCAGCGCGCCCTGCCCGCCCGCCTCCACCGCCGTCAGCAGCGCGCAGGCGGCGACCAACGTCTTGCCCGACCCCACGTCGCCCTGCAGCAGGCGCAGCATGGGCTGGGTCTGGCGCAGGTCGTCCCCGATCTCCCGCACCGCCCGGGTCTGCGCTCCGGTCATCTCGAATGGCAGGCGCAAGGCCGACGTCAGGTGCCCGTCTCCGCGCAGCGGTCGGCCGCGACGGGTGCGCACGGCGGCACGGATCAGGGTCAGCGCCAGCTGGTTGGCGAACACCTCGTCATAGCCCAGCCGCTCTCGCGCGTGGCGCGACTCCGGCTCGCCGTGGGCGGCACGGAGCGCCTCTCCGAAGGTGGGCCAGCCCTTCGCGGCGAGCAGTCCGGGTTCGATCCATTCCGGTGCGTCCGGCAGCCGTTCCAGGGCGGTCTCCACCAACGCCGCGAGGCGCTTGCTCGTGATGCCGTCCGACAGGGCGTACACAGGCTCTATGTCCGCCAGCGGCTCGTCGGGAGCGACGATGTGGTCCGGATGCGCCATCTGCAGTTCGTCGCGGTAGCTCTCCACCCGCCCCGACACGCGCTTCGGCTCACCCAGGGGCAGCTGCTGGCGCGCCCACCGGCCGGCCCCGCCGAAAAAGGCGAGCGTCAGCGTGTTGCCGGCGGCGTCGGCGGCGTAGATGCGGGTCGGGCCGCGCCCACGGCTGGCGGCGACCTCGAAAGGCGTGACCTCCACCGTGATCAGATCGCCCGAGGCCGCTTCGGTGAGCGACGCGACGGAGCGACGGCGAGTCCAGCCGGTGGGCAGGTGGAACAGCAGGTCCACCACGCGGGTCAGGCCCAGCCGCTCCAGCGGCCTTTCCAACGCGGGACCAACGCCTTTCAGGCTGGCCGTCGGTGCAAAGAGCGGGTTGAGGAGTTCGGGTCGCATGACTATCTGGCGGCCATATCAAGGCTGCGGCCGGCGCGCGACGCTTCGGCCGACATTTGCCGTGCCCGGAGTGACCCTATGACCCTGGACCACCGCCTGCGCCGCCTGCGGTTCCGCGCGCACCACCGCGGCACGAAGGAGGCGGACCTGCTCGTCGGCGGGTTCTTCGACCGCCACTCGCCCGGGTGGGACCAGGCGGATTGCGACTGGTTCGAGCGTCTGTGCGAGGTGGAGGACGTCGACATCATGGGCTGGGCGTTCGGCACCATCGAACCCCCGGCCGAATGGCGGGGGCCGCGCCTGGCCCGCCTGATGGCGCTCGACTACATCCCCGTCTCTCGATGAGCGCGGCTCCCCTGCCCCCCGCCAAGCGCATCCTGGCGGCCACCTCCGCGCTCACCCTGTCGCAGGTGCCGGCCGGTTTCCTGCCGCTTCTGGCGGCCGACCTGACCCGTGCCCAGGGCGGGCGGACCGTCCTGATCGCGTCCGATGCACCCGCGATGCAGGGGCTGGCCGACGCCGCCTCGGCGTTCGCGCCGGACCTGCCGGTCGTCACCCTGCCCGCCTGGGATTGCCTGCCCTACGATCGCGCCGGCCCGGCGCTACACGTGTCGGCCGACCGGCTGGCCGCGCTGCACCGGCTGCAATCGACCACCGGTCCACTGTTGGTGCTCACGAGCGTGAACGCCGTCCTTCAGCGCACGCTGACCCCGTTCCGCGTTCGGCAACTGGTCACCCAGGTTCGAGCGGGCGGGCGGATCGAGCGGGACACCCTGATCGGATTGCTGACCGCCAACGGCTTCACGCGCACCGACAATGTGGCGGAAAAGGGCGAATATGCGGTCCGGGGCGGCTTGGTCGACCTGTGGCCCGCCGTCGCCGAACAGCCGCTGCGCGTCGACCTGTTCGGCGACGAGGTGGAGAGCGTCCGCTCGTTCGACCCGGCCGACCAGCGGACGACCGGCGACGTCGCCGACTTCACGCTGCTGCCGGCGAGCGAAGCGCTGCTGGACGATGCCACCGTCAAGCGCTTTCGCGAGCGCTACCGGGAGCGCTTCGGTGCGAACGGCACGTCCGACCCGCTGTACCAGGCGGTGTCCGAACGGCGGCGACAGGCGGGCATGGAGCACTTCCTGCCGCTGTTCGAGGAGCGGCTGGCGACCTTGTTCGATCATTTCGGCGACGACGCCCTGATCCTGCGCGACGGGGGCACCGGCAAGGCCGCGGACCAGCGGCTGGACGCGATCGGCGACTATTACGCCAATCGGCGCGACGCCGATACGAAGGCGGCGGGCAGCTATCGCCCGCTGCCGCCCGAGCAGCTGTACCTGACCTCGGACGAGTGGTCCCGCATGCAGCACGATCACCCGATCCATCGCGTGTCGCCGTTCCGCGAGCCGGAAGGCCCGGCGGTGGTCGACCTGGACGTGCAACCCGCCCGCGACTTCACGCCGGAACGGGCGGGTGAAGGCAACATCTACGACGCGCTCGTCCAGCATCTGACCGAACGGTCCAAGGGGCGCACCGTGCTGGCGACCTATTCCGAAGGCGCGCGGACCCGGCTGATCAAGCTACTGCGCGATCACGGGCTCGACGGGATCGCGGCGGTCGGCAGCTGGAAGGCGGCGGCCACCTCTCCGCTCGCTGCCATCGTGCTGCCCCTGGAACACGGCTTTCGCACCGACAAGCTGTCGGTCCTGACCGAACAGGATATGCTGGGCGACCGGCTGGTGCGGCGCGGACGGCGGCGCAAGAAGACCGATGCCTTCCTGAACGAACTCGCCAGCCTGTCGCAGGGCGACCTGATCGTCCACACCGACCACGGCATCGGCCGGTTCGAGGGGCTGCAATCCCTGCCCGTCAGCGGCAGCCCGCACGATTGCGTGGCGCTGTCCTATCGCGACGGCGACAAACTGTATGTGCCCGTCGAGAATCTCGAAGTCCTGACCCGCTACGGCGCGGAGACGGAGGGGGCGACGCTCGACCGGTTGGGTGGCGAGGCGTGGCAGCGGCGCAAGTCGACGATGAAGGAGCGCATCCGCGCCATCGCCGGCGAGTTGATGAAGACGGCGGCCGAACGCGCGCTGCGCGGCGGAGAGGTGCTGACGCTCGACGACAACGGCTACAACGAGTTCGTGGACCGGTTCCCGTTCGAAGAGACGGACGATCAGGAGGCCGCGATCGCCGACGTGCTGTCCGACCTCAGATCGGGCAAGCCGATGGATCGGCTGGTGTGCGGCGATGTCGGCTTCGGCAAGACGGAGGTGGCGCTACGCGCAGCCTTCGCGATGGCGATGGATGGTCACCAGGTGGCGCTCGTCTGTCCCACGACCCTGCTGGCGCGCCAGCACGCGATGCAGTTCACGGAACGCTTCAAAGGCTTCCCGCTCAAGGTGGGCCGGCTGTCGCGGCTGGTCCCGGCCGCCGAGGCCAAGGCGACGCGCGAGGGGCTGGCGGACGGGTCCATCGACATCGTGATCGGCACTCACGCCCTCCTGGCGAAATCGGTCGACTTCAAGCGGCTGGGGCTGGTGATCGTGGACGAGGAACAGCGCTTTGGCGTCACCCATAAGGAGCGCCTCAAGGCCCTGAAGGCCGACGTCCATGTGCTGACGCTGACCGCCACCCCGATCCCGCGCACCCTGCAGATGGCGATGAGCGGCATCCGCGACCTGTCGGTCATCCAGACACCCCCGGTGGACCGGCTGGCGGTCCGCACCTACGTTTCCGCCTTCGATCCGATGGTGATCCGAGAGGCGCTGCTGCGCGAGCATTATCGCGGCGGCCAGTCCTTTTTCGTCGTGCCGCGCGTGGCCGACCTGCCGGACGTGGAGGAGTTCCTGCGGACGCAGGTGCGCGAGGTGACGCATGTGGCCGCGCACGGGCAGATGACGCCGACCGAGGTGGAGGACCGGATGTCCGCCTTTGTCGACCGCAAATACGACGTGCTGGTGTCCACCTCCATCGTGGAGTCGGGCATCGACATTCCAACCGCGAACACCCTGGTGATCTGGCGCGCCGACCGTTTCGGCCTCGCTCAGCTCTATCAGCTGCGAGGCCGCGTGGGGCGGGCGAAGACGCGGGCCTTTGCTTATCTGACCACGCCGGCTGGAGAATCCATCACGGATACGGCGGAGAAGCGGTTGAAAATCCTGACCGACCTCGACTCGCTCGGTGCCGGATTCCAGCTCGCCTCCCACGACCTCGACATCCGGGGCGCGGGCAACCTGCTGGGCGACGAACAGTCGGGGCACATCAAGGAGGTGGGCTTCGAACTGTACCAGTCGATGCTGGAGGACGCGATCGCGGAGGCGAAGGCCGGTGGCCTGGTCGCGGAGCGCGCCCGCGACGCCTTCTCGCCCCAGATCACGCTGGATGCGCCCATCCTTATTCCGGAGGATTACGTGCCCGGCCTCGACCTGCGCATGCAGCTCTATCGGCGGCTGAACGAGTTCGACACGCCGGACGGGATCCACGCCTTCGCGGCCGAGTTGGAGGATCGGTTCGGGCCAGTGCCCGGCCCGGCCGAGAACCTGCTGAAGGTCGTCGAGATCAAGCTGAACTGCCGCCGCGCGGGCGTGTCGAAATTGGAGGTTGGGCCGCGCGGCACGCTGGTCACCTTCTTCGAGGACCGGCCGCCCAACGTCACCGCGCTGATGGCCTATGTCGAACGGCTGAAGGGAACGGCCAAGCTGCGCCCGGATGCGAAGATGGTTATCGAACGGGTGTGGGCCGACCCGCCCGCCCGCCTGAACGGCGCCCTGAAGCTGTCAGCAGGCCTCTCGAAGCTCGCCGCCTGAGGTCAGCCAGTGGGCGAGCTGCTCCGCCGGCATGGGGCGGGCGTAGAGAAAGCCCTGATGGTGCTGGCAGCCGAACTGGCGCAGCAGCCGCGCCTCCTCGACGGTCTCGACACCCTCGGCGACGACGGAGAGGTCCAGCACGCCCGCCAGCGCGATCAGCGACTCCATGATGCTGCGGGTGCGTGGGTCGGTGGTCAGGCCCGCCGTGAAGCCCCGGTCGAACTTGATCCCGTCGATGGACAAGCGGGACAGCCAGGCTAGCGAGGATTGCCCGGTGCCGAAGTCGTCCAGCACCACCCGACAGCCCAGCGCCCGCAACGCCGCGATGGCCGTGGCCGTTTCGACCGGCTGATCCATCGCGATGTCCTCGGTGATCTCCACCGTCATGCGGGCGGGATCGACTCCGGCGACGAACAGCCGGTCCGCCAGGCGCCGCACGAAGTCGGGGCGCGCCAGGTCGCGGGCGCTGACGTTCACGGCCAGGCGCAGCCCCGCGAAGGCGTCGGACCAGCGCGTCGCCATGTCCAAGGTCTGGCGCAGCAGGTGGTCGGTCAGGTGGCTGGCGAAGCTGGACCGGCCGGCGACCGCGAACAGACGCGCCGTGTCGATCGGACCCAATGTGGCGTGGTGCCAGCGCGCCAGTGCCTCGACCCCGACGACAGCGTCCGCGCCCATGCCACGCGCCCGATCGATCTGCGGCTGGAACAGGACCGCGATCTCGCCGCTGTCCAGCGCCCGGCGCAGGTCGATGGCCAGCCGCTCGTCGTCCGTGCGCTCGCTCGTGCCCCACCACGCCACTCCACCGGCCGGGGCGGCGTTCGCCGCGGCCCGCGCCCGGTCGACCATCGCCCCGGGTCGTTCGCCCGGCAGCGGGCTGACCGCGCCCGCCGACACCGCGAAGCGGATGTCGTGGCCCTCACGATCGACAGGGCGACCGCACTGCCGCAACACGCCGCCGATCGTGGCGAGAAGGCGCTCGGCCGACGCGCTCGGCAGGGTCGCCGCGAACTCCGTGCCGCCACTGCGCGCCGCCAAGGCCAACTTGGGGTGGGCGGCCAATCGCTGACCGACCGCTCGCAGCACGGCGTTACCCCCTTGGCGCCCCCACGCGGCGTTCAGAGCCGCGAAATCGACGATGCGGAGCACCATCAGAACGATGCCGTCCGGCCGCTCCGCCAAACTCGCCTTCAGCGCCATATCGTCCGGCAGTCCGGTCAGTCGGTCCGAAGTGATTGAGCCGGGCGAGCGCGTCGTCATCATCCTGTTAGAGTCGGGGCAGCGAGCGGAGGCAAGGCTGCACACGAAATGGTCGCCCCGTGGGCGGCAGTGGGTTAAGACTGTGCCGATGCGGCACGATCGGGGAGCGGGCGTGGACAAGACACAGCTGGACGCGGCGCTGGCGGTGTCGCCGACCGACGCGGCGCAGCAGGCGGGGGAGGCGCTGCGGCAACGCTACGGGTTTCGGCCTATCGGCGAAGCGGCCGTCATCGTGGCGCTGGGTGGCGACGGTTTCATGCTCCAGACGCTGCACGGGCTGCTCGACCGGCGTCTCGACCGGCCGGTCTACGGCCTGAACCTGGGCACGGTCGGCTTTCTGATGAACCATTGGCGACCCGAGGGCCTGGCGGAGCGCCTGACCGCGTCGCGCGGGGTGAGGATCACGCCGATCACCATGACCGCCACCACGATGGACGGTGCCGTCCACCGATTGCCCGCGATCAACGAGGTCAGTCTGCTACGGGAGACGCGCCAGACCGCCTGGATCGAAGTCGCCGTGAACGACCGCGTCGTCCTGCCGGAACTGATCTGCGACGGCGTGCTGGTCGCGACGCCCGCCGGGTCCACCGCCTACAACCTGTCCGCCCACGGACCCATTCTGCCCCTGGCGAGCGGCATGCTGGCCTTGACGGCGATCAGTCCGTTCCGGCCGCGCCGGTGGCGAGGCGCGATCCTGCCAGATCGGGAGCGCATCACGCTGACCATCCTCCACCCCGACAAGCGCCCCGTGAGCGCCGTCGCGGACCAGCACGAGGTGCGCGACGTCGCTCAGGTGGCGATCAGCCTGGACCCGGACCATGCGCTCACCCTGCTGTTCGACCCGGATCACTCGCTGGACGAGCGGATCGCCATGGAGCAGTTCGCGGTCTGAGGGGCTTGCGGCGGCGGTGCGGTCATGGCAGAGGCCGACCGTCCGCACGCCGGGCCGCTCCCCGATAGCTCAGCGGTAGAGCATTCGACTGTTAATCGAATGGCCGTAGGTTCGAATCCTACTCGGGGAGCCAGCCCGGGCGGCCTCGGCCCCCCCAGGGCGCGGCCGGTCATTTCGACCCGATCTCCCGGTTCAGATAGGCCAGGATCAGCGCCGCGCGCCGCGCGTCTTCCCGCTTGTCCGCGCCCGCCGCGTGACCGCCTTCCAGCGACTCATAGTAGTAGAACGGGTGACCCTGCGCCTCCATCCGCGCGGCCATCTTGCGAGCGTGCGCGGGGTGGACGCGGTCGTCCAGCGTCGAGGTGTAGATGAAGGGTGCCGGATAGGCGACGCCGGGCCGCAGGTTCTGATAAGGCGAGTAGCGGCGGATGAACGCCCAGTCGGCGGGCACGTCCGGGTCTCCATACTCCCCCGCCCAGCTCGCGCCGGCCAACAGGTGGGTGTAGCGCGCCATGTCGGCCAGCGGCGATCCCATCACGATGGCGCCGTACAGGTCGGGCCGCTGCTCCATCAGCACGCCCACCAGCAGACCGCCGTTCGACCGGCCGGACGCGGCGATCCGCCCCTTCTCCGTCACGCCGGAGCGGATGAGATCCTCTGCGACCGCGTGGAAGTCGTCATAGGCGTTCTGGCGCTTCTCGCGCAGGGCGGCCTCGTGCCAGGCCGGCCCGTACTCTCCGCCGCCCCGGATGTTGGCGAGGACATAGGCGTTGCCCTCCTCCACCCAGAACTGGCCCACCGGCCCCGCGCGATAGGGCTGGTCGGTCAGGACGGTCGGCGTCTGGGCCGACCGGAACCCGCCATAGGCGTGGATCAGGGTCGGGACCGGCCCTGTCGTGCCCCGCTTGCGGACCAGGAAGTAGGGCACGCGCGTGCCATCCTTCGATCGGGCGAACCGCTGCTCCGCCTCCATCCCGGCCGCCTCGAACCGCAGCGGCAGCGATTGCACCGGGCGCGGCGCCGCGGCGGTCGTGACCGCGTAGAGCGTGGGCGGCGTCAGCATGCCCTCGGCGGTCGCGAAGGTGAGGTCCCGGTCCGGCGCGCTGGCACCCAGATGAACCGTCAGTTGATCCGGCAGTGCCACGGGCTGACGGCTCCACCGCCCCTCCGCGGACCGGCGGACGGCGAACAGGCGCCCGGACACGTCGTCCAGCGCCTTGACCCACAACACGCCATCGCCGGCGACGACCTCTTCGACGGATTGCCGATCGGTGGGCACGAAGACGGTCTCGATCGCTGGCTGTCGGCCGGCGAGCGTGTCGTCGATGGAGTAGGCCACGACCGACCCGGCCTTGATCGGCCCCAGATCGCTGTAGAGCTGCGCCACCATGCGACCGTCCAGCACATCCACCAGCACCGCATCGCGCGGCAGCGGGACGGGCACCTGGCGGCCATCGGGCGCCAGGTGGAACGCCGCCGTGGTGTAGAAGTCCAGCGCGCGGGTCAGGACCGGCCACCGCCGCCCATTGTCCGTCGCCACGAAGCCGCCGACCGACACGTCGCCGGCCTGCCCCTCCAGCACCGTCTCCGCCTTGGCGAGCGGCGTGCCGCGCCTCCACCGCTTAACCACCCGTGGATAACCGGAGCGGGTGAGCGAGTCGGGACCGAAGTCCGTGGCGACCAGCAGGGTGTCGCGGTCCAGCCATGCGGTCGTCGACTTCGCCTCCGGCAGCCGGAACCCGCCGCTCACGAAGCGACCCGTTGCCACGTCGAACTCGCGCACGACGTCGGCGTCGGTGCCACCGTCCGACAGGCTGACCAGGCACCGCGCGTATTCGGGTGCCAGGCATTGCGCCCCGTGCCAGACCCAGCTCTTGCTCTCCTGCCGGCCCAGCGCACCGACATCGACCAGCACCCGCCAGTCCCGTTGGCCCGCGACGAACGCATCCAGGCCGGTGGTCCGCCACAGTCCGCGCGGGTGTTCCGCGTCCGTCCAGAAGTTGAAGACCTGGCCGCCGCCGATCAGCGTCGGCTCCGCGATCTTGGCGTCGTCCTGCAGCAGCGTCAGCGCACGCTCTTGCGTCGCGGCGAAACCCGGCGTCGCTTCAAGGGTATTTAGGGTGGCGGAGTTCCAGTTGTTGACGGCGGTCAGTGCCCGCTGTCCGCGCACCTCTTCCGTCCAGGCGAAGGGATCGGGTTCGCCGGGGCCGGGCGAAGGCGAGAAAGCGGCCGACCCCTGCGCCGGTGGAGCGGTCGACGTGGCGCACGCCGACAGGGCTGCGGTGGCGAGGAGGAGCGGCGGGAGGGTGCGAAGGATCATGGCGTTGGGATGCCAAGGCCCACGCACGGTGGCAAGACCAGCCCAGGCCCTAGCCGCTCGTCAACGCCCCGTGACAATGCTTGTACTTGCGGCCCGACCCGCACGGACAGGGCGAGTTGCGGCTGACGGTGGCGACGTCCGCGTCGGCCTGCCCGTCGCCGTTGAAGTCGAGCGACGGGGTCGGCGTCTGGCGCGGCGGGGCGAAGGCGGTGGACACCAGGCCGGTCGTGCCGCCGTCGATGTCGTCGCTGTCGTCGTCGCCGGTCAGCGGATCGATGTGCGTCGTCAGGAAGTCCGGCATCCGGGGCAGTTCGGGCGCGGGCTGCATCTCGAACCGGGCGGTCGACACGATCCGTGTCACGTCCTCGCGGATCGCCACCAGCATCCGCTCAAACAGGGCGAACGCCTCGTGCTTATACTCGTTGATCGGCGTCTTCTGGGCGTAGGCGCGCAGGTGGATCACTTGGCGCAGCGCGTCGAGCGTCGACAAATGCTCTTTCCAATGGTGGTCCAGCTGCTGCAGCAGGATCGACTTTTGCACTTGCGCCCATGTTTCTGGCGACAGCGCCTCGACCTTCTGCGCCAGGGCCGCATCCGCCAGCTCCGACAGCCGCTCCGTAAGAATGTCGGGCTCGACCGCGTCCTCTTCCATCCAGGCGTCGATCGGCGGAGAGAGGTCCAGCAGTTCGCTCGTCCGCGCCTTCAGCCGGGCCACGTCCCACTGCTCGGGGTAGGTGCCGGGGGGGCAGCTTTCCGCCACCACATTCTCGACCGTCTCCGACCGCATGCCATCCAGTATGTCGTTCAGCTCGTCGGCGTCGATGATGTCGTTGCGCTGTTCGTAGATGACCTTGCGCTGGTCGTTCATCACGTCGTCATATTCGACGACCTGCTTGCGGATGTCGTAATTGCGCCGCTCCACCTTCTTCTGCGCGGTCTCGATAGCCTTGGTCATCCAGCGCGACGGCGGCAGCGCCTCGCCATCCTCCAGATTGGCGCGCATCATCTTGGAGAACATCGTGTCCGGGCCGAAGATGCGAAGCAGGTCGTCGTCCAGAGACAGGTAGAAACGAGACAGGCCTGGGTCGCCCTGGCGCCCCGAACGGCCACGCAGCTGATTGTCTATGCGCCGGCTCTCGTGGCGCTCGGTGGCGAGCACGAACAGTCCGCCGGCCGCCTTCACACCATCCTTTTCCTCCGCGATCTCGGCCTTGATGCGCTCGATCGCGGCGTCGCGCTCCGGCCCCTCGGGCATGTCCGCCAGCTCGTCGCCCACCCGGAATTCCAGATTGCCGCCCAACTGGATGTCGGTGCCGCGCCCGGCCATGTTGGTGGCGATCGTGACCGTGCCCGCGCGGCCCGCCTGCGCCACGATGTGCGCCTCGCGCTCGTGCTGGCGCGCATTCAGGATCGCGTGGGCCACGCCCTGCTCGTCCAGAAAGCGGGACAACAGCTCCGACTTTTCGATGCTGACCGTGCCGACCAGCACCGGCTGACCGCGCTCGGCGTGCTCCTTGATCGTGGCGGCGATGCCCGCGAACTTGTCGGTCATCGACTTGTAGAAGGTGTCCTCCTCGTCGACGCGCGCGATCGGGCGATTGGTCGGGATCGACACCACGTTCATCTTGTAGATGTCGAAGAACTCGGCCGCCTCGGTCGCCGCCGTGCCGGTCATGCCCGACAGCTTGGCGTACATGCGGAAGTAGTTCTGGAAGGTGATCGAGGCGAGCGTCTGGTTCTCGGGCTCGATCTCCACGCCCTCCTTCGCCTCCACCGCCTGGTGCAGGCCGTCGGACCAGCGCCGGCCGTCCATCATGCGGCCGGTGAACTCGTCGATGATGACGACCTTGTCGTCCTTTACGATGTAATCGATGTCGCGCTTGAACAGCGCGTTGGCACGCAACGCCTGGTTCAGGTGGTGGACGACCTGCGTGTTCGCGAAATCGTAGAGGTTCGACCCTTCCAGCAGCCCGGCCCCTTCCAGGGCACGCTCCGCCGCCTCCGTCCCGTCTTCCGTCAGAATGACGGATTTCTGCTTTTCGTCGACTTCATAATCGTCGGCCGGAATGTGCTTCACGACCGCGTCGACCTTCATATACAGCTCGGACTTGTCGTCGGTCGGGCCGGAAATGATCAGCGGCGTGCGCGCTTCGTCGATCAGGATCGAGTCCACCTCGTCGACGATGGCGTAGGCATATTCCCGCTGCGTCATCTGCGCGCGGTCGTACTTCATGTTGTCGCGCAGATAATCGAACCCGAACTCGTTGTTCGTGCCGTAGGTGATGTCGGAGTGGTAAGCGTCGCGCCGCTCGAACTCGTTCAGGTTGGGCACGATCACGCCCACCGACAGGCCCAGGAAGCGGTGGACCTGGCCCATCCATTCCGCATCGCGCCGGGCCAGATAGTCGTTGACCGTGACGACGTGGACGCCGCGCCCGGTCAGCGCGTTCAGATAGGTCGGCAGCGTGGCCACCAGCGTCTTGCCCTCGCCCGTCGCCATCTCCGCGATTTCGCCACGGTGCAGCACGACGCCGCCGATCAGCTGCACGTCGAACGGGCGCATCCCCAGCACGCGGACCGCCGCCTCCCGCACCGTCGCGAACGCCTCGGGCAACAGTTCGTCGAGCGTGGCGCCGCCCTCAAGCCGATCGCGGAACACGTTCGTCTGGTTCGCCAATTCGTCGTCGTTCAGAGCCTGCATCGCTGGCTCCAGCGCGTTGATACGCTCCACGATCTTGCGGATCGAGCGGACATAGCGGTCGTTCGACGACCCGAAGACGGTCTTGGCAATGGCGGCCAGCATGGAAGGCGTGTCCTGTCAAAGGCTTGGGCAAGACGCCGCCGTCCAACGGCCGCGCGCCCGCTAGAGGCATGTCCGCGAAATAGGTTCGGGGTCGGATGAGGTCAATCGGAGCGCCTCGGCCGGCGCCGTCGCCCGCGCTTCGCTAGCGCGGCAGCGGTTCGGCCGTCAGGGTCCAGGTGGACTGGCGCGGGCGCGGATCCGCCAGCCCCGCGAAGAACGCGCCCGCGTCCGGCACCAGCGGGCAGGCCGCGACCTCCGCCCAGCCGGTCAAGGTGGGGGCCTGGGCGGGCAGGCGCGCGCACGCCTCCTCGTCCTCTCCGCCCAGAAGGACGACCTGCTCCACCAGCCCGGTCGCGGGCACCGGTTGCCTCCGTCCGGTCCAGGGCCGCACATCCACGATCAGCGACAGCCGCAGCGCCTGTCCCGGCCGATGGTCGCGCGCGAACGCCGCCGGTCCGTCCGGGCCGCGCCAGACGTCGCACGCCTCCTCGCTGGGCAGGTCCGTAAAGCGGCAGTTCGTGAGCGTGCCGTCCACCATGCGGTCCACGGTGTTCACGACCACGAAGCGGTCGCGGTCGCCCGGTGCCTCCTCCGCCAGCGCCGTGGCCGGCGATGCGGGGGGCACCGGCGCGGGCGCGGAACAGGCGTGGAGCAGCAACAGGGCGGGCGCGGCGGCTTTCATCGGGAGGTCTCCTCTGACCTCAGGCTCGCCGGCGAGGAGCTAGGCGTCAAGCCGATGGCCGCGGCCCGGCGGTCGGGCTAAGGCGGGCTAGCCATGACCGACCCCTCTCCCCTCGCCCGCCCCTTCCCCGATCTGCCGCCCGTCGCCGGGTGCGAGGCACGCACCGCGCGCGCCGGTTACAAGGACTGGGATCGCGACGACCTGACGCTCCTCACCTTCGCGGCGGGCACGGCGGTCGCCGGCGTCACCACCAAGTCGCGATGCCCCTCCCCAGAGGTCGAATGGTGCCGCGCCGCCCTGCCCCATGGCAGGGCCCGCGCGCTCGTCGTGAACGCGGGCAACGCCAACGCCTTCACGGGTGCGGCCGGCCGCGAGGCGGTGGAGGCGATCGCGGCCAAGGTCGCCTGGGCCACCGGTTGTGCGCCGATGGAGGTGTTCGTCAGCTCCACGGGCGTGATCGGCGTTCCCCTGCCGATCGCCATTGCGGAGGCGGGACTCGACGCCGCGCTCGCTTCGGTGCCCGCCGGGTGGCCGGCGGTGGCGCGCGCGATCGGCACCACGGACACGTTCCCGAAAGGCGCGGTGGCGCGCGCGATGGTTGGCGGACGCGCGGTCGAGCTGGTGGGAGTCGCCAAAGGGTCGGGCATGATCCAGCCGGACATGGCCACCATGCTGGCCTACCTCGTCACCGACCTCGCCGTCGATCCGCCGCTCTGGCAGGCGATGCTGGAGGACGCGGTCGCCGGCAGCTTCAACCGGATCACCGTGGATGGCGACACCTCGACCAGCGACACCGTGCTCGCCTTCGCCACCGGGTCCGGCGGGGGCGAGACGTTGCGCGACCCCGACGATCCCGGCGCGGACGCGGTGCGGGCCGCGCTCACCGACCTCTGCCACCAGCTCGCCCAGCTGGTCGTGCGGGACGGCGAGGGTGCGACCAAGCTGATCGCGGTGACCGTCGCCGGCGCCGAGAGCGACGACAGCGCGACCGTGGTCGCGCGCTCCGTCGCCAACTCCCCGCTCGTCAAGACCGCCGTGGCGGGCGGTGACGCGAACTGGGGGCGCGTCGTCATGGCCGTCGGCAAGGCGGGCGAGCCGGCCGACCGCGATCGCCTGTCCATCCGCTTCGGCGGGGTGGAAGTGGCACGCGACGGTCGGGTCGTGGCGGATTACAACGAGACGCCGGTGGCCGCGCATCTCGCGGGGCAGGAGGTCGCGATCGACATCGATCTGGGCCTGGGCGACGGCCGCTCGACCGTGTGGACCTGCGACCTGACCCACGGCTACATCCGGATCAACGCCGACTATCGCAGCTGATCCCTCGGCTGTGCGCCACAGGAGTGTCCATGACCCCGCCCATCGTTCTGCACCACTACTCCAACTCGCCCTTCGCGGAGCTGGCGCGGCTTGCTTTGGGGCGGAAGGGCGCGCGCTATGGCCGGGTCGAGATACCGGCCGTGTCGCCCAAGCCGGACCTGGTGGCGCTGACCGGCGGGTACGAGCGCACGCCGGTGCTGCAGATCGGCGCGGACATCCATTGCGACACAGTGGCGATCTGCGCGGCGTTGGAGGATGGGGTGGACGGCCCCACCCTCTACCCGGCACCCCTGGGCCGCGCGGCCCTGCCGATCGCGCTGTGGGCGGGCGGTGCCGCCTTTGGCTGGGCGGTGGGCACCGGACTGGGAGCGGTGGCCGACCGGTTGCCCGACGCTTTCTGGGCCGATCGGCGGGCGCGCTTCGGCCTGGATCGCGAGGCGCTCGCCCGCGCGCGACCCCACAACGACGCGCAGTTCGCCGCGACGCTGGGCGTGATCCGCGACACCCTGTCGGACGGCCGGAGCTTCGTCGGCGGCGACGAGCCGGGTCACGCCGACCTGGCGCTCTATATGCTTGTGTGGTTCCAGCGCATGCGTGGCGTGGCACCCGCCGCCTTTGGCGAGCCTGTCGCCGGCTGGGCGGAGCGGGTGGCCGCGATCGGCCATGGGGATGGCGAGGACTGGACCGCCGACCAGGCGATCGCCGCGGCACGCGAGCACGAGCCCGTGGGTGAGTTCGCGGTGGAGGGGGACTGGAGCACGGGCGAACAGGTCGCCGTGCGAACCGACACGCCGGATCGGGCGGCGGTCACCGGCACGCTGGTCGGCCTGGACGACCGGCGGATCGTGGTCGAGCGCAACGACGCGCGGGCGGGCCGGGTTCGCGTGCACCTGCCTCGCATGGGCCAGGTCTTGACCCGCGCATGACGCTCGACACGCCTGTCGCGGCGCTGATCCGCCAGGTCGCCGCCGACCGCATCCTGCCGCGCTTTCGCCATTTGAGCGCGGACGACGTCATGGAGAAGACACCGGGCGATCTGGTCACGGTCGCCGATCGGGAGGCGGAGGTGGCGCTGTCCGAGGGCTTGGTGCCCCTCATCCCCGGTGCCCGGATCGTGGGCGAAGAAGCGTCGGCTGCCGATCCGTCCCTCCTGGAGGGGCTGGATCGCGGGACCGTGTGGATAGTCGACCCGATCGACGGCACCGGCAATTTCGCCGCCGGCCAGCCACCCTTCGGCGTCATGATCGCCCTGATCGAGGATGGCGTGGTGGTCGCCGGGTGGCTCTACGATCCCCTGCGCGACCGCATGTGCCACGCCGCGAGCGGGGCCGGAGCATGGGTCGACGGCGAGCGCATCCAGGCGCGACCCACCGATCAGCCGCTGCCGATCGCGGCGCTGGGCACGTCCTACATGCCCGCCGGCATGCGCGAGGACCTGGAGGCGCGGGCCGAAGGCCGGCTCGTCACGCACCCGATCCCACGCTGCGCGGCCGAGCAATATCCCCGCCTGGTGCTGGGCCAGAACGACCTGACGGTGTTTCAGCGGACACTGCCGTGGGACCACGCGCCGGGCGCGCTGTTCGTGAACGAGGCCGGCGGACGTGTCGCCCGGCCGGACGGGAGCGAATATCGCGCCTGGGACGGACGGACCGGCCTGCTGGGCGCGTGCTCGCCGGCGATGTGGGATCGGGGAGCGGCGATCCTGTTCGGCTGACCGCCCCGTCGATCCCTAAACCGATCAGCCCAGCTCGCTTTCCAGCCAGCTCTTCAGCGCGCTCTTGGGGGCCGCTCCGACCTTGGTCGCCGCCAGCTCACCGCCCTTGAACAGCATCATGGTGGGAATGCCCCGAACGCCGAGCTGTCCGGCCATTTCCGGGTTCTCGTCGATGTTCAGCTTCGCGATCGTCACCTGCCCGACCAGTTCGTCGCTGATCTCTTCGAGCGCGGGTCCGATCATCTTGCACGGGCCGCACCATTCCGCCCAGAAATCCACCAGCACGGGCGTGTCGCTGCCCGTCACGTCGCTGGCAAAGCTCTGGTCGGTGATCGTCTTGGTCGCCATGGCACTGTCTCCTTTTCGCGTCCCACGAACATGGGTTCGCCCGGTCAACGCCCCAAGCTAGGGATTGTTGTCCGGCGCGGAGCCGGGCTTGTGCGGGTCGAGCAGGGCGTCGGGCAGGTCGATCCAGCGCGGCTCTGTCGTGTAGAGCAGGGCCGCGCGCACCGGCCGATCGGGGAACAGCGTCCGCAGCGCCTCGCGATAGGCGGACATCTGCCGCAGATAGGCCGCCGGCACCTCGTCCGCCGAAGCCGGCACCCGTCCACCGGTTTTGAAATCGACGACCTCCACCCCGCTCTCCGTGACGACCAGCCGATCCACGGTGCCGGCCACGACCTCGCCATTCACCACCGCCGTCAGCGGCGCTTCGGCCAGTGCGTCGGGGCCCCACAGGCGCTGCCAGTCCGGTCGGTCGATCACCGCCAGCGCCGCGGCGGTCAGGCGATCCGCCGTCCCTGCATCGACGCCGCGCCGGGCCGACAGCCAGCGCCGCCCGACCGCCGCCCGGCGTTCGGGCGCGACCGGCGGCAGGCGTTCAAACAGCGCGTGGAGCAGCAGGCCGCGCTCGATCGCCTCGGTCTGGGCGGGACCAGGCGGTCGCTCGACCGCGTCGTCCGCGCCCAGGCGGGAGGGGGCGAGCGGGCGCGGCGGCCGCGCTTCCGCCGGGGCGGGTCGCGCCAACCAGTCCGGCACGGCCAGGTCCTCCGGCGGCGCGGCCGACCGCCTCTCGCTCCCCCGACCCACCCACGGCGTCGCGTCGGCGAAGCGGCGCACGGTGCCCCAGATCGGATCGTCCCGCCACTCGGCCCCCAGCGTCGCCAGCCCCGCATCGACCGCCGCATGCCACGATTGGGCCGGCACTGGCCCGCGCGCCGAGGCCTTGCCGACCACCAGCAGCCGTTCCCGCGCGCGTGTCAGCGCCACATAGAGCAGACGGCGGTGTTCGGCGGCCTCGCGCGCCTGGTTGGCCGCGACGGCGTCCGCCAGCACCCCGGACCGCTCGGCCCCGCGCGGCGGCAGGGCGGGCAGCCGCACGTCGTCCGACAACCGCCATTCGAAGCCGCCATTGTGGCCGGCGGTCGGGTCCTTGGTCGCGTCCGCCAGGATGACGATCGGCGCCTCCAGCCCCTTGGCGCCGTGGACGGTCAGCACGCGCACCGCATCGCCGGCGTCCGCCTGCTCGCGCTTGATCTCGCTCTCGGACCGCTCGATCCAGTCAAGGAAGCGCTGAAGCCCCGGTGGCTCGGTCGCTTCGAACAGCACGGCGGCGTTCGACAGCTCTTCCAACGGGTCGCGCGCGTCGCGGCCCAGCCGGGCGAGCAGCTTGGCCCGCCCGTCCAGCGGACCCGACAGGATTCGCTCCAGGAACTCGTAGGGGCGCAGGAAGTCGGCGCGGGCCAGCATGTCGCGCAACGGTGTCAGCTCCGCCTCCGGCCGGGTGTCGCGCAGGTGTCGCCACAGCGTCCCCTGCTCTCGCACGGCACGCACCATCAGTTCGTCCTGGGTCCAGCCCAGCAGGGGGGAGACCAGCAGGCTGGCGAGCGCCAAGTCGTCGGCGGGCTGCAGCACCCACCGGATCGCCGCGAGCAGATCCTGCACCACCAGGGGCGCGGACAGGAACAGCCGATCCACACCCGCGACCGGCACGCCCTCTTCGTAGAGGCGCGCGACCAGCAGCGGGACGTATGGCCCGCGCGCGCGGGCGAGCACCATGATGTCACCGGGACGCACCGGGCGGGGGGGATGGCCGACGGTCAGGCCCTCGTCGATCCAGGCACGCACCTGCCACGCGATCCGCTGGGCCAGCCGGCGGTCGGCGTCGTCCAGCCAGCCCTCGTCCCGGTCCGCCCCCTCCCCTTCGCCGGCCTCGTCCGCTTGCCTGGCCGCGACGGGCTGAGCCAGGATCACCTCGCCCGGACCGCCGGTGGCGCTCTCGTGCGCCGCGGCGGCCACTCCGGGTCCTAGCGCGTCCTCGCCCAGCTGCCCGACGACGGCGTCCACGACCCGCAGGATGGCAGGGGTGGAGCGGAAGGATCGAGTCAGCGCCAGCTCGGCCATCGGGGTCCCGACAGCCGCCGAACGGTCGCCAAAGCGTGTGCGGGCGGCCGCGAAGGCGGCGGGATCGGTGCCCTGGAACCCGAAGATCGCCTGTTTGAAGTCGCCCACCGCGAACAGCGTCCGCGTGACCGGCGCGTCCTGCTCCGTGCGCCCGGCGAAGAACTCGTCGGCGAGCGCTTCCACCACGCGCCACTGGTCCGCATTGGTGTCCTGCGCCTCGTCCACCAGGATGTGGTCCACGCGCGCGTCCAACTTGTAGCGGACCCAATCGGCCATGGCGGATTGGCTGAGCAGGTCGCCGGCACCCGCGATCAGGTCGTCATAATCCACCAGCCCCGCGCCCCGCTTGGCCGCGGCGAAGGCGTCGGCAAAGGCGCGGCCCGCCGTCAGCGCCTCGGCCAGCTCATCGACATAGCGGGCCAGCGCCTCCAACCCGACAATCGTCGCCAAGGTCTGGCAGATCGTCTGCTGCCACGCCTCCGCGTCCGGCTCCTGCTTGATCAGCCGGCCGATGCCGCGCGGGGCACCGGTGGCCGTCCACATCGCGCCGCACGGCAGGTCCATGCGGCCGGCACGTTCGGATGGAGTCAGGGCCAGCCAGCTCTCCAGCGCGTCGGCGTGGCGATCGGCGTCGCGGCCACCGCACGCGCGCACCGCCGCCGCATAAGCGGCGATCGTTGCGGTCGGGACGGCGTCGTCCGCGCAGGCCGCCGCTATCGTTTCGGCGACGGAACCGGTGAAGCCCGCGATCAGGCGCAGCCAGTCGCGCAATCCGTCCGGCAGGGCCGTCAGCACACCGCCAGCCCCGGCGCACCGGGTCAGGAAGGCGAGCGCCTCGTGCTCGCCCAGGCGGACCGACAAGGCCCCGACCGCTTGGCCGAGCGCGCCGTCCTCGTCGGCCGTCAGCAGCTCCGTCAGGGTCTGCCTCGCCAGCCGCGCGCGCTCGTCGTCGGCGATGATCTGAAAGCCCGGCGCCAGTCCGCTCTCCAGGGGAAAGGACGCCAGCAGCGATTGGCAAAAGCCGTGGATGGTCTGCACCTGCAATCCGCCCCCGCCAGCGTCGAGCACGCGTGCGAACAGGCGACGCGCGCGCTTCAAAGCGTCGGGGTCGAACGCCTCGCCCATCGCCTTCAGCTCGGCGCCCAGCAGGCCGTCGTTCAGCCGCACCCACCGCGCCAGCTTGCCGTTCACCCGCCCCTGCATCTCCGCCGCGCCGGCGCGAGTGAAGGTGAGGCACAGGATCGAGTCCGGTCGCGCGCCGGACAGGAGCAGGCGGAACACGCGCGCGGACAGCACCTGGGTCTTGCCCGTGCCCGCCGATGCCGCGACCCAGCGGTGGCCGCCGGGGTCGCTCGCCTCCTTCTGCTGCGGCTGAAGGGTGACGATCATGGAATGCTCCGCCTTGTTCCGGCCGCCGAGGGTTCAGTCATCGGCCTCCCTCCCCCACCATTCCTCCAGGCGCATCAGCTGGTCGTAGTCGCCGCCGCGCGTCCATTGCGGTGCCAGCTTGGCCACGAAGGGTGCCGTGCCGCTCAGATAATCGGCCGCGAGTGCGTCGAAGCAGGCGGTGGCGTGCGGCACGATGGCGTCCGGCCGCATCCGGCCGTGACGCTCCTGCTCGTCGGCGGGAGTGGCGACCTGCCCCCAGTCATCGCCTTTGCGGCGAAAGGACCAATATTCGAAGGCGTTGACCGTGTCGGCCGGCAGGTCGGAGCCGCCCTCCTGCAAAAGGAGACCATTCAGCCCCAGCTGGAGCGCGTAGCCGGCGCGCACCATCGCGGCCGACGGCGCGCCACCGGTCTTGTAGTCGACGATCGCCAGCCCACCCTCCGCCAGTCGGTCGACCCGATCGATGCGACCCCGCAGGGTCACGCCCCCGCGCTCCAATTTGGCCACCACCTCCGTGTCCAGCACCGCGCGGCCCGCGTCACGGTCGCGGGTCAGCCGCTCGGCGACCCAGCCCAACGAGCGGAGCAGGCGCGGCTGCCACAGCGCGCGCAGCAGCGGGTGCTCTCCCTGTGCGTCGAGGTGCGCGAGCGCGCGGGGCACCAGGCGGTGCGGATCGCCGCCATCGCGCCGGTGCCACTCGTCCAGGATCGCGTGGACGTGGTTCCCGCGCCACAGCGCATCCGGCTCCTCCCCCAGTCCGGCCAGGGCGGACAGGCCCAGCACGCGCGCGGCGTAGAAGCTGTACGGATCGGCGGCCAGCCGGTCGGCGTCCGACACGCTGATCCGCCGCGGCCGCGCGGCGGCGGGCGGGCGAGGGGCCGGGCGGGCGGCGCGCTCCACGCGTTCGGGACGGTCGAGCGTCCGCGCCAGCGCCAGCGTGCGATCGTCCGGCTTCAGCCCGCCGGACATCGCCTCCAGCCGCAGCCAAAAGCGAGAGGCGACCGTCGGTGCGCCCTCGCCGCGCCGCGCCCGGGTCAGCAGGACACTCGGCGCGCCGAGCAGGTTCTGCAGGTCGTGCGCGGCCAGGCCGATGCGCCGTTCCGCCGAGGGCAGGTCCAGTTCGCGACGGATGCGGGGGGCAAGCCATGGGTCGGGCGACGGCAGCGCCGGCCACACGCCCTCGTTCAGGCCGCCAGCGATCATCAGATCGGTGTGCGCCAGCCGCGCCTCGATCAGCCCCAGGATCGCCAGGCGCGGGTGCCCACCTTGAGGGGGACGGACCGCGCGCCCCTCCAGCAGGCTGTCCAGCAGGGCCGGCCAATCGGCCGGGTCCAGCACACCCAGCAGGCCCGCATCAGCCTCGACCTCGTTCCACCAGTCCGCCAGCGCGCGGCCGGCCGGCGCGCTCCACAAAGCCTCGTCCGCCAGCGCCTCCGCCGCGACGCGCACCCGTGCGACAAAGGCGGCGGCGTCGCAGGGCCGGCGATCGTCCAATGGAGCCAGGGCGGCGCGCGCCCGCTCCCATATGTCGGCCGCACCCTCCGGCAACTCGCCCAGCCGCGCGCCGATGCCCGCCAGCCCCGTCGGCGGCCGGACGCCACGCAACCGCAGATCCAGCGCACGCACGCCCGACAGCCACTCCACGCGGTCCAGGCCGCCGCTGACCAGCGGGTGTTTCAGAACCGCCATGAGCCCCAGGGGCAGGAAGCGATCGGCGACCGACGCGGCCAACTCGCGCAGGAACGCGCCCGGCGGCGTGGCGGACAGCGGAGTGCCGGCGGAATCGTCCACCACGATCCCCCACCGGCCCAGATGCGCGGCCACCCGGCGGGCGAGCGCGCGGTCCGGGGTGACGAGCGCGGCGCGGCGACCGGGTGTCTCCAGCGCCTCTCGCATCCGGACGGCGATGGAGGTGGCCTCTTCGGCCGGCGTGTCGCACTCGATCGCCTCCACGCCGTTCAGCCGCGCCTCGGCCGGACCGCGCTCGTACCATTGGCCGGTGAAGGGCGCGGGCGCGAAGGCGCTGGCGACCAGCCGGCCGCGGCGTTCGTTCGCATCCGCGCCGCCGCCGTGCGGCCAGACCGCGACCTCGGCCCGCGCGACACCCATCTGGTCGAGCAGGCGGCGTCCCCCGAACTGCGGATGCGCCTCGCCGGCCCGATCCTGACCCAGCCAGTCCCATTCTTCATCGGGCATCTGGAGGTCCAGGCCGGCGAATACCACTCCGCCGCGCGGCGAAAAGGCGACCGTCCGCAAGAGGCGCGACACCGCGGGAGAGCCGGTCTCCACCCCGGCCGCGACCAGAAAGCCCGGCGGCGGGGCGTCGGCCCAGCGGCGCGCCACCCGGTCCAGCAACCGATTGCGCCGGTCCGCCAGGTCGATCACGCCGCGTTGAGCCAGCAATGCGGGCCAGTCGCTCGCCAGCTCCACGAAGACGCCCAGCGACAGCTGCCAATGGGCCTGCAACTCCGGCAACAGGTCCAGGTCGGCCAGCGCGCGCGGCGACACCTCCTCGACGGTCAGCGTGTCCAGCGCGGCCCCGAGAGCGCCCGCCAACCGGAACGCCTCCGCCGCCTCGATCCGCTGGGGCAGCCGCTCGGCCAGCGCGCGTGCCAGCAGCATACGGCGCGCCAGCGGGGCCACGGCCGGCGGCAGCGGGTCGTCGTCCATGTGGTCCAGCGGCAGCCCGACCGCCTCGTCCAGCTCGGCATCGCCGATCACCACCAGTCGCGGCAGGATCATGCCACCCGCGCTGGCGCGCACGAAGGCGTCACGCACGGTGCGCGCCGAGCGGGCGTTCGGCAGCAGGACCGTCCCGCCGGCCAGGTCAAGGGGACCGCGCCCGTGACGTCGGATCAGGCCGGCGGCCAGGGCGTCGGCGAAGGCGCGATGCGCGGGGATCGTCCAAACGGTAGGCCGGACCGGCTCAGTCACGTTTCAGGCGCGCCTCGGTCACGGCGATGGCCGGCGGCGTGCCGACGTCGAACCACAAGCCGGGGTGGACGAAGCCGAACGCCCGGCCCGCCTCGATCGCGCGGCTCCACAGGCGCACCAGCGAAAAGGCGCCCGCCGGGGCACCGGCGTAGAGGGCGTGCGAGCAGATGTGCGCGCCGGCATAGACGTGGGTGGCGACCGTCCCGGGCTTGCGCGCGATCAGGCGGCCGTCGGCGGCCAGACGAAAGTCGCCCGGGCCCGCGTGGCACGTCGCGCTGGGCGCGGGCACCAGCATCAGACACACGTCCATGCGGGCCGGATCGAACCGCTCGGCCAACCCCCGCAAGGAATTGAAGGGGCCGTCGATCCAGATCGTGTCGCTGTTCACCACCACGAACGGATCGCAGTCGAGCATCGGCAGCGCCCGGACCACTCCGCCGCCGGTTTCCAGCAACTCGTCGCGCTCGTCCGACACGCGGGTCGGCGGGCCGCGACGGCGCTTGGCCAGGTGCGCCTCGACCGCGCCGGCGAGGTAGTGGACGTTCACCACCGCCCGCTCCACCCCCGCCTCGTCCAGCCGATCGAGCGCGTGGTCGAGCAGCGTGCGGCCGGCGACGTCGACCAGCGGTTTGGGGCGGGTCGCGGTCAGGGGCCGCATCCGCTTGCCCAGCCCGGCGGCGAGCACCATCGCGCAGGGCGGCACGGCGCTCACGGCTGTGCGACCGGCACGTCGTCGGGCACATGGTCGGCGAACCACTCCGCCATCGGTCCCAGCGCCGGATGGGCGAGGTCGCGGCGCAGATGGCCCCACACGCGCGGCATCATCGCCAGGTAACGGTGCTTGCCGTCGCGGCGAGACAGCCGCGCGAAGATGCCCAGGATCTTGGCGTTCCGCTGGGCACCCAGCCGGTGATAGTCGGCCACGAACCCCTCGCCCTCGCCCGTCGCCGCGCAATAGCGGTCGAGCATCGCCGCCTCCAGCTCCGCCGACACGTCGCGCCGCGCGTCCTGGAGCAGCGAGACGAGGTCGTAGGCGGGGTGTCCCACCAGCGCGTCCTGAAAGTCGAGCAGCGCCAGCCCCCCCGAAAAACCCTGGGCTTCCGTCAGCATGATGTTCTCGGCGTGATAGTCGCGCAAGGTGGTGACGCTCGACGGCGGCAGAGCGGAGAACACCGAGGACCAGGCGTCTCGGTAGCCTGAGCTGTCCACGCTTAACCCGGCGGCCGGTGCCCACCACTCCACGAACAGGTCGGCCTCACGGTGCAGGACGGCGTCGTCGTATAACGGCACAGGTGCAGGAGCCGGTGCCCTGTCGCGCAATCGGACCAGCAGGTCCACCGCCGCCTCATAGACGGGACGCTCCAAAGCCGGATCGGCGTCCACAACCTCACGCATTCGCCGATCGCCCAGATCGTCCAGCAACACGAGCCCTGCTTCCTCATCCACGCCCTGGACACGCGGCGCGAGAAATCCGTAGTGACGCAGCCAATCAGCCATGAGCAGGAAGGGCCGCACGTCCTCTTCTGGTGGTGGTGCGTCCATCAAGATTGCGCTGGCGCGCCCTCGTGACACTCGGAAATAGCGTCGGGAGGAGGCATCCCCTTTGATCGGCCGCACCTCGGCACCGCCCCAGCTCATATCGCTCAGGAAGTCTGCGGCTTCGGGGGTTAGTGAAGAGGCCATCGGCTCTCCCATGGCGGGGGCACGGTCGCTGTCAACCGCCGCCGCCCGTCGCCCGCCGGCGTCAGCGTCAGGTCCAGCCGGTCGGCGAACAGGCTGCCTAGCCGGTCGGGCCATTCGATCAGCAGCGCGCCGTCGACCCGCCACTCCTCCAGCCCCAATTCGGCCAGATCGGCCGGGTCGGACAGTCGATAGAGATCGACATGGGCGACCGGCGGCACCAGCGTCTCGTAGGGCTGTACCAGGGCGAAGGAGGGCGAGGGCACCTCCCCCTCCTCTCCCAGCGCGCGGAGGACCGCGCGGGCCAGCGTCGTCTTGCCGGCACCCAGCGGGCCGGTCAGCCCAACGACGTCGCCGGGGCGCAACATCGACGCCAACGCGCGGCCCGTGTCGCGCACCTGCTCCTCCTTCAGGATCATAGAGGCAGGTCCAGGACGGCCATCGTGCCCACGCCTGGTTCGGACTCCAGCGTCAGCGACCCACCGTGGGCCAGCGCCACCTGACGGGCCAGCGGCAGGCCGATGCCCAGCGCGCCCTCTCGCTGGCGCACCGGGTCGACGGAGGTGAACAGGTCCAGCGCGCGGGCCGTCTGGTCGGGGTCCATGCCAGGTCCGTCGTCCGACACGATCACCCGCACCCGGCGCGCGTCGGCGGCGGCGTGCAGCAGCACGCGACCACCGCGCGGTGTGTAGGCGACGGCGTTGTCGATCAGATGGTCGATGGCCTTGCGGAGGCGGGCCGCGTCGCCCCCGATCGTCGGCAGGTCCGGTGCCAGCTGTCGCGCGAAGGTCAGACCCGCGGCCCGCGCGCGCCGGTCGGCTCCGGCCGCCAAGTCGTCGAGCAGCCATCCCAGGTCCACCGGGGTGGTCTGTGACGGCAGACGGCCCGCGATGCCCGCCGTCAGATCCAGCACGTTGTCGATCAGGTTCGCCAGGACCGCGACCGCCTCCTGGATGTGCGCGACATAGTTCGAGGCTCCCGGCGGCAACTCGCCCGCCAGCCCGTCCGACAGCATTTCCGCGAAGCCGCCGATGGAGGTCAGAGGAGTCCGCAGTTCGTAGGACATGGTTTCGACGAAGGCGGTCTTCATCCGATCGCCCTCCTCCAACGCACGGGTGCGGTCGCGCAGCGCGCGCTCCACCCGCTGACTGGCGGTAATGTCGAGGAGGAGGAGCAGCGCGTTGCCGTCGGGTAGCGGGACGGACGCTGCCTGAAGCGCCCGCCCGTCGGCGAGCGTCAGCCGGTGGGTGCCGCTCGTCCGTTCCGCGGCGGCGGCGCGCGTCAGTGTCACGATCGCGCGGGCGTCGTCGGGATGGCCGAACCGGTCGGCCAGCGCCCGGACGTGCTCGTCCAGCCGGGGATGCTCGCCCATGTCCTCCGGCTCCACGCCCCAGAGTTCGCGATATCGATCGTTCCACAGTGTCAGGCGACCCTCGGACGAGACGACCGCCACCCCTTCGTACAGGCTGTCGAAGGTCGCGGCCTGCACCTGCATCAGCGTGTCGCGATCGCCGGCCAGGCGCGCCTCTTCCGTGCGGTCCTCGAATACGACCAAGAGGGCGCCGTCCGGCAGCGGCTGGGGCAGGACGCGCAGGTAGGTGCCGTCGTCCAGGTGCCAGCTCTCCTCGTCCGCCTCGCGCGCCTGGAACCACTCCCGCCGTTCCGCCTTGAACGCCGGGAAGTCCCGGGCCGGCGGCAGGCGGCCGGCGTCCCGCATCGCGTCGAGCAGGCGTTCGAACGAGGTTCCGGGTGCGACCGTCTCAAGTGCAAAAATGCGCCGAAAGGGTTGGTTCGCAAAGGACAGGGTGCGGTCGGGCGCGAACTGGATGACGCCGGCCGACAGCCGGTCCAGCATCGTGCGTTGCGCATCGGTGAAGCGTCGTACGCTGGCGATCGCCTCTTCCCGGTCGCCCACGTCGAAAGCGAAACCGCCGACGCCGGACTCGCCCAGCGGCACGTCGGTGACCTGCAGGGTGCGCCGTTCGTGACCGACCGTCGCCGGAACCGTCCGCACGATGGTCCTGCCCGTGTCGCGCGCGCGCTCCGCCACCGCCGCCGGCGGCTCGCCCGCGGTGGCGTCGAGCAGTTCGGTGCCCGCGGCGACCACCCCGGACTGGCTAGCGCCCTCCACCGCCTCGACATAGGCGCGGTTCACCAGGCGCAGGCCGCCGTCGTCCGCGCGGTGCCAGATCGGGAAGGGGGCCTGGTCGATCAGCGCCGAGAGCGCGCGATGGCTGCGGTCCAGACGCGTCTTCTCGCCTCTCAGCCGGTCCGCCTCCGACTGTAGGTCGGTGGCGTCATAGACCCACAACAAGGTGCCTCCGCCGGGAGAAACGGCGCGGCTGGCGGGCGCGCCGGAGAACAACAGGCGCCGCGACGATCCGAGCGGACTGACCGCCAGCGAGAATTCCCGCCCGGTGCGCTGAGCGCCCTGGACCTCGGACAACAGGGTGGCCAGGTCGCTGTCCGAAAGGCCGGCGTCGGGCTGGGCCAGGTCGGACAAGAACGCCGGCGGTTCGGCCAGACCCAGGCGCTGGGCCAGACGCTCCGGACCCTCCACCCGGCCGTCCACCCGCACCAGCATCGGCATGGCGGGCGACCGGTCGAGCAGCAGGGTCAGGCGGCGATTGGACCGCTCCGCCGCATCCGCTTCCCGACGCCGCGCCAGGCCGGTCCAGATCGCCCAGGCCGCCACGGCAAGCCAGGCGACGCAGACGAGCGCGATCGCGGCGAGGGCCCAGTCGCTCACCGCCCCGTCCTATTCCCAGAAATACGGCGCGCGTCGGCGGTCGCCCGTGACCTCCTCGTTCAAGGTCATGGCGTCGTACAGGCGGCCGTTCAGCATGACCTTGGAGACGCGGGAGGATTGCCGAATGTCGGCGATCGGGTCGCCGTCGATCACGACCAGATCGGCCAGCTTGCCCACCTCCAGCGATCCCAGGTCGCGGTCGAAGCCGTAGGCGCGGGCCGGCACGATGGTCGCCGCTTCCAGCGCCTCCATCGGCGACCAGCCGCCGCGCACGAAGGACCACAGCTCCCAGTGCGCGCCCAGCCCCTCTTCCTGACCGTGCGCGCCGATGGAAATCGGCACGCCTGCCCGGCGCAGCTTCAACGCCTGGGCGGCGCTGTCGTCGTCCACATAATCGCTCTCGGGCGCGATGGTGCGCCGCTTGGACCCGGCCAGATGGTCCGGCGGCGCGTGGGCGGCCAGGATCGGTTCGGCGAACACGTCGGTGTGCGCTCGCCAATAGGGGTCGCCGGCCAGCCCGCTGTAGGTCACGACCAGCGTGGGCGTGTTGCCCACCTTCGTCTGGCCGAAAAAGTCGACCACGTCCTTGTAGATCGGCAGCTGCGGGATGTTGTGTTCCAGGCTGGTGTTGCCGTCCGCGATGATCGACATGTCCATGCCATAGAGCGACCCGCCCTCGGCCACCGTGATGATGTTGTCGCGGTGTGCGGCGACCACCACCTGCTGGCGCTGGTCGCGGCGCGGCTGGTTGTAGTTCTTGATCGAGTGCGCGCCCTGCGCCTTCAGCCGGTCGACATGGTCCTGTGCGTCGTCCAGCGAGTTGATGACGGCGTATACGCCCGGCGCCTTGGCTCCATAGACGACCTCTCCGGACGAGAAGATGCGTGGCGTCAGGATGTCGCCTGCCCGCTGGCGCTCCGCCGCGGTGAAGATCTCGCTGGCCTTGCTCGACGGATCGTGGACGGTCGTGACGCCATAGGCGAGGTGCGCGTGCTCGACCCAATTCTGCTGGGGCACGATGTCGTCGTCGCCCTGCGCGCCGTGGGCATGACCGTCGATCATGCCGGGAATGATCGTCTTGCCGGTGGCGTCCACCCGCTTCGCCCCGGCCGGAATGGCGGTCGACGCGTCACCGACCGCCAGGATGCGATTGCCCTGCACCACCACCGTGCCGTTCTCGATCACCCCGCCATCCGCGCCGGCCATCGTGATGACCTTGGCGCCGGTGAACGCGACCGTTCCGCTCGGCGCGTCCGCGCTGACTGTCTGAGCCAGACTGGTGAGCGCCGTCGTCGGCACGGCGAACTTCGCGTCCTTGGCGCGGCGTTGGAACACCGCCGGGCGGTCAGCGGCGAACAGGTCCGGACCGAGCGTCCAGCTCAGCCGTTGGCCATTGCCGGTCCAGCCCAGATAGCTGGCGGCCTTGTCGCTGACCCGCGTGATCGGCAGCTCGCTCGCCTCGGCGCTGGCTCCGAACTTGATCGAGCCGGCAGCCACGAACGGCATGACAAAGGCGTTGTAGTCTTCCGCGAACGCCAGCGCCTGTCCGTCGGGGGCGACCTGATATTCCGTCACCAGATCGCCCGAGGCATGGGTGCGGCGGTCCTGACCGTTCGCGTCCACGCTGACCAGTTGCGTGCCCTGCTCGGCGGCCGTGGTGAAATAGATGCGATCGGGCGATGCGCCGAAATGCGGGCCTGTGCCGTCGGTCGACAGGCGGGTTGCAGGGCCACCATCCACCGGCATCCGCAGCACGCCCGACCGTTCGGACCAGCGGGGCGAGGTGATGTAGCCGCCCTTCCCGGCCTCCACGACCAGGCTGCGACCGTCTGGCGCCCAGGCCGGGCGACGATAATGACCGGGCTGGTCGCTCACCGTGCGCTCGCGCCCGTTGCCCATGTCGATCACCCGCACCGATCCCAGATCGGCGTCGGTCCAGCGGACATAGGCGAGGCTGCGGCCGTCGCGCGACCAGGCCGGAAACAGCTCCTGCTCTCCCGCATCCGCACGAGTCAGGCGCTTGGCCGCGCCGCCCGCCACCGGCTTGGTCCAGAGGTGCCCAAGCGTCTCGTACACCACGGTGCGCCCGTCCGGCGACACGGCGGCGAAGCGGGGCATCGCGGTGCGGAAGGTCGCCGGCGCCACTTCGATCTGCGGCCGGATCGGATCGATCACGTCGCGCGTGTCGGTCACGCGGAACGGGATGACCGTGGCTTCGCCGCTGTCCACGTCCGCCCGGTTGATATGCCCGTCGCCCCAGTACACCACCGTCCGATTGTCCGGCAGCCAGGCCATCGTCGGATAGACGCCGTGTACGGCCCAGGTCTCCTGAAGGTCCCGGTCGAGGCCCACCGGCAGCGCGCGCTCCCCCCCGCTTCGCAGATCCTTGACGAACAGGGTCGAACGGCCGTTCACCCGGCGGACGAAGGCCAGCCGCTTGCCGTCGGGCGAAGGCGTGGCGCGGATGGAGCCGCCCGCACCCGACGCGACCGTGGACACCTCGCCGCTCGCCACGTCGACCTTCTCGATGTCGAACACGTCGCCGTTCGAATCCTGCGCATATTCGAAGATCGGGCCGGAGGTGACGTTGCGCGTGTAATACACGGCCGCTCCGTCGGGTGCGTAGACGGGTTCCCCCAACTCCTTTTGCAAGGCCGGGCTCTCGCGCTCCACCAGCGCCGCGCCCTGCCCGCCGGCCAAGGAATAGAGCCACAACTCGCCCGTTCCCAACGATCGCTGAGTGGTGAAATGCTTGCGCGCGACGATGAAGCGGCCGTCGGGCGACCAGGCGGGTTGGGAGAGCAGCCGGAACTTCTCCTCCGTCAGCGCGAACTTGCCCGAACCGTCGCGGTTCATGATCCAGATATTGTCGCCGCCGCCGCGATCGGACGTGAACGCGATCTGCCGGCCGTCGGGCGAGAAGCGGGGCAGCTGCTCCCACGCCATTCCCTCGGCCACTCGCGTCGGGCGACCGCCGGCCACCGGCATGGTGTAGATGTCGCCCAGCAGGTCGAAGACGATTGTCCGGCCGTCCGGTGACACGTCCAGGTTGATCCAGGTGCCCTCGTCCGTGTCGACGGTGATCGGTCGGCGGGGGAGCGGCGGGTTGTTGACGTCCCAGGCGGTGGGGTCGGCTTCCGGCGCGGCGTCGGACACGATCGACGCGCCGGCCGCGCGTTCCGTGGGGCTCTGAGCACCCTCTTTCGCGCGGTCCTGCTGCTCGGCCGTGTTGTCCTCCGTCACGATCGGCTGGTCGGCCGGCGTCGGGTTCACGTTGGGTGCGGGCTGCTGCGCCGCCAGGAGCGCGGCGAGGACGGAGGCGACGGTGTCGATCATATGCGGCGGTTCCCCTGATCACGCCGCGCTCGATTCGGGCGGTCGTGCTGCGCGGCTGACGCTAGGGGGGAGTGGGGGTGAGGGCTAGGGGGAGGACCAAAGCCCTCTCCCCTTTTGGGGAGAGGGCTGTTGGGCGCTCAATAGCGATAGTGATCCGGCTTGAACGGGCCTTCGGTCGGCACGTTGATGTACTTGGACTGCTTTTCGCTCAAGGTGGTCAGGTTCACCCCCAGCTTGGCGAGGTGCAGCTGGGCCACCTTTTCGTCCAGGTGCTTGGGCAGGACATAGACCTGGTTATCGTACTGCTCCGGCCGCTGCCACAGCTCGATCTGCGCCAGCACCTGGTTGGTGAAGCTGGACGACATGACGAAGGACGGGTGCCCGGTGGCGCAGCCCAGGTTCACCAGGCGACCGCGCGCCAGCATGATGATCTTGTTGCCGCCGGGGAACTCGATCTCGTCCACCTGCGGCTTGATCTCGGTCCACTTCATGTTGGCCAGACCGTCGATCTGGATCTCGGAGTCGAAGTGACCGATGTTGCAAACGATCGCCATGTTCTTCATCGCGCGCATGTGATCGACGGTGATGACGTCGACGTTGCCGGTCGAGGTGACGAAGATGTCCGCCCTAGGCGCGGCCTGCTCCATCGTTACGACCTCGTAACCGTCCATCGCCGCCTGCAACGCGCAGATCGGGTCGATCTCCGTCACCAGCACCCGCGCGCCGCCATTGCGAAGGCTCTCGGCCGAACCCTTGCCCACGTCGCCGTAACCCGCGACGACCGCGACCTTGCCCGACAGCATGACGTCTGTGGCGCGGCGGATGGCGTCGACCAGGCTCTCGCGGCAGCCATAGAGGTTGTCGAACTTCGACTTGGTGACGCTGTCGTTCACGTTGATCGCCGGGAAGGGCAGCTTGCCCTGTTTGGCGATCTCGTAGAGCCGATGGACCCCGGTGGTGGTCTCCTCCGACACGCCCTTGATGCTCTCGACCGTCTTCGTGAGGTAGCCGGGGTGGTCGGACAGAAACTGCTTCAGGACGCGCTGGAACTCGACCTCTTCGTCGTTCTCCGGCGCGGGCAGGCTCTCGCCGGCCTCGACCCGCGCGCCCCACAGCGCGAACATCGTGGCGTCGCCGCCGTCGTCCAGGATCAGGTTGCAGGGCGTGTCTCCCCACTGGAAGATCTTGGCGACATATTCCCAATATTCGCCCAGCGTCTCGCCCTTGATGGCGAAGACAGGGATGCCCTTGGCCGCGATGGCGGCGGCGGCGTGGTCCTGCGTCGAATAGATGTTGCACGACGCCCAGCGCACCTGGGCTCCCAACGCCACCAGCGTCTCGATCAGCACGGCGGTCTGGATCGTCATGTGCAGCGACCCGGTGATCCGTGCGCCCTTCAGCGGCTGGCTCTCGCCGAATTCGGAGCGCAGCGCCATCAGGCCGGGCATCTCGGTCTCGGCGATCGCGATCTCCTTGTCGCCAAAGGCGGCGAGCGACAGGTCGGCGACGATGTGGTCGCGCTCGAGGGTGGTGGCCACGGGGGTACTCCTTGCGTTTTGGGGACCCGGCGGCGCGCCGGGGCGATGGGCGCGCCTATAGGTAAAGGAGCGTCGCGGGGCAAATATAAAGCTTCGGTTATATGTCGCCTGTCGCGGACTGTCACCGCGGCGCGAAGGCGATCCTCACGCCCGCCCCACGCCGGCGGCGAAGGCCGCCGGGTCGAGACCCAGCGTCCGGAAGGCATGGTCCCAGCGGTCCCGCGCCGCGACCCCGAACAGTCGGTCGGGCGACAGGGGTGACGGGAACCAGCCCGGGCCGGTCAGTTCGTCCTCCAGCTGACCCGCGCCCCAGCCGGCATAACCCAGCGCCACGACATAGCGGCGGGGACCGCGCCCCCGCGCCAGAGCGTGGAGCACGTCCAGCGTGCCCGTCAGGTGGTAGCGTCCGGCCACGTCCACGCTGTCCGGCCCCGACCAGTCGCGCCCGTGCAGCACGAAGCCGCGCTGCGGCTCCACCGGGCCACCCAGACAGAGCGGCGCGTCCGGGGCCTCGCCGGGAGCGATCTCCAGCTGTCCCATCAAATCGTGCAGGGTCAGGCCCTCCACCGGCGCGCCGATGCCCACGCCCATCGCCCCGTCCTCGTCGTGCGAGCACATGGCGATCGTCGCGCGCGCGAAGCGAGGATCGGCCAGGCCGGGTAGGGCCAGGAGCGTCTGCCCGGACAGGAAGCGAGGGATCTCCATAGCCCAAAGGCTCTACAGCCCGGAGGAACGCCGCGCCACCGATCGTGTTACCCTGGAGCGAGAGCGCGGCTTTCGCCGCCCCAACACGGAGACACCACCATGCCCATCAGCCCCGGCGATCGCCTGCCCGACGCCACCCTGATCCGCGCCACCCCCGACGGGCCGGACAAGACCACGGCGGCGGAGTTCTTCGCCGGCAAGACCGTCGTGCTGTTCGCCGTGCCCGGCGCGTTCACGCCGACCTGTTCCGTCAGCCATCTGCCCGGTTTCGTGGAGAATGCCGACGCGATGAAGGCGAAGGGCGTGGACGAGGTCGCCTGCGTGGCCGTGAACGACGCCTTCGTGCTCGATGCCTGGGCCAAACAGGGTTCCGCGCATGGCAAGGTCACGATGCTGTCCGACGGCAATGGCGAGTTCACCCGCGCGCTGGGCCTGGAGTCCGACAACTCCGCCTTTGGCATGGGCCAGCGCTCCAAGCGCTACGCCATGGTCGTGGAGGACGGCACGGTGAAATCTATCGACGTGGAGCAGCCGGGCGAGTTCAAGGTCAGCTCGGCCGAACATGTGATGGGCCAGCTTTGACGCCATGACCGTGTCTGGCCGCGTCGCCGAACTGCTGGACGAGCTGGAGACGCTGTACGACGACGCCGTCGGCCGGTTGCGCGACGCTCTTGCGTCCTTCGTGGCCGACGGCACCCCGCCCGATCCGGAACGACGACGCGCAGGGTTGTTCGGCTATCCCGAACTGCGTCTGCGCTACCGGGGGCTAGACGGCGATTTCGTGCCGGCCCGCTCCTTCGGTCGCCTGAACGAGACGGGTGACTATGCCGTCACCGTCACCCGCCCGGCGGTCTTTCGCCGCTATCTGACCGAACAGCTGACGCTGCTCATCGAGGATTACGGGGCGGAGGTGGAGGCGGGGACGTCCGGGCAGGAGATCCCCTACCCCTATGTCCTGGACCGTGGCGAGCCCATGGATCTGGGCGACGCCACCGCGGCCACACTGGGCCGGTGGTTCCCGACGGCCCAGCTGTCCGCGATCGGCGACGAAGTGGCGGACGGGCTGTTCGTGGGGCAGGACGGGGTGCGGCCGCTGGCGCTGTTCGATGGTCCGCGCACCGACTTCTCGCTGGCGCGGCTGGCGCATTACACCGGGACGCCCGCCGAACACACGCAGCGCTATGTGCTGTTCACCAACTATCACCGGTACGTCGACGAGTTTGTGCAGTGGGCGGTGGGCAGCTTGGCGACGGAATCTACACCGACCTGTCGTGCGCCGGCGGGGTTGTGGTAACCGGCGCGGAGGACGATCCCGCCGCACTGGTCGGCGACTCCGCCTGGCGTCGGCACCAGATGCCTGCCTGGCATCTGCGCGCGCCGGATCGGGCTGGGATCACGCTGGTCAACATCGGCGTCGGGCCATCCAATGCGAAGACCATCACCGACCATCTGGCCGTGCTGCGGCCGGAGGCGTGGCTGATGATCGGCCATTGCGGCGGCCTGCGGCCCTCTCAGCGGATCGGCGACTACGTCCTCGCCCACGCCTATCTGCGCGACGATCACGTCCTGGACGGGGTGTTGCCGCCCGAAGTCCCGGTGCCCGCCATCGCGGAGGTGCAGCAGGCCTTGACCGGAGCGGCCAGCGACGTGTCGGGCCAGGCGGGGGAGGAGCTGAAACGGCGGCTGCGCACAGGCACCGTCGTCACCACGGACGACCGCAATTGGGAACTGCGCTTCTCCACCTCCGCGCTGCGCTTCTCGCAATCGCGCGCGGTGGGCATCGACATGGAGTCCGCCACCATCGCCGCCCAAGGCTATCGCTTCCGCGTGCCCTACGGCACGCTTCTCTGCGTGTCCGACAAGCCGCTTCACGGGGAACTGAAGCTGCCGGGCCAGGCCAATCGCTTCTACGAGCGCGCGATCTCCCAGCATCTGCGGATCGGGTTGCGCGCGTGCGAACGGCTGCGCGACGAAGGCGACCGCCTTCATTCCCGCAAGCTGCGCGCCTTTACGGAGCCACCCTTCCGCTAAGCGGGCGCGATCGGTTCACCGGCTGCCCCCCTCCCCCGCTCCCGCGCGTTCCCCACGCAGACCAGAACCAGGAGAGCCTCATGGCCGTCACGTTGAAGCCCTTGTCCGAGCAGACCGTCGTCATCACCGGCGGATCGTCCGGCATCGGCCTGGCCACCGCCAGGCGGGCCGCCCGCGAGGGAGCCAATGTCGTGGTCGCCGCGCGCAACGAGGACGCGCTGCGCGAGGTGGTCGACGGCATTCGCGCCAGCGGCGGCCAGGCCGCTTACTGCGCGGCCGACGTGGCGGACGAGGACGCGGCGGAGCGCATCGGCGCGGTGGCCGAGCGTGAGTTCGGGGGCTTTGACAGCTGGGTCAACAACGCCGCGACCTCTCTCTACGCCAAGGTGGAGGACGTCACGATGGCCGAACATCGCCGCGTGTTCGACGTGGGGTATTTCGGCATGGTCATGGGTTCGCTGCACGCCGTGCGGCACCTGGCCGACAAGGGCGGGGCGCTGATCAATGTCGGCTCCGTCCTGTCCGAACGCGCGGTGCCGATCCAGGGCACATACTGCGCGATGAAGCACGCCATCCTGGGTTACACGGAGGCCTTGCGGATGGAACTGGCGATGGAGGGCAAGCCGATCTCCGTCACCCTGATCAAGCCCAACGGGATCGACACGCCCTATCCCGAACACGCCCGCAACAAGATGGACAAGCCAGCGCGCATCCCACCGATCGTGTACGATCCGGAACTGGTCGCCAAGGCGATCTGCTTCGCGGCCGCCAACCCTCGCCGCGAGCTGTTGGTGGGCGGCCAGGGCTATCTGCTGACGAAGTTCGGAAACCTGTTCCCCGGCCTGACCGATCTGGGAATGGAGGCGCTGATGGGAGAGGGCGCGCAGTCGATCGACACGCCGCCGGAGCCTGGCGCCGCCGACAATCTGTTCGAGGCGCGCAGCGACGGCCGCGAACGCTCGAACCAGGAGCTGAACGTGCGGACGAGCAGCTATGCCCTGGAAGCGCAGATGCACCCGGCGGTCACAGCCATGGTCGCGGCGGGCGGGCTGGCCGCCGCCGCAGCCGGCATCCTGGCGAACGCCGCGCGCCGTCTCCGACGCTAGGCTACGGACATCCGAACAGGCGGGCGTCAGGCGAGCAGCAGCTTCGCACCCACCAGGCAAAGCACCGCGGCGAGCACCAGGGACAAGGTGCGCTCCTTGACCCACCCGGCGATCAGGCTGCCGATCACGATGCCCGGCAACGATCCGACCAGCAGGGTGCCCAACAGCCCGAAGTCGATCGATCCCAGGATCCAGTGCCCGGTGCCCGCCACCAGGGTAAGTGGCACCGCGTGCGCGATATCGGACCCGACCAGGGTCTTCACCGGCAGGCGGGAATAGAGGACGAGCAGCACCGTCATGCCGAGCGCTCCGGCGCCCACGGACGTGAGGGAGACGAGCGTGCCGAGCGTGATCCCCAGCCCGACCGTCAGCGCCGCGACCCGCCGATCCGTGACCCGGTCCATCATCGGCGCGAACCAATTGACCACTGCCGACCGGAAGAACACGGCGAAGGAGGTGACGATCAGCACGACGCCCAGGATCAGCGTGATGACCAGCCGGGTCTCTTCGACCCGGTCCTGTATTTGGCTCAGCAGCAGCAATGTGACGATCGTCGCCGGCACGCTGCCGGTGGCGAGCCGGCGCACGATGCGCCAGTCCACACTCCCCTTCCACCCGTGCACGACGGTGCCCAGGCCCTTCGTGGCGGCGGCGAACAGCAGATCGGTGCCCACGGCCGTCTTCGGCGACACGCCGAACAACAACACCAGCAGATGGCGTCATCAGCGACCCTCCGCCCACTCCGGTCATGCCGACGAGCAGACCAACCAGGGCCCCTGCGAGGATATACAGCGGATCCATGATCAGACCGCTCGCGGCCGCAGCGCGCGGTCCGTGGCCGCACGGACGCCGCTGGCCCGGCGGGTGGGGAAAGGTCCGATCATCCCACTCGGTCCGTCAGGTGCGCCGCAAAGCCGCGCAGCCAGTCGCAGGCGTCACCATCCGCACCGCTTCCCCCCATTCTGCTCGTCCAGCCAGCTTTTCAGCGGGGCGAAATACTCGATCATCGGTTCGCCCGACATCTCCCGGCTGCCGGTGAACGCTTCGAGCGCGTCTGGCCACGGCTTGCTCGCGCCCATCTCCAGCATGGCATTCAGCCGCCGACCGACCTCCTCGTTTCCGTAGAACGAACAACGGTGGAGCGGGCCGGTCCAGCCGGCCTGGTCGCACGCCGCCTTGTAGAACTGGAACTGCAGGATGCGCGCCAGGAAATAGCGGGTGTAGGGCACGGACGCGGGCACATGGTACTTGGCGCCGGGGTCGAAGCTGTCGACCCCGCGCTCCACAGGCGGCACGATCCCCTGATACTGACGACGAAGCTCATTCCATCTGGCGGTGTAGTCGGCCGGCTGGATCGACCCGTCGAACACGCCCCAGCGCCAGCGATCGACCATCAGGCCAAAGGGCAGGAACGCCACCTTGTCCATCGCCTGGCGCAGCAGCAGACCGATGTCCTTGTCGGCGCTGGGCACCTTCGACGGGTCCAGCAGACCGATCTGGGTCAGGTAGGCGGGCGTGATCGAAAGGGCGACGGTGTCGCCGATGGCTTCGTGGAACCCGTCATTCGCGCCGTTCTCGTACAGGAACGGCTGCGCCTTGTAGGCGCGCTGGTAATAGTTGTGGCCCAGTTCGTGGTGGATGGTCACGAAGTCGTCGGCGTTGGGCTTGATGCACATCTTGATGCGCACATCGTCGCGGTTGTCCAGGTCCCAGGCGGACGCGTGGCACACCACCTCGCGGTTCGGCGGCTTCACGAACATGGAGCGCTGGTAGAAGGTCTCCGGCAGTGGCGCGAAGCCCAGCGAGGAGAAGAACCCCTCCCCCTGCCGCACCATGTCCAGCGGCTGTTCGCCCTTGGCCGCTAGCAGGTCGGTGATGTCATAGCCGATGTCACCCGCACCCGGCGGCGCGACGATGTCGTAGATGTTGCCCCATTCCTGCGCCCACATGTTGCCCAGAAGGTCGGCGCGGATCGGCCCGGTCTTCGCCTGCACGGCGTCGCCGTATTTCGCGTTCAACTTGGCGCGGGTGTAGCAGTGGAGCGCGTCGTACAGCGGCTTCACCTGCTGCCACAGCCGCTCCGTCGTGGCGGCGAACTGGTCGGGCCCCATGTCATAGCCGGACCGCCACATGGCACCGGTGTCGGCATAGCCCAGCTCCGTCGACCCGGCATTCGCCAGTTCGACCATGCGGGCATAGTCCGCCTTCATCGGCGCGCCCACATTGTCGTGCCAGCTGACCCACATCTCCTTCAGCTTGGCCGGATCCCGGACGCTCCCCATGGCGGCTTCGATATCGGACCCGTTGATCGGCTTGCCGTCCAGGGTGCCCCGGCCCTTGCCGTAGATCGAGCTCATCCGGGTGACCGCGTCCGCCAGCTCGGTCGCCGCCTGCGCGGGCTGGGTGGGCGCCGGCAGCACGATGCCCTGCCGCAGGATGTCGAGCTTGCGGGCCGTGTCGAAGGACAGGCCGGGCGCGGTCGCGAAGCGCGCCGCCTGAAGCGCGAGCTGGACGGACAAGGTCGTCTGCTCCGCCCCGATCGCGCTGGCGGCGGCGTCGTTCGCGTCCGTGATATTCGTCTCACGCTCCCAGTTCACCAGGTTCGAACGCACCGAAATATCGGCTAGCCGCGTTTCCGCGTCGCGCACGAAGGCGTCCGCCGTCGGCGCGTCCGCGGAGGCGGCCGTCGTGCCGGTGAGCACCGGCTCCGTCTCCAGCCGCATGGCCGTCGCGTCCGGGTCGGCGGACCTCGTGGCGCATCCGGCCAGCGGCAGCAGGGCGAGGGCGAGCGCGACGCGGGAGGTGGCGGTGGGCACGGGCGGGCGGTCCTCTCGAGCGTTTCGGTCCGACGCGAACGCCGGTCTGTCCGCCGGTTTGCCGGGCCGGGCGGTCGGTCGCAAGGGGCAGTTGGGCGGCGCTGGCGGCGATCAGGCGATCAGGAAGTCGGCGATCGCCTGCCCCAAGTCGGGTTTGGTGACGCTCGACATATGAGTGCCGGGCACCTCGCTCAGGGTGGCGTTCGGTAGGACGCCGGCCAGCTCGGCGGCCGATCCATTGTCCTGGTCGTCCCGCCCGCACACCACCAGCACGGGCGTCGTCACGTCACCCAGGCTGGGCGGCCCCTCGTCCGTGAAACTCTCCAGCAGCAGGCGCGCGGCCGTCCGATCGATCCCTTGCGTCTTCAGGAACTGGATTGCTAGCCAGTCGGGGTCGCCGCGACGCGCGATGTCGGTTCGGGCGATCGCGTCGAGGAAGAAGCGACGGCGGCGGCCCCACTCCCCCAGCCCCGCCAGCCCCATGCCGGCCAGGATCGCGCGGCGCGGCCGCAGCCCGCCCTCGAGCAGACGCGCGACCGTCCGGGCGCCGAGGGAAAAGCCGCCGAGATCGAAGTCGGTGAGGCCCAGTTCGCCGATCAGGAAGCGAACGTCGTCCAGCAACACCTCCGGCGGATAGGCGGCCGGGTCCCGGGGCGCGGCGCTGTCGCCATGCGCGCGTGCGTCCGGCATCAGCACCCGGAACCCCGCCGCGGCGAGGCGGTCGGCATGGCCGAACTTGATCCAATTTGTGCGCGCGTCGGAGAACAAGCCGTGAAGCAACAGCACGGGCCGCCCCTCCCCGACCTCGTGCAGCGCCAGTTCGGTTCCGTCGGGTGCCGAGACTGCGCGTGTAGTGCAGGGCGTCCTCACATCGCTACCGAAGGTCGGCCGCTGGCATCATTGTCTCCCAGCAGTCGCAGCAAAGCAGGCTGCGAGGCTGGCCGGCCGAACACGGAATAGCGGCTGAGGTGCGGCAATATGCCTACCTTCACTCCGCGAGTCGTCAACAATCTCGACCCTGTGATCTTGCCCCATCCTAGCGGCAGGCGCATCAGGTCGTCACGCGCTCCGGTCGTGCGTCGCATAGCGTCAAGCAGCACCGTCGAGCCGAAGCAGACGATCCACTTCAAGTCGGACGTTTGCTCTAGCACCCACTCAAACAGGCGGTCGCCAACCGCCAGGGCCTCGCCCCGCCGACTTAGCTTGGCCCATGATGGACTCGGAAACGGGACATATTGCAAGCTGGCGACGCGCGGGGCATCGGCGCTTACATCGGTCCCTAAGAGGCTCTCGAACAGCAATCGGACCTGTCGCTGAAGCATCGGGCCGCGACGGAACGATGTCCAGTCCTGCGACAGGTAGGCGTTGGCGATCTGATCCCAATCTTCCACTCCAGGCGCAATCGCGGTCGGATTGAGGCCGACCGTCAGCACCTGAGCCGTGGGTAGAGTCGACGCCGACCCGTAGAGGTAGCTCCAACCTTGAGTATAGCCTAAGGCCGCATGACTTTCAGCGATGTACCGCTGAACAGCCGAAGAAGACGTCCGAGGAGGCTTTTACCCATCTGGGATTCCGCCACCCCGCTCACCCCTTCTTCAAGTGACGCCGCCCCAGCAGTTCCGCGATCTGCACGGCGTTCAGCGCCGCCCCTTTTCGCAGATTGTCGCTCACCACCCACAGCGACAGGCCGCTGTCGACGGTGGGATCCTCGCGCACCCGGCTGACATAGGTCGCCCCGTCGCCGACGCATTCGACGGGGGTGACATATCCGCCGTCCTCCCGCTTATCGATCAGCATGACGCCGGGCGCCTCGCGCAGGATCGACTGCGCCTCCTCGACGCTTAGCTCGTCCTCGAATTCGACGTTCACGGCTTCCGAATGGCCCACGAAGACGGGCACTCGGACGCAGGTCGCGCTGACCTTGATCCGGGGGTCCAGGATCTTCTTCGTCTCGACCACCATCTTCCACTCCTCGCGCGTCTGGCCGTCATCGAGGAAGCTGTCGATGTGGGGGATCACGTTGAAGGCGATCTGCTTGGTGAACGTCCGCTGGGTCTTCTCGTCGCCCACGAAGATCGCGCGGGTCTGTTCGAACAGCTCGTCCATGCCCGCCTTGCCCGCGCCGGACACGGACTGGTAGGTCGCCACCACCACCCGGCGAATGCGCGCGCGATCGTGCAAGGGCTTCAGCGCCACCACCAGCTGCGCCGTCGAGCAATTCGGGTTGGCGATGATGTTGCGGGCGCGATAGCCGTCGATGGCGTCTGGGTTCACCTCCGGCACGATCAGGGGCACGTCGGGGTCCATGCGATACAGCGACGAATTGTCGATGACCGTGCAGCCCGCCTTTGCTGCGCGGGGCGCGTGCACCTTCGTCGCGTCCGACCCGGCCGCGAAGAGCGCCATGTCCCAGCCGGCGAAGTCGAAATGCTCTAGGTTCTGGACCTTCAGCGTGCGGTCGCCCTCGCCAAACGGCAGGGTGTCGCCAGTCGAGCGCGAGGAGGCGACGGCCGCGACCTCGTCGGCCGGGAAGTCCCGTTCGGCCAAGATGTTCAGCAGCTCGCGCCCGACATTGCCCGTGGCTCCCACCACGGCGATCCGGTAACCCATCCGTCCTCTCCTTCCGACAGCCGATCGCGGCTCGGCCCTACAGCGCGGCGGACAAAGGCAAGCGCGCCCCACACAACCTTAACCGATGGCGCGCCGCGACCATACAGGCCATGGCGCGCGTCAGCCGATCAGGCGGGCGTCTTGGCCGGACGCGGGTCGCGCCGCTCCTTGATGCGCGCCGCCTTGCCGGTGCGGCCGCGCAGGTAATACAGCTTCGCGCGACGCACGGCGCCGCGGCGCATCACCTCCACGGAGTCCACGTTGGGCGAGTAGAGCGGGAACACGCGCTCGACACCCTCTCCGAACGAGACCTTACGCACGGTGAAGTTCGAGCCCATGCCGCGGTTCGACCGGGCGATGCACACGCCCTCGAAGTTCTGCACACGGCTGCGCTCGCCCTCCACGACCTTCACGCCGACCTTCAGGGTGTCGCCGGGGCGGAAGTCGGGCATGGTCTTGGCCAGCTTGCCGATTTCCTCGGCCTCGATCGTCTGGATGAGGTTCATCGCACTCTAGTCCTCGTCTGTTCGCCGCGCGCCAGAGGGCGACGGGACCCGAGCGCCACGATAGCGCTCCCACAGGTCCGGCCGCCGTGACCGTGTGTCCTCGATCGCGCGCGCCTTGCGCCACGCCGCGATCGCCGCGTGATCCCCCGACCGCAACACCTCGGGGATCGCACGTCCTTCCCACAAAGCGGGTCGGGTGTAGTGCGGGTGTTCGAGCAGTCCGTCCTCGAAGGACTCCCGCTCGCCGCTCTCGGCCGCGCCCATAACATCGGGGAGAAGGCGCACGCAAGCGTCCAGCAGCACCAGCGCCGCCGGTTCGCCGCCGGACAGCACATAGTCGCCGATCGACAGCTGTTCGACGCCGCGCGCCTCCAGCACGCGTTCGTCCATCCCCTCGAAGCGCCCGCACACGATCGTGACGCCGGGTCCCGCCGACAGGGCGCGCACCCGGCGCTGGGTGAGCGGCGCGCCGCGTGGCGTCACCGCCACCACCGGCCCCGCGCCCACCACCGCATCGAGCGCGCGGGCGAGCACGTCCGCCTTCAAGACCATGCCCGGCCCGCCACCCGCCGGCGTGTCGTCGACCGTGCGGTGCCGGTCGGCTGCGAAGTCGCGCAATTGAACCGCGTTCAGCGACCATCGTCCTTCGGTCAGCGCGCGTCCCGCCAGGCTTTCGCCCAAAGGTCCGGGGAACATCTGCGGATAGAGGGTCAGGACGGTGGCGACGAAGGTCATGGGCGCGGCGATAGCACCCGGCGGCGAAGAAGGCGCTCCCCGCGCGCACGCCGCTGTGTTAGCGGCGGCACCATGTCCGACGACCCCACCCCCTCGCCGCTCGACTGCCTGATCGTGGGCGGCGGTCCGGCCGGCCTGACCGCCGCGATCTACCTGGCGCGCTTTCACTTGAAGGTGCTGGTCGTGGACGCCGGCGACAGTCGCGCGGCCTGGATCCCGGTGACCCGCAACCACGCGGGCTTTCCGGACGGCATCGCCGGCACCGAGCTGCTGGATCGGATGCGTGAACAGGCGCGGCGCTATGGCGCGCGGCTGACCGGCGGGAGGGTCACCGCTTTGGCGCGGGACGGCGAGCGGTTCCGCGCCACGGTTGGATCAGACGCGCTGCACGCGCGCACCGTCCTTCTGGCGACCGGAGTGACCAACCGCCGACCGGTCATGTCGGACGAGGTCCACGCCGACGCGCTGGCCCGCGGACTGCTGCGCTACTGCCCGATCTGCGACGGCTATGAGGTGACGGACCGCAAGGTGGGCGTGATCGGCACGGACGAGCATGGCATAAGGGAGGCCGTGTTCCTGCGCGGCTACACCGCCGACATCACCCTGATCGCGCCGGAAGGCGACCACCGGCTGGACGAAGACGACGCGGCACAGGCACGCGCGCTCGGCATCCGGCTGGTGGACGGGCCGTGCGACGGACCGTGGATCGACGGCGACCGCCTGGCGGTCCCGACGGCCGACGGTGTCGTGGCCTTTGACAGCGTCTATCCGGCGCTGGGGTCCGACATCCACTCGGAACTGGCGGGGCAGGTCGGCGCGTCGTTGGGCGACGGGGGCTGCCTGCCGACGGACGAGCGTCAGCGCACGGACGTTCCAGGCCTCTATGCGGCCGGCGACGTGGTGCTGGGGCTGGACCAGATCAGCCACGCCATGGGCCAGGCGGGCGTCGCGGCGGTGACGATCCGGAACGACCTGGCGGAAGACCGGCCGCTGGTGCGAGAGGCGGGCCGGACGACGCTGGCGTCAGTCTGACGCCACCCGTCGGCGCTCGCGCCCTACGCCAGCCACTCCGAATCGACGGTGACGGCGTCGCCCTCCAGCATGGCTTCGGCGACGGGCACCAAGGGCCGGGCCTTGCCGCCCGTCAGCGCCACCTCGATCAGCGGTCCGGCGCCAAAGTCGTGGACCGCCGACACCTCGCCGACCGGCTCGCCGCCCGACCGCACCGGAAGACCGACCCAGTCGGCGAAGTAGAATTCTCCGTCCTCAAGCGGCGGCAGCGCGGAGCGGGGCACCGTCAGTTCCGTGCCTCGCAACGTCTCCGCCGCCGTGCGGTCCGCCACTTGGGCGAACCGCGCGATCGTGCCGTTCGACCCCTGGCGCAGCGACGACAGGGTCAGTGCTCCGCCATTGAAGGAGCGATAGGGGGACAGATCGTCGGTGAACAGCTTCAGGCGGACCTCGCCCGCCACCCCGTGCGCGCCGATGATGGCGGCCAGGGTGACGGGTCGGTCGGGCGCGGGGTTCACCCCTCGGCGGGCTGCTGCGAGGATTCGCCGGTGGTCGTGTCGGCGGTGTCACCGGCGTCCGCGATCGGTGTCGACTCATTGGTGGCGGCCTCGCCGCCGTCCGTTGGTGCCGCGTCCGTCGGCTCGGGCTCGGCGGCCGGCGTCTCCGGCTCGGCCGCTGGCGCGTTCGCCAGTTCCTTGGCGGCCGCTTCCGCCGCGGCCAGCTTCTCGGCCCGCTCCTCGGCACGCTCGGTCGCCTTCTCGCCGGGCTTCGCCTTGTTCGGGTTGTTGCGCGCCGCACGCTCGCGCACGCCCGCCGCGTCCAGGAAGCGCGCCACACGGTCGGACGGCTGCGCGCCCACGCCCAGCCAGTGCTTGGCGCGGTCGGCGTCCAGCGTCACGCGCTTCTCGTCGTCCTTGGCCAGCAGCGGGTTGTAGCTCCCGATCCGCTCGATGAAGCGGCCGTCGCGCGGGCTGCGCGCATCGGCCACGACGATCTTGTAATAGGGGCGCTTCTTGGAGCCGCCGCGCGACAGCCGGATTGCAATGGACATGGTGTTTCTTCCTTCGTTCTAGTCGGTTATCGTGGAAACTTGCCGCCGGGCGGCATCAGGCCGGGGGGCAGGTCGGGCATGGCACCGCTGGGCAGGCCCAACTGGCTGCCGACGGCCCCCATTCCGCCCTTGCCGAACAGCGCGCCCAGACCTTTGAGGCCACCCATCTTTTTGATCTTCTTCATGGCGCCCTCCATCTCCTTGTGCATCTTGAGGAGGCGGTTGACGTCCTGCACCGTCGTGCCGGACCCCTTGGCGACGCGGATCTTGCGCTTGGCGGTCAGGATGCCGGGCTGACCGCGTTCCTTCAGCGTCATCGAATCGATGATCGCGCCAAGCTGCAACAGCACGCGCTCGTCGGTGTTCGCGGCCGCGGCCTGCACCTTCTTCATACCGGGGATCATCCCCGCCAGCGCGCCGATGCCGCCCATCGCCTTCATCTGGTTCAGCTGCATCTTGAGGTCGTTGAGGTCGAATTTGCCCTTGGCCATGCGGCCGGCGAGCTTTTCCGCGTCCTCTTCCCGGATGGTCTCGGCCGCGCGCTCGACCAGGCTGACCACGTCGCCCATGCCCAGGATCCGGCCGGCCACCCGATCGGGCCGGAAGGGTTCGATCGCGTCCAGCTTTTCGCCGGTGCCAGCGAATTTGATGGGCTGGCCGGTGACCGCCCGCATGGAGAGCGCCGCCCCGCCGCGCGCGTCGCCGTCCATCCGCGTCAGGACCACGCCGGTCAGCGACACCTGCTCGCCGAACGAGCGCGCCACGTTGACCGCGTCCTGCCCGGTCAGGGCGTCGACGACCAACAGCACCTCGGTCGGAGAGGCGGTGGCGGATACCGCCCGCATCTCGTCCATCAACTGCGTGTCGACGTGCAGCCGGCCGGCGGTGTCGAGCATCAGCACGTCGAAGCCCTGCAAGCGGGCGGCGTTCAGCGCACGCTTGGCGATCTCGACGGGCGGCTGGCCCGCCACGATCGGCAGCGTCGTGACCTCCGTCTGCGTGCCCAGCGTCGCCAGCTGTTCCTGCGCGGCCGGGCGGTTGACGTCCAGCGACGCCATCAGGACGCGCTTGCCGTCCTTCTTCAGCCGCCGCGCCAGCTTGGCCGTGGTGGTCGTCTTGCCCGATCCCTGCAGGCCGACCATCATCACCACGGCGGGCGGGCTGACGGCCAGGTTCAGGTCGGCGGATTCGCCCAGCGTGGCGACCAGCTCGTCATGGACGATCTTCACGACCTGCTGGCCAGGCGTGATGGACCGCAGCACCTCCTGCCCCACGGCCCGCTCGGTGACCCGGCCCACGAACTCGCGCACCACCGGCAGCGCCACGTCTGCTTCCAGAAGCGCGATCCGCACCTCGCGCATGGCCTCGCGCACGTCCGCTTCGTTCAGGGCACCGCGGCCGCGCAGCCGGCCAAAGACTTCGCCCAGGCGATCGCTGAGACTGTCGAACATCGTCGCCACTCCTGGGCCCGTCCGGGCCACAACGCAAAGGACGCCGGTGGGCGAAACCTCGCCGACCAGCGTGCGGGTGGGCCGCCCCGACCGGCGCGTTCCACATCCCAACGGGACAAAGCCGGTCCTAAAGCAACGCGCACGGTCGGGCAAGCCGCGCGGGCCGGGAGGGCAGGCTTAACCCGATCTCCACGATTGGCTTTCTACCGCTTCGTCATGGAGATGTGCCGATGAGCTTCCGTTCGCCCCGCGTGGTCGCGCCGGCCGTCGGCCGCGAACGATCGGACGCGCTCGCCGCCACCGGACAGGATCTGCTGGCGGGCTTCGTCACCCTGGCGGCCATCGTCCTGTTCGTGACGAACGGAGAGGTCGTGGCGGCCGCGGTGAAGGGGCTGACCGGCCAGGGTTTCGCCGTGACCGACCGGATGCTGGCCACCGCGGTTGTCCTGAACGTCGCGCTGATCCTGTTCGGCTGGCGCCGCTGCCGCGACCTTCAGCGCGAAGTGCAGGAACGTCGGCACGCGGAGGACGCGGCGCGCGCGCTCGCCGACGCGGACCCGCTGACGGGCCTCTTGAACCGCCGCTCCCTCCACGTCGAAGGCGAACGCCTGATCAGCGAGAGCCGCATGGCCGGGCTGGAGGTGGTCGTCACGCTGCTGGACCTGGACAACTTCAAGAACGTGAACGACGCGCACGGCCATTCGACCGGCGACACGCTGCTGATGCAGGTGGCCGACCTGATCCGCGCGGCCCTTCCCGACGGAGCGCTGATCGCGCGCCTGGGCGGTGACGAGTTCGTCTGCGCGCTCGCCCTGCCGCCGACCGCCGGCGACCAGCGGTCCGAGGAGTTCGCGTTGCGGCTGGTCCGCGATCTCGCCCGGCCGCTGGTGGTGGACGGCCACACGGTACACATCGGCGCGTCCATTGGACTGGCCCGGCTGGAGCCCATGGCGCTGCGGGTGGACGCGCTCGTCCGGCGTGCGGATCTGGCCATGTATGCGGCCAAGCGGGCCGGTCGGAACCGCTATGCGTGGTTCGCTCCCGACATGGAAACGGACGTGCGAAAGCGCGGCGCGGTGGAACGCGGCATCCGCCTCGGCATCCCGCGCGGCGAATTCGTCCCGTATTTCGAGCCGCAGGTCGACCTCGCCACCGGCCGCATCTGCGGCTTCGAGGTGCTGGCGCGCTGGAACAGCCCGACCGATGGGCAGGTCATGCCGGACGTCTTCATTCCCGTGGCCGAAGAGAACGGGTTGATTGCGGCCTTGTCGATGGATGTCGCGCGACAGGCCCTGGTGACCGCGCGCGGCTGGGACGCGGACCTGTCGATCGCCATCAACATCTCGCCCGTCCAGCTGCGCGATCCCTGGTTCGCGCAAAAAGTCGTCCAGATGCTGGCCGAATGCGGCTTCGCGCCCGAGCGCCTGGAGATCGAGATCACCGAGACCTGCGTGTTCGAGAACATGGCGCTGGCGGACACCACCATGCGCAGCCTGAAGAATCAGGGTGTGTCGGTCGCGCTGGACGACTTCGGCACCGGTTTCTCGTCCTTGTCCCACCTGCGCGCGCTGCCGCTGGACAGCATCAAGATCGACCGCGCCTTCGTGGGCACGATGGCCGAGAGCGCGAACAGCCTGGCGATCGTGACCGCCATCGCGCGGCTGGCCGAAAGCCTGGACCTGCCGACCATCGCGGAGGGGGTGGAGAACGCCGACGTGGCGGCGCGGCTGCAGGGGCTGGGCATCGGTCGCGCGCAGGGTTGGCACTTCGGTCGCGCCGCCTCGCTCGCCGCCACGGAACGCCTGTTGAGCGCGCGGGGCCGCGACGTCGTCGACCGGGTGCCGGCCGTGCCGCACCGGGCTGCCATTCGCGGGTGATCGCACCGCGCCACGCGGACGTGGCCGCGGTGGACAGAGCCGGACCCGCCACCTAGAGCGCCCGCGATGCGCGTCGCTTTCCGCAAGATGCACGGCCTTGGCAACGATTTCGTCGTCCTGGACGCGCGCGACACGCCCTTCGAGCCATCCCGGGCGACCCGACGAGCCTTGGCCGATCGCCATCGTGGTGTCGGGTGCGACCAGCTGATCATCCTCGATCGGTCGGAGAGGGCGGACGTGGCGATCCGCATCTTCAACCCCGACGGCGGCGAGGCGGAGGCGTGCGGCAACGCCACGCGCTGCGTCGCCAGCCTGTTCGACCGACCGGTCGCGATCGAGAGCGCGGGCGCCATTCTCCATGCGCGATCCGCCGGGTCCGATGTCGCTGTGGATATGGGCGAGCCGCGCTTCGGATGGGAACAGATTCCGCTCGCCTTTCCAATGGACACGTCCGCCCTGCCCCTCGCCTGGAGTTCGCTCTCCAAACCGGTCGCGGTCAATGTGGGCAACCCGCACGTCGTCTTCTTCGTGCCGGACGTGGACGCCGTGCCGCTGGGTCGGCTGGGCCCGGAGATCGAGGGCGACCCCGCTTTCCCTGACCGGGTGAATGTCGGGGTGGCGGCCGTCAGCGACGAGGGGCTGGCGCTGCGAGTGTGGGAGCGCGGGGCGGGTCTGACGCTCGCCTGCGGCACGGGCGCGTGCGCGGCGGCGGTGGCGGCGATCCGCGGCGGACGCGCGACGTCGCCGGTGCGCGTCACCCTGCCCGGCGGCACGCTGGAGATCGCGTGGCAGGCGGGCGGCACGATCACCATGACCGGCGCGGCCACGCACGTGTTCGACGGCACCATCGACCTGGAGGCGCTCGGATGACGACTTGGCGGGATCGCATGTTCGGCGGGCTGCGCCGCACATCCGAGCGGGTCGGCGACAATCTGGCCGGCCTGGTGACCAAAGAGCCGCTGTCGGCCGACGCGCTCGACGCGATCGAGGAGGCGCTGATCGCGTCCGACCTGGGACCCGCGACGGCCGCGCGCATCCGCGACCGACTGGCCGACGGACGCTACGATCGTGAGCTGACGGAGAACGGCATCCGAACACTGATCGCGGCGGAGATCGAACAGGTCCTCGAACCCGTGGCCCGCCCGTTGCAGATCACCGGCTTTCCCCGCCCGCACGTCATCCTGGTGGTGGGCGTGAACGGATCGGGCAAGACGACCACCATCGCCAAGCTGGCGCAAATGCTGGGGGAGGAGGACTATTCGGTCCTGCTGGCGGCGGGCGACACCTTCCGCGCGGCCGCGATCGGGCAGTTGCGGGTGTGGGCCGACCGCGCCGGCGTCCCGCTGATCGCGGGCGCGGAAGGCGGCGATCCCGCCTCCGTCGTGTTCGACGCGGTCAAGGCCGCGACGGCCCAGGGCACGGACGTGCTGATCGTGGACACGGCCGGGCGGCTTCAGAACAAGCGTGAGCTGATGGATGAACTGTCGAAGATCCGGCGCGTGCTCGGCCGGCTGAACCCCGACGCGCCGCACGACACGCTGCTCGTATTGGATGCCACCACGGGGCAGAACGCGCTCTCGCAGATCGACGTGTTCGCCCAGGACGCGGGCGTGACGGGGCTGGTGATGACCAAGCTGGACGGCACGGCGCGCGGCGGCGTGCTGGTCGCCGCCGCGGCGAAGAGCGGACTGCCGATCCACGCGATCGGCGTTGGCGAGGGTATTGACGACCTGCGCCCCTTCGCCGCGCGCGATCTTGCCCGCGCCATCGCGGGGCTGCCGGCGGAAGCACCGGCGTGAGCGCACAAAGAGAACGCGCTCCGGCCGGCTGGCTCGGCTTCGCCATCGATTTCGGTCCGCTGCTGCTGTTCTTCGTGGCCTATCGACTGTCCTCGCCGCAGGACAACCCGCTGACGGCCACCCTGACCGGCACGGCGGTGTTCATGGTGGCGACCCTGCTGGCGATCGGGATCAGTTGGTGGCGTCATGGCAGCGTATCGCCGATGCTGTGGCTGTCCGCGATCCTGGTCGTGGGGTTCGGCGCACTGACGCTCTATTTCCGCAATCCAGCCTTCATCCAGCACAAGCCGACCATCATCTATGGCCTGTTCGCCACGGTTCTAGGGCTTGGCCTCCTTCGCGGAGAGGCTCTGCTGAAACGATTGCTGGCGGCGGCCTATGACGGCCTGTCAGACGAGGGGTGGCACTTGCTTTCGCGCAATTGGGCCTTGTTCTTCGTAGCGCTGGCCGTGCTGAACGAAGCGCTTGTGGCCACCCTCTCCTTCGACCGGTGGCTGACGGTCAAAGTGTGGGGCGTGACCGGACTCAGCCTGGCATTTGGCTTGGCCAACCTACCCATGATGATGCGCCACGGTCTGACGGTCGCAGGAGCCGATGAGGCCACGGCACCGCCGAAGAGCTAGGGTCAAACGTCGACCCGGGTCGCCACACGATGGCGACCCGATGGCGATCCGGAGCCTATCGCGCGCCGATCAGCCGACGACGGCGTCGTAGCGGCGAGCCGCCTCGTCCCAGTTCACCACGTCCCACCACGCCTTCAGATAGGCACCGCGATCGTTGCGATAGGTGAGGTAATAGGCGTGTTCCCACACGTCGTTGCCCAGGACCGGGGTACCTTTCGTCTCGGCAAGGTCCATCAGCGGGTTGTCCTGATTGGGCGTGGACGTGATCGACAGCTTGCCCGACGGATCGGCGATCAGCCACGACCAGCCCGAACCGAACTGGCCGGCCCCGGCGGTGTTGAATTGCTCCTTCATCGCGTCCAGCGACCCGAAGTCGCGGTCGATCGCGTCCTTCAGCGCGCCGGACGGCTGACCCCCGCCCTTGGCCATCGTCTTCCAGAAGAAATCGTGGTTCCAATAGCCGCCACCGTTGTTCCGCACGCCGGCCGGCAGGGACGAGATCATGCCCATGATGTCCTCGATCGACTTGCCCTGCAATTTGGGGTCGCTCTCCACCGCGTCGTTCAGCTTGGACGTGTAGCCGGCATGGTGCTTGTCGTGGTGCAGCTCCATCGTCTCCTTGTTGATGGTCGGCTCCAGCGCGTCGTAAGCGTAGGGCAGCGGGGGAAGTTCGAAAGCCATGCGGCGTCTCCTCGTCTCGTTGGGAAGGGTCTCTGGGGGGAACGAGGGCGGCGACGTTTGGCTCCGATGGCCTCAGACCAGCCCGTGCCGCTTCACCGCGTGGCGCAGCTGGTCGTAGCTCAAGCCCAGTGCGCGGGCGGCGGCGCGCTGGTTGAAGCGGCACCGCTCCAGCGCGTCGGCCACCAGCTCGCGCTCGAACGCGTCGACGGCGGCCTTCAGGTCGCTGACGGGCTCCCTCTCCGCCACCTCCGGCTCGGCGGCCCGCTGGGCGGCTGGCGCGCTCGGTGGCTGCCACGGGGACTCGAATGGGTCGAGCACCAGCGCGTCGACCGGCGCTCCGGGTGTCCGCCACCGATAGACCGCGCGTTCGGCGACGTTGCGAAGCTCCCGCACATTGCCCGGCCAGCGATGCGCCACCAGCAGGGCGGTCGCCGTGTCGCCGAACCCCGGCCAGCTCTCCCACTCCAGCTCGGCCGCCATGCGCCGGCCGAAATGATCGGCGAGCACCAGCACGTCGCCCTCCCGCTCGCGCAACGGCGGCAGGGTGACCACTTCGAAAGACAGACGGTCGAGCAGGTCAGCCCGGAAGCGGTTCGCCTGCGCGAGTGCCGGCAGATGCTCGTTGGTCGCGGCCACGATCCGCACGTCGGGTCGCAGGGGTCGGTTGGACCCGATCCGCGTAACCTCGCCATATTCCACGGCGCGCAACAGCCGTTCCTGCGCGGCGGCCGACAGGGTGGCGAGTTCGTCCAGGAACAGAGTGCCCCCGTCCGCCTCCTCGAACCGGCCGGCCCGCGCCTTCGTGGCACCGGTAAAGGCACCCGCCTCGTGACCGAACAGCTCCGCCTCGATCAGCTGCTCCGGCAGGGCGGCGCAATTGACGGTGACCAGCGGGCCGGACCAGCGCGCCGACAGGCGGTGCAGGCGTTCGGCGACCAGTTCCTTGCCCGTGCCGCGCTCGCCCACCACCAGCACGGGCCGCTCCAGGGCGGCGGCGGCGCTGGCGAGTTCCAGGGCGTCCAGGAACGCGCCGGCTTGTCCCACGACCTGAACAGTGCGATCCATGCGCCACCTTGGCGCAGGACCCCAACCGTTGGCAAGGGACACCACGTTCGTGACATCGCCTCCCCAGGCAATCAGGCTTGGCACGCCTCTTGCAGATACCCAGTCTAAGCGACGTCGGTGTCGCAAGAGGAGTTCGATGACCCAACAGTTCCCTCCGCTTCCGCAGGACGGCAGACTGCTCCCGACCGACTCGCTCATGGCTGGGCGCGACATCGCCGGCCGCCAGACCACTATCGAGGACCTTTTGATGGGCATCTTTTCCCGCACCCGCGACATCATCGCGGCCAACATGACCGATCTGATCGATCGTGCGGACGATCCCGCCAAGACGATCCGGATGATTATCCTGGAGATGGAGGACACGCTGGTCGAGGTCCGCGCGTCGGCCGCCCGCGCCATCGCCGACCAGAAGGAGATGCGGCGTCACGTCACCCGCCTGAACGACCTGGCGGACAGCTGGACCGAAAAGGCCGAGCTGGCGTTGTCGAAAGGCCGCGAGGACCTGGCCCGCGCGGCGCTGGTCGAGAAGAACAAGGCCTGCGACATGGCCGCGCAGCTGAAGGCGGAGGCGGGGCAGCTGGACGCCAGCCTGTCGTCCTACGAAGGCGACATCGCCAAGCTGCAGGCCAAGCTGAACGACGCGCGTTCGCGTCAGAACGCGATCGCGACCCGATTGACGTCGGCCACCAACGCGATGCGGCTGCGCGAAGCCTATGGCGGCGAGAAGACGAAGGACGCGCTCGCCCGCTTCGAACTGCTCGAACGCCGCGCCGACCATGCCGAAGGCCAGGCCGAAGCGCTGTCGCTTGGCAATCAGCGGTCGCTGGAGGACGAGTTCAGTGACCTGGCGGCCGAGGACTCGGTGGAGGCCGAACTCAACAAACTCAAGGCGCGTGCCGCCGGAAAGGAGGGCTGACATGGATTTCGGAGGGTTCATAGTCGCCGTCATCGGTATTCTGGCGCCGCTCATCCTACTGCCCTGGATCGTATTCCATTACATCACCAAGTGGAAGAAGGGAGCGACGCTCACGAGCGATGACGAGCAACTGCTTCAAGACTTGTATGAACATGCCCGTCGGATCGATGATCGCCTGGAAGTGATCGAACGGATCGCCGCCGCCGACAACCCGGACTGGAATCCGCGCGGGCGCCTTTCGGCCCCTGACGATCGCCTCGAGCGGCTGGAGGCGCTGGAGCGCAGCCGCACCGACAGCCGGAGGATCTGAACCATGCCGACCACTCACACCCGCTTCTATCGCGACAAGCAGAATGGCAAGGTCGCAGGCGTGGCCGCTGGCATCGCCGATTACACCGGCATCGACCCGCTGCTCGTCCGACTCGGTCTGATCGTTCTTATTCTGGCGACAGGCTGGGCGATCTTCGCCTATTTCGCCATCGCCATGATGGCACCGAAAAAGCCCGACGGCCTCTATGTCGAGCGCGAGGAGCAGAAGTTCTGGCAGGGTGTGCGCGCCGCGCCGGGCCGCACCGCGCGCGAGGTGCAGTCGCGCTATCGCGCCATCGATCGGCGCCTCGCCGACTTGGAAACGCTCTACACCAGCCGCAACCGCGACCTGGCGCGGGAAATCGACGATCTGCGCTAAGCGCGCACAGGACAAGGGGACGAGCATCATGGGTTTCGGCGGACCGTTTTTCATCCTGGCGATCATCGGCATGTCGATGCTGGCCTGGGTCGTCACCACGGCGATCCGCGCCAAGCACGGTTATCCCATCACCGACGATTGGGGATCGACCGTGCGGCGGGACGGAGTGGAGGACGGCCGCGCCGTCGACCTGCTGACCAGCGAGAATGAGCGGCTGACCGGCAAGATCGGGCGCTTGGAAGAGCGCCTCGCCGTGCTCGAACGCATCGCCACGGACCCCTCCAAGCGCCTGTCGGACGAGATCGACCGGCTGCGGCAAGAGCGGGAGGACTGAGCGTGGATCCCTACTTCCTCACCGAGGCGTTGGTCCCGCTGGTCGTGATCCCCAGCCTGTTCGGCACGATCGCGTGGGTCCTGGTGACGCGCATGAAGATCAAGGCCGGCTATCCGCTGACCGGGCCCTGGGGACAGAAGCTGCTGCCCCAGAGCGCGAACGACGACCGCATCAGTCTGCTGACGGGCGAGAACGCGCAGCTGCGCGCCGAGGTGGGATCGCTCAAGGACCGGCTGGCGACGGTCGAACGGATCGTGACGGACGACGGCGTGCGGCTGAGCCGCGAAATCGAGGGGCTGCGCGGCCCCGCCAACTGAACGGACGAAGAGGAGAGGAGACCATGGACGCTTGGACCGCCATCATGGTGCTGGGCATCGTGCTGATCGCCACCATCGGAAAGGTTTTGAGTCGCCGCAGCCGACTGGGCATGGACGCGGCCGGCCCCGCAACCGCGGCCCTGCGCGACGACGTGCTGGCCCTTCGGCAACGGGTTCAGGTTCTGGAACGCGCGTTGACGGATCCTTCGGGCCGCCTGTCGCGAGAGATCGAAGACCTGCGGGACTGACGGCGTGGACAGCACCCTCATCCTGGCCGCCACCGGTCTGATCGGCCTGGCGATCGCGGGCGGTCTGAGCCTGATCGGCTGGCGCGACTGGCTGTCGGTCCGCCGGCTGCAGATTGGGCGCGCGGTCGAGCCGGAACCCAGCGCCGGCGCGCGGATCGAACTGGCCGACCTGCGGGAGCGCGTGCGCCGGCTGGAGGCGATCGCGGCGGGCGTGGACCTGTAGCGGCCCGACTAGCCGCTGGGGGCGATCGGCCCTAGACGCGGGTCCATGACGCTGCCCGCCCTCGCCCCGATCCTGGACGACTTCCAGCTCCTGGATCCCGACGACCGCTATCGCCTGCTGATCGACTTGGGTCGCGAACTGGAGCCCATGCCCGACGCGTTGAAGACCGATGCGACCCTGGTGCGGGGCTGTTCGGCGAGCGTCTGGACCGCGCCGCTCCCGCGCGAGGACGGCCGGCTGCACTTCCTGGCCGACAGCAACGCCGCGATCACGAAAGGCATCATCGCGCTCGTGCTCGCCGCCGTTCAGGACCGCACCGCGAGCGAGATCCTGGCGACCGACATCGCGGCCGAGCTGGAGCCGTTCCAGCTGTCGGCCCAGCTGTCGTCCAGCCGCACGCAGGGCATTCCCAATATGATCGGCCTGATCCGGGCCACGGCGTCGCGCATGGCCGGCGACTGACGCGTTACGTCTTCGGCGGCGCAAGCCCCAGCATCGCCGCCACCTGCGCCCCAGTGGCACCCGGCGGCACCAGCCGCCAGCGGCCCGGGCTGGTGGCGTTCAGCACGGTCACCGAGCCCTTGGGGCACACGCCCAGGCAGGCGGTCTCCACCACACCCAGCGCCGCCTTGCGCCCCTTGCCCGCGCCGACCTCTCGCCGCAGCGCCTTGGCCAGCGTCTGGTCGCCGTCGACGCCGAACCGCTTGCCCACCTTCTTCTGGCACTTGCGACAGACCAGCACCGCCGACGTCCAGTTCGCCCGCACCTCCGTCTTCACGCCGCGACCTCGCCCCGCGCCACGGCGGACGCGCGCAAGACGGCGAAGGCGGCCTGCCCTTGCGCGAACCGTTCGGCCGCCCCGGCGTCCCCGGGCGCGACGTCGGGATGAGTGCGCTTGGCGAGCGCGCGCCAGGCGACCCGCGCCGCCTCGAAATCCGCGTCCGGCTCCAGCTCCAGCACCTCCAACGCGCGCATCTCGTCGCGCGTGCGGGTGCCATCGCCCGGACCCGCCCAGCGGTAATGGCCCGCAGCCTCGAACCCGCCAGCCTGCGCGCGTTCGGAGCTTTCGCGGCGCGCCGCCTCCTCGGCGCTCAGCCCCTCGAAGTAGTTCCAATTGCGATTGTATTCCGCCGCGTGCGGCTCGCAGAAGTACCAGCGTTCGGGTCCGTCGGCCCGCTTGGGCGCTGGCCGATCGCCCTTTTCGGGGCAGCCATAGCGGTCGCACAGCCGGACCGGCTCCGCCGCCGTGCCGGCCGTTCCGTACGGGCGCCAGCGCGGGAACCCCCAGTCGTTCGATCGTCCGTTGCGCGCCATGCCCGCCAGATAGGCGCGCACCCGCCCGACCGCCACCCGCCTCTCGATCCACGGCGATGATGGGTGCCAGAGGGCCTGTAAGCCGGGTTCTGTCCCGCCGGGGCGGGGGCGACCATTCCTCTCGGCGCGCCGTTGCCGACGCGCTCCAGCAATCAACCCGAACGACGCGCCGGAGGAGCGCTGGGTTGCCCCGTGCCGTTCCTATTCGATCTTGCTCCCGGTGGGGTTTGCCGTCGCCGATCCTGTTGCCAGGACCTCGGTGCGCTCTTGCCGCACCCGTTCGCCCTGACGTGGCCGAAGCCGTCGCGGTTCGCTTTCTGTGGCACTGTCCCTGGGGTCACCCCCGCCGGGCGTTACCCGGCACCGTTCCTCCGCGGAGCCCGGACTTTCCTCGACGGGACACGTCCCGACGCGGTCGCCCGGCCCTCTGGCCTGCGCTTCATCGGCTCCAGCGCTCGCCGCGTAAAGCGCTAATCCCGATTGGTCCTCGCATCCGATTGCCCGACCGCGCGTTGACCGCCCTGTCCAACAAGTTGATCGAAAGGGACAAACCGTGCCTCGCTACTACTTTCATACGGCCGACGGAACACGGGACTGGGACCCTGACGGAGTGGAGCTTGCCGACCAGGGCGCCGCCCGGAAAGAGGCGATTCGCTTCGCCGGCGCGGTGATGACCGACGAACCCGACGTGCTGTGGGACGGTCGAGACTTCCGCGTCGAGGTCACGAACGAGCAGCGACACCTGCTGTTCACCATCATCACGCTGGCGGTCGACAGCCCGGAAGCGAACGCCCGCTAACGGCTCTCCCCCGCCTCGCGCGCCAGCAGCAGATGCAGCAGGATCGCGCGACACTGGCCGTCCGCGATCCCGTCGATCCGGTCCGGCCGCCATCGGCGCTGAAAGGCACGCACCGCCGCGGGTCCGTCCGACACATCGTAGCCCCAGCGCTGCAACGCCACCAGGAACGCCGCATCGCTCCACATCGGATCGGCGACGGCCTGGTCGGGTCGGGGCAGGCACAGTCGGTGGCGCGCCAGGCGGTCCCACGGGAACAGTTCGCCCGGATCGTCCTTGCGGGCCGGTGCCACGTCGGAATGGCCGACCACGTTGGCGCGGGGCACGTCGTGGCGCTCGCGGATGGCGGCGACCAGCGGGATCAGCGCGCGGATCTGCGCGTCGGGGAACGGGCGATAGCCCCATTCGTGCCCCGGATTGACGATCTCGACGCCCACGCTGACATCGTTCAGGCGGTGCATTCCGCGCCAGTGCGACTGGCCGGCGTGCCATGCGCGGTCCCCCTCCGCCACCATGCGGACGACCTCCCCCTCCTCCGTCACCAGATAGTGCGCCGACACCTTGGCGGCGGGATCGCACAGCCGCTCGATCGCGTCTTCGGCCGTCTTCATGCCGGTATAGTGCAGCACCACCGCGCGGACCGTGCCGTCGCGCGCGTCGAAATTCGGGGACGGCCGCTCGATCACCGAGCGTGGCCGAGGGGCATCAGGAAAAGCGGGCCCGCGCCACGCCGGGGGAACCGACGGCGGCGTCCGGCGGCGGCAGGGTTGCGCCCAGCAGCAAGGCCCCGGCCTGCACCCCGCCATAATGCAGCGTGCCGCCCTCCTCATCGACCAACGACCGGATCAGGTGAGCCACCGACGTGCGCGCCGACAGCGCGGGCGTGTCGGCCGACGGGTCCAGCGCGGCCGCGATCTCGCGGTCCACGATCACCCGGTCGCCCGCGGCCCGCACCACGATTTCCGTGCCCGCCGCCGCGCTTTCCAACCCGATCGTCAGTTCGCCGCCGCGCACCAGCGCGTCGCCGGCGACCAGCACCAGGTTCAGCAGCAGGCGCATCGCCGGCTTGGCGATCGTGGTCGCCTCCGACATCCATTCGATGCGGGTGCGACCGCCGCCGAACATGGCCTCCACGATCGTCCGCGCCTCGTCCAGGGCCACGGTGTCGCCGTAACCCCCCGCCATGCCGAACGCCAAACGGAAGTAGCGCAGCTTGGCGACCGACGCGCGCGCGCTTTCGTGCAGCAACTCCATGCACCGCGCGCGCATCTGCGGGTCCGCCTCGTCCTCCAGCAACTCCAGGCCGTTGGAGAACGCGCCGATGGGGCTCAACAGGTCGTGGCACAGACGCGAACTGAGGAAGCTTGCGAAGTCCAGGTCGGCGGCCATGGCGATCCTTGTCGGGGGTGGCGGAACGCTCCGGCTATTGGCGCGCGCCGGGGCGGAGCGCAAGGCAAGCGTCGGCATCCCGCCCCTTGCCATCGCGGCGGCGCTGACGGACAGCCGGCGCATGGACGAGCAACGGATCACGATCGGCCCCGATCGGGCGGGCGAACGGGTCGACCGGACGCTCGCCGACGGTTCGCCCTTGTCGCGGGAACGGGTCAAGGTCCTCATCCGCGACGGGCGCGCCCAGCGACGGGAGGGCCAGGATTGGCACGCCGTGCGCGACCCCGCGGCGGCCATCGCGCCGGGCGAATGGCGCCTGCTCGTGCCGGACGCCGCCCCAGCCGACGCCCTGGCGCAGGACATCCCGCTCGCCATCGTGCACGAGGACGAGGCGCTGGTCGTCGTCGACAAGCCGGCCGGGCTGGTCGTCCACCCCAGCGCCGGCCACGCCGACGGCACGCTGGTCAACGCCCTGCTGCACCACTGCGCGGGCCGCCTGTCCGGCATCGGCGGCGTGGAGCGGCCGGGGATCGTCCACCGGATCGACAAGGACACCTCTGGATTGCTGGTCGTCGCGAAGACCGACGCGGCGCACGAGGGGCTGGCGCGGCAGTTCGCCGCCCATTCGGTGGAGCGCCGCTACGATCTGGCGGTTCAGGGCCGGGTTCTGCCGCCTTCCGGCACGGTGGACGCCCCTCTCGGCCGGTCCGATCGCGATCGCATGGCGCGCGCGGTGGTGGCGGACGGGCGGGGCAAGCGGGCCGTCACGCACTATCGCACCGTCGAGGCGCTGCGGGGCGCGACCCGGCTGGAGTGCCGGCTGGAGACGGGCCGCACCCACCAGGTCCGGGTCCATCTGGCGCACCTGGGCCACCCGCTGCTGGGCGACCCGCTCTATCGTCGGCGCGGCGGGCCGCTGCAGCCGTTGCTGGACGAGCTGGGCTTCCACCGCCAGGCGCTGCACGCGGCCACGCTGGGGTTCGACCATCCGGTCACCGGGACGCGGATGCGGTTCGATGCTGCACCGCCGCACGATTTGCAGGAACTATTCATGCGTCTCGCGCTATAAGACTCTCAAGTGCCTGGCGGCCCGTTCCGCCGGTGAAAAGGGAGCCAACGAATGTCCAGCAATCTGCCGGCGACCATCCCCGCATTGGGCGGGGAGGCGAGCCTCAACCGTTATCTGAGCGAGATCCGCAAATTCCCCCTGCTTCAGCCGGAGCAGGAATATATGCTCGCCAAGCGCTATGCGGAGCACGCCGATCCGGAAGCCGCCAAGCAGTTGGTGACATCGCACCTTCGCTTGGTGGCGAAGATCGCGATGGGCTATCGCGGCTACGGCCTGCCGGTCAGCGAGCTGATCAGCGAGGGCAACATCGGCCTGATGCAGGGCGTGAAGAAATTCGACGCCGAACGCGGCTTCCGCCTGGCGACCTATGCCATGTGGTGGATCCGCGCTTCGATCCAGGAATATATCCTGCGGTCCTGGAGCCTGGTGAAGATGGGCACCACCGCGGCGCAGAAGAAGCTGTTCTTCAACCTTCGCCGGATGAAGAACCAGATCGATGCGTTCGAGGATGGCGACCTGAAGCCGGCGGACGTGACGAAGATCGCGACCGACCTGAAGGTCAGCGAGGACGACGTGGTCTCGATGAACCGTCGCATGGCGATGGGTGGCGACACGTCGCTCAACGTGCCCATGCGGGAAGATGGCGAGAGCCAGTGGCAGGATATCCTGCGCTCCGAAGAGCCGTTGCAGGACACGCTGGTCGCGGAGGATCAGGAGATCACCCAGCGCCGTGAGTTGATGGCGTCTGCGATGGCCTCGCTCAACGAGCGCGAGCGGCATATCCTGACCGAACGGCGTCTGACCGACGATCCGCGCACCCTGGAGGAACTGAGCCAAGTCTACGGCGTCAGCCGCGAGCGGGTGCGTCAGATCGAGGTGCGGGCGTTCGAGAAGCTGCAGAAGTCGATGCTGCGCGAGGCTGGTGAACGACGGCTTCTCCCGGCTTGAGGGCCCGCCCGTCGGACGGATCGCCGTCGGGCGGGCGATCGCCGCGTTTACCGATCGTTCAACGCGCGAGGTCTAGCGACTGACGTGCTTAGTGTTTTCCTGACCGTAGATACCGAATATTCCGCCGGGCTGTTTGTGCACGGCCGGGCGGTGGATCGCCGGTCCAATCACAGGCTCTCGATCGAGGGTGCGGCGGACCGTCAAGCCGTGGGCGTGGGATATCAGATCGCGCAGTTGGACGCCTGCGGACTGAAGGGGGTCTTCTTCGTCGATCCGTTGCCCGGCCTGCTGTGGGGTCAGGCGGCGGTGGACGCGGTGGTGGGACCGATCCTGGCCGCCGGTCACGACGTTCAGCTCCACGCCCACACCGAATGGCTCGCGTTCCTGACCGACGGTCCGTTCGCGGGGTGGAGCGGGCGCAACATGCGGGACTTCTCCCTGGATCGCCAGGTCGCGATCCTCTCGACCGCGCGCGATCTTTTGATGGCCGCCGGGGCACCGGCCCCGATCGCGTTTCGGGCGGGCAACTATGGGGCGAATGACGACACGCTGCGCGCGCTTGCCACCCTGGGCCTGCGGTACGATTCGAGCGCGTGCCCGGGACTGGACGACGGCGACTGCCGGATCGATTGGCCGGCCGATCGTCACGAGCCTCTCGCGCGGCACGGAGTGATCGAGGTGCCGGTCGGCAGCATCGGTGGCCCGCGCGGGTCGCGGCGTCACGCCCAGATCACCGCCCTCTCCTTTCGCGAACTGCGCGCCGCGATCGAGCACGCGCGCGATGTCGGGCAGGAAGCCTTCACCGTCGTCAGTCACTCCTTCGAGCTGCTGAGCCGCGACCGGCGGCGGGTGAACCGCGTGGTCCAGGGTCGTTTCGACCGGCTGTGCCGCTGGCTGGCGCAAGCGCCCGGCGTCTCCACGGGCACTTATCGCGACGACCCGCCCAGCGTGCCGAAGGAGGCCGCGTCGTCGCTGGTCGCGCACCATCCGCTTCGCACGATCGAGCGACTTGGCGAACAGGTCGTCTCCAACCTCTGGTATGGCTGACCTGGACCAGGGCTGATGAAGGGGTGACGGCCGCGCGTCGGCTGCCTAATCCCTTCGCATGATCCGGCTGACCCTGTTCGCACTGAAGCTCGTGCTCGCCTTCGCCGTCCTGACGGCGGCTTGGGTGGTCCTCTACCGCTTCGTCCCGCCGCCGGTCACGGCCACCATGCTGATGGACGAACGCGGCGCGACGCGCGACTGGACCCCGCTTGGGCGGATCGACCCCGACATGGTCCGCGCGGCCGTCGCGGCGGAGGACGCCAAGTTCTGTTCCCATCAGGGCTTCGACGAACAGGCGATCCGCGAGGCGTGGCGCAACAACCTGTCGGGCGGCCGCATCCGGGGCGGCTCCACCATCAGCCAGCAGACGGCGAAGAACACCTTTCTGTGGCAAGGCGGCGGCTTCGTCCGAAAGGGGCTGGAGGCGTGGTTCACCGTCCTGATCGAACATCTGTGGGGCAAGCCCCGGATCGCGGAGGTCTATCTGAACGTCGCGGAGACGGGCCTCGGCACCTACGGCGTGGAGGCGGGGTCGCAGCGCTACTTCCACCATTCCGCGGCCGCCATGTCGCCCGGCGAAGCGGCGCGCCTCGCCGCCGTTCTGCCCCTGCCGAAGAAGCGGGCGGCGGTGGCCCCGACCGGATTTACCCGCCGCTATGGCAACGCCATCCAGGCCCGCGCCCGCGCCGTGAAGCGCGACGGCCTGGCCGCGTGCGCGCTTCGTTAGCGGCCTAGAGGCCCGGCAGCTCGAAGCCCGGCGGCAGCGGCAGGTCGCCCGCGAAGCTCTTCATGTGCTCGGATCCCGCCTGATCCGCCTTGGCGCGCGTGTCGTTCAAGGCGGCCGCGATCAGGTCCTCCAAGATCGACTTCTCGTCCGCCACCATCAGGCTGTCGTCGATCGACACGGACCGGATCGTACCCTTGGCCGTGGCTTTCACCCGCACCAGCCCGCCGCCGGACGCGCCCTCCACCTCGATGGTGTCGAGCTGGCTTTGAGCGTCCGCCATCTTGGCCTGCACGTTCTGGGCCATCTTCAGGATGTCGTCGAGGTTGTTCATGGGGTTTGGGCTTTCTCATCTTCCAGAAGGGTCGCGTCGGGAAACGCACGAAGGGCCGCTTGGATCATCGGCTGACCGCGCAGGTCGTCGGTGCGCGCGGCCCGCGCGGCATCCTCCTGCGCGTGCAGCGTGGGCTGCGCTTCTCCGTCTCCCAGCGCCACGGTCCAAGGCAGGTCGGTGGTCTGGCGCAGGCCGCGCTGCAGACGCTGCGCGAAGTCGGCGTCCAGCGTCGACCCGCGGGCGATGACCAACTCGGGAGGGGCATAGCGGACGACCTCCACCTGCTCGTGCATCGGCCAGGACAGGTCCACCCCGATGCGTTCGTGCACGGCGTCGTAGAGGGCGGCGTAGTCGAGGGGTGCGACGGGCGACTCCGGTTCGGTGAGCTCGGCGGAGGGCGACGGTGCCGCCGCCACCGGCGACGCCCCGTCGGACGCGTCGTCCGCCGGAGCGCCCGCCCCCGCCAGCAGCCGGGCCAGCTCGGAGGGATCGGGCATCTCCGCCCCGTGGAGCGCGCGCAACAATCCCATCTCCGCGGCCTCGCGCGGCAGCGGCGCGGACGCGGTCTCGGCCGACGCGCGCAGCAGCATCTGCCACAGCCGGTGCAGGACGGGCGGCGACAGCGACGCGGACCAGTCGTCCAGGCGCGCACGGTCGGTGGGGGCCAGCGCCGCGTCCGCCTGTCCGCCGGCCTGTTGCCGAGTGATGGCGTGCACCAGCCCCAGCAGGCCGACGATCACCGACTGGGGATCGGCCCCGCCCTCGTGCTGCCGGTCGACCTCGGCCAGTAGAGCCTCCGCATCGCCCGACAGGATCGCGGCGAACAGGTCGCGCAGCGCCGCGCCGCCGGCTAGCCCCAGCATCCGCCGGACCTGTTCGGCGGTCACCTGCCCGTCCCCGTCGATCCCGGCATTGGCGATCGCCTGGTCCAGGATCGACAGGCCGTCGCGCACCGACCCCTCGGCCGCGCGCGCGATCAGCGCCAGGGCGTCGCCTTCCGCCTGGACGCCTTCTTGCGTCACGATCCCGGCGAAATGCTCCGCCAGTCGCGCGGTCGGGATGCGGCGCAGGTCGAAGCGCTGGCAACGCGACAGGACCGTGACCGGCAGCTTGTCGACCTCGGTCGTGGCGAAGATGAACTTCACGTGCGCCGGCGGCTCCTCCAGCGTCTTCAGGAGCGCGTTGAACGCCTGGCGCGACAGCATGTGGACCTCGTCCACGATGTAGATCTTGTAACGCGCGGACACGGCCGCGTACTTCGCCGCGTCGATGATCTCGCGCACGTCGTCCACGCCGGTGTGGCTGGCCGCGTCCATCTCGACCACGTCGATGTCGCGTCCCGCCGCGATGGCGACGCAGTGGGTGCACACGCCACACGCGTCGATCGTCGGCCCACCCTGCCCGTCCGGCCCGATGCAGTTGAGCGACTTCGCCAGCAGGCGCGCGGTCGAGGTCTTGCCCACCCCGCGCACGCCGGTCAGCAGGAACGCGTGCGCCAGCCGGTCGCGCGCGATCGCGTTCGACAGGGTGGTGACGACGGGGTCCTGCCCGATCAGTTCGGCGAAGGTGCTGGGCCGGTATTTGCGCGCCAGCACCAGATACGGCGTCGTCGCGCCCGGCACCGGGTCGGGCCCGGCGGGCAGGTCCATTGGGAACAACGGATCGGAATCGGCCATGGTTCGGGTGTAGCGGGCCGGCGTGGGGGAGTCGAAGGGCGTGGGGGGAGTCGAAGGGCGAGTGGCCGGGTCCTGGACGATCAGCCGATCGCCGCCAGGTCCTCCGCCGTCACGACGGAGTCCACCGCCAGGTCGGGCGCGGAGCGCTTGACCATCGGAGCCAGCACCTTCGCCCCGAACTCGATCGCCCGCGTCACCCCGCCGTCGGCCAGCGCGGCCATGCTTTCGCGCCACCGCACCGTGCCGGTCACCTGTTCGACCAGCAGGCGGGCGATCGTCGCGGGATCGTCGGTCGCGGCCGCCGTCACATTGGCGATCAGCGGCACGGCCGGTGCCAGGGGTGGCTGGTCGGCCAGAGCCTCGGCCATCGCGTCGGCGGCCGGTGCCATCAGGGGGGAGTGGAAGGGGGCCGACACCGGCAGCGCCACCGCGCGCCGGAACCCGGCCTCCTTCGCCCCGGCCATCGCGCGCTCCACGGCGGCGGCGTGGCCGGAGATCACGACCTGGGTCGGATCGTTGTCGTTCGCCACGACGCAGACCTCGCCTCCAGCGGCGGCCTCTGCAAGCGTCCGCGCGTCGTCCAGCGTGCCGCCCAACAGCGCCGCCATCGCGCCCTCGCCGACCGGAACGGCCGCCTGCATCGCCTGCCCGCGCAGGCGCAACAGGCGCGCGGTGGTGGCCAGGTCGAAGGCGTCGGCCGCGCACAGCGCCGTGTACTCGCCCAGCGAGTGACCGGCCACGAAGGCGGCGTCGCCGATCGTCAGCCCCGTCTCCTGCCGCGCGACGCGGAACGCCGCGATCGCGTTCGCCATGATCGCCGGCTGGGCATTGGCGGTGAGCGTCAGCTCGTCCGCCGGACCGTCGCGCATCAGTCGGGTGAGCGCCTGGCCGAGCGCCTCGTCCACCTCCTCCCAGACGCGGCGCGCGACCGGATGGGCGTCGATCAGCGCGGAGCCCATGCCGACCGCCTGGCTGCCCTGGCCGGGGAAAAGGAACGCGCGCATCGTGATCTCCTGTCCGAATGGTCGACCCCGCCTATCCGCTCTCGCGAAGAGGGTCGAGCTTGACATGGCGGGGTTCGTGGCGCAGGCCGCAACACAGCAACGGGTGGTCGGCGACGGTCGGCCACCCGTTGTCTTTGGAGCCACGGCACCGGCTCCGCCACGACAGCCGGAGGGGTTCGGGATCGTCCCGTGCCAGCGATCGGCCAAACACGGAAAGGGCAGGCAATGCCTTTGTACGAACACACCTTCCTGGCGCGCCAGGACCTGAGCCAGTCCCAGGTGGACGAACTGGCGGCGAACGCCACCCGCATCCTGGAAGAGAACGAGGGTTCGGTGAAGAAGACGGAGACCTGGGGTCTCCGCACGCTCGCCTACAAGATCAAGAAGAATCGCAAGGCGCATTACGTTATGCTGGATGTCGACGCGCCGCCGGCCGCCTTGGCCGAGCTGGAGCGTCAGACGGCGATCAACGAGGACGTGATCCGCTTCATGACGATCCGTGTCGAAGAGCACGAGAACGGCCCGTCCGTGATGATGCGCAAAGAGCGCGACAGCCGTGGCGGCAGCCGCGGGGGATCCGGTGGTGGCTCGCGCCGCGACCGTGACGACGACTGAGGAGTTACGACATGGGACGACCCTTCTTCCGCCGCCGCAAATCCTGCCCCTTCTCGGGCAAGGACGCGCCTGCCATCGACTACAAGGACGTGCGCCTGCTCCAGGGTTTCCTGAGCGAGCGCGGCAAGATCGTGCCGTCGCGCATCACGGCGGTGTCCGCCAAGAAACAGCGCGAGCTGGCGATCGCCATCAAGCGTTCGCGCCAGCTGGGCCTTCTGCCCTACAGCGTCAAATAAGGGGCCGGGACCATGCAGATCATCTTGCTTGAGCGCATCGAGAAGCTCGGCGGTATCGGCGATGTCGTGACCGTCAAGGACGGCTTTGCCCGCAACTTCCTCCTGCCGCGCAAGAAGGCCCTGCGCGCGAACGACGCCAACCGGCGTGTGTTCGAGGCCAACCGCGAGCGGATCGAGGCCGACAACGCCGAACGTCGCGACGCGGCCAAGACGGACGCGGAAAAGGTGGACGGCACCAAGATCACGCTGATCCGCCAGGCGTCCAACACCGGCCAGCTTTACGGGTCGGTGTCGGTGCGCGACCTGGTCGACGCGCTGGCGGAGGACGGCAAGACCGTGACCCGCAGCCAAGTCGTGCTGGAGCGCGCGATCAAGACGGTCGGCCTGACCGAGGTGAAAGTCGTGCTTCACCCGGAGGTGACCGCCACCATCACCGTCAACGTCGCGCGCACCCCGGACGAGGCGGAGCTGCAGGAGCAGGGCGTCGACGTCCTGGCGCAGAATTACGACCGCGCCGGATCGGGCTTCACCGAGGACTACGACCCCAACGCCGAACCGGGCGCCACGGCCGACGCCGTGCAGGCGGAAGCGGCCGAGGACACGGTCGAGCAGCCGACCGAGTGAGGGTCGGAGGGAGGGACCCCGGGTCCCTCCCACCCCCGATCCGCGGCGGCTGCTGAGGCACTGGTGCGGTCCTCGACAGGGCGATCAGGTCGTTCGCAAACCCGCGGTCCGCTTTGTCCGGTTGTCACGGAAAGCGGGACTTTCAACTCCCAACCCCCGGTCCGCTCGTCTCGAGCCTGTCGAAGCCTGTGATGAGACTATCGAAGGGGACGCTGGGTAAGGCACTGCCGGCAGTCGCCGTTGCCGCCATTCGCCATTGTCGCCATTCGTACATCCTTCGACAGGGTTAGGACTAGCGGGGGTGGTGGTGAGAGGACGGCCCTGCTGGAACAGCGCCCCCGCCAGACGACGTGGCCTGCCAGTCGAGGTGGGCCTGCCAGCTTCGCAAAACACCTAATCGCCTTCGACCCGCTCAACCTAAGCGGAAGCGAAGGTGCGTCCGAGGCTCCGCTATAGTGACTCTGAACGCCTCCCCAACTCGCTCTCGCCAAGCTAATCAAAGCGCGCTGTCCGTTCGGCGCGCCCATCGAAGCGATGGCAGAGCGTCCCGCCCTACAGCCACCGCTTCCAGCGAAAGAACAGATAGGGCAGCACCGCCGACAGCGCGATGACGCCCAGTCCCAGCGGATAGCCCCAGGGTTCGGCCAGCTCCGGCATCCGGGCGAAGTTCATGCCCCAGATGCTCGCCACCAGGGTGGGGGGGACGAACACGACGGAGACGACCGACACGATCTCCATCACGGTGTTCTGCTCGACATTGATCAGGCCCAGCGTGGCATCCAGCAGGAATTGCACGGTGCCGGTCTGGTACGCCGCCTCCTCCACCAGGCCGCGCAGGTCCTGTCGCACCGTGTCGGCCCGCGCCCGGGCGTCGCCGATCGAGCATAGATGGTCGAAGCCGGTGAAGAACGACAGCACGCGCTCCAGCCCGGCCGAACTCTCCCGCACCTTCGTCAGCCGATCCTGCAAACGCCCGATCGTCACGATCGCGGATTGCAGGTCCTCCGCGTCCGCCCTCACCGCGGGCTCGGCGGGGCGGAACAGCCGGTCGGACACGGTCTGCACCTTCCCCGCCACCGTCTCCAGCTCGTCGGCGAGCCGGTCCGAGACGGCGTCGATCAGCGCCACCAGCATCAGCGGCGCGTCCAGCGGGCGGTGACGGGCGCTCAGACGATGCTGGAACAGGTCGAACGAACCCGGCGTCTCGTCGCGCACGGTGATCAGGTGGCGGGCGTCGAGCACGAAGGCGATCGGCGTTCCGCGCGGGTCGCCGCCGTCCAACCCGGTCAGCACGGTCGCGGTCAGGTAGAGCGCATCGTCGTCGCGGATCAGCCGGCTGGACTGTTCGATGGCCGCGCGATCGTCGGCGCTGGGCAGGTCGCGGCCGGTCGCCCGCTCCACGGTGGCGACCTCTTCGGCCGTGGGCCGCACCAGGTCGATCCACAGGCCGTCGACCGCCCCGATTTCGCCCGCCGACCGCTCCACTCCGGTCGCGTCGCGAACGGTCAGCATCAATAGCCCATCAGGCTGAGCACTTCCTTGCGCGACCGGTCGTCTTCCAGGAACACGCCGTGCAGCCGGCTGGTCACCATCGACACGCCGGGCGTGCGGACGCCGCGCGCCGACATGCAGCTGTGCGCCGCCTCCAGCACCACCGCCACGCCGTGCGGGTTCAGATGGTCGCGGATCGCGGCCGCGACCTCGGCCGTCAGCCGTTCCTGCACCTGCAATCGCGCGGCAAAGCCGTGCAGCACGCGGGCAAGCTTCGAAATGCCGACCACCCGGTCGCGCGGCAGATAGGCGATGGCCGCGCGCCCGCTGATCGGAGCCATGTGATGTTCGCAATGCGACTGGAACGGAATGTCCTTCAGCAGCACGATCTCGTCATAGCCGCCGACTTCGTCGAAGGTGCGGCCCAGATGGACGGCCGGGTCCTCGCGATAGCCGCGGCAATATTCCCGCCAGGCGCGCGCCACGCGCTTGGGCGTGTCGATCAACCCCTCGCGCGTGGGATCGTCGCCGGACCATTCGATCAGGGTGCGGACCGCCGCCAGCACGTCTTCGGGCACCGCCGCGCGGCCATCGGTCGCCATGCCGTCGTCGGCGTCCATCGGATCGGGCATGTGGTCGGGCATCGGGCAAGCCTTTCGGGAGGGGCGAAGGGGTGCGCCCGGCGGGATTCGAACCCACGGCCCCCAGATTAGGAATCTGGTGCTCTATCCGGCTGAGCTACGGGCGCGCCCGGCGTCGGGGTAGGCGAGCGCGCCTGGAGGATCAATGGAGGGTGTTCCTCCACCGCGCCGATCGCGCGGCGATGGGCCAGCACGTCGATCCGCCCGCGCGCGTCGGCCACCCGGTCCAGCGACAGGGTCGCGAACCCCAGCGCCGGATCCTTCCCCAGGTCCAACAGCACCTCGCCCCACGGGTCGATCACCAGCGAATGGCCCCAGGTGGCCCGCCCGTCCGGGTGCTCGCCGGTCTGCGCGGCGGCGACCACGAAGGCCGCGTTCTCGATCGCGCGCGCCCGCAGCAGGGTGCGCCAGTGGGCGTGGCCCGTGGGCCGGGTGAAGGCGGCCGGCACCAGCAGCACCTCCGCGCCCGCCCCGCTCAAGGCCTGGTACAGGGCCGGAAAGCGCAGGTCGTAGCAGATCGACAGGCCCAGCCGCACATCCCCGACACGCGCCACCACCGGCCCCGCGCCGGGCGCGTAGGCGGCCGATTCGCGCCAGTCGTCCGCCCCGCCCAGCGCGACGTCGAACAGGTGCATCTTGTCGTAGGCAGCCACGATCCCGCCGTGCCCGTCGATCAGCAGCGACCGGTTCGCCAGCCGGTCGGAGCCGGTGTCGCGGACCGCGACCGACCCCAGCGCCACGGCGATCCCGTGCCGCGCCGCCGCCGCGCGGGTGGCGGCGACCACCGGATCGTCCTCGACCGTCGTGATGCGGGCCGCCGCGCGCGCCCGGTCCCGGTCGAGCAGGTTCGTCATTTCCGGCGTGCAGAGCAGTGTCGCACCCCGCCCCGCCGCGTCCGCCACCGCCGCCTCGACCGCACGCGCGTTGACGAGCGGGTCGATGTCGCCCGTCAGCTGCAGCACCGCGAGGTTGAGCGACGTCACAGCCCCAGCAGCGTGTCCAGCGATCCGTCGCGGTCCAGCCGGGCCAGGTCGTCGCTGCCGCCGATGGCGCGGCCGTCGATGAAGATCTGGGGCACCGTGCCGGCGCCCGGCGCGCGCTCCTGCATCTCCGCGCGCTTCGGGCCACCCATGGTGATGTCGTATTCGGCGTAGTCGACCCCCTTTTCGTCCAGCAGGCGCTTGGCCCGGTGGCAATAGGGGCAGGTCGCCTTGGTGTAGAGTTCAACGTTGGCCATCCGGGGTCCTTTCAGTGGCGCGTCACGCTTCAGTGGCGCGTCACGCTGGCCCAGCATAGCAGCCGAACCGATCGCGCGCCCGCTTTTCGCAGCGCCGCCGCGCAGCCGCCGGCGGTGGCCCCGGTCGTCAGCACGTCGTCGACCAGCACGATGTCGCGCCCGGTCACCAGGGCCGCGCGCGTCACGGGCACGGCGAACGCGCCCGCCACCGCCGCCGCGCGGGCGGCACGGCCGTGATGCTGCGGCTGGGTCGCGCGCAGCCGGACGAGCGCGTCGGGGCTGTGCGCCAGCTTCTTGCGCGCCGAGACGTCGCGCGACAGCAACGCCGCCTGGTTGTAGCCGCGCCGCCACAGCCGCGTGCGGTGCAGGGGCACCGGCACCAGCAGCGCGGACGGCGGCGGGTCCAGCCGGTCCAGCGCCAGCGCCATCAGCCCGCCCATCGCGCGCGCCAGCCGCGGCCGATTGCCGTGCTTGAAGGCCAGCACGACCGCGCGCGACACCTCGCCATAGCCGCAGGCCGCCGCCGCCCCGTCCAGGCCCGCGGGCACCCGCACGCCGGGATCGCCCACCGGGTCCAGATCGGTCCAGCAGGGCTGGCAAAAGGCCGCGTCGGGCACGATCCGCCCGCAGCCCGGGCACCGCGCCGGCAGGGCGTAGTCGACCACCGGTGCCGCCGCGCGGGCGAGGAGGGTCGCAAGAGCGGGCATCGCCGGACTTGTTGCGCGCGCGTGGCTTGGGGCACAAGCGGCGTCGATGTCCGACGCCCCGCCCCGCCTGTTCGATCCGCGCCGTCGCGCGCTGCGCTGCGACCGCTATTGGCACGGCCGGACGGCCGCACCCGACTTTCACGTCCGCTCGACGGAGGACCTGCTCGACCGGATCGACAGCGTGACGCGGCCGATCGCGACCGCTCTGGTGGCGAACCCGCGCGACCCGGCGCTGGTCGAGGCGCTCCGCGCGCGCGGGGTCGAAGTGGTCGAGGCGCAGGTCGGGCCCGCCACCGCGCACCGTCGGGGCGCGGTCTGCGCGCGGGAGGATCAGCCCGGCCTGCCGGCGGGACCGTTCGACCTGGTGGTGAGCGCGGCGGGACTGGACGTGGTCGACGACCTGCCCGGCGCGCTGTCGCTGCTGCGCCGCGCGCTGCGGCCGGACGGCCTGCTGCTGGCGACCTTCCCCGGGGCCGGGTCCTTCGCGGCCGCGCGGGAGGCCTGCCTGGCCGCCGACCTGTCGGCCCCCGGCGGCGGGGCCACCGCGCGGTTCCACCCGCTGGTCGACGTGCGCGCGCTGGGTGACCTCGCCGCGCGCGCCGGGCTGGTCCTGCCAGTCGCCGAGGTGGACGGCGTGGCGCTCGCCTACCGCTCGATCGGCCGGGTGTTCGCCGACCTTCGCGCCCATGGCTGGTCGCGCGCGCTGGTCGGTCCTGTGAACCCGGTGTCGCGCGCGTGGCTGGCCCGGGCCGAGGAGGCGTTCACCGCGCGGGCGGACGCGGACGGTCGGGTGGCGGAGCGGCTGAACCTGCTGACGCTGACCGCCTGGTCGCCCGGCCCCGATCAGCCGAAACCGGCGGCGCGCGGCAGCGGCAGCGCCTCGCTGGCGACGGCGTTGCGACCGCGGGGCCCGGCGGACCCCACGTCCACCGGGTCTTAACCACCGCGCCGTTAAGGCCGCGACCGACATCTGGAGACTGCCCCATGCCGCGACCCCGGCCGACACCCCGTGCCTTCCGATCCGACGACAGAGGGGCCACGGCGGTGGAGTACGGACTGATCGCGGCCCTGATCGTGCTGGCGGCGGTGGGCGGCATGAACAGTTTCGGCGACGGTCTGCAGAACATGTGGGGCTCCGTGTCGAATTCGGTATCGACCGCGAACTGATGTTAACACTTTTGGAAGAGGTGGTGGCGTAATCGGGCATGGCCGCCCGGGAGTTGCCCGATGCGGTCGGGTAACACGACGCCACACAGGAGATCCCCCATGAAGACCATGTTCAAGACTTTCGCCGCCGACAAGAAGGGCGCCACCGCCATCGAGTACGGCCTGATCGCCGCCCTGATCGCGGTCGCCGCGATCACCGCCATGGGTTCGCTGGGCAACCAGATCGGCGACACGATGAACGACCACGTCGATCAGATGAACACGGCGACGGAACGCGGCGTCGGGCAACTGATAGCGTACATCTTAGACGACTGGGGCGGCCGGAGCGATCCGGCCGCCCTTTTTTCGTTCGGCTTACTGGTAGCGGACGATCTTGACCTTCTGCCCGGCCTGCAGCCCGTCGCGGCTGCCCAGGCCGTTCAGCACCAGGAAGCGTTCCAGCTTATAGTCGTCATAGGCCATCCGCTGCGCCAGCGACGACGCCGTGTCGCCCGACCGCACGGTGACCACGTCGATCGCGCGCGGCTTGATCTGCGCCGCCTCGGTGGCCGACAGCGGACCGAAACTGCCGATCATCCCGTCGAACGGTCCGAACCCCTGCCCCGCCTGGGTCAGGGTCACGAAGTGATAGCCCTGCCCGTTCAGCGAATAGGCGACGACCCCCACATCGACATTGCCCTGCTGCGTCTGCACCGTTGCGGAGGAATAGGCTGCGGGCACGCCATTGACCGTCGTGTTCCGGATCGCGCCGGGCCGCAGCGAATTGCCCAGACCCGAATAGACCCGGCCGATATAGTCGTCGAGCTGGCCCGACGACACCTTGCCCCCGGCCTTCAGCTGCGCCTGCCCGCCCTGACCGCTGACGGTCACCGCGTCGGCCCCGTTGGCGAGGGTGTAGCCCTGCGGCGCGGTGAAGCGGAAACGCAGTTGCGGGTGCAGGAAACTGCCGCCGCGCACCACGCCCTGCGCCGGGTCGTCGTCGTAGAGCAGGTTGTCGACCGCGCCCAGGAACGCGTCGCGGTTCACCATCCCAGCGCCCGCCTGCGCGCCGCCGCGCGACTGCGCGATCTCGCGCGCGCGCTGCACGCGGGCGGCGGGATCGGGGTGCGTGCTGGCCCATTCGGGCAACGTGCGCGCGTTTCCGCTGACCCGCCCGTCCAGGTCGGTCTGCGCCGCCAGCGACGCCAGCACCGTCGAGGAGGCGAAGGTGTCGTACCCCGCCTTCTGCAGGTACAGGATGCCCAGGTCGTCCGCCTGATATTCCTGGTTGCGCGAATAGCCGAGCAGCGCCGCCTGCGCGCCCGTGCCGATGATCTGCTGACCCAGCTGGCCCAGCGCGCTGTCGCCCAGCACGACGCCGGCGATCACCTGGCCCAGCGCGCCCAGCAGGCCGGTGCGGTTCGCCTGGCTTTCCCGCTGCTTGGAATGGCCGGCCGCGACGTGCCCGACCTCGTGCCCCAGCACGAAAGCCAGTTCCGCCTCGTTGTTCATCAGCCCCATCAGCTGGCGGGTGACATAGACATAGCCGCCGGGAATGGCGAAGGCGTTGCTGACCGGCGAATTGAGCAGGTTGACGGTGAAGTCCGTCGGGCGCGACGCGATCCCGGACTGGAACGCGATCTTCTGGCCCACCTGCCGGACATAGCTGGACTGGTTGCCGCTATAGGCTCCGCCATATTCGGCCAGGAACTGCTGGTTGTTCTTGGCGCCTTCCGTGCGGTCCTGCTGGCTGATCGCCTGCGGCCGCACCTCGGTCGCCGATGGCAAGCTGCCGCCCAGCCCGCCGGCACAGCCGGTCAGCGCGATCGTGGCGGCCGACAGGCCGAGTGCGAGTTTGATGGTCATGATGTTCCCCTCTTCTGATGCGGTGATCCGCGCGTCCCTGACGCGGGCAACCGATCCGGCCCGGGGAAGGTTCCTGCCGCGCGCCCTCAGACGCCGATCGTCAGATATTTCTCGCGCCGGGCGGCCAGCACCTGTTCGGGCGTCAGGCCGGACAGCGCGTCCAGCTCGCGCCCGATCGCGTCCCCCAGCGCCGCGATCGCGGCCGCCGGGTCGCGGTGCGCGCCGCCCAGGGGTTCGGGGACGATCGCGTCGATCACTCCGTTCGCCAACAGGCGGTCGGCCGTGATGCCCATCGCGTCGGCCGCGTCGGGCGCGCGGTCGGACGTGCGCCACAGGATGGACGCGCACCCTTCGGGCGAGATCACGGAATAGACGGCGTGTTCGAACATCAGCACGCGGTTCGCCGCGGCCAGCGCGATGGCGCCGCCCGACCCGCCCTCGCCCACGATCGCCGCCACGTTGGGCACGCCCAGGGTCAGCCCCCGTTCCGTCGATCGCGCGATCGCCTCGGCCTGGCCGCGCTCTTCGGCCTGCACGCCGGGGAACGCGCCCGACGTGTCGACCAGGGTCACCACCGGCAGGCCGAAGCGGTCGGCCAGGTCCATCAGCCGGATCGCCTTGCGGTAACCTTCGGGTTTGCCCATGCCGAAATTGTGGTGGATGCGGCTCTTGGTGTCGTCGCCCTTTTCGTGCCCGATCACCAGGATGCGCCGGCCGTCCAGCCGCGCCAGCCCGCCCAGGATCGCCTGGTCGTCCCCGAACGCCCGATCCCCGGCCAAGGGCGTCCAGTCGGTGAACAGGCCGGCCACGAAGTCCTTCAGGTGCGGGCGGTCGGGATGGCGCGCCACCTGCGTCTTCTGCCAGGGGGTCAGGCGGCCATAGAGGTCGCGCAGCGCGCGTTCGGACTTGGCGGTCAGCCGGTCGACCTCCGCCCCGATGTCGAGGGCGTCGTCGCCGGTCAGCGCGCGCAGTTCGATCAGGCGCGCGTCCAGGTCGGCGACCGGCTTTTCGAAGTCGAGATAGCTCACCGCCATGGGGCCGCGGGTTAGGTCCGCCGCCGCGGGGCGTCAATCGCGCCCCCGCCGACCGCCGAGCGATCCGCCCCCGTCCGATCCGCGCCCGTCCGACCCGCCGTCTCGTGGGCCGCCAGCGCGTCGCCCAGCGGATGGCGCTCCGTCACCAGCCGGACCAGCCGGTCGCGGTCCAGGTGGGTGTAGATCTCCGTCGTCGCGATGTCGGCGTGACCCAGCATCGCCTGCACCGCGCGCAGGTCCGCGCCGCCGGCCAGGAGGTGGGTGGCAAAGGCGTGGCGCAGCACATGCGGACTGACCCGCGCCGGGTCCAGATCGGCCGCCGCCGCCAGCGCGCGCAGCAGCTGGAAGACCCGCACGCGGGTGATCGGCGCGTCGGCGCGCGACGGGAACAGCCAGCGGGACGGCGGCCGGGCGCGACGCCCCTCGACACGCCAGCGCTCCACCGCCGCCAGCGCGCGCGGGGTGACCGGGACCAGCCGCTCCCGCGCGCCCTTGCCGCGCACCACCAGATAGGGCTGATCCGGCCGCACGGCGGCCAGCGGCAGGCCGGCCAGCTCGCTCACCCGCAGGCCCGACCCGTAGAGCAGCTCCAGGATCGCCACCATCCGCAGGTCGGCCGGGCGCGGCGGGGCGGGACCGGCGACCCGCCCCTCCGCCACCGCGAACAGCCGGTCCACCTCATCGCGCGACAGCACCTTGGGCAGGCGACGCCCGCGCCCGGGGCTGGGCAGCGCGTGGGAGGGGTCGTCCCCGCGCGCGCCCTCCTCGACCTGGAACGCCAGGAAGCGGCGGATCGCGGCCGCCTTGCGCGCGACCGTCGCGGGCTTCCACGCCGCCCACCCGTCCGCCAGCCGGCCGATGCCGTCGACGTCGACCGCGCGCAGGCCGCCGCCCAGCGCCGCCGACGCCTGGGTCAGGTCGCCGCGATAGGCCGCGATCGTGTTGGCCGACAGCCCGTCCTCGCCCGCCAGCGCGCGCAGGAAGGCCCCGATGGCCTCCTGGTCCCCTGCCCCGTCGCCGGCCGGGCTCTCGCTCACCGTCAAGACCGGGTCAGCGCCTCGGCCGCGATCATCCGGGCCGGGCCGTCCAGCCCGACGCGGCGATAGGCGGACAGGATGTGATAGAGGTGCTGCGGCGGCAGGTCGGCCCAGTCGCGCACCTGCATCCCGGCGGACGCGAGCAGCACCACCGTGCCGGGCTGGCCGCGGTCGGCGGCCGACGACAGCAGCGCGCTCCAGCGGGACGGCGCGTCCAGCCGGGCGTCCATCCCGGCCAGCAGGGTGCGCGCGACGCCCTCGTCCAGCCGGCCCAGCCCGGCCAAGGCCGCGATCAGGGTGGCGGAGCGACGCGCGTCCTGCCGCTCGACGAACCGCTCGACCCGGCCGCGCGATCCGTCGACCACGCGCTCCGGGCTGCCGACCGCCAGCAAGCCCCAGGCCAGGTCGCTGCGCTTGGCGTCGTCGTCGTCCACCAGATCGGCCCAGCGCGCGGCGGTGCGGTCCAGGCCGGCGGTGAACATCGCGGCGACCAGCCGGTCGGCGTCCGCCAGCGCGTCGTCCGACGGCACGATCCGCGCGGCGGCGCGCGCGGTCAGGATCAGCGCGGGATAGTCCAGCTCGACACCGCTGCCCCACAGGTCGCGCAGCGCCGACAGGCGATCCGACGCCTCCTCCCCGGCATAGGCGACGCGCAACCGCTCCACCGCCGTGGCCAGCTCGTCGTCCGATCGGGCGTCGCCCTCGCCGCCACCGACGTCCAGCCCGGAATAGGCGGTGACCAGGTCGGCGGAGGAAAAGGCGCCCAGCAGCGCGGCCGTCCGGGCGAGCGGCGCGCGCTCCGCCGGGGTGGAGAGCGGCGCGCGGGCACCCCAGGCGCGGATCTCGTCCGGCGCGCCGGTCCACAACGTCGCCGGGATCGCGGCACCCGTCGCCGCCGCCAGCCCGAAGCGCCAGGGCGTCAGCTCCGGCACCGCGTCCCACCGCATCCGCACCGCGCGCCGCCCGTTCGCGTTGGCCCCGATCACCTTTTCCGTCAGCAGGATCTCGGGCGTGCGGCGGCCACCCTCCGCTCGGCGCGCACGCTCCACCAACGCCACCGCGCGGCCCGGCTCTCCCGACAGGCCGGCGCAGATCGCCTGGGCC
>CBDHCC010000002.1:0-898624 GCA_965261015.1 Sphingomonadaceae bacterium
CGAGCTGGCGCGTCCCTACCCCGACGGCGCCATGCGGATCGTGGAGGACGAGCGGGACGCCGCGCTGCTCTGACCGACTGCGGACAGCTGCTCTCCGCTCCTCCAGCGCAACGAGCGCCGCCGCACCATCGCGAGCTTCTCCGCAGATACCCTGTTCCCATTCTGTTCTCGCCGGGCATATAAGCGCGGCGATGACGTGCTTCGCCCTGCCTCCCGCCACTCCAATCCCCATCGCCGACCTGCCTCCCGGCTTCGATCTGCGCGCGATCGGTGCTGCGGGTGCCGGCTTCCCGTCACCGGCCCAGGATTGGGAGGAGACGGCCATCGACCTGGTCGAGCTGCTGCGGCTCGACCGCGCCGCAAGCTTCGTCTTCCGGGTGTCCGGTCATTCAATGGTGGACGCCGGCCTCTACGATTCCGACGTCGTGGTGGTGGACCGGGACGCCAAGCCGACCAACGGCCGCATCGTCATCGCGATCGTGGACGGCGGGTTCGTCATCCGCCAGCTCTGCTACCGCGACGGCGTGCCGCGACTGGAGGCGCGCAACAGCCGCATGTCCTATCCCGTGGCGGTCGCGGACGAAACGGTGGAGGTCTGGGGCGTGGTGCGCGCCAGCGTGCGCAACCTGGTCGGCTGAGCGTCATTGTACGCGATCGTCGACATCGAGAACTTCTACGTGTCGGCCGAGAGGCTGTTTGACCCGTCACTCCGCAAGGTTCCGGTGTGCGTCCTCTCCAACGGGGACGGCTGCTGTGTGGCGCGCAGCGAGGAGGCCAAAGCGCTCCACATCAAGATGGGCGCGCCCGTGTTCAAGATCCGCGAGACGATCCGGCGCCACGGCGTCCAGCTCCGCTCGTCGAACTACGAGCTCTATGCCGACCTCAACCGCCGCTTCAACGCTGTGCTGGCGGAGCATTCGGATACGGTGGAAGTCTACTCCATCGACGAAACCTTCTTCCACCTGCCCGCACTGCCCAACGGCCTGGGCGACGTGGCCAGCGCCCACCGGGTCCGCGAGGCCATTCTGCGGTCCGTTGGTCTGCCGACGCGGGTGGGCCTGGGTCCGACCCGGACACTGAGCAAGGTGGCCAATGCGCTCGCCAAGGCATCGGAGAAGGTTTGGGGCGGGGTCATCGATTTGCACGACGTCGAGCTTCGCCGGCGAATGCTGGCGACGTGGCCGGTGGAGGAGGTGTGGGGGATCGGCGGGGCGCTGGCGGCCCGGCTGCGCCCACTCGGCGTGCGCAGCGCGGCCGATCTGGCCGCCCTGCCGGCCCACTTCGCGCGCGACGTCGGCACGGTGGTTCTCGAGCGGCTCGTGCGCGAGCTGAACGGCATCGTGTGCGAGGACCTCACGCCAGAGCCTGCTAAGCTCAAGGGCACTGCGGTCACGCGCTGCTTCGGCGAGCCGGTCAGCGAAGGAGCTGTGCTGCGCGAGGCAATGGTGCGCCGCGCGGTGCGCGCCACCGAGAAGATCCGCGAGCAGGGGCTGGTGGCGTCCAGGCTGATCGCCTTCGCGCATGGCAGCCGCTTCAGGCCCAACGCCCCTTCCGCGTCGCGCACCGCGCGCCTCTCGCCTGCCTCCAACGATCCGCGTGCTGTGGCGCACGTCGCAGGCGCACTGGCGGACGCGATGTTCGTGCCCGGCTCCGTCTACACGAAGTGCGGGGTGATGCTGGAGGAGCTCCACGTGGTCGAGAACGCCCAGTCCGATCTCTTTGCACATGGCGACGCCCGGTCGCCGGATCTCCTCACCGCATTCGATCGCCTCAACCGTCGCTTCGGCCGCAACACCGTCCGGGTGGCGTCCGAGGGTCAGGGTGCGCGGAGCTACGACACCAAGCGTCAAATCAAGAGCCCGTCCTGGACGACGCGAATCGCCGAGGTTCCGATCGCCTTCTGATCCCCGCTGACTTTATCGATCGATGAAACCTATGTTGCTAGACCAGCTGTGACGCGCTATCGAAACTGTGTGTCCGGTTTAATCTCTGCGCTCTTGCGGCTTCTCGGTCTCGACCGCGAGGCGATGTTACGCGAGCATCGGCCTGCTATGATGCGGCTTGAGCAAGACAGCCGTGACCGACGCACGAGTAATGCCAAGTATTCTTGCGACCTCGTCCAGCGTGCTATGACGCGTCCTCCAGCAGGGTGGCAGGCCTCCTGACTTTCCCTCCAGATTTGAACAACTCTGGAGGTTCCAATGAAAAGCGAAGTTTATACCGGCCTGCTGCGGCAGGTGATGGAGTATGCGCTTGTCACTAAGGGTCACGAGGTCAATGCGTTAGGCGAACTTATTCCTGTTGAAGCACACCTCATCGACGCACTCGTACTAAAAAACCCTCTTGAGAAGGCCGGGATCCTACTCATCAGCATTGGGAGTGACTCTAAAGTCTCGCTGAGCAACCTGCAGGTAAGGCTCCTTCACCACGATGTTCACCGTATGAAGATGCCCAAGCTTGTTCTCGATCACGAGGACGGGGTGGTCGGCCTCGCTGGCCGGCTGCTCTCCGTCCTTCTTAGGCGTTTACCAGCAAGTGCCGGGGCGAAGATGGAGGTGAGTGGACCATCAAAGGTCAAGGAGGCGCCTCGAGTGCCGCCGCTACTATCAACATGCCGCTGCCGCCAGCCGCCTTCATAAAATCGCCGGTCTTACCTCTGCAGGTTGGCAGTCTCACAGCCTGGAAGCCCGGGAGCTGACAACTTACAGTCGTAGACTGATCGCAAGCGGTTTGGATGGGGCAGTTCACGACACCGCTAAGTCTGCGCGATAAGATAGGCGGTTTCCGGAAGACCTTCGTCCACTTGTCTTGTTGACAAAACGAAAGCATTTTGGAGGAAACATAATGATCATGAATGATCCGGGAGCAACACGCTTCGAAGCGTATCCCGATGACGAATACAAGTTGACGTTCTCGACCTTCAGCCCTCTTCTCGCCGGAGGTAAGACCACCCTAATGGCTATTCGCTTTTTCACGGAGGATTCGATGCGCGCTGCAATTGCCTTCCTCGGTGAGCGCCAGCACCTCTGGCCCGAGTGGGCTGTCGTCGCTGCGGAGCACGGAGGCAATCACTTGTCCGGTGTGTTGGCTGATCTCATCACCGCCGATGCAGTTAAGCGTTTTGGCTCAGATGAGTATTTCTTGGAGGCCTGCACTGGAGTCCGAGTTGACAGCTTCGGCGAAAGCGCCATTCAGCTGAAGATGACCCTTGTGACACGATCTATCACCGTTATCGAGCACGCGTTCCGCGACAGACGAACGTGGGCGGCATTCATGGAAAGCCAGGTGCTCGGCGATCGCTTCGAGGGAGCCGTCGAACTGGCCGAGCTCGGGCTACTACGTGGCCGCACCGTGCTTGCGACCAGGCTCGATTACCTGGCAGCAACACGCGCGGAGACTTACAGCACCTCAACGCACTGAGGAACGGCGGAAAAGCGTGGCCTGCTGGCGGACGGCAGCGTTGGATCGCAACCTTCTTCAGCCAGCCTCAGTCGCTGATCAGAATCTGCTTCAGCCGCCCGGCCCGGTCCCGGAAGAGCATTGCCGCACTCTGCTCGTTGGAGATGATGTACCCCTCGTGCCCGGCCGGCACGATGAAGTCCTCGTCAATTCCGAAGATCTGCTGCTCCAGTCGGTCGCTCTGCTGCGGCGGCACATACTCCATCCTGATCTTGGCGCAGACGTCCCAGGCTTCGAAGTAGAAGACCTCGCCGTCGTCCCACGTGCCTTCGACGGCGCAGACCTCCCGCGGGCGGCCGACGAAGGTCCGGCCGTTGGCGCTGAACCGCCGGGTGGGTGCCGGCTCCACCTCTGCGGTGAGGGTGGCGGCGGCAAGAGCGGTGAGCAGGGTCAGCATCGTGAAATCCTTATGTTGGGTCGGAGGCGGGTGATCTGAGTGTTGGAGCTAGCCAGGAATAAGCGGAGTTGCCGCCTGCCCGTCACCGGGCGATCCTCGTCATGTGCTCGCTCAGCTGCTTGAGCTCGGCACGCCTGGTGGTCCGGCGCCACAACACCCAGGTGGGCCGCGCCGCAAAGGCAGCCGCCCACAGCCATTCCGACCAGTAGATCATCGCCAGCGCCACCAGGATCAGCAGCACATGGCGCTTGCTGAAGCGCGGCACGGTGATGAAGCGGCCGGCGTCCATCAGCCAGCGGACCGGCTGGTTGCCGCTGATGTTGCGCACCGCGAACAGATGGCCATTCAGGCGATCCATGCGGAAGATGGCGCCCTCACGCACGCTGGCGCTGGACGGGAGCTCGACGGTGTTCTCGACGCCGCGCTCGTCGACGTGGACCACGGTGGCGACAGACTCGTTGCTGCTGCCGATCTCCCCGCCGGCGCTGAAGACACCGCCCGTGCCTCGGGAGGCCAGCCCCAAGGTTGGGGCGATCGAGCCGCTGACCGTCAGCTTCTGCTCGTAGGTGACCAGAAGCGCGCGGGCCGTGATCGAGACGCCGTGGTAGTCGACGCGGCCGATCCGCTTGGCCGGTGACACGAAAGTGGTGAGCTCGTGCGCTCCGTCGCTGGGGCTGAGGCTGGTCTCCATGAGGTCTCCTGTTGTCGAGGTCGCGGTGTCGAGAGGTCAGCGGACGGTGAGGCTCAGGAAGCCGGCGGTGTCGCTGGCGCTGGCGACGTGGCCGGCGTCAAAGGCGTGCGCCACGCCGAGCCGCACCACCGCGCTGTCGGAGAGCGGCGCCCACCAGCCCAGCTCCAGGTCCAGCTCGCGCGCGGTCGGCGCCAGGTCGATGAACCGCCGCTCCGAGGTCAGGGTGTCCGTCGCCAGGTCGTAGATCATCGGCACCAGCACGGAGGCGCGCGCGGTCTGCACCCGCAGCGGTGACGCAAGGCCGAGCTGCAGCTGTCCCCCAAGCACGGCCTTCCGCCCCCGCAAGCTGAAGCTGGTGCTGGTGATCGGCGCGGTGAACCGCAGCAGCTCCGACGAACCCGTCGCCGTGGTGCGCCCAGCGGTCGCCTCCGCCATGAGGTCGACACCCAGGAGCCGCCGAACGGCTGTGATCGTGGTCAGCCGCGTGCGCGCGCCTGTGATCCCGAACTCCGGTCCTGCGACTGCGCCCAGCATCCGCCCCACTTCACCGAGCTCCGCCACGCGGAGACCCACTCCCCACGGCGTCATCACCTCGCCCATCCTGTAGGTGCTGCTGGCGTTGATGCCGGAGCCGACACCTTGCTGCCGTGCGTGCCCGGATGAAAAGCCGGTGGTCCAGCCGTTCACCTCCCATGACGCCGAGGTCCCAACAAGGGGAGCCGCCACAGTCCTCAAGCCCGACCCAAACATCTCGCCGGGTTGTGCACCCACAGCAGTGTTGGCTGAGAAGGTGAGCCGCTGTCCGGCGGCAGGTGTAACGCTGAAGCTGACGGGTCGCTTGGCGTCCCGCTCCGCCATGCGGCTGTCCTGATAGGATGAGCCGGTCAGCGCGAAAGCGGCGTTGAGCGGCCCCACTGTCCAGCGGTCGGACTCCGATGCCAGCATCCCGCCTGCCAGCAGTCCACTCGTCTGACCTCGAACGCGGCCCTGGCCGGCGAGCGCATAGTCCCGCCCGTAGTTATCCAGCACGATCATCGACGACACCGCCCGGCTCAGCGCCTGCCCTCCTGCCGCGCCGCCAAAGGCCGGCGACAGCGACACGGACGACCAGAGGTCCAGCACCGTCGACGCCGCACGCAGCGACTGGGATGAAGCCTGCGGCTGCAGCGCCTTCTCCAGGTTCAGGAGACCGACGCCGTAGACCTGGTCCACGCCCGGCGCCCCCAGGTCGGTGGCGGTGTCGAGGAGGATGCGCGAGATCGCCTTGCCGCCGAGCTGCGGCCAGTACTCCTTCAGGAGCGCGGCCGCTCCCGCGACCGTCGGCGCCGCAAAGCTGTTGCCGGTGACCGTCACCAGCTGGCCGTCCTTGTCGACCGCCTGCACGTTATTACCGGTGGCCGCGATCATGCGCGCGGCGAGTGGTCCCGCATTACCGTTGGCGCTGCGCGGGTTTCCGTTCTGATCCACGCCGATCGCGAACAGGAACCAGTCCTGGTTGGCGCGGTCGGTGCCCACCAGCGTCTCGGCGATCTGGCCCGTGAAGCTGTCCTCGTCGGTGAAGTTGGAGACCGACTCGATCACCAGCCGGTCGGCGAGCCGCACCTGGTCCATGGCACCACGCAGGTCTGCGACCACAGGACCCGACACTGTGCCGTTGAGCGCGAGCACAATGGCGAAGGCGTTCTTGTCGACCGCGTAGCGGATCGCGGGCGCGATGTTGATGGTGTTGGCAGAACCGCTCTCCCGGGGGGTGCCGCCTGCCGTAACGTTGTCCAGGTCCGGCCCGGAGATCTTCAGCGCGAGGATGGTCGCGTCGTAGGCGACGCCGTGCACGCCCGCGTCGTTGCGAGCCGCCGCTGCGATCGAGGTGACCAGCGTGCCGTGGCCGGTCACGTCATCCAACCCAAAGGTGATCGTCTCGGGCGCGCAGGTGTTGCAGCGCGCGAAGCGGTTCTCGAACGATCTGCTGTCGGGCGAGATGCGGCCCGCGAACTCGGGTCCGTCCACATCGATGCCGGTGTCCAAGATGGCGATCGTAACGCCCTTGCCGGTCACCCCCTTGTCGTAAGCCACGCCCGCCTTTGAGCCCACGACCGCACCCGAACGCTGATACTCGGCCGAGCGCGCCGAAGCAGGTGGTGGTGGCGGAGGCGTGGGCGGTGGTGGCGGTGCGGGTGCCGGCGGCACGGGTGCGGTCACGACGCTGTCGCCTGGCGAACTCACGGAGCCGCCCGCGCCGCCGCAAGCCGACAGCAGCAGCGCGCCGGAGACGACCGGCACCAGCTTCAGGACCGTGGCCTGACGCCCCGAGATGGTAGATGACATGCGCGTGCCCCCCCTGCGTGGGCGGCACACCGGGCGTTCAGCCGGTGGCACCGCCGACGATGTTGTCGAGGCGGTGCCGGCCCAAGCCGGAAGTTCGAAACTCGCAAACGAACGAGCGCGAACGCCTTTAGGCCCGGAGACCCTGGACATACGCGTCCGCCTCCCGGCCAACCTGACCGGGCATACGGCTGTCGTTTGCGAGGTTTCGACGCCTCGGCCCGCCGACTTCAGCGGGCACGAGCAAGCTACGGCGGGTGGGCTTGTATGATCAAGTGGGGTCGGCGGCTATTTCGCTCGTTCTCGATTCGTGCTCGCAGTGCCATTGCCGTTGTGTTCTCCGGCAATGGCCTTCTAATCACCGCCGCTGCTCGGCTTCGGACCTTGCCGAGAGCTACGATCTTGAGCGACGGGGTAGATGCATTGAGGTCCCGGACGGAGCTTGCGGAGGCACATGGCATGATTCATGGTATGAGTCTCGAGTCCTCTCCGATTTGGCGTGCCTGACAGAGCGTAGCAACTCCGGAGTTAGATTTCCTCCGTCTCCGCCAGAACCAAGGTTGAAGGTACGCGACACGGTCCGCCAGGGGCATTGCGGTGGGCGATCCCACCATGTGACGACCACGCTTTCCATTAAAGCAACGCAGATCCTCGCGGCATCCTCTGTCAGCTCTGCGTCAAAGGACTGCTGTCACTCTTAGCTGCCATTCGTCGCACGAACTTCGACCGGCCCTCCTCGCAAGATGCGCGGGGAAGCATTTGGGAGACTTCAGTGTTGTGGCATGTTCGCTCGGCACACCGCTCTTTGCGGACGGTAGCGCAGTAGCGCTATGAGCCAGCGTGGCTTAACCGGCGGGTATGAGCGAACTGACCAGGAACTTCGTCGATCCGGAACGGGTCAAGCAGTACACCGAGCAGGGGCCGCCAGCGTTCGCGCCGGGCCACGCCGGAATGCTGCAGATGGTTGGCGTCCTGCTGGCGGAGAGCGTGCCCGACGACGGGCAACTCCTCGTCGTGGGCGCCGGTGGCGGGCTGGAGACGCGTTATCTGGCCGGAGTCGAGCCCGGCTGGCGGTTCGTCGGTGTCGATCCCGCCGGCGCGATGCTCGACCTCGCGCGAACCGTCGCCGGCCCGATCGCGGGCGATCGCCTCACCCTTATCAAAGGAACCGTCTCGGACGCGCCTCGCGGTCCGTTCGACGCCGCCACCTGCATCCTGGTCCTGGGACTTGTCGCCGACGATGGCGGCAAGCTGGCTTTGCTCCAAGAGGTGCGCCGCCGCCTGAAACCGGATGCGCCGTTCGTCCTGGTCGATCAGTGTATCGACCGGTCGGATCCCGACGTCGACCTCAGGCTGGATCGCTATGCCCGCTTCGCTCTGCGCTCCGGGGTCGATGCCGACACCGTCGCCAAGGCCAAGGCGGCCATCGGGCAGTTGGAGAGCATGGTCCCCGCAGGACGGAACGAGGAGCTGCTCGGCGAGGCCGGCTTCCACGATGCCGAGGTGTTCTATGTCGCCATGGCTTGGCGGGGATGGATCGCCTACGCGTGAACAGTTGTCGCGATGAAATCTTCGGATATCGTCGGAGTGTTGGCTCGCGGTGACAACCGACCCGCTGGCGGTTCATCGGTTTCGAGCTGCGAACGGTCACCGAACCCGCATGACTCCGGAACGGCACGGCTGTAGAGGCGGAGCGTGCTGGAGATTATGAGAGAGCGATCGGGCTGGCGCGGCACGCTTGTCGCGCTGTCGCTCTTCGCGCTCACGCTGCGCCTGCTGATCCCAGCCGGCTTCATGCCGGGCAAGAGCCTGTCCATGCCGATCGTGGTCTGCACCGGGCAAGGTCCGATGCTCATGACGATGAACGTCGCCGTGGATCCGGATCATCGATCCGAGCCCGGACAGACGCCCTCCCACGGAAGCGGGCATCCCTGCGACTTCGCCAGCTTGGGCGCACCGGCCCTGTTCGCCACGCCAATCGTTGCTTCCATGGCGCCGACCGTCGTTGCCGACGATGGGATCACGACGCCACGGCCGCAGACCGCACCTGGGCGAGGCATCGCCGCGCCGCCGCCACCCTCTCACGCTCCGCCGACCATCCGCGCCTGACCGTCGACCTGCCGTCCCGACGGCAGCCCAGCGCGTGCGGCCGAGGCCGCGCGCCTCGTCTCACGCGGACTTCCCATCATGCCCCCTGCCTCCACCGCCCGCCCGGCCGCCGCCGGAGCTGTCGCCACGCGCCTGCTTCGATCCGGCCCGACCCGCCGCCCCCTCCCCTTCGTCAGCACAACCACTCTTCTCGCCTGCTGGCTGACCTCGCCCGCGCTCGCGCAGACTGCGGAGGTTCGACCTGCGCCGAGCTGGACCCCGGACGAGATCGTCATCACGGGCAAGCGTGAGGGTTATGGCGAACCCGACTCCAGCTCGGCCACGCGCACGGACACGCCGCTGATCGAGACGCCGCAGTCGGTGCAGGTGATCACGCGCACACTGATCGAGGAGCAGGACCGGCGCACGTTGGGCGAGGCGCTGGTCAACGTGTCGGGCGTCACGCCCACGCGGTCGGAGGAGGTGCTGTTCACAAGTCCGATCGTTCGGGGGTTCCCGGCCGAGATCTACCTGGACGGCCTGCCGATCTACGGCGCAACCCAGGCGGCCAATGATCCGACCAGCCTGGTCGGCGTCGAGCGGATCGACGTGGTGAAGGGTCCGACCTCCACGCTCTACGCCGGCGGCACGGGCACGCCGCTCGGCGGGCTCATCAACATCACTTCCGTGCGACCGACCGATCGGCTCGGAGGCATGGTTGCCCTTCGGGGTGGCAGCTTCGGCACGATCGACCCCTATGCGGACTGGAACCTGCCGCTCGGCACCGGCGTCGCCGCACGGGTGACCGGCGAGTACCAGCACAACGACAGCTGGATCGACCGAGTGGAGGCCGATCGCTGGTCGCTCCAGCCCAGCCTGGCGGTCCAGCTCGGTGGCGCGACCGACCTGTTCGTGCAGGGCAAGTTCGATCACCGCGGCCAGCTGGAATATTCCGGCATCCCGGCCGCCCAGGCGCTGGCCGGTGACATCGACCGCAACGCCTTCCCCGGCGCGCCGGTCGGTCAGCCGCGCACCACGATCGACAACCAGATCGCCACCGTCCAACTGCGCCACGCCGTCTCCGACACGATGCGCCTCACCGTCACCGGGCGCTACTATCACAGCCGCAGCCGTGACAACGGCAGCTTCGTCTTCCCGGACTTCTACCCGCCCGATCCCGCGACGCCGACCACCTACCCAATCCTGACGATCGCCCTGGTGACGCCGGTCAGCGAGGCGGCGGTCGACGCCAACCTGTCCGCCAGGGTCGACGCGCTCGGCGGGCGACACGAGGTGCTCGCGGGCGTCGATTACGACCACACCGACTTCCAGTCGCAGCTGGGGTTCGACGGCGTCCCCGTGGGCGTGCTGGACCTCGCAAGGCCGGACTACTCGCTAGCCTACGGCCCGCGCCCGGCGCTCACGGTCAGCCAGACCGACCGGTATCGCACGGTCGCCGCCTACGCGCAGGATCAGGCGACCTACGGTCCGCTGCACCTGCTGGCCTCGCTGCGCTACACGCAGCTGCGCTTTCGCGAGCGCGAGCAGGGCACCGACCTGACGTTCCGCCGCGTCTCGCCGCGGATCGGGGCGACGCTGGACGTGGCACCGGGCGTGGCGCTCTACGCCGCCTACGCCACCGCCTTCCGAGGTGCGTTCGGCGTGGTGAGCGCCACCACGCCCAAGCCGGAGACGTCGCGCAACGTGGAAGGCGGCGTGAAGCTGGCGCTGCCGGCCGCCGGCCTGTCGGGCACGCTCGCCCTGTTCGACCAGACCCGCCGCAACGTCTCCACCCCCGATCCGAACGACATCCACTTCTCCATCCAGACCGGCGCCCAGCGCGCGCGGGGCGTTGAGGCCGACCTGACGTGGGAGCCGTCACCGACCCTGTCGCTGCTCGCCACCTACGCGCACACCGACGCCCGGGTGACCGACGACACGATCATCCCGGTTGGCGACCGCCTGCCCCGGGTGCCGCGCGACAGCGGGCGGATCGCCGTGCGCTACCGTGTCCTCGACGGCTCAGCGAAGGGCCTCGCCTTCGGCGTGGGGCTGACCGCCTTCGGCGCGCGCGCGATCACCTTGCCCAATAGCGTGTCGGTGCCGGGCTACGCGGCCGTCGACGCGCAAGCCGCCTACGGTCTCGGTCGGTTCACCATCCAGGCGTCGGTCGTGAACCTCGGCGGCAGGCGAGCCTTCGACCCCTATCAATATCTGTCGGCCCCGGTGGTCATCCCCAACCAGCCCCGCTCCGCCTATCTCACTCTCAAAGCCCGTTTCTAAAGGACCTCTTATGACCGATCTCACCCGCCGCGCCGTCGCCCTGGCCGCTCTGGCCGCTCCGTTCGCCGTCAGCGGCGCGCGCGGTCAGAACAAGGAGCTGAAGCCCGCGCCCATGGCCCCGCCGATGAACCACCCCATGCCGTCCGACATGGGTCGCGGCGACGGCGTACATTGGACGGGCGACGAACAGATCGCCATGCTGATGTACCCGGGCATGACGGTCATGGACTTGATCGGGCCGCAGTCGATGTTTGGGAGCCTGATGGGTGCCACCGTCCTGCTGGTGGCCAAGACGCTGGAACCGGTCACCAGCGACGCGGGCGTGACGATCATCCCGCACGCCACCTTCGAGACCTGCCCGCGCGACCTCACCGTCATCTTCGCGCCCGGCGGCGCCGACGGCACGATCGCGGCGGCCAAAGATCCCGCGACGCTCGCCTTCATCGCCGATCGAGGAGCGCGGGCCAAATACGTGACCAGCGTGTGCTCGGGATCGCTGATCCTGGGCGCGGCGGGCCTGCTGGACGGCTACAAGGCCACGTCGCACTGGTCCTGCCGGGACGCGCTCGCCGGCTTCGGTGCCATTCCCACGAACGCCCGCGTCGTGCGCGACCGCAACCGTGTCACCGGTGCCGGTGTCACGTCGGGCCTGGACTTCGGACTGACGATGGTGGCCGAACTGCGCGACCGCACCTATGCCGAATGCACCCAGCTGATGAGCGAGTACGACCCCCAGCCGCCGTTCAACGCCGGGTCGCTCGAGACCGCGCCCGAGGCGGCGAAGCAGCCGATGATAGAGCTGGTGGCGGGGTTTCGGAAGCAGGCGAATGAACTGGCGGGCATTGGATGAGCCAATCGACCGATGCCGCTGTGTGCGAGCAGATGATGGTCAGGCGCGCGATACGAAGGAGGAACGGCAATCGGACGCCGCAATCGCTGGGACGCTGCCGCTTGGAACTGGCCTGCCGGCTGGCTGATCGGTCGCGGGAACGAAAAGATGGCAAAGGCCTTTCTCGATCAATCAGATGGAGGTCGAGGCCGTGCGGGTAATCGTGTTTGGAGCCGGGGGAGGGGTTGGACGGCAACTCGTCCGACAGGCGATCGTGGGCGGGCACGAGGTCACGGCCTTCGTGCACTCCGATCCGCACGATCTGACGCTTGGTGCCCAGATAATCGAGGGTGATGTCCTGGAGCCGGATGCTGTCCGGAGCGCGGTCGCGGGTCACGACGCCGTGCTCGACGCGATCGGTGGCCAGACGCCGTGGAAACGCACCGGCCTGGAACCCGACGCCGCTCGCAACATCGTGGATGCCATGCGGAACGAAGGGGTTCGCCGGTTGGTCGTGACCTCCGCAATGGGCGTGGGCGACAGCGGCGAGGTCGCGGGGTCGTTCTACGAGTACGTCCTAGTGCCGACATTCCTGCGAGGCACGATGAAGGACAAGGCCGAGATGGAGCGGGACCTCGCCGCCGCGACGGAGCTGGACTGGGTGGTGGTCCGCCCGGCGGCGCTCACCGATGATGAAGCCACCGGGGACGTGCGCGTGTTCGCCGACGATGAGGACGGCAAGGCGCACAAGATCGCCCGGGCCGATGTGGCCGCCTTGATGCTGGAGCAGCTGGAAAGCGACAGCCACCTGCGCCAGCGGGCGACGATCGCCACGTCCTAGGCCCGCGAACGGCTCTAAACTCTAGGGGCTGTCCCGTTGTGACAGAACCGATCTGAGCGAGGTTGGCGATCGGCCCAGCAGCCTGGCCAAAGCAGAATCGACGGTCTGGAACTCACCAGCTCGCGCGGCGCGATAGAGGTTCAAGGTCGTCGCGATCGCGCCCGCTGGCACGCCGCGGGCCCTCATGCGCCGTTCCAGCTCGTCATCCGCGATGACTTGCCGTTCGACGGGCCGACCGTACATTGCTGTCAGGATCGCGGCGACCTCGGCCAGGTCCAGGGCGTCCGCCGCCGTCAGCGGCGGCGTCGGGCCTTCGAACCGTTCCTCCATCAGGATCGTGGCCGCCGCGGCGGCCAGGTCGGCGTGCGCGGTCCAGGCCACGTTGCCGTCCCGCGGAGCGTTCAGCACGCCGGTCGAGCCGGCGTCGCCCACCAGCATCGGCACCGTGTCCGCGTAGAAGCCGTTGCGAAGCGCGGTCCAGGCGACGCCGCTCTCCCGCAGCATTTCCTCGGTCGCGGCGTGGGTGTGCATGGGCGGGAAGGCCGACGAGGCGCTGGCCCCCATGTGGCTGGTGTAGACGATCCGCCGCACACCGGCCGCGCCGGCGGCGTCGATGGCGGCGCGGTGCTGCGCCAGGGGATCTCCGCCGTGCGCGGCCGCGTTGGATGAGACCAGCAACAGCGTAGTCGCGCCCTCGAACGCCGACGCCAGAGTCGCGGGCTTGGAGAAGTCGCCATGCCGCACGCGTACGCCGAGCCCGGCGAGGCTCTGAGCCTTGGCGGGGTCCCGCACGCTGACGGCGAGCCCTTCGCCAGGTGCTCGGCTCAGGAGATCTTCGACGATCCGACCGCCCAGCTTGCCCGTGGCGCCTGTGATGACGATCATGGTTTCGGACGATCCAATCTTCGGCGAGTCCTTTTGGGATAGCCGCAAGGCCACACGCTCGCGATCTGTCCGCCGAATGCAAGTCGGGATCGTGTCCCTGAGCCATCTTGGAGGTGAAGCGAAATGACAACACCCGATCCGGATTGGCTGGACCGGTCGTTATTCCCGTTCGAGAGCCGTTTCATCGACATCGCCGGACAGGAGGTCCATTATGTCGACGAAGGGTCTGGCCCCACCCTGCTCCTCCTGCATGGCAACCCGACCTGGTCGTTCCTCTACCGGCACCTGATCCGCCTGCTGGCGCCTCGGTTCCGCTGCGTCGCGCTCGATTATCCGGGGTTCGGTCTCAGCGAGGCGACGCCGACCTACGGATACACGCCGCGCGAGCATTCGTGCGTCGTCGACGGTGTCATCGACGCGCTCGGCCTGACCGACATCACGCTGATGGTGCAGGATTGGGGCGGTCCGATCGGGCTCGGAGTGGCCGGCCGCCGTCCAGAGCTCGTCCAGGCGCTCGTCATCGGCAACGCCTTCGCGTGGCCCGCGGGCCGCTCCCGAGGCCTCACGACCTTTTCGCGGATCGTCGGCGGTCGCCTCGCCCGCTCCCTCATCACCCGACACAATGCGCTCGTCCGTTGGCTGATCCCGGCCGGCATCGACCGGACGCTGACAGACGCGGAAATGGCCGCCTACACCGACCCATTCCCCACTCCTGAGGCACGTCTGCCCACCTGGATCTTCGTCCGCGAGATCCGCCGGAGCGAGGCCTATCTGTGCGAGGTCGAGGCGGGTTTGGCGCGATTGGCCGACAAGCCCACGCTGGTCGTGTGGGGCGATGCCGACGGGGCGTTCCGCGCATCGGATCGTGACCGCTTCGCCAAGCTGTTTCCGCATAATCGGATCGTCAACCTGCGGGGCGCTAAGCACTTCATTCAGGAGAACGCGCCCGACGAGATCGCCAAGGCGATCGTCGATTGGCATCATCGAGAGACTTAGCCAGTGGGAGCGCCGACTAAGTACCTGAACCGAAGGGGTCCTTGCGCGTTTGCCAGGGACGCGATCACCGACAGGATATCCTCATGCCGCACGACCCCGACCTCAGCCTTTCCCGTCGTCACGTTCTAGGCGGAGCGGCCGCGCTGACAGCCGTGGCGGCGACCCCGGCGCTCGCTGCACAAGCGCGCCGTCCGGGAGCGGGCGCGGTGGCCAAGAGCGATCCCACGACAAAATATCCGCAGCCGCCGTTTCAAGCGCAGTCGCAACCCTTCCCCGGCCTCGCCAGCAAGATGATCCCGCGCCCGGACCACGGCGAGACGAGCTACGTCGGTGCCAACCGCCTGGTCGGGCGCAAGGCGCTGATCACTGGCGGCGATTCCGGCATGGGCCGCGCGGCGGCCATCGCCTTCGCGCGCGAGGGCGCGGACGTCGCCATCAGCTACCTGCCCGCCGAAGAACCGGACGCACGCGAGGTGATGGAGCTGATCCGCCAAGCTGGCCGCACCGCCGTGGCCCTGCCGGGCGACATCCGGGACGAGGGCACCTGCCGCAAGGTCGTCGCTGGCGCGGTCAAGGGCCTGGGCGGGCTCGACATCCTGGTGAACAACGCCAGCCGGCAGCAGACGAAGCCGACGCTGGCCGACATCACCACCGAGGCCTTTGACGCCACGATGAAGACGAACATCTACGCCATGTTCTGGCTCACCAAGGCCGCGCTGGAGCACATGGGTCCGGGTGCCGCCATCATCCAAACGACGTCCGAGCAGGCGACCGACCCGTCAAAGGACCTGGTCGACTATGCCATGACCAAGGCGGCGCAGCTGAACTTCACGCGCTCGATGGCCAAGCAGCTGGGGCCGAAGGGCATCCGGGTGAACGGCGTCGCGCCCGGCCCGATCTGGACGCCGTTGCAGGTGAGCGGCGGGGCGACGCAGGAAAAGCTGGTGGACTTCGGCGGCGACACCCCGCTCGGCCGGCCGGGACAGCCGGCCGAACTGGCCTCCATCTACGTGCAGCTGGCCGACCCGAACGCCAGCTACGCCACGGGCCAGATCTACGGCGCGGCCGGCGGGGCCGGGCAGCCCTAGCTGGCCTAGGAGCTTACTGTCCGAACGGCCCGATGAGCCGGCGGTACTCCGCCTCCGCCTGACCATAGGAATCGCCCGCCAGTTCCTGCAGGCGTTCGCGGTCGAGGATGGTGACGCGACCACGCTGGGAGCGGATGACCCCGGTGCCCTCCAGAATGTGGAGGGTCAGGGTCACACCGGTGCGCTGGGCGGCGACCATCATCGACATGAACTGGTGGGTCAGGCGGACCTCGTCGCCCTCGATCCGGTCGTGGCACATGATAAGCCAGCGGGCGAGGCGCGCCTCGATGGTCAGGTGCGCGTTGGCGACCACGCTCTGCGCCGATTGCAGCAACAGCGTCTGAACAAAGCGGAGTATGACCGTCTGCAGGGTGGCGCTGGCGGCCATCGCGGAGCGGAAGGCCCCCGTCTCGATCCGCTGCGCGTCCGTGCCGCCGACCTGCACGAAGACCTCCTGGGGCGACTGGTCGGTGCCGAGCGCCACCGCCATGCCCGACATGCCTTCGTACCCGAAGATGCCGACCTCCGTTCGGACGTCGTCGGCGGACCGGGCCGTGATCGAGATCACTCCGCCTTCTGGAAAATAGACGTGCGCGATGGGCTTTCCGGCCGGCGCGATGACCTGGTCCTGGTCCAAAGTGACGCGTTGCAGGTGTGGTGCCAGCAGGTCGCGGTCCGCGTCGGACAGCGCGCGCAAGAGAAGGTTTGTAGGCTGATTGGTTGTGAGAGACACGCGAAGTCGCCCCTTTTTCGGGGCGGAAGCGCTTCGTCTCCTCCAGCCGCTCGCGCCCTAATCGTCGGCGAGCGATAAGTCCCTTATAGCGCAGGGATGACCGCGTGTCGCCGTCGCCTCTGTCTGATACCCGACAGTTCTCGACATTTCCGCCGGAGCGCGCGGGCCGTTCCGCTGGGGGGGGGGGGCGATTCGGACCAGGACCGCCACCTGTCTTCACCGACGCTCGACTTTGTTGTGTGTCAGACAGTTGTGTCCCGTTCATCTTCACGGCGGACGCGAACTGTGTCTTTTGGAGGGCTCAAACCTTGCAGGAGACCGTCTGTGCCGAATGACGACACCGCCGACGGCCGTTCTTGTGAACGGCACGCTATCCGCCCTGAACAACGCCGCGAAGCGGCCGCGCCCGCTCCGGTGACGGGCAGCCTGATCGAGGCCTATCTGTCGCTCTTCCGGCGGCCCGACGACCATCAGGAGCGCACGTCGTGATCGCCCGCCTAGACGTCAGGGCCGAGGCCGGCGGGCAGTTCTTCGGTTCGCTCTTCGGCCTTCAAAGCCGACTGACCGACAGCGAAGCCCTGTCGCGGCAGGATATCGGCGTGCTCGCGCTGGCGCTGGGCGCTCCGCAGCCCGTGCAGGCCGGCGACACCCTCGTGCGATCCGGCGAGGCGGCCACCCATCTGGTCGTCTTGGCGGAGGGCTGGGCCGTGCGGTCGCTGGGCGGCTCCGCCGGGCGGCAGGCCACGGCCATCCTGCTGCCGGGCGATGTGTGCAACCTGGACGCGCTGACCGCGCGCACCCCGGACGAGCGCGTGACCGTGCTGACGCCCGGGTCCATCCTGACACTGCCGGTCGCCACCGCGCGCTCGCTGGCCCGCGAACGGCCTGCCGTCGCCGAGGCCTTTCTGGCGCTGGCGCTGGCCGAGCGGGCGGCCGTCGCCGACCTCGCACAGGCGCTTGCCCGGTGCACCACGCGCGAACGGCTGGCCCGCGTGCTCTGCGGGCTCGCCGACCGTCTGGACGCCGACGCGTTCCCATGGCCATTCACCCAGGTGCAGCTGGCCGAGGTCCTGGGCATCACCAACGTCCATGTGAGCCGGGTGCTGAAGACGTTCCGATCGGAGGGGCTGATCGAACTCGAAACGCGCGCGATCCGCCTGGATCGACCGGCCCTGCGGCGGATCGCCAAGGGCGAGCCCGAGGTCGCCGACCCGGTGAGGTGGGTGGCATGAGGCACGAGACGATCGCACCCGCACCCGCCCCGCGCCCCCGGTCGCGACACGCCGAGGCACCTCACGAACTGCTGCTGCGCGAACTCAACCATCGCTGCGCCAACGACCTGCAATTGGTCGTCAGCATGCTGGGCCTGCAGGCCCGCTCCGCCGCCAGCGAGGAGGCGCGCCGCGCGCTGACGGAGGCGACCGACCGCGTGGGGGTCCTGGCCCGCTCGCGCTCGGCCCTCCAGCGGCAGGAGACGCAGGATCTCGACACGGCGCTCAGGCAGGTGTGCGAGGCGTTGCAGAGCCAGGCCGAACTGATGGGCGTGCTGATCCGCCTGCGAACGCGGGCGATCGCCGCGCCGCTCAGCGAGAGCCAGATCACGGTGCTGGCGCTGGCGGTCAACGAGCTGATGACCAACGCGCTCAAGCACGCCTTCGCCCAGGGTGCTGCGGGCACCATCACAGTGTCGGTCGCCGATGGCGGCGGTCAGGTGACGATCACCGTGGATGACGATGGCCTGCCCTTCCCCCCCGCCACCGACACCGGGCTGCGGCGACCGGGCGGGCTGGGGCTGGGCCTGGTGAGCCGGCTGCTCGCCTCGATCGGCGCGCTCATCATCCCGCCGGGCGCGGGGTCCAAGCTGTTCGAGATCAGGCTGCCCGCCTGAAGCGGGAGGGGAATGCTTGGACCAGACGATCGCCGACCAGGTGCGCGCCCAGGCCGAGCCGTTCGGCGACTGGGAGGACCCGGCCTTTGCCGCCCTGTTCGACCGCTTCGCCGACGCGCGCGTGGTCCTGTTGGGAGAGGCCAGCCATGGCATCCATGAGTTCTACGCCGCGCGCGCCGCGATCACCCGACAGCTGATCGAGCGCCACGGCTTCACGATCGTCGCGGTCGAGGCCGACTGGCCGGACGCCGCCGCGATCGACCGCCACGTCCGGCACAAGCCCGCGCGGCCGGACGTGGAGCCTCCCTTCCAGCGCTTCCCCACCTGGATGTGGCGCAACACGGACGTGGACGAATTCGTCGGCTGGTTGCGCGAACACAATCGCGGCCGCGCGGCGGAAGGGATGGCGGGCTTTTACGGCCTGGATCTCTACAACCTGAATGGTTCCATCCGGGCGGTGGTGGACTATCTCGACCGGCACGATCCGGACGCGGCCGCCGTGGCGCGGGAGCGTTATGGCTGCCTGTCACCCTTCCGCAACGACCCGGCCCGCTATGGCCGCGTCGCGCTGACCGAGGGTCACGCGCGGTGCGAGGAGGCGGTGGTGAGTCAGCTGGTCGAGCTGTTCGCCCGCTCGCGTCAGGACGCCGTGCCCGACGACGACTTCCTGGACGCGGCGCAGAACGCCAGGCTCGTGGCCAACGCGGAGGCATACTACCGCGTCATGTATCACGGCTCGGGTGCCAGCTGGAATTTGCGCGACCGGCATATGTTCGACACGCTCGACCTATTGCTCGCCGCCAAGGGGCCGGAGGCAAAGGCGGTGGTCTGGGCGCACAACAGCCACATCGGGGACGCGCGGCACACCGACATGGGCACGGCCCGCGACGAACTGAACCTCGGCCAGCTCTGCCGGCAGGAATGGGGCGACGCGGCCCGTCTGGTGGGCTTCGGCACGCACACGGGAACGGTGGCGGCGGCCACCGACTGGGACGGGCCGATGGAGGTGAAACGCGTCAACCCATCGTTGCCCGACAGCTACGAGCGGGTGTGCCACGACACCGGTGTCCCCCGCTTCCTGCTTGACCTCACCGGCGACACGGAGGCGACCCGCGCGTTGGCGGATCGGCGGCTGGAGCGGTTCATCGGCGTCATCTACCGTCCGGAGACGGAGCGCTGGAGCCACTATTCCCACGCCGTCCTCCCGCGCCAGCTGAACGCCTGGGTGTGGTTCGACGAGACAAGCGCCGTCGTGCCGTCGGGGCCGGTAGCGGCGGAGGACGACCTGTTCCCCTCCGCCCTGTAGGACGGACGGGCGGCGATCGCGCCATCCGAGACTTGCAGGACGACAGTAAGCGCCTGGTCGCGCCCAGGCACTTCCGGAGCGGCGACTGTCGTTATTTCAGTAGGTTGGCGTACCGACCGATCCGTATCGGGCAACCAACAGCGCTTGGTGGCGTCCCTTATTTTGTGGAACGCTTCCGCTCGCAGCGCTCGTCCTGCGACGTCGGTGGCGATCGGATGGGAGCGTTGGAATGTTGAAGATCGTATCGGAGGTCGCCGAGCGCGGATCGTGGGAGCACCCGTCCACCGCGACGGGTCTCCTAGCGGTCGACGACGCCCCTCCCAGTCTGCCCGATCTTCTCCTTCGCCTGTTCGACGCCGACGGCGCGGCGGTCGCCATCCGATCGGCGGATGCGGAGGAGATGACCTTCGTGGCCGGTGCCGGCCGTCTGGCGGGGGTGGACCCGTTCCAGTCGCTTGCCAGCGAGGTCGATGACCGGCGGTCTTCCGCCGGCGAGCGGCTGGACGTTGTGCGGTGGCGATCGAGCCAGGGACCGAGCGGGCAATGGAGTGTGATGTCCGTGCCGCTGGAGCGCGGAGCGAGGCGGCGCAGCGCCGTGGCGGTGCTCCTCCACGACGATCCCGCCGCGATCGGCGGGGCCTGGCCCGGTCACCCCGCGCACCCCACGCAATCGCTGCTTCTGGAGGCGCTGCGGTCGTGCGCCCGCGCGTTCGCCGCCGAGGAGGAACGGCGCGCTCTGGCCGCGGCCCTCGACCAGTTCGACGCCGCCGTCTTCCTGTTCGACCCGTTCGGCGGTCTGACCGTGGCGAACGGAGCGGCCGCCGACCTGCTCGACTGCGGAACCGTGCTGCGACGGAGCGGTGCCAAGTTGGTCGCCGCGACCATCGCCGACACGGTTAAGCTGCAGGCGAGCATCCAAGCGCTCGCCGCCGCGCCACCGGCCGAATGCGAAGCGGCCGTGTTCCGCCTGGGCTCGGATGAGACGCGGCTCGTCGCCGCCGTCAACCGCCTGGACGGGGAGTCCGCGCACTCGCCAGCTCCAACCGTCATGCTTTTGTGCCTGCAGCCGGATGCGGAGAACGCCGCCGCGCTCGAGCGGATCTGTCGTCTCTACGGATTGTCGCCGTCCGAGACGCGCCTCGCCTTGCGACTCGTGCGCGGAGAGTCCGTCGCCGAGGCCAGCGCCGCGCTCCACATCAAGGCGGAGACGGCGCGTGCCTACCTCAAGCACATTTTCGTCAAGACCGGTGCGAAGCGTCAGGCGGATCTTGTGCGCGTGCTGCTGCGCAGCGTGGCCGGATGGCGCGACGGCGCGCGCGCCACGCCGATCTGACGAGCCATCTGCGCGCCGGGCACCGATCCAGCCTCTGGCGGCACGCGGCGCGGCGCGCGGCCGGACGCATGACCATACCCATCTGGGAAGAGGCGTCCCCCACCAAACAGGCGCAACGGAGAGTCCCGCTCGGGTACTTAGTTAACGTGCTGAAACGATTATCATCGTGACGCACGACGAGGTGCAGACCCACTGGCCCGGCGCCCCCACCCTCCCCCCGCCGGGCCACTTGTTCGAATCGAAAAGGATCCAAGCCCATGAAGACCACTCTCCTGCTCGGCGCTTCGCTCGCCGCGCTGATGGCCGTTCCGGCGGCCGCCCAAACAGCCCAGGACGGTCAAGGCGGCAGCGCGAGCGCCGGCACCGCCGCGGCCAACGGCAGTTCGACCATAACCTACTCGTCCGACTCCAGCAGCGACGTCAGGGCGGGCACGGTGGCGGCCAACAACGGCGGCACCGCCACGGACAACTCGGACCGCTCCACGACCGTCATCACCAGCCGCAGTTCGCTGGCCGGCGGCGGCACGGCGGCCGACAACGGTGCCACCGCGACCGACAACAAGGACCAGAGCGCCGCTCATGCCGACAACGGCGCCCTGTCGGCGAACAACGGCGCCACCGCGACGGACAACACCGATGACAGCGCCGCCGCCGCCGACAACCGCGGCTTGGCCGCCAACAACGGCGGAACGGTGACGGACAACACGGACAATTCCGACCGGTCGAACAGCAGCTCGGCCGGTGGCGAGTACGCCGCCAACAACGGCGGAACGTCGACCAATATGAGCGACAACAGCCGCGTGTCCGGTGGCCGGCTGGGTGCGAACAACGGCTCCACCATCACCGACAACACGGACAACAGCGACAACTCGCTGGCCAACAGCCAGAACGACAATCGGGACCAGTCGGACAACAGCCGGGTGTCCGGAGGCCGGTTCGCGGCCAACAACGGGTCCACTGTCACCGACAACAGCGACAACAGCGACAATTCGCTGGCGAACAGTCAGAACGACAACCGCGACCTGTCGGACAACCGCGACCAGTCGGACAACTCCACGGCATCGGGCGGTCGTTTCGCGGCCAACAATGGGTCCACCGTCACCGACAACAGCGACAATCGCGATCAGTCGGACAACAGCCGGCTGTCCGCCGGGACGGTCGCCGCCAACAATGGCGCCACGGCCACCGACAATCGCGACCAGTCGGACAACTCGGACAACTCCACGGCCTCCGGTGGCCGCTTCGCCGCCAACAACGGGGCCACGGTCACGGACAACAGCGACAATCGTGACCAGTCGGACAACTCGACAGCCTCGGGCGGTCGCTTCGCGGCCAATGGGGGTTCGACGGTGACCGACAACAGCGACAACAGCACCCAGGATGCTGGCCGGCTCGCCGCGAACAACGGTGGCACGGTCACGGACAACACCGACAACCGCGACCAGTCGGATCGCAGCACCACCTCGGCGGAGCGGTTGGCCGCCAACAACGGCGGCACGGCGACCGACAACACGGACAACCGTGACCAGTCCGACAACAGCACAGCTTCGGGCAGCCGCGTGGCCGCCAACAACGGGGGCACCGCCAACGACAACACCAACAACAGCCAGGCCACGGCCGGGCACCTGGCCGCCAACAACGGCTCCACGGTCAGTGACAACCGCGATCAGTCGGACAACTCGACCCGCATGGGATCGGCGGAGTCGTCGCTGGGCGCGTTCGGCAATCGGGCGACAGTGGCGAGCTCGACGCTGGCGAGCTATGTCAGCGGCGTCACCGTCACCTTCGACGGCACGGCCGGGACGGACACTCCGGTGACGGACAACAGCCTGTCCAACAGCGGCAACGCGTTCCAGAACTTCGCTGGCATGCAGGCGCTGAACCAGAATACGGGTGCCGCCGCTTCGCAGAATGCGAGCACCAGCGTCGCCGTGTCCACCCGCGACGTGGGCATGTGAGATGGGCTGGGCGGGGCGGTCCGATTTTGGGCCGCTCCGCCCTCTCCCAACCAGCGTCCAGCGGAGCAACCCCCTTATGTCCACACCATCCATCCTCGTCGCGCTGATGGCGCTCACCATCGGCTCCCCGCTCTTCGCCGGGGACGCGCCGGCGTCGCCGGTCAGCGCAGTCGTCCGCCCCTCCGCCATCGAAGCGACAACCCCCTTCGCCAGCGCGCCAGTCGTCGACGATGCCGCGCTCGACCTCGCCACGGCGCGCGAGGATCTTTCGTTGGTGGCGCAGAGCCAGCAGGTGACGGGCGTCAGCAACTCGACTGTCACCGGCACGTCGCGCACGGGAGAGGTGACGATCTCCGACAACGCGTTCCAGAACGCGTCCGGCCTGACGGTCCTGAACGCCAACAGCGGCAACAACGTCGCCATGTCCGGGTCGATCAACGTCAACGTGATGATCGTGGGCGGCCCCCAATAGGTGAAAGAGCGGATTCGCCTGCGCCTCCCCGGCGGAACGCGCCTTTGCGCCCTCGCCCCGCTGGTGCTGCTCGCCGGGTGCGCGGCCAGCCTTGCGGCGGACGAGGGCCAGTCGGCCGGCTTGTCCTTTCTGGGCGACGTGCAGGTGCCCGTGCGCTCGGTCGAGGACCTGCGCTTCGCCAGCGTGGTGCGGCAACGCTACGATTTCAGCTGCGGGTCGGCGGCGCTCGCCACGCTGTTGCGCTACCATTATGGTGGGACCCAGGACGAGGGCGATACCTTCCGCGGTATGTGGGCGAAGGGCGATCGCCAGCAGATCCGGCGGCTGGGTTTCTCGCTCCTCGACATGAAACGCTACCTGGCGTCGCTCGGCGTTGCGGCGGGCGGTTACCAGGTGTCGCTGGACGACATCGTGGCGGCGGGCGTTCCGGGCATTGCCCTGATAAATGTCAATGGCTACAAGCATTTCGTCGTGATTAAGGGGGTCGGCGGGCACGAGGTGCTGGTCGGCGACCCGGCGCTGGGGCTGCGCACCATGACCACGAATGTCTTCAAGACCGCCTGGAACGGGATCTATTTCGTGCTCGACAGCAAGCTCGCCGATGGCCGCGCCAGCTTCAATGGCGATCGACAGTGGGTGGAGTTCGCCCGGGCACCGATCGGCGGCGCGTTCGGCGAACCTGTCAGCCAGCAGGCGCTGATGCTCACCAACCCGGCGCTGGGAGACTTCTGATGATCCGCCTCCTCCTTCCAGCCACGCTCCTGCTGGCACCGGTGGTCGCCCGCGCGCAGGACGGGGCCTTTCGGCCCGACAGCGCGGTGGACCAGGCCGCGCTGGACGCTGCGCGCGGCGGCTTCCTGCTGCCTGGCGGGGTGGACGTGTCGGTGGCGGTCGACAGCGTGACGCGGGTGGGCGGCACCACTGTCCTGAAGACGGTGTTCGCGGCATCGAACGGGCCGGCGGCGCTCAGCGTGGAGGCGGCGGACGGCTCGGGCGGCCTGCTCGCGGTGCCGGTGGCGGCGGGCACCAGCGTGGCGGTGTCCGGCGGCACGGTTCGGGTGGACGGTGTCGGGCGGAACACGCGCGTGACGCTCGACACCCCTGCGCTCGACGTGACCCACCTGATAGGGCAGTCGATCGGATCGCTGGCGGCCAACCGGGCGGACGGCGTGTCGGTCGACACCGCGACGAACGTGAACGTCGTGCTGCGCGACGCAACGGCGCTGAACCTGGGATCGGCCCTGTTGCGGGTCGACGGGATCGTGGCGGATGCCGCCGCGCGCGGTGCGCGGTGATGGGCCAGGCCACGGCATTGCTGAAGGCTGTGACGGCCAGCGCCCTCCTGTCGGCCGCGGCCCCGGCTCTCGCGCAGACGTCGCCCGACGCCATGATGGACGCGCTGGCTGAGGCGCGCGCCGAACTCGATCGGCAACGCGACGCATTGGCGGCGCAGGAGACACGGCTCAAGGCGTTGGAGGACGAGCTGCGTCGGGTGCAGCAGGCCCAGTCCACCCCGCCGACCGCAGCGCCGCGCAGCGCTCCAGAGGAAACGGCCGCGGCGACCCCCGTCCCGGTGGATCCCGTCGGGGAGGCACCGTCGGAAGTGCTGATGCCCACGGTGGCGGTGCTCGGCATGCAGGGCGACGTGCTGACGCAGGCCGGGCGGCTGACAGCGGAGGCGCAGGTGGAGTACGCCCGGTCCGACCGCAACCGCGCGATCTTCCGCGGCATCGAGGTGGTGGAGTCGGTGCTCGTCGGCGTGTTCGACATCAACGAGAACCGGTCGGACGCGCTCACCGCCGCCTTGTCCCTCCGTTACGGCCTTTCCGGCCGCTTGGAAGTCGGAGGACGCGTCCCCTACCTGTACCGCACGGACGCCACCGTGCTCGCCCCGGTCGCCGGCAGCACGCCCAACGACACCGCCGCCACGCGCAGCTCTTCGGTGAACGGCGACGGTATCGGGGACGTGGAGCTGTTCGCCCGCTATCAGCTCACCTCCGCAAGGCCGGGCCTGCCGTTCCTGATCGGCGCGCTGCAGGCGGTGGCCCCCACCGGGTCCGACCCGTTCGGCATCCCGCGCGACGCGAACGGCTTGCCGCTGCGCGCCGCCACGGGATCGGGCTTTTGGGGCCTCACACCCAGCCTGACCGTCATCCTGCCCAACGATCCTGCCGTGCTGTTCGGTTCGCTTGGCTACACCCACAACTTCGCCAAGTCCGTGAACACGCGGGTGGGCGACATCGTGATCGATCGGGTGGAGCCGGGCGACGCGCTGTCGGGCAGCGCCGGCATCGGCGTGTCGCTGAACAATCGCACTTCGTTCAATCTGGGTTACGCGCACACCTGGGTGTTCGGATCGCGCACGAGCACCCGGCTGTTCACCCCCACTCCGGCGAGCGTGCCCACGACGATGACGTCCCGGGATCTACAGCTGGGGCGACTCCTTCTGGGCGTGACGTACAGGGCGACCGACACGCTGTCGCTCAACTGGACGGTCGAGGCGGGCGTCACCGACGACGCCACGGACGTGCGCACCGTGTTGCGTGTGCCGATCGTCGTCTTCTGACGCTCGCGGAGCGCAGTCGCAGGTTAACTTTCGGGCGTTGCTTGAATTGCAGTCGGGCGCGCCCAGCAATCCCGTCATTGTAACCGCCGCTGCGCTGCGCGCCGTAGTTTGAACGTCCCTGCAAAGCGCGATGTTGCCGACAAGCTTGCCCTTGCGTTCGCCGGGCTTGGACACGGCCGAGCGCCGCCGCGTCCTCAGGCCGGGATGCGATCCACTTCCTCGACATCGCGCGCGTCCACACCGTTCTCCCCGTGCCGAAAAGCGGAGAGGGCGGGGTAGACCTGCAGTCGCGCGCGCATGACCGAACCCAGCGGACGGTGCGCCTCCAGGCTGTGGGAGGGGCGGAAGGTCATCACTTCGTCGAAGAAGCGCTGGCGTTCGGGGCTGTAGGCGTCCTGGCGCGGCAAATCGATGGTGGCGACCCGGCGGTAGGGACTCTCCGCTTCCGGCCACTCGACGGAGCCGTCCTCGATCGGCTGGCTGTCGGCGTCCGTCCACAATTGCGCGCGCAGTTCGAAGCGCACGTCGTGGCCACGGAAGAACTCCACGGTCGCGTGGCGGAAACCGTCCTCGTCCTCGTGCGGGTCGAGCCGCCAGCCCTCCATCTGCGACTGCGCGTCGGACGCGGGAAAGGCCCCCAGCTTGGCGACGTGGTCGCCCCAGCGCATCGGCACCTGGCTGTAATAGGGGTCGGACAGCGGATGGCTGAATTTATGGCCGTAGAAGTCGGCCACGGCGCTGTCCGTCCCCATTGCGTGCAGCACGCGGTTGAAGTTGCGCGCCGCCGACGAGACGGCGCTTTTCACGACCTCCGGCAGGGCCGTCGCCTTGCCGATGACCGTACCGTCGCGCAGAAATCCTTTGGCGGTGCCGGATGGGAAGGTGGCACCGGTGGCGAACACGAAATCCTGGGTGAGCGCGTGGTGGCCGGGCAGGCGCTCGCCGTCGACGTCGAACACCTTGATCGCCATGCCGCGATGGGTGGACACCCGGTCACCCAGATGCTCGCCGGGCCCCTGGGCAAAGCGCACCGCCACCGGATGGGTGCCGGGCCGCGCGAACAGCCCCTGGGCGAGCTCCGGTGGCAGGTCGGGCGCGACGGTGAGCGTGCCCACGGCGCAGGCCGAACTCTTGGCGTGAGAGGCGCGCGCGGCGCGACCCTCGCGGTCCTCCACCACCTCGCTCTGCTGCGTCATGCCCTTGATGATGCCGTCGATCGTCTCCTGCTCGTCGGGATCGGGCTGTTCGACATCGGGGCGGTAGCGGAGCGGGGTCATGAGAGGGGGTCCAATCTCGGTCGATGGTGGTGCGGCGAGGTCACCGCTCGTCGATGCGCCACAGCTGCGTGGCGATGGCCGGGGCGGCGTCGGGGTCGAACCAGGCGTTGTCCATGATCCGAGACGTGGTGACATGGACCGGACCGCCGGGCCGCTGCGCGAAGCTGTCGGGCCAGCGCAGACGCTCGTCGCTCAGCAGGACGGAGTGCTGGTGGTCGGGGGTCAGCACGACGATCGCCTTGTCCTCCACGGCGCTGAGGTAGAGGCGGCCCTCGTCCGTCATCCAATAGCCGTCGGACACCACGAAGCGGCCGACCGTCTCCACACGGCCCGCGAGATCGTCGTCGGAGAGGGAGGTGTCAGCCAGGTCGGCGGCGCGCACCCTGAACATCGTCCGGCCGGTCAGCGCCTGCCACACCACCCACTCGCCGTCGGGCGTGACCTCTATGCCGTCGGCCGCGAACTCGGCCCCGCGCCCGTCGGGCCGGCGCAGCGGCCGGCCGTCCGTATGGACCACCACGTCGTCCTCCGGCTGGGTGCAGGGCTTGCCCGACAGCACGCGCCGGGCCGAGCCGCTCTCAAGGTCGACTACGACCAGCGCGCCCGTGGCACCGGAATCGGTGAGGTAGCCGGTGCGCCCGTCCGGGCTGAAGCGGATGTCGTTGAGGTAGCTCCCTTCCGGCGCGATGTCGGGACCGAAGGGGATGACCTTGGCCACGCTGTCGTCCGCCAGCGACACGCACACCAGCTTGGCCCCGCCCGGGACCAGGTGGGACGTGGCCGGCGCGGCGGGGTCGAGCACCCACAGATGGCCGCGCCCGTCCGCCACCACGCTCTGCACGCAGACGAAGTGGTCCGCCGGGTCGACCTCATTGTTCCTGGCGTTGCGCCAGCCGTTCCACTCCTCGTCCGGATAGGGACGGAGCGAGCCGTCAGCCATCAGTTCGGCGACGGAGACGGCGCTGTCCTCCGTCCAGCGTGGAAAGTTCACGAAAGTGCGGCCATCCTGGGTGAGCGCGACACCGGTGACCTGGTGGTCGAACTCGGCGACCAATGTGAGCCTGGCGGGCATTGGCGGTCTCCTAGCGCAGCTTGTCGATTGTGATGGGCAGGTCGCGCACGCGCTTGCCGATGGCGTTGAAGACGGCGTTGGCGATCGCGGCCCCGGTGCCGACGATGCCGAGCTCGCCCAGGCCCTTGACGTCCAGGGAGGACAGCTCGTCGTCCTCCTCGTCCACGAAGATCACGTCCACCTGGTCCACGTCCGCGCACACCGGGATGTGATATTCGGCCAGGTTGTGGTTCATGAAGCGGCCCAGCCGGTGGTCGGCGAAGCTCTCCTCCTCCAGCGTCTTGCCGACCGCCATGACGGCGGCGCCCAGGACCTGGCTGCGAGCGGTCTGCGGGTTCAGGATACGCCCGGCGGCGGCCGCGATGACGAGGCGGGGCACGCGTATCTGCCCCAGCTGCTCGTCCACGCGCACTTCCGCGAAGACGGCGGAGTGGGTGTAGCCGACATAAAGCTGCTTCTTGAAATAATGCGGCAGGTTGGTCTTCTCCGCCTCCAGCTTGTCCAATCCGTGGCCGGTCAGCGCGTCGGCGTAGGTCACGAAGCGACCGGGGTCGGACTTCAGCGCGAGGCGGCCGTCGTCGAACACCACCTCGCTCTCCGCCGCGTGGGCGATCGGCGAGCCCTCCAGCGTACGGGCGTGGTTCAGCAGGTCGGCGCGCACCGCCTCGCAGGCCAGCCGCACCGCGTTGCCGGCCGAGGCGGCGGTCCAGGACCCGCCCTCCACCGGCGAGGTCGGATAATCGCTGTCGCCGAGGTTCACGGACACGCGGCCCGCCTCCAGCCCCATCGTCTCGGCCGCGATCTGGGTCAGGATGGTGTAAGTGCCCGTGCCGATGTCGGCGGACGCCGTCGCTACGTTGAGCTTACCGTCGGGGGTGAGCGTCGCGCGCGCCGACAATTTGGTGGTCCGCGCCTCCCACACGCCCGTCGCCATGCCGAACCCAACGAGTTCGCGCCCCTCCCGCCGCGCGCGCGGTTCGGGCGAGCGGTCCTTCCAACCGAAGGCATCCGCGCCTTGGGCATAGCAGGCGCGCAACGCCTTGGACGAGAACCGCTTGCCCTGGTTCTCGTCCTTTTCCGAATAGTTGCGCAGCCGCAGCTCGATAGGGTCGACGCCGACCTCGTGCGCCAGTTCGTCCATCGCGGACTCCAGCGCGAACAGCCCCAGCGCCGCGCCAGGTGCCCGCATGTCCGACGGCGTGTAGGTGTCGAGCCGCGCGAGCTTGTAGGAAAAGTCGGCGTTCGGGCAGTGATAGAGCATGCCCGACCAGTTCACGACCACCTCCTGATGGTCCTCGAAGGTCGACGTGCTCGCGATCGCCTCGTGCTTCAGCGCGGTGAGCCGCCCGTCCCGCTCCGCCCCCAGCTTCACCGTCTGGAGCGTGTGCGGGCGGTAGACGTGGGTCCACATCTGGTCGCGGGTCAGCACCACACGCACCGATCGCTCCAACGCGGTGGCTGCCATGACGGCCAGGAAGAGCTGGTACTGCGGCCGCAGCCCCGATCCGAAGCCGCCGCCCACGAAGGGGGTAACGACGTGCACGTCCTCCGTCTTCATCCCGAACACGCCGGTGACGTAGCCCTGGCTGTTCATCACGCCCTGGATCTTGTCGTGGACTGTGATGGAGCCGTCGCCGTTCCACTCAACCGTCGTCGCGTGCGGCTCCATCGGGTTGTGGTGCTCGAAGGCCACCGTGTAATCCTCGGCGATCCGCACCGGCGCGCTGGCGAAGGCGCTATCGAAATCGCCGCGTGAGGACGGCGCGGCGGCAATGCCGGAGCGGCCCTTGGGCGGCACATAGGCGCGGTCTCGCGTTTCGCGGATGTCGGTCTGATGCTCCGCCGCGTCGATCTCGACATGAACCAGGGCGGCGGCGTCGCGCGCTGCCTCGAAGCTGTCGGCGACTACCAGGGCGATGGGCTGACCGCTATAGAGGACGTCGGCGTCGTGCAGCGGGCGAAAGGGGTGGCCAGGCGGGGCGACCTGATCGTGGTACTTGCGGTCCAGCCAAGCGGTGTCCGGCCGGTTCTTGTGCGTGAACACCCGCACCACGCCGGGGAAGGCCTCGGCCTCGGCGGTGTCTATGCGCCGGATCGTGCCGCGCGCGACGGGCGAGGACACGACGTAGCCGTGGTGCAGGTTGGCGGGCGCGAACTCGGCGGCGTAGCGCGCGCCACCCGTCACCTTCATGGGTCCGTCGACCCGGTTATGCGGCTGTCCGATCAGGTCGGGTGCGGTGGCCATGTTTGCGTGCCTCTCAGCGTATCTGCTTGTGGATCTGCGACTGCGGAGTGCCCGCCGCCGCCTGTTCGAGCGCGCGCACGATGGTGTCGCGCGCCAGCGGGATCTTGAAGTCGTTGCCGCCGAAGCCGGTGGCCCCCTCCAGGATGCGGTCGGCGGCGCGTGCGAAGCGGTCGGCGGTGGCGGTTCCGCCCTCCAGCAGCGCCTCGGCGTCCGGCACCCGCCAGGGCTTGTGCGCCACGCCGCCAAGCGCGATCCGCGCCGTCTTAATGGTGTCGCCGTCCATCTCCAGCCCCGCCGCCACCGAGACCAGCGCAAAGGCGTAGGACAGGCGGTCGCGCAGCTTCAGATAGGTGTGGTGCTCGGCGAAGCCGCGCGGCGGCAGTTCGACCGCCACGATCAGCTCGTCGGAACCGAGCGTCGTGTCGCGCCACGGCTCGTCGCCAGGCAGGCGGTGAAATTCGGCGAAGGCGATCCGCCGCTCGCCCTCCGGCCCCTCCACGACCACCTCGGCCTCCAGCGCGGCCATCGCGACGCACATGTCCGACGGGTGGGTGGCGATGCACCGCTCGCTCGTGCCCAGAATGGCGTGGATGCGGTTCACGCCGCCGATCGCCGGGCAGCCGCTGCCCGGCTCACGCTTGTTGCACGGCGTCCCCGTGTCGTAGAAGTAATAACACCGCGTCCGCTGGAGCAGGTTGCCGCCGGTGGTCGCCGCGTTGCGCAGCTGCCCCGTGGCGCCCGCCAGGATCGCGCTCGACAGCATGGGGTAGCGCGCCTCGACGCGGGAATCATAAGCCAGTGCGCTGTTGCTCACGAGCGCGCCGATCCGCAGACCGCCGTCGGCCGTCTCCTCGATTGAACCCAGCGGCAGGCGGCCGATGTCCACCAACCGCGTCGGCGTCTCGACATTGTATTTGAGCAGGTCGACCAGGTTCGTGCCGCCCGCGATCACCTGTGCCTTCGGGTCGGCGACCAGCGCTTCCACCGCCTCGCCCACGTCGGCGGCGCGGGTGTAGTCGAAGCGGATCATCGTGCCGTCTCCAGCGCCGGTTGACCCTCGGCCGCAACCTCTTGGACAGCATCGACGATGTTGGGATAGGCACCGCAGCGGCACAGATTGCCACTCATCATCTCGCGGATCTCGGCCCGCGAACCGGCGCGGCCCTCCGCCACCACCGCGACGGCCGACATGATCTGGCCCGACGTGCAATAGCCGCACTGGAAGGCGTCGTGCGCCACGAAGGCTCGCTGCATCGGGTGAAGGTCGTCCACGGTGCCCAGCCCCTCCACCGTCGTCACCTCCGCCCCGTCCTTCGTGACGGCGAGCACCAGGCAACTGTTCATCCGGCAGCCGTCGATCAGCACGGTGCACGCCCCGCACTGCCCATGGTCGCAGCCCTTCTTCGTGCCGGTCAGGTCCAGCGTCTCACGCAGCAGGTCGAGGAGCGAAGTCCATGGAGCGACCAGCAGAGCGTGCGCCGTGCCGTTGATCGTCAGGTGGACGGGGACGGCGGTGTCGTCCCGTCCAGCGGCTCTGGTGAGTGGCATTGTCGCTCCTTCAGGCTGCGTGGGTGCGGGTAGAGGAGGACGCGTAAGGTGGCCGGCGAGCGGGATCGTGGCGCTTGGCGTCGGCGACCTTCTGTCGGGCAAACCACGCCGCCGCGCCCGTCAGTGCGATGCCCGCTCCGGCCAGCGCCGTCGGCCAGAGCCAGCCGGGCACGATCACGGCGCGGTCAGCCGCCGGCTTCTGGCGCCCGGCTGTTTTCCGTCCGGGTCTCCGCTTGGATTTCACTCGTGATTTCCTCTAGTTAACGGGAAACGAACGGCACATCGCCACGGAGGTTCCGCTCGACTTGAGACACACAATGTTGCAGGTTTGAAGCACGCTGGTGGTGCTCCTGGCCGAGAGCAGACCGTCTGCTTCGCGGCGATGCGGTCACGGCGGCTGTCTTTGGAGTTGGTCGTGACCCTGCTCGTCGTCCTCGTCGTGTCCGGCGCTCTATTGGTTGGCGCGGCCTGGGGGATCTACGGCACCTTGCCCGATTGGATTGACGGATTTCTCGTGGCGCTCGCCGGCGGGGCGTTGCTGCTGTCGGTCACCTCCGAACTGATCCAGCCGTCGATCGAGAAAAGCTCGCTGTGGGTCGCCGCCGGAGGGGTTGCGGCGGGCGCGATCCTCTTCGCCTTGGCGGATTACCTGATCGACGAACGCTGGGGCTCAGACTCCGGTGGGGGCCTTCTGGCCGCGATCACACTGGACGGCGTTCCGGAAAATATGGCCCTCGGCGTGGCACTGATCGGGGCGGGTCCCAAAGAGGTTGCCGCGCTGGCCGGTTCGATCTTGCTGTCCAATCTACCGGAGGCCGCGGGTGGTGCCCGCGACATGGGTGGCAACGGCTATTCCAAGGCGAAGGTGCTCGGATTGTGGGCAGCGACGGCGGCGCTGCTGTCGGCCGCGGCGTTGGCTGGCAATCGCCTGCTCGCCGAGGCTGGGGAGGAGACCCTCGCCGCCATTCGTTGCGTCGCCGCCGGCGCGGTGATCGGCAGCCTAGCCACGGAGGTTTTTCCCAAAGCGTTCAAAGAGGAGCACCATTGGGCTGGCATCGCCACGGCGTTGGGCGCGATCCTCGCCTTCGCGCTGAGCAGCCTGGGAGGCGGGTAGTTCGCGCTGCGCGATCGCATTCGCGAGACGGTGGTCCGCCGCGCGGCAAAGGGTGGCCCGGCTTGGGGAAGGCGCCGTCGACGAACCTTCGGCCAGCGCTCTGATGGTTCGACGCTCAGAAGATCAGGGTAAAATCTGGCGGAGCGGGTGGGATTCGAACCCACGGTACGCTTTTGACGTACACACACTTTCCAGGCGTGCGCCTTCGACCACTCGGCCACCGCTCCGGCGGGAAGGGAGCGGTTAGACGCGGGACCGGCGGGACGCAAGCGCCCTTCCCGCGGGCGTCGGCGTGTGGCAGCGTCCGCGCATGATCCGCCGCCTCTCGATCCTCGCCGCCCTGCCGCTCCTCGCCTCGCCGGCCGGGGGGCAAAAGGCACCCTCGCCCAGTGCCATCGTCGCCGAAGCGCCGGCCGGTGAGTGGGTGGCGATCGCGCCCGACGACCTGCTGGTGATGGACCTGGCGCCCGATCGCGATGGCGAGGCACGCCGCGTCGTCATCCAGCTGATCCCGCCCCCCTTCAGCCAGGGCTGGGTCGACAACATCCGCACGCTGGCGCGCGCGCACTGGTGGGATGGGACCAGCGTCAACCGGGTGCAGGACAACTACGTCGCGCAATGGGGCGACGCGACGGAGAAGAAGCCCCTGCCGGCGGGGCTGCGGGTGATGGGAGAGGAAGCGTACGTTCACGCTCGCACTCCCGAGATTTCAGCGGTTCTGCAAAGGAAGAACGCTCAGCAGCAAACGTCGCTTGAGGAGGCCTTCAGGACGCAGGGCGGTGAGAGGAAGCTGGCGGCCTTACGGGAGGCGACGCGGGGTGGTTTCTTCGCCGACTCCTACGCGGATGAGACCATCCACCTGGAGGGCTGGCCGCTAGCGGTAAGCCGCTTGAGAGACTACAATGCCACCTGGGCCATCCACTGCTACGCCACGGTCGGCGTCGGGCGGAACCTCTCTCCCGACACCGGCTCGGGCGCGGAGCTATACACCGTCATCGGCCACGCGCCGCGCCACCTCGACCGCAACATTGCCGTCGTTGGCCGGGTCGTTGAAGGGATCGAGCACCTCTCCTCCCTCCCGCGCGGCAAGGGCGATCTGGGCTTCTACACCGACCCGGCCAAGCGTGTGCCGATCCGCTCCATCCGCCTGGCCTCCGACTTGCCCGCCGGAGAGCGCCCATCGTTCGAGTATATGAACACGGAAGGGCCGACTTTCGCCCGCTATGCCGAAGCGCGGGCGAACCGCCGCGACCCCTTCTTCATCGTGCCGGCCGGCGGGGCCGACATCTGCAACATCCCGGTTCCGGTGCGTCGCGTTGCGGGATGACGCCACCAGTGCGCCTTTCCGCCACTCTGTCCTCCCGGTAGGCTGCACCCGATGACTCGCATCGGCATATTGGGCGCGGCCGGCCGCATGGGACAGGAGATCGCGCGGGCCGTGGAGCTGAGCGCGGCCACCCTCGCCGGCGGCGCCGACCGAGAGGGCGCCACCGGCACCGTCGGCGGCCTGACGATCGGGACCGACGAGGCGGCGCTGGCGGAGGCCAGTGACGTGCTGGTCGACTTTTCCGCGCCTGCCGCGCTGCCCGCCCACCTGGACGCGGCGGTGACGGCCGGCGTCCCGATCCTGATCGGCACGACCGGGCTGAAGTCCGACCAGCACCGGCTGATCGACCGCGCGTCCGTGGCCGTGCCGGTGCTGCAGACGGGCAACACGTCGCTGGGCGTGACCCTGCTGGCCCGTCTGGTGCGCGAAGCGTCGGAGCGGCTGGGGCCGGACTGGGACATCGAGATCGTGGAGACGCACCACCGGCTGAAGATCGATGCTCCCTCCGGCACGGCGCAACTGCTCGGCCAGGCGGCGGCCGCGGGTCGGGGCGCGACCCTGACCGAGCTGGCGGAAGAGGGGCGCGCCGGGCTGGACTGCGCGCGGACCGACGGAGCGATCGGGTTCGCCAGCGTCCGCGGCGGGACCGTCACCGGCGACCACACGGTGATCCTGGCCGGCGAAGGCGAGCGGCTTGAGCTGACCCACCGGGCGGAGACGCGCACCATCTTCGCGCGCGGCGCGGTCCGGGCGGCGCTGTGGCTCGTCCGGCAGCCGCCGGGCCGTTACACCATGGGCGACGTGCTGGACCTGTGAGTGCCGCCGGCCGCGCGGCCACCCTGCCCCGTCCCCTCCCCAGAGCGAAGACCTTCGCGCTCTTCGAACGCCTGGCGTCGGACAATCCGTCTCCGGTGACAGAGCTGGCCTATACGAATGCCTACACCCTGCTGGTCGCGGTCGCGTTGTCGGCCCAGGCGACCGATGTGGGGGTGAACAAGGTGACGCGCAGCCTGTTCGCTGTGGCCGACACTCCGCGCGCCATGCTGGCGCTGGGCGAGGAGCGCCTGCGCGAACACATCAGCTCAATCGGCCTGTTCAATCAGAAGGCGAAGAACGTGATCGCGGCGGCCCGGATGCTGATCGATCGGCACGAGGGCCAGGTGCCGCGCGACCGCGACGCGCTCCAGGCGCTGCCCGGCGTGGGGCGAAAGACCGCCAATGTCGTCCTGAATTGCTGGTGGGGGGAAGAGCGGTTCGCGGTCGACACCCATGTTTTCCGGGTCTCGAACCGGACCCGGCTGGCTCCCGGACGGACCGTGGAGGAGGTGGAGACCTGCCTGGACGCGCGGGTGCCCGCACCCTTCCGCCGCGACGGGCACCACTGGCTGATCCTGCACGGCCGCTATGTCTGCAAGGCGCGCCGGCCGGAGTGCTGGCGCTGCCCGGTCGCCGACCTGTGCCCTTACACCCCCAAGACCGCGGGTCCGGCCGGATCGAAGAGCGATTAGCGTTGGTGGCGCGCACGATCGGAGGTATTACAGGGGCAAATTGGGAGCCTTTGATGACCCGTTATGCCGCGCTGATCCTCGCCTTTGCCGCCAGCGCCTGCGCGGCCTCGAACGGGCCGTCCGCACGGCAGGAGGAGAAGCTGTCCTTCCGCCCCGTCGGAGAGGCGGTGTCCTGCGTGCCGCTCACATCCATTCGGCAAACGCGCGTGCTGGATGACCGGACGATCGATTTCCTTCTGATCGGCGATCGCCGGCTGCGAAACACCCTGCCAGTGAGCTGTTCGGGACTGCGGCAAGACTCCGGCATCACCTATTCGACCTCGTTGGCGCGGCTGTGCAACGTCGACACGTTCACGGTGATCCGGCCGCTCGGCGGCACGGTTCTCCCGGGCGCGACGTGCGGCCTGGGTGCGTTCCAGCCCGTGGAACGGGTGACGCGCTAGCGGTTCGCTTTCGCCAGGATGCGGCGCGCCTGCTCCAGGTGCAGGCGTTCGACCATGCGTCCGTCGACGGCGACCGCTCCCTGCCCGGGATCGGCAAAGGCCTGGCACACGGCCTGCGCCCAGCGCACCCGATCGGCCGAGGGAGCGAAGGCGGCGTGACACGGCCCGATCTGGTCGGGATGGATCAGGGCCTTGCCATCGAACCCGTGCTGCATCGCCTGCCGCGCTTCGTGCGACACGCGGTCGGGTGTGCGGAACACGTTGCACGGCGCATCGAACGCCAGCAGTCCATTCGCCCTCGCCGCGAGGACTGCGGCGCTCATCACCGGCCGGAACGGCGCTCGGTCGACGGGTGGATCGTCCACCTGCAAGTCCAGCGCCAAATCGTTGAAACCCAAGACGAGCGCTCGGAGCCGCCCGCCCGACGCGGCGATCGCCGGCAAGGCCAGGACCCCCGAAGCGCTCTCGACCATAGACCAGAGTTTTAACGCGGCTGGTGCCTTGCCCAGCAAGCCCTCATATTCGGCCAGCGTCGATGGATCGCCCACTTTTGGCAGCAGCAACGCATGGGCGCCCGCATCGGCCAGGGCCGCCACGTCGTCTGCCCCCCACGCCGTGTCCAATCCATTGACCCGGACCACCACAGGCCGATCGCCCCATCCACCCTCGGACAGCACGTTCCGGGCAGCAGCGCGCGCCTCGACCTTCGCGTCCGGCGCGACCGCGTCCTCAAGGTCGAACACCACCGCGTCCGCGTCGCTGGCGCGAGCTCTCGCCACGGCGCGGACGTTTGTGGCGGGCAGGAACAGGACGGATCGCGGGGGCGGAAGCATCGGGTTACCCTGCCCCACCCCGGACCGTTCGTCACGCCCGACGGTTTGCCATTGAGCGCACGGCCCCTGCCTGTTAAGCGCAAGGCCGTCCGCACCCGTAGCTCAGCTGGATAGAGCGCTGCCCTCCGAAGGCAGAGGCCACAGGTTCGAATCCTGTCGGGTGCACCAGCTTCTCGGTATTAGGTAGCAAACGCACCAACCCCGGAGTGCGGTAGCACCGCCCTGATCTCGTCAACCGATAATCCCCTCACCCAGCATCGCTGCAATAGAGTTTCAGCATCTGGCGGTATCGGTCCACGATTCGAGAGCGGCTGTTTAGCCCTCCGCTTCTCACCATCACTTGGGGTTGGCTAATGGGAGCGCTCCTCCGCGTCGAACCATCCTGCTTTCCAAGCGTCCCGAAAAGGTGGATGCGTGTAGGGACAGTCTTGGATGTCTTTGCCGTCTCCAAAGGCATTTTGACCTTCCTCGGAATGGCTTATACCACCATTTGTTAAGGTAATGCTCAGTAAGTCAACACGATTGCCGGGACTTTCTCTACTCTCGTGGTACTTAGATATATGGTAGCCGTGACCTTCATTAGGGGGTCTATATACGTGTGTGACCCATTGACATAGGGTCACGTAAACGCCTAAAAGGGTCGCAAGGAGACGGCCCGGTGATCAAGCAGTTCGACAACCTCATGCAAATGATGGCAGCGTTCCCCGACGATCAGTCTGCCATTGATCACCTGCGGGCAATCCGCTGGGCCGATGGGGCCTATTGCCCCCACTGCGGCAGCACCACGGTATATCACTTCTCAGATGCCAAGACGCACAAGTGCGGCGACTGCCGCAAGCGGTTCTCCATCAAGGTCGGCACGATCTTTGAGGACAGCAAGCTCCCGCTCCGCAAGTGGTTCATGGCCATCTGGCTGATCACGTCGCACAAGAAGGGCATCGCCAGCACCCAGCTCGCCAAAGACATTGGCGTCACGCAAAAGTCGGCTTGGTTCATGCTGCATCGCCTCCGTCATGCGGCTCGCACGTCGTCGTTCAATCGCCCGCTGGAAGGCGAGGTCGAAGTCGATGAAACGTTCGTTGGCGGCAAGGAGAAGAACAAGCACGCGTGGCAGCGGACCGGCGGAAAGCAGGGGGGCAAGGGCAAGGAGGCCGTTCTTGGCATCCTAGAACGCGGTGGCGAGCTTCGCACCGGCGTGACCCCCAACCTCCGCGCTCGCACCGTTCAGCACGCTATCCGCGACAACGTAGCGCCGGGCACGGCGTTGATGACGGACGACCACCCCGATTTTACCGGCTTGTCGGTCGATTTCCACCACCACGCGGTGAACCACTCCGCTGGCGAGTATGTGCGCCACTACGTGCTGCACACCAACGGCATTGAGAGTGTCTGGGCGCTGTTCAAGCGCCAGATCATCGGCACCCACCACTACCTGTCGCCTAAGCACCTGTCGCGCTACCTGACGGAGATGACATGGCGCTTCAACCGGCGCGAGTACGGAGAGGGTGATCGAGTGAACGCCCTTCTTAATCAGGTTGCCGGACGCCTCACCTACAAGGAGCTGATCGCATGAGTGCCGATGAGAAAGGATACGACGAGAAGTTCGGCCTCGATATGCCTTTTGGCGAGGCGTTGGAGCGGTTCGGAGCAGTCACACGCGAAGAGCTAAACGAGTCGATGGAGCCGGGCACCGACCTGGTGCCCGACGGGCAGCACGAAATCGTTCAGTATAAGAACAGGGACATCCGCCGGGTTTGCCACAACGGCGAGTGGATGTTCTCCATCGTGGACCTGATTGGGGCGCTTACCGACTCCGACCGCCCCAGCAAATACTGGTCCGACATGAAGGCAAGAATGGAGCGGGAAGAGGGGTTTAGCGACATTTCCGATAATATCGGAAATCTCCCTTTGCCCACAGCCGACGGCAAAATGCGAACGGCAGAGGTGGCTAACACCGAACTCATGTTTCGCATCATCCAGTCGGTTCGTTCGCCTAAGGCGGAGCCGGTCAAAAGGTGGTTAGCGAAGGTTGGTTTTGAGCGCATACAAGAGGTCCAAGACCCTGAAATCGGCATTAAGCGTGCCATCCTCACATATCAGCTGCAAGGCCGATCGGACGATTGGATTGAGAAGCGTGTCCGCTCCATCGTCGCCAACAAGGAGCTAAACCGAGAATGGACCAAGCGCGGCATCTCACAGCCTAGCGAGTATGCCATGCTGACGAACATCATAGCCCAAGAGACGTTCGGCGTGGGAGTGGCGAGGCACAAGCGTATTAAGGGTCTAAGCAGTCAGAACCTGCGCGACCACATGACCGACTTGGAGCTGATCCTTACCATGTTGGGTGAGACCTCCTCCACGACCATCGCCAAGCAGCGCGACACTCACGGCCTCACTCAGAATGCTGGAGCCGCACAAGCTGGCGGCGGCGTGGCAGGCGCGGCGCGGAAGCAGATTGAGCGCGAAACAGGGCAGCGGGTGGTTTCCACCCAAAACTTCCTTGGCGGGCGGAAGCGTCAGGCTGATCCGGTTAAGCTCACCGAAGGCGGCAAGAGCCTCCCGCCTCCCGAAGAGTGAGACGCTAGGTTAGGGTCACACACATATATAGGTCCCTTCATTAGCCTCAACCTGAGCAACGATGCTCTGGAATGCCTTTAGCGCCTCATCAGTACCGCTCTTAGGACGGAGCGATGCTCCACCTGACGTAAATGTCACGTCATAGTCTGGACCGCCGGTAAAAAGTCTATCCAGGAAGTCACTTGTCATGTCTCACCTCTTGAATTTATTCTCGATGCCCTGCGCCTTGATGATGTGAGTCAACATCGAGGCAATCAGCTTTTCACCATCGCTCATCTTCACGGCTCACGATCTCCCTCAAAGCCAATTTGCTAGGCAAGGCTTGTAGCTCCTTCACAGGACCGCTGCTAGGTGGCCGGTATGGGTGACCTACTGATGCGGGCCGATGAAGGCATTCAAAATCTCAAAGTGCTCGTTCGGAGTATCAACAGCGACTCCACCAGGCTCGACGGTCAGCTCCAGGCTTTGAATGGCTTGAAGAAGGTCAGCATCCACAGGGTGCCTGTAGAGATCATCCGGCAGTGCGAGACCTGTTACGGCGGTGTTCCTCTCCCTGCTTGAGCTTGGTAAGTCGGTCCAGCCGGTCAAAACCGGTTCGCCACCAGAAGGGTGGAGAGAGCTGCGGCAGCAGGTCGCCATAGAGGCAGCAGAACATTCCCCAGCCGAGACGGCCCTTCTCGACGCCTTGCTGATTCTCGACCGCCACATCTGCTCGGATTTGAGGCACGTCGCCAGTTTGGTAGTTATTCTGGGCAACCTTGACGGTAAGGTCATCTACTCCAATTCGTTCGATGTCTTCCGAGCGCTTAGCAACCCACACTCTAATGAGGCTATTATCCGCTTTCATCCGCAGACCGAGAGCGATGCTCATCCCCCTGTTGATGAAGCAATGCGTGTAGTTTCGTCATGGGGGTGGAGCTGCGTTGAATTGCTGTCCACCGCCCTTGGCGAAATCGAAGCCTTCATAGCCCACGGGCAAGTCCAATCTGACAAGTAGATCGCTGCCGAGCTAACCAAAGGGCTGCGGAAGGGGCGCTCATGCGCCATCGTCATGAACCTGACGAACCAGCGCGTCAGGTTTAGCAAAACTGTGCGTTAGAGTCAATCGTGAGCTACTTAGTGCGGCAGACCACCCGTCAGCGCCGCCACGTCACACCTCAAAGCCTCACACAGCCGGCACAGCACCGTGAACGTCACGTTGCGCTCGCCCCGCTCAACTCCGCCGACATAGGAGCGGTCGATGCTCGCCACCAAGGCAAGCTCCTCCTGGGACCAGCCGAAGCTCTTGCGCCGCTGGCGGATACGCGTGCCCAGCACTTGGAGAACGTCTGTCGCCACCACGCCGAAGGGCGCGTCTGCGGCTTTTCAGTCCACGGACTATCATACCCAATCTTAACCTCATCGACCATAGCTTGGCCGGACGCAGCAGCTTGCAAAAGGCGGAGCACCGATGTCGATTGTCACCAAGGGAGTGCTCGCGCTCTTCGGTTTTTCGTTTGTTCTGGTCACAATGGACATGGCCAACGGTGACGGCGGGAAACGACCCGCTGGTGCGCAGCCGGCGCAAGCAGAGACAGCAACCGTGAAACAGCCTCTGGTTGAGCGCAAGGAAGCCCCTGAACCTCGCAGCGCAGAGGATGCCGCCCGAGAGCAAAAGGAGGCAGAGGATCTAGCATCAGGCGAGCATTGTCTAAGCGGATGGGACGGATCATTCCCTCGCTTGAAGACTGCGGTAAAGAAGTCACTGCGTAACCCAAAATCCTTTGACCACATCAGCACAGCGCGCTCGCCGGTCGATAAGAAAGGCACATTCGCCCTTATCATGACATACCGTGCAGAGAACGGCTTTGGCGGCATGAACGTCGATGCCGCTGGTGTAGAGGTCGATGCGGCTACTTGCGATTTCAAACAGGTCAGCAACGCAGCCTTGGCCAAGCGGTTAAGTCGCTAAATCTCCACCACGCACTGCACCCGCCCTGTCGCCAGCAGCACGCTGTTGAGCACTCCGTCGGCATCCGGGTGGGTCATCCTGCCCACTATGAAGCGCTGGTAGGACATCAGTCCGTGCAGCTCATCCAAGCTGCCAACCTCGACCTCCAGCTCGACGGGCTCGGCCGGTCCAACCATGTGAAAGCGGAAGACACTCATCACGCTGGCACCTTGCGCCGCTGCCAATAGCCCTTCCACTGCCGCGACACTGGATGGTGAAGCCCAGCGGCCGTGATCACCAGGAACTGCTCGCCATTCGACAGCCGCCGGTTGTCCTCACGCCAGGAGTTCTCGCCCGCGTAAGTTCCGAAGTAGGGGCCGGCGATGTGGTGGTGCGTCCCCGTCTCCGCCCGCCGCAGCCTGGAGAAGAACGACTCGGCCTGGTTGGTGGACACCTCGCCCTCGGCATAGCTCTCCGAGTGGTTGATGCGCTTCATCTGAAACATGGCGTGGAGCGCGTCGTAGTCCTTGGCCTCATCGGCATAGAGGATGGTGCCGGGCTGCACGTTGCGGGTGATGTGCGCCACCGCGTCACGCTCCGCCGACACGACGACGGGCAGCGACCGCCCGGCTTTGCCCCGCTCTCGCATGACCACGACGCACTTGCGCTTTCCGCTGCGGTTGAACTTGCGCCGACGGTCGATGCGATCTTTCCCACGCCGCCTGGGCTTCACGTAGCCACCAAAGTAGCCACCATCGACCTCGACCTCGCCTTCGAGCGTCTGTGCGTCCTGAAGCGCCGTCAGCGCCTCTCGCAGCTTGTGCTCCAGCACGAAGGCCGTCTTGTATTGGCAGTCCAGGTCACGGCTTAGCTCCAGCGCGCTCAAGCCTTTGGCTCCGTTGGTGAAGCGGGCAATCGCCAGGAGGATGTCGCGGAACGCCATCTTGCGGCTGGCGAAGATCGTGCTCGACGTGACCGAGAACTGGTGGTGGCACGCCTTGCACTTGAATTTGCGACGCGTCCTGATCTCGTAAGCGGCGGCGCACTGGCAGCGCGGGCAGAAGGGCTGCCCCTCCGTCTCGGCATAGCGGATGGCGACGAAAGCGTCATACGCCTCGTCCTCCGTCATGCGGGCTACGCGGGTGCAGCTAAGCGTGCGCGCCCTTGCCGAGAGAAGAAAATGCTGCGACTCACCCTCCGATGCGTTACGTTCGCGTCGGAAGTGACACATGTGTCCGAGACTGGCAAGCGGTCTTGCGTCATATGTGACACAATCTTATGCAAGGGCGGCATGTATGTCTCGTGATTGGGCGCAAAAAGCGAAGGGGATCCTCCGGGCCGAGATGGGCCGGAGGTCGCTGACCTATGCCGGATTGAAGGAGAAGCTGGAGGCCCTGGACGTGAAGGAGACGGAGAACAGCCTTCGTAACAAGTTCTCTCGCGCCTCCTTCACCGCCGGGTTCTTCCTGGCTTGCCTGGCTGCGATGGAGGTGAAAAGGCTTCACCTCGACGAAGAATAGGGATCGACTCCGCAAACGAATCGATCTAATACGCTGTTGTCATGTGGGCGAAATACCACATAGCACAGACCTCCTTCCTCCGAGCTAGGGAGTTGGTTAGAGCCCGCGTCTGGGTGCAACCGGACGCGGGCTCGACTCGTTTTGAGCCGATCCAGAGCCTCTACGCGTCCGCTACATGAGCGGTCAAGCCTATATTGCTGTCTGACGAGCTTTTTCTCACCGTCAATTAAACTGACATTGTTACTCAACTTGTTTGCTTCGTGACTTTCTCTTCCAGTGAGCCCGTCCGTTGCTACTCTCATCCACCTCGATCCAATCCACGTGCTCTGCACTGACCCAGCGTTGCGGGTATTGTCCGTCCCGATAGACGACCTTGGTGTCTCGATGTCCTCTCAAGCCGGCATTCACCGCGTTTCGCAAGGCGGTAAACTGCTGTTCCGTCACGTCCATCAGGCCCTGCCGCACGACGACCTCTTCCACGATGTCCCGGACCGTCAGGGGCTTTTCCGCGTCTCGCAGCGTCTCCAGGGCAAGGCGCGTGGCATGGCCCATCTTCGTGGGAGCCTTGTGCACATTGGGCACCACGGGCTTGGGACCATCCTCTGGCGTCCACTCGGGATCGACATTTTTGAGGATGGCCGAAAGGTGGCCGACCAGCTCGTGCAGGTCGCGGGCCTTGTTACGGAGGCTCGAAAGCGTGGCTGCCAAGAACTCAACGCGTGCGACTTCGGCCTCGGTGAGCTGGAGTTCGCCAAGCGTCGCGGCGAGCTTCTGTTCAAGCCCATATTTGAAGTTCGTCCTACCCATGGCGCTTAGGGTAGGTTGACCGCCGTTCAGGCGTCGAGTGGGGTATTGGTGCGTTTGCTACCTAATACCGCAGCTTCTCTCATCCTTTGGCCGGTCCGGCGCTTCGGTGCTCGGCTGCATTCGAGGCGTCGGTCCTTTGACATCCGCCCTCCCGACCGCTTGAACGGTTCGACAGAGGGAGAACATCGCGATGTTGAAGGTGTACCTTAGCCTGATCGCCACCGGAGCCGCCGCCATTGCCATGACACCAGCCACATCGCAGACCCGACCCGCAGCGACCGCCGCGCCTCTCCCTGCGGCGGCACTGATCCCGCGCGAGGCGCTGTTCGGCAATCCGACCAAGGCCGGCGGCCAGCTGAGTCCCGATGGCAAATGGATCAGTTGGCTGGCACCGCTGGATGGGGTGCTGAACGTCTGGATCGCGCCTGTCGCGACCCCGACGCAGGGCCGTTCGATCACCAGCTCCACGGATCGCCCGATCCGCCAGGCGTTCTGGTCGCCGGACAGCCGTTCGGTGCTCTACGTTCAGGACAAGGCTGGGGACGAAAACTTCCTGCTCTACGGGGTGGACATCGACAGCGGGCAGGAACGCACACTGACGCCGTTCGAGAACACGCGGGTCCAGATCGTCGGTGCCTCGACCCTGCAAAAGGACAAGCTGCTCGTCGGACTGAACAACCGCGACGCACGGTTCCACGATGTCCACAGTCTGGACCTGAACACCGGTGAACTGACGGAGGTGCTCCGCAACGACAGCTATGCCGGGTTCCTCGCAGACAACAATCTGAAGTTGCGGATGGCGGTGCGCCCGAACGCCGGCGGCGGAACGGACTTCTTTCGGATCGCCGAGAATAAGGTGGAGGACAAGCCGTTCGCATCGACCACTCTGGCCGACGCGCTCACCACCTCTCCCGCCGGATACACGACGGACGGCAAGACGCTCTATTGGATCGACAGTCGCGATCGGAACACCGCCGCCTTGATCGCGGAGGACACAGCGAGCGGAGAACGCCGCGTCGTCGCCGAGAGCGATAAGGCGGACATCGGCGGCACATTGCGCGACCCGGTGACCGGTGTGGTCGAAGCGTGGTCGGTCAATTACCTGAAGCCGGAATGGATCGCGTCGGACCCGGACATCGCCAAGTCGCTCGACCTCCTGCGCGATCGGCTGGAGGGCGAGTTCGTGGTGCAGTCTCGCACCGATGCCGACGACCTGTGGCTGATCGGGAACGATCCGGTCACCGCACCGGCCCGCACCTGGCTGTTCGACCGCACCACCAACGCGCTGACGCCTCTCTACACGACCCGACCCGAGCTGGAAGGTGCGCCCCTGCAGCCGGTTCGGCCTTTGGAGATCCGATCCCGCGACGGTTTGACTCTGCCCAGTTACCTGACGCTTCCTCCCGGCAGTGACAGCGACGGCGACGGGCGACCCGACCAGCCGATGCCGACGGTTCTGCTGGTCCATGGGGGTCCCTGGGCGCGCGACACCTATGGCTACAACGCGACCCATCAGTGGCTGGCGAACCGCGGCTATGCCGTGCTGTCCACCAACTTCCGAGGCTCGACCGGTTTCGGCAAGGAGTTCATAGAGGCCGGCAACTTGGAGTGGGGCGCCAAGATGCAGGACGACCTGGCGGACGCCGCGGCCTGGGCCGTCGCCGAAGGGGTGGCGCAGCCGGACCGGATCGCCATCATGGGCGGCAGCTATGGCGGCTACGCCACCTTGGCCGGTCTGGCTTTCACGCCCGACCGCTATGCCTGCGGCGTCGACATCGTCGGGCCGTCGAACCTGGAGACGCTGCTCAAGACCATTCCGGCCTATTGGGAGCCGATCGTGCGCCAGTTCCACGACCGGATGGGTGATCCGAACACACCGGAGGGTCTGGCGCTCCTCAAGGCTCGCTCGCCTCTGTACAAGGCCGGAGACATCCAGCGTCCGCTTCTGATCGGCCAAGGGGCGAACGATCCGCGGGTGAACAAAGCGGAGTCCGACCAGATCGTGGACGCGATGAAGGCAAAGGGGATTCCGGTCACCTACGTCCTGTTCCCGGACGAAGGCCACGGCTTCGCCAAGCCGCAGAACAACATCGCGTTCAACGCGGTGGCGGAGAATTTCCTATCGACCTGCCTCGGCGGGCGCGCAGAGCCGGTCGGCGGGGCGCTGACATCGTCGACCGGCCAAGTTCTGGCCGGTGCCGATTACGTGCAGGGCGTCAGCCAGGCGAACTGATCGGGCGAGCGCTCTCCTCCGCCTGCCTGATCAACCGGGCGGAGGACAGCACCTGGGGCAGGAGCTCGACCTGCCCACCGGATGACGCCCAGAGATACAGGGGGACACCGGCCCGGCCATAGCGCTCGATGGTACGTCCCAGCTCCGGGTCGCCGTCGGTCCAGTCCCCTTCCAGGACGACCACCCCCGCCTGTCGAAAGGCACGGCGGGTGGCGGCGGTGTTGATCGCCGTCGCCTCGTTGACCTTGCAGGTCAGGCACCAGTCGGCCGTGAAATAGGCGAACACCGGTCGCCCGGTGGCGCGCGCCGCCGCGAAGCGGGCCTCGTTGAAGGGTCGAGCGTCCAGTGCCGCGGCGGTTCGGCTCTCCGGCGGGCGGGCCACCACGGGGAGCACAAAGGCAGCGGCCAAGGCGACCGTGATCGTTGCCAGGGCGGCCGCGACGCCGGCGCGCCCCTGCCGCTGTCGGTGGCCGACGATCGCCAGCACGGCAAGGATCACGAGGCCCGTACCGGCCATCAGGATCAATCCGGCCCAGCCCGCTTGACGCCAGACGACCCAGGCCAGTGCCGCGGCGGTGAGCGCCATGGGCACGGCGAGGCCGCGCTTCAGCGTCTCCATCCAAGGTCCCGGGCGCGGCAGGCGCTTTCGGACGGCCGGAAGGAAACCCAAGGCGAGGAACGGCAAGGCCAACCCGAGGCCCAGGCCGCCGAAGATGGCGAGCGCGCTCGCCGCCGGCAGCACCAGCGCCGCCCCGAGTGCTGCCGCCATGAAGGGTCCCGTGCACGGCGTGGCGACGAACGCGGCGAGCGCTCCGGTGGCGAGGCTGCCCGCCAGCCCCTCGCGTTCGGCAACTCGCCCGCCGCCGGTGATTGCCGGCACTTCAAACAGGCCCGCCAGGTTCGCAGCGATGCCGAGCGTCACGAAGAACAGCAGCGCCAGGGTGCGGGGATCCTGCAGCTGAAACGCCCAGCCGACCTGTGCCCCGCCCGCGCGCAGGAGCAGCAGGACACCGCCCAGCCCAAGGCTGACCGCGACCGCGCCGACAGCGTAGGCGACCGCTTCTCCCCGCGCCCGATCACCGCCGGAGCGGGCCAGGGCGAGCGCCTTCAGGCTGAGGATTGGGAAGACGCACGGCATGACGTTCAACAGCACGCCGCCAGCCAGGGCGAGGAGAAAGGCCAGCCAGGCGGACGGAGCTTGGCGCTCTCTGACGGGCGTGCCCCCGGCCGGCACCGGACCGGACACCGCCGTGAGCGACAGGCCACGCCCGGGCCCCAGCCTCAGCACGGCCTGGAACGGCCCCGAGGCGGCCGGTCCGGCCTTCGTCGTCACGATCAGCCGATCCGGGGTGCGCCGCAGCAGCTGCTCCGCACCGGCGTCGAGCACGTCCGTCCGGTCGGCGAACAGGTGCGGTTCGGCCAGTGCGATGTCGCGCGGCAGAGGGATGGCGACGGCGATCTCGTCTCGCTGTCGGCTCCAGGTCGCATCCGCGGTGAGTGGACGGGGCAAAGCGGCGCGCCAACGGTCGAACCGTGCGCGCTCGACAGTTTCGATGGTGCCGCGCCCGACCGTCAAAGTCAGTCGCAGCCGGTCGGACTGCGGCACACAAATCTCGTCGGTGCAGGCGAGCCAGCGCGCATCGACCGCGATCGGCACCTCCGTACCGGCGGGTAGCGACGCCGGGATCGTCAGCGGCACAAGCGCGGCATAGGCGCGCTCGAACACGTGATTGGCCAAGCCGCCGATCCGCAACAGATCGGGCACCGGCAGGCGCGGCGTGCCCACCGAGACACCGGAAGGCAGGCTCCATGAGAGCGCCATCGGCAAGCCCGCTTCTCCCGGATTGGTCCAGTAGCCGTGCCAACCCGGGCGCGGCCGAAACGCCAGCGCCAGTGTCACGGTGGTGCCAGCGGCAGGCCGAAGCGTTTCGGCCTCCAGTGTCGCGGGCACCGAAAGCGCGCCCGGCCCGACCATTTGCGCCTCGGCCGGTCGAGCGAGCAGCGCGAGCAGCGCCAGCAGCAGCGATGCGCAGGCCAGCGTAATCGATCGGTCGTTGAAGCGGAGAGGGAGAGCGGGCATGGACCCCTAGATGCGCATGCCACGGCTGTCTGACCAGCCGTGCGGTTCGGAGACCCCCCTGATGCCACAGACCCGCCGGTTCCTCGCCCTCTTCGCGACGATTTTCGCCGCGACGCCGCTGTCCGCTCAGCCGAGCCCTCCTCCGAGCCCGGTCGCGACGCCGAAACTGATCGTGGTGATCTCAGTCGACCAGTTCTCCGCCGACCTGTTCGCGGAATACCGCGCCAGCTTCACCGGTGGCTTCAAGCGCTTGCTGGCGGGCGCGGTGTTCCCGTCCGCCTATCAGGGACACGCGGCGACGGAAACCTGCCCGGGCCACTCCACCATCCTGACCGGCAGCCATCCGGCGCGCACCGGCATCATCGCCAACAACTGGTTCGACCAGCGGGTCGGCCGTGAGAACAAGCGGGTCTATTGCGCTGAGGACCCGACGATTGCCAATGAGGCGGACCCGTCCGGCTACACCGCGTCCGCCCAATATCTGCTGATGCCCACTTTTGGCGAGCGGCTGCGCGCGGCAAACCCCGCCAGCCGCACGGTGGCGGTCGCGGGCAAAGACCGCGCGGCCCTGATGATGGCGGGCCGCACAGCGCGGGAGGTCTACTGGCAGACGCCCACCGGCTTTGCGACACTGGCGGGCGGCACCCTGCCCCCGACGGTGGACGCCGCCAACACGGCTCTGCGTGCCAGGCTGGCAATGGCTCAGCCACCGATGCCGCTACCGCCCGTATGCGAGGCGCGCTCTCGGCCGGTGCCGGCCGGGTCGGTGACCGTCGGGACCGGACAGTTCGCACGCGAGGCCGGCGACGCGGCGGCGTTCCGCATATCGCCCGAGAGTGACGCCGCCACCCTGGCGCTGGCCGCGGCGATGGTGCGCGACACGGGGCTGGGGCGTGGGGCGGGCACGGACGTGCTGATCGTGGGCGCTTCCGCCACCGATTATGTCGGCCACGCCTATGGCACGCAGGGGGCGGAGATGTGCGGGCAGCTGATGGCGCTCGACCGCTCGCTCGACGGGTTCTTCCGCTATCTGGACTCCACGGGCGTCCCCTACGCCGTGACGCTGACGGCCGACCATGGCGGCCTGGACCTGCCGGAGCGCGCGGACGAGCAGGCAATGCCGTTGGCCACGCGGGTCACGTCGGATATCAAGGCGCTCAACGCGCAATTGGCACGCGAACTGGCGCTGCCGGCTGACACGCCCGTGCTGCTGGCGGACGGACCGTTCGGCGATTTCTACATCAGCGAGGCCCTGCCCTCGGCGGTCCGGGCCCGCGCGCTGGAGCGGGCGCGCGCCCTGTTCACGGATGATCCGCAGGTGGAGGTGGTGTTCACGAAGGCGGAACTGAGCGCGCTGCCGATCCCGTCCGGCTCGGAGCGGGAGTGGTCCTTGGCTGAACGCGCGCGCGCATCCTTCCACCCGGACCGGTCGGGCGATCTCGTCGTGCTGTTGAAGCCGCAGGTGACGCCGATCGCGACGCCGGCGAAGGGCTATGTGGCGACGCATGGCAGCCCCTGGGATTACGACCGCCGCGTGCCGCTGCTGTTGTGGCAGAAGGGGCGCGTCGGCTTCGAACAGCCCCAGCCGGTGGGGACAGTGGACATCCTGCCGACGCTGGCGGCACTGGTGGGACTGGAGGTCGCCGCTCCGGCGATCGACGGGCGGTGCCTGGACCTGGAACCTGGGGTGGGGAGCACGTGTGGGGGGTGAACCACCGCTTGTTCGGCTTGTCCGCTTCCGACCCAATAGCGGACGTTCAAGTAGTACGGCGGAAACCCGAGAACCTGCCGGTCAAGGCCGAGACTGCCGCGCATGGGATAGCCAGCACAACCAAGAAGATCAGACCAAAGGCCCACAAGGGGCCGGTCCCGTTGTTGATCAACATGATCGGAAGCTGGGTCAGTGTGAACAGCACCCCTCCAAGCCACCCATGGGTCCCCAGAAGCCGACCGATTACGGCTGATAGGATTAGGGAAAGGGGGTATGCGACACTCCAATAAATCGGTGCGTCCCACGGTTCGAGTGTTCCCGTCATCTGGCAAAAGAGCTGCCAGAAAATTGCGCCAACGAGCAGAACCGCAGGAACCTCGACGATAAGCCTTCGCATAGGTCGATCGTCTCACACTAACCCAAGCATGCCAACGTCTGATTGTTCAACATCATAGGCTAGGATCGGACCGACCGCTTTCCACCCAAGAGCAGACATTCTAATCACCGTCGCTCGAACGCCTTGATCCCCTTTCCCAGAGCGTTCCCCTCCAGCCGCACACCATCGCCGTCGCCCCAGTTCGCCACGAACACCGTACTCCACTCCACGGCGGGCGCGAGCGACGCCTCGTTGTTGGCCACCAGCAGGTCCGCCGGGCCGGGTTCCTCCGCATTCACCGCGACGAAGGTGGAATGGTTCTCCTTGTCCGCGCCCTGCACAAACACGTTGCCCGTGATGCGGCCCGCTCCGCCACCGGGCAGGTCGATCATGTAATTGGACCATTTGCCGCCCGCATCATCGAAGGAATTGTCCTCGATCCGCACCTTGGCCGCCCAGCTTTTAACATAATGACCGCCGCGTCCCTCCTCGAAGCGGCAATTGGTGATCGTCAGCGAAGGGATGTGGTTGAAATAGACGGAATGCGATGGCCCTCCGTTGTTGTCGCCCAGCCGAGTGAAGGTGGAGCGGGTCAGCGTCACCGCCCCCGTATCGCTACCCGACAGGATCCCCTGCTGGCTGTCGCGGAACCACACCCGCGCGACATCCAAAGGTCCGGCTTCCAATCGGATGCCAGCCCCATTTCCGTCGTCGACCTGGATGTTCTGAAACACCAGGTCCTCGACCGTCGCGCCCGCGCCGCGCAGGACCAGTGTGGCCTTGCCCTCGCAGGCACCCCCGTCGAAGATCGCCTCGCCGCCCGTCTCTCCGCGCACGGTGATCCGTCCGGCTTCTTGCACGGCGCAATCGCGGTGACGGCCATTCGCCACGACGACCGTGCCCTCACCAGCGCCGATCGCGTCGACCGCGTCCTGCAAGGTGGCGAAGCCCTGTCCGCCGACCGCGTAGGGCGAGCGCGGGGGCTGCGATCCGGCCTGCGTCGAAAGGGAGCAGAGCGCGGCGGGAAGGACGAGGAGCAGGCGCAGACGCGCGGTGGAGATGGTCATGCTGACCATCCTACTCGTGCGCGCCGGCTTTCGCACCCCGGTCAGCCGGCACTGTTTCCGAACGGGACGCCTGGCGTCAGCGCGCGTCCAGGCCGAGCAGGTACAGATTCGATCCCACGGTTCACAGCGCGGCCAGAAGTTTCGCTCGACGACTCCCCAGCCAGAACGGGAGCGGACGGGGTATCCCGCCGCCACGCGCCGCGCCGGATCGCTCCGGGAGCACGACGTCCCACGGCACGGCACCGGTCCGGACGTGCGACGCCCACCGCCAAATTGATTGGGTCGCGGCGCGGCTTCGGGATCGTCGGCGGTTCCGGCCGTCCACCGGCCAACCCACACCGGCACGCGGAAGCACTGGATTTCGAAACTGGCAGCGACCGCCTGCCCCGGCGTCGAGGCCAGAGTTCCCGCATCGCGCAGGGCCAGGAACACCGGAACGAACACGCCTCCGCCCCCGGTACCCGCCGCAATGGCGAGGGTCCCGCCTAACGCTCTCACCAGCGGCAGCCGTTGCGGAAGGCGGCAGTTCGAAACCACGACGACTGCCAACGCAATTCAGCCGAACATCACTGCGCCGACCGATCCTGTCCAGATTGGCGGCGCGGCGTGACGCATTAATCGAGATTGGGGCGAAGCCACCGCTCCGCGGTCGCGCGGTCCGCATCGCGGCGCTCCGCATAGTCCAGCAGCTGATCCTCGCCCACCCGTGCCACGCCGAAATAGGCCGAGTCCGCGTGACCGAAGTAGAAGCCGGAGACGGCCGCGGTGGGCGTCATGGCGAAGCTTTCGGTCAGTTCCAGCCCGGTGGCCTCGGTCGCGCTCAGCAGCTCGAACAGAGCCGGTTTGACCGAGTGATCCGGACAGGCCGGATAGCCCGGCGCGGGGCGGATGCCGCGATAGCGTTCGCGCACGATCGCCTCGTCCGTCAGCTGCTCGTTCGGAGCATAGCCCCACAGCTCGCGCCGCACCTTGGCGTGCAGGCGCTCGGCGAACGCCTCGGCCAGCCGGTCCGCCAGTGCCTTCAGCAGGATGTCGTTGTAATCATCATGGCCCGCCTTGAAGCGCGCCAGATGCTCCTCGATCCCGTGGCCGGCCGTCACCGCGAAACCGCCGATCCAGTCGCCCGCCGGGTCGATGAAGTCGGCCAGGCACAGGTTCGGCCGCCCGCGCGACTTCTTCACCTGCTGGCGCAGGAAGGTCATGCGCTGCTCGCCCGCGTCCGTCGTGATCCACACATCGTCCCCGTCGCGACGGCAGGGCCAGAGCGACGCCACGCCCTTGGCGGTCAGCCACTTGTCGGCGACGATCCGCTCCAGCATCTCCTGCGCGTCGGCCCACAGCGCGGATGCGCTCTCGCCCACCACCTCGTCCGTCAGGATCGCGGGGAACGGGCCGGCCAGTTCCCAGGATCGGAAGAACGGCGTCCAGTCGATCCACTCAGCCAGATCGGCGAGCGGCCAGTCGCCGAAGACGTGGCGACCCGGCTGCAGTGGGGCGGACGCCTTCCCCTCTACCGACCAAACGCCACCATTCGCCCGCGCCTCGTCGAGCGTCAGCAGTGCGTTCTGCTCCTTGCCGGCCCGCGCGGCGCGCACCGCCTCGTAGTCGTCGGCGATACCCGCGACATAGGCGTCGCGCCCGGTGTCGCTGACCAGCGCCGAAGCGACACCCACCGCGCGGCTGGCATCGTTCACATGGATGACGGGACCCGAATAGCCCGGCGCGATCCGGAGCGCGGTGTGGACCTTGCTGGTCGTCGCCCCGCCGATCAGCAACGGCGTGGTCATGCCGGACCGCTCCATCTCGGTCGCCACCGTCACCATCTCGTCGAGCGACGGCGTGATGAGCCCGGATAGGCCGATGATGTCCGCCTCATTGTCGTTCGCCGCCTTAAGGATATCCGACCAGGGCACCATCACGCCAAGGTCGATGATCTCGTATCCATTGCAGGCGAGCACGACGCCCACGATGTTCTTGCCGATGTCGTGCACGTCGCCTTTGACGGTTGCCATGACGATGCGCGCCTTGGGTTTGGCGCCCTCCTCCTTCTCCGCCTCGATGAAGGGGATCAGGTGGGCCACGGCCTTCTTCATCACGCGGGCGGATTTGACGACCTGGGGCAGGAACATCTTGCCGGACCCGAACAGGTCGCCGACGACGTTCATGCCGTCCATCAGCGGGCCTTCGATGACCTCAATCGGTCGGCTGGCGGCTTGGCGCGCCTCCTCCGTGTCGTCCACAACGTGCGCGTCGATGCCCTTCACCAGCGCGTGCGAGAGTCGCCGCGCGACGGGCCAGCCGCGCCACTCCTCCGCCGCCTTCTCGGCCACCGCATCCTTGCCCCGGTAGCGTTCGGCCAGCGTGATGAGCACCTCGGTTGGGTCGGCCCCGTCCGACCGCCGGCGGTTGAGCACCACGTCCTCGCACGCGTCGCGCAGCTCCGCGTCGATGGCGTCATAGACCTCCAGCTGCCCCGCATTGACGATGCCCATGTCCATGCCCGCGCGGGTCGCGTGGTAGAGGAAGACGGAGTGCATCGCCTGGCGCACCGGCTCGTTGCCGCGGAAGGAGAAGGACAGGTTCGACACGCCGCCGGAAATGTGGACGTGGGGGCAGCGCGCCCGGATCTCGCGCGTCGCCTCTATGAAGTCGACGCCGTAATTGCGGTGCTCCTCGATGCCCGTCGCCACCGCGAAAATGTTGGGATCGAAGATGATGTCCTCGGGCGGGAAGCCGATGCCGGTAAGGAGGGCGTAGGCCCGCTCGCAGATCTCGACCTTGCGCGCCTGGGTGTCGGCTTGGCCGGTCTCGTCAAAGGCCATGACGACGACGGCCGCGCCGTAGGATTGGCACGAGCGGGCCTGTTCGAGGAACTGCGCCTCGCCCTCTTTCATGCTGATCGAGTTCACGATCGGCTTGCCCGGCACGCACTTCAGGCCAGCCTCGATCACCGACCATTTCGAGCTGTCGACCATGACCGGCACCCGCGCGATGTCGGGCTCGGCGGCGATCAGCTTCAGGAAGGTCGTCATGGCGTGCTCGGCGTCGAGCAGCCCCTCGTCCATGTTGACGTCTATCACCTGCGCGCCGTTCTCCACCTGCTCGAGCGCAACGGAGACGGCGGTGGCATAGTCGCCGGCCATGATGAGCTTCTTGAAACGCGCCGAGCCGGTCACGTTGGTGCGCTCGCCGATATTGACGAAATCGATGCGGGGTTCGGTCATGTCAGCCTTTGGACGGTCAAAGGAGCGGGTTTAGGCCGCGAGGATGAAGGGTTCGAGCCCCGCCAGCCGCGTCCTTACCTCAAGAGACGGGACGCGCCTCGGCTTCAGGTCGCGCACGGCATCGGCCATGGCGGCGATGTGCGCCGGCGTGGAGCCGCAGCAGCCGCCCAGCACGTTCACCTGACCGGCCGCCGCCCACTCACGCACCAGACCGGCCGTGGTCGCCGGCTGCTCGTCATACTCGCCCAGTTCGTTGGGCAGGCCGGCGTTCGGATAGACCATGACGTGCGCGTCGGCGACGCCCGACAGCACGGCGACGTGCGGCCGCAACTGCTCGGCCCCAAAGGAGCAATTCAGCCCAATGGTAAGCGGGCGCGAATGCCGGACCGAATACCAGAACGCCTCCACCGTGTGACCGGACAGATTGCGGCCGGAAAGATCGGTCAATGTCATGCTCATCATGATGGGCAGGTCGATGCCCCGCTCCCGCTCCACCCGCTTGACCGCCGCGACGCCGGCCTTGGCATTCAGCGTGTCGAACACCGTCTCGATCAGGATGAAGTCGGCCCCGCCTTCGACCAGCGCGTCCGCCTGCTCGGCATAGACCTCGGTCAGCTCGTCGAAGGTGATTTCGCGATAGCCGGGATCGTTCACGTCCGGCGACAGGGACAAGGTCTTGTTCGTCGGGCCGACCGCCCCCGCGACGAACCGCGGCCGACCGTCAGCGGCTTCCGCAGCATCGGCGCAGCGTCGCGCGATCGTCGCGGAGGCGCGGTTGATGTCCCCCACCAGCGCTTCGGCCGCATAGTCCGCCTGACTGATCCGATTGGCGGAGAAGGTGTTGGTGCTCACGATATCCGATCCGGCCGTCAGATACTGACCGGTGATGCCCTCCACCACGTCAGGGCGGGTCAGGGCAAGTATGTCGTTGTTGCCCTTCTGATCGGCCGCAAGCCCCAGATCGCCGGCATAGTCCGCCTCCGTCAGGCCCAGCGTTTGGATGGACGTGCCGAAGGCACCATCGGTCAGCAGGACCCGCGTCGCGGCCGCCTTGGCAAATCGCTGCCGCGGCGTCATTCGGCGGCACCCGCAGTCACCTGCGGGCGCGCGCCCAGCAGGTGACACACCGCGTAAGCCAGGTCCGCCTTGTTGAGCGTGTAGAAATGAAACTGTCGCACACCTTCGCCGTACAGCGTCCTGCATAGCTCCGCCGCCACGGTTGCGGCGACCAGCGCGCGCGCGCCGGGTCGGTCGTCCAGGCCGTCGAACAGCCTGTCCATCCATCCCGGGATGGTGGCCCCGCACTGGCCTGCGAAGCGGCGGACCTGGGCCACCGACCCCACCGGCAGGATGCCCGGCACGATCTCCGCCTGGATTCCCGCCGCGACCGCTCTCTCCCGAAAGCGGAAGAAATGCTCTGCGGAGAAAAAGAACTGGCTGATGGCGCGCGTCGCGCCGGCGTCGAGCTTGCGCTTCAGATTGTCGAGATCGCTGTCCGGACAAGCGGAGTCTGGGTGGACCTCTGGGTAAGCGGCGACCGACAGCTCGAAAGGGGCCACCTTCTGCAGTCCGGCAACCAGTTCCGCGGCGTTGGCATAGCCCTGCGGATGCGGGGCGAACGGCGCACCCGGCTCCGCGCCGTCGCCCCGCAGCGCCACGATGTGTCGCACACCCGCTTCCCAATAGGAGCGGGCCACCTCGTCAACCTCCTCGCGGGTCGCATCGACGCAGGTCAAATGCGCGGCCGCCGGAACATCGGTGTCCCGGACGATGCGCGCGACGGTCTGGTGAGTCCGCTCCCGCGTCGAACCGCCAGCGCCATAGGTCACGGAGACGAAGCGGGGACGCAGCGGGACCAGCGCCTCCACCGCATCCCACAGCGCACCGGCCATTGCGTCCGACTTCGGCGGAAAGAACTCGAAGGAAACCTCAACGTCACCGCCCAGATCGGCGAACAACGGCTGATCGGAGGAGCGCAACGCCATGGTCACGCGGCGCGCCGTTCGCGATCGGCGAGATCGGGGTTCGGCCGTTCTCCCAACCAGCACTCCACCGTCAGAACGCTGCCGGGCAGCGACCGTCGGTCCGCCATCCGAAGCCCTGCCCTCTCAAACCACCGCGCAATCTGTTCGTTGTCGAAGCCCAGGCGGACATGGTTGTGCTCCAAACGCAGGGTCTCCTGCTCGTGGGCGGCGAAGTCGACGATCAGCAGCCGCCCACCCGGCCGCAGGAGACGCGCAGCCTCCGCGACCGTGCGGTCGGGCAGGTGGGCGAAGTGCAGCAGATGGTGGAGGATCACCGTGTCGGCGCTGGCGTCGGCCAGCGGCAGAGCATACATGTCCCCCTGCCTAAGCTCCGCAGCCATCTCGATCTCGGCCAGCTTGGCCCGGGCGAGACGCAGCATCTCGGGACTGCGGTCCAGGCCGATGGCACGGTCCGCCTGCTGGCCGAACAGTTGCAGCATACGCCCGGTGCCGGTGCCGACATCAACGAGTGTGCCCAGCGAGCCGCCGCGCAACAGATCCACCGCGGCGTCTTCCACCGCAGGTTCGGCGATGTGGAGCGCGCGAACGGCGTCCCACTGATCCGCCAATCGATCGAAATAGGCCTCCGCTTGCCGGGCGCGATCCGCACGGATCGCGGCCAGCCGCTCCCGATCCTCATCCCGCCAGTCCCGCTCGCCCTCGCTCTGAGTGAGAGCGTCCATGGCCGACACGATCAAGGCGGCCTCCGCACTGCCGGACAAGCGCAGAAACACCCAACTGCCCTCGCGTCGCCGCTCAGCCAGACCCGCGCCCACGAGGATCTTCACATGCCGGGAAATGCGCGGCTGGCTCAGCCCTAGGACCTGAGCCAACTCACCCACGGACAGCTCCATTTCGCTCAGGAGGGAGACAATGCGCAGCCTTGTGGCGTCCGAAAGGGCTTGGAAGGAGAGGAGTGCGCGTTCCATTGATTTTCGGATATAAAGATACGGGTATATGCCGTCAACGGCCTTGGACGACGGCGCCGCACGTTGCACGCGACGGCGACCTTGTTTAAGCGCCCTCGCCTGCTGCGGACATCCTGGCTGCGGCGTGTTTCTCAACCGTGATAAGGACCCGCCCATGAAGACCCTCAGCCTGGTGACGATCGCCGCCGCAGCCCTCGCCGTGACGGCGTGCGGCGGGTCGGAGGAGTCGACGAACTCCGCCGCTCAGGACGTCAGCGAAGCCAAAGCGCTCGCCGACAATTCCGTGTCGCTCGCGGAAGACGCGCTCGACAACGCCGCCACAACAGATTCCGATGTGACCGAGGACAAGATGGCCAACGCATCCGACATGGCCGATGCCGCGTCGGAGAAGGTCGAAGACGCCGCAGAAAAGGTTGACGACGCGAACTGAGCCAATTGGTTCGGCTTGCTACACCAATGGCCCGTCGCTAAGGCGGCGCCGTCGGTCCGGCCTTCGGACATTTTGACGAACGATAGTAGATTGAAAGGACACATCATGCGCGCACTGACGATTGGCCTGATGACCGCCGCGGCCCTCGCCGTCGCCGGTTGCTCTCAGGAGACCCAGGACGCCGCCGCGAACACGGCGGACTCCATCGGCGACGACACCATGAACAACCTCGATGCCACCGGCGAGGCGCTCGGCAATGCCGGGGACGCGATCTCGAATGGCGCGGACGCGACCGGCGACGCCGTGGAAAACGGCGCGGCGCGCACCGAAGCGGACATGCAGGACACGACGGTTCAGGACGCCAAGACGGACTGACCCGCCACGATCGGCAAGGTTGGGGCGCTCCGGTACACCACCGGAGCGCCCCTTTCTTTTGCAGGCGGCGGAGCGGCCCGTCCGATCAGACAAGAAACGCCGCAGCGCCGGATGGGTCAACCGGACCTCGCACAAACGAAAAAGGCCGGAGGATTTCTCCCCCAGCCCCTCTCGTCAGCACTGAGCGGGACTTAGAAGTCCATGCCGCCCATGCCACCCATGCCGCCGCCGGGCATGCCGCCGCCGGCACCGCCGGACGCCTTGTCCTCCGGTGCATCGGCCACGGTGGCCTCCGTGGTCACCAGCAGGCCGGCGACCGAGGCCGCGTCCTGCAGCGCCGCGCGAACGACCTTCGTGGGATCGACAACGCCCGCCGCCACCAGGTTCTCATAGGTGTCGGTGGCCGCGTTGAAGCCCATGTTGCTGTCGCCGCCGTCCAGCAGCTTGCCCGACACGACCGCACCATCATGACCGGCGTTCTGCGCGATCTGGCGGAGCGGAGCGTAGAGCGCCTTGCGGACGATATCGACGCCGCGCGTCTGGTCGTCATTCTCGCCCTTCAGACCCTCGATGGCCTTGGTGGCGTAGAGGAGCGCCGTGCCGCCACCGGCGACGATGCCTTCCTCGACCGCGGCGCGAGTGGCGTGCAGCGCGTCATCGACGCGATCCTTACGCTCCTTCACCTCGATCTCGGACGCGCCGCCGACCTTGATGACCGCGACACCGCCGGCGAGCTTCGCCAGACGCTCCTGCAGCTTCTCCTTGTCGTAATCGCTGCTGGTCGTCTCGATCTGCGCGCGGATCTGCTCGACCCGACCCTTGATCGTGTCCGCGTCACCCGAACCGTCGACGATTGTCGTGTTGTCCTTGTCGATCGACACGCGCTTGGCCTGGCCCAGCATGTCGAGCGAGACGCTCTCCAGCTTGATGCCCAGATCCTCGGAGATCATCTCGCCCTTCGTCAGGATCGCGATGTCCTGCAGCATGGCCTTCCTGCGATCACCGAAGCCCGGCGCCTTGACGGCGGCGATCTTCAGGCCACCGCGCAGCTTGTTGACCACCAGCGTGGCCAGCGCCTCGCCCTCGATGTCCTCGGCGATGATCAGGAGCGGACGACCCGACTGCACGACCGCTTCCAGGATCGGCAGCATCGCCTGCAGGTTGCTGAGCTTCTTCTCGTGGATCAGGATGTACGGGTTGTCGAGTTCGACCGTCATCTTCTCCGCGTTGGTGATGAAGTAAGGCGACAGGTAGCCGCGGTCGAACTGCATGCCTTCGACGACGTCCAGCTCGAACTCGAGACCCTTGGCCTCCTCGACCGTGATGACGCCTTCCTTGCCGACCTTCTCCATGGCCTCGGCGATCTTCTCGCCGACCTCACGGTCGCCATTGGCGGAGATGACGCCGACCTGGGCGATCTCGGCCGTGCCGGCCACGTCCTTGGAGCGGCTCTTCAGGTCCGCTACCACCTTCGTGACGGCGAGATCGATGCCGCGCTTCAGGTCCATCGGGTTCATGCCGGCGGCCACCGACTTCATGCCCTCGCGCACGATGGCCTGGGCCAACACGGTCGCCGTGGTGGTGCCGTCGCCGGCGATGTCGTTGGTCTTGGACGCGACCTCACGCACCATCTGCGCGCCCATGTTCTCGAACTTGTCCTTGAGCTCGATCTCCTTGGCGACGGTGACGCCGTCCTTGGTGATGCGCGGCGCGCCAAAGCTCTTCTCGATGACCACGTTGCGACCCTTGGGGCCGAGAGTGACCTTGACCGCATCGGCGAGCGTGTCGACGCCCTTCAGAATGCGCTCGCGGGCGTCGCGCCCGAATTTTACGTCCTTGGCTGCCATGATGTTGGTGCCTTTCTATTCAGATGTTGGGTGGGAAGGATCGGAAGCGGATCGTCAGCCGACGATGCCGAGGATATCCGATTCCTTCATGATAATCAGGTCTTCGCCGTCCAGCTTGACCTCCGTGCCCGACCATTTGCCGAACAGGATGCGATCGCCCTGCTTCACTTCCAGCGGGTGGACCTCGCCAGCTTCGTTGCGGGCACCGGTGCCGGCGGAAACGACTTCGCCTTCCTGCGGCTTCTCCTTGGCGGTGTCGGGGATGATGATGCCGCCCGCGGTCTTCTCTTCGGCTTCTACGCGGCGAACGAGAACGCGATCGTGCAAGGGACGAAAGGTCATGAATGCTTCCTCTGCTGGAGTGGATGGATCGGCTGGCACTCTCAAGGGGAGAGTGCCAGCGCAAGCGCCGATATGTGGGCGCGGGCGCTGCCGTCAAGGGCAACGCTGTTACAGAGACCCCAACGGACGGGGTCGGCTTTTCGGTCCCTGGAGGCGATTGCCTAGCGCCTGCCTGGTGGGTAGTTCGGCACCATGAAGCTGATCCGCGCCGGCTGGGCGATCCTCGTTGGCGTCAAGGACGCCCTGGTGCTCGCCTTCCTGCTGCTGTTCTTCGGGCTGCTCTACGCGATCCTCAGCTGGTCGCCGAACTCCTCCGGGGTGACGGAGGGGGCTTTGCTGCTGAAGCTTGACGGCACGATCGTCGAGCAGCCGGCCGCGCCCGATCCGATCCCGTCGCTGTTCGGGTTGGAGCGCGTGGCCACCGAGCACCGGCTGCGCGACGTGACGACCGCCCTCACCCGCGCATCGACGGACGATCGCATCAAGGTGGTCGTCCTGGATCTCGACCGATTTCTGGGCGGCGGTTCGGTGGCACTGACAGCGGTTGGCGAGGCCCTGGATCAGGTCCGCCGCGCCGGCAAGCCCGTGCTGACCTACGCGACCGCCTACACAGACGGCAGCTACCAGCTGGCCGCGCATGGAACCGAACTGTGGCTGGATCCGATGGGTGGTGCCCTGTTCGCGGGCCGCGGGGGTTCGGCCCTGTTCTACAAGGGCTTGCTCGATCGCCTCGGCGTCAACGTCCATGTCTACAAGGTCGGGAACTACAAGAGCGCGCCCGAACCCTATGTTCGCACCGCATTTTCCGACGCCGCGCGCGACGAGAACAGGCAGCTTGCGGACACCCTGTTCGCGCGGTGGCAGGAGGATGTGAAGACGGCGCGACCGCGCTTCGACGTGGCAGCCTACGCGGCCGATCCGGTCGCGGTGGCGGAACGTGGCCCGACCCTGGCGCAGGCGGCGCTGTCGCTGGGGGCGGTGGATCGGTTGGGGGGTCGCCGCCGTTTCGAAGCGCGCGTCGCCGAACTCGCCGGGTCCGCCCCTGCGGATGCCGACCTGCCCTATCGCGCGACCTCTCTCGCCGACTACGCCTCGGAGGCCGATCCGGTCGCCGATGGGGGCGTTGCGGTGGTGACCGTCGCAGGGACGATCGTCGACGGGACCGGTGGTGCGGGCAGCGCGGCGGGCGACACGGTCGCGCAGACGATCGAGAGAGCGGTGGAGCGCGACGCCACGAAGGCGCTGGTCGTGCGCATCGACTCTCCCGGTGGATCGGTGCTCGCGTCCGAGCGGATCCGGCAGGCGGTTTTGCTCGCCAAGGCCAAGAAGCTGCCGGTGGTCGTCTCCATGGGCAATGTGGCGGCTTCGGGAGGCTATTGGGTGGCGACCGCGGGCGACGCCATTTTCGCCGAACCCGCGACCATCACGGGTTCGATCGGGGTGTTCGGCGTTCTGCCGACCTTCGAAGGCACTCTGGCGAAGCTCGGCCTGACGACGGATGGCGTGAGCACCACCCCGCTCACGGGCGAGCCGAACGTGCTGGGCGGCACCAGCGCGGCGTTCGATCGGATCAGTCAGGCCGGCGTGCGCGACATCTACCGCCAGTTCCTCTCGCTCGTGGCGAAGTCGCGCCGGCTGACGATCGCCCGGGTCGACTCCGTCGCCCAGGGTCGGGTGTGGGACGGCGGGAGCGCGCGCCAGCTGGGTCTCGTCGATCGCTTCGGAGGCCTGGATCAGGCCGTTGCCGAGGCGGCGCGCCGCGCGGGCCTGAAGGGCACCGCTGCGCGCGCCACCTTCGTGGAGCCGGAGCAGACCGGCCTCGCGCGGCTGCTGGGTGCCGGCTTTGGCGAGGGGGCCGAGGCAGGGATGCCGCTGGACTGGTTCGGACGAGAGGCGTGGCTGCGGCAGGAGTGGACCAAGGCGGCCCTGCTCGACGCGGCGACGCTCGCGAGCCGCGGCGGAGTGCGCGCGCAATGTCTCACCTGTGGCGGCTTTTCCGCGCCGAGCGCCACGACGCGCGCCTCCTCCAATCTACTGCCGCTTCTAGGCAAGCTCGCACACTAGCCCTATGCCGCGCGGCCCGGGCTAGCGCGCCAACCCGCCATGAGCGGGCAGAGCCAGCCGCCACCGGATCGCGGCCGCCCTCAGGCCAAAGCCGGCCAGAGCGGCCACCGCCGCCGCGATCGGAACGGCGATGCCCATAAAGCTAAGGCCGACGAACAGGCCCGACGCGAGCGCGGCGGCGGTGACGTACAGTTCCGGCCGCATCAGGATCGAAGGCTCTCCGGCCAGGACATCGCGCAAGATGCCACCGACGCAGGCGGTGACCACCCCCATCACGGCGGCCGGCAAGGGATCGATTCCAGCCGAAAGCGACTTTGCCGCTCCGAAGACGGCATATGCGCCAAGCCCGGCTGCGTCGAGCCACGCAAGCGCGCGTCCGCTCCACCAACGCGCCGGCGTCGCGAACACGATGGCCGCCATCGCCAGGCACACCAGGGGAACGGCCGTGCCGGTCATCCAAAAGACCGGCCTGTCGATCAGGAGATCCCGCACGGTGCCGCCACCCACCCCGGTGATCAACGCGAAGAAGGCGAAGGTCACGATCGTCTGCCGCTTGCCCGCCGCGACCAGCGCGCCGGACAAGGCGAACACCGCTGTGCCGCCCAGATCGAGTAGTCTGAGGACAGGGCCGATATGGAGGGGGAGGTCGGGGGTCATGGAAGCGTCCTGTCCGGGCGAGTGCCCCGCCTTATACCTTGCTCCTGCGAAAGCGGGACTTTTGCCAAATACCGTCAACCACCTCGTCGTCCCGCCGAAGATCGGCCTGGTTTGAACAAAAGGAAGCGCCTGTTCTCGCAGGAGCGAGAGTGGGTGCCGTCCCGCTACTGTCGGCGAGCCGCAGCCGCCGCCGCCCGCCATGCACGAGCCGTCGCGTGCAGGGGCTCATAGGCACGCCACACCGCCTGAGCCCAGTGCCGCACCTCCGCCCGCCAAGCCGACGGATCGGTGGCGAGCGGCAGGTTCGACAGCGTCACCTCGCCCCGCCGCTCCGGCAAGTGAGGCTTTGCAAGATCGACGGTCCCATCCAGCCACTGCTTGAGCGCCGGACTGCCCCGGTCGGTGGCACCTTCGTGCTCCATGACCTCGCACAGGCCGACCAGATGCGACGCCAGCGACTTGGCCGAGCGGCAAAATCGATCCGGGTGCTGGAGCGAGTAGGCGTCCACCACCAGCTTGTGGCAAGCGAAATACCGTGGGTCGGAATAGTCGCGGGCCAGCACCTCGTCATAGAGCGCGCGGCAGGCGGCGGTGCCGCCCTGCAGCTCTGCCCCGCAGCCGTCGCAGCGCCTCACGCGTGGATCGGCTTGCCCGTGACCGCCATCGCCGCCTCCTTCAGCGCCTCCGAATGGGTGGGATGCGCGTGGCAGGTGTAGGCGATGTCCTCGCTGGTCGCCCCGAATTCCATCGCCTGAGCCGCCTGCGCGATCATGGTGCCCGCCAGGCTGGAGATCATCCAGACGCCCAGCACCCGGTCCGTCGCCGCGTCGGAAATGACTTTTACGAAGCCGTCCGTGTCGCGGTTGGTCTTCGCCCGGCTGTTGGCGGCGAAGGGGAACTTGCCGACCTTCACCTCGTGCTCGGCACGGGCCTGCTCTTCCGTCAGGCCGACGCCGGCGACCTCCGGCATGGTGTAGACGACGGACGGGATGATGGCGTGGTTCACGATGCCGGTCTGGCCGGCGATGTTCTCGGCCACCGCGATGCCCTCGTCCTCCGCCTTGTGAGCGAGCATCAGACCGGGCACGACATCGCCGATCGCCCAAAGGCCGGGAACGCCGGTGGCGAAGCGGCCGTCCACCTCGATCTGCCCGCGGCCATTCACCTCCAGCCCTGCGGCGGCCAGGTTCAGGCCCTCCACATTCGGACGGCGACCAATGGCGACCAGCACGGCATTGGCCTCCATCGACTGCGCGTCACCACCATCGGCGGCCTCGGTCGTGACCGTCGCCTTTCCACCGGCCACCGTCACGCCCGTGACCTTGCGGCCCAGGGCGAAGGTCAGCCCCTGCTTCTTGAAAATCTTGGCGGTCTCCTTGCGGACCTCCTCGTCGAAACCCGGCAGGATCTGGTCCAGATACTCCACCACGGTGACCTTCGCGCCAAGACGTCGCCAGACGGACCCCAGCTCCAGTCCGATCACCCCGCCACCGATCACCACCAGATGCTCGGGCACGTTCGGCAGTTCCAGTGCGCCCGTGGAGTCCACGACGACGTGGCCGCCATTGTCCACCTCCACGCCGGGCAGCGGCGTCACGGACGACCCCGTCGCGATCACGATGTCCTTGGCCGTGACCGTCCGGTCACCGATCTGAACGGTGTGCGCGTCGGTAAAGGCGGCGCGGCCTTTCAGCCATTCCACCTTGTTCTTCTTAAACAGGAACGCGATCCCGCCGGTCAGTTCGCTGACCGCCTTGGCTTTTTCCGCGTGCATCCGATCCAAATTCAGGGTCGCGCCAGCGAGTTCGATGCCGAACTTCGCCAACGAACCGTCGTGCGCCTCCTCGTACAGCTCGGACGCGTGCAGCAACGCCTTGGACGGGATGCACCCGACATTGAGGCAGGTGCCGCCCAATGTCTCCCGGCTTTCGACGCAGGCCGTCTTCAAACCCAATTGAGCCGATCGAATGGCTGCTACATAACCTCCCGGGCCGGAACCTATGATGAGGACGTCGAAGTCAAACTCGGCCATTGTTCTTCCTAATCTGTCGGCAAGGCCCCGCGGCAATCGCAGGGCGTCGCCATCCACTCTGGCATATCGGTGCGGCAACTCCTTCTCTCAAGGCGATGGAGAAGCGCGGCCTCCCGGCGTCGAACCATCAAAGGTCGATAAGCAACCGCATGGGGTCCTCAATGGCTTCCTTGATGCGAACCAGCGCAGTGACGGCCTCGCGTCCGTCGATCAGGCGGTGGTCGTAAGATAGCGCCATGTACATCATCGGGCGGACCACCACTTGGCCGTCCACCACGACGGCCCGTTCCTCGATCCGGTGTAGGCCCAGGACGGCGGACTGCGGAGGATTGATGATCGGCGTGCTCATCAGCGACCCGAACACGCCGCCGTTGGAAATGGTGAAGGTGCCGCCCGTCATGTCGGCCATCGAGAGCGTGCCGGCCTTGGCCCGCTTCCCAAAGTCGGCGATCGCCAGTTCCACGTCGGCGAAGCTCATGGCCTCGGCCGAGCGGATGACCGGCACAACCAGGCCATTGGGAGCGCTGACCGCCACTGAGACGTCGACATAGTCGTGATAGACGATTTCGTCCCCGTCGATCTGGGCGTTGACCGACGGCACGTCCTTCAGCGCCAGGCAGGACGCTTTGACGAAGAACGACATGAAGCCCAGCTTGATGTCGTGCTTCTTGGCGAAGAGGTCCTTATACTTCTCACGCGTCGCGATGACCGCGGTCATGTCCACATCGTTGAAGGTGGTGAGCAGCGCGGCTGTGTCCTGCGCCTCCTTCAGCCGCCTGGCGACCGTCTGGCGCAGGCGGCTCATCCGCACGCGCTCCTCTCGACGATCGCCGGAGGAGGTGACAGGTGCCGCCGCCTTGGCCGAGGTGGACGCCGCCAGCACGTCCTGCTTGGTCAGCCGACCGGCCCGCCCAGTGCCGCCGATCGACGCGGGGTCGACCCCCGTTTCCGCCACGGCGCGACGCACGGAGGGGGACAGGACGGGGGTCTCCCCGCCCGCCGCTTCGGTCTCTTCCCGCTGTCCGGTCGCCGGCTTCAACTCCGCTGGCTGCGGTGCCGGATCGCGCTTCGCCGGCGCCTCGCCCGCCTCGATCCGCGCCAGAAGCGCGCCGACCTCGACCGTCTCGCCCTCGGCCGCGACGTGCTCGCCCATCGTGCCCGCCACGGGCGACGGCACCTCAACGGCGACCTTATCGGTCTCCAGGCTGGCGATCGGCTCGTCGAGGCTCACAGCGTCACCCGGCTGTTTCAGCCACTGACCCACGGTCGCCTCGGTGATCGATTCGCCAAGGGTCGGAACGGTGACGTCGGTGCTCATGGTTGCTCCTCAGGGTGGCCGAGCGCGTCTGCGATCAGCCGCTCCTGCTGCGATTTGTGGCGAGAGGCGAGGCCCGTCGCAGGGGAAGCGGACGCTTCGCGGCCCGCATAGACCGGTCTTTGCGGCGAGCAACCGGCCTCTTCGAGCGCGTGTTCCAGGAGCGGCTCGACAAAGCTCCAGGCACCCTGGTTCTTCGGCTCTTCCTGAGCCCAGACCACCGACTTCAAGCCGGTCATCCGCTTCAATCGCACCACCAGCGGTTCGGACGGGAATGGATAGAGCTGCTCGATGCGGACGACGGTCGTGCCCTTGTCCGCCGCCGCGTCGCGCGCCTCGATCAGATCGAACGCGACCTTGCCGGAACACAGCACCAGGCGCCGGATATCGGCGTCCGCGGGCGGTGAAGGATCCGACAAGATCCGCTTGAAGTGGCTGTCGTCGAGGAAGTCCGCGCGCTCACTCACCGCCATCTTATGACGCAGCAGCGACTTCGGCGTCATGAGCACCAATGGCTTGCGGAACTGCCGCTTCATCTGACGGCGAAGAAGATGGAAGTAATTGGCGGGCGTCGTGCAGTTGGCGACCTGCAGATTGTCCTCGGCGCAGAGTTGCAGGAAACGCTCCAGCCGCGCCGAAGAATGTTCCGGTCCTTGCCCTTCGTAGCCGTGCGGCAGCAATAGGACGAGGCCGTTCGCCCGCAGCCACTTGGCTTCACCGGACGCGAGGAACTGATCGATGACGATCTGCGCGCCGTTGGCGAAATCGCCGAACTGGCCTTCCCAACACACCAGTGTCTTCGGGTCGGCCAGTGCATAGCCATATTCGAAACCCATGACACCGTATTCGCTGAGAGGGCTGTCGAGCACATCGAAGCGTCCTCCCTCCACCTGACACAGCGGAATGAACTTTTCGCCCGAAGCCTGATCCAACCAGACGGCATGGCGCTGGGAGAAGGTGCCGCGGCGCGAATCCTGGCCGGAGAGCCGCACGCCGTAGCCGTCCGACAGCAGCGATCCAAAGGCCAACGCTTCGGCCGTCGCCCAGTCCAGGCCATCACCGGTGTCGAACATCGTCCGCTTGGCGTCCAGGATCCGTCCGAGCGTCCGATGGATGGACAGATTGTCCGGCACGTCGGTCAACACCGTGCCCAGCCTATCGAACAGCGGCCGCGGAATGCCGGTCTCCACATTGCGCCGGGCCGTGTCGGGATCGGCCGGCTTGGAAAGGCCAGACCACCGACCACCGAACCAATCCGCCTTTGTAGGGGTGTATTCGGCACCCGCCTGGAACTCGCCTTCCAACAGGCGGTCGAACTGGGCGCGATTGTCGGCAAGCCAGTCGGCATCGACCACCTCTTCGGCGATCAGGCGCTCGGCATAGATTTCAGAGACTTTGCGATGCTGCCGGATGGCGTCGTACATCAGGGGTTGCGTAAATGACGGCTCGTCCCCCTCATTGTGGCCGAACCGGCGATAGCACCACATGTCGATCACGATGTCGCGGCTGAAGCGCTGCCGGAACTCCATCGCCATCTTGCAGGCGAAGGTGACCGCTTCCGGGTCGTCGCCGTTCACATGGAAGATCGGAGCCTGCACGCCTTTCGCCACGTCGGACGGGTAAGGCGACGACCGGGCGAACTGCGGACTCGTCGTAAAGCCGATCTGGTTGTTGACGATGAAGTGCAGGCATCCGCCGGTGTTATAGCCGGGGAGGCCGGACAGCGACAGCGACTCCCAGACGATCCCCTGCCCCGCAAAGGCCGCGTCGCCGTGGATCAGGATGGGCAGAACCTTGTCATGCAGGTCCAGATCGTCCTGCAGCACCTGGGTGGCGCGCGCCTTGCCGAGAACGACGGGATCGACCGCTTCCAGGTGACTGGGGTTCGGCACCAGACTCATATGCACGCGAATGCCATCGAACTCCCGGTCCGTGGACGTGCCCAGGTGATATTTGACGTCGCCGGAGCCGCCAACATCTTCCGGGTTCGCCGACCCTCCACGAAACTCGTGGAAGATCACGCGATATGGCTTGGCCAGGACGTTCGCGAGCACGTTCAGGCGACCGCGATGGCTCATGCCCATCACGATCTCTCGCACGCCCATCGCTCCACCATATTTGATGAAGCTTTCGAGCGCCGGGATCATGGCTTCGCCGCCGTCCAGGCCGAAGCGCTTGGTGCCGACGTACTTCTTGGCCAAGAAGCCTTCGAACTGCTCGGCCTCGATCACCTTGGACAGGATCGCCTTCTTGCCGACCGTCGTGAACTCGATCGCCTTGTCCTGACCTTCCATCCGGTCCTGAAGAAATCGGCGCTCCTCGACATCCGCGATGTGCATGTATTCCAGGCCGACACGCCCACAGTAATTCGCTCGCAGGATTGTCACGATTTGCGGAACGGTCGCGTGATCGACCCCCAGGACACCGCCCAGAAAGATGGGGCGGTTCATGTCCGCGTCGGTGAAGCCGTGCCACTCCGGCGTCAGGTCCGTCGGCTCCTCCCGCTGTGCCAGGCCGAGCGGGTCGAGATCGGCCATCATGTGGCCGCGCACCCGATAGATGCGAATCAGCATCATGGCTCGGATTGAGTCCCAGGCCGCGGCCTGCAGCGCGTTCTGATCGAGCGCGGGGGCTTTGCGCCCGACCCGCTCCGCCTTGATCTCCGCCGCCATGCGCGTGGGATCCAATGCGGCGTTGACATCGTCGAGAGCGTCGATCGGCCAAGTCCCGCGAACCCAAGAGGGTCCGACGCTCTCATCGGCAAGGGCGAGAGTTTGAGCTTCCATGGTCATCGACGATCTTTCCGGGCGCAGCGGCAATCCATAGCGTCAGCCCTTGAGAACCTCCACCAGGGTTTCGCCCAGCAGCGAGGGTGAGGGGGACACGCGGATGCCCGCGTCCTCCATCGCCGCGATCTTGTCCTCGGCCCCGCCCTGTCCGCCGGACACGATGGCACCCGCATGCCCCATCCGCCGGCCGGGAGGGGCGGTGCGCCCCGCGATGAAGCCAACGGTCGGCTTGGACCGGCCCTTGGCCGCCTCGTCCTTCAGGAAGCGCGCGGCCTCCTCTTCCGCCGAGCCGCCGATCTCACCGATCATGATGATCGACTGGGTCTCGTCATCGGCCAGGAACATCTCCAGCACGTCGATAAAGTTGGTGCCGTTCACCGGATCGCCGCCGATGCCCACGGCGGTGGACTGGCCCAGGCCGGCGTTGGTCGTCTGGAACACCGCCTCGTAGGTCAGCGTGCCGGATCGGCTGACCACGCCGACCGACCCCTTGGAGAAGATGGAGCCGGGCATGATCCCGATCTTGCACTGGCCGGGCGTCAGCACTCCGGGGCAGTTCGGCCCAATGAGGCGCGACTTGGAGCCCTCTAGCCGCCCTTTCACCTTCACCATGTCGAGCACCGGAATACCCTCCGTGATGCACACAATTAGCGGAATCTCGGCGTCGATCGCCTCGATGATCCCGTCGGCCGCGAATTTGGGCGGCACGTAGATGACGGATGCGTCCGCCCCGGTCGCCTCCTTCGCCTCCGCCACCGTGTTGAACACCGGCAACCCGATGTGCTCCGTGCCGCCCTTCCCCGGCGTCACGCCCGCGACCATCTTCGTGCCGTAGTCGAGCGCCTGCTGGGTGTGGAACGTGCCGGTGGCCCCGGTCATACCCTGGGTAATGACCTTGGTGTTCGTGTCGACGAGGATGCTCACTTAAGGTTCTCCTGGTATTCTAATGACAGCGACAAGCCTGAGAGATCAGCAGGACCTGCCAGTGATGTCTTAGACACCACATAACTCATCTGCATCACGGGTGCTTCGTACCAACTATACACCTCATTGCCTTCTTCATCTTGCCACATGTCATCTGGCTTCCGTTGAAAGCCATCAACAATCCTCTCGAAAGGAGGCGCTCCAATGAAATCAAACAAGGACATCTGACATAAGTGGCGAGTGGGCAGATCAACCCCAAACAGATTCTCATCCCTACTGGCAACTAGGTAGGCGAGACCCTCTTGAAACGAACGAGAATAAATTGATGCATAGCCGATCGAGCTTCCGGATGAAGATTGCCTGCGCATCTCTGCTAGAAAGCCAGCCCGAATGTCACTCGGGTACTCATCCGCCTGCCATCCCTGCGTGATTGCAGCAGCTTCCATTTGTTGCATGGTTTCTGAGGCACCACAGACGCTCCTGAAACCATCAACTACGCTTGGCAGGTCCGTTGGATCAACGACGTGAAGAATCGCGGAAAGCAACGCCGCCTTCAGCAGCATCAGCTCAAGCTCTCATCAATCTCCCGGCAGGCCACCAGCAACTCCTGAACCGCATCGACGCTCGTCTGAAGGTTCCCCTTCGCCTCCTCATCCAACTCGATCTCGACCACCTGCTCGATGCCGCCGGCACCGATCACGGCCGGGACACCGACATAGAGATCGTCCACGCCATACTGGCCGGTCAGGTGCGCGGCGCAGGGCAGGATGCGCTTCTGGTCGCTCAGGTAGGCCTCCGCCATGCTGATCGCGCTGGCCGCCGGCGCGTAAAATGCGCTGCCGGTCTTCAGCAGCCCCACGATTTCGCCGCCGCCGCCGCGCGTGCGCTTCACGATGGCGTCGATCCGCTCCTTCGTCGAGCGGCCCTGCTTCACGAGGTCGTTGACCGGGATGCCGCTGACCGTGGTGTATTCAACCACCGGCACCATGGTGTCGCCGTGGCCGCCAAGCACGAAGGCGTTCACGTCACGCACCGACACGTCGAACTCCTGCGCCAGGAAGGTGGCGAAGCGCGCGGAGTCCAGCACACCGGCCATGCCGACCACCATGTTGTGCGGCAGGCCTGAGAACTCGCGCAGCGCCCACACCATCGCGTCCAGCGGGTTGGTGATGCAGATGACGAAGGCACCCGGCGCGTGGGACTTGATGCCCTCGCCCACCGCCTTCATCACCTTCAGATTGATGCCCAGCAGGTCGTCGCGGCTCATGCCCGGCTTGCGCGGCACGCCGGCGGTCACGATGATGACGTCCGCTCCGGAGATGTCGGCATAGTCGTTGGTGCCGGAGATCCTGGCATCGAAGCCCTGCACCGGCCCGCACTGCGACAGGTCGAGCGCCTTGCCCTGCGGCAGCCCCTCGGTGATGTCGAACAGAACGACGTCGCCCAACTCCTTCTGCGCCGCCAGGTGTGCCAGCGTGCCGCCGATGTTGCCGGCGCCGATCAGCGCGATCTTTTTACGAGCCATGTGTCCTCCCTCAGCCGCAGCCACGGCGTCTTCGTCCCAAGGGCGTTAGGCGGCTTTGCGTTCCCCCTCAACCGGAGGTTCGCCAGTTTTCTGTCGCGACAGACGTCCGGCCGAGCGCGCTAGCTCGCCAGGCGCCGCAGCATCGCCATCCATATGTCGACATTGTCATAGAGCGCCTTAATGGGCAGTCGCTCGTTCAGGCCGTGAGCGCGCTCGTCGTCGGGCGACACCCCCCAGGCACCGTCGACGCCGTAGACGGGGATGCCCGCCGCGCGGAAATACAGGCCGTCCGTCGCGCCCGTGGACATCTGCGGGATGATCGGCGCCTCCGGGAATTTGGCGTGGACCGCATCGGTATAGGCAGACACCACGTCGTCGCGCAGCGGGGAGGCCGGCGACGGCGTGGCCGGCGCTTTGGCGACGATCTCCACGCCCGGCCCCGCCAAGCGGCGGAGCTGTGCCAACACCCCGGCCGGGTCCTCGCCCGGCAGGATGCGACAGTTCACCGTGGCCTCCGCCAATTGCGGTAGGGCGTTGTCGGCGTGCCCGCCTTCTAGGCGGGTCGCCACGCAGCGGGTGCGGGTGGTGCCGACCTCCAGCTCGCTCGCTTCGATAGAGTCCGCCGCGGCACCGTCCGACTCATCCGTCAGCCAGGCGCGCATCGCGTCGCCCAACGGTCCGGACTCCTGCTTCGCTCGTGCCAGAAAATAGGCGCGGGTGGTCTCGTTCAGCGCAGGCTGAAAGCGGTAACTCTCGAGCGCCTTAAGAGCGGAGGCCAACTCGTAGATCGCATTGTCGGCGCGCGGGCGAGAACTGTGGCCGCCGCGATTGCGCACAGTGAAGGTAAAGGTCTGGAACACCTTCTCCGCCGTCTGGATGCCGAAGCCAAGCGCCCGACCCTCGCGATCGAAAGCCCCACCGCCCGCATCGGCGTTGAGCGCATATTCGGCGTCCGTCCACTTCAGCCACTCGCCGGCACCCAAAGCGGCACCCGCACCGCCGACCTCCTCATCGCCGGTGAACAGGATCACGATGTCGCGCAACGGCTCGAACCCGGCCGCCTTCAGCTGCAGGAGCGCGGAGGTGACGGCCACCGCGCCCTGTTTGTCGTCGCTCGTGCCCCGCCCGTAGAAATAGCCGTCCTCCTCCACCAGGGTGAAGGGGTCGCGCTCCCAATCCGAGCGCTTGGCCTCCACGACATCGAGATGAGCGAGGATCAGGATAGGCTTGGTGCCGGACGGCTTGCTCGCCGGCCAGCGGGCGATCAGCGCGGCGGTTTTGTCGCCGTCCTCGCCGGCATACGGGATCACGCGCACGTCGTCGGCTGCCCAGCCGGCTTCGCGGAACTGGTCGCCCAAATAACTTGCCAGCACCGGCACTTGGCCGCGCCCCTGTACCGTCGGTGTTTCCACCGCGGTGCGAAAGATTTCCCGTGTGCGGGCGTGCCAGTCAGTTTCGGCACCCGCCGGCGCGGCGAGGGCAAAGGCGAGGATGACGGTGGCGAGTAGGCGCATGGTCGGCAGGCTCCCCTTGATCAGGTCGAAGGCTGCGCGCGCCGGCACCGCCGGTCAAGCCGTCCCGCCGCTCCCGTGACCCAGCGCCAGATACTCGTCGGAACGCATCTCCAAGAGGCGCGACACTGTGCGATCGAACTCGAAGCGGCCGTCACCCATCTCGTAGAGCTCCGCCACCGGCGCGTCGGCTGCGACCAGCAGCTTGACACGGTGTTCGTAAAGCGCGTCGATCAGCGTGACGAAGCGCGCGGCTTCGTTGCGGTTCTCCGGCCCCAGCTTGGGAACGCCGACCAGAATGACGGTGTGATATTTGCGTGCGATCGCCAGGTAGTCGGGGGCGCCGCGCGCGTCGCGGCATAGGCGGGAGAAGGAGAACACCGCCACACCTTTCAGCGCCTTGGGCACATGCAGCGTGCGACCGGCGGACACTCGCAGTTCCTCCGATGGCACGGCGTCGTCGGGCGCGTGGTCGGTCAGGCGGATGAAGGCGTTGGTGAGCGCCGCCGTCGCCTCCGGCCCGTTGGGCACATGCCACATCTCAGTCGAGCCCAGCCGTTCGCGCCGATAGTCGGTTGGGCCGTTCAGCGGCAGGATGCGGCAATGGTCCTTGAGCTGGGCGATAAAGGGCAGGAACAGCGGTCGGTTTAGACCTTGCAGATACAGGTCGTCGGGCGACCGGTTGGAGGTCGCGATCACCGTTACCCCCTCCTCCCACAACCGCTCGAACAGGCGGCTGAGGATCATGGCGTCTGGCGCATTGTTCACCACCATCTCGTCGAAGGCGAGCACGGTGAGGTCGGCGGCGATGGCGGTGGCGACGGTCTTCACCGGCCGCTCCGTCTGCCCCTCGCGCACCACGCGCAGCCGTTCATGCACCTCCAGCATGAACTCGTGGAAATGGACGCGGCGGTGGGGAACGCCACCCAGCGTGCCCGCGAACAGGTCCATCAGCATGGACTTCCCCCGCCCCACCGCTCCCCAGAGGTAGACGCCGCGCACCGGCTCCGGCTCGCGTCCGAACAGTTTGCCGAGCAGCCCGGGCTTGGCTCGGCTGGAGAGCGCATCCTGCAACGCCTGCAACGCATCGGCCGCCGCCGCCTGCTCCGCGTCCGGCCGCAGCTCGCCCGCCCTAACCAGAGCGTTGTAACGCCCGCGGATGCCGCTTGCGGGGACCAAGCCCTCACGGGCCAACTCGTTCACGAGGATTGTTCTTTCATCCCGTTACGGACGCACGAAGTCGCTGAAGCCCAACGTCTGAGCGAGCGTCGGATTAGCAGTGACGCCGCCAGTCCTATCGAGGCCATGACCTCTCTCTATACCGATCCGTTTCAGCTGCTCCTCAACTCCAATCGTCACCGGCTTGTCGGTCAGTTCGACGGTGATCCCCCGCAGGCGAACACCTGTGCCAAAGGCAGCGGCGAGGTTGCCCGGTTCCACCAAGGCGACGCTGGCCGGATCGTCCTCATCGGCGAACGTCACCAGCATCGGGTAGTCCTCCGGCGCGACCAGGGCCGGACCGGGCCAAGCACCGCGCGCCAGCTCCTTCGCCACGCCGACCACGTCATAGCCCGTGCCGCGAAAGTCCGGATGGAGGCTCGCCATCGACAGGCCCATCATGTCGTCGAAATGCGCGTGGGTCTTGAGCAGCGCGAACAGGGTGCGGCCGCCCGGCAGATCGACCGCCACCGCCTCGCCGCGCACGGCCCAGTCCCGCTTGGCCTCCTCCGGCAGGATGCCGCCGGTGCGGCCCGCCGTCACCTCGTACACCGACGAGCCGGTCCGCAGCTCCTGCGGCGTGTCGACCGCCACCGTCATGCGGAAGCGGTAGCGATGGCCACCCAACAATCCGCACGCCCCCGCCGCCAGCGCGCCCCCGGTCGCCACCATCAGCCCCAGGACTCCCCGTCGTGCCATCCTCACGCCGGCGGCCGTACCTTGCGCATTGAGCCGGTGAAGTCGGCAATCACCTCGTCGCCCTGCTCCACCAGCCCGCGCAGGAAGACGGTGCGGCCGGTGGCGCGGGTGACCTCCACCACGCAATCGAGCGGTTGTCCAAGCCGCCCCGCACCGACGAAGTGCGTGGTGAGGTCGGCGGTGACCGCCCGGTCCTGCGCCAATGGTCCCAGCAGCCGGGCGGCGATGAACAGCGCGTTGTCGATGAGCGTCAGCGTCGCTCCGCCATGAATCACGTCGGCCAGGTTCGCCTGCGCCAGGGTGGGCTCGATCCGCACGCGCACGCGCTCGCCCTCGACCCGCGCGCGCATCGGGCCGATCACGCCGTTGAAGCGACCGTCCTCGCGGAGCGTCCAGGAGCGCCAGCCGTCGACCTCGGCGTTCTCGTCGAGCCAGCCGGGCCTCCAGCCAGCCCGTTCGCCCCCGCCCCTGTCGCTCAAACCTGGCGCTCGACCATCATCTTCTTGGTCTCGGCGATGGCGCGCGCAGGGTTCAGGCCCTTGGGGCAGACATTGGCGCAGTTCATGATCGTGTGGCAGCGATAGAGGCGGTAGGGATCCTCCAGCTGGTCCAGCCGCTCGCCCGTCATCTCGTCGCGCGTGTCGGCCAGCCAGCGATATGCCTGCAATAGGATCGCTGGACCCAGAAAGCGGTCCGCGTTCCACCAATAAGAGGGACAGCTGGTCGAGCAGCAGGCGCACAGGATGCACTCGTACAGCCCGTCCAGCTCGGCGCGGTCCTCCGGCGACTGCAACCGTTCGCGTCCCGAAGGCTCCGGCGTGACCGTCTGCAACCACGGCTTGATCGACGCATATTGCGCATAGAAGTGGGTGAAGTCGGGCACCAGGTCCTTGATCACGTCCATGTGCGGCAGCGGCGTTATGCGCACCTCGCCCTTCACATCGTCGATCGCGGTGGTGCAGGCCAGCCCGTTCTTGCCGTCGATGTTCATCGAACACGACCCGCAGATCCCCTCTCGGCAGGACCGGCGAAAGGTCAGCGAGCTGTCCTGCTCCGCCTTGATCTTGACGAGCGCGTCCAGGACCATCGGTCCACACTGGTCCAGGTCGACGGTGAAGCGGTCGTATCGCGGATTGGCACCCATGTCGGGGTCGTAGCGGTAAACCTTGAACTCTTTGGTCCGTGTCGCGCCAGCGGGTTTCGCGTGCGTCTCCCCCTTGGTGATGCGGCTGTTCTTGGGGAGCCGGAATTCGGCCATGGAGCTGTCCTAGCGCAAGTGTCTCGTTCCGAGCCTACCTAGGGAGCGCACCCCCACCGGGCAAGTTAGATGACGTCGAGCACCAGCCCCTTCGCCTTGGCGTCCTCGGCATCGATGTACCAGTTTGAGGGCGCCTTCTCGGTCAGCTCGTCGAAGCTCACCTCCGACTGTTCGATCAAGGCGCGGAAGCCCTCATCCTCGATCATGACGGAATGGCGGATCTCGTTCAGGACCGCCTCCAGCTGGGACACGCAGCTCTTCAGCGGGCCGGAGAGGTTCACCGTCTTGGTGATCTGACGCTCGTGCACCAGAAGGCGTGTGCCCTTTGTCAGGAACCGGTTCTGGCGCTCGAAGGCGGACATGAAGGTGACCCCGGCGGAATAGACCACCGCCTTGCCCAGGAAGATCAGCTCGCGGCCCTCATAGGCTTTGAGCAGCCGCACGTCGTCGCCCATCGCGCGCGCCACCTCCGGGTCGCCGCCCAGCGTGGAGAGCGACACCACGATCGGCCCGTCTGCGGGCGCGTTGGTGAGACCGTCCTGCCAGGCGGTGTAGAGCTGCTGGTCGACGGGGCCGGACAGCCGAATATGCGGCTTGGCGAGGAGGGGATACTGGTTGGGGTCTGTCATGGGAATGACCGTGGCACACCGGGGCAGGCAATCCAACCGATCCCCCGTTTAGACCCGCTCCTTCAGCCCGGCCTGCTTCAACACCGTGTTCGCCATCCGCCTCGACATGATCCGTCCATCAACAACGAACGGGCGGACTGAATGCGGACTGCGCCAAATCTCGTGGTCACCCTTGCCTTGTCGCACCAACTCACATCCGTGCTGGCGCAGGATCGCCTTCAGCCGTGCCGTATAACCCTGGACCACGAAAATCAGGCAGCCACTGGCAGGCTGACCTCGTGGAAGGCGTTGACCTGGACGGAGTGCGGTCCATCGAGCACCGCCACGTCGACGAAGCTGTCGGCGTGGATTTCGAGGAGGTCGGGCAGCATTGCGGCCGCCTTGGCCGCCAGCTCCTCGACTGTGGCGGCGTCGGCGACCAGCCCGGGGATGTCGCTATCCAGGGTGAACCAGACAGACGCCTCTCCGTCCCAAGCGGCTCTTACCGTCCACAGCGCCATGCCGACCTCCCTCAGTAAACCCGCGTCTTGGGCTGAATGTAGTCGATCTCGTCGGTCAGCGTGTAATCATGCACCGGGCGGTAATCGATCGTCAGATTGCCCTGCTGTCCGGCCGTCTTGCCGCCCCAGCCGTCAAACCAGCTGAGCGTGTGCTTCATCCACTCGCCGTCGTTGCGATCGGGATAATCCTCGTGACTGTGCGCGCCGCGGCTCTCGGTGCGGTTGTGCGCCGAAGTGATGGTGCAGATCGCCTGGCCCATCATATTGTCGAGCTCCATCGTTTCGACCAGGTCGGTGTTCCAGATCAGGCTGCGATCGGTGATGCCGATGTCGGCGAAGCCGCGGTTGATGCCGTCGAGCTTCTCCATTCCTTCCTTCATAATCTCGGCGGTCCGGAACACCCCGCAATTCGCCTGCATCGTCTTTTGCATCCCCTGCCGCAGCTCGGCCGTCGGCGTCGCCCCCTTGGCGTGCCGGAAGTGGTCGAGACGGGTCAGCGACAGCTCCTCGGAGTTCGCCGGCAGCGGCTTGTGCTTGATGCCGGACTTCACCGTCTCGCCGATCCGCATGCCCGTGGCGCGGCCGAACACAACCAGGTCTATCAAGCTGTTGGACCCCAGGCGGTTGGCCCCGTGCACCGACACGCAAGCCGCTTCTCCCACCGCGAACAGACCGGGCACGGTGCTGTCGGGGTTGCCGTCCTTGAGCGTCACGACCTCGCCGTGAAAGTTCGTGGGAATGCCGCCCATGTTATAATGCACGGTGGGCGTCACCGGCAGCGGCTGGCGCGTCAGGTCGACGCCGGCGAACACCTTGCCGGTTTCGGTGATGCCTGGTAGCCGTTCCGCGAGCACGTCGGCGTCGATGTGATCCAGGTGCAGGAAGATGTGGTCGCCTTCCTTCCCGACACCGCGACCCTCACGGATCTCCATCGCCATCGCGCGGCTGACAACGTCGCGCGACGCCAGGTCCTTGGCCGAGGGGGCATAGCGCTCCATGAACCGCTCCCCCTCCGAATTGGTGAGGTAGCCGCCCTCGCCGCGTGCGCCCTCCGTAATCAGAACGCCCGCGCCGTAAATGCCGGTCGGGTGGAATTGCACGAACTCCATATCCTGTAGGGCGATGCCCGCCCGCAGGACCATGGCGTTGCCATCGCCCGTGCAGGTGTGGGCCGAAGTGGCGGAGAAGAAGCAGCGGCCATAACCACCCGTCGCCAGCACGGTGGAATGCGAGCGGAAGCGGTGGATGGACCCGTCCTCCAGGCACAGCGCCAGCACGCCCCGGCACTCGCCGTCCTCCATGATCAGGTCGAGCGCGAAATACTCTATGAAGAAATCGGCGTCGTACTTCAGGCTCTGCTGGTAGAGCGCGTGCAGCATGGCGTGGCCGGTGCGATCGGCCGCGGCACAGGTGCGCTGGGCGGCCGGACCCTTGCCCATATTCTGCATCATGCCACCGAAGGGGCGCTGGTAGATACGGCCCTCTTCCGTGCGGCTGAAGGGCACGCCGGCGTGCTCCAGCTCGTACACCGCCTGGGGCGCCTCTCGACAGAGATACTCGATCGCGTCCTGGTCGCCCAACCAGTCCGACCCCTTCACCGTGTCGTACATATGCCAGGTCCAATGGTCCGGACCCATGTTGCCCAAGCTCGCCGCGATACCGCCCTGGGCGGCGACCGTGTGCGAGCGCGTGGGGAACACCTTCGTGATGCAGGCGGTCTTCAGGCCCGTGTTGGCGATGCCCATGGTGGCGCGCAGGCCGGAGCCGCCCGCGCCCACCACGACGGCGTCGTAGTCGTGATCGATGATCTTGTAGGCCTCGGCCATCAGTTCGCTGTCCCAGTCAGGGCGACGCGGGCGACGGACACGATGCCGATCGCGATCCCCGCGATCGCGTAGAAATTGAGCGCGACGACCGCCAGGATCTTCCACGCTTCGTTATGAACATAGTCCTCGATCAGCTCCATTACACCCAGCCGAAAGTGGAGAAATGTCGACAGGATCAGCAGGATCAGCGCGGTGGCGACCAGGGGTGAGGACGCCCAGGCGGTCACCACCGGCCAGGACAGGTTCGGCAGCGTCGCCAGCGAAACGACGAACCAGGTCATCAGGACGGCGTTGCTCACGGCGGTCAGCCGCTGTGTCATGAAAGCGCCGGTGCCGTGGCCGGCCGCGCCCTTGCCACGCACCTTGCCCAACGCCGTGCCGCCATTGAACGCGTTGGCCATCAGAGCACTCCCGTCAGGATCAGGGCCCAGAACAGCACGGTCAGCACCGCCCCGCTGACGAAGGTCAACAGCGCCGTGCGCTTGTTGATCCCGAGCTCGTATCCGGCACCGGTGTCCAGGAACAGGTGCCGCAGGCCCGATGACAGATGCTGGAAGAAGCTCCAGGACAGTCCGATCAACAGGACGTAGCCCACGATGTTGAACCCGCCGGAGTCCACCGTCAGCAGATCGACGAGTCCGTCATAAGCCTCGCGCCCGCTGGCGAGCGCGGCCAGCCACGCCACCATCAGGACGCCGCCCGCGATCGCCATCGCCTGGCCGGTGCCGCGGTGGACGATCGACGCCGCCATGTTCGGTGCCCAGCGCCAGATGGACAGGTGCGGGGAGAGCGGCCGCGCCGGCGCGCGGACGGAGGGTCGGGCCATAACAGGAACGCCTTTGGTTCGGTCGGTGGTCGCTGCCTTACGGTCCGACCCCGCTCTTGCCAAGCCGGCTGGCCCCGCCGCCCCAACCTCGGCTAAGCCGCGGGCATGGCCGTCCACATCCTCATCACCGGAACCTCACGCGGCATCGGTGCCGCCGCCATGACGGCGCTTGAGGGACGGGCGCGCGTGCTGGGTCACGCGACTTCCGGCGATGAGCGCACCGTGGCCGCCGACTTCTCGGCGCACGGTGCCGCCGCCGGCCTGTGGGCGGAAGCGCTGGACCGTCTCGATGGCCGAGTGGACGTGCTGGTCAACAACGCCGGCGTGTTCGAGGCGAACCCGCTGAAGGGCGGCGACTGGTCGGCCGACTGGCAGCGAACGATGCAGATCAACCTGACCGCCTCGGCGGAGCTTTGCCGTCTCGCCGTGCTGCACTGGCAGCGCCGGGAGAGCCCCGGGCGCATCGTGAACGTCGCCAGCCGCGCCGCCTATCGCGGCGACAGTCCCGACCATTGGCACTATGCCGCGTCCAAGGGCGGGATGGTCGCCCTGACCAAGACGATCGCGCGCGCCTACGCGGCCCAGGGCATCCTGGCCTTCGCGGTCTGCCCCGGTTTCGTGCAGACCGGCATGGCCGAAGACTATCTGGAGAGCCGCGGCGGCGAGGCGTTGCTGGCGGACATCCCGCTGGGCCGCGTCGCCGCACCGGACGAGATCGCCGCGATGATCGCCTGGCTCGCGCTCGACGCGCCGGCGTCGATGACCGGTGCCGTGCTGGACGCGAACGGGGCCAGCTATGTCCGGTGACGGCGGCTGGTCGCGCAGCCCGCTGGCCGGGGCCGCGCTGTTGGTGGTCGCGACTGGCTCCATCGCCCTTGGCTGGTGGAGCGCCTCGCAGGATCAGCCCGTGCCGGCGACAAGAGTGGCGACCCGATCGGCCGACCCCACCCCCGTGCCCGTCCCGCCACCGCCGCCCCCGCCGCCAACCCCGGCCGATGTCGCGAACCCGTCGCCGCTGGCGATCCTTCAGCAGCGGCGGCTGCCCGGCACGGACCTGATCGCGCTGTTCGTGGGCTATCGCGAGGACGAAGGGTCGCAGGGCACATCGCTGTTCCGCGCCACCAACGCTCCGGGAGTGCGCGATCTGATCCTGCTGGATTCCGTCACCGGGGCGAGCCGCCGCCTGCTGCCGGTGGACGACCGGCGGATCATGCAGGCGCAGTTCCTGGCCGACGGCCCTGATCCGGAGCCGGATGCGGAGGAGGCCCGACCGATGGCCTGGTTCTCGCTGGCGGTGCAGCCGAACGACGCGGGCGACGACGATCCGGTCGACCTGGTGATGGGTCGGCTGGCCGACGGTCGCCAGGCCACCGTCATGACGGGGATCACCCGCGTGATCTCGCTGACCAGCCGCGACCGGCGGACCGTGGCGGCGCTGGTGCGGATCGGCGACCGGCTGTTCTACCGGCTGATCGACATGAACGCGCTGGCGGTGACGGGGTCGACCGAAGTCCCCTTCGCCCTGTGAGCGCCTGGATCGTCTCGCTGCCCTGCACCCGGTCGCAGGCGGAGCGGATCGAGGCGCTGGTCGACACCCTGCCCGCCCCTCAGCCGGCGATAGCGGCGAGCGAGGAGGACGAGGGGCGGGGCCGCTGGCGCTTGGACGCCTATTATCCCGATCGCCCCGGCGCGCGCGCGCTCGCCGCCCTGGCGGCGCTGGTGCCGGACAGCCGCGCCACCGCACCCCGTCGGCTGGACGACCGGGACTGGGTGGTGGAGAGCCAGGCGGGCCTGGAGCCGGTGACCGCGGGACGCTTCGTGCTGGTGACGGACGAGGGGCAGCGGGTGGAAGACAGCCGGTGGCGCTTCGTCATTCCCGCCACCGTGGCCTTTGGCACGGGGCACCACGAGACCACGGCCGGGTGCCTCGCCATGCTCGACGGGCTTGCCCGAACCGGGCGGCGGTTCGGGCGGATCGCCGACATCGGATCGGGCACCGGCCTGCTGGCCTTTGCGAGCCACCGGCTGTGGCCGACCGCGCGGGTGGTGGCGAGCGACATCGATCCGGCGGCGGTGCGGGTGGCGGCCGAGCTGGCGGTTCGGAACGGCGTGCCGCTGGGCAGTGGGCCGGGACGATTGCGGCTGGTCCGGGCGGCGGGCGGCGCGCACCCGGTGATCCGCTCGGGCGCGCCCTACGACCTGGTCCTCGCCAACATCCTGGCCGGGCCGCTGATCGACCTGATGCCGGACTTCGCGACCCTGCTGGCGGATGGCGGAACCCTGATCCTGGCCGGGCTGACGCGCGATCAGCAGGACCGCGTCACCCGCGCCGCGCGTCGGGCCGGCCTGCGCCTGGTGGCGGCACCGCGCCGTGGGCGTTGGCCCACCCTGCGCCTGATCAAGCGGGCCGGCGCGCGGCGCCTGTCCGCCACGCCGGGCGGACCGGGGTTCGGCGACTGGTGAACCGCCCGCGCGGACCTAGGCCGTCGCCGCTTTCCCCCGCGCGTAGCTCTGGGTACCGCGGTTCAACACCGTGTCGTCGGGCAGCACGGTCGCGACCGGCACGTCCGGCTGGGCCTTCACGCGGTCATAGACCGGCAGGAAGTCCGTATCCATCGTGACCCGCTTCAGCTCCGCGAAGCTGGGGATTACGAAATAGGTCTGCTGGAAGTCGTCGATCCGGTATTCGGTGCGCATCACGCGCTCCAGGTCGAAGCCGATCCGGTCCGGGCTGTCGGAGTCCAGCGCGAACTGCGATTCGCCGTAGGAGGACACGATGCCCGCGCCGAACAGCCGCAGGCCCTCGTCCTCGCGCACCAGACCGAACTCCACCGTGTACCAGTAGAGCCGCGCCAGGTTGGTCAGCGCCCCGTGCTTCAGCGCCCGGCCGCCGCCTCGGCCATAGGCGGCCATATAGTCCGCGAATTCCGGGTCGGCGAGCATCGGCACATGGCCGAACACGTCGTGGAAGACGTCGGGTTCCTCCAGATAGTCGAGCTGGTCGCGCCGGCGGATGAAGTTGCCCGACACGAAGCGTCGGTTGGCCAGGTGGTCGAAGAACACGTCGTCCGGCACCAGGCCGGGGACCGCCACCACGCTCCATCCGGTCAGCGCCGTCAGCCGTTCGGACAGCTCCCGAAAGTCCGGGATGCCGGGCCGCGACAGCTTCAGCACGTCCAGGCCGTTCAGGAACGCGCCGGCCGCGCGGCCCGGCAGCATGGCCGACTGGCGCTGGAACAGCAGGTCCCAGGTCGCGTGGTCCTCGTCGGAATAGGCGTCCCAACCCTGGTCGATCGTCCAGTCCGCGTTCGCTCCCTCTGGCGGAGTGTCGTAGACGTGGAGGTCGGTGCCGTCAGCGGCGGGCGAAGCGGAGGGAGAGACGTCCATGACCACGGGTGGTAGCATGACGATCCGCCGCGTTGGAAGGGCGGCGCGCGCGGTCGCGGGCTGGCTGGCGGTGGCGGCGGGCCTGGTGGCGCTGGCGCTGGCGATCGGCGCGCTGGTCCCGGCCAATGGCGGCTGGCGGGAGGCGGCGGCCGGGCCGGACACCGTCGACATTTTCGTCGAGACGAACGGGGTCCACACCGGGCTGGACCTGCCGGTCTTCGCCGCCGGCGTGAACTGGTACGACGACTTCCCGATCACCGACGCCGACCCGGCGCTGCCCGCCACCCACGTCCTGATCGGCTGGGGCGCGCACGATTTCTACCTGGAGACGCCGACCTGGGCGGACCTGGACTGGCGAGTGGCGGCGGGCGCGGGGCTGGGGTTCGACTCGACGCTGCTGCACGTCGTCCACCTGGCCAATCCCAGGCCGCAGAGCTGGCGCCGGCCGCTGAGGCTGACGGCCGACCAGTATCGCGCGCTGGCCGCCGCCATCCGGGCGGCCCGCATGCCGGGCGGCGCGCCGATCGCGGGCTATGGCCCGGACGACGTGTTCTACCCGGCCCGGGGCCGCTACTCCGCGATCGCCACCTGCAACGAGTGGATCGCGGCCCGGCTGCGCGACGCGGGGGTGCGGACCGGCGTCTGGACCCCGCTGTCGGCCGGCGTCATGCGCTGGCGCTGAGCGCTTCGGGACCCACGCAAAACCGCCAAAGGTCTCTCCAGAGTCCCTCCACTGCGCAGGCGCGCACGCGCACGCGCGCTCGTGTGTGCGCGAGGGGCGTGAGGGGGAGGTGGACAGGCGCCCGGCCCGCTCGCCAGATGGCGCTGGTGGTCGCACGAGGGCCGACCGGACGCGGCCCCGATTGCCGCGCGGAGCCGCCGCCGCCCGACGCGAGCGGGACGCGGCCTGCGTGGCGCGCGATGTCGGGGAGTGTCGAGCAGAATAGGGGAGCCATGAACCAGAATCCTCTTGACATTTTCTCCCATCTGGCACAAACAAGCGAAAATGTAAAGCTCTCCCCGCCGACTCAGGTCCAGCTTTGAACGGGCGGTCTCCGTCCTCCCCTCCCCTTCAGGGGAGGGGATCGAGGGGTGGGGAGGTGCCGCCAGGTCCGCTCTTCCAACATACGTCCGGTCGCCGATCCCCACCCCAACCCCTCCCCTGAAGGGGAGGGCCTTGCGTTCGCCCGTTGCCCTACCCTTCCGCCTCCGCCACCCGGTCGAGCCACGTCGCCTCGTCGATCACCTCCACCCCCAGCGCCTCGGCCTGCTTGCGCTTGGCCCCCGCGCCCGGACCCGCCACGACCAGGTCGGTCTTGGCCGACACCGATCCCGCCGCGCGCGCGCCCAGCCGGTCGGCCTGCGCCTTCGCCTCGTCCCGGCTCACCGTCTCCAGTTTGCCGGTGAACACGACCGTCTGGCCGGCGAGCGCGGACGCGGCCGCGCGCCGGGGCGCCACTGGCGTGACCTGGGCCATCAGGTCGTTCCAGACGGCGCGGTTGTGCGCTTCGTGGAAAAAGTCGCCCAGCGCGTCCACCACCACGGGTCCGACGCCGTCGATGCCGGTCAGTTCGGCCGCCGCCGCCCCGCCGCCCTCGTCCCGCGCCGCCAGCGCGAGGGCGGGCAAGCGGTCCAGCCCGTCGAGCGCGCGCACCAGATCGCGCGCGGTGACGCTGCCCACATGGCGGATGCCCAGGCCGAACAGCAGCCGGCCGGCGTCCGGCGACCGGCGCGCCTCGATCGCGGCCAGCAGATTGTCGACGGAGGTCTCCTTCCACCCCTTGCGCGCCACGATGGCGTCGCGAGCGTCGCGCAATCGGAAGATGTCCGCCGGGGTGGAGAGCAGCCCGGCGTCGAGGAACTCCGCCACCGTGCGCTCGCCCAGCCCGTCGATGTCCAGCGCCGGGCGGGACACGAAATGGCGCAGCCGCTCCAGCCGCTGAGCCGGGCAGACCAGCCCGCCAGTGCAGCGCACGTCCACCTCGCCCTCGGCGGCCACCGCCTCCGACCGGCATTCGGGGCAATGGTCGGGAAAGGCGAAGGGCGGGCCGCCGCCGTCGGCCACCCGCTCCACCACCTGCGGGATCACGTCGCCCGCGCGCTGAATGCGGACCCGGTCGCCGGGTGCCACGCCCAGCCGCGCGATCTCGTCGCGGTTGTGCAGCGTCACGTTGGTGACCACCACGCCGCCGACCGTGACCGGGGCCAGCCGGCCCACCGGGGTCAGCTTGCCCGTGCGGCCGACCTGGATGTCGATCGCGTCGAGCGTGGTCTCCGCGCGCTCCGCCGGGAATTTGTGCGCGATCGCCCAGCGCGGGGCCTTGCCGACCGCGCCCAGCCGGGCCTGCCAGTCCAGCCGGTCGACCTTGTAGACCACGCCGTCGATGTCGAAGGGCAGGTCGGCGCGCCGGCGCTCGATCGCGGCATAGTGCGCCAGGGCGGCTTCGAGGGTGTCGACTCGGACCAGCAGCTCGCTGACCGGCAGGCCCCAGACGGCGATCGCCGCCATCACCCCGGCTTGGGTGTCGCCCGGCACCGCCGACGCCTCGCCCCAGCCATGGGCCAGGAACTTGAGCGGGCGGGTGGCGGTGACGGCCGCGTCCTTTTGGCGCAGCGAGCCTGCGGCCGCGTTGCGCGGATTGGCAAAGGTCCGCTCGCCCGCCGCCTCCTGTCGCGCGTTGAGGGCGGCGAAGTCGCTCTTGCTCATGTATATCTCGCCGCGCACCTCGAACAGATCGGGCGCGCCGTCGATCGTCTGGGGGATGTCGCCGATATGGGCGACGTTGGCGGTCACGTCCTCCCCCACCCGCCCGTCGCCGCGCGTCGCCGCCTGCACCAGCCGGCCCGCTTCGTAGCGCAGCGAGCAGGACAGGCCGTCGATCTTGGGCTCGGCGGTCAGCGCCACCGGTTCGTCGCCCAGCGACAGGAAGCGGCGCACGCGGGCGACGAACTCCGCCACGTCGTCGTCGGCGAAGGCGTTGTCGAGCGACAGCATCGGGCGCGCGTGCGTCACCTTGGCGAGCGACGATGAGGCGGGCGCCCCCACCGTGCGAGTGGGCGAGTCGGGCCGGGCAAGGTGCGGGTGCGCCGCCTCCAGTTCGATCAGCTCGCGGACGAGCGCGTCATAGTCGGCATCGCTGACCTCCGGCGCGTCGGCGTCGTGGTAGAGGCGGTTGTGATGCGCGATGGCGGCCGTGAGTTCGGCCAGGCGGGCGACGGGGTCGGGGGTCATGCGCCCCGAATAGCAAGCCCCTCCCCTTCAGGGGAGGGGTTGGGGTGGGAGTGGCAGCCCGGTCGCGCCCAGCGGTCAGCGGTGTTCTCCAAGGCATGGAGGATGAGCGCCTGGACCGCATCCCTATCGCGCATCACCTCCTCGTTGGTGACGTGCAGCACACGATAGCCGGCTGCCGTCAACTCCGCGTCTCGGATCGTGTCGCGGTCATTCGAGTGGGTCTCCCCATCCACCTCGACGGCCAGCGCCTTGGCCGGGCAGAGGAAGTCGACGATCCGGCGTCCGATGACCGCCTGACGGCGAAACTTATGACCGGCGAGCTGCGAGTTGGAGAGGCGCCGCCAAAGCCGCTTCTCGGGCTCCGTCGGGTTGCGTCGCATGGTGTGCGCGCGCTGCTGGAGACCTTGCGGAGTGGTCCGCTCGTTCACGTCGCGAAGCCCCTCCTCTTCAGAGGAGGGGTTGGGGTGGTGGCGAGCGCCAGCGAGCTTGCGGAGGGGGGATCGGGACTCGACTTCGCCTTCGCTCCCCACCCCAACCCCTCCCCTGAAGGGGAGGGGCTTAGGTCCGGGTCAGTCCTGCCGGCAGAGCGCATGATATCGCCCGAGCATGGCGGTGGTGTCCTCCCACTGTTCAGCGGAGATCAGGTACGCCACCGGCTTGTTGCGGTTGAGGATCGCCACCTGCTGCTCCTGCGCCACGGCGATGACGGCGGACGGGTTCTTCTTCAGCTCGCTGATGCCGACGCAGGCGTCGGCCAGGATGGTGTCGGTGGGCGGGGCTTTGAAGGGCGCGTTCATGACCTGTTTTTGGTGCTCTTATCGGGTCAGGTCAATCATCTCATTGCGTAGGTGACAATGTAGAACCACCCCGCCAGCGCGAGCAGCAAGGCACTCGCAACCTGCCATCGACCTTTTTTTCGCTCACGCCAGCTTACGATTGCCAGCACCGGCAGAGTGAGCGCCAACACCAGCATCAGCAACGGCTGCCAGCGTTCTATGCCTTCGCAGTGCCCCTCACAAACCATGAACACGCCCAGCAGCAGGAGACCGCCAGCCGGCAGCGACACCAAAGCAATCAACGGGGTAAGCAGCATGAGGAAGGTGGACACAGCCGCCTGCCAATCGTCGCGGCTCCTGGTTCTCACCCCACCACCTCCAGCAGCCGCTCCGCCTGCGCGCGCGCCTCGTCCGTCACCTCCGCGCCCGACAGCATCCGGGCGATCTCCTCGCGCCGTCGCGCCTCGTCCAGTTCCACGACGCCGGTGCGCGCCACCGTGCCGTCCGACGCCTTGGCGATCAGCAGGTGGTGCGCCCCGCGCGCGGCCACCTGGGGGCTGTGAGTGACGACCAGCAGCTGTCGGCCGCCGCGCCCGTCTTGCGGCCCGGACCCCGCCAGCCGCGCCAGCCGGTCGCCGATCGCGCTCGCCACCGCCCCGCCCACGCCCCGGTCGATCTCGTCGAAGATCAGCGTCGGCGCGCCGCCCTCCTCCGCCAGCGCGACCTTGAGCGCCAGGACGAAGCGCGACAGCTCGCCGCCGGACGCGATCCTGGTCAGTGCCCCGAAGGGCGCGCCGGGGTTGGTGGACACGGTGAACTCCACCCGGTCGGCACCCTCGCGGCCCCACCCCTCCTCGCCCAGCGGCTCGATCACCGTGCGAAAGCGCGCGGCGTCGAGCTTCAGCGGGGCCAGCTCCGCCGCGACCGCCGCGTCCAGCCGCCCGGCCGCGGCCTGTCGCTGGGCCGTCACCCGGTCCGCCTGCGCCCGGTAGGCGTCGCGCGCCGCCGCGACCTCTCGCTCCTGCGCGGCCAGCCCCTCGCCGCCCGCCTCGATTTGCGCCAGCCGCTCGGTCAGCTCGACGCGCAGCTCGGCGAGCGCGTCGGGTTCGACGCGGTGCTTGCGGGCGAGGCCCCGCAGGTCGAACAGCCGGGTCTCCGCCGCATCCAGGCGGCCGGGGTCCAGCGGCAGGGCGCGCGCGACCTCGGCCAGCCGATCCTCCGCCTCGCTCGCCTCGATCACCGCGCGGTCGAGCGCGGCCAGCGCCTCGGCGAGTAGGGGGTGTTCGGGGGCCAGCCGGTCCAGCCGCCGCGCCGCGCCGCGCAGCGAGGCGAGCGCGCCGTCCGACCCGGCGAACACCGCCGTCACCTGCTCCAGATCGCCCGCGATCCGCTCGCCCTTCTGCATATCCGACCGCTCCGCCGCCAGCGCCGCCTCCTCGCCCACCTCCGGCGCCAGCGCGTCGAGTTCGGCGACGGCGTGGGCCACGAAGTCGCGGTCGCGCTCCGCCGCGTCCACCTCGCCGCGCGCGTGGTCCAGCCGGTCGACGGCGGCCCGCCAGGCGCGGTGCGCGGCCGCCAGGGGCGCTGCGTCCACGCCCGCGAAGCTGTCGAGCAGCGCGCGGTGGCCGCGCGGGTTCAGGAGGCCCCGGTCGTCGTGCTGCCCGTGGATCTCGACCAGCCGCTGGCCGATCTCGCGCAGCAGGCCGGCGGTGACCGACTGGTCGTTGACCGTGGCCCGGCTGCCGCCGTCGGCGCGCAGCTGGCGCTTCAGCAGCAGCGGCTCGCCCGGCTCCACGTCGATGGCGGCGTCGTCCAGCAGGCGCGCGACGGCCCCGGCGGGCGGGTCGAAGGCGGCCGTCACCACGCCGCGCTCGCACCCGGCGCGCACCAGCCCGCTGTCGGCCCGCGCGCCCAAGGCCAGGCCGAGCGAGTCGAGCAGGATCGACTTGCCGGCCCCCGTCTCGCCGGTCAGCACGCCCAGGCCGGCGTCGAAGTCGATCGACAGCGACTCGATCAGCACCACGTCGCGGATGGTCAGCGACCTCAGCATCGGTGGGGCGTGGTCCGGATCACCGGCCCAACATAGCGGCGGCGGCCCCGAAAGGGAGGGGGCCGGACGAGAGCGGCGTCAGGCGACCCCGCCATTCTCCCGCAGCAGGTCGTAGCCCTTCTCGTACCATTCGCTGCCCGGATAGTTCGCGCCCAGCACCGCGGCCGCCTTTTTCGCCTCTTCGGGGATGCCCAGCGCCAGATAGCTCTCGACCAGCCGGTAGAGCGCCTCGGGCACGTGGCTGGTGGTCTGATAGTCGTCGACGACCGAGCGGAAGCGGATGGTCGCGGCCAGCCAGCGCCGGCGGCGTTCGTAGAAGCGGCCGACCTCCATCTCCTTGCCCGCCAGGTGGTCGGACACCAGGTCCAGCTTCAGCCGGGCGTCGTCGGCATAAGGCGACGTCGGATAACGCTGGACCAGGGCGTCGAGCGCGGTGCGCGCCTCGTCCGTGATCTTCTGGTCGCGCCGCACGTCGCTGATCTGTTCGTAATAACTCATCGCCACCAGGTAGAAGGCGTAGGGCGCGTCCGCGTTGCCCGGGTGGTTGGCGATGAACCGCCGCGCGCTGTCGATCGCCTTGGTATAATCGCGGTCCGCATAATAGGAGAAGGCGCTCTTCAACTGCGCGCGGCGCGCCCATTCGGTGTAGGGATGCTGACGCTCCGTCTCGTCAAACAGCGCCGCCGCCTGCTTATACTGCCGCTGGTCCAGCCGGTCCTGCGCGGCGTTGTAGAGCGTCGACACGTCGAGCGCGACATAGCGCGTGTCCGACCCGACCTTGGGTCCGCCGCCGCAGCCGGCGAGCGTCAGGAGGGCACAGGCGGCGAGCGCCGCGGCGGCGCGGGGGGTGCGGATCATGCCGGGCCGTCTAGCCGATGGCCGGCCCCGGGCCAAGCGCGCGCGATTAACCCGCCGGCGATCCGCGGCTGCTAAGGCCGCGCACCATGCCCGGCCCCCGCGTCCTGTCGCTATCGACCCTGTTCCCTTCCACCGCCCAGCCGACGCTGGGCCTGTTCGTCGAGCGCTCGCTTGCGGCGGCCCAGGCGGCGGGAGCCGACGTCACGGTGATCGGCGCGCGCGGCCTGCCGCCCCCGCCGCTGGACCGCCATCCCCGCTATCGCGCCACCGCCGCCCTGCCGGAGCGCGAACGGCGGGGCGCGCTGACGGTCCACCGCCCGCGCTTTCGCCATTGGCCGGTGGTGGGCCAGTCCGGCACGGTGCGGCGCATGGCGGCGGCGGTGCTGCCGCTGGCGGTGGCGCTCCACCAGCGGCGGCCGTTCGACCTGGTCGACGCGCAGTTCTTCTACCCCGACGCGCCGGTCGCACGCGCGGTCGCGGCCGCGCTGGACCTGCCTTATTGCGCCAAGGCGCGCGGGGCCGACATCCACCATTGGGGGCACCAGCCGCGAACGGCGGCGGCGGTGATCCGGGCGGGCCGGGACGCCGCGCGCCTGCTGGCCGTCAGCGAGGCGATGGCGCGCGACATGGCGGCCCTCGGCCTGCCCGCCGAGCGCATCGCGGTGCACCGCACCGGGCTGGACCGCGATCGCTTTCGCCCGCTGCCGCGCGATCCGGCGCGCGCGGCCCTGGACCTGACCGGCCCGGCGATCGCCACCGTCGGCGCGCTGATCGAGCGCAAGGGCCAGGCGCTGGTGATCGAGGCGCTGACCCGGCTGCCCGACACGACCCTGCTGCTGGCGGGCGAGGGGCCGGACCGCGCGGCGCTCGTCGCCCGCGCGGCGGCGCTGGGGGTGGGCGACCGGGTGCGGCTGTTGGGATCGGTCCCGCCGGACCGGCTGCCCGCCTTGTTGAGCGCGGTCGACGCGACCGTGCTGCCGTCGCGATCCGAAGGGCTGGCGAACGCGTGGGTGGAGTCGCTCGCCTGCGGAACGCCCATCGTGATCTCCGACGCGGGCGGGGCGGCCGAGCTTCTCACCGACCCGGCCGCCGGCCGCATCGTGGCGCGCGAGGCGGACGCGATCGCGCGCGCCGTGCTCGACCTGCGGGCGGCCGCCACCCCGCCCAATCGGGTGGCCCGCGCGGTCGACGGCTATAGCTGGCGGGCGAACGGGGCCGCGCTGGTGGAACACTGGCGCGCGCTGGTCGCCTGACCGCGCGCGCCACCACGCCGCTCTTGTCCCGACCGGCGAAGCGCGGCACGGCAGGGCCTTGCCCTTGGGGAGACCGCCGTGATCCGCCAGCCGCTGCCCTGCCGGGCGCGCACCCGCCCGCCGCTCCGCTGGGCGGCCGCCGCCGCGCTGCTCGCCTGCGCCGCCCCGGCCCTGGCGGAGGATTCGGTGGCGGAGGGTTCGGTGGCGGAGGCGGCGCTACCGGCCGAAGCCGCGCCGCTCGGACGGACCGACGCGTCGCGGCCCCTCCCCGATGCGCCCTCCACCGCCCCGGTCGTCGTCGAACGCTGGACGCTTCCCGACCGGGCGCTCGCCCCCGCTCGCCTCTCGTCCGACGCGCCGACCTACGGCCCGGCCGGGACCGTCTCGGCCGACGCCCGCCGCCCCGACCCAGGCCGCTATGACAGCTTCGGGGAGCGCGTTGGCGCGGTGAAGTGGGAGTTGGGCGCGTTCGCCGCCTATTTCGTGGCCGCCAACGTCAAGAAGGTCATCGAGGAACCGCAGTCGTTTCGTTTTCAGGACGAAGGGCTGTTCGGGCGCGACACCAACAATCTGGGCGTCGACAAGCTGGCCCACGCCTGGAACACCTACCTGATCTCCGACATCCTGTACCTGCGGATGGAGCGCAGGACGGGCGGCGGGCGGGCGAGCGCGCTGACGGCGGCCGCGCTCGGCTCCGGCCTCCAGACCTTCGGCGAGGTGTTCGACGGCCTGCACGAAGGCAGCGGCTTTTCCGTGCAGGACATGGCCTTCAACCTGGCGGGGGCGGGCTTTTCGGTGCTGCGGAACTCGAACCCCGACCTGAAGCGCAAGGTCGATTTCCGGCTGCTGATCGTGCCGAACAGCGACATCTACACCTTCAGCGGCAAACGCCATTTCGAACAGCAGAAGTTCTTCGCCGCCTTCAAGCTGGCCGGGTTCGACGCGCTGGCGCGATCGCCGCTCCGCTTCGTCGAGCTGCACGCCGGCTATTCGGCGCGCGACTTCACCAACGAGGACCGGGCCGCCGGCGTCACGCCCAAGCGCCGCATCTTCGCGGGCGTCGGCCTGAACTTCACCGAACTGTTCTTCCGCGACGCGCGCCATCCCGTCGGCCAGGCGGCGGCGACCGTGCTGCAATATTACCAGCTGCCCTACACCTCGCTCAGGACCGACTAGCGCCGCCGGCGACCGGCCGGTCCTTGTCGCACCGCCGGCACGCGCGCATATCGCGGCGATGGCCACCCTTCCCGTCGCCGCCCCGCCCCGGACGCCCGCCCGCGAACGGCCGCTGGCGGTCGCGCGCTGGCTGTTCGCGGTCGCCGCGCTGGTGCTGGCAATGGTGGTCGTGGGCGGGATCACCCGACTGACGGAGTCGGGCCTGTCGATCACCAGCTGGAAACCGATCAGCGGCACGCTCCCCCCGCTGTCGCACGACGCCTGGATGTTGGAATTCCGCGCCTATCAGCGGATCCCCGAATATCAGCTGGTCAACCGGGGCATGACGTTGGGCGAGTTCCAAGGCATCTTCTGGTGGGAATACGCGCACCGCCTGCTGGGCCGGGTGGTCGGCCTGGCGTTCCTGTTGCCCGCCCTGTGGTTCGCGGCCGCGCGCGCGATCCCGCGCGGCTATGGCTGGCGGCTGGCGGCGCTGTTCGCGCTGGGCGGGCTGCAGGGCGCCATCGGCTGGTGGATGGTGTCGTCCGGCCTGACGGAGCGCACGGACGTCAGCCATATCCGCCTGGCGGTCCACCTGAACACCGCGCTGTTCACGATGGGTGGCCTGATCTGGACCGCGCTGGACCTGCGCGCCCACGCCCGCGGAGAGCCGCCGGCCCGGTTGCGGCCCGTGGCCGTTGGCGCGCTGCTGGTGCTCGCCGTGCAACTGGTGCTGGGCGCGTTCGTGGCGGGGCTGGACGCGGGTTATGCGTACAACACTTGGCCGCTGATGGGCGACCGGCTGTTCCCCGAGGGCGCGCCGATGCTGGCCCCGGCCTGGGCCAATCTGGTCGACAACCCGCTGGTGGTGCAGTTCGCGCACCGCTGGTGGGCGTTCGTGGCGCTGGCGGCGATGATCGCGCTGGCCCGCGCGGCCAAGCGGTCAGGGGTGCGCGGCGCGAGCGTGGCGCTCCACGCGGCGGTCGGCACGCAGATCCTGCTGGGCATCGCCACGCTGATCACCGGGGTCGCGCTGTGGCTGGGTGTGCTGCACCAGTTCACCGGCGCGCTGGTCGTCGCGGCGGCCGCCTGGAGCGCCCACGCGGCCGGACGGTACTCAGATACCCGTCGGGAAAGCCCCCGAAAAGCTTGACTTCGCGGGCGTCGATCGGCATTCGGCCGCCATCGACACCCGCTTCGCGTGGGTGGCCCAAGCGAAAGGTCTCCCGCCCCATGAAGGCGCTGATGAAGACCACCCGGTCGATCAAACCGACCGAGGTGGAAAAGAAGTGGCATGTGATCGACGCCGACGGCCTGGTGGTCGGCCGGCTGGCCGTGCTGATCGCCGATCTGGTGCGCGGCAAGCACAAGCCGTCCTACACCCCCCATGTCGACTGCGGCGACCACGTCGTCGTGCTGAACGCCGACAAAGTGCGGTTCACCGGCAACAAGCGCGACCAGAAGGTCTATTACAAGCACACCGGCTATATCGGCGGGATCAAGGCGATCACGGCGGCCAAGGTGCTGGACGGCCGCTTTCCGGAGCGGGTGATGGAAAAGGCCGTGGAGCGCATGGTGCCGCGCGGTCCGCTGGGGCGTCAGCAGATGAAGAACCTGCACGTCTTCGCCGGCGACCAGCATCCCTATGCCGGACAAGATCCGCAGCCGCTCGACGTGGCCGCCATGAACCGCAAGAACAAGGTTGGTGCCTGACATGACCGACGACCGCAGCACCCCCGACACGCCCGCCGCCGAAGTGCCCAAGACCGACGCCGACGGCACGCCGCAGACCGCCGCCGAGACGAAGGCCGAGGAACAGGCCGCGCCGGCCGATGACGGCACGGCGCGCACCGCCGCCCCGACCGAGGCACCCCGGGCCGAGGCGACCGCGTCCGACAACCGCCAGTCGCTCGCCGACCTGGGCGAGGTGGTCGGCGACGCCGTCTCGGACGACGCGCCGGTGCGCGAGGCGATGCCGTTGCGCGAACAGCTGCTGGACAAGCAGGGCCGCGCATATGCCACCGGCCGGCGCAAGGACGCCATCGCGCGCGTCTGGGTGAAGCCCGGATCGGGCCAGATCACGGTGAACGGCCGCGACCAGTCGACCTATTTCGCCCGGCCGACGCTGCGCCTGGTGATCAACCAGGTGTTCGACATCACCAATCGCCGCGGCCAGTACGACGTGGTCGCCACCGTAAAGGGCGGCGGCCTGTCGGGTCAGGCCGGCGCGGTGAAGCACGGCATCTCGCAGGCCCTGACCCGCTACGAACCGGCGCTGCGCGGAGAGGTCAAGGCCGCGGGCTTCCTGACCCGCGACAGCCGCGTGGTGGAACGCAAGAAATACGGCAAGGCCAAGGCGCGCAAGAGCTTCCAGTTCTCCAAGCGCTGATCGCCTGTCCACAGGTATGCGAAGCGGCTCCGGGCAACCGGGGCCGCTTTTCCTTTGGGGCACGAGCGGCGAAGACGGAAAGATCGGGCGGCGCGACGCGTCTCCCGCTCGTACGGACCAGCACAAGGTAGCCACCCACGCTCCGCTGAGGCTGAGCGTGTCGAAGGCCATCATGTCCTTCGCACATCCAGGAGGCCAACTTCGTCTCACGGGAGCGCCAACCCGTCGTCGGCGCCCCTCACCTCCACCGGATCGGAGGTTGAGGGTTCAACGTGCGGCGAACTGCGGAACTGGGACAAAGGAAGTAGTGAATTAGCAAAGGACAAAGCCACCCTGTCGAAGCCTGTCCTGAGCGCGTCGAAGGGGACGTTGACTAGGCCCCTGCCGGCAGCCGCCGCCACAGGCCGCACCCACGCTCGCCGCGCCACGCCGCAAGGCGCTGGACACCCCCACCCCCGCGCGCTAACGCCGGGGCATCCGGGTCGGGGCGCGTAGCTCAGTGGTAGAGCACTGTGTTCACACCGCAGGGGTCGCAGGTTCAATCCCTGCCGCGCCCACCACGCTTCGGGGCGATCCCATCCGCCCCGAAGCGCCCGGACGTGGTCCACGGGGCCAGACGGTGCGGGCGTAGCTCAATGGCAGAGCAGAAGCTTCCCATGCTTACGACGAGGGTTCGATTCCCTTCGCCCGCTCCACGTTCCGACAGAGAGTCGGCCCTTCGGGGCACCCGTTCGGACGGCGTCCACCGTTGGCGCCGCAGCAGCCATGGACGGCCGATTGGGCGACGATCGTGTCGCGGTGCAAGGACCCTGCGTGTGACCGACAGCCCGCCCCAATCCTATGACGCCATCGTGCTGGGCGGCGGCGCGGCGGGGTTGATGTGCGCGGCGGAGGCTGGGGCGCGCGGCCGGCGCGTGCTCGTGCTGGAACGCGCCGAACGCGTCGGGCAGAAGATCCGCATCTCCGGCGGCGGGCGGTGCAACTTCACGAACCTCCACACCGCGCCCGACCGCTATCTCTCGGCCAACCCGCGCTTCGCGACCTCCGCGCTCGCCCGCTACACCGCGCTCGACTTCCTGGCGCTGGTCGAAGGCGCGGGCATCGCCTGGCACGAAAAGACGCTGGGTCAGCTGTTCTGTGACGGGTCGTCGGGCCAGATCGTCGACCTGCTGCTCGACCGCTGTCGCGCCGGCGGCGCGCGGGTGGTCTGCGATCAGGACGTGGCGGAGGTGACCCACGCCGACGGCCGCTTCCGGGTGCGGACGAACGACCGCATGGCCGACGCGCCCGCCCTGGTGATCGCCACGGGCGGGCCGTCGATCCCGAAGATGGGCGCGACCGACCACGCCTATCGCCTGGCCCGCCAGTTCGGGCTGAAGGTGGTGGAGCCGCGCCCGGCCCTGGTGCCGCTGACGCTGGGCGGGGACGAGACCTTGTTCCGCGACCTTTCGGGGGTGGCCGCGCCGGTCGAGGCGCGCTGCGGTGCCGCCGCGTTCCGGGAGGCGGCGCTGTTCACCCATCGCGGCCTGTCCGGCCCCGCCATCCTGCAGGCGTCGTCCTATTGGCGGCACGGCGAGCCGGTGGCCGTGGACTTCCTGCCGGATGCCGACGAGGGCTGGCTGCTGCGGTCAAAGGCCGCGACACCGCGCGCCACGGTCCGCACGGTGTTGCGCGACCGGCTGCCCGACCGGCTGGCCACCACGCTCGCCGACCGGCTGGACCTCGACGGCGAGCTGGCCAACACCCGCGACGCGGCGCTGCGCGGGGCGGAGGCGCGGCTGGCCGACTGGCGCTTCACGCCGACCGGCTCCGAGGGCTTCGCCAAGGCCGAGGTGACGGCGGGCGGGGTCAGCACCGCGGAGCTGTCGTCCAAAACAATGGAAGCCAAACGGGTCCCGGGTCTCTATATGATCGGCGAGGCGGTCGATGTGACCGGCTGGCTGGGCGGTTACAACTTCCAGTGGGCCTGGGCCAGCGGATGGGCGGCGGCCCAGTCGCTCTGACCCGCCTCCCCTCTCCCGCACCCGAAAGCACTCCCATGTTCCCAACACTTCCGCCCGCGCTCGCCGACGCGCTCGCCACGCGCGGCTATGCCGAGCCCACGCCCGTCCAGGCGGCGGTGCTGGAGGACGACGCCGTCGGGCGCGACCTGCTCGTCTCCGCCCAGACCGGATCGGGCAAGACCGTCGCCTTCGGCCTGGCGATGGCCGACACCCTGCTGGACGACGGCGCCCTGCCCGCGCCGACCACGCCCCTGGCGCTGGTCGTGGCACCGACGCGCGAACTGGCGCTGCAGGTCAGCCGCGAACTGATGTGGCTCTACAGCGCCATGGGCGCGCGGATCGCCACGGCGGTCGGCGGCATGGACCCGTCGAAGGAACGCCGCACCCTGCGAGCGGGCGCGCACATCGTCGTCGGCACGCCGGGGCGGCTACGCGACCACCTGGAACGCGGCGCGCTGGACCTGTCGGCGCTGCGCGTGGCCGTGCTGGACGAGGCGGACGAGATGCTCGACATGGGCTTTCGCGAGGATCTGGAGGAGATCCTGGACGCCACCCCGGACAGCCGCCGCACGCTGTTGTTCTCGGCCACGCTGCCCAAGCCGATCGTGGCGCTCGCCCGCCGCTATCAGACCGACGCCCATCGCATCGCCACCACGGGGGCGGACCGGGGGCACGGCGACATCGCCTATCAGGCGGTCACCGTATCGCCGTCCGATATCGAGAGCGCGGTGGTGAACCTGCTGCGCTTTCACGAAGCGGAGACGGCGATCCTGTTCTGCGCCACCCGCGACAATGTGCGCCGCCTGCACGCCACCTTGCAGGATCGCGGCTTCGCGGCCGTCCCGCTGTCCGGCGAACACTCCCAGTCCGAACGCAACGCCGCCATGACGGCGCTGCGCGACGGGCGGGCGCGGGTGTGCGTGGCGACCGACGTCGCGGCGCGCGGGCTGGACCTGCCGTCGGTCAGCCTGGTGATCCATGTCGAGATCCCGCGCGATGCGGAGACGCTTCAGCACCGATCGGGCCGCACCGGCCGGGCGGGCAACAAGGGCACGGCCGTGCTGGTCGTCCCCTATCCCCGCCGCAAGCGGGTCGACGCCATGCTGCGCGCGGCCAAGGTTCAGGCGGACTGGATCGACGCTCCCACGTCCGACGCCATCCGCGCCCAGGACCGCGAACGCCTGCTCGCCACCCTGCTGGAGCCGGTGGAGGTCGACGAGGAGGATCGCGCGCTGGCCGAACGGCTGATGGCGGAACGCTCGCCCGCCGACATCGCGGCCGCGCTGGTCCAGTCGCACCGCGCCAAGATGCCCCAGCCCGAAGAGCTGATCCCCGACACGCCCGACGCGCGCCGAGCCGATCAGCAGGGACGCCACCGCGACGGGTTCGACGACACGGTCTGGTTCCGCATGGACATCGGTCGCCGCCAGAACGCCGACGCGCGCTGGCTGCTGCCGCTGCTGTGCCGGCGCGGGCACATCACCCGCAACGAAGTGGGCGCGATCCGCATCGGCCCGAACGAAACCCACTTCCAGGTGCCCCGCGCGCTTGCGGACCGGGTGGCGGACGCGTTCGTGCGGACGGCGGGGTCGGACGGGGGAGAGGAGAGCGTGCGGTTCGCGCCGTCCGACGGGCCACCGCGCGGCCATCACGCCCACCCGCGCGCGGGCAAGCCCACTTACTCCGCTCGCCCGCACAAGCCAGCGGCGGCCCGCCGGCCCAAGCCGAAGCCGAAGCGCGGCTAACGGTCGCGGCCCGACGCGCTCGCTAGAGCAGTGCCTCCAGCCGGACGGGCAGGTCGCGGATGCGGGTGCCGGTCGCGTGCCACACCGCGTCGGTGATGGCCGCCGCGGTGCCGACATTGGCCAGCTCTCCGATGCCCTTTACGCCCAGCACATTGATCTCCGGATCCTCCTCCGCGACCATGATGATGTCGACCGCCGGCACGTCGGCGTTCGTCGCGACCAGATATTCGGCGATGTTGTCGTTGACATAGCGGCCGCGCAGTTCGTCCAGCTCCGTCGCTTCCAACAGCGCGGACGCCATGCCCCAGATCATGCCGCCCAGATATTGCGATCGGGCGGTGCGCGGGTTCATGATGTGGCCGGCGGCGAACGCGCCGGTCATGCGCGGCACGCGGATTTCCCGGGTACGGGCGTGGACGCGGACCTCGACCATCTCCGCGCCGAACGCGAACATCGTCTTGTCGTCCCCGGCCCCGCCGCCGATCGGCACCGCGCCTTCGTAAAGGGCCTTGGCGGCACCCGGCTTCGACCCGGGCGGCACCCATTCGGCCAGTTCCTCAATGGACGTGCGGTTCGCGCGCTTGAAGGCCGCGCGGCGGTCGCCGTCCGACATGGCACCCCTGGCCCCCAGCTTGGCCAGGATCTGGTCGCAGGCGGTCGCCACGGCGGAGGTGACGCTGGCCGTCGTGATCGACCCGCCGGAGATCGGGCCGGGCGGCAGGCGACTGTCGCCCAGCACCACCTCGACCCGGCGGGGATCCAGCCCCAGGCGGGTGGCGGCCGTCTGCGCGACGATGGTGTAGGTGCCGGTGCCCACATCGTGCGCGGCGACCTCCACCTTCGCCTGCCCGGCCGTGTTCAGGCTGACCCGCGCGGTCGAGGGCATCATCGAGGTGGGATAGGTCGCCATCGCACACCCCCACCCGATCAGCCAGTCGCCGTCGCGCAAGGTGCCCGGCCGCGCCGGCCGCTTGGACCAGCCAAAGCTGGCGGCGGCCGCGTCCAGGCACTCGTTCAGCGACCGGCTGGTGTAGGGCGCGTCTTTCAGCGGATTGACGCGGGTGTCGTTCCGCTTGCGGAACTCGACCGGGTCGATGCCGGCCGCGGCCGCCAGCTCGTTCATGGCGCTTTCGAGCGCGTAGATCACCGGCACTTCGGGCGGCGAGCGCATGAAGGTCGGGACGTTGCGGTCGCCGCGCGACAGCAGCGCCTTCGTGCGGACCGCCTGGTAGGCGTACATGGCGCCGGAATTCTCCAGCCCGCCGTTGTTATAGGGGTCCACCTTGGACGTAAATTCATCCAGTGTGTGGTCGTACCCCGTCAACCGGCCATCGGCGTCGCAGCCCAGCCGCACCCGGCTCTTCGTCTCCTGCCGGTGGCCGGCGATGGTGAAGCCCTGCGCGCGCGTGGCGACCAGCTTGACCGGTCGGCCCAGCCGCTTGGCCGCCAGTGCGACCAGCGACGTGCGATGGCCGATCGCCGCCTTCGACCCGAACGCGCCGCCCACGAAGGGGGAACGGTAATGGACCTTCTCCATCGGCAGGTCGAACTGGTCGGCCAACCCCGCCTTGGCGCTCCACACCGCCTGGCTGGGCTCCTGCAGGGTCAGCGTGTCGCCTTCCCAATAGGCTGTCGTGGTGAACAGCTCGATCGGGTTGTGGTGCTGGACGGGCGTGGAATATTCGGCGTCGACGACGTGCGCGGAGGCCGACAGCGCGGCGTCGACGTCGCCCAGGCTGGGGTCCTCGTGCTTGGGATTGACCGCCTTCGTCGCCACGTTGACGACGCCCGGCGACCCGAAGGTGGTGGCCGGACGCTCGGCCGCGTAGCGGATCGACAGGCGGTGGGCGCCCTCGCGCGCCGCCTCGAAGCTGTCGGCGACTACCACCGCCACGATCTGGCCGTCATGGACGATGGCCGGCCCCGCCAGCGGCTGCTGGGAGGTCAAGCCGATGCCGCCGCCCGAAAAGGTCTTCAGCGCCTTCAGGTCGCCCCGGTTCTGGTGCGTCATCACCAGCACGACGCCGGGCACCGCCTTGGCCGCGCGATCGTCGATGGACCGGATGCGCCCCTTGGCGATCGCGCTGGTCACCAGATAGGCGTAGGCGGGCTTGCCCGGCACGGGCAGGTCGTCGGCATAGAGCTTGCCACCGGTCACCTTCGCGCGCGCCTCGTAGCGCACGATCGGATCGCCGGCATTCTCCATGGTCGGAGCGGGTCCGGTCACGCCTGTCGTCTTTGCCATGTCAGCCCTCCATCGCCGCGGTGTGCAACAGGGCGCGCACCAGCGTGCGCTGCCCCAGTTCCACCTTATACCGGTTGTCCTCTCGCGGACTCGCGCCGGCGAACGCCGCGCGCGCGGCCTGGGTGGCCCGCGCCTCCGTCACCGGGCCGCCGGTCAGCGCCGCCTCCGCCTCCGCCGAGCGCCACGGCACGCTGGCCACGCCGCCCAGCGCGATCCGCACCACGTCCGCCCGGTCGCCCGCCATGCGGAGCGCCACCGCGGCCGACGCCAGCGCATAGGCGTAGCTCTCCCGGTCGCGGATCTTGAGGTAGGTGGAGCGCGGAAAGTCCGCGTCCGGGATCACGAAGGCGGTGATCAGGTCGCCCGTCTCCAGCGTCGTTTCGAGATCGGGACGATCGCCAGGCAGCCGGTGCAGGTCGGCGAAGCGCATCACCTTTGGCCCGCCCTTGCCCAACAGCTCGACGCGCGCGTCGAGTGCCACCAGAGCCTGCGCCCAGTCGCCCGGGTATTTGGCGATGCAGGAGTCCGACACGCCCAGGATCGCGTGGTCGCGGTGAACTCCGTCCAACGCCGCGCAACCCGAACCGGGATCGCGCTTGTTGCACTGGGCATAGCTGGTGTCGCGATAATAGGAGCAGCGGGTCCGCTGCAGCACGTTGCCGCCCAGCCGGGCCATGTTGCGAATTTGCGCCGACGCGGCCAGCCACAGGGAGTCGGTCAGGACCGGGCAGGACCGGCGCACGTCCTGGTCCGCCGCCAGTTCGGCCATGGTGGTCAGCGCGCCGATACGCAGCCCCGCCCCGTCGCGCCGCACGCCCCGGAACCGGTCGCCGTCCAGGTCCGAAATGTCGATCAGCCGGTCGGGACGCCACACGTCCAGGATCATCAGGTCGACCAGCGTGGTGCCGCCGGCGTGGTACATGCTGTCGGGGCCGGCGGCGCGCACCGCCTCGACCGCACCGGTCGCACGGGAATAGGCGAAAGGTCGCATCGGTTCAGCCCTCCATCTGCGGCGCGGCTTGCCGAATGGCGGCCACGATATTGGGGTAGGCGGCGCACCGGCACAGATTGCCGCTCATATATTCGCGGATTTCCGCGTCGGACCCGACGTGACCCTCCTTCACGCAGCCCACGGCGGACATGATCTGGCCGGGCGTGCAATAACCGCACTGGAAAGCGTCGTTGGATGCGAAGGCGGCTTGCATCGGGTGCAGCCGGTCGCCGTCGGCAAGCCCTTCGATCGTGGTCACCTGCCGACCGTCCACAGTGGCGGCGAGCGTCAGGCAGCTGAGCTTTCGCACGCCGTCGACATGGACCGTGCACGCGCCGCACTGGCCGTGGCCGCACCCCTTCTTCGTGCCCGTCAGCTCCAGTTCGTGGCGCAGCGTGTCGAGCAGGGTGGCGCGGCTGTCGACCGCCACCCGGCGCGACTGGCCGTTGATGGTCAGCGTCAGCGGGACGATCACCGGGTCGGTCCGTTCGGCCCCGGCACCCTGCGCCGACAGCGCGCCCGCGGGCAGCACGGCCGCCGTTCCCGTGACGGCGGCACCCTTCAGCACCGTTCGCCGATCCACCCCGTTCCGCCCGTCGTCCGCCCGATGATCCACCATGTCGCCGCTCCCGCTTTTCGCCCGCATTTCCTGGCAGTTTTCCCGAGAAAACGCAAAGGGTTCGGCGGGCGTGCGCCGCTCGTCAGTCCTCCCGCCCCTCCTCCACCACCTCGCGCGACCGTTCGACGGCGTCCTCGCTGACGGCGGGCGTCGCGGCTCCCGGCTGGCCCAGGCACAGGGTGACCCGGTAAGGCAGGTGGTCGGACCCGGTGCGGCCGGGACGCCGCAGGTCCACCAATGTGAAGTCGCGGGTGGCGAACACGTCGTCCAGCGGCCAGCGCAGCACGGCCGGCCGATGGGCGCTGAAGGTCGGCAGCGGCGAGCGCCCGATGCGCGGGTCGACCGTGCCGCTCACGTCCTTCAGCAAGGTGGTGGTGCGCGACCACGGCACGTCGTTCAGATCGCCCGCGACGATCGCCGGTCCGGCGCCCTCGCGCACCTGCCGCGCCGTCCGCACCAGCTCCGCGTCGCGGTCGTCGGTGTCCTGCGTCGGGCGTGGCGGACGCGGGTGGATTGCCCACAGCCGCACGCCCCGGCCGCCCGCCATCTGCAAGGCGGCGGTGACGAGCGGGGTTTCGGTGCCGAAATTGGACAAGGTGCGAGCGTCCGTCAGCGGCAGGCGCGACAGCACCGCCATGCCATAGGTGTTGTCGCGCGGCTCCAGCACCCGGTGCGGATAGCGCGCGACGAGCGGGCCGAGCGCGTCCAGCCAGCCCCGGTCGACCTCCAGCAGCACCACCACGTCGGCCCGCTCGGCCATCAGCACGCCCAGCACCGCCTCGCGCCGGTCGTTCTTCTGAAGCACGTTGGCGACCAGCACCGACAGCCGGGCGTCGGCCGGGCACTGGCCCGCATCCGCCATGTCGACACCGTACACGGGCTGGTAGGGCACCAGCCGCCACGCCGAATAGGCGAGCGCGACCGCCAGCAGCAGCACGCCAGCCAGGCCGCTCCACCCCCACCGCCAAGCGCGCAGGAGCAGCAGCGCGGCCAGCAGCACGACGCCCACCGCAATGATCTGCATGCGCGGGAAATCCCACACCCGCGCCCACCCTTCGTTGGTGGGCACGGCCGACAGGACCGTGACGAGGACGATCGCCGCAGCCAGCAGCAGCAGGAGCCAGGCGAGCCAGCCGGGTCGGCCGCGTGTTCGCTTGCTCAGAACTCAGTCTCCCATGTTGGCTACGGACGGTGCCTATCGGCATAAGCCGTCGGAGGCGATCACACACCTCCCCTTCCGGCCAGGTCTTGGCAGAGAGCGGATCGTCAGCCCCGGCCGAGCCCTCCGCCTTCCCCGCTCATCCTGAGCCTGTCGAAGGATGTAGGCGCAGCGGATCGGACGTGGGGCCAATGTGCTTCGACAGGCTCAGCACGAGCGGGTCGGTCGACGTGAAAGTCTGCTCTTGGTGGTAAGAAGTCGTTGACCTGAAGCGTCCCGGATCGAATAACATCGGCGTCAGCAACCTTTGAATGGAGGCTCATAAAGCGACGCCATGAAGGTCCCTGAAATTATATGCATTTTGTGTGCAATGTCGGTGACTGCATGCAGTTCGAATCGACCTAGCCCGCCGTCGGTCGTGTCAAGAGTGTACGTGCTGCTGCCTGCCACAGATGCCGCCTCATTCATTACAGTGTTGGCGTCAGTGGTCGAACAGCATGGAATGTCTCCGACTGTGAGGCAAGCTACTGACGATATGGGAAAAGTTACAAACATCTTAGACGCGGAGGGTCACGGGCTGCGTCTAAGGAGTGAAAATGTTTTATTGAGTGGTCAAGAAGACCCAAAGCAGTGTGGCAGTCACTTGGAACCTTATTCTGATCCGGGTCAGTACTTAATATCGATAAGCTCCGTTACGGAGGAGGCGACGCGGCAAACTGCTCGGAACCTACTTCTTAGTGTCATCCGTGATCTGAAGTCAGCCAAATACAATGTGCGCGGTGCGCCCGCGATTTGTAGCGCTGCAATTGAACGATGACTTTGGACCGCCTCAGATGTCCGTAACTAGGTCACAAGCAGTCGACTTCAAGAAGTTGGGCTAAGCCACCTCACCACCGCCTTAGACAACCTTAGGCTAAGCGGGTCCGGGCAGACCTGTCATGCACCTTAGGCCCGCGCCTCTACCCCCACATCGTTGTGCCTGAGTGCCTTCAGCACCGTCTCGACCATGTGCTCCGCGTCCAACCCCGCATCCGCATACTGCTTCTCCGGCTTGTCCTGGTCCTGGAACCGGTCGGGCAGGCGCAGGGTGCGGAGCTTCAGGCCGGCGTCGATCAGGCCCTCGTCGCTGGCGTAGGTCAGCACGTGCGCGCCCAGCCCGCCGACGGCCGCCTCCTCCACCGTCACGCAGACCTCGTGCGTGGTCAGCAGGCGGCGGATCAGCGCCTCGTCCAGGGGTTTGGCGAAGCGCAGGTCGGCGACCGTGGTGGACAGGCCCTTGGCGTCGAGCGTGTCGGCGGCCTTCAGCGCCTCCTCCAACCGGGTGCCGAGCGACAGGATGGCGACGGTCTTGCCCTCGCGCACCACGCGGCCCTTGCCGATCTCCAGCCGCTCCGGGGTCGCGGGGATCGCCACACCGGTGCCGTTGCCGCGTGGGTAACGCACCGCGATCGGTCCGGTGTCGTGCATCGCGGCGGTGTGGACCATGTGGGTCAGCTCCGCCTCGTCGGCGGCCGCCATGACGACGAAGTTGGGGAGCGTCGCAAGGTAGGTCACGTCGAACGACCCCGCATGGGTCGCCCCGTCCGCGCCCACCAGCCCGGCGCGGTCGATGCCGAAGCGCACGGGCAGGTTCTGGATCGCGACGTCGTGGACCACCTGGTCGTAGGCGCGCTGCAGGAATGTCGAGTAGATCGCGCAGAACGGCCGCATGCCCTGCGCCGCCAAACCGGCGGCGAAGGTGACCGCGTGCTGTTCGGCGATGCCCACGTCGAAGGTGCGGTCCGGGAAGCGCTGCTGGAAGGTGTCCAGCCCCGTGCCCGACGGCATCGCCGCCGTGATGGCGCACACGGTCTCGTCGCGCTCCGCCTCGGCCAGCAGGGCCTGGGCGAACACCTTGGTGTAGGACGGCGGACCGGCGGGCGACTTGGCCTGGGCGCCCGTCACCACATCGAAGCGCTGGACGCCGTGATACTTGTCCGCCGATGCCTCGGCCGGGCCATAACCCTTGCCCTTGGTGGTCACGACGTGGACCAGAATGGGCCCCTCGTCGGCGTCCCGCACATTTTCCAGCACGGGGATCAGATGGTCCAGATTGTGGCCGTCGATCGGGCCGACATAGTAGAAGCCCAGTTCCTCGAACAAGGTGCCGCCGGTCGCCATGCCGCGGGCATATTCCTCCAGCTTTTCGGCCGCCTTGTGCATCCGGCGCGGCATCCGCTTGGCGACCTTCTTGGCCAGCGAGCGCAACCCCAGATATTCCGACGACGAGACCAGCCGCGCGAGGTAGGCGGAGAGGCCCCCCACCGGCGGGGCGATGGACATGTCGTTGTCGTTCAGGATCACGACCAGGCGATTGCCCGCGGCCTCCGCGTTGTTCATCGCCTCGTAGGCCATGCCGGCCGACATCGCCCCGTCGCCGATCACCGCGATCGCCTTGCCGGGCCGGTCCGACAGCCGGTTGGCCGTGGCGAAGCCCAGCGCGGCGGAGATGGAGGTGGACGAATGCGCCGCGCCAAACGGGTCGTACTCGCTCTCCGACCGCTTGGTGAAGCCGCTGAGGCCGCCGCCCATCCGCAGGGTGCGGATGCGGTCGCGCCGCCCGGTCAGGATCTTGTGCGGATAGCACTGGTGCCCGACGTCCCAGACCAGCCGGTCGCGCGGCGTGTCGAAGACATAGTGGATCGCCGTCGTCAGCTCCACGACGCCCAGCCCGGACCCCAGATGCCCGCCCGTGACTCCGACCGCCGAGATCACCTCCGCCCGCAATTCGTCGGCGAGTTGGCGCAGTTGCGACGGCTTCAGGCGGCGCAGGTCGACCGGCACGTCGACGGTGTCCAGGAGGGGCGTGTCGGGATTGGTCATGGGCGGGCCTTCGCGATCGTGCTGTCCGGCGAGGCCGGGCGAGCTGTGCCGAGAGAGTTACACCAGCCCCGTCGGCGAGTCACGGCCCCGCCGATGCCCGCGCGCACCGGCGGGGCCGTCGAATCAACCCTTTCCGCGTCCGGTCTTCGCCTGCAGCTCGTCGATGTGCTTGGACGCGTCCGCCTTCGTCAGCGTGTCGTCGAACTCCACGCCCGCCTCTTCGGACAAGGTCTTGAGATAGCTCGCCTGGGCACCCGTCATCGGCTCGTCGCCCGTGGTCCAGTCGTCCGGGTCCTTTTCGGCGTTCGAGAAGGGTTCCGACTTCGGGTTCTCGTGATGCTTGCCGTCGATGGTGGGAACGGTGTCGTCGGTGTCGGCCATGTGTCGTCCTTCGATTGAGGTTCGACGGGACAACCGCGATGTTCGGGGTTCGTTCCGTCAGCCGATGCCGCCGGCGACCGTTTCCACGCCCATCGCGGCCAGCCGCGCCTTCAGGTCGCCCGCGCAGCCGGCCAGCGCGGCCGGGTCGGTCGAGCGCACGACGAAGTTGGCCCCCACCTGCCCGGCGCGGAAGAACGGATAGCTGCCGATCTGGCACGCCGAGTGCGCGGCTTCGGTGCGGGCGAGCAGCTCGGCCACCTCGCTTTCCGGGACGCGCGCGCCCAGCGTCTCCGACAGCACGCGCTCGCCCCCTTCCAGTTCCCCGTTCAGCGCCTCCAGCATGCCCGCCGCGATGTGCGGCACGCCCGCCAGGATGAAGGTCGTGTCCAGCCGGATGCCGGGCGCGCCGGACAGCCGGTTCACGATCAGCTCCGCGCCGGCGGGCACGCGCGCCATGCGGAGGCGGGCATCGGTCAGCCCGCCCTTGTCGGCATAGTATCGCTCCAGGGTGGCGCGCGCGTCCGGGTGGACGACCACCTCCCGGCCGAGCGCGGCGGCGACCGCGTCCACCGTGATGTCGTCGTGCGTCGGCCCGATCCCGCCGGTGGTGAACAGATAGTCGGTTTGGGCCTTGAGCGCGCGCACCGCGTCCACGATCCGGTCGTGCATGTCGGGCACCACCCGCACCTCCGCCAGCCGGATCGCCTGCTGGTCCAGCCAGCGGGCCACCTGATGGATGTTCGCGTCCGCCGTCCGCCCCGACAGGATCTCGTCCCCGATGACGAGGAGGGCGGCGGTCCAGATGCGGGCGGTCATGGGGTGAGGTGTAGCGGGACGAGGAAAGGTGGGAAAGCGGGATGGGCGCGGCACCTTGCGACCCGATGTCAGCCGTTGACTCCTCCCCCTTCACCCGCTCGTCCTGAGCCTGTCGAAGGACGAGCGGCTGCCGCCACCCTGTGGTCGACGGAAGGGCTGCTGAGAGGAGGCGGGGGTTCCTGACCCAACCGACGTCCTTCGACAGGCTCAGGACGAGCGGAGGTGGGGCTGACCGAGGGACAGGACGGGCTGTCCACTTCCCACCAGAAACCGACCAGACCAAAGCGCCGACCTTCCAGCCATATCGCCGCCGCTGGAAGGCGAGCCCTCCCCCCGCTATATCCCCACCCATGTACACCTACACCGATGCCAGCGCGCCAGGCGCGCTCACCCGATCCGGGGCCATCAAGCTGCATGGAGCGGACGCGTTCGACGGCATGCGCGCCGCCGGGCAGCTGTCCGCCCGCATCCTGGACGACATCGGCCCGCTGGTCGTGCCGGGCGCGCTCACCGGCGACCTGGACGAGTTCGTGCGCGAGGCGATGGTGGCGGCGGGCGCAGTGCCGGCCACGCTCGGCTATCGCGGCTATGCCCATTCGTGCTGCATCTCGATCAACCACGTCGTGTGCCACGGCATCCCGGGCGAGCGGGCCTTGCGCGACGGCGACATCGTGAACATCGACGTCACCGCCATCCTGGACGACTGGCACGGCGACACCAGCCGCACCTATCTGGTCGGCGACGTATCGGTGAAGGCGCGCCGGCTGGTCGAGGTGACGCGCGAGTGCCTGATGCTGGGGCTGGAACAGGCGCGGCCGGGCAATCACCTGGGCGACATCGGCCACGCCATTCAGCGTCACGCCGAACGCCACCGCTATGGCGTGGTGCGCGAGTTCTGCGGCCATGGGCTGGGCCGGCTGTTCCACGATGCTCCGGAGGTCGTCCACGCGGCGCAGCCCGGCACCGGGCCGGAACTGCGGCCCGGCATGATCTTCACGGTCGAACCCATGATCAACGCGGGCAAGCCGGGGACGAAGGTGCTGGACGACGGCTGGACGGCGGTGACCCGCGACCGGTCGCTATCCGCGCAGTTCGAGCATTCGATCGGGATCACGGACGACGGCTGCGCGATCTTCACCGAAAGCCCCGCCGGCCTGTTCTGACGGGCACGGGTTCCGGCGAGCGGGCGTGACTCCGCGACCGGGTTTGTCCAAGGTGCGGGCGTGATCGTGCGACCCCGCCTCCTTCCCCTGCTCCTCCTGGCCGGCTGCTCCGTCGAGCGCGCGGCGGAGGATGTGACCGCCAACGTGGTCGACGCCGTGACCGTCGAGACGGCGCCCGATGCCGGCGCGGTGCGCGTGGACGGAGAGCGCCTGGCGCTCGGCCGGTCGCTGACCGACTGGCCGGCCACCGGCTTCAACTACGCGCAACAGCGCTTCAGCCCGCTGGATCAGCTGACGCCGGACAGTGTGCGCGGGCTGACGCTGGCCTGGACCGCGCCGTTGGCGGGCGTCGGCGACGCGCCGCTGGCGACGCCGGTCGCCACGCCGATCGTGTCGGGCGAGATCATGTACGCCACCGGTGCGGGCGGTTGGGTGCGCGCCTTCGACGTGCGGTCCGGCGACGCCTTGTGGAGCGCCGATCCGAAGGCCGCGGAAAGCGAAGCGGCGCCCGCCAGCCCTCCCGCCGGCGCGGCCCTGTGGAAGGGTCGGCTGTTCGTCGCTCGGCCCGGTGGACGGCTCGCCTCGTTCGACGCCAAGAACGGTCGCCAATTGTGGAGCCACGGGATCGGCCCGGAAGAGGTGGTGACCAGCGCGCCGCTGGTGGCCCAGAACCTGGTGTTCGTGGGCGTGTCGAGGGCCGGGCGCGGGTCGGTGGTCGCCTATGACTACAATGACGGGTCCGAACGCTGGAGGTTCTGGACCGCGCCGTCCGGGCGATCGGAGGTCGACGGCGCGATCAGCGACGCCGCGCTCGCGCAGATCTCCGCCACCTGGGCTCAGCCGGCGACGCCCACCCTGCCCGGCACCCGGCCGGCCGCCGCCGCCCCAACCGCGCCCCCGCGGCTCGGCGCGGCGGTCGTCAGCCTGGCCTACGATCCGGCCAACGATCGGCTGGTGCTGGGCACCGGCGACGCGCGCCAGCCCGGCGACGGCGCGGAGGGCCTGGCCCCGGCGCGCCTGTTCAGCCGGTCCGTCATCGCCGTGGACGCGCGGACGGGGGAGTTCGCCTGGCACCGCCAACTGCCCGGCACCAGCGGCGCCGACCGCCCCTTCGTCCTGGCCGAGCTGGCCGCGGCGGGCGGCGCGCGGACGGTGGCGATGCAGGTGACCGGCGCGGGCGAGCTGGCGATCGTCGACCTGGCGGACGGCGCGCTGCTCGGCTGGCGGCCGCTGTCGCTCGGCACCGCCGTGGCGGATGGGGCGGAGGACGGATCGCCGACCCTGATGGCCCCGCGCCGCGCGCGCTCCGCCGTCAGCTATTCGCCGGACGCGGGCCTGTTGTTCGTGGCCGGTCTGTCGAGCGCGGGGGCGACCGGCGCGCCGGCGCTGCTGGCGGTCGATCCGGTGACCGGCGCGCCGCGCTGGAGCCTGGCGCAGGTCCGGCCCGGCGGCGGCACGATGGCGACCGCCGGCGGTCTGGTGTTCCAGGGATCGCCGGGCGGCCGCCTGACCGCCTATGCCATCGCCGATGGTCGACCGGTCTGGGGGATGCAGGCGGGCGGGCCGGTGGTAACCGCGCCCTCCTCGTTCCTAGTGGAAGGCGCGCAGTGTGTGGCGGTGGTGGTGGGCGGACCGGTGGCGGGTGGACCGGTGGTGGGCGGACCGGTCGCGGGTGGGCCGGGCGCGCTGCGTCTGATCGTGCTCAGCGCCGGCGCTGCTGCACCGCAACAACCCCCCTTGACGCCGCCGGCCCCTTCCCCCGACACTCCGTCCGGACGAACGGGGGCACGGCGATGAAGAAGGTCGAAGCGATCATCAAACCGTTCAAGCTGGACGACGTGAAAGAGGCGCTGCACGATGTCGGCGTGTCCGGCATCACGGTGACGGAAGCCAAGGGGTTCGGCCGGCAAAAGGGGCACACGGAGCTCTATCGCGGCGCGGAATACATCGTCGACTTCCTGCCCAAGGTGAAGCTGGAGGTGGTCGTCGACGATGGGCTGGTCGACCGGGTAGTGGACGCCATTGCCAACGCGGCGCGCACCGGCCGGATCGGGGACGGCAAGATCTTCATCCTGCCGGTCGAACGCGCGCTTCGCATCCGCACGGACGAACGGGACTCCGACGCCCTGTGATCGCGCCGTGCCGCGCCCTCTTCCACCCCGAACTTTCGGTGCCGACCCCGCGTTGGCGTAAATGACTCCGCAGTAAAAGGAACCATCGCACCCATGGCCAACACCGTCGACACCATCCTCGCCCGCATGAAGGAGGAGGAGATCGAGTGGGTCGATCTGCGCTTTACCGATCCCAAAGGCAAATGGCAGCACCTGACCATGTGCGCCGACGTCATGGACGAGGACGCGTTCGAGGACGGGCTGATGTTCGACGGGTCGTCCATCCAGGGGTGGAAGGCGATCAACGAGTCCGACATGGTGCTGCGCCCCGACCTGGACGCGGTCTACACCGACCCGTTCTCGGCCACGCCGATGCTGATCGTGTTCTGCGACGTGGTGGAGCCGGGCACGGGCGACCTCTATGCGCGCGATCCCCGCTCCACCGCCAAGCGGGCGGAGGCCTATCTGACCCAGTCCGGCGCGGGCGACACGATCTATATCGGGCCGGAGGCGGAGTTCTTCCTGTTCGACGACGTGCGGTTCGAGGACGGGTACAACACGTCGATGTTCGCGGTGGACGACATCGAGCTGCCGACCAACTCCGCGCGCAAATACGAGACCGGCAATCTGGCGCACCGACCGGCCAAGAAGGGCGGCTATTTCCCGGTGGCCCCCGTCGACAGCGCCGTCGACATACGGGGCGAGATGGTGGCCACCATGCTGGAAATGGGCCTGCCGATGGACAAGCACCATCACGAGGTCGCCCCCGCCCAGCACGAGCTCGGCATGATCTTCTCGACCATGACCGAAACCGCCGACCGGATGCAAATCTACAAATACGTCGTCCACATGGTGGCCCAGGCCTATGGCAAGACGGCGACCTTCATGCCCAAGCCGATCAAGGGCGACAACGGGTCGGGGATGCACACCCACCTGTCGATCTGGAAGGACGGCAACCCGACCTTCGCCGGCAACGGCTATGCCGGCCTGTCGGACCAGTGCCTGTATTTCATCGGCGGCATCATCCGCCACGCCAAGGCGCTCAATGCCTTCACCAACCCGTCCACCAACAGCTACAAGCGGCTGGTACCGGGCTACGAGGCGCCCGTGCTGCTCGCCTATTCGTCGCGCAATCGTTCGGCGTCGTGCCGCATCCCATACGGCACCGGCGAAAAGTCGAAGCGGGTGGAGGTGCGCTTTCCCGACGCGCTCGCCAACCCCTATCTGGCCTACGCCGCGCTGGTGATGGCGGGGCTGGACGGCATCGCCAACCGGCTGCACCCCGGCGAGGCGATGGACAAGAACCTCTACGATCTGCCGCCCGAAGAGCTGTCGGACGTGCCGACCGTGTGCGGGTCGCTGCGCGAGGCGCTGGAAAGCCTCGAGGCCGACCACGCCTTCCTGTTGAAGGGCGACGTATTCACCAAGGACCAGATCGACGCCTATGCCGAGCTGAAATGGGCGGAAGTCGACCGGTGGGAGACCACGCCCAGCCCGGTGGAGTTCGAGATGTATTACAGCGGTTAGAGCAGCCGGGTCTGGCTGACGGACGGGCGGGTCGGAAAGACCGGTTCGCTCGCCACCATCTGTGCGCTGGAAAAAGGGCGTTGGAGCGACAGCGCCATATCATAGTTCCCCGTCAGCCACGCCTGCTCGTCTTCCGGCCTCAACACCGTCAACATCGCCTTGGGATGAACCGATGCCACGAGTTCGTTGGCGTCGCACGTCACCATCGCGAACCGCCGCCGGTCACCCACCGTCTGCCACAACCCGGCTACCGCGAAGATCGGCTGTGTCGGCAGAGAGAACCACACCTCTCCCTTGATCCCGTGGCGCGGATCGGGCAGGGACGTCCATTCGCAAAAAGCGGTCAGCGGCACCAGACAACGGTTCGCCGGGTTCTGGGCCAGGCGTCGCCATTGCGGCAGCTTGAGCTGGCGGACGTTCGTCATCGGCCATTTCGCCTGGCCGCCCAGCACGTCCCAGTCCATCACGTCCAGGTGCGTCGCGGCCCCCTCCCGGCGAACGACATAGGCGCGGTTCTTTGGGACGAGTTCTCGCGGGTGGAACCGATTATCGCGGGGCCGGTCAGCCAGCCACGTCGCGCCGAACCGGGTGGCGATCGTTTCCGGCTCGGCGGACATGCGGGCGCGGTTGCACATCGGTCCCTGTCCTTCCGCCGCCAACCGCCGGGAGCGCCAGCGACCCTACAGCGCGCCCGCGAACAGCGCGCTCATCCGGTCCCAGGCGCGCTCGGCCGCCGCCTTGTCGTAGGACGGGCTGTCGATGACCGTCCAGCCATGGTCGGCGGGATAGACCTCCACTTCCGCCGGGCGGCCCGACTGCTCGGCCGCCTGACGCAGCACGGTCTTGACGTTCGGCTCCTTCGCGTCGTCATTCTGCCCGATGGCGAACAGATAGCTGGCGCGCGTGCGGGCCAGCAGCTGGTGCGGGCTTTGCGGGTCGTCGGGCTTGACCAGCCCGCCGCCGTGCAGCGACGCGGCCGCGCGGACCCGCGCCGGAACGGCGGCCGCGGTGAACACGGTGAACGGACCGCCCATGCAATAGCCGTTCGTGCCAACGCCCTTGCCGGTGTCGACCTCAACCCGCCCGTCCAGCCAGCCGATCGCCGCGGACGCGTCGCGCATGATGGCGTCGGGGGTCAGCGCCTTCCTCATCACCCCCGCTTTCTCGAACCCGTCATTCGCCTGGAACGCGGCGAAGTCGGCGAACATCGGCGCGGGGCCGGACCGGTAATACTGGTTGGCGACCAGCACGGCGTAACCCTGCCCCGCCAGGCGCCGGGCCATGACCTTGAAGGCCTCGCGCAGGCCGGCGATGTCGGGCCAGGTCAGGATGGCCGGGTGCCGGCCGGACGCGGGCGCCACGTAGAAGGCATCCATCACCCCGTCGGGCGTGGTGACCCGCACCGTCTCCTCGACCAACCCGGCCGGCTGGCCGCCGGCACTGACGCCGGCACAGGCGGTGAGCGTGCCGAGTGCCGCCATCGCGGCGAAGTCGCGCCGGTTGAGCGACCAGTCGTGGTGCGCCGAACGGCCCCAGTCCGTCAGATTGTCCCGCTCGCACATTCTTCGTCCCCTCGCTGATCTGCCCGGACCATAGACCCGCGCCGCCCGGCGTAAAGCCGCAGGCGGCGCTCAATAGTCCTTGGACACGCGCATCGCCGCCGACTGCCGGCCGATCGTCGACAGCGTGGAGAGCACCGACAGCCATCGGAAGACGCGATATTCCAGCTGGGTGGCGGAATAGCCCTGACCGTCCGTCACCACCTCCACGAAGGCGCGGCGGGTGAGGTACTTGCCCGCGGCGATCGCGGTGCCGCGACCCTGCGTCACGTCGGCGGGCAGGACGCGCAGGCGGTCGAGGCCGGCCGCGTCGCGCAGCGCGTTGATCGGGTTCAGGCCGTTGCCGCCGTCCTGCAGGCTGGCGACCGCCGCGCCCAGCTGCACCGCCTCGATCGCCGACAGGTCCGTGATCGACCCGCCGAACAGCAGGCGGGACAGCAACTCGTCCTCCGGCAGGGCCGGCGTGGAGGCGAAGGAAATCTCCGGCGACAGACCGCGCCCGCGCACCAGGATCTGCGCGTCCAGGTCGTCGACATCGGCGCGCGCGACGATGTCGAGCGTCGGGTTGGCGGGCGACTGCCCGGAGAAACCGATGATCCCGCGCTCCAGCGCAAAGGACTGGCCGGCGAAGTCCACCTCTCCTCGAATCAGGTCGGCCTGGCCGGTGATTCGCGGCTCGGCCAGCGTGCCGCCCAGCGTCAGGCCCGCGCTCCACTCGCTGTTCAGGCCCAGGCCCGTCACCGCTAGGCGAGAGGGCGCGTCCGCGCGGATGGCGAGGCTCCAGGGGGCCGCCGCCGGCCGTTCGTTGGCCAGCGCATCGGCGGCGCCGTTCACCTCCGTCACGTTCAGTTCGGGCACCGGCTCGCCTTGGGTGGCGCGGCCCAGGCGATAGCGCGAGCGGTCCAGCCGCACATCGCCCTCGATCGACCCGCCGCCGCCCGCCGAGCGCAGGCGAAGGGGCCCGGTCACTGTCGCGCCCAGATCGTCGCGGTCGATCAGCGTCGCCCCATCCGCCCGCACCGTCAGGTCGAAGCCGATGCCTCGGGACAGCGCCAGCTCGACGGAGCCTTCGCCCGCCACGGTGCCGGCGTCGCGGCCCGAACCCGTGCGTCCGGCGAAGCGGTCGAGCAGGAGGCGCGATCCATCGAACCGGCCCGACGCCGCCAGGTCGCGGATGGTGGTGCCGGTGACCGCGCTCGTCAGCCGCGCGCCATCGCTCTCGAACGACCCGGCCAGCACGGGTTCGCCCAATGTGCCCTCCACGTCCGCGCCGATCGCCACCGGGCCGGTCAGGTCGAACAGCTCGACGCCGCCCAGACGCCACAACGTGCCCACCGGGCCGTTGTAGCGCAGCTGGGCGCGCAACGCGGCCGCCGTCAGCCGCTCGGCGAGCGAGCCGGTGTCGGGCACCCCGGTCAGGCTCAGCTGGCCTCGGCCCAGGACCGCGCCCGTGCCGTCGCCCGCGACCGCGCGCAGCCCCGCGACCGAACCTTCCAGCCGGGCGGCGACCGCCAGGTCGAGCGGCGCGGACGAGCGCGCGATGGTGGAGCGCGTCAGGCCAGCGACCGTCAGGTCCAGCGCCCCTTCCGGAGAGCCGCCGGCGGCCGCGGGGCCGTAGCGGGCGGTGCCGCTGATCGTGCCGCCCAGGCCCAGCTCCGGCAGCGCCAGGTCGAGCAGCCGCAGCGGCAGGCGGTCCAGCTCGGCGGCCAGCGTGTTGACGCCGGGGCCGACGAAAGCGTCCGCCCGCGCCGCGCCGCCGCCGAAGGTGAGGTCCAGGCCGGTCACCTCGTATCCGTCCGCGCTCCGGGTGACGGTGACCGGCTGGTTCAGAGCCAGCGCCTCTCCCCCCACGGTGCCACCGCCATCGATCCGCGCGACCGACCCGTCCAGGGCGGCGCGGGCCGACAGCTCGAACCGACCGGCCGACCGCCCGCTGGCCGAGGCGACGACCGTGCCCCGCCCGTCCCGAATGTCCGCCGTGGCGGCCAGCTCGGCGAGCGACACGCCGCCCACCCGCACCCCCTCGCCGGTCGCCGAGCCGGACAGCGAGCGCACGCCGTCGGCGAGCACCAGTTCGGCGGTCGCCTCGCCCCGCGCCACGCTCAGCCCCAGCTGCGGCAGGGTCGCGTCCCGCGCCGTCGCCGCGATCGCCACGCCCTGTCCGATCGAGTCTCCCGGCCCACCCGGCTGGGGGCGCAGGCCCACGGTGCCCGCCAGTCCTCCACCGGCAAAGGCGATCCGGCCGTCCAGCCGCCCGTCGGTCAGCGTCACCCGCCCCTGCCCCACCGTGCCCGCCACCGCCAGCCGGTCCAGCCGCACCGTCGTGTCCCGGCCCGGCGCCAGCTCGACCGCGCCGTCAGCCGCGAAGGGGCCGAGCGGGGAGCCACCGGTCGCCGCCAGCGCGTAGCCGGCGGCCGATGGCTCCAGCGCCAGTTCCACCGCGGTCACCCCGCTCACCGGCGCGGCCAGCGTCATCTCGACGCGGGGACGGTCCGGCCGGCCGGACAGCACCAGCCGCGTGATCGGGCCGTACTCCGCCGATCGGCCGACGCCGGTGAACTCGAAACGGCCGTCGGGTCGCCGGAGACCCGCCCCCGACAAGGTGAGCCCGGGGGAGGTGAGTTGCAGGTCGGAAAAGCGCACGATCTTGTCGCCGCCCCGCTCGATCCGCGCCGTGGCGCTCGGCAGACCGCGAGTCAGCGACAGCAGGAACGGGTTGTCCAATCGCCGGAAGCGCACGCGCCCCGGCCCGGAATAGCGAAAGCCGGCGCCGTCGGGCACCAGCCGCAGGTCGCCGCCGACCGCGACCTCGCCCAATCCGGGCAGGACGAAGCGGGCCAGCTCGGCGGCGACGGCGGCGTCGTAGCGGCCGCTGGCCAGGTCGACGCGCAGACCGACCTTGGCCACCAGGTCGGGCGCGGTCAGCCGGAGGTCGCTCGCCACCAGCCGCTCGGCGGATAGGGACACGGGACCCGACAGGCGCACGTCGCGCAGGATGCGGTCCAGGTCCTCGTCCACTCCCGTCACGCTGCGCGCGGTCGCCTGCATCGACGTGGCGAAGGGCGGGTCGCTCAGCCGACCAGCGCCTGTCGCCACCAGTCCGGTCACGAGCGCCCGGTCGACGGCCAGCGTGTCCGCGCGCAACCGCCAAGCGAAGGCGGCGCGCGGGATCGCGCCGTCCAGCCGCGCGTCCAGCCGCAGGTTGCGCGCGCGGGCGGCGGGCACCAGCAATTGCGGACGTGCGATCGCCGCCTCCAGCCGGAGGTCGCGGAAGACCTGCGCGGTCACGTCCACACCGCCGGTGACGCGCAGCGTGCCCGCCGGCACCCCGACGCGACCCGAGCCCGTGATCGTTCCCGCGCGCCACACCCCCTCCCCCTCCACCACGACCCGGCGCCCGACGAAGCGGGCCAGGCGGCCGCGCAGGCGGGAGGAGGGATCGAGCGTGCCGCGCACCCGATAGCGATCGGCCGCCGCCGACAACGACAGATCGGCGACCGTCGCGCCCGGCTGAACCAGGGCCGCGGTGCCCCGCCAGTCGGTCCAGCGCCCGGCCGCCGTGATCGCGAAGGCGCTGGGTCCACTCAGCCCCAGCCGGGTGGCCGCCACACCGCCGGCCGGCGCGAACAGCGTGGCCGCCAGCCGGAAGCGGTCACCGTCGGGCCGGCCGTCCATCCGCACGGTCAGGCGGTCGCCGCCATCCGCCAGGATCGCCTGTCCGTTCACCACCAGACGGCCGTCGACCGCGCTGCCGCTGAGCGCGAGGCGGCCCGACCGCTCCGGCCCGGCGACCCCGCGCGCGACCGTCAGCCGGTCGATCCGCAGGCGATCGACGGTGATGGCGAGGTTCGGCAGGATCGGCTGCGGGGTCGCCGACGGCACGAAGCGCGGCGGGCGCAGCACGGCCGCGGTCGGCGCGGACAGGTCGTGGACAGTTAGGCGATTGGCGAGCAGGTCCAGCGGCTCCCACGCCATCCGCGCCTCCGCCACCCGCAGGAAGACGCCGTTCGGCGCGGACAGCCGCACGTCGCGCAGGACCGTCGTGTTGAAGAGCGATCCGTCGATCCGCCCGATCGCGATCCGCAAGCCGGAGGCGGGCCTAAGCCCCTCGATCTGGCGGATCACCAGCCGATGTCCCGGCTGGGTGTCGAGGCCCACGACCGCGCCGATGCCCAGCACGCCCACGCCCAGCGCCGCGCGCCCGGTCCAGCGCACCACCGATCCCGTCCGCGTGCGGGTCACTCGGCGCTCCGCGACCTAGACGCCGGGCCCGGACCTGCCGCCGCGCCCCACCCGATCGCTGGCGGGTGCGCGCCTCCCCGATGCGTCAATACGCCTGCCCCAGCGAGACATAGACCGCGACCGCCGGATCGCCGGGCTGCGGGTTGAGCGGCGTGCCGACGTCGACGCGGATCGGCCCGAAGGCGCTGTAATACCGCACGCCCAGCCCGGCCCCCAGGCGCAACTCGCCCAGCGTGGGCAGTCCCCCGGACGAGATGTTGCCGGCATCGACGAAGGGCACGACGCCGAAATCGCCGAAGCGGACGCGCGCCTCCACCGACAATTCCGACAGGGAACGCCCGCCGATCGGGTCGTTGTTCAGGTCGCGCGGCCCGATGTCCTGATAGCCATAGCCGCGCACCGACGCGCCGCCGCCGGCGTAGAAGCGGCGGGACGGCGCCAGCTGGTCGCGGGCCAGCCCGACGATGGTGCCGATCCGCCCGCGCCCGGCCAGCACCAGCCGGTCGCTCACCGGCAGATAGCCGCTGCCGTCCAGCTGTGCGCGCAGATAGCCCGCGGTGCCCTGCAACAGCGACAGTTCCGGCGACAGCCGCAGCCCGACCCGCACCCCGCGCGTGGGGTCGAGCAGGCTGTCCGATCCGTCATAGCCGAGCGCGAGCGGCAACGCGCCGATCAGGTAGGTGCGCTGGCGGATCAGCCCCGTGTCGGCCAAGGCGGCGCGTTCGTCCGACGCGAGCAGTTCGGTGCCCACCGACCACGTCCACTCCTTTTGCAGGAGGAACGTGCTCTTGCGTTCCAGGGCGGCGGTCAGGGTGACGAAGTTCGCCTGATAGGCCGGCCGGTCGACGGTGGACGCGGCGATCTGGGCCGACAGCACGCGGTCGCGCGCGCCGAAATTGTTCATCCGCAGGTCCACCGAAGCGCCCTGTTCCTGCGTGCCCAGCAACGCGCGCGCGGTGACGGCACCTTCCGGGCGGATCAGGTTGCGGTGCTGCCAGCTGACCTCCGCCCGAGCGCCCTCGCCCGTGCCATAGCCCAGCGACCCGGCGACGGTCCGCAGTTTCGCCGCAGTGAGGTCGACGCCCACATCGACGATGCCCGGCGTGGCGGTGCGGACCGGCTGCGCGCGCACGGACCCGACGATCCCGGTCGCCACCAGCGCGCGGCGCAGGTCGTCCAGCTGGGCCGCGCTGTAGAGATCGCCCGGTCGGAACTGCGCGATGTCCTGCACATGGTCGGCGTCGAACAGGCGGTCGTCGTTCAGCCGGATGGCCCCGATCCGCGCGCGCTCGCCAGTGGTCACGGGGACGGTCAGGCTGGCGGTCTGCGTGGCGTGGTCCACGACCGCCCGCTCGTCGCCCACCTGCGCGAAGGGATAGCCGCCATTGGCGAGCGACGCCGCCAGCGCGGTGCGTCCGGCCGCCACCGGTGCCGCCGCCGCCGGGTCGCCGGGCCGCACGGCGAATGCCGCCACCGCCTGCTCCTCCATCGGCCGCGCACCGTCCAGGCCGGGCAATGCCACTTCGTCGAAGCGGTAGCGGGTGCCCGGACGCGCCGCCAGTTCGATCGCCAGCCGCCCGTCCGCGCCGGTCGCCAGCCGCGGTTCGATGGCCGCGTCGTAATAGCCCTGCGACCGCAGCACGGTGACCAGCAGCTCGCGGTCGTCGCGCACCCGCCGGTCGATCTGGCCGGCCGTGTCCGCCCGCCCCTTGCCGGCCTTCAGAGCCGAGGAGTCGTCGAACAGGGCCAGCACCTCGCGCGCCGTGGCGGGCTCCACCCCCGTGATGCGGGTGGTGTAGCGCGTCGCCTCCCCCATGTCCGCCCGCGCGCCGGTGCCGCCCGCTCGCGGGGGCAGCACGGGCCAGGCCACGGTGATCGCGGGCATCGGGTCCAGCGGACCGGTCGGATCGACGGCCGCTCCGCCCACGACCCGGTCCTGCGCCGACAGGGGTCCCGCGACGGCAAGGGCGGCAGCGGGGCCGGCGACCAGCAGCAAGGGGCGAAAGACCGCCATTCCGCCGATCTAGCGGACGGGCGGGCGGCGTGCCAGCAGCGAATGCGCGCGTCGGCGTGCCGGCTCAGTGAGCGGCCGCGCACCCGTCCGACAAGGCTCGGATCAGACCCTCCGCCGAACGCCAGCGCGCCCAGCCCGACAGGTCCTCGGCCCCGCCGGCGGTGCGCGCGCGCCGCCGTGCCTCCGCCACGGCGTCCGTCCCGTGCGCCTCGACCAGACGCAGGGCGGCGTCGGCCACCGGTCGGGTGGCGCAGGGCGTCGGCCGGGCGACGGGCGGGGTGGAGGACTTGGGGAAGGCGGGTCGCAAGCGGGCGGTCCTTTCAAGACGGACGGCCCCCGTGCGGCGGCGCGGCTTTCGGCGGGCCGCACGCAACTGGTTGACGGGCCGTTCAGCCTGCCGGTCAGCGCACCGCCCGGCCGAACCAGGCCACGCGGCCCACGATGGCCAGCGCCCAGGCGGGGACGCCGTGTTCGTCCGGCACGGCGGGGTTGTCGCTGGCCACGATCCAGCCGCCCGCGACCTCGCGCGAAAGCCGCTTGACCAGCAACGCGCCGTCGCGGCGCAGGACGTGGATGCCATCGGCGAGCGGTCGGTCGGCGGCCGCGTGATCGACCAGGATCAGGTCGCCATCCGCCAGCGTCGGGGCCATCGAATCCCCCCGCACCACCACCGCGCTCACCCGATCCGGCTGCGCCCCCAGACCCCGCAGGAAGGCGGGGGGAAAGCCCAGCGCACCCAGCGCGCGGTCGTCCATCGCGACACTGCCCGGCCCGGCGGAAGGACGCGGGGCGAGCCACGGCACGGTCGCGCGGTCGGCGGCCGGCCGTGGCGCGCCGCCCAACCGCGACTCCTCGACCCCCAGGAACTGCGCCAGTGTGGCGCGATCGTCCTCCGACAGCCGGCGCGGCGTTCCGCGACGGACATACTGCTGGATGTAGGCGGCGTTCCGGCCGATCAGCCGCGACAGGGTGGCGAAGTCGTGACCCTGCTCGGCGGCCAGCCGGGCGAGCGTGGATCGGGCGTCGTCGTGGCTCATCGCCGACACCTAGCAGGGAAATGCCGCTCGACAAATAGGATTTGTCCTAGCACTTTGATCGGGCCGTGATTCGCGGCGGCAGCAAGCGGGCCGATCCATGCACATTCGCCACCGCGTGGAGCGGTTCCTGACCCGCACCGGAATGTCGGCCACCCGATTCGGCCGGTCGGTGGCCGGCGACCCCAATCTCGTTCCCGATCTGCGCGGCGGACGCGAACCCCGCGCCGCGCTGCAAGCCCGCATAGAACATTTCATGAACAAATACGAGGAGACCGCGTCATGAGCCTGCTAACCGATCGTCGCGCCGGCCCGCGCCGGCCGCACTTCACCAAACTGGACGTGCACGCCGCCTTGTGCGCCCAGCTGTCCGCACTGCTGGGCGGAGAGGTCGTGCGGTCGCGCCAGACCGCCTGGCATTCGGTCACCTTCGCGGGCGCGCGGCACCAGGTCGTGCTGCGGACGGCGGCCACGCCGGCCCGGCTCACCACCCTGTCCGAACACGATTTCGCGCTGGCGGACGCCTTCGTGGCGGACCTGGAGGTGACGGACACCGACGGTCCGCTGGTCACGATCGAGGCGCTGGTGGTGCGGGAATGAGGGCGGCGGCTAGCCGGCCCGGCGCAGGATCTGCAGCGCCTCCGCGATCTGCGCGGCCGGATCGTCCGCGCCGCCCGCCCGCGGCGGCGACGGCCGGGGCGCACGTCGCACGGCGGCACGGGTCAGCCGGTCGAGCAGTTCCGCGGTGGTCGGCAGCGGCTCGCCCGAAGGCTCGCGCGGCGGCGGCAGGCGACGAGCCAGCGCGGTCCAGTCGTCCGGCTGTTCGGTCGCGGCCAGGGACGCCGCGGCGACCTTTGGCGGATCGGTCGCCGGCACGTCCTGGGCGGCCGCCGGTTCCATGACCGGATCGGCCAGATGCGGATCGAATGCCGCGACCTCGTCTCCGGACAGCGCCTGCGTCTCCACCTCTTCCGGCGCGTCGGGGGGGCCGACCTCCGCCTCTCGATCCGCGATCTCGGCCGGCCCGTCCCATTGTTCCGCGCCGTTGCCGGGTTCCAGCGGCTCGACAGGCTCTGGCAGGCCGTCCTGTTCGGCGGCGACCGCGTCGGCCTGCGCTTCCCAGTGCGCCTGGACCGAGCGATCCCAGTCGTCGGTCTGCTCGATTGTCTCCGCCGTGCCGGACTGCCAGCGCGGGTCGGCGAGCGTGGAGTCGGGGTCCAGCCGGGCATCCGGCGTGGGCGGCGGCGGGGCGAGGTAAGGCGACTCGTCGAAGCGCGCGCCCAGGTCCCGGTCGGCGGCGAGCGCTTCGACTCGCAACGGATCGTCGGCCACCAGCGCGCCATCGACCCGCACCTCCACCGGCCCGGCAGGGGGCCGCGCCCGGCTCCAGCCCCATAGCGCGTAGCCGACGGCCGCCGCCCAACCGACGACCAGCGCCAAAAGCAGGCGGCCCACAAGGCCGATCGGGGGCTCGACCGGCGGGGCGAGGCGGGCGAGCCCCGTTCCCCGCGACATCCCTTCGACCAGCGGATTGGGAAGGGCCAGCGTCAGCAGCGCCGCGATGGCGAACACCGCCGCCGTGCGCCAGCCGGGGTGAAGCCGCCGCCAGCGCTCCCCCAACCCCGTCTCCGCCCAGTCCGTCATCCCCGCCGCTCCATCATCTTTTGGTAAACAGGTTCGTAGCGAGCAATGTTTGACGACCAGTTACGGGTCGCGCGCACCGCGTCGCGCGCCGCGTCGCGCCGCGCGTCCCAGCCGTCGCGGTCGGCCAGCAACCCCGTCACCGCGTCCGCCAGCGCGGCGGCGTCGTCGGGGGGGAACAGGGTGGCGGTCTGCCCGTCGGTCATCAGTTCGCGATGGCCGCCCACGTCCGACGCGGCGACCAGCCGACCCTCCGCCATCGCCTCCAGCGGCTTTAGCGGCGTGACGAGTTCGGTCAGCCGCATCGCGCGGCGCGGATAGACGAACAGGTCGACCAGGCCGTAATACCTCCCCACCGCGTCGTGCGGCACCCGTCCGGCGAACTGGATGCGGTCGGCCACCGGCGAGGCGGCCGCCTGGAAGCGCAGCGCCATCTCCTCCGGTCCGCCGCCCACCAGCAGCAGGCGCACCGTCGGTTCGGCCGCGACGATCGCCGGCATGGCGTCGATCAGCAGGTCCAATCCCTCATAGGGATAGAAGCTGCCGATGAAGCCCAGCACGGTCGCGCCGGTCAGCCCCAGGTCCGCCGCCAGCGCCTCGTCGCGCGGCTCCGGCGTGCCGAACAGGCCGTGGTCGACGCCGTTGGGCGACACCACGATCTTGTCGTGCGGGATGCCGCGCGTGACCAGGTCCGCCTTCAGCCCGTGACAGATGGTCGCCACCTGATCCGCGCGCCGCGCGGCCTGGGTCTCGGCCCAGTGGGTCAGGCGAAAGCGCGGCGACCCTTCGCTGCCCGTGCCGTTCCCCACCGCCGCGTCTTCCCAGAACGCCCGGATCTCGTACAGCACGGGCAGGCGCAGCCGTCGCCCGGCCCACAGCGCCGCCGCGGCGTTCAGGACGGGCGAATGGGCGTGCAGGATGTCGGGCCGGAACTCCCGCGCGACCTCCACGATCCTGGCCGCCAGCGCGCGCACCTCGCCCGCCGGCGTGCGGGTCCGGCGAGGCCGGGTGCGGTGGAAGGTGAGGCCGTCGACGACCTCCCGCTCCTCGTCGCCCACCCGGATCGACCCGGCCGTGTGGCGCAGGCCCGTCACCGCCGCCACCGTCCATCCCCGCCCCTCCCCCGCCTTCAGGAGGGCGCGCGTGCGGGTCGTATAGCCGCTCATCATCGGCAGCGAGTGGTCCAGGACGTGAAGGATTCGCACGCGCCCGCCTACTCGCCCGCCGGGATCGAGGGAACTGTCGCGGTGCGGGAGCGGGCGGGAGCGGCGAACACGCGGCGTTCTATCCACGGCTGACTTAACGGCGCGTCAACCGCTAAAGCCTAGCCCCGGGATGGAGAGGGGCCGTGCGCGGATGATCGACAATTTCGCGCTGGCGGTCAGCCACGGCCTGCTGCTCCTGGCGTTCTGGCGGCTGCTGCGGCGGCCCGACCTGGACCGCGGTCCGGAACGGGACCCCGACTGATGCGCGACGCCATCTTCGTGCTGGTGCTGCTGGGGCTGTTCGCCTGCGGACTGCGGCGTCCGTTCCTGTGGGTGCTGGTCTATGCCTATGTCGACATCGTCGCCCCGCAACGGCTGACCTACTATCTGTTGAACTCGGTGCCGGTCAGCCTGGTCGCGGCCGGCTTCGCGGTGATCGGATGGGCGCTGTTCGACGACAAGCGGACCGCCCGCGTGGCGCCTCGCCAATGGCTGATGGCGCTGCTGCTCGCCTGGTGCGGCTTCACGACGCTGACCGCCGTCTATCCCGACGCCGCGCTGGTGAAGTGGGATTGGGTGTGGAAGGCGATGGCGATGGCGATCTTCCTGCCGCTGACCTTGACCACGCGGCTGCGGCTGGAGGCGTTCGCGCTCACGATCGTGCTGTGCGCCAGCTCGATCGTCATCGTGGGCGGCATCAAGACGCTGGCGTCCGGCGGCGGCTACGGCGTGTTGAACCTGATGGTGGAGAACAATTCGGGCCTGTACGAAGGCTCGATCATCTCCGCCGTGGCGATCGCGCTCGTGCCGCTCATCTGGTGGCTGGCGCGGCACGGAACCGTGTTCCCGCCCGACAAGCGGGTCCGGCTGTTCGCCGCCGCGCTGACCTTCGCGTGCCTGCTGATCCCGATCGGCACCCAGGCGCGCACCGGGCTGGTGTGCATCGCGCTTTTGGCCGCCCTGTCGCTGCGATCGTCGCGCCGGCGCATTCCGCTGTTGATCGGCATGGCCGCCATGGGCGCGGCGGCGGTGGCGCTGGTGCCTCAGGGACTGACGGAGCGCGCGGGCACGATCCGCGACTATCGCGCGGACGAGAGCGCCAGCACCCGGCTGGCCGTGTGGGCCTGGACCTTCGACTACGCCAAGGAGCACCCCTTCGGCGGCGGGTTCGAGGCCTATCGCGCCAACCGGCTGCGGATCGAGACGGTCGCGACCAGCGCCAACGGGACGGGCGGCGAGGATCGGGAGCGGCAAGAGACGACCGACGCCGCGCGCGCCTATCACTCCGCCTATTTCGAGATGCTGGGCGAACAGGGCTGGATCGGCCTGGCCCTCTGGCTGGCGATCCAGTTGGGTGGCCTGTTCTCGATGGAGCGCATCCGGCGGCGGCATCGCCGCGATGCGGGCGACCGGGTCTGGATCGCGCCTTTCGCCACCGCGCTCCAGCACGCGCACCTGATCTATCTGGTCGGCGCGCTGTTCGTGGGGATCGCGCTTCAGCCGATCCTGTTCATGATCGTGGCCCTCCAGATCGGTTTCGCCAATTGGGTCCGGCGCGACGGCGTGGCCGAGGCGGGGTTCGCGGTGCGGCGCGCGCCCGTGCCGGCAATCAGCTCGTCAGGCACCGGGTAAGCTCGACCAGATCGGTGCGGCGGTGCCGCGCCAGCCGCTCGGCCGCCAGGATCGTGCGGACCTGATCCAGGCACCGGTCGAAATCGTCGTTGACCAGCACATAGTCATATTCGGCCCAGTGGCTGATCTCGGCCGCCGCGCGCGCCATGCGGCCGGCGATCACCCCGTCGCTGTCCGTGCGCCGCGCGCGCAGCCGACGCTCCAGCTCCGCCATCGAGGGCGGCAGGATGAAGACCCGCACGGTCGCGTCCGGCCGCTTGGCGTGCAGCTGCTGCGTGCCTTGCCAATCGATGTCGAACAGCACGTCGTGGCCCGACGCCAGCCGTTCCTCCAGCGGGGCGAGCGGCGTCCCATATTGGTGGCGGAACACCCGCGCCCATTCGATGAAGTGGTCCGCCGCCACCAGCCGCCCGAACTCGGCGTCGTCGACGAAGTGGTAATCCTCGCCATCGCTCTCTCCGACGCGCGGCGGGCGGGTGGTGGCGGACACCGACAGGTCGAGCAGCGGGTCGGCCAACAGCGCGCGTGCGATCGAAGACTTGCCGGCACCGGACGGGGACGAGATCACCAGCAGCAGGCCGGCGCGGGGTGGGACTGCGCTCACCCTCGGCGCGGCTATGGCCTGGGGCGGGCGGGGTCAAGCGCGGGTTCCGATCGCGCCTGCCAACCCCCATGTCAGGGCGCTGACCAGCCACGGAGCGAGCACCCATGAACACGAGCGGCAACACCATCCTGATCACTGGCGGCGGATCGGGCATTGGCGAGGCGCTCGCCCACCGCTTCCACGATCGCGGCGACACGGTGATCGTGGCCGGCCGCACGATGGACTCGCTCCGCGACGCCTGCGCGGGGCGCGAACGGATGCACGCGATGACGCTGGACGTAACCGACCCGGCCGACATCGCCACCTTTGCCGAGCGTGTGGTGGCGGAGCACCCGGAGCTCAACGTCCTGGTCAACAACGCGGGCATCATGCGCTTCGAACCGCTGGACCGGGCGCGCGACCTGTCGGATGCCGAGGCCACGGTCGCCACCAACCTGCTCGGCCCCATCCGCCTGACGAACGCGCTGGTCGAGCATCTGAAGGGGACGGCGGACAGCGCCGTCGTCAACGTCACATCCGGCCTGGCCTTCGTGCCGCGGGTGGACGCGTCCACCTATTGCGCCACGAAAGCGGCGATCCATTCCTGGACGGTCAGCCTGCGCACCGCCCTGGCCGGACAGGTCGAGGTGATCGAACTGGTCCCGCCCGGCGTGCAGACCACCCTGACGCCGGGCCAAGAGGATCGCGACGGCTATCAGCCGCTCGACGCCTTCTCGGACGAGGTGCTCGGGCTGTTCGGCCAGCGACCCACGCCCGACGAGATCCTCGTCGAGCGGGTCCGGCCATTTCGCGACGCGGAGGCCGATGGCCGGTTCGACGAGTGGTTCGCGACGCTGAACGGCCGCGCCGAGCGCACCTGACCGGGAGCGGCTTTACGCCTGGGCGGCGTGCGCGGGGTCGCGGGCGTCGGCGGCGGCCGAGGGACCGTCGCGCTCCGCCGGGTCGTCGACGAAGCGGTCGAGCGCCGCCTCATTGGTCCCGCCACCTTCCAAGGGCAGCGCGGGCTGCACCTCCCGCGCGGTCTTGGCGTCGTAGATCTTCTTGCCAACGATGATCGCGCCAACCGTCGCCAGCCCGAGCGGCGAACGACGGGCCAGCATGGCCAGGCCAAAGCCCAGCATGCCGCCGATCGCCCCGCTGTTCCCGGTTTCCTCCGCCACCTTGCGACCGACGACCGCACCGACACCGCGCGTGATCAAACCTCGTAAGCTCATCGTTTCAAACCCCTGTTGTTCCACTCATTCCGATCGGCAGCGCGCTTTCTACAGAACCTCGAACAGGCCCGCGGCACCCATACCGCCGCCAACGCACATGGTCACGACGACGTGCTTGGCACCGCGCTTCTTGCCTTCGATCAGCGCGTGGCCGGTCATTCGCGCGCCCGACATGCCGTAGGGATGGCCGATCGAAATCGCGCCGCCATTCACGTTCAGCCGGTCCATCGGGATGCCCAGCGTGTCGGCGCAGTACAGCACCTGCACTGCAAAGGCTTCGTTCAGTTCCCAAAGACCGATGTCGTCGACGTTGAGGTCGAAGCGCTTCAGCAGCTTGGGCACCGCGAAGACCGGTCCGATCCCCATCTCGTCCGGCTCGCACCCCGCCACCGCCATGCCGACATAGCGGCCCAGCGGTCGCAGCCCGGCCTTTTCGGCCGCCTTCGCCTCCATGACGACGGATGCCGACGCGCCGTCCGACAGCTGGCTGGCATTGCCCGCCGTGATCGTCTTGTCCGGTCCCAACACCGGGTCCAGGCCCTTCAGACCGTCCAGAGTCGTGGACGGACGATTGCCCTCGTCCTTGTCGAGCGTCATCTCCTTCGAGGAGACCTCGCCCGTGGCCTTGTCCTTGACGGACATCGTCGCCGTGACCGGCGCGATCTCTTCCGCGAAGGCTCCGTTCTCCTGTCCAGCGGCGGTCCGCTGCTGCGACTGCAGCGCGTACTCGTCCATCCGGTCGCGCGAAATGCCATAGCGTTCCGCCACCACTTCGGCGGTCTGCAACATCGGCATGTAGATGTCGCCCTGCATCGCGGTCAGTTCCGGGTCCGGCTGCACGCGCATCTGGGGCGTCTGCACCATCGAAATGGACTCCAGCCCGCCGGCCACCACCGCGTCCATGCGATCCACGGTCACCTGCTTGGCGGCGGTGGCGATCGCCATCAGGCCGGACGCGCACTGCCGATCCACGCTCATGCCGGCGACGGTGGTGGGCAGGCCGGCGCGGATCGCGATCTGGCGCGCGATGTTGCCGGCCTGTGTGCCCTGCTGCAACGCGGCACCCATCACGCAATCCTCGATCATCCCGCCGTCGATCCCCGCCCGCTCGACCGCCGCTCGGACGGCATAGGCCCCAAGGGTCGGTGCCAGGGTGGCGTTGAACAGGCCGCGATAGGCCTTTCCGATGGGGGTGCGGGCGGTGGATACGATGACGGCGTCGCGCATGGTGTCGATGTCCTCTGTTCAGTCTCGAATAATCTCGTGAAGGCAACGGGCGGAGGGGCCAAGTCGATCCACCGGGCGCGCCGTCCGAACGGGCTTACAGGAAGAACTGGCTGACCCAGTGAGCCACCAGCGCCGGCTTCTCCTGCCCGTCGATCTCGGCGGTGTATTCCACCTCCTGCTGCCACTGGCCGGGCCGCTTCTCCTCCAGCTTCAACAGCCGAAAGCGGCCGCGCAGCCGGGATCCCGAAGGAACGGGGGTCAGGAACCGCACCCGCTCGCCGCCGTAATTCACCCCCATCCGGACGCCCTTCACCTTGGGCGCGCTCGACTGCGCATAGAGGCGCGGGAACAGCGAGAGCGTCAGGAAACCGTGGGCGATGGTGGTGCCGAACGGGGTCGCCTTCGCGCGTTCGGGATCGACGTGGATGAACTGGTGATCGCCGGTCGCGTCGGCGAACAGGTCGATGGTCGCCTGGTCGATCGTGATCCAGTCGGACACTCCGATCTCCTCGCCCACCCGCGCCTGCATCTGCTGCGGTGTCACCTCGTCCATCTGCGTTGCTCCCGGCCTTGATCGCGCGCACATGGGGGCCAATCACAGCCCGAGTCAAAGCCATGGCCACCGCCCTCCCGACGCCCGCCACGCCCCACGGTCCTCCATTGCCGATCGCCGCCCTGGACCGGCTTCACCGGATGGCGGAGGCGCAGTTGAACCCGATGCTGATCGAACACGCCCGCCTGACGCCCGGGGAGCGGGCGGGGGTGGAGCGGCGCGCGGGCCGACTGCTCGCCGACCTGCGCGCAGGGCAGCGGACCGGCTGGGTCAACCAGTTCCTGCAGGAATACCGCCTCAACACCTCGGAAGGCGTGGCGCTCCTGTCGCTCGCCGAGGCGTTCCTGCGCGTGCCGGACGCCGACACGGCGGACCGGCTGATCGCCGACAAGCTGGACGCCGACTGGCGCGCGCACGCCGGCCGGTCGAACTCGTCGCTCGTGAACACCGCCACTTGGGGGCTGGTGGTGGGCCGCGCGCTGACGAGCGAGGGAGACGGCGCGCTTCGCCGTCTGATGAGCCGGGCCGGCGAGCCGTTCGTTCGCCAGGCGGTCGGTGCCGCGATGCGCCGGATGGGCCAGATCTTCGTGCTCGGCCGCACGATCGACGAGGCGCTGGGCGAGATGAGGAAGGCCGACAACAGGGGCTTCACCGCCAGCTTCGACATGCTGGGCGAAGCGGCGCGGACCTGGCCCGACGCCGAACGCTATTTCGCCAGCTACCTCGACGCGATCGAGCGCGTGGGTCGCGCGACGAGCGGCGCGGACGTGCGCCACCGCCACTCCGTCTCCGTCAAGCTGTCGGCGCTCAACCCCCGCTACGAAGTCGCGCGCGCCGACGAGGCCGTGGCGAACCTCTCCGAGCAGCTGGCGCACCTGGCGCAAGCGGCGGCGGCGGCGGGCATCGGCCTGACGGTCGACGCGGAGGAGCAGGCGCGCCTCGAGATGAGCCTCGCCATCGTGGCCGACGTGGCCGCGCGCCCCGCGCTCGGCGGCTGGAACGGCCTGGGGATGGCGGTGCAGGCCTATGGCAAGCGCGCGCGGCCCGTGATCGCCTGGGCCGACGAGCTGGCGCGGGCGACCGGCCGGCGCATGCACCTGCGCCTGGTCAAGGGCGCCTATTGGGATTCGGAGATCAAGCACGCGCAGGAGATGGGGGTGAGCGACTATCCCCTGTTCACGCGCAAGCCCGCGACCGATGTGAGCTACCTCGCCTGCGCGCGCGACATGCTGGCGGCGACCCACATCGATCCCGCCTTCGCCACCCACAACGCGCTGACGGTGGCCACCATCCTGGAGTGGGCCGACGGCCCGGACAGCTTCGAGTTCCAAAAGCTGCACGGCATGGGCGAGGGGCTGTTCGATCGGCTGGTGCGCGAAGAGGGCTATCGCTGCCGCGTCTATGCGCCGGTGGGCGGGCACCGCGACCTGCTCGCCTATCTGGTCCGCCGCCTGCTGGAGAACGGGGCCAACTCGTCCTTCATCCACCAGCTCGCCGACGAGCGGATGACGGACGAGGACATCCTGGCCGATCCGGTCGCCGCGCTGCAGGCGAGCGGCGGCGGGCGTCACCCGTCGATCCCCCTGCCGGCCGACCTGTGGCGTCCCGAGCGGCCGAACTCGCCTGGCCGCGACCTGGACGACGCGCGCGTGCTCGCCCGGCTGGCCGAGGCCGCGCAGGCCGCGCACGTCCCGGCCGTGACCCAGGCCAGCCCAGTGGACACGATGGTGGGGCGCGCGGTGGCGGGGCAGGTGGAGTGGAACGCGCGCGGCGTGGACGCGCGGGCGGATGCGCTCGATGGCTGGGCCGATGGAATGACGGACGGCTTCGACGCGCTGGTGGCGCTGACGTCGCGAGAGGCGAAGAAGACGCTGGCCGACAGCGTGGCCGAGGTGCGCGAGGCGATCGATTTCTGCCGCTATTACGCGGCCGAGGCGCGCCGCACGCTCCAGCCCCTCGACCTGCCCGGCCCCACGGGCGAGACGAACGTGCTCCGCATGGAGGGTCGCGGCGTGTGGGGCTGCATCAGCCCGTGGAACTTTCCGCTGGCGATCTTCACGGGACAGGTCGCCGCCGCGCTGGTCACGGGCAACGCGGTCGTCGCCAAGCCGGCGCCGCAGACGCCGGCCATCGCGGCGCGCGCGGTGGCGCTCGCCCACGCCGCCGGGGTGCCGAAGGCCGTGCTGCAGCTGCTGCCCGGCGCGGGCGAGGCGGGCGCGGCACTGACGGGCGACGCGCGCATCGTGGGCGTCGCCTTCACCGGGTCCAGCCGCACGGCGAAGGCGATCGCGCGCGGCCTGCTGGAGCCCGTCGAACGCCCGATCGTGCCGTTCATCGCGGAGACGGGCGGGGTGAACGCCATGATCGTCGATTCGACCGCCCTGCCCGAACAGGTGACCGCCGACGTGATCGCGTCGGCCTTTGGGTCGGCCGGCCAGCGCTGCTCCGCGCTCCGCCTGCTCCTGCTGCAGGAGGAGGTCGCCGAACCGATGATCGCGATGATCGCGGGCGCGATGGACACGTTGAAGGTCGGCGACCCCACCCGGCCGGAGACCGATGTTGGCCCGGTGATCGATCCGGAGGCCCATGGCCGGCTGATGGCCTATCGCGAACGGATGCGGTCCCAGTGGATCAAGACCGTCGACGCCCCGACCCACGACACCTTCGTGCCGCCCACGCTCATCCGCCTGACGGACATGGATGACCTGCGGTCCGAACGGTTCGGCCCTCTGTTGCATGTCGCGACCTGGAAGGCCGGTCGGCTGGACGAAACCGTGCGACGGATTAACGCGAAGGGCTTTGGCCTCACCATGGGCGTGCACAGCCGCATCGCGGGCGTGGCGGAGCAGGTGGAAGCGACGGCGCGGGTGGGCAACCTGTACGTCAACCGCACCACCATCGGCGCGGTCGTGGGCGTCCAGCCCTTCGGCGGCGAGGGCCTGTCGGGCACCGGGCCGAAGGCCGGGGGGCCGCATTATCTGCCCCGCTTCTGCGCCGAACGGGTCACCACGGTGGACGTGACCAGCGCCGGCGGCAACGCCAGCCTGCTGTCGATGGGCGACGTGGCGGGGACCTGAGCGGCCACGCCGGGACGAGCGCGCGCGCCGTTCAGTGGCGATCCACCGGCCGCGCCCCATATCCGCGCGGGTGAACGCGCACACCCCTGTCAACCGGCCGGTCGCGACCCGCTGTCGCTATGGCGAGCGGCGCGATCCCCGCGTGCGGTTGGCTGGCGGCGCGGGGGCGATCGGCGTTCCGGCCGCCTGCCTGCTGGCGCTTTGGCTGGTGCCCGGCAGTCCCCTGACCCCGGCCGGGCTGGACGCGATCACGTCCTTCAACGTCGCGCCGCCGCCCCCTCCACCTCCTCCCCCGCCACCACCACCGCCACCGCCACCGCCACCACCCGCGCCCGTGGTCACTCCGCGCCCAGCCGCCGTCGAGACGCCGGAGCCGGAGGGCGCGGCGTCGGCGGCCAACCTCCGCTCGCGCGCCGCGCCCGTGAGGGCGACGCCGCAGCCGCCGACCCTGCTGCCGCTCGACTTCGCCACCGCGCCCCAGCCGGCGGACGGGGCGGATGCCAGCAGCGGGGCCGCGGACAGCGCGGGTCCCGGAACGGGGGCCGGCGGCGCGGGTGACGGGTTCGGCAGCGGCGCGGGGGGGTCGGGCACCGGCGGCGGCGTGCCGGCCCAGCGCGCCGCCTATCGCTCCGGCGGAATCAAGCGCTCCGAATATCCGGCGGGGGCCAGCCGCGCCAAGCCCAAGCGGGTCGTCGGCATGAACCTGGACATCGACGCGACCGGACGTGTCACCCGCTGCGCGATCGCGGAGTCCAGCGGCGACGCCGTGCTGGATCGGGAGACCTGCCGGTTGGCGGTCGCGCGCTTCCGCTACCGACCGGCCCGCAACGCCGATGGCAAGCCGGTGCCGGACCGCCGCGGCTTTTGGCAGGCCTGGGCGCTGGACGGATCGGCGCCCACCCTGCCGCCGGGCGTCACCGGCTAAACGCTGCGGTCCGCCGACGCGGCGGGGTGCTCGCTGAAGGGCAGGATCATGCGGCCGTCCGGATCGGCGGTGAAGGTGGTCTGGGTCGGGTAGGCGAACTCGATCCCCTCGTCGTTCAGCCGGCGCAGCACGCCCACGCCGACCGCGTGGCGCGCGTCGTACATCGCCTGGAAGGCGGCGTCCGTGTCGAACTCGACGCCGTAGTCCAGGGACGACGCGCCAAAGCCCGTGAACCCGGCGCGCACGAAGGTCTGACCGGCCTCCTCCACCACGTCGCGCAGGATGTCGGGCAGCCGGGCACAGACCTCTGGCGGCGTCTGGTAGATCACGCCGATGTTGAAGGTCAGCCGGCGATGGTCGCGGTGAGAGATGTTCTGCACCTCCTGGTCCAGCAATTTGGCGTTGGAGATGATCAGCAGCTCGCCCGTGACGGCGCGCACCCGGGTCGATTTCAGCCCGATGGCCTCCACCGTGCCGCTGGACGAGCCATAGCCGACCACGTCCCCCACGCGGAACGGACGGTCGAAGATGATCGACAGGGCGGCGAACAGGTCCGAGAAGATGCCCTGCGCGGCCAGGCCGATCGCGATGCCGCCGATGCCCAGCCCCGCGATCAGGCCGGTCACGTCCACGCCCAGATTGCCCAGGATCACCACGAAGGCGATGGCGAAGACGGCGCACGACACCAGCACCCGGATGATGTCGAAGGCGGACGCCAGCGCCTCGTGCCCCTCGTCGCGCCCGGCGCGGCGGCGGACGAGGCCCAGCACGATCTCGCGCACCCAGATCGCCACCTGCAGGACCGCGAAGACGGTGAACAGGAACCGCACCGTCTCGTACAGCCAGGCGGGCGGGCTGGCATAGCCGACCACCAGCCGGCCCGCGGTGATGAACAGGAACACCGTGCCCGTATGGCGCACCGCCTCGCCCAGCACCGACCCGATCCCGAAGCGGTGACCCGCCCGCTCGAACAGCCGACAGGCCAGGGACCTTAGCGCAAGCAGCGCCAGGAACAGGGCCGTGCCGACGGCCAGCGCGATGCCGATCTGCAGCCAGTGATTGTTGAGCCAGACCACCGCGTCGGTCCAGGCGCCGGCGGCGCGACCCCGCAGCGTGTCGGTGGACAAGGTGGATTTCGGGAGCACTGTGTTCGTCATCACGCCGGCCCATGTGCAGAGTGCGACCCGGTTCGTCAAAAGATCGCACCGCCTCGCCGGCGTGATTCAGCCCTCCTGGGCCATCAGCGCGGCCGCCTGCTCGGACGCCAGGAATGCGATCAGGCCGCGTTCGTGGCGCGACAGCCACTTGGTCCGGCGCGGCAGTTTCAGCCCCTCGCGCCAGGCGCGCTCGTCCGACGCCGCCAGCGCCACGACCGCGGGATGGATATAGCTGTTGCGCGCCATGGTCGGCGTGTTGCCCAGATCGTCCGACGCCGCGGTGGCCACGGTCTTGATGGTCAGGTCGCCCTTGCCATCGGCCAGAGTGCGAAAGCCGACCACGCTGGCCGCCCAGGTGCGGAACGACTTCGCGGTGAACGCCTCCCCGCTCGTCTCGCGCAGATAGTCGTTCACGTCGTGGCTGTGGACGTCGTGCGGCTTGCCGTCGTCGTCGGCCCAGCGGAACAGCCGCTGCCCGGCCAGGTCGCTCACATCCTCCACGAACCGAGCCAGCGCCGGATCGTCGACCTCGACCTCCCGATCCTTGTTCGACTTGGCCTTGTAGCGGAAGGTCAGATGGTCGCCGTCCTGCTCCGTGTGGCCCAAGGTCAGGGTCGACGCGCCATAGCTATGGTTGGCCTTGGTGTAGCCGTCGGAGCCGATCCGGATGTGACCCTCGTCCAGCAGCCGCACGATCGCTGCGGTCGCGCGGGTGTGGGTCAGCCCGTCCTCCTCCAGATCCTTTTGCACGCGTTGGCGCACCAGCGGCAGGGTGCGGCCGAACAGGGTCAGGCCGTCGAACTTCTTCGCTTCCTGATGCGCGCGGAAGTCGGGGTGATAGCGATATTGCTTGCGCCCCTTGTCGTCATAGCCGGTCGCCAGGATGTGTCCGTCGGGCGAGGGCGAGAACCAGGCGTCGACATAGGCGGGTGGCAGGGCGATGGCGTTCAACCGGGTGACCTCGTCCTCGTCCCGGATTTCCGTCCCCTCGCCATCGAAATAGCGCCACTCGTCCCCCGATCGAGACCGGGTGATGCCGGGCAGGTCGTCGTCGACGTGGATCAGGTGGGCGCGTCCGGGCAATGTCATAGATCGGGCAAACTTTGCACGGACGCGGCCGGTTCCCGCAACCCTGGCGATCGGTGGCGCGTTACCGGCTGCCCTATCCCTGTCATCTAAGGACACCGCCATGCCCGACCTCTCCAGCAAGAAGGTCCTCATCCTCGCCACCGACGGGTTCGAGAATTCCGAACTGTTCGGTCCGAAACAGCGGTTGGAGGACGCGGGCATCACCGTCCACCTGGCCAGCCTGAAGACCGACCCGATCCAGGGCGAGACCGCCGGCGAGAAAGCCGACACGATCACGCCGGATGTGACCGCCGCCGATGTAGACGAGGAAGAGTATGACGCGCTGTTGCTGCCGGGTGGCGTCAGCAACCCCGACACCCTGCGGATGGACGACGACGCGGTGTCGCTGGTCCAGGCGTTCGACGACGCGGGCAAGCCGATCGCGGCGATCTGCCACGCGCCCTGGCTGTTGATCGAGGCCGACGTGGTGGACGGCCGCACGATGACCAGCTGGCCGTCGGTCCGCACCGATCTGGAAAATGCCGGCGCGGACGTGGTCGACCGCGAAGTCGTGGTGGACGAGAACTTCATCACCAGCCGCAAGCCGGACGACATCCCCGCGTTCGCCGACGCGCTGATCGAGATGCTGTCGGACTGACAAGACGGGGCCGGTGCGGACATCTGCTTCGCACCGGCCCCTCCGCCTCTTCAAGCGGAGTTCTAGAGCGGCCGTCGCTGCTCTTGCGCGATCGCGCGTTCCACATCGTCCAGCTTGTCGCACGCCGATCGGTCCCCGGACTGGCAGCGGCGCGAATATTTGTCGCGGTCGCGCGACAGGCGGCCCAACCGCTCCTCCTGCTCGCGCAGTCGACGGCCGCGCTTCTGGTCGGATTCCGACTGGCTGGTCGTGGCCACATCGACCGCCTTCCCCGCAACCTTCACGGGAAGGGTCACCACATCATAGGCGGTCTTGGCGAGACAGCCGGACAAGGCGAACGCCGCCACGCCCAGACTAATCGAGGAGAGTGCGCGCATAAGCCTCCAACGTCGGTCGAATGTCGTCCCGTTCCCACCCTAGCGCGAAATTGGCGAGCGCGAAGCCCGCCTTCGACCCGCAATCGAACCGCCGGCCGTCGAACGTAACGGCGTGGAAGGGCTGCCGACCGATCAGTTGCGCCATGGCGTCGGTCAGCTGGATCTCGCCACCCGCGCCCGCCTCCTGGTCCTCCAGCACCCGCATCACCTCCGGCTGAAGGACATAGCGGCCGGGGATGATGAGGTTGGAGGGTGCCTCGGCGACCGACGGCTTCTCGACCAGCCCGCGCACCTCCACCCGTCGCCCTTCGCGGACACCGGGGTCGACGATGCCGTAGCTGGACACCTGATCGCGCTCGACCTCCAGCGCGCAGATGACGTTGCCGCCGACCCGCTCATATTCGGCGATCAGTTGGGTCATGCAACCCGGCGTGCCCACCATCATCTCGTCGGGCAGAAAGATCGCGAAGGGGTCGTCGCCCACGATGTGCCGGGCGCACCAGATCGCGTGGCCCAGCCCCAGAGGCTCCTGCTGACGGACGAAGATCGCGTTGCCCGGCGTGAGCCGAGTGCCGGACAGGGCGCCGGCACCTTTCCCACGCTCCGCCATCGTCGTTTCCAGTTCGTAGGCCTGGTCGAAATAATCCTCGATGGCGTCCTTCCCACGCCCGGTGACGAAGATCATCTGCTCGATCCCGGCCTCCATCGCCTCATCAACCGCCCACTGGATCAGCGGGCGATCGACGACAGGCAACAGTTCCTTGGGGATCGTCTTGGTGGCGGGCAGGAAGCGGGTGCCGAGACCGGCGACCGGAAAGACCGCCTTGCGGATCGGCTTCATCGTGACACTCCCCCCACACAGACCTTATCTCGACCGTAGGGCCGTGGTGTGGAAAAGGGAAAGTGCGCGAACACCTAGGAGTCCGGGGCCGCCAAAAGAGCGACCCCGGTCCTCACAGACTTAACGCTTGGGTCGAGCCGCCCGGCCCGCGCGAACATCCGATGGGTTCACGCAACGATCCGTCACGCTGGCCGAACACATCGGGTAGTCGGAGGTGCTCGCCGGGGCGGCGTTCGGCATGGGCTGCGTGGGCGACATCTGCGTCCCGGCCCGCGGCGTCGCCATTGGCGTCGCCGACGACGGCATCGTCGTGCGCGGCATCGCGGGCGTGGCAGTCGGCGGCGTCATCGGACGGGCCGGCATCGCGGGTGTCGTCATCGGACGGGCCGGCATCGTCGAAGGCGTCGTCGTGCGGTCCGATGTCATCGGCGGCATCGTCGAGGTCGGCGGCACGTCGTCCCCCGTCATGTCATCCTGCGCCATGTCTTCGGTCGACCCGTCGGTTGGCTGTCCAGCCATGGGGCTTGCCGTCGGCGGCATGGTGGCGGAGGGCGGCGTCTGGGCCACCCCGGCGGAGGCGAGCACCAAGGCTCCCGTAGCGATCAACAGCTTCATGGTCGGTCTCCCGTGGTTTGGCGACGCTCGACACGGCAGCGCATCCGATCGCCTGCCAAACAGAACCGGCCGATCGCTCAACCGGTTCCGTCGCGTGTCACCCCGCGGGCCGTCAGCCCGACACCTTCTCCCGAAAACCCTTGCGCAACTTCGCCAGCTTGGGGGGGATGATCGCCAGGCAATAAGGGTTGCTGCGCCCCTCGGTCTCCCAATAATCCTGGTGGTAGTCTTCCGCAGGATACCATGTGGACGCGTCCTCGATCGTCGTCACGATCGGCTTGTCCTGCCCTCCCTGAGCGCGCGCGATCCCGGCCTTCGCCTCGGCCCGCTGCCCGTCGTTCAGCGGGAACAGCGCGGAACGATATTGCGACCCGACATCGTTGCCCTGGCGGTTCAGCTGGGTAGGATCGTGCGTCGCGAAATGCACGTCGAGCAGGTCGCCATAGGAGATCACCGCCGGGTCATAGGTCACGCGGATCGCCTCCGCATGGCCGGTGTTGCCGCCGCAGACCTGCTTGTAGGTCGGGTCGGCGACCGATCCACCGATATAGCCACTCTCCACGGCGGTCACTCCGTCGAGGGACTTGAACACCGCTTCCGTGCACCAGAAGCACCCGCCCGCCAAAATCGCCTGTTCAGTCGCCATCACTTGTCTCCTTCGATGCCGAGGTGGGCATCGCGGGGGCCGGCGACAAGGCGATGGCGGCGTCCAAACGGGCCACGCGCTCGCGCCAGCCGCCATGGCTCGGATCGCCGAACAGCCCGTCGTGCGCCGGGCCGAAACGGCGCCAGAAACGGGGTGCCACCGCCGGATTCAGCCCCGCCTCCGCCAGCAGCGCCACGCTCAGGCGGTCCGCCTCCTCTTCCGTCGCCCGCACGCGCGCCCGGCCGTCGCGGATCGCTTGCGGGTGACCCAGCACAATGTGGGACAGTTCGTGCGCGACGACCGCCGCCAGACCGTCGTCGTCCACCTCCAGCAACAGCCCGGCCGACACCTTCAGATACACGCCGTCCGTGCTCGCCTCCGCCCGGCGCGCGCCCGTGACGACCGCGCGCGCCGGACAGCCGGGCACCGGCCGCAGCGTCAGCGTCGCCGATCCGTCCGCCCGTTCGACTCGAAGAACCAGCGTCCCGTCCGCGGAGGCCGCCTCCAGCGCATCCAGCGTCGCGGCGACGGTGGCGTAGCTCGCCGTCCCAGCGGACGTGGTCGGCAAGTCGCGCCCGTCGGCGGACATCAGCCGGTCGTCGGGGCGCACGCCCGCGACGTCGGCGGCGGAGCCCGGCACCACGGCGATCACGCCGGCACGGTCACCCAGCCCGTATCGCCGCCGCACGCCCTCGCGGTCGCCGGGCGCATATTGGTCGAGCGCGTGGATCGCCAGGCCGGTGCGGCCGACCGTCCGGGCGCACCGGCCGACGGCGGTCACCGCCAGCCGTTCCGTCACGGCGGCCAGGCGCGCGTCCAAGGCCTCGGCTGTGGGCGGCGGGCCGACGCGGGCCGGCGGTGTGCCGGTCGCGCACCCGGCCAGGCAAAGCGACAGCGACATCGCCAAGACCCGCACGCCCTATTCCTCCCCCGCGCGCACGACGCGCTCGACCGCCGCGCGCCACGTCGCCGCCCTGGCCTGGCGGAGATCGTCCGACTGGGCGGGCTGGAAGGTGGAGAAGGAACCGCCCATCGCGGTGGCGGCGGCTCCCAGATCGGCGAAGCGGCCCAGCCCGACCGCCGCCAGCACCGCCGCGCCCAAGGCCGTGCGTTCGGTGCCGGCCGGGCGGTCCACTGAGCAATCGAGCTGGTCGGCCAGGTCCTGCGCCAGCCAACCACTGGCGCTCATCCCGCCATCGATCTTCAAGGTGGCCCATGGGACGCCGTCGGCGGCAAAGGCGCGTTGCAGGTCCGCCGTCTGCAAGGTGATCGCCTCCAGCGCGGCTCGCGCCAGATGAGCGCGGCCGGCGGCGAAGGACAGGCCCGTGACAGCCCCGCGCGCGTCCGGCCGCCACCAGGGCGCGCCCAGGCCCGACAGCGCCGGCACGATCGTCACGCCCGCATTGTCGGGGACCGACCGCGCCAGCGCCTCGGTGTCCGCCGCGTCGTCCACCAACCCCCATTCGTCGCGCAGCCACTGGATCAGCGAACCCGCGACGAAGATGGAGCCTTCCAGGGCGAAGCTGCGCCGGCCCGCCACCTGCGCCGCCACGGTGGTCAGCAGGCCGTTGTCGGACGGGCGCGGTGTTGCTCCGGTCGACGCCAGCACGAAGGCGCCGGTGCCGAACGTCGCCTTGACCTGGCCGGGCACCAGGCACCCCTGCCCGACGGTCGCGGCCTGCTGGTCGCCCGCGATGCCGGTGATGGGCACGGGCGCGCCGAACAGTCCCGCGGGCGTGGTGCCCAGCGCGCCGGCGCTGTCCGTGATCTCCGGCAAGGCGGCGCGCGGCACGGTCCACAGCGCGCACAGCGCGTCGTCCCACCCGCCGTCCAGCGCCATCAGCTGTGTTCGGCTGGCATTGGTGGCGTCGGTCGCGTGTCGCCCACCGGTCAGGTGCCACAACAGCCAGCTGTCGACGGTGCCCACCGCCAGATCGTCGCCGGCCTCCGCCACCGCGGGACAATGTTCCAACGCCCAGGCGATCTTGCTGCCCGTGAAATACGGGTCGAGCGGCAGGCCGGTCCGCGCGCGCACCCAGTCGCCCTCGCCGCGTTCGGCCATCGTCCGGCACGCGCCCGCCGTCCGGCGATCCTGCCAGACCAGCGCTCGCGCCAACGGCTCGCCGGTCCGGCGGTCCCAGAACACGGCGGTTTCTCGCTGGTTGGTGATCCCGATGCCGGCGATCCGCTCCGCCCCGCCGGCGCGCCCCACCATCGCGCGCGCGGCGTCGAGCGTGCGGTCGCGGATCTCGGCGGCGTCGTGCTCCACCCAGCCGGGTCGCGGGTAGTGCTGCGTCAGGGGATGGGCGACCTGGCCCAGCACCGCTCCGTCGGCGTCGAACAGCATCGCGCGGGTGGAGGTGGTGCCCGCGTCCAGCACCAGGATCGGCCGCGCGGCCACGGGCGTCAGGCTTCACCCAGCGTGTCGATCAGGCCTGCGGCCATCGCTTCGGCGGGCGTCTTGCCGCCCCACAGCACGAACTGGAACACGGGGTAGAAGCGCTCGCATTCGTCCAGCGCGGTGTCCACCAACGTCGCCGCCAGCGTCACGGACAGGGGGGGATCGCCGCCCTCGTCCACGGGCGTCGCATGGCGGAACAGGACGGTGCCCGTGGACGACCAGAGTTCGAAGTGACCCAGCCATAGCTGCTCGTTCGCGAGCGCCAGCGTTTCCCAAAGGATCGCGCGGGCGTCCGACCCGACGACCACCCCGGGAAAGGCCAGCAACTGGAACGCCCGATCGTCCGTCCGCCAGAGCACACGCAATTCCACCTCGCCCCACGACCCCTCTGCCGTGGCGACGATCTCGTCCTCGCCCACGCGCTGATGGTCCCAGCCCTGCGCGGCGAACAGGGTCTGGAACGTCTCGAGAGGCCAGCCGCCGTCCGCGCTGTCGGAATGTGTGTCCATCGCGCGCAGGTTGTGACGGGGCGCGGACCGGAGGGCAAGCCGGCCGGGTGCCGTCAGGGGTGCGTGGCCCCCGGCTTCAGCGGCTCCGCGCCGGCGGCGGTCGACTGGCCGTCCAGAGCGTCCAGGCGCGCCTTCAGCTGGTCGGCGTCGGCGCGCGCGCGTTCCGCCATCGCCTTCACCGCCTCGAACTCGTCGCGCGACACGGCATCCTCGCCGCCCAGCCAATCGCGCATCCGGCTCCGCATCGCGCTCTCACCTTCGCGGCCCATGCCGGCCAGGGTGCCGGCCGCGCCGTTCAGGACCTTGGCCATGTCTTCGAAAAACCGATTGTCGGACTGCATTGCACTCTCCTTTGGCGTCAGCGGACCATATGGGTGCGGGCCGTGCCGGGCACCAGCGCCTCGCCGTCCGGGTTCAGCCGGTCGATCCCGACATTGAGCGCGCCGGCGTAGCACAGCCACGCCAGATACGGCACCATCAGCCAGCCCGCCAGGCGCCGGATACGCCCGAACACGATCGTGGTCGCGAGCGCCAGAACGAGGGTCGCCGCCAGCACCCACACACTGACGGAGATCAGGTGCCAGGCGAAGAATACGGGCGACCAGGCGACGTTCGCAGTCAGCTGAAGCGAGAACAGCGCGACGGCGAGTTCCCGGTCGGTGGACCCGCTGGCGGACAGCACCAGGGCCAGCGCCACGCCCTGCATCGCGTAGAGAAGCGACCAGGCCACCGGGAACAGCCAATTGGGTGGGGTCAGCGGCGGCTTGACCAGCATGGCGTACCACGGTCCGCCATTGCCGGACACCTGGCCCGACAGGAAACCCAGCAGGAGGACCAGCGGAACGCAGACGACGATCCATCGCAACAGCGACGCGCGCAACTGAGCGGGAGAGGCGAGGCCGGTCATCCGATCAGGGCTTTAGGGGAGCGACACGCGACGCCGCAACCAGGAACTCGACATTGCCGGCGGGCCCCTCGATCGGGCTGGTCACGGTGCCGTCGACCCGCCAGCCTTCGGAGCCCAGCCACGCGACCACAGCATCGACCGCCGCCGTCCGCGCCGCCGGGTCGCGCACGACCCCACCCTTGCCGACCTCGCCTGGCGACAGCTCGAACTGCGGCTTGATCAGCGCCACCAGGCGCGCGCCGTCCCGCGCGAACGAAAGTGGGACGGGCAGCACCTTGTGCAGCGCGATGAAGCTGGCGTCGCACACGATCCAGTCCACCGGTTCGGGCACCTCCGCTTCCGTCAACAGCCGAGCGGAGAGCTGTTCGTGCACCACGACCCGCGCGTCCGACCGCAGCGTCCAGGCGAGCTGGTTGGTGCCGGAGTCCACCGCATAGACCCGCGCGGCGCCGCGGGTCAGCAACACATCGGTGAAGCCGCCGGTCGACGATCCCACGTCCATCGCCACCGCGCCGGACGGGTCCAGGCCGAAATGGTCCAGCGCGTGGGCCAGCTTGACCCCGCCGCGCGACACCCAGGGATGGTCACGGCCGCGCACGTCGAGCGCGGTGTCCCGCGCCACCGTCTGCCCGGCCTTCGCGATCCGCGCCTCCCCGGCGAACACCAGCCCCGCCATGATCAGCGCCTGCGCCCGGGTGCGGCTGTCCGCCAGCCCCCGTTCCACGAGCAGCTGGTCGACACGGATCTTCGCGGCAGGCACCGGCGGGCTGATAGGGGAGCGGGCGGCGGGTCGCCAGGGCCAGGCCGCAGTCCTCGCCGTGCCTGCTCGGGCCGGGGCCGGCGGGATGGACGCCGCCGTCGCAGTGCCTAAGACCATTTCATGGCCGACGATTCGCGCGACGACCCGCCCCTCGCGCCCGACCGGCTGGCCGCGTTCACCGATGGAGTGCTGGCGATCGTGATCACGATCTCCGTTCTGGAACTCCGGGTGCCGGAGGGGGCGTCGTTGTCGGCGCTGGGTTCCGACCTGCCGATCCTGGTCGCCTACGTCCTCTCCTTCCTCAATATCGGCATCTATTGGAACAACCACCACCACCTGTTCCGCCTCACCCGCTCCATCGACGGGGCGGTGATGTGGGCCAACCTCGTGCTGTTGTTCTGGCTGTCGCTGATCCCCTTCGCGGTCCGCTGGATCGGCGAGGCCGGGCTGGAGAGGCTGCCGGTGGCCGCCTATGGTGCCATCCTGACCGCGGCCGCGCTCTCCTACACCCTGATGGTGCGCGCGATCACCCGGTGCGACGGTCGCAATTCCGCCGTGAATGAGGCGCTGGGGGGCGACCGCAAGGGATGGGCGTCGTTGGTGCTCTTCCTGTTGGCGACGGCGCTCGCCTGGTGGCGCCCGGGCTGGGCCTTTGCCGGGTATTTCGCGGTGACCCTCGTCTGGCTGCTGCCGGATCGGCGGATCGAACGGCGGCTGGCGACGGACCAGTCCGACTAGCGGCGGGTCACCGCGACCGGGCGACCCGTCGCGCAATGCCCGAGCCGCTGCTAGAGCGTACACTCAACGAACGAGCTGTGCTCGACCCTTGTCAATCCGCGCCCACTCCCGCAGGGGGTCCGCCGTGAGCGGCACCGTCACCACCCTGCCCGTCCGCCGGGCCGAGCCGCCCACGCTGGGAGCGTTGCTGGCGCTCACCGGCAGCGACATGAACGCGGTGAACGCCGTCATACTGGAGCGGATGCAGTCGCGCATCCCGCTGATTCCAGAGCTTGCCGGCCACCTGATCGCGGGCGGGGGCAAGCGGTTGCGGCCGATGCTGACGCTCGCCTGCGCCAGGCTGCTCGACTATCCGGGAACGCGGCAGCACAAGCTGGCCGCCGCCGTCGAATTCATCCACACCGCCACCCTGCTGCACGACGACGTGGTCGACGGGTCGGACCTGCGCCGGGGTCGTCGCACCGCCAACCACATCTGGGGCAACCCGGCGAGCGTGCTGGTCGGCGATTTCCTGTTCTCCCGCTCGTTCGAGCTGATGGTGGAGGACGGGTCGCTGAAGGTTCTCAAAATCCTGTCGAACGCCAGCGCCGTGATCGCGGAGGGCGAGGTCGATCAGCTGACCGCCCAGCGCCAGATCGGGACGGACGAGGACACCTACCTCCAGATCATCGGCGCGAAGACGGCGGCGCTGTTCGCGGCCGCGTGCCGGATCGCCGCCGTGGTGGCCGAGCGGCCGGACGCCGACGAGGCGGCGCTGGACGCCTTTGGCCGGAATCTGGGCGTGGCGTTCCAGCTGGTCGACGACGCCATCGATTACGTCTCCGACCAGACCACGATGGGCAAGGACGTGGGCGACGATTTTCGCGATGGGAAGGTGACGCTGCCCGTCATCCTGGCGCACGCCCGGGGCAGCGAGGCGGACCGCGCCTTTTGGCGGGCCGCCATGCTGGGCCAGCGGTCGGGCGACACCGACCTGGCGCACGCCCAGTCGCTGCTGCGATCCACCGGCGCCATTCCGGATACGCTGGCGCGCGCGCGCCATTATGCGGACCGCGCCAAGGACGTGCTGTCCCGCTTCGCCGACAACGCAGCGCGCGCCGCGCTGCGCGAAGCCGCCGACTTCGCGGTCGAGCGGGCGCACTGATCCAGGCGCGCCGAGCGGGATCGCTCGCCTCCGTCTTGACGGACGATGGGCTCTGGGCCACTCGTCCCCTATGCCGGCCCGCATCTTCTACAAGCCCAAATCCTCCATGCAGTCCGGGGTGCGCGGCCTCGCCTCCTGGGTGCTGGAGTTCGAAAAGGCGGAGGCGCGGCGGCCCGATCCCCTGATGGGCTGGTCCGGTTCGGGGGATACGCAGAGCCAGGTGACGCTCACCTTTCCCACGTCGGACGCGGCCGTCGCCTATGCCGACGAACACGGCATCGCCTATCACCTGATCCCCACGCCGCCCAAGACGCTCAAGATCCAGGCCTACGCCGACAACTTCAAGTAGGGCGCGCCATCGACCGCGGCCGCTCGACACGGGCCGTGCGCTGACGCACAGGGCGGCATGACCCTGCGCACCCCCGCCCTCCTGATCCTGGCCGCGCTGATCGCCGGCGTCGGGCTGGGCATTGCCTTCGCCGGACGCTCGGCGGGGGTCGAAGAGGCGGCGCAGGCGGTGGGTACGCTGTGGCTGAATGCGCTGCGGATGACCATCGTCCCGCTGATCGTGGCGCTGTTGGTGACCGGCATCGCCGCGGCCGCCAACGCGGCGGCGAGCGGGCGGCTGGCCGGCGGAGCGGTCGCGACGATGATCGGCCTGTTGTGGGTGTCGGCGGCCATTGCGGCTGTCCTCACCCCGCTGCTGCTCGGCTGGTTTCCCATCCCCGCCGCGTCGGCGACGGCCTTGCGCGACGCACTCAGCGTCGCCGCGCCCGTCGGTGCCGTCCCCGGCTTTGGCGAGTTCCTGCTGAGCCTGGTGCCCACAAATCCCGTCGCGGCCGCGGCCAACGACCAAATTCTGCCGCTGATCCTGTTCACCGCGGTCTTCGCGCTCGCGGTCGTACGCATGGACGAGGAACCGCGCGCGCGACTGACCGGATTCTTCTCCGCGCTTGCCGACGCCATGTTGGTGGTGATCGGCTGGGTCCTGGCGCTCGCCCCCGTCGGTGTCTTCGCGCTCGCCTATGTGGTGGGGGCCAAGGCAGGCGCGGCGGCGTTCGGGGCGCTCGCCCATTATGTCCTGATCGTGGCGTCGGTCGGCGGCACCCTGCTGATCGGGGCCTATGGCGTGGCGGTGATCGGCGGGCGCGCGGGGCTGGTCGCCTTCGCCAAGGCGGTCGCCCCGGCGCAGGCGGTGGCGATCTCCACCCAATCTTCGCTTGCCAGTCTGCCGCCCATGCTGCGGTCGTCCGGCGATCTGGGGGTGCGGCCCGCGGTCGCCGACGTGGTCCTGCCATTGGCGGTCGCGATCTTCCGCGTGACCGGCCCCGCGATGAACCTGGCGGTCGTGATCTACGTCGCGCGGTGGTACGGGATCGAGCTGACGGCCGGCGCGATGCTGGCGGGCGTGGCGGCCGCCGCGATCACGACGCTCGGGTCCGTCAGTCTGCCCGGCCAGATCAGCTTCGTCACCGCGATCGCTCCCATCTCAATAGCGATGGGCGTGCCCATCGAGCCGCTGGCGCTGCTGATCGCGGTGGAGACCTTTCCGGACATCATGCGGACCGTGGCGAACGTCACGATGGACGTGGCGGTCACGCGGTTGGCGGCGGAGCGGCTGGGCGTGGACCCGACCGCGGCGGGCCCCGCGACATCGTGACGCGGCCAAGCCGGGCGACGTGGCTCTGGGGCAACGCGATCGCGCTGATCGCCTTCGGCCTGATCGCGTCCCACTGGTGGGTGGACGGCCAGCTGGCGCGCACCGTCCACGGTCGGGGTCTCGCCGCCTATGTGAACGCGGCGGGCACGCTGCCGATCCTGCTGCTGTCGGAGGTCGGCCGGCTGCTGATCGCCGGGTTCGCAGGGCTGGTGCACCTCGTGGCGATCGCGCGCGGCGTCTGGCGACGGGACTGGCTGGCGGTGGCGCTCGTCGCCGCGACCCTGGTCTGCTGGGTCGTCGCCGCCCAGGTCACGGGTCTCGCCATCTTCCGATGAGGGGTGGAGCGCGGCACCTGGGGCTGAAACCCCACCCCTAGAGCCGCCAGACCCCGACCAGCTGCCCAGCCACCGGACCGTGCGCCCAGCTGGCCAAAAGCCAGATCGCCGCCCCGGACAGCAACACCGGCAGACCCGGCCATGCGACCCGCCAGCTCGTCCTGCCCGCAACGATCCGCGCGAAGGGCACGAAGCTGGTGCGCGCCCGCCAGTCGATCCACGCCCGTCCCATTTCACGGCCCTTGCGCCGATCCTGCCCGGCCGCGCCTCCGAGTGCCAGAAGGGCGATGCCACCCGTCAGGACCGCGTTCGCAGCGGTCGGCCAGACGACGAAGTGCACCGCGGCCCAGAGCGCAAAGCTCCACATCATCGGGTGCCGGGTGATCGCGAACACCCCGGTCGGCGCGCGCGCGGCCGCCGCCTGCGCGCCGGGGGCGGGCAGCGCGGGATTGCCGACGAGCGAGCCTGCGAACAGCACGGACGCGGCCAGCATCACGAGGCTCGCCACCGCCCAGCCCCAATCCGGCAGGGACCACCAGGGGGCGACCGGCGGCGTCGCGCGCCACGCCAGCGCCAGCCAGAGGAAGGTGGCGATCGCGATTGAAGAATAAACGAGCGCGAACAGGCTGTGGCCCAGCCGCTCCACCAGCGCCGCGCGCCAGGGATGGGAGAGCAGGAAATGCGTGCCGACGAAGGCGGTGGCGGCGAGCAGGAGGGCGCCCACCGCCGGACGCTCAGCGGTCGTAGGCCTTGGGCCGGTCGCCTTCCGTCGGCGTCGCATAGCGATCGCGCAACCGCGTCTGGCGCGTGACGAGCGACTGTTCGACCCCGTCGATCCAGACCCGCTCCGTGTCGCTCGACAGCTCCAGCGGGTCGCCGGACCACAGCACGACGTCGGCGCGCCGGCCCGGTGCCAGGCTGCCGATCTCTCGGCCCAGGCCCAGGATGTCGGCGGGCGCGGACGAGATGGCGGCGAAGGCCTGCGGCCAGGTCAGCCCGGTGGCGCCGGGCACGCGGGTCAGGGCGACCAAATTGCCGGCGAGCTGGGTCGTGACCCGCACCATGCGCGTCTCGTCCTCGTTCAGCATTCCGATGCCGACTTCGACCCCTGCCTGCACCATGCGGCCGACATTCGACTGGGTGGCCGCCAACTGTTCGAAGCTGGCGGGCAGGTCGGTCAACGCGTTGGCGATCACGGGCATGCGCGCCGCCGCCAGCTGGGGTGCGACGGTCCAGCCTTCGGCCACGCCGACCAGGGCCATTCGCAGCGCCGGGAACTCACGCTTCAGGTCCAGCATGGCCAGGATGTCGCTGGCGCGCTCGACGTGGATCAGCAGCATCTGCCGACCCTGCATCACCGGCACCAGTGCGCGCGCGTCATAGCGGGACAGCAGCACGTCGCTCGGCCGCCCCTCCACCGTCCGCACGAGGCTGGTGTCCGGGATCTCCTCGAGCGGCAGCGTCTCGTTCCCGGTGGAGGCGGAGCCGGACACGGGCGTCGTTCTTTGTCCGCTCGCCACGTCCCGCGCCTCGCGGAGCGCGTTGCGGAAATAGGCGTGGGCGGCGGCTCGGCTGCCGCCGGCATCCGACGCGCCCTCTTCGCCGAACTCGACATACTGGAACGCCCGTCTGCGGGTCAGGGCGTCCATGTCCTGCCCGGTATCGATCACCGCGCCCTGTCCCGCGAAGATCGAGCGCGCGGTGACCGGTGCCACCACGGCGCGCGTGACGCCGCTCGCCCGACTGACCGCGATGCTCGCCGCGCGCGGGTTCACCGCGGGGGCCACGTCGATGGCGGCAGAGAATGGGGAGGAATTGGCGACCGCGTCGTTCGTCGACGACACCGCGTCCACCTCGACCAGCCCCAACCGCGAAAAGCCGGCGACCAGGCCGGGGGTGACCCACTTGCCCGTCGCGTCCACCCGCTCCGCCCCGGCGGGCACCGCCACACCGGCGCCGGCCGACACCACGCGGCCGTCGCGCACAACGACCGTGCCATTCGGGATAGGCTCCGACCCGTCGCCGATCACCACGGTCCCACCGGTGATCGCGACCGTCTGCGCCGCGACGGGCGCGGCGCTGGTTAGCAACGTCGTCAGCGCCAGTTTCGCAAAGCCCGTCATTTCACGTCCCCCTCGCCCGGCTGGCCCAACTCGAAATCACTGACCGGTCGACCGCGCGGATCATCCGCGTCGTACATCAGCGCCCCGTCGATCCAGACCTTTTCCGGGCGTGTGTAGACGGAGAACGGATCGCCGTTCCACAGCACCGCGTCCGCCATCTTGCCCGGCGTCAGGCTGCCGGTGCGGTCGGCGATCCCCAGCGCCTTGGCGGGGTTGGACGACAGCCATGTCCAGGCGATCGCGTCGGAGATGTCGAAGCCCATGCGACGCCCGGCCGCCAGCGCCTTCGACGCCTCCTGGTTCAGCCGCTGGATACCGTTGGGGTCGTCGGAGTGCACGATGGCGCAAGCCCCGGCCTTTTGCACGAGCGCGATGTTCTCTTTGACCGCATCGTAGGCCTCCATCTTAAAGCCCCACCAGTCGGCCCACATCGCCGAACAAATGCCTTCGCGCGCCAGCAGGTCGGCGATCTTGTAGCTCTCGACCGCGTGGTGGAACGCCGTGACCTTGTAGCCGAACTCCTTCGACATATCGATCACGTTCGCCATCTCGTCGGCACGATAGCAGTGGTTGTGCACCAGGATGCGGCCGTCCAGCACGCCGCGCAGCGTCTCCATGTCCAGATCGCGATCGGGCGCGTCCCCGCCATCGCGGTCGTATTTGTCCCACTTCGCCCGGTACGCCGCCGCCTTGGCCCAGGTGGACCGGTCGACGAAGATGTTGCCCATGCGCGTCGACGGCATCCGACCCTGCCCGCCATAGACGCGCTTCGGGTTTTCGCCGCACGCCATCTTCAGGCCGTAGGGCGCGCCCGGGAACTTCATGCCCTGCGCGGTGCGCGCCGCCACGTTCTTGAGGGTCACCGACCGTCCGCCGAACAGGTTGGCTGAGCCCGGCAGGATCTGGAGCGTGGTGACGCCGCCGTTGGCGAGCGCGCGCGAGAAACCGGGGTCCTGCGGCCAGACGGAATGCTCCGCCCAGACGCCCGGCGTGACCGGGTCCGTCGCCTCGTTGCCGTCGGAATGGGCCTCCACCGCCGGCGACGGGTAGTCGCCCAGATGGCTGTGGACGTCGATCACGCCGGGCGTGACCCACTTGCCCGTGCCGTCGATCGTCGTGGCACCCGCCGGGATCGCGGTGCCGGCGGGTCCGACCGCCTGCACCTTGCCGTCCGCCAGCACGACCGTCCCGCCGTCGATCCGCCCGCCTTCGCCGTCGAAGATCGTCGCGTTCGTGATGGCCGTGACGACGCCCGGATAGGGGCGGTAGGTCGACGGATAGGGGTCGTCGGTCGCCACCACTCCGCGACCCGCCGCAGGACGATCGGCGGCGGCACCGCGATCGTTCGTCGTGCCGGTCGTGGCACACCCGGCCAACAGCACCGCGAGCGCCGCGCCCGCGGCCAGTTTCCCGCTCATCATCCTGCCCGTCATCCTGCTTCGTCCCCCGATCATATCCGTTCGACCTCGCCGCGCGTGTCCACCCCCGCCGCCGCGGGTTCCGCCAACTGCTGCCGCCCCAGCATTTCGTGATCCGCCGTGTCGTCGGTCAACGTGTCGAGATGCATCCATCGCTTAACGACCGGGCTGATCAGCAGGACCACCACACCGACCGCGATCGCGACCCAGCCGATCTGATTGTAGATGGCGAGCGTCGCCTCCTTGGTCATCTCGCCGTCCTCGCCGCCCGTCGCCTCGCCGATCTTGGCGGCCACGAAGTTGCCGACCGCGGTCATGTAGAACCACGCGCCCATGATCAGCGAGGCCAGGAAGGTCGGTGCGAGCCGGTTCATGGCGGACAATCCGACCGGAGAGAGACACAGTTCGCCCGCCGTGTGCAGGAAATACAGCAGGAACACGAACAGCACGGGCGTCGCGGCCAGTCCGACCGAGTTCGCGCCCAGAACAAAGACGAGGAAGCCAAGTCCCACCAGCATCAGCGCAAAGGCGAACTTGGCCGGCGCGGAGGGCTCCAGCCGCCGACGGCCCATCACCTGCCACAGGGCGGCGAAGACAGGGGCGAGCAGGATGATGAAGATCGGATTGATCGACTGGAACAGCGACGCGGGCACACCGCCCTCGCCCACGCCTTCGACAAAGCGATCGGTGTAGAGGTTGAGCGAACCTCCCGCCTGCTCGAACAGGCCCCAGAACAGCGGATTGAGCGCGATCAGGAACAGGATCGCGAACATCCGTTCCCGCGGCTGCTTGGGCAGCTTGAACGCTTCGTAGAGAACATAGCCCAGCAGAGCGATGCCAGAGATGATCAGCAGCGTCTGAATGACGTCCTGATACTGGATGAGCGCCCACATCACCGCGACGGCCGCGATGCCGAACCCGTACAGCGTCCATTCGCGGCCACGCGGCAGGGCGGCGGGCGGCTCGCCCGCGCCGCGCAACGCGCCTTTCCCAAGCACGAAGACGATCAGCCCCGCGACCATGCCGATCCCGGCCAGACCAAAGCCCCAACCCCAGCCCAGCGTCTCGCCGAGATACCCGACCAGAATGGTGCCCAGCGCGGCACCGACGTTAATCCCCATGTAGAAGATCGTGTAGGCCGGGTCGCGGCGCACGTCGGTCAGCGGATAGAGCTGACCCACCATCACCGAGATGTTCGCCTTCAGAAAGCCGGAGCCCACGATGATGAGCGCCAGCGCCAGCCAGAAGACGAAGATGGCTGGATTGTTGGTGTGGCCGACGGCCGCCGGACCCTCCACGGCCATGAACAGGTGACCCAATGCCAGCAGCACGCCGCCGAACAGCACGGCCTTGCGCTGCCCCAGATACCGGTCGGCCAAATAACCGCCCAGGACCGGCGTGATGTAGACGAGGCTGAGGTAGGACCCATAGATCAGCTGCGCCTTGCCGTCGTCGAACAGCCAGTGCTTCGTCAGGTAGAACACCAGGAGCGCGCGCATGCCGTAGAAGGAGAACCGCTCCCACATCTCGGCGAAGAACAGCATGTAGAGGCCCTTGGGGTGCCCCGCGAACTCCGGCGTGCTGCGGCCGGCGACCACCCCGCCGATCGACAGAAAGGCGACCAGCACCCCCACGGCGATGGCGGTGATCCAGTCGCCCTCCTGCCAAAGCTCGATGCTCTTGAAGCCCACGGCCGTCACTCCACCTTGTCGCGCCGCTTCTGAAGAGCGGTCTGTCCCTGGCGCCGGACCCTAGCGGCCGCGGCGGGGATGCCAAGGGGATTGTTGCCGCGCGCCCGATCGCCGCCCGCGGAGCCTTGCCAGGGGCCGTGTGTCAGGCGCATGGGACACCGGGTGAGCGATCGGCCCGTCTATCTGCAACTGCGCGACCGCATCGCCGCGGCGATCCTGGACGGGGAGCACGGCGACGGCGACCCGCTGCCGTCCGTGCGGGCCTTTGCCGCGATCGTGGGCGCCAATCCGCTGACGGTGGCCCGGGCCTATGCGTGGTTCCAGGAGCGCGGGCTGGTGGAGGCGCGACGCGGCGTCGGGCTGTTCGTGGCGAGCGACGGCACGCGACGGCTGCGCGCGCTGGAACGGGACGCCTTCCTGACCGACGAATGGCCGGACCTGCGCGCACGGCTGGACCGGCTGCGGCTGACGATCAGCGAACTGGCCGACGACTGACCCGTCACGCCGCCAGGAATGCCTCTGCCGGAAGCGAGTAGAACCCGTGGCTGCCCGCCGAGGCCGCGCGTTCCAGCCCGGTCGCGGCTGGCACGACATGGTCCAGGTAAAAGGCGGTCGTCAGCCCCTTCATCCGCAACCAGTCCGCGCCCTCGCCGCTCTCGATCCGGCGAGCGGCCTCTCGACCCTGACGCGCCATCAGCGCCCCGCAACTGGCCGTCGCCACCATCTCCAGAAACGGCACGGAGCCCGCCAGCCGGTCGTCGACAGACCCCGCGCGATAGCCGTCGGCGACCCGCGCGCAGGCGTCGATCAGTTCGCGCAGCGCCGGGTGCTCGCCCGCCTCGGCCCGGCACGCGGCCAGATGTCGATCGAACACCGCGCCACCCTCCAGGCCCAGCTTGCGCCCCACCAGGTCGGCGGCCTGAATGCCGTTGGTCCCTTCGTAGATCGCCGCTATGCGCGCGTCGCGCAGATGCTGGGCCGCGCCGGTCTCCTCGACATACCCCATGCCGCCATGGACCTGGATGCCGATGGAGGCGACCTCCTCTCCCACATCGGTGCCGTAGGCCTTGATCAGCGGGGTAAGCAGGTCGGCCAGCCCGCGCGCCTCCGCATCACCGGCCGACGCCCGGTCCACCGCGCCGCAGGCCTGATACAAAAGCGCCCGCGCGGCCTCCGTCAGCGCCTTCATCCGGAGCAGCATCCGGCGCACGTCGGGATGGTCGATGATCGCCACCGGATCCTTGGAGTTGCCGCCGGCGCGCGCCGACTGGATTCGATTGGTGGCGTAATCGACGGCGGCCTGGGTCGCCCGCTCGCCGATCTGCACGCCTTGACCGCCGACGTTGATGCGCGCGTTGTTCATCATGGTGAACATGGCGCGCATGCCGCCGTGCTCCGGCCCGATCAGCCAGCCGTGGCAGTCGTCCGCGTCGCCGTAGGCCATGGTGCAGGTGGGCGAGGCGTGGATACCCAGCTTGTGCTCGATGGAGACCGCCTTCGCATCGTTCGACGCACCAGGGCTGCCGTCGACGTTCAGCCGAAATTTGGGCACCAGGAACAGGCTGATCCCGCGCGTGCCCAGCGGCGCGTCCGGCGTGCGGGCCAGCACCAGATGGACGATGTTGTCGGTCAGGTCATGATCGCCGAATGTGATGTAGATCTTCTGGCCCTTGATCCGCCAACTGCCGTCGCCCGCCGGGGTGGCGGTGGTCCGAAGCGCGCCCACGTCGCTGCCCGCCTGCGGCTCCGTCAGGTTCATGGTGCCCGTCCACTCACCGGAAACCAGCTTCAGTAGATAGAGCGCCTTAAGCTCGTCCGACCCGTGCGCCACCAGCGCCTCGATCGCGCCGTAGGATAACATGGTGACCAGCCCGAAGGCCATGTTCGCGGTGCCCAGATCCTCCTGCACGACCGTCTGCAGCGTGAAGGGCAGGCCTTGCCCGCCAAAGGCTTCCGGCCCGCCGATCGTCCCCCAGCCACCCTCGACATAGGCCTGGTATGCGGCGTGAAAACCGTCGGGCAGCACGACGCCTTCGTCCGTCAGCTTGGCGCCCACCGTGTCCCCAATCCGGTTGAGCGGCGCCCACTCGCCCGCCGCGAACTGCCCCGCGCCGTCCAGGATCGCTTCGATCAGGTCGGGTTCGACCATTCCGTCGATGCCCGCGCAAGTGTCCAGCGCGAAGCGCTGTTCGGCGACGGGAGGCGTGTAGGTCATGGGCGACTTTCGTTGAGCGGTGATCGCGCACTATAGGGCGCGATGGCCCCGCTTTCCACCGACGTCCGGCCGGTCGACGCGGCCTCTCTGGCGGACGCGTCCCGGCTGATCCGGGACGGCTGGCCGGTCGCGGTCGCGACGGAGACCGTCTATGGCCTGGCGTGCGACGCGACGAACCCGGAGGCGGTGGCGCGGGTCTATGCCGCGAAGGGCCGACCAGGCTTCAACCCGCTCATCGTCCACGTCGCCGACCGCGCGGCGGCGAAGCGGCTGGGGGTGCTCGACGCCGCTGCGACGGCGTTGGCGGACGCGCATTGGCCCGGCCCGCTGACCCTGGTGGTCCGGCGGCGCTCCGACAGCGGGCTGGCGACGCTCGCGACCGCGGGCTTGCCGACCGTCGCCCTGCGGGTGCCGGCGGGCCGCGCGATGCGCGCCCTCCTCCAGGCGAGCGACCGCCCGCTCGCCGCGCCGTCCGCCAATGCGAGCGGCGGCATCAGCCCGACCCGCGCGGAGCATGTGGTGGCGAGCCTTGGCGGCCGCGTGCCGCTGGTGCTCGACGATGGGCCGACCCCGCACGGGCTGGAGTCGACCGTGGTCGCGGTGACCGACGGGCGCCTGCGGCTGCTCCGGCCGGGACCGGTGGTGCTCGACCTGCCGATCGAGACGGCCGGCCCCCTGCAGTCCCCGGGCCAGCTCCACAGCCACTATGCGCCCGCCAAGCCGCTGCGACTCGGCGCGACCGAGCGCCGGGCGGGGGAGTGGCTGATCGGCTTTGGCGCGCACGGTGGCGACGACACGCTGTCGGCGAGCGGTAACTTGGTGGAGGCGGCGGCGCGGCTGTTCGACGCGCTGCACCGCGCGGACGCATCACCGGCGGCGGCCATCGCCGTCGCGCCGGTGCCGGCGACCGGGCTGGGGCTGGCGATCAACGACCGGCTGCGCCGCGCCGCCGCCTAAGCCCTCGAGTGCACCTGTCGGCTTGCACCGGCCCACCGGCCTCATTATAGCCCCGCTTCCCGCCGGCAGCCCCGGCGGGCCCCGGTCGGGGGTTAGCTCAGCCTGGTAGAGCACTGCCTTCGGGAGGCAGGGGCCGGAGGTTCGAATCCTCTATCCCCGACCAATTCCACCCCTCAGCGGACGCATGGGAAGCAGCGGAGCGGTGGACCCGGCGCTGGGTGCCGGCGTGCCGCCGTTCGGCCGACCCTCAGATGCCCGTCTCAGCGCGGTCCCGCGTCCAGCCCCTTCAGAAACTCGGCGACGTTGCGGCCCAGGGCGTCGAGCGCGTAGCCGCCCTCCAGCACCACCGCGGTCGGCCAGCCACCGCCGGCGATATCGCGTGCGATCGGCCCGTAGTCCTCGCTGGCGAGCGCGAAGTGGCCGAGCGGGTCGCCGATCCAGGTGTCCGCGCCGAAACTGACGAGCAGGAGGTCGGGTCCGAAGCGCGCCACCGCGTCCAGCGCCCTGGCCAGCGCCCGGCGGAACCCGATCAGCGCGGTGCCGCGCGGCAGGGGCAGGTTCAGCGTGGCCCCCTCTCCCTCTCCGGCCCCGCGCTCGTCCGAGTGCCCCCAATAAAAGGGGAAATCCGTCGCGGGATCGGCGTGGAGCGAGGCGAAGAACACGTCGCCGCGTCGCCAGAAGATGTCCTGCGTGCCGTTCCCGTGATGATAGTCGATGTCCAGGATGGCAACGCGACCCGCGCCCCCGTCGATCGCCGCCTGGGCCGCGATGGCGACGGCGTTCAGGTGGCAGTAGCCGCCGGCATAGTCGCGACCGGCATGGTGCCCCGGCGGCCGGCAGAGCGCGAAGGCGCGCCCCGCGGAGGAGACCGCCGCGCTCGCCGCAGCTAGCGCCGATTGCGCGCTCCAGTAGCTGGCGGTCCAACTGTCCGGCGTCAGCGGCGTGCCCGCGTCCATCGTGTACCGGCCCAGAAGCGCGTCGATCCGCTCCAGCGCGACGGCGCGCCGGGCGACGATCGGCCAGGCATAGCCGATCGCGTCGCCCGCCCGCCCCTCCGCCCGCCACCGCTCGGCCGCCGTTCGCAGGAACGCCAGATAGGCCGCGTCGTGCACCGCCCGGATGGGGGCCTCCCCCCGGTCGTCCGGGCGCGCGAGGGGACCGACCGCCGCCAGGACGGCCTCGGCGCGGGTGGGAACCTCCGCATAGGGCACCCAATCGCCATCCTGCAGCTCACGCACGGGCGCGTGGGAGAGTTGGCGGGCGTCGAAAAAGCCGATCATCGATCCCGTCCTACCGCCCGGCGTCCGCGCGGCAAGCGGCGCGGATCGAGGGTAGAGTCTCCGAACTGTCACCCCGCTGACGCAGGCCCGTCAAACAGCGCGGCTAGAGGGCGGTGGTGCTCGCACGGCATCGCGTGCGGCCCACCGATTCCGGTCACCTTGGGGGTACTTGCCATGAACAACACGCAGCTCATCCGATCGGCGATCGCCGGCGTGTCCTTCGCCGCGCTCGCCGGCTGCGGTGCCGACAACATCGCGTCGCCCGGCGAGGGCCAGATCGTCGTGCTGCCGGCTCCGGCGCCCGCTCCGCCGCCGCCGCCGCCCGCGACTCCCGCGCCCACCCCGCAGGGTCCCGCCGCCAGCTGCCCCACCGGCACCTCCGACTCCGGCACGATTACGACCGGCAGCGGGGAAGTGCTGCGCAATTGTCAGCTGGCCGGCGTGCTGACCGGTTCGCGTCGGCTGCAGAACCTGGCGGGCACGATCTATTCCCTGTCGGGCAAGGTCGAAGTCGGCCAGGACCTGGGTGCCGACCCCGGCGCGCCGATCGCCGGTCGCCAGCGCGGTGTCCTGACGATCGACGCGGGCGTCGTGCTGTTCGGGGCCAGCGGCGCCGACTTCCTGGCGGTAAATCGCGGATCGCAGCTGAACACGGACGGCAACGCGAACGCGCCCGTCATCATGACCAGCCGCAACAACGTGATCGGCCAGTCGACGGACAATTCGATCGGCGAGTGGGGTGGCTTGGTGATCCTGGGTCGCGCGCCGATCGCCGATTGCGGGGACCAGGGTGCCGCGGGCGGTTCTGTCCAGTGCCAGGCACCGGTCGAAGGGACGGCGGGGTCCGTCTATGGCGGCGCCTCGCCGAACGATTCGTCCGGATCGATCCGCTATCTCGAACTGCGCTTTTCCGGCTTCAAGGTCGCCGACAACAACGAGCTGAACGGGATCACGCTCGCTGGCGTGGGATCGGGCACGATCTTCGAATACGTGTCGGTCCACAACAGCTCCGACGACGGGATCGAGTGGTTCGGCGGCACGGTGAACTCGCGCTATCTGGTGCTGACCGGCAACGACGACGACAGCATCGACCAGGACTCCGGCTATGCCGGCAACCTGCAGTTCGCGATCGTGACCCAGCGCGCCGATGGCGGCGACCACATTGTCGAATATGATTCGAACGATAAGCCTCTGGGCGCTCTGCCGCGCTCCGACTCGCGGCTGGCGAACTTCACCTTCCTGGGCCGGCGCTCGTCGGCGATCCTGCTGCGGGGCGGCGGCGACATTCGGCTGGCGAACGGCCTGGTCGTCAATCCGAACAACACCTGCCTGGACATCGACGACGCGCCGACCGTGCAGGCCGCGAACGCGGGCGCGGACGAGAACGGGCCGCCGCGCTTCGACTCGGTCGCCTTCCAGTGCATGTCGCCCTACACCCAGGATACCGATGTGACGTCGGAGCAGGTGGCCGCCGTCTTCACGGCGGGCACGAACAACAACGCCTCCTTCACCAACACCCTGACCGACGTGGTCGTAAACGGCGCGGCGGAAACGGCGGTGCCGGCCTTCAACGCCATGACCCTGGCACCGTTTTTCATGTCGACCAATTACATCGGCGCGGTGCGCGACGCGAACGACAACTGGTTCCGCGGCTGGGCGTGCGGCCTGGGGGCCACCGGCTCCCCGTCCTGCCTGACCATCCCGGCACGCCCGACGGCCTGACCAGCACGCGAGCGGGCGGCGCGCCGGACGGCCGCCGCCCCGTCACACACCGTTCCCCGGAAGGGCCACCATGCGCACATCGTTGACCATCGCCCTGTTCGCCACGACGGCGCTCGCCTCGCCGGCGATGGGCCAGACCGGCGCTTCCTCTCCCACCCCGCCGCCGACTTCGACCACGGCCAGCGAGACGCTGCCGGACGACGAGGCGCAGAGCGAGATCGTCGACACCGCCCAACCCGGCGCCGACCCGGTGGCGGACGAGCCCGTCGACATTTCCGGCCCGGGCGCGGACGTGACCGGGGAGGGGATCGTGATCACCGGCAACATTCCGCCCGTGATCCGCTCCACGCCCCAGATCGTCTCCGTCCTGTCGGCGACCGATATCGCGCGGCAGGGCGACGGCGATGTGGCCGGCGCGCTTCAGCGGGTCACCGGGCTGTCCGTGGTCGGCGGTCGGTTCGTCTATGTCCGCGGCCTGGGCGAACGCTACTCCCTGGCGCTCCTGAACGGGGCGCCGCTCCCCAGCCCGGAACCGCTGCGCCGGGTCGTGCCGCTCGACCTGTTCCCCACTTCCATCCTGGCGTCCACTGTCGTGCAGAAGACCTTCTCCGCCAGCTTTCCGGGAGAGTTCGGAGGCGGCGTCATCAACCTGACGACCCGCGTCGCCCCGCGCGAGGCGTTCCTGACGGCTGGCGTCGGGATCAGCGGCGACAGCGAGACCACGGGGCTGCTGGGCTATACCTATTATGGCTCCGACAGCGACTTCACCGGCTTCGACGACGGCACCCGCTCGGTGCCCGACGGGCTGGCGGCCGCGATCGCGACCGGCAATCGGGTGATCGAGGGAGCCGACTTCTCACGCGCGCAGATCCAGTCGATCACCCAAGGGCTGGTCAACAGCCCCACCACCGTGATCCAAAAGAACGGCGACATCCCGCCCAACTTCTCCGGCACGCTGGCGGCCGGCAAGACCTTTCCGCTGGGCGGGGCGGAGCTGGGCATCATCGCGACGGCCGGCCTGTCGAACAGCTGGCGCACGCGCTTCGGCAATCAGCAGCTGGGCGCGCAGAGCGGCGACCAATTGATCGCCAGCCAGGATTTCCGCTTCGTCTCGACCCAGAACCGCGCCGTGGTGAACGGCTTCGTCGCCACCGGGCTGGAGTTCGGAGAGAACAAGATCCGGATCAACAACCTGTTCATCCGCGACACGCTGAAGGAGGCGCGCGTGTCCGTCGGCAACGACACGTCCACCGTCGACCCCAGCCTGGTGCGGCCGGACGCCACCCTGCAGACCGGCATCACCAGCTGGTTCGAGCGGCAGTTGTACGACGTGCAGGGCGTGGGCGAGTTCAAGTTCGGTCGGCTGGCGGTCGACCTGCGCGGATCCTACGCCAATTCCAAGCGCAAGGCCCCCTATGAACGCGCCTATTCCTACGCCTTCAACGACACGATCGGCGACTACACCAACGACCTGCGCGCGCCCGGCCAGAACGCGACGATCGCGTTCAGCACGCTGAACGACGACGTGTATTACGGCGGTCTGGACCTGGGCTATAAACTGCCGACCGCCATCGCTTGGACGGTGCGGGCGGGCTATGCCTACACCCAGAACGATCGCCAGGCGGTGCGCCGCGACTTCGACTTCTTTCCGACCGCCGCCCTGCCGCTGGGCGTGGCGCAGGAGCGGATCGACTATCTGCTGTCCGACTTCAACGTCCAGACCTTCAACGTGCTGCTGCGCGAGACGACCGGCGGGTTTGGTTCGGCGGCCTACAACGCCGCGCTGCGGGTCCACGCCGGCTATGTGGAGACGGACATCGAGCCCGTGACCGACGTGCGCCTGAACCTGGGCGTCCGGTACGAGAACGGCCGCCAATCGGTCACTCCGCTGGCGCTGGTGGGCGCGGGCGCGTTGCCCGGCAACCGGATCGACAACGACTATTTCCTGCCGGCGGCGACCGCGACCTGGACCTTCGCGCCCGACATGCAGCTGCGCGTGGCGGGATCGCGCACGATCGCGCGGCCCCAATTCCGCGAACTGGCACCGCAGCCGTTCCGCGACACGGAGTCGAGCCGCACCTTCTTCGGGAACCCGTTCCTGCAGGACAGCGAACTGACGAACGCCGAGGCGCGGTACGAGTGGTACTTCGATCGCGATCAACGCTTCACCCTGGCGGGGTTCTACAAGCACATCGACAAGCCGATCGAGGCGACGGCGGTGCAGGTCGGATCGACCTTCGTCACCTCCTTCGCCAACGCGCCGCGCGCCGACCTGTATGGCGCGGAGGTCGAACTGGTGAAGTATGTTCCGCTCGATCGGCTGGGCGGGGCGTATTTCGGCAGCCGCCGCCTCGTCCTGATCGGCAACTACACCTACACCGAATCCGACGTGAACGTGCGGGACGGCGACACGACCGTCAGCTTCACCAGCGCACCCAACCCGATCGACGCCACCTTGGTGTTCGACACCACCCGCAAGCTGCGCCTGACCGGGCAGTCGCGACATCTGGGCAATGTGCAGGTGGGGATCGAGGACACCGACCGGCTGAGCCAGGCCACGCTGATCATGAGCTATGCCAGCAAGCGCGCGACCAACCGGGGGCCGAACCTGACGCCCGATTTCGTGGAGAAGCCCGGCGTGCAGCTGGACTTCGTGGCGCGCGAAGGCGTGCCGTTCGTCGGGCGCAGCACGCTGGAGCTGAAGTTCGAGGCGCGCAACATCCTGGGCACCGACTATTCGGAGACCCAAACGCTGGGTGGCTCGCGGTTGGACATCAACACCTATGACGTGGGTCGCACCTTCGGCATCAGCGCCGCCGTCACCTTCTGACGGTCCGCCAACGGACGGCACGCGGAGGCGGAGTCGCGCGCCGTCCACAAATCTGCAATAGGCCGTCGTTCCACGTCCGCCGGAGGTCTGGTTCTTGAAGCTGCTCAGCGACGCGCCGACGCGCCGCCTGCTCGCGCGCCTGACGCGCGGCGACCGCTATGCCTGGGTGGAGCTGGTCGCGCTGACGCTGCTGGCCACCCAGATCGCCCGGCTGGTCTGGGCGTTGGCGACGCCCGTCGGCCCATTCGGCGACTGGCGGCCGCAGCCGCTCGCCGTGCCGGGACTGGCCGAGCGCCAGGCGCTGTTCGGCGGGTTCGATCCGTTCTTTCGCGGGGTCGATCCGGCGGCGGGACAGCCGGCGGTGGCGGTGACCGCGCTCAACCTCACCCTGTTCGGCGTGACGGTGAACCAGGCGACGGGCGGAGGCTCCGCGATCATCGCCGGCGCGGACGGCATCCAGAACAGCTATGTCGTGGGGCAGGAGATCGAGGGCGGGGCCACGCTGGCCGGCGTGGCGTTCGACAACGTCCTGATCGACCGGGGTGGCGCGCGCGAGGTGCTGTATCTGGACCAGGATCGCGCAAAGGCGGCGGCCGACGCCAGCCAGGCCGCGAACGCGGGTCCCTCCGCGGGGGCACCAGCCGCGGCCGACGCCGGCGGCTCACCCTTCGCCTCGCCGGCACCCGCGCCCGCGCCCCCACCCGCATCCGGCGACGCCAATCCCAATGCCGGCCTGACCCCCGCCGCCCTGCGCGCCGGCATCGGCTTCGCGCCGCGCGCCGCCGGAGGGCAGGTGACCGGCGTCGCCGTGTCCCCGCAAGGTGACGGACGCGCCTTTCGCCAGGCCGGGCTGCGGCCGGGCGACGTGATCCGATCCGTGAACGGCCAGGCGATCCGCTCCGCCGCGGACCTGGCCCGGCTGCAGTCGCAGTTGGCCCCTGGCGCCCGCCTGACGCTGGGCGTGGAGCGGGGCGCCGCCGTCTCGAACGTCGCCCTGATTCTGGACGCCCAATGACCCCGCATCGACCCCGCTGGCGCGTCGCCGCGCTCTCCCTCGCGCTCGCCCCCGTGCTCGTGCCGGCGGCCGCGCAGGCGCAATATGTGCTGAACCTGCGCGATGCCGACGTCCGCGCCTTCGTGCAGGAGGCCGCGCGGGTGACCGGCCGCACCTTCGTGGTGGACGGGCGTGTGCAGGGAAAGGTGACGGTGGTGTCGGACCGCCCGCTCAGCCGGTCCGAATATTTCGAGATATTCCTGTCCACCCTGCGCGCCAACGGCCTGGTGGCGATCCCGTCGGCGAACGGCGCCTATCGCATCCAGCCCGCCGAGACCGCGGCGGGCCAGCCCACCCCGGTCGGACGCGCGGCCAACCGCAACGCCTTCGTCACCGAGGTCATCCGGCTCCGCTCCGCCGACGCGACGGCGCTGGTCGAGACCCTGCGCCCGCTGGTCAGCGCCAACGGGTCGATCACCGCGAACAAGGCCGGCAATTCGCTGGTGGTGGTCGACTATGCCGACAACATCCCGCGTTTGCGCGAAGTGCTGCGCCGGCTGGACCGGGACACGTCCGCCAGCCGGATCGTCTATCTGAAGAACGCCGGCGCGCGGGAGGTGGCCGAGGCGCTGACCGGACTGGCCGGTGAGGGCGGAGTCGCGGTGTCGCCGGTCGATTCCGCCAACGCCGTGGCGTTGCGCGGGACGAGCGAGGATGTCGCGCGCTTCGCCCAGATCGCGGGCGAACTGGACGGGCGCGCCGCCAGCGGAACAGAAATTCGGGTCTATCGCCTGGAGCATGCGGATGCCGCGGCCCTGCTGCCCGTGCTGCAACAGCTGGTCGGCCAGACCCCCAGCCAGCCCACTCCGGCCGCCAGCGCGCCGTCGTCCGCCACCAGCACGACCCGATCCGGACTGTTCCGGGACGACAACCGGACCACGCCCACCCAGGCCGCGCCCGCGCCGGTGTCCAGCGCCCCGGCGTCGCCTGCCGGCACCAACCCGCTGACTGGGCGCGGTTCGGCGGTCGTCACCCGGGCCGAAGGGGTGAACGCGATCATCATCGCGGCCAATCCCGACCTGCAGCGAATGCTGGGCGAGACCATTCGCCAGCTGGACGAGCGCAAGACACAGGTGCTGGTCGAGGCGATCATCGTCGAGATCGGCGACACCGCGGCCAAGCAACTGGGGGTGCAGTTCCTGCTGGCGCCCACCACCACCAACGGCGCGCCATTCCTGTCGACCAACTACTCGAACGCCAGCCCTAACATCCTGACGATCGCGGGCGCGGCAGGTGCCACGCTGCTGAACACCCAGAGCACCACCATCAATGGAAACGTGGTCACCACCAGCACGAACAGCCCGATCACCAACACGCTGCAAGAGGCGGCGGTGTCGTCGATCCTGGGTGCCACCGGCGCGCTGGCGGGCTTTGCCACAACTCTGGGTTCCGACGCGATCCTGGCGGCGATCGTCAACGCGGTGAAGTCCGACAGCACGTCGAACCTGCTGTCGGTGCCGTCGATCGTCACGTTGGACAACACGACCGCCAATTTCCTGGTCGGACAGGAGATCCCGATCACCACTGGCGAGGCCCTGTCCAACAACTTCGACAACGCGTTCCGCACGACGGAGCGCGAGGAGGTGGGGATCAAGCTGGAAGTGACGCCACAGGTGAACTCGTCCGGCGAGGTCCGCCTGGCGATCCGGCAAGAGGTGTCGTCGATCGCCGGGCCGGTCGCGCGCAACAACACGGACCTGATCCTGAACAAGCGGTCGTTCGACACCACGATGGTGGTGGACGACGGGGAAATCGTGGCGATCGGCGGCCTCTTGGACGATAACGAGCGGTTCACGCTGGAGAAGATCCCGCTGCTGGGCGACCTGCCGCTGATCGGCGCCCTGTTCCGGTCCAAGAGCACGGCGCGCGCCAAGACCAACCTGGTGGTCTTTATCCGGCCCACCATCCTGCGATCGCGCGAGGACGCGGCGCGCCTGGCCGCCCGACGGTGGAGCACGGCGCGCGACGTTCAGCTGCGGCGGCGGCCGGACGAGGAGCCGGCGCTCGACCAGCTGGCGCGCGACTATATGGGTGCCGTGCCGCCCGGCGGCTTCGTCGTGCGGCCCGATGACGAGGTAATCGAAGGCTACGACGCGAACGGCCAGCCGCTGCCTCCGGGCACCGTGGTGAACGTGCCGGTCGAGCCGGCCGCGACGGGTGCCGGCGATCCCGACTTCCTGCCGCCGGAGCCGCCGCGCTAATGGCGACGGTTCCGCTGCTCCACGATCCGGACACCGGTCTCGCCGCCGAACCCCTGCCCGCGCTGGAGCGGCGTCACGACCTGCCCTACGCTTTCGCGCGCGAGCATGGCGTGGTCCTGATCGACGCGGAGGGACAGCGGCTGGCGGTGCGCGACGGGGCCGATCCGCGCCGCCTGCTGGAGGTCCGCCGCCGGCTGGGGCACGCCTTTGCGGTGGACATGGTCGACGCGCGGACCTTCGACAGGCACCTCTCCGACCATTATGCCATCGACGGGCAGGCGATGGGCCTGGCGGGAGAGATCGGCGCGGCGGACGGGCTGGACCTGGTGGCCGGCGACCTGCCCACCGCCGACGACCTGCTCGATTCCGCCGACGACGCGCCCGCCATCCGCCTGGTCCACGGCATCATCGCGGAGGCGGCGCGGCGCGGCGTGTCCGACATCCATGTCGAACCCTACGAGACCGGATTGGTGATCCGGATGCGCGAGGACGGCGTGCTGCGCGAGGAACTGCGGATGCCGCCGCACGTCGCCCCGGTCGTCGTCAGCCGGATCAAGGTCATGGCGCGCCTCGACATCGCGGAACGGCGGGTGCCGCAGGACGGGCGCATCAGCCTTCAGCTCGGCGGCAAGCTGATCGACGTGCGCGTCTCCACCCTGCCCAACCGCGCGGGCGAGCGGGTCGTGCTGCGCGTGCTGGACAAGGACAAGGCGGGCATCGACCTGGACGCGCTGGGCATCACCGGCCGCCCGGCCGCCGTGCTGCGCGACGCGCTGGCCGAACCCAACGGCATCCTGCTGGTCACCGGACCCACGGGGTCGGGCAAGACCACCACGCTCTATGCCGGCCTGACCCAACTGAACGACGGCAGCCGCAACATCCTGACGGTCGAGGACCCGGTGGAATACGCCGTGGAGGGCGTGGGCCAGACGCAGGTCAACGCCAAGGTCGGACTGACCTTCGCAAGCGGCCTGCGCGCGATCCTGCGCCAGGACCCCGACGTGGTGATGGTGGGCGAGATCCGCGATCGGGAGACGGCCGAGATCGCCGTGCAGGCGTCGCTGACCGGCCACCTGGTGCTCTCCACCGTCCACACCAATGACTCCGCGGGCGCGATCACCAGGCTGCGCGATATGCGGATCGAACCCTTCCTGCTGGCCTCCACGCTTCGCGCGGTTCTGGCGCAGCGGCTGGTGCGCCGTCTGTGCCCCGTCTGCCGCGCCCCGCACGAGGCCGACGCCGGAACGGCGGCTACGCTCGGCATCCCGCCAGGCTCGACCGTGTGGGAGGGGCAAGGGTGCGACGCGTGCGCGCAGACGGGCTTCAAGGGCCGCGTCGGGGTGTTCGAAGCGATCCGCGTGGACGACACCGTGCGCCGGCTGATCAACGAAGGCGCGGACGAAGAGGCCATCGCCGCCCATGCCTTCGCCACGGCCCCCGGCTTGTCCGCGGAGGCGCGGCGACTGGTGCTGGAGGGGGTGACCACCCCGGCCGAGGCGATTCGCATCTCTCGGCGCGACACGGCCGCCGACGAGGCGTAGGAGGGTCGCCATGGCCGACTGGTCCTACCTCGCGATCGACACCGCCGGGCGAGAGCGGCGGGGCCGTATGGCGGCCGCTACCCGCACCGACGCGGGCGAGCGGCTGGCGTCGCGCAGCCTCTATGTCGTCACGCTGGACGAGGCCGCCGCCGACTCCGCCGACGCCACCCCGTTCTTCACCCTGGCGCGCCACAAACTGACCCAGAAGGAGCTGACGCTGGCGACCCGCCAACTGGCGGAAATCAGCCAGGTGACCCCGCTGGAAGAGACTCTGCGCCTGGTCGCGCGCCAATCCGACCGACCCCATGTGCGCCGGATCGTGGGATCCGTGCGCGACGGCGTGGCCGAAGGCCGGCGGCTGGCCGACGCGATGGGTCGCGAACCGAAGAGCTTTCCCGCCCTGTTCCGTGCGACCGTGTCGGCGGGCGAAAGTTCGGGCACCCTGCCGGAGATCCTCGAACGGCTGGCCAGCCTCCTAGAACGGCAGGCAACAATTCGGTCCAAGGTCTTGTCCGCGCTGGCCTATCCCGTGGTCCTCGCGATCGTGGCGATGGTCGTGGTGGCCGCCCTGATGGTCTTCGTCGTGCCCAAGGTGGTGGAGCAGTTCGACGATGTCGGCCAGCAGCTGCCCTTCCTGACGCGCGCCGTCATGTGGCTGTCCGCCGTGATGGCGAGCTATTGGTGGGCGATGCTGATCGGCCTCCTCGCACTCGGCGCGCTGGTCTGGTGGCTGCTGCGCGACGAACGCAATCGCCTGGCGTTCGACAGCTGGACGCTGAAGGTGCCGCTGATCGGCCGGCTGATCCGCGACCTCCACGCCGCGCGCCTGGCCCGCACGATGGCCACGATGGTCGCCAGCCGCCTGCCCATCCTCGAAGGGATGCGGCTGACCGCGCAGACGGTCCACAATCGTCGCCTGCGCCTGGCGTCCGACAACATCGTCCAGTCGATCCGCGCCGGCGGCAGTCTGTCGGCGGGCCTGCGCGAAGCCGGAGTCTTCCCGCCCATCCTGGTGTATCTGGCGGCCGGCGGGGAGAGCGCTGGCCGGCTGGACGCCATGCTGGCCCGCGCCGCCGAGACGCTGGAGCGCGAGTTCGACGCCTTCACGGCCGGGTTCCTGTCGCTGCTGGAGCCGCTCATCATCATCGTCATGGGTGTGGTGGTCGCCACCATCGTGCTCGCCATCCTGCTTCCCATCCTCCAATTGCAGAGCCTCGCTGGAACATGATCCGACTCCTCCACCGCCTCCGGACCCGCCGCCGCGACGAAGCCGGCTTCACGCTCGTCGAGCTGATGGTGGTGATCGTCATCATCGGGCTGCTCGCCACCGTGGTCCTGATCAACGTGCTGCCGTCGCAGGACCGCGCGATGGTGACGAAGGCGCGCGCCGACATCGCGACGCTGTCGTCGGCCATGGAGCAGTATCGGCTGGACAACATGGCCTTTCCGAACGGCGGCCAGGGGCTGCAGGCGCTCGCCAGCGCGCCCGCCGGCCTGTCCCAGCCCGGCCGCTATCGTCCCGGCGGCTACATTAAGCGCCTGCCGGACGATCCCTGGGGCCGGCCCTACCAGCTTCAGGTGCCCGGCCGGGACGGCGGCCCGTACGAAATCTTCTCGTTGGGGGCCGACGGCGCGCCGGGAGGCGACGGGAACGATGCCGACATCTCCAGCGCCGACTGACCGCCCGGTCGCGCGGGCCGAGCGCGGGTTCACGCTGATCGAACTGATGGTCGTCGTGACCCTGATCGGCATCCTCGCGGCCGCCGTGGTCGTCACCCTGCCCGACCCGCGCGGTCGCCTGACCCAGGCCGGCGAGCGCTTCGCCGCCCGGGTCGCCGCGGCGCGCGACCGGGCGGTGATCGAGGGTCGACCGATGGGGTTGTTCGTCACCCCGTCCGGCTATGGCTTCGAAGCGTGGCGGGACGGCCGGTGGGAGGCGTTCTCCGACGGCCCCTTCGCCGGCGGACGCTGGCCCGCCGACACGACCGCCACCGCGGGGGGAGAGGCCGGGGCGAGGCTGGCCTTTGACAGCCTGGGCCTGCCCGACCAGCCCACGGACGTGACCCTGTCGCGAGAGGCGGAGCGCGTCACGATCGCGGTCGACGCCGGCGGCGATGTGAGCGTGCGATGACCCGGCGGCACGACGCCGGCTTCACGCTGATCGAGATGCTGGTCGCGTTGGCCGTGTTCTCGCTGGCCGCGCTGGCGCTCCTGCGCCTCAACGCCTTCGCCCTGGGCCAGGCGGGCGAGCTGGAGGTGCGCTCGCTGGGGGCCGTGGTGGCGCAGAACCGGGCCGCGGAGCTGCTCACCGATCCCGGTCCACTGGTGCTCGGCACCAGCGTCGCCACCGTCACCAATGGAGGTCGCGCCTTTCGGGTGGAGGTGAACGCCACCCCGCTAGGAGGCGGCCGGGTCGCCCGCATCGACGTTCGCGCGGTGCCCGTCGCCGGCGGCTCGCCAAGCGTGCTGACTGTGGTTCGGCCGGTCGCGTGAGGTCGGCAGCGCCCGCCCGCGGCTTCACGCTCGTGGAGATGGTGATCGCCGTCTTCATCTTCGGGCTGCTGTCGCTCGCGGGGGTGGCGATCCTGCGTTCCGGCATCGACGTTCAAGGGGCCGCGACCCGATCGGCCAAGGCGGACGCGGGGCTGATGCGCGCCCGCGCGCTGATCGGCGGCGACCTGACGCAGGCGGTGGCGCGGCCGACCCGCAACGGCGTGGGCGGGGTCGATCCGGCCTTTGTCGGGGGGGCCGGATCGGCCGCGGGCGGGTTCCTGTTCGTGCTGGTGCGCGGCGGCGTGGCGAACCCGGGCGACCTGCCTCGATCCGATCTTCAGAAAGCTGGCTATCTTGTTGAAGGGGGAGCGCTGAAGCGGGTCGCCTGGCCGGCGCTCGACGGAGCACAGCCGGGCGTGGCGGCGACCATCCTGCCCGCAATCGCCACGGTCGCGGTCCGGTTTCGCGGGCTCGACGGCCGCTGGGCGAACGGCTGGTCGCCCGACCGGCCCGACCGCCTGCCGCGCGCCGTGGAGCTGTCCGTGACACCGACCGACGGTCCGCCCCTGCGGCTGGTGTTCCGCGTCGGGTCCGACCCGCCCGCGCCACCCGGCGACGACGCCGAACCGGCCGAGGCAGCGGCGTGAACGCGCCCGAAGGCGAGCGCGGGGCCGCGCTCCTGACCGTGCTGCTGCTGGTCGCGGTGCTGGCGGTGATCGCGTCCGACACGCTGGACCGCCTGTCGCTGACGACGCGGCTGACCGGGACCGCCGTGGCGCTGGACCAGTCGCGCGCCTTTGGAGAGGCGGCCGAGCGGCTGGCGGCGATCCGCATCGGCCAGCTGGTCGCCGCCGATCCCGCGCGCACCACGAACGCGGCCGGGTGGCAGGGCACGCCCCTCCCCCTGCCGCTGCCGGTGGGCCAGGCCGTGCTGACGGTTACCGACGGCGGCAACTGCTTCAATCTCAACAGCCTGGCCACGGCCGGCGCGGGCGTGAACGAGGACGCCGGCGTCGAGCCGGTCCGGGTCGTCAGCGTGACCGCGATCGACCAGTTCACCGCGCTGATGCAGCTTTTGAACGTGCCCCCGGGCGATGCGCGCCATGTGGCCGAGGCGGCGGCGGATTGGATCGACAGCGACGGCCGCGCGCTCCCGGCCGGCGCGGAGGACGCCACCTATCGCGCGCGGTCCCCCTCCTACCTGCCCGCCAATCGCCCGATGGTCTCCGCGACCGAACTGCGCGCGGTGGACGGCGTCACGCCGGCCCTGTGGGCGGTCCTGCGGCCCTGGGTGTGCGCCCTGCCGGTGGGCGCGCTCAGCCCGATCAATCCCAACACGCTGACGCCACAGCAAGCGCCCCTGCTGGCGATGCTGGCTCCGGGTCAGCTGACTCTGGGCAAGGCGCAGGCGGTGCTGGCCGGCCGGCCGCGGGACGGGTTTGCGGGCACGCCGGACTTCTGGCAGGCGGCGGGGGTGACGTCGCAGCCCTCCCAGCAGTCTCAGATTCAGATGAAGAGCCGCTGGTTCGACGCGCGTGTCACCGTGCTCCTGGACGGGACGGAGCGGTCGACCCGCGCGCTGATCGACGCGGACGAGGAACCGGCGCGCATCGTGCGGAGCGCGGCGGAATGACGGTCGCCGAAGCCGACCCGCCGCTCGTGGTGCGCCGATCGGGTGCGGAGCGGGTGGGGGCCATCGAGGGCGGCGACCGGCTGGTGATCGCGCTGCCCGCCCGCTCGCCGGTCGCCGATTTCTCGCTGGAGTGGTGGCGGATCGACGGGGACGGAGCGCGCGGCGGGGGCGGCCGGTGGCCCGATCCGGCGCTGGAGGAGGCGCTGGCCCGGCCCGACGCGGCGCGGCGCGTGCTGGCGATCGCGCCGGCGACCTGCGTGGCGCTCCACTGGCTCGCGATGCCCGACCTGACACCGCGCCAGGCCGGGGTCGCCGCGCGCCTGAAGGTCGCCGACGAGGCGGCGGCGGGCAGCGACGAACTGCACGTCGTGGCGGGCGCGCACCGTCCGGGCGACGGGGCGGTCGCCGTGGCGGTGGTCGACCGGGCGGTCATGGCCGACTGGCTGGACTGGTGCTCGCGTCACCGTCTGGACCCGGACGTGATCGTCCCGGCCGCGTTGCTATTGCCGGCACCGGAAACCGACACGGTCCACCGCGCGGCCGTGGCGGGACCCTTCGTGTTCCGTGGCCATGACAGCGGCTGGCAGGCGGACGAGGATCTGGACGCGCTGCTGATCGGCGGCGATGAGGTTGTGGACGTCGACGAGGTCGCGCTGGACGGGGCGGTGGTCGCGGCGTTCGACGCTCCGGTCATCAATCTGCGATCGGGCGAGTTCGCGAAGCGGCGGCGGGGCGTCGACCGCCGCATGATCACCCGAGTGGTCGTCATCCTGCTGCTCTGCGGTCTCCTGGAACTCCTGATCGCGGGCGCGACGGTGCTTCGCTATTCCGTCGCGGCCGACGGGCTCGACGATCAGGCGCGCGCGCTCGCGGCCCCGGCCGTGCCCGCCGGCACGGCCGTCGACCAGATCGTGCCCGCCCTGGACGACGCGCTGGCGCGGCGCGGCAGCGGACCCAACGCCTTCGGCGTGCCCGCCGCCGGGCTGTATGCGGCCCTCAGCGCCGCGCCCAGTGCCGTGATCGGCGGCCTGACCTTCAGCCCCGACGGAACTTTGGGTGCCGATGTGTCGGCCCCCACGATCGAGGAACTGAACGGCGTGCTGCTCGCCCTTCAACGCGACGGCTTCACCGTGTCCTACACCAACGCGCAGGGCACGAACGGGCGCCAAGCGATCGCGCTCACGGTCCGGGGGTCCAAGCGATGACGGCGCTGCGCGACTGGTTCGCTGGCCGCTCCGTGCGCGAACGCCGGCTGATCGCGCTAATGGGCCTGGTCGCGCTGTTCACGCTGGGCTGGCTGTTCGTCATCCGCCCGCTCGCCGACGCCCAGGTGGAGGCGCGCACGCGGCACACGGAGGCGGTCGAACGGCTGGGCAGCGTGCGCGACCGGCTGCTGGCACTCGGCGCCAGCGACGGTCAGTTGGTGGCATCCGCGCGCGCGCTGGGCGCGATCGACCTGTATGTCGCCCAATCGGCGGCGGAGGCCGGCTTCGCGCTCGACCGCAACGACCCCGCCGGTCCCGATCGGACGGACGTGGCGATCGCGACCGCGCGGCCGCAGGCGTTGTTCGGCTGGCTGGGCGGGTTGGAGGCGGCCGGCGTGGCCGTGGACGAGCTGTCCGCCCGCCCGGCCGACGTGCCGGGCACCGTGGCGGTGACCGCCACACTGCGTCGAGTCGGCGGATGAGGGGCGGGGCGCGATGACGCGGCTGTGGCTGCCGGTGCGGCGCTGGGTGTTCCTGGGCCTGGCGACCTTGGCGATGCTGATCGTCCTGTTGCCGCTGCGGCTGGGCGCAGGGCTGGTCGGCCTGGACCGGCTGGGCGTGTCCGCCGGTGCCATGAGCGGCCTGGTCTGGTCGGGCGAGGTCGCCGACGCGCGCGCCGGACCCCTGCCGCTGGGGCGGGTGCATGTCTCACTCAACCCGCTGCCGCTGTTGCTGGGCGAGGCGCGGCTGCGCTTCACCGGGCGCCCCCGCAAGACCGCGCCGGGAGAGACGGGACTGTCGGGCCTCGTCGCCGGCTCCCGCAACTCGGTGGCGGTGCGCGGGCTGGTCGGATCGCTTGAGGCGGGCGCGCTCGGCACTGGCCTGCCGGTGGGCGCGGTTACGTTCACCGACTTCGCCGCGCGCTGGGACGCGGGCCGCTGCGTCGAAGCGGCCGGACGCGTGCGCGCGGACCTGACCGGTCCAGTCGCCGGCCTGCCGCTCGGCAGCCTGTCGGGGACCCCGCGCTGCGCCGGCGACGCGCTGCTGCTGCCGCTGGAGAGCGGCTCCGGCCGCGAACGCCTGGACCTCCGCATCGCACCGGGCGGGACCACGGCGTCCTTCCTGGTCACCGGCGCGGACCCGAGCCTGGTGCCCGCCCTCGCGGGCGCGGGCTTTCGGCCGGATGCCGAAGGCTATCGACGCGCGCTGCCGCTGGGAGGCGGGGCCTGAGCGCTGGCTGGGCGGTGTGGGGCGCCATCGCCGGGGCGATCGCCGGCAGCTTCCTCGCCACCCTGATCCTGCGTTGGGAGGCGGGAGGGTCGGTGACGCGCGGGCGGTCGCGCTGCGACGGCTGTGGGCGGACGCTCCGCCCGCGCGAACTGGTTCCGGTTGTCAGCGCCCTGCTGCTGCGCGGCCGGTGCGCGGGGTGCGGAGCGGCCATCGCGCCTCTGCACGGGCAGATTGAGCTGGCGAGCGCCGCCATCGGCGCGGTCGCGTTCGCCTTCGCGCCGCCGCTGGCCGCCGCGACGTGGACCGGGCTGGGTCTGACGCTGCTGACACTCGCGGCCCTGGACCTGCGATCGCTGTGGTTGCCCGACGCGCTGACCCTGCCGCTGGCCGCGGCGGGCCTGCTGGCCGGCGGGCTGACGACCGGCGTGCCGACACTTGATCGGGTCGTCGGCGGAGCGATCGGCTGGGGCGCGCTGGCGGCGCTGGCCTGGATTTACCGGCGATGGCGTGGGGTCGAGGGTATGGGCGGCGGCGATCCGAAGCTCTGCGGTGCCATCGGCTGCTGGATCGGGTGGACCGCCCTGCCGGCGCTGTGGACCCTGGCGGGTCTGTTCGGCCTGCTGCTGCTCCTGGCGCGGCGGCACGGGTCGACGCCACAGCTGATCCCGTTCGGCACGGCCCTGGCACTGGCGGCGTGGCCCGCCTGGGCGCTGTCGCCCTGATGCGAGCGGTGGCGCGACTCTGGTCAGCGCCCCCCACCCCGGCTACTCCCGCCCGCGATGCACGATCAGGATCCCTCATGCCCGGCGGCCTAGTCGCGCTTCTCGACGACGTGGCGGCGTTGGCGAAGATCGCCACGGCGTCGCTCGACGATGTGGCGGGCGCGGCGGGTCGCGCGGGTACGAAGGCGGCCGGGGTCGTCATCGACGACACGGCGGTCACTCCTCGCTATCTGGTCGGCCTGTCGCCGGCGCGCGAACTGCCCATTATCGGCAAGATCACGCTGGGGTCGCTTCGCAACAAGCTGGTGTTCATCCTGCCCGCGGCCCTGCTGCTCAGCGCGTTCGCGCCATGGGCCATCCCGCTGCTGCTGATGGCCGGCGGAGCCTATCTGTCGTTCGAAGCGACCGAGAAGATCGCCGAGGTGCTGGGCTTTGGCGAGCACGACGACGCGGCCGTGGCCGCCGCCGACGCCGCCGAGCTGGAGGCGAGACAGGTGTCCGGCGCGATCCGCACCGACCTGATCCTGTCGGCGGAGATCATGGCGATCACGCTGGCCGAACTGGGCGAATACGGCCTGGTCATGCAGGGCGCGATCCTGGCCGTGGTCGGCGTGGTGATCACGATCGCGGTCTATGGCACGGTGGGGCTAATCGTGAAGATGGACGACGTCGGGCTGCACCTGGCGTCCGAAGGGCGCAGCGCCGGCGTGCGCGCGGTCGGTCGCGGGCTGGTGCAGGGGATGCCGCACTTGCTGACCGTCCTGTCGGCCGTGGGCACCGCCGCCATGCTGTGGGTCGGCGGACACCTTCTGCTGGTGGAGGCGGGCCCGGTCGGCCTGCACGCGCCCACCGAATGGCTGCACGGCGCAGAGGAGTGGGCCGCCGCGCTCGTGCCGGGCGCGGCGGGGCTGGCGGGTTGGGCCGGCGGCGCGCTGATCTCGGCGCTGGCGGGGCTTGTGGCGGGAGGCCTGATTGTGGCGGTGCTGCACTGGCTCCCGGGCCGCGCGCCGACCACACGGCAGCCGGCGGAGGCGCATTAACGGGTCGAAGCGAACCCGCGTCCGCCTCGCCTCAGAACGGGTTCAGCGTATAGCCCTCGCCCTGCAACAGCGCGTGGGCGGTCATCGCGGATAGGGACATCTCGACCCCGGGCAACAGGTCGTCCTTCGCGATGCCCAGCCCGGCGGCGCTCTGCCCGCACACGATGATCCGGGTGCCGTGGGACACCAGGGCGGCGACCAGTGCGGCGTTCGGGTTGGGCGAACCGTCCCCCGCCCCGCCCGCCGTGGTGACGTCGCCGACCGCGCGGCCATGCAGCACGACCGCCAGGCGCATGGCCTCGGCCGGCACCCCGTCGGCCGCGTGCATGTTGAGGAAGCGGGCGGCCGACTCCAATGTGCGGTTCCGCTCAGCCGCACCCGCCGTGGCCGTGTCGAACGCGACCTTGAACTCAGTGCCGTCCGGGATTGGCGTGTGCCCCTCCACCGCCGCGACGGGGCCGAACTCCGCGATCAGCGGGCCGGGCGCGAAGACGGAGGCGTCCTGCGCGGCGGCCGGGGCGGCGAGGAGGAGGAGCGGGAGGAGGAGAGGTCTCATGCGTCCAGCCTAACCGCTTAGGGGGACAATGACACGCCCCCTCCGACCTCCTATCTGGGTCACGACAAGGAGAGCGCCCAATGACCGATCAGACCCCCACCGACTGGACCGCCACGGGAGAGGCGCAGTTGCCCGACGCCGTCGCACTCCGCCGCGCAATCCATGCGGAACCGGAGCTCGGCCTCCATTGCCCGCTCACGGCCGCCAAGGTGAAGGCCGCGCTCGCCGATCTGCCGCTCACGATCCACGAGGGCACGCGCACGACGGGCTTCGTCGCCGTGCTGAACGGGGGCGCTGGGGGCAACGGGCGCACCGTGCTGCTGCGCGGCGACCACGACGCGCTGCCGATGACGGAGGCCACGGGGCTGGACTACGCCTCGAGGATCCCGGGCGCGATGCACGCCTGCGGCCACGACGCGCACACCGCCATGCTGGTCGGCGCGGCCAAGGCGCTGTCCGCGCGCCGCGACGAGCTGCCCGGCACCGTGGTCTTCATGTTCCAGCCCGGCGAGGAGGGGCACCATGGCGCGCGCGAGATGATCGCGGACGGGCTGATCGATCGCGCGCGGCCGGACGGCGCGTTCGCCCTGCACGTCAGCCCCAACATGGGCGCCGGCACGGTGGTCACCCGCGCGGGACCGCTGCTGGCGTCGACCGACACCGTGCACATCACCGTGACCGGGCGCGGCGGCCACGCGGCCATGCCGCACGAGAGCGTGGATCCGATCCCGGTGGCGTGCGAGATCGTGCTGGCGCTCAACACCATGATCGCGCGCACCGTGCCGGTGGTTGATCCGGCCGTGCTGACCATGACTCAGATCCACGGGGGATCGTCCCACAACATCATTCCCAATGCAGTCGAGCTGATGGGCACGCTCCGCACCCTTTCGGAGGACACCCGCGCCAAGACCCGCGCCGCCGCGATCCGGATCGCGGAGCAGGTCGCCGCAGCCCATCGCTGCACCGCCCAGGCGCGGATCGAGGAGGGGTATCCGGTGACGATGAACGATCCGCGCGCCGTGGCGGTGATGCGCGAGGCGACGGCGGCGGTCGGCGCCAACTGGGTTCCGATGGGCGCGCCGATGATGGGTGGCGAGGACTTCTCCTACGTCCTGCGCGACGTGCCCGGCGCGATGGCCTTCATCGGCGCGGCCCCGGCCGGCAGCGACCCGGCGACCAATGCCGGCCTCCACAACACCGCCATGATGATCGACGAGAACGCGATGGCGACCGGCATCGCGCTCCACTGCGCGATGGCGGAGCGGTTCCTGGAGGCGGGTTGGGGGTGACGGCGCGTTTGCAGCGGAAGCCGCACCTGCCTCTCGCGCTGTCGACCCTGCTCGTGGCCGCTTGCTCGGGAGCGGGGCCGCCGACGGAGGAACCTTCATCCTCCGCAGAGCCAACCACCACTGCCGCGGCGCTGGGCCGGAATGAAGCGACAGGCGCACGGGACACCGATCGAGCGATCGCCCGCTCTGCCAACACCGCGTCGTCGCCCGACGGCACCCGGGTCGTCGAGTGCGATGTCCGAACGGGCGGCGCACGGTTCCACGAGCCCTGCCTCTTTCGCGCGGAAGAGGGCGGCTCCTTCAGCCTCGGCTCGACGGATCAGGTCGCGGGTGTGCTGTTTTCGTCCGACGATAAGGATTTCCCCGACATCGTCTCAGTGTCGGTGTCGATCGTCGCACCGGGCGAGGCGGAGGTGCGCGGTGTGACGAGTTTTGGCGTCAACTCGCGCTGGGGGCGGGCCATCCGCTCGGCGGAGGACCCGGCCTGCTGGGTCGGCGAGGGCTTCCGGATTTGCGCGCGGTGAGCGGGCGTCGTTGGGCCGCGCGGCACGGACGGCCGCTCAACCGGGTCGGTAGGCTCGCTCCACATGCCCCTTGAGCTGTTCGCGCGTGAACCATACCGGTTTCACCCGCTCCGCCGCGAACAGCCGTGCCTGGTCCGCGTGGTGCGGTGAGTTCGGGCGGCTGACCGCCGCGCCGAAGGGTTGGGCCGACCAGCTGCGGACCCGGCCCGCCGAGCTCCATTCGGCGAACATCACGAAACTGTCGCCGTGCTTCACCACCAGCCGGCCGTCGTCGGCCACGTCCCACAGGCTGGCGGCGCGCAGCACGTCGGGACCGCCCAGATAGGGCACGTCGACGTCCCCCACCCGCAGCCGCATGACGGTGCCGAGCGGCGGATCGAGACGACCGAAGTGCGTGAGGAGGTGCTCCGCCGCCTCGTCCAACGCCCGGCGCGGATCGGCCCGCTCCAATCCCTGATAATGCCACTTGTTGCCCGCGCGCAGCAGCAGCGCCGCCAGCGCGTCCGCCGGGCCGCGCCCGTCGTAGTTCCAATCCCACCGCCGTAACACGGCCTGCGCATCCACCAGTCGCCGGTCGCCCTTCGGGTCGAGGGTCATCAACGTGCGGAACCACGGCCCGGCCCAGGATCGCTTCGAAACGGCCGTGTCGTATTTGATCCGCGCCAGCTCCGCCCGGGTGATGGAACGGTCCGCGGTCATCAGTTCGAGCGCACGGGTCATACGGTTGGTGACGTTCGTCTCCACCCCCAGCAAAGGCGACCAGGCGGTCGGGTCCATCTCCGACCCAGGCCCGGCCGCGCGCCACGGCGTGTTGTTGGCGTTGATGAGGAAGCCGGACGGCGGGTCCACCAGCCGGGGCACGGCGGAATACGGCACGGTGCCGGGGGTGTAGGCGCGGCTAGTGTCGCCGGGCAGCACGCCGGCATAGTCGAAGCCGGGCCGCCGATTGGGAAAGGCCGCGTTGTAGATATAGGCGATCCGCCCCGTCGCGTCCGCGTAGAGGAAGTTCGTGGCCGGAATCGTCTGGCGCGCGATCACCGACTGCCACTCGTCCCAGTCCCGGGCCCGGGTCAGACGGTAATAGCTCTCAACCATTCCCATCCGGTCCTTGCCGCCGTAATTGATGGCGTAGGTGCCGCGATCGTTGGCGATCACCGGCCCCTGCGCGGCGCGGCGGATGGTGCGCGGCACCGGCAGCACGAAGGGACCCCAGAGCTTCACCGGCAGCCAGACCCGCCGGCTCTCCATCGTGCGCCAGGCACCGTCATAGCGATAGCGCTCGCCGTCGGTCGTCAGCTTGTACACGTCGATCAGGTCGGGGCGATTGACCGTGTTGGTCCAGCCCAGTCGCTCGTTGTGGCCCAAGAGCGGATAGGGCGTGCCGGGGAAGTTCGCGCCGGCGAAGTGCCAGCCGGTGCCCGACTGCACCACCAACTCGTACCAGGCGACCGGCCCCTTCCAGGGCTGGTGCGCGTTGGACACCAGGCGGGTGTAGCCGTCGGCGGTCCGCTTCGGTGCCACGACCCAGGCGTTGGACCCGTTCTCCGCCCGCTCCTCGGCGATCGGATCCACCGGCGAGGCGTCCAGCCCGGCGGGCGGCTCGCCCTCGGTCAACCGGCCTCCGCTTTCGTCGGGCAGCGGCTTGCCTTCGGTCAGCGCGCCGAGCGTCTTGTCCAGGCCGAAGAAGAAGGGGGAGCGCAGCACGAAGCCGGCGGCCACGTCACGGCCGTTCACCGGGAACAGCTTGGCCAGGGCGACCTCGTCCCCGTGCGTCTCCGCATAGCGGTTCAGGCCCGAGGCATAGCCGTCCAGCAGCGCGCGGACATCGGCGGGCTGGCGGTCATAGTCGCGCGCAACGGTGGCGCGGACGTTCAGAAGGTGCCCGGCATAGTCGCCAGCCGCGCCCTCGGACCCCGTGATCGCGCCCAGTCGGCCGCGCGTCAGCGCGAGCACCTGTTGCAGGGTCTCGAAGTCGTCCTCGGCCTGCGCCCAGGCGATCCCGTAGGCCACGTCCGGATCGGTGGCGCCGAAGATGTGCGGCACACCGAAATTGTCGCGGACGATCTCCACATCGTAGGCGCGCGGCGGCGGCGGTGCGGCGCGGGTGGCGGCGATCGGCTCCCACACCGCCAGGGCGATCGCCGCGATCAGGAGGAGGACCAGGGCGCCCAGGCCGATCCGCTTGCGTGTGCTCATCGCCCGTCTGTGCCGCGCTGTGGCCGCACGGGCAACCATCACCGCGCCCCGAAGAGCGGGAGACCTCCGCCGCCCCGTGCGTTGACAGGCCGATCACGCCATGAGGAGAGCCACATGACCACCCCCCAAGCCGTCGCCACCCGCCAGCGGGAGATGGCCGTCGAGCACGTCCTGTTTCAGGTTATCGAACATCTCGAGGGTCAGCACCCCGGCCTGCTCGACGCCATCGAGGGCAGCCTCGACCATCTGGGCGATCCGGCCGACGACGACACCAAGGACGATGAGGCGGTGCGCGACATCGTCCGCAAGATGGTGCGGAGCGCGCGCGATCGCTGATCGGGATCGGGGCCGGGCGGTCCCGTCCGGCCGCCTGTCGCGGCTCGCCCGCTTCGGCGGTCTCGGCGCGCGGGTCGCCGGCGGCGTTCTGGCCGAGGGATCCCGGCGTGCCGCGAGCGGACAGCGGCCGCGACTGGGCGACCTGCTGCTGACGCCTGCCAACGCGCGTCGCGTGACGGACCAGCTGTCCACCCTGCGCGGCGCGGCGATGAAGCTGGGGCAACTCGTCAGCATGGACGCGGGCGACGTGCTTCCCGCCGAACTGTCCGAGATCCTGGGCCAGTTACGCGCCGATGCCCGGCCGATGCCGCGCGCCCAGTTGCTGGCGCAGCTTGAGAGCGCGTGGGGAGCGGATTGGCGCGCCCGCGTGCCGCGCTTCGACATGGCACCGATCGCGGCGGCATCGATCGGACAGGTGCACCACGCGCACGCCGCCGATGGGCGGGACCTGGCGGTGAAGGTGCAATATCCCGGCGTCGCCGCCTCCATCGACAGCGACGTCGAGAATGTGGCGACCCTGCTGCGGATCAGCGGCCTGGTGCCCAAGGCGCTCGACATCACTCCTCTGCTGTCCGAGGCCAAGCGCCAGTTGCACGAGGAGGCGGATTACGCGCGTGAGGCGGCGATGCTGACCGCCTATGCCGAGCGCCTGGCCGGCGACGACCGCTTCCTGGTGCCCGCCGCGCACACGGACCTGACGGCAGGCGCGGTGCTGGCGATGGACTACGCCCCCGGCGCACTCCTCGACACGCTCGCGGACGCGCCGCAGCACGAACGAGACCGCGTGGCCGGTACGTTGGTGGAGCTGGCCGCGCGTGAGCTGTGGGAGTGGGGCTGGATGCAGACCGATCCGAACCTGGCGAACACCCTGGTGAACCGCGACTTGGGCCGGATCGTGCTGCTCGACTTCGGTGCGACCCAGCCGATCGGCACAGACACCCAGACGCTCTACCGCGACCTGGCGCGCGCCGTGCTGGACCGGGACCGGGCGGGCGTGGAGCGCGGGCTGGAGGCGATGGGCCTGCTGGACGCACGAACGTTGCCCACGCATCGGGCCGCCGTGCTGAACCTGGCGACCGTGGCGATGACGGAACTCCACGCCCATCCGCTGTTCGACTTTGGCGACGGGTCGCTGGTGCGGCGGCTGCGCGAGGACGGGATCGCGATCGCCGGCGACCGCGACGCGTGGCGTCTGCCACCCACCGCCACCCTGTTCGTCCAGCGAAAGGTCAGCGGCACAGCGCTGATGGCGAGCCGGCTGAAGGCGAAAGTGGACGTGCTGGGCACGTTGCATCGCTTTGTCGCGGCGTAGCCCCTCCCCTCCTGTATGGAAGGGAGGGGCGATCGCCCCCCCCTAATCGGTTCACCCAGCCATGATCGTCTGGGCGATCTCCGTATGCTCCTCGTCGGCGCGTTTCGCCTCTTGCATCATCTGACCCATCTTCTCGGCCATGCTGCTCATGCCAAGCTGCTCGCCATAGGCGTGCATGGTGCCGAAGGCCGCTATCCAATAGTGGAGCTCCAGCTGCCTCGCCGAGATGATGCCCAAGTCACGGGAGTAATCGTCCTTGGCCCCCGACCGGATGCGACGTGCGATCTCGCCATGCGCCTGGATGATCGGGTTGTCGTCGGCACCCGCGTCCCCGTCGCCGGCCACTTCCTCTAGCGCGGCATCCATGTTGTCGGCCCACTGTTTGGACGTCCGCTTGCCTTGCTCCAGCGCCTGCTTCAACTTCGGATGCGAGGCGTCCTTGATGATGTCGTCGATATACTCGGCCGCGATGCGGCTGCCCGCCTTCTGCGCGCCCAGACCCTGCTTCACCAGGTGCTTCAGTTCTTGATCGGCCATGTTCGTCCTCCATGCTCGCCGTGATTGGCGATCATGGGGAGAACGGCGCTTACCCCTTGTGGTTGCACCGTTTTCCCACATTGTGCGAAGCTCGCGCTTGAGCACCTTGCCGATCTCCGAACGCGGCAGAGCGTCCACCGCGATCACCTCGCTCAGCCGCTGTGTCTTGCCCAGGCGCGCATTGGCGCGCTCCCGCACCGCCTCCGCCTCGCCTCCGTTCAGGACCACGAAAGCGACCGGCGTCTCGCCCCAGCGATCCGACGGCACGCCGATCACGGACGCCTCCACGACGCCCTCGTCCGTCGTCAGCGCCGCCTCCATGTCGGCGGGATAGAGGTTGAAGCCGCCCGAGATGATGACGTCCTTCACCCGGTCCGTCAGCGTCAGGAAGCCGTCCGCGTCGAAGCGCCCGACATCGCCGTGGCGGATGAAGGCGTTGCCCTCGACATCGTGCCACAGCGTCTCGGCCGTCTTGTCGGGCCGGCCGTGATAGCCGCTCATCATCACCCCCGACCGGCCGACCACCTCGCCCGCCTCGCCAACCGGCACCTCGCGGCCGTCGGCGTCGATCAGGCGGAAGTCGTGGCCGGGCGCCGGGCGGCCGACGGTGGCGAGCTTGTCCGGGAACTCGTCGGCGATCAGGATGGTGGAGCCGCCCCCCTCCGTCATGCCGTAATATTCGATCAGCTTGCCCGGCCAGCGGTCCAGCACCTGCCGCTTCAGCGCGGCCGCGAAGGGCGCGGAGGTCGAAGTCTTGTAGCGAAAGGCTGACAGGTCGCGCGTGTCGAACGTGGGCTCGTCCATCAGCCGGCGGTACTGCACGGGCACCAGCATCGTATGAGTGGCGCGCGTGCCCTCCGCCAGATCCAGATAGGCGGCGGCGTCGAACCTGGGCAGCAGCGCCACCGTGCCACCCCAGCTCAAGGTCGGCAGCAGGGCGACCAGCGTGGTGTTGGAATAGAGCGGCGTGGCGATCAGGGTCACGGCGTCGGCGAAGCCCACCCGCTCCGCGATCACCTGCTGCCGCCAGCGCATCCGCTGCGACTGGACGATGCCCTTGGGCACGCCCGTGGTGCCCGACGAGTAGATGATGTTGAAGGCGGCGTCCGGGTCCGGATCCACCGGCGTCGGCACCGCGCCCTCGTCTGCCAGCCAGTCGGACCAGCCGGTCGCGTGCCCGCCGTCGTCCAGCGCCATGCGGGGGGCGGCGACCGGGCCCACGTCGGCCGCGGCATCCACCGCCAGCAGCCCCGCGCCGGAGTCCGCCACCATCGCCGCCAACTGCTCCGACGTGCCGCTCGGCGCCAGCGGCACGGCCGCGCAACCGGCGCGCACCGCGGCGAGGTAGAGGACGACATAGCGCTCGCTCGCCGCCGCGCAGATCGCCACCGCACCGCCGGGCCGCGCTCCGTCGCGCTGAAGGGCGGCGGCGGCGCGGTCGATCAGCCGGTCGAGTTCGGCGTAGGTGAGGGTGCGGCCCTGGCACACCACGGCCAATTTGTCCGGCTGGTCGCGCGCGTGGGCGCGGATGAGCGCGGGCACGGAACCAAAGGACTGGGCGAGCTGGTCGGCGGCGGTGGTCATGGGTCGCATCGTGCCGCCCCGCCCCTCGGCTTGTCCAGGGTGTGCTTGATGGGAATCCTACCACCCTACTTCCGTTCATCCTGAGCCTGTCGAAGGATGCGGCCCCTCGCAACGCACTCTGTCACCTACATCCTTCGACAGGCTCAGGATGAGCGGGGGTGGGGGAACGTGGGGAGCAAGATAGCGCCCCTCGCCATACTACCACCCTACCCCTACACCCCACCCGCATGACCACCGCGATCATCGGGGCCGGCATGGCCGGGTTGGCCTGCGCCGAGGCGCTGGCCGAGCGGGGCCGGGCGGTGCGCCTGTTCGACAAGGGGCGCGGGCCGGGCGGGCGGATGAGCACGCGGCGGGTGGAGGTCGATGGCACCACCCTCTCCTTCGACCATGGCGCGCAATACGCCACCGCCCGTGACCCGGCGTTCGTGGCGCGGATGGAGCGGTGGGAGGCGGCCGGCGTCGCCGCGCGCTGGCCGGCGGCGGGGCCGGACGCCTGGGTGGGCACGCCGGGCATGAACGCGATAGTCAAGGCGATGGCGGCGGACCACCCGGTGCGCTGGGGCACGCGGGTGGAGGGCCTGGAGCGCACCGCCGATGGCTGGCGGCTGATCGGCGAGGGGCTGGATGAGCCGGGCTTCGACGCGGTCGTGATCGCCGTGCCGGCCGAGCAGGTGATCGCCCTCGCCCGCCCCCACGCGCCCGCGCTGTCGGAGCGGGCGGAGGCGTCGCGCTCGCAGCCCTGCTGGACCGTCATGGTGGCGTTCGCCGAGGCGGTGGGCGGGCCGGACATCCGGCGGCCGGGGGCGGGGCTGGTGGAGGGCGGCCCGCTCGGCTGGGCGGCGCGCGACTCCGCCAAGCCGGGGCGGTCGGCCGAGGCGGACTGCTGGGTGCTGCAGGCGACGCCGGCCTGGTCCACCACCCACCTGGAGGCCGAGCGCGAGGCCATCGTCCCCGCCCTCCTCACCGCCCTGGCGGAGTCCGGCGCGGCCCCCCTCCCCCAGCCCCTCACCGCCACCGCCCACCGCTGGCGCTACGCCCGAGCCGACACCACCGCCGCCCCCACTGAACAATGTGTCTTGCTTCGCAACCTGTCCCTGGGCGCTTGCGGGGACTGGCTCAGCGGCCCCCGGGTGGAGAGCGCGTGGCTGTCGGGGCGGGCGTTGGGGGAGCGGGTGGGGTGACACCGGACATGAGCTGCTGCATCACTTGTGTTCGCAGACACTGAGGGGATTAATAAATGGGCAAAACAGACAAGCCAGAAGACCCTGAGGCACCAAACCGGTTCTGGAAAAGAGCTTTGGCATACATCGAAGAGAACGACCTTGGCGTTCTCGATTGGGCGAAAACAATCTCCCCCGAAACGTTTAAGAGATTGACCAGCAAACAATTTCTTCGACAGTACTGCTACGTGGTCTACGCAAGCGGGTTCAAAGCTGCCACCATCCAAGCAGTCTTCCCGGATCTGAAGGCAGCATTCAAAGATTTTGACATCGACTCCTTGTCGCGAATGCGGTCCTTGAAACAGCCACTGGAAGCGTTCGGCAACGAGAGAAAGGCACAGAACTTCCTCGATGGAGCGAAGGCCATCGCGGACGAAGGCTGGCGCTCCTACAAAACCAGGGTGGCGTCTGAGGGTGTGGATGGTCTGGTAGAGCTTCCTGGCATCGGTCCGATCACCAAGGATCATCTTGCAAAAAACATTGGCTTGGCGGACGTTGCGAAGGCTGACATCTGGCTCCAACGAGCGGCGCAAAACTGCGGGATGGCGACGCCTGACGACTTAATTGACGCGATACAGAAGAAGGTGAATGAGAGCCGTCATGTGATCGACGTGGTCATCTGGTACTTTGGCAAGGAATGTGGGTTCGAGCCAAAGGAAGAATAGGTTGGCAAAAAAGCGCTACTATTATGACAGCAAGGGCAGGTCTCGAGGCTACAGCTCGAACCTGTCTCCGCAGTCGAGAAACATCGGTGCGATAGCTATCGGTGGAGGCTTACTCTTAGTTTCTTCGTTCTTCACTAACGACGATAATCGGAAGGTTGTGCATCAGCCTTCGGCTCAAGTCGCATCATCCTCCAGCGGAGTCGACGCTGAACATACGCGCGATCCTGGAGGGCATGGCGCAACTATCGGCGGGCCTGAAGATCCCGACAAGAGCGTGTCAAAAACTCGTCATATAACAAGTCCTCAGACTCCTCCAAACTTTAGGACTGATGGATCATACATGAAAAGCACCTACTACAATAATGACACATCGTGTCCGCGTGATATGATTAGCTATAAAGCAAAGCTTTGCTTAGATGGCGAACAGCAAGAGTGTTCGGAGGCGGTGAAGTGCGGTGCCTTGTCAGCTTCAGATATTCCGGACTCTAAACAGTCGTTAATTGGCAAGCTGTCAAACGATGTCGAGGATCAGAATCCGAGAAAGCCAATAAACTAACAGTTACACAATTGGCGAAGTTGATCCGCTCGTAGAGATTAGTCTCCTCAACTCCGCTCCTTAGTCGCAGAAAACCGCACCTCCGGCGTCCGTTCCTGCTGATAGCTCAGATCCCAAGCGTCCTTGGCCAGGAACACGGGCGCGCCGTCGCGGTCCTGCGCCATCTGGCTGCGGTGCAACTCGGCGAAGGCCGCCACCGCCTTGTCCTCGCCCACTAGCCAGCGGGCGGTCTGGTAGGGGGACGGCTCCAGCTCCGCCTCCACCTTGTATTCGGCGGCCAGGCGGCTGACGAGGACCTCCAGCTGCAATTGGCCCACCACGCCCACCACCGACTGGCCGCCCAGCGTGGGGTTGAACACCTGCACCACCCCCTCCTCCGCCAGGTCGTCGAGCGCTTTGCGCAACTGCTTGGTCTTGGTGGGGTCGATGAGGCGGACGCGGCGCAGAATCTCGGGCGCGAAGTTGGGTAAACCCGTCACCGTCACGTCCGGGCCGTCGGTCAGCGTGTCGCCGACCCTCAGCGTGCCGTGGTTCGGGATGCCGATGATGTCGCCCGCCACCGCCTCGTCCACGACCTCCCGCGACTGCGCGAAGAACAGGATGGGGGAGTGGACCGCGATGGTCTTGCCGGTCGCCACCTGGTTCAATTTCATACCGCGTTTGAACGTGCCGGAGCAGAGACGCAAAAAGGCAATGCGATCGCGGTGTTGCGGGTTCATGTTCGCCTGCACTTTGAACACAAAGCCCGTCACGGTGTCGCTCGACGGGTCGACCGGCGCGGGCTCGGCCGGCTGTTCGCGCGGTCCGGGCGCGTGGGCGGCCAGCCCCGCGATCAGCTCGCCCACGCCGAAGTCGCGCAGCGCGGAGCCGAACCAGACGGGCGTCTGGTCGCCGTTGCGGTAGGCCGCCTCGTCGAACTCACCATAGGCCCCCGCCAACTCCGCCTCCTCGCGCAGCCGGCCGAGAGCATCGGGGGTCAGCAGGTCGGCCAGCTTCGGGTCGTCCAGGCCGGTCAGCCGGTGGCGGTCGCCCTGGAACTCCTTGGCGCTGCCGGGCGCGGGACGCAGCAGCTCGTGGGAGCGGAGGTCCCAAACGCCCTCGAACTGCCCACCCAAGCCGGCCGGCCAACTCATCGGCACGACGTCGAGCGCCAGCTGGTCGGCGATCTCGTCCAGCAGCTCGAACGGGCTGCGGCCCTCCCGGTCCACCTTGTTCACAAAGGTGATGATCGGGACGGAGCGCAGCCGACAGACCTCGAACAGCTTGCGGGTCTGCGCCTCGATGCCCCTGGCCGCGTCGATCACCATGACGGCGCTGTCGACCGCAGTCAGCGTGCGATAGGTGTCCTCGCTGAAGTCCTCGTGCCCCGGGGTGTCGAGCAGGTTGAAGGTCAGGCCGGCGTGCTCGAACGTCATGACGGACGAGGTGACGGAGATGCCGCGCGCCTGCTCGATCGCCATCCAGTCGGATCGCGCGCGCCGCGCCTGCCCCCGCGCCTTGACCTCGCCCGCCTGGTGCACCGCGCCGCCGGAGAGCAGCAGCTTTTCGGTCAGCGTGGTCTTGCCGGCGTCGGGGTGGGAGATGATGGCGAAGGTGCGGCGGTCGGAGGTGGTCGTCATGTCCGCCCGCCTAGCCGCTCGGTCGCCATGGGAACAGAGCGGGGCCGCGACGGCTTGGCGTTCCAAAGGAGAGTTCATGAGCAAGCGGACATGCGACGTCGCCGTCATCGGCGCGGGAACGGCGGGACTGGAGGCGTGGCGGGCGGCCACCGCGACCGGGGCGGACGCGCTGCTGATCGAGCGGGGGCCGGGCGGCACCACCTGCGCCCGGGTCGGCTGCATGCCGTCCAAGGCGCTGCTGGCGGCGAGCCGCGCGGCCCATTGCGCCCACGGGGCGGGTGCCTTCGGCGTGCGGGTCGGCGGGGTCGAGGTGGATGGTGCGGCGGTGATGGCGCGCGTGCGGCGGCTGCGCGACATCATGACGCAGGCGGTGTTCGACGGCATGGACGACATTCCGATGGATAAGCGCGTGGACGGCGAGGCGCGCTTCACCGGCCCGACGACGCTCGCGGTGGGAGAGGTGACGATCGAGGCCAAGGCGGTCGTGATCGCGGTGGGCGCGGACCCGATCGCGCCGGAACCGTTCGACGACGTGGCCGACCGGGTTCGCACTCACGTGGACATCTGGGAGCTGGAGACGCTGCCAAAGACCCTGGCCGTGCTGGGCGCGGGACCGGTGGGGATCGAGATCGCGCAGGCGATGGCGCGGCTGGGCGTGGCGGTCACCGTCTTCGATCCGGGCGAGGTCGTCGGCGCGCTGAAGGATAAGCGGGCGAACTCGGCGGCCATCGCGGCGCTTGGCGGCGAACTGACGCTGCGACTGGGCGAGACGCCGCATGGCGAGCCTGTCGACGGCGGCGTGCGGCTGGTCGCCGCCAAGGGTCAGGGGGCCGATCCGGTGGAGGTCGAACTGGTCCTCTCCGCCGCCGGTCGACCGCCCAATCTGAAGGCGCTCGATCTGCGGGCGGCCGGACTGGCGCTGGACGATGATGGCGTGCCGCGCTTCGACCGGCGCACCAAGCGGGTGGGCGACAGCCCCGTCTGGATCGCGGGCGACGCCAACGACTGGCGACCCGTGCTGCACGAGGCGAGCCACGCGGGGACGATCGCCGGTCGCGCGGCGGCCGGAGCGGCCAGCGACGCAACGATGCTGACCAACATGGCGATGGTCTACACCGATCCGGGCCTGGTGACGGTCGGCGCGAGCGCCGACGACCTGCCGGATGGCGCGCGCGTGGGCGAGGCGCGAGTGAAGGGCGGCCGCGCACAGGTGGACGGACACGAGGGCGGCGTGGTGCGCCTCTATGCCGACGCACACGGCACGCTGATCGGCGGCACGATCGTCGCTCACGCCGCCGAGCATATGGGGCACACGCTGATGGTGGCGGTGGCCGGCGGGATGAGCGCGGCGGAATTCGTGTCCTTGCCGTGGTATCATCCGTGCTACGAGGAGCACCTGCGGGAGGCGGCGCGGGAACTGTGCTGACGGGCCTGTGATCGGGAAGACCAGCCTCTTCGCCTCTCCACACCGCGCCCAGGCTGAGCCTGCCGAAAGCGATTGTGTCCTTCACAGACCCCGCGGGCCAAAGTAGGCTGACGGGAGCGTTGATCCATTGTGGACGCGCTCTGACCGCCACCCCCCGAAGCGGCGGCGAACACGCCCTTGCCACCCCTTTGCCCGCCGCATAGCCTTCCGTCACCGGAGCGGCCGATCATGGGCGGCCCGGCGGAGACGACGATGGCCTTTCCCGCGCTCACCCTGCCCGAGATCGAGGGGCGGTTGACCGCGCCCGGGCAGCCGTTCGAGGTGCGCGAAGAGGTGATCCGGGGCGTGCCCACCCGCGTCTGGGCCAACATCCCGCCAACCTTCCGCGACCTGTTCACCGCCGCCCGCGCGCACGGCGACCGCACCTTCCTGGTGCTGGACGACGACCGCGTCTCCTACGCGGCCTGGGCCAACGCCACCGCGCGGCTGGCGCACTGGCTGGTCGAGCGAGGGGTGCAGCCGGGCGACCGGGTGGCGATCGTCACGCGCAACCTGCCCGAATGGCCGGTCGCCTTTTTCGCGGCGGTCGCCGTCGGAGCGATCGCGGTGCCGCTCAACGCCTGGTGGACCGGCGCGGAGTTGGCCTACGGCCTGGAGGATGCGGGTGCTACGGTCCTGATCGCGGACGGCGAGCGGTGGGAGCGGATCGCACCCTCGGCCGCCCCCGACACCGTCCTCGTCACGCGCGCGACGGCCGACCTGCGCGGCGCGACCCCGCTGGAGGACGTGATCGGCCGGCCGGGCGACTGGGCCGCGCTGCCCGACGCGGACCTGCCGTCGGCGGCCCCCGAGCCGGACGACGACGCGACGATCTTCTACACCAGCGGCACCACGGGCCATCCGAAGGGCGCGGTGGGCAGCCACCGGTCGATGCTCACCAATATCGGATCGACCGGGTGGGCGGGCGTTCGAGCGGCGCTGCGCCGCGGCGAGGAGCCGCCCGAGCCCGCGCCCAAGGCGCTGCTGGTCGTGATCCCGCTGTTCCACGTCACCGCGTGTTCGGCCACTCTGATGGGCGCGATGGTGGGCGGCCACACGCTCGTCTTCATGCGCCGGTGGGAGCCGGTGGAGGCCTTCGGCATCATCGAGCGCGAGCGGATCACCATGACCGGCGGCGTGCCCACCGTCGCCTGGCAGCTGCTGGAGCACCCCGACCGCGAACGCTTCGACCTGTCCAGCCTGGAGGTGATTTCCTATGGCGGCGCACCCGCCGCGCCCGAACTGGCGCGCCAGCTGCACGCCGTGTTCGGGGTGGCGCCGGGCAATGGCTGGGGCATGACCGAGACGACGGCGACCGTCACGAGCCATTCGGGCGAGGACTACCTCGCCCGGCCGAACAGCGCCGGTCCGCCCGTTCCGGTGGCCGAATTGCAGGTGCGCGCGGCCGACGGCACGACCGTGCTGCCAATCGGTTCGGTCGGCGAATTGTGGGCGAAGGGACCGCAGGTGGTTCGCGGCTACTGGAACAAGCCCGACGCCACGGCGGCGACCTTCGTCGATGGCTGGTGCCGTACCGGCGACCTCGCTCGCCTGGACGAGGAGGGGTTCCTGACCATCGTCGACCGCGCCAAGGATATGATCATCCGGGGCGGCGAGAACATCTATTGCGTGGAAGTGGAGAACGCGCTGTTCGATCATCCCGCAGTCACCGACGCGGCACTGATCGGGCTGCCGCACCGCACGCTGGGCGAGGTGCCGGCCGCCGTGGTCCACCTGGCCCCGGGCGCGAGCGCCACCGAGGCGGAGCTACGCGAATGGGTCGCCGAACGCCTGGCCGCCTTCAAGGTGCCGGTTGTGGTTGCATTCAGCAAAACCACCTTGCCCCGCAACGCCAATGGCAAAATCCTGAAGGGCGAGCTGAAGGGGCTGTTCGCGGAGGTGGACGCGTGAGACCGGCCGTACTTCTTGCGACTGTTTTCTATGCTTACTTAGGTCTGCTTGTGGTGGGGAGCGGACGGTCTAATTATGGGAATGAAGACTGAGAAATCAGACATCAAACGCTCCGGCCGTTTTGGCTGTCAACGACCCAAAAGAGGTTATTCATTTAGAGTGCAATGGGCTCAGCATCGGGACATTGCTTAACAACAAATGGATCACTTGCCCCCCAAAAGGCGCAATATCTATGCCGCAATCGGCGATGTTCTGAAAATCAGCTTTACGGCCTTGAAATCATCGTGGACGTATGAATCCTTATGAAAACGGCAGGCACATTTCATGCACTCATAGCAACGCTGTACCAGCGCCAATTTGTGATTGCGCGGCGGCTTCTCGATGATCCCACCGACATTTCGCTCCATTCCGAAGTACCAAATGGTGCGCCATTGATACAATGGCTTAGCCATGATGACGACGACGAGGTTTTCGAAATGTTGGACGAGCTTGGTTTTCTGGACAGGAATGTTGATAAGGAATCATATGACTACCATAGCCATGCGCTCAAACTCAGCTATCCAACGCTGCGCGAGCAACTTGCTAGGGAGCCTCTTCCTCATTCTCTCGGCGAGCAAGCATTGGTCGGGTGCTTCATAGACAATGCAGTGCGCATGGACAGACATACCGTTCTTGGAGGTGTACGCCTTGCTGGCCTGCCGATCCATAAAGATTGGTTTCAGGTTCCCAGCTATTACGTTGAGGCCATGCGCGATATAGCCGCCAGGGGCTACTGCAAAATTGCAGCTGACAAAGCCATATGGCTCCCGGCGGTATCAGCAATTATGGAGACGCTCGGTTATTGGATTGACGACCACACTGCAGATGAAGTCCATTAAGCAATACTGAAGTTAATCTGGGAAACCGTGCCTGCAAAGCTCAAGCAAAACATCTTTGATGAGCAAGGGGCGGTCAATGCCTTAGTGCTCGCGTGAGCGATGGGTGAGTTCTGGTTCCGCGAAGGTGGTTGGAAGGTGGTCCTTCTAACCGCTGGCGACGAGTTCCACCTGTAAGGCGGACACCTTCCGGACGCCATCGAGATCGCCAAGATGATTGAGGAAGGCCGAGTTTCAGACAGCCAGAAGTAGCGGGCGAATGACCGCTCTTGGGTCGGAAGCCGCCGCCCACTTGTGCACGGGCAAGCGGCGGACGACTCCGGTCCGAGGGTCGGCTAAGACCAACGCCATGACCACTCCCCTGATTCTGGACGGCCGCGCCACGGCCGATGCGCTGCTTGCCGAGCTGGAGGGGCGGGTCGCCGGCTTTGTTGCCGCGCGCGGGCGGCCGCCCGGCCTGGCCGTGGTGATCGTCGGCGAAGACCCGGCTTCGCAGGTCTATGTCGCGTCCAAGGCGCGGACCGCCCGCGCGCTGGGCTTCGCCTCCAGCAAGCACGAGCTGTCCGCCGACACGGGCGAGGCCGAGCTGCTGGCGCTCGTCGCGCGACTGAACGCCGACCCGGCGGTGGACGGCATTCTGGTCCAGCTGCCGCTGCCCGCGCACATCGATGCCGCCGCCATCACCCAGGCGGTCGATCCGGCCAAGGACGTGGACGGCTTCACATTTGGTCAAGCGGGGCGGCTGGCGGTGGGCGACGCCGCGCGCGCGCTGGTGCCCTGCACCCCGCAGGGGTCGATGCTCCTCCTGGAACAGGCGCGCGGGCCAGATCTGTCCGGCCTGACCGCGCTCGTGATCGGGCGGTCGGCGATCGTGGGCAAGCCGATGGCCAGCCTGCTCACCGCCGCCGACGCGACCGTGACGATCGCCCATTCGCGCTCCCCCGACCTGCCCGGTCTGGCGCGCGCCGCCGACATCGTGGTCGCGGCCGTGGGCCGGCCGGAAATAGTGCGCGGCGACTGGTTGAAGCCCGGCGCGACGGTGATCGACGTGGGCATCAACCGCGTGCCCGCGCCCGACAAGGGCGAGGACAAGACGCGATTGGTCGGCGACGTCCACTTCCCCTCCGCCAGCACGGTCGCGGGTGCGATCACGCCAGTGCCGGGCGGCGTCGGCCCGATGACGATCGCGTGCCTGATGGCCAACACGCTGCGCGCGGCGGAGCTGGCGTCGCGCTGATCCTGCTCGACGATCCGGTCGAGGCGGCGCGGCGGCGCGCGCTGCTGACCGAACCGCACATCGCGCCGATCGACGGCTGGGCGCGGCGGCTCGCCGACCATCGGCCGGTGCCCCACCCCGACCCGCTGGACGGTGGCGTGGCCGCCCGCCTGCTGATCCTGCTGGAGACGCCCAGCGCCGGGCCCACCCCGCTGCGCTTCGTCAGCCGCGACAATGCGACGCCGACCGCGCGCAACCTGCGTCGCTTTCTGGACGGGGCTGGCCTGGCGCGGCGCGACACCGTGTTGTGGAACGTGGTGCCCTGGATCGTGCACGCGCCCGGAGAGCGCAACCGCCCGGTGCGCGCCGCCGAACTGCGCGCCGGTCTGGAGACCGTGCCCGAGCTGCTGGCGCTCCTGCCGCGACTGTGCGTGGTGGTGCTCGCCGGGCGAAAGGCGGGCGCGGCGCGGCCGTCGGTGGCGACCGCGCGCCCGACCCTGCCCGTGCTCGCCATGCCGCATCCCAGCCCGACCAGCGTGTGCACCAGCCCCACCGTGGGCGAGCGGATCGCCGCGACCCTGGCACGCGCGGCCGCCCTGGTTGGCGACCCCGCCCCACCCCGCTAAGGCGCGGCCACACCACATGGAGAACTCCCCAATGCGCGTCCTTGTCACCGGAGCGGCCGGCTTTATCGGCATGAGCCTGTCCAAGCGGCTGATGGCGCGCGGCGACAGTGTGGTCGGCGTCGACAGCGTGAACGACTATTACTCGGTCCAGCTGAAGCGCGACCGGCTCTCCCACCTGGCCGAACAGGACGGCGACTTCCGGCTGCACGAGGTCGATTTCGCCGATCACGAGGCGCTCGACGCCGCGCTGGCGGGCGAGCGGTTCGACCGCATCGTCCACCTCGGCGCGCAGGCGGGCGTGCGCTACTCCATCACGAACCCGCGCGCCTATGTGCAGGCCAATCTGGTGGGGCACCTGAACCTGTTGGAGGTCGCGCGCCATGCCCAAGTGGAGCACATGGTCTATGCCTCCTCCTCGTCGGTCTATGGCGGCAACACGGACCTGCCCTTTTCCGTGGACGACCGCGTCGATCACCCGCTGTCGCTCTACGCCGCCACCAAGAAGGCGGACGAGTTGATGAGCGAGACCTACGCCCACCTCTATCGCCTGCCGCTCACCGGCCTGCGGTTCTTCACGGTCTATGGTCCATGGGGTCGGCCCGACATGGCGATGTGGATCTTCACGAAGGCGATCCTGGCGGGTCAGCCGATCCCGGTGTTCAACCACGGCCGGATGCAGCGCGACTTCACCTACATCGACGACATCGTGACTGGCGTGATGGCCTGCCTGGACTCACCACCGGCCGACGACGGCGCGGTCAAGGCGGGCGGGTCGAAGGGGCCGCACGCGGTCTACAACATCGGCAACCATCGGTCGGAAGAGCTGGGCCACATGATCGATCTGATCGAACAGGCGTGCGGGAAGACGGCGATCCGCGACCTGCAGCCGATGCAGGACGGCGATGTGCCCGCGACTTACGCCGACATTGACGCGATCCAGGGCGATCTGGGCTTCGAGCCGACCACCACGATCGCCGAGGGCGTGCCGCGCTTTGTCGAATGGTATCGCCAGTACCACGGCGTCTGAGCGATTAGGCGGTGCCCGCGTCCCCGCGGGGGATGGCGATGCGGCAGTGCAGGCCGTCGGCGCGATAGTCGCGCTGCACCGTGGCACCGATCTGGCTGGGCAGCAGGCGATCGACGATCACCGATCCGAACCCCTGCCGGCTGGGTTGCAGGATCGCGCGGCGCGCGCGCTCCGCCCAGGTCAGCTCCACCCCGCGCTCGTCCTGCCGCCACGCCACGGCCAGCGACTCGCCGTCCTCGCTCAGGCCCCCGTATTTCGCCGCGTTCGTCGCCAGTTCGTGCAGCGCCAGGCCCAGCGACTGCGCCTCGCCGGGCGAAAGGGTGACTGCCGGCCCTTCCGTCCGGATGCGGGTGTCGTCGCCGTCGCGATAGGGGGCCAGTTCCGCACGGATCAGGTCGCCCAGTTGCAGCCCGCCCCATTCTTCGTCCACCAGCATCTGGTGGGTGCGCGACATCGCCTGCAGCCGCCGGTCGAAACTTTCCAGAAAGTCGTTGGTGGTCGCCGCGTCGCGCGCGGTGCGCCGCGCGATCGCCGAAATGGTGGCCAGCTGGTTCTTCATGCGGTGGTCGATCTCGCGCAGCACCGTGTCGCGCATCCGCTCCGCCTTGACCTCGGCGGTCACGTCGAGCGCCTTTTGCAGCACGCCGCGGACACGCCCCTCCCGGTCCACGACGGGGATGTGGTGGCAGGTCCACCAGATTTCCCTCTTCCCACCCTGTCCATCCGGGATCTGATAGAGTTCACGCCGAAGCGTGTTCGCCTCTCCCTCCAGCGCGCGGCGAAAGGCGTTCCCAAACTTCTCCCGCCGCTCGTCCGTTTCCGGGAACACGTCGAAGACGAACCGCCCGCGCAAATCCTCGATCGTCGCGCCAACCACCTGCAGATAGCACTCGTTGGCATCCAGGTAGCGGAGTTCTCGATCCAGGATCATGAAGGGGGACGGCGCGGCCTGGAACAGCGCGCTGTAGTCGATCGCGTCGGTCAGGCAGAGGGCGTCGGCGTGGTCCACGATCCAACTTTAGCCGCTTCTTCCCGAACGCGAAATAAACGCACATTAGTTCACCCGCAGGCCCGCACGGCGGACAGCAGCGTCGCCGCCAGTTCCGGGCGGCAGACGAGCAGGTCCGGCAGCAGCGGATCGACGCAATTGTAGATCAGGTCCGATCCGTCCACCCGGCTGGCGTGCAGCCCCGCGGCGCGCGCGACCGCGACCGGCGCGCAATTGTCCCACTCATACTGTCCGCCGGTGTGCAGATAGGCGTCGGCCCGCCCGTCCACGACCGCCATCGCCTTGGCCCCGGCCGATCCCATCGGGACCAGGTCGGCCCCGATCCGGTCGGCCACGTCGCGGCACAGTTCGGGCGCGCGCGACCGGCTGATCACGATCCGCAACCGGCCGTCGGTCCGAGCGGACGGCGGCGCGACGGAGCCGGAGTCCAGCACCCGATCCATCGCAGGCAGCGCGACAGCGCCCGCGACCGGCCGGCCGGCGATCGCCAGCCCGATGTGCACCGCCCAGTCGTCGCGACCCTCGCGATATTCGCGCGTCCCGTCGAGCGGGTCGACGATCCAGACCCGCGCATGGTCGCAACGGACCCGGTCGTCCGCCGCCTCTTCGCTCAGCACCCGGTCGTCCGGTCGCTCGGCGGCCAGCCGCTCCAGGATCAGGCGGTTGGCGGCCCGATCCCCGGCGTCGCCCAGCGCATCGCCCGACAGCCCGCTCGACGCGCGCAGATCGACGAGCAGCACCCCCGCATCCCGCGCCAGGGCACGCGCCAGTTCGGCGTCGGTCACGGGCGTGCGATCATAACGCGGGGCTCCACACGCCCAGCAGGTGGGCGACGATACGTTCGGCGGCATCCTCCGGCCGTTCGGCGGTGGTGTCGACCCGTAGGTCGGGGCTCGTTGGGGTTTCGTAGGGGCTGTCGATGCCGGTGAAGTTCTTCAACGTGCCCGCGCGCGCCTTCGCATAGAGACCCTTCACGTCACGCGCCTCCGCGACGTCCAACGGCGTGTCCACGAACACCTCCACGAACTCGCCGTCCGGCACCATTCGCCGCACGAGGTCGCGCTCGGCCCGGAAGGGGGAGATGAAGGCGGTCAGGACGATCAGCCCGGCGTCCGCCATCAGCTTGGCGACCTCGCCCACCCGGCGCACATTCTCGACCCGGTCGGCGTCGGTGAAGCCCAGGTCCCTGTTCAGGCCGTGGCGCACATTGTCGCCGTCCAGCAGGAAGGAGTGGCGGCCCAGCGCGTGCAGTTTCTTCTCGACCAGATTGGCGATGGTGGACTTCCCGGATCCGGACAGGCCGGTGAACCACACCACGCGCGGCTGCTGGCCCTTCTGGCGCGCGTGCGCGTCGCGCCCGATCTCGATCGCCTGCCAGTGGATGTTCTGGCTGCGTCGCAGCGCGTGATTGATCGTGCCGGCCGCCACCGTCGCGTTCGTCTCCGCGTCGATCAGGATGAACCCTCCCAATGCCGACCCTTGAGCGAAGGGCGTGAAGGCGATCGGATGGTCCGTGTAGACCTCCGCCACCCCGATATCGTTCAGCCCCAGCGAGCGGACGGACAGTTCGGCCAGCGTGTTCACGTCGATCGCGTGGCGCGGTTGCTGCACGGTCGCGCCGACCAGATCGGCCCCGATCTTCATCCAATAGCGGCGGCCGGGCAGCAGTTCGTCCTCGCCCATCCACACGATCGTCGCCTGGAACTGGTCGGCGGTGCCCGGCGGATCGTCGGCCGCAGCCAGGACGGCCCCGCGCGACACGTCGATCTCGTCCGCAAAGGTCAGGGTCACGGACTGGCCCGCGACCGCCTGGTCCAGGTCGCCGTCCGCCGTCACGATGCGCGCCACGCTCGTGGTGCGACCGGACGGCACCGACCGCACCCGGTCGCCCGGCCGCACCGTGCCGGCCGCGATCAGCCCGGCGAAGCCGCGGAAGTCCAGATTGGGCCGGTTCACCCACTGCACCGGCATGGCGAACGGGCGCTCCTGCGCGGCATCGGCGTCGACTGGGACACGCTCCAGATGCTCCAGCAGCGTCGGGCCGTCGAACCAGGCCGTGCGGTCGGACCGCTCCGTCACATTGTCGCCGGCAAGCCCGCTCACCGGAATGGCGGTGACGTCGCTCAACCCGATCTCGGCGGCAAAGGCGCGATACTCCGCGACGATGGCGTCGAACCGATCCCGGGCGTAATCGACCAGGTCCATCTTGTTGATCGCCAGCACCACCCGCCCGACCCCCATCAGCTGAACCAGATAGCTGTGACGCCGTGTCTGGGTCAGCACGCCCTTGCGCGCATCCAGCAGCAGGACCGCCAGGTCGGCGGTCGATGCGGCGGTCACCATGTTGCGGGTGTATTGTTCGTGTCCGGGCGTGTCGGCGACGATGAACTTGCGTTCCGGCGTCGAGAAGAAGCGATAGGCCACGTCGATCGTGATGCCCTGTTCGCGCTCCGCGGCCAGGCCGTCCACCAGCAGGGCGAAGTCGATCGCCTGCCCCTGCGTTCCCACCCGGCGCGAATCCGCTTCCAGTGTGGCCAGCTGGTCCGCGAAGATCGCGCGGCTGTCGTACAGCAGCCGACCGATCAGCGTCGACTTGCCGTCGTCCACCGACCCGCAGGTGATGAAGCGCAGCAGCGACTTTGTGGACTGGGCCGCCAGATAGCCATCGATGTCCTCAGCGATCCGCGCGTCGGCGCGGTAGGCGCGATCGTCGTCGGCCATCAGAAATACCCCTCGCGCTTCTTCTTCTCCATGCTGGCGGCCTGGTCGTGGTCGATGGCGCGGCCCTGACGTTCCGAAGTGGTGGTCAGCAGCATCTCCTGGATGACCTCGGGCAAGGTGGTCGCGGTCGACTCCACGCCCCCGCTCAAGGGATAGCAGCCCAGTGTGCGGAAGCGGATCGAGCGCGTGACCGGCTGTTCGCCGGGTTCCAGCCGGAATCGGTCGTCGTCCACCATCAGGATCAGGCCGTCCCTCTCCACCGTCGGGCGCGGCGCGGCCAGATAGAGCGGCACGATCTCGATCCCCTCCGCCTGGATATATTGCCAGATGTCCAGCTCGGTCCAGTTGGACAGCGGGAACACGCGCATCGACTCACCCTTGCCGTGGCGCGCGTTGTAGAGGTTCCACAGTTCCGGCCGCTGGGTCTTGGGGTCCCAGCCGTGGTTCGCCGTACGGAACGAGAAAACGCGCTCCTTCGCGCGGCTCTTCTCCTCGTCCCGGCGCGCGCCCCCGAAGGCGGCGTCGTAGGCGCCTTGGGTCAGCGCCTGCTTCAGCCCTTGGGTCTTCCACAAGTCGGTGTGCAGCGACCCGTGATCGAAGGGGTTGATCCCGCGCTCCACCGCCTCGGGATTGCGATGGACGATCAGCTCCATGCCCGCCTCGCGCGCGGCCCGATCGCGCAGGTCGTACATCGCCTGGAACTTCCAGGTCGTGTCGACGTGCAGCAGCGGGAAGGGCGGCGGCGCGGGGTGGAACGCCTTGACCGCCAGGCGCAGCATGACGGCGGAATCCTTGCCGACCGAATACAGCATCACGGGATTGTCGGCCTGCGCCATGACTTCGCGCAGTATGTGGATCGATTCGGCTTCCAGCCGCTGGAGGTGGGTCAACTGGATCATACCCGCCATCCTATCACGCCCCGTCCGCCGCTCCGTGCCACCATTTCTGCGGCGGCGGCAACGGTGGCTTGGCCGCCAAAGAAAAGGGACGGTCGCCCACCGGCGCCGCCCCTTACCTTGTGAACTGTGGTGGGCGTAGCAAGGATTGAACTTGCGACCCCTGCGATGTCAACACAGTGCTCTACCACTGAGCTATACGCCCACGCTGCGGCCGCGATTAGCCGCGCCGGGCGACCGTGGCAAGCCGCCGAAGGGCGCGGTGGCCGCTACAGACGGCCGTGCGCGTCCTCTGTCTGCAGCACGCGATCGACCTCCAGCACCAGGTCCTTCAGGTGGAACGGCTTGGACAGGACGCGCGCGCCCGGCACCTCGCGACCGGCCCGCATCGACACGGCGGCGAAGCCGGTGATGAACATGACCTTCGTGTCCGGCGCGCGCGCCGCCACCCGCTGCGCCAGGGCGATGCCGTCCAGCCCGGGCATGACGATGTCGGTCAGCAGCAGGTCGTAGGGCGTGGTGTCCGCGCGCGCCGCCGCCGCGTCGCCGTCCGCCACGTCCTCCACCCAGTGCCCCGATCGCTCGAGCGATCGCTTGAGGAAGCCGCGGAGCGAATCGTCGTCTTCCGCCAGAAGGATACGTGCCATGGGTGTGGGGGTCCGGTTGTTGGGCGGCTGGCACCATGTGCCCGGCGGCTTAACAATTCGCCACCCCTTTGCGGGGCTGCGGGATGGTCCTACGGCCGACCACGATGGCGTCCGCCCCCGATATCGCGCTGATCGGGCCGGCCGATCCGGTCCACCCCGTCATTCTGTCGGTGCCCCACGCCGGGCGGAGGTGGAGCGCGGCGATGGGCGCGGCCTGCCGCCACGATCCCGACGCGCTCCTGCCGCTGGAGGACCGTCACGCCGACCGGCTGGTCGCCGCGGCGGTGGCGCACGGCTTTACCGCGCTGCTGTCCCATGTGCCGCGCGCCTGGGTGGACCTGAACCGCGCGCCCGACGACCAGGACTGGCCCCGCCTGGCGGGTGAGCCGGCGCGGCGGGTCAGCGCGCGGGCCGCGGCGGGGATCGGCGTGGTGCCCGATCGGCTGACCGGGCTGGGGCCAATCTGGCGGGCACCCCTGACCCGCGCCGAGGTCGCGGCTCGCGTCGCCCGGCATCACGCACCCTGGCACGGCGCGCTGGCGGCGCTGATGGACCGGGCGCAGGCGCGGTTCGGGCGCGTGTTGCTGATCGATGTCCATTCGATGCCGGCGCGGTCCGGCGGGCGCGCCGATCTGGTGCTGGGGACGCGGCGCGGACGCAGCGTCGCGGGCGAGTGGGTCCACGCCGCGCGCCGGACGCTGATCGCGCGGGGCCGGCGGGTGGCGATCGACCAACCCTATGCCGGCGCGCACATCGCCGAGCGCCACGGCCGCCCGCCGGCCGGACGGCACGTGCTTCAGCTGGAGGTGTGCCGCTCGCTCTATCTCGACCGTGCTGCGAGGGACGTCGGGCCCGGGCTTGAGCGGGCGACCACGGACGTGCTGTCGGTGGCGCGCGCGCTGGCGGATCGGCTGGCGCCCTTGGCCGACCTGCCGACGGCGGCGGAATAAAAAGACCACCCGCGCGTCGCCGCGCGGATGGCCGTAGTTCAGGGAAGCGCGTCCGCCGGTGAGGACGGACGCGAACCGGGGGACAAAGGGGGGGAAATCCCGCCGGCTGACACGGATTTGGTGGGCCGACGCAACCTTTCAAGAGGCCGCGGACACGCGTGCGAAAAAGGCGTACGCGCCCGGATCGACGCGGGGGCCGGTCCGCCTCAATCCAGCCCGGGCACCGCGTTGGCGGGCGTGGCGAGCAGCCCCTGGTCCAGCCCGTCGGGCGTGCGCTCGGACCCGGGCTGGCCCGGCTCCAGCCCCGGCACGCGGCCGCTGTTCGCGGCGCGGTTGAAGATGACGGTGATCAGCGGCAGCGAGAACAGGTGGGCGTAGATCATGCCCAGCACGCCATTGCCGTTCCACTTTCGCAGCTGATCGCCGCGCATCTCGCGCAGCTTCTGCTCGTTGACCATCTGGAACCCGCGATAGACGAAGGGCTGCTTGCCCGGCACCTCGATCGTGACCTCGCCGTCCATCAGCAGGTCCGCCTTTTCGAGCTCTTCCACGAATGCGGCGGAGCGGCCGGCGGACTGTTCGTACTGCTCGCAAAAGCCCAGGATCGCCTTGGTGGTCTCGCTGGCGTCGGACCCGTCGAAGAGCGCCTGCCCCTCTTCGCCGCCTTCGACCAGCCCGGCGAACCCCGGGTCCATGCACAGCGACATCTGATCGCTGTCGGGGCGCAACCGGGCGAGCAGGAAGGGGTAGCGGCGCACATAGGCGGGCACATACAGCTCGTTCGACGCGAACCGGCCCTCTTCGTCGACGAACACGTTCACGCCCTCGTTCAGGCCGAACAGCGCGATCGGCACCGGGCGCTCGCCAACGGAGAACACAATCGGGAAATGGTGCTGTGCCGCGACGAACTCGTCCACCGTCAGCGGGACGGCGTGCACCGTCTTCAGGAACGGCGCGCTGCCCTGCGGGGACAGCCGCAGGTCGGCGTGCTCCTCCGACGAGAGCGGTGTCAGATCGTTGTAGAGGACGGGCAGTTCGGCGGCGGGCGCGCTGGCCATGGACGGACCTTTCGGATGTTCAGTGTCTGGCGGGCGTGGTTACGGACGGCGACCGGCGGAGGCAAGGTCGGCCCGCCCCGCTTACGGGTGCAGCTTGCCCGGGTTCAGGATGCCCAGCGGATCCAGCGCGGCCTTCAGGCGCGCCTGGACCGCCAGCCGCACGGGGTCCGCCAGCCGCGCGTGCTCGTCCCGCTTCATTTGACCGATGCCATGCTCGGCCGAGATGGAGCCGCCGGCGGCGGCGATGCGATCGTGGATCCAGCGCGCGATCGCCTCGCCGCGCTCCGCCTCCCACGCGCCGCGCCCCGCGTCGGCGGGCGCGCGGACGTGCAGGTGGATGTTGCCGTCGCCCAGATGGCCGAAGCCGCTGACCGAGTGGTGCGGGAAGGCACCGGGCACGTCGCGCTCCACCGCCTCCAGGAAGTCCGGCAGGCCATCGACCGGAACCGACAGGTCAAAGGACAGGCCGGCCCCGTGCGCCTTCTCCGCCGCCGACAGCGCGTCGCGGATCGCCCACAGCGCGTCCGCCTGCGCCTCGTTGGACGCCAGCGCCGCCTCGCCCGCGTGGGTTTCGGCGAGCGCGTCCGTCAGCCGGTCCGCCACGCCCGCCGCGCCGGTCGCCTCTACCAGTGCGTGCCACGGGTGCTCGGGCGAGACCGGCACGCGCGACGCCGGCCGATGCGCCAGAGCGGCCGTCAGCGTGGCGTGGGAGATCAGCTCGAACCCCTCCACCGCGCCCGGCAGGCGCGCCTCCAAGGCACGCAGGAGCGTCAGAGCGGCGTGTGGACTTGTCAGCGCCACCCATGCCACGGCGCGCTCCGCCGGGAGCGGCGCCAGGCGCAGGGTGGCGGCGGTGACGATGCCCAACGTCCCCTCCCCGCCCACGAACAGATGGGTCGGGTCGGGTCCGCGCGAGTCCTTCGCCAGCGGGTCCAGGGTGGTCAGCAGCGACCCGTCGGCCAGCACCGCCTCGACCCCCAGGGTCAGCGCGCGCATGGTGCCGTGGCGCAGCACCTGCGTGCCGCCGGCCGCGGTGGACACCAGGCCGCCGACCGTCGCCGTGCCGCGCGCGCCCAAGGTCAGCGGAAAGCGCGCGCCCGCATCGCCGGCCGCCGCGTGCAGCCGTTCGAGCACCAGGCCGGCCTCGACCGTGGCGCTGCGCCCGTCGATCCGCCGCACCCGGTCCAGCCGGCGGAGCGACAGGATCAGCTGGTCGCCGGACGGCGACGGCGTGGCCCCGCCGACCATCGAACTGTTGCCGCCCTGCGGGACCAGCGCCACGCGATGGCCCGCCGCGATCCGCACGACCGCGCGCACCTGCTCGACATCGCCCGGGTTCAGCAGGGCGGCGGCGCGTCCGGTCCAGCGACCGCGCCAGTCGGTCTGCCACGGGCGCAGCAGGTCCGGATCGGTCACCACCAGCCGATCGCCGCCCAGCGCGCGCAGATCGGCCAGCGCGCGCGTCACGGCATCGGGGCTGCGGTCCGCCATGCCGGGGCTGTCCGCCCAATTCACGGAACGTTCAAGGCCCGTTGCTAGGGACGGAGCGCTCCCGCTCCGCCGCCCAGAGGCTCTTGCCGATGACACCTGCCCCCCGCCCCCGCGCGCTGTCGACCCTGGCGCTGGCGCTCGCGATCGCCGTCGCGGGGTTGGTCGGGGTGGCGGAGGCGCAGACCCGCGGCGGCGTCGTCTTCCGGTCGCAACAGATCGTGCGCGTGGCCCCTCCGCGGCCGAGCCGCGACGACCCGCGGCTGAAGTGGGACGAGCGCAAGGCCGCCAAGTGCCAGCCGCTCGGCGCCTTCCGCGCGGCGCTCTCGACCGGAGAGCGGCATATGGACCTGCTGATGCGCGACGGCACCCGGCTGCGCGCGCGCTTCGACAAACGCTGCCGCGCCGAGGAGTTCTACGCCGGCTTCTATGTGCGCCCCTCGCCCGACGGGATGCTGTGCGCGGATCGCGACACGGTGCGCGCGCGCAGCGGCATGACCTGCCGCATCGAACGCTTTCGCCGGCTGGTTCTGGACGACTGAGGCGAAATCTTGACTTATCGGCGGGTGTGACGCAGGTCTGCCGGTCTGCGCGCCGGGGTCGCACCTGTCGTCCGTTCGAACGGCCGGGCGCGCCCTTACCATCGGACCTCCACATGATCGCGACTGCATGACCTTTGCCGACCTGGGCCTGTCCCCCGACCTGCTGCGCGCGGTCGAGGAAGCGGGCTATAGCGAGCCCACGCCGATCCAGGCGCAGGCCATCCCTTCCGTGCTGATGATGCGCGACCTGATCGGGGTGGCCCAGACGGGCACGGGCAAGACCGCGTCCTTCGTGCTGCCGATGATCGATGTGCTGGCCCAGGGTCGGTCGCGCGCCCGGATGCCCCGATCGCTGATCCTGGAGCCGACCCGCGAACTGGCCGCCCAGGTGGCCGAGAATTTCGAGAAATACGGCCGCTATCACAAGCTCTCCATGGCGTTGCTCATCGGCGGCGTGTCGATGGGCGACCAGATCAAGGCGCTGGAACGCGGCGTGGACGTGCTGATCGCCACGCCCGGTCGCCTGATGGACCTGTTCGAACGCGGCAAGGTGCTGCTCACCGGCTGCAACCTGCTGGTGATCGACGAGGCCGACCGGATGCTGGACATGGGTTTCATCCCGGACATTGAGACGATCTGTTCCAAGCTGCCGGCCCAGCGCCAGACCCTGCTGTTCTCCGCCACCATGCCGCCGCCGATCAAGAAGCTGGCCGACCGCTTCCTGTCGAACCCCAAGTCGATCGAGGTAGCGCGGCCCGCGACCGCCAACCAGAACATCCAGCAATATGTCGTCGAGACCACGGCGCGGAGCAAGCGCGACGCTCTGCGCAAGCTGTTGTCGGGCGACGAGGTGACCAGCGCGCTCGTCTTCGCCAACCGCAAGACGACGGTGCGCGACCTGAACAAGATGCTGCGCCAGCGCGGCTTCTCGTCGGGCGAGATCCACGGCGACATGGACCAGGGCAGCCGTATCGCCGAACTGGACCGGTTCAAGGCGGGCGAGGTCAACATCCTGGTCGCCAGCGACGTCGCCGCGCGCGGCATCGACATCAAGGGCGTCAGCCACGTCTTCAACTACGACGCGCCCTGGCATCCCGACGATTACGTCCACCGCATCGGCCGCACGGGCCGCGCCGGGGCGAGCGGGGTCGCCTACACCTTCGCGACGCCGGAGGACGCGGAGAATATCGACAATATCGAAAAGCTGACGAAGGCGAAGATCGAGCGCTGGACGGGCGAGCGTGGGGCGCCCGCGTCGCCTGCCGCCGAGCCGACGGTTCCGGGCGGCGAGGCGGTGGACACGACCCGGCGACCTCGCCGCGCCCGCCGCTCCGCCGGAACGCAGGACACGCCCGCAGCCGAGCAGGCCGTGGCCGAGCCGGTGGAGGAGAACGCCTCCGCGCAGGCGTCTCCGCCCGAGAGCGGCACCGACGAACCCCGCACCTCCCGATCGCGGCGCGGCGGTCGGCGTCGCCGCGGCGCTGGCTCGTCCGACCGGTCCGATCCGCGCAGCCCCACGCCGGAACCGGCCCGCGCCCGCTCCGCCGATCGCGCGCGCCACGAGGACCGGCCGCGCCAGGACGCGACCGCCGACGGCGATCGCACCCCGGAGCCGGACCTGCCGCAGGACGCCTCGGCCGACTGGAACGGCCCGGTCCCCGGCTTCCTGTCCGCCACGCTCGGTTGACCGTACGATGGTCGCCGGCGTGCGCGTGGGCGTGAAGAGCCCCTGCATCAACGTCTGCACGCTGGACGTGGACACCGGCTGGTGCCTGGGCTGCGGCCGCACGGCGGCCGAGATCGCCGAATGGCCGAAAGGCGAGCCGGCCCGGCTGGCGGCGATTCGGCGAGAGCTGCCGGGGCGGATGGAGGCTTTGGAGGTGGCGGGGAAGGTGTGACGAGTGGGCGGCGGCTTTCGACCCACAAGCCGTTGTTCATGTCGTTGTCGCCGCCTCTCATAAGCAGCCGCTCGTTCAGGTCACAAACTTCAGACTGATCTGGCCGATAGTCGGCTGACCACCTATCGGCGCTTTTGATGAAAAGTCGACCGTCACGCAGCGGTTTGAACTTCCGAGCTACATCGGGAGATCCGACGTGACCGGGCATTTAGAGCCAATAGGCTGCCACTCTCCTCAGCCGCTTGATTCCTTTGACCAGCTACCCCGCGTCAACCACAGGGCCATCCAGCCGAGCACAGCTACCGCCATCAGCAGCACGCACCACAACAGCCACCCGTGCCAGCCCTCCTTGGCCGGGGCGAGTGCGAGCGGCTGGTCGGTCCACGCCACCGTAGCCGCCGGCAGGGTGTCCGCACCCTCGCCGCGGCGCAGCACCGCCGCGAGCGGCAGGAACCGGTCCTCGCCGCCCGCGCGCCCAGCGGCAAGCGTGACGGGCGCCGAGCCGATCGCGAACACGATGGCGGCGGGCGCCAGGCGCAGGGTGAGCGCGGGTGGCTTGGCGAAGCCGTCCGTGCGCGCGTCGGCCTCGATCCGCAGCTGGCGCACGCCCGCGCCGTCGATCGCGATCATCTCACGCCGCGCGCCGCCGCCGATGCGGGCGGCCGTGCCCCCGCCGACCACGCGCCAGGGCTGCTCGCCATCCGACCGGCCGAGCACGCGCATCGGCAAGACAGCGTCCTCCGCTGGCACCACCGCCAAGCCGGTCAATGGCGTGGCGAAGGGCAGGGTCGCCTCGATTGCATGGGGGTCGTCGGAGAGCGGGGCGGTGGCGGCGATCATGCGCTGCGCCCCGCCATGACCGGTGGCGGAGACGAGGGTGGCGGAGCGCACGGTGACGGGTGCCAGCAGGGGAGAGGGCGCGCGCCATGTGACGCGCAGCCAAGTGTCCTGCAGGGGCACGTCGCCCAGCGGGATGGAGAGCCGGCCCAGCGCCTCCGTGGCCTGATAGCCGACCTTGGTGGCGACGGGTCGCCAAGTGGCGAGGTCGGGGCTGGCGTCCACCGCCAGGGTGACCGGCTGGCCGGCCGGCAGCGCCACCGCCAGCTCCAGGGCCTCGCCCGTGCCCTCGATCGCGCGCGTGTCGAGCAGCGTGCCGAGCGCCACCGCCTCGCCGCCATCACGCGGTTGGCCGTCGATGCCGCTGACCCGCGCCCGCCCGTTGTCGTCCAAAGTCAGCGACAACCCCGTCACGTCGAGCGCGGTCGCGCGTCCCAAGATTGGGAGCACGGCCACCGACTGGTGCTCGACCATCCTGCCCGGCGGGGCCGAGCGCGCCATCGGGAGCACGCGCCCGTCGCGGTCGAACAGCCGCAGGTCGCCGCCGTCCGCCCGCTGGAGCGAAGCCAGCACACCCGCCGGCAGCTCCAGCCGCTGCACGGGCGCGTCGCCGGCCAGCACCACGGGCGCGGTGATCGCATAGTCCGCCGAGCTGTCGGAGCCGGCCGCCAGTGACAGCGCGCCGGCCAGCAGGATCGCGCCCAGTCGTCTCATGCCACCACCGGCTCGCCCAAGGCTTCCCCGCCCGACTCCTCGTCTGGTCCGCGCGGCGGCAGTGGGGCGGCATAGCCGATCACCAGCATCAGCACGCCCACCCCGATGAAGGTCACGATCCGCGCCCCGCCGCCGATATTGCCCAGATCGACCGCCAGCAGCTTCAACACCGTCAGCGCCAGCAGCGCCGCCCCGGCCAGCCACAGCGCTCGCCAGCCCTGCCGGTGTGCGGCGACCATCAGCGCCAGCGCCAGCGCGGTCCAGCCGATCGCCAGCCCCGCCTGCACGGTGAAGCTGCTCATCAGCGCCGGCGCGCTCCAACCCACGCCCAGCAGCTGGTGACTGGCGCGCAGCCAGGCGGTGTTGACCAGCACGAACGCCACCCCGCCCAGCACCGCGAGCGCCTGAGGTTGGTCCAGCACCTCCGCACCCCCGATCGCCGGCTCGGCGCGCTGGACGGCGGCGCGCCAGACCATCACGGTCAGGACCGCCAGTCCCAGCGCCAGGTCGACCGGGTTGATGAGGGGCAGGTACGGTAGCGGCGTCGCGTCGCCGGGCGAGGCCAGCCCCACGACCACGGCGGCGATCAGCAGCAGGACGGCCAGCGGGGCGGCGGCGAGCCAGCCGTAATCACGCTCACGCCCGCGCCAAGGCCAACCCCGCCCGCCGGCGTGCGGCGGCAGCGCCTGCCGGGTCAGGACGAACAGCGCGGCCGCCAGCGCGACGAGCGGCGCGGCGTCGGACCAGCCGGTGCCGCCCAGACCGCCGGACCGGGCCGCCTGGACCAGCGCGTCGATCAGCAGGGCCGCGCCCAACCAGGCGGTGCCGACATGGTCCACCCGGCGCAGCCGCTCCGTGCCAGGCTGCGCCTGCCGGTCGCACTCGAACAGGCAGCGCAAGTGGACCGCGCCCGCCGCCGCCCAGACAGCCACATCCGGCCACAGCACGGCCGACCGCTCCGCCAGCAGCCGCCAGGCGAAGCCGGCCGCCAGCACGAAGACGGTGCCGTGCGACGGCCAGCTCGCCACCGGCCAGTCCAGCCGTCGCCCGAGCCACCGCGCGCACCACGCGCTCACCACCACCGCCAGCATGGTGAGCAGCGGCAGCAGCGTGGCCTCCACTCCCGCCAAGCCCAGGCGCGACAGCTGCAGCGCGCAGGCCAGGCACCAGGCGGCGAAGGCCAGCAGGAACAGCGGCTCGGCCAGCCGGCGCTCCACCGCCTCGTAGGAACGGCCGAGGGGCGAAGGCGCGGGCGCGACGGGCCGGCCCAACCACCAGGCGGACAGGCCGGCGGCGACGGCAATCAGGGCCGCACCGATCGCTCCGCTGACGATGAGGGCGGGTGCCAGCACCGGCACCTCCAGCGTGGACAGGAACACGCCGATCGCCACCGCGAGCAGCAGCAGGCCGAACGCGCGCGGCAGCCAGCGGCCCTGGCGCGCTCCGACCCACACGGCCGCCGCGCCCTCCAGCGCCCACACCGCCGCCGTCCAGCGGGCACCCAGCGCCAGCGGCACGGCCACGGTCACGAACCCCACCGCGATCGCGATCAGCGCGTCCGTCAGCAGCGGCGCGGCCGTGCCACCGCGCCGGCGATCCACCGCCGCCAGCGCCAGGTAGAGGGCGGCGAACCCCAACGCGGCGAAGGCGCTGGCGAACGGACGGTCGCCGAGCAGCGCCAGCTTCAGTCCGAACCCCGCGACCGCCGGCCCGGAACAGGAGCGTGGTGTCGATGGCGGGCTCCACCAGGCTCCCGCCGCGCTCCGCGCCGCGTGTGGCGAACAGCGCCACCAGCGCGTAGAGCACGACCGATCCGATGACGAACAGGTGGCCCGCCACCAGATCGGCCTCCGTCAACGCGCCGCCGGTCACTTGCCACAAAGTGGCCATGCCAAAGGTGGCGGCGAAGCCGGTGAGGCCCAGCACGCGCCACGCCCGCCGTCGGACCAGCGCCAGCACGCCCAGGTTCAAGAGCGTGTAGAAACCGAACAGGATCGCGACCTCGCCGTCCGGGCTCGCCAGCAGCAGCGGCGCGGCGAACCCGCCGGCGAAGGCGAGCACGGCCAGCGCCTCGGATGCCTGCAACAGCGCCAGCGCCACGGCCAGCGCGCACACGGCCACCATCAGGACCAGCGCGGGGGTGATGGAGGCGAGCCCGTACCAGTGTGCGGCCGCGTAGAGGGTCAGGTAAATGGCCGCGATGCCGGTGCCCTGCAGCGCGACCGCGTAGTCGGGTCGCCGCTCGCGCGTGCGGAAGCCGAAGCCCAGCAGCGCCACCCCGGCCAGCGCCACCAGCGCGAGCCGCACCTCGATCGGGAACAGTCCGGCCGACGCGGCGTAGCTCGCCAGGAAAGCCAGGCCGATGAACAGGATCACCACGCCCACCCGCACGACCATGTTGCCGCCGAACAGCCAATCCCGGGCGGCTTGGAAGGCGGCAGAGAGGGTTGAAGGCCCATTCGACTCGGGTTCGGGTGCCCTCTCGAGCTCGTTGGCCGTCTGTCCGGCTATGGAGACAGATGGAGGCGCAACGGAGCGGGCGGCCAAGAACGGATCATCTCGCGGTTGTGTCCGCGTGACCGGCCTAACCGGCTCGGGAGCGGACGGTGCCGGCGTGGCCGACGCCCGCAGCGCCTCCAACTCCACCTGCAGTCCGAAGACCCGCTCCGCGATCTCACGCCTGACGATCGAGCGCAACGCCAGTCCGGCCAGGGCACCGGGAATGCCGCCCAACAGCACGCCGAACCCCTCGAAGTCGCACCAGATCCAGCCGATGAACGCGCCGACCAGCATCCCCCAGATCACCACGTGCGACCCCCTTCGCGTCCAGTATCTCCCCATCCTGCCGGCTCCGCACCCCGGCGTCCATGTGTTACGCCCGCGACAAGCGAGGCCGGGCCGGCGCGGTTCGCCTTGCCCTAGGCGGGGTCAACCTCGCTGCACGTCAGCTCTCGGCGCTATGCTCGCGATCTCTGCTTCGCCAGAACAGACCTCCTCCAGTGTGGCGGCTCTCTGTCGCTCGGTATCAAAGCACACGCGCTCGGCCACCGTCTCTTGTCTTCGAAAGCGGACCGTAGGCCTTCCGGGTGACCAGGCATGGAGAGCGTACCCTCACCCATTGTATCGCTGAAGCCGAAAATTAGATTCACTTGCGGACGTTCACAGCGCCTGGAGCGCTGCTTAAGAACAATCATTGGTTCAGCTGCTGTCAGGCGGCTGGAACTGGCCCAGAAGCGGACTGGCCGCAGCAAGGCGGGAAGAATGCTCAATGCGCCTCCTCATGCTTAGTCCTCAATCTGCTCACGCCCCGCTCATTTGGCGCAAGTAAGCGCTCCGCAGCCGGCGTGGAGACCTGCAAACGTTAACCTATGGCGTGTCACCTGCTAAGTGGCGGTAAGCTAAGGGAGCCCGCCAAGTGATATCGCAGATCGACCAGCTGACGGATAAGCAGCTCGAAGCTGTTAGGGGTGTGGCCGAACTCAAATCAGCCAAGGAGATCGCTCGCGAACTGGACGTGTCCAGCCACGCCATCGAGGCACGCCTGAAGCACGCGCGGGCGACCCTTGGGGTGGATACCAGCGCTGAAGCTGCGCGCCTGTACCGCGAGCACGTCCGCCCTGTGGATGGCCATTCCGAAGCCTCTTTGGGAGAAACGGTATACGGTCCGTCGGAGCTATCTGGCCGCCCAAGATCAGGCGATCAGGAGCCGTCGCCCGGCACCTGGAATCGGTCGGACGACGAGCCGATGACGCTGCATCAGCCCCAAGCCGCCTATTTGGGTGACTGGGTTCATGAGGCACCATCGCGGTCCTGGAAGACGGTTCTGCTGGAGACCAGTCAGACGAACACGTTGTCGCCGCTCGCCCGCACATTGTGCATCGGCGCGCTCACGCTGCTGGCCATGCTATCCATGGCCGTGGCGGTGTCGCTCGCCGAAGGGTTCTCGCGGATGTTCTGACCGGCTCTCCAAAGAGGAGACCACTCGCATGCTCAATCAACGGATCGCCGCCACCCGCATGGTGGCCGAGAAGCTCAACGCCATCGAGAATGCCATCGACGACGCGCTGATCAGCGCCAGCGAACTCACCGCCACCTTTCCCGTCGCGCGTCGCGAGGCGAACGTCTCGCCTGTCGTGGGCCAGCAGGCGATCGCCCTAGTGGGTGAGGCCGCCGCTGCCCTTCAGAAGGCGCGAGCCAAGCTGGTCGAGGCGCACTTCGCCCTCGCTGACGTGCGTGACGAACTGCGGGTGCCAGTGCGAGCTGGTGGAAGCTTGTGGAAGCTCGCGGAAGCCCCTCAGCAGGTCACGCTTGTGGAGCAGCAGAGCGCAGCCTGACTTGACCTTCTGCCTCAGGGGGTGAGCACATGCCCATGTGGCAGTGCTCTACCTCTTTTTGATCCTGGCAACCTTCGCAGTGGTGATCATGCGCGGGGGCGTTGAAGAGCGGGTCTTAGTTGCTGTGTTGATGGGCAGCTCGGTCGCGACGCTATTTCTCGTCTCCATCGGTCTACAGTTCAGAACAGACCCACTTGCATTCGCCGTTGTCGAGCTAAGCGCTCTCGCGATCATCATGGTGATCGCCTTTCGGAGTTCACGATTTTGGCCCCTGCCATACGCAGCGCTGCAGATCGCGACGGTCCTGTCGCTCCTAAGTCCCCTCTTTGGAGAAAACCTCCTGTCCTATGCCTTGGGCGTGATGCAGGCGGTCTGGGCATACCCGCAGCTGCTGATCCTCGTCCTAGCGAGCGTCCGAACACGGAGAGTGATCAGCACCACGCCTTAAGTGACCTGCTGTTGGACGTGACCGGAGAGCCCGATCGGTGGAGCGCCCAACTTCTGCAGGAGCACGGCTCCATCTGTGCGTTGGTGCACGGCTACTGTTCGGGCGAGTTACGGCCAAGATCCGTGCCAGACCAAGTCCACCAGCGCCTATTGAGACTGAGCCGTGCATTTATGGCATCGCTCCACGCCGAGGCGTTTGACGGAACCGCCATCCGCTCGGCCAGCGGCCTCATGGCCTACCTGCGCCTAGACATGGGGCAGCTCCGCCGTGAAGCCTTCCGGGTACTGTTCATGGACGGCGACAACCGGCTGCTGGAGGACCGCACGATGTGGACCGGCTCGGTCAATAGCGTAAAGGCTGACCCTCGGGAGATCGCGCGGGTCATGCTGGAGCTCGATGCCACGGCGATCATCCTCGTCCACAACCATCCGTTGGGTCGGCCTGCACCCAGCGTCACCGACTTAAGCGTCACCAAGCAGATCGTCGGCCTCTGCTCGGCCGTTCGGGTCGTCGTGCAGGATCACTTCATCGTCGGGCGCACGGGCTGCCACTCGATGCGATCCAGCGGAGAACTGGCGGCCATGGAACGCCAGGTAGAAGAGAAGGCGTCCTGCCTGCGCAACGCCGCATGACTCTCATCAACGAGGCCGGTGACGGCTATGTCACCGTTCGCCTGCCCATTCGGATCACCCGAGAGGAAGCTTTGAGCTTCGCCGAGGCTATTTGTGATGGCAACCAAGCGGCTCCAGCCGCAAAATCAGGTCGCAAAACTGCTCGCGACCGGGCCGAAGAGGCGCTTCAGCTCAATCGCCAGCGGATGGCGATCGTCGGGGCAGAGCTGTTCGGCGACCCCGCCTGGAACATCATGCTCGATCTCTTCGTGCGAGAGGCCGATGGGAAGGAGACCACGGTGACAAGCGCGTGCATTGGCGCTGACGCCCCGTCGACCACGGCTTTGCGCCACCTTGCTTATCTCGTGGAGCGTCAGCTGGTACACCGAACCACCTGCTCGGCCGATCACCGGAAGGTTTACGTGCGCCTGACGGACGACGGCCGCGCGCGGATGCTCAAGCTATTCGGTTGATCCATCTGCGGTCGGCGTTTCGTCCTCCCGTGTGGACTCGCGTCCTGAAAAGCTGCCCGGCGTCATCGATTCGCTCAGCGATCCAGGAACGGCATGGAGTGCCTGGTCGAGAAGCGCTGCCGCGCGCGTCGCTCCGGCCTGGTCGAGTAGGGTCAACGCCGACCCCATATGCTCCGCCGCCGCTTCGCAAAGGCGAATCTTCTCGCTCAGCCGTACAGCCATGGTGGCACTCTCCAGTCCATCACACGTGCATCGCACAGAGGCCTTTCAGCAAGCTGACTAGATGCTCCAGAGTACGAAAGCGCAAGGGTAACTGCCGAACGGGATCGTCAATTCTTGTGGATTGTGTTCCTGCAACCTGAGCTAATTGTGACCCCATGGGAGATCATATCCTGCTCGAAGAGCTCAGGCTGTAGCTGGGCCGGTTCGCTGCCCGCACGGCCATGACGCGCACCACCAGATCCGGCCTGGAGAGGGGCGGCGGCCGCGTTCGCAGCCCGTGCCCCTCGCTCGCGGTCATCTCGCCCAAGGTGTGTCGTCGCGCCTCTAAGCGCGCCTGCTGTTGCGAGAGCATTCAATATGACCGCGACCGTCGGTTCACCCCGCCGGATTACCCGTGTTCGAGCTACAACGCCTCAAAAACCCTGGACTTCGACATCGGGGCGCTGATCGGGCTCTGTCCAGGCATTCAGCTCTGCACCTTAATAATGATGAGCGGTCACAATCCACATCGAAATGATCCTAACGGCTAATTAACTCCAACCAGCTATGTCGGTGGAACCTCCCGGCGCCATGGAGATGAGCGATGGGTCACTCGCCGCTGGATCCCGCCTTCCAGGAGCGAGGGCCATGGAACGAAGGTCGGCTGCTGGGCGCGAAACGTGCGCTGAAACAGCAGCAGGTGTGGGCAATCCGCTTCTGGCTCGACCAGCACCGGCGCTTGCGCGATCGGGCGCTGTTCGACCTCGCGATCGACAGCAAGCTGCGCGGTTGCGACGTGGTCAAAGTTCGTATTGGCGATGTCGTGTCAGGCGGACGGGTGCGCGACCGGGCGATCGTCGTGCAACAGAAGACCAAGCGGCCGGTCCAGTTCGAGCTGATGGACACGGCTCGAAACACGCTGCGGGCATGGCTGGAGCGTCGCAGCGGAATGCTGAACGACTTCGTCTTCCCGAGCCGCAACAACTACATGAGCCACATGAGCACGCGGCAGTACGCCCGCCTCGTCCACGAGTGGGTCACGGGCATCGGCTTGCAGCCCCAGGAGTATGGCACCCACTCACTCCGGCGCACCAAAGCTTCACTCATCTACAAAGCGACGGGCAACTTGCGGGCGGTTCAGATCCTGCTGGGCCATGCCAAGATCGAGAGCACGGTGCGCTACCTTGGTGTTGATGTGGAAGACGCACTGGAGCTCGCAGAACGAATCGACGTCTGAGCGGACCCACTTGCGGTCACTCAGGGCGGCTAGAGTGGTTCTCTGAACCGGACGTTGGTTCAGGTGCCGCTCCCGATTCGGTTCGGCCACGATTTGACTGGCGGCTTCGCGGGGACCGCTTCCCAAAGCTGCCGTGGTCCGGCTTACAGATGGCAGCATCAGGCTGGCCGCAACCACCCACGATATCGCACCACCAAGCCAATCACTGGCAGCGCGATCGGCACGTCGAAGTGGAATACATTGTCCTGCGCCCATTCCCTTGCAGCGGAGCGCGGCGCCAGCGCGAAGGGGAGCGGCAGGCCTAGACACGACCAGCCGCGCATCGCCATCCGCAGCCCTCGCTCGTCCGCGAGCAGGTCGAAGCGGAAGCGCAGAGGACCGAAGCGCTCCGCCAGCTGCCCGCCTCTTCGCGAGAGTTGGCTGGTGAACCGTTGTCCGGAAAATTCGCGGGTCCAGCGTTCAACCCCGTCCTTCTCCTCGAAACACACGTGGAGCGGGTGCTCGCCAGCACAGGGAAGCCCCATAATCGTGGCCACCAAACGGGCGAGGAGATGGGGCCTCGCGTGACCACCGCGCGTCCCTCGGCCCCGCCGTCGCGCAGCACGGAATGAAGCGCGGCCACCGCCGGCGGGAGCGTGTTGAACCGGTCTCCCAAGATTACCCTGTAGAGCGGCTCCGGTTGCGCGATCTCCCGCGTCTCCTGCTCGGTCGACAGTTCCGCGAGCGCGTGTTCGAAGTCGCTGAGCGACAGCTCTCCGCCGGCCCCGCGGGCGCCCGGCTCGATGTGGCCGGTCAGGATGCGCTCGGCCAGCAGCGCGGCCGCCAAGGTCGGGATCTCCGGCCCGTCGCCGTCGCGCGCGATCAGTGTCCAGCGGCGCTCCAGCCGCTCCGCCCCGCGCCAGCCGAACAGGCGCACCGTCATGCCCGAACGGTCGCTGCCCGCCCAGGCGGTCAGGCGCTGCAGCGGCAGCAGCACGCCCGCCAGGCTACCCAGCGACCGCACCCAGCCCCAGCGCACCGCCCAGCTCGCCAGCCATAGGGCGGCGTTCTGCACGGTGAGCTCCGTGCCCGCGCGGAAGGTCACGGCCGGACGCCCGGGCACTCTCTCGGGCAGCAGGTCCAGGTCGGGCACGTCGGCGAGCGCGACCCAGCGCCCGCCAAGCGAACCGCCGTCCGTCAGCGCCATACGCTCTCGCCGGGGCTCCTGCCAGCCGTGAGCGGTGCGCCACCGGCCGCCGCGCCACAGCCGCAGCGGCTGGCCGACCGTGCCCAGGATCGCGGCCGCCACCGACGGTCCGGCGGTCGCCCGGTTAGAGGCGCTGATCGCCAGTTCGATCGCGCTCACCCGGTCCAGTCCGGCCGCCAGGTGGCGGACCACGGCGCCGGACAGGGCGGGCACGCTGGACGCGCCGGACAGCACCGGCACCCCGGCCGCGCGCGCCTCCACGTCCAGGACATCGATGCCGGTCACGAAGGCGCGGCCGTCGGCGAGGTCCAGGTAGGGCACGCCCGCCGCGACGCAGGCGGCGGGCAGCCCGTAGCCGCTGTCCTGGAACGGCCCGGCGGCGTCGATGACCAGGGCAGGCCGGTGGTGCGCCAGCAGCGGGGCGGGATTGGAGCGGCGGTCGAACACGACCGGCCTGCAGCCGGGCAGTCCGGCGCAGAAGCGCTCCGCCGCCTTCGCCCCGCGGCCGGCGACCAGCACCGCATACCCGGCGGCGGCCAGCCGGCGCGACAGGCGGCCGCCGAAGCCTCCATAGCCGCCGATCACCAAAATGGCGCTCACAGCAGGCGCGCGCGGTCGGCCGGCGAGGGCATCCAGCAGCTCTCCAGCCGGCCGAACAGGCGATAGCGATTGCGCGCCACTAGGCGGTAGACCGGATCGCGCATTGTGCGCGGCACCAGCCGCAGCACCGACAGAGCCCGCCACGGCCAACCGCAGCGGGCGTAGATCGCCAGCACCGCGTCGGAGTCCCGCAGCACCCACTCGCCGTCGACCAACAGGATGGTGTTGGGATCGTCCGGGTCGACGCCGTTCTCCCGGAACAGCCGGGCGCCCACCTCCCCCTGCATGGAGGCGAGGCGGAAGTGCTGCCGCCGGTCGTGCCGCAGCACGAACCGCGCGTTGGCCGTGCAGAGCACGCACTCCGCATCGAAGACGATGATGGGTCCACCTGTTGGCGTGTCGCGGGGCGGCGTCATGATGGGCGATCCTAACGCCCCGCCGCCCCACTGTCGCGCGGGCGCTGGCGGCCTGCACTAAATCTGCACGACATCTCCACGGCCCGCATACACCGGCCATCGCACTGGGTGCATACCGGGGAGTCTACAGTGCGCTCTCGTTGAGGAGAGTGGCCATGCGTGGATACGGGTTCTGGGCAAAGGCGGTGCTGGGCCCGGCGATTGCGTGGGCGGTGGTTGCCACCGACGTGGTGCCGTCTGGCGGGTTGTGGTGGGGCGGGCTTGCCGGCGCGCTCATCGGCCTGGTTCTCATCACGCGGTGGGCGAGCTGGCTGAACCGCACCGGCATGGCAGCACTCATGGCTAGCGGCGGAATGGTGGTCGTGCTGTTCCACGATCCCGGGTTGCTCAGTTGGAGCCTGTTCTGGGGCGCGTTGTCCATCGCAGTTCTAAGCCCGCGCGTCGCCCGCTTCGACAACGCACTGCGATGGCTCGACCGGCTGGTGCGGCACACGCTCAGCGGACCGATCGCCGTGCCGGCCGACCTGCGCCGGGTGGTCCAGGTCGCGGGGCGGCGGCCCCAATCCGGTGCGCGACCGCTGTTGAAGCTAGTGGCCATGCCGCTGCTGGGCACTGCCGTGTTCGTGGTCCTGTTCGCACTCGCCAATCCGCTAATCGCCGACACGCTTGCGCGGGTCCGCCTCCCGAGTGTGGATCGGACGATCGGGTGGGCGCTCATCGTCCTGTGCTTGTGGCCCACGGTTCGGCCGCGCGCCTGGGTCACGTCGGGCGAGAAGCGGCCCTGGGCGCGGGTCCGTGTGGGAGAGGCGTCGCTGCCCTCCGTGCTGCTGGCGCTGGGCCTCTTCAATCTGGTCTTCGCCGTGCAGAATGCGCTGGACTTGGTGTTCCTGTGGAGCGGGGCGCCGCTGCCCGTCGGGGTCACGCTGGCCGACTACGCCCACCGCGGCGCCTATCCGCTGATCGCGACCGCGCTGCTGGCGGGCGCCTTCGTGCTGACTATGCTGAGGCCCGGCACGGCGACGGCGGCCAGTCCGCTGGCCCGCTGGCTGGTGGTGGGCTGGGTGGCGCAGAACGTCCTGCTGGTCGCGTCGAGCGCGCTGCGCACGATCGACTATGTGGCGGCGCTGGGCCTGACCGAGTGGCGGCTGGCCGCACTCGCCTGGATGGCGGTGGTGGCGCTCGGCCTGGTGCTGATCGTCGTGCGGCTGGTGGCCGGATTGAGCGGCCGGTGGCTGATCAACGCCAACGCGCTGGCCGCCCTGGGCGTGCTGACCGTGGGCAGCGTCGTGGACCTTGGCGCGGCGGCGGCGGCCTACAACGTGGCGCACGCCAGCGAGGCGGGCGGCGACGGCGCGCCGCTGGACCTCTGTTACCTGACCTGGTCCGGCGACAGCGCCGTCCTGCCGCTCATTGCGCTTGAGGCCCGCCCGCTGTCGCCGGAGCTGCGCATCCAAGTCGTGCGGCTGCGAGCGGACGCGGTGCGCACGTTGCGGGAGGACCAGGCGGACTGGCGCGGCTGGACCTGGCGTGGCGCGCGGCGCCTGGCGGAGGCGGACAGGCGGCTTGGCCCTACGCCGGCCACACCGGCCGCGCTGAAGCCCAAGCAGTGGGTCACCTGCGAGGGCACAGTCGAGGAGCCCGATCCGCCGCTCACTCCGCCTCCGCCCCCAGCTTCTTCGGTCCCTGATTGACGGGCCCCGCCCGATGATGGTCCACTGCCCCATGCCCCGCACCATCCTGATCGTCGACGACGATCCCCACATCCGGCAGCTGGTCGTCTTCGCGCTTGAGAAGGCGGGGCTGGACACATGCGAGGCGGCGGATGGGGAGGCGGCGCTGGCCACCGTCGCTTCGGCCCGGCCGGACCTGGTGGTGCTCGACATCAACATGCCGCGCATGGACGGGCTGGAGGTCTGCCGCCGGCTGCGCTCCGCCGGTGACGCCCCGCCCATCCTGTTCCTGTCGTCGCGCGACGAGGAGATCGACCGGGTCGTGGGGATCGAGCTGGGCGCGGACGACTACGTGGTGAAACCATTCTCACCCCGCGAAGTCACGGCGCGCGTGCAGGCAATCCTGCGCCGCGTGTCGGCGAACCCGCCCGTCGCGCCGGTCCAGCGCATATGCCACGGGCGGCTGTCGCTGGACCCCGATGGCTGGCGGGCGGAGTGGGACGGGGCGGAGGTGGCGCTGACCGTGACCGAGTTCTCGCTCATCCGCACCCTCGCCTCCATGCCCGCGCGCGTGTTCAGCCGCGACGCGCTGATCGATCGGCTGCACGGGCCAGGCTTCGCGGTGACCGATCGCACAGTCGATAGCCATGTCCGCAACCTGCGCGCAAAGTTCGCTGCCGTGGGTGCCACGGACGTGGTGGAGACCCGCGCGGGCGTCGGATACCGGCTGGGCGACTGCCGGGCTGGATGATCGCTTGGTTGAAGGGCTGGGCCAAGCGCCACTGGCCGCGCCTGCGGCTGCGCACCATTCTGCTCATCACTTTCCTGTCGGTCGCCGCCCTGCCGGGCGTGGGCGCCCTGTTCTTGCGCGTGTACGAGAACACACTCGTGCGCCAGACGGAGGCGGAGCTGGTGGCGCAGGGCGCGGCACTGGCCGCCGCCTGGCCGGGAGCTGCGACCGACCCGCGCCCGCTAGCGACGGACGATTTCCGGCCAGAGCCCACCACCATCGACCTGCGCGCGTCCACCATCCTGGTGGAGCGACCCCCGCCCTCCACAGACACCCGACCGCTCGCGCCCGCTGACGCGGAGGCGGCCGCGCGCCTGCTGCCGGTGATCCGCGCCACCCAGCGCACCACGCTCGCCTCCATCCTGCTGCTGGACGCGCGCGGGAGGCTGCTCACCGGACCGGCGACGGGGCGCAGTCTGCTGACTCTGCCAGAGGTGCGCGCGGCGCTCGCCGGGCGGCCCACGACCGTGCTGCGGCGCAACGCCGGCTACTCGCCACGCTACTCGCTGGAGTGGCTCAGCCGCGCGTCCAACCTGCGCCTGCACCACGCCCGTCCGGTGCGGGTGGACGGCCGGGTCGCGGGCGTGCTCCTCCTCTCCCGCTCACCGCGCGCGCTGTTCCGGGGCATCTACGAGGATCGCGGCAAGATCCTGGTCGGCATCGCGCTGATCTTCGGGACACTGGTGGTGCTGAGCGGCCTGCTCTCGCGCGGCATCGCCCGGCCGATGGAGGCGCTGAGCGCCGCCAGCCGCCGGGTCGCGCGCGGCGGCGGCGCTCTGCCCGACCCGCCGTCGACCGCCGCCGTCGAGATCCAAGACCTATGGCGTGAGTTCGCGCTGATGGCGGACGCGGTTGAACGGCGCGGACGCTATCTGCGCGACTTCGCCCACGCCGTCAGCCACGAGTTCAAGACGCCGCTCGCCGGCATCAGGGGTGCGCTGGAGCTGCTCGACGACCACGCCGACACCATGAGCCCGGCCGAGCGAGAGCGCTTCCTGGGCAACGCGACGGCTGACGCCGACCGGCTTCAGCGGCTGGTCACCCGCCTGCTGGAACTGGCACGCGCCGACATGGCCCGGCCGGAGGCGGACGCACGGTGCCAGGTGGCTGCGGTGGTGGAGCGGCTGGACCGGGATGGGCTCGTGGTGGAGGCGGTGGGGCTCGACCGTCTGCCGCCGGTCGCCCTATTGGCGACCGCCCTGGAGGGCGTGCTGGCCACGCTGCTGGAGAACAGCCGTCAGGCAGGTGCGAGCCACTGGCGGGTCGAGGGGGAGAGCGACGGCGAGATCGTGCGCCTGACGGTCAGCGACGATGGCGCGGGCGTGCCGCCGGGCGACCGCAATCGACTGTTCGAGCCATTCTTCACCAGCCGGCGCGCGGAGGGCGGCAGCGGCCTGGGCCTGCCCATCGCGCGCTCCCTCATCGAGGCGTGCGGCGGCACCCTGGAGCTGGTGGACGGCGTGGGCGGCGCCACCTTCGCCCTCACCCTTCCCGCCGCTCCGCACGCCGCCCCACATCCCTGAGCACGCGCGCGAGGTTGCGTTCGGTGGCCCAGCGCGCCAGCGGCAGCCAGTAGAGCACCGGGTCGATCCGGAGCGTCTGCCCGGCCGTGACGGTCAGGCGGGTGCGCCCTCCGGGCAGCGGTGCCAGGCGGAAGGTCGTCTCGCGCACGGTCACGTAGCCGCTGACGTGGGGCGCGTGGACGGTGTCCCACGGGCTCATCTCCACCATGATCGGCGGTTCGCTCAGCACGGCGAAGCGCAGCCGCCGGCCCTCCTCCCAGGCGGTCACGCGCTCCACCGCCACGCCGGTCGAGAACTCACCCAGCCGGGTAGCGCCCATGCCGTGGCCGAGCAGCCGGCCACGGATGGGCACGGCCAAGCCTGTCAGCCCGACCAGGCCCGGCGGCTCCGCAATGGCCTCGTCGCTGATAAGCGCTCGCCACACCTGGTCGGCGGGTGCATCCACCATGACGGACCGCGCCACGTCGTAGGTCACCGCCGGCGGCAGCGCCGCGTCGGCCAAAATCAGGAGCGGCAGCACCGAGACGCTCGCCAGCGGTCCGCCGCGTCCATGGCCCCGGAGGGCGAGCGAGCGCCCGGCCGCTCCGCCGATCGCGGCCGCGGCCGCCCCGAGCGGAGACGCCATCAGCAGGCATCCGAGCCCCTCCAGCGCCAACGTGATCAGGGCCACGCACCCCAGCGCGGCGGCCGCGAGCACGAGCGTGGTGTTGCGCGCCGCCGACACGGGCGCCGCCCGGTTGGCTATCCAGCCTGTGGTCACACCGACGACGAAAGGCGTGCCGACGAACAGCGCCCAGCCGTAGCTGCCCAGTGCGATCGCCGACAGCACGACCGCGCCCACGATGATGGCGATGCCCGCCAGGGCGCCCTTAACTGCAATGGGCCAGCCGGCGTGTCCGTCCGACGCCTTTCGCCGGGCCGATGGTCCGGACAGGGGCAGGATGGCCAGGGCCATGGCCGCGAACAGCTGCGGCCCCGGCACGATCGTCATGGCCGCCAACGCCTGGCCCAGCGGCGACCCGCCCGCGCGGCGCACAGACAGCAGCGCCAAGGCGGCGATGGCGGTGAAGCCCGCCAGCAGGACGGTCACCAGCGTCGCGCTCGCCACGTCCGGCTGGTAAGCCACGGCCGTGAAGGGCAGCAGCCAAAACTGGCCGTTCGACTCCAGCACTACCCCACTGGCGACCGCCGCCACCAGAACGGTGACGTGCTGCGCCAGCACCAGCGCGGCGGCCTGGACGGCATAGAGTAGGCGCGACGGCCGGACCACGGCTCAGGCCTCCACGCGGGCAAGCGAAGGGCGCGGCGGCAGCTGGTCGGGCAGCGCGATGTCCCACGCCCAACCCACCCGCTCGAACAGCCGAATGACGGCGAAGCCCCAGTCGCTCTGCCCGGGATAGAGGCCGATGCGCGCGGAGCCTGGGAAAGCATGGTGATTATTGTGCCACGCCTCGCCCATCGTGGGGATCGCCGCCCAGGGAACGTCGTGCGCCTGCACGCCGGCGTCCGTCACCCGCCAGCTTTGCGGCCCGCACGTGTGCGCCAGGTGGCCCACGAACCAGTGGCCGGTGACCGACAGGGTGATCCGCACGCTGATCCCCCACACCACCCACTCCCAGCCGCCGCCGGCGTAGAGCAGCAGCGCCACAGGCAGCTGCTGCGCCATCCACGTCGCCTCCAGCCAACCGTAAAAGCGATCACGCCCGACGCGGCCGAGGTCGAAGGTGGGCGGCCGGTCCAGCTCCAGCCGGCAGTGCAGCTGCCACCAGCCGTCCTTAAGCAGGGCGGAGCGATGAGACAGGTAGGGGTGGCAGTCCGTCTGCCGCTGCGCCCAGTCGCGCAGGTCGTGGGTGCGCACCATCCACATGGGCCCGCTCATGCCCACCAGCGTGCCGACCCACACCAGCGCGCGCTCCAGCCAGCGCGGGCAGTCAAAGGAGCGGTGGATCAGCCAGCGGTGGAAGCCGATGCTGTGGCCAAGCAACAGCGTCGCGCCGCTCAGCAGCAGGCACACCGCCACCGCACTCCAGCTGACGGCGAAGGGCGCCAGCAGCAGGGCCACGCCCATGTGCCCGCCGTTCCACAGCGAGTGAACGGGATCCCAGCGGACGCGGCCGGCGACCGGGCTGTCGCCGGGCCGGGCGACCACGCTGCCGACGATCTCGGGCTTCTCCTGCGCGTCCACAGCAACCTCCCTTGCGTAATTAGCTTATCGCTTAACTCCTGGCCACGTCTTGTCAAGTGGTTCACTCACTCCTTAATTATATTGCATGCAAAAGGTGTTCGAAGCGCTGGCGTCTGTCCCACGCCGCAAGATCCTGGCCTACCTGGCGCATGCGGAGTTGAGCGCCGGGGAGATCGCGTCGCGCTTCGCCATGTCCAAGCCGGCCGTGTCGCAGCACCTCTCGGTGTTGCAGAACGCCGGATTGGTGAAGAGCGACAAGCGCGGGCAATTCGTGTTCTACCGCCTGGTGCCCGATCGCCTCACCAACACGCTGCACGGCTATGTGCAGGAGGTCTGTCCCGTCTCCCGCCCGCTGAAGCGCGAGAGTGCGGCGCTGCAACGGAGCGACACCGACGACGATTGACGGCGCGCGCGGCGGCGGGGACAGGTGCCGCCATGCTGCTGACCCTTTCCACCACGCACCGGCCCGCCACGGACCTGGGCTACCTCCTGATGAAGAACCCGGCCAACGTGCACTCGGTCGAGCTGCCCTTCGGCCGGGCCATCCTGTTCTTCCCGGAGGCGAACGAGGCGCGCTGCACGGCCGCGATCCTGCTTGAGGTAGACGCCATCGATCTTGTGCGCGGCCGAGGTGCCATCGAGGACCAGTATGTCAACGATCGGCCCTATGCGGCCTCATCGCTGCTGTCGGTGGCGCTCGGGCGGCTGGTGAAGACCGCCATGGCGGCCCGCTCGCGCGACCGGCAGGCGCTTGCCGACACTCCCATACCGCTGGAGGCGGCACTCACGCCGCTCCCCGCGCGCGGCGGCGCGGGGCTGGTGGAGCGGCTGTTCGGCCCGCTCGGCTACACGGTGGAGGCGACCCCGATCCCGCTCGACCCCGCGCACCCCGAGTGGGGCGACAGTCCCTATGTCGATGCGAGGCTGACCGGCACGGTGCGGCTGTCGGCGCTTCTCACCCACCTGACGGTGCTGATCCCGGTGCTGGACGACAGCAAGCACTAATATCTGGGCGAGGAGGAGGTGGAGAAGCTGCTCAGCCGTGGCGAGGGCTGGCTCGACACTCATCCGGAGCGCGAGCTGATCATCGGGCGTTATCTGCGCTTCGGTAGCCTGAAGAAGCTCGCCCGCGCGGCCCTTGACGGAAATGACGACGTCGACTGCACCGGCGATGGCGCAGCGCGTCCTGAAGGCCCAGATCGCCTGAACGACCAGCGCATGAAACGGGTGGCGGCGGTGATCGGCGAGCTGGGAGCCACGAGCGTCCTCGACTTGGGCTGCGGCGAGGGGCGCCTGCTGCGCGCCCTGATCCGCCGCCCCGGCCTCACCCGTCTGGTCGGCGTCGAGGTCGCCCCGCGCGTGTTGGCGACGGCGGCCGACCGGCTGCGGCTGGAGACGATGCCCGACGCCCAGCGGCAGCGGGTCGAGCTGATGCAGGGCTCGCTCGTCTATCGCGACGACCGGCTGGTGGGCTTCGACGTGGCCGTGCTGGTCGAGGTTATCGAGCACATGGAGCCCGAGCGCCTCCCTGCCATGGAGGCGGCGGTCTTCGGCCACGCGCGTCCGGCCGCCGTGTTGGTGACCACGCCCAACCGCGAGCACAACGCGCTCTATCCTGGGATGGCCGACGGGGCATCGCGCCACACCGACCATCGCTTCGAATGGTCGCGCGCTGAGTTCGAAAACTGGGCTGCTGGCGTCGCCGACGCGCACGGGTACGATGTGCGCTTCGAGGGCATCGGTACGCTGGACCCGGAGCACGGCGCGCCCACCCAGATGGCTGTGTTCACCCGCTCGGCCGAAACCGGGAGGAAAGCGGCGTGATCATCGAGATTCCCGAGTTCGCGCTGGTCCTGCTCGTCGGCGCGTCCGGTGCTGGCAAGTCCACCTTCGCGGCCCGGCATTTCCTTCCGACGGAAGTCGTCTCGTCCGACCGGATGCGCGGCTGGGTGGCCGACGACGAGAGCGACCAAAGCGCCACCGCCGACGCCTTCGACGTGCTCCACTACCTGGTCGACAAGAGGCTGAAGGCGCGGCGGTTCACCGTGGTCGACGCCACCAATGTCCAGCCAGAATCGCGCAAGTCGCTGGTGGCGCTCGCCAAGCGCCACCACGCGCTGACCGTCGCCATCGTCTTCGACCTGCCCGAGGCGCTGGCGGTCGCGCGCAACGCCGAGCGGCCGGACCGACAGTTTGGTGCCGGTCCCGTTCGCCGGCAGATGCAGAGCCTCAAGCGCTCGCTCAGGGGCATGCAGCGGGAGGGCATCCGCTTCGTCCACAAGCTCACCTCGCCCGAAGAGGTGCAGGCGGTCACGATCGCGCGCACCCGGCTTTGGACCGACCGGCGGGACGAAGCGGGGCCGTTCGACATCATCGGCGATGTGCACGGCTGCGCGACTGAGTTGGAGCTGCTGCTCGCCACGCTCGGTTACCGGATGGCGTGGGACGGCAAGGCAGTTACGGTCTCGCCGCCCGAGGGTCGCCGCGCCATCTTCGTGGGCGACTTGGTCGACCGCGGGCCGCGTTCTCCGGACGTGCTGCGATTGGTGAAGGCGATGGTGGAGGCGGGCACCGCGCTGTGCGTTGTCGGCAATCACGACGACAAGCTGAAGCGCCACCTATCGGGCAAGAAGGTCAAGCCAACCCACGGACTGGCGGAGACGATCGAGCAGCTGGCCGCCGAGCCGCCGGAGTTCGCGCGCGAGGTGCGGGACTGGCTGGACGGCCTGATCAGCCACTATGTGCTGGACGGCGGCGACTTGGTCGTGGCGCACGCGGGCATAAAGGAGGAGATGCAGGGCCGCGCGTCCGGGGCGGTGCGCGCCTTCGCCATGTACGGCGAGACGACCGGGGAGATCGACGAGTTTGGTCTGCCGGTCCGCTCCAACTGGGCGCTCGACTACAAGGGCCGCGCCAAGGTGGTCCACGGCCACACGCCGGTGCTGGACGCCCAATGGCTGAACGGCACGATCTGCATCGACACGGGCTGCGTGTTCGGCGGCAAGCTGACCGCGCTGCGCTATCCGGAGGGCGAGCTGGTGTCCGTGCCGGCCGAGCGGACATGGTACGAGCCGATTCGGCCGCTGGCGGCGTCGTCCCCGCCCGGCGATACGCCCGCCGGGCAGCTGAACCTCGCAGACGTGCTCGGCAAGCAGGTCATCGAAACGACACACTACGGCTTCGTCACCGTGCGCGAGGAGAACGCGGCCGCCGCGCTGGAGGTAATGAGCCGCTACGCCGTCGATCCGCGCTGGCTGATTCACCTGCCTCCGACGATGTCGCCGCCCGAGACGAGCGCACGCGAGGGCTGGCTCGAGCGGCCGGAGGAGGCGATCGCCTACTACGCCACCAAGGGTGTCGAGACGGTCGTCCTGGAGGAGAAGCACATGGGCTCGCGCGCCCTCATCGTGCTCGCCCGCGACGCGGACGTGGCGAGGCGGCGCTTCGGGGTGGAGGGCCATGAGCGCGGCATCGTTGTCACCCGCACCGGCCGGCGGTTCTTCGGCGACCGGGAGCTGGAGGGAGCCGTGCTGGGTCGGCTGGACGCGGCGATGGAGCAGGCGGGGCTGTGGGACGAGCTCGCGTCCGACTGGGTGCTGTGGGACGCGGAGATCATGCCCTGGAGCCTGAAGGCGGAGAGCTTGGTGCGCTCCCAATATGCGGCGGTCGGCTCGGCGGCGGTGGCCGGGCTGCGGGCCGAGACCGACGCTCTGGCGGCGGCAGTGGCGCGGGGACTGCCGCTGGAGGAGGTGGCGTCTGCAACATCCGCCCGGCTTGATGACGCGCACCGCTTCCGCACCGCCTACAACCGCTACGTCGCGCCCTTTGACGGCATAGTCGATCTGCGCCTGGCACCCTTCCACCTGCTGGCCTCGGAGGGAGCGGTGCACGACGGGCGCGATCACCTTTGGCATATGGCGCAGGCTCACCGGCTCGCCGTTGCCGACCCGACCCTGGTCACCGCCACGGAGCACCGTCGAGTGGACGTGGCCGACGCCGCGCAGGTGGCGGACGTGGTCGCCTGGTGGGAGGCACTGACGGGGGCCGGCGGAGAGGGCGCGGTGGTGAAGCCGCTCGCGTTCTTCGCGCGCGGCCGCAAAGGGCTGCTGCAGCCGGCGATCAAGTGCCGAGGTCGCGAGTACCTCCGCATCATCTATGGCCCAGACTACGATCGGGCGGGCAACCTGGAGCGGCTGAAGTCGCGCGGGCTCGGCCACAAGCGGTCGATGGCGCTGCGCGAGTTCGCGCTGGGATTGGAGGCGCTGCACCGCTTCGTGGACCATGCGCCGCTCACGCGTGTGCACCAGTGCGTCTTCAGCGTGCTGGCACTGGAGAGCGAACCGGTGGATACGCGATTGTAGCTTCCGGTTAGGCCCTCTCGCAGATGACCCAGAAGCGGAAGTTCATGGCGCTTCTACCGCATCCCGACTTGAGACTTTCGTTCAGCCGATGGTGCCAAGCTAAAAGGCTGCAAGGGTACGGTCAGTTTTGGACGGCTGAGGCTGACTCACATTCGCTTAAGTTTTGCGCTTGACGCTCACGAGAGCGGGTGCCCGGAGGCGGGCATCAGTTCCAAGATGCCGGTCAAATATTCACGATGTGCGGCACGAAGCGCGAGGTGTCGCGGGTGATCCGCGACCGGTCCTCCCGCATGCCCAACCCCGCCGCACGGTCGCCGATCATCCACGCGCCCAGGACAGCGTGACGGTCGCCGGAGCGGAACAGCGGGGCGTAGGCCTGCACGATGCGCGGCTCGTCGCCATAGTCGCCACCCGCACTCTCCACCTCCTGCCCATCAAGGGTCAGGGCCACATTCTCCCCCTCGCGCGAGAAGACCGGCTTCACCACGAAGTCAGTTAGGGCCCCCGCCGCCGCGTCGCCGTGCGCGAAGGCGGGCAGCAGGTTGGGGTGGCCGGGGTGGCGCTCCCACAGCATGGGCAGCATGGCTTTGTTGGACAGCACCATCTTCCAGGGCGGCTCCAGGAAGACGCCGGGGAGCAGGTGTGGCGCGAAGGGTTCGCGCACCATGTCCTCCCAGGGATAGAGCTTAAAGCAGCGATTGATGGTGCGGTCTTGCTCGTCGGTGAAGCGGCCCTGGTCGTCCACACCGATGTCGGCGATGTCGATCACCTCGACCCGGTGACCCGCCTGGGCGGCGCAGTCCATCAGGTAGCGGGTGGTGCCCGCGTCCTCCTCGCTCGCGGTGGCGCAGGCGAAGTGGAAGATGCGGTCGGCCTGCCAGCTCCCGAACGCCTCCACCAGGCTCTCCTGCAACCAATTGAACTGGTCGGTGTCGTCCGGTAGCACGCCGGCTTCCATTTGGTCGATCAGCCAATTGTGCTGGAAGAAGGCGGCCTCGAAGATTGAGGTGGGCGTGTCGGCGTTGTACTCCAGCAACTTGGGTGGTCCCTCGCCCGTCCAGGCGAGATCGAAGCGGCCGTATAGGTGCCGATCCCCCTGCCGCCAGCTGTCGCGCACCAGGTCGAACTGGTCGCGCGGGATGTGCAGGCGGGTGAGCGCGGCCTCGTTATCGACCACGCTCTCGACCAGCTCAAGGCACAGGGCGTGCAGCGTATCGGCGGCCGGCTCGACGGTGCCCTCGATCTCGTCCATGGTGAAGCGGTAGGCGGCGTCGTCCAGCCAGTAAGGCTCACCGTACAGCGTGTGGAAGCCGAAGCCGACGGCCGCCGCCTTCTCCCGCCAGTCGGCGCGCGCGGGCAGGTCGATGCGCTCCATGGCCTAGCCGCCGAAGCCGCCGCCCCGGCTCATGCCGCGCCCGCCAAAGCCGCTGCGCGCCGCCGTTCGGGTGTTGACGTTCACCGGCTCCACCCGCGTGACCCCACCTGGCGCGCGCACGCTGGTGACCGACTGACCGGACCGGGTGCGGTAGATGGGTGTCCCGGCATAGCCGTTGTCCCGGCGGTAATCGTAATAGCCGCGCGGGCTGGTGATGTTCTGAAGCGTGTTGGCGACCAGGAAGCCCGTCAGGAAGGGCGAAAAGCCGGACCTCTCGCCCCGCTCATATGTCGGCTGGCACTTGGCCTCGCCATACTCCGCCTCGCACGCTGCCTGGCTGTCGAACTTCGGGGCCGTAGCAACTGCGGCCGCCTGCGCACCCTCGAACTCTCCCTCGCACACCACTTGGCTGAACCCCGCGGTCGTGCAGTCCGAGACGCTGGCGAACTGGCGCTCCGCCGGCCCCGCCGAGCCGCAGGAGGAGAGCGTCAGTCCGGCGGCCGCGATGCCGCCCAGCGCCAGCGAGTGGCGGGCGCGCGCGCTCAGGCGACGCGGGTTCGGGGGGGTCGTCATCGGCCTAGGCTCCCGTCAGTAGGTCATGCAGGCGGCGTTGAGGATGCCGGTGGTGAGCGCAATGCCGCCGGCCCACGCGCCCGCCGCCATCTCACCGCCCGTGATCCGCTCCGACAGGCGGGGCTGGGTCACCGTGGCGAGGCCAAAGGCGAGCAATTGGATGACCGCGCCGATCGCGGCCCAGATGACGAAATCGACGATGGACACCGAATTGGCGGCGGCCGAGGCCAGCGGCAGGCTGAAGCCGACGAGCGCACCGACATAGGCTGTCGCGGCCGCGCCGTTGCCAGCCGCGATCAGCGGGCGCTCGCGGTGCGGCGTGATCAGCGAATAGCCGGCCGCGAACAGCGCTAGGACGGCCACCCCAGTCACGAAGTAGGCCATGAAGTCCGGCAATCCAGTCACATACCCGTTCATCGTCTGTCCCCCTTCAGTCCTACACCCGTCGCACGTCGGCCGCGCCCAATCCATAGCCGATCAGGAATTCGATCGCGGCACCCTCACGCGTGGCGCGTTCGTCCAGGTCGCGCTCGATGTTCAACAACAGCATCTCCTCGCCCGCGCCGACCGGTCGGGAGTAGAGCATACAGCGCTGGTGGATGCGGCGGCGCACGCGGCCGTCGTCCACCGTCTCCACGAACTCGACCAGCGGCGTGCGACCTGCGCCGTCGCCCCAATAGCGGGCGAACAGCAGGCCGTCCGCGTCGTAGGTTGGCTCGCCGATGGTGCCCGAGGCGCCGGTCCAAGCCTCCCAGTCGGCGCGCCCTGCAGGCACCACGCTGTCCCAGGGCGCGTAGAGGCTGACGTCGGTCGGCCGCCCCTCGTCGCCGCGCGCGGCGAGCACCTGCAGCATCCGGTGATCATCGTCGTAATAGCGGGTGAGCTGGGTGTCGGCGTCCAGGTCCGCCGTGCCGACCGCCACCACCAGGAACGGGCCGCCCGCCGGCGCGCCCATCGCCGGCTCTCCTCCCGAGAGCGACGCCTGCAGGCCCAGCGTGTCGACGTCCAGCGCGCCGCCGATCGCGACCTGCAGGGGTCCACGCTCCGCCGGCAGGTCCGGCTGGACCGGCCGGCGGCCGAACAGCCGGCCGATCACGCCGTGGCCCCGCGCGCCACGGCGGCCCAGTCGATCGCGGCCGGGTTCGCGCGGGTGTTGGCGATGTAGAACAGCCGGTCGCCAGCGCGCACCGGCTGATCCACCGCGCAGTTCAGGTCGACCTGCCCGACCTCATCCGAACACAGGCCGATGAGCGCCAAGTTGGCGTGGCGCTTCAGCCCAATGAGCGTGTCGAGATAGCTCGCCTGGGCCACCCCAGCGGGCACGCGCATCGAGAAGGCTGTGTCGGGTGTGTGGGCGGAGAACATCAGCTCCGCCAGCCGCGACGAGCCGGGGTCGCGCGACGAGCGCACGAGCAGCTGGGACGAAAGCGACGAGATGGCCTCCACCTGCGCGTCGTGCCGGACGATCAGCGAGGCCGCGCCCTCATCCTCAAAATAGGCGACGATGTGCGCGCCCGGCGCCGCCGCGCGGGCCGCCAGCGTGGCCGCCAACGTATCGTCGTCCGTGTCGCCGCGCACGATCACCGACTTGGCCCCCCGGCTGCCCGCGCGCTCGTAATCGGCTAGCGACGACAGCCCCTCGGCCAGCACGAAGTCGACCCGGTCCGGCATCGGGTTGCCCTCCAGCGCGGGCGCCAGCAGGATCGTGCGTTCGTCGCGCGAGCACTCGTCGCTCAGCATCGCGACCAGCTGGCGCGAGCGGGCACCCTGCCAGCCGACTACGATCGTGTGGCCGGTGCGTCCGCTGTAGTCCCCGCCGCCCTGCATCCGCCGCCTCCAGAAGCCGCCCAGGTCGGCGACCGCTTTGCCAAGAAAGGCGGTAAACAGCGCGATGGAGCCGGGCAAGACGAAGGTCAACGCAACCTCCCGCCCACCCTTGCTGGCCGGCGACAGGTCGCCATAGCCGACGGTCGTCGCGGTGGTGACGTAGAAATAGGCGAAATCGACCAAGTCGTCCGTCAACTCCGTGTCGCCCGCCCAGGCAAACAGCGTCCAGCTGATCGACGCGTGGATCAGTGCGGCCAGAGCTAGCACGCTCCACGACAGGTCGGCGATCGCCAGGTAGACGCGGTGCCACAGATGACGAGCGACCGGCAGCATATCGGCCATTCTCCCCCTTGCGGCCCCGGGGGAGCGATGTAGACGGAAGGCTCGACGGGACGCAATCGGGGACAAGCGCATGGTGGACACGGCACCGACGGGGGGCTGGACGCTCACCAGCCTGACAGGGCTGTTCACGGCCGACCCGGAGCCGCTGGGCGACGTGGACGTGGCCGTGGAGGGCGACGCGCTGCGTATCACCATAAAGGATCGCGGCGGGCTGGACCTGCTGATCGCGGCGTCGGGCGAGCAGGTGCTGGCCAGCGTGCTGATGCTGCCGGCCGACGAGGTGCCGGACCGCGCCGGCTTCGAGCGCATGCTGCTGACCATTCACAAGCTGATCCCGCTCTCGACCTTCGGCATTACCCGGGTGGACGGGCGCGACTGGTATGAGCTGTTCGGGTCGCTCTCGTCTCATTCGGACACGGCGGCCATCGTGCAGGAGGTGGCCGTGCTGGCAGGCAACGCCGTCGACGCGGCTGAGTGGGTGCAGGAGTGGGTCACGCGGGGCGGCGACCGGAAGGAGCAGGCGGCATGAGTGTGTGGGGCAAGCTGGTCACGGCGGTGCGCGGCGGCGCGCACGAAACGGCGGAGAAGGTCGCCGATAGTCAGGCCATGCGCATTCTGGATCAGGAGCTGCGCGATGCGGACGCCGCATTGCGCCAGGCGCGCTCCGACCTGGCCGGGCTGATGGCCAACGCGAAGAAGCTGGAGAAGCGCGCGGACAACTTGCGCGACAAGGGGGAGCGCGACACTTCGAACGCGCGCACGGCGCTGGCATCGGGACGCGAGGACCTGGCGCGCGGGCTGGCCGAGCGCATCGCCAATACGCGGGCCGACCTGGCTCGCGACGAGGCCGACCTGGAGGCTATGCGCGCACAACAGACTGCGATGATGCGCACGGTCAAGGAGACGGAGGCGCGGATCGCGACGATGAAGCGCGAGGTGGAGAGCGTAAAGGCGACCGACTCGCTCCAGCGCGCGCAGACGGCGATCGCCTCCTCTCACTCCGGCGTGAACTCGAAGCTGGGCAGCGCCATGGGCTCGCTCGAGCGGATCCGCGATCGGCAGCAGACGATGGCTGCCCGCCTGGAGGCCGGCGAGGAGCTCGCCGCGCTGGAGAGCGGCGCCGACCTGGATCGCCAGCTGCTGGAAGCCGGCATCGGCGGGCAGACTACCAGCGCGGAAGACATCCTGGCCGAACTGACAGGGCCGGTGTCCGCGACGCCCGTCAAAGCGCAGCTGACGGACGACAGGCAGTCCGCACCGATGTAACATCGTATTCACCGTCCGATCGGCTCCGGTCAGCGGTTGGCGAACAGCGGACTGGCGGCAGTTTGCCTCACAGCGTGAAAAGTAGTTTCTACCTAAGCGAATGCCTTCGCCGTCAAGACCCATCATCCGACGTTCAGCAGCATCTTCCCGCCTCCCGATAGCTGCCCTTCGTTCATCGCCACTCTGACGGCAGCTTCGCCCCCCAATTGTGGTCGCTCGAAGCACTTGGCTGACTTCCCAAGAGTAGGTCCGCGGCGTCTTCGACATCGCAATGTCTGGGAGCGAGGTCCGGCGTGTGCCGACCCGTCTCTGATAGATTTGCCGGATTAGCCCAGCGCCACCAGCCGATCTCCGTCGATCTCGGCCGGCACCAATGTTTCCACCGCTGGTTCGAGACCCGGCGTGAATTTTAGCAGAGCGAGGTCGCAATGGGTGTGCGCCGCGAGCGCTGTCTCGAACAGCGGCGCACTTTGAACAAGCGGCTTGCGCCCGCTGTCAACCGGGATATCGACCTTAATGCGTAGAAAACCGGTATCCGGCGCGACGGCGAGACGCAGCCTGCTCGCGGCCCCGTCGCGCATCTTAAGCGTCACCCCGTGCATGATGGACAGAGCGTAGAGCGTCACGAAGGTTGCGGTTGCGGCGAACCTGGCTTTGTCAGGGACGGCCAGCGCGCCTTCGGCTACCAAGAGGTCGGCAAAATTGCGATTGAGCCTCGTGTCGTCGAGCGCACATTGCCACATCATGCTGAGCCCGAAAACCTTGAGCAGCTCGGTCTCGCGTGCCTTGAGCGGGCGCTTCGCAGCGAACTTCCTGAGCGCCTTCGAGAAAGTCTGCTCGGCGGTCTGACGCGAGATGCCGAGCCGCTCGCGGATACGATCGTCCGGTATGATGTTGAGATTGGCGCGGCCTGCTTCCCTGAGATGCTCCACCGTCGGCAGCACGCCATCGAACTGCTTTTGCCACAGACGGGCGCTGGTTTGAATGTCGTTGGCGCGAGCGAGGCTGAGCCCAGTACCGCGTTCGGCCCTATGCGCCGCAAAATGGCCGATCTCGCGCACGCTCGCGCGCCCAGGTCTGTCGTTGCGGAGGTCCAAGAAGAGTCGGGCAAGATCTTCGGTGCGGCGCTCGCCGCGCAGCAACCGCGCGACCCGGCGTTTATGGTCTTCGAACAACATGGTCCAAGCTTAGCCAGTGCGGTCTGTTATGCCAGCGTCGCCGAAATAGCTGACCACCCGGTGGCTCGAATCGATATGATTAGCGCGCTTGTCCTCCTGATCGAGCTTATCTTCCCGCCGAATATTGCCGTCCCGCTCGCCGACTAGATCGCGTTTCGCCGCGCCCCGACCATGCGTCGCGCCAGCCGAGCCTGGCGCAACTTTATTTTCGCCGACACGCGCCGCCGTCACTCGAGCCGTGATTGGGTAACCGGAAGGTGAATTTGAAGCGGATGAGATGGGCACGAACTTCTTGCCTTTCTGATGAGCCCGCTCGATTGCTTTGCGGAGGGCCGCTTGCTGGAAGTTGATGTGGTGATTTGCTAGGCCGCGACCATGGCGACGCAAGCGATCATCACCGACCCCCAGCGCGTGACCGAAGAGGGAACCTCGTTCGGGACCCTCAGTGGCGTTGAACAGGAGCTGGCGAGCGAGACCGGCAACGACCTGCAGATCGCCGAACCGTTCAATCCGGACGATATCGACGTCGCGACGCGCTCGATGACCATTGATCTCCTTCTGTCGCGGATTCGCAGCAAGGCGATCGATCTCGAACCCGATTTCCAACGCCGCCGCGGCATCTGGACCGATCGCCAGCAGAGCCGGCTGATCGAGTCGCTGCTCCTTCGCATTCCCCTGCCTACGCTCTATGCCGCCGAAGACGAGGAAGAGAATTGGGCGATCGTCGATGGCATCCAGCGCTTGACGACGATAACAAGGTTCATTGATCCGGAAGCGATCGAGGAGACCCCACTCAAGCTGACCGGGATGGAATATCTCGGCGAATCCTTCAACGACAAGCTGTTCGACGATCTTCCCGCGCGGCTGAAGCGCCGTCTGCGCGAGACCGAGCTCGTCGTACACGTCATCCGTCACGGCACCCCGCAGGAAGTTAAGTTCAACATCTTCGCGCGAATCAACACCGGCGGCATGCCGCTCTCGGCGCAGGAACTGCGTCATGCGCTGATCCCGGGCCAGGCGCGAGAATATCTCGGCCGGTTGGCCGGGCTCGAGGCGTTCAAGCAGGCGACCACCTATAGCATTCGCGACGAGCGGATGGCCGATCGCGAGATGGTCTTGCGGTTCCTCGCCTTCAGCATGACCCGGCCCGAAGAATTCCGCGCCTATGATTTCGACCGCTTCCTCGGGGACGCGATGCGCCAGATCAACCGTCTCGACAATGTCGATCTGGAGGGGCTCGAGCACGGATTCATGCGGGCGATGGATAGCGCGCGGGAAATCTTCGGTCAGGATGCATTTCGCAAACGCTATCGCGAGAACGATGGGCGCTTCCCGATCAACAAAGCGCTGTTCGAGACCATTGCCGTGTCGCTCGCCAATCTCTCGGATAGTGAGCGCGAGCGCTGCATCTTCCGCCACGACCAGGTCCGCCGCCGGATGATGGAGGCGATGCAGGACCGCGAATTCGATTCCGCCATTTCGCAGGGTACCGGCGATATCCGCAAGGTTCGCAAGAGGTTCGAGACGGTGTCGAGGATCTTCAAAGATGTCGCGGATGTTTGACGCGATCACCCTGCATAATTTTAAGGCGTTCCGCGACATCCATATCCCCCTAAAGCCGCTGACCTTGCTTTCTGGTCTGAACGGGTCAGGGAAGAGTACCACGCTGCAAGCGTTGGCCTTGCTGCGCCAATCATGGAATACCGGTTTCCTCTCGAGCCAGGGCTTCCTCCTGAACGGCGACCTTATCGAGCTCGGCACCGGCGTCGATGTGCTCAACGACCAGCATGACGACGAAGAAATCGGCATTACGCTCCATGGTCCCAATGCGCAGGCCTTTGCGCATCGCGTCGTTTATGACCCGCGGGGCGATTTGCTGCATTTTGCCGTCAAACCGGACTTTGGCTTTTACTCGGGGCTGGAGCATCAACGCGGCCTATTCGGCCATTGGTTTCAATATCTGCGCGCCGATCGCGCTGGGCCGGAGGTGAGCTTTCCCAAAGCCTATCACCTCGTCAACGAGCGCCGGTTTCTTGGCAGCCGCGGTCAGTATACCGCGCATTTCCTGAGCCTGTTCGGCGACGATGAGGTCAATCCGGAACTTCGGCACCCCGACGAGGCGGCACCTGGCCTGCTCTCGCAGGTCAACGCCTGGATGAAGGAGTTCAGCCCCGGCGTCGGGCTCGCGGTCGAGGACATCCCGCGCACCGATGCCGTGCGCCTCGATTATTTCTATGGCGGCAGCGCCGGGATCAGTGGGTCCAATCCCTATCGCTCGACCAACGTCGGCTTCGGGCTAACATACGTCCTCCCCATCCTCGTTGCCTGTTTGGCATCACCGCCTGACAGCTGGCTTCTGATCGAGAACCCGGAAGCACACCTCCATCCGCAAGGCCAGGCGGCGATGGGGCAATTGATGGCGCGGTCCGCCGCGACTGGTACACGGATCGTGGTCGAAAGCCACAGCGATCATTTCCTCAATGGCATCCGCCTCGCGGTGAAAAACGGCGAAATTCCCGCCGGTGACGTCGCTCTCAATTTCTTCCGCCGGCCGTCCGGCAGCGGCCAACCCGAGTGCGTCCATCCGGTTGTCACCCCGGAGGGTAGGCTCACAGACTGGCCCGATGGCTTCTTCGATCAATGGGACAAGTCGCTCGATCAGCTGCTGAGCTGAGATGACCTTCATCGCTTTCTTGAACGAGCTCTCCTTTCCGGCAGGCGCCGTGGATGCGGAAGCCGCCGAAGCGGCCGTTTTGGGTCTAGCCAAGACGCTGCAGCCTTTGCGCCGGATTCAGTCAAGCGCGGCGCTCCACTCCTCCGTTCCGCTGGCGTCGATCCCGCTCGGCAATGATCGGTGGCTCGGCACGGTAATGGCAGAAGGTGGCAGTCGCGACGAATGGAGGTTCTTGCGCGGCTTCGAGAACCGCGCGCCGTTCCGTATCGATCTGGGTGCAGCATTCGGCCTCGAAGCGGAATATAAGTACGGCGACGCGTTCGCCGAGGGGCTCGGGCTGAGCCATAGTGTCGGCACGCTCGGCGTCAGCTTTGCCAACGAGCCGTGGCTGGTCCCGACCGTGCCGCTCCGTCGCATCTCGCTCGATGAGGACGGCGAGTTCGAAGAACAGTTCGTCGAGGTCCATCACGCCGCCACGCCCGCGCATGTCACCGGCCGTGACGAATGGCTGCGTCGGATGCCGGCCGAACAGTTGCGCGATGGCGACGAACTGTGGACACGGCGCGCCGAGATATTCCCGCATTTGCTCTTCCTCCCGCGCACCCAGGCACATCTGCGTGCGTTTAGGGCGGGCGAGGTTCGCCTGGCATCGGCGCGGCACGCGCTGATGGACCTCGAAATCGCGACGGCGCGCTGGAACACCAAGGACGCCGCGATGCCGACCTTCCTAACCAAGACCACGCCGGAGAAAGAACAGCGGAGCAAGTTATTCTACTTTAATGACCTGTCAGGCGTTGAACGCTGTTTCGACTGGCATGCCCGCTACACGCCCGGTGCCGGCAGAGTTCACTTTTGGTGTGACCGTTCGTCGGGCCAGCTGACGATCGCCCACGTCGGCGAGAAAGTAACAAATTAATTGCGGCAAATATCGAGGCCGAACTCTGAGCGCCCAATAAGAGCCGCAACTTCTGCGCCAGGCTTGCCGAGCTAGAGACTTGGTGGGGCGGCGATGTCTAACGCGTTGCAGGGATGCTCCTCAACTCGGTAGCTGGGGTCGAACGCCGGGATGCGCCCGGAGGGCCGCCGAACGTGGACGACTACGTCGGCTTGAAGATCGCCAAGGGTGAGCGAGCAGGTGAGTGGCAATACACAATCTCTACGCGATGCGGATTGACGATCCACCCGCATCTGGGAGCTTTTGAAGCTGCTCAAAGAACGGCAGCTTTCCCCGCATCGCTGACCAAAGCCTGCCGTTCCGCTTCCGTGCCTTCTCAGCCATTCAATACGCCCGCGCCAAGATGGCAGCTACTGGGCCGCTTGCGGCTGGCCGGCTTTCGATCCCATTGGTGGAAAAATGGCCACACCACATTCGTAAAAGAGCGTACGTGTCGATGCCCCGCACGCGGGCCTTGCGATGATCGGGACCGGCACCAATTCCACAACATGGATAAAGGAGATGAACTGGAGGACGGCTGCGAGCGCAGTTCGAAAGCGACGCAGGCCTTGCGCCGGGAATACGGCAGCTTCGTCTGGGAGACGAACGCTGTACAGGAATCCGTTGTAAAGGCGGTCGTTGGCATCGTCCGTCGCCGAACCAACGAGTTCATCCCCGAGGAGAACACGCGGCGCTTCAACCACGGCACGACGTGGAGCAGGCCGGCGACCCCCGAGCTCGATGAGGACGAGATGGTCACGATCGGACACGAGAGTCTAATTAAGTGGGAGGACATCGTCGACCAGAACCTCTCGATCATCCCGACCTCGATCGTGGCGATCGGGACCGGTATGGCAGAACAGCAGGTGAAGATGTTGTTCCGATCCGTGTCCGCCGCATGCGACCGGAGCGGCAAAGTCGTGGACGGGGTCGAGCGGCCGCTCGCGGACGCGTTCATGGAGATGCTCGAAAAGATCGAGTTCGGGGTGGATCGCAGCGGCGAGGTGTCGATGCCCTCGATCTATGTGCCGCCGGACACCGGCGACCGGATGATCGGAGAACTGGAAGGGCAACCGGAGGAATACCAGGAGCGGATCAAGGGCATCATCAAGGCTAAGAAAGCCGCCGCGCTCGACGCCGAGCAGGCGCGGCTCGACCGGTTCAAACGGCCGCCAGGATGAGCCGCCGCTGCCTCATAGCCATCGGCTGCGACCACTACGAGCGGATCAGCGTCCTCGAAGGCGCCGAGACCGATGCCCGTCGGGTGCACGAGGCGATCATGCCGGCCGACGTTGGCGACTACGACGAAGCCGGATCGCGGCTGCTCCTTTCGCCGACGCTGGCGGAGATGCGCGGCGCGTTGGCCGAGGTGCTCGCGGGCGGGCCGATCGAGACGTTCACGCTCTACTTTGCCGGACACGGCGGAGTGAAGAGCGGCACCTATTACCTCCTGCCGCGCGACGCCCGGCTGGAACTGCTGTCGGCCACGGCGCTCTCGGCCGCCGAGATCCTGGCGATGGTGGCTGAGGCCGCGCCGGGCCAGACCAACCTCGTCATCGACGCGTGTGAAGGTGGCGGCCTCGCCGGCGACGTCCGCTCGCTGCTGCGCCCAGAGGACCTCGGCGCCGAGGGGACGCCGGGCGTGACGGTGCTCGCGATGGCCGCACGCGCGCAGGCCGCGATCGAGGTCGATGATGGCGGCGTGGGGACGACTGCTCTGCTCGAATGCGTGTCGGGACGCACGTTCGTGTCCGACGCTAGACAGGGGCTCGACCTCCTTGAGATCGGCACCCGCGTCGCCGAGACCCTGGCGCGCGAGGCCGGCCAGAGCCCGGTGCTTTGGGGGCTCAACCTCTTCGGCCCCAGGCGGTTCTGCGCGAATCCCAGGTTCGGCGGCGGCGGTGGCCCGCTGCGCGCAACGCTGGGCGAGTGGGACGACACAGCCACCGACGCGGCGGTGGAGGCTGGCATGCCGAAGCTGTGGCGCGCCTGGGACGCCCTGGACGGCGCAAACTGGACGCCGCGTTCGCTTATCGACGCGGTTTCGCCGGTGCTCGCCTCGCTGCCGAGCGGCGCGGCGCGCGCGAACCTGCTCGACCGCCTCGCCGCCGCCACGGACCTGCGCGCGGCCGCGGCGACTGATCGCCTCCGCGCCGTCGACGCCCGCGCCGCGTGCCTGGCGGCGACGCTTTCCCACGCACGGGACCCAGCGGTGGCGTTGGCGGTGAACACGCTCGGCCGCGAACTGGCCGACGCGGCTGCGGAGGTGGTCGGCAAGGCGGCGGACGCGCTGGCTGCGAACCGGTACGCGCTGCTCAGCACGCGAGGCGGCATCTCGGACCTGTTCGTGCTGCCGCTTCGACTGACGCGCCTCGCCGGCTGGGCGGCGGCGGCGGACCTGATCCGGGCCGACGTCCTTCCGCCGGCCGAGGCACCGGCGCTTCGCCGCTTGCTCGACATCATGCTCGAGCAGGTGCCGAACTCGCTGGTGGCGGTCAGCGACCTTCAGTCGGCACCGGTCGCCTGCATCATCGCCGCCGGCGCGACCGGAGCCTCCCCGCAGACGGAGGGGACGCTCGGCCACCTGTTTGCCTCGCTGGTCGAAACCAAGGCGCGCATTGCGACCGCGCACATCAGTCCCGACCGCGTGCTCGGCTACCTCATGGCACGCACGGCGGGCAGGTTCGATGGCGTGCGCGCGGACCTGGCCATACCGTCCGAACTCGTGACGGCGGTGCTGCGCGGCGCGGCGGCGCTCGGGATCGAGGACGCCTACGACCCATACCTCGCGGAACTCGACGGGGTGGAACTCAACGCGTTCCTGCCGGTCGGCTACGACGGGTTCGCGGACGATACGATTCGGGGCGGCGTAAACGCAGGCTATGGGATCGGCCGCGACGTCTTCACCGTCGACGAGCTCGAGGCCGCCTGGGCCGACGCCGCGCAGCCGCCGAACGCCGCTTCTCGGATCTGCGCGCTGCTGGCAGCCCTGGTGCTGCCCGACCGGACGCCCTGGTTCCTGCTGCCGCGGCACAGGATCGTAGGATGAGAATCCGCTCGTCTATGCTGCAGTCGATCATCTGATAGAGCAGAATATAATCAGCCTGAGCTGGAAAGAGAGGACGCTTGCGGCGCGATGCGGGCCGTATTGGATCGGCCGCGCTAACGGCAACTTACGGGATAGTCGGGTTTGAGCTCGAACGGCCGAACTTGGGGTGCGTAGCCGTTGCCCAAGGTGCGCCAACGAACGTCCGCTTACCGCAGATGCTCGCTCCAAACCGGACATTCCGCTCACCACTCAGAAACGGCCCCTGAATCTTGCGAACCCGCTCGTGCTGAGCCTGTCGAAGCACGTTGACCCGATGCCTGGCCCACGGTGGCCACATCCTTCGACAGGCTCAGGATAAGCGGGGAGGGCTGTCAGCTCAGGCAACGCTGCGGGATCGCTCTCCGCCACAGTTAGCAAGTCTCATCACCCACACCCTCATACCGCACCCGCATCCTCCGCGCGAACGCCTCCAACCGCCCTTCCGCGATCGCCGCCCTCAGCCCCGCCATCAGCTCCTGGTAGAACCACAGATTGTGCTCGGTCATCAGCATCGCGCCCAGCATCTCTCGGGCGCGGACCAGGTGGTGGACGTAGGCGCGGGTGAAGCGCGCGCAGGTGGGGCAGCCGCAGTCGGGGTCGAGCGGTGCCTCATCCTCGGCGAAGCGGGCGTTTCTAAGGTTCAGCGGCCCGTCCCGCGTGAACGCCTGACCGTTGCGGCCCGACCGGGTGGGCAGCACGCAGTCGAACATGTCCACTCCGCGCTCCACCGCGCCCACGATGTCGGTCGGCTTGCCCACGCCCATCAGATAGCGGGGCGCGTCGGCCGGCAGCTGGCCCGGCGCGAAGTCCAGCACGTCGAACATCGCCGCCTGCCCCTCCCCCACCGCCAGCCCGCCGATCGCATAGCCGTCAAAGCCGATGGCGGTCAGCGCGCCCGCGCTCTCCGCGCGCAACCGCTCGTCCAGCGCGCCCTGCTGGATGCCGAACAGGGCGGCGGCCTGCGCGTGCCCCTCGCCCCGATCGAACTCCGCGCGCGACCGCGCCGCCCAGCGCATGGAGCGCTCCATGGCCGCCGCCTGCACATCGCGGGTCGACGTGGTCGGCACCAGCTCGTCGAACGCCATCACGATGTCGGAGCCCAGCCGACGCTGCACCTCGACCGACCGTTCGGGCGTCAGCATGTGGCGGCTGCCGTCCAGGTGGCTCTGGAACGCCACGCCGTCCTCCGACCGCTTCGTCAGCTCCGACAGGCTCATCACCTGATAGCCGCCGCTGTCGGTCAGGATCGGGCGGTCCCAGCCCATGAAGCGGTGCAGCCCGCCCAGCCGCTCCACCCGCTCCGCGCCCGGCCGCAGCATCAGGTGGTAGGTGTTGCCCAGCAGGATATCCGCGCCCGTCGCCGCTACCCGGTGCGGGTCCATCGCCTTGACGGTGGCCGCCGTGCCCACCGGCATGAAGGCGGGCGTGCGGATCGTGCCGCGCGCCAGTTCCAGCGTGCCGGTGCGCGCGCGGCCGTCGGTGGCGGCGACGGTGAAGCGAAAGCGGGGCCGTTCCATGGTCCGGCACCCCTAAGACCGATTGCTCCGGCGCGACAGCCGTTGCATGGGACCCGGACGCCCCCTTGCCGGAGTTCGCGATGCCCACCCTCACCGTCACCCGCCAGTCGACCCGCGCCGATCGCGACCAGCCCTTCCGCCTGCTGATCGACAATGAGGAGCGCGCGCAGGTCGGCGATGGCGAGACGGTGACCGTCGACCTGCCGAACGGCACCCATCGGGTGCAGATGCGCGACCAGGCGGGATCGTCTCCCGCTCTCGCCGTGGCGATGGACCACGACGTGCGGATGGGGTGCCGGTCGGGCCTGGACCTGCGGCCGGGGCGCGGGCCGTTCTTCTTCATGCGCGCGCTGACCTTCGGCCGCAACGAGTACATCAAGCTGTGGATGGAGGACGGCCCCCCGCACGGTTGACGCGGTTCAGCCCGGTGTCAGCCGGCGGCCGATAGGCACCGGCCGTTCCCGAGGAGATCGCCCCATGAAGCTTGCCACCTTCGCCCTCTGCCTTGCCGCGACGGCGCTGCCGACCGCCGCGATCGCGCAGACGCCGCGCCCCTGCGTCTCGGTTGCAGAGAACGAGTCCGTGGTGGGTTATATTCTGCCGTCGCTGGTCGACAAGCTGGCCGCGCGGTGCGGGGCCGCGTCGCCCTATCTCCGCGCCAACGCGCCCCGGCTCGCCGCCGCGTTGCAGCCGGGCAGCGAGGCCAGCTGGGCCGCCGCGCGCGTCGCCGCCCAGCGGGTGAGCGGGCAGTCGATCCCGTCCGGCGGCACGGCCGGCCGCATCGCGCAGGCCGCGCTTGGCCCGGCGCTGGCCGAGGGCATCGCGGGCGGGTTCGAAACGAAGAATTGCGGCGCGGTGGATCGGCTGATGACGCAACTGGCACCGCTGCCGACCAAGAACCTGACGGCCGTGATGGCCCTGTTCCTGGAGCTCGGCCTGGCGGAGAACGAGAAGGCCCCTTACCGCGTCTGCCGATAGGAGCTGCCCCCCGTGACGTTGCTGATCCGCGCCGCGTTGTCGGGCCTTCTGATCGCGGCGGCCTCGCTCCTCGCCCGGCGGCAACCGGCGGTGGGGGCTCTGATCGCCTCTCTGCCGCTGGTGTCGGTGACCGCGATGATTTGGCTGTGGCGCGACGGGGCGAGCGACGCGGACCTGGCGCGCTTTGTCGGCGGCACGCTCTGGTACTTCCTGCCTTCGCTGCCGATGTTCGTGCTGATCCCGGCAATGCTGCGCGCAGGCACGGGCTTCTGGCCCGCACTCGCCGCCGGCTGCGCGCTGACGGTGGCGCTCTACCTTCTGACCAGCTGGCTGCTCGCGCGCGCCGGGATGCCGCTCTAGCGGGCCGGGCGGCGGCACCCCACCTCTCCGACGAACCCATGAGAGGACGAACGATGGTCGAGGCACGGTGGAACGGCGCGGTGATCGCGCAGAGCGACGACACGGTGGTGGTCGAGGGCAACCATTATTTTCCGCGCGACGCGGTCGATGGGTCCGCGCTGCGCCCGTCCGACACGACGAGCGTGTGCCCCTGGAAGGGCACGGCGAGCTATCTCACCCTGCTGGTCGACGGTGAGGAGAACCGCGACGCCGCCTGGTTCTACCCCGACCCGAAGGACGCGGCGGCCGGGATCAAGGACCGGGTGGCGTTCTGGAAGGGCGTCGAGGTGGGGTGACGCTTGAAGCAGGCGTCCTTCGGTTAGGCGGAGGCTGTTCTAGGCCGTACTCCCCTCGCCCGTGCGTCGGCACCGGTTTTCGTAGTTTGAACCCCCCTATCCCCGGGGATTGTGACGGAACCGCGCCCCCTCCAGCCGATAGGAGCTTGCCGGCTTCGCGAGTCAAATACCCGCCTTTTCAAAGCCAGCCTGCATGAGGCTCAGGTGGAGCCACCCTCGCCCGGCAACAACAAGCTCGCATCGCCGTAGCTGTAGAAGCGGTAGCCCCCCTCGATCGCATGGGCGTAGGCGGCGCGCATCGTGTCCACCCCCATCAGCGCGCTCACCAGCATGAACAGCGTCGATCGCGGCAGGTGAAAGTTGGTCATTAGCCCGTCGACCGATCGGATCGGCGTGCCGGGCGTCAGGAAGATGTCCGTGTCGCCGTCCCACGCGCGCACACCGCCGTCCGTCCACGCGCTTTCCAATAGACGCAGCACCGTGGTGCCGACCGCGATCACTCGGCCGCCGGCCGCCCGCGCGGCGTTCAGGCGGTCGGCCATGGCGGCGTCGATCCGGCCCCATTCCGAATGCATGACGTGGTCGGCGGTGTCGTCGACCTTGACCGGCAGGAAGGTGCCCGCGCCCACATGCAGCGTCAGCGTCTCCGCCAGGACGCCCCGCTCCGCCAGCGCCGCCATCAACCGATCGGTGAAGTGCAGCGCGGCGGTCGGGGCCGCCACCGCGCCGTCGGCGCGCGCGAAGCGGGTCTGGTAATCGTCCGCGTCCCGCGCGTCGGCGGCCCGCCTGCGCGCGATATAGGGGGGCAGCGGCATGTGGCCGACGCGCGCCAGGATCGCCTCCGCCGGCTCCGTGCCAGCGAACGACACGGCGAGCGCGCCACCCTCCAGCCGGCCATCCACCACCAGCTCGGCGTCCGGCCCGACCGCCACGCGCGATCCCTCGCGCAGTCGCCGCGCGTTGCGGACGAAGGCGTGCCAGGAGCGCGGGCCGGTGCGTTTGTGCAGGGTGACGCCGATCCGCGCCGCGCCGTGCGTGCCTTCCAGCCGGGCCGGGATCACGCGCGTGTCGTTGAACACCAGCGTGTCGCCGCGCCGCAGCAGGGACGGCAGGTCGGCGACGCCGGCGTCCCAAAGCTCGCCATCGCCGCGCACCACCAACATCCGCGCCGAATCCCGCGGGGCCGCGGGCCTCAGCGCGATATGATCGTCCGGCAGGTCGAAGGCGAAGTCGTCGACCCGCATGCGCTCAGCGCGGGGCCTGCGGCCCTTCGACGGGCGCGGTCGGCTCCGGCACGCGGCGCAGCGGCTCCAGCAGGCTGGGCGCGTCGGCGGGGGCGGCACCCGGCGTCGGCAGCGGCTGGACCACGCCGTTGATCGTCGGACCCTGGGTAATGGTGGCGGGCGGCGGCACGTTGTCCGACTTCATGCTGGCGCGCACGATCCAGGAGGGCTGGGCCGGCGGCTCGCCCTTGTTGAGCGCGTCGACGGCGGCCATCCCGCCGATCACCCGGCCAAAGGCGGTGTAGTTCCGGTCCAGGGCGAAGTTCGGCATGAACATGACGAAGAACTGGCTGTTCGCCGTGTTGGGCTCCTGCGTGCGCGCCATCGACACGGTTCCGCGCAGGTGGGGCAGGTCGTTGAACTCGGCCGGCAGGTCCGGCAGCGTGCTGCCCCCCTCGCCCGTCGCGGTCGGGTCGCCGCCCTGCGCCATGAAGCCGTCGATCACCCGGTGGAACGCCAGGCCGTCATAGAAGCCCTGGCCCGTCAGCTGCTTGATCCGCGCGACGTGCAGCGGGGCCTTGTCCGGGCGCAGCAGGATTTCGACCCGGCCCCCCGTGGACAGGTCGAGCACCCAGATGTTGGATGCGTCGGTCGGGCTGGGCGGCGGCGCGGTGGCGGGCGTCGCGGCGGCGTCGGTGCCGGCGTCCTGCGCGCGCGCGGCGGCGAAGGGCAGCGCCAGGAGCGCGGCCAGCATGAGGAACAGGGCGGTCAGGCGCTGGGTCAATCATCGTCTCCGTCAGGTGTCGGCGTCCTTGCCGACGCGGGTCTTGCGGCCGCCTGAACGCGCGGCCGCTCTCGGCTGGGCGCGGTCAGGTGCCCTTGCGCCCGATCACCTCCACCCGGTCGGCCACCTCGCGGGCGACGGCGGGGGTCACGAACGGGTCGATGGCGCCGCCATAGATCGCGATCTCCTTGACCAGGCGCGACGCGATCGGCTGCAGCGACACGTCGGCCATCAGGAAGACGGTCTCGATCGCGTCGTTCAGCTGCTGGTTCATGCCCGCCATCTGGTATTCGTATTCGAAGTCGGCGACGGCCCGCAGCCCGCGCAGGATCAGACTGGCCCCCTGCGCCTCCGCGAAGTTCATCAGAAGCGCGTCGAACGCCACGACGCGCACGTCGCCCTCGACGCCCGCCACCTCCCGCTCCACGATGGCCAGCCGCTCCTTGGTCGAGAACATCGGACTTTTGGACGGGTTGGTGGTGACGCCCACGATCAGCCGATCGACCAGCTTCGCGCCGCGCCGAATGATGTCCATATGGCCCAGCGTGATCGGGTCGAAGGTGCCGGGATAGACGCCGACGCGCCCCTGGGCCGGCGCGCTCACCGGTCGCGCTCCGTCACGAAGCGGGCGACCGCGCGCAGCACGTCGGCCTCCGCCCCCCACAGGCCCAGATGGTGGACCGCCTGGTCGGCCAGCCGCCGCGCCTGGGCGCGCGCGCCGTCGGCGCCCATGTGGGTCAGGAAGGTGGCCTTGCCCGCGCCCGCGTCCTTGCCCAGGGCCTTGCCGGCGGCGGTCGCGTCGCCTTCGGCGTCCAGCAGGTCGTCGGCGATCTGGAAGGCCAGTCCCAGGTCGCGGGCATAGCCCTTCAGCCGGGTGCGCGCCTCGTCGGACGCCCGGCCCAGCACCGCGCCGGCCTCTACGCTGGCGACGATCAGTGCGCCGGTCTTCAGCTGCTGCAGCCGGGTCACGGTGGGCAGGTCGAAGGGCCGGTCCGCCGTCTCGGCCGCCAGGTCCATCATCTGCCCGCCCGCCATCCCGCCCGGCCCGCTGGCGATCGCGACCAGCCGCACCAGCTCCACGCGCACGCGCGGATCGGCGTGCGTCTCCTCGTCCGCCAGCACCTCGAAGGCCAGCGCGTGCAGCGCGTCGCCGGCCAGCACCGCCGTCGCTTCGTCGAACGCCCGGTGGACCGTGGGCTTGCCGCGCCTCAGATCGTCGTCGTCCATGCAGGGCAGGTCGTCGTGGATCAGCGAATAGGCGTGGATCGCCTCAATCGCCGCCGCCACTCGGGCCGAGCGCCGGCGGTCGACGTCGAACAGGTCGGCGGTCGCGACCACGAGCAGCGGGCGCAATCGCTTGCCGCCGTCTATGGCGGCGTGGCGCATCGCCTCGTACAAACGCGCGCGGGGTTCGGGCGGGACGGCCAGCCAGCGGTCGAACAGCGCGTCGGTCAGCCGCGCGACGTCGGCGAGCGCGTCGGGCAGGTGGACGGTGCGGCTGGCCATGTCAGTCGGGGTCGAGCGGCTCGGTGCCGGTCGGCCGCCGCTCGCGATCCAGCGTCACCTTCTCGATCCGCGCCTCCGCCGCCTTCAGCCGCGCCTCGCACTGCTGGCGCAGCGCCTCGCCCTCCGCATAGAGGTCGATCGCCTGGTCGAGTGGGCTGTCGCCCGACTCCAGCCGGCGCACGACCTCCTCCAGCCGCTTGAGCGCGTCTTCGAAGGACAGGGTGGGGATCGCGGGGGCGTCGGCCATGTTGCGCCGCGTTCTGGCGGGCCGACGTTGGGGGGTCAAGCGAGGCGACGGTCGGGCCGGGGCGTCGTCGACGCCCGCGATGAACCCTCGCGCGCGCTCGATCGTTTTCGCGTCCATGTTCACCAGCACCAACCCCGCCACCGGCGAGACGATCGCCACCCATCCCGAACTGACCGACGCGGAACTGGACCGCCGGCTCGACCTCGCCACGGACGCCCACGCCCGCTGGCGCACGTCGCCGGTGGCGGAGCGCACGGCCCTGCTGGCGGCGATCGGCGACGCCTTCGAGGCGAACCGCGATCGCCTGGCGCTGACGGTCACGCGGGAGATGGGCAAGACGCTCGTGTCGGCCGCGGCGGAGGCGGACAAGTGCGTGCGGCTGTTTCGCCATTTGGCCGCGGCCGGAGAGGCGATGCTGGCCGACGAAACCTATTCGGTGGACGGGGGCACCGCGACCGGCCGCTGGCTGCCGATCGGGCCGGTACTGGCGATCATGCCTTGGAATTTCCCGCTGTGGCAGGTCGCCCGCTTCCTGGGGCCGGCGATCCTGGCGGGGAATGTCGGCCTGCTGAAGCACGCCAGCAACGTGCAGGGCTGCTCCGCGCTGTTGCAGGAGATGGTCGACATCGCCGGCGGCAAGGGGCTGTTCCAGTCGCTGGCCCTCCCATCCCCGCGCGTGGCCGGCGTGATCGCGGACGACCGGGTGCGCGGCGCGACGCTGACGGGCAGCGAGGGCGCGGGGCGCGCCGTCGGCCGCGCGGCGGGAGAGGCGATCAAGCCGGTGGTGCTGGAACTCGGCGGCTCCGACCCGTTCGTGGTGATGCCGTCCGCCGACCTGGACGACGCCGCCGCGACCGCGGTGAAGGCCCGCACGCAGAACACCGGCCAATCGTGCATCTGCGCCAAGCGGATGATCGTGCACGCCGACATATACGACGCCTTCCTGGACCAGTTCGAGGCCGGGATGCGCGCCGTGGTGGCCGGCGATCCGATGGACGAGGCGACCGATATGGGTCCCATGTCCTCGGCCGAGCAGCGCGCGACCGTGATCGACCAGGTCGCCGCCGCCGTGGCGGAGGGCGCGACCCTGCGCTTCGGCGGCGAGGCGCTGGACGGGCCGGGTGCCTTCATGAGCGCGGGCGTCCTGACCGACTTGCCGCCGGACGGCGACGCCGCGCGCGAAGAGCTGTTCGGTCCAGTGGCGATGGTGTTCCGCGCCGCCGACCTGGACGACGCGATCCGGCTGGCGAACGCCACGCCCTTTGGCCTGGGTTCGTCGGTCTGGACCGACGAGCCTTCGGAGCGCGAGCGGCTGGTGCGCGATCTGGACTGCGGCATGACTGCGGTGAACCGGATGCTGGCCAGCGCGCCGGAGGCCCCGTTCGGCGGGACGAAGTCGTCCGGTGTCGGACGCGAACTGTCGCGCCACGGGATGCGCGAGTTCATGAACCTGAAACTGGTGCTGAAATGAAGGCCGCGTCGCGCGAGGGTCAGCCCGCGGCGGCCGCGTCCTCCCGCTTCACCACCTTGTGCTCGTCCTCCACCAGCCCGTCTTTCCAGTAGCTGGAAATGTAGAGGCGGTCGGGCGTCAGTCCCCGCTCGTCGCGCAGATAGGTCCGCAGCGCGCGCATCTGGCCGAACTCGCACGCGGCCCAGGCGTAGCGCAGGTCGGCCGGCCAGGGCAGGTCGCGCACCGCGCCGGCCAATGGCGTGCCGCTGGAGGTGCCCTCGTCGGTGATCCAGTGCATTGTGACGCCTGCGGGAAGGCGGACCGGCTGCCGGTCGTCGGGGCTGCGGACGGCGACCACAACATCGCCGCGCGCGTCCGGCGAGAGCGCCTCCAGGTTCACCAGGATCGCGGGGAGCGACGTCATGTCGCCCGCCACCAGGAATGGACCCGGTCCGGACGGCAGCGGCTTGGCGGCACCCGGCCCACCCACCTGGATCCGGTCGCCGGGGGCCGCGGTCCGGGCGAACCGCGTCGCCGGCCCCGCGGCCATCCCGTCGCCGTGCAGCGCGAAGTCGATGTCCAGCGCCTCGGCGCTCTGCCGCCGGATGGTGTAGGTCCGCACCGTGGGCCGGTCGCGGCCCGCCTGCGGCAGCATCAGCTTGACGTAACCGCCGGCCTGCCCGGCCGGGAAGTCGCGCAGCCCCTCACCCCCCAACCGTACGCGACGCATGTTCGCGGTGACCTGCTCCACCGAAAGGACGGCTAAGGTGCGGGGCGCTGGCTTGGCCATGATCTAGCCCATCACCTCGGCGCGCAGGTCCTTGCGGCTGGGCTTGCCGATCGGCGTCTTGGGCAGGGCGTCGCGCAGCACCACCCGGTCCACCCGCTCGTGCTTGCCCAGCCGCGCGTTCAGCCAATCGCGCAAGCCCTCCGCGTCGACCGCACCGTCCATCACGGCATAGGCGCGGGGCCGTTCGCCGGAATATTCGTGCGGCAGGCCCAGCACCAGGCATTCGCGCACGTCCGGGTGCGTCTGCAACACCGCCTCGATCTGGCTGGGGAACACCTTGAAGCCGCCCACCGCGATCATGTCCTTGATGCGGTCGACCACCCGGACATAGCCGTCCGCGTCGATCGTGCCCACGTCGCCCGTCCTCAGCCAGCCGTCGGTGAAGACCTCCGCATCCGCGTCCGGCCGGTTCCAGTACCCCTTCATGATCTGCGGGCCCTTCACCGCGATCTCGCCGCGTTCGGCCGCGTCGCGGGTCGGATCGTCCTGGTCCAGCAGGCGCACCCGCGTGGCCGGCAGCGGCTGGCCGATCGTGCCCAGCCGGTTCTCGCCCTCATAGGGGTTGGTCGACACCACGCCAGAGCTTTCGGTCAGGCCATAGCCTTCGACCAGCCGGGTGCCCGTCGCGCGCTCCCACCGCTCGTGCAGCACGGGGTTCAGCGGGGCGCCGCCGGAGATGCAGATCCGCAGGCTGGAGAAGTCGGTGCGCGCGCAGGCCGGGTGGTCGAGGAGCGCCTGGTACATCGTCGGCACGCCCGGCAGGCTGGTGGCCCGGCTGTCCTCCACCGCTTTGAGCGCCTGTCCCGCGTCGAACCGGGGCAGCATGGTGATCGACCCGCCATTCAGGATCGTGCGATTGAGAACGCAGGTGTTGGCGAAGACGTGGAAGAAGGGCAGCACGCCCAGGATGCGGTCCTCGTCCGGCTGGCCCGCCAGCGGATCGACGTCGTTCACCTGCGCCGCGTTGGCGTGCAGGTTGGCGTGGGTCAGCATCGCGCCCTTCGGCGTGCCGGTGGTGCCGCCGGTGTATTGCAGCAGCGCCACGGATTGCGGGTCGAGCGGCGGCAGCGCTTCGCCCCCGTCGTTCGCCGTCAGATCGGACCACGCGGTCACGCTGGCGTCGTCCGGCACGGCGGCCACGTCGCGGCGCTTGGCGACCCGATAGGCGAGGCCCAGCGCGCGCGGCAACGCCTCCGCGACCGACCCCACCACCAGCCGGCGGAGCGACGAACGCCGCAGTACGGCCAGCGCGTTCGGCAGTAGCGCGGTGGCCGACAGTGTGACGAGCACCGTCGTGCCGGAGTCCTCCACCTGATGCGCCAGCTCGTCGACGGTGTAGAGGGGCGAGAAGTTCACCGCGATCGCGCCCGCCGCCATGACCCCATAATAAGCGGCCACATAGTGGGGCACGTTGGGCAGGTACAGGCCGACGCGGTCGCCCGGTGCCACGCCGGACCGGATCAGGCCGGTCGCGACGCGGCGCACGGCGTCGGCGGTCTCGGCATAGCTCCAGCGGCGGCCGCCGAACGTCATCAGCGGCCCCTCGCCGCGCCGATCGGCCGACGCGAACACCATGTCGGGCAGGCTGAGCGGAGCGTGCGAGGTCGTCCAGGGGACGGGGTGGGCGTAGTGGCGGGTCCAGTCGGGCGCGGTCATGGACGAAAGCGTAGGTGCGCGTCGCGCGGGGGTCCAGCGCGACGCGCCGCCGCCGAACCGATCCGGCCGCGCGGCGAGGCGAGTGGCGGCGTGCGCCGGTCCCGCCGCCGGGCCGGTCGGCCGCAAGGCGCTGGCGTTCGACCGTCCGCTGGCGGACATTGGTGCGGCAGGGGGTTGGAAAGGACCCACACCGATGATTGCACTCTTCCTGGCCCTTCAGGCCGCCGCCCCGACCGTTCCACCGGCCGAGCCCTCCATGGCCGCCGCCACGGTCGACTTCCCCGCCGCCACGATCGACACGAACAGCGACGGCACGCCCGACGCCTGGGACCTGAATGGCGACGGCAAGGCCGACGTGTTCGACACGACGGGCGATGGCAAGCCCGACCGGGCGGACCGCGACGGGGACGGAACGGCGGAGAGCGCCGTTCGGCTGAGACCGCGCGACGATTCCCTGTTGCCCGATCCCGCCGAACCCGCCCCCGACATGGCGCCGCCTCCGTCGCGGCCCGACGGCACCCGGACGGATGCGCCCGACGAGCCCTCTCCCGGGGCGGGCACCGCTTGACGACCGCCCCCCGGTCGCCGCACGCCCGGCCCGGTGAGTGACACCGACCCGGCCGGCGCGATCGCCGATCCCGACCGCGTCCGCGCCGAACTGATCGGCGCGGCGCGGGACGGGCGCGCGGTCAGCTATTCGGAGATGCTGGCCGCGCTCGGCCACCGTTTCACCCGGCCGAAGATGCGCGCGCTCTGCCGCACGCTCGACCGGGTGGACGAGGACGCGCTGGTCGCCGGCGAACCGGAACTGGCGGTGCTGGTCGTGCGCGAATCGGACCGGCTGCCGGGCCAGGGCTGGTGGACCGGCCGCGCGCTGGCCCACGGCCATGCCGGCGCGTGGGAGGGGCCGGCGGCCGCCCGGCTGGTCGCGGTGCTGCAGGCGCGCGCGTTCGACTGGTGGCGGGATCGCTGAGCGCCAAGCCTTGAGCCGCACCCGGCGATCCGCCAAGGCCGTGGCTCGCATGACCCGCCCCGCACCCCCCGACCACAACCGCCCGGTGGACGTCCTGATCCTGGGCGGGGGGCTGGCCGGCGGACTGGCCGCGCTGGCCCTGCACCGCGCGCGCCCCGACCTGAAATTGCGGCTGGTGGAGGGCGGCGAGCGGCTGGGCGGCAACCACCTATGGTCGTTCTTCGATTCCGATATCGCGGACGAGGACAAGGCGCTGATCGCCCCGCTGATCTCCGCCGGGTGGTCGGCCTATGACGTGCGCTTTCCCGATCGCGACCGCACGGTGGAGCAGCGCTATTTCTCGATCGAGAGCGAGCGGTTCGACGCCCACCTGCGCGACACCCTGCCGCCGGGCACGATCGTCACCGGCGCGGTCGCGACCCAGACCTCCTCCACCGCCGCGACGCTGGCGTCGGGCGAGCGGATCGAGGCGGCGGCCGTGCTGGACGCGCGCGGGCTGGGCGCTGGCGACCGCGACGCCCTGACGGGCGGGTGGCAGGTGTTCCTGGGCCTGCACCTGGAACTGGCCGAACCGCACGGCCTGACGCGGCCCACCGTCATGGACGCCGCCGTGACCCAGCATGACGGCTATCGCTTCGTCTATGTCCTGCCGCTCAGCCCCACGACCGTGTTCGTGGAGGACACCTATTACCTGGACACGCCCACGCTGGACGCGCCCGCGCTGCGCCGCCGGATCGGGAAGTATGTGGACGCGCGCGGTTGGCAGGTGAGCCGCGTGCTGCGCGAGGAGACGGGGGTCCTGCCGGTCGTCACCGGCGGCGATTTCGACCGGCTGTGGGGCACCGACGGGGTGGCGCGGATCGGGTCGCGCGCCGGGCTGTTCCACCCGCTCACCAGCTATTCGCTGCCCGACGCGGTGCGGACCGCCAGTTGGCTGGCCGCGCAGCCCGACCTCACCGGCCCGGCGCTGCACGACGCCCTGCGCGACCGGGCGCGCGCGCACTGGCGCGGCGGCTGGTACAATCGCCTCTTGGCCGCGATGCTGTTCGACGCGGCCAAGCCGGACGAGCGCTGGCGGGTGCTCGACCATTTCTACCGGCTGGACGACGATCTGGTGGCACGCTTCTATGCGGGACGATCGACCTGGCGCGATCGCGCGCGCATCTTGGCCGGCAAGCCCCCCGTCCCCATCTCTCGCGCTCTGGCGACGATCGCCGCTCGCTGGAAAGGACCCGCATGAGTTCCGCTGCCCCCACGACCGTCACCAACGGCCCGGCCGTGTTGCCCGAAGGGCCGCGCACCGCGGTGGTGATCGGGTCGGGCTTTGGCGGCCTGGCGCTCGCCATCCGGCTGCAATCGGCCGGCATCAACACGACCGTGGTCGAGGCGCGGGACAAGCCCGGCGGCCGCGCCTATTTCTGGGAACGCGACGGCTTCACCTTCGACGCCGGCCCCACCGTCATCACCGACCCGCCCTGCCTTCAGGAACTGTGGGCCTTGTCGGGCCACGACATGGCCGAGGACGTGGAGTTGAAGGAGGTCCGCCCCTTCTATCGCCTCCATTGGCCGGACGGCACGACCTTCGACTATTCCAACGACGAAGAAAACCTGAACGCAGAGATCGCCAAGCTGAACCCCGCCGATGTGGAGGGTTATGCGCGCTTCCTGGATTATTCGGCCGGCGTGTTCCGCGACGGGTACGAGGAACTGGGCCACGTCGCGTTCCTGGACTTCGCGTCCATGATCAAGGCCGCGCCCAAGCTGATGAAGCACCAGGCCTGGCGGTCGGTCTATTCGATCGTGTCCTCGTATGTCGAGAACCAGAAGCTGCGCCAGGCCTTGTCCTTCCACACGCTGCTGGTGGGCGGCAATCCGATGACCACCAGCGCGATCTACGCGCTGATCCATAAGCTGGAAAAGGACGGCGGCGTCTGGTTCGCCATGGGCGGCACCAACCGTCTGGTCGCCGGCATGGTCCGCCATTTCGAGCGGCTGGGCGGGCGCATGGTGCTGGACGATCCGGTGGTCGAGATCGAATCGGCGGGCGACCGAGCCACCGGTGTCCGCACGAAGAGCGGCCTGGCGCTCACCGCCGACGCGGTGGCGACCAACGGCGACATCGTGCATTCCTACAAGGACCTGCTGACCTCCAGACGCGGCGCGCGCGCGTCCGCCAGACTGCAGAAAAAGCGCTTTTCGCCGTCGCTGTTCGTGGTGCATTTCGGGGTGAAGGGGACCTGGCCCGGCATCCCGCACCACATGATCCTGTTCGGCCCGCGCTATGAGGGGCTGCTCAAGGACATCTACGAACATGGCGTGCTGAGCGAGGACTTCTCGCTGTACCTGCACCACCCGACGGTCACCGACCCGTCGCTGGCGCCGGACGGCATGAGCACGTTCTATGTGCTCGCCCCCGTGCCCAATCTGGGCCAGTCGCCGGTGGACTGGGACGAGGTCGGACCGATCCTGGAAAAGCGCATCCTGGACGAGGTCGGCCGCCGGCTGATCCCCGACATCCACGACCGCATCGTGACCAAGTTCCACTACACGCCCAAGGACTTCGAGACCGACCTGTCCGCGTGGCAGGGCACCGCCTTCTCGTTGCAGCCGCTGTTGACCCAATCGGCCTGGTTCCGGGTCCACAATCGCGACGACGAGGTCCGCAACCTCTATTTCGTGGGCGCGGGCACCCACCCGGGCGCGGGCATCCCCGGCGTGGTGGGCAGCGCCAAGGCGACGGCCAAGCTGATGGTGGAGGATCTGGGGGTTCGGTAGGGTTGCTCCTCCCCTCCCCCGCTCGTCCTAAGCCTGTCGAAGATGGTAATGTTTTTCCCAGACCCGACAGGCCAATGTCGGCTAGCGGAACCCCGAACTCCAAGATCGATGCCCGCTGACCACCAGCGGATCGGAGGCGAGGGGTTCGGCGTCCGGCCTCCCGCGCAAACCGACGGAATGAGCAGTGGGAGTGCGACCGCCATGGCACCTTGGGCAAGCTCAGGCTTAGCGAGACGAGCAGGAACAATGCTCCCCCGGCGAGCACCAACCCCCCCTCCCGCTCAGGTTGAGCCTGTCGAAGCCCTGGTTCCGCAGGCGAGCCTCGCCGCCACTTCGTCGTCCAGCTCCGGCCAGCCATCGATGAGTTTGGCCGGCACGGGGTTGGTGCCGAGGGCGCATCGGGTAAAGACATCGCGATGACTCCTTCGCCCTTCACCCGTCTCGCGCTCTATTGCGGCTCCGCCACCCCCGCCGACCCGATCTATCTGGACACCGCCGCCGCGGTCGGCCGCGACCTGGCGGAGCGCGGCATCGGCATCGTCTATGGTGGCGGGCGGCTGGGGCTGATGGGGGCCTTGGCCGACGCGGCGCTGGCGGCCGGTGGAGAGGTCATCGGCGTCATTCCCCACGCGCTCGCCCGGGCGGAGGTCGCGCACACCGGCTGCACCGAACTGATCCGCGTCGACACCATGCACGAGCGAAAGGCGCGCTTCACCGAATTGTCGGACGGCTTCGTCACCCTGCCGGGCGGGGTCGGCACGATGGACGAGCTGTGGGAAGCCGTCAGCTGGGCGCAGCTGGGCTATCACGACAAGCCGGTGGGACTGCTGAACGTCGCCGGCTTCTATGAGGGGCTGATCGCGTTCCGCGACACGATGATCGCCACCGGCTTCATCCGCCCCGCGCACGAGCGCATCCTGACGGTGGGCGACACGCTGGCCGCGCTGTTGGACGCGATGGCCGCCAACCACCCGCCGCGCCCGATCTTCGCCATGGGCACGGACGAGCTGTGAACCGCGCCGCGCTGGTCGACCACGCGCGCCAGACGATCGCGGCCGGGTCCAAGTCCTTCGCCGCCGCCTCCAAGCTGTTCGATCCGGTCACGCGCGAACGCGCCTGGCTGCTCTATGCCTGGTGCCGCCATTGCGACGACTTGGCCGACGGGCAGGTGCTGGGCGGCGCGCTCGACAGCCTGGGGTCCGACATGCCCGATCCGGTCGAACGGATCAGCATCCTGCGCGGCCGCACCGCCAAGGCGCTGTCCGGCGCCACGACGGGAGAGCCGGCCTTTGACTGCCTGGGCGTGGTCGCGGCGGAATGCCGGCTGCCGCCCTTCGTGGTCGAGGACGTGCTGGCCGGCTTCGCGCTCGACGCCGCCGACTGGCGCCCGCGGGTGGAGGACGACCTCTACCAATATTGCTATCACGTCGCGGGCGCGGTCGGCGTGCTGATGGCGGTCGTGATGGGAGTCGATCCCGACGACCGCGAGACGCTGGACCGCGCCTGCGACCTGGGCCTGGCGTTCCAGCTCGCCAACATCGCGCGCGACGTGGAGGAGGACGCGCGCGCCGGCCGCTGCTACCTCCCCGCCGAGTGGCTGGCCGAAGCCGACATCGAACCCGGACAGCATATGAAGCCCTGGGCGCGCGACCGGCTGGTGCCGCTGGTGCGCCGCCTGTGCGACGCGGCCGAACGCTACGAAGCGTCGGCGCGGGTCGGCGCGGCGCGACTGCCCTTCCGGTCGCGCTGGGCGGTGCTGGCGGCGGCGGGCATCTACGGCGACATCGCGCGCGGCGTGCGCCGACGGGGCGCGCGGGCGTGGGACCATCGAGAGGTCACCAGCCGCGCCGCGAAGCTCGGCTGGGTGGCGCGCTCGGCCCGCCAGGCCCGGCGCGCGCCGCCGCCGGTGGACCGCGCCGGCCTGTGGACCCGGGAGGGGTGAGGGGCCGGCCGGTCCCGCTTCCCCCCTCCGCCGAACCGGGCTAAGCCCCGTCCCTATGTCCGCCCTTCCCGCCATCCTCGCCTCCGCGCTCGCCATGACGGCGATCGTGGCGGTGCGGTACGCGATCACGTCGGGCGGCTTCGCCTGGCTGACCGAGCGCGTGCGGCCGGGCCTGTATGACGGCCTGCGCCCGCAAATGGGGCGAGAGGTCGGCTGGTCGCTGTTGTCCGCGCTGATCTACGGCGTGCCGGCCGGGATCGTGATGTGGGGGTGGCAGGCGCACGGCTGGACCCGGATCTACGACGATGTCGGCGACCGATCGCTCCTGTGGCTGCCCGCGTCCGTCCTCCTCTACCTGCTCGCCCACGACAGCTGGTTCTACTGGACGCACCGCTGGATGCACCGCCCCAGATGGTTCCGCATCGCGCACGCCGTCCATCACGACAGCCGGCCGCCCACCGCCTGGGCCGCCATGAGCTTCCACCCGATCGAGGCGGTGACGGGCGCGGTCATCATCCCCGCGCTGGTGTTCGTCATCCCGATCCACGTCGCCGCGCTGGGCGTCGTACTGACGGTGATGACGGTGATGGGGGTCACGAACCACATGGGTTGGGACATGTTCCCCCGCTGGGTGCGCGAGGGGCCGGTCGGCCGCTGGGTCATCACCGCCAGCCACCACGGGCTGCACCACGAGCGCTACCAATGCAATTTCGGCCTGTATTTCCGCCATTGGGACCGCTTGTGCGGCACCGATGCGGGGTTGAGCCGGCTGGAGCCGCGCCGACGCAAGGCGCGCGCGTGACGGGTCGGTGGCGCGCGGCGGCCGCCCTGCCCCTCCTGGCGATCGGGGCCGCTCCGCCGCCCGGCGACCTGCGCGTCGAGTTGACTGGGCTGCGGTCGACCAAGGGCGTGGTGATGCTGTGCCTGACGGCCGCGCCCGCGAACTTTCCCGACTGCCGCGCGCGCGCCGACGCGCGGTTCCTGAACGTGCCCGCCGCGCAGGGCAGCGGCACCTTCGCGCGCGTGCCGGCCGGCCGCTGGGCGGTGGCCGCCGTCCACGACCAGGACGGCGACGGCAAGCTGGACACGCTGCTGGGCGTCCCGCGCGAAGGCATCGGCTTCACCCGCAATCCGAAACTGGGCTGGGGCCCGCCCTCCTTCGACTCGGCCGCCGTGTCGATGGGCACCGACGACAAGGTGGAACGCGTCCGCCTGCGCTACTTCCTTTAGGCCAGGGCGCGCGCGCTCACTCGCCCGGCGCGCCCTCCGCCGGCACTTCGACCGCCGCCGGCGCGGGGTCTTCGCCGGTGTGCAGCCGCTCGATCTCCTGCTCGCGCTCCAGCAGGTAGAGGTCGCGCGTGGCCCGGTACGGATCGGGCGAGGCGTTCAGCCGCGCCACCGCCGCATCCGTTTCCACGCGGCGGTCCAGCGAGCGGACGATGTTCGCGGGCAGCGTGTAGGTCAGGCTGGTGAACGGCTTGCCCACGGCGACCGGCAGGAACAGTCCGTCGATCAAGTCGCCGGCCGCGTCGCGCACGGTGGTGGGGCCGACCAGCGGCAGGTAGAAATACGCGCCGGTCTTCACCCCGTAATAACCCAGCGTGTTCGCCAGCCCGTTGGGACGGCGCGGCAGCCGGAAGGGCTCCTTCTTCGCCACGTCGAACAGGCCCGCCACGCCGGCGGTGGAGTTGATGACGAAGCGGCCCACCGTCTCCGCCGCCTTGCCGGGTTTCAGCTGGAGCAGATAATTGATCGCCACCACGGGTTCGCGCAGATTGGCGAAGAAGTTGCGAAGCCCGTCACGCGCCGGCCGGGGCAGCGCGCTCTTATACGCCATCGCCGCCGGGCGCACCGCGGCCTGGTCGACCGCCTGGGTGGCCTTGAACGACTCCTCGTTCACCGCCGCCAGGGGATCGGCGGCGTCGGCCCCGCGCCCGGTGATGACCACGCCGTCCGCGACCGGCTCGGCCACCACCTCGTCGCCCGAGAGCGTGGGCGAAGGTGCCGGCGCGAAGGTCCAGTCCGCCGGCGTCGTGGCCGCGACCGTCGGTGCCGTCGGGTCCGGCGCGGGCGCGAAGACCATCCGGTCCCACGCCGGATCGCCCACCGACGGCTCGACAACCGGCACCGGCGGAACGTCCGCGCCGAGTGTGGCCGCCAGGGGCATCTGGGCCGCCAGGAGGGCGGAGGCGGCAACCGAAACGCTCATTCCCGAGTCCTTTCGGGCGGGGCACGGACCACGGTGCGCCCACGACACCCGCGGGGCGACATCGCGGTCGCCGGGGCTATGTCGCACGCCGGCGGTCGGGTCAACGCGGGCGCGAGCGCGAACGCGCGCAGACCGCGCTTCCCTTCGCGCGGCGGCGGGGCTAGGCGCGAAGGTCCGCCAGCCAGGAGCACCGCCGCCATGATCCGCCTTGTCCCGTTCCTCTTCGCCGGCACGGTCGCGCTGGCGTCCCCGGCGGCCGCTCAGAGCGTGGGCGGCGGGGTGGCGCCGGCCGGCGACCCGGCCGCGGCGTCCATCCTGGACGGCGACTATGTGGCGCTGGGCCTGGGACCGGCGCTCTCGCCCTCCTACGAAGGGTCGGACGACACGATCCTGACCGCCGCGCCCGTGGTGATCGGTTCCGTCTCCGGCTTCGACTTCGCGTCGCGCGCGATCGGCATCGGCGTCGACCTGATCCGCGAGCCCAGGGAGGCGAAGCTGAACCTGCAGGCCGGCCCGGTCCTGTCACTCAACCTGGACCGCAGCAGCCGGATCGAGGATCGCGTGGTGCGCCGGCTGGGCAAGATCGGCCCCGCCCTGCAAGGCGGCGGCTATGTGGGCGTGGCCTATAGCGGCCTGTTGAACCCGTTCGACACGGCCGGCGCGCAGGTGGAGGTCGTGACCGACCTGGGCGACGTGCATAACGGCACGATCGTGACCCCGTCCATCAGCTACGGCACGCCGCTGTCGACCGCCCTGTTCGCGCTGGTGACGGTGTCGGCGACGCACATCAGCGACAATTACGCGCAGCGGTATTTCAGCGTCACGCCGGCCGGGTCGCTGGCGAGCGGCCTGCCGGTGTTCAACGCCGGCGGCGGGTGGAAGGACGCGGGCGGATCGCTCAGCGTCGCCTACGACCTGTCTGGCGACCTGCGCGACGGCGGCCTGGGCGTCTTCGCGCGCGGCAGCTATGCCCGGTTGCAGGACGACGCGGCGAGGTCCCCCATCGTCCGCATCCGGGGCGACCGCGACCAGCTGTTCGCCGCCGTGGGCCTCAGCTACACTTTCTAGCCGAGGGCGGCGGGCCGGGCGGTCGGCAGCGATGCCGGTGAACTCTGCCCAGCCGATCGTGCTCCGATGGAATCGTTGCTTTCACTCGACAGCGGGATATCCTCTTCCCTGATGGCGACATTCTACGAGTTCTTCTGTGGCGGAGGCATGGTTCGGTCCGGGCTCGGCCCGGGGTGGCGGTGTGACTTCGCCAACGACATCGATCGAATGAAGACCGGGGCCTATGCTGCGAATTGGGGCGACGCGACCCTGAAGTGCGGAGACGTTGCCGACGTCCAACCTCACGAACTGCCCGGACGGGCGGACTTGGCGTGGGCCTCCTTTCCGTGTCAGGACTTGTCGGTCGCTGGACAATTGCGGGGATTGGGAGACCATAACGCGCCAGACAAAACCCGGTCTGGAACATTTTGGCCATTTTGGCACCTCGTCGAGGCGCTCGGCAGGCAGCATCGAGCGCCAAAGCTGATCGTGTTAGAGAACGTCACGGGAACTCTAACCTCCAGATCGGGCCGCGACTTCGCGGCCATCAGCGAAGCGTTCGCCGCCGAGAACTATCGTTTCGGAGCGCTGGTGTGCGACGCGCGTTTTTTCGTGCCGCAGAGCCGACCAAGACTTTTCTTCATCGCCGTGGCGGCGGACGTGCGACCGGCATCTGAGGCTCTGTCGTGCCAGCCGAACGCCTTCTGGCATTCCACGCGGCTGATTGGTGCGTTCGACGCTCTGCCAAGCGATGCCCGTCGGCGTTGGTTGTGGTGGGATCCACCGATCCCGAGCGCTCCCGTTCGGCCGCTTTCGGCCCTGATCGAGGCGCACCCCGCGACCGTAAAATGGAACTCCGAACCCGAAACGGAGCGTCTTATCGGGAGTATGAGTCGTTCAAACCTTGATAAGGTGGACGCAGCGAAACAGATGCCCGGGCGTCAGGTCGGGATGGTCTACAAGCGCACACGACTGGTGGATGGAGTCCGCAAGGTGCGCGCGGAGGTGCGTTTCGATGGGGTGGCGGGATGTTTGCGAACTCCTTCCGGTGGGTCGAGCCGACAAACAGTCATGCTCCTTGAGGACGGTGCCATTCGTTCACGACTCCTCTCCAAGCGTGAGGCGGCTAGGCTAATGGGGTTGCCGGACGATTATTCGCTGCCGAAGAAATACAACGACTCCTATCATGTAACCGGCGATGGTGTCTGCGTTCCGGTCGTCCGCTATCTGGCCGAACACATCTTGGAGCCCTCCTTGCCGCGAGACTCACTCCCCTTCACCCTAGCGGCGTAAGCGAAATCGCCATCGACCTCGGCTTTCGTCGGACCAGGGTCCGGACCTTGACGAACGAGATCGGCTGTTATGTTCTGTGCGATCTTGATGGTGTGCCGCTGTATGTCGGACAATCCGTCGATGGCATTCGGTCCCGGGTGAACCGTCACCTCACTTCGGCACGCTCGGACATCATAGCCAACCGTCAAATCGATGTGTGGGAGATCGCTTTCGTCCACGCCTATCCCGTCGCGGAACGCAAGGATATCGCCCCGCTGGAGGACGCGCTGTTTCATTCCTTCCATCCTGAGTCGCCGCTGATGAACGGGAAGGTGCCACCCCGTCCCCAACATCCGGTTGGTCTTCCGCGTCCCGCCCAGATCGTTCAAGTGATGTCCGATGAAGAAATCGCTGAGAAGCTTGATCCTGCTCTCAGGTTGCCGAGACAGGCCGAGCATTACTCCCAGATCGTCGGTCACTTCCTGGCCGTGAAGAACTCCAGAGAGATCGCGGGAGCGATGGATGCCCATTTCGAGCGGTTGCAACGATACCATCGTGAGTTGTTGGGTTCCGCATTCGAACGCATCACGACAGACCCAACCGACACGGAATAGCTGGCAGCCGGTTCGTCATCGCCCCACCTTGCCGCCCCCCACCCCGTCGGATCAACGCCCCGCCGCTTCAACGCCCCGCCTCTGCACCGCCCCGCCCGGCCTTCCGTGCTCCACCGGAACGCGTCGCATGCCCCTAGCCGAGACATTGACGATTGTCAAGTTTTGTTCCAGATGGGTTGGATGATCCGGCACCCCGACCCCCTCCCCGAGTTCCGCATCCGCGCCAGGCCGCCTCGCGCGCGCGTGCGCCCTCGCGTGCGGGCGCGCCCTCGCATGTGCGCGCAGAGGCGCGCGCAGTGGAGGGACTCTGGAGGGACCTTTGGCGGTTTTCCGCGAGTCCGCGATCGGCCGGCGGCGTGACGACGGCCCCCGTTCCGCTGGCCGATTCGGCGCTCCACCGGCGGTTCCGGGATGCCGCGCGCGCCGCCGGCATGGACCCGGACAATCGCTGGGTCGGCGGCTATGTCGCCTACGAATGGAACCATCTGGCCCGTCTGCTCGCCGCCTACGATCTGGACCCGGCGGGGTCGGACGTGGTGGAGCTGGGCTGCAATGTCGGCGGCTCCACCGTCGTGATGGCCGCGCTGGGGGGCCGCGTGACGGGCGTCGACATCGACCCGTCCGCCGTCGCCGTGGCCCAGGCGAACATCGCGCTTCACAACGTCGCCGACCGCGCCCGCGCGCTGGCGGTCCCAGACAGCCGCGCGCTCCCCTTTGCGGACGGCGCGTTCGACCTGGCGGTCGCCAACAGCGTGCTGGAATATGTCGACCCCGCGATGCTGCCCGGGGTGCTCGACGAAGTGGCGCGCGTGCTGCGCCCGGGCGGGCGGCTGTTCGTCTGCGGCACCGCCAGCCGATTGGCTCCGTTCGCCGTGCACGATGGCCGCTGGGGCGTGAACTACCTGCCGCGGCGGGCCGATCGCTGGATGCGCCGGCCGCCTTTCCGTGGACTGTCCCCGTTCGCCCTGCGCCTGGCGTTCGGCCGCCGGTTCGCCGTGGAGGGCGCGGAGTGCTGGCTGGCCGCCCGCGCGGCGGTCCACGGCCGCGCGTCGGTCTCCGCACGCGCCCTGGCGGCGACCGCGCGCGCGGCGGGCCTGGCCCCCGGCTGGATCAGTCCCACGATCGAACTGCGCCTTCGCCGCCTCTGACGTGCCGCCCGCTTGCGCCTCGGGTCCGCCGGGCCTACCCCGGTGTCACCCCGGGGTGCCCGACAGGGCTGAGAGTGGGCGGTGTGCTCGCGACCCGTAGAACCTGATCCGGTTGACACCGGCGGAGGGAGGGTGCGAGCCGACGCCCGCGCTCCCTCCGGCACCAAGGAGAGCACGATGGCCGATCGCCCCGCCCGCACCGAACGTCCCGACTCGCCCATCGGCGTGACGACCGGCCCGATCCGGGGCTCGCATAAGGTCCATGTCGGCCCGCTCGCCGTGCCGCTGCGCCAGATCCGGCTGGAGGGGGGCGAGCCGCCGCTGAACGTCTATGACACGTCCGGTGCCTACACGGACCCGGCCGTGGCGATCGACATCCGCGCCGGACTGGCGCCGCTCCGCTCCGCCTGGATCGAGGGGCGCGGCGATGTGGAGCGCTATGACGGGCGCAATGTCCGGCCGGAAGACAACGGGCTGACCGGCCCCGACCGGTCCGGCGGCGTGGAGCCCTTCCCCGCGCGCATCGCCCGCCCCCTGCGCGCGCGCACCGGCGCCAACGTGACGCAGATGCATTATGCGCGGCGCGGCATCGTGACGGCGGAGATGGAGTTCGTGGCGACCCGCGAGAATCTGGGTCGAGAGGCGGCCCTGGCGGCGGCGGACGGCGAGAGCTTCGGGGCCGCCATTCCGCTCCACGTCACGCCCGAATTCGTGCGCGACGAGGTGGCGAGGGGGCGCGCGATCATCCCTAACAACATCAACCACCCCGAATCCGAACCGATGGCGATCGGCCGCAACTTCCTGGTCAAGATCAACGCCAACATCGGAAACTCGGCCGTGGCCAGCGACGTGGCGGCGGAAGTCGACAAGATGGTGTGGGCGATCCGGTGGGGCGCGGACACGGTCATGGACCTTTCGACCGGGCGCAACATCCACGACACGCGCGAGTGGATCCTGCGCAACTCGCCCGTCCCGATCGGCACCGTGCCGATCTACCAGGCGCTGGAAAAGGTCGGCGGCGTCGCCGAGGACCTGACTTGGGACATCTTCCGCGACACCCTGATCGAACAGGCGGAACAGGGCGTGGACTATTTCACCATCCACGCGGGCGTCCGCCTGCCTTACGTTCCGATGACGGCGAAGCGCATGACCGGCATCGTGTCGCGCGGCGGATCGATCATGGCGAAATGGTGCCTAAGCCACCACAAGGAGAGCTTTCTCTATGAGCGCTTCGGCGACATCTGCGAGATCATGCGCGCTTACGACATCGCCTTTTCCCTGGGCGACGGTTTGCGCCCCGGGTCCATCGCGGACGCCAATGACGAAGCGCAATTCGCGGAGCTGCACACGTTGGGCGAACTGACGCACCGCGCCTGGGATCAGGACGTGCAGGTGATGATCGAGGGGCCGGGCCACGTGCCCATGCACAAGATCAAGGAGAATATGGACAAGCAGCTGGACGCGTGCGGAGAGGCCCCCTTCTATACCCTGGGGCCGCTCACCACCGACATCGCGCCCGGCTACGACCACATCACCAGCGGCATCGGCGCGGCGATGATCGGGTGGTACGGCACCGCGATGCTCTGTTACGTGACGCCGAAAGAGCATCTGGGCCTGCCGGACCGCGACGACGTGAAGACGGGGGTCGTGACCTACAAGCTGGCAGCCCACGCCGCCGACCTGGCCAAGGGGCACCCGGCGGCGCAATTGCGCGACGACGCGCTGTCGAAAGCGCGGTTCGAGTTCCGCTGGCGCGACCAGTTCAACCTGTCGCTCGACCCGGACACGGCGGAGGATTACCACGACCAGACGCTGCCGGCCGAAGGAGCCAAGACGGCGCATTTCTGTTCGATGTGCGGTCCCAAATTCTGCTCGATGAAGATCACGCAGGAGGTCCGGGACTTCGCGGCGCGGCAGAACACCGACAGCTATCTGGCGTCGGAGGCGATCAGGCCCGAGACCACGCCGGCGGACCGCGTCACCGCCCGCGAAGGCATGGCCTTGATGAGCGAGAAGTACCACGAGGTCGGGGAGCGCCTTTATTTGGACCCGGAGACAATCAAGGCGCAGCGCGTCGGCGAACCCGATTGATCCGGCTTCCCGACAAGGCGGCACTCCTGGCTCGCGTGATGGCGGCGCGTGCCGCCTGGGACCCGGATTGGCGCCCGCCGCGGGTGGAGGCGGTCGGACCCGATCAGGAATCGGTCTGGGATTATCCCCGGCCGCCCAGCGTCTCGCAAACCGATCGGCGGGTTCGGGTCGTGCGGGACTCCACCGAGCTTGCGGCAAGTGACCGGGCTTTGATTGTCCGCGAACGGGCGGGCGCGCCCGTCCCGTATTTGCCGCCGCAGGATGTGCGGACCGACTGGTTGGTGCCAAACGGGCGCGTGTCGATCTGCGAATGGAAGGGCGCTGCCGCCTCCCTCGATGTCGTCGATTCATCCAGGCATCGGATCGTTGACGCGGCCTGGACGTACCCCGATCCCTTCGACGACTTGACGGAGGGCTATAGCCAGATCGCCAGTTGGATCGCATTTCATCCTGGCAAGCTGGACTGCTTTTGGGGCGAGGACAGAGCTTGGCCACAGGCAGGCGGGTTTTACGGGGGTTGGATCATCGATCGGATTCGAGGACCGATCAAAGGTGGCCCGGGAACGCACAACTGGTGAGAACTGATCTAGAGGTCACGACACCGCAGACTTTCGCCGACCCGATCTTCCGTCCTCACTGCATCAGAACCCGCCCGATCCTCGAACCCTGCCAACTTTACGAAATCTGCGCGATGTTAAAGTGGCTGTCCACCACCTGCCGACGCACTAGAACAAAACGGATGGAAGGGCAGCCGTGAACCAAACATCCACACGGCCACCCCCCTTCTCCTCTTGCGGAACGCCGGTTGTTAAGGCGCTTGCTCGTCGATCGCGGGCCGGCTGGCGGCAGCGAACTGGGCATAGTTCTCGTTGCCCACGAAACCCAGATTGCCGACGCCGGACGACTTGATCGCCGCCATGACCTGATCGACGGTGGCGTAGGGGGCCTCAGCGTGAGGCTCAAACTCCAGCTGCGGTTCCGGATCCAGCTCCTTTGTCTGCTCCAGGAACTGGACCATGACGGCCTGGTTGATCGGCGTGCCGTTCCAGAAGATCTGCGACGCCGGATCGATAAAGATCCGATTCTTGTCCGGCTTGATCATGTCTGTGGGCTGATCCGACGGAGTCGGCAGATCGATCTTCACCGCATGGGTCTGAATCGGAATGGTGATGATGAACATGATGAGCAGAACCAGCATGACGTCGATCAACGGCGTCGTGTTGAGGTCCATCATCGGCTCGCCGTCTTCCTGTCCTCCGGAAATGGCCATCGCTCGGTACTCCTAACTCGATTGTTCTAAAAGGCGCGTTCGATCTTGACGCTGCCCGCTTCGGGCTCTGAAATGAAGCCGACCTTCGGGAAACCCGCGCGCTGCATCGCGAAGATCGCTCCACCCACACACCGCCACGGCGTACGCACATCCGACCGGATGTGCGCTTCCGGAAGTTCAAGATTGGGATTGTTGATCCCGCCCTGGCGCTCGATGTCCGCCTCCAACGCCTCCACGCCGCGATTTTCCAGATCGACATTGTCGACCGGCGTGAGGCCCCAATAGACCTCGCACTCGCCCGTCGCGGGGTTCGACCGGACGGAGAGGTTCACATTTTCCGGCTTCGTCACCGTGGGATCGCTGGCGACGTCGGGCAGTTCCAGCTGCACCGTCTGCACCACCACTGGCACGGTGATCAGGAAAATGATGAGGAGCACCATCATCACGTCGACGAGCGGCGTGGTGTTGATGTCCGACATCGGGGCGGTTTCGACGTTGTCTCCGCCGACGGTCATGGACATTGAAGTGAGATCCTCATCCTAATCTGTCCCGGCCTTCCCGCCGGGAGGGCGGCGGATGGAAGCCCGCCGCCCACGCCTTCGTCTTACTTGCGCGTCTGCACGCCGCCGGTCTGACCGGCCGTGCCAGACGTGGACCCGACCACCGGAGACGTCGTGGTGGTCGTCGTGGCGGTCTTCGTGCCAGTCGGGGCCGGACGAGCCGTCGTGGTGGTCGTCTTCGTCGTGCCGGACGCCAGCGCCGGCTTGACGGTGCCGTCCGACACCAAATAGCCATGGACGTCGTTCGAGAAGGCACCCAGCTCCTCGGCGATCGCCTTGTTGCGACGCTGCAGCCAGTTGTAGGCGAGCACGGCGGGGACAGCCACGGCCAGGCCGAGCGCCGTCATGATCAGCGCTTCACCCACGGGACCGGCGACCTTATCGATCGAGGCCTGACCGGAGGAGCCGATCGCGATCAGCGCGCGGTAGATGCCAATCACGGTGCCGAACAACCCGATGAACGGCGCGGTCGCCCCGACGGTGGCGAGGAACGCCAGGCCGGAGTTCAGCTTCGAGTTGATCGACGCTTGGCTGCGCGCCAGCGAGCTGTTCAACCAATCGTGCGCCTCGACCGGGTCGGTCAGACGATCGTGCTGCTCCATCGCGAGCACGCTGTCGTCCACGATCTGCCGATAAGCGGTGTTTTCCTTCAGCTTGGTGCGGCCGTCGCGCAGGGAATTGTTCTTCCAGAAGGAGGACCGAACCTCTTTCGTCTGGTTCAGAATCTTCTGCTGCTCGAACAGCTTGGTGAACAGGATGTAGAACGACACAACCGACATGAACACCAGGATGCCGAACACCGACCAGGCGATGACACCACCCTGCGACAGCGCTTCCCAGAAGCCATACGGATTTTCTCCTGCTGCGACGGGCGCGGCGGCGAACAGATAGAGCATAAGTCGAAGTCCTCAGTTAATTTGGTGGCGCAAGTTTAGCTGGGCAACCGCCATGTGATGGGAAGAACCAGGGTCGAAGAGATCTTATTCCCGGACGTGTCCTCCGCGGCCGTGAAACGGCTGCGGCTTTGTATGAACCGGCAGGTCGCATTGTCCAGCGTGGACGACCCGCTCGAGCGGGACACCGAGCACGACGAGGCGCGGCCGTTCGCTCCGACGGTGACGCGCACCGTCGTCACACCCGACTCCCCAGCCCGCTGCGCCGCCGACGGATAGTCGGCGTCCGAGAACCCGGCCGACCGCAGGCTGGCGGGCTTCGCCGCCTGACGCGGAGGCGGAGGGGGTGGCGGCGGAGGCGGCGGGGGTGGCGGAGCCTTCGGCGGCGGCCCCGGAGGTGCCGGCGGGAAGGGGTTCTGGAACGGAGCCGGCGTCGGCGGGCTGGGCGGCGCGGTGTAACGCGGCGGCTGCGGCGTCTCCACCCGGCGCGGAACCACCGTGACCGGCGGCGTGCGCGGTGCCTCGACCGGGGTCGGTGGAGGCGGGGGTGGCGGCTCCGGCGGAGGGGGCGGCGGCGGAGGCGTCACGTCGAACACGTCCAACTGATCGGCGATCGCCGACTTGATGTTGGGGTTCAGCCCCGTCACGAACGCATAGCCGATCACGAGGTGGATAAGCACCACGATCCCGATGGACACGAACCGGCTGGAGCCTTCCTGGCGATCACCATAAGCCATTCAGAACGATCACTCCCTCATGTGCGGTGGCCGGTCCGTCCGCCTTTGGGCGGAGTGCCGGAGACCCGACCACCTCTTCGCCGGAAGTCTATCGCGCCTCCCGCAGTCGCGCAAACCCTTTCCGCCTGTTAACGTCGTGCCGCCGATTTCCCGACCGAGGACGCCTCCGCCATGCTTCGCTTCGCCCCCTTCGCCTTGCCGCTCGCGCTCGCCGCCTGCGCGGCCGATCTCGACGCAGCCTCCCCCCTCGCCGGTCCACCGCCGCAGAGCGCGCTCACCTTCGCGGACCTCGCCGACTTGGCGCTGGCAGCCCCCGTCGCACTTGAGGGAACCGTGTCCCGGGCCGATCGGGCGCGCGACACGGCGGCACCGACCGGCGAGGTGGCGGCGTTCGTGGAGTTGGACACGGGGGCGGTGATCCGCGCGCCGGCCCCGTTGGGGGGGCGGCAGGGCTATCTGTGGACGGGGACGGACCGACAGCGTCGTGCCCTCCGTGGAACGCGGGTGCTGGTGTTCGCACGCCCGCTGCCCGGACGGCCCGGCCTGCTGCAGCTGATCGCCCCGGACGCGCAGGTGCCGTGGTCCGCCGCCGCGGCCGGCGACGTCCGCGCCGTGCTCGCCGACGCCGCCGCGGCGGACGCGCCACCCGCGATCACCGGGGTCGCCCGCGCCTTCGCGGTTCCCGGCCAGATCGCCGGCAGCCGCGACACCCAGATCTTCCTGGCGACGGAGGCGGGTCGCCCCGTGTCCCTCGCCGTCCATCGCGAAGCCGGTCAACCGCCCAGTTGGCGCCTGGCGTTGGGCGACGTGGTGGGGGCCGCGGCACCCGCGCCACGGCGGCACACCCTGGCATGGTACCGCCTCGCCTGCGGATTGCCGGCCTCTCTGCCCGACGCGGCCCTGCCGACGGACTCCGCCCGGACCGCCGACGCGCGGGCGGATTATCAGTTCGTGCGTGAGAGCCTGGGAGCGTGCGAACGCAACCGACGCTGATCCGCCAGTCAGCGGTCCAACCGCACGAAGTCGCCGCCAAAGCTTTTCAGGTGAGCTCCGCCATCGACATACAGCACCTGCCCCGTGGTGGCGTGCGCCCCCGCCAGCCAGCCCACCGCCTGCGCGACCTGTTCGGGCGCGGGCAGCGATCCGGTCGGCATCCGGTCGGCAAGGCGGTCGATCTGACCCGGGCTATAATCCGGGGTGGGCAGCACCAGGCCCGGCGCCACGCCGTTCACCCGCAAGGTCGGGGCGCACGCCACGGCCAACATCCGGACCGCGCCGGCGAGCGCCAGTTTGGCGACGGTGTAGCTCGCCTGATCGCCGTGCGGGTGGGCGATCCGCTGGTCCAGCACCATCACCGCCGCGGCCGTGCGTCCGGCCGCCTCGGAGCGTTCGGCCAACGACCGGGTCAGCAGGATCGGGGCGACCGCGCCAACCGCGAATTGCGCGTGCAGCGAATCGAAGGTCATAGAGCGCCAGTCGTCGTCGCCGAACGGTGCGGCGTTGTTGACCAGCAGGTCGACCGGTCGACCCCACTCCTCCTCCACCCGCGCGATCAGACCATCGACCACTTCGGACTGTGCCAAGTCGCCCTGGACGCCCTTCGATTCGCTGCCCAGTCGAGCCAATTCGTCGGCCAGTGCGGGCTCGGGCGTGGGATCCGTCCGCGCATGCAGCGCGAGCGACCAACCGTCGCGAGCCAGCTGGGCAGAGATCGCCGCGCCCAGCCGGCGGCATCCGCCGGTGACCAGAGCCAAGCGAGGCGTCGTCATCCGCGGTGGCGCGACAGGGTGATGCCGATCGCCTCTCCTTCCTCCGCGATCGCCAGCTTGTCGATGGACACCTCCACCCAAAGGACGCGATCGTCGCCGATCATCAGCGTGTCGATGATGTGGTCTGCCACAGCCTCCACCAGCTTGAAATGACGGCCGGGCGGCAAGGCCGCGGTCGCGGCGTGCTTTAGGTCGAGATAGTTCTTCGACCGATCGAGCGGAGTGTCGGGGACGAACCGTTCGGGGGGGCGCAGCTGCGCGGTGACGGAGATCCGCAGGGGCTGCGGCAGATGCGTCTCCTCCGAATAGATGCCCGTCAGCACGTCCACCCTCAGGTCCCGCACGTGAAGCGTCAGACGGTCGCTCATGCCACGGCACCCGGTCGCAGGCTGGCGCGCGCGCGCCACTCCGTAAGACGAGGCCCGGCGGCCCAGTCCAGCCCGACCTGATCGGCGAAGTCGCAGGCGACCGCCAGCGCGATGTCGGCCATGGTGAAGCCGCACGCGATCAGCCACTCCCCCTCCCGCAGCTCACTCTCCAGACCCGCGACGAACCGACGCCACAGTGTCTCCCCACGCTCGGCGAGCGCGGTGATCTGCGGGGTGTCCGTCAGTCGGGCGCCCGACAGCGGGCGATCGCGGAAAGCGGGGTGGCCGTTGCGATACCAGTCCGCGATCTGCCGATAGCCCTCGCCGTCCACCCGATGAAGCCAGAACTCGACCTGGGCGATTTCGGTGGGCGTGCGACCGAACAGCGGCGGGTCCGGCCGAACCGCCTCGACATAGCGCGCGATCGCCAGCGAATCGGCGACCAGGGAACCGTCTGGCAGTCGCAACGCAGGGATCGTGGCACTCGGGTTTTCAACCAGCGCCTGGGCGCTCAGATGCTCGCCGCGTCGCAGGTCGACCTCGCGGACGGGCAGTCGGACACCCTTTTCCGCCAACGCCCAGCGCAGCCGACGCGGGCTCGGTGCCCAGGCTGCGTCGTACAGCAGGACATCCGCGAAGCCGGGGGTTGGATCGGGCAAGGCCGGGGGTTCCTCGATGGCTCGACACGGGCCGGCGGCTTACCTAAGCGACTGCCGGCCGGTCGTCCATCAGGCCGTTGATAACAGCGGATCGCCCGATCAGGATGGCTTCGACACTCCCGGACTTCCTGGCGGTCGAGCCGCTCGACGGCGATCCCGCGGCGGCAGGTCTGGTTGAGCGGGCGTTTTCCGGCAATCCGGCAGCGAGCAGTCCCGATCGGCTGGCGGTGCGGCTGCGAGCGGGATCGACACCCTTGAAGGACCTGTGCTTCGCGATCCGGCAGGAGGGCCGCCTGCTCGCCAGCCTGCAGAGCTGGCCGGTCATCCTCGTCGCGGACGGACGCCGGGTTCCACTCGTCCTGATCGGTCCGGTCGCGGTGGACCCGATGTGGCAGGGCCGCAGCTTGGGTCGGACGCTCATGGATCGGACCGTCGAGACGCTCGAAGGGTCCGCCATCCTCGTTGGCGATGCGAGCTATTACGGCCGCTGGGGCTTCGCCGCCGCGCCGACACAGCGTTGGCGAGTGTGCGGAGAGGTGGAGCGCCACCGACTGCTCGCGCGCAGCTCCGGCCCCGCCTTGCCCTCATCCGGCCTGCTGCTTGCGGCCGAACCCCGAACGCCGATCGCCTCCGATGGAGTCCGACCGCTGGAGTCGGATTAGTCGCCGACGGTGTTCGCAACCGCCGACCGTCTCTCCTCCTGAGGCATGTTGCGAGCCGCCTGGACCGCAGGGTAGCGGGGACTCGGCCATAAGGTTTGATGACACGCCGGCGAACGACCGTCATGGCCGGCCGCACTGGGACGGCCCGCCCGTGAAATGGGCGGCTTGGCACTCGAGGCACTAGCGGGCATGGTCCATGGGCCCCATGCCGATGCCGCCGCCCCCCGACCTCCGCCGCCTCGACCTGGCGGAACTGGCCCGGCTCGCGGAGAGTGCGGAGGCAGCGCCTGTCGACCTCTGGCATCCGCCGCATTGCGGCGACAGCGGCATGCGGATCGCGCGCGACGGAACCTGGTGGCACATGGGGTCGCCGATCGCCCGACCGGCGATGGTCCGCCTGTTCTCCCGCCTGCTGCGGATCGAACCCGATGGCTCGCACGTGCTGGTCACCCCGGTGGAGCGGATGACGATCGCCGTCGAGGACACACCCTTCCTGGCCACGGACATCCGGGTCGACGGGTCGGGACGGGAGGCGACAATCGGCTTTGCCTTGAACACGGGCGATGTCGTGATCGCGGGCGGAGATCATCCGATCACGCCGAGGCCCGAGGCCGGAGCCACGCTGCCGGTCCGTCATCAGGCGAACGGAGCGCTCCTTGCGGCGCTCAGCCGGCCTGTCTGGCTGGAACTGGCGGAGCTGGGCCTGGCCGTCGATCCGCCAGCGGTGTGGAGCCGGGGCGACCGCCTGCCCCTCTCGTGAGCGCGGCCTCCGACCTCGCGCGACGGCTTGCCAGCCCGGGTGGGCCGTCGCCGCTTGCGGGCGATTTCGCGCGTGAGGAGGACTATGGCGATGCCTTGCGCGCGCCGACGCCCGCGGCCGTGCTGGTCGCGGTGACGGACCGCCCCGACCCGACCATCCTTCTCACCCGCCGCCATCGCGACCTGCGGCACCACGCCGGACAGGTCGCCTTGCCCGGCGGTCGCCTCGACGCGGGCGAGGACGCCCGGACGGCTGCGCTGCGCGAAGCGTGGGAGGAGATCGCACTTGATCCGGACGCGGTTCGCGTCGCCGGGGTCGGAGACGCCTACCGCACCGGCACGAACTTCTCGGTCACGCCCGTCATCGGCAGCGTTCCGCCGGACCTGCCACTAGTCCCCAGCGAGGCGGAGGTCGAAGCGGTGTTCGAGCTGCCCGCGTCCCGCTTGCTCGATCCGGCGTGCTATCGTGAGGAGCGCGGCGTGTGGCAGGGCCTTGAGCGGAGATATTGGGTGCTCGACGGCGAAGGCGACGAGCGGGTCTGGGGCGCGACCGCCGCCATCCTGTTGAATCTGGCGCGCCGGCTTCGGTGACGGCGCTGCCGCCCTGGCCCCCCGGCAGCGGCGCGCGGACCGTCGTGGACGCGCTGGGCGGGTCGGCTGCCGCTCGCCTGGTCGGCGGGGTGGTCCGCGACCGCGTGCTGGGCTTGGAAGCGCACGACGTGGACGTGGCCACCGTCCACCCGCCGCCCGAAGCCCAGCGCTTGCTCGCACGCGCCGGCATCGACAACGTGCCGACCGGGATCGCCCACGGCACCGTAACCGCGCTGGTCCCGGACGGCGCGATCGAGGTGACGACCTTGCGACGCGACGTGGAGACCGATGGGCGACATGCCGTGGTGAGCTTCACCGACGATTGGCGCGAGGATGCGGCGCGGCGCGACTTCACGATGAACGCACTCTACGCGGAGGCGGACACGGGTGCCCTCCACGACTATCACAACGGCTTGGACGATCTGGCCGCCGGCCGGGTGCGTTTCATCGGAACGCCGGCGCTTCGCATCGCGGAGGACCGGCTGCGCGTGCTGCGCTTCTTCCGCTTCACCGCACGCTTCGGTCAGCGCCCTGATCCGGCCGCCGTGGCCGCCGTCGCGGCGGCGGCGGGCACGCTGGCCCAGCTGTCCGCGGAACGCGTCGCGGCGGAGCTTTGGCGACTGCTGGCACTCCCCCGCCCGGGCGACGCCGTCTCGCTGATGCTGGAACTGGAGGTGCTGGCCGAGTGGCTACCCGAAGCGACGCGGCTGCTCGATTATCGGGCGCTGCTGGCGGCGGAGGACGCGGCGGGGCTGGACCGATCGCCGGTGAGGGGCCTGGCCGCCTTGCTGCCCCCCGATCCAGCCGTGGCCGTCCGAGTGGCACAGCGTCTGAAACTGTCCGGCGGGATTCGAACCCGGCTCACGCGCGCGGCGGATCGGGCGGCGGACCTCCCCTTGGCCGAATCGATCCACCGCGTCGGCCGCGAGGCGACGATCGACCGCCTCCTGTTGAACGGAGAGGCGGAGCGGGTGGCCGGCGCCCTCTCGCTGTCGGTGCCCCCGCTCTCGGTGAAAGGCCGCGACGTATTGGCTCTCGGTGTCCCACCCGGACCAGAGGTCTCGGCCATTTTGCAGGCGGTGGAGGCGGCCTGGCTGGCGGAGCAGTTGCCGGACGAGGCCCGGCAGAGAGAGTTGCTGGCGGCCGCAGTCGGCCAAAGGTTTCGAACGGCCGACGACGACGCGACGCCGCCCTGAGCCGCAACCGCCTCTAAGCCGACGCTTAACCCGAAAAGCGGCCGCTCGCCGGAAAGCCCCTCGGCGGCATGCGTCCGGCCGCGCCTCGAACCGCGCGCCATTCGGCCATGTCCGATTCCGTCCGCGTCCGGCCGGTGTCTCCGCCCATCGGCCAGCTGATGCCCTCCGCCAACGGAAAGGTGATCGCGTCGGCCAGGCCGCCGTCGCGGTAACGCTGCAGCATCTGGCCCACTCCGCGCACCATCTCCGGCAACTCGTCGAGGGCGAAGACCAGCAGTCTGCGGTTCTCGCCCACCACCGCCACCGCGTCGTCTTGTGCGTTCACGACGCGCGCGATCGCCAGACGCTCGCCCTTGCGCGGCGTCAGGACCGCCTTGCCCTTGCGTGTCTCCGCGATGACCTCGTCTAGCGGCGCCACGAAACCGCGTCCGTCGCTGGACGCCACCAGAGCGTGCCCACCCTTCCGATAGGGGATCAGCGCGACGATCTGGCTGTCGGGATCGACGTCGACCATCGATCGGACCGGTTCGCCAAATCCGCGCCCGCCCGGCAGGCCGTTCGCTCCGACGGTGAAGAACCGCCCGCTGTCGGTGACCAGCAGCAGGCGATCCGTGGTCTGGACGCGCAGCGGCGCGAAGCCCAGATCGTCGCCCTCCTTGTGTTTGAGCGCACCCACCTGCTCGTCGGTCAGGTGCCCCTTCATGCCGCGCAACCAGCCACGCTTCGACAGCACGACCGTCACGGGTTCGCGCTCGATCATCGCTTCGATCGGGACTTCGACCAGTTCGGGCGCTTCCTCGATTCGAGTGCGCCGTCGGCCGAGCGCGGTGTCCGGCCCGTATTTCTTGTGCAGCGCCGCGATGTCCTTCTTCAATCGCGCTCTCTGCCGCTGCGGGGATTCCAGGAGCGCCACCAGGCCGGCGCGCTCCTTTTCCAGCAGGTCCCGCTCGCGACGAAGCTCCATCTCCTCCAGCTTGCGCAGCGAACGCAGGCGCATGTTCAGGATGGCTTCGGCCTGGCGCTCGGTCAGCTCGAACTCGGCGATCAGCACCGGCTTGGGCTCGTCCTCGGCGCGGATGATGGCGATCACCCGGTCCAGGTTCAGATAGGCGACGATGTACCCGTCGAGCAGCTCGATCCGCTCGTCGATCTTCGCCAGCCGGTGCCGCGACCGGCGCTGCAGCACCTCGATCTGGTGGGCCAGCCAGTGGGTCAGCACTTCGCGCAGCGACAGGACCTGTGGAGTGCGCTGAGCATCCAGCACGTTCATGTTGAGCGACACGCGGCTTTCCAGGTCCGTCAGCCGGAACAGGCCCGCCATCAGGGTGTCCGCGTCGACCGTCCGGCTGCGCGGCTCCAGCACGATGCGCAGGTCCTCCGCACTCTCGTCCCGCACGTCGGCCAGGATCGGCAGCTTCTTCTCCACGATGACGGTGGCGATCTGCTCAATCAGCTTGCCCTTGGTGACTCCATAGGGGATTTCGGTCACCACGACGGTCCACTGGCCGCGCGTCGACCGGTCGACCGCCCAAGTGGAGCGCACGCGGAACGAGCCACGTCCCGTGGCATAGGCGTGAGCGATCGCCTCCGCCCCGTCCACGATCCAGCCGCCGGTGGGCAGATCCGGTCCGCGCACCGCCGCCATCAGCTGCGCGTCGTCGGCAGCCGGATCGTCGATCAGGATGCGCGCCGCATCCAACACCTCCGCCGCGTTGTGGGGTGGGATGTTCGTGGCCATGCCGACTGCGATGCCGCTCGCCCCGTTCGCCAGCAGGTTGGGGAACAGGCCGGGCATCACCTCCGGCTCCCGCTCCTCGCCATTGTAGGTAGGGCGAAAGTCGACGGTGCCGTCGTCCAGCCCCGCCATCAGGTCCATGGCGACGGCGGTCAGCTTGGCCTCGGTGTAGCGATAGGCGGCGGCGTTGTCGCCGTCGATGTTGCCGAAATTGCCCTGGCCGTCGACCAGCGGATAGCGGAGCGCGAAATCCTGGGCCAAGCGGACCATGGCGTCATAGACCGACGTGTCGCCATGCGGGTGGTATTTGCCGATCACGTCGCCCACCACGCGCGCCGACTTCTTATAACCCTGCGCCGGCTCCAGCCGCAGCAGGCGCATGGCCCAGAGCAGCCGGCGGTGGACCGGCTTCAGCCCGTCACGCAGGTCCGGAAGCGAGCGCGCCGTGATGGTGGAGAGCGCGTAGACCAGATACCGCTCCGAGAGCGCCGTCGCGAAGGACGTGTCCTCGATGCCGTTCTCCGGCCGGTCGTCCGCTGTCGTGGCCATGAATGGCCGGCGGGTAGCAGGGGCGGAAGGATTGTTCCAGCATGCGGCCGAACGGCGATCGCTTGCAGGAAAGGCGGATGGTCGGGCAAGGCGACGCCCGTGCCCGACCACGACCTTCCTCCTCCCCCGCCGCTGGACGACGATGCCAGCCTGTTCCTCGACTTCGACGGGACGCTGGTCGAACTGGCCGCCGGGCCGGACGAGGTGCACGTCCTGAACGAATTGCCGGACCTCCTCGCCGGCGTGTCGCGGCGCTTGGCGGGCAGATTGGCGATCGTGAGCGGCCGGTCGGTCGAGTGGCTGCACCGCACCGGGGTGGGCGAACACGCGCTGTCGGGCACTCATGGGAGCGAGCTGCGGCTGGCGGGTCGAGAGGTCGAGCGTCCCGATCGGCCGGCCGCGCTGGACCGGGTGGAGGAGGCGTTCCAAGGTTTCGCCGACCAGCGGCCCGGCGTGATCGTCGAGCGCAAGGCGCTTGCCGCCGGCCTGCACTTCCGCCGCGTTCCCGAGCACGAGGCCGCCGCCCACGCGCTGGCCACCGAATGGGGCGAGCGCGTGGGGCTGGCGGTGCAGCCGGGCAAGATGATGGTGGAACTGCGACTGCCTGGCGGGTCCAAGGGCACGGCCGTCGAGGCGTTGATGAAGCGCGAGCCGTTCCGCGCGGGTCGCCCGATCTTCCTGGGCGACGATGTGACGGACGAAGACGGCTTTGCCCAGGCGGCGGGCCTGGGAGGTTTGGGCGTGCTCGTCGGACCGGTGCGCGAGACGCGGGCGACCCACCGGCTTCCCGATGTCGCCGCCGTTCACGCTTGGCTGGCCTCGGTCCCGGCCCCGTGACCGCCGACCTCGACCTCTGGCCGATCGGCAACTGCCAGGTCTCCGCGCTGGTGGACGCGCGGGGCCGTTTCGTCTGGGGTTGCGCGCCGCGCGTCGACGGCGATCCGCTGTTTTCCGCCCTGGTGAACGGCACCGAGCCGGACGGAGGCTTCTGGGCCATCGAACTGGAACACTGCGCGTCGGTGACCCAGCGCTACATCCGCAACACGCCGATCCTGATCACCCGGATGGAGGACGAGGGCGGCAACGCGATCGAGATCACCGATTTCTGCCCGCGCGCCCGACGGCAGGACCGGGTCTATCGGCCCACCGCCTGGGTGCGCCGGGTGGAGGCGGTCGCCGGCAGTCCGCGCATCGTCGTGCGCCTGCGCCCACACGCCGATTGGGGGCGACGACGGACGACGCCGGTGCAGGGTTCCAATCACCTGCGCTACGACACGGCCACTCCCTTGCGCCTTTCGACGGATGCGCCGGTCGGCCTCGTCGCGGAGGAGCGGCCGTTCCGGGTCGAGCGACCCCATACCTTTTTCCTGGGCCCGGACGAGCGGTTCGACGGATCGCTGGACGTCGGTGTTCGCGCGATGCTGTCCGAGACGATCGGAGAATGGAAAGACTGGGTGCGCGGATTGGCCACCCCGCCCGAATGGCAGCAGGCGGTGATCCGGGCGGCCATCACGCTGAAGCTCTGCCAGCACGAAGAGACCGGCGCGATCGTGGCCGCCCTGACGACCTCGATTCCCGAGGCGCCGAACTCCGCGCGCAATTGGGACTACCGCTTCTGCTGGGTCCGCGACGCCTATTACACGGTCGAGGCGTTGAACCGCCTGGGCGCGCTCGATGTGCTCGAAGGCTATCTGATGTATCTCCGCAACCTGGTCGACAACGCGGCCAAGGGGCACATCCAGCCCTTGTACGATGTCGCCGGGGCGGCACGGCTGGAAGAGCGCACGGCCGAGCAGTTGGCGGGATATCGCGGCATGGGGCCCGTTCGCCACGGCAATGCCGCCTACACCCAGGTCCAGCACGACGCCTACGGCCAGATCGTGCTGGTGAGCGCCCAGGCGTTCGTGGACGATCGCCTGTTCCGCCCCAGTGGCCCGGCCGATTTCGAGACGCTGGAACGCGTCGGAGAGCGCGCCTGGGCGCGTTACGATCAGCCGGACGCCGGCCTGTGGGAGCTTCGCACGAAGTCGCACGTCCACACCTATTCGGCGGTGATGTGCTGGGCGGCGTGCGACCGGCTGGCCCGCGTGGCCGCGCCAGCCGGCGCGCCGGAGCGCGAGCCGATCTGGCGCGAGCGGGCCGATCAGATGCGCGCGCGCATTCTCGACGCCGCTTGGCGATCGGACACGAACACCTTGTCGGCCACCTTCCAGGGCGACGAGCGCGACGCCAGCCTGCTTCAGCTGCTCGACCTGCGCTTCCTGTCCGCCGAGGACCCGCGATACACCGGCACCGTCCACGCCACGGAGGCGGCGCTGCGGCGTGGGTCCGACATGCTGCGCTATGCCACGCCGGACGATTTCGGGGAGCCGGAGACGGCGTTCACCGTCTGCTCCTTCTGGTTGATCGAGGCGCTGGCGCGCACCGGGCGGCGGGACGAGGCGCGGGCGCTGTTCCAGACCATGCTGGACCGCCGCACCCCGTCCGGCCTGTTGAGCGAGGACGCCGATTTCTACACGGGCGAATTGTGGGGTAACTTCCCCCAGACCTACTCGCTGGTCGGCATCATCAACGCCGCCGTCCTGCTGTCGAAGCCGTGGAGCGCCGTGCTGTGAGCCGCCTGCTCGTCATCTCCAACCGCGTGCGCCGTCCCGGAGCCGACGCGGCCCAAGGCGGACTGGCCGTGGCCCTGGGGGCGGCGCTGCGCGCGAACAAAGGCCTGTGGTTCGGATGGTCGGGCGAACGCACCGACCGCTTCACCGGCGCCCTGCGGATCGCGGAGGACGAGGGCATCCGCACCGCCACGGTCGACCTGGAAGACCAGGATATCGACGAATATTACAACGGCTATGCCAACCGGACGCTCTGGCCGCTGTTCCACTATCGCATAGACCTGGCCGAATATGACCGGGCGTTCGGATCGGGGTACGAGCGGGTCAACAATCGCCTGGCGGACACCGTCACGCCGCTGATCGAGCCGGACGATCTGGTGTGGGTTCACGACTATCACCTGATCCCGCTGGGTTTCGCCTTGCGCAAACGGGGCGTGGTCAATCGCATGGGGTTCTTTCTCCATATCCCCTGGCCCCCCACCCGCCTGCTCGTCAGCCTTCCCCACCATCGCCGCCTGGTCGAATCGCTGTTCGCCTACGACGTCGTGGGTTTTCAGACCGCCGAGTGGCTCGAATCCTTTCGCCATTTCGTCCAGCACGAGATGGGGGGAACGGTGGAGGGCGACTGGGCGACGGTGGGCGACCGCCGGGTGAAGGCCGTCGCCTGCCCGATCGGTATCGATTATGCGGAGTTCATGGCGATGGCCGCGGGACAGACCGCGACGGCCATGCACGACCGCCTGTGCCGATCCCTGCAGGACCGGCGCATGCTGGTCGGCGTCGACCGGCTGGATTACTCCAAGGGGTTGGAGGAGCGGTTCAGCGGTTGGGATCGGGTGCTGCGCGACCGGCCCGAATGGCGACGCGAGGCGGTGCTGGTCCAGATCGCGCCGCCGTCACGATCCGACGTCGCGACCTACCAGGCGATCCGATCAAAGCTGGACGCGCTCAGCGGCCGGATCAACGGCGTCTATGCGGACGTCGACTGGACCCCCATCCGCTACGTCAACCAGGGCTATGGCCGCGACGAACTGGCCGGGATCTACCGCGCCGCCCACGTCGGACTGGTCACGCCGCTGCGCGACGGAATGAACCTGGTCGCCAAGGAGTATGTGGCGGCGCAGGACCCCAAACAGCCTGGCGTGCTCGTCCTGTCGCGCTTCGCGGGCGCCGCAGCGCAGATGGACGCGGCGTTGATGGTCAATCCATATTCGGCCGAGGAGATGTCGGACGCGATCGCCACGGCCCTGGCCATGCCGCTGCCAGAGCGGCGCGAGCGGCACACCGCGCTCCTCGAGGCGGTCGAGCGGGAGGATGTCGAATGGTGGCAGGAACTGTTCCTCGATCATTTGCGAAGCGTTCCTGAGCCGACGCCCGCCCCGCCCGGAACGCGGGAAGGTGACGGCACGCTGCACTGACGCGTCATCACCGGTTCAGCCCGGTGGCGTACCAAGTGAGCCATGACACGGCTGCTCCTCCTGCTCGCCATCCCGGTCCTTGCCGGTGCCAGTTCGCCCCAGAACGGCTTTGTGGGTCCGGTGCTCGCCGCCCACCAGGCCGAGCGGGCGTCCGTGGGAGTGCCGGCGCTGGTCTGGGACGAGCGGCTGGCCGCGGGTGCGACGCGATGGGCTCGCCACCTGGCCCGAACGGGCGCGCTTCAGCACGAGGTGGCGTATTCCGGCGATGCCGAGGCGCCTGGCGAGAATCTCTGGATGGGCACCCACGCCGCCTGGTCGCCCGGCGAGATGGTGGCCGATTGGGCGCGGGAGAAGCGTCAGTTCCGTCCGGGCGTTTTCCCCAACGTCAGCCGCTCCGGCGGCTTCGCGGCGGTGGGACACTACACCCAGATGGTCTGGCGCCGCACTCGGTATCTCGGCTGCGGAATCGCGACCGACGGCGACATGGATTACCTGGTCTGCCGCTACGCCACGCCCGGCAACGTCTATGGCGAGCGGGTCTATTGAGGGTGGCCCGCGGCTACGGTGAACATTCGGGTAAGGTCGTTCGGCAAGCCGCCGGTGACGCGCGGGGCGGCACGTCGGCGGACATGGCTCGATTCCTCCCTGCGCTCACCCTGCTGTTCGCCTTGCCGATGACGGTCGGGGCCAGCGATCCCGCCCGCTCCTTCATCGGCCCCGTCATGGACCGCCATCACGTTGAACGCGCCGCCGTCGGGGTGCCCGACATGATATGGGACGAAGCGCTGGCCGACAGCGCCGGGCGTTGGGCGCGCGAACTGGCCCGCAGCCACAGCTTCGAGCACGAGGATGAAATCTCCGACGATCCGGAGGTCGAGGGCGAGAATCTGTGGATGGGAACGCGGGGCGCCTGGTCGCCCGCCGAGATGGTGTCGCACTGGGCGCGCGAACGGCGGGCCTTTCGCCCCGGCACCTTCCCGACCGTCAGCCGCACCGGCTCGCTGGAAGACGTCGGGCACTACACGCAGATGGTGTGGCGCAACACCGGCCGCGTGGGCTGCGCGGTCGCGTCCGACCGTCAAATGGATTATCTCGTCTGCCGCTACTCCCGCACCGGCAATGTCGAGGGCGAGCGCGTCTACTGAACGACGACCCAGCCGGCAGCCGTCGGCCTTCCCGCGTCTGCAATACGCCATTATGTGCTACAGGACGGTCCAAGCCCCGGCCCGCGCGACCAGACGGAGTCGCGCCCGCCGGGGTGTCGTCGTTGGAAGGAAGTGCCATGTCCCGTCGCCGCCAGATTTACGAAGGCAAGGCCAAGATCCTGTACGAGGGCACCGAACCCGGAACCCTGATCCAATATTTCAAGGACGACGCGACCGCCTTCAACGCACAGAAGAAGGGTACGATCAACGGCAAGGGTGTTCTGAACAACCGCATTTCGGAACACATCTTCACCCTGCTGGGTCAGATCGGCATTCCGACCCACTTCATCCGCCGGATCAACATGCGCGAGCAGCTGATCCGCCAGGTGGAGATCGTGCCGCTGGAAGTGATCGTCCGCAATGTCGCCGCCGGCTCGCTGTCGACGCGGCTGGGCATCGAGGAGGGAACCGCCCTGCCCCGTGCGCTGATCGAATATTGCTACAAGGACGACGCCTTGGGTGATCCGCTGGTCAGCGAGGAGCACATCGCCTGCTTCGGCTGGGCCGCGCAGGACGAGCTCAACGACATGAGCGACCTGGCCCTTCGCGTGAACGACTTCCTGTGCGGCCTGTTCGCCGGCGTCGGCATCCGGCTGGTCGACTTCAAGCTGGAGTTCGGCCGTGTCTGGGACAACGATTTCTCCCGCATCATCCTGGCCGACGAGATCAGCCCGGACGGTTGCCGGCTGTGGGACGTGGAGTCCGGCGAGAAGCTGGACAAGGATCGGTTCCGGCGGGACCTCGGCGGCGAAGTCGAAGCCTATCAGGACGTCGCGCGGCGGCTGGGTCTGATGCCGGAGGGGCCGGACACCGCGGTGCTGGACCTGGAAAAGCATCGCGCCAAGCGGAAGCGCTGAGGGCGGGTGCTGCTGTGTGAACGGCTTGCCGACGTGGTCGGGCTTCGCCATGGCGGCGGCATGAGAGCCATGCGCGCCCGCTTCTTCCCCGTCGCCGCCTGGGCCGTGCTCGGGGTGTCATCCGCCCACGCGCAGGGCGTGCCCGCCTCGGCCGACGCGCCCGCCATCTTGGCACCGCAGGCGTCGTCGCCGGCCGCTCGAGAAGCCTGGAGGCTTGAGCACACGGACGTCATCGTCGATCCCTCAATCCGGTTCGGAGTGCTCTCCAACGGCCTGAAATACGCCATTCGGCGCAACGCCACGCCCCGAGACACCGTCCTCCTGCGGCTGAACATCGACCGTGGGTCGTTGAGCGAGACGGAGGAGGAGCGCGGCTTGAGCCATTTGCTGGAGCATATGGCGTTCAACGGGTCGGAACAGGTGCCGGAAGGCGAAATGGTGCGCCTGTTGGAACGCAATGGCCTGGCCTTTGGCGCGGATACGAACGCGGGCACCGGCCTGGACGCGATCACCTATAAGCTGGATCTGCCGCGCGCGACACCGGAACTGCTCGACACTGGCCTCATGCTGTTCCGCGAAACCGCGGGCAATCTGACGCTGGCGTCCGACGCCATCGATCGGGAACGGCCGGTCATCGATTCGGAACGGCGGCTTCGCGACACATTCCAGCTTCGCAACGTCATCGACAGCCTGGCCTTCGCGGCACCGGACACCACGCTGTCCCGCCGGCTGCCGATCGGCGACGCGACCGTGGTCGCCACCGCTCCGGCCGGCCGGGTTCGCGCGCTGTACGAGTCCACCTACCGGCCGGAAAACGCCACCCTCGTCGTCGTCGGCGACATCGATCCCGATCAGGTCGAGGCGGTCGTCCGCGCGCGCTTCGCCGATTGGCACCCCGCCGGTCCAGCGCGCGGCGAACCGGACCCGGGCGGCATCGATTTCGCTCGCCCGCTCACCGCGGAAAACTGGGTGAACGCCGACATTCCAGAGACGGTGTCGATCACCTGGTTCAAGCCGTTCGCGCCTATGCCAGAGACGGTGGCGGAGACGCGCGCCGAGCTGCTGAGGACCGTGGCGATCGGAATTGTCAATCGGCGGTTGGCAAAAGCCACCTTGGCGGCGGACAGCCCGCTGGTCGGTGCCGCCTTGGCGCGCAGCGATCTGGTCCGATTGGCGACAAGTATCGAGCTGGGCGCTCAGGCGCGCGAAGGCGAGTGGCGACCCGCGCTGACGCTGATTGAGACCACGTTGCGCGGCGCCGATCGGTTCGGCGTAACGCAGGCCGAGGTGGACGAACAGCTGGCGGGCATTCGGACGGCCCTGTCGAACGCCGCCCGGGGCGCCGCCACGCGGACTTCGGGCGCCATCGCGAACGAAATCCTCGCGTCTGTGCGCGGGGGTGGCGAGGTGGTGCCGACCGCTCCGGCCGATGATCTGGCGCTGTTCGAGCAGCTGGCCCCGGCCGTGACCTCCGATCGGGTCACGGCCGCGCTGCGCGCGATGCTGGCCGATCGCAGCGCTCCCTTGATCCGGGTCACCGGCAAGACCGCGGTGACCGGCGGCGACGCGGCCATCGTCGCGGCCTTCAACGACGCGCACGCGCTGGCGCTCACGGCCCCGCAGGAGAACACGGCTGCGGCCTTCGCCTACGCCGACTGGGGTCGACCCGGCACGGTCGTGGCCGACGCCGGCACGAACGACCTGGGCATCCGCAGCGTCCGCTTCGCCAACAACGTCCTGCTGAACATCAAGACCACCGATTTCGCGGACGACCAGGTCGTGGTGGACGTTCGGGTCGATGGCGGACAGCTGCTGGCCACCCGACAGGATCCGCGGATCGCCCTGGACTTGGCGCGCGTCGTGCCCCTCGGCGGCCTGGAGGCGCACAGCGCCGACGAACTGCGAACGATTCTGGCCGGGCGCGCGGTCCGGGTGCCATTCGGCCTGGACGAGGACTCCTTTGGCGGGGCCGCCACCACGACCCCGCGCGACCTGACCCTCCAGTTGCAGGTCGCCGCGGCGCTGATCGCGCACCCCGGCTATCGCCCGGAAGCGGTGGCGCTCCTGCGGCGCGCGCTGCCCGCCGCATACGACCAGATGGACGCCACGCCAGAGGCGACGATCGCGTCGTCGGCCGAGGCGGTCCTGTCCCCCTACGACCCCCGCTACGCCACGCCCGCGCTGGCGGACATGCTGGCGCTGGACTTCGACGATTTCCGCGAAGCGGCGGGGGACAGCCTCTCGCAGGGCGCGATCGAGATCGGCATCGTCGGCGACATCGACGCACAGGCGGCGATCGACGCCGTGGCCGCGACGTTCGGCACCCTGCCCGCGCGTCGGCCCTCCTTCGAGCCCCACGCAAACGGCCGTCAACGCGCCTTTACGGCCGATCGCGAGACGGTCGTGCTTCCGCATGCGGGCGAGGCGGATCAGGCGGCCCTGCGCCTCTATTGGCCCACCACCGACGACGCGGACCTGACCACGGACCTGGGCCTGACGCTGTTGGCTCAGATCGCCCAACTGCAGGTGCTCGACGAATTGCGGGAGCGGACCGGTGCCACCTATTCGCCCATCGCGGCGTCGGTCACCTCGTCCGATCAGCCGGAGTTCGGCTATCTGGTCGCCGGCGCGAACCTGAAGCCCGACGCCGTGGCGACCGCGAAGACGGCGGTGTTGGCGGTGGCGAAGTCGCTTGTCGATCAGCCGGTCGACACCGACCTGCTGCTGCGCGCACGCGCTCCGTTGCTGGAGCAATCCGCAAAGGCGCGGCGTGAGAATGGCTGGTGGCTGAACTATGTATCGCAGGCGCAGTCGCGACCCGAGCGCCTCGACCGAGCCCGAAACGCGCCCGCGGTGCTCGCCGCTGTTTCGCCAGCCGATCTGCAAGCGCTCGCACGGCGTTATCTGTCGCACCCGCCGGTGGTGATCGAAGCGCTTCCGGCCGAAATCGTGAAGCAGGAGGTGCGTCCGTGAAGGTTCAGGTCACGATACGGTTGAAGTCGGCCGTCCTGGATCCGCAGGGGCGCGCGATCGCCAACGCGCTGCAGGGTCTGGGCTTCGATGGCGTCCGCGATGCCCGCCAAGGCAAGGTGATCGAACTGGATCTGGCCGACGGCACCCCGCGCGCGCAGGTCGAGGAGATGTGTCGTCGCCTGCTCGCCAATCCGGTGATCGAACGGTTCGATATCGCCATGGATGTGGACGGCTGAATGACCGCGGCCGTCGTCGTCTTCCCGGGTTCCAATTGCGACCGGGACATGGCCGTGGCCTTGCGCCAGGCGACCGGCCGACCGCCAGCCATGGTCTGGCACCGCGACACCGCTCTGCCGTCCGGCACGAGCCTGATCGCCCTTCCGGGCGGCTTCTCCTATGGCGACTATCTGCGATGCGGGGCGGTCGCGGCGCGGTCGCCGATCCTGCGGGCGGTCGTCGACGCCGCTCAGCGAGGCGTGCCGGTGCTGGGCGTGTGCAACGGGTTCCAGGTGCTGACGGAGGCCGGTCTGTTGCCGGGCGCGCTGATCCGGAACGCTCGTCTGCGCTTCGTCTGCCGAGAGGTCGATCTGGTGGTCGAACGGTCCGCGTCCCCGTTCACCAGCGGCTACGCCCCGGGAAAGCGCATTCGCGTGCCTGTCGCGCACCACGACGGCAACTTCGTGGCCGAAACCGACACGCTCGACCGGCTGGAGGGAGAAGGCCGTGTCGCCTTCCGCTACGCGGCGAACACCAACGGGTCGGCGCGCGACATCGCGGGCATCGTCAGCGATAACGGCCGCGTGTTGGGCCTGATGCCGCACCCCGAACGCGCTGTCGACGACGCTCACTCGTCGACAGACGGCCGCCCGCTGTTCGCCTCGCTCGTCGCCTCAGCGCTCGCGACCGCCTGACCCGATCGCCGGTCGGTGAAGCGCAGCAGTAGTGCGATCGCGGTCGGCATCGCCATCGTGACGATCACGTCGTGCAGCGAGTAGACCCAATAGGCCTCTGCCCCGCCAGGCGAACTCATGTCGATCGTCTCGTTCAACAGTTCGATGCCGAGGACGGCCAGCCACAGCCTGCCGTCGTCCAGCCGGCGACCGGTCAGCACGCCCAGCACCAGCAACAACGTCACGCCCACCACGGCGTGAACGCCGTCCGATGACAGGTCCAGAAAGCCCTCGGCCGCGCGCTTGGTCGGACCCCAGCGGTCCGCCACATCGGAAAGCCAGGCGCGGACGGGTGTCATCGGACGCCCGCCCTAGCGCGCTTTGCGCGCCACGCGAAAGCGATTAGGTGCGGCGTAGGGCGCCCGTAGCTCAGTTGGATAGAGCACCCGCCTTCTAAGCGGGTGGTCGCAGGTTCGAACCCTGCCGGGCGCGCCATCGCCTCTGCCCGCGCGGGGCACCCCTGTTGCCTGCAATGGGCAGGCGTCCTTGTCGGGAGAGCTGCTTTGCCGTCCGTGTTGCTCCCGGGTGAGGTTTGGCTGGTTGGCGCCGGCCCGGGTGCGGGCGACCTCCTGACGCTGCGCGCCCTGCGCCTGATCGAAGCGGCGAGCGTGGTGTTCTTTGACGCGCTGGTGGGCGACGAGGTGCTGGCGATGGTGCCGCCCGGCGTGGCGCAGGTGGCGGTGGGCAAGCGGTCGGGCCGCCACTCGCTCGACCAGCCCTCGATCACCGATCTTATCGTGCACGCAGCCCTGGGGGGCGAGCGCGTCGTGCGCTTGAAAGGCGGCGATCCGTCGATCTTCGGTCGGTCGGCGGAGGAGCTGGCGGCTTTGCGCGCGGCCGGGCTGACGGTGGGCGTCTGCCCCGGTGTGACCGCGGCCAGCGCCGGGGCGGCGGCGGCGGGGGCGTCGCTGACGCTGCGGGGCATCGCGCGGCGGCTGACGCTGCTGACGGCCCATGTCGCGGACGGCACGGTGGCGGGCCACGACTGGGCACGGTTGGCGGATGCCGAGGCGACGCTGGCCATCTACATGGGCAAGGCGGCGGCCGGCGGGGTGGCGGCGGAGCTGGTGGCGGCTGGGCTGTCCAGCGATACGCCATGCCTGCTGGTGGAGAGCGCCTCCCTGCCTGGAGAGCGGGTGTGGCGGTCGGAGCTTTGGGGGCTGCGCGCGGCGGCCGGTGAGGCGGGTGAGGGACCGCTGCTGATCCTGATCGGGCGGGCGTTGGAGCAGGCGCTAAGCTGACAGGTTTGGCCGGTTTTAACGGCAGTTTGCCATCAAATCGGCTTCAAAAGACCAACAGGCTCTCACTCAATTCGTCGCCCGCTCGCTCGTCGTCCCCACCGTTTCCACTCCCGTCATGCCAGCGAAGGCTGGCATCCCCGTCCGACCTGGCTCCTCCACGACCAAGAGATCCCAGCCTTCGCTGGGATGACGTGTGCGGGCAGGAGAGCCGAAGTGGCACCCTCATCCCTCCTTCGGCACCACCCGGACGAGCGCCACGCGCTCCTTCACCTGGTCCCCCACCGCCACGGCCAGCTCGGCCACCGTGCCGTCGAACGGCGCGGTGAGCGCCTGCTCCATCTTCATGGCCTCCATGACGATCAGCGTGTCGCCCTTGGCGACGTCCTGTCCATCAGCGACCTCCACCGCCGTCACCTTGCCCGGCATGGGGGAGAGCACCGCGCCGTCGGACGCGGCGGTGCCGCCGGCTGGGCGGGTCGCCAGACTGACCTGGTGCGCTTGCCCCTGATGAAACACCGCCACCCCACCCGCGATCGTCGCCACGTGCCGCGCCGGTCCCTCGTCGAAGCCGAAATCCTCGAATGGACTGTTTGGCAGCGGCACCTTACAGGCTCGATCATCGACGAGCACCGTCGCTGTCGAGCGCGGGTCTGCGTTGAGCCGAAAACCAGGCAATCGGCCCGCCACGGATCCAGCGTCCGGCCACTCTCCCGCTTGGTGCAAGACGTTCAGCGCGGCCGTGGCCCACGACGGCGGCAGGGGCTCCCCAGTCGTCAGCTCCTCAATCCGATCGCCGATGAAGCCGGTCGTCACCTCGCCTGCCGCGAAATCCGCTTTCCCAAGCAGCCGCGTCAGGAAAGCCGCGTTGGTACACACAGGCCAGACCTCCACCTGACTTGTCGCGGACGCCAACCGCTCAATCGCCTCCCCCCTCGATGAGGCTTTCACCACCAGCTTGGCGATCATCGGATCGTAGAAGGAGGATACGGCAGCCCCCTGCGAGACACCAGTCTCGACCCGCAGCCACTCGGGCATGGCGAAACGGCAATCCCTGTCTTCCTTGACGATGCTTGAGTCGTTTAGCTTCAAATGCTCCAACCGCCCTACGCTCGGCAGGAAACCGGTCGCCGGGTCCTCCGCGTACAGCCGCGCCTCCATCGCCCAGCCGTTGATGGTGAGCTCGTCCTGCTTGAGCGGGATCGGCTCGCCGGACGCCACGCGCAGCTGCCATTCGACCAAGTCGACGCCGGTGATCTCCTCCGTCACCGGGTGCTCGACCTGCAGCCGCGTGTTCATCTCCATGAACCACACGCGGTCGGCGCGCAGGCCGTCCGAGGCGTCGGCGATGAATTCGATCGTGCCCGCGCCCTCGTAATCCACGGCCTTCGCCGCGCGGACGGCGGCTCCGCAGACGCCTTTGCGGGTCGCCTCGTCCATGCCGGGTGCGGGGGCCTCCTCGATCACCTTTTGGTGGCGGCGCTGGAGCGAGCAGTCGCGCTCGAACAGGTGGACGACGGTGCCGTGGCGGTCGCCGAACACCTGCACCTCGATGTGGCGGGGTGAGGTGATCCACTTCTCGATCAGCACATGGTCGTTGCCGAAGGCGGCCGCCGCCTCCCGCTTGGCCGACCCGAGCGCTTCGGCGAAGTCGGCAGGGGCGTCCACGCGCCGCATCCCCTTGCCCCCGCCGCCCGCCACCGCCTTGATGAGCACCGGATAGCCGATCGCGTCGGCCTCCCGGGCCAGCCGGTCGGGCGCCTGAACCTCGCCCAGATAACCCGGCGTGGTGGGCACGCCGGCGGCCGCCATCAGCGCCTTGGCCGAATCCTTCAGCCCCATGGCGCGGATGGACGCGGGCTTCGGCCCCACCCACACCAGCCCGGCGTCGATCACCGCCTGGGCAAAGTCGGCGTTCTCCGACAGGAAGCCATAGCCGGGGTGGATCGCCTGCGCTTTCGTCTGGAGGGCGGCGGCGATGATCGCGTCGCCCCGCAGGTAGGACTCGGCGGCCGGCGAGGGCCCGATGTGCACCGCCTCGTCCGCCTGTCGCACGTGGAGCGCGTCCGCATCAGCGTCGGAATAGACCGCCACCGTGCGAACGCCCAGCCGCCGCGCGGTGCGGATGATCCGACACGCGATCTCGCCCCGATTGGCGATGAGGAGGGAGTTTAGCATAGAGGCATCCTATTCCTCCCCGAGCTTGTCTCGGGGAGGGGGACCGCTCGAAGAGCGGTGGAGGGGTTGTCGCGCTCTACACTCAACCACGATCGCCTCCACCACCTGCTCCAAATCCTTCAGCACGTCCCTAGCGGGCACACGCATCACCGCGAAGCCGAGCCGCCCCAACGCCTCGTCGCGCGCCACATCCCGCGCCGGCCGGTCGCCGCGGTTGTGCGCCTCTCCATCCAACGCGACGCCCAGCCGCGCCTCTAGACAGGCAAGGTCCAGCACGAAGCCGCCCTGCGGATGCTGGCGGCGGAACCGCAACCCGCCCGGCCGCTGGCGGAGGACGCGCCACAGCAGCACTTCCGGCAGGCTCATGTCGCGCCGCAGCCGGCGCGCGGTGCGGACGAGCGGTTTGCCGGCGGAGAGCACGGCCACCCCTCCACCATGCTGCGCATGGTCCCCCTCCCCGTTCCGGGGAGGATTTGGTGTGCCGTCCATCACCTGAGACTGCATGCGTCTAAGCTCCCAACACGGCGAATGGCAGCTTGGTGTCGTTGAAGAAGGCCATGCAGATCCTCTTCACTTCGCTAAGCTGGAACCGTCCACGATGACGCAGAGCAAATGCGGGCTGCAAGTCTCGCAAGAAATCACCTGGAGTCAGCGTTTGAAGGGTCCACCATCCACCCTGTCTCTTCTCCACATGCCAAAGATCGTTGACTTTCCGAGCCCAAACATAGTGGCGTCTGTCTCGGATCAGCTCCAAATCTGCTCCGCTCTCCAGCGTTTCGGCCGCGCTCAATGCGTTCTCAAGCTCTTGTTGAGTTCGGACGATCTGCAGCTCCATCGCCAGCCGTAAAAACAATCCCCTCACATCCGGAAAACCCCAAATCGCGCCCGCTCGCCCACTTCCGCGTTCAAGCAGGCCGCGAACGCCAACCCCAGCACGTCCCTCGTCTGCGCCGGGTCGATCACGCCGTCGTCCCACAGGCGCGCGGTGGCGTAGTAGGGGCTCCCCTCGCGCTCATACAGCTCCCGGATCGGGGCCTTGAAGGCGGCCTCTTCCTCCGCACTCCAGCTGTCGGCGTCGCGGTTCACGGTCGCCAGCACGGAGGCGGCCTGCTCGCCGCCCATCACGCTGATGCGGCTGTTGGGCCAGGTGAACAGGAAGCGGGGGCCGTATGCCCTCCCCGCCATGCCATAGTTGCCCGCGCCGAACGACCCGCCGATCAGCACCGTCACCTTCGGCACCTGCGCGGTCGCCACGGCGGTCACCAGCTTGGCCCCGTGCTTGGCGATGCCCTCCGCCTCATACGCGCCGCCGACCATGAAGCCGGAGATGTTCTGGAGGAACAGCAGCGGGATACGCCTTTGCGCTGCCAGCTCGATGAAGTGCGCGCCCTTCTGGGCTGACTCGCTGAACAGCACGCCGTTGTTGGCCAGTATGGCCACCGGCATGCCCCAGATGTGGGCGAAACCGCACACCAGCGTCGTGCCGTAGAGCGCCTTGAACTCCGCGAACTCCGAGCCGTCGACCAGCCGCGCAATGACCTCGCGCACGTCATAAGGTGCGCGCACGTCGGTGGGGATCAGGCCGTAGAGCTCGTCGGCGTCGAAGCGCGGCGGGCGCGGCGGGCGCAGGTTCAGGTCGGATGTGCGGTCAGCCGGGCAGGTGCTCAGGATGTCGCGCACGATGGTAAGCGCGTGTTCGTCGTTCTCGGCGACGTGGTCCACGACCCCGGACTTGCGCCCGTGGGTGTCGGCCCCGCCCAGCTCCTCGGCGGAGATGACCTCGCCCGTCGCCGCCTTCACCAGCGGCGGGCCGCCCAGGAAGATCGTCCCCTGCCCGCGCACGATGACGCTCTCGTCCGCCATGGCGGGGACATAGGCGCCGCCGGCCGTGCACGACCCCATGACGCAGGCGATCTGGGGAATGCCCTTGGCGCTCATGTTGGCCTGGTTGAAGAAGATGCGGCCGAAATGGTCGCGGTCGGGAAACACCTCCGCCTGGTGGGGCAGGTTGGCGCCGCCGGAGTCGACCAGATAGACGCAGGGCAGGTGGTTCTGCTCGGCGATCTCTTGCGCGCGCAGGTGCTTCTTGACTGTCAGCGGATAGTAGGTGCCGCCCTTCACCGTGGCGTCGTTGCACACGATCATCGCCTGGCGGCCTGACACGCGGCCGATGCCGGCGATCACGCCCGCGCCGGGGATGGTGTCGTCGTACACCGCGTGGGCGGCGAGCTGGCCGATCTCCAGAAATGGTGAGCCGGGGTCTAGCAGCCGCTCGACCCGATCGCGGGGCAGCAGCTTGCCGCGCGCGGTGTGGCGGTCGCGGGATCGGTCAGAGCCTCCACGCGCGGCGGTGGCGACCCGCTCGCGCAGTTCGGCAACGAGCGCGCGGTTGTGCTCCGCGTTGGTGCGGGCCTCGGAGGAGTCCGGGTCGTGGGCGGAGGTGAGGGTGGGGGCGGTCATGCGGTCTGGGGCTCCGGTGGCTTGCCCGCGAGGAGATAGCGGTAGACGCCCACGCAGTTGATCGCGAGCAGGCCGATATTCTGCCACCCGATCCCCTCCGCCTCGTCGCCGAGAAAGCCCCAGGCGATCAGCGCGCACGAGGAGACCACGAACAGCACGAACGCCCAGCCGGTCACCCGCGCTCCCAGGTTCAGGCTGACCACGAACGCCGCCACGAGCGCCGCACCCGCGCCGAAATACTGAAGCGCGGTGAGCGCCGGGTCGCTCACGCCCCGATCAGCTCCCGCCCGATCAGCATCCGGCGGATCTCGTTCGTCCCCGCGCCGATATCCAACAGCTTCGCGTCGCGAGCGAAGCGTTCCACCGGCCAATCCTTGGTGTAGCCCGCCCCGCCCAGCGCCTGGATCGCCTCCAGCCCGACGCGCACCGCGTTCTCGCTGGCGAGCAGGATCGCGCCGGCCGCGTCGAAGCGCGTGGTGCGGTCGGCGTCGCACGCGCGCGCGACCGCGTAGACATAGGCGCGGGCCGAGTTCAGCGCGACGTACATGTCCGCCACCTTCGCCTGCATCAGCTGGAACGATCCAATCGGCTTGCCGAACTGCTTGCGCTCCCGGACATAGGGGATGACCACGTCCAGGCAGGCCTGCATGATGCCGAGCTGGATGGCGGCCAGCACGGCGCGCTCGTAGTCCAGGCCGCTCATCAGCACCGCCGCGCCGCCGTTCACCGGCCCCATGACGTTCGCGTCCGCCACGAAACAGTCGTCGAACACCAGCTCGGCGGTCGGCGATCCGCGCATCCCCATCTTATCGATGTGCTGGCCGATGGAGAAGCCGGCCATATCCCGCTCGATCAGGAAGGCGGTGATGCCCTTCGACCGGCCTTCCGGATCGGTGCGGGCATAGACCACCAGCGTTTCGGCGACCGCCGCGTTGGTGATCCAGAACTTGGTCCCGTTCAGCCGCCAACCGCCGTCCACCCGGTCGGCCTTCAGGTTCATCGAGACGACGTCGGACCCGGCGTTGACCTCCGACATGGCGAGGCTTCCGACATGCTCGCCCGAGATCAGGCCCGGCAGGTACTTGCACTTCTGCTCGTCATTGGCCCAGCGGCGGATCTGGTTCACGCACAGATTGGAGTGCGCGCCGTAGGAGAGGCCGACGGAGGCCGACGCACGGCTGACCTCCTCCACCGCCACGCAATGCTCCAAATAGCCCAGGCCCAGGCCACCCCACTCCTCTTCCACCGTGATGCCGTGGAGGCCGAGCGCCCCCATCTCCGGCCACAGCTCGACCGGGAAGCGGTCCTCGCGGTCGATGGCGGCGGCCAGCGGCTCGATCCGCTCGCGTGCGAAGCGGCTCGTCGCCTCGCGGATCATGTCGGCGGACTCGCCCAGCTGGAAGTCGAAGGGCGGCACGATGTGGGTGTGGGCGGTCATGGATCGGTCCGGCGTGATGAGGTCGTCGCCCAGCGCTAGTCAGCAGGCGAAGCGTTGGCAATGCCGGCGGAGCAATCCCCGGCAGGATCGAACAAGCGCGATCAGGACATTTGCTACTCCGCCGCCTGCAACATCTCGGCCGCACGTCCCTCAGGAATGCTCTGGCCTTTCCGCCGGAACCGCAGCGTGCCGTCGGCGACCGCGCGATGGCGCAGGGTGACCAGGTCCTTCGCGTAATTCTGATTGAGCTTCCACGGCTTGGCACTGCCCTGCTTCGGCAGGTCGCCAGCCGCGCGCTGGACGTAGCCGGAGGTGAAGTCGAGGAACGGCTCGGGCGACAGGTCCCCCGACACGACGGGCACCGCATAGTCCGCCCCCTGCTTCGCGGTTTCGGCGATCACCCGGCAGACATACTCCGCCGTCAGATCGGCCTTCAGCGTCCAGCTAGCATTGGTGTAGCCGAAGGTGAGCGCGAAATTGGGCACCCCGCTCAACATGCAACCCTTGTAGTTGAAGGTTTCGGCGGGCGCCACGTCGCGGCCGTCGACCCTCATCGCCGCGCCGCCCATCGTGACGACCCGCAGTCCGGTGGCGGTGACGACGATGTCCGCGTCCAGCCGGTCGCCCGACGCCAAGACAATCCCGGTTGCGTCGAAGCGGTCGATGTGGTCGGTCACGATCGCCGCTCGACCGTCGCTCAACACCTGCCACAGATCGCCGTCGGGAATCAGGCACATGCGTTGATCCCAGGGATTGTAGGACGGCGTCAGATGCCGCTCGACATCGAAGCTTGCCGGCAGGGCGGCGCTTGCCTGCTCCAGCAGTCGCTTCTTCACTCCCGCCGGGCGTCTTCGCGCCAGGTTGAAGAAGAACAGGCCGAAGGCCACGTTCTTCCACCGGGTCAGGCGATAGGCCCATTTGTTCGGCAGCACCCGGCGCAGGGCGTTGGCGATCCGGTCCGATCCCGGCTGAGCGACGATGTAGGTGGGCGAGCGCTGCAGCATGGTGACCTGCGCGCCCAGTTCGGCCAGGCTGGGCACCAGGGTGACCGCGGTGGCACCGGACCCGATCACGACCACGCGCTTGCCGCTCACCTCCAGGTCCTCGGGCCAATGCTGCGGATGAACGATCGTCCCGGCGAAGTCGTCGCGCCCCTCGAACTCCGGCGTGTAACCGGCGTCGTAGCGGTAATACCCCGCGTTCATGTACAGGAAGCGCGCGCGGACCGTGACCTCTTCGCCGTCCTGCTGCGCGCGGATGGTCCACAAAGCTTCGTCGCTCGACCAATCGACGGCAGTGACCGTGCGGCCGAACCGGACGTGGCGGTCGATGCCGGCGTCGCGCGCGGTGTCGCGGACATATTGCAGGATGGACGGGCCGTCGGCGATCGACTTCGCCTGCGTCCAGGGGCGGAAGCGATAGCCGAGCGTGTGCATGTCGCTGTCCGACCGGATGCCGGGATAGCGGAACAGGTCCCACGTCCCGCCGATCGCGTCGCGCGCCTCCCAGATCGCATAGGAAAGCGCGGGCAGCCGGTCCTGCAAATGCCAGGCCGCGCCGATGCCGGACAGACCGGCTCCCACGATCAGCACGTCGAGCGGTCGGTCGGTCACGGTGGCTGGCATCCTGGTCTCCTGCCGCTTACGTTAGCGGAGACGCGCCAAAGGAAAGGTTCGCCGTGCCTCAACTTCCCACCGGCTTGGCCGTCGTGACCGGCGCGTCCTCCGGCATCGGCGAACAGTTCGCCAGGCGGCTGGCCGAAGACGGTCGTCCCCTTCTGCTGGTGGCGCGGCGGCGGGATCGGCTGGAGCGTCTCGCCGACCAGTTGCGTCAGGAGCATCGTGCCGACGTCACCGTGCTTCCGACGGACCTGACCGACGACGGGTCCGTGGACGCCGTGATGGCGGCGGCGCACGCCTCCGCTCACCCGTTGGGCCTGTTCATCAACAACGCCGGCGTGGGAGAAGACGGGACGTTCCACGAGACCCCGCGAGAGCGTCAGGTCGAGATGCTGCGACTGAACGTCGAGGCGTTGGTGGCGCTGACTCACGCCACGCTCGGCATGCTGTTGCCGCAGGGGCATGGCGCGGTGCTGAACGTGGCATCGGTGGTGGCCCACCTGCCCGCGCCGGGTTCGGCCGTTTACGCGGCCAGCAAGGCCTTCGTGCTCTCCTTCAGCCGCGCGCTGCATGAGGAGGTGGCCGGTACGGGCGTGACCGTCACCGCGCTGTGTCCCGGCGCCACCGAGACGGAGTTCTTCGAGCGGGCCGGTTCCGACGCCGACCAGATCCCCTCTTTCCTGAAGGCCGATCCGGACCGCGTGGCCGGGGACGGGCTGGACGCGGTCGCGCGGGGCGAGGCGGTTCGGGTGTCGGGTGTCGTTAACAAGGCGGCGGTGGGTCTGATGTCCCTGATCCCCGACGCGGCGCTCACCCGCCTGATCGCCGCGACGCAACGGCGCGGCCGATGAATGGCGGGCTGGACCCGCTGCTCCGCGCGATGGTGCGCGAGGGTGACGCGCTGCGCGCCCACATACCGGACAGCTGGATGCAGGGGCGCACCGCCTATGGCGGGCTATCGGCCGCGCTGGCGTTGCAGGGTGCCATGGCGCTGGCACAGCCTCGCTTTCCGCTTCGCACCGCCCTGGTGGCGTTCGTCGGCCCCACCACGGGCGAGTGCTCGGTCGAAGCCCAGGTGCTGAGGCGCGGCAAATCTTCGGACGCGGTGTCGGCCACGGTGCGGTCCGATGGCGAGGTGGGCACGTCGGCGACCTTCCTGTTCGGGCGCGACCGGGAAAGTGCGATCGACGCCGACGCCCTGCCCATGCCGGACGTGCCGAGGCCCGACACGCTCGCCGACCGTCGCTCGACGCAGCTTCCATCGTTTACCCAGCATTTCGACATGCGCCTCGCCGGTGGGGAGCGGCTTGCGAGCGGGGCGGATCGGGGCGAACTGATCTGGTGGGTCCGGTTTCGCGATCCAGTCGCGGCACCGGCCGCGGTCGCGCTGCTGGCGCTGGGCGACGCCCTGCCGCCCGCCGCCTTTTGCCAGATGAAGGGCCCCGCCCCGGTCAGCTCGACCAGTTGGCTGCTGCACATGCTGGACCTGGCTCCGGAGACACAGGACGGCTGGTGGCTGTTGCGGTCCGTCGCCACGCGCTCGGGCAACGGCTTTTCTTCGCAGGAGATGACGGTCTGGAACACCGCCGGGCGCGCGGTCGCGACCGGGGGTCAGGGCGTCGCGGTCTATGGCTGAGCCACCGTCCGCCTGGACCGACCCCTAGGCAGATCGGTCCAGGCGGGACCGCCGGTTAGTCCGCGAACAACAGCACGGGGGTCTCCAGCAGGCGCTTGACCGCCTGGACGAAGCTGGCGGCATCCCAGCCGTCGACCACCCGGTGATCGCAGCTGATCGACAGGTTCATCAGCTTGGCGACCGCGATCTCGCCGTCGCGGATGACGGGGCGGTCTACGATGTTGTTGGGGCCGATGATCGCCACCTCCGGCCGGTTGATCACCGGCGTGGTCGCGATGCCGCCCAGAGGACCCAGCGACGTCACGGTCAGCGTGCCGCCCGACAATTCCTCCGATTTCGCCTTGCCGGTCCGCGCCGCGTCCGCCAGGCGCGCGATCTCGGCGGCCAGCTGCCAGACATTCTTCGCCTCCGCGCCGCGCACCACCGGCACCATCAGGCCGGCGTCGGTCTGGGTGGCGATGCCCAGATGCACGGCACCCGAGCGGCTGACCACCCCCGCCTCGTCGTCGTAACGCGCGTTGATCATCGGAAAGTCCGGAAGGGCGCGCGTGATCGCCGCGATGATGAGCGGCAGCACCGTCAGCTTCGGCCGGTCGCCGCGGGTGGCGTTCAGGTCGGCGCGCGCGGCCTCCAGCTTCGTCATGTCGATCTCCTCGACATAGGTGAAGTGGGGGATGTGGCGCTTGGCCGCCGCCATGTTCTCGGCGATGCGGCGGCGCAGTCCGATCACCCGGACCTGCTCGTCCTGGCGGGGCTTGGCCGTGCCGTAGCCCTGGCCCGCATTGTAGGTCAGGAAGGCGTCCAGGTCGCCGTGACGCACCCGACCGTCCTCCGCCGGCTTCACGTCGGCCAAGTCGATCTGCAGGTCGGCGGCCCGCTTGCGGACGGCGGGGGAGGCGAGGACCTGGCCGCTCCCCTCCCTGCCGTCGTCATCCCCGCGCACGCGGGGATCCATCGGTGCCGCGGTGTCGACGGCCTGGCGGCTGGCGTTCTCATCGGGCCGGGCTCCCGCTTTCGCGGCATTGCCGTTTGGAGGTGCGGGTGCCTCGAAGCCCTCCCCAACTCCCGGCGTTTCCGCCGCCAGTTCCGCCTCGTCCATCGGCCCGGCCGGATCGGCCGCGTCCGCCACGGTCCGTTCCTTGGCCTCCCGCTCCTCCTCCATGCGCCGACCATGCTGGGCCAGCACCTCGGCCCCGCCCTCCGTCGCCTCGTCGGGCACGTCGTCCGTCTCGATCACCACCAGCGGCGCGCCGATGGCGACCACGTCGCCGACCTCGCCGGCCAATTCGACGATCGTGCCGGACACCGGGCTTTCCATCTCGACGGTGGCCTTGTCGGTCATCATGTCGGCGATCTGGTCGTCGTCCTCCACGAAGTCGCCGACCTTGACGTGCCAGCCGACGATCTCGGCTTCTGAAATGCCCTCTCCAATGTCGGGCAGTTTGTAGACGAAGCGAGCCATGTCAGTCCTTTAGCACTCGATCCAAAGCCAGGCCGGTCCGCACCGGCCCCGGAAAATACGCCCATTCCAGGCTGTGGGGATACGGCGTGTCGAAGCCTGTCACCCGCTCCACCGGCGCTTCCAGATGGTAGAAACAGCGTTCCTGCACCAGCGCGGCCAGTTCGGCCCCGAAGCCCGACGTGCGCGTCGCCTCGTGCACGACGACGCAGCGTCCGGTCTTCTTCACCGAACGCTCGATCGCGCCGATGTCGAGCGGCATCAAGGTGCGCAAGTCGATCACCTCGGCATCCACGCCCTTCGACTCCGCCGTGTGCAGCGCGACGTGAACCATGGTGCCGTAGGCCAGCATCGTGACCTCCGCCCCTTCGCGCACCACCCGCGCCTCGCCCAGGGGAACGGTGTAGTGGCCGTCGGGCACCTCTCCGTCGGGATGGGCGGACCAGTTGGTGGTGGGCCGGTCGTAGCGGCCGTCGAACGGCCCGTTATAGAGCCGCTTGGGTTCGAAGAAGAGCACCGGGTCGGGGTCGGCGATCGCGGCGAGCAGCAGGCCCTTCGCGTCATGGGGATTGGACGGGATCACCGTCTTGACGCCCGCGACATGGGTGAAGATGCCTTCGGGCGACTGGCTGTGCGTCTGACCGCCGAAGATGCCGCCGCCATAAGGGGATCGGATGACCATCGGCACGGTGAACTCGCCGTCCGAGCGATAGCGCAGTCGCGCGGCTTCCGAGACGATCTGGTCGACGCCCGGATAGATATAGTCGGCGAACTGGATCTCCGGCACCGGCTTCAGGCCGTTGGTCGCCATGCCCACGGCGACGCCCACGATGCCGCATTCGCTGATGGGCGTGTCAAAGGCGCGCGTCTTTCCGAACGCCTCCTGCAGCCCGGCGGTCGCGCGGAACACGCCGCCGAAATACCCCACATCCTCGCCCATCACCACCACGGCCGGATCGGCCTGCATGGCGACGCGCAGCGCCGAGTTGATCGCGCCGATCATGTTCATGCGAGACGTGGTCACAGCCCGGCCGCCTTCTTCTCGGCGATGCACTGGTCGAGCTGTTCGCGCAGATGCCACGGCATCTCCTCGAACACACCTTCGAACATCGTTTCGAAGGGTTGGTGCATGCCGTGGCCCAGCACGCCGTTGCGCTCCGCCTGCTTGGCGCAGTCCTTCACTCTTTGCGCCAGTTCCTCGTCCATGGCGGCGTGACGCTCCTCGTCCCATTCGCCCAGCGCGATGAGGTGGCGCTTCAGCCGCGCGATCGGATCGCCCAGCGGCCAGGCCGTGCCCTCGTCGGCGGACCGGTACTGGCTGGGATCGTCCGAGGTGGAGTGCCCCTCGGCCCGGTAGGTGAAATGTTCGATCAGCGTGGCGCCGTCGTTCGCCCGCGCGCGCTCCGCCGCCCAGGCGGTCGCCGCATAGACCGCCAGTGCGTCGTTCCCGTCGACGCGCAACGCGGCCAGGCCATAGCCGACCCCGCGCGCGGCGAAGGTGGTCGCCTCCCCGCCCGCGATCCCCGCGAAAGAACTGATCGCCCACTGGTTGTTGACGACGTTGATGATGACGGGCGCGCGATAGACCGTGGCAAAGGTGCACGCGGCGTGGAAGTCCGCTTCCGCCGTGGACCCCTCCCCGCACCAGCACGCCGCGATGCGGCTGCCCCCCTGGATCGCCGACGCCATCGCCCAGCCCACGGCCTGCGGCATCTGGGTGGCGAGGTTCCCCGATATGGAGAAGAAGGCACCCTCCTTCGTCGAATACATGATCGGCAGCTGCTTGCCGTCCAACCGGTCGGCCTTGTTCGAATAGATCTGGTTCATCATGTCGACCAGATCCCAGTCGCGCGCGATCAGGATGCCCTGCTGCCGATAGGACGGGAAGCACATGTCGTCCGATGCGAGCGCGTGGGTCGCCGCAACCGCGATCGCCTCCTCACCCGTGGCCTTCATGTAGAATGACGTCTTGCCCTGCCGCTGGGCGCGGAACATGCGGCTGTCGAATGCGCGGGTGAGCGCCATGTGGCGCAGGATCTGGCGCTTCGTCTCCGCGGACAGGCCAGGATCCCAGGGACCCACCGCCCGATCCTCCTCGTCGAGCACCCGAACCAACGAATAAGCGAGCTCTCGCATCTGATCCGCGCCCGCGTGGACCGGCGGGCGAGGCACCTCCCCGGCCGGGGGCACCACGATGTTGCTGAAGTCGGCCGTGTCGCCCGGGCGGAAGGCGGGTTCCGGCACGTGCAGTTTCAGTCGCACGCGATTCGTGCCCCGGTCGTCCGCGCGGTCCGTCATGCCTCTCCTCTCCGCGTCTTCGCGTGTCCTGCGCCGTTAGGCGATTTGAAGCCGCTAGGCGAGGGGTCGCGTCAGTCGGTGCGACCGGCCTCGCCGTCGCTGGACCCGTCGTGCTCCAGAGCCTCGGCGATCGGACGCCCCAACGGCCGTGCCACACTCTTGCCGGGCCAGCCTTCGCGCTGCCGCCCCCGCACGCCGTCCGCCTGTTCCGTCTGGTCATGGAACAGGACGACCTGGGTGGGGAATGGCAGGTCGATGCCGTTCTGGTTGGCCGCCTTGGCGATCGCCGCGATCACGCGGGCGCGCGTGTGCACCACGTCCGTGCGAAGCGACTTGGTCCACCAACGGACCCGCACCGTCACCTGGATCTCGTCCAGGCTCCAAGGCAGCGCCTCAACCGCTGGATCACCCGCGACTCCGTCCACCGCAGTCACCGCGGCCTGGAACACCTGGCAGGCATTCGCGATGTCGTCGCCATAGCCGATGCCCACGTCATACTCGTCGCGCCGGGTCTCGAACGCCGTCAGCACCACCACGGGTGAGGTGTAGACGTCCGAGTTCGGGATGATCACGCGCCGACCGTCATAGGTCTTGATCAGGGTGGCGCGGCTTTCGATGTGTTCGACCGTCCCCTCATAATCCTTCACCACGATCTGGTCGCCGCGCTTGTAGGGTCGACGGATCAACAGCAGCAGTCCCGCCAACAGGTTCTGCAGAATGTCCTTGAAGGCGAAACCGATCGCCACCGTGCCGACGCCCAGCGACGCGAAGATGTCGCCGGGCTTCACCGTCGGGAAGATGATGGTGGCGGCGATCAGGACGCCCAGGATGATCAGCATGATGCGCGCCAGGCTGCCCAGCAGCGCGCCCAGATCGGGCCTGTTGCGGCGATTGGCGGCGGCACCGACGGCGCGCGCGACCCAACGTGAACCGTACCACACCAGCAGCAGCAACAGCAGGCCGGCGATGATGTTCGGCAACTGCGCCAGAAAGCCGACCCAGAAGCCTTCCAGCTTGTCGTTGATGATCGCCCAGGGCTTCGTCGGGTCGAGGGGGTTGCCGCCCGCGGCCGGGACGGCGGCGGCGGGGTTGGCGGGCGTGGTGGTCAAGGACGGGCTCCGATGGTTCGTCGCCCGTCCTAACCGCTTCCTATTGCGTCGGGAACCCGCGGCGCTTCAACAGCGCGTTCACGTCCGGGTCGCGCCCGCGGAACGCCCGATAGGCCTCGGCCCGATCGGTTTCGTTGCCGGTGGCGAGCAGCATCGTCTGGAAACGCCGCGCGACCTCCGGGTTCCAAACGTCGCCCGTCTCCTCAAAGGCGGCCCAGGTGTCGGCGTCCATCGTCTCCGACCACAGGTAGGAGTAGTAGCCGGCCGAATAGCCATCGGACGCGAACAGATGGTTGAACTGCGGCAGCCGGTGACGCATCACCAGCTCGTCCGGCATACCAAGCTCGGCCAGCGTGTTCCGCTCGAACGCGTCGGCGTCCGTGACCGGCACCGTGCGATCGTGCAGCTTCATGTCGACCAGCGCGCTCGCCAGATACTCCACCGTCGCGAAGCCCTGGCCGTAAGTCGACGAGGCCTCGATCTTGTCCAGCAAAGCCTGCGGCATGGGTTCGCCGGTCTGGTAATGGCGCGCGTACTTGTCCAGCACGTCACGGGTCAGAACCCAGTTCTCGTTCACCTGGCTCGGATATTCCACGAAGTCGCGCGGTGTGCCGAGCAGGCCGGGATAGGTCACGTCGGCAATGAAATAGTGCAAGGCGTGGCCGAACTCGTGGAACAGCGTCTGCGCGTCGTCGAGGGAGATCAGGGCGGGCGCGTCGTCCGCCGGTTTCGTGAAGTTGTTGTTGTTCGACCCGAGCACGATGTCGTCGTTCGTCAATGCCGCGCGCGACCGGTAGGTCGTGGCCCAGGCCCCGGACCGCTTGCCGTCGCGCGCATAGGGGTCGAAATAGAACACGCCGCGCACGCGCCCGTCGCCATCCGTCACCTCGAATGTCCGAACGTCGGGGTGAAACACGGGAACGGCGCCGGTATTCTCCTTGAACTGCAGACCGTACAGACGGCCGGCCGAATAGAACATCGCGTCGACCATGTTCTTCAGTTGGAAATACGGTTTCACTTCCGACTGGTCCAGATCGTACTTCGCCTTCCGCACCTTCTCGGCATAGAAGCGATAGTCCCAGGGTTCGATGGTGATGCCGTCGCCGCGCTGGTCGGAGAGCGCCTGCATCTCGGCCACCTCTTGGACCACCCGCGCCTTGGCCGCGGGCCAGACCCGCATCATCAGATCGGTCGCCCGCGCCGGCGTCCCGGCCATGGTGTCGGCCATCCGATAGTCCGCGTGGGTGCGAAAGCCCAGCAGCTGCGCGCGCTCCTGCCGCAGCGCCAGGATGCGCGCGATCGTTTCGTTCGTGTCGTGGGCCCCGCCATTGTCGCCGCGGTTCACATAGGCCCGCCACACGGTTTCGCGCAGCGTCCGATCCGTGGCGTTCTCCAGCACCGGCGTCATGGACGACCGGGTGTTCTTGATGGCCCAACCTTCGGCGTTCCGGTCCTTCGCCGCGCGCGCGAAGCTCGCCACCAGCGCGTCGGGCAGCCCCGCCAACCGGGACTTGTCGGTCACCAGCGTGACCGCCTCCTCGTCGCCCAAGACCTTTTCGGAGAAGGAGGAGAACAGGCCGGCCAGTTCGCCTTCGATCGCGACCACCCGCGCCTTGGCCTCGGGCGTCAGCTTGGCTCCGTTGCGGACGAACCGATCGTAGCGCCGCTCCAGCAGACGGCGCTGATCCGGCGACAGGTCCAAAGTGTCGCGTCGATTGTAGAGCGCCTCCACCCGTGCGAACAGCTTGGGGTCCAGGAACAGCTCCGACTGGAACGCGGACAGCTTCGGTTCCCATTCCGCCTCGATCGCGCGCACGTCGGGGTTCGACAGGTTGGACGTCTGCACCCCCCAGACGGCGTACAGGCGGTCCAGCTGGTCACCGGCGCGTTCCATCGCCTCCATGGTGTTGGCGAAGGTGGCAGGCTGCGGATTGTCGGCGATCACCCGGATCTCACCGCCCAGCTGGTCCATCGCCGCCTGGAAGGCGGGCGGGTAGTCCGCCAGCGCCACCTGCCCGAAAGGGGGCACGCCGTCATAGGGGCCGGTCCACGGCGCCAGCAGCGGGTTCGTCGCCGTCGTCTCCTCGGCGCTGAGCGCGCTGGCGGGTCGGCCGCTCAGTTCTGTCGTGGAGTCGTTGGTGGTGGCGCAGCCCGTCAGCAGCGCGCCCGTCCCGATCAAGCCGGCCATCAGCGTTCGCATTCCTTGTCCTCGCAGTGCAGTTCGTCCGACCTGCCTAACAGCCCGCGACTGAACCGCAACCGCGCGGCCCAGCGAAACGAGGGACGGACTGCGAGAGCGCGGATCAGGCGGAGCGGCCAGAGCGCTTTCGCTGCAGCGGCGAGCTGGAGGACTCCAGCGCCGCCATCGTGGTCTGGAACAGGGCGGCCAACCCAGCCACCATGGGCAAGGCCTCGTCCGGCTCCTGCTGGCGCTGGACGCAGTGCAGGCCCAGGCTCTCGATCCGTTCGGCCACTTCCCCCAGCGCTTCCGCGCCGACATCGTAGGCGGCGTCCTTCAATGTGCCAGCCGGCCGCACCAGCGCGGCCGGGTCGCCGGCGCGCATGGCCGTCTCGATCGTGACCACCGCCTGTTCCCCGTCCTCTCTCAGATAGCCGAGCACCCGGACGAAGTCCGCACCGAAGCGAACACGCGCCGCTTCGTAAGCCTCCCAATCGATGGCTGATTGCTCCACCGTCACACTGTCGCTCCCGTCCGCCGCTGCCCTGCCCCTTTGGATCGTGGCGGGTAAACAGCGCTTTAAGAACCCGCCCGATCGAACGGGTTCACCGGCGAGCGGAGATGCAGACGCACCGGAACGGACCCGAACCCCAGATGCTGTCGTATGCCGTTCAGCAAGTAGCGGCGATAGCTTTCGGGCAGCTGGTCGACCCGGGTGCCGAACAGCACGAAGGTCGGCGGGCGCGTGTTCGCCTGGGTGATGTAGCGTAGCTTGATGCGCTTGCCCCCGGGCGCGGGCGGCGGGTTAGCCTCGAGCGCCGCCGCGAACCAGCGGTTGAGCTCGCCCGTGGGCACCCGGCGCTCCCACGCCTCGCGCGCGTCGAACGCCGCCTGCACGAGGGCGTCGACCCCTTTGCCCGTGGCGCCGGACAGGGTGATCAGCGGGACGCCGCGCAACTGCGCCAACCCTTCCTCCAAGGCGGCGCGGACCCCCTGGTACAGGGCCGCGCCCCCTTCGGCGACGTCCCATTTGTTGAGCGCGATGAGGAGCGCACGACCCTCCTCGATCACGCGCGACGCGATCTTCAGGTCCTGGACTTCGAGACCGCGCGTGGAGTCGAGCATCAGAGCCACGACCTCCGCATGGTCAATGGCCCGCAGCGCGTCGGAGACGGACAGCTTCTCCAGCTTTTCGTCCACCCGCGCGCGCTTTCGCATGCCGGCCGTGTCGACCAGGACAACCGGGCGTCCCTGCCACTCCCACTCGACCGTGATGGCATCGCGGGTGATCCCGGCTTCGGGGCCGGTGATCATCCGGTCCGACCCCACCATGCGGTTGATCAGCGTCGATTTGCCGGCATTGGGGCGACCGACGATGGCCAGGCGTAGCGGACGGCGAAGCCCGGCGGGGTCCGGCTCCGCCTCCTCCTCGGGGGCCGCCTCGATCGGTTCGCGGATCGCTTCGTGCAGGTCGGCCATTCCCTCGCCATGCTCCGCGGAGATGGCGATCGGCTCTCCCAGCCCCAGCCGCCACGCGTCCAGCACCCCGGTCTCTCCGCTGCGCCCCTCCGCCTTGTTCGCCAGGAGCACGATGGGCGTGTTCGTGCCGCGCAGCCACCGCGCGATCTCCTCGTCCAGCGGGGTCAGGCCAGCGCGCGCGTCCACCACCAGGGCGGCGACGGCGGCGTCGGCCACGGCCGCGATCGTCTGAGCGCGCATCCGGCCCGGCAGAGTCGCCGCGGCGTCCTCTTCGTAGCCGGCGGTGTCGATGACTTGGAAATCCAATCCGTAGAGCTGGCCCTCCCCCTCCCGCCGGTCGCGCGTCACGCCGGGGCGATCATCCACCAGAGCCAAGCGCCGGCCGACCAGCCGATTGAACAGGGTCGACTTGCCGACATTGGGACGCCCGACGATGGCGAGCGCGCGACGGCGGGGGGCGGGGGTCTGGGTCACGCGCTCGCTGTAGGCGGTGCGTCGCGGCACGTCACGCCTCGCGGCGCACCGCGTCTAGCGACGAGCGGTCAACTGCCCCGCATCGTCCAGCAGGAACAGCGTGCCGTTCGCCACGACCGGCGGCAGGTGGAAGGCGTCCCCCGCCTCCGACGTGCGCAGCATCGCGCCACTCGACGGATCGACTTCCGCCAGCTGCCCCTCGGAACTGACCAGGATCAGGCGACCGCCCGCCAGGACCGGCCCCTGCCAGCTGATCGGCCCGGTCGACTTCTTCTCGTTGCGGAAATGGCGCAGCTGGGTTTTCCAGCGCACCTTGCCATTGGACCGCGCGACCGCGAACAGGACACCCTGGTCGGTGACCGCCCACAGCCACTCCCCGGCGACCCAGGGCGACGAGATGCCGGCGACGTTCAATTCCCACAGGCGCTGACCGGTCACCAACTCCAGGCTCACCATGCGTCCGCCCTGACCCAGCGCGTAGACGCGGCCTTTGTCGACCACGGGATTGGCATCGATGTCGGAGATCAGGCCGACCGAGGTCGTGATCTGGGTCCGGCTGAGCTGGTCCTGCCAGACGGGCTGACCGTTCTCGTAACGATAGCCCCCGAGCTCGCCCGAAGAAAAGCCCGCGATCACCGTCCCCTGCCCGGCCGCCGGAGCCGCGACGCCGAACACGTTCGCCCCCTCGATCGAACCGGACTGCGTCCATTGCAGGTCGCCGTCGGACGCGCGCAGCGAGAAGAGCTGATTGTCCTGGCTGAGGACGAACAGACTGCCGAAGGCGACGGTCGGGCTTCCACGCAGCGGCCCCCCGGGCTTGGTGCGCCACAGTTCCGCCCCCGTGGTCGCGTCGAGGGCCGCGACCTCTCCCAGGCCGTTGGAGGCATAGACCCGATCGCCGGAGGCGGACACACCGCCGCCGTAGAGCGAGCGCTCGTCCTGTCCGTTCTCCGGTGCCAGCCGGGTCGACCACAGGTCCGCCCCGCTGGTGGAGTCAAAGGCGCGCACCCGCGCGTCCGTGTCAATCACGAAGACCTTGCCACCCACGACGACGGGAGCCGCAGCCAGCCGCACGCTCTTGCCCGTGCCCGCGATACGCTTCGTCCAGGCCAGCCCAAGCGTCTCGCCGAGCGCCAGGTGGCCCAGCGCGTGCGACGATGCTCCGCCAGGCTGATCCCAGCTGCCATTCGCGACGGCGGGCGGCAGCAACACGTCGACGCCGGCCAAGCTCGCGTCCACCGTGACCTCCGCCTCGCGATTGCCCAGGACGGAGGTGCGGTCTCCCACCACCGGCGTGGTCTTCGGACCACTGCCCTTCAGAATGCCGCAGCCGGAGAGCGGCAGAGCCGCCGTCAGGAGGAAGAGGAGCGCGCGTTTTGTCATGGGGTCGGTCCTGCCGTGTCGGTCGATGCGCTGGCCGGGTCGGCCGGAACAGCGTCCACTCCGATGGAACCAGCCAGCTGTGTCGCGCGTGAACGCAGAGAGTCCGGCACGGACGCGTCGGCGGCAATGCGCGCCAGCAACTCGCCCGCCTGACGCTCACGCCCCGCCCTCAGGCGGGCATGGGCGATCAGCTCGCCGGCGCTGCCGGAGAACGGCTGCCCCGGACGCGCCAGAGGAGTCAGGCGCCGCTCCACTTCGGCCGGCGACAGGCTTTCGAACTCGACGGCGGTCTGGCGCACCAGCGCGATGTCTCGGAAGGGCTGCGCCACGCCATCGTCTGTGGCGACGGCGGCGTAGGAGGCGGCGGCCGCCTTCAGGTCGCCGCGCTGCACCGCTTGCGCCGCCACCAGCAGCCGCGCGGCCGCCGTGTAGCCCGGACCGGCCCCCTTCAGGAGCGGAGCCATGCGATCAGCGGTGTCGACCGCCCGGCCCTCATCCAGGTCGTTCAGCGTGGCGACGTAGGTCTCGGCCCTTTGCTGACGTCGGACGTCCTGTTCGTGTCGCCACCACAGCACGCCGCCAAAAGCGATCAAGAGCGCCAGCACGCCCAGCGCGACGGCCCAACCATAGCGGCGCACGCCGTCCACGACGGCTTCCCGGCGGACCTCCTCGTCGACTTCGCGCACGAAGGCGCGGTCGTCGTTCGGGTCGCGCGGTCTCAGGGCCAAGGACAGCCTCCGGTGATGGTGGAACGGGAACGCGTCGCCCTTTAGCGGGCGGGTGCGACGAGGGGAAGGTGGGGGTCAGTCGCGCGGCGCGTAGATCTGATCGTCGGCGGGAAAGGTGCGGCCTCGAACCTCGGCGGCGTAGCACTCGATCGCAGTGTCGATGTCTTCGGCCAACGTCGCATACCGCTTCACGAAGCGAGCGGTGCGGTCGAACAGCCCCAGCATGTCCTCTGTGACCAGCACCTGCCCGTCGCATTCGACCGAGGCCCCGATCCCGATCACCGGGCAGGCGACCGCTCGCGCGACGGCAGCCGCGATCGTCTCCACCACGCCCTCGATCACCAGCGCGAAAGCTCCGGCGTCCGCGATCGCACACGCGTCGGCGGCGATCGCCGCCGCTTCGACCTCGGACCGCCCACGCGCCGCGTAGCCGCCAAGAACGTTGACCGCCTGAGGGGTCAGGCCGACATGACCCATCACCGGCACGCCGCGCTCCACCAGAAAGCGGACGGTGGGCGCCATCGCCACCCCACCCTCCAGCTTCACCCCGGCCGCTCCGGTCTCCTTCAGAACGCGGGTCGCCGTGTCCAGCGCGTGTTCCGGCGACCGCTCATAGCTACCGAAGGGCAGGTCGACGATGACGACCGACCGCTGGCTGCCGCGCATCACCGCCGCTCCGTGAGCGCACATCATGTCCAGCGTCACAGGCAGGGTCGACGGCAGGCCGTAGATTACCTGCCCCAGGCTGTCGCCCACCAGCAACAAATCGCAGTGCGGATCCAGGATCTGCGCCATGCGCGCCGTGTAGGCGGTCAGCATCACCAGCGGCTCGGCCGTGACGCCGTCCTCCTTCCGCGCCCGCAGGACGGGCACGGTCAGCCGCCGGATCGGAGCGGTCGGCGACGCGGAGGAAGCGGTGGCGAGCGTGGAGGTGGTGGACATGAACAGGGCGTCTAGCGCAACCTGTGGCGCAATGCAGCCTTTAGCCCGCTTCCTTAGCTAGAACCCTGGCGGCGTCTGACCAGTTCTCCGCGTCCACCCCGACGGTCACACGGTCGCTCCACTCGATCACCGGCCGCTTGATGAGGAGCGGGTGCGCCGCCATCAGCGTCAGCGCCGCGCCCTCGTCCAACCGCTCCCGCTGCGCGTCCGGCAGCCGCCGCCAGGTCGTGCCGCGCCGGTTCAGCAGACGCTCCCAGCCGACGGCGTCCGCCCACCGCGCGATCTCCGCGGCTTCGGGCGGCTCGGCGCGCAGATCGCGGAGGCGGTGGGCGAGTGCGGCGGCGTCGAGCCAGCGAACGGCCCTCCGCACGCTGTCGCAGTTCGGGATGCCGTGGACCACGATTACGCCCGCTTGTCCGGCCACAGGCAGAGGTCCGCCACGACGCAGGCGGGACAATCGGGCGCGCGCGCCGTGCACGTCCGCTTGCCGTGCTGGATCAGCCAGAAATGTCCTTCGTCCAAGGCCCAGGCGGGTGCCCGCTCCGCCAGGCTCTCGGCGGTCTTCGCTTCCGTCTTGCCGCGCGCCAAGCCCGTGCGGTTACACACCCGATGAACGTGGGTGTCCACCGCGATGACCGCCTCTCCAAACGCGAACGACAGCACGATGTCGGCGCATTTGCGACCGATCCCGGGCAGCGCCAGCAGGCCCGCGCGATCCCGCGGAATCGTGCCGCCCCGCGCGATCACCGCGGCACTGAAGCGGCGGATCGCCCGGGCCTTGTTGTTGTAGAGGCCGGCCGGGCGGATGGCCGCGATCAGCGCCTCGTCGTCCAGGGCCAGCATCTTTTCCGGCGTACGGGCAAGGGCGAACAGCGCGTCCGTCGCGGCCGCCGTGTTCCGGTCGAGCGACTGGGCCGACAGCATGCACGCGATGCACGACCGGAACGGATCGGGCTGTTCCTTCGGCCCCTTCGCGCCCGGTTCCCGGCCGGGATAACGCTCCCCCAGCCGGCGGAAGACCGCTTCGACCTGCGGCGGCGTGAGGAGCGGCTCCGGATCGGCGGGCGTGCGGGTCATGGCCGCGCCTATGCCACCGGTCATCGGGCCGCCTCAAGCGGGGCACTGCCTGTTCGGCAGATCGACCGCAGCGGGCATTCGTCGCAGTGCGGGACATCGTGTCGGCACACCGTCTGGCCCAGCCGCTTGACGAGCATGTGGTGCGCGTCGAGGTCGTCCGGTCCCCACGCCGGCGGCAGCAGCGGCATCAGCGTGTCGTACACCTCCGGAACCGTCGCGGTATGCCGCACCAGCCCCAGCCGCCTCACGACCCGGTGATGGTGGCCGTCGATCACCAGCGCCAGGCGGTTCAGCGTGCTCGCGTTCAACACCTCGGCCGCGATCTTGCGCCCTACGCCGGGCAGGCTATCCAGCCACGCGATCGCGGCCGGCACGCCGAGGGCGGCGAGATGGTCGAGCGAGAGGCGGCCCTGCCGCTGGGTGACCTCCATCAGGACCTCCCGCAGGCGCGGTGCCTTGCGCTCGGCAAAGGTGACGGGTGCGATCACGCGGAGCACGCGCGCCAGGTCGGCATCCCTCAGTGCCTCCCAGGTGACGAACTCCGCTTCCAGACCATCGACGATCGCCAAGGTCAGCTCGGTGCGCGTCTTCCAACCGACCAGGCCGTGGATCAGCGTGCCGACAGGGTCGCGCCGCACGGTCCGCCGCCAGCCACCGAAGCGCTCCTCGAGTTTGGCCTGCGTCGTGGCGAGCACCGCGGTACGCCGATCGTCCAGAAGCGACAACTGCATGGCGAGACCCTGCCTTAGCGCGCGCGGATCACTCCCACTCAATGGTGCCCGGCGGCTTGCTCGTATAGTCATAGACCACGCGGTTGATCCCGCGCACCTCGTTGACGATCCGCGTCGACACCCGGCTCAGGAACTCGGTGGAGAACGGAAAGATGTCGGCCGTCATGCCGTCCGTGCTCGTCACCGCACGCAACGCGCAGACATTGTCGTAGGTCCGGCCGTCGCCCATCACACCCACGGTCTTGACCGGCAAGAGGACCGCGAAGGCCTGCCAGATCGCATCGTAAAGCCCGGCCGCGCGGATCTCGGCCAGGTAGATGGCGTCCGCCTTCCGCAGAATGTCGGCCCGCTCGCGAGTCACTTCCCCGGGGATGCGAATCGCCAGCCCAGGCCCTGGAAAAGGGTGGCGACCGACGAAGATGTCGGGCAGGCCCAGTTCGCGGCCCAGCACCCGAACCTCGTCCTTGAACAGCTCCCGCAAGGGCTCGACCAGGGTCATGTTCATGCGATCCGGCAGGCCGCCCACATTGTGATGGCTCTTGATCGTGACGGACGGTCCGCCGGTGAAGCTGACGCTCTCGATCACGTCCGGGTAGAGCGTTCCCTGCGCCAGGAACTCGGCCCCGCCGATCTTGCGCGCCTCGGCCTCGAAGACGTCGATGAAGGTCTTGCCGATGAACTTCCGCTTGGCTTCCGGATCGGTCACGCCCGCCAGACCGTTTAGGAAGAGTGTCGTGGCGTCCACATGGACCAGCGGGATGTTGTGATGTCCGCGGAACAGACCGACGACCTGATCCGCCTCGCCCATCCGCAACAGCCCGTGGTCGACGAACACGCAGGTCAGCCGGTCGCCGATCGCCTCGTGGATCAACACCGCGGCGACAGCGGAGTCGACGCCGCCCGACAGTCCGCAGATCACCCTGCCGTCGCCAACCTGCTCGCGGATTTGCTGGACCTTGGCCTGGCGGAACTCCGCCATCGACCAGTCGCCAGCCAGCCCGCAGACGTGGCGCACGAAGTTCCCGATCAGCCGGCCGCCGTCCGGCGTGTGAACCACCTCCGGGTGGAACTGCACGCCGTAGAACCGCCGATCGTCGTCCGCGATCATGGCGAAGTCGGCGCCTTCCGACGTGGCCACCGGGCGGAAGCCGGGGGCGAGTTCGCAGACCTTGTCGCCGTGGCTCATCCACACCTGATGCCGCTCACCCTCTCCCCAGAGGCCGTCGAGCAGCCGGCAGCCGTCCGCGACCTCGACGAAGGCGCGACCGAATTCGCCCATGTCGGCGTTGGCGACCCGGCCGCCCAATTGCTGCACCATCAGCTGCTGGCCGTAGCAAATCCCCAGGATGGGCACGCCGGCTTCGTAGAAGTGCTGAGGCACCTCCGCGGCGTCCGCATTCGTCACGGACCCTGGCCCGCCCGATAGGATCAGCCCGGCGGGCTTCAGACGCTCCCATGCCTCCTGCGCGGCGGTGTAGGGTGCGATCTCCGAATAGACGCCCGCCTCGCGCACCCGACGCGCGATCAGCTGGGTCACCTGACTGCCGAAATCCACGATCAGCACCGTCTCCTGGCGCTCGGCGATCGCAGGGGTGTCAGATGTCTGGGACTCGGTCATGGCGAGTAGGTAGGAGGCCCGCCGGGCATCGTCTAGCGACAGCGCTTCCGGGCCGTCACCGTGCGGGGGGACGCACCTTCATGCCCGTCCACTTCGCCGCGAAAGCCCACAGATCGGCGGTCTCCTCGATCGTCTTGTCGATCGGCTTGCCCGATCCGTGCCCGGCGCGGGTTTCGATCCGGATCAGGTGCGGCTTGTCGCCCAGATCGGCGGCCTGCATGGCGGCGGTGTATTTGAAGGAATGGCCCGGCACGACCCGATCGTCCGTGTCGGCCGTCGTCACCAGGATGGCCGGGTAATCCTTGCCCGGCGCGATGTTGTGATAGGGGGAGTAGGCCCGCAGGACGCGGAAGTCGGCCTCCTGATCCGGGTGGCCGTAGTCGTCTACCCAATACCGGCCGGCGGTGAAGCGGTCGAAGCGCAGCATGTCCATCACGCCCACCGCGGGCAGTGCGGCGGCGAACAGGTCCGGCCGCTGATTGACGACCGCGCCGACCAGCAACCCCCCGTTGGACCCGCCCTGGATCGCCAGCTGGTCGGGCGTGGTGATGCCGGCAGCGACGAGCGCTTCCCCGGCCCCGATGAAATCGTCGAACACATTCTGCTTGTTGGCGAGCCGGCCCGCATCGTGCCACGCCTTGCCGTATTCGCCGCCGCCCCGCAGGTTGGCGATCGCCACGACGCCCCCCTGCTCCAGCCAGGCCAGACGGGTCACGGAAAAGCCCGGCGTCAGCGAGATGTTGAAGCCGCCATAGCCGTAGAGCAGCGTCGGTGCCGGCGTTGCGATACCCTTCTTGCGCACGACGAACATGGGGACGCGGGTGCCGTCCTTCGACGCGAAGAACCGCTGTTCCGTTTCGTAAGAGTCCGGGTCGAAGGCCACCTTGGGCTCCGCCCAGATCGTGGCCTGGCCGTTCCTCACATCGTAGCGGTAGACGCGATTGGGAACGGTGAAGCCGGTAAAGGAGAAGAACGTCTCCGCATCGTCCGAATCGCCGCCAAAGCCGCCCGCCGTGCCGATGCCCGGCAGCGGCACCGTGCCCTTCGACGCGCCGTCCAGCCCAAAGGTCCGCACCTCCGTCTTGGCGTCCGCCAGATAGCTGGCGATCAGCGTGCCAGGCTTCAGGCTCGCCCCTTCCAGCGTGGCGTCGCTCTGCGCGACCACTTCCACCGGTTGGGGATCGGCCGTTGCCGAGTCGAGAGTCACAATACGCAGCCGCGGCGCATCCTTGTTGGTCAGGAAGTAGTGGGTGGTCCCCACATTGCCGATCGGGGTCCAATTGTTTTCAAATCCCTTGATCAGCGTGCGCGGCGACCAATCGGGCGACTCCAAGTCGATCAGTGTCACCTCATAGCGGTCGTCGGTGCCCGACGAACTGATGACGTAGAGCCAGCGACCGTCGTCCGAGACGGTCGCTCCATGATTTAGCTCCGGCCGATCGGGCGTGGCGTACACCCGCCGGTCCTGCGCCTGCGCCGTGCCGACACGATGATGATAGACCATCTGATCCGTGTTGAGGCCCTGAAACTTGGCCCCGTCCGCTGGCGCCGGATATCGCGAGTAGAAGAAGCCTTCGCCCGCCCGATCCCAACTCAGTCCGGAAAACTTCACCCATTCGATCGTGTCGTCCAGCACGCGGCCGCTGTCCACGTCCAGCACCCGAACGGTGCGCCAATCCGTCCCGCCGTCCTGCACGCCATAAGCGATCCGGCGGCCGTCGTGACTGACGGCGCTTTCCGCCAGCGCCGTCGCCCCGTCCTTTGACCAGCCATTCGGATCGATGAGCACCCGGCCCGGCCCGTCCAGCGTGTCGCGAACCATGAGGACGGATTGGTTCTGCAACCCGTCGTTGAAGCTGTAGAAATAGCGGCCGCCGTGTTTTTCCGGCGTGCCGAAGCGATTGTAGTCGAACAGCTGCTTCAGCCGCTCGGCGAAAACCCGCCGTCCGGGCAAGGTCGCCAGGTAGGCGTCCGTGACCGCGTTCTCCGCCGTCGCCCATTCGCGCACGGCTGGGTCTGTGCGAACATCGTTTTCCAGCCAGCGATACGGGTCGGCGACGCGCTCTCCGAACAGCACCTCCGCCGTGCCGTCGTCGCGCGTCGTGGGATAGGTCAGCGGCATGGCGGTCGCCTCGGCACTCGGAGAGGTTTGCGCGGCAACCGACGCGGGCGTCAGGGCGGCGGCGGCGGCGAAAAGGAAGAGACGCATGAAGGCTCCCGCTGGCACACCTCCCGATTGCGGGAGTCCGGCCTGGCCGCAGCCTAGCGCCTCGGTCGCCCACGCGAAAGCGCCGGCGCGACGGGGTCGCACCGGCACCTCGGCGCACCGCGGCGAAGCGCCCGGCGCCTACCCCATCATCAGGCCGTCGTCCTCATACTCCACCCGCTCCTCGACCGGGCCGGAGTCCTGGCCCTTCGCGTCCACATCGCGGTCGACGAATTCGATGATTGCCATCGGGGCGGCGTCCGACGCCCGGATGCCGGCCTTTATCACGCGCGTATAGCCGCCAGCCCGGTCTGCGTAACGGTTCGCCAATTCGTCGAACAACTTGATCAGCTGAGCGTCATCCTGCAGCCGACCCATGGCCAGCCGCCGGTTCGACAGGCCGCCATGCTTGGCGAGCGTCACGAGCTTCTCGGCATAGGGCCGCAACTCGCGTGCCTTTGGCAACGTCGTGCGGATCTGCTCGTGCTTGATCAGCGCCGCGGCCATATTGCGGAGCAGTGCGGTCCGGTGACCCGACTTCCGCTGGAGCTTCCGCCCGCCCATCTTGTGACGCATCGTACCCAATCCTTCGTTCGTGCCGGGGCCGTATCAGGCACCCCGGGCCGGGCGATGAAAAGTGGGAGCACCGCCGAAACTCCCCGTGAAAGACTAAGAAGGCGGCGGGCCTCAGCCCATGATCTCCGCTTCCAGACGCTTGGCCATGTCTTCGATGTCTTCCGGCGGCCAGCCCGGAATGTCCATGCCCAGACGCAACCCCATCGAGGACAGAACCTCCTTGATCTCGTTGAGCGATTTGCGACCGAAATTCGGAGTGCGCAGCATCTCGGCCTCCGTCTTGCGGACAAGATCGCCGATATAGATGATGTTGTCGTTCTTCAGGCAGTTCGCCGAACGGACGGAGAGTTCCAGCTCGTCGACCTTCTTGAGCAGGTAACGATTGAGCCGGTTCGTGTCCGTCTCGTCGATCGGCTGGGTCAAGCCGGAGAAGGCGGGCGTGTCCGCCCCCGCTTCCGCGATCTGCCCCTCCTCGAAACCGCCGAACAGCTGCAGCTGATCCTGCAGGATGCGCGCACCGTAACCCACCGCCTCCTCGGGGCTGATCGTCCCGTCGGTTTCCACCGTCAGCGACAGCTTGTCGTAGTCCAGCTCCTGCCCAACCCGGGTGTTGTCCACCTTGTACGAGACCTGGCGCACCGGGGAATAGAGGCTGTCGACCGGAATGAGGCCGATGGGTGCGTCCGCCGGGCGATTGGCCGCGGCGGGCACATAGCCCTTTCCGGCGTCCACCGTCAGTTCCATGTTCAAGGTCGCGCCCTCGTCCAAATGACAGAGCACCAGCCCCTTGTTCATGATGCGGATGTCGCCGGACGTCGCGATGTCGCCGGCCTTGACCTCGGCCGGACCCGTCACGTTCAGCTGAAGGCGCTTGGGGCCCTCGCCTTCCATCTTCAGCGCGATCTGCTTAACGTTCAGAACGATGTCCGTCATGTCCTCGCGAACCCCGGACAGTGACGAGAACTCGTGCAGGACATTGTCGACGCGGATCGAGGTCACCGCCGCGCCCTGCAGCGACGACAACATGACGCGGCGCAGGGCGTTGCCCAACGTCAGTCCAAACCCGCGTTCAAGCGGTTCCGCCACGAAGGTGGAGCGGGTGGCGCGGTTAGTGCCGGATTTGACCTCCAGCTGAGTGGGCTTCTTGAGTTCCTGCCAGTTCTTGGGATTGATGGCCACGGTTGTGTTCCCCTGGGGCTGGGGCGATCAGGATGCGGACCTGAGCGCCGAGTGATTGGGCGTCGCCGTCGTTGCAACCGTCCGATCGCGCGGGCGGTCGCGCGATCGAAGGTGGGCCGCTAGACGCGCCGCCGCTTCGGCGCGCGAACGCCGTTGTGCGGGATCGGAGTGACGTCGCGGATCGCGGTGATGGTGAAGCCCACCGCCTGCAATGCGCGAAGAGCGGATTCGCGTCCGGACCCCGGACCCTTCACCTCGACCTCCAGCGTGCGCATGCCATGTTCCTGCGCCTTGCGCCCGGCGTCTTCCGCCGCGATCTGCGCGGCGTACGGCGTCGACTTGCGACTTCCCTTGAAGCCCATCATCCCGGCCGACGACCAACTGATCGCGTTGCCCTGGGCGTCGGTGATCGTCACCATCGTATTGTTGAAGGATGCGTTCACATGAGCGACGCCGGAGGTGATATTCTTGCGTTCGCGCCGGCGAACACGCTGCGGTTCACGTGCCATGATGGAAAAGTCCTAAAATCGATCTGAAAAGGCGTGACCCCGTTTCGCGGAGTCCGTGCCGATGAAGAAGAGGCATCGGGCCACCCGGCTGATATGCCGAGCGTAAGCTACTTCTTCTTGCCCGCGATCGCCTTTGCCTTGCCCTTGCGCGTGCGCGCATTGGTGTGAGTCCGCTGTCCGCGAACCGGCAGACCTTTCCGATGTCGCAAGCCGCGATAGCACGCCAGATCCATCAATCGCTTGATGTTCATCGCGGTCTCTCGCCGAAGATCGCCCTCGACGGTGAAGCCGGAGTCGATGGCCTCGCGGATTTGAAGCACCTCGGCGTCGGTCAAGTCCTGCACCCGCCGCTCCGGCGCGATGTGCAACTTATCAGTGATCGACTTGGCGGCCGTTTCACCGATCCCGTGAATATACTGTAGCGCGATCACCACGCGCTTGTTGGTGGGGATATTGACCCCGGCTATACGTGCCACGTCTCTTGGTCTCCTGCTCCACGAGCGATCCCGTCGCCCATCTCATCGCCGACGATGTCCCGAAAACGGCAAAAAGTGACGCGCGCACGCATGCGCCGCCATCACCGTGTCTCGGGGTCCGTGTCTCCTATGGTCTGCAGCTCGGCGAGTCAACCGGCAGAACGAAATGTCCTACCCACCCATCATGTCGACTGCGTAGCGTTCAGCGCTTCTTCGATCGCGGCTTCAACACTGTCCATGGGCTCCATCCCGTCGACGCGCCGAACCAGCCCTCGGGCGGCGTACAACGGCAGTATCGGCGCGGTCTGCTGACGATACACCTGCAATCTGTGACGCACCGTCTCGGCCTTGTCGTCGGGCCTGCGCTTGAAATCGGTGGACCCGCAGACATCGCAGACCCCGGGAACCAGTGGTTCCTTGTAGCGATCGTGATAGCCCTCCCCGCAATTCGCGCAGGAGAAGCGACCTTCGATCCGGTCGACCAGCGCCTCCTCGTCGACCTCCAGCTCAAGGACGCAGTCGAGCGCGCGACCCCGCTCAGCGAGCAACTCATCCAAGGCGGAGGCCTGCGCCTCAGTTCGAGGATAGCCGTCGAAGATCACGCCGACATCCGCCGGTACAGTGTCCAGCGCGTCGCCGATCAAATCCCGCAGTACGTCGTCGGACACTAGGGCACCCGAGGCCATGATCGCCTGAGCTGCGCGACCCGTGGGCGTTCCGGCCTTGACCGCGGCGCGCAACATATCGCCCGTCGACAACTGGACCATGCCGCGGGCATCGACGAGTCTTTGGGCCTGAGTGCCCTTGCCGGCTCCGGGAGGCCCAAGAAGGATGATGTTCATCTCACTCTCCCGCCCTGTCCTTCAGCGACGCCGCGCACCCTTCAGCTTCGATTTCTTGATGAGATCGCCATATTGGTGAGCGAGCAGGTGGCTCTGAATCTGCGTGACCGTGTCGATCGTCACATTCACGACGATCAGCAAGCTCGTGCCGCCCATCAATAGTCGAAAACCCAACTGGCTGAATACGATTTCTGGAACCAGGCAAATAAAGGTCAAGTAGGCGGCGCCGATCACAGTGATCCGCGTAAGCACATAATCGAGGTAATCGGTCGTGTTCTTGCCCGGCCGAATGCCCGGCACGAAGCCGCCATAACGCTTCAGGTTTTCCGCCGTCTCTTCGGGGTTGAAGATAACCGCCGTGTAGAAAAAGGTGAAGAACACGATGCCGGCCCCGTAAAGCAGCAGGTATAGGGGCTGCCCATGTCCGAGCGCCGTGGTCAAGCCGATGACGAAGGAACCCCAGGCCGTGTCGCCGGGCACGTTCTGGGCACCTGCGAACTGCGTCACGGTCAGAGGCATCAGCAGCAGAGAGGACGCGAAAATTGGCGGAATGACGCCAGCCGTATTGACCTTAAGCGGCAAGTGGCTGCGGTCTTGCTGCATGAACCCGCCGCGCGTCTGACGTTTGGGATATTGGATAAGAACACGCCGCTGGGCACGCTCCATGAAACAGATGAACACCGTCAACCCAACGATAAGCAGGACGACCAGAAGGACGACAAAGCCGTTGATGGAGCCCGAGCGGCTGCTTTCGAAAAGTTGAGCCAGCTGCACCGGCATCTGCGCAACGATGCCGGCCATGATGATGAGGGAGACCCCATTTCCAACGCCCCGAGCAGTAATCTGCTCGCCCAACCACATCAGGAACATTGTGCCGCCCACCATCGACAGGACTGCGGCAATGCGGAAGGTGAAACCGGGCTGAACCACCGCGGCCACACCCTGCTGCTGAGCCAACGCTTCCAGACCGACCGCGATAAACCATCCCTGAACCGCCGTCAGGCCGACGGTTCCGTAGCGGGTGTATTGGTTCAGACGCTTGCGCCCACTCTCACCCTCCTTCTTGATCGCTGTCAGCTGCGGCGACATGGCCGTCGCGAGCTGCATGACAATAGAGGCCGTGATGTAGGGGAACACGCCCAACGCCACGACACTCATCCGTTGCAGCGCACCGCCCGAGAAGGTGTTGAAGATGTCGAGCACGCCGCCGGATGCGGTGGAGTTGTACAGCTCCGCCAAAGCGCGGGGGTCGATGCCGGGCAACGGGACGTGGCTCAGGAACCGGAACACGATGAGGGCACCGAAGGTAAACCACAGCCGCCGCTTCAACTCGGTCGCTTGACCGAACTTGGAAAGATTCAGGCCTGCGGCCATCTGATCGGCGTTGGAAGCCATTGAATGTCCTGTGCTTGGTTCGGCTGACCGCGCCGCGGCCGACGGTCGGAGCGTCCTAGAGACCTGCGGCGAAACACTATCGCGCGTCCGGCGAGCGGCGGCAAGGGAGTCTTCCCGCCGCCTGTCCGATCAGCTCGCGGGCGCAGACTTGCGCGCGTCCCGCTTCGCCTTCCGCGGATCGGATCGGTCATCGGCCCGCTCGCTCTTCCGAAGCGCTACGACTTCGACGGAGCCGCCCGCCTGCTCGACAGCTTCACGCGCCGCAGCAGACACACCGTGCACCCGAAGGGTCAGCGCGCTGGTTAAGGAACCCTTCCCAAGCACACGCACACCGTCTTCCGACATCCGCGCCAGACCCGCTTGCGACAAAACCATGTGGTCCACGACGGTCCCCGCCGTCAGTGTGCCCGCGTCCACCGCCTTTTGAAGCGCGCCGAGATTGACCTCCGCGAAGTTCTTGCGTGACGGATTGTTAAACCCACGCTTCGGCAGACGCATGTGCAGCGGCATCTGACCGCCTTCGAAGCCGTTGATGGCAACACCGGAGCGGGCCTTTTGGCCCTTCTGTCCGCGCCCGGCGGTCTTGCCCTTGCCGGAGCCGATACCACGACCCACCCGCATGCGCGCCTTGCGAGCGCCCGCGTTGTCTCTAATGTCGTTCAAATCCATAGTATGCACTCGCTTTCGCTTGTTTCGCGCTGAGCCGTGACTCTAAAACGATCGCGGCAAACCCGTTCAGTCGACGACCGTCACCATGTGACGAACCGTCTGGATCATGCCGCGAATGGCCGGCGTATCCTCCAATTCGACCTCTCGGTGCATCTTGTCGAGACCCAGCCCCCTCAGGGTCGCGCGCTGGGCCTTCGGCCTGCGGATCGGACTGCCAGTCTGGCGGACTTTGATCTGTGCCATCGAATTACTCCGTCAACGCTTCGGCGTCGGCCTGAGCCTCTGCCTCGCTCGAACCCGAACGTCCGAGCAGGTCAGCGATCTTCTTGCCACGCCGCTGCGCGACCGATTTGGGGCTGGACTGGTCAGTCAGGGCTTCAAAGGTGGCCCGGATCATATTGTAGGGGTTCGAAGTGCCGTTCGATTTTGTCACCACGTCCGCGACACCCAGACTTTCGAACACGGCGCGCATTGGACCACCGGCGATGATACCGGTGCCTGGGGGTGCCGAGCGAACCTTGACGTTGCCGGCGCCGAAATGGCCGACCCCGTCGTGGTGAAGGGTGCGCCCATCCCGAAGCGGGACCCGAACCATCGCCTTTTTCGCGGCCGCCGTGGCCTTGTTGATCGCCTCCGGCACCTCGCGCGCTTTGCCATGGCCGAAGCCGACCCGACCCTTGCCGTCGCCAACGACGACCAAGGCGGCGAATCCGAAGCGCTTGCCGCCCTTTACCGTCTTCGACACCCGATTGATGTGAACGAGCTTCTCGATCAGATCCTCGCCACCATCGTCCGAACCGCGCCCTCCGCGCCGGTCGTCGCGTCGTCCGCCGCGACCGCCCCGCTGATCGCGGCCGCCGCCTCGCGGACCGCCACGGTCGCTGCGAGGTCCGCGCGCCGGGCGCTCGTCTACTCCAGGCTGAGTCAAGCCCTGGTTTGTAGCCTCCGGCGACAGAATCATCTCTGGCTGGTTTCCCGCCCCGGTGGTGCCGGGGTTGGCAGCGCCGCCCTCGTTCTGGTTGCTCTCGTCCACCATCGCTTAGAACTCCAATCCACCCGCCCGAGCGGCGTCGGCCAGCGCCTTGACGCGACCATGATACAGGAAGCCACCCCGATCGAACACGACCGGTCCAACGCCCGCGGCTTTTGCGCGCTCGGCGACCGAACTTCCGACAGACGCCGCAGCGTCACAGGTCGCGCCGGCCTTGCCCGCTGCTCCCTTCTCCAACGTCGAGGCCGAAGCCAGCGTGAGACCGGCGACATCGTCGATCACCTGAGCATAGATGTGCCGGCCGGTGCGATGGATGGACAGCCGCGGCTTAGCCGACGCTTTCGCTCGCAACGATGTGCGAACCCGCTGGCGTCGCTTTTCGAACGGTGTGAGATGTCGCGCCATTACTTCTTCTTACCTTCCTTGCGGAAAACATACTCGCCGCGGTACTTGATACCCTTGCCCTTGTAGGGTTCCGGCTTGCGCCAGCGGCGGATCTCCGCGGCGACTTGCCCGACCTTCTGCTTATCGATTCCGCTGATCTCGACCGTCGTTGCGTCGGGAGTCTTGATCTCGATACCCTCCGGGATCGCGAAGTCGACATCGTGGCTGTAACCGAGTTGCAGCTTTAGGGTCTTGCCCTGCGACGCCGCACGGTAGCCGACACCGGTAATCTCCAAGGTCTTGGAGAACCCGTCCGTCACGCCAGTCACCAAATTTTGCACCAGCGTCCGCTGCATGCCCCAGGCCGAACGCGCACGCTTCGTCTGATTGGCGGGCGTTACGCGCACCCCTCCGTCCTCTATAGCGACTGCCACCTCTTCGTGCCGATCCATTGTCAGCGTCCCCTTGGGACCCTTCATCGACAAAGTGTCGCCTTCCAAGTTCGCGGTCACGCCCGCAGGAATCGGGACTGGCCGCTTTCCGATCCGGCTCATCAGAACACCTCCGCGAGAACTTCGCCGCCGACATTCTGCTCGCGCGCCTCTGCATCCGAGAGCACGCCGCGCGGGGTCGACACGATGGTGATGCCAAGCCCACCTCGCACGCGCGGCAGATCCTGGCTGCCCGAATACACGCGACGGCCAGGCTTGGAGACCCGCTGCAGGTGCTTGATGGCGGGCTCGCCCTCGAAATACTTCAGTTCAATGCGAATGCCGGCGTGCTTGCCAAGCGCTTCGTCGAAATGGCCACGGATGTAGCCTTCACGCTCCAGTACCTCGAGCACGCGGGCCCGCAGCTTAGACGCCGGGGTCAGGACAGAGTCCTTGCGCGCCTGCTGGCCATTCCGGATTCGGGTGAGCATATCGCCCAGGGGATCGGTCAATGCCATGTCAGTTCATCCTCACCAGCTCGACTTGACCACGCCGGGGATCAGGCCCTTATTGGCCAGATCCCGCAACTGAATGCGGCACAGACGGAACTTGCGGTAATATGCACGCGGACGTCCCGTCAGCTCGCACCGGTTCCGGATCCGAGTGGGGTTTCCGTTGCGCGGGATCTCCGCCATCCTCAAGCGCGCGATCAACCGCTCGCCATCGTCGAGCGACTGGTCAGCGGCCACGGCCTTCAGACGGGCGTAGCGGCCCGAATATTTCTTGACGAGGGCCTTACGCCGCTCATTCTTATTGATGGAACTCAGTTTCGCCATGACTTAAGTTCTCGTCCTCTCTTGGGATCAGGCGGCCTGCTGGGCCGGCTCGTCCTTGGGGAAGGGAAAGTTGAAAAGACGCAGCATCTCGCGCGCCTCTTCGTCGGAGGTTCCAGTGGTGGTCACGACGATGTCCATGCCACGCACCTTATCGATGCGGTCGTAGGCAATCTCCGGAAACACGATCTGTTCCTTCAGACCCATCGCATAGTTGCCACGCCCGTCGAACGATGTGGGTTTGAGGCCGCGGAAATCGCGCACGCGCGGCAATGCCACCGTAATCAGGCGATCCAGGAACTCGTACATCCGCTCCCGGCGCAAGGTCACCTTCGTTCCGACCGCCATGCCCTCACGCAGCTTGAACGCCGCGATCGACTGCTTCGCACGGGTGACCACGGGCTTTTGCCCAGCGATCAACGCCAGCTCTTCGGCCGCAGTCGTGACGGTCTTCCGATCCTGGGTGCCTTCGCCGACACCCATGTTGATCACGATCTTCTCGATCTTTGGAACGGCCATACGGTTCTTATATCCGAACCGCTCGGTCATCGCCGGCACCACGACGTCATCATAATGTTGCCGCAGGCGCGGAGTGTAAGCGTCAGGCATCGATCCGTTCCCCCGATTTCACCGCGACCCGCACCTTCGTGCCGTCGTGATCCTCGAACCGGACGCGCGTCGGCTTGCCCGGGTTCTTCGGGTCTTCCAGACCCACCTTGCAGAGCGCGAGCGGCGCCGCTTGCCGATCAATGCCGCCTTGCGGGTTCGCCTGGCTCGGCTTGCGATGCCGGGCATGCACGTTAACCCCGTCGACGAGGACCTTACCCTCTTTCGGCAGGACCTTCGTGACAGAACCGGTGCGCCCCTTGTCCTTGCCGGACAAGACCACGACGGTGTCGCCCTTACGAATGCGCGCGCTCGCCATCACAGAACCTCCGGCGCAAGACTGATGATCTTCATATGCTTCTTGGCGCGAAGCTCCCGGACAACCGGCCCGAAAATACGGGTTCCGATCGGCTCCTCGTTCTTGTTCACGAGAACGGCCGCGTTCGAATCGAAGCGGATCACCGATCCATCGGCGCGCCGCACATCTTTCGCCGTGCGCACGATAACAGCCCGGTGAACGTCACCTTTCTTCACTCGACCCCTCGGCTGAGCCTCCTTCACGGACACGACGATCGTATCACCGACGCCAGCCACGCGACGTTTGGACCCGCCCAGCACCTTGATGCATTGCACACGCTTCGCACCGCTGTTGTCAGCGACGTCGAGGTTGGATTGCATTTGGATCATCGATCCATCCTTTCGTTCGGCTTACCGGGGAAGCACCCCGGCAGTTCCAGTGACTTCGTTTCGGTCAGGCCGACGCGTCCTCGCGAACGGGCTCACCCGTCCCGCCCGCCGCTTCGGTGAGAGAACTCACAGCGTCAGGCACGGCGATGTCAGCGTCCACATCACCCAAACCCTTGGGCTTGAGGTGCGTGTTCAGCCGATCGAGAACCGTCCACGTCTTTAGCTTCGAGATCGGGGCGGTTTCCTCGATCCGAACCGTCTCGCCGACCGAATACTCGTTCGCCTCGTCGTGGGCATGATACTTTTTCGATCGCCGCATGATCTTGCCATAGAGCGGGTGCTTGACCTTCCGCTCTACCAGCACCGTCACGGTCTTATTAGCCTTGTCGGATACGACCGTTCCGGTCAACACACGCTTGGGCATAAGCTCAAGCCTCCCTTGCTGCGTCAGAGGCCCGCGCCGTCTGAAGCGTTTTGATCCGCGCAATTGTCCGGCGGACCTCCTTCACGCGACTGGACTTCTCCAGCTGATTGGTTGCCGCTTGAAAGCGAAGGTTGAACGCCTCCCGCTTCAGCTCGCCCAACTGCGTCGACAGTTCATCATCGCTCTTCGGCGTCAAATCGGTAATCTTCATTTCACGGACCCTTAGTGCAGATGCTCGCCCAAACGGGCGACCACCTTGGTCTTGATGGGCAGCTTGGCCGCCGCCCGCTCAAAGGCGACCCGTGCCAAAGGGCCTGGAACGCCATCCAGCTCGAAAATGATGCGACCGGGCTTCACTCTCGCCGCCCAATACTCGACCGCGCCCTTGCCCTTGCCCTGACGGACCTCCGCCGGCTTCTTCGACACCGGCACGTCCGGGAAAATCCGGATCCAAAGACGACCCTGCCGCTTAATGTGCCGGGTGACCGCCCGCCGAGCCGCTTCGATCTGCCGAGCGGTGATCCGCTCCGGCTCCATCGCTTTCAGGCCGAACGAACCGAAATTCAGGTCCGTGCCACCCTTTGCGTCGCCCTTGATCCGACCCTTAAAGGCCTTTCGATACTTTGTCTTTTTAGGCTGCAACATATCTTTATCCTCAGCGAGCCGGGCGGACGCCAGAGGTTTGAGCCTCCACCATCAGACGATCGGTGGCCGTCGGATCATGGCCCAGAATTTCACCCTTGAAGACCCAGGCCTTGACGCCGCAGATCCCGTAAGCCGTCTTTGCCTCAGCTTCGGCATAGTCGACGTTCGCACGCAGCGTATGAAGCGGCACGCGACCTTCACGATACCATTCAGTCCGCGCGATTTCCGCGCCGCCAAGACGCCCACCGCAATTGATGCGGATGCCCTCGGCACCCAGACGCATGGCCGACTGCACCGCGCGCTTCATGGCACGGCGGAACGCAATCCGACGCTCCAGCTGGTCGGCAATCGACTGCGCCACCAGGCGGGCGTCCACTTCGGGCTTTCTGATCTCGACGATGTTAAGGCTAACATCCGACGAGGTCATGCCCGCCAAGGTCTTGCGCAGCTTGTCGATATCCGCGCCCTTCTTCCCGATGATCACACCGGGGCGCGCGGCGTAGACGGAGATGCGACACAGCTTGGCGGGGCGCTCAATCACCACCTTGGAGATCGCCGCCTGCGGCATCGTGTCCATGATGTGCGTGCGAATCTTCAGATCCTCCAGCAGCAGACGGCCATAATCATGACCCTCCGCGTACCAGCGGCTGTCCCAGGTGCGGTTGATCTGCAGGCGCAAGCCGACGGGGTTCGATTTGTGACCCATGTCAGGCCTCCTCCTGCTCACGCACGACGATGCGTAGCTTGCTGAACGGCTTCAGGATGCGTGTCGATTTGCCCCGACCGCGCGTGTGAAACCGCTTCATGGTAATCGACTTTCCGACACTGGCCTCCGCCACGACGAGCGCGTCCACGTCCAGATTGTGATTGTTCTCGGCGTTAGCGACGGCCGAGGCGAGCACCTTGCGCACATCGACGGCCATACCTTTGGGGCTGAACTGCAGCAGGTTAAGCGCGTCCTCAGCCTTCTTGCCACGGATGAGCTGCGCCACCAGATTCAGCTTCTGCGCTGAGCCACGGATCTGACCGCCCACGGCCAGCGCCTCGTTGTCGCCCACGCGGCGGGGTGCGGAGACCTTGCCCATCAGCGCTTGCCCTTCTTGTCGGCGGCATGACCGGGGAAGAAGCGCGTCGGCGCGAACTCGCCCAGCTTCATTCCAACCATATCCTCATTGACTGATACGGGCACATGCTTGCGCCCATTATAGACGGAAAAAGTCAAGCCGACGAACTGCGGCAGGATTGTGGACCGACGCGACCAAGTTTTGATCGGCGTACGCGTCCCGGCTTCCTGAGCAGTCTCTGCCTTCTTGAGCAGGTGCAGATCCACAAAGGGACCTTTCCAGACGGACCGGGCCATGGCTTACCTCTTCTTCTTCGCGTGACGCGAACGGATGATATACTTGTCCGTCGCCTTGTTCGACCGAGTCCGAGCGCCCTTCGTCGGTTTGCCCCACGGCGTCACCGGGTGCCGACCGCCCGAGGTGCGGCCCTCGCCACCACCATGCGGGTGATCAACCGGGTTCTTGGCGACCCCGCGAGTCAGCGGGCGCTTACCCATCCAGCGCGTGCGACCCGCCTTGGCGAGCGTCTGGTTGCCGTTGTCCGGGTTGGACACCGCACCCACAGTTCCCATGCAATCGCCGCGCAGGTAGCGCTGCTCGCCCGAGTTCAGGCGTACGATGACCATATCGCGATCACGACCGACAAGCTGGGCGTAGGTGCCAGCCGAACGAGCAATCTGCGCGCCCTTCCCCGGCTTCATTTCCAGCGCATGAACGATGGTACCGACCGGCATGGAGGCGAGCTCCATCGCGTTGCCCGGCTTCACGTCCACCCGCTTGCCCGCCGTGATCGTGTCCCCGGCGGCCAGGCGCTGGGGAGCGATGATATAGGACTGCGTGTCGTCGACGTAGCGGACGAGCGCGATGAACGCCGTGCGGTTGGGATCATACTCCAGCCTCTCGACGGTCGCGTCCATGTCCCACTTACGCCGCTTGAAATCGATCAGGCGGTACTTCTGCTTGTGGCCGCCACCGATGCCGCGTGAGGTCACATGACCCTTGTTATTGCGGCCACCAGACTTGGTCATGCCCTTGGTCAAGGCCTTGACCGGCTTGCCCTTGTGCAGCTGCGACTTGTCGACCAGAACCAGGCCGCGGCGGGCCGGCGAGGTCGGGTTGTGTTGCTTCAGTGCCATTGCGTCAGATCCCGCTCGTCACGTCGATCGACTGGCCCTCGGCCAGCGTCACGATCGCTTTCTTGACCGTGGAGCGGGTGTAGGGTCGCCCCTTCCACTTCTTGGTCTTGCCCTTCTGATTCAGTGTGTTGACGTTCAGCACCTGCACGTCGAACAACGCCTCGACCGCCGCCTTGATGGACGGCTTGGTCGCCTCGCCACGCACCTTGAACACGACCGCGTTATGCTCCGACAACATCGTGGACTTCTCCGTGATGTGTGGGGCAAGCAGGACATCGTAATGACGGCTGTCGATCTCTGTTTTCGCCTTAGCCATTGAAGCGCGCCTCCAGCTTTTCAACGCCCGCGCGGGTCAGCACCAGCGTTTCGGCGCGCAGGATGTCGTACACATTCGCACCCTGCGCGGGCAGCACGTTCAGATGCGGCACGTTGGCGGCCGCGCGGGCGAAGGTCTGCTCGACCTCGGTGCCGTCGATGAACAGCGCCGACTTGGTCTGCATGGCGGCGAAATGCGGCACCAGCGCCTTGGTCTTGCCGTCGGCAACCGCAATCGAGTCGAGCACCACGAGCTTGCCCTCCTTGGCCTTGGCCGACAACGCCATTTTGAGGCCCAGCGTACGAATCTTCTTGTTCAGCGAACTGTCGAACACCCGAGCGCGCGGCCCGTGCGCCTTGCCGCCGCCGATGAAGATCGGGGCCGCACGATCGCCGTGGCGAGCCGTGCCGCCGCCCTTCTGGCGACCGAACTTCTTGCCCGTGCGCGCCACGTCCGACCGCTCACGCGCCGCACGGGCCGGAGCACGACGGTTGTGCAATTGCCAGGTGACGACCCGGTGCAGAATGTCGGCACGCGGCTCGACGCCGAACACCTCGTCATTCAGTTCGATCTCGCCGGCGGCGGTGTCGCTGCCCAGCGTGGAGACTTGCAGTTTCATTTCAGGCCTCCTGGATTTCAGCTTCGACCGGCGCGGCCGCGGCCTTCTGCGCGGTCGGGTACGGCCGGTCGGCGGGCGGCTTCAGCTTGACCGCGTCGGTCACGCGAACCCAACCGCCCTTTGACCCGGGCACCGAACCCTTGATGAAGAGCAATCCCCGATCGGCGTCGGTGCGCACAACCTGCAGGTTTTGCTGCGTGCGGTTCCGCGCGCCCATGTGGCCCGCCATCTTCTTGTTCTTGAACACCTTGCCCGGGTCCTGGCGCTGGCCGGTCGAACCATGGGCGCGGTGCGAAATCGACACGCCGTGCGTCGCGCGCATGCCGCCGAAGTTCCACCGCTTCATCGCGCCCGCGAAGCCCTTGCCCTGCGTGACGCCCTGCACATCTACCATCTGCCCGGCGACGAAATGGTCGGCGGACAGCTCGTGCCCGGCTTCGAGCACCGCGTCATTCGCCACGCGAAACTCCGCGACCTTCGCCTTCAATCCGACCTCGTTCTTGCCGTGGTGTCCGCGCTGGGGCTTGGCGACGTTCTTAGCCTTCGCTTCACCCGCGCCGAGTTGCACCGCGACGTAGCCATCGGCGTCGTCGGTCTTAACCGACACGACCTGACAACCCTCCAGGCTGAGGACGGTCACGGGCACATGCCGCCCATCGTCCTCAAACAGACGGGTCATGCCCATCTTCTTCGCAATTACGCCGGTCCGCATGGACGAGCTCCCAAAACAACGCAGAGGCCCGTCCGGGACCAATCCCGTCGGGCATGCTGCAACCCATGATGTCATCGCCCCGCTCGGGCTGCGTCCGGGCACGCCCGGTGAACGGGGGACGCTGCCCGACCACTTGCCCATCAGGAGCAGGTCGGCGGTATCCCGAAGGCCACGGCTTTAGCGGACCCCCCACTCATTGACCACCCCGAAATCAGGGCAGGCGAAATTAAGCCAGCTTGATCTCCACGCTGACACCGGCAGCCAGATCGAGCTTCATCAAGGCATCCACCGTGTTCGCGGTCGGCTGAACAATATCCAGAAGGCGCTTATGGGTGCGAACTTCGAACTGCTCCCGCGACTTCTTGTCGATGTGAGGACCCCGATTAACGGTGAATTTCTCAATCCGAGTCGGCAATGGAATGGGACCGCGGATCAGGGCACCAGTCCGGGTTGCAGTGTCCGCGATGTCACGGGTCGCTTGGTCCAACACCCGGAAGTCGAACGCCTTCAGGCGAATGCGGATATTCTGCGTGTCCATGATCTAACCCGTATCAGTGTGAAAAAGCGGGGCGGAAGTCGCCCGGAAACAATATCGCCCAACGCCAGGGACGGCAGCCCCTGGCGTTGGGCGATGCGAAGCGTCGTATCAGGCCGTGATAGACGCCACAACCCCGGCACCAACAGTGCGGCCACCTTCGCGAATGGCGAAACGCAGACCCTGGTCCATGGCGATCGGCGCAATCAGCTTGACACCCAAGTTCACGTTGTCGCCCGGCATAACCATCTCCGTGCCTTCCGGCAGGACCACCTCGCCCGTCACGTCAGTCGTTCGGAAGTAGAACTGCGGACGATAATTGGCGAAGAACGGCGTATGGCGCCCACCCTCGTCCTTGGAGAGGACATAGACCTCTGCCGTGAACTCCGTGTGCGGCTTGATCGAGCCCGGCTTGCAAAGCACCTGGCCACGCTCGACCTCTTCGCGGCCGACGCCACGGATCAGCGCGCCGATGTTGTCGCCAGCCTGGCCCTGATCGAGGAGCTTCCGGAACATCTCGACGCCGGTGACGGTCGTCTTGCGCGTGTCCTTGATGCCGACGATCTCGACTTCCTCGCCAACCTTCACAATGCCCGTCTCGACACGACCCGTGACGACCGTCCCACGACCCGAGATGGAGAACACGTCCTCGATCGGCATCAGGAATGGCTGATCAACGGGACGTTCCGGCTGCGGAATGTAATCGTCCACCGCCTTCATCAACTCATTGATAGCCGACTTGCCGATCTCGTCGTTCTTGCCCTCGAGCGCCGCCAGCGCCGAACCCTTGACGATCGGGATGTCATCGCCCGGGAAATCGTAGGACGACAGCAGTTCGCGGACTTCCAGCTCGACAAGCTCCAGAAGCTCCTCGTCATCGACCTGATCGACCTTGTTCATGAAGACGACCATCGCCGGCACGCCGACCTGCTTGGCGAGCAGGATGTGCTCGCGGGTCTGCGGCATCGGACCGTCAGCGGCCGACACGACGAGGATCGCCCCGTCCATCTGGGCCGCACCCGTGATCATGTTCTTCACATAGTCCGCATGACCGGGGCAGTCGACGTGCGCGTAGTGGCGCTCCGGCGTCTCATACTCGACATGACTGGTCGAGATCGTGATGCCGCGCTCACGCTCTTCGGGCGCCTTGTCGATGTTGGCGTAGTCGGTGAACGACGCGCCGCCCGTCTCGGCGAGCACCTTCGTGATCGCCGCGGTCAATGTGGTCTTGCCGTGATCCACGTGACCGATCGTGCCGATGTTGCAGTGCGGCTTGTTCCGCTCGAATTTTGCCTTGGCCATTGTTCCTACCTCTTCTTCATGTGTGCGCCGGTCGGACGAGCTCTCGCTCGCTCCATCGGCCTTTTCCTAATCCGGCGACTAAGCGAGCTTCGCCTTGACCTCGTCCGCCACGTTCTGGGGGACTTCGTCATAGTGCGAGAACTGCATCGTGTATTGCGCACGACCCTGCGTGAACGAGCGCAGCTCATTAACGTAACCGAACATATTCGCAAGGGGGACAACGGCCTCCACAACCTGCGCGTTCCCGCGGCTGTCCGTGCCTTGGATCTGCCCACGCCGAGAGTTCAAGTCTCCGATCACGTCGCCCAAATAATCCTCCGGCGTGACAACCTCGACCTTCATCACTGGCTCCAGCAGCTTGATGCCCGCCTTCTGCGCGGCTTCACGCATCGCGCCACGACCCGTGATCTCAAAGGCGAGCGCCGAGGAGTCCACGTCATGATAGGCCCCGTCCGTGAGCACAATATCAAAATCGATGATCGGAAAGCCTATGAGCGAGCCGGTCTCCGCAGTCTCGCGCATACCCTTCTCGACCGAAGGGATATACTCGCGCGGGATGTTGCCGCCCTTCACCTCGTCGATGAAGTTGATACCCTGCCCGCGCTCACCCGGCTTCACCGAAAGCTTGACGCGTCCGAACTGCCCAGACCCGCCGGACTGCTTCTTGTGAGTGTAGTCGATATCGACAGGCTTTGCGAGCGATTCGCGATAGGCGACCTGTGGCGCGCCGACATTGGCCTCGACCTTGAACTCGCGCTTCATGCGATCGACCAGGATCTCTAAGTGGAGCTCGCCCATGCCCTTGATGATCGTCTGGCCCGATTCGTGATCGGTCGTGACGCGGAAAGACGGGTCCTCCGCGGCCAAACGGTTGAGCGCGACACCCATTTTTTCCTGGTCCGCCTTGGTTTTCGGTTCGACCGCGACTTCGATCACAGGATCCGGAAATTCCATCCGCTCCAAAATGATCGGCTTGGAAGCGTCGCACAAAGTATCCCCGGTCGTGGTCTCCTTCAGACCGGCCAGCGCGACGATGTCGCCAGCAAACGCCTCGTCGATATCTTCCCGGCTGTTCGCGTGCATCAGAAGCATGCGCCCAATCTTTTCCTTCTTATCCTTCACCGAGTTGGTCACGGTGCTCTTGGCGAGTGACCCGGAATAGATGCGAGCGAACGTCAGCGTTCCCACGAACGGATCGTTCATGATCTTGAAGGCGAGGGCGGAGAACGGCGCGTCATCCCGAGCGTCGCGCGTGGCCACGGTCTCGCCATCAAGCAAAACGCCCTCGACCGCGGGCACATCCAGCGGGCTGGGAAGGAAGTCGACCACGGCGTCCAAGAGCGGCTGAACGCCTTTGTTCTTGAAGGCGGAACCGCAGACGATCGGAACGAACACCTGATCGAGCGTACCTTTGCGGATCAGGCGCTTCAGAGTCGCGACATCCGGATCGTTGCCCTCCAGATATTGCTCCATGACGTCGTCGTCCTGCTCGACGGCCATTTCGATCATCTCGGCCCGAGCGGTCGCGGCCTGATCCACCATGTCGGCTGGGATGTCCTCGTAGGTAAACTCCGCCCCAAGCGACTCATCCTTCCAGATAATCGCGCGGTTCGATACCAGATCCACCAGACCCTTCAGGTCCTTTTCGATACCGATCGGCAGGTACATGACCAACGGACGCGCGCCCAGGCGATCCTTGATCATGTCGACGCACATTTGGAAATTGGCACCGGTGCGATCGAGCTTGTTGACGAAGCACATCCGCGGGACCTTGTACTTGTCCGCCTGACGCCACACCGTCTCCGACTGCGGCTCGACCCCAGCCACACCGTCGAACACCGCGACCGCGCCGTCGAGCACGCGCAGAGAACGCTCCACCTCGATCGTGAAATCGACGTGCCCGGGAGTGTCGATGATGTTGATCCGGTGGTCATCCCAAAAGCAGGTCGTGGCGGCCGACGTGATCGTGATCCCGCGCTCCTGCTCCTGCTCCATCCAGTCCATCGTCGCGGCACCGTCGTGCACCTCACCGATCTTGTAGGATTTGCCGGTGTAATACAGGATGCGCTCGGTCGTGGTGGTCTTGCCGGCATCGATATGCGCCATGATGCCGATGTTACGGTACTTTTCGAGTGGATGGCTGCGGGCCATGGGAGTGTCCTTGCGAAATGAGCTGAGCAGGTCAGCCTGGGAGGGCGACCCGTGAATGGCCGCTCATATAGAGGGCGGAACCGACCATCGCCAGCCCCGCCGCGCGATCACCAGCGGTAGTGGGAGAACGCCCGGTTCGCCTCCGCCATCCGGTGCGCGTCCTCCCGCTTCTTCACGGCATTGCCGCGGTTGTTCGCGGCATCCATCAACTCGGCCGAGAGGCGGGCGGACATCGTCTTCTCGCTGCGATTGCGAGCAGCGGCGATCAGCCACCGGATCGCCAAGGCCTGCGCTCGTTCCGGCCGGACCTCGACGGGCACCTGATAAGTCGCGCCGCCGACGCGCCGGGACCGCACCTCAACACCAGGCTTCACATTGTTCAGCGCATCGTGAAATAGCCCAAGCGGCTCAGCCTTTGCGCGCGCCTCGACCTGATCGAGCGCACCGTACACAATAGATTCAGCGTTGGACTTCTTTCCATCCAACATAATAACGTTCATGAACTTGGAAAGGATCTGATCGCCAAACTTGGGGTCCGGCAGAATTTCCCGCTTTTCGGGCCGACGACGACGTGACATAGTTTAGGTTTCCTTGCTGTCAAACAGAAGGTCGTCGCGAGCGTCGCGCCAACCAGACTGCCATCACTCTCTCAGACGCGAATACGTCGACCGATCACTTGGGCCGCTTGGCCCCATACTTGGACCGCGATTGTTTGCGGTCCTTGACGCCCTGCGTATCCAGAACGCCGCGCAGCACGTGATAGCGCACACCGGGCAAGTCGCGAACGCGACCACCACGGATCAGCACCACAGAGTGCTCCTGGAGGTTGTGGCCCTCTCCAGGGATGTACGAGATCACTTCGCGCTGGTTGGTCAGCCGGACCTTGGCCACCTTGCGCAGCGCAGAGTTCGGCTTTTTGGGAGTGGTCGTGTAGACCCGCGTGCAAACGCCGCGCTTCTGCGGGTTCGCTTCCATCGCAGGAACCTTGGACTTGGCCTTCTGCGGCTCGCGGCCCTTGCGGACCAGCTGGTTGATCGTCGGCATGAAGCCTTCACCTTCCTTGTGGTTACTTTGCCCCGGCCTCAAAGCAGAAAATCCCAACGACGAACGCCGCGGGACCATGCCACCCAGGACAATGTTCAGCTGTGTGCCCCGGCCTGCGCGCGAACGCAGGTTTGGACACGCCCGCCGCCTTACCTTCGACACGCTCGAGCGTCAAGCGTCCGGCGCTGTCGCCTGAGGCTTGATATAGAGCGAGCGCACGTCGGGCGTGACGGTGGACAGCTTGCTCTCCACGTCCGCGATCATCCGTTCGATATCGCCCGCGCTCACGTGATCGACGAAGTCGACCCGGGCGGCGGCGAAGACGTTGTCGGGGGCAAGCTGGACCGTCACGATCTCGCCCACCGCCGTGACCTCGTCGCGCGCGGCGATTTCAGCCCGGATGGCGGCCACCGTCTCCGGAAAGGCGGCCTCGCCGATCAACAAGCCCTTGGCCTCGTAAGCCAGTATGGTGGCGACGATCGCCAGCAGCAGTCCGATCAACACGGAAGCGATCCCGTCATAGAGGGGATTGGCGGTGAGGATCGAGAGACCCAAGCCGATCGCGGCGACCAGAATGCCGGCGAGCGCCGCACCATTTTCAAGCAGCACCACGATGGTGGTCGCGTCTTTGGTTCGGCGGATGGCGCTCCACCAACTGCGGTCTCCTCGAGTGCGATTGAACGGCTTGTAGGCCGCGCGCAGGGACCAGCCCTCCAACACGAAGGCGACCGCCAGCACGACGAACGCCACCACTGGCGAGACCGCCTCCTCCGGCTCCAGGATGTGTACGATGCCTTCGTAGACCGACACGCCTGCGCCCAAGGCGAACACCAGGATCGCGACCACGAAGCTCCAGAAATAAAGCTCTCGGGCATAGCCGGCCGGGTGCCGCGCGTCCGCCGGTGCCCGCGATCGCTTCTCCCCGTACAGCAGCAGCAACTGATTGACCGAGTCGACGAGGCTGTGAACCCCCTCCGTCAGCATGGCCGACGACCCCGTGATCGCCGCCGCCACGAACTTGGCTATGGCAACACCGACATTGGCCGCCAGCGCGATCCAGACGACGGTGCCGGAGTGCGCATCATGGCCGGCCATGCAGGTGCCTCATTGGCACGGATCATGGCCCCAGTTCATCAGGGAATAGCGCCAGGGCGAGTGCTCCTTGTCCTCTTCCGGCCCGCCCTGCGCTGCGTGCCGGTGGACATACCCGACCACCTTTCGCATGTGCTCGTAATCGTCGTCGCTCAGGTCGGCCTTCTTCGTCCGCTTGATGTCCACGATCCGCTTGCCGGACTTGTGACCCACGGCTTCGTCCTCGCCCTCCTTGGTCCAGCCCACCTCCTTCGACTCCTCGGTTTGCAGGAAATCCTCAAGTTCTTGCGGAGCCATGTTCACGGCGTCGTGGAAGTCGTCCCAAATCTGTTCCTTGTCGAGGTCGGCCATCGTTCGTCTCTCCCATCCGATCCCCCGCCAACGCCGCGGTGCGCGCCCCCGTTCCGGACACAGCGGCGCGGCCGCAAACAGCACGGCACCGGCGAGCAGCCAGCCGGCGAGGACGTCCGTCGGCCAGTGAACGCCCAGCCACACCCGGCTAATCCCGATCAACGCCGATACAACCAGGGCCATCCACACGGCCCATCGCCGCCGCGCCAAGAACGCGAGCGCCCCCGCCAGCGCCGCCGAATTCCCCGCATGCCCACTGGGAAAGGCAAAGGTCGAGACTTGGTCGAGATGCGGCAGGGTGCTCGGTCGGGAGAACTGGAACAGGTGCTTGAACCCGCTCCCCGCCACGGCGGCCAGCGTCACCACGCTCAAGAACCAGACCAGGTCGCCCCACCGTCGCCCGGCCGAGAGCCATAAGGCGGCGACGGCGATCACCACGAGACGCGTCGTCCAGTCGCCGATCCACGTCGCCACGAGCATCAAGCGGGTGAGATCGGCTGGGCTCGCATCGCGGACCGGACCCAGCCAATGCTCAAGCCCGACCTCCCACCCGAACGCCCCCACGTCGCGCCGAGCCCAACCGATCAGCAGGAGGGACAGCAGCGCGACCGCCGCGGCGATCGCTTGCCGCCCAGCCCGGGTCAGAAGTGGATTACCCGGTCGTAGGCGTCCAGCACGCTTTCGTGCAGGGACTCGCTGATCGTCGGGTGGGCGAACACCGTCTCCATCAGCTCGGCCTCCGTCGTCTCCAACTGGCGCGCGACGACGAAGGTGCCGATCAGCTCGGTCACCTCCGCTCCGATCATGTGCGCGCCGAGCAGTTCGCCAGTGGCCGCGTCGAACACCGTCTTCACGAAGCCGTCGCTCTCGCCCAGCGCGATGGCCTTGCCGTTGCCGATCAGCGGGAACTGGCCGACCTTCACGTCATGCCCCTTCTCCCGCGCGGCGGCCTCGGTCAGTCCGACCGACGCGACCTGGGGACGGGAGTAGGTGCAGCCGGGGATGTTCCAGGTGGAGAAGGGGTGCGGATCGCCGCCGGCCAGCTTCTCGACCGCCACGATCCCCTCGTGGCTGGCCTTGTGCGCCAGCCAGGGCGCACCCGTGACGTCGCCGATGGCGAGCACGCCCGGCACGTTCGTTCGGCCATACTCGTCCACTACGATGTGGCCGCGATCGGTCTCGACACCCAACGCCTCCAGCCCGATCTCCTCCGTGTTCGGCACGATGCCGACCGCGATGATGGCGTGGGAGAAGCGGTACTCGGCCGCGCCACCATCCTTGGTCTTGATGCGCGCGGTCACGCCGTCCGCGTGCGCGTCGAGCGCCTCAACCGAGGCTTCGGTGTGGAGCGTGATGCCCTCCTTGGTCAGCCGCTTGGCCATGTGGGCGCTGACGGCCTCGTCCTCCACCGGCAGGATGCGGGGCAGCGTCTCCACCACCGTCACGGACGCACCCATGTCGTGGTAGAAGGAGGCGAATTCGATCCCGATCGCGCCCGACCCGATCACCAGCAGATCCGTCGGCATGGCTTTGGGCACCATGGCGTGGCGATAGGTCCAGATGCGCTCGCCGTCCGCTTTGGCAAAGGGCAGCTCCCGAGCCCGCGCACCGGTGGCGACCAAAACCGCCTTGGCGGTCAATTCGGTGGAGCCTTCCTTGCCGTCGACCACCACCCGATCGGCGGCGGCCAGGCGCGCGACGCCCGCATGGACGGCTATCTTGTTCTTCTTCATCAGCGATTTGACGCCGGCGTTCAGCTGGCCGGCCACCTTGCGTGAGCGGTCCACGACCTTGTCGATCTCGAACGTCGGCGTGGCGGCGGACAGGCCATACTGCTCCGCGTGAGTCATCTGGTGGTACACCTCGGCGGTCCGCAACAGTGCCTTGGTCGGAATGCACCCCCAGTTGAGGCAGATGCCGCCCAGCTTCTCCCGCTCCACGATGGCGACACTCATTCCCAACTGCGCCGCGCGGATGGCGGCGACGTAGCCGCCGGGGCCGGAGCCGATGATGACGAGGTCGATGGGGTCGGCCATGTTTGGCTCCTGTAAGTTCAAGCGATCGGGCGCGGACGACCGTCGCCGCCCAGTGCCACAAAGGTGAAGCGGCCAGTCGCGGCTTCACGTTGCGCCTCGCCGTCTCGCTCACGGGTCCAGGCCGCCACTTCGATGATTAGCGACGTACGGCCCACCTTCGTCAGTGTGGGATATGCCGAAAGCTCCTCCCCAACCGCGACTGGGGCTTTGAAGCGCAGTTCATCCATGGCGACCACTACCGCCTTGCCGCCCGACCGGCGTGAGGCGAGCGAGCCGGCGGCCAGCGCCATCTGGCTGACGATCCAACCGCCGAACATCGCGCCATAGGGGCTGGTGTCCGCAGGCATGGCGGTGACGCGGATGGCAGGCTGATCTGTCGGAGCGGAGCTCACGCGACGAGAGCCAACGGCATCTCGCACAGGCGCTTGAATACGGCGAGCAGGCTCGCCCCATCCGCACCGTCGATGGCGCGGTGATCGAAGCTGCCGGTCACCGTCATCACCGTCGCCACCGCCAGCGTGCCGTCGTCGCCCACCACCGGTCGCTTCTGCCCCGCGCCGACCGCCAGGATCATGGCCTGGGGCGGGTTGATGACGGCGGCGAACTGTTCGATGCCCATCATGCCCATGTTGGAGAGGCTGGCGGTGCCGCCCTGATATTCCTCCGGCTTCAGCTTCCCCGCCTTGGCGCGGATCGCGAGGTCGGCCATGGCGGTGGAGATCGCCGACAGCGAGCGGCCGTCCGCGCCCTCCACGATCGGCGTGATCAGCCCGCCTTCGATCGACACCGCGACCGATATGTCGGCGCGACTGTACCGAATCAGCTGGTCGCCGGCGAAGCTGACATTGCACTCCGGCACCTCGATCAGCGCGCGGGCGAGCGCCTTGATGAGCAGGTCGTTGACCGACAGCTTGGTGCCCGTCGGCGCGAGCGCCGCGTTCAGCTCGCCGCGCAACCTTAAGAGGGCGTCCAGCCGCACGTCCAGCGTCAGATAGATGTGCGGGATCGTCGCCTTGGCCTCGGTGAGGCGACGCGCGATCGTCTTCCTCATGTTCGAGAGCCTCTCGACCTCGTGCGGGATCGCGGTCTCCACCGCAGTGGGCTGCGGTGCCGCGACGGGAGCCGAGGCGGGGGGCGGGGCCGGAGACGGGGAGGGCGCAGCCTCGGTCGGCCGTTCCTTCGCGCCCTCGACATCCGCCTTCACGATCCGCCCGCGCGGGCCGCTGCCGGTCAGGTCCGACAGCGCCAGCCCGCGATCGGCCGCCATCCGGCGCGCGAGCGGACTGGCCTTGACGCGCTCCGCGGCCTGACGCTCGGCCGGCGGGATCGCGGCCTTGGCGGTGCCCTGCCCCGGCGGCAGACCATGATCCTCCGCCTGGTTGCGCGTGCGGTCCGCCTGGGCGTCGCCCGCCGCTTCGTCGCCCTTCGCGTTGGGGTCGGTCGGGTCGGTGGAAGGCTCCTCCTCCAGCATCGCCGCCTTTGCTTCGCCACCGGCCGCTGCGTGCCCCTGCCCTGCCGACGCGGCGGCGCCGGCCACGTCCTCGCCTTCCTCCGCCAGCACGGCGATGGCGGTGCCCACCTTCACGTCGTCCGTTCCGCTGGGGATCAGGATCTTGGCCAGCGTGCCCTCGTCCACCGCCTCGAACTCCATGGTGGCCTTGTCGGTCTCGATCTCCGCCAGGATGTCGCCGGCGGCGACCGCGTCGCCCTCCGCCTTCAGCCAGCGGGTGAGCGAACCCTCCTCCATCGTGGGGGACAAGGCGGGCATGGTGATCTTGATCGGCATGGACTCCCCTTTGCTCTGCCGCGCGACCTTGCTCAACCCCGGCTTGCCACTGGCGAGAGGCTGCCGCAGGACGCGCGGAGGGGAGGGACGTGGATGAGAACCTATCTGGTCGTGATCGACGAGACGCCGGAAGCCGCCAAGGCGCTCCGCTTCGCCGCGCGCCGGGCGAGCCGCACGGGCGGCGCGGTGCTGGTCGCCACGTTCCTGCCGCGTCGCGAGTTCGTGCAGTGGAGCGGCGTCCAGGCGACGCTCGACGAGGAGGCGCGCGCAAAAGCGCAGGCGCTCGTCAGCCGGGCCGCCGGGACGGTTCTCGACGAATTGGGCGTGCCGGTGTCGGTGACCGTGCGGGACGACGAGCCGCTGGTCGGCCTGCAGACGCTGCTCGACGGCGGCGACGTCGCCTCCCTGGTCCTCGGCGCGTCGGCGGACGGAGCGCCCGGACCGCTGGTCCAGCATTTCGCCGGACACAACACGGGCCGGCTGCCGTGCCCGGTGATCGTCATCCCGGGTGGTCTGGACGACGAGCGGATCGACCGTTTGAGCTGACCGGCCGGTCCGCCCAGGCCATTGCGCCGCCGCGCCACCCTGCCTAGCCTCCTCGCCATGCACCGCTCCCTCCGCGCCGCCCTGCCGCTGATCGGCCTTCTGGCGGCGAGCGCCTGCGCCACCCTGCCCGCCACCACCCAGCCGAGCGACCGGCCGCTCGCGGAGCAGGCGACCCCCTCGCCGGAACGGCTGCGCTCCACGGTCGAGAGGCTGGTCGCCTTCGGCACCCGACACACTCTGTCCACCACGGCGGACCCGGTCCGCGGCATCGGTGCGGCGCGGGACTGGACGGCGGCCGAGTTCGGTCGGATCGCCTTGGATTGCGGCGGCTGCCTGACGGTCGAGCGACCCGAGCGCACCTTCACCGGTCCGCGCGCGCCCGACGGAGTGGTCGTTCAGGACGTGTTGGCGATCCAGCGCGGCACCGGCGATCCCGACCGCGTGGTGATCGTCGCCGGCCACCTCGACAGCCGGGTTTCGGACGTGGCGGACGCCACCTCCGACGCGCCCGGTGCGAACGACGACGGTTCGGGCACGGCGCTGGTGATCGAGGCGGCGCGCACCTTGTCGAAACAGCGGTTCGCCGGCACGATCGTCTATGCCGTCCTGAGCGGCGAGGAGCAGGGCCTGTGGGGCGGTACCCTGCTGGCCGAAGAGGCCAAGCGCAGAGGGTGGCAGGTCTCCGCCATGCTGAACAACGACATCGTCGGCGGCACCCACGGCCAGGACGGCCGCACCGTAACCGACCGCGTCCGGGTGTTCTCCGAAGGGATCGAGGCCGGGCCCGCGGCCGACGGGGCGGTCCAGCGCGGCATCGGCGGAGAGGACGACAGCCCGTCCCGCGCGCTCGCCAAGGCGATCCGCCGCATCGCGGAGTCGCGGCCAGACATCGGCATCGACGCCTTTCTCGTCCGGCGGCCCGACCGGTTCGGCCGGGGCGGCGACCACCTGCCGATGCTGGCGGCCGGCTATCCGGCGGTGCGCTTCACCGCGGGCATCGAGGATTACGACCACCAGCACCAGGACCTGCGAACGGAGGCCGGCCGCGCCTATGGCGACACGGTGGACGAGATGGACTTCCCCTATCTGGCTCGGGTCGCGGCCCTCAACCTGGCCACGCTGCGCCAGCTGGCGAGCGCCCCGGCGGCGCCCGCGACGGTGACGCTGGGCGGCGCGGTGTCCAGCGACACCACGGTGGACTGGACCCCAGTCGCCGGCGCGGCGGGCTATCGGCTGCGCTGGCGTCGGGCCGACAGGGCGGAATGGACCGACCTCCGCGACGTGTCGGCGGACCAGTCGAACGCGACGCTGGCCGGGGTGATCGTGGACGACACCTTCGTCGGCGTGTCGGCCCTGTCCGCGTCGGGCGCGGAGAGCCTGGTCACCTTTGGCCGGTCGCCGGTCCGGCGCTGATCCCTCGCCTCACCCGGCCGGATCGTCGAGATATTCCTCCACCACGGTCGTCGTGGTCGTGCCGCCGGTGGTGATCGTGGTGGTCGTGCCGCCGAGCGAGTCGTAGGTCACGGTGCGCCGCGTGCCGCCCTCCGGATAGCCCCGGGTGTCGACCGCGTCGCCCGGGCACGGACCGATCGGGCGGCGGTCCCGACCCAGTTCGGAACCGGCGACGCCGCCGGCCAGCGCGCCCAGGCCCCCGCCGATCAACGTGCCCGCCGTCCGGCTGCCCCGCCCGGCGATGACGTTGCCGGCGACCCCGCCGACCACCGCACCGCCGATCGCGCCGACCACCGTGGGCGTGTCGTCGCGGCCCTCGAAGCAGCGGCGGTCATAGCCGCTTTGGTCCGCCACGAAGACCCGCCGCGCGGTCGGGGGGTCGTCGCGCAGGATGTCGGCGGAATAGGCGAGCCGCGGCGCGGCGGTCGCGTAGGTCGGACGCTCGCGGTCCCAGCCGATCGCCGCGCGCACGTCGCGCACCACGCCGTCCCGATCGATCAGGGCGGCATCGTCCCAATAGCGCACCCAGCTGAGCCCGGTCGGAGCGGGCGGCAGACCCCAGCGGGCGGGGTCGCGCACCAGATAGTCGTCGGTCCGGAAGGTCGGTGCCAGCCGCTGACCGGGCAGCGCGGGGGTGTAGATGTCGGCGCTGGAGCTGTAGCTCCGCAGGTCCGCCCGCTCCTGAGCGGCGGCGGGCGCGGTCATCAGCGCCGCCACGCCCAGTGCGATCCGCCAGCGTCCGCCGTCACCCATGCCCGTTCCCCCCGGCCGCTTGGCACGAAGATCCGATCGACTCCGCTCACCCAGCCCGCACGAGCGCTACACCGGCGGAGCGGCCGCGAGTCCGGGGCCGGCGATCGCGTCCCAAATCGGGGCAGTCGCCGCCGCTCAGACCCGATCGCCCAGCGCGCGCACCAGCGCCTCCGCGCCCGCCTGGTCCTCCGCGCCGAAGCGATCCAGCAGGGGGCTGTCCAGGTCCAGCACCGCCACGACCGCGCCCCCTCGACGGACGGGCACCACCAGTTCCGAACGGCTGGCGGCGTCGCACGCGATGTGGCCGGGAAAGGCGTGGACATCGGCAATCCGTTGGGTCTGGCCGGTCGCCAATGCCCGGCCGCAGACCCCCTGGCCCTCGCCGATCCGCACGCAGGCGGGGCGACCGCCAAAGGGGCCGAGCACCAGCCCCGGGCCGTCCACCCGATACCATCCGGCCCAGTTCACGTCCGGCAGGCCCGTGAAGAGGAGGGCCGCGACATTGGCCATGTTAGCGATCCTGTCCGGTTCGTCGTCCGTCAGCCCCAGGGCGGCGAGTCGCAGGTCCTCCCACCGCTGGGCGGGCGGCAGATCGGGGGCGAAATCGAGGTCGAACATGGTCGGAAGGTCCGTTTCAGGAATGGCGGAAAAGCGTCGAAGGTCTCTCGAAAGTCCCGCCACTGCGCGCGTGTCTGCGGCTGCGCGCGCGGGCGCATGCGCGCGTGAGGGCACGCGAGGAGAGGGGACGGCGGGCGAAGAGAACCAGGCTTGACATTCGCAAACATTTAGCCTATCCGGTTCGACAATGCAAGCCCTTCCCCAGCTCAGTCGTCCATCCGCACGCGGCCCCGGCCCGCCTTCACCCGCCCGCGCGACGTCTTGGCGTCGGCGCGCCGCGCCCGCGCGCCGGCCGACGGCCGGGTGGAGCGGCGGCGCGTCGGCAGGTCGTGCGCCTCGATCAACAGCTCGGTCATCCGCTCCCGCGCCTCGGCCCGATTGGCCTCTCGCGTGCGATGGCTACGCGCCAGGATCAGCAGCTCGCCTCCGGTGGTCCAGCGCGCGCCGGCCAGCCGCTTGAGCCGACGATAGACGGCCGGGGGCAGGCCGAGCGCCCACACGTCGAGCCGCAATTGGCAGGCGGTCGCGACCTTGTTGGCGTTCTGCCCGCCCGGCCCGCTGCCGGCCAGGAAGCGTTCGGTCAGCGCGTGGTCAGGCAGGCGCATCCGCGTCGCTCCATCCCGCCGCCGTGAAGCGGTCCGGCAGCGGGGACGTCGCCGCGACCGGCGGCTTGCCGTCGCGCGGCAGCGTCAGGCCGGCCGCGTGAAGCAGCAGCGGGGGATCGCCCGCGCGCCCGGCACCATAGACCGGGTCGCCCACGATCGCGCAGCCCAGCCCTTCGGCGGCGTGGACCCGCAGCTGGTGGGTGCGACCCGTCTCCGGCCGGAACTCGACGAGCGCGCGGCCGTCGCGGGTCGCCAGCACGCGCCAGTGGGACACCGCCCGCTTGCCGCCGGCGTCCGGGACCATCCGCCACCCGCGCTCCCGGCTGCTGGTCTTGGTCAGCGCCAGGTCCACCGTGCCGCCCTCGCTCGCCGGCACGCCGTCCAGCACGGCCAGATAACGCTTGGCGACCAGCCCCGCTTCCCACGTCGCCGCGAAGCGCTTGGCCGCGCCGGCGTGGCGCGCCAGCAGCAGGCAGCCCGACGTGTCGCGGTCCAGCCGGTGCAGGATCGAAGGCGGCCGGTGGAAACCCAGGCGCAGCGCGCGGAGGCGATTGTGCATGGACAGGCTGCCGTCGCGCGGGCTGTCGACGGGCAGGCCGGCCGGCTTGTCGACCACCAGCGCCTCTCCATCGACCCACAGCAGCGCCAGGCCGGCGGCACGCTCCGGGTTGCCCGGCCGGCCGTCATCGGGACTTTTGTGCATTGCAGCACGATTGGGGGTGGCGAGCGGCATGGCGGGGGCGCATATGCGCGCCCATGCCGCCCGCCGCCAGTCCCACCGCCCGTGCGGCGTCACGCGAACAGCCGGCACCGGACGCCTTTCGCCTGGGCAAGCGCCAGTTCGTCGCCATGATGGCCAGCCTGATGGCGCTGAACGCGCTGGCGATCGACACGATGCTGCCCGCCTTCCCCGCGATCCGCGCCTCGCTGGGCGTCGCCGACCCAAACGCGGTGCAGTTCGTGATCTCGACCTATCTGTTCGGATCGGGCCTGGGCGCTCTCGCCTATGGACCGTTGGCGGACCGGTACGGTCGCAAGCCGATCGTGCTGGGCGCGCTGGCCGCCTATGCCGGCTTCGCGCTGATGTGCGCCTTTGCCGGGTCCTTCCCGCTGCTGCTGGCGGGGCGGCTGCTGCAGGGCCTGTCGGCGGCCGCGCTGGCGGTGGTGGTGGTGTCGATCATCCGCGACCGCTTTTCGGGCGACCAGATGGCGAGCCTCCTCAGCCTGATCTTCATCATCTTCATGGCGGTGCCCGCGATCGCGCCCCTGATCGGCCAGGTGGTCAGCGACGCGCTGGGCTGGCGCGCGATCTTCCTCGGCCTGGCCGCGGTCGCGCTGGCCGTGGGTGTGTGGGTGACCACCCGGCTGCCGGAGACGTTGAGCGCGGCCAACACGATCCCGATCGACGCGCGCGACATCGCGATCGTGTGGCGCGCGGTCGTCACCAACCGCGTGGGCCTGCTCTATATCCTGGGTTCCGGCACGATCATGGGGTCGCTGTTCGGCTTCATCAATTCGGCCCAGCAGATCTTCGCCGACGTGTTCGGCCGCGCCGAGCTGTTCCCCTACGCCTTCGCCGTGGTGGCGGGGTCGATGGCGATCGCCAATTTCACCAATTCGCGGATCGTGGAGCGGTTCGGCGCGCGCCGGGTCAGCCACGCGGCCGTGTTCGCCTTCATCGCGCTGTCGCTCGGCCAGATCGCGGCCGAGCTGTGGTTCGCCCGCTCGCTGCCGCTGTTCGTGGCGCTGCTGGCGCTCAATATGAGCATGGTGGCGTTCATCGGGTCGAATTTCGGGTCGATCGCCATGCAGCCCTTCGCGCGCGGCGCGGGCGCGGCCTCGTCCTTCCAGACCTTCGTGCGAACGGTGCTGGCGGCCGGGCTGGGGGCGCTGGTCGGACAGGCGTTCGACGGGACCACCCTGCCGCTGGCGGTCAGCTTCTTCCTGGCGGGTTGCGTCTGCCTGGCGCTGGTGTGGCTGGCGGAGCGCGGCCGGCTGTTCCAGCGGCGCACGGTGATCCCCGCGCTCTAGCGCACGTCGTCCAGCATTCCGTCGGACAGGTCGTCCCCGCTCAGCACGGAAAAGTCGCCGGTCGCCTCCAGCACGACGGCGTTCACCTCGTCGCGGTTGTCGACGTCGGCGGCGCGCAGCTTGGACCAGACATCGGCGCGCGCCACGCGCTCCTGGCGCAGGGCCTCGTCCCGGAACTCGCCATCCTTCATCAGCGTGCGCGGGCGATTGTCGATCAGGTGGCGCGCCCAGTCCCAGCGCTGGCGCGCCAAGGCGACGACAAACTGCGCCGCGAACAGCGTCGTGATCGCGGCCATCGCGCGGGCGAAGGCCGCCCCGTCGCCGGCGGTCGCCGCGTTGGCGAGCAGCGATCCGGTCGCCACCGTGATCACCAGGTCGAACGCGCTCATCTTCGCGAACGCGCGCAGGCCCACCAGCCGCGCGAGCGTCACGACCCAGACGAACGCCGCCACCCCCAGGACGGCCGCCTGGATGGCCGCGTTGGCGGCGGCGCTGTCGAAATCCGTCACGCCGACAGCTTGGCCGCCGTCCGCGCGACCCGCGCGCCCTGATACCGCGCCCCCGCCAGCTCGTTGTCGGACGGCTGGCGCGATCCGTCGCCGCCCGCGATCGTGCTGGCGCCGTAGGGCGTGCCGCCATGGACCTCGTCGATCGCCGTCAGCCCGCCATAGCCATAGTCCAGGCCGACGAGGGTCATGCCCATGTGCAGCAGGTTGGTGAGGACGGACATCAGCGTCGTCTCCTGTCCGCCATGCTGGCTGGCGGTGGAGGTGAAGGCCGCGCCGACCTTGCCGACCAGCGCGCCGGACTGCCACAGCCCGCCGGTCTGGTCCCAGAAGGCGCACATCTGGCTGGACATCCGGCCATAGCGGGTGGGCGTGCCCACCACGATCGCGTCATAGTCCTTCAGCTCGTCGACCGTGGCGACCGGGTGGCTGTCGTCCGCCTGGAAGCCGGCGGCCTCCACCACGGCGTCGGGCGCGGTCTCCGGCACGCGGCGGATCGCCACGGTCGCGCCTTCCGACCGTCCGCCCTCCGCGATCGCCTCCGCCAGCTTGGCCGTGTGGCCGTAGCTTGAGTAATAGAGCACCAGCATCTTCGTCATGGTCGTGGTTCCTTGGCTTAGAGTGCGTCGACGAGGACCAGTTCGGCGTCCTCGACGGCGTGGATCGTCCGGGTGCCGCCGTTCAGGGCGACCCCGTCGCCAGCGTGAACGGTCCGACCGTCCAGGAGTATCCGGCCGGTCGCCGGCACCAGATAGGCGTGGCGGCCGTCGGCGACGGCGCACTCCACCGACTGCCCGGCCGACAGGCGGGCGCCCAGCACGCGCGCGTCGGCGCGGATGGGCAGCGCGCCATCGTCCCCCCGCCCGCTGGCGAGCACCTGCCACGCGCCGTCGCGACCCGCGGCCGGAAAGGGCTTGGCTCCCCACATCGGATCGCCGCCCCGCGTGGCGGGCTCGATCCAGATCTGGAACAGGGTCGTGTCCTCGTCCTCCCGGTTCCATTCGGAATGGGTGACGCCCGACCCCGCGCTCATCACCTGCACGTCGCCGGCGGCGGTGCGACCGGTGTTGCCCATCGAGTCCCGGTGGGTGATCGCGCCGGTTCGCACATAGGTCACGATCTCCATGTCGCTGTGGGCGTGCGGCGCGAACCCGCTGCCAGCGGCGATGCGGTCGTCGTTCCACACCCGGATGGCGCCCCAGCCCATGCGATCGGGATCCCGATAGCCGGCGAAGGAGAAATGGTGGCGCGCGTCCAGCCAGCCGTGATCGGCGTGGCCCAGCGTGTCGAAGCGGCGGATGTCCATGATGTCGGTCCTCTTGTGCCACCAACAGATAAGCGGCAGGACGGCGGCGCAAAAGAGAAACGATCGAAACCGATCGTTTCGGAAAGTGAGCTGGTCGATGGCCGATCCCCTGCCGGACCTGCAGGCCTGGGCCTTATTCGCCGCGGTCGCGGACGCGGGCTCCGTCGCGGGTGCCGCCGCCGCCCTGGGACTGAGCAAGGCGACGGTGTCGAAGGGCGTGGCCCGGCTGGAGGCGCGGCTCGCCACGCCGCTGTTCCACCGCACGTCGCGCCGCCTGACGCTGACGCCGAGCGGTGACGCGCTGGCCGAACGCGCGCGCCGCATCCTGGCCGAGGCGCGGGGCGCGGAGGAGGCGGCGCGCGGGGCCGCCGCCGCGCTGGCCGGGCCGATCCGGGTGACCGCCCCCACCTCGTTCGGCCTGCGCCACGTCGCGCCGGTCATCGCCGCCTGGCTGACCGACCATCCCGACACCCGCATCGACCTGACCCTGTCGGACGCGCGGCTGGACCTGGTGGCGGCCGGCATCGACGTGGCCTTTCGCATCGGCACCCTGCCCGACAGCACGCTCAAGTCCCGGCGACTGTGCGCCGTTCCGCTGACGACGGTCGCCGCGCCCGCCTATCTTAGCCTCCACGGCCGACCCGCGTCCCCGGCACAGCTAGGCAACCACCGTTGCCTGCTTTACACCGCCGGTGGCGCGGCCGACGCCTGGCGTTTCGCCGGGCCGGACGGCGCGGTCACGCTGCGGCCGGCGGGTCCGCTGGCGGTGGACAATGGCGACGCCATGCTGCCGCTGCTGCGCGCCGGTGGCGGCGTGGCGCAGCTGCCCTGGTTCATCGTGGGGGACGACGTGAGGATGGGACGGCTGGTCGAAGTGCTGGGGGATTGGCCGGTGCCGCCGCTGGCGCTGCACCTGGTGACCCCGCCCGGCGCGCTGCGCCCCGCGCGTGTCGACGCTTTCCTGCGCTTCGCCGCCGACCGGCTGCGAGCGGCCGGCAGGCCCGACACCCTGACGAGCGCGGGACCCGCGTGAAGCGGCTCGCGCCCGACGAACGCGACGCGCGGTTCCTGCGCCGGCTGTTCCTGCTGGTCGCCGTGGCCGGCCTGATCGTGGCGCTCTACAAACTGACCGACCTGTTGATCCTGGCCTTCGGGTCCGTGCTGGGCGCGGTGGTCATCCGCACGATCGACGACCAGCTGGTGCGCCGCACCGGCCTGCCCGCGCGCGGCGCGCTGGCGCTCGCGATCGCCATCGTGCTGGGCGCGGTCGGCTTCCTGGTCTGGCTGTTCGGGGTGCAGTTCTCCTCTCAGATCTCGGAGCTGATCCGGGCGCTCCCCACGCTCGTCGCCGATGGCGAGGCCCGGCTGCGGGTCAGTCCGGTGGGCGACACGGTCGCCAACGCGCTGCAGGACGCCTATCGCGGCAGCCGGGTGGCGCAGGACCTGGGGTCGCTGGCCGAAGGCGCGGTGACCCTGACGCTCAATTTCCTGCTGGTGCTGGTGGGCTCCGTCTTCTTCGCCCTCGACCCCACCTTGTATCGGCGCGGCGTGCTGTTGCTGGTGCCCGCCGACAAGCGGCCGGCGATCGCCGACGCGTTCGACGACCTCAGCGTCACCTTGCGCCTGTGGCTGAAGACGCAGCTGATCGCGATGATCGCCATCGGCCTGTTGACCGGCCTCGGCCTGTGGGCCGTCGGCGTGCCGTCGCCGGCCGCGCTGGGCCTGCTGGCGGGCATTTCGGAGTTCATCCCCTATGTCGGGCCGGTGGCCGCGATGCTGCCCGCGCTGGGGCTGGCGGCGACGGCCGGCACCAACGAGTTCATCGGCGCCCTGGCCGTCTATGCGCTGGTGCGCGCCATCCAGACGCCCTTCATCACGCCGTATATCCAGCAGCGCGTGATCTCGATTCCGCCGGCGGTGACCCTGTTCGCGATCATCGGCATCGGCGTGGTGTTCGGCGTGTTCGGCCTGTTCTTCTCCGCCGCCATCCTGGTCGCCGCCTACAGCCTGATCAACAGCCTCTATCTGCGCGAGGTGATCGGCGAGGACGTGCTGCCCGGCCGGCGCGGCGATCCCGCCCATCCGGACGCGCGCGCGGCCACCGACGGTACGCCACCGCTCCCGACTGGGCCGCCCGCCAAACGGTAAGAGTGCGTTAACCTTTTCCCTTCACATGCGGTAAGGTTAACAAGCGGTGAGCACCCCCGGTCCGCGGGGTCGCGCCGCCGGGCTGACCACGCAAACGGGGGCTGTGACCATGCGCGTATTGCTGATCGAAGACGAACCGACGACCGCCAAGGCCATCGAGATGATGCTGGCGACCGAAGGCTTCAACATCTACACCACCGACCTGGGCGAAGAGGGTGTCGATCTGGGCAAGCTCTACGACTACGACATCATCCTCCTCGACCTGAACCTGCCCGACATGCACGGGCTGGACGTGCTGAAGAAGCTGCGGGTGGCAAAGGTCGCCAGTCCGGTGCTGATCCTGTCCGGCGTGGCCGAGATGGACTCCAAGATCCGGTCGTTCGGCTTTGGCGCTGACGATTATGTGACCAAGCCGTTCCACAAGGACGAACTGGTCGCCCGCATCCAGGCGGTCGTGCGCCGCAGCCAGGGGCACAGCCAGTCGGTCATCAAGACGGGCAAGCTGGCGGTCAACCTGGACGCCAAGACGGTGGAGGTCGACGGCAACCGCATCCACCTGACCGGCAAGGAATATGCGATGCTGGACCTGCTCAGCCGACGCAAGGGCACGACCTTGACCAAGGAGATGTTCCTCAATCACCTCTATGGCGGGATGGACGAGCCGGAACTGAAGATCATCGACGTGTTCATCTGCAAACTGCGCAAGAAACTGGCGCTGGCGTGCGGGGGCGATCACTATATCGAGACCGTGTGGGGACGCGGCTATGTGCTGCGCGATCCCGAGGAGGACGCGGCCAAGTCCGCCGCCTGACACGCGGTCCGACCCCGGCCCGGCCCTTGCGTCGCCGCGCCCCATCCGGCACCTTGGCGGGCACTGGGTCGTGACGGCCTTAAGGAACGAGGCCCCGCCATCCCGACTGCCTTTGACGAACTGTACGGCCACGACGCCGCCCGGCGCGAAGGGCGGTCGGATCTGGAGCCGCTGGCCGAGTGGCTGGCGCGCACACCGCCCGAACAGCTGACCCGCCGCGCGGGGGCGGCCGAACGCTACTTTCGCGAATTGGGCATCACCTTCGCCGTCTATGGCGAGGAAGAGGCGGCGGAACGGATCATCCCGTTCGACCTCGTCCCGCGCGTCTTCACCCACACGGAATGGGACGCGCTGTCGGCCGGCCTGATCCAGCGGACGGAGGCGCTGAACGCCTTCATCGCCGACATCTACGGCCCGCGCCGCATCCTGGCCGAAGGGTTGATCCCGCCCGACGTGGTGCTGAACAACCCGCAATTCTGCATCCCCGCCAACGGCGTCGTGCCGCCCCACGGCCTGCACGCGCACATCTGCGGCATCGACATCGTGCGGACCGGCCCGGACGACTTCTTCGTGCTGGAGGACAACGCCCGCACGCCGTCGGGCGTCAGCTACATGGTGGAAAACCGCGAGGCGATGCTGCGGCTGTGCCCCGAACTGTTCCGCGCCTTCGACGTGCAGCCGGTCGACAGCTACGCCGACAGCCTGGCCGCGATGATGTCTTCGGTGGCCCCGCGTGGGCGGGAGGCCGCGCCCAACCGGGTGATCCTGACGCCCGGCCATTTCAACTCCGCCTTTTTCGAACACTCCTTTTTGGCCGACTCCGCCGGCCTGACGCTGGTGCAGGGGCCGGACCTGCTGGTCGAGGACGACGTGGTCTATATGCGGACCATCGGCGGGCGGCAGCGGGTGGACGTGATCTATCGGCGCATCGACGACGAATATCTGGACCCGCTGTTCTTCAACGCGTCGTCCATGCTGGGTGTGCCCGGCCTGATCGCGGCCTGGGCGGCGGGCAACGTCACCATCGTGAACGCGCCGGGCACCGGCATTTCCGACGACAAGGCGATCTACTCCTACATGCCGGAGATCGTGCGCTTCTTCTGCGACGCGGAGCCGTTGTTGCCCAATGTCGAGACCTGGCGCTGCCGCGAACCCGACGCCTTGGCCTACACGCTCGATCATCTGGACGAGCTGGTGGTCAAGCTGGTCGACGGGTCCGGCGGCTATGGAATGCTGGTCGGGCCGACCGCGTCAAAGGCCGAGATCGAGCAGTTCCGGGCCGCGTTGAAGGCGGACCCCGCCCGCTATATCGCCCAGCCCACGCTGGCGCTCTCCACCATCCCCACCCACGTCGAAAGCGGCGTGGCCCCCCGCCATGTCGATTTCCGCCCATTCATCCTGACCGGATCGGATGGCGCGGTCGTGACGCCCGGCGGCCTGACCCGCGTGGCGCTGGCGGAGGGGTCGCTGGTCGTGAACTCGTCGCAGGGCGGGGGGACGAAGGACAGCTTCGTGCTGGCGGCCCCCGACGAGGCGACCGACCGATGATGCTGTCGTCCACCGCCTCCAACCTCTATTGGATCGGCCGCTATATGGAGCGCGCGGAGTTCGCCGCGCGCCTGGTCGAGGCCACGGTGCGGCTGGGCACGCTGGCTCCCCGCCCGGCCGGACGGTCCGCCTGGAAGAGCGCGCTGATCGTGACCGAGACGCCGGAGGAGGACCGCGACCGCCTGGTCCAGGCCGATCCGGCCGACATCGCGCAGCACCTGCTGATCGACACGGACAATCCCGCCAGCGTGGTCAACGCCATCACCACGGCGCGCAACAACGCGCGCGCCGCGCGCGACGCGCTGACCCGCGAAGTGTGGGAGACGGTCAACCGCACCTGGCTGGGCCTGCGCGCGATCCAGCCCTTCGCCGACGTCGCCGCCGTGCTGCCGCTGGTCGATCAGGTCGTGGCCGAATGCCGCGGCTTCGAGGGTGCCATCAACCGGATGCTGCACGGCCCCGCTTTGTGGTTCGTGCGGCTGGGCGCGTCCCTGGAACGCGCGGACAACACCGCGCGGCTGCTGGACGTGAAGTACCACCTGCTGCTGCCGGCGGGCGAGCCGGTGGGCGGCACGGTCGACCGCGACCAGTGGCACACGCTACTCCAGGTCGCGTCCGCCCGGTCGGCCTATCGCCAGATCCACGGCGGCGCGGTGAAGCCGTGGCTGGTCGCCGACCTCCTGATCTTCCGCGCCGGCCTGCCGCGATCGCTGTCCGCCTGCGCGCGCGACACGGTCCGCATCCTGGCATCGCTCGCTCAGGCCACGGGGCGGCAGGGGAGCGCCAACCGCGCGATCCGCGAACGGCAGAGCCGGCTGGACGGCACCGACATCGACCGGGTGTTCGGGGGCGGCCTGCACCAGTTCCTGACCGATTTCATCAACGAGACGGTGACCGTCGACCGCGCCGTCGCCCGCCAATTCGGGTTCGGATGACATGCTGCTGACCGTCGACTATCGCACCCACTACCGCTTCACCGCCCCGCAGGCGCGCGTGCTGCAGCTGCTGCGCGTGACTCCGCCCTCGACCGATGGCCAGTCGGTCCTGGAATGGTCGATCGAGACCGACTGCGACAGCGTGCTTCGGTCGATGACCGACGGCTATGGCAACCCGGCCGCCATGCTGTACGTCACCGGCCCATTGGCGGAGATGACGATCGGCGTGACCGGCCTGGTCCAGACGGAGGACACGGCGGGCATCGTCGCCGGCGCGCCCGAGCCGCTGCCGCCCACCGTGTTCCTGCGCGACACGCCGCTGACCCATGCGAGCGCCGCTATGGCGGACTTCGCGCACGGGCTGGAGCGGATGGACGAGAGCGCGCTCGACCGGCTGCACCTGCTCAACCGCTCCTTGAACGAGCGGTTCGAGTTTCAGCCCGGGGCCACGGAAGTGAGCACCGACGCCGCCGCCGCATTCGACGCGCACACCGGCGTGTGCCAGGACTACGCCCACATCTTCTGCTCCGTCGCGCGACTGCTGGGCCACCCCGCCCGCTATGTCTCGGGCCATCTGTTCCGCCGGGACGGGGAAGAGCGCCAGGTGGCCGCCCACGCCTGGGCGGAAGCGTGGCTGCCGCAGCAGGGCTGGATCGCCTTCGACCCGGCCAACGGCATCTGCGCGGACGACGCATATGTGCGGGTCGCGGTCGGCCTGGACTATGCCGACGCCGCGCCCACCGCGGGCAGCCGGCGGGGCGCGGGCGAAGAGGCGCTGGAGGTCGAGGTCCGGGTGCGCGAAGCCCAGCAGCAACAGCAGCAGTAACGCCGCCGGCGGTCAGTCCGCGGCGGCAGACGCCCCGCGTCCCACCGGCTGCCCCCCACCGTCGAGCGCGGGGTCGAAGCGCCGCCATCCGTCCGGGCCCAGCCGTTCGAGCGGCTGGAAATTCGTCTTGTACCGCATCCGCGCCGACCCGCGCACCCAATAGCCCAGATACAGGTGCCGCCCGCCCGCTTCGGCGACGCGCCGGATGTGATCCAGGATGATGTAGGTGCCCAGGCCCTTGCGCCCCTCCTCGTCGGGACGGAAGAAGCTGTAGATCATCGACAGCCCGTCCGCCTGTCCGTCGGTCAGGCAGGCCCCCACCAGCCGGCCCGGCCGACCGTCCGGGCCGGCGGGTTCGCGATATTCGAAGATCGCGGTCTTCACCGGCGTCTGCTCCACCATGTCGGCGAAGTCGTCGGCGTCCATTTCCGACATGCCGCCGTCGGGATGACGCAGCGAGAGATATTCGCGCAGCAGGTCGAACTGCTCGGCGGTGGACCAGGGCTGGCACTGAGTCACGACCAGGTCGTCGTTGCGGCGCATCAGCTTGCGCTGAGTCGCGTTGGCCCGGAACTCGCCCGCCAGCACGCGCACGGACACGCAGGCCGTGCAGCCGATACACGACGGCCGATAGGCGACGCCCTGGCTGCGACGGAAACCGATCCGGCCAAGCGCGTCGTTCAGGTCGGCCGCGTCCGGGCCGCGCAGTTCGGTGAACACCTTGCGTTCGGTCCGGCCCGGCAGATAGGGGCATGGACCGACACCGGTCACGAAGAAACGGGGAAAGCGGAAAGGCGCGGTCAACGGGTGGGTCCTGGAAAAGCGGGGCTGTCGAACCCTTTATCCCCGCCGCGAGCGGGGGTGGGAAGCGGATTTACCACGCTTCAGGCCACGTCCACGACGTCGACCGAGTATCCGCCGTCGCGCAGTGCCGAAACGAGACGGTCCAGATGCGCGTGGTCGCGCGTCTCGCACTCGATCTCCGTCATCAGGTCCTTGGCCGGGACGGAGGTGAAGATCCGCTGATGCACCACCTCCATAATGTTGGCGCCCTGTTCGCTGACGATCCGCAGCATGGAGACCAGCGCGCCGGCGCGGTCGTGCAGCTCGACGCGCAGCCGGGCGATGCGGCCGTGGCGCGCCAGGTCGCGGATCAGCACGTTGGCCAAGAGGCGCGTGTCGATATTGCCGCCGCACAGAACCAGGCCGCAGCGACGCCCGCGAAAGCGCTCCGGATGGGCGAGCAGCGCGGCCAGCCCGGCGGCACCGGCCCCTTCGACCACCGTCTTCTCGATCTCGACCAGCAGGCTGACGGCACGCTCCAGATGCCGTTCCGACACGAGCAGCAGGTCGGCGCCCAGCGCGCGCACGATCGCGGGCGTCAGGGTCCCCGCGCGCGACACCGCGATCCCCTCGCCCAGAGTGTCGCCGCCGGTCGGCCGGTCGCCGCCGTCCAGCGCGTTCAGCATGGACGGGTAGAGTTCGCTCTCCACCCCCACCAGATCGATGTCGGGGTTCAGCCCGCGCGCGGCGACGCCCATCCCGGCCAGCAGCCCGCCGCCGCCCACCGGCACGACCAGCGTCTCCAGCTCCGGCGCGTCGGCCAGCATCTCGAGCGCCACCGTGCCCTGACCGGCCATGATCGACGGCTGGTCGAACGGGTGGACGAAGGTGAAGCCCCGCTCCTCCTCCAGCACGCGCGCATGGGCATAAGCGTCGTCGAACCGCTCGCCGTGCAGCACGACCGTGGCCCCGTGGCTTTCCGTCTGCACCACCTTCGTCACCGGCGCGGTCACCGGCATGACGATGGTGGCCGGCACGCCCAGCCGGTGGGCGTGATAGGCGAGGCCCTGGGCGTGGTTGCCCGCCGACGCGGCGATCACGCCCTTCGCGCGGTCGGCATCGCCCATGGTGAGCAGCGTGTTGAGCGCGCCGCGTTCCTTGTAGGCGGCGGTGAACTGCAGATTCTCGAACTTGCACCAGACCTCCGCCCCGGTGATCCGCGACAGGGTGCGCGAATAGAGGGTCGGCGTGCGGACCACCGCGCCTTCGATCCGCGCGGCCGCGGCGCGCACGTCGGCCAGCGTCACGGGCAGCGGGTCGGTGGCGGCGGGAACGGACGCGGGGGCGCTGGGCATGGCGGAACGCTTATGCCGGCCGCGCGCCGCGCGCAACGTGGCCGCCCTTCCCCGCCCGGCCCGGCGGGGCTAAGGCCCGGCGTCGAAGCTTTGGGGGACCGTGGGACGTGATCGAACAGCTGCTCGCCGCCGCCGGCACCGCGCCGGCCGACGCCTTCCAATGGACGGCGCTGGGCCTCGACCCGGTCGCCGTCAATCTGGGGTTCTTTCAGATCCGCTGGTATTCGCTGGCCTATCTGGCCGGCATCCTGGTCGGCTGGTGGTATTTGTTGAAGCTGATCGCGCAGCCCGGCGCGCCGCTCGCCCGGCGTCACGCCGACGACCTGGTGTTCTACGTCACGCTGGGCATCATCCTGGGCGGTCGGATCGGCTATGTGCTGTTCTACAACCTGGCCTATTACCTCTCCAACCCGCTGGCGATCCTGACCCTGTGGGACGGCGGAATGTCGTTCCACGGCGGGGTGATCGGGGTGACGCTGGCGCTGTGGTGGCTGGCGCGCGCCAACGGCCTCTCGTTCCTGCGGATCTGCGACTATATCGCGTGCTGCGTGCCGTTCGGGATGTTCTTCGGCCGGCTGGCGAATTTCGTGAATGGAGAGCTGTGGGGCCGGCCCACCACGCTGCCCTGGGGCATGGTGTTCCCCAACGCGCCCGACGCCCTGCCGCGCCATCCCAGCCAGCTGTACGAGGCGGGGCTGGAGGGAGTCGCGGTGTTCTGCGTGCTCGCCTGGCTGTTCTGGCGCACGGACGCGCGCTATTATCCCGGCCGGCTGGTCGGCGCCTTCACCCTGTCGATCGCGATCGCGCGGTTCCTGATCGAGTTCGTGCGCCAGCCTGACCGCCAGCTGACCGAGTTCGCCGCCAGCACCGGCCTATCGATGGGCCAGTGGCTGACCCTGCCCATGATGCTGCTGGGGATCTGGCTGATCTGGACCTCCACCCGGCGGCGCGAGCGGGTGGAACCCTTCGCGGGCAAGCAGTCTGTCGCCTGACGAGCTTCTCGACCTGCCGCCGGGCGGGTTGGCGCGCCACCTGTCCGGCCTGATCGAACGCGGCGGGCCGGTCCCGGTCTGGCGCTGGATGGAGCTGGCGAACGCGCGCTATTATGCCAGCCGCGACCCGTTTGGGGTGGAGGGCGACTTCACCACCGCGCCGGAAATCAGCCAGATGTTCGGCGAGCTGGTCGGCCTGTGGGCCGCCGACCTGCTGCTGCGCGCGGGTGCGACGGACGCCGTGTGGGTGGAACTGGGGCCGGGGCGCGGCACGCTGACCCGCGACGCGCGCGCGGCGATGGGGCGCGCGGGCCTGTCGCCGCACGCGGTGCTGGTCGAGACGTCGCCCACCCTGCGCCGCGCGCAGGCGCGCCTGGTGCCCGACGCGCGCTGGATCGACGAGGTCGACGACCTGCCGGCGGACCGGCCGCTGCTGGTGGTCGCCAACGAGTTCTTCGACGCGCTGCCGATCGTTCAGCTGGAGCGCGGGGCGGAGGGCTGGCGCGAGCGGGTGGTGACCGTCGTCAAGGACGGCTTCGCCCCCGCACCGGGTGCCGGCGGGATGGACGCGCTGGTGCCGGCCGCGGTCCGCCGCGCGCCGATCGGATCGGTTCACGAAAGCTCTCCGGCGGCGGTCGCGATCGCGCGCCGGCTGGGCGAACGGATCGCGCGACAGGGCGGCGCACTGCTGGCGATCGATTACGGGTACGAAGGACCCGCCTGGGGCGACACGCTGCAGGCGGTGCGCGCCCACGCGCCGGTCAGCCCGTGGGACGAGCCGGGCGAGCGCGACCTGACCGCCCATGTCGACTTCGCCGCGCTGGCCGCGCCGCTGGCCGCCGCCGGGCTGGCCGTGCAGGGTCCGGTCGGCCAGGGCGCGTGGCTGGAACGGTTGGGGATCGGCCCGCGCGCCCACGCGCTCGCCCGTGCCAACCCGGAGCGCACGGACGAGATCGCGGGCCAGCGCGAGCGGCTGGTGGATGGGGGCGGCATGGGCACGCTGTTCCGGGTCTTGGCCGCCACCCATCCGGACTGGCCGAGGGCGGAGGGCTTCGGGTGACCGGCGACGTCACCCTGCGCGCCGCCGCCCCCAACGAGGCCCCGGCGCTGGCCCGGCTGGCGCGGGACAGCTTCGCGGAGACCTTCGGCCACCTCTACGCGCCCGCCGACCTGGCGGCCTTCCTGCGGGGCCACACGACGGCCGCCTGGGCCGACATCCTGGCGAGCGCGCGGGACGCGGTGCGCCTGGTCGCAGCGGACGGCGCGCTGGTCGGCTATGCCCGGATCGGCCCGACCAAATTGCCAATGGCGGCGGAGGCGGGCGCGATCGAGCTGCGCCAGTTCTACCTGCTGACGCCCGCGCAGGGGCGCGGGGTGGCGGACCGGCTGATGGCGTGGGTGCTGGCCGAGGCGCGCCGGCGCGACGCCCCCGCGCTCTACCTGTCGGTGTTCGAGGACAATGCGCGCGCCCGGCGCTTCTACACGCGCCACGGCTTCGCCTTCGTAACCACCCACGACTTCGCGGTGGGCGAGCACCGGGACACCGACCACATCCTGCGGCGCGCGCTGTGAAGCCGCCGCACGTCCGCTCCCGCCTCCTCGCCACGCCGCACGGCTTTTTCGGGCGGAGGGGCGGGGTGTCGACGGGCGTGGTGGCCAGCCTGAACTGCGGCCTGGGGTCCGACGACGATCCGGCCGCGGTGGCGGAGAACCGGGCGCGGGCGCGCGACGCGGTGCGGCCCGGCGCGGCGCTGGTGGGGGTGTGGCAGGTCCATGGCCGCGCCGTGGCGACGGTGGCGGACCCCTGGCCCGACGACGCCCGGCCGCGCGCCGACGCGCTGGTCACCGACCGGCCCGGCGTGGCGCTCGCCATCCTCACCGCCGACTGCGCGCCCGTGCTGTTGTCGGACGCGGAGGCGCGAGTGGTTGGGGCCGCGCACGCCGGCTGGAAGGGCGCGCTCGCCGGGGTGACGGACGCGACGGTGGCCGCGATGGAGGCGCTGGGGGCCACGCGCGCCCGGATCGCCGCCGCCGTCGGACCGTGCATCGCCCAGGCGAGCTACGAGGTGGACCACGCCTTTCGCGACCGCTTCGCCGCCAACGACCCCGCCAACGAGCGCTTCTTCAAGGACGGGCGGCGCGGCCATGCGCGCTTCGACCTGGAAGGCTACGTCGTCGCCCGGCTGAGCGACGCGGGTGTCGGGCGGGTCGAGGCGCTGGGGCTGGACACTCTGGCGCGCCCGGAGAGCTATTACAGCTACCGCCGGGCCATCTTGGCCGGCGAGGCGGACTATGGGCGGCAGGCGAGCGTGATCGCGCTCTGAGGCTACTCGCCGAGCGGGGGAGGAACTAGAGGCCGCCCGCCTTCGCTAATCCAGGACAACGAACAGAGGACCCGCCATGCCCGACCTGCCCAACGAAGCCGAACTGTCCGGCGTCGAGCCTCGCCGCAAACCCAAACCGCACGTGACCGAGATCGGCGGGCGCAAGCTGAAGCCGTCGACCCTGATGATGGGCCACGGCTTCGATCCGCAGCTGTCCGAGGGCTCGCTGAAGCCGCCGATCTTCCTGACCTCCACTTTCGCGTTCGAGAACGCGGCGGCCGGCAAGCGGCATTTCGAGCACATCACGGGCCAGCGGGAGGGCAACGCCGAAGGGCTGGTCTATTCCCGCTTCAACGGTCCCAACCAAGAGATCCTGGAGGACCGCCTGTCGGTTTGGGAGGATGCGGAGGACGCGCTCGTCTTCTCATCGGGGATGAGCGCCATCGCGACGGTGATGCTCGCCTGCGTGGGCGCGGGCGACGTGGTCGTCCATTCCGGCCCGCTCTACGCCGCGACGGAGACGCTCATCAACAAGGTGATGGGCCGCTTCGGCATCACGTTCCTGGACTTTCCCGCCGGGGCCGACCGCGCGGCGATCGACGACATCCTGGCCCGCGCGAAGGCGAAGGCGGACGAACAGGGCGGCAAGGTCGCGATCGTCTATTTGGAAAGCCCGGCGAACCCGACCAACGCGCTGGTCGACGTGGAGGCCGTGCGCGCCGCGCGCGACGCCGCCTTCCCGGACGAAGGCGCGCGGCCGCCGATCGCCATCGACAACACCTTCCTGGGCCCGTTGTGGAGCAAGCCGCTGATGCACGGGGCGGAGATGGTGATCTACAGCTTGACGAAGTACGCGGGCGGCCATTCCGACCTGGTGGCCGGCGGGCTGGTCGGCACGGAGGCGATGCTGGCCCCGGTCCGCGCGCTGCGGAACACCATCGGCACGATCTGCGACCCCAACACCGCCTGGATGCTGCTGCGCTCGCTCGAGACGCTGGAACTCCGCATGAGCCGCGCCGGCGAGAACGCCCTGAAGGTCTGCACCATGCTGCGCGACCACCCGAAGGTGGCGGGCCTCGGCTATCTGGGCTTCATCGAGGACGCGTCGCAGCGCGACATCTTCGAACGCCACTGCACGGGCGCGGGTTCGACCTTCTCGGTCTTCATCAAGGGCGGCGAGGAGGCGTGCTTCCGGTTCCTGGACGCGCTCGTGATCGCGAAGCTGGCGGTCAGCCTGGGCGGGACGGAGACGCTGGCCAGTCACCCAGCGTCCATGACCCACCTCTCCGTGCCCATCGAACGCAAGCGGGCCATGGCGATCACCGACGAACTGGTCCGCATCTCGATCGGGGTGGAGGACGCCGACGACCTGATCGCGGACTTCAGCCAAGCGCTGGAACAGGTGTGAGCCCGGGCTGCGGAGGTCGCTGTGACTCGCCGGCGTCGGTCAGCTCCTCCCCTTCAGGGTAGGGGTTGGGGTGGGGCGGTGCCGCGGGACCACTTCCGGCCCGATTGAGCCCGGTCGTTCCTCCCCACCCGCCCGGTCGTTCCCTCCCCACCCCCGGCCCCTCCCCTGAAGGGGAGGGGTGTCAAGCGCTATCGCCCCTGGCTGCGCCAGCGTTGGATGGTGCGCGCGATCGCATCCTCTTCGCCGCCCGATTGCGTCCACAATTCGGAGAACAGCGGGTCCTCCGACGCCGGACGTCGGCGCTCCTCCAGCGTGTCCAGGCTGACCCGGATCGGGATGGACACGCCCTCGCCGCACACGATCACCTCGCGGTTCCGAAGCGCGGGAATGGCGTCCAGGAAGCCGCGCGCGCCCTCCGGCATGGCGGCGCGCACGAAGTTCTGGTCGCGTTCGTTGTTCAGCCGCATGGACAGGATGGTGCCGCATTGCGACAGCACCCCTTCGGCCAGGTCGCTCGGTCGCTGGGTGATCAGGCCCAGCGACACGCCGTATTTGCGCCCCTCCTTGGCGATCCGGCCCAGGATGTCGCCCACCACCGACCCTTGCGCGTTCGCCTCGTTCGGGATGTAGCGGTGCGCCTCCTCGCAGACGAGCAGGATGGGGCGGCGCTGTTCGCCCTTCGACCAGATGGCGAAGTCGAACACCAGCCGGCTTAGCAGCGCCACCACCACCGACGTGATCTCCGACGGGATGCCGGACACGTCGATGATCGAGATGGGCTTGCCCTCCGACGGCAGCCGGAAGATGCGGCCGAGGAACTGCGCCATCGTGTCGGCGACCAGCATGCCGGAGAACATGAAGGCGTAGCGCGGATCGCCCTTCACCTCCTCGATCTTGTTCTTCAGGCGCGTGAAGGGCGCGGTGTCGGTCGCCTTGTCCAGTTTTCCCATCTCCGCCGTCAGGGCGGAGGTCAGGTCGGACAAGAGGTAGGGGATCGGGCTGTCGACGGTGATCTTGCCGATCGCTTCGGCCAGGCGGTTGCGCGAGCGCGCGGCGAGCAGGCATTTGGCCAGGATGTCGCGGTCGCACTGACCCTCCGTGCCCGCCACGCTGACGAACACCTCGCAATGCTCCTCGAAGTTCATCAGCCAGTAGGGCAGTTGCAGGTTGGACGCGTCGAACAGCGCGCCGTTGGCGGCGAAGGCGGCGGAATACTCGCCGTGCGGGTCGATCATGACGATGTGACCGTCCGGGGCCACTTCGCAGATGCGGTGCAGGATGAGAGCGGCGGAGGTCGACTTGCCGGTGCCGGTCGATCCCAGGAGCGCGAAGTGCTTGCCCAGCATCGCGTCGATGTAGAGGGCGCCCCGGATCTCGCGCGTGGGATAGACGGTCCCGATCTCGATATGGGCGCGGGAGTCGGCGGCGAAGATCTGGCGCATGTCCTCCGTCGTGGTCGCGTGCACCTCCACGCCCGGCGTCGGATAGCGCGTGATGCCGCGCCGAAAATTGTAGAGCCGGCCCGACAGCCGTTCCTCGTCGCCTTCGCCCATATAGTCGACGGCGGCCAGCACCGTCTCGCCCGCCTCCAGCCTCACCGTGCGGATGGAGGCGAGCAGCCAGGCGCGGCCCAGCTTGATCTTGACGAGCGATCCCACCTGCCCGGCCGCCGCCAGCGTGGGATCGTCGTGCGCGGCCAGCGCGTGCAGCACCTGGAGGTCCAGCACGATCTTCGAATCGGAGCCGGCGATCGCCATCACCCGTCCGATCGCGGGCGGCGGTTCCTCCTGCCCCCGCGTGGCCGGCGCGGCCCCGTCGACGATCGTGGGAACGGCGTCGGCGACGGCGTCGGCGAGCGGGCGGGAGAACATGTCCATGGTCGGGCGCGCGTCCTTGAAGGAGGGTTTCGCCCAAACTACTCCCCAACCGTAAACAGATGGTTCGCCCCCGCTCACGGCCCGCTCACCGGCGGCGGAACAGCACCCCGGCGATCCAGCCCAGCGCCAGGGACAGCGTCACGGCGAGCGCGCCATAGGTCCACGGGCTGGACTGGGCGGCCGCGGCCACCAGCCGCTCGAATCCCGATTTGCGGATGGTGACGTCGCGCGCCGCCGCGGCGACCACCCGGCCCCGGTCGATCAGCAGCGTCTCGGCCGTGTAGGTGCCCACCGGCACGCGCGCCGGGATGTCGAGCCGCGCGCGGTAGAGCACGCCGTCCGTGATCTCGACCGCGTCGGGCCGTTCGGCGAACAGGCCGCCGCCGCGCCGCAGCTCGATCAGTCCGGCGGCGAAGCGCGCCTGTTCCGCCGGACTGCCGCCGATCGGCGACAGCTGCAGGTTGCGCACGCCCAGCTCGTAGATCGAGGCGGTGCGCTCATCGACGATGTCGGAGACCGGGCGCGACGAGGCGACGGCGTAATAGACCGGCACCGACCGGAACCGCGCCGCGCGCGCGTTCACCCAGATGCCGGCCACCCGCGCCTTTTCGCGCACGCGCACCGATTCGGTCGGGCCGCGCAGGGTGACCACCACGTCGGGCGTCCGTCCGGGCTGGCGACCACCGGGATAGAGGATGGCGCCGAACAAGAGCAGCTCCGCGCCGGTGAAGCTGGCCCGTATCTCGACGGAGCGCTGCGACACGTCGGGCACCAGCACGGGTTCCGCCTGGGCGGTGAGCGCCGGCAGGGCGATGGCGAGCGCTGTGGCGCGCCTCACGACAACTCGACGCTGTAGATGGCGGACGGGCGCCAGCCCAGCCGCACCGCCATCACCGCGGCGACCGCCAGCACCAGCGCGGCCAGCCAGAGGCGAAGCCGCTGAGGCGACACGCGGGTCGCCAGCCGCGCGCCGACCTGCGCGCCGGTGACCGATCCCACCAGCAGTAGCGCCGCCAGCACGATGTCGACCGCCTTGGTGGTGGTCGCGTGGACCAGGGTGGCGGCCGCGGTCACGAACAGGATCTGGAACAGGCTGGTGCCGACCACCACCGACGTGCTCATCCCCAGGATGTACAGCATCGCGGGCACCATCACGAAGCCGCCGCCCACCCCCAGCACGACCGTCAGGATGCCGACCAGCAGTCCCAGGATGAAGGGGGCTAGCGGCGAGATGTAGAGCCCGGACTTGTAGAAGCGCCAGCGGAACGGAAGGCTGGCGACCAGCGGGTGGTGACGCCGTCGACGCGGCGGAACCGGCCGTCCCGCGCGCGCCGCCCGGTCGCTGGCGATCACCTCGCTCGCCATCAGCCCGCCGATCGAGCCCAGCAGGATCAGGTAGAGGAAGTTGATGACCGTATCGATCTGCCCCGTCGCCTGCAGCAGCCGGAACAGCTCCGCGCCCGCGATCGAACCCACCGCCCCGCCGGCGATCAGCACGCCGCCCATCCGCATGTCGACGCCGCCGCGCTGAAGGTGGGCATAGACGCCCGACACGCTGGCCCCGGTCACCTGGCTGGCGGCGGACGCGGCCGCCACGGTCGGCGGGATGCCGTAGAAGATGAGGAGCGGCGTCGTCAGGAACCCGCCGCCGACCCCAAACAGCCCGGACAGCAACCCCACCCCGCCGCCCAGCAGCACGATGACGAGCGCGTTCACCGACAGGTTCGCGATCGGCAAGTAGAGGTCCATGGGCTGCGGGCCTAGCGGGGGTGGCGAGTGGACGCCATGCTCTCCCGCCCTTGCTGGCGGATACCCTCCAACGTCATCCCCGCGAAAGCGGGGATCCACGCGCGGACGGTGCGGGTTGGACCAAGTCTGGGCGTTGAGGGCCGGCCCCCTCGCAGACGCGTGGATCCCCGCCTTCGCGGGGATGACGAAGGGCGCGGGGATGACGAAGGGGCGGGCACCCCGCTACACCCTTCCACAAAACAGGAGAGTGCCCGTGGCCGACATCCACCCCGTTCCCGCCGGCTGGTCCGACACCGCGATCGACGAGGAGGGGCGCAGCCGCCTGGTGGAGCGCGCGAAGACCGACCCCGACACTCATTGGCGCGCCCTCGCCGACCGGCTCGAGTGGGTGGCTCCCTACGCGACCGTCTCCGACTGCTCGTTCGACCACCCCGTCCGCATCCGCTGGTACGAGGGCGGGCGGCTGAACGTGGCCGCCAACTGCCTGGATCGTCACCTCGCCTCGCGCGGCGACCACCCGGCCATCGTCTGGGAACCGGACGACCCGTCCGACGCCCCGCGCACGCTGACCTTCCTCGAACTCCACGAACAGGTCTGCCGCTTCGCCAACGCGCTGACCGCGCGCGGGGTGGCGAAGGGCGACCGGGTGACCCTCTATATGCCGATGGTGCCGGAGGCGGCGGTCGCCATGCTCGCCTGCGCGCGGATCGGCGCGGTGCATTCGGTCGTGTTCGGCGGCTTTTCGCCGGACGCGCTGGCCGGCCGCATCCGCGATTGCGACAGCCGCGTGGTCGTGACCGCCGACGAGGGGCTGAGGGCGGGCAAGCCGATCCCGCTCAAGGCCAATGTCGACGCCGCGCTGAAGGGGGTGGAGGTGGACACGGTCTTCGTGCTGCGCCGCACCGGCGCCGACGTGCCGCGCGTGGCCGGCCGCGACCTGGACTGGCACGAGGCGGTGGCCGCCGCCCCCGCCCACCACGATCCCGTCGCGATGGAGGCGGAGGACCCGCTTTTCGTGCTCTACACCTCCGGGTCCACGGGCGCGCCGAAGGGTGTGCTGCACACGACCGGCGGCTACCTGGCCTGGGCCGCCTGGACGCACGAACTGGTGTTCGACGCGGCCGCCGACGACGTGTTCTGGTGCACGGCCGATGTGGGGTGGATCACCGGCCACAGCTATGTCGTCTATGGCCCGCTCGCCAACGGGATGACGACGGTGATGTTCGAGGGCGTGCCGACCTGGCCCACGTCGTCGCGGATGTGGGAGGTGGTCGATCGGCACCGCGTCACCACCCTCTACACCGCGCCCACCGCCATCCGCGCGCTGATGGCCGAAGGGGACGCGCCCGTCGCGCGCACCGACCGGTCTTCGCTGCGGCTGCTGGGTTCGGTGGGAGAGCCGATCAACCCGGAAGCATGGGAATGGTACTGGCGCGTTGTCGGCGATGAGCGCTGCCCCGTCATCGACAGTTGGTGGCAGACGGAGACCGGCGGCATCTTGATCGCGCCGCTGCCGGGAGCCACCGACCTGAAGCCTGGTAGCGCTACCCTGCCGCTGCCCGGCGTCCACCCGATCCTGGTGGATGCCGAGGGGCGGGAGCTTGAGGGCGAGGCGACCGGCAATCTCTGCCTCACCGCCAGCTGGCCCGGCCAGGCGCGCACGCTTTGGGGCGACCACGCGCGGTTCGAACAGACCTACTTTTCCACCTACCCCGGCCGCTACTTCACCGGCGACGGCTGCCGCCGCGACGCGGACGGGTACTATTGGATCACCGGCCGGGTGGACGACGTCATCAACGTGTCGGGCCACCGGCTGGGCACCGCGGAGGTCGAGTCGGCGCTCGTGTCCCACCCGGACGTGGCGGAGGCCGCGGTCGTCGGCCGCCCGCACGACGTGAAGGGGCAGGCGCTCTACGCCTTTGTGACCCCCAATGTCGGTGTCGAGGGCGACGGGGCATTGCGGGCCGCGCTGATCGACACCGTGCGCGCGCAGATCGGCCCGCTCGCCTCTCCCGACGCCATCCAGTTCACCCCCGCCCTGCCCAAGACCCGCTCCGGCAAGATCATGCGGCGCATTCTGCGCAAGGTGGCGGGGGGCGACGTGGCGGCGCTGGGCGACACCTCCACGCTCGCCGATCCGGAGGTCGTGGACGCGCTGGTGAAGGGGCGGGTGGCGTAATAGAAAGCCCTCTCCCCTTCAGGGGAGAGGGTTGGGAGAGGGGCACGGTGCCTCGCCCGGCGAGCGCTGGCTATCCCACTCCCCCTTCCCTCGCCGCTGACGCGGCTCTCCCCCTCCCCCGAAGGGGAGAGGGCTGCCCCCTCCCCTTGACCCCCCGCCCCACTGCTCCACACTGCGCGCCAAAAGGAGAGACCCATGCCCGACATCGGCGGCCGCACCGTCTATAACGAGGATCAGGAGGCGTTCCGCGCCACGGTCCGGCGCTTCATGGAGGACGAGATCGCGCCCAACGCAGCCCGGTGGGACGCCGACAAGATCGTGCCGCGCGAGGTCTGGCCGAAGGCGGGCGAGCTGGGCATGCTCTGCCCCACCGTGCCGGAGGAGTATGGCGGGCTGGGCCTCGACTTCCGCTACAACGCCATCGTGGACGAGGAGGCGGCCTATCACGGCGGCGCGCCGCTGGGCTTTAGCCTCCAGTCCGACATCGTGTGCAACTACCTGGTCGCCTACGGCTCCAAGGAGCAGAAGGAGCACTGGCTGCCCAGGATGGTGTCGGGCGAGGTCATCACGGCCATCGCCATGACGGAGCCGGGCGTGGGCTCCGACCTGCAATCCATCACCACCACCGCGATCAAGGACGGCAACCACTATGTCGTGAACGGGTCCAAGACCTACATCACCAACGGCCAGAACGCCGACCTAGTGCTGGTCTGTGCCAAGACTGACCCGACCGCCACGCCCGGCTGGAAGGGCGTGTCAATCATTCTGGTGGAAGCGGATCGAGAGGGCTTCGCGCGCGGCAAGAACCTGGACAAGATCGGCCAGGACGCGGCCGACACGTCGGAGATGTTCTTCAACGACGTGCGCGTGCCCATCACCAACTGCCTGGGCGAGGAGGGCAAGGGCTTCATCTATCTGATGAGCGAACTGCCGCAGGAGCGCCTGTCCATCGCGGTCTCGGCCCAGGCGAGCGCGCAGAAGGCGTTCGACGACACGGTGGCGTTCGTGAAGGACAGGAAGGCGTTCGGAAAATCGGTGTTCGACTTCCAGAACACCCGCTTCACACTGGCCGACCTGAAGACCAAGCTACAGGTCGGCTGGGCGCATCTGGACTGGGCACTGGCCCGCCTGGTGACCGGCGACCTGACCCCGGACGAGGGCGCGGCCGCCAAGCTGTGGCACACGGAGCTGCAGTGGGAGGTGATGGACAAGTGCCTGCAACTGCACGGTGGTGCCGGCTACATGAATGAGTACCCGATCGCGCGCATGTGGAAGGGCGCACGGGTGACGCGCATCTTCGGCGGCACGAGCGAGATCATGAAGGAGCTGATCGGGCGGGGGTTGTGAGATGATTTAGGGAAGTTGCTGCTGCGGTGCGGTCCGGTTCACGCTGTCGGACCGTCCCTCCATGTTGGCGACGTGTCACTGCACGCGCTGCCGCAAAGTTGGGACCAGCACCTTCGTGTTAGCAAAGCGGGAGACCTTTGCGTGGGTCGCGGGCGAGGAAATGGTAACGTGCTTCGAACCCGGTGAGCCCTACAAATATGCGCGCTGTTTCTGCCGCACCTGCGGGACTTCGTTGGGAGAGGTCACCTCGACGGCAGACAGCTTTCCGGTTGCCGCACATTGTCTTGACTCGGAGACAGGGCTTGAAGTGCGCTTCCACGAATTTGTGGCCGAGAAGCCGGCATGGTTCGTCATCGGCGACAACGCCAAGCAGTTCGACGGCCACCCCAGCCCTTCGCCGTCATCCCGGCCTTGAGCCGGGATCCAGCTCCTTTTTCTTTCGCCAACACATCAGAAGAAAAAGCTGGGCCCCGGCTCAAGGCCGGGGCGACGGGTTGAGGCAGTCGTAGTAAAACGGGCGAGCCAACTTGACCCGCCCGTCACCACTCACTTCCCGTCGTCGCCCTCCGTCCCGGCGCTCTGGAGCGACTCGCCCAGGTGCCGGACCTTGTCGGCGACAGCGCCGTCGGCCTTGTCGGCCAGCTTGAGCGTCGCGGGGCCGAGCTTGCCCAGGATCTTCTGGACCCGGTCGCCATTCGGCTGGTCGGCGGACAGTTCCTTGTGCAGGCGCTCCAGGTCGTGCTGCAGGCCCTTCGATCCGGACACGTCGTCCTTTCCGATCTCCGTCAGCCAGTCCTCGACCAGCTTGGCCCCCTGCTTGGGCGTGGCGTTCGCGAGGCCATTTTCGATGGCGGTCTCGGTCGCGGCGAAACGTTTCGGCATGCGTGTTCTCCCAATCGTCTCAAGCGGTTGGCCAGAGCGGCCCCGTCGAGCGCTCAACCTTTGCCGGCACGCTGCGTTCCCTCGGCCGCGCTTGCTCTTTCGCGGCCGTCGGGCGAACAGGCCATGCCATGACCCGACCCCCCGCCTGGCGCACCGACCCCGCCCGCTATCCCCACGCGCAAGAGGTGCCCACGCGCTTCCAGGACCTCGACCCGCTGGGCCACGTCAACAACGTGGCGATGGCGGCGATCTTCGAGAGCGGGCGGGTGGCCTTCAATCGGCGGTTCGACTGGCCGCGCGGCGAGGGCACGCGGGTGCTGATCGCGCGCGCCGACATCAGCTATCTGGCCGAAGCGCACTTTCCGGCCCCGATCACGGTGGCGAACGGCGTCGGCCGGGTGGGCCGGTCCAGCTGGACGATCTTCGCGGCGGCCTTTCAGGAGGGCGCGTGCGTGGCGTTGTGCGACGCGACCCTGGTGTTCACCGGGCCGGACGGGGCGCGCGCGCTGCCGGATATTTTCCGGGCGCAGATCGAGGGGGCGATGGTGGAGCCCGACTGACGCCCTGTCCCCTTCAGGGGAGAGGGTTGGGAGAGGGGCGGTGCCGCATCGCCCATCCCGGGCGTTCCCCTCTCCTTCCGCCACCTGCGGTGGCTCCCTCCTCTCCCCTGGAGGGGAGAGGGTCTCCATTGCACCGCCGCTCGCGCTCTAATCCTTGAAGACCGGCGCGCGCTTGGCCAGCCGGGCCGCCACCGCCTCGCGCTGATTGGCGCCGCCGATCACGGCGTCCTGCTCCTCGCTCTCGGCCTCCAGCAGTTCGTCGTCGGACAGTTCGGACTGCGCCTGGATCAGGCGCTTGATGCCGCGCACCGCGTCCGGGCTCTTGCCGGCGATCTCTCGCGCCAGCTTCAGCGCGTGAGCCAGCGGATCGGGGGTCGCGCGCGTCGCCAGCCCCAGGGCGACCGCCTCGTCCCCCGATACCTCGCGTCCCGTGAGCGCCAGTTCGGCCAGCACGTCGGCGCGCACACGCCCGCGCCAGCGCACGAAGCCGCCCATGTCGGGCACCAGGCCCCAATGCACCTCGAACACCGCCAGCCGCGCGTCGGGGGCGGCGATCACGATGTCGGCCCCGCTGGCGACCTGCAGTCCACCGCCCAGGCACACGCCGTGCACCGCCGCGATCACCGGCTGGGGCAGGTCCGCCCACGCCATCGCCGCGTGCTGCCACACGTTGGAGCGACCGTGGGTGCGCGCCCGGATGTCGCCCGACCCGCCCACGGCCGCCATCGACGCCATGTCGAGCCCGGCGCAGAATGCCCGCCCCTCGCCCGACAGCACGACCGCGCGCACCGCGTCGTCGTCCGCCAGCCGCTCCGTCGTGTCCGCGATCGCCGCGAACATCGCCGGGTCGAGCGCGTTCAGCTTGTCCGGCCGGTTCAGCCGCACATCGGCCACCCCCCCGTCCACCCGCACCGTCAGCCGTTCGCCCATCGCCAGTCTCCTCCACCGCCAGCCTAGCGCGACCGGTTGTCGGCCGCCACCGCGCGTGCTTAGGCGACGGTGATGACCGATCCCCGTTCCCAAAGCCCGCACGGCACCGTGGTCGACCCCGCCGTCTTCCTGAAGATGATGGGCAAGTGGGGCCATGGCGCGGCGCTGGGCGTCGGCTATCGCGACCACGGCGACGATTGGTGCGAACTGACGCTGCCCTGGGCCGAAAAGCTGGTCGGCGATCCGGCGACCGGCGTGCTGGCGTCCGGCCCGATCCTGGCCTTGATGGACATGGCGACCTCTCTCGCCATCGCGCTGAAGCGGGGCGTGTGGATCCCGCAGGCCACGCTGGACTTCCGGCTGGACTATCTGCGTCCGGCGCGCAGCGGACGGCCGGTTGTCGCGCGCGGCGAGTGCTATCGGCTGACGCGCTCGATCGGGTTCGTGCGCGGCTTCGTGCACGACGGCGACGCCGACGATCCGCTGGGCCACGCCGCCGGGACCTTCATGGTGACCGCGCGATGACCCCGCTGCCGCCCTATGCCGACTTCCTGGGGCTAAGCGCCCGGGGCATCCGCCTGACCATGCCGGGCGGGGACACGGTGATGGGCCGTCCCGACTATCTGCACGGCGGGGCGCTCGCCGGCCTGTTGGAGGTCGCGGCCATCGTCGCCCTGCGCGCCCGGTTGGACGAGGGCGACGGCCGGGACGTTCGGATCAAGCCGATCAACGTGACCGTCGACTTCCTGCGCGGCGGCCAGCTGATCGACACGCAGGCGGAGGGGCGGATCACCAAGATCGGGCGGCGCGTCGCCAGCGTGGAGGCGTTCGCATGGCAGACCGACCGCGATCGGCCGATCGCCGGCGCGCGCACGAACTACCTGCTGGTGCGCGATGGTGAGTGACGCGGAGCTGGACCGGCTGCGCGGACAGATCGACGCCATCGACGGTCGGCTGATCGACCTTCTGGACGAACGCGCGTCCGTCGCGCGCGCGATCGGCGAGTGCAAGCAGCGCAGCGGCTCCGTCGTCTTCCGCCCCGATCGGGAAGCCGCCGTCATCAACCGGTTGCAGGCGCGCGCCGGAACGCTGCGCGCGCAGTCGGTGGCGCACATCTGGCGCGAGATCATGTCCGCCTGCCGCGTGCTGGAAGGCGCGCAGCGTGTAGCCTATCTGGGGCCCGCCGGCACATTCTCCCAACAAGCCGCCCACGCGGTGTTCGGCACCAGCGTCGCCGAAGTGCCGGCCCGATCGCTCGAAGAGGTGTTCCGCACGGTCGAGGGCGGCGGTGCGGACTTCGCGGTGGTGCCGATCGAGAACTCCGTCGAGGGCTTCGTCACCCGCACGCTCGACCTGCTCGACGCGTCGCCCGCGCACATCGTCGCGGAGGCCGGATTGCTGGTGCGCCACCAGCTGCTGCGCGCGGTGGACGGACGGGACGGGATCGTGGCCGTGCTGGCCCATCCCCAGGCGCTCGCCCAATGCGCCGACTGGTTGGGCGAGCATCTGCCCGACGCCGAACGACGTCCGGTCGCGTCGAACGCGCAGGCGGCGCGGACCGTGCGCGACCGGCCGGACTGCGCCGCCATCGCCAGCGCGCGCGCGGGCGTGGTGTGGGGGCTGCACACGGTCGGTCACGCGATCCAGGACGACGCGCGGAACCGCACCCGCTTCGCCGTCGTGTGCCTGCCGCACATCCTGCCCCAACCCGTCGCGTCCGCCAGCGACTGCACCAGCCTGGCGGTCTCCATCCAGAACCGGCCGGGCGCGCTCCACGACCTGCTGACCTCGTTGAAGGCGGAAGGCGTCAACATGCTGCGCTTCCAAGCGCGGCAGGCGCGCGACACGGGCCGCGACTACGTCTTCTTCATCGACCTGGCCGGCCACCGCAGCGCCCCGGCCGTCGCCGCCGCCCTGCGCGAGCTGGAACAGGCGCCGGGCGCGTCGGTCAAGGTGCTGGGCAGCTACCCCCGATCCGACGAGTGACGGGAACGAAGCGGCGTGCGGCCGGGTTGTGGCTGTTCCCTATTCCGAGAGAGGATCAGTATCATGGCTTCCTACAATGACCGCGTCGCGTCGGCCGTATTCGACACCCAGTCCGAAGCGCAGCGCGCCGTCGACGACCTGCGCTCCGCCGGCGTCGGTTCCGACGCGATCTCCGTCATCGCGCGCCAGGACGGCGACACGACCGTGACCGACGGGGAAGGCGAGGAGGCCGCCAAGGACGTCGTCGGCAAGGCCGCGGCCGGTGCCGGTGTGGGTGCCCTGCTGGGTGTCGCCGCGCTCGCCATTCCGGGTGTCGGTCCGTTCGTCGCCGCCGGTGCGATCGCCCAGGCGGCGATCGGCGGAGCGGCGCTCACCGGCACCGCGGTCGGCGCGGCAGCGGGTGGTCTGGCCGGTGCGCTGGAGGATCACGGCGTCGCGCGTGAGGATGCGGGCTATTACAACGACCGGCTGAACGACGGCGGCGTCTTCGTGTCCGTCGACGTGACACGCGGGGGCCGTTCGGCGAGCGAGATCAGCGACATGCTGCACCGCGCCGGCGGTCACTCGGCGAGCCGCGCTCGCATGGCCTGACGGCAGAAGCGACGCGGGCGGGACCCATTCCGGGATCCGCCTGCCAAGAAGTTGAAGGCGGCGGCGTTCCGGACGCCGCCGCCTTTGTTCGTACCGATCGGCGGGCGTGACTCGAACGGTCGGGGTGCCGATGTGCCGGACCTGCGCTTCGAAAGTCTTCCACAAGCACTTTAGCCGGTGAGGTCCCCCTGGCGCCTGGTGGATGGCGGACCGGATGTGGCAGCAGCAGGGCCGGGATCGGCAGCTCGGCGACCTGCCCACCCGGCCCTCGGCCCCGTCGTCACTTGTCGATGCTGGTCTTCAGACTGGCGCTCACCAAGCCCCCGTCCACCGTCAGCGTCTCGCCCACCACGTAATCGCCGGCGCGGCTGGCGAGGTAGATGGCGGCGGCCGCCATGTCCTCCGTCGTGCCGATGCGGCCGGACGGGATGCCTTGGCCGACCGCGTCGCCGTGGTCGCGGGCCGCCTTGTTCATGTCGGACGGGAAGGCACCCGGCGCGATGGCGGTCACCACGATGTCGTCCTCGATCAGGCGCGCGGCCAGCCGCTTGGTCAGCCACAGGATCGCCGCCTTGGACGCGTGGTAGCTGTAGGTCTCCCAAGGGTTCAGCCGCTGCCCGTCGATCGAGCCCACATTGATGACCTTGGCCGGGCGGTCCTTCGTCGCCGCCGCCTTCAGCATTCCGTGCAGCGACTGGGTGAGGAAGAAGGGCGACTTGACGTTCAGGTCCATCGCGCGGTCCCAACCGGCCTCCGGGAACTCCTCGAACGGGGCGCCCCAGGCGGCGCCCGCGTTGTTGACCAGGATGTCCAGCTTGTCCGTGTGACCCTTCAGCTCCCCGGCGAACGCGCGCACGCCATCGACCGTGGACAGGTCGGACTGCATCCCGACAACCTTGTCGCCGAGCTCGTCGCAGGTAGCCTGCACCTGGTCCATCTTGCGCGCGGTGATGAACACGCGGTCGCACCCGGCGGCCAGGAAGCCCTCCACGAACATCCGGCCGATCCCGCGCGATCCGCCGGTGACGAGCGCCGTTCGGCCGGAGAGGGAGAAGAGCGAAGTGAGGTCCATGAGGGGCTCCAATGGTTGAACCCCTCCCCTTCAGGGGAGGGGTTGGGGTGGGGAACGGCGACCGGGTTTATCTTTAAAAATGGGCGCACCCGGTCGAACCGCCCCACCCCCACCCCTCCCCTGAAAGGGAGGGGCTTCATCTCAAGCTCATCCCCCCGCCTTCACCGTCTCGCGCGCGATGATCAGCCGCTGGATTTCGCTCGTGCCCTCGTAGATGCGGAACAGGCGCACGTCGCGGTAGAAGCGTTCCACGCCATAGTCGGCGATGTAGCCCGCCCCGCCGAAGCACTGCACCGCGCGGTCGGCGACGCGGCCCACCATCTCGGACGCGAACAGCTTGGCCGCCGCGCAGTCGAGCACGACGGACTGGCCCTCGTCGCGCTTGCGGGCGGTCTCCAGCACCAGGGCCTTGGCGGCCATGCACTCCGCCTTGCTGTCGGCGATCTGCGCCTGGATCTGCTGGAAGGAGGACAGCGTCTCGCCGAACTGCTTGCGCTCGGTGGTGTAGGCGACGATGTCCGCGATCAGCCGCTCGGCCGCGCCGACGCAGACGGCGGCGATGTGCAGCCGGCCGCGGTCGAGCACGCGCATGGCGATGGCAAAGCCCTCCCCCTCCGCGCCGATGCGATTGGCGGCGGGCACCTCGACATCCTCGAAATACACGTCGCAGACATGCGCGCCCTGCTGGCCCATTTTGCGCTCCGGGTTGCCGACGGTGAGGCCCGGGCTGTCGGCGGGGACCAGGAAGCTGGACACGCCGCGCGCACCCTTCCCGCCGGTGCGCGCCATGACGGTGAACAGCTGCGCCTTGTCGGCGTTGGTAATGTAGCGCTTCGCCCCGGTCAGGCGGTAGGCGTCGCCATCCTTGACCGCCTTCGTCTCGACCGAGGCTGCGTCCGATCCCGCGCCGGGTTCGGTCAGCGCGAAAGAGGTGATGATCTCCCCGCTCGCGATCCTCGGCAGCCACTCGGCTTTCTGCGCGTCGGACCCGGCCATCGCCAGGCCCTGCGACCCGATGCCGACGTTGGTGCCGAAAGTGGAACGCATGGCGGGCGACGTCCGGCCCAGCTCGAAGGCGACCCGGATCTCCTCCTCCATGGTCAGGCCCAGGCCGCCATATTCCGGCGCGATGGACAGGCCGAACAGGCCCAGCTGGCGCATCTCGTCCACCAGATCGTCCGGGATCGAATCGCTGGTCGCCACCTCATCCTCGCGCGGCCGCAGCCGCTCGGCGACGAAGCGCCTCACGGTGTCCAGCAGCATGGCGAAATCGTCCGCGTCCATGCCGGGCTGAACCTGGGTGGCGGGGTTGGTCGTGGGGGCGTCCATCCGTCTTCTCCTATCTGACCGGGAGAGCACCGCCCCCTCCGCACATCATCCCCGCGACGGCGGGGATCCAGGGTGCTTCACTGACCGGCACCCGCTGGTTGGACCGCCCGCCGCCTGGATCCCCGCGTTCGCGGGGATGACGGTGGGAGGGGTTCGCGCGCCCCCCCCCTCAATACCCGTTCAGCCGCGCCACCCGGTCGGTGTGATAGTGCGCGTCGCCCAGAAACTCGGTCAGCGCGCGTTCGCGCTTCATGTAGAAGCCGATGTCGTACTCGTCGGTCATGCCGATGCCGCCGTGCATCTGCACGCCCTCGCGAACGGCCAGGTTGGCGGCGCGCGCGGCCTTGGCCTTGGCGACCGACACCATCAGCTCCGCGCCGTCGTTCTTCTCGTCCAGCAGCTGCTGGGCCTTCATCACGGTCGCGCGCGCGACCTCCAGTTCGGCATAGAGGTGGCTGGCGCGGTGCTGCAGCGCCTGGAACTCGCCGATCAGCTGGCCGAACTGCTTGCGCTGCTTCAGGTAGTCGACGGTCATGTCCATGGCTCCCTGTGCGACGCCGACGCTCTCGGCCGCGGCACCCGTGCGCCCGGCGCGCAGCATGGCGGCGAGCACGGCCTGACCGCCGCCGACCTCTCCCACCACCGCGTCCGCGTCCAGCTCCACCCCGTCGAACGTCAGCTGGCTGGCGGTGGACACGTCGAGCAGCCGGCGCGCGTCGTTGGTCAGCCGGTCGGCGTCGGGTTTTACCGCGAACACGGTCAGCCCCTCGTCGGACTTGGCCACCACCAGCATCAGGTCGGCGGCCCCGCCCCACACCACGAAGCTCTTGGTGCCCGTCAGCTTGAAGCCGTTGCCCGACCGCTCCGCCTTTAGAGCGATGCGTTCCGGCCGGTGCTTGGTGCCCTCATCGATCGCCAGCGCGATCACGGCGTCGCCCGACGCGATCTTGGGCAGCCACTCGTCGGCCACGGCACCGCCCGCCTGCGCCAAGCCGCTCGCCGCGCCGACGGCGGTGGTCAGGAACGGCGACGGCGTCAGGTTGCGCCCGATCTCCTCCAGCACGACGCCCGCCTCGGCGTGACCAAGGCCCAGGCCGCCCTGGGCTTCGGGCACCAGGATGCCCGGCAGACCCATCTCGGCGAATTGCTTCCATAGATCGCGGGAGAAGCCAGGGCCATCCGCCTGCTCGCGCAACTCGCGCAGATGCTTGACCGGCGCCGCGTCCACCATGAACGGCCGCACCGTATCCTGCAGCATCGTCTGGTCTTCGGTGAGGGTCAGGGGCATGGGTGTGTGTTCTCCGTCATCTTACAAATCGTCATCCCCGCGAAAGCGGGGATCCAGTCCCGGCCTAAACGCCACACCGTCGCTTGGGCGGTAGCCCCGCCCCTGGATTCCCACGTTCGCGGGGATGACGAAGGGACGGAGGAACGCCAGGCGCGCGTCCGGCTTCACCCCCCAGGCAGCTCCAGGATGCGCTTGGCGATCACGTTCAGCATGATCTCGCTGGTGCCGCCCTCAATGGAGTTCGCCTTGGTCCGCAGCCAGGTGCGCGCCTTGGCCCCCTTGCCGCTCTCCTCCGACTCCCACTCCAGCGCGGCCGAGCCGCTGCCGGCCATCACCATCTCGTGCCGGCGCTTGTTCAATTCGGTCCCGACATATTTCATCATGTTGGACGCCGCCGGGTGTCCGGTGCCGGTCTTCCACTGGTCCATGAACCGCTCGCCCATCGCGCGATAGGCGAAGACGTCCACGTCCAGCTCCGCCATCTCGGCGCGCAGGATGGGGTCGTCCAGTTCGCCGGCCGCATTCTTGCCGATGACCTTGGAATAGGTGCCGCCCACCGACAGCATATCGAGCGCGCCGCCGGACCCGGAAATCATCTCGCGCTCGTGGCCCAGCAGGTATTTGGCCACGTCCCACCCGCGATTGATCTCACCGACATACTGGTCCTTGGGCACGGCGACCCTGTCCATGAAGGTCTCGCAGAAAGGCGAGTTGCCGCTGATCAGCTTGATCGGCTTCGTGCTAACGCCGTCCGTCTCCATGTCGAACAGCATGAAGGTGATGCCGCGGTACTTGTCCGTCTTGTCCGTGCGGACCAGGCAGAAGATCCAGTCGCATTTGTCGGCGTAGCTGGTCCAGACCTTCTGGCCCGACACCTCCCAATGGTCGCCCTTGTCCTCGCCATAGGTCTGCAGCGACACGAGGTCCGACCCGCTGCCCGGTTCGGAATAGCCCTGACACCAGCGGATTTCGCCGCGCGCGACCTGGCCCAGATAATGGACCTTCTGCTCCTCCGTCCCAAACTTGAGCAGCGCCGGCCCCAGCATCCAAATGCCGAAGCTGTTGAGCGGCGAGCGCGCACCGATCCGCGCCATCTCCTGCTTAAGGATCTTGGCCTGGGGCACCGACAGGCCGGCACCACCATAGGCCTTTGGCCAATCGGGCACGGTGTAACCCTTGTCCCGGCACGCCTCGAACCACTGCCGTTGCGCGTCGGACGAGAAGGTGGCGTTGCGGCCACCCCAATAGACGTCGTCCTCAGACCGGATGGGTGCACGCATCTCGGCCGGGCAGTTGGCTTCCAGCCAGTCGCGGGTCTCTTCGCGGAAATCGTCCAGTTCGGCCATGGTGCCATCCTCTCCCAAGGTCGGGATCACCGTCCCGTTTGTCGCCGCGAATCCTAAGCTTTTCCGCCGCTTCGAGCAAGCGCGCTTAGGGAACGCCGCTTGCCGTAGCGTCGCCGCCGACCCGGTTGACGCGGGCCGTTCCCGGTGGTCCCCTCGGCCGCGGAGAAGGAGTCGCACAGACCCGATCATGGATGCCGCCGCACGCCCCGCCGAACCGCTGGAACATGTCGGCGCGCCGACGAAGCTCGCCTACGGCTTCGGCGCGGTCGCTTACGGCATCAAAGACAACGGCTTTTCCGTCTTCCTCCTGATCTTCTATCAGCAGGTGATCGGGCTGGACGCGGGCCTGGTCGGTCTGATGCTGCTGTTGGCGCTCGTCGCCGACGCGGTGATCGATCCGGTGATCGGGCATCTGAGCGATCGCACCCGGTCGCGCTGGGGTCGGCGGCACCCGTGGATGTACCTGGCCGCCCTGCCCATCGCCGTCCTGTGGATCGCGGTGTGGCACCCGCCGACCGCCTCTCCCGCGGTGCAGCTGGGATTCCTGCTGGCGACGGCGATAGGCGTACGGGCCAGCCTGGCGGCCTATGAGGTGCCGTCCATCGCGCTCGCGCCGGAAATGACGCGCGATTACCACGAGCGCACGACCATCCTGGGCTGGCGCTACATCTTCGGCTGGGCGGGCGGTCTCGCGATGCTGGCGCTCGCCTATGGCGTGTTCCTGCGGCCGGAGCCGGGCTTTTCCGACGGGCTCTTGAACGCCAATGGCTATGGCCGGTTCGCGCTGGTCGGCGCGGTCGGGATGGCGGTGGCGGTGCTGGTGAGCGCGATCGGCACTCACCGCCGCTTCGCGCGTCCGCCCGCCGACCTGGGCACCCATATTCCGGCGGTCCGCGACGTGTTCACCGCCTTTCGGTTCCGGCCCTTCACGATCCTGATGGGCGCGGTGCTGTTCGTTTTCGTGTCGCAAGGGCTGAACTTCTCGCTGTCCAACTATCTGCTGCTCTATGTCTGGCGGCTGCCCCAGGACGATTTCGTCTGGTACGCGGCCACGCTGTTCGCGGGCATCCTGCTGGCGATGGTGCTGGCGCAGGCGATGGGTCGCCGGCACGGCAAGCCGAAGGGCGCGACGCTGCTGGCGATCGGCGGCGCGCTGATCGCCACCCTGCCCTACTGGCTGTACGTCGCCCACGCGATCCCCGACGCGCGCGACCCGGTGGTCAAGGCGCTGTTGCTGGTCGATTTCGGCGTCGCCACGGCGTTGGGCGTGGGCGCCACCATCCTGGGCGCGTCCATGCTGGCCGACGTGACCGACGCGTCGTGGGAGGTCACGGGGCGGCGGGAGGAAGGCGTGTTCTTCGCCGGATATTTCTTCATCCAGAAATGCACGTCGGGCATCGGCATCTTCGTGTCCGGCCTGATCCTGAGCGCGGTGGGCTTTCCCGATCAGGCGGTGCCCGGCGCGGTGGCGGAGCGCACGCTGACCCAGCTGTCGCTCGTGTTCGCGGCCCTCGTGCTCGCCTGCGGACTGGCGGCGGCCTGGTGGCTGTCGCGCTTCCCGCTCCGCCCACCCGACCCGACCCAGCCGGTGGATCTTGTCACCTGACGCAACGACCCACCGCCGCCGCCCGTTAGACCGCTTGAGAGGAACCCCCATGGACTTCACCCTGAACGACCGACAGACCCATTGGCGCGACCGCGTGCGCCAGTTCATCGAGGACAATGTCCGCCCCGCCGTGCCGACCTACCAGGCGCAGCAGCGCGAAGGCGATCGGTGGAAGGTGCTGCCGGTCGTCGAGGAGTTGAAGGCCAAGGCCAAGGCCGCGGGCCTCTGGAACCTGTTCATGCCGCCCTCGTCGGGCAACGAGCCGATGGACGAGACGGTGGAGTTCGAGGGGCCGGCGCTCACCAACCTGGAATATGCGCTGTGCGCGGAGGAGATGGGGCGGGTGGGCTTCGCGTCGGAGGTCTTCAACTGCTCCGCGCCCGACACCGGCAATATGGAGGTTTTCCACCGCTACGGCACGGCCGAACAGAAGCGCGATTGGATGATCCCGCTGATGGAAGGCGAGATCCGCTCCGCCTTCCTGATGACGGAACCGGACGTGGCGTCTTCGGACGCGACCAACATCCAGTGCCGGATCGAGCGCGATGGCGACGATTATGTGCTCAACGGCCGCAAATGGTGGTCGTCCGGTGCCGGCGACCCGCGCTGCAAGATTACCATCCTGATGGGCAAGACCGATCCGTCGGCCCAGCGCCACTCCCAGCAGTCGATGATCCTGATGCCGCTGGACGCGAAGGGTGTCACGATCGAGCGCCATCTGCCCGTCTTCGGCTATGACGACGCGCCCCACGGGCATATGGAGATCGAGATCAAGGACGTGCGCGTGCCCGCCAGCAACATGCTGCTGGGCGAAGGTCGCGGGTTCGAGATCGCGCAGGGGCGCCTGGGGCCGGGCCGAATCCACCATTGCATGAGGACGATCGGCGTGGCCGAGGAGGCCTTGGAGAAGATGACGAAGCGGCTGATGAGCCGGGTCGCGTTCGGCAAGACCATCGCGGAATATTCGGTGTGGGAGCAGCGGGTGGCCGACGCGCGCATCAACATCGAGATGACACGCCTTTTATGCCTGAAGGCCGCCGACATGATGGACCGGGCGGGCAACAAGGCGGCGCGCGACGAGATCGCGATGATCAAGGTGGCGGCGCCCCGCATGGCGCTCGCCATCCTGGACGACGCGATTCAGGCCTTCGGCGGCGCGGGCGTGACGACGGACGCGGGGCTGGCGTCGTCCTATGCCGGCATCCGCACGCTGCGCCTCGCCGACGGACCGGACGAGGTCCATGCCCGGGCCATCGCGCGGACCGAGTTCGGTCGCCATGGCGGACGCGATGCGATCAAGGCGGCCAAGGACGCGGCCCTGCAGCCGATGGCCGGCATGCCCGCCGTGGCAGGTGCCGCATGAAGGCAGCGCTGCTGACCAGGGTCGGCGATCCGCTGGAGATCGCCGACGTCCAGGCGGCCAAGCCAGGCCCGCGCGAGGTCCTGATCCGCACGATGGCGTGCGGCGCGTGCCGGTCGGACCTGCACTTCATCGACGGGGCCTATCCCACGCCGCTGCCCGCCGTGCCCGGGCACGAGGCGGCGGGCGTGGTCGAGGCGATCGGTGATGACGTGCGCGCGTGCAGGGTGGGCGACCACGTCGTCACCTGCCTGTCCGCCTTTTGCGGGCGGTGCGAGTTCTGTCTGTCGGGTCGCATGGCGCTCTGCGTCGACCCGTCCACCAAGCGCAAGCAGACGGAGCCGTCGCGCCTGTCGGTCGACGGTGGCGTGGCCCACCCGCTGTTGGGGATCGGCGGCTATGCCGAGATGCTGCTGGTCCACGAGAACCAGGCGGTGGCGATCGATCGGGAAATGCCGTTCGATCGCGCCGCGCTGCTCGGCTGCGCGGTCGTGACGGGGGCTGGGGCGATCTTCAACACCGCGCAGGTGCGGCCGGGCGAGGCGGTGGCGGTGATCGGCTGCGGCGGCATTGGCCTGGCCGCGATCGAGGCGGCGCGGATCGCGGGCGCCGGGATCATCGTCGCGGTGGACCCCGTGGCCGACAAGCGCGCGCTGGCCGAGACGCTCGGCGCCACCCACTCCTTCGACCCGGGCGACGAGATGCTGAAGGAGCAGGTGGTCGAGCTGACGAAAGGTGGCGTCCACCACGCGATCGAGTGCGTCGGCCGCATCGCCACCGGCCAGATGGCGCTCCGCCTGCTGCGACGCGGTGGCACGGCCACGGTGGTGGGCATGATGCCGATCCGCGAGGCGGTGCCGATGCCCGCTCTCGACCTGCTCGCCGAAAAGAAGCTGCAGGGATCGCTGATGGGGTCGAACCGCTTCCCGATCGACGTGCCGCGCCTCGTCGACTTCTACCTCGCCGGCAGGCTGGACCTGGAGAGCGTCATCGCGGAGCGGATTGCGCTGGCCGACATCAATGGCGCGATCGACACCCTGCGAGAGGGCGACGCGGTGCGGTCGGTCGTGGTGTTCGAGTGATGGACGCGGAAGCCGACTTCACGGGCACCGAGCCGCTGGCCGACGACGACCGGCTGGACGAGGCGGCGCTGACCCGCTGGTTTCAGGAGAAGGTGGAGGGCTTCGACGGCCCGCTCCGACTCGCCAAGTTCAAGGGCGGGCAGTCCAACCCGACCTATCGGGTCGATACACCCAACCGCGCCTATGTGCTCCGCCGCAAGCCGTTCGGGCCGCTATTGCCTTCTGCCCACGCGGTCGATCGGGAGTACCGGCTGATCGCCGCCCTGCACCCGACCGGCTTTCCCGTCGCGCGACCCTACGGCTTGTGCGAGGACGACGGCGTGATCGGCTCCGCTTTTTACGTCATGGAGCTGGTGGAGGGTCGCACCTTCTGGAACGGCGCGCTGCCCGACCTATCGCCCGCCGACCGCACGGCCGCCTATCACGCCATGGTGGACACGCTGGCCGAGCTGCACGCGGTCGACGTCGATGCGGTGGGACTCGCCGACTATGGCAAGCCCGGCTCCTACTTCGCTCGTCAGGTGGGTCGCTGGACCAAACAGTACCGCGCGGCTCAGACGGACGACCTGCCGGTCATGGAGCGGCTGATCGAATGGCTGCCCGCCACGTTGCCGGAGCAGACGCGCAGCGGCATCGTCCACGGCGACTACCGCATCGACAACCTGATCTACGCCAAGGACAGTCCGCGCGTCGCCGCCGTGCTGGACTGGGAGCTATCGACCTTGGGCGACCCGATGGCGGACCTGTCCTACCTGCTGATGCACTGGTTCGTGCCGTCGGAGGGTCGCGCGGGGCTGCTGGGCAAGGACCTGGACGCGCTGGGCATTCCCACGGCCGAGGCGATGACGGAGCGCTACGCCCGACGCACGGGCTTGTCCGACGTGCCGCCGCTCGACTGGTACTTCGCCTTCGGCCAGTTCCGGCTGGCCAGTATCGTGCAGGGCATCAAGAAGCGCGCGCTGGATGGCAACGCGTCGTCCGCAGAAGCCGTGGCGATGGGCGAGCAGGTGCCGATCATCGCACAGGCCGCGTGGGACTTCGCGGCGAAAGCGGGGGCCGAATGATGACGGAGGACGGATCCATGCAGCGCCTGGCCGGCAAGGTCGCCATCATCACCGGTGCCGGGTCCGGCATCGGCCGGGCCACGGCGCTGCTCTGGGCCCGCGAGGGCGCGCGGCTGGTCGTCGGCGACCTCAACGAGTCCGTCCACGACACCGCCGCGGCCATCCGGGACGAGGGCGGGCAAGCGAGCGCGCTCCGCATGAACGCGGGCAAGGAGGAGGATGTGGCGGCGCTGGTCAAGGCCGCCACCGACACCCACGGCCGCCTGGACATCGCCTACGCCAATGCGGGTATTTCGGGCGGACTGCCGGGGCTGTTCGACCACACCGTGGCGGACTGGCAGCAGATCCTGAACACCAACCTGATCGGCCCCTGGCTGCTGATCAAGCACGCCGGCCAGGCGATGATGGCGCGCACGGCCAAGGAGGGCGGCACCGGTGCCATCCTGTGCACCGCGTCGGTGGCGGGCCTGCGATCCGGTGCCGGTTGTCCCGCCTATTCGGCGTCGAAGGCCGGCGTCATCAACCTGGTCCAGGTCGCCGCCCAGCAGCTGTCGGGCACCGGCATCCGCGTGAACGCGATCTGCCCGGGCCTCGTGGAAAGCGGTATGACGGAGGCCGTGTTCACCTATGCGCGCGCCAACGACAAGGAAGACCGGATCGGCCGGCTGAACCCCTTGCGTCGCGCCGGGGTGCCGCACGAAGTGGCGGAACTGGCGCTGTTTCTCGCTTCCGACGCGGCCAGCTATGTCAACGGACAGGCGATCGCGGTCGACGGCGGACTGTCGTCGTCGCTCCCCGTCACGCGCCAGGACACCGGAAGGACCGCGGCATGACCCTGACCGTCACCGATCCCGTGGCACTCGGCTTCGCGCCCGATCGGCTGGAACGCATTCCGCGCTTCCTGGCGGACCGCTATGTCGATCCCGGCCTGCTGCCCCACGCGGCCGTCCTGGTCAGTCGGGCCGGCGATCCGGCGCTGATCAGCGTGCAGGGAGAGGCGAGGCCGGGCGAGGCGCTGCGCGAGGACGCGATCTTCCGCATCGCGTCGATGACCAAGCCGATCACCTCGGTCGCGTTCATGGCGCTGGTGGAGGAGTGCCGGGTGGCCCTGGACGACCCAGTGTCGAGCGTGCTGCCGGAGTTCGCGGAGGCCGGCGTGTTCGTGAACGGCGGCGGCCAGGTGCCATTTTCCACCCGATCGCCCACAGGCGAGATGCGGATGGTGGACCTGCTGCGCCACACCGCCGGCCTGACCTATTCCTTCCAGGAGCGCACGCCGGTCGACGCGGCCTATCGGAAGGCCGGGTTCGAGCGGTTCGACGGCGGCAGCCTGGAGGAGTTCGTGACCGCGCTCGCCAAGCTGCCCATCGAGTTCGATCCCGGATCGGCCTGGACCTACTCGGTCGCGACCGACCTGCTGGGCGCGATCGTCCAGCGGATCGAGGATCGCCCGCTGGACGAGGTGTTCGCCGATCGGATCACGGGTCCGTTGGGGATGGTCGACACCGGCTTTCAGGTGCCCGCCGACAAGGTCGCGCGCGTGCCAGACTGCTACGCGCTCACGCCGAAAGGCGAGACGAAACTGTACGATGCGGGGGCCGACACGGCCTGGGCCAGGCCGCCCAAGCTGCTGTCCGGCGGCGGCGGCCTGGTGTCGACCCTGTCCGACTACCACCGTTTCTGCCGCATGCTGCTGGACGGCGGCGCGCTGGACGGCGAGCGGGTGCTGGGCCGCAAGACCGTTGACCTGATGACCGCCAACCACCTGCCGGGCGGGGCCGACCTGACGCAGATGAGCCGAGGGCTTTTCAGCGAGGTGGAGAATGCCGGCGTCGGTTTCGGCCTGGGTTTCGCCACCACGATGGACCCCGCCGCCGCGCTGTCGAACGGGTCCGCCGGCGACTTCTACTGGGGCGGCATGTTCTCGACCGCCTTCTTCGTCGACCCGATCGAAGACATCATTCTGGTGTTCATGACCCAGCTGATGCCATCGAACGCCTACCCCGTCCGCCGTGAGATCAAGCGACTGATCTACGCGGCCCTCGATTGATCTTGAAGGAGCTACCCAATGTCCGTCATCACCACCGAACGCCACGGCGAGGTTCTCGTCATCGTCTCGAACAACCCGCCCGTGAACGCACTGAGCGCCGAGGTCCGCACCGGCGTCGCCAAGGCGCTGGACGAGGCGGAGGGTGACGACGGCGTCAAGGCGCTCGTCCTGGCGTGCGACGGCCGCACCTTCTTCGCGGGCGCGGACATTACGGAGTTCGGCAAGCCACCCGTCATGCCCCAGCTGCCCGAAGTCGTGGACCGCATGGCCGCCTTTCCCAAGCCGATCGTCGCCGCGATCCACGGCACGGCGCTGGGCGGCGGGTGCGAGATGACGCTGGGCTGCCATTATCGCATCGCCGTCCCGTCCGCGAAGATCGGCACGCCGGAGGTGAAGCTGGGCCTGCTGCCAGGCGCCGGCGGCACCCAGCGCCTGCCCCGCGTGGCCGGCGTCAAGCTGGCGCTGGAGATGACGGCCAAAGGCGACCCGATCAGCGCGGCCAAGGCCAAGGAGGCCGGGCTGGTCGACCGGCTGGCCGGCGAAGACACGCTGCGCGCCGACGCGATCGCCTTTGCTCAAGAGGTCGCGGGGCAGCCGATCCCGCGCATCGACGAGATGACGGTCGCTCCGGACCCCGCCGCCGTGTCCGAGTTCGAGGCGGCCAACGCGCGCAAGTTCAAGGGTTTCGACGCGCCCACCGCGAACATCCGCTGCGTCGTAAAGGCGACCGAGAGCAGCATGGCCGAGGGGCTTCAGTTCGAGCGTGAGCAGTTCATGAAGCTGATGTTCGGCACCCAATCGGCCGCCATGCGCCACCTGTTCTTCGCCGAGCGCCAGGCCGCCAAGATCGACGACGTGCCGGCCGACACCAAGCTGCGCGACATCACAAAGGTCGGCATGATCGGGGCCGGCACTATGGGCGGCGGCATCGCCATGAACTTCGTGCAGGCGGGCATCCCCGTCGTGCTGCTCGAGATGAGCCAGGAGGCCGCGACTCGCGGCACCGGCGTCATGCGCAAGAACTGGGAGGCGTCGGCCGCCAAGGGCCGCTTCAAGCCCGAACAGGTGGAGGCGTTCGGTGCCAACACCACGACCACGCTGGACTATGCCGACCTGGGCGACTGCGACCTGATCATCGAGGCCGTGTTCGAGACCATGGACATCAAGAAGGAGGTGTTCGGCAAGCTGGACGCCGTCGCCAAGCCCGGCGCGATCCTGGCATCGAACACCAGCTACCTCGACATCGACGAGATCGCGGCGTGCACCAACCGGCCGGGCGACGTGGTCGGCATGCACTTCTTCTCGCCCGCCAACGTGATGAAGCTGCTGGAGGTCGTGCGCGGCGAGAAGACGGCGGACGACGTGCTCGCCACCGTGATGGCGCTTGCCAAGCGGATCAAGAAGGTCGCCGTCGTGTCGGGCGTCTGCTACGGCTTCATCGGCAACCGGATGCTGATGCCCCGGCAGGTGGAGGCCAACAAGCTGTTGCTGGAGGGCGCGTCGCCGGCCCAGATCGACAAGGTCCACACCGACTTCGGGATGCCCATGGGCCCGTTCCAGATGGCCGACCTGGCCGGCGTGGACATCGGCTGGCACCGCGACCCCAACCGCATCGAGAATGTCCGCGACGCGCTCGCCGCCGAGGGACGCTGGGGCCAGAAGAAGTCGGCGGGCTTCTACGACTATGACGACAAGCGGAAGGCATCGGAGAGCCCGCGCGTGGCCGAGATCCTGGCCGACTTCCGGAGCAAGACGGGCACGCCCCAGCGCCAGATCACTGACGAGGAAATCACGGTGCGCACGCTCTACCCGATGGTGAACGAAGGCGCCTTGATCCTGGAAGAGGGCATCGCCCAGCGCGCGTCCGACATCGATGTGGTCTGGATCTACGGTTATGGCTGGCCGGTGTACCGCGGCGGCCCGATGTTCTGGGCCGACACGGTGGGGGCGAAGACGATCCTGGCGGGGCTGGAGAAGCATAAGGACAAGTTCGAGTTCGAGATCAGCAGCCTGCTGAAGGAGAAGGCGGAGAAGGGGGAGCGGTTCACCAAGGGGTGAAGGGTCGCGGAGGCTGAGCGGCTTAGCCCAGCCTCCGCCCACGCTCATTCTTTTTTCGCTCGCGTGGCTTACTGAGCCGCGCCATGACCAGTGTCTCGCTTCTCCCGCTCCACCGGGTCGTCCGGCTGATCGCCATCTTGGCCACGTCGCTGACGCTCACAGCCTGCGGCGGAGAGGCGAGCTACCGCTACCGCATGACGGTGCAAGTGGACACGCCGGGGGGTCCCGTCACCGGCTCCTCCGTGCATGAAAAGTTCACGAAGTACGGCGACTTCGTGCTTTCGGAAACGGGGGTCGGCAAGGGCTTCTTGGAAGGTGAGGCGGTGATGGTGGAGCTGCCGAGCGGTCCCCTTTTCGTGCTGCTGGAGCTGCCGGACGCCAAGGGCTCGCTCGGGGGCTTCGTGACGCAGGCGCTCACCGGCGGCGCACCGCTCGCCGACTTCGATGACCTGTTCGGGCGCACGCGCAAGCTCGGCGGCTGGTTCGGCGGAGCGGAGGCCGACCTGCCGCGCGACGAGTGGCCAATCATGGTGCGCTTCCGCGACCTGACGGACCCAACCAGCGTGGAGCGCGTGGACCCGGACACAGCCGGTGTGCGTCGCATCCGGCTAGATACTACAGACGACGAGGTGACGCATGGCGTCAAGAAACGACTGCCATGACTTGAAAGCCACTACGGATCTCTAATTGACCGAATGTCTCTACCAGATCCTTCCAACCCGCCAGTGGGTGGCTTAATCACTGAACTAGACTTCTTTTTGGAGCCGCGGCATGGCAAATGAAGCGCAATCTGATTTGATCTAGGCCATTCTGGCAATGGACTCCTACAATCGCGGCTACGGATCTGGTATTAATGATTTCGAGGTCAAAGGTCTAGTTGGCGATTGGAAGATAGATTTTGATGCTGAAACAAAGTTCGGTCGAAAAGCTTTTGAAACCGGCTTTTACGCTCTCGCCTATCGAAATGCTGCGACTGGAGAGGTAGTAGCTTCGTTTCGCGGCACTGACGCGCCAATTCTTGACGACGAGCAGCGGGGCGCGAGCGATCCCCACACCGGCTACGGCCTGGCCTTCGGCCTACCCGGTGAAGGCAGGGTCGAATTCAATGTGTTCGGCCAAAACCTCGTTCTCCTGGCCGATCAGGCACGTCTGGCCGAGCAACCCCTCGCCTGTAGGCATTAAAGTTTGAGATAAAAGCTGAGGCGTAGTGACGGGAGCTCTCCGCCTCCGTGTCCATTCACCTCCAGGTCAACGCCCCTCCCCTACCCCGCTCCCGATCCGCCCGGTAAGGATGGGGCGATGGAGGAGCAGGGCATGACGCGGACGACACAATGGCTAGCGAGCGCGGCGGCGGGGGCGATGCTGGCGGGGTGCGTGACGATGCCCACGAGCTCACCGCCCACGACCGAACGGTCCGGGGCGTCCGCCATCGCGCCCGTCCTCACCACTCCCGACGCGGTGGACACTCACTCCTACGCCCGGCCGGCCGAGGCACGGGTAACGCATGTGGCGCTGGACCTCGCCGCCGACTTCCAGGCGAAGACGATGAGCGGCACCGCGACGCTCGACGTTCAGAGCGCCGCGGGTGCGAAGCAGCTGGTGCTCGACACGCGCGACCTGACGGTCCGCTCCGTCGCCGACGGCAACGGCGCGCCCCTCCCCTTCGCCGTCGGCGCGAGCGATCCGGTGCACGGCGCGCCGCTGACGATCCAGCACGGCGGCGCGGCCCAAGTCCGCATCGCGTACACCACCGCGCCGGGCGCGCCCGCCCTCCAGTGGCTAACGCCGGACCAGACGGCGGGCAAGCGCCAGCCCTTCTTGTTCTCCCAGGGGGAGTCGATCCTGAATCGGTCTTGGATCCCGACGCAGGACTCGCCCGGCATCCGCCAGACGTGGGAGGCGGCGATCACCGTTCCCGCCCCGCTGACCGCCGTAATGTCCGCCGAGATGCTGACTCCCGAGGGCGAGCCAGGGCCGAACGGCACCCGCCGCTTCCGCTTCCGCATGGACAAGCCGGTGGCACCCTACCTGATCGCGCTGGCGGTGGGCGACCTCGACTTCCAAGCCACGGGCCAACGCACCGGCGTGTGGGCAGAGCCCGTCACGCTGCCCAAGGCCGCCGACGAGTTCGCCGACCTGGAGAAGATGGTGACCACGGCGGAGGGGCTCTACGGTCCCTATCGCTGGGGCCGCTACGACCTGCTCGTGCTGCCGCCCGCCTTTCCGTTCGGCGGCATGGAGAACCCGCGCCTGACCTTCGTCACGCCCACCGTGCTGGCGGGCGATCGGTCGCTGACCTCCCTCGTCGCGCACGAACTGGCGCACAGCTGGTCGGGGAACCTGGTCACCAACGCGACCTGGGACGATTTCTGGCTGAACGAGGGCTTCACCGTCTATTTCGAGAACCGGATCATGGAGGCGCTCTATGGCAGCGAGCGGTCCGCGATGCTGGCCGATCTGGGCTGGTCCGACCTACAATCCGCGTTGCAGGACAACGCCGGCCCGGACACCGCGCTGCACCTGGACCTCACCGGCCGCGATCCGGACGACGGGCTGACCGACATCGCCTATGAAAAGGGCGCGACCTTCCTGCGTACGCTGGAGGCCGCTGTCGGGCGCGAGCGCTGGGACCGCTACCTGACCGGCTATTTCAACCGTCACTCCTTCCAGCCACAGACCACCGCGGGGTTCCGCGCCGATCTGCTCGCCAATCTGTTCGGCGGAGACGAGGCCGCGATGGCGCGGGTCGACGTCGACCAGTGGCTGTATCAGCCCGGCCTGCCCGCCAACGCCGTCCACATCACCTCGCCCGCCTTTGCCAAGGTGGACGCGCTGGCCGCCGCCTTCGCCACCGGCGGTGCGGCCCCGTCGGAATGGGCCGCCTGGACCACGCAGGAGCGGCAGCGTTTCCTGGCCGCGCTACCCCGCCGGTTGCCCGCCGACCGGCTGGCCGTGCTCGACCGCACCTATGGTCTGAACGACACGGGCAACAGCGAACTGCGCTTCGGCTGGCTGCAGCTGGCGCTCCCCAACGACTACCGGCCCGCGCGCGCCTCGGCGGAGCGGTTCCTGCTGGCCCAGGGGCGGCGCAAATTCGTGGCCCCGCTGTTCGCGACCCTGCTGGAACAGAAGGAGTGGGGCCCGGCGCTGGCCCAGTCCGTCTATCGCCAGGCCCGGCCCGGCTATCACGCGGTCACCACCGCCACGGTCGACCGCGCGCTTGGTTACCGGGACGGTAAGCCCACGGAATAAGCAAATGTTGAGCATCCCTGCCTAGCCCATCCGGATCGGAGCTAATCGGGCGGGTGTCGGATGCGGTGGAAAACGGGATCGATGGCCGCCTTGTTGGCTCTCGCCCCCGTGACCGCCAGCCCGGCCGTCGAAGCCACGCCCGCGTCGTCGCTGGAATGCGTGCCGTTCGCGCGCGACGTGTCGGGGATCCGCATTTCCGGAAACGCGCTCACCTGGTGGGAACAGGCGCGCGACCATTATGCGCGCGGGCCTCGGCCGCGGGCCGGCGCGGTCATGGCCTTCCGCCCGCACGGCCGCATGCGGCTGGGCCATGTCGCGGTGGTTCGGCGCATCGTGAACAGTCGGGAGGTCCGGCTGGACCACGCCAACTGGTCGGTGATCGACGGCCGCCGCGGGCAGATCGAACGCGACGTGCGCGCGGTGGACGTGTCGCCGGCCAACGACTGGAGCCGGGTGCGGGTGTGGTTCGCGCCGATCGGCGGTCTCGGCACGACCGAATGGCCGCTGGAGGGGTTTATCTATCCGACGGGACCGCGCGACGCGGGCCCCCTGCGGCTGATCCTGCCCGCCGACCTGGTCCGGATGCCCGTGCCGCGGAAACTCGCCGCCGCGAAGATGGCGCGGATTGGCCGCCTGCTGGGTCGATAGCGAACGAATCGCGCCCGCGATCAGCTGGGGTGCGCCTCACCCACCCCAGGTTCTCCGGGCACCAGATCCGCGGTGTCGGTCGTGTCGTTGCCATCCGTGCGCCACCAGACCTCGACCGGACCGGTCAGCTTCAGCGTCAGCGGCTTGCCGCGCCGGTCGACCGCGCGGCCCGCCTGCACCCGGATCCACCCTTCGGACACGCAATAGGCCTCAACGTCGGACCGCTCCCGCTCCTTGAACCGCACGCCCACGCCACGCTCTAGCGCGGCCTTGTCGAAGTCGGGGGAGGCCGCGTCGATGGCGAGGCGGTCGGGAGGGCTGTCGGTCATCGCCGCCGGTTAGCGGAGACACGGGCCGTCGGGCAAGCCGTCGCTCGCCTTGCGCGTCGGCGCTGCTAAGACCCGGCCTCCCTATCGGCCGGACCACCATGATCCTCAGCGACTTCGACCCTGCCGCCTTCCTGCGCGACCATTGGCAGAAACGCCCGCTGCTGCTGCGCGACCCGTGGACCGATTGGTGCAACCCCTTGGAGCCGGACGAGCTTGCGGGTTTGGCCTGCGAGGAGACTGCGGAGTCGCGGCTGGTGACCGACGTGGGCGGGGCCGCCACGCTGGAGCACGGTCCGTTCGCGCCCGACCGGCTGGAGCGGTTGGGCGCGGAGCGCTGGAGCCTGCTGGTACAGGCCGTCGACCACCATGTCCCCGACGTCGCCGCCCTGATCGAGCCCTTCCGCTTCGTGCCGGACTGGCGGATCGACGACGTGATGGTCAGCCTGGCCGCCGACGGTGGCGGCGTGGGTCCGCATGTTGACCAGTATGACGTGTTCCTGATCCAGGGGCTGGGCCGCCGCCGATGGCGCATCGGCGCGCCCGTGGACGCCGACACCCGCTATCGGCCCGATGGCGACCTGCGCCTGCTCGAAGCGTTCGAGGCGACGGCGGAGTGGGTGCTGGAACCCGGCGACATCCTCTACCTGCCGCCCGGCGTGCCGCACGACGGCGTGGCGCTGGGCGGCGACTGCATGACCTATTCCGTAGGCTTCCGCGCGCCGCTCGCCAGCGGGCTGGTGAGCGGCTGGGCGGACGAGGCGCTGGAGAGGTTGGATGTCCAGGGCACCGACCGCCGCTACGCCGATCCCGGCCTCGCCGCGCAAGCCAATCCGGGCGAGATCACTGGCGAGGCGCTCGACCGCCTGTACGCCCTGATGATGGATGCGGTGGCCGACCGCGCCGGCTTCGCCCATTGGTTCGCCCGCCACAACACGGCCCCGCGCGATCCGGAGATGGATTGGTCGCCCGACGAACCGATGGGGGCGGACGAGTTGGGCGCTCGTATGGCGAGCGGAGAGGCGCCCATTCGCAACCCGGCCCATCGCTTCGCCTTTGTGCGATCCGGCACCGGGGTGGTCTTGTTCGTGAACGGCGAGGCGCACGCGGCGGCCGGGGACGTCGCTCGGCTGGCGGAGAGCCTGTGCGCCTCCCCCGCGCCCGCCCTACCCGCCGGCCCGCCGTCACCGGCCGAACTGGCCCTGCTGGTCGAGCTGGTGAACACCGGCAGCCTGGCGTTCGAGGAGGATTAAGGGCTCAGCTCCGCCTCCCGCCACTCACCGGGCGCGATCCCATCCAGCGTCCACTCGCCCACCGCCCAGCGCACCAGGCGGAGCGTCGGATGCCCCACCGCCGCCGTCATGCGGCGCACCTGCCGATTGCGGCCCTCCCGAATGGTCAGCCGCACCCAGCGGTCCGGCACGGAGAGGCGCACACGCACCGGGGGCACGCGCGGCCAAAGCGCCGGCGGCTCGATCGCCTCCACCTTGGCCGGCCGCGTCGGCCCGTCCTTGAGCATCACGCCATCGCGCAACCGGGCAAGCGCGGCGTCGCCCGGCACGCCCTCCACCTGCACCAGGTAGGTCTTGGGCAGGCAGTGGCGCGGGTCGGAGATGCGAGCCTGCAACCGGCCATCGTCGGTCAGCAGGAGCAACCCCTCGCTATCCCGATCCAACCGCCCGGCCGGATAGACGCCCGGCACGTCCACGAAATGGGACAGCGTCGCGCGCGGGCTGGGCGAGCGCCGGTCGGTGAACTGCGACAACACATCCATGGGTTTGTTGAAGAGGAGGAGGCGGGGCATCGACGCTCAGCGCACTAGCACACGGCCATGCGAAATTGTCAGAATAGCGAGCGGACGTCCGACCTTGGTGGAAAGCTGCCGTTGCGATTCGTTCGTCACGAGTGCACAATGATGTAATGTGGAAAGCGGGCCTAGCCTTAGTGTTCGCGTCGACTATCGGAGCCTGTTCGCCGGAGGTCTACGATTCAAATGCTATGTGCGGTGGTCGGCCACCGAACTGGCAATCTCCAGCCCAAGGCATCGGGGAGTTAAGACTACTTCAACCGATCCAACTGGAAGCGACTGATGTGATCCGTTGGAATGGCCGTCAGGTCAATATGTCGATCCTGGAAAGCTATTTAGCACGGGCAAGGAAGTCGAATCCTGAGCCACAGATGATCCTCCATGTTGAGGATGGAGCCAGTTGCTCAACGGTCCGAGCTGTTCGGCTAAGCATGGAGGCGCATCTCAGCTGTCATACGACGCATGCTTGCGGGGAAGGGCGCGGCTGGCGGCGCTGGCCAGGAGGTCGGGCGGAAGATTAAACGTCCGCAAGTGGGCGATAACAGCCGCCGCCCGGCGCAAATTGACGCCGCTTCCCCTCACCGCACCTTGCCGCCGCCAACCCGCTTCCTTTGCGTCCGCCCGTACCGCTCCTTGCGTGTCCCCGGCATGCCCTCCGTCGCGCGGCCGCGCAGGGGCGCCTTGTGCTCGTCTTCCGGCAGGCCGAGTTCGTGTTTTTCCAGCGCGCGTATTTCGTCGCGCAGGCGGCCGGCGGTCTCGAACTCCAGGTTCGACGCGGCCTCCCGCATCTGCTTTTCCAGGCTCTCGATATGGGCGCGCAGATTGTGCCCGACCATATGGCTCGGCCCCTCCTCGATCTCGACGAGCACGCCGTCGCGGTTCGAGACATGGGCGATGATGTCCCCGATCTTGGATCGGATCGTCTCCGGCGTGATGCCGTGTTCCGTGTTGTACGCCCGCTGCCGCTCCCGCCGGCGCTCCGTCTCCAGCATCGCGCGCTCCATCGACCCCGTGGTCCGGTCGGCATAGAGGATCACGCGGCCGTCCACGTTGCGCGCCGCCCGGCCGATGGTCTGGACCAGCGAGGTCTCGGACCGCAGGAACCCCTCCTTGTCCGCGTCCAGGATGGCGACCAGTCCGCATTCCGGGATGTCCAGCCCCTCGCGCAGCAGGTTGATGCCGACCAGCACGTCATAGACGCCCAGCCGCAGGTCGCGGATCAGCTCAATGCGTTCCAGCGTCTCCACGTCGGAGTGCATATAGCGGACCTTCAGCCCCGCCTCGTGCAGGAACTCGGTCAGGTCCTCGGCCATGCGCTTGGTCAGCGTGGTGACGAGCGTGCGATAGCCGGCGGCGGCCGTCTTCTTCGCCTCCACGATCAGGTCGTCGACCTGCTCCTCGACCGGCTTCACCTCCACAGGGGGATCAATGAGCCCGGTGGGGCGGATGACCTGTTCGGCGAACACGCCGCCGGTCGCCTCCATCTCCCAACTACCCGGCGTCGCCGACACGCACACCGTCTGCGGGCGCATGGCGTCCCATTCGTTGAAGCGCAGCGGACGGTTGTCGATGCAGCTCGGCAGGCGAAAGCCGTATTCGGCCAGCGTGATCTTCCGCCGGTGGTCGCCGCGCGCCATGCCGCCCACCTGCGGCACCGTCTGGTGGCTCTCGTCCACGAACAGCAGCGCGTTTTCCGGCAGATACTCGAACAGCGTGGGCGGCGGTTCGCCGGGCAGGCGGCCGGTCAGGAAGCGGGAGTAGTTCTCGATGCCGTTGCACGCGCCAGTCGCCGCGATCATCTCCAGGTCGAAGTTGGTGCGCTGTTCCAGCCGCTGCGCCTCCAACAGCTTGCCCTCGCCCTGCAGCTCCTTCAGCCGCTCGGCCAGCTCGTGTCGGATCGCCTCCGCCGCCTGCTTCATGGTCGGGCCGGGGGTGACGTAGTGCGAGTTGGCGTACACGCGCACCTTGGGCAGCGACGCGCCGGGCTTGCCGGTGAGCGGATCGAATTCGACGATCGAGTCCACCTCGTCTCCGAAGAAGCTGATGCGCCAGGCGGTGTCCTCATAGTGAGATGGGAACAGCTCCACCGTGTCGCCGCGCACGCGGAAATTGCCGCGGGAGAAGGCGACGTCGTTGCGCTTATATTGCAGGGCGACCAGCTTGCGGATTAGCTCGCGCTGGTCGACCTGAGTGTTGGTCTGGATGTCGAAGATCATGGCCGAATAGGTCTCGACCGACCCGATGCCGTAGAGGCAGGATACGGACGCCACGATCAGCACGTCGTCGCGCTCCAACAGCGACCGTGTGGCGGAGTGGCGCATCCGGTCGATGGCCTCGTTGATCGACGACTCCTTTTCGATGTAGGTGTCGGAGCGCGGCACGTAAGCTTCGGGCTGGTAGTAATCGTAATAGCTGACGAAATATTCGACCGCGTTGTTCGGGAAGAACTGCTTGAACTCGCCGTAGAGCTGCGCGGCCAGGATCTTGTTGGGGGCGAGGATCAGCGCGGGGCGCTGCACCGCCTCGATCACCTTGGCCATCGTGAAGGTCTTGCCCGAGCCGGTGACGCCCAAGAGCACCTGCGTCTGCTCCCCATCCACCACCTGTTCCACCAGGTCGGCGATGGCGGTCGGCTGGTCGCCCGACGGCTGGTAGTCGCTGACCAGCTCGAACCGCTTGCCGCCTTCGGCCTTGTCCGGGCGCGACGGCCTGTGCGGACGGAACTCCTCCCCCGTTTCGGGTTCGGACAGGGAGGTGCGGATTGCGATGGACATGGTGACGGAAGGTGGGGATGGTCGGCGGGGAACGCAAAGGGGAATGGGCGATGGTGTGCGGCGAAGGACATGGGGCGCGATGGACCGGACGGTGGCGCGCGCTGCTGGCGTGGACGGCCGGTGCCGCCCTGCTGGCCGGGTGCGAGCGGGTGCCCGGAAACGAGACCGACGGGGCGGCCACCTCCGCCCGCCCGGCGGCGGCTGCGGGGTCTTTTCCGACGGGCCGATGGCGCATGACGACCACGGTCCAGGACGTGCAGATCACCGCCGAGGACCCGGTCGCGACCTCCGTCGCGGACGCGATGCGCGCGCAGCTGGTCGGCAAGCCGCAGGTGAAGGAGGTCTGCGTGACGGCCGAACAGGTCGAACGCGGGCTGCTGGAACTGAACGCCGGCCAGGACGATTGCACGACGGACCGCAACGTGGTCTCCGACGGCCAGATCGACGTGGCGCTGACCTGTCGTGGCGAGGATAAGGCGGTGGCCACCGTGCGGAACGCCGGGCGCTACGACACGGCGAACTTCGCCAGCGAAAGCTCGGTGAAGGTGGTGCAGACGGGTGGGCCGGGCACGATGACGATCAAGGCGACGACGCAGGGTCGACGCCTGGGCGATTGCTGAAAAGGATGGGTGACATGACGAACGGTGTGCGCGGCGTGGTCCTGGCTTTGCCGCTGGCGCTCGCCGCCTGTGGCTCGGCGGACGTGCCGCCCGACAATGTCAGTACGGTGGGCCAGGCGCCGATGGGGTTGAACGACGCCGATACGAGCGGCGACCGGACGGACTCGCTGAAATTTGGCGACAACACGATGGCGGGCGGCGACCGGCGAGTGGACAAGCTGGGCACCGGTGCCGGTTCCCAGAGCGACGCCGGTTCGATCGAGGGTGGCACCCAGAACCCGGACGCCGCCGCGCCTACCGGAGAGTAGGGATAAGGCTCTTGTTCCGCTCACCCTGAGCCTGTCGAAGGGTCCTTCTCAATGGGCGACGATAACGGGAGAGGGGCTTCGACAGGCTCAGCCGTTCCAAAATGAGCAGAAGGTGCGCCTTCCTGCCTCACCGGAAGGCCCGCACGGCCCTCCTCCGCGCGCAAGCGTCGATCCGCGCCTCGTCCAGCGGCGGGCCGGACCGGACTGGTGGCACCATCCACGGTCGACCGATGGCGTGGGCGGCGAACACTTGTGGAGGCCCAGCTGTGCAGCGCATCAGTTCGGCCAGCATCCGGGGCGGCGTGGCGTAGGCCTCGCTCGACAGGCGAAAGGTGCCCCAGTGGATGGGCAGCGTCCATGGGCGACCCAGCCGGTTCCAGACCTTGAGCGCATCCGGCGGCCCGATGTGGCTGCCGGTGCCGAGCTGGCCGGGGCGGAAGCGGAAGGCGCCGATGGGGATGAGGGCCAGGCGGATGGGCTTGCCCGCCGCCGCCAGCGCCTCCGCCGGCCACTCGCCGTCGCCCAGCCCCGTGTCGCCGGCGAAGAAGATGGCGCCCGAGGGCGTGTCGATGACGAAGGACGACCACAGCGCGCGGTTGCGGTCCACGCCCCAGCGGCTGGACCAGTGGTGGTTGCGGGTGACGGTGATCCGGTTCGGGAGTGCCGACACGCCTGTCGATCCGCTCCTCGCTTCGGCTTCAGTATAGGCATAGTCATCAGAGCTGTTGCTGAGCGGGTAAGCGCGCTCACCCCAGTCAAGCGCCATCAGCGGTCCGGTTGGTCCGCCATCGCCGATCCCTGCTGACCGCATAACCGCGTCATTGCCCAGACTCGTCACCACCACTGGCCGATCCCGCTCCCACAGACTCTTGAGGGTGGCCAAATCCATATGGTCGTAATGGTTGTGGCTCACCACCACCAAGTCGATCGGCGGCAGGTCGTCGAAGCGGACGCCCGGCTCCGCCACCCGCCCCGGCCCCACCCCGAACGGCCCCGCGCGCTCCGACCACACCGGGTCGGTCAGGATGTTGAGCCCCGGCGTTTCGATCAGCGCGGTCGCGTGACCCACCCAGGTCACCCGCATTTCGCCGGCCTTGAGCGGCGGCCGCTCGGCCGGCGGGCTTGGCGTGACGGCGACCCGCTCCGGCCACTCCGGCTGCCCCGCCCCCGTCAACCGGCTCCACAGGAACCCCGCTCGGCTGCCGCCAGACGGCGCGCCGGCCGTGTCGTCGCCGTCCGGGTTGAAGAACCGTTCGCCGTCGAAATGATCCGACACCGGCCCCGCGTAATATATTCGGTCGAGGAAGGGCGGCAGGATCGTGGCGAGAAAGCACAGGGCGATCACGACCCACGCCAAGGCCCAAAGGATTCGCCGCGCCACTGTGTTCTCCCCCCGTCCCCGTGGCGGTTCAGCGGTTCGCGGGCGGCTGGGTTCCGGCGGACTGGGTGCGGCACCACGCCCCCGCTTTTGACGCCCGGACTCCCGCTCGGTAGGGCCGGGCGGATGGTTCCCCTCCTGTTCTCCGGCCGATCCTTTTTCGCGCTGCCATCCGGCGCGCTGTTCTGGCCCGAACGCCAAGCCCTGATCGTCGCCGACCTGCACTTCGAGAAAGCCAGCTGGTTTGCCATGCGGGGCCAGATGCTGCCGCCCTACGACACCGCCGCCACGCTGGCCGATCTGACCGCGACCTGCGCGGCGACGGACGCGCGGGAGGTCTGGTGCCTGGGCGACAGTTTCCACGATGCCCGCGGCTGCGAAAGGCTGTCGGACACCGACCGGGCGGCGCTGGTCACGCTGACGGGATCCCGCCGCTGGGTCTGGATCACCGGCAACCACGACGCCGGTCTGACCGACCATTGCGGCGGCGAGGTGACCGACGAGGCGTCGGTCGACGGACTGACGCTTCGCCACGAAGCCGACCCCAGCGATGGGCGGCCGGAGCTGTCCGGGCATTTCCATCCCAAGCTGCGAGTCACAATTCGCGGTCGCCGCGTCGCGCGCCGGTGCTTCGTGGCGACACTAAGCAAGCTGGTCCTGCCAGCCTTTGGCTCGCTCACCGGCGGACTGGACGCCGACCACCCGGCGATCGTGCGCGCGGTCGGGGCTGCGGCGGAGGCGTGGGTGCCCGTGCGCGACCGCCTGCTGCGCTTTCCGCTGGCGGCCTAGCCCCGGTACAGGCGGGGGAAGCGCGCCTTCAACGCCGCGACCTTTGGCGCGTCATAGCGCACGATATAGCCATGGTTGGGATTGCGGCGGGCAAAGTCCTGATGGCTGGCCTCGGCCGTGTAGAATGCGCCACCTTCCAGCGTGGTCACGATCGGCTGGGACCAGACATGCGCCTGGCGAAGCTGTGCCACGTAACGCTGCGCCACCGCCTTCTGGGCGGCGTTCTGCGGGAAGATGGCCGAGCGGTAGGACGGACCCGTGTCCGGCCCCTGCCGGTTCCGCTGGGTCGGATCGTGCGCCACGCCGAAATACACGCGCAGCAAGGTGCCATAGCTGACCTTTGCCGGATCGTAGGTGATCCGCACCGCCTCCGCATGGCCCGTGCGTTCCGTCGAGACCTTGGCGTAAGTCGCGTCGGCCTTTGCGCCGCCGGCATAGCCGCTGACGACGCTCTCAACGCCGGCCACATGCTCGAACACGGCTTCGAGCCCCCAGAAGCAGCCACCGGCCAGAACGGCCACCTGGCGCCCCTTGGCGGGCGGATCAAAGGCCGGTGCCGGTGCCGCCACGGTCTCGGCGGCTTCCGCTGGCGCGACCAGCGGCGTCACCGTGGCGAACCCCGCCAGTGCCAGCGCGGCCGCTCCGGCGATCAGTGCCGGACGGGTCAAGACTGGACCTCCAGCGTGACGCCCGACGGCGGCGCGGCGGGCTCGCCCACGACACCCAATCCCAGCGTCAGCACGGTGCCGACCGCGAAGCCGCCGAGCATCCGCCAGAGGAGGGGGGAAGAGAAGAACACACTCACGTACCGGATCCTTGTTTGAACGACGTTGCGCCGCACCAACGATATGGGGAGCGAATGATTACGAAACAGGGGTCAGACGAGCCTCGATCAGGCCCCGAAGCGAGTTGCCCAGCCAGAAGCCGCCGGTCAGGTCGGCCGGCGTCAGGTCCGCCTCGACCGCCCGGCCAGCGTCGATCAGGTCCTGGCGCAGGACGCCCGGCAACAGCCCCGCCCGCGCGGGCGGAGTGACCAGCCGTCCGGCGCGTTCGGCGAACACGCTGGTGAACGAACCCTCGGTGATCTGGCCGCCCTCCACGAACACCACCTCGTCCGCGCCGCATCGGTGGCGTGGGCCATCGTAGAAAGCCCGGTCGGTCGTCTTGTGCCAGCGGCGCAGGTCGGCGTGCGGCACGTCGATCGGCGCCAGCGCGACGCGCCACGGCCGGTCCGGTTCGGCGGGCACGGGTGCCAGGTCGACGGCGACCGATCCCCGGCGGGACAGCAGCACCCGCACCCGCGCCGGCCGCCCCCGACCAAAGGTCGCGGCCTGAAGCTCGTTGCGGACCAGGTGCCGGTCGTAGGCGAAACCCAGGGTCGCCGCGCTGTCGGCCAGCCGCGCCAGATGCCGCTCCAGCCGCTCGCACCCGCCCTCGGGCGTATAGCGCAGGGTCTCGATCAGGTCGAAGGCGGGAACGGCGGTGGCCGCGAACTGGCCCTTCAGCAGGCACTCCGCATATTCGGCGGCGGCGGTGCTGTCCGCGACCACGCCCGACCCCAGGCCCAGCGTGGCGTCCACGAGGCCGCCCGCTCGCCGGGCGGCGGGCTGCGGTGCCACCGCCAGCGTTCGGATCGCGACCGACAGCCGCGCCGTGCGGCCGGGTCCGATCCGTCCGATCGCGCCGCAATACACGCCGCGCGCGCCGTCCTCGACCTCGTGGAGCACCTGGAGCGCCGCCAGCTTCGGCGCGCCGGTGATCGACCCGCACGGGAACAGCGCCCGGATCGCCGCGGCCGGCCCCGCGCCGAGCGCGCTGTGGGCCGTGACGGTCGTCGTCATCTGGTGGACGGTCGGATAGCGTTCCACTGCGAAGGCGTCGCGCACCCGCACCGTTCCTGGCACCGCCACGCGGGACAGATCGTTGCGGATCAGGTCCACGATCATCCGGTTCTCCGCCCGGCTCTTCTCGTCGGCGGACAGGCCGGCGGCGAGCGCGCGGTCCGCCTCCGGATCGCCCGGCGCCCGCGCGGCGGTGCCCTTCATTGGTCGGGCGGTCAGGACGCCGTCCGCCAGTTCCAGGAACAGTTCGGGAGAAAAGGAGAGGACCAGGCGCTCACCCGTCCACACGATGGCGCAGTAGGGCGCGGCGGCGGCCTCGCGCAGACGCGCATAGACGGCCAAGGGGTCGCCGGCGATCGTCAGACGACTGGGGAAGGTCAGGTTGGCCTGATAGACGGTGCCCGCGCGGATCGCCTCGGCCACGGAGTCGAAGGCAGCCTGGTAGCGCTGGCGGAACCAGCCGGGCTGCTGGTCCACCACCAATCCTCCGGCAGGCGGTGGCAGGCGGTCCGCGACGTCGACCACCCGCTCCGATCCGTCGAAGACGCCGAACCACAGGAGCGGGTCGACGCCGGGGCGGATCGGCGCCTTCGCCTCGAAGGCGGCACCCGCCTCGTAGGCGAGCCAACCCACGGCGACCCGGCCAGCCTCCGCCCGCTCCTCCAAACCGGACAAAAGCCCGTCGACCTCGGCCGGCCTGTCGGTGGTCACCACCTCGCGCGGCCGGACGAACAGCCGCGCCTCCCCGCCCGGCCGCGCGTCGTCCAGCAGCGCCCAGGGGTCGCCGGGCCTCAGGCTCAGCGGTGCCGCCGTCGTCATCGGCGGGGGACCGGCTTGATCGGCCCGCCCACAGCGGGCATCGCGGCACCATGACCGCCCCACTCAAGGCCACCGTCGTGCCCGTCACGCCGCTTCAGCAGAACTGCACCGTCTTGTGGTGCACCGCGACGATGAAGGGGGCCGTGATCGATCCGGGCGGCGACCTGGACACCATCCGTCGCGCGATCGCCGCGAACGGGGTCGCGGTCGAACAGATCTGGCTCACCCACGGCCATATCGACCATGCCGGCGGCGCGGCGGAGCTGGCCGAAAACCTGGGTGTGCCGATCGTCGGGCCGGAGCGCGCGGACGCCTTCTGGCTGGACCGGCTGGAGGAGGACGGCGCGCGCTGGGGCCTGCCGGCCCGCAACCTGGTGCCCGACCGCTGGCTGGTCGATGGCGACACGGTGACCGTGGGCGACCTGACGCTGAGCGTCCACCACACGCCGGGGCACACGCCCGGGCACGTCGTCTTCCACCACGCGCCAAGTCGGCTGGCGCTGGTCGGCGACGTGCTGTTCGCGGGATCGGTTGGGCGAACCGATTTCCCGCTCAGCGACCCGCAGGCCCTGATCCGGTCGGTCGTCACGAAGTTGTGGCCGATGGGGGACGACACCACCTTCCTGCCCGGCCATGGCGGGGTCAGCACCTTCGGTCGGGAGCGCAAGAGCAACGGCTTCGTGGCCGACGACGTGCTGGCGCGCGGTCACTGAACGCTCAGGCCAGGTCGGTGCCCGCGCCGGTTCCGAACGACCCGGTCGCCTGATAGCCCAGCACCACCGCCCACACGGCCAGCCCTGCGAGCACCAGAAGGGTGACGACCGTCCCCACCATTCGCGCCGCCCCGCCCCTTTCGGCGTCCATGCCCAGGCCGTGCGCCACCCGGCCGACCATATAGACCAGCCCCACGATCGCCAGCGTGCCGGTCGCGCGCGTCGACAGCTCGATCGCCAGGATCAGCACCAGGACGAAGGGCGTGTTCTCGACGAAGTTCAGCTGGGCGCGCATCCGACGTCCCAGCAGCGGGTCGCCGCCGTCACCGTGAAGCACCTTGGCGCTCCGCCGAACCGCCCCGATCCTGAGCGATAGCCAGAGGTTGATGAAGGCCGCCGCCGCGGCCATCGCGAGTGTCACCGGTACGATCATCTGCGCCCTCCCTGCGACGCCTCACGTGACAGCAAGGCGACCGGGTGACAAGGTCGCGCCGGGTCGCGCCGGATCGCGGCCCTCTCGGACGGCGTCGGCAATGGTCGTGTCGGCCCTCCGCCCCTTGCCCCTTGCCCCCTTCGGCTTGCCCGGCTAGCAGCGCCTGATGCCGGACCGCGCGCCCGGCCGTTCGGGCGTGCCGCAGCGTGGGCTGCGCGCGTTCGGAGCATCCGTTGCAACGACGCGAACAGCAAAGGTGCCGCCATGGCCGTCCCCAAACGCAAGACTTCCCCTTCCCGGCGCGGCATGCGCCGCAGCCACGACTCGCTTGCGATGCCGACCTTCGGCGAATGCGCGAATTGCGGCGAACTGAAGCGTCCGCACCACCTGTGCGAGGCGTGCGGCCATTATAACGGTCGCGAGATCGTCGCCGTCGAGGCCTGAGCGAGGGGGACAGGGACGTGGGGTCCGAGGCCAGGCCGCTGATCGCAGTGGACGCCATGGGCGGCGACCACGGCCTGCCGGTCACGATGGCCGGGATCGCTCGGGCCAGGCGTGAGAGCCCGGACCTCCGCTTCCTGCTGGTCGGCGACGAATCCAGCATCGCGGACGCGCTGACCCGCCATCCCAATCTCACGGCCGCCTCGCAGATCCGTCACGCCGACACCGTGGTGGGCGGGGACGAACGCCCGTCGGCGGCGCTGCGGTCCGGACGCAAGTCCTCCATGGGGCTGGCGATCGCGGCCGTGAAGGCGGGCGAGGCGGCGGCGGCCGTGAGCGCGGGCAACACGGGCGCCTTGATGGCGATGGCGAAGCTGTCGCTGCGCACCATGCCCGGCATCGACCGCCCCGCGCTCGCCGCGTTCCTGCCGACGCTGGGCGACAACGACGTGGTCATGCTGGACCTGGGCGCCAACGCGGAGTGCGACAGCCGCAATCTGGTGGAATTCGCGGTGATGGGCGCGGCCTATGCCCGGCTGGCCATGACGCTGGGCCGGCCGCGCGTGGCGCTGCTGAACATCGGCACCGAGTCGCTGAAGGGCACCGACACCATCAAGGAAGCGGCCGCGGCGCTGGAGAGCGCGTCCGACCTGCCGCTCGACTTTCACGGGTTCATCGAAGGCGACAAGCTCGGGTCGGGGCAGGTCGACGTGATCGTGTGCGACGGGTTCTCCGGCAACATCGCGCTCAAGACGGCGGAGGGCACCGCGCGGTTCGTGGTGGACCTGCTGCGCCGCGCCTTCTCGTCTTCCGTTCGGTCCAAGCTGGGCTTTCTGGTGTCGCGACCGGCGACGGAGCTTCTCCGTCACCATCTGGACCCGAACAACCACAACGGCGCCGTCTTCCTGGGCCTGAACGGGGTGGTCGTGAAAAGCCACGGGTCTGCGAACGAGAAGGGGATCGCGCAGGCGATCACCGTTGCGGCGAAGCTGGTGCGCGACGGCCTGGCCGATCGCATCGTCGCCGACATGGCCGCGGTTCGGCCGGGCGGCGCGCCCCTGGCCAGCGGGGCGGCATGATCCGGTCCGTGCTGACCGGCACGGGCTCGGCCCTCCCGCGCCGACGCGTATCGAACGAGGAACTGGCGCGGACCGTCGACACCACGGACGAGTGGATCGTGGAGCGGACCGGTATCCGCTTCCGCCACATCGCCGAGGACGACGAGACGACCGTATCGCTCGGCACTGAGGCCGCGCGGAAGGCCTTGGCGGCCGCAGGGTTGGAGCCGCGCCAGATCGACCTGCTGATCCTGGCGACCGCGACGCCGGACCGCACCTTCCCGGCCAGCGCCACGCTGATCCAGGCGGCGCTGGGCATCGACGACTGCGTGGCGTTCGACGTGGGCGCGGTGTGTTCCGGCTTCCTCTACGCCGCGGGCGTTGCCGACGGCCTGCTGCGGTCCGGGATGGCGCGGCGCGCGCTCGTCATCGGGTCGGAGACGTTCTCGCGCATCCTGGACTGGGAGGATCGCGCCACCTGCGTCCTGTTCGGCGACGGGGCGGGCGCGGCGGTGTTCGAGGCGCGGGAGGTCGCGGACGACGGACCCGGCGTGCTGGCGACCAAGCTGCACGCCGACGGCCGGCACGCGGACCTGCTCTATGTCGATGGTGGACCGTCCACCACGCGCACGGTCGGGCATCTGCGGATGAAAGGCAGAGAGGTGTTCCGGCACGCGGTCACCAACATGGCCGCCGCGTTGCACGAGACGCTCGACGCGGCGGGCCTGACGGTCGCCGATGTCGACTGGCTGATCCCGCACCAGGCGAACGCTCGCATCCTGGAGGCCTCCGCGAAGAAGATGGGACTGCCCGCGGACCGCGTCGTGGTGACGGTCGACCGCCATGCCAACACCTCGGCCGCGTCCGTGCCCCTGGCGCTGGACGAGGCGATCCGCACGGGCCGCGCGGTGCCCGGCCAGATCGCCGTGCTGGAGGCGATGGGCGGCGGCTTTACCTGGGGCGGTCTGGCGCTGCGGCTCTGATCACGCTTTCCCGTGGCCTTGCCGCCACTTGTCCCGCCCGATAGGCTGTGGGCACGAAGGAGAAATTGTGAAGATGGCAGACACCCTTACACGAGCGAGCTTGGCCGAGAAGATGCATGAGTCCGTCGGCCTCAGCCGGTCCGAGTCGCTGCGCCTGGTGGACCGCGTGCTGTCGCTGATCCGGCACGAGATCGGACAGGGAGAGGACGTGAAGCTGTCCGGCTTCGGCAGCTTCGTGATCCGGCAGAAGTCGGAGCGGATCGGACGCAACCCGCGCACGCGCGAGGAAGTGCCGATTTCGGCGCGCCGGGTCGTGACCTTCCGCCCGTCCACGGCGCTGCGCGACCGGGTCGCGGACCTGGTCTGACCGGCGCGATGGAGGCCGCGGGGCAAAAGGACGCTGGCGCCTTGCGGACGATCGGAGAGCTGGCGGACGCACTGGGCCGACCGACGCACATCCTGCGTTACTGGGAAAAGCGGTTTCCCTCGCTCCGCCCGCTGCAACGCGCCGGCGGTCGGCGCTATTATCGGCCCGCGGACGTGGCGCTGGCGCACCGCATCGACGACCTGCTCAATCGCCAGGGCTACACCATCGACGGTGCCCAGCGCGCGATCGCCTCCGAACCGGCCATCACCCCCGCCCATTCTCGGGCCGACGACCTCGCCACGATCCGCGATCGGCTGCAACGCGCGCTCGACGCGGGCTGACCTTAGCGGCTGTCCGGACCCAGGCTGGGGTCCAGATCGCGGGGGCGGGTGAAACGGTCCAGCCGGCCCTGTCCGTCCGCCAATCGCGCCCAGCGATCGATCGGCAGGGAGAGTTCCGCGACGCTGACGGTCGGAAACTTCTCCGCCACCTCGTCCAGCGCGTCGCCCGCCCCGGCAAGCCGCAGCACCAGATCCTCCAGACCGGGATTGTGGCCGACGAGCAGGAGTGAGGCCGCGGCGTCGTCGGCCTCAGACACCACCTCCATCAACGTGGCCGCGCTGGCCAGATAGATGCGGGCATCCCAGACCGGCTCCAGCTCATGGCCCCACGCATCCGCCAGCTCGGCGACGGTCTGACGGACCCGTGCGGCGGGCGACGCGACGGCGGCGTCGACGCGCAGGCCGTGCCCGCGCAGCCACTCGCCGACCGTCCGCGCCGCGCGGCGGCCGCGCGGGTTGAGCGGCCGGTCGAAATCGCGTTGCTCCGGATCGTCCCACTCGGACTTCGCGTGCCGGATCAAGGTGAGGGTCTTCATGCGATCTCCGTCGGCGCGCCGGAGGCTTCATGCCGCAAAGCGTCGCCGCTCGCCAGCCGCCGGCGAACCCGGTCGGCCGCGGCGGCGAGCGGCAGTCGTTCGATCGGAGTGCCCGGCGGGAAGGCGGTCAGCAAGCGGGTCGGGACGGCGGCCGACAGCAGCACAAAGACGCCCCGGTCCTCCGCGCGCCGGATCAGGCGGCCGAACGCCTGGGCCAGGCGCGCCCGGATCAGCCGGTCGTCATAGGTGGACCCGCCCCCGACGGCGCGCCGGGCGCGGTGCAGCACGGAGGGCTTCGGCCAGGGCACCCCCTCAATCACCACCAGCCGCAGCGACTCGCCCGGCACGTCCACGCCATCGCGCAGCGCATCGGTGCCCAGCAGGCTGGCGCGCGGATCGTCGCGGAAGATGTCGACCAGCGTCCCGGTGTCGATGGGATCGACGTGCTGGGCGTGGAGCGGCAGGCCCAGATCGGCCAGGCGGTCGGCGATCCGGGCGTGGGTGGCGCGCAGCCGCCGGATGGCCGTGAACAGGCCCAAGGTCCCTCCCCCGGCCGCCTCGATCAGGGTGGCATAGGCGCCCGCCAGCGCCGCGCCGTTGCCGCGCGCGACGTCGGTCACGATCAGCACCTCCGAACGCGCGGCATAGTCGAAGGGGCTGGGTGCCACGAAATGTTCGGCAGGGCGGTCCAGATGCGCCACCCCCGCGCGCCGGTCCGCCTCGTCCCAATCGCCGCCGGCGGTCAGGGTGGCGGAAGTGACGAGCACGCCGTGCGCCGGCTTCAGCACCGCCTCGGCCAGCGGCACGCCCGGGTCCAGCCAGTGACGGTGCACCCCCACGTCCCATTCCCGCCCGTCGAACCGGGCCAGGTTCAGCCAGTCGACGAACCGATCGTCGCGCGGACCCCCGATCCCAATCGCCATCGCGATCCAGGAGGACAGCGTGTCGCGACGCCAGGCGAGCGCCAGGAGCGCGCCATCGACCCGCGCGCGCGCCGTCGCGTCCATCCAGTCGGGCGGTTGCTCCAGCAGGGCCTCCAGACTGTGCCCCAGCCGCACCAGCGGGCGGTGGATCGCGGCCAAGGCCTCGGCCATCGCCGCCGACGCGTCCACCAGGGATCCGGGCGGGTCCGCCAGCTCGCACTCCAGGCCGTAGCCCGCGTCCGCCGAACCGCTCTCGTCGCGCGCCCAGATCGTGGCGCGCACGGCGGAGAGGAAGCGCTCCCCCTCCCCGTCCGGCTCGCCCGCGACCAGCCGTGCGAGCCACCCTTCGGCCGGCAGGGCCGTGGCGGCGTCCAGCGCCCGCGCGATCGCGCGTCCACCCTCCTCGTCATAGCTCGCGACATCCGCCAGCCGGGCCGCCAGTCCCCGACGTCGGCCGCGCGCGCGCCCTTCCGGACCCAGGATCCAGCGCCGCAGCTCGATCATCTCCGACCCGGTCAGGGCGGCGGAGAACATGGAATCGGCCGCGTCGTGCAGGTGGTGCCCTTCGTCGAACACGATGCGGGTCGGCTGGCTTTCCCGCCCGCGCGCGGCGTTGACCATCACGAGCGCGTGGTTGGCGATCACCAGGTCGGCGTGCTGCGACGCGCGGGCCGACCGCTCGATGAAGCAGCGGCGATAGTGCGGGCACCCAGCGAACACGCACTCGCCGCGCCGGTCGGTGAGCGCCGCGGCACCGGAGCGGCGGAACAGCTGGGGCAGCCATCCGGGCAGGTCCCCACCCACCATGTCGCCGTCCCGGGTCCAGGCCGCCCAGCGGGCGACCAGATGCGCCAGGATCGCCGCGCGCCCGGCGAACCCGCCCTGCACCGCGTCCTCGAGGTTCAGGAGGCAGAGATAGTTCTCCCGGCCCTTCCGCACGACCACGCGACGCGCGCGCTCGGCCGGATCGGGATAGATGCGCGCGGTCTCCGCCGACAGCTGCCGCTGCAAGGCCTTCGTATATGTCGACACCCACACCGCCCCGTCCGCGCCGGCCGCCCAGAGGGTCGTGGGCGCAAGGTATCCCAGGGTCTTGCCGATGCCCGTGCCCGCTTCGGCCATCAGAACGGCCGGTCCGTCGGCGGACGGCCGGGGACCGAGCATATGCCCGACCCGCGCGGCATAATCGCGCTGACCCGGCCGTCGCTCCGCGCCCTCGCCGGTCAGTTGGTCCAGCCGCTCCAGCGAAGACTGATCGGACACGACGAAAGGCCGCGGCGCACCGCGGGGCGGCTGCTCCTCCCATTCCGGCAGTTTGAGGAAGACCGACCGCTCGTGGCTCGCGGGCGGCAGCAACCGAGCCGTCACCGCCCCGGCCCAGGGCCAGCGCGCTCGGGCGAGCGCCGCCGCGGAGGCATGAGCGCCGTCGCGCCGGTCCCATCCGGCTTCCATCATTCGCGCCAGCATCCGCTCTGCCAGCACCAGCAAGGTTCTGGCGGCGTCCGCCTCGCGCTCCGGAGGGGCCACTCCCAGGGCGCGTGCGAGGCCGGCCGGCGTCGGCACGGCGAAGGCGGCGGGATGCACGAAGGCGAACAGTTCGAGCAGGTCCAACCCGGACAGCTCCGACACGCGCAGCCGTTCGGCCACCAGCGGGGCGTTGAGCAGGATGAGCGGCGTGTCACCCGCCCGGCCGATCGCCTCCGCCCGGTCCACGCGTCGGACCTCGCCCGACGGATCCGCGATCCACACGCCGGCGTGAGAGGCGTGCAGCGCGGGGACGAGCAGGGGGGCGGGAGAGCGCACGGATGGGCTTTGGCGCAAGGCGGCGGGCCGGGCCAGCCCCTGGACGGCCCTCGCCGATCACAGGGCAGCGCTGGACGTTGCGCGACGCATCCGCGACAGGTCTGGGATGACCGATGCTCACCTCGACCCCGCGATGCGCGACGCCGCCCAGACCTCCCAGGCCTGGCCATTCGTGGAGGCGCGCAAGCTGCTGGCCCGTTATCCCGACGGCAAGCCGGGCGACGCGCCGATCGTGTTCGAAACCGGCTACGGCCCGTCCGGCTTGCCGCACATCGGCACGTTCCAGGAGGTGTTCCGCACCACTTTGGTGCAGCGCGCCTACGAGACGCTGACGGGCGGCGCGCCCACCCGCCTCATCACCTTTTCCGACGACATGGATGGCCTGCGTAAGGTGCCGGACGGCGTGCCGGACCGGGAGCGGATGACGGCGGGCATCGACCACCCGCTGTGCGAGGTGCCGGACCCGTGGGGCTGCCACGACAGCTACGCGGCCCACAACAACGCGCTGCTGCGCGACTTCCTGCACCGCTTCGGCTTTTCCTTCGAGTTCGTGGCGTCGTCGGACCGCTACCGCTCCGGCGCGTTCGACGACGCCCTGCGTCGCGTACTGGCGGCGAACGATGCCATTCTGTCCATCATGCTGCCGACACTGGGCGAGGAGCGCCGTCGGACCTACTCGCCCATTCTTCCGATCAGCCCGTCGTCCGGCAAGGTGCTGCAGGTGCCCGTCGAGGTGCTGGACGCCCAGGCCGGCCTGGTCGCGTTCGAGGATGCGGGCACCCGGGTCGAACATTGCGTGCTGTCGGGCGGTGCCAAGCTGCAATGGAAGGTCGATTGGGCGATGCGTTGGGTGGCGCTGGGCGTCGATTACGAGATGTACGGCAAGGACCTGACCGATTCCGGCGTGCTGGGCGGGCGGATCGCCAAGGTGCTGGGCGGCCGCAAGCCCGAGGGACTGATCTACGAGATGTTCCTGGACGAGGACGGCACCAAGATCTCCAAGTCGAAGGGCAACGGCCTGACGATGGACGAATGGCTGCGCCTGGGACCGGAAAAGTCGCTGGAGGCGTTCCTCTATCGGGAACCCACCAGCGCCAAGCACCTGCACGCCCGTGTCGTGCCAAAGGCCGCCGACGATCTGATGGACTTCCGCGCGCGCTATGCCGATCAGTCGCCGGACAAGCGCGCGGCCAACCCGGTCTGGCACTGTTACGCCGGCGCTCCGCCACCGGCCTTGCCCGTCACCTATTCCCTGCTCCTGAACCTGATCGGCGTGCTGGGCGCGGAGGCGGACCGGGACACCGTCTGGCGCTATCTGACCCGCGTGGTCGGCGAGCTGGAGGATGACGCTCGCGGTGAACTGGACACCCTGATCGACGGCGCGCTCGCTTATGCGGCGGAGGAGGGAGAGGCTCCGGCCCGTCGCGCCCCCACCGCGCCGGAGATTGCGGGATTGCGGCGGCTGGACCGGGCGCTCGCCGACCTGGCGAACGACGCGGACGCGGAGGCGATCCAGACGGAAGTCTATCGGGTGGGCAAGGAGGGGGAGTTCGCGTCGCTGCGGGACTGGTTCCGCGCCCTATACGAGACGCTGCTCGGCACCAGCGCGGGGCCGCGGATGGGGACCTTCGTCGCCATGGTCGGCATCGACACCGCCCGGCGGCTGATCGGCGAGGCGCTGAAGCGCGCGCCCGACTGACGATCAGCCGGCCGAGGGGCCGGTCGGTTCGGCGTCCAACACGGCCAGCAGCGCCTCGCTCGCCAGGCGGATGCTGCGGAACTGGTCGCGCAGCGGCAGGCTGAGCATCGGACCCACGTCCGTCTTGTTCGCGTCCACGATGTAGAGCCGCCCGTCGTGCCGGTCGCGCAGCACGTCGAGCGTCCCCCAATCCAGGCCCATCGCCGCGCAGAACCGACCGATCGCCGCGCATTCGTCGGTCGAGAACACGGCGGCAGGGTCGATCAGGGACACCTCCACGTTGCTGATCGAGTTGAAGCGATCTGACTTGGGTCGCCGCTTCGGATACACCGCCACGGGCTGCCCGCCGACCACCTGTGTTCGCAGGTCCAGGACGGACGAGTCGTCGCCGGTGTCGACGAGGCGCTGCACGACCGTGCCCGCGACAGGCTCCTGCGGGCACACGATCACGCAGCCATCGTGGCGGGAATTCGTCTCGCTCTTGCGCACGGCCGGACCCTGGTGCGCCCGCGGATCGACGGCGAGCGAATATCCGAACGCCTGTTCGAAGGCTGCGCCGACACGGCTTTTCCGAATGTCCGCACAGCCGTAATTGAGGGCCAGTCCCCCGGGCGGAAGTTGCGGCGGGCTGACGGTCGCGTCGTCGAAGAAGACGGCGGCGCAGGCGTCGTCCGGACGGGTGGCCACCGCCAGCCCGGCCCAACTCATGGCCGCGTGGACCATGTACCAAGGGCGCGGGCGATCGGGCGCGAACCACAGCTGGCGCCGCTCGCGCCCGACAGCGCGCAACCACCACCGGCGGACCATCAGGATCAGCACGACGCGCAAGCCGCGCCCGATCTCCCGCACCAGCGCCCAGTCCAGATGGACGCTGGCACCCGTCTTGCGGATGATCAGCGTGCGCCCGTCCAGCGCCAGGTCGTTCAGCCATGATCCGCTGGCGTTCGGCGCGTTGGCTTCCGGCTGGGCGGGCAGGGCTGCGAGCGACGGCAGCGACAGGTCGGGGGTGTGAGAGGGCAAGGCGTGTCTCGTGATGGGGCGGGCGGGTGGGTTGTGCGACGGTGCGCGTGGGGCCGGTCGGCTGAATCAGGGATGGACGGGACCGCGACCGCGCTGGGCGGTCGCCCGGCGGTCAGCTGCCCCAGGGGTTCTCCCGGAACCATTTGGTGATGATGTGCTTCGTGCCGCGCACGACCGGTCGGCCGGCGTGGATCGTGAGCGCGTTGGGTTGCCCGTCGCCGCCCATGTTGTTCCACAACAGCAGTGTCCCGGCGCTCGGCTCGACGGAGATGCCCATGTCCGTGAACTCGGTCTGCCCGCCCTCCTCCACGTCGTTCAGGAACACCATCGCCGTCCAGGTGCGCTGGCCCCCGCCATGGATTTCGCCGCGCCAATAAGGCTCCGTGATGTGGAAATAGTCCTGATGCGGCTTGAACTGCTGCCCCACCTCATAGCGCTGGCCCTGCAGCGTCTCGCCGAACTCCTCCATGATGCCCAGAAGGTGGCTGATCCGCTGGTCGATGGCGCGGATGTCCCAGTCCTGGCGGTCCATGTCGCAGGACGAGGAGGTGCGGAACTCGCGGTCCGGATCGGCCGCGTAGAGCTTGGACGGGAACGCGTGCCGGTCGATCCGCTCGATCAGCATCGCGCGCTGCACCGGTGGCAGGAAGTCGTGAAAGACATACATGTCGACCTGGTCGGTCTCGACGCGCTGGACACCCTGAGTGGCCTGCAGCCGAGCGTTCACGGCGGCACCGATGCGCGCCATCCGGTCCGCGCTGGAACCGCGCGCACGCAACTCGTCGATCTTATCCGGCGTCAGCACCGTCGTCACTGTTCATCGCCCTTCACGATCCGGCCCGATGCCATCACGAAGCGTACATCTTGCAGGATCGCCACGTTCGTCAAGGGATCGCCGTCGACCGCGATGAGATCCGCCGAATAGCCCGGCGCGACCCGGCCCAGGCGATCCTCCATGTCCAGCACCTTGGCGGCTTCCGTCGTGGCCGACGCGACGGCTTCGGCCGGCGTCAACCCGACAAGCTGGACCAGCAATGCGAACTCCTCCGCGTTGCGACCGTGCTCGAACACTGCGGCGTCCGTTCCGAACACGACGGGCACGCCCTTCGCTCGGGCGGCCTTCGCGGCCTGGCCCACGAGCGAGAGCGTCTGGCGGACCTTGACCTCCACCGCGGGGGTGAACACGCCCGTGCCCAGCCGCTCACGAATGCCGGTGTAGGCCATCAGCGTGGGCACCAGCACGGACCCGGTCCGCTTCATCTGATCCAGGGCCGCATCGTCGGCGAAGGTCCCGTGCTCGATGGAATCGACCCCGGCCCGCGACGCGGCCTCGATCCCCCTGGCTCCGTGCGCGTGGGCCGCGGCCTTGAGGCCCAGCGAATGGGCGGTGTCGACGATCGCCTTCATCTCGGCGTCGGTGAAGTGCGCGTCCAGGCCGCGCGCCTGCTGCGACAGCACGCCGCCCGTCGCAGTGAACTTGATGACCTGCGCGCCGTCTCGCGCCTGGGAGCGGACCACGGCCGTGCACTGGTCGACGCCGGTGCAGGTGTTGCCGGCCGCGATCGCCGAGAGCACTTCCGGTCTAAAGCCGGACACGTCGCCATGGCCGCCGATGATGGAGATCGCGGGGCCGCTGGCGATCACGCGCGGACCGGGGATCAGGCCGTCGGCCGTGGCGCGGCCCAGCTCGATCCCGGCCAGGCGGCCGGAACCCACATTGCGCACCGTGGTGAAGCCCGCGCGCACGGTCAGCCGCGCGTTCTTCGCGCCGACCATCATCTCGTGCTCCGCGCCCTGCACCGCCTCGTCGCGATAGTCGCTGCCCGGGTCGCCGGTCAGGTGGGTGTGGAGGTCGATCAATCCGGGCAGCACGGTGGCGTCGCCCAGGTCGACCACCCGCACACCGGCCGGTTGCGGCACCCGGCCGGGGGTGACGGTCGTGATCGTGCCGTCCTCCTCGACGATCGTCGCCGGCCCGCCCAGGCCGGTGGCGGGATCGGCGATCAGCCGTCCGGCATAGACAGCAACCGTTTCCGCGGCGCTCAACCCCGGCACGGTCAAGGCACACAGGGCGACACAGAGACGAGCGGAACGACGCGGATCCATCAGCTAACTTCCCCTATCTGACCGCGCGCAGACTGGCGCGGGACGGCCCGGGGGGCAAGGGGCGGACCCGGCATAGCACCGCGCTCCAACCCCTCTCCCAGCGCCGGCCCCCGACACCTGGCCGGCTCATTCTCTCGGCAGCCTATTCCTCCCCCATTCGCAGCGCCGCGATGAACGCCTCCTGCGGGATGCTCACACTCCCATATTCCCGCATCTTGGCTTTGCCCGCCTTTTGCTTGTCCAGCAGCTTCTTCTTGCGGCTGATGTCGCCGCCGTAGCACTTCGCCGTCACGTCCTTTCGCATCGCGCTGATGGTTTCGCGCGCGACCACCTTGCCGCCGATCGCGGCCTGGACGGGAATCTTGAAGAGGTGGCGGGGGATCAGGTCCTTTAGGCGCTCGCACAGCTGCCGGCCGCGCGCCTCGGCCGCTGCCCGGTGGACGATCATCGAAAGCGCGTCGACCGCCTCCGCGTTCACCAGGATGTTCATCAGCACCAGGTCGCCGGGGCGCAGGCCGATCTGTTCGTAGTCGAAGCTGGCATAGCCGCGCGACAGGCTCTTCAGGCGATCGTAGAAGTCGAACACGACCTCGTTCAAGGGCAGCTCGTAGCTCACCTGGGCGCGCCCGCCGACATAGGTCAGGTCCGTCTGGATGCCGCGCCGGTCCTGGCAGAGCTTGAGCACGGAGCCGAGATACTCGTCGGGGACGTAGATGACGGCCTTGATCCAGGGCTCGTCCACCTCCTCGATGCGGGTCGGGTCCGGCCAGTCGGCCGGGTTGTGGATCATCGCCTCCCCGCCACCCCGGAAGCGCACGCGGTACACAACGGACGGCGCGGTGGTGATCAGGTCCAGATCGTATTCGCGAGTCAGGCGCTCCTGGATGATCTCCAGATGGAGCAGGCCCAGAAAGCCGCAGCGGAAGCCCATGCCGAGCGCGGCGGACGTCTCCATCTCATAGGAGAAGCTGGCGTCGTTCAGGCGCAGGCGGGCGACGGAGTCCCGCAGCTTGTCGAAATCGGCCGCGTCGGCGGGGAACAGGCCGCAGAAGACGACGGGCTGCACCTCCTTGAAGCCGGGCAGCGCGTCCGTCGCCCCGCCCTTCACGGTGGTGATGGTGTCGCCGACCGCGGTGTCGGCGATGTCCTTGATCTGCGCGGTGATGAAGCCGATCTCGCCGGGTCCCAGTTCGTCCAGCTGCTCGATCTTGGGCCGGAACGCGCCCACCCGGTCCACCAGATGCGTGGAGCCGGCGGCCATGAAGCGGACCTGCTGGCCCCGCCGGATCGCCCCGTCGATCACGCGCACCAGAATGACGACGCCCAGATACGGGTCATACCAGCTGTCGACCAGCATAGCCTTGAGCGGCGCGTCGGGGTCGCCGGTGGGCGGCGGGATGCGCGCCACCACCGCGTCCAGCACCTCGTCGATGCCGATGCCGGCCTTGGCGGAGGTCTCGATGGCGTCGCTGGCGTCCAGCCCGATGACATCTTCGATCTCTTTCCGCACGCGGGCGGGTTCGGCGGCGGGCAGGTCGATCTTGTTGATGACCGGCACGATCTCATGGTCGTGCTCGATCGACTGATAGACGTTGGCGAGCGTCTGCGCCTCCACGCCCTGCGCGGCGTCGACCACCAGCAGCGCGCCCTCGCACGCGGCCAGGCTGCGGCTGACCTCGTAGGCGAAGTCGACATGGCCGGGCGTGTCCATCAGGTTGAGCACATGGCCCTTCCAGTCGAGCCGCACGGTCTGCGCCTTGATGGTGATCCCGCGTTCGCGCTCTATGTCCATGTTGTCGAGCACCTGCGCCGACATCTCCCGCTCGGACAGCCCCCCGCACCGCTGGATGAGGCGGTCGGCCAGCGTCGACTTGCCGTGGTCGATGTGCGCGATGATGGAGAAGTTGCGGATGCGGGAGCGGTCGGTGGTCATGGTGGGGGGCCGCTTAGCACGAGCGGGGGCTGGTGACAGGGGGAGCGGGCCGGATTAGCGCGAGCGACCACCAAGGGGGAACAGGCGCATGGACATCGACGGCTATCTGGCGGAGGTCCGCCGCCTGTGGAGCACCGGGCAGGCGACCGAGCACTCCTACTGCCCGGCCCTTCAGACCCTGTTCCGCTCGGTCGACCCCGCGCTCGACGTCATCAACGAGCCCAAGAAGTCCGAGGGTGGAATGCCCGATTTCCTGTTTCAGCGGAACGCCATCTCCATCGGCTGGGCCGAGGCCAAGGACATCGACAAGGACGTCATCCGCCTGAAGGGCTATTCCGTCGAACAGCGCCGCCGCTACGAGGCCGCCTACCCCAACCTGCTCTACACCAACGGCGTCGATTTCGAGTTCATTCGGTCGGGCGAGCCCGTCCACCTGGTCTCCATCGCCGACTTCGCGCCCGGCCTGCCCGGCAACCCGGACCGCTTCGACGAGCTGTCCCGTCAGTTGGCCCTATTCGCCGAACAGCGGCCCGTCTCCATCCGCTCCGCCCAGAACCTGGCGCAGCGGATGGCGGCCAAGGCGGCGATCATCAAGGACGAGATCGGGCTGGCGCTGGCCGCCGACGCCGAGTTCCGCACCGGCCTGGGCCGCCAATTCACCACCTTCAAGGAAAACCTGCTGCCCAACCTGACGCCGGACGAGTTCGCCGACATCTACGCCGAGACCATCACCTACGGCATGTTCGCCGCGCGCCTGCACGACGACACGCTCGACACCTTCAGCCGGGCCGAGGCGCTGGAGAAGCTGCCGAAATCCAACCCCTTCCTGCGCGGGCTGTTTCAGTACATCGCGGGCTACGACATCCCCGACCGGCTACGTTATGTGGTGGATGACCTGGCGGAAGTGCTGCGCGCCAGCGACCCCCACTCGCTGTTCGCCGAGTTTGGCAAGTTCACCGCGCGCAACGACCCGTTCCTGCACTTCTACGAAACCTTCCTGGCCGCCTACAACCCGAAGAAGCGCAAAGCGCGCGGCGTCTGGTACACGCCCGAACCCGTGGTCGACTTCATCGTGCGCGCGGTGGACGACGTGCTGAAGAGTGAGTTCGGCATTGCCGACGGCCTGGCCGACGCGGGCAAGGTAACGGTCGACTGGGACACGGGCCAGACGCGGGACGGCAAGCCGGTCACGGTCAAGAAGGAGGTCCACCGCGTCCAAATATTGGACCCGGCGACGGGCACGGGGACCTTCCTGGCCAAGACGGTGCAGACGGTGGCCGATCGGGTAAAGGCGCGCGCGCCGGGCAAGTGGTCCGCATATGTGGAGGAGGACCTGCTGCCCCGCCTGCACGGGTTCGAGCTCTTAATGGCGAGCTACGCCATGTGCCACATGAAGCTGGACATGCAGCTGACGGAGAGCGGGTACAAGCCGGGTTCCGGCACGAAGCCCGCCGATTGGCCGGCGGGCAAGCAGTGGCCCCCGCGCCTGTCCGTGTGGCTGACCAACGCGCTGGAGCCGGCCGAGCGCGAGGTGAAGGACCTGTTCTTCCAGCAACTGGCCGACGAGGCGCGCGGGGCCAGCGAGGTGAAGCGCCAGACGCCGATCATGTGCGTGATCGGCAACCCGCCCTATTCGGGACCTTCACAAAACATGAGTTCTCACGCGAGAAATCTTGTGAAACCATATAAAGAAGGACTATCAGAACGCAAAATCAATCTTGATGATGACTACATTAAATTTGTTCGATTGGCTGAAACGGTCATTGAGAAGAACGGCCGAGGCGTCGTTGGCTTTATAACAAATAACTCCTATCTCGATGCCACAACACTTCGTGTTATGAGAAAGCATATGCTAAAGACCTTTGATAGCATCTACGTGACTAATCTTTACGGCGACACTCGATCTGCTGAGAAAAACGTCGATGAGAATGTTTTTGACATCATGCAAGGCGTAGCTGTCGTTATTCTTACGAAAGGCGGCAAAGGCGCGCCAGGATTAAGCTATGCCGAAATTAAGGGCTTAAGAGAGCACAAGTATGATTTTCTTGGGAGTGCTGGTTACAACAGCGGCAATTCTCTTACTGCAAACGAGCCCTACTACTTCTTTTTACCTAAGTCGCTTTCAAAAAACACCGTTCAGACCTTTGCAATTGACGCTTTGTTTAGAACTCTAAGTAGCGGAATTCAGACAAAGAACGACGCTGTTACAATTCAGATTGAAAAAGCTGAACGCGACCGTGTTCTAAACGACTTCTTACAAAATGACGAGGTAGCGCTTGATGCGAAGTACCCTCCAAAGAAGGTTTGGACGGCAGCAAAAGCACGTGCCGACCTGATTACCGGACAATTTGACATAACTGAGATCGTTTATCGGCCCTTTGACTTACGATACACAGTCCAGACGCAGAAGTCTGGAGGATTTTTAGGAAGGCCGAGATATAAAGTAATGCGTCATTTCTCGAATGAAAACCTCGGTCTTATTGCTAATAAGAAGTTTGTTGGTGACGACTTTTCTCACGCAGGCGTGAGCGTTACCCCAATTTGTCATGGCACATTTTATCTTGGCAATCGGGGACAGGACTTTCTCTGCCCCCTCTACCTCTACCCCAATGAGGACGCGGCCCAGACCGACACGGAGGCGCCCACCGCCCGCACGCTGAACCTGGACCCGAAGCTCTACGTCACCCTCTGCCGCGCCGCCGGGATCGACCCCGCCGACACCGCCGGGCCGGATGACGACTTCCGCGCGGCCACCGGCGACGCGCGGCCGAGCGAGATCAAGCTGTTCGACTATATCTACGGCGTGCTGCACTCGCCCGATTATCGCGCGACCTACGCCGAGTTCCTGAAGATCGACTTCCCCCGCGTGCCCCTCCCCGCCAACCCGGAGGTCTTCGCCCATGTCAGCAAGAAGGGCGAGGCGCTCCGTCGCCTCCACCTGATGGAGCCCGCCGCCATCGGCGACGCGCCCTATCCCTTCCACGGCGACGGCGACGACGTGGTGGCGAAGGGTTATCCCAAACTGGACGGCGGAAACGTCCACATCAACCCGGACCAGTGGTTCGCCGGCGTGCCGCCGGTCGCCTGGCCCTTCCACATCGGCGGCTATCAGCCCGCGCAGAAGTGGCTGAAGGACCGCCGCGGCCGCTCGCTCTCCTTCGAGGACATCTCCCACTATCAGCGCATCGTCAAAATTCTGACGGAGACCGACCGGCTGATGGGCGAAATCGAGCTGCCGCTTGCCAGTTAGGCGACGGCGCGGCCGCGCGCCTGTGAGCTGTTGTTCATCAGCAACCGCTCGCCCGCCTTCCCTCTCGGGTTGAGAATAACTCGCATTAGCTCTTGCCGGTTGCGAACGCTTCGCATTATACGCCCCGCAGACATTCACCTCGGGACGTTCACCTCATGGCTTCCACTCTTCGCGCGGCCCCGCGCGGCGGCGCTCTGCTCGCCGGTTCTCTCCTGGGCGCGCTGGCGCTCGGGGCGCCGGGCGCGGCCCACGCGGCCGAGGAGGCGGCGGACCCCGGCGTCGTCATCACGGGGCAAGGCCCCGCCGACGCCAATCCGGACGCCAACGCGAACGCGGCCTACAAGGTCGAGCGCTCGTCCAACGCGAAATACACCGAACCGGTGCGCGACACGCCCAAGTCGCAGACCATCATCCCCAAGGAGGTGATCGAGGACATCGGCGCCACCAGCGTCCGCGAGGTCGTGCGCTCCACCCCCGGCGTGACGCTCGGCACGGGCGAAGGCGGCAACGCGTTCGGCGACCGCATCTTCATCCGCGGCTTCGACGCGCGCAACGACGTCTATATCGACGACCTGCGCGACCCAGGCGTCACCAGCCGCGAGGTCTTCGCGATCGAGCAGATCGAGATCACCAAGGGCCCGTCGGGCACGTTCGGCGGGCGCGGCACCACGGGCGGCACCGTGTCGCTGCAATCCAAGCGCCCGCTGGAAAAGGCCTTCGTCATTGCGGAGGGCACCGTCGGCACGGACCAGAAGTACCGCGCGACGGTGGACGTGAACCAGCGGCTGACCGACACGGTCGCGGTGCGCGTGAACGGCATGTACGACCACGCCGACACGCCCGGCCGCGACTTCGTGACCGGCGAGCGCTACGGCGCGGCGGGCGCGGTCGCCTGGACGCCGCTGCCCACCGTGTCGGCGGTGGCGGATTACTACTTCTTCCGGTCGGACTCGCTGCCCGATTACGGCATCCCCTACGACGTGCGGAACAACCGGCCGTTCGACGTGCCGCGCGGCAATTTCTACGGCGTGCTGGACCGCGATTTCCAGGAGGTCGAGGCGGACGTGGCGACCCTGGCCCTGGGGTGGGACGTGTCGCCGGCGCTCCGCCTTAGATCGCGGACCCGGTACGGCAAAACCGCCAACCGCTACGTCGTCTCCGCGCCGGAAAACCCGATCACGACCGACCCCGATCCGACCAACTGGACGGTCGCCGCCAATCCGAAGAACCGCAATTCGGACAACGAATATTTCGCCAACATCACGGACGCGACCGCCCGCTTCGCCACGGGCGCGCTCGCGCACACGCTGGTCGCCGGCGTGGAATATGCCGACGAAGAAGTTCGAAACAATCCGTACAATTTCGACAGCGAGGTCGTGGGCGGGATCGTCACCCCGCCCATTCCCGTGCGGCAGAACCTGTTCGATCCGAACCCGCGCGCGCCCTTCCCCTTTCCCACGATCCGCACGGGGGCGATCACGACCACCTCGGTCGAGGCGGTGTCCGCCTTCGCGGTCGACACGATCAAGCTGGGCGAGCACTGGCGGGCGCTGGTGGGCCTGCGCTTCGACAATTTCGACATCACGGCGGCGGGCGGCACCGACCGGGCCACGGGCGCCCCGCTGCCCGATCGGGTGTCGCGGGTCGACTTCCTGAACTATCAGGCCAGCCTGATCTACAAGCCGACCGAGCCGGTGACGCTCTATGCCAGCTTCTCGACCAGTTCGAACCCCAGCGGCGATCAGCTGGACGGGACGGGAGCGAGCTATGACGGGCTGGACGCGGCCAACGCGGCCCTGCGACCCGAACGCAACGAGAGTTTCGAGGTAGGCGTGAAGGGGGAGCCCACGCCCGACCTGCTGCTGACCGCCGCCATCTTCCGCATCGACAAGGACAATGCCCGCCAGCAGGTCGGGCGCGGCGGTCCGGTGGTGAATGTCGGCCGGCTGCGATCGCAGGGGGTCGAGCTGGGAGTGACCGGCCGGCCGGTGCCCCGGCTGCAGCTGTTCGGCGGCTACACCTATCTGGACGCCACCATCCGGCGCGCGGCGGACCCGACGCAGCAGGGTGCGCGTTTTGCCAACGTGCCGCGCTATTCGGCCAGCCTGCTGGCGACCTACGACGCGACCGACCGGCTGATGGTGGGCGGCCAGGTGACCGCGCGCGACCGCATCTTCGGCGGCACCCAGGCGGCGGGCGACGCCAGCGTCCCGGGCTTCGTGCGGCTGGACGCGGTCGCGCGCTTCGACATCGCGTCGTCGGTGCAGGTCCGCGCGAACGTGCTCAATCTGACGAACACGCGCTATTACGACACGCTCTACCGGTCGGGCACGCCGTTCGTGTATGTGGCGCCCGGGCGCTCCGCCCTGGTGTCGCTGACCGTGGGGTTCTGATGCTGATCCCGATCCCCGACGTGCTGACCCCGGCGGAGGTGGCGGACCTTCGGGCCACGCTGCTGGCGGCCGAGTGGATCGACGGCAACGCGACCAGCGGGGCGGGGTCCGCGCTGGCCAAACGCAACCGGCAGCTGGCGGAGGACGCGCCGGCCGCGCGCGCCGCTCAGGCGACCGTCAGCCGGGCGCTGGGTGCCAGCGGCGCGTTCCTGTCGGCGGCCCTCCCCCACACGGTCTTCCCGCCGCTGTTCAACCGCTATGCCGGGGGCGAGGCGTTCGGGGCGCATGTGGACAACGCGATCCGGGTGCACGGGCCCACCGGCGCGCGGCTGAGGACCGATCTGTCGGCCACGCTCTTCCTGTCGGACCCCGACCGCTACGATGGCGGCGCGTTGCAGATCGAGGGGCCGTTCGGCCTGGTGGAGCACAAGCTGCCGGCCGGCCACCTGCTGCTCTATCCCGCCTCCAGCCTGCACCGGGTCACCCCCGTCACTCGCGGAGAGCGGCTCGCGTCGTTCTTCTGGGTGCAGTCGCTGGTCGCCGACGACGCGGCGCGCGCACTGCTGTTCGATCTGGACCAATCGGTGCAGGCGTTGAGCGCGGAGCGGGGCGGCGGGGATGCGGAGGTGCTGCGCCTGACTTCGGTCTACCACAATCTGATGCGGCGCTGGGCCAGCATGTGATCGTGCGCCAGGCCGACATGGACGGGGCGTGAGCGCGCCGCGACACTGATTGACTTTGCTGGGGCGGCGGGACAGTTTCGGGGGCGAAGAGGTCAAGCCCGCGGCACCAGACACGCGCCGGCGCCTCTGTCTGGGAGTGATCGTCCATGAAGAGCCGCCTGCTGTGCGCGTCCGCGCTGATCAGCCTGTCCGCAGCGCCCGCCTACGCCCAGACCACCCCGCCGCCGACGCCGCAGACCACGGGGTCGGACCTCGACATCCAGGACACGCCCGACGCGGGCTCCACCCCCGCTCCCGACGCGGCCGTGCCCGGCCCGCGCGGCGGCCAGCCCGACGCGGTCGACGCGCAGGGTTCCGGCATCGTCATCACCGCCCAGCGCCAGGCCCAGAGGCTGCAGGACGTGCCGATCGCCGTGTCCGCCTTTTCGGGCGAGGCGCTGGAGGCTCAGCAGATCAAGAACCCGCTGGACCTGCAGCTGACCCTGCCGAACGTTCAGCTGACGAAGGGCAATTTCACCTCGTCCTCGTCGCTCACCATCCGCGGCATCGGCGACCTGTGCGTGGGCGTGACCTGCGACGCGGCCACCGGCATCAACCTGAACGACGAGCCGCTGTTCGGATCGCCGTTCTTTCAGACGGAATTCTACGACACGGAACGGATCGAGGTGCTGCGCGGCCCGCAGGGCACGCTGTTCGGCCGCAACGCGACGGCCGGCGTGGTCAACACCGTGACCGCCAAGCCGGACCTGACCCGCTTTTCGGGCGCGGTCGAGGGCGAGTATGGCAATTATGATTCGAAGAAGGTGAAGGGGTATGTCAACCTGCCGCTGGGCGATGTGGTCGGCGTGCGACTGGCCGGGCTGTACCTGAAGCGCGACGGCTACACCCGCAACCTGTTCGACGGCCAGCGCGTCGACGACCGCGATCTGTTTTCCGTTCGCGGAACCGTCCGCTTCCAGCCCTCGTCCTCCACGACCCTGGACATCCTGGGGTCGTATCAGCGCGAAGACGATCGGCGGCTGCGGGTTCAGAAGAACCTGTGCCAGCGCGACCCGACGGGCGTGCTGGGCTGTTTGCCCGGCCGACTGGCGTTCGAGAACGTCAACACGAACGCGGTCTTCGCGCCCGGCGACGTGCCCAGCCGCGAGTTCCTGGGGATCGCGCTCCGCAGCCCGGCGCTGGGACAGGCGTTCGGCCTGGGCTCCGTCTACGGCCCGGACGCCGGCGCGGGCGTGAACCCGAACGATGTGCGCACCATCAATTCCGACTATCCGGTCAAGTATTTCAATGACGAGCTGGTGATCCAGGCCAAGCTGCGACAGGCGATCGGGGACCGCTTCAACTTTTCCCTGTCCGGCACCTACCAGGACACGAATGTCGACTCGTCCGAGGATTATCTGTTCGGCCTGTCCAATCGGGCGATCGCGCAGCCGGGCATCAACACGCTGGCCGCCGCCGCCGCGGGTCTGATTCCCGGACTGCCGGCGGCGTACTTCCAGCCGGGTGCCGCCGCCCTGATCCCGCAGGGACCCGCCGGTCCCCTGTGCACGTCGAATGCGGAAGAGACCGGCCTGGGGGCCTTTGGCGGGTTCAGCCAATGCTACGACACGCCGCGCGATTTCGATCGGTCTCGCCAGTCGCAGCACGCCTACTCCGTGGAAGGCATCCTGTCGTCCGATCTTGACGGGCCGTTCAACTTCCTGCTCGGCGGGATCTATTCCAACTACCACGTCGACAACAACGACTATTATGTAAACTCGTTCTACATCGATTACACGGCCGCTGTGCTGGGTGCGTTCCAGTCGCTGTCCGCCGGCCTGCCGCCCTCTTTCCTGGCCACGCCGTATTTCCGGAACAACACGGCCAACTACCGCCTGAACTCCTACGGCATCTTCGGCGAAGGCTATCTGGAAGTCACGGACCGGCTGAAGTTTACGGCCGGTATCCGCTACAACAACGACGACAAGAGGGTGCGGGCGCGGTCCTCCCTGCTCACCACCAACTTCCTGGTGCCGTACGGCTCACCGACCGCCTACGACTCGCCCTTCTTCGGGGCGGTCGATTTCGACCCCGGCATCGACGGCAACCAATCCTTTCAAAAACGCAGGGTCAAGTTCGACGAGTTCACGGGACGGGCCGTCGTGGACTTCCAGGTCACGCCGAACAACCTGCTCTACGCCTCCTACTCCCGCGGCTATAAGTCGGGCGGCATCAACCCGCCGCTCCAGCCGATCTTCGCTGTGTCGGACACGTTCAACCCCGAGTTCATCGACGCCTTCGAGATTGGGTCGAAGAACACGCTGGCGAACGGCCGCGTCGTCCTCAACCTCACGGGCTTCTACTACAAATACAAGGACCTGCAGTTGAGCCGGATCGTGGCGCGAACGGCGGTCAACGACAACGTGGACGCCGACATCTACGGGTTCGAGGCGGAAAGCGTGATCCGCCCGGTGCCCGAACTGGTGGTCAATCTGGGCTTCAGCTACCTCAACACCAAGATTTCGTCCGACAAGTTCCTGGCGAACCCGCGCGACCCAACCGGCGGGCGGGCCGACGCCGTCATCATCAAGGACCTGTCGAACGGATCGAATTGCGCGGTCACGTCCGACGCGGGCAGCGCGGCCGCCGCGCAGGGGTTCGTCACGGCCGTGAACGGTGCGCTGGGTCTGCGCGCGCCGGTCGGCTTTGGACCGGGATCGGGCCTGGCGGCCACGAACACGGGCGCGTTCAGCATCTGCTCCGCGCTCGGTGCCCAGGCGACAGCGATCGGCGGCCTGTTCGGCGGCATCACGCTGCAGCCGGCCGGCACCCCGGTGAATGTCCGGAACAACGACCTGCCCCAATCGCCGACCTACAAGTTCTCCGGCGGGGCGCAGTACACCGCGCGGCTGGGCGACTTCGCGCTCGTGCCCCGGGTCGACGCCGCCTACACCGGCGAGTTCCAGGCGTCGGTCTTCAACACGCCGGTCGTCGACAAGGTGCCGGGTTATGTCGTGCTGAACGCGCAGCTGCAGCTCAACGGACCGGACGAGCGCTTCTTCGTGCGCGGCTTCATCCAGAACATCACCGACAACAACGCCATCACGGGCCAATATGTCGGCGACGCCTCGTCTGGCCTCTACACCAACATCTTCACGCTGGAACCGCGCCGCTATGGCATCGCGGCCGGTCTGAAGTTCTGACGGGCCGCCCCTCCCGCCGGTGGGCGGCGAGGGGCAAGGGGCAGCCGGCGGGCTGCGCAGTACGGGAGGGCGGCCCATGCGTCACGTCGCGATCGTCGGGTCCGGACCGGCCGGCTATTACGCGGCGGAGGCGCTGGGCCGGATCGCGGATATCCAGGTGGATGTCCTCGACCGACTTCCGGTCCCCTATGGCCTGATCCGGTTCGGCGTGGCCCCCGACCACCAGTCGATCAAGGCGGTGGCCCGCCGGTACGAGAAGGTCGCGCTGAGCGACAATGTGCGCTTCGTCGGCGGGGTGGCGGTCGGCGACGCCGTATCGGTGGCACAGCTGATGACGCTCTACGACGCGGTCGTGCTGGCGACCGGCGCGCCGAACGACCGTCCGCTCGCCATATCGGGGGCCGATCGGCCGGGCGCGATCGGTTCGGCGGCATTCGTGGGCTGGTACAACGGCCACCCCGATTTCGCCGCGCTGGATCCGCCGCTCAGCGGTCCGACCGCCGCGGTCGTCGGGAACGGGAACGTCGCGCTGGACGTCGCGCGAATACTGGCGAAGACGCGCGGCGAGTTCGCGGGCAGCGACATCGCCGGGCACGCGCTGGACCAACTCGCGGCCAAGGGTGTGGAGCGGGTGGTGATCTGCGGGCGGCGTGGACCGCACAACATCGCCATGACCCCGAAGGAATTGGGCGAGCTGGGCCAGCTCCACGCCGCCCAGCCCCTCGTCGACCCGCGCGACCTGCCGCCGGCGGAGGCGGACGCGCCGCTCGAGCCCGGCCAGCGCAAATCGGTGGCGCACCTGCGCAGCTTCGCCGCGACGCCGAGGGACCCCGCACGCCCGCTGGCGATCGAGTTCCGCTTCTGGTGCCAGCCGGTGGCGACCGAGGGCGACGGGCGGGTGGAGGCGCTGATGCTGGAACGCACCACGCCGGACGCGCAGGGTCGGGCGGTGGGGACGGGCGAACTCCACCGGCTCGACTGTTCGCTGGTGGTGAGCGCCATCGGCTATCGGACGCCGCCGATCCCAGGCGTACCCTATGACGAGCGGCTGGGCCGCTTCGTGTCGGACGACGGCCTGGTCCTGCCCGGTCTCTACGCCGCCGGCTGGGCGCGGCGCGGGCCGTCCGGGACGATCGGCACGAACAAGCCCGATGGCGCCCGCGTGGCCGAGCGCGTCGCCAACGAGGTCGCGGACGGCGGCAAGGCGGGACGTGCCGGCCTGGACCGCCTGCTGGTGGCCGCGGGCGTCGATGCCGTCACCTTCCGCGATTGGCAGCGCATCGACGCGGCGGAGGTCGAGCGCGCGCGCCACGGCGCGCCCAGGGAGAAGTTCACGTCCGTCGCCGACATGCTGGCGACCCTTCGCGGCTGACCACCGGACCCAACCGGCAGAGTTTCTTCAGCTTTCTCGCACAATGCTGGTCCAAGACAGGAATGAGGGACAACAGATGACTGGGTCACTGCTCGCCGGTGCCGCGGCGATCGCCAAGCCGCCGCCGCTGCCCTTCAACGTCGACGCCGAGGCCAGCCTGGTCGAACAGGCCTTGCGGGCCGCGCGCACCCACCTGGACATGGAGATCGCCTACACCTCGCAATTCGACGGCGGGGAGACGGTGTTCCGCACGATCGATGCTCCGGGACTGGAACACCTGGCGAGGCCCGGCGACCGCCGCGCCCTGGCGGACGTCTATTGCGGCCACATCCTGGCGGGACGCCTGCCCGAGATGATCCCAGACACCGCCGCGGAACCGTTGGCCGCGTCGATGGCGATCACGGCCGAGCTGCCGATCGGATCCCATGTCAGCGTGCCCCTGCGGCTTTCCGACGGCCGTGCGCACGGAATGTTCTGCTGCCTCAGCCCGACGCCCAACCGGACCTTGAACCCGCGCGACCTGAAGATGGTCCGCGCGTTCGCCGAGATGGCGGTGTTCGACATCGAGCGCGATCTGCGAGCCTCCGCAAAGAGCGACCGGCGACGGAGCGCTGTCGCCGACATTTTGTCCAGCCCCAGCCTGACCACGGTGTATCAGCCGATCTGGAGCCTGTCGGCCGAACGGCCGGTCGGATATGAGGCGCTGTCCCGCTTCGACGCCGAACCGCGACAGCCGCCGGACGCCTGGTTCGCCGATGCGACCGAAGTGGGGCTGGGCGAGGAGCTGGAGGTGGCGGCGGTCGCCCGCGCGGTTTGTGCCCTCACTCACCTGCCGGCCGACGCCTACCTGGCGGTCAACGTCTCGCCCGCCGTCGCCATGGGTGCCGCGCTGTCCCGGGCGCTCGGCGATGTGCCCGGCGGTCGCCTGGTGCTGGAAATCACGGAACACAGCGCGGTCACCGATTATGGCGCGCTCGCCGACCGGCTGGCGCGTTACCGCGCCGGCGGCGTTCGGATCGCGGTCGACGACGCGGGCAGCGGCTATGCCGGTTTGGAACAGGTGGTCCGCCTGGCCCCCGATATCCTAAAGCTGGATCGGTTTCTGATCGACGGCATCGAAAGCGATCTGGCGCGCCGATCGCTCGCCATGGCCCTGATCCGCTTTGCCCGCGACACCGGTGCGACGGTGGTGGCGGAAGGCGTCGAGACCCTGTCCCAGCTGACGATCCTGCGCTCGCTGGGCGTGGACCGGGTGCAGGGTTACCTGCTCGGCCGCCCGGCCAGCCTGGCTCAGATCGAAGCGTCGCTCCCGGTCGAGCGCGGGCTGCGGCTGGCCTGACGCGCGGCCGGACCGCCCCTTCCCCGACGCGCGCGGCGGCTGTAAGCCCCGCGGCACCATGGGTCCGCTTTTCCTCGTCATGACCGGCGGCGCGTTGGGCGCTGGAGGCCGCTGGGCGCTGACGCTCGGGACCGAACGGCTGATCGGCACGAGCGGGTGGCCGGTCGGCACGCTGGCCGCCAATGTCCTGGGGGGCCTGGCGATGGGCGTGCTCGCCGCGATGCTGACGCGCGGGGCGGCGACGGAGTCCCTGCGCCTGTTCGCCGGCGTGGGCGTGCTGGGCGGGTTCACGACCTTTTCGGCCTTTTCGCTGGAGGTGTTCTCCTTGTGGGAGCGGCACCAGTGGGCCGCGGGGCTGGGCTATGCGGCCCTGTCGGTCCTGGGCGCGGTGGCGGCGCTGGCGGTGGGCTATGCGAGCGCCCGCGGCCTTTTCGGCGGAGCGATCGCATGACCGGATCGGTGCGCCAGTTCACGGTCGGCCCCGACGACGACGACATCCGGCTGGACCGCTGGTTCAAGCGTCACCTGCCGGACGTGCCGTTCGGCACCGTCAGCCGGTGGGCCAGGACCGGGCAGCTGCGGATCGACGGCGCCCGTGCTGCGCCGGGCGACCGCATCGCGGCCGGCCAGCTCTTGCGCGTGCCTCCGGAGGAGGACCCGACGCGCACGCCGCGCGGCCGGCCGGAGCTGAGCGCGGACGAGATCGCCTTCGCGCAGTCGCTCGTCATCCACCGCGATCGGTCGGCCCTGGTGCTGAACAAGCCGCCGGGCCTCGCCACCCAGGGCGGCACCGGCACCCATCGTCATGTGGACGGGCTGCTCGACGCGCTCCGCTTCGACGCGGAGGCCCGGCCGCGGCTGGTGCACCGGTTGGACAAGGACACGTCGGGCGCGCTGCTGGTCGCGCGCACGGCGACCGCCGCGGCGAAGTTCTCCCGCAGCTTCGCCGGGCGCACGGCGCGCAAGGTCTATTGGGCGCTGGTCGTCGGCGTGCCGGACGTGGAAGACGGCCTGATCGACCTGCCGCTCGCCAAGCAACCGGGTTCCGGCGGCGAGAAGATGCACGTCGACGAACAGAACGGCCAGCCGGCGCGCACCCGCTACCGCGTGGTGGAGCGCGCCGGGAACCGGGCGGCCTGGCTCGTCCTCCAGCCGCTCACCGGCCGAACCCACCAGCTGAGGGTGCATCTGTCCGCGATCGGCCATCCGATCGTGGGCGACGGCAAATATGGCGGGCCGGAGGCGTTCCTGACCGGTGGGGTCAGCCGCAAGATGCATCTTCACGCGCGCCACTTGCGCATCCCCGGTCCGGACGGGCCGATCGAGGCCACGGCCGAGCCGCCGGAACACATCACCGAGACCCTGGCCATGCTGGGTTTTCATCCGCTCGCCGGCGACGTGCCGCTGGACGACGCCGCCCCTCCCCCAACCCGGGCAGACACCAAGCAGCGCGCAAAGGCCCACGCCAAGCAGGTCCGCAAGGAACGGCGCGGAGAGCGCACGGGCCGCCGCGGCGCGACGGGGGGCAAGGGTCTGGCGAGTGCGGGACCTAAGGGGCGCGGCGGCCGGCCACCAGCGCGTCCGAAGGCTCGCTGATGCACCCGAACGCCGCCTTCCACGCGCCCGAGGCCGACGGATGGGCGTTGGTGGAGAGTGTCGGCTTCGCCACCATCGCCTGCGCCGGGCCTGTCGTGGCCAACGCGCCGCTGACCCGCCACGGCCCGGCCGAGTTGCGCTTCCATCTGGCGCGCGCCAACCGCGCCTTTCCGGCCGCGACCGGGCGGGTGGTCGCCAGCCTCCTCGGGCCGCACGGTTACGTCTCGCCCGGCTGGTACGAGGCGGACGATCCGGGCGCGGTGCCGACCTGGAACTACCTGGCCGCCGAGTTCGAGGGGGCCGTCACCCGGCTTTCCGACGCCGAATTGCGCGAGCATCTGGAGCGTAAGGCCTCCGGCTGGGAGCCAGAGACGCCCCACTGGACGCTCGCAGCCACCGACCCGCGCCGGGCCGACGCGATGCTGGCGGCGATCGGCGGCTTCCGCCTGACCGTCGATGCCGTACGCGTGACCACCAAGCTCAGCCAGAACAAGCCCGCCGCCGACCGGCGTGGCGTCGCGGCAGGGCTGCGGCGGCGGGGCAACACGGCGCTGGCCGAGCGAATGGCGGCAACGTGACCCGCCTGGCGCTGTTCGATTGCGACGGGACGCTGGTGGACTCGCTGGGCGCCATCCGCGCCGCCATGGACGCCGCCTTTACGGACGACGGCCTGCCGCCGCCGGGCGAGCGGGTGCGCGACGTGGTGGGCCTGTCGGTGGAACACGCGATCGCGGCGCTGCGCCCGCCCCACGAAGAGGGCCGGCTGGAGCGGTTGGCCGAGTCCTACCGTCGCCACTATCGCGCGGCGCGCCAGGTGAACGCGATCGACGAGCCGCTCTATCCGGGCGTGGCGACGCTGCTGGACCGGCTGGCGGCCGACGGTTGGACGCTCGGCATCGCCACGGGCAAGTCGCGGCGCGGGCTGGACGCGCTGCTGGCGCACCATGGGCTGGCGGACCGCTTCGCCACCCTGCAGACGGCCGACCGGCACCCCTCCAAGCCCGACCCCGCGATGGCGCTGGCCGCGCTCGCCGAAGCCGGCGTCTCGGCCGAGACGGCCGTGCTGGTCGGCGATACGGAGTTCGACATGGGTCTGGCGCGCGCCGCCGGCCTGCGCGCCATCGGCGTCGCCTGGGGTTATCACGCGCCCGAACGGCTGCGCTCGGCGGGGGCGGAGCGGGTCGCGCGGACGACCGACGAACTGGGCGACTGGCTGTGCGGCTGACGGTGGGCCGGGCCGAGGACGCCATGATCGCTGCCCTTAGGACCGCCTGAGGGGTGGAGCACGACCCGGCCACCGGGCGCTTCGCCGCCCTCTCGCTCGTTCGGCTGGCCGGCGCGATCGCCGTCGCGCTCGGCCTGGCCGTGAGCGCCGGGCGTTTGAGCGCCGCGCCCGTCTGGCTCGGCTGGCCGCTGGTGCTCGGCGGCGTGGCGCTGTTCCTGCTGGTGCCCCGCGCGCTGGCGCGGCGGTGGCGGAGCCCCGGCCCGTGAAGCGGTTCTGGACGTCGGCCGAGGCCGTGGAGCACGCGGAGGGATGGCGGGTCGCGCTCGATGGCCGCCCGCTCCGCACCCCGGCCGGCCAGCCGCTCACGGTGCCGACGGGTTCGCTGGCGGCGGCGATCGCCAGCGAGTGGGCGGGCGTGACCGGCACCGTAGACCCCGCGCGCCTGCGCCTGACCGGGATCGCCAACGCGGCCATCGACCAGGTGGCCCCCGACCCCGCCGGCTTCGCCGCCACCCTGGCACCCTACGCCGACACCGACCTGCTGTGCTATCGCGCGGAAGCGCCGGCGGAGCTGGCGGCGGCGCAGGCGGCCGAATGGGACCCGCCACTCGACGCCTTCGCCGATCGACACGGGGTGGATTTCGTGCGTGTCGCGGGCGTGATGCACGCGGCCCAGCCGACGCTCACGCGCGACGTGCTGGTCCGGCGGCTGACGGCCCACGACCCGTTCGCGCTCGCCGCCCTCAACATCGCGATCACGACCACCGGCTCGCTCGTGCTGGCGCTGCTGGTGGCCGATCATCGCTGGGACGCCGACGCGGCGTGGTCGGCGGCCACGCTGGACGAACGCTGGCAGCGGGAGCGCTGGGGCACCGACCAGGACGCCCTCGACCGTTCGGCCGCCGTGAAGCGACAGTTCGACGCGGCGGTCCGGCTGATGGCGCTCGCGCGCTAAAGGCCCGGCCGCTCGCCCTCGTCGCGCAGGGTCAGGTCGGCTCCCGCGTCGTGCCGGTCGCTCTCACGCCGGGCCTCGACGTCGCGTCGGCGCTCCGCCTCCTCGCCCGCCTCCAGCCCCCGCACCATCCGGCTCTCGCCCAGGAACCAGCGCAAGACGACCCACCCGCCCAGGAACAGCGCCAGGAAGTCGGCCACCAGGCCGTAGATCGCGTAGCCCCAGGGCGTGTGGTGGAAGATCGGCTGCCACAGATGAATCCAGAGCAGCGGGGCGAGCACGAGCGCCAGCAGCACGCGCACGCGGGTGGCCGTGTCGGGCACCCAGCGCGCCCCCAGCCGCAGACCTTCGGCCAGCAGCAGGCCGACCACGATCGCCAGCACCAGCAGCCCCAGATAGGCAGCGGTGTCCTGCACAGGGAAACCCGCCGTGTTGAAGGCCACGGTGGCGACCGGACCCTGGGTGTAGAGCGTGCTCGCCCCACCGAGCGTGGGATCGGGGATCGCGTACACGCCCGTTCCGCTGGTCGTCAGCGCCTGGGACAGCGCGCGCTGGACGTCCGCGTTCGCCTGCTCGTCCACCCGGCTGGTCGCCAGCAGGCTGAGCGGGGTCGCCCAGAACACGAGCGAGACGACGTAGATCACCAGGCCCGCGACGATGCCGCCCAGCCAGCTCTTGAGTGCGGTCATCGGCGTGGTCCCTCTACTGCGCGGGCGCGACCCGGTCCGGGTGCGCCGCCGCCCACGGGTCCAGCTGGTCCAACGCGTCGGCGATCGAACATAGGCGCGGATAGCCGGTCACGTCCACGCCGAAGCGCCGCGCGTTGTACATCTGCGGCAGCAGGCACACGTCCGAGATGTCCGGCGTCGCCCCGCCCAGATAGGTCCCATCGCCGGCGATCGCCTCGAGCGCGGCGAAGCCCTGATGGATCCAGTGCGCGTACCAGCGGTCGCGCGCGTCCTTGGGCTGGTCCAGTTCGTCGCGCAGCCAGTGGAGCACCCGCAGATTGTCGAGCGGGTGGATGTCGGCCGCGATCAGCAGCGCGCGCGCCCAGGCGTCGGCTCGCGCGTCCGCATCCTGGGGGATCAGGCGCGGTTCGGGATGGCGCGCGTCCAGCCAGTCCACGATGGCGAGGCTCTGGCTCATCAGGCGCTCGTGGCCGGGCGCTCCGACGGCCAGCACGGGGACGGCGCCCATCGGGTTGCGCGCCCGATGGTCCGCGGAGCGCTGGTCCCCCTCCAGCAGGCTGACCGGCACAACGTCGTAGGCGACGCCCTTGGCGTTCAGCGCAATCCGCACGCGATAGGCGGTCGACGACCGGTGGTAGTCGTAAAGCGTGTAGGTCATGGCGTCGTCTCCGCTCGCTCCCAGTGCCGATCCGTATCCCGGTCCGGCCAGTCGTCCGCCGTGGGTTCCAGCGGCAGGGCGAGCAGGTCGGCGGTGTGCAGGTCGCGCGGATAGCCCGCGACGCCGATCGGCGCGTCCGGCTGTTCGCCCGGCGCGCGGAACGTGCCGTGCAGCCGGTCCCAGAGCGACAGGCCGCTCGTCCAGTTGCTGTCGGTCAGCGCGTGGACGGCGCGGTGGTGGACGTCGTGCATGCCCGGCGTGGTCAGCACCCGGCTCAGCCGCCGCTCCCATCGTGGCGGAAGAGCGAGGTTGGAATGGTGGAACAGGACGGACAGGCCGAAAAAGCCGCGCCAGACGCGCCACGCCGCCGGACCGGCCCCGATCAGCCTCAACCGCGCCATGTCCATGGGCACGGACAGCAGCAGGTCCAGGGCGTGGAAGCGCGGGCCGGTGGAGGCGTCGAGCGCGCGGTCGATGTGGTGGACCCGGTGCAGCCGCCAGAGTGCGGGCACCCGGTGCGTCGCGACGTGCCACAGATACATGGAATGATCGAGCAGCAGGAACCCCGCCGCGCCGCGCAGCGGGTCTGGCAACCGGCCGACGATCCCCCGCCCCCGCTCGCCATTGCCGCGCGCGACCCAGGCGGTCGCCGGCCCGCCCACGCCACCGGAGACCGACAGCGCCGTGGCGGCCAGCGTCAGGTTGCGGCCCAGTCGCTCACCCGCCTCGATCGGCCGGCGAGGCCAGCGACGCTCCGCCCACAGCAGCGCCCCGACGGCCCCCAGGAGCGCGAGGCGGGGCAGCAGGGCTTTGGGACGGGGCATGGCGATCGTGTGCGGCCCGACCGCCGGCTTGGCAAGCGCGGCGGTGGACCCGGGGGTGCCGCGACGACGCGCGGTTGCGCGCCTCCCCCGCGGTTGGCATGACGGGGCCGCACTTTCGAGGACTTCCCGTCATGTTCGCACGCCTTTCCATCGCCGTCGCCGCCTCCGCCCTGCCGTTCGCGGCGCTGGCCGCTCCCGCCCCGATCACGGGCCAGTGGGTGACAGAGGACGGCGTGGCGCTCGTCACGATTGGGCGGTGCGGCGCCAGCCTGTGCGGGCGGGTGGCCAAGGTGCTGAAGCCCAATCCGAAGTTCTCCCAGACCGACGTGAACAATCCGGACAAGTCGAAGCGCGGTCGGCCGATCGTGGGCTTGCCCGTGCTGACCGGCTTTGCGCCGGACGGGGACGAGTGGCGCGGCCGCATCTACGACCCCAAAACCGGCAAGGACTATCGCTCCGTCGTGCATCGGGCGGCCAATGGCACGTTGAGCGTGAAGGGCTGTGTCGGCCCGTTCTGCAAGTCGCAGACGTGGCGCCCAGCACGCTGACCCACCGCGCATGACCGACACGCGCGACCCGACGGCGGCGGAGGCGATGGCCGCCGTCGTCGACCTGCTGACCCTGGAACAGCTCGACGAGACTTCGTTCCGGGGCAAGCGGAAGGTCGGCGGGCGCGGGCGGGTGTTCGGCGGGCAGGTGGTGGGTCAGGCGCTGGTCGCCGCGCGCGCGACCGTCGAGGCGGAGCGTCCGGTCCATTCCCTGCACGCCTATTTCATGCGGCCGGGCAGCGAGGACCACCCGATCGACTATCGCGTGGAGCGCGATCGGGACGGCGGCTCCTTTTCGTCGCGGCGCGTGGTCGCTCTTCAGGAAGGCGTCCCGATCCTGTCGATGGCCGCCAGCTTTCAGCGGGACGAAGGGGGCGCGGGTCACGCCACGCCAATGCCCGACGTGCCCCCGCCCGAGTCGCTGCTTGACGAGACGGCGCTCTACGCCCGTGCCATCGATCGGATTCCGGAACGGATGCGCCGTTGGGTCACGAGGCCCCGCCCGATCGAGCAGCGGCCCGTCGATCCGATCCTGCAATGGGAGGACGATCGTCGGGCGACGCGATCCGCCACCTGGTTCCGGGCCGCCTGCCCGTTGCCGCACGACCGCGACCTGCACCGGGCCGTGCTCGCCTACGCCTCCGACACGCGTCTGCTCGACGCCTCGATGCTGGCGCACGGCTGGAGCTTCTGGGAGCCAGCGATGCAGGTCGCCAGCCTGGACCACGCCCTCTGGCTGCACGACGACGTGCGGATGGACGAGTGGCACCTCTACGTCACCGACAGCCCCTGGACCGGCCACGGCCGCGGCATGAACCGCGGGTCCGTCTTCGCCCGGGACGGACGCCTGGTGGCGACGGTGGCGCAGGAGGGGCTGGTGCGGCGGCGAGAGCGGCCGCGCGACTGACCGTCAGACGCTTGCCAGACGCCGCTCTCCATGGCGCACGGCCAGCCGGTGCGTGCCCTGCAGCTTGGTCGAGCGGGTGCGGATCGTGTCGAGGAACCGCCATTCGCTGACCGCCCGGTCGCGCTCCAGGGTCACCGCCATATAGCCGCGATCGCGCGTGTTCGCCCATTTCAGCGCCGGGCTGGCCTGAACCAGCGCGCGCGACCGATCCGCCTCGCTGGCGCCCCGCAAAAAGGATTCATAGCCGGGTGAGGTGACGGATTGGCCGTCGAACTCGACGCCCGCGCGCTGCCCGCCCTCGTCCAGATCGAACGCCCAGGCGTTGTGGCTGTCGCCCGCCAGCACGATCAGGTTCGCGTCCGCCTGCATCGCGGCCCTCAGCAGGCGCGAGCGCGCGGCCGGATAGCCGTCCCAGCTGTCCAGGTTGAGCGGCAGGCCGGCGTCCGCCGCGGCCAGATCGGAGGCCAGCCGCGCCCGCACATAGTCGGGCGCGTCCGCCGGAACCCAGCGCGCGACCTCCGCCGGCGCCCGGAGCGATCCCAGGATCGTGCCCTGCCCGATCACCTGCCAACGCGTGCCCGCGCGGGTGCTGGCCGTCAGTTCGGCGGCCACCAGTGCCTCTTGGGGGCCGCCCATCATCGTGCGCGCGGGATCGCTCCAGGCCCCGTCGCGGAACGCCGCCAGCGCGGCCGGGTACTCGTCCGGCGAGCGCCCGGCGAGCACCTCGCCAAAGGACAGTTGCTTCGCGCGCCCCGTCACCCGCGTGTCGGGCAGGATCAGCGTCGCGAGGTCGCCCACGCGATAGGTGCGGTGGCGGCCGGGGCGGACCGGCATCCACTCCTCCCACGCGCGCTCGGCGGCGCGGCGGCGCGTCGTCCAGTCGCCCTCTGTGTCCGGCTGGTGGTTCTGCGCGCCCAGAGTCCAGTCGTCATTCGCGATCTCGTGATCGTCCCACATCGCCACCATCGGCAGGACGGCGTGCAGCCGCTGCAGGTCCGGGTCCGCGCGGTAGGTGGCATAGCGCAGGCGATAGTCGGCCAGCGTGACGGTCTCGTTCGCCGGCTCGATCTGCCGGCTCGCCACGGCTTCGGCGGTGGAGGGGTATTTGCCCGGCTCATATTCGTAGAAATAATCGCCCAGGCTCATCGCCAGGTCGAATTCGTCGGCGGCATCGGCGGCGTGGCCGTAGGCGTTGAAGAAGCCGAAGGGCAGGTTGGCGCAGGAGAAGACGGCGATCCGATAGGGGTCCACGCCATCGACCGGCAGGGTCTTGGTCACGCCCACCGGGGACGCCGTCCCGTCCGGGGCGACGAAGCGATAATGGTAGCGCGTGGCCGGCCGCAGCCCGCTCACCACCGCCTTGGCCGTCCAGTCGCTCTCGAAGCCGGCGACCACCATGGTTCCGCCGACGATCCGGGCGAAGTCGGGGGTCTCCGACAGTTCGCAGGTCAGGACCGTGTCCGCCGTCCCGACATAGCGGGTCCAGAGCAGCACCGAGTCGCCATCCGGCTCGCCGCTGGCGACGGAGTGGGTGAAACCGCGCGCCGTCAGCAATTCGGCCGCCCGGCCGCTCGTCGCCAGCAGGCCGATCCCGGTCGCGGCCAGCCCCATCAGCTGCCGCCGGTCCAATCGCAACGTCATCGCCTTCTCCTCTCCGATCCGCTATGAGGGAGCCTAGGCGCGAAAAGCGACCGTTGGGAGACAGCCATGGCCACGCAGTTGAAATCCACGCCGTCCGTTCGCGACCGGGTGAGCGCGGAGGAATGGCAGGTGCGCTGCGACCTGGCCGCCGCCTACCGGCTGGTCGCGATGTTCGGGTGGGACGACCTGATCTTCACCCACCTGTCCGCGCGCGTGCCCGGGCCGGAACACCATTTCCTGCTGAACCCCTACACGCACGCCTTCGACGAGATCACCGCCTCCTCGCTGGTCAAGATCGACACGGACGGCGCTCCGGTGATGGAGGGGTCGCCGCCGGTGAACGCGGCGGGCTTCACCATCCACTCCGCGATCCACATGGCGCGGGACGACGCCATGGCGGTGATCCACCTCCACACGCCCTACGGACAGGCGGTGAGCGCGATGGCGGACGGCCTGCTGCCCCACACCCAAACCTCCATGATCGCGGGCGGCGACCTCGCCTATCACCATTATGAGGGGATCGCGACGGACCTGGAGGAGCGTGAGCGGCTGGTGGAGGATCTGGGTCAGAAGAACGTGATGATCCTGCGCAATCACGGCACGCTGACCGTCGGCGCCACCATCGGCCAGGCCTTTCTGCGAATGTATTTCCTCGAACGCGCGTGTCAGGCGCAGGTGCACATGCTGGCGGCCGGACGCGACGGGCTGAACCCGCCGCCGCAGGGGACGCCCGAAAAGGTCGCGGGCCAGTCCAATCCGGCGGGCATCGGCATGGTCGCCGACGGCCTGGCCTGGCCCGCGCTGGTGCGGCGGGCGGAACGGCGTGACCCCAGCTTCCGGGATTAGACGCAGCGCGGACATGATGACCCCGAAGGGACTCGGATGGCGGATCTTCTGATCGAACGGCGCGGCGACGTGTTGGTGCTCACCCTGGATCGGCCAGAGCGGCTGAACGCCGCCAGCCTGGGGCTCGCGGACGAACTGTCCACCGCGCTCGACCGGCTCGAGGGCGCGCGCGCGGTGCTGCTGACCGGCAGCGGCCGGGCCTTTTGCGCCGGCGCGGACCTGGCCGCGCCGGGCCGGGCGAGCGGCGGACGCGGCGCGGCGGCGGAGGCGTCGCTGCGCGAACACTACAATCCGTTGATCGTGCGGCTGATGGCGCTGGACGTGCCGGTGGTTGCCGCCGTCAACGGGGCGGCGGCCGGCATCGGCTGCTCACTGGCCCTGGCCGCCGATCTGGTGCTGGCCGGCGAGTCCGCCTATTTCCTGCAGGCGTTCGTCAATATCGGCTTGGTGCCCGATGGCGGGTCCAGCTGGATGCTGCCGCGACTGGTCGGCACGCAACGCGCCAAGGCGATGATGATGCTGGGCGAGCGGATTGGCGCCGCGCAGGCGCAGGATTGGGGGCTGATTCACCGCGCCGTAGCCGACGACGCCCTGATGGACGAAGCGTTCGCTTTGGCCGAGCGGCTGGCGAGCGGGCCGACGCTGGCGTTGGGCCTGATCCGCCGCCTGGCGAACCGGGCGGGCGACACCAGCCTGACCGAAGCGCTCGCCGCCGAAGCCGCCGCGCAACGACTGGCCGGCGACAGTGCCGACGCGATGGAAGGAGGGGCGGCGTTCCTCCAGAAGCGCCGCCCCTCCTTCACTGGCCGCTAGCGCTCAGCGACGCGTCTCGCCCGCGATCCCGACGGGCTGTCCGTTGTTGATGTCCGCGCCGGTGTTCGGATCGGTGTTCGACGCCTGGACGAAGGCGCGCACCTGCCACTGATATTTGTCGATCGCGGCCTGCACCTCCTGCAGAAGGTTCGACGTCGTGGGATCGCTCTCGCTGGTGCTCTCGATCCCCTGGCCAATCTCGTCGCTGACGGTCCGGTAATTGGTGGCGAAGGTCGAGATCACGAAGGCGTCGTCCAGGAACCCGCCCGGGATTTCCGGCTGGCGGCTGGTCCGCACGATCGTCGTGGCCCGACCGTCCGAAGAGACGCCGATGGACTGAAGCCGCTCAGCGATCATGTCGGCGTATTTCGCCGTGCCCTCATAATGCTCCTGTAACAGCTCGTGCAGAGTGTAGAACAAGGTGCCCGACACGTTCCAGTGAGCCTGCTTCAACTGGAGCTGGAGCTGCTGGAGTTCGGTCAAGGTCGTTTGCAGGGCAGCGATCGACGGGCGAAGATCGTTGCCCTGCGGACCGTCGTGGAGGCGGTTGGTGACCGCGTTGTTCGGCACCTCGCTCACCTGGCTCTGGGCGGCGGCGGGACTGGCGAGAATGGCGGCGGACAGCAGGAGTGTGGTTGGGACGAGACGCATGGACAGGGTTCCTAAGGGTTGAGAACCACTCAACGCCCAATCGCCACCGCCGATCCGCCCGCGAACGCAGAAATATCCGCTCGGTCCGAATTTTTTTCCAGGCGTCGCAGACGGTTGGCACCGGTGGGTCAGCGGCGGGCGAGGTCCGTGGACCCCGCCCGCCGACGCCCGTGCCGGCCCTATTCGGGGGCGGGCCCCTCGCCGCCGCTGTCGGTCGTCATCGTGCCGAGCGGGTCGGGACCGGCGGCGGCCTCGATGCCCTGCGCCAGTTCGGCTTCGTGCTCCTCCTCCGCCGAGTCGGGCGCGACGAGCGCTCGCTCCATCGCGGCGTCGCGTTCCGCCTGCTGGGCCACCATCGCCTCTTCCACCTTGCGCTGCTGAGCACGCAGCGCGGCGTCGCGGGACGTGGCGGTCACGCGCATCCGGTTCATCGCCGCGCCGGTGCCCGCCGGGATCAGCCGGCCGACGATGACGTTCTCCTTCAGGCCCATCAGCGTGTCCGTCTTGCCCTGGACGGACGCCTCGGTCAGCACCCGGGTGGTCTCCTGGAACGACGCCGCCGACACGAACGAGCGCGTCTGGAGCGAGGCCTTGGTGATGCCCAGCAACACCGGCTTGCCCACGGCCTTCTTCTTGGACCGGGTCAGCTTGGCGTTGATCTCGTTCATCTCCTCCTCGTCCAGCTGCTCGCCCGCCAGCAGCGTGGTGTCGCCGCCGTCGGTGATCTCGACCTTCTGCAGCATCTGACGGACGATCGTCTCGATGTGCTTGTCGTTGATCTTCACGCCCTGCAGTCGATAGACCTCCTGGATCTCGGCCACCAGGTATTCGGCCAAGGCCTCCACCCCCAGCACTTCCAGGATGTCGTGCGGATCGGGCGATCCGGACACCAGATACTCACCCTTGCGGATGTGGTCGCCGTCCTGGACGTCCAGCACCTTGGACTTGGGCACCAGATACTCGGCCGAGGGCTGGCTCTCGTCTTCCGGATGGATGACGATCTTGCGCTTGGCCTTGTAGTCGCGGGCGTACTCCACCTTGCCGGTGATCTTGGCGATGATGGCGTAGTCCTTGGGCTTGCGCGCCTCGAACAGCTCGGCCACCCGCGGCAGACCGCCGGTGATGTCGCGCGTCTTGGCGGACTCGCGGCTGGCGCGCGCCAGCACGTCGCCGGCCCGGACCTCCTGCCCGTCTTCGACGGAGAGCGTGGTGCCGACGGCGAGCATATAGCGGCCCACCTCTTCCGGCGGATCCTGGCTCATGTCGAGCAGGCTGATGCGCGGCCGCAGGTCCTCCTTCTTGCCACGGCCCGACGCCCGGTATTCGATGACCGCGCGCTGGGTGATGCCGGTGGCCTCGTCCGTCTGCTCGGCGATCGTCTTGCCTTCGCTCAGGTCCTGGAACTTCACCGTGCCCTTCTTGTCGGTGATGACCGGCAGAGTGAACGGATCCCAGTCGGCCAGCCGATCACCGGTGGACACGACCGCCCCGCTCTCGTGAAGCAGATGGGCACCGTAGGGGATGCGGTGCATCGCCCGTTCGCGGCCCTCGATGTCGATGATGACCAGTTCGCCGCCGCGCGACAAGGACAGCCGTCGCCCGCGCGCGTCGGTGATCGTGTCCATCGTGCGGTACTCGATCGTCCCGTCGGCCACCGCCTCCAGGCTGGACTGCTCGTTGAGCTGGGCCGCGCCGCCGATGTGGAAGGTCCGCATCGTCAGCTGGGTGCCGGGCTCGCCGATCGACTGGGCGGCGATCACGCCGACCGCCTCGCCGATGTTCACCGGTGTGCCGCGCGCCAGGTCGCGGCCATAGCACGCCGCGCACACGCCCACCTTGGACTCGCACACCAGCGGAGAGCGGATGCGAACTCCCTGGATGCCGATCTCCTCGATCAGGCGGATGTCGGACTCCTCCAGCAGCGCGCCCTCCTTCAGAGCGACCTTCTCCGACTTCGGATCCACGATGTCCTCGGCCAGCGTCCGGCCCAGAATGCGCTCGCCCAGCGACGCGATGGTCGATCCGCCCTGAACGATCGCCTTCATTTCGAGCGCGCGGTCGGTCTTGCAGTCCTCCTCCACGATCGTGCAGTCCTGCGACACGTCGACCAGGCGGCGCGTCAGATAGCCGGAGTTCGCCGTCTTCAACGCCGTGTCCGCCAGGCCCTTGCGAGCGCCGTGGGTGGAGTTGAAATACTCAAGGACGGTCAGCCCCTCCTTGAAGTTCGCGATGATCGGCGTCTCGATGATCTCGCCCGACGGCTTGGCCATCAGGCCGCGCATGCCGGCCAGCTGCTTCATCTGCGCCTGGCTGCCACGCGCGCCGGAGTGCGCCATCATGTAGATGGAGTTGATCGGTGCCATGCGGCCCGTCTCGTCCTTTGGCTGGGCGCGGATCTCGTCCATCATCGCACCCGCGACCTTGTCGCCGCAGGTTGACCAGGCGTCGATCACCTTGTTGTACTTCTCCTGCTGCGTGATCAGGCCGTCCTGATATTGCTGCTCGAAGTCCTTCACCAGGCCGCGCGTGTCCTCGACCGTCTTTTCCTTGCTGTCCGGGATGACCATGTCGTCCTTGCCGAACGAAATGCCCGCCTTGAACGCGTGGCGGAAGCCCAGCGTCATGATGGCATCGGCGAACAGCACCGTGTCCTTTTGGCCGGTGTGGCGATAGACCTGGTCGATGACATCCCCGATCTCCTTCTTGGTGAGGAGGCGGTTGACGATGTCGAAGGGCACCTTGTGGCTCTTGGGCAGGCATTCGCCCAGGAGCATCCGGCCCGGCGTCGTCTCGACGCGCATCATGACCTCGTTACCACCCTCGTCGGTCTGCGGCACCCGCGTCGTGATCCGGGAGTGGAGCGTGACCGCGCCCACGAACAGCGCCTGATGCACCTCCGCCATGTCGGCGAGCGTCATGCCGTCGCCCGGCTCTCCCTCGCGGTCCATGGAGAGGTAATAGAGGCCCAGCACCATGTCCTGCGACGGCACGATGATCGGCTTGCCGTTGGCGGGCGACAGGATGTTGTTCGTGCTCATCATCAGCACGCGCGCCTCCAGCTGCGCCTCCAGCGAAAGCGGCACATGGACGGCCATCTGGTCGCCGTCGAAGTCGGCGTTGAAGGCGGAACAGACGAGCGGGTGCAGCTGGATCGCCTTGCCCTCGATCAGCACCGGCTCGAACGCCTGGATGCCAAGCCGGTGAAGCGTGGGCGCGCGGTTCAAGAGCACGGGATGCTCGCGGATCACCTCGTCCAGGATGTCCCAGACCTCCTTGCGCTCCTTCTCCACCCACTTCTTCGCCTGCTTCAGCGTCATGGACAGACCACGGGCGTCCAGGCGGGCGTAGATGAAGGGCTTGAACAGCTCCAACGCCATCTTCTTGGGCAGGCCGCACTGGTGCAGCTTCAACTCCGGCCCGGTGACGATCACCGAACGACCGGAATAGTCGACGCGCTTGCCCAGCAGGTTCTGGCGGAACCGGCCCTGCTTGCCCTTCAGCATGTCGGAAAGCGACTTCAGCGGCCGCTTGTTGGCGCCCGTGATGGTGCGCCCGCGACGGCCATTGTCGAACAGGGCGTCGACCGATTCCTGCAGCATCCGCTTCTCGTTGCGCACGATGATGTCGGGCGCGCGCAGCTCCATCAGCCGCTTCAGACGGTTGTTGCGGTTGATGACGCGGCGATAGAGATCGTTCAGGTCGGACGTGGCGAAGCGGCCGCCATCGAGCGGGACGAGCGGGCGCAGTTCGGGCGGGATCACCGGAACGACGTTCAGGATCATCCATTCCGGCCGGTTGCCGGATTCCATGAAGCTCTCCACGACCTTCAGCCGCTTGATGATCTTCTTGGGCTTCAGTTCGGATTTGGTCTCTTCCAGATCCTTCAACAGCTGCTCGCGCTCGCCGGCCAGGTCCAGATTCTCCAGGATGCCGCGGATCGCCTCCGCGCCGATGCCGGCGGTGAACGCGTCCTCGCCATACTCGTCCTGCGCGTCGAGGAGCTCGTCCTCGGTGAGCAGCTGACCCTGCTCCAGCGCGGTCAGGCCCGGCTCGGTGACGATGTAGTTCTCGAAATAGAGCACGCGCTCCAGCTGCTTGAGCTGCATGTCGAGCAGCAGGCCGATGCGGCTGGGCAGCGACTTCAGGAACCAGATGTGGGCGACGGGTGCCGCCAGCTCGATATGGCCCATGCGCTCGCGCCGGACCTTGGAGACGGTGACCTCCACGCCGCACTTCTCGCAAACGATGCCCTTGTACTTCATGCGCTTGTACTTGCCGCACAGGCACTCGTAGTCCTTGATCGGCCCAAAGATGCGCGCGCAGAACAGGCCGTCACGTTCCGGCTTGAACGTCCGGTAGTTGATGGTCTCCGGCTTCTTGATCTCGCCGAACGACCACGACCGAATCTTCTCCGGCGAGGCCAGGCCGATCTGGATGGTATCGAACGTCTCCGGCTTGGGCGCGGCGTTCTGGAAGGGGGTCATGTCGTTCATGTGATTTGTCCTTGATCCTTGAACCCCTCTCCCAGCGGGAGAGGGAGGGGCCCGCCGCGAAACGGTGGGAGGGTGAGGGCGACTGCGGAGATACCACCCTCACCCCGGCCCTCTCCCAGTGGGAGAGGGAGGATGGCCTATTCCGCCGCCTTCGGCAGGGCGTCCTGCTCCGCCTCCTCGTCCTCATGCGAACGAAGGTCGATGTTCAGGCCCAGCGAGCGCATTTCCTTGACGAGCACGTTGAAGCTCTCCGGAATGCCCGCCTCGAAGGTGTCGTCGCCCTTGACGATGGACTCGTACACCTTGGTGCGCCCGATCACGTCGTCGGACTTCACCGTCAGCATTTCCTGCAGCGTGTAGGCCGCGCCGTAGGCCTGGAGCGCCCAGACCTCCATCTCGCCGAACCGCTGGCCGCCGAACTGCGCCTTGCCGCCCAGCGGCTGCTGGGTGACGAGCGAGTACGGCCCGATTGAGCGCGCGTGGATCTTGTCGTCCACCAGGTGGTGCAGCTTGAGCATATAGATATAGCCCACCGTCACCTTGCGATCGAACGGTTCGCCGGAGCGGCCGTCCATCAGCGTCACCTGCCCGCTCTCGTCCAGGCCGGCCAGGCGCAGCATCGCCGCCACGTCCGCCTCCTTGGCCCCGTCGAACACCGGCGTGGCGATCGGCACACCCTTGGTCAGCGTACCCGCCATCTCCACCAGATCCTCGTCGGCCCGGCTGCCCAGCTCGGCCGTGTAGGCGTCGCCATAGACCTTGCGCAACGCCTCCTTGACCACTTCCGGCGGTTTGCCCGCCTTGGGGTCCGGATTGGCGTCGCGCCAGCTCTCCAGCGCGTCCGCCACCTGCCGGCCCAGGCCGCGCGCGGCCCAGCCCAGGTGCGTCTCGAAGATCTGGCCGACGTTCATCCGGCTGGGCACGCCCAGCGGGTTGAGCACGATGTCGACCGGCGTGCCGTCCTCCAGGAACGGCATGTCCTCTTCCGGCAGGATGCGGCTGATGACGCCCTTGTTGCCGTGCCGTCCGGCCATCTTGTCGCCCGGCTGAAGCTTGCGCTTCACCGCCACGAACACCTTGACCATCTTCAGCACGCCGGGCGCCAGCTCGTCGCCCTGTTCCAGCTTCGACTTGCGGTCGTCGAACCGCTCCACGATCACCTGGACCGCGTCGTCATACTGCGTCTTCACCGCTTCCAGGTCGGACTGCACCGCGTCGTCCTTGACCGCGAACTTCCACCAGTTGGACCGGTCCAGATCGGCGAGCGCGTCCGCCGTGACTTCGGACCCCTTCTTGAAGCCCTTGGGGGCCGCGGTCGCCGTCTGCCCGACCAGCATGTCGCGCAGGCGGTTGAAGGTCGCACGGTTCAGGATCTGGCGCTCGTCCTCGCGGTCCTTGGCCAGCCGCTCGATCTCCTCGCGTTCGATGGCGAGCGCGCGCTCGTCCTTGTCGATGCCGTGGCGGTTGAACACGCGCACCTCGACCACCGTGCCGGTGACGCCCGGCGGCAGTTTGAGCGAGGTGTCGCGCACGTCCGACGCCTTTTCGCCGAAGATGGCCCGCAGCAGCTTCTCCTCCGGCGTCATCGGGCTTTCGCCCTTCGGCGTGATCTTGCCCACCAGGATATCGCCCGGCTCCACCTCGGCACCGATATAGACGATGCCCGCCTCGTCCAGGTTGCGGAGCGCCTCCTCGCCGACATTCGGGATGTCACGGGTGATGTCCTCCGGCCCCAGCTTCGTGTCGCGGGCCATCACCTCGAACTCGTCGATGTGGATCGACGTGAACACGTCGTCCTTTACGATCCGCTCGGAGATGAGGATGGAGTCCTCGTAGTTATAGCCGTTCCAGGGCATGAACGCGACGAGCGCGTTGCGGCCGAGCGCCAGCTCGCCATATTCCGTCGACGGACCATCGGCGATCACGTCGCCGCCGGACACCGGGTCGCCCACCTTCACAAGCGGGCGCTGGTTGATGCACGTCGACTGGTTCGATCGCTGGAACTTCATCAGCGTGTAGATGTCGACGCCGGACCGGCCCGCCTCGACCTCGCCCGTCGCGCGCACGACGATGCGCGCCGCGTCCACCTGGTCGACGATGCCGGCGCGTCGCGCCACGATGGCGGCACCCGAGTCCCGCGCGACCGTCTCCTCCATCCCGGTGCCCACGAACGGAGCCTCGGCCTTCACCAGCGGCACGGCCTGGCGCTGCATATTCGATCCCATCAGCGCGCGGTTGGCGTCGTCATTCTCCAGGAACGGGATCAGCGACGCGGCGACCGACACCAGCTGCTTGGGACTGACGTCCATCAGCGTGATCTGGTCGCGCATCGCCATCAGGAACTCGCCGGCCTGGCGCGACGACACGATCTCCTCCACGAAGCGGTTGTCGGCCGTCAGCTCGGCGTTCGCCTGGGCGACCGTGTGCTTCTGCTCTTCCATGGCGGACAGATAGACGACCTCGTCGGTCACCACGCCGTCGTTCACCTTGCGATAGGGCGTCTCGATAAAGCCGTATTTGTTCACCCGCGCGAAGGTGGCGAGCGAGTTGATCAGGCCGATGTTCGGGCCTTCCGGCGTCTCGATCGGACAGATGCGGCCATAGTGCGTCGGGTGCACGTCGCGCACCTCGAAGCCGGCCCGTTCCCGGGTGAGTCCGCCCGGCCCGAGGGCGGACACGCGCCGCTTGTGCGTCACCTCAGAGAGCGGGTTCGTCTGGTCCATGAACTGCGACAGCTGCGACGAGCCGAAGAACTCGCGCACGGCGGCGACCGCCGGCTTGGCGTTGATCAGGTCGTTGGGCATGACGGTCGAGACGTCGACGGAACTCATCCGCTCCTTGACCGCGCGCTCCATGCGCAGCAGCCCGACGCGATACTGGTTCTCCAGCAGCTCGCCCACGGACCGGACGCGCCGGTTGCCCAGATTGTCGATGTCGTCGACTTCGCCCTTGCCGTCCTTCAGGTCGACGAGCTCCTTGACCACGGCCAGGATGTCCTCGCGGCGCAGGGTCGTCTGCGTGTCCGGCGCGTCCAGCTCCAGGCGCATGTTCAGCTTCACGCGGCCCACCGCCGACAGGTCGTAGCGGTCGGCGTCGAAGAACAGGCCGTTGAACAGCGAATCCGCCGTCTCGCGCGTGGGCGGCTCGCCCGGGCGCATGACGCGGTAGATGTCGGCGAGCGCCTGGTCCCGCTCCTCGGCCTTGTCGGCCTTCAGCGTGTTGCGCATCCACGGCCCAGTGTTGACATGGTCGATGTCGAGCAGCTCGAGGGTCTTGATGCCGGCGTCGTCCAGCTTCGCCAGATTGTCGGCGTCCAGCTCGTCACCGGCTTCGATGTAAATCTCGCCCGTCTTCTCGTTGATCCGGTCGTGCGCGGCGTACCGGCCGAAGATCTCCTCGGTCGGGATCAGCAGGCGGTCCAGGCCGTCCTTCTTCGCCTTGGTGGCGGCGCGCGGCGTCACCTTGGTGCCGGCCGCGAAGACCACTTCGCCCGTCGCGGCGTTCGCCACGTCGTAGAGCGGCTTCTGGCCGCGCCAGTTCTCCGGCACATAAGGGATCTGCCACCCGCCCTCGCCCCGCTCGTACACCACGGTGTCGTAGAAGGTGTCCAGGATCTCCTCGCCCGTCAGGCCCAGCGCGTAGAGCAGCGTGGTGACCGGCAGCTTGCGCTTGCGGTCGATGCGGACGTTCACGATGTCCTTGGCGTCAAACTCGAAGTCCAGCCAACTGCCACGGTACGGGATGACCCGCGCCGCGAACAGGTACTTGCCCGACATGTGGGTCTTGCCCTTGTCGTGGTCGAACAGCACGCCCGGCGACCGGTGCATCTGCGACACGATGACCCGCTCGGTCCCGTTGATGATGAAGGTCCCGTTGTCCGTCATCAACGGCATGTCGCCCATATAGACGTCCTGTTCCTTGATATCGATCAAGGACTTGGCTTCCGTGTTCGGATCGACCTCGAACGCGTGCAGGCGCAGCGTCACCTTCATCGGCGCGGCGTAGGTGATGCCCCGCTTGCGGCACTCGTCGGTGTCGAACTTCGGGTCTTCCAGCTGGTAATTGTCGAAGTCGAGGAAGGCCGTGCCCGCGAAATCCTGGATCGGGAAGACGGAGCGCAGCGTCTTTTCCAGACCCGAGACATAGTCGTTCGATGGATCGGAGCGCAGGAACTGCTCGTAGCTTTCCCGCTGCACCTCGATCAGGTTCGGCATCTCCGACACTTCGTGGATGTCGCCGAACAGCCGGCGGATGCGGCGCTTGGACGTGCCGGTCTGCAGGTCCTTGGTCTTGGGGGTGCGGGTGGGTGCCTGGGTCGCCATGGGTGTCTGTGTCGCCTCGCCGTCTTCGGTGCCGGATGCGCGAAACGCCGAAGGCTGCGCGCTCCCAGCGGGAACGGCAGCACCGGCGTCCTGTAAGACCCGGACCGTCATTCGGAGGCGCGCTCACGCAACGGCGCGCCCTATCTCGATCGGTTCGGGAGAGCACGATGTAGGCGTTTGGCAACGATTTGTAAAGGCGGGTCGCCAGGGCCGGATGCGGAAACGGCGGCCCTCCCGTCCGGGGAGAGCCGCCGCGTCCGGGAAAGCCGGGGGCGCGGCTTGGCCGCAGCGCCCCCGCCGTCCGCTTACTTCAGTTCGACGGTCGCGCCGGCGTCTTCCAGGCGCTTCTTCAGCTCCTCGGCCTCGGCCTTGGAGATGCCTTCCTTGACGGCCTTGGGCGCTCCTTCGACCATCGCCTTCGCTTCGGTCAGGCCCAGCTGGGTGATGGCGCGGACCTCCTTGATGACGTTGATCTTCTTGCCGCCGTCGCCGGTCAGGATCACGTCGAATTCGGTCTGCTCTTCCGCAGCAGCGGCGTCGCCACCGCCAGCGGCGGGTGCCGCGGCGACAGCGGCGGCGGCGGAGACGCCCCACTTCTCTTCCAGCATCTTGGACAGGTCGGCCGCTTCGAGGACGGTCAGTTCGGAAAGCTGGTCCACCAGCGTGTTCAGGTCAGCCATGTTGTTGCTCCACAAAGATATAGGGTTGGTGTCGGTCGTTCGGTCAGGGCGCGCTTACGCGGCGTCCTTCGTGGCGTAGGCGTTGAACACCCGGGCGAGCTGGCCCGCCGGTGCCGCCGCGATCTGGGCGAGCTTGGTCGCGGGCGCCGCGATCAGCCCCACGATCTTGCCGCGCAGTTCGTCGAGCGAGGGCAGCGAGGCGAGCGCCTTCACTCCGCTGGCGTCGAGGAGCTGCATGCCCATGGCACCGCCCACGATCTCCAGCTTCTCGTTCGTCTTGGCGAAATCGATGGCCACCTTCGCGGCGGCGATCGGATCGGGCGAAGTGGCGAGCGCCACCGGACCGACCAAAAGGTCGCCCAGCTGCTCGTAATCCGTGCCCTTGATGGCGATCTTCGCCAGCCGGTTCTTCGTCACCTTATAGGTCGCGCCGGCGTCCCGCATCTTCTGGCGCAGGTCCGTCGACTGTGCGACGGTCAGGCCCAGATTGCGCGTGACGACCACCGCGCCGACATCGGCGAAGGTCCCGTTCAGCGTCTCGACTAGCTCGTGCTTCTGCGCGCGATCCATGCCGGTCTCCTCTTGGCTCCGACCCCTCCACGAAGGGAGCGGCCGATACACAATGCCGGCCGACCCATTGGGGTCGCCCGACGGCGAATGTCCAAAGGGGAAAGGAGCGGATCGTCGCGGACCCGAACGACCGACCCCTCGGGGCCAGCCGGAAAACTCATATCCCCGTCTCGGCGGGGCATTAAGGAAGCGACGCTTCCACCCGCTGTCTCGGACGGCTGCCCCGAAGGGCGAGGCGCGGGTTAGCGCACGAACACGCGCCGGGCAAGGGGTCTCACCGGTTCAGCGCCGCCATCTGCGGGGCCGCGTAACGGGTGCCCTCCGCCGCGCCGGGCGGCAGCAACTCGTCGATGCGGCCCCGGTCGGCCGGCGTCAGCTCGACCTCCAGCGCGGCGACGTTCTCCGCCAGCCGGTCGAGCGAGCGCGTGCCCGGGATTGGCACGATGTCGTCCCCCTGCCCCAGCACCCAGGCGAGCGCGAGCTGGGCGGGCGTGCAGCCCTTGTCCGCCGCCAGCGTCCGGATGTGCTCGACCAGCCGCAGGTTGGCCGCGAAAGCCTCGCCCTGGAAGCGGGGATGGCGGCGGCGCGAATCGTCGGCGGCGAAGTCGTCAGGCGAGGTGATCGCGCCGGTCAGGAAGCCGCGGCCCAGCGGGCTGTAGGGCACGAAGCCGACGCCGAGCTCTCGCACGGTGTCCAGCAATTCGCCCTCCGGATCGCGCGACCACAGCGAATATTCCGTCTGCAACGCGCTGATCGGATGTTCGCGGTGCGCGCGGCGCAGGGTGTCGGGCGCGGCCTCCGACAGGCCCAGAAAGCGCACCTTGCCCGCTTCGACCAGACGGCCCATCGCGCCGACCGTCTCCTCGATCGGCACGGCCGGGTCGACGCGATGCTGGTAATAGAGGTCAATGTGATCCAGCCCGAGCATCCGCAGGCTGCGATCGCAGGCCTCCGCGACGTAGGACGGGGTGCCGTCCACGCGAAGGAACGCGCCCGTGTCGGCGTCGCGCACATTGCCGAACTTCGTCGCCACCACCACCCCGTCGCGCCGGTCGCGGACCGCGCGCCCGACCAGCGCCTCGTTCTTGCCCACCCCGTACATGTCGGCCGTGTCGAGAAGCGTGACGCCCAGTTCCAGGGCCTTGTGGATGACCCCCACCGACCGGTCGTCGTCGGCCGCCCCGTAGAAATCGGACATGCCCATGCAACCCAGCCCCATCGCGGAGACGGTCAGGCCCTGGGTGCCAAGCGTGCGGTGCTGCATGGGGGTGGTCTCCTGATGGTTTGGGATGGGAACGCGCGGGCTTGGGTCAGGGGTGCAGGGTCACCGCTAAGACCTGTCCGCGCCGAGCCTGTCGAAGCGCCGCTCTTCTCCGCGTGCGTTGACGCAGAAAGAAGGGCGGGGCTTCGACAAGGTCGTTATCTCTTTTCCACAGCCGACAGGCCCACGTCGGGCGGGAGCGCGAGTTCCGCATTCGGTGTGCTTGCTCATAGGGACTTTTCCGCTCCAAATTTGTGTCTCGCTTGTTCTTGGTTTTTCGCCTTTTCCGGCCGGTTTCCAGTGGGTTAGCTATAGCCCAAATGGCGTTCGAGTGAAACTGGCTCAGGCGACCCGATTTGATCGCAGCGCAAAAATTGGCTGTTTTCCGTCAGCCCGAGACAGAATAGCCATTTCTGCATGGCAAAATCCATACCACTTTTTAGGCGTCGCTCTGCCGGAATAGCGGAATGCGGACTGCGGACAGTGGTGTACTTTCGCCAGTCCGAACGCCTCTGAATTGCCCCGTTCTAAAAAGACCGTCAGGCTGCGTAACGTCCGTCGTTGAGCCGCCGTGCCATGCCCAGTCCCGCCAGCGCATCGAGCACCGGACGCACCGTTGATGCGCGCTTGTTCGTGAAATTTCGGGCGACGTCCTGAGCCGCCAATGGCGCGCTCGAACCGGCCAATATCAACTGCACCGCACCCACCTGTTCGGGCAGCGTCGCGGGCCAACGGATCACGTTGTCGAGGTCCGCTTTCACCCCCTCCCCGAGGTCAAGATCGGCGCTGGTTGGCGCGGCATAATCGGGGGCTTGGTAGGAGGGCCGAAGCCAGCGGATTAGGCCGCTTTTCTCCTCCACTGACCGCTCCTTGTTGAGTGCGACGAGGCGGCTCAGAATGAGGTCATCAGTGAGAGTTCCAGCCTCCCAATCCTCGTGCCATTCATACGCCTCCGAGACCAATCGATCGAGCGTGTCGTGATGCTGGCGGAGCAGCGAAACAAGGCCGCGATCATGGACTTCGCGCGCGCCTGGATTGAGCGTCGGTCCGCCTCTTTCGGCCGCTCGCAGAAGCTCCAGCACGTTGTACAATTTGGTCAGCGTCAAATCGGCGTTTTCGGCAAGAACCTGCTTGCGCAGAACGTCTATTTTCTCGGCCTCTTCGGCGATCTTCGCATGGAGGCGATCCGACTTATTCTGAGGAAATGGAAACGGATCGAAACAGCGGGTTTTGCTGTAGCGTGGGTCATCACCCACGCCCAGTCGTCCGCCGCTTGCAAGCGCCCAAACCCCGTGCACTCGGCTCGACAGAACTCCGAGATGGTAGCCGTTATTGGAGGCGACACAGACGACCATATTGTCAGGAAGCGTGGATGCGGGAAGGAACTGGAAAACTCGATGTTTCGCAGTTTCTATCGTGGCGATGTAGCGATCCAGCTCCCAAAGCGCTTTGCGAAGTTCTGAGCGGGGTTCGCCGTACAGCCACCACTTCTGGCGATAGCTCGCCCGATTGTTGGCGTCGCGATACGGCTTCACCGTTGCCAGAAGGTGCTGATAAACAGCCGGAACGTCGTCGCGCACCTGCGCTTCCGGCATTCCAAAAAGGTCGATGGCCATGACATTGCGCGGACGCGCCGCAAGGTCGCGGCCGTTGCGGTAAGCGAAGATCACCTGGCGCTCATCGCCGGACCCTGATCGGACGTGCGGATTGGCCCCATCGACGCCGCCTCGCGCGATCTCGACCGATCGCCGATCGAGCCGGGCAGCCTCTTCCGGCGTGACGATGAACCCGTCGCCCATCAGCTGAACACCGCGCGACGCTATCCGACTGTTCGCCTGCAACGGAACCGCTCCCGTCACGTCCGCCCCGGTCCTCAGATCGCTGCTGATCCGCCCCACCACCTTGTCGAATTCAATGCGATCCGGGGCATCGTTTTCGTCGCTGACGGTCAGCAGAACGCCGTCGTGCTTTCCCTGCGTCGCGACGGTCATGCCGATGCGCACGGCGGCCCCGTCGCGCTCGTCGATCCAGGGGTGATTGGGGATGGCGAAGCGGAGCGACAGGCCGTCCTTCGCGTCCAGATGGCGGGCGATGACGCGGCGGCTGAACACCTGCGTGATGGAGTTCGTGGTCACGAAGCCGAACCGCCGTATGCCGCCTTTGCGCACCGCCAGCGCGGCCTTGTTCCACCAGTGCATAACGAAGTCGGCGCTCTCCGGAACGTCGGTCGTCTTGAACAGCGCGTCGAAGTATCCGGCACCTAACTTCTCACGCACATCCTTGCCGCCGATGAAAGGCGGATTGCCGACGATGAAGTCGGCTTTCGGCCACTTGGCTGCACGCGGGTTCACGTAGCGGTAGACCTCGGTTCTGGCGGTCTCGTCGGGCACCTTTTTGCCGGTGACCGAGTGCGCTTTCATCGTCTCGCCATCCCAGCGGGTGAGCGGCTTTCCGTCACCGTCACGCTCGATCACGCGATCGTCATAGTCGATCAGCGCGTCGCGGTTCTCGATCGTTCGGATGTCGCGCAGGATCGGCTCCGGCGGCGCGCGGTCATGGCCGTTCACGCGGAAGTGCCACTGGAGATAACCAATCCAAAGGACGAGCTGCGCGATGGCGGCGGCGCGCGGGTTGATCTCCAGCCCCAGGAAGTTCTCCGGCGTGACGGTATGGCCGGTCAGCTCCGCCAAATACTGGTCGTCGCCCAGGTCCACGAGCAGGTCCAGCACCTCGCCCTCCAGCTCCTTCATCCGCGCCATCGCGACGTAGAGGAAGTTGCCGGTGCCGCACGCCGGGTCGAGCACGCGCGTGCTCGCAAGGCGGGTGTGGAACGCCTCCACGGTGCGGCGCGCCTCATCGGGCTTGCCCGCGTCGATCAGCTCGGTCGCGGCGACGCGGACGCCAGCCCAGTCGGCGCGCAACGGCTCCATGATCGTCGGCCCGACCAGGCGTTCGACATAGGCACGCGGGGTGAAGTGCGCGCCCAGCTTCGCGCGGTCCTTGGCGCTGAGCGCGCGTTCGAGCAGGGTGCCGAAGATGGCGGGCTCGACCTCTGTCCATTCCTTAAGCGATGCTTTGATCAGAGCCTCCAGCTCCGCTTTCTCGAGCGGCAAGGCCGCCGTATCCTTGAACAGGTAGCCGTTGAAGCGCTTCACCGGGATGCCGAGCCCCGGCGCGAACTCGCCACGGTCCATCGCCCGCCACAGGGCAGAAAGCTGGTGGTGGAGATGTTCGGGATGGTCGAGTTGGCCGCGCAGCAGCGTCTTGAAGCTGTCGCGGGGCAGGAGCACGCCCGTGTCCTCCGCAAACATGGTGAAGAGTACGCGCGACAGGAAACCGCTCACGGCTTCCGGCGCATGGCCGCGCCCCTCCAACCGACGCGACACAGTGGCGAGCAGCTCGGCAATTTCGCGGGTAACTCGCGCCGCCTGGGCGCTGGGGTCGAGGCTGGCGGGATCGGTCCAGATCGCGGCCAGGCGCTCGCGCACCTGCTCGTCGCGTAAGTCGTCCAGCATGATCCGATAGCGCGCGCGGTCGGGAAACTGAGCGTAGGCCTTTCCGGTGCCGGTGAAGTCGGCGTAGACCTCGACGCAATAGCCGATGTCGGCCACCAACAGGAACGGTGGCCAGCCGTGGTCGACGGGAAGCGCCTTGGCGTAGCGTTCGGCCTGCCCCTTGGCCTGGACCATCGCCCTGGCCCACGCCGGCGTGCCGCGCCGTGCGGTCCCGCGCTTCAACCGCGCGGCCGCCGACTGACCGAACAGGTCCAGATCATCCTCGCCCCGCTCGGCTGCCGCGCGGTCCCCTTCGCTGCCCTGCTTGGCCTCTAGGATGAAGCAGCCGCGCTTGTAGGCGTCGATCCGCCCGAAACTGGTGGTGCCGTCGCCATTATTCTGAAACACGCGACGCTCGAAGACATAGTCGTTGTGCGCGTCGTCGGTTCGGCTGCCATGCGGCGGCTCGACGCCGATCAGCGAGCAAAGGCCGTTGATGAAGCTCTGCGTATTTGCGAGCTCGGACCCGCCGGTATCGCGCCACTGGGCGATGAAAGCGTCTGCTGGAGAGGGGTGGCTCATGAATGGAGAGTGGTAGGTTCGCTCGGGGGTTCGGCGCAAGGAGGATGGTTCATCGGGCAGACGAGCTTTGGCCAACTGCTGGCCGTCTCCTGCCTGTCCGGTTCTGAATGCAAAAATGTGTAAAGCTGCCGTTCGTTTGGCCCACCGCAGATGTTAGCAGCCGCCAACTAGCCCCACATTCGCGATCTCAAATTCGCTTCCTGAAACCCATCAGTCTGGCATAACCGTCTTCTCGAACGCGATCGGAGCCGAGCCCAAGGATGTTACTTTAGTATGCTCGATCAAATGTTCACAGCAGAGAACTTCCGCCGCATCTATGATTCCGAGAACCGCAAGGGTCTCGATCTGGCGAGCCGTTACTTTCCGTCGCTCGAACCGCTCACGTTCGCAGTCCGCGACAAGGTGCAGGACATCCGCGATCACCGCGCCAAACAGGCGACGATAACGGCGGATGTGTTCGAGGCGACATTGCTCGACCTGAAAGAAGAGCTCACCACCGTGAAGGCGAATAAATCCGCCGCCGTCGATACCCTGATGGACGAGATCAGTCAGAAAGTGCTCAAACAGACCTTCAAAATCGAGCTGTCCAAAAAGGACGGTCCGAATGGAAAGCCGGTTTTCTGCATCGACGCCGAACCCGAGACTTTTTTCGTCATTAAGCAGCTTCAGCGTAACATCAACCGCATCTATGGCGTCAAGCAAGCGAACCGGCACGAGCTTGTCTGCCAGGTTCGCGACATGCTGGGCGGCAGCTTTCCCTTCGAGCTGGTCCGAACCGATATTTCTTCGTTCTATGAGAGCATAAACAGAAAGAAGCTGATCGAAAAGCTCGACACAGACCAGCTTCTAAGCCCAGCTTCGAAGAAGTATATCAAGCAAGTACTGCTCTCCTATGGCGTGAAGTCCGGCACCTCAGTCGGCTTACCGCGCGGCGTCGGCATCAGTGCCTATCTAGCCGAGTTATATCTACGTCCCGTAGATAACGCGATCCGAGCGATCCCCGGTCTGGTCCTATACTGTCGGTTCGTCGATGATATCGTGGCTATCTTCGCTCGGCCCCCCGCCGGCGACAGCCTCGGTTCCTATAAGGACCTGATCATCGACATTTTGGGAAAAAACGGGCTGGTGCATAACGCCGCAAAAACGCATGAATTTGCCTTTCCGGACCCGAACCCACAGGTCTTCGAATACCTCGGTTACAAATTTAGCGTGAGTGCCGGTAAATGCGGTATCGGACCCAGTACGGCGAAGGTGGACAAATATCGCGCACGGATGGAAGCCGCGTTTGAGGAGTATTGGCTGGAGCGCTCGTTGCGCACGCGGCGCGCCTATCGGCTGTTGATCTGGCGCGTAAAGTTCTTGACCGGCAACACGAGGCTATCAAACAGCAAATCGCGTGCGGCTACCGGGATCTACTACAACAACTCGATCGCGACCGACCTGTCGAGCTTGGGCCAGCTCGACAAGGAGCTAAAGGCGTTGATCGCATCCCTGCATAGCAGCAGCCTGCAGAAGAATTTGAAGAATCTCAAATTTACCAGCGGGTTCGAGCAACGTCGGTATCATCATTTCAGCGCGCGGGAATTGCTGATGATCGTAAGGGCATGGAAACATGGCTAAGCGCCGCGTCTCCCTCACTCACCGAAAACAACGGTCCATCCTCACGGACATGCTGCCGTTCGAGGTGCCGCCGACATTTTCCAACCGGGGCTATTATCGTTTCCTGCGCGACAACAGCGTGGAGATCGAAAAAGGTCAGTTGCGCTGGGTTTGCAAGACCGACGCGCTCGACCGCACCATGCGACTACTGTTTGGCATCAAGGCTGCCACGCCCATCAATGCCGAAGTCGTGATCGAATGGGGCAAGGAGAAAACCAGGCGGTCAGTGCCCTACAACAAGTGCGAAATGGCGACAATACCGTTCAACTTCCGAGTCGCGCACAATTTGGACGGTCGCACCTTAAGCGTCGTCCACCCGCGCAACCAGGTCGTGGTCGCAAGCTTCTACGCAACCCATAGCGCGCTGATCATCTACCACACGTCGGTCAGCGAATTTTCGATCCGCCACCCGGTGTCGGTGTCACGCTATGCTTATTTCAAGGACAGGTTGCATGAAGAGCGGCTGGATTCCGTGGCAGGGCTGGAGGAGGAGGATCGCGAGTACGAGCAGCTCGGCTCCTACTTTGTGTACCGGAGATACGGAAACATCCACCGCTTCTTCGAATCCTACAAATACCATCGCAGCGAGAAGAAATACGATGCGATGGTGCAGATTGATGTCAGCAAGTGCTTCGACAGCATCTATACCCACTCGCTGCCTTGGGCCGTACTGGGCAAAGATCAGACAAAATTTAAGATGGAGGATTCGAAGGGCACCTTCGGGGGGCGCTTTGACTCCCTTATGCAGCACTTAAATCATAAAGAGACAAACGGCATTGTCATCGGCCCCGAGTTTTCGCGGATTTTCGCTGAGATCATTTTGCAGTCGGTGGATGCCGAGCTGCTCAAGCAATTGGCGAAGGCCAACCTCCACCACAAACTGGATTACGAGATTTTCCGCTACGTGACGTGACCCCCAGCTTTCCTCCAGCTGGGATTAGAGCCGAGCGGCTTTGTTGCGCATGAGCGCGCTTGAAGCAATGGACTGCGTAGCGGAGCCCGCAGGGCGTAGCGAAGCAGGCCATTGCTTATCCAGTTCGGCGGCGAACGCCGCCGGGGTTGCGTAGCCAAGGGATGTCTCTCCCGGTTGTAGTCCTCGACCCAGGCCGCGATCTCGACGCGGGCATGCGCGAGGCTGAGGAACAGCGTCTCGTTCAGCAGCTCGTCGCGCATCCGGCCGTTAAAGCTCTCGCAGAAGCCGTTCTGCATCGGCTTGCCCGGCGCGATGTAATGCCACTCCACGCCGATCTCGCCGCACCATGCGAGCACAGCGTTGCTGGTGAGCTCCGTGCCGTTATCGCTGACGATCAAGCCGGGCTTGCCGCGCTGGGCGATCAGCTCGGCTAGCTCGCGCACGACACGGCGCCCCGAGATCGAGGTGTCCGGCACCGCTGCAAGGCACTCCCTCGTCACGTCATCGACCACGTTGAGCACCCGGAACCGCCGGCCTGAGGCCATCTGATCGTGAACGAAGTCGAGGCTCCAGCGCTGGTTCGGGAGAGCAAGCACCAGGGCCGGCGCCCTCGTGCCAACGGCACGCTTGCGGCTGCGTCGCCGCCTGACCGCCACCTTCCTCCTGATAGATGCGCTGGGTCTTCTTGCGATTGATCATCACGCCCTCCCGGCGCAGCAGGATATGCAGCCGGCGATAGCCGAACCGCCGGCGCTGGTTCGCCAGCTCGCGCAGCTTCTCGCGAAGCGCGGCATCATCGTCCCGGGTGGAACGGTAGCGCATGCTCTTGCGATCGGCATCGATGATACGGCACGCCCGCCGCTCGCTCATCCCGTGGCAGGCCTGGAGATGAGCACCAGCTTCCCGCTTCGCGGCGGGCGTCAGAACTTTTTTGCCAGAAGATCCTTCAGCGCCGCCTGGTCGAGCATTGCATCGGCCAGCAAACGCTTGAGCTTCGCGTTCTCGCTCTCGAGCGCCTTCAATCGTCGGGCTTCGGATACCTCCAGCCCGCCATACTTCGACTTCCAGTTGTAGATCGTCGCTTCCGACACGCCGTGCCGCCGGGCCAGGTCAGCGGTCTTCGCTCCCGCCTCGGCCTCCTTCAACACGCCAATGATCTGCTCTTCTGTAAACCTCGTTCTCTTCATCTCGTCCGTCCTTCTCTCAGGGCCGGACTCTAATCGAGACGTCACGTCATACGTCGATGACTTTTTCGTATTCTACAATGAGGAGTCCACGCAGCTCAAAATTTTCGAGACGCTCCAGGAAATCCTCAAGGGCAAGAAGCTCAGCATCAACACCGCGAAGATCAAGCACTACAAAAAGCCGATCATCACCGAGATTACGATCGCCAAAGAGCGCATTTCCGCGCTTCTGAATGACGAAATCGACCCAGTCTGCGAGGACGAGCCGCTAATCGATCCAGCGGAACCCCCGAAGAAAAAGCTGGTTTGCGGGGTCAACGTAAACCGGCTGATCATCCGCTACAAAGCCGCGATCAAGGAAGCCGGCGTCACCTACGGCGACCTCTTGAATTACACGTTCGCGATCATCGAGAACAAAATTGAGAAGCTCTTCAAGGCCTATACTGAAAGCGATAAGTCGGTCCCGGACCGCAAGCGTCTGTCCAACGCCCTGCTGGCGATCATGGAGTTCGCGTTCTTCGCCTATTCCGCGAGCCCTAAGGTCAATCATACTATCCGAATCTGCCGGATGATCGCGACCTCGGTGGGCTTCGTCCAGGCTCAAGGGTTGCCCTACGAGCAGAAGCACCTGTTGTTCAAGTACGTTCACGATGACGTGATGCAACAGCTCGAAAAGAACACGATGAGCGAGCATCGCGAGGTGGAAAGCCTCTACTTGCTGATATCACTCTCTCAGATTGGACGGGAATACTGGCTACCGGTTTCCGTGCTGCTGCGGCATTTCCTGATCCTGGAGGAAGAGAAGACCGGAAACTACATCCGGCCCACCGGCTTCATGAACCATTTTTCGGTGACGATCCTGCTGTCGTACATTAAGGACAAGGTCAGGTACGCGAAGCTGAAAGCCTTCGTGGAAGCCGAAATCCTTGCCAAGCTCCGCTACATGAAGGCGCATTGTCCGAACGACGCCGAGACGCTGATCATGCTGCTCGACCTCATCGTTTGCCCCTACATCAGTAAGGTAACGAAGGATGCCATCGGGGCTATCTTCGGGCTGGACGCCGCCAGCCTCGCCGGTGTTCAGGCGACTAATGACCATTGGTTCACCGCTTGGGGTGACAAATTCGACCTCGGTAAAGAGCTGGACGCAAAGCGCAGTCGTGAGGTATATTAGGGTTGGCGCTCCGCTCTACCCTTAATGGCTGTTGGCAGCTCACACACAAGCGCCCATCTATCCCCTGGATCAAACGGGGGCCGGGTAATGGGACGGTCGGGGCGGGCCGTTTCTTACCCACCATCATCCGAAATTACCAGGAGCCTGTCGCCACGTTCGCGGGCAGCTTGAGATTTGTCACCCCGCCGAGATCGTTAATCATGGAAAATGTAGGGAGCTGTTTGCCATTCGGCGTACCGAACCATGTCTCGGCGACATGGATCAGATCCGAATTGGCCGGACGCTTGCTGAATCTTTCGAGCAACGTGTGAGTGAGGTCACAGCATGGTAGGGTAATGAAATCGCCGGTGGCGTTCAGGCTGTCCAAATCGTTCGCTTCGCTGGCGATCGGTCGTTGCAGCATCTTACGCGGGATGTTTGTGTCGCCCAGCATGCCCGCGAACGACTCCGGGAAGATCGGGGCCATGAAGTCGATGATATGGGCTTCGGTCTGGACCCACATATGGAAGCCGTCGGAATCTGCGATGATCCGGCCGCCTTCATCACGGCCGAAAAAGGCGACCTTGGGCTCATCACTGACGCATAGCGCGAGATTACCGGCGGCCGCTGTCGCCGGAATTTTGTAACGCGTCTCCAAGATGTAGGCCCCAAAGACAGCGAAAAAGATGCAGGACCGTTCGGCGGTGCCCAGGCCCTCGATCACGCCACGCGCCACCTGATGGATATGGTTATACTCGCTGAGGGTGAGGAGAAACTTCTTCATTATGACCTGCGATGACGGATCGGATGGATTAATGGAGTTTTCTCAATTACAGATGGAATCGCAAGGATAGCCGCAGGGCGAGCCACCGCCCAATTGGGAATTGGAGCAGGTCGCCTGTTTTGTCGGCTTCCGTCATTGCATATCCGTTGCAGATGCCCCGTTTGACCGACTGCTTGCGGTGCAAGCGTCAGCATCCCGGAACGACAGGTCTTTGGGCGCAAACTAGCCGCTAGACGATCGCCTCCAATCCCCTCGCCTGCACAAGCGCCAGCAGCCGCGATGCCGGTCCCCCTGGCCGCTTCGCCCCCCGCTCCCAGTCGGACACCAGGTTCTTCGACACATTCAAATAGCGAGCAAACACGGGCTGCGAGACGTGCGCCTCCTCTCGAATGGCGCGGATCGCCTCGGGGCTGAACGCCGGAGCGGGCTCCAGGCAAGCGTCGTCGAACTCGCGCATGGTGCGCTTTGTGACATGGCCTGCCTCGGCGAGCCCCTCCAGCATCTCGTGGACAGAGGCGAGCGCCTCACTCCGGTACGTCTTGGTCGCCATTCTCCACCTCCATCATTCGCCCGGATGCGATCTCGCCGGCTATCGCGTCCTCGTCCAGGTCGAGCACGATGCGTGCCGCCTTGCGGTATGTCGTCAGCTCGTGCGCGGTGAGGTTCGCCTTGTCCTTCTTGGCGAAGCCGAACACGAACACTGCACGCGCGCCTTCCCGAAAAAACAGGATCGTGCGGAACCCGCCCGACCGGCCCTCTCCGGCCCGCGCGACCCTCTGCTTGACCACGCCACCGCCGAGATCGGCGTCGACCAGCCCGGCGTCGGCCCGCGCCACGGCCGCGACAAGCGCCCGATCATCGATGCCCTCCTTGCGCGCGAACTTGTCGAACCAGCGGTTCTTGAGGACCCGCGCGGTCGCTTTCACATCATCCACATGTCACACCTTGTGTGATGGCGCAATATCAAACGGTGCAGCTCCTCCATGAGAGATGTGCGCTCGTCTGTCTGCGCAGTCTTGCCGTGGCTGAATGGATTTGGATGACTTGCCCTCCTCGTGAAGCCGCCCTCTCGCCCCTCATACATCGCAGTCTCTCCCGTGGCAGGCATTATCGATCAGCTCGCTGATCCGGTTAGCGGTCTCGAACAGATGCGCGTCGTTGAAGTGCGTGTAGCGCGCCGTGCTCTCCATGCGGCTGTGCCCCAACAGCTGCTGTGAGACGGGCAACGGTAGTGCCAGTCGAGCCGCATGGCTGGCGTAGCTATGCCGAAGGTCGTGCAGACGCATGTCGGGTAGCCCCGCCTCCCGGCGAACCTTTCGCCAGAACCTGGTCACGCTGATCGGGTTGCCGTTGCCGATGTCGAAGACGTGATCGTCCGGCGCGCGCCGGCTGAGAGTGCCGAGCATCCATGCAGCGTCGCGGCAGAGCTGCACGGTTCGGGCACCCGTCTTGCTGTCCTCAAGGTGAAGGCGGGAGCCCCGGACTTCGCACCAGCGCAGTCCGGTGATCTCGGACATGCGGCACCCGGTCAGCGTCAGCAGCGACAAGGCGATGTAGTGGAGCGGCCACTCCTTTCGGTGCCGCTCCAGCGCCCCGCCCAGGCTCTCGAACTCCTTGGGCGAGAGGAAGCGCTCGACCTTTCGCATCTTGTTGCGCCTGACCCGGTCGCATGGATTTGTGCCTTCAGGACGGTGCCCCCACTCGATCGCCTTGTTGAAGATGGCCCTCACGCGATCGAACGCCCGGTTGGCGGCTCCGGGTGAGCCGCTTCGGGTGGCGTCGATCATCCATCGCGCGATGTCCTCGCGGGTGATCTCGTCAATGCCCCTGCCTGGGAACATCGCGTTCAAATAGGCGACGCGATATTCGTTCTCGCCTTTTAGCGTGGACGGCTTCCACCCTGGCGACACACGCGCCCAATAGGCGGTGATGAAGTCCTGGTAGAGAGGGGCCGCTCGCTTGCGCTTGCGCTCGTCCGATGGTGCCGCGGCGTCCGCCGCAACGTAGAGGCAGCGCCTGGCGATATCGAGCGCGGTGCGCTCGTCGATCACGGCCGTGTTGCCGATGGTGACGGTTTCGGTGCGCCCGCGCCAATTGCCCTGGACGACATAGACGCTGCGCCCGGAGGCGTATTCGCGCACGCCGAAGCCCGGCTGCTTGCCGGACCAGCGCGTCGTCCGCGCCTTGCCTGGTGAGCGTTGGACCTCCGCTAGACCGTGGAGCTTCAGCTCGCGGCCGACGAACTCTTTGGGGTCGATATGCTTCATGCCCGGAATCCCATCATGGTTGCGATGGAGGCACCGACCTGTTCGGCGGCCTCCGCGATGCAGGTGTCATTGAGGTGCGCGTAGCGCCGCGTGGTGTCGGGCAGCTTGTGCCCGGCGAGGCGACCGACCGCCTCAAGGTCGATGCCGTTCTGAACTGCGATCGATACATAGCTGTGGCGGAGATCGTGCAGCCGCACGTCGGGCAAGCCGGCGGTGCGGCGAAAGTAAAACCAGAACCGCGACAGGTGGGGCGGCTCGCCGTCCTCGTGCGCGAAGACGTAGGCGTCGGGTTCACCTCCGGGCATTTCGTTGAGCAGAGCGCGAGCGTGGTCGCTCAGCAGGATGTTCTTCCGGCCCGTCTTGCTGCGGGGCAGCTCCAGCCGGTCACCGTTCACGTCCTTCCAGCGCAGCATACCGATCTCGTTGGATCGCGCGCCGGTGTGGATCAGCAGCCGAATCGCCGTGGCCGTGATCCAGTCGTTCAACTCCGACAGCCGCCGCTCGAGGCGGGAATACTCGGCGTGATCGAGGAAGCGTTGCTTCGGCTCAGAGGGGTAACGGGACAGTCCCCTGGTCGGGTCGGACCCGAGCTTCCGATGACCCAGCCGCTCCGCATAATCCATCACGGCGCTGAGCGTCGGCACGGCTCGGTTGAAGCGTCCCGGTTTGGCGATCATGCCGTCCTTCCATCGCAGAATATCGGGCCGGCCGATCGCGTCGACAGGCGTGCGGCCGAACTCCGGGATGAGCACGTGTTCGATGTCGCGGATGTTGTGGCTCTCAGTGCTTTTTGCCCAGGCGTGTGGACGGTCCACTAGGAACACCTCGCACACCTCCTCAAAAGTCGGGGCGCGCGCGACCTCCCGCTTTTTCGGCCGCTGCGGCAGTCCGTGGAGGAGCGCGGTGCGCAGCCTGTCACGAGCGAGGCGTCGAGCCTTGTCGGCGTCGATCTCCTCGACCGGCCCGATCGTCCAAACCCGCGCTTTGCCGCGCTCCACGTAGCGGACGATCCAGCGCCGGTTCCCGCTCGGATACCGGCGCAATCCGAAGCCCGGAAGCTCGGTGTCCCAGATGACCTCCTCGATGAGTCCGCACCGTCGACGGGCGACGTAGCCGGTCAGCCGTTCCTTCCTTGCACGACGAGTGCTTCGCGATAGCGTCGCACCGCTCGTGCAACTTCCTGTTAGTATCTGCGCCTTATCCGATCGCATGACGCCGGGATCGAAAAGGTGTTGCGAAAGCCGCTCGGTCGGCGTGACAGTATGGCCACCAAGCATGTCCGATTCGCTCCTAGCTTTCGTGGAGCTATCAGGTTGCCTTAAGAGGGGTTTAATTTGCGTTGACTTGCGGGTGCCGCGTTCGGTGGGCTCCTCTTCCCCACCCCGCTCGTCCTGAGCCTGTCGAAGGACGTATAATGGCAGCAGCGGCGACCGCCGGCAGTGCCTTACCCAACGTCCTTCGACAAGCTCAGGACGAGCGGATCGGAGGCGAGGGGTTCAACGCGCGGCTGACTGCTAAACCAGGACGAAGGAGGTAGTGGGTCTGGAAAAGACATAATCGCCTTCGACAGGCTCAGCCCAAACGGCTCACAGAAGCAGGCGCTCTAATCTGAAACGAAGAGAGGGGTCGCACAGCCTTCGCCGCGCGACCCCTCTCCCACTCTCGGCGTCTGGTCAGACCGCCGACAGCTCGCTCACGTCCAGCTTCAGCCCCGGCCCCATGGTGGTGGAGACCGCCGCCTTGCGCAGGTACTTGCCCTTCGCGCCCGACGGCTTCGCCTTGACGATGGCGTCGACGAACGCGTCCATGTTCGCGCGCAGGTCGGCCGCATCGAAGCTCGTCTTGCCGATGCCGGCGTGGATGATCCCCGCCTTTTCGACGCGATACTCGATCTGGCCGCCCTTGGCCGCCTCGACCGCCGCCGTGACGTTGGGAGTGACCGTGCCCAGCTTCGGATTCGGCATCAGGCCCTTCGGCCCCAGCACCTTGCCCAGCCGTCCGACCACGCCCATCATGTCGGGCGTCGCGATCACCCGGTCGAAGTCGGACCGGCCCTCCTGGATCTCGGTCATCAGGTCGTCGTCGCCGACCACCTCCGCGCCGGCGGCGCGCGCCTCCTCCGCCTTGTCGCCGCGCGCGAACACGGCCACGCGCACCGACTTGCCCGTGCCCTTGGGCAGGGTCACGACGCCGCGCACCATCTGGTCGGCGTGGCGCGGGTCGACGCCCAGATTGAGCGCGACCTCGACCGTCTGGTCGAACTTCGCCGTGTCCAGGTCCTTCAACAGACCGATGGCCTCGTCGACCCCGTACAGCTTCTCGCGATCGATCTTGGCGGCGACCGCCTTCTGCTTCTTCGTGTCAGCCATGGGTTCAGCCCTCCACCACTTCGAGGCCCATCGAGCGCGCGGAGCCCTCGATGATCCTGGTCGCCTGCTCGCTCGTGTTCGCGTTCAGGTCCTTCATCTTCTGCTCGGCGATCTGGGTGAGCGCCGACCGCTTGATCGTGCCCGCCGACACCTTGCCAGGCTCCTTCGAACCCGACTTCAGGTTGGCCGCCTTCTTGATCAGGAAGCTCGCCGGCGGCGACTTCGTCTCGAACGAAAAGGATCGGTCGGCATAGACCGTGATCTTCGTCGGGATCGGCGTGGTCTTTTCCAGGTCCTGCGTGGCGGCGTTGAACGCCTTGCAGAACTCCATAATGTTCACGCCGCGCTGGCCGAGCGCCGGGCCGATCGGCGGCGACGGGTTGGCGGCACCCGCTGGCACCTGCAGGTTGATGTATCCCGTAATCTTCTTTGCCATGTCTCACTCTTTCTCAAGTTTAGCGGTGGTGACGGGCGAGAGCCCTCCCGCGGGTTGTCAGGCGGGGGCTATCCCTTGGACAGCTCCACCTGGTCGAACTCCAATTCCACGGGCGTGGCGCGCCCGAAGATGGAGACGGACACCTTGACGCGGCCGCGCTCGAAATCGAGCTCCTCGACCACGCCGGTGAAGGTGGCGAAGGGCCCTTCGAGCACCTTGACCTGATCGCCGATCTCATAGTCGACGTTGATCTGCTGCTTGGGTGCCGCGGCCGCCTCCTCCTTGGTGTTGAGGATGCGGGCGGCCTCCGCCTCGGGGATCGGGCGCGGCTTGTTGTCGGACCCCAGAAAGCCGGTCACCTTCGGCGTGTTCTTGACCAGGTGATAGACGTCGTCCGTCATCTGCAGCTTGGCGAGCACGTAGCCCGGAAAGAACTTCTTCTCCGACTGCACCTTCTTGCCGCGACGCACCTCCGTCACCGTCTCGGTGGGCACCTCCACATCCTCGACCAACTCACTAAGCCCCAGACGCTGGGCGTCCGCCAGGATCTGGTCGCGAACCTTGTTCTCGAAGCCCGAATAGGCGTGAATGATGTACCAGCGTGCCATAGGGTGGTGCCGTCGATCCTGGTTGCGCCCGCTCAGGAGAGCAGGCTGAGAAGGGCCTTCACGGCGCGACCGAAGATCGTGTCCGTGACGAAGAAGAAGGATGCGAGCAGGACGGTCATCAGCACGACCATCACGGTCGTCATCACCGTCTCTCGCCCGGTCGGCCAGACGATCTTGGCCGACTCCGCCTTGACCTGGTTCACGAATTCACCGGGGGAAGGTCGTGCCACGAAATCGTCTCACCTGGTTGTCGCCGAACCGTCGCGCCACACGGCACCCGGCTTCGGCGCTCACCATCGCGCCGACGATCGATCGTCACTGGGATGGAAGGGTCGCGGCTTAGCGCCCGGCGGGGCCGCTGTCCAGCGTGGCAGGAGTGGAGGGACTCGAACCCACGGCCCTCGGTTTTGGAGACCGATGCTCTACCAACTGAGCTACACTCCTGTGCCCGGCCGACCTAGGGACAGGCGATCGGGATGGCAAGCGCGTCACGCGCCGATCCACCCCTGCGCGCGATACCACCGCGCCGTCTCCTTCAAACCGCGCCGCGTGGGGATGGTCGGGGTCCACCAGTCGGCCGGCACCGCGGCGTCGGCGCGGCTGACCCAATTCGGATGGGCCAGATAGGCGGCGCGGTCCGGCGTCAGCTTGGCGCCCCCCCGCCGCACGGCGCGGTCCGCCCGCGCCGCCCAGCGGAGTAGCCGCGCGGGCGCTTGCACCACCGTCACCCGCCGCCCCATCGCCCAGCCGATCGCCCGGCCCAGGCTGGCGTGCGTCCACCCGTCCGGCTCGCCATCGTCGGGCTCGAAGCAGCGACCGACCGCCCCCTCCTGGCGCGCCACCGCCAGCAGGCAGCGCGCCAGGTCGTCGGCGTGCAGGAGGGACGCGCGGCCGGCCGGCGGCATCAGGACCACGCCGCGCGCGGCCATGCGGAACAGGTCCAGCATCTCCGTGTCGCCGGGGCCGTAGACCGCGGGCGGACGCACGATGGCCCAGTCCAACCCGGACAACCGCACCTCCCGCTCCGCCTCGCACTTGGATCGGCCATAGTCCGACAGTTCGGGCTCGCGCGCGGCCAGCGAGGACACATGGACGAAGCGGCGCACCCCCGCCTCGGCCGCCGCCGCCAGCGCCGCCGCCGTGCCCGCGACGTTGCCCGCCCGGAACTCGGCCAGCGAGGGCGCGCTCACCACGCCCGCGACGTGGATCGCGACGTCCGCCCGCCCCATCAGGTCGGCCAGCACGGCGGGTGTCTCGAGCGACCCGGCGATCCATCGGACGCCGTCGCGCGGCGGTTGGGGGCGGCGGGTCAGGGCATCGACGCGGTGCCCCTGCGACACGGCGCGGTCGAGAAGGTGCCGCCCGACAAAGCCGGTGGCGCCGGTGACCGCCAGCCGGGCCGTCACCGGGCGTCGCTCGGGCGATCCGGGGGCATCGCGCCCGTCAGGGCCGCCACTCCGCCACCTCATCCGCCACCGAGCCCCTGGCCACGCGTTCCAGCAGCGCGTTCAGCACGGCCTCCACCCCGTCGCCCGTGGCGCCCGACAACGGAGTCACCAGGGCGGCGCCTTCGGCCTCCAGGGCGGCCGTCAGCTCCGCGACCCTAGCCGGTTCCAGCAGGTCGACCTTGTTCAGGCCGACGATCTGCGGCTTGTCGGACAGGTCCGCGCCGTACGCCTCCAGTTCGGCGTTGACCGTCGACCAGGCCGCGACGGGGTCCTCACCGGACGCGTCGATCAGGTGCAGCAGGGCCTGGCAGCGCTCCACATGGCCCAGGAAACGGTCGCCGATGCCCGCCCCCTCCGCCGCGCCCTCGATCAGGCCGGGAATATCGGCCACCACCAGCTCGCGCCCCCGGTGGCGCACCACGCCCAGCTTGGGGGCCAGCGTGGTGAAGGGGTAGGCCCCGACCTTCGCGTTGGCGTTCGAGACCGCGTTCAGGAAGGTGGACTTGCCCGCATTGGGCAGGCCGACCAGCCCCACGTCGGCCAGCAGCTTCAGGCGCAGCCAGACGGACAGCTCCTGCCCCGGCTCGCCCGGCTGGTGCTGTCGGGGCGCGCGGTTGGTCGACGTCTTGTACGACGCGTTGCCGCGCCCGCCCAACCCGCCTTCCAGCAGCACCAGTCGCTGGCCGATGGTCGTCAGGTCGGCGATCAGCGATCGGTCCTCGTCGTCGGCCAGGATCTGGGTGCCCGCCGGCACGCCGATGACCGCGTCCTCGCCACCCGCGCCGGTCCGGTCCTGCCCCGCCCCGCCGCCGCCGCGCCGCGCCTTGAAGTGCTGGGTGTAGCGAAAGTCGATCAGCGTGTTCAGGCCCGCCACCGCCTCGAACACCACGTCGCCGCCCCGGCCGCCATTGCCGCCATCCGGGCCGCCATATTGCAGGTATTTCTCGCGCCGGAACGACACCGCGCCCGGTCCGCCCGCGCCCGAACGGATGTGGATCTTCGCCTGGTCGAGAAAATGCATGGCAGCGGGCTTAGCCCGGCCGGACCGTCAGGGCCACGCCCTAGCGCAGGTCGCCCAGCGCGTGGTCCATCAGCCCGGTCGCCATCTCGCGCGCCGCGTCCCGATCCAGCTTCAGCGCCTGGGCCATGGGCGCGCCCAGCAGCGAATCGCCCATCGCCAGCAGGACCAGGAGCAGCGTGTCCCGGCGCAGGGCCTGCTCGTCCTGCCCTTCCGGCCCCAGTTCGTCGACCAGGTCGTGGACCGCGCGCAGGATCGGGTCCAGCGCGTCCTCGTTGCCCGACACCATCATCCAGCTCGCCAGCGCCCCGGCCCCGTCGCGGTCGAAGGCGTCGAACACCAGGTCGACGATCCGCCGGGCGTCGCCGCCGTCAGCCCGGTGCGCGCGGACCGCCTCGCCGATCGTCCGACAGACCTGTTCGGCCATCGACGCGGCCAGCGCGCGCTGCAGCCCCGCCGCCGACCCGAAATGGTGGAGCAGGTTGGCGTGCGTGCGGCCGATCCGCCCGGCCACCGCCTTCAAGGTCACGGCCTGCGGCCCGGCCTCGATCAGCAGCGAACGCGCGGCGTCCAGCGCCGCCGTGCGGCTGGCGAGCGGAGACAGGCGGCGGGCGGCTATTGACATGGCTGTCAGTAAGGATCACTCTTCACCCGACCGCAGTAGTGCCGGGAGCGCCCATGTCCACCGCCGCCCTTCGTCGAGACCCCACGCCGGCCGATCTGTCCATCACGCCGCGCGACGTCCGCTTCGCCCGCGGCCGGCGGCAGGATCGCTGGTGGCTGGGCGGCGACCCGATCGCTTCGGCCTATCACAACGCGCTCTCCATCACCTTCCCGCGCGGCGAGGCGTATTTCGTGGAGTCCGTGAAGGCCTTTCGCGACGGCACCCCCGAAAAGCTGCGCCGGGAAATCCGCGCCTTCACGCTGCAGGAGGTCATGCACTCCCGCGAGCACCTGGCGTTCAACACCCGCGTGTCCGACGCCGGCTATCGGATCGACCATCTGGAGCAGGCGGTGATCGACTCGCTGGCCAAGACCGAGGGGCGGCCGCGCATCCTGGACCTGGCCGTGACCATGGCGCTGGAGCACTACACCGCCACCATGGCCCACGAGATCCTGAAGCGTCCGGAGGTCTTCGCGGGCGCCGAGCCGGAGCTGGCGAACCTGTGGCGGTGGCACGCGATCGAGGAGATCGAGCACAAGGGCGTGGCCTTCGACACCTGGATGCACGCGACCCGCGACTGGAGCCGGTGGAAGCGCTGGAAGGTCAAGGCGATCATGATGCTGGTCGTCACCAAGAATTTCTGGATCGCGCGGGTGAAGGCGACCCTGGACCTGCTGGCGCAGGACGGCATCACCGGCTGGCGGGCGCGCTGGGGCCTGTTCCGCTATCTGATGCTGAAGCCCGGTGTGGTGCGCCGCATCCTGCCCGCCTGGGCCGCGTATTTCCTGCCGGGATTCCACCCCTGGAACGAGGACGACCGCCACCTGATCCAGCTCGCCGAAAGCGAATACGAGGCCGCCCTGCTCCCCGGCGGCCGCCTGCTGGACGTGCCCGACGAGGAGCGGTCGCCGGCCGAATGAGCTGAGGCCGGGACCCGCGCCGGAGGGGGGGTCAGACCCAACTGCGGATGTTCGAAACAGTGTCTCCCCCACCGCTCGTCCTGAGCCCGAACGGGGAGGAGGCTGGTCGCTGGACTCACCCCACCCAAACTCCGTCGCCCCGGCCTTGAGCCGGGGCCCAGCTTCTTCTCCGGTCCGTCCGCCCAGGAGAGCAGCCGGGTTCCGGGTCGAGCCCGGGGCGACGGGGCGAACAAAGACGCACCACCCCCTTGACAAAACGAACCCGTTAGGATAACTGCCCGATCGTTGCCGATGCGGCGGGGCCGAAGACGTCCGGACCTGTCGCGGTGGCGACCGCCGTTGGGCGGGAGATAGCATCCCTGCCCAGCACGAACGGCGATCGGCCGGTGCGAAGCGTTCGGGGTCAGTCAGCCAACGCGTTGCATCATCGTCCCATTCCCGCCGAGCGGACCTCTCCTTTGGGGGATAGCCGCCTCGTCCGGACGGGACCGCGTCTGGGATCAACCGGGTCCGACCCTATAAACCCGCCGTCCGCGAGACGCCCCGCCAGCCGGTCCGGGAGACGACCGCCTCACCGTCAGAAGTCCGGCACCCCCTCGTGACAGGACCGGGGTGCCCCCTTCCAACCCGAGCGTCCGGGGTCCGACGCACCGGCCGATCCGCCATTCGCCCACCCCATTGCCGCGTTACCCCAGCCCCGGCCGCGCCCCAGCGCGAGCCGGCGCTTCGCGTGGGCGACGTGGGGGTGGCGGGGCGTAGGGAGGGGCGTGGGCGTGGGCGTGGGCGTGGGCATGGGCGTGGGCATGGGCGTGGCAGAGGGGGCAGCCTCTCCCACCCCCGCTCGTCCTGAGCCTGTCGAAGGACGTATCAATGGCTCAGCAGGAGCGCCTAGCGGCAATACCCTACCCAGCGTCCCCTTCGACAGGCTCAGGACGAGCGGAACGGGGGCGAGGGGTTCGGAGCCTGGCTTCCTGCAAAGATCGGAGCGTGTAGGCCAAGGACACATCCGTGCCGCTCAGAAAGTCGAACTTTCCCGGTCGAACGGGGTCAGTCCCAGCGCGCCGCGGCCAGCCACAACCCGATCCTCAGAGGCGCTCCAGCGCACCCGCCGTCACGGACGATCGCCGGCATGGCCGGTCGCGCCGGACCTGCGCCCCCACGGGAACGCCCCGCTCAACGGCGAACGGCGTCCCCGGTCTCCCGGGAACGCCGTCCGATCCGCCGTGGAGGGCGCGATCACTCGGCCGCGATCGGCTCCGCCACCGGGTCGATCGCCGCGTAGGTGCGGCCCTTCAGGCCCTTGTGGAAGCGCACGCGACCCTCCAGCAGCGCGAAGAGCGTGTGGTCCTTGCCCATGCCCACGCCCGCGCCGGGATACCATTTGGTGCCGCGCTGGCGGATGATGATGTTGCCGGGGATCACGGCCTCGCCACCGAACTTCTTCACGCCCAGGCGCTTGCCCGCCGAGTCGCGACCGTTGCGGGACGAACCGCCTGCTTTCTTATGTGCCATCGGTCAGGGCCTCCTTCAGCCCGGCTTTTCTTGCGTGACGGCCGGCGTCTCGGCCGGCGCCTGCTCCACGACCGGACGATCCGTCTCGGCCAGCGGCTTTTCCTCGGTCGCCTGGTCGGTCAGCTTGGACGCGGCCGCCTGCGCCGGCGTCTTCTCCGCCTGAGGCGCCGCCTCGTGGCGCGCCGCCTCCGTTTCTCCGCCCACGCTCACGATCTTCAGGATCGTGTGGTTCTGACGGTGGCCGGCCTTGCGCCGATAATTGTGGCGGCGGCGCTTCTTGAAGACCACGACCTTCTCGGCCCGCGCCTGGGCGACGACCTCGGCCTCCACGGCCACCGACCCGCCGACATCGCCACCGGTTCCGGACAAGAGCACGTCGTCGAGCGTCAGCCGGGACCCGGCCTCGCCGGCCAGCTTCTCCACGACAATACGGTCGCCGGGCGATACGCGATACTGCTTACCGCCGGTGCGGACGATGGCGAACATGACCAGAAGCCTTCATAAAGATACGAGAAAGCATCCGCCGGCATCCGTCCGGCGGGCGTGAAGCCGGTGTCCTAGTCGGCGGCGGGAAGGCTTGTCAACGCCGCCGACCGCCTCAGTGCTTCAGGCGGGAGCGAAGGCGATAGCGCCCGTCCGCGAACGCCTCGAACAACGACCCGATCGCCGGGTGGTCGACCGGTTCGTCCTCGTCGTCGGGCACCAGATTGCCCTGGCTGACATAGGCGACGTAGCTGCCCTCCCCATTTTCGGCGAGGAGGTGGTAGAAGGGCTGATCCCGATCCGGCCGGATGGCCGCCGGGATCGCGTCCCACCATTCCTCCGAATTCGCGAAGACGGGATCGATGTCGAAGACGACGCCGCGGAACGGGAACAGGCGATGGCGCACCACGTCGCCGAGCGCGAAGCGGGCGTGCGCCACGGGCGGTGCGCCCGTCGGGCTGGGATTGGCGTGGTGGATAAAGTGTTCCATCGCTCAACCATGTAGCGCGCCGCGGCCCCGGGGCAAGCAGGCCTTGGCAAGCGCCGGACCGTCGGCTAGTGCCCCGCCGGTTCGTCCGGGCGGGAGCGCGCAGGCCCCCGCTTCCCCGATGCGGAGAGGTGCCGGAGTGGTCGAACGGGACGGTCTCGAAAACCGTTGTGCCCTTGCGGGTACCGTGGGTTCGAATCCCACCCTCTCCGCCACGAATGCTCATTTTCCAGCTTCCAAACACCCCTGAAAAGCCCTAGAAACAGCCATTCTTCGGCTGTGAAGGTGTCCGGGTCTGTCCGCCGCCATCCACCCTTATCCCACACACATTGTGGGGTAAGCCGTGGGTCCGAAGTTCGGAGGACGCATGGGGAACCTAACTGCCGCGCGCGTGAAGACGCTGACCGAGTCTGGCCGGTACACCGATGGTGACGGGCTCATGCTTCAGGTGGCCAAGAGCGGATCGCGACACTGGATCTTGCGGGTCACCGTGAACGGCAAGCGCCGCGACATCGGCCTTGGCTCACTGAAGGTGGTGACCCTGGCGGAAGCTCGGGAGAAGGCGCATGAGCTTCGCCGCCAGATCGCTCAGGGCGTCGACCCGATCGCCGAGAAGAGAAAGGCGAGGGAGGAAGTCCCCACCTTCCGCGCCGCCGCCCTGCGCGTCCACGAGGAGCAGAAAGCCACCTGGAAGAACGGCAAGCATCAGGCGCAGTGGATCAACACCCTGGAGAGCTACGCCCTTCCCTTGCTGGGCGACCTCCCGGTCAACGAGATCGAAGGCCCGCTCATTCGGAAGGCCCTGCTGCCGATCTGGCTTGCCAAGCCGGAGACGGCCCGGCGGGTCCGCCAGCGGATCGGTGCTGTGCTCGACTGGAGCTACGTCAACGGCTTCCGCGCCAGCGAAGCGCCGATGCGCTCGCTGGCGAAGGGCCTGCCGCGCCAGCCGAAGAAGGACGGGCATTTCGCCGCCCTGCCCTACAAGCAAGTGCCCGAGCTGATCGTGCGCCTGCGCGAGCGTTCCTCCGTCGGCCGCGTGGCGTTGGAGGCGCTGATCCTGACGGCCGCGCGCTCGGGCGAGATCAGGGGTGCGACATGGGACGAACTCGACCTGGAGGCGGGCCTCTGGGCGGTGCCTTCCGAGAGGATGAAGATGGCGAGGCCTCATCACGTCCCGCTGGCGCCGCAGGCGGTGGACGCCTTTGAGCGCGCCAGGGCGTTCAGCGCGCCCTGCACCAACCTCGTTTTTCCAGGCCAGAAGCTGACCCGACCACTGTCCGACATGACGCTTCTCAAGATTATGCGAGACATGGAGACGGGCGTGACGGTCCACGGCTTCCGCTCCGCGTTCCGGGACTGGGTGGCCGAAGAGACGAACACGCCGGGAGAGGTGGCGGAAGCCGCGCTCGCGCATGCCGTGTCGAACAAGGTGGAGGCGGCCTACCGCCGCACCGACTTCCTGGAGAAGCGCCGCGCCCTCATGCGCCAGTGGGCCGACTTCTGCACGGGCAAGTTTGCCAACCTTGCCTCTGTAGAAGCGTCAGGCTGACCCCCGCTGCACCAGCCGGCGCAGACTGGCGACGCTCACCAACGTGGACGCGCCGATCTTCACCGTATCCACCTCGCCGGCCTTGATGAGTTCGTAGAGCTTGGATCGACCAATGCCGGTCAGCTTCACCGCGACCGGAATGCGCACGGTGAGCGGCTCCAGCGGCAGCGCGAGCTGAGCCAAGGGCGGTGCATGGGTATGGTCCTGAAGGTGGGAGCGGGGCATGAACAGCCTGTCGCGCCGGCTCTTGGCCGAGATCAAGCGTGTTCACGCCGTAGTAGCGGCTGCGGCGGAAGAGACGCGCGATTGGCGCGATGTGCCGATTGCTGGCGGTCTCTGAGAACCCGCTCCAGCTGGCCTCCCATGCAACGCTCCCAAGATCGCCGTGACCCTCGAGACATGTGCTTGCCCGCTGCAGATGAGGTGAACGAACGCACGACGCGGGCGCGACAGAGCACTTCGACTGAGGAAGGCAAGATGAAAGGCGCGGCACCCTGCGCGGCCTAAGCGGTTGTGGGAGCCCAGGTTTCTACGGCACTACACGTGAGGGCATGGTGCCGCCTCGTTGCTGAAACAACGCATTTCTGCCGTTCTGAACGGCACCAGCGCCTGAGCGGCACCGCGGAAGGGTTTCCGCTGACTATCGTGTTACGGCCATGCCGGCGCGCCAATCAGCGACAATCGAAGCGTTCAGCCCAGCCACCTCGGGATTCATGCTTATTGAGTCGCGGGTGCCGTGGAACTCCTCAGAAAGGCGTCATCACAGCGAAGGCACGGCACCACGCCTTCGGCGATGGTGCCGCAGAAAGTGCAGCTTTTCCGACCGTCACAGGCGCACAGGGTGCCGCCGCTTTTATCTTGCCCTCCAGATTAGCCCCTCTCCCGCCTGCTTCTTCCGCTCCGCTCGCACGCCACTCCCCTCCCGGCTGCTATCCGACGCGAGTATCCAAGCCTTCGACAAAGAGTAACTGCTGACCTCCTGCCAGCTGGCATCCGACACACCTTCAGCTTCAACCCCGCGCCATCCTACCCTACAGCGGCGCGAAAGGAGGGGCGCTTGACCGACGCAGGTTTGTTCACGGCGGGGTCGCTGTTCAGCAGCGACTACCTTACGGAGGCGATCAGGGGCACAGACGCCTATGCCGGCGTCAACACGGCAGATCTCCGCGCGCGCCTCCAAGCCATCGCCGACCGCTTCCCGCAGACCGATCGCACCAACGAAGCGCAGACGGAAAAGGACTTCATCTGGCCGGTGCTGGCCGAGCTCGGGTGGGCGCACACGCTAACCCAGCAGAACCTCAGCGCCGCCGGTCGCGACGACGTGCCCGACGGCCTGCTGTTCGCCGACGCCACAGCCAAGGCGCGCGCCAACGGGGAGCCGGAGCAGTGGCGGCGCTACGCCCACGGGCTCGCCACCGTGGAGAGCAAGCGCTGGGCCCGCCCGCTCGACCGCGCGTCCGGCCGCGACGAGGCCACCGCGCCCTCCACCCAGATGCTGCGCTATCTGCGCCGGGTCGACGACCTGACCAGCGGGGCCACCCGCTGGGGCATCCTGACCAACGGCCGGCGCTGGCGGCTCTACTGGGTGGGCGCGCGGTCGGTGGCGGAGGAGTTCGCGGAGGTGGACCTCGCCCGCGCGCTGGGGCTGGACGGGGACGACCTGTTCTCGGACGACGCGCAGCGTGACCACTGGCTGGCCGTCTTCGCCACGCTGTTCTCGCGGCCGGCCTTTCTCCCGTCGGGCGCGGACGGGCGCACCTTTCACGAGCGCGCGCGCGCCGAGGCGGCGTTCTACGAGGAGCGGGTCGCCGCCAGCCTGTCGGCGCTGGTGTTCGGGCAAGTGTTCCCCGACCTCGCCACCGCGCTCGCCCGCGCCGCGCCCGACGCGGGGCTGGACGAAGTGCGCGACGCCACGCTGATCCTGCTCTATCGCCTCCTCTTCCTCCTCTATGCGGAGGACCGCGACCTGCTGCCGGTGGGCGATAGCCGCTACCGCGACTATGCACTGCGCCCACTCCGCCAGGACATCGGCCGGCGAATGTCGGAGCGCGACGTGTTCTCGCCTTCGGCGGCCGCGATCTGGAGCCGGGTGGCGGACCTGTCGCGCATCATCGACAAGGGTGAGGCGGCGATCGGCATCCCGCCTTACAACGGCGGGCTGTTCGCCGCCGACGCCGCGCCGATCCTGGAGCGCGTCCGTATCCCGGACAGCGTCATGGCGCCAGCACTCGACGCGCTCTCCTTCGAGCGGTCCACGGGCGAGCGGCGCTACATCAACTACCGCGACCTCTCCGTCCAGCAACTGGGCTCGATCTACGAGCGGCTGCTGGAGCACGAGCTGGTGCGCGACGACGGCGCGCTCGCCGTCCGCCCCAACCCGTTCGCGCGCAAGAACACTGGCAGCTACTACACGCCCGAACCCTTGGTCGGCCTGATCCTGACCGAGACGCTGGAGCCGCTGCTGGCCGAGCGGCTCGCCGCCTTCCGCACCGCGCTGGCCTGCTTGAACCCCAAAGACGCGGAGGATTACCGCCGCCGGACCTTGCGCGAGGTCGATCCGGCCGCCGCCATCCTGCGGCTGACCGTGTGCGACCCGGCAATGGGGTCGGGGCACTTCCTGGTCAGCCTGGTCGACGTGCTGGCCGACCGGGTGCTCGAGGCGCTGGCCGATGCGGAGGCGACGGCGGCCGACCTCGACTACCGCTCGCCGGTCGCGACCCAGATCGAGGACATCCGCGTCACCATCCTGGCGAGCGCCCGCGACGGCGGCTGGAGCATCGACGAGGCGCAGCTGGACGACCGCCACATCGTGCGGCGCATGGTGCTGAAACGCTGCGTGTTCGGCGTGGACAAGAACCCGATGGCGGTCGAGCTGGCCAAGGTGGCCTTGTGGCTGCACACCTTCACCGTCGGAGCACCGCTCTCCTTCCTCGACCATCACCTGCGCGCCGGCGACAGCCTGTTCGGCCTGTGGGTGAGGGACGCCATCGACCGGGCGACGGCGCTGGGCGGCGGGCTGTTCTGGGCGGAGGCGCTGGCCAACGCCCAGCGCCAGGCGCGCGCCATGGCGACCATCGAGCGCGCGACGGACGCCGACATCGCGGAGGCTCACCGCTCGGCCGAGCTGTGGGAGGATGTGGAGTTCGCCACCGGGCCGTTGGACGGCTTCGTCTCCTTTCTCCACGCGCTCGACTGGCTGCGGCCGGACCGGGAGCAGACCGGGCTCGTTCGCCTGTGGCTGGACGGGCGGTTCGGCGAGCCGATCCCGATCGCGCGCGGCGTGGCGGCCCCGGAGGGCGGGCGGGCGAGGCCGGACGAGGTCGCCGCCTTCACCGCGCTGTGGGAACGCGCCCGCGCGCTGATCGCCGAGGAGCGGTTCCTGAACTGGCAGGTGGCCTTCCCCGGCGTGTGGAGCGACTGGGGCAGCGCGGAGCGGCACGGCGGCTTCGACGCGGTGGTGGGCAACCCGCCGTGGGACCGAATCAAGCTGCAGCAGGTGGAGTGGTTCGCCGCCAGGCGACCGGAGGTGGCGCTCGCCGCGCGCGCGTCCGACCGCAAGCGGATAATCGCCGCGCTGGAGCGCGACGGCGACCCGCTCCACGCCGAATACGAGTTGGCGGACGGGCGCGCCGCCGACACGCTGAGGGTCGCGCGCACGGGCGGGCACTATCCCCTGCTGGGGCGCGGCGACCTGAACCTCTACAGCCTGTTCGTGGAGCGTGCCCACTCGCTGGTGAAGCCGGCCGGCATGGTGGGGCTGCTGACGCCCAGCGGCATCGCGTCGGACCTGTCGGCGAGCGAGTTCTTCGCGGGCGTGGCGACCGGCGGGCATTTGAAGGCGCTCTACGATTTCGAGAACAAGAAGGTGTTCTTCCCGGACGTCCATGCCAGCTTCAAGTTCTGCGTCATGGTCGCCAGCCTGCAGCGCACCTTTGCGGCGGCGCGGATGGGCTTCTACCTGCACTCGGTCGAGGAGATCGAGGACGGCGACCGCGCCTTTGCCATAGAGGCCGCCGACTTCGCCCGGGTGAACCCCAACACCGGCACGGCCCCCATCTTCCGTTCGCGTCGCGACATGGCGCTGACCACCGCCATCTACGAGCGCCTGCCGGTGCTGGTGAACCGCTCAAGCGAGCGGCCGGTCGCCGCCTGGCCGGTGCGCTACGCCACCATGTTCCACATGACGAACGACAGCGGCCTGTTCCGCACGCGCGCGGAGCTGGAGGGGGCGGAGGGCGCCTGGCCGATCGGCGGCAACCGCTGGCAGTCGCCCACCGGCGAGTGGGTGCCGCTCTATGAGGGCAAGATGGTGCAGGCCTTCGACCACCGCGCGGCCAGCGTGATCGTCAACCCCGCCAACGTGAACCGCCCCGCCCAGCCCGTCGCCGCCACGGCGGAGCAGCACGCCAACCCGGCGTGGACGGCCGACCCACAGTTCTGGATCCAGCCGCCCGAGGGGCTGGCGCGCTCACCTTATACGTTGGCCTTCAAGGACGTGACCGCGCCCACCAATGTGCGCTCCATGATCGCCGCCATCGTGCCCTCCGGCGCGGCGGGCAACACGCTCCCGCTGCTCTCCCTACCGGGCGCGGACGGACGCGAGGATGCGGGCGGTCTGGCGCTGCTGGTGGCCAACCTGAACTCTATCGTTTTCGACTTCGTGGCGCGGCAGAAGATCCAGGGGCAGCATCTCAACTGGTTCATCGTCGAACAGCTCCCCGTCGTGCCGCCCGCCGCCTACAAGCGCCGCTTCGGGAGCCGGACGGCGGCCGAGATCGTGCGGGACGCGGTGCTGGAGCTGACCTACACCGCCTGTGACATGGCCCCCTTCGCCCGCGACCTGGGTCATGTCGACGACGCCGGAGAGGTCCGTCCGCCCTTCCCCTGGGACGAGGAGCGGCGGCTGATGCTCCGCGCCAAGCTCGACGCGCTCTTTTTCCTGCTGACCGGCGTGGTGGACGCAGCCGACCCCGCGCCCGGTCGCGAGGACGTGGCCCATATCTTCGCCACCTTCCTCATCGTGGAGCGCGAGGAGACCGCCCGCTGGGGCCGCTACCGCAGCCGCGACCTGACGCTCGCCTGGATCAACGCGCTGTTGGCCGGCCAGCCGGACGCGGACATACGGGACTGAGGGGGACGAGATGAAGCTCAACATCAAACAGATACAGGGCCGCACCCGCGAACTGCTGAGCGAACACCCGGAGGGACTGCGCTGGAGCGACATTCTCAAGCGTGTTCAGGACGCTGATCCGGAGACGCCGTTCAACTCCATCCGGGGTGCCACTCACGCCCTGTTCTCCGGCTCCGACGACATCATCAAGATCGCTCGTGGCACCTACCAGCTGGCGGCCCACGCGGAGCGGGACGCGCCGCCGGTCGCCGACGGGAGAGCCGAACACGTCGAGGCCGCCGACCCGGTGGCAACCTCCCTCACCGAGCAGGACTTCTACGCCAGCTTCGCCGTCTGGCTGGAGGAGAATGACGAGGCCACGCGCGCCGCCGCGCTGGGCGGGGCCAGCCTGGGCGGCAAGTGGGGCACGCCCGACGTGATCGGCGTGCTGAAACCCCGCGCCCAGGACATCTTCAAGTTCGAGCCGCAGATCGTCACCGCCGAGATCAAGGCCGTGCCCGGCCAGCCAGTCGTCGCCTTCGGCCAGGCCGTCGCCTACCGCCTGTTCAGCCACAAGACCTACATTGTCGTGCCCGAGAGCACGGGTGGCGACGACATGAGCCGGCTGAAGGCGCTGTGCAGCCTCCACGGCGTCGGCCTCGTCACCTTCGCCCTGGACGTGGACGCGCCCGACTACACCGTCGTCGTGCTGCCCGCGCTGGCCAACCCCGACATGTTCTACGTTAACGCCATGCTGGACCGGCTGAAGACGAGCGAGCCGAAGCTGCTCAACACGCTGTTTTGAGTGGGGAAAACGGCCAAGGTCCAGGTTGGGCCAAATGCGGACGGGCTGCTGTCGGGTGAACGGCGGGCCAAAGCGGACGTTTTTTCTGCAGTAAGTCGAGGCAGGTAAGACCCACAAGCGGACGCTTAGGGCTGCTCTGCCGTGGCCAAAGACCTGACACTCGTTCAGCTTGTTCCTTTCGGCTCGTGGCAGTCGAGAGCGCAGGGTCGACTCCTCGAACTTCGTTCGGAAGCGGCCGTGAACGGATCGGCTTGCCTTGTTCATCGCTTTTAACGGTTCCTCGCGGATGCGAGTTCGAAGAGGTCATTCTCTCAACACGACGTCGCGATGAAGAGCCGTTGACCCATCGGGCTGTTCGGAAATCCATTGGGCGAGCAGCCGTTTGGACGGGCCGATAGCGGCGGCCAAGTTGCACGGTGCGGAATTCTTGAACGCTGCTCCTCGTAAAGATTGACGCGAGCGGCCGGGAACGAGTGCGCGTGAACGATCAGGAGTTGAGCAATGCATGATGACGGCGGCACGCCGCTCGCGTCGCCGCGCACCCAGCACGAACGCTATGAGGTAGTCAGTCGCCCAGCGTCAGCCGGTAGCCCACGCCGCGCACCGTGTGGATCAGCGGTGCGTCGCCCTCGCCGTCCACCTTGCGGCGCAGACGGCTGATGTGAACATCGATGATATTGGTGCGCGGGTCGAAGTGGTAGTTCCACACGCCCTCCAGCAGCATGGTGCGGGTCACCACCTGATCCTGGTGGCGGACCAGATACTCCAGCAATCGGTATTCCTGCGGCTGCACATCGATGCGCCGCGTGCCGCGCCGGACCTCGCGGCTCAAAAGGTCCACGGACAGGTCGTGACAGCTCAGCCGCGTCTCCGTCGCCCCGCCGGTCCCGCGCCTCAGCAGCGAGGCGAGGCGCGCCAGCAGTTCGGACATGGCGAACGGCTTGGTCAGATAGTCGTCCGCGCCGGCGTTCAGGCCGGCCACCCGGTCCTCCACCGAGGCCAGGTTGGACAGCAGCAGCACCGGCAGGGCCACCTCCGACGCGCGCAGGGCGGCCAGCACGCCCATGCCGTTCAGCCCGGGCAGCATCCGGTCCAGCACCACCGCGTCGAAGGTGCCGTCGGTGGCGTGGAACACGCCGTCTCGGCCATCGCCGACCCGCTCCACCAGATAACCGGCCTCGCGCAGCCCGCGCTCGATGAACTCACCGGTGGTGGCGTCGTCCTCCACCACCAGGATCTTGCCGCCCATGCCCACGCCTCCGTCCGGCCCGAGAGAGCCGAACGGGTGCGCGGGCGCAAGGGCGTCGGGCCGTTGGCGGAACGAAGCCGTCCCCGTTCCGCCCGGTCCGCTCACCGGCCGGTGCGGGGCGCGGCGGTCGTCTTGGCCATCGGCGTGGATTTCGAGGTGGTCATCGGCTTGGCGGTGGCCATCGGCTTCGTCGTGGCCATCGGCGTGCGGGTCGTGCCCGCGCTCATCGGAGCCGTGCGCGTTGGGGCCGTCATGGCGCTGGTCCGCGCCATGGCCGGGTGGCTCGCCGGCTTGGCCATGGCGGCCCGGTGAGTCGCGGCCCGGTGAGGCGCGGGCCTCAACGTGTGACGCATGGTCCCGGCCTTCGCCGTGGTGTGCCGGCTCGCGCTCTGCGTCCGGGTTGAGGTGGCGGCGGTCACCCGACAGCTGTCGGTGATCGTCTTGCTGCAGACGGGGTAGGCCGCGTCGGTCGTGGCGGTGGGGGCGGCCATCGCGGCCGTGGCGGCGAAGAGCCCGCCCAGCGCCAGGAGTGTGGTGGTCGTTCGAAGCATGGTGAACTGATCCTTTGGAACGGCGGCGGGCGCTCGGGAGGATCGTCCGGCACCGCACCGCGCAAGATAAGGCGGCCGGGTGGGCACCACACCTTAAGCTTTGGACAGCCCCCGGACAGCCGCGACGAGACGCCCTCGACCGCGCCGGCCGGACACATGAACAACCGTTCACCCCGCCGCCACCACCCGTCACGATGCGCTCCACTAGATCGTGGGGGCGCAACCGGCGGGCGAGGACGGACAAGGACGATGCGATCGGCCGCCCTGCTCCTGGCCGCGCTGCCGATCGCCGGCTGCGGCCCGACGGCGGCCAGCCCGACGCCGGGCGCGGTGCGGATCACCCCGATCGCCGGTGGCGGGGTAGAGATCCGTCCGGCGGCCGCCGTGGTAAGCGTCGCGCTGCTGTTGACCGGCGATGGCGGGTGGAGCGGCGTCGAGGCCGCGTTGGCCAAGGCCATGGCGGCGCGCGGCATCGCCATCCTGGCGGTCGACACGCCGCGCCTGCTCGCCGCCCAGACAAGGGCGCGCCGCGCCTGCCTGAACCCCAACGCGGCCTTGACCCAGCTGGCCGCCGGCTTCGAGCACCGGCTGGGGCTGACCGGTTACCTGAAGCCGGTGCTGGTCGGTTACTCGGCCGGCGCGGCGGTCGCCTACGGCGCGCTGATGCAGGCACCGGAGGGCACCTGGCGCGGCGCGGTGTCGCTGGGCTTCGGGCCGGAGGTGGACGGGCCCAAGCCCTGGTGCGGGGTCGCGTCCAACGCGCCCTTCGGCCTGACATCGACGCACGACGGCACCGTGACGCGTTTCGCGCCGGCGGCCCGGCTGCCCTCGCCCTGGTGGGTGATCCAGGGGGAGGCGGACCGGGTGGTGCCGGCAGCCGCCGCGGGCCGGTTCGCCGCAGCCGTGCCGGGCACGCACTACCATCTGATCCCCGGTGCCGGCCACCGGCTGGGCGGTCCGGCTGGATGGGGCGGGGCCCTCGACACCGCCCTCGACGGACTGGAGCCACCCGCGACGCCCGCCGACGACGACCTCGCCGACCTGCCGGTGACAGCGGTGAGCGATCCGGCGTCCCCGCGCACGCGCACCATGGTGGTGCTGCTGTCGGGGGACGGCGGCTGGGCGGGGCTCGATCGCCAGCTGGCGGCCGCGCTGGCCGCGCGCGGCGTGCCGGTCGCGGGCCTCGACAGCCTGCGCTACTTCTGGACGGCGCGCACGGGCGCGCAAGCCGCCACCGACCTCGGCAGGATCGTCGCCACCTACGGCCGCGCCTGGCGTCGCGACCGGGTGATCCTGGTCGGCTACAGCTTCGGCGCGGACGCCCTGCCCTTCATCGTGCCGCGACTCTCCCCCGCCACACGCAGCGCCGTGAGCCGGGTCAGCCTGGTGGGGCTGGACGCAAGGGGGGACCTGCAGTTCCACCTGGACGATTGGGTCGACCTGTCCGCCGAGACGGAACTGCCCACCGTGCCGCAGATCGTCGCGCAGCCGTCGGTGCCCTGGCAGTGCATCCGGGGCGCGCGCGAGCCCGACGACGCCTGCGCCGCCATCCCGCCGGCGGTCGCCCGGCCCGTCGTTCTGCCCGGCGGACATCACCTCAACGGCAACGCCGACGCGCTCGCCGCCGCCATCCTGAACGGAGTGTCGCTGTCATGAGTCCGATCGCCCTCGCCGCCCTCCTGGCCGCCGCCGTCGGTCCTGCGGCCGCGGCCGGTCCGGCCACCCCGCTGGACGTGTGGGTCAATCCCACCCGGCTGGTCGAAGTGAGGATCGGACGCTGCGGCGACAGCCTGTGCGGCGACATGGTGGGCGCGACGGCCGGCGCGGTGGCGGACGCGCGCAAGGCCGGCACCGCCACGCTGATCGGCACGCGCGTCGTCTTTGACTACGAACCGGCCAAGTTCGTGGGCTGGCAGGGCACGGTGTTCGTGCCGGACATGAACGGCCGCTACGGGTCGCGCATGACGCAGCCGTCGGCCGACACCCTGACGGTCAGCGGCTGCCTGATGTCCGGGGTCCCCTGCCAGCGGCAGACATGGACCCGGTCGTCGTGATCGCCTGGGCGCGCGCTCACCGCGGCTGGGCGGCACCCGCGTTGATCCTGCTGGTGAGTGCGCTGGGCCTGTGGGCGCTGCACCACCTGCTGGCCGAAGTGCGGCTGCGCGACATCGGCACCGCCTTGCACGCGGTTGCGCCGATCCGGATCGGGTGCGCGGTGGCGCTGACCGTGGCCTCCTACGCGCTCTTGACCCTCTACGACGTGATCGCGCTGCGCATCGTGGGCCGGCCGCTGCCCTGGCGCACCGCCGCGCTGGCGTCGTTCACCAGCTACACGCTGTCCCACAATCTGGGCTTCGGCCTGCTGACCGGCGGGTCCGCCCGCCTGCGGATCTACACGGCGGCGGGACTGGAACCGGCCGAGGTGGTGAGCGTGGTGGCGCTGGCCGGCGTCGCCTTCTGGAGCGGCATCGGGGCCACGGTGGGCGCGGCGCTGCTGATCGCGCCGAACGCCTCCGTGGTGGCGGGGCTGGGCCTGGCACCCGGCGTCACCCGCGCGATCGGGGGCGCGGTGCTCGCGGCCTGCGCGGCGGCGCTGGTTTGGCTGCGTTTCGGCCGGCGGCGCGAGCGGATCGGCCGCTGGCGGCTGACGCTGCCCACGGCGATCCAGGCCGCCGCTCAGACGGGCGTGTCGGTGCTGGACCTGATCGCCGCCAGCGCGGCGCTGCTGGTGCTGATCCCCGCCGCCGGCGTGGGATCGCTGCCCGCCTTTTTCCTGGGCTACGCGCTCGCGGTCGTGGTGGCGCTGATCAGCCATGTGCCCGGCGGGGTGGGCGTGTTCGAAGCCGTGGTGGTCGCCGCCCTGCCCGCCGAGGGCCGGCCGCAACTGTTCGCCGCCCTGATCCTCTACCGCGTCATCTACTACCTCCTGCCGCTCGCCGTCTCGGTGGTGCTGCTGACCTGGCACGAGCGGCGACGCCTGGCCCGCCCGGCGGCGCTGGCGTTCGGGGGAGCGGAGGCGATCTTCGGCGTGGTCGCCCCGCCGCTGCTGGCCGCCTCCGCCTTCGCGGGCGGTTGCGTGCTGCTGTTCTCCGGCGCTCTGCCGGCCATTCCAGGCCGGCTTCATCTGCTGCGCAACCTGGTGCCGCTGCCGTTCGTGGAAGGGTCGCAGATCGTCGCCAGCCTGGTCGGCACCGCCCTCGTGCTGATCGCGCCGGCGCTCTACCGCCGGCTGGACGCCGGCTTTCTGCTAGCGCGCGGGCTGCTGGTCGCCGGCATCGCCTTTTCGCTGGCCAAGGGCTTCGACTGGGAGGAAGCGCTGGTGCTGGCCGCGATCACGGCCCCGCTGCAGCTGGCCCGGCCGCTGTTCAACCGGCGCACGGCGCTGACGGCCGCCATCGCCACGCCGACCGCGCTGGCGGCGGCGGGCGCGGCGGTGGCGGCGGCTGTGTGGCTGGGCTTCTTTTCGTTCAAGCACGTCCCCTACACGCATCAGCTCTGGTGGCGCTTCGCCTGGAACGGCGACGCCCCGCGCTTCCTGCGCGCCAGCCTGGCGGCGGCCGTGGCGCTGCTGGCGGTGGCCGGCTGGCGGCTGTTCGGCGGCCCGGGCGGGCGGGCGGTGCGTGACGAGCCGACCGGCGATCCGGAACGCGGCCTGGCGCGGGCCACGCGCACGGACGCGCTGCTGGCGCGCACAGGGGACAAGCGGATGTTGTGGTCGCCGGACGGGCACAGCTTCGTCATGTACCAGGTCCAGAATTCCAGCTGGATCACGATGGCCGACCCGGTCGGCGATCCGGCGGCGGGTGCCGACCTGTTGTGGCGGCTGCGCGAGGCGGCGCACCGCGCGCAGGGGCGGTTGATGCTGTATCAGATCAGCGTCGACACGGTGCCCGTCGCCATCGACCTGGGCATGCAGCTGGTGAAATACGGCGAAGAGGCGCGGGTGCCACTCGCCGGCTTCTCGCTCGACCGCCCGGCAGCGAAGGGCCTGCGCGGCTCGCACCGACGCGCCGAGCGGGAGGGTGCGAGCTTCGCCGTAGTGCCGGCCGACGCGGTGCCCGCGCTGATCCCGGCGTTGCGCCGCGTGTCGGACGAGTGGCTGGCGGGCAAGGGTCGAACGGAAAAGGCGTTTTCGGTCGGCCGCTTCGATCCCGCCTACCTGGCGCTGGGGCCGGTGGCCGTCGTGCGTGGTCCGGAGGGGATCCTGGCATTCGCAAACCTATGGGCTACGGCCGACCGCAACGAGGTGTCCGTCGACCTGATGCGCCACGTCGCCACCGTGCCCAATGGGACCATGGACTTCCTGTTCGCCGAGCTGATGGCCTGGGGTCGGGACGAGGGCTATCGCTGGTTCAGCCTGGGGCTGGCCCCGCTGTCCGGCCTGACCGCCCGGCCGCTGGCCCCCATGTGGTCGCGCGCCGGCGCGGCGCTCTACAGCCACGGCGAAGGCTTGTACGGGTTCGAGGGCCTGCGCGCCTACAAGGAGAAGTTCCGGCCGGTGTGGGAACCCCGCTGGATCGCGGGTCCGCACGGCCTGGGCATGGCGCGCGCGCTGGTGGACCTGCAGACCTTGGTGGGCGGCGGGCCGCGCAGCGCGGCGCGGCGCGAACGGGTGGCGCTGGTGGCGTGAGGGGGTCTGCGCAGGCTTGCTCCGAAAACCCGCTCGGACTGAGCGGGGGACGGACATCAGGCTTCCCTCCTACAACGGCAGCCGCACCACGACCGCGAACTCGCCGGGGCCGCCCTCCAGCGTCAGTTCGCCCCCGTGCAGGCGCGCGACGGCCGCGACCAGCGACAGGCCCAGGCCAGCGCCGTCTCCGCCCCGCGCCTCGTCCAGCCGACCGTAGCGACGGAGCGCCTCGGCATGGCGCGCGGGCGGGATGCCGGGCCCGGTGTCGGCCACGGACAGGCGCAGCCCGTCGGCCGCCCGGACGAGCGCGACCGTGATCGGCCCGTCGCCGTGCGCCAGCGCGTTGTCGATCAGGTTGGCGAGCATCTGCTCGAACAGCGGCCGGTGCAGGCGGGCGGTCGCCGGGTGGAGGTCCGCCACCAGGGTCCGCCCGCGCTCCGCCACCAGCGGCTCGTAGAAGGCCACGAGTTCCGCCACGGCGGCGGCGGCGTCCACCCGCTCCATCTGGTCGCGTCCAAGGCCGGCGTCGACGCGGCTGATCTGGAGCGCGGCGGTCAGCATGGTGAGCAGCCGCTCCGCCTCGGCCGCCACGGCGGGCAGCGCCTCGTCGGCCGGCTCGCCGTCGCGCAACGCCCGGTCGACCCGCGCGGTCAGCCGGGTGATGGGGGAGCGCAGGTCGTGGGCCAGTCCATCCGATAGCGCGCGCAGCTGCCCCATCAGCTCCTCCACCCGGTCCAGCATCCGGTTCACCGCGCCCGCCAGCCTGTCGAAACGGTCGCCGCTGCCATCCAGCGCCACCCGCCGGCTCAGGTCGCCGGCCGTGACCGCCGCCGCCGTTCGCTCCAACCGCGCGATGCGTCCGCCGACCACCCGCATGACCACCCACGCGCCCACCAGGACGAGCGGCAGCCCGAGCGCCAGGCTGACCGCGACCGCGCGCCACAGGACCTCGTCGTCGCCCCGCGCGCCCAGCGGAAGGCCGACCAACAGGCGCGCATCGGGGCCCAGCCAGGCGCTGGTCAGCCCCATCGCGCGGTCGTCCACCCGCGCCCGCATCCAGTCCACCGGCGTGCGCGCGACCGACGGCCAGGACCCGGCGGCACCGGCGATGCGCGTCCCGTCGCGACGCGCCAGATGGATCAGCGTGCCGTCGTCGGGTCGGCGGTCGATGACGTCGGCCAGCCGCCCAACCCCCTCCGTCTCCGCCACCAGGCTCAGGTCGCCCAGGATCTGCTCGGCCGCGGTGGCCACCCGCGCGCTCTCCGCCTCGCGCAGCTGATGGGACAAGAGCGTCAGCAGCACGGTGGCCAGCACCAGCTGCACCGCGACCAGCAGCGCCAGCACGCGCGCCTCCGTCGACCCCAGGACGCGGCGCTGACGTGACCAAATGTTCATGGCCGCGCCATCGGCGCGAGACCGGAGCAAGTCCACGGGGTTCGAGCAGCCGCAGGAGCACCTCGCTGGACCCGATCGTCCCCCCGCCCGGTCGCCGCCCCCGGCCCCCGGCCCTGCGCCGCTGGCTGGGCGGCGTCGTGCTGGTCGTCTCCCTCATCGGCGCGGCGCTGGCGGTGGCGACGGGCTATGTCGGGGGTGCCGTGTGGACCGACACGCCCGCGCGCGCGAAAGGCACCGGCGCGCCGGTGGGCGCGGCGGTGTTCCTGTCGGGCGACATGGGGCCGAACTTCAGCCTGGCGCATGACGCCATCGACCGGCTGGCGGACGGCGGCGTGCCGGTGGTGGGCGTCAACAGCCTGGCCTTTTTCCGCCGACGACAGTCGCCGGCGCAGGTCCGCACCCTGATCCGGCGATCCATTCGGCGGGCAATCGCGCTGTCGGGGGCCGAGCGCGTGGTGCTGATCGGCCAGTCCTTCGGCGCGGACTCAATCCCGCTCGGCTTGGCCGACCTGCCGCCAGCGTTGCGGCGGCGGCTGGCCGGCGTGATCCTGATCGTGCCAGCCACCACCTACGAGCTGCGTGCCTCGCCCAGCGAGCTGTTCAGTTGGCGCGAGCCGGAGCACGCCACGGCGGCACAGCTCGGCAATCTGGGCGACCTGCCGGTGGTCTGCGTGCGTGGGTCGGACGAGGCGGACAGCCTGTGCCCCGTCCTGGCGGCGCGCGGTGCCACCGTGCTTACCATGCCGGGTGGGCACCGGCTGGACTTCGACGGTGCGGGTCTGGCCGACCGGGTGCAGGCGGCCGCGCGGACGCTTTTGAAACGCAGGCACTCAGCCGCTTAGGACCGGGTGCGCGCCGGTGCAGTCGCCCTCAAACAGGTGAATGTCGGCGGGAAGAGGGGGCAGATCGATGAATCGTGAAGCACTGAAGTCTGAGGCGCGGGGCTCGCCCACGCGCTCAGCCAATCGGACGATCCGTCGGATCAGCGGGTGGCCGCCAGCCTGGTGGACGGGCGCCCGATCTCCCGCGACGCGACCGACGTGGCCGACATCTCCTCGACACGCGGCGAGCGGTTGTCCGACCGCGTGGCGGCGATCGGTGGGTCCTGGGACTTCATTGTCGCCTTTGCCGCCGTGCTGCTCGGCTGGATGCTATTGAACAGCGACGTGCTGTCCCGCTGGGGGCTGGCCTTCGACCCGTTCCCCTACATCTTCCTGAACCTGATGCTGTCCACGGTGGCCGCGATCCAGGCACCCATCATCATTATGAGCCAGAACCGCCAGTCGGCCAAGGACCGGCTGGCGGCCGAGCTGGACTATGAGGTGAACCTGCGCACCGAACTGGAACTGCTGCGCCTGCACGAGAAGATCGACGCGCTGCTTGCCCAGCGCCCGGAGTGATTACGCCGCCGCAATTTCCGGTTCGGCGAGCCCCACGCCACCCGTCCGCTCCAGCTTGCCCCAGCCGACCAGTCCACCGCGCACGGCGGCGGCGACGGAGCGGATGACCACCAGGTACATCAGCTGGCGATAGGCGAACCGCTGCGCCACCAGCAGCAGGGCCGGGAACCGCTGGGGCCGGGGATCGAGGCGAAAGGCGATCCAGCCGGCCGTCACATCGACCACCACGAACACCAGCCAATAGAGTGCCATGCGCCCGACATCGCTTTGCGTCTGCGCCCAGCCGTGCTGGTGGATCCGCAGGGCCGTGCCCACGATGTTGCCGATCAGCGCCAGGTCGATGATCGGCGACAGGGAGGCGAACACGATCTGGAACAGCCACGCCTGCGGCATTCCGATCCAGGCCAGTCCGCGCGGCCGGCCGCGACGGACCACCGCGCGGTGCTTCCACAGGCATTGCAGCGTGCCGAAGGACCAGCGGAAGCGCTGCTTGGCGAGCGCGCGGAAGCTCTCCGGTGCCTCCGTCCAGGCGACCGCGTCCACATCGTAGGCGGCTCGCCAGCCCGCGCGCTGCACGGCGATGGTCAGGTCCTGGTCCTCGGCCAACGTGTCCTCCGGATAGCCGCCGACCTCGTCCAGCGCGCGCCGCCGCCACGCGCCCACGGCACCGGCACCACCGTGATCGCGCCGAGCGCGTCCAGTGCGCGCCGCTCCACATTCTGGGCGGTGGTGTACTCGATCGCCTGCCAGCGTGTGGCCAGGTTGCGCCGGTTGCCGACCTTGGCGTTGCCGGCGACGGCCCCCACCCGCTCGTCGGCGAACCAGCGGGCCAGGCGCGCGACCGTCTCCGCCTCGAACTGGGTGTCGGCGTCCAGCGCGATGACGATCTCGCCCGCCGCCAGCGCCAGCGCGCGGTTGAGTGCGGCCGCCTTGCCGCCGTTGGGTAGCGTCAACAGGCGCACGCGCCCGTCGTCGCCGAACCGCTCGGACACCAGCCGGCTGGTGGAATCGGTGGAGCCGTCGTCCACCACGATCACCTGCAGGGTCACGTTCCGGCTGGCGAGCACGCGCTCCACCGAGGCCACGATCACCCGCTCCTCGTTGAAGGCTGGGATGATCACGCTGACGAGGTGGTCGGCGGCGATCGGCGGCGGGGCGACCCGCCGGTCCAGGAGCGCCAGACCGGTCAGCAGCACCGCGCGCGCGATGCCTAGGCCGATTGCGAGAAAGAACAGCCACTTCAACGCGAAGGCGAGGCCGGCGAGAACCAGGAACAGCCCCACGTCGGACCGGACGGCGAACAGGTCCGCGCCCGTGACCGCCGGCATCAGGGCGGCGGGCGTCACCCCGGCCAGGGTGGACAACGGCACGATTCGATAGCCGTTCGCGCGCAGCGCCGCGATGATGCGGGGCAGCGCGGCCACGGTTTGCGCGCGATCGCCGCCGCCATCGTGCAGCAGCACGATGTCGGCGCTCTCCCCGGCCTTGGGGTGGGCGATCTGACCCAGCGTCTCGCGGACGATGGCATCGACGCCCGGCCGCTGCCAGTCGTTGGGGTCCACGTGCAGGCCCACGATCGTATAGCCCCGGTCCTGCGCCAGGGTGGCGGGCACCAGCTCGTCGGCGGTGGTGGGCTCGGCATCCCCGAAATAGGGCGCACGGAACAGGCGGGTCGAGTGGCCGGTGTACGCCTCGATCATGCGCTGGTTGGCGTTCAGCTCCAGCTCCGTGCCCAGCACCGACTCCTGCGCCAGGTTGGGGTGGGTGTAGGTGTGATTGCCGACCGCGTGCCCCTCATCATAGATCCGGCGCAGCAGCAGGGGATGCTGCAACGCGTTCTCCCCGATCACGAAAAAGGTGGCGGGCGTCGCCGTCGCCTTCAGCACGTCCAGGATGCGGGGCGTCCAGTCGGGATCGGGGCCGTCGTCGAAGGTCAGCGCGATCTCGCGCCGGGCCGCGCCGTAACGCCGCACGACGTAGGGGGTCGGCAAGGTGCGGTAGACCTCGTCCGTGATGGCGCCCGCCGGGCTGAAGCGAACGGCGCGCCGGCCGGTGGTCGGCTGGGCCACGATCCGCAGCAGCTCGCCCGTGCCGACCACGTCGTTGCCCAGCGGCACGGGGAGCGTGTCGAGCGCCGGCGCGCCGCCCCCGCGCCAGCCGGCGAGGTCCGGCCAGACGCCCGGGTCCTCGCTGCCCAGCCGCCACAGTGCCACGCCCGCGACCGTGCCGCCGACCGCGCGCAGCTGATTGGCGACGGCGGCGGCGTCCACCATCCAGACGGTGTGGGCCTCTCCGTCTTCCTCGTAGGCAAAGCCGCTGTTGCCGCTCGCCGGGTCCCAGCGCGGCACGACGCCGCTGTCGTGCGCCGCCAGCCACGCCTCGGCGACCGTCAGCGGATCGGTGCCGCCGCCGTGCCAGTCGTAGGCGTAGCTGGCGATCGCCACGATCAGCTTGGCCGGCGGCACCGCCGCGCGCGCCGCGGCAAGCCGGCTCTCAAAGAACACCTGGCTGGCGATCGGCCCGGGCGGGCCGCCGTCGGCGTGCTCGTCGTAATTCATCAGGATGACATGGTCGACCGAGCGGGCCAGGCGGTCCAGGTGCCAGTCGGGGTCGTCCGCCGGCGCGGCGACCGCTACCTCCGCGCCGCCCAGCGCCCGCTTCGCCCGCCCCAGGAAGGCGCAATAGGCGGGCTGCGCCTGGGCCGGCAGCTCCTCGAAATCGAACATCACGCCGGCGTCGTGCCGCCCCGCCACGGCGGCCGCGACCTGCGCCAGAACCCGATCGGCCGCCGCCGGGTGGGCGAGCAGGTCGGCAATGCCCGCCCCGTTCCAGCGGCCCGCCTCGAAGTTCTGCACCAGCAGCACCGTCCTGGGCCGGCGAGGCGACTGCGCCAGCAGCCGGTCCAGTTTGGGATCGTCCTGCACGGTCAGCGTGTGATCCGGCCCGCTGACCTGCGCCAGCGCGGGCACCACCCAATCGAGTTCGCCCATGTGCCGCTGCAAGGACAGGCGGCTGGTGTCGTCCCAAGGCACGTAGAAGCCGATGACCAGCGGTTGTCCCGTTGTGACTCCGGCCAGCGGGGGCCGCGCCAGCCGGCCTAACCGATGGCCCAGATTGGCCAGCTGCGTGCGGAAGGGCAGCGGCTGCAACCGCTCCGTCTTCAGTGGCAAGGCCCTGGGCGTGGGCACGGCCGCCACCGTAGCGGCGAAGCCGACGGCCGCCAGCGCCACCAGCAGGACCAGCACCGCCACCGCGCGCGCCGACCACACCCGCCGCCGGCCGGACGCGTCAAAGAAGATGGGCGACGTCACGGGTAGGGCGATCCGAGAGGTGGAGAGCGGCCCAGACTACACGGGCGGACGTGACGGGACGCGGCACGCCACGTGAACATCCTGACAGGATCAGGTCGGGCCGTTGCCGCTGGTTGTTGTTCCTCTCGCTGATCGCGCGAGGACCGGTTTTTTGGACGCCAAGCTGTGACGGCAACATCATTGTATAAATTGGATCACACGGAAGCGCCTCGGCTCCGGCTTGCGCTTTGCCTCACATCTCTGATCGAAACTCCAAGCCGGTCGACGGTGAGCAGGGGAGTTAGGCGTCGTGGACAAAGGGTATCCACAGTTTGATTGAAGCGAGAGCGACGAAGCCGAGGTAGGATTGCCTGGTTTTGTCGTAGCGTGTGGCGACGCGCCGCCAGTTCTTGAGCTTGCTGAACAGGCGTTCGACGAGATTGCGCCAGCGGTATTTCTCGCGATCGTGCGGGATGGGTATGCGGCGGTTGCTTTTGGCGGGGATGACGGCCTCAACGCCAGCGGACGCGATCTCCGCGCGGATGGCGTCGGCGTCGTAGCCCTTGTCGGCAAGCAGCGCCTCGATCTTGTCGGTCAGCATCCGGAACAGCGGGCCAAAGCCCTGCACGTCGTGCGCCTGGCCCGGCGTCAGGACAAAGCCGAGCGGCCGACCGTGTCCGTCGCACCGCGCGTGGAGCTTGGTGGTGAAGCCGCCGCGCGAGCGGCCAAGCCCTTGGGTCTCTTGATCCCCCTTTTTAGCCCGACGGCGCAGTGATGCGCCCGGACCACCGTGCTGTCGATCATGTCGGCGCTGGTGTCGCGCTCCACCATCTCGGCCAGCGTCTCCAACATGGCGTCGAACACGCCGGTCTCGACCCACCGTCGGTAGCGCCGAAACACACTGTTCCACTTGCCATATTCGTTGGGCAGCAGACGCCATTGCGCCCCTGACCGCGCCATCCACATCATGCCCTCGAAATACAGGCGATTGTCGCCCGCAGGCCGGCATCCGCGACCACGCTCCGACGGCAACAGCGGACCGATCAGCGCCCACTCCTCATCCGATACCCCAATTCGCTCGCCCAACGTCGCCCCAAAAGACAGCCTTGAATCAACCTCCGAGTCTCAGGTCAAGCTTTGTCCACGAAGCCTAGTTCGCTTTAGGGTATTTGCTTCTCTCCTGTAGCTGTGATGGCTAGCGGAGAACGGGGGGGGGGGAGGTTATGCTGGCCGACAGCGGAATGGCAGCATTTGGGTGAGCAGACAGAGGAAGCAGACATTCGCTCAGCACCAAGCGAAGGCGGGTTAGACCCATTTGCGGACGTTCGCGGCGGCTAAAGCGTTCACTGACTTCCGACATTAGTTCAGGTGCTGCTTGACGGCTCGGATTGACCGAATACGAAGTGCCAGGTTTGCAACAGCCTTAGGCTCGAATGCGACCGTTCGGCTCCCAAGGCAGACGCCGCCGATCAGCGTGGGCAGAACCGCTCGATCATTGCTGGAACGATGCCATCGGTCATCATCGTGGAACCGGTACTGACATATCCCAGGTAGGCCCAATAGAGGATTACGGCACTTGCGGCGGCGTGCTCTGCCGATGTTCCTGAGCTGCGCAAAAGGCGGGTGAGCAAAGCGACGCGACGCTGATCCACCCGCTGCACGGCAGCGGCGGCTGTGGAAGACACCGCCGCCCAACTCCGAACAGCACGTTCCAGGTGAACGGGAGAATGGAAGGCGGAACGAATGAGCGAGGGCAGCGCCGCCGATGCTGGTTGGCCTCGGACGGCAACCGCTTGAGCATATGGCAGATCAACCGCGACGGTTTCCCACTTGCGGAGCACCGCCTCCTCGAAGTCCGGCACATCGGAAAAGTGCCAGTAGAAGCTGCCGCGGGACACACCCAACTCGCCCGCCAAGCGGTCGGCGCGAAGCGACTGGTAGCCACCGACCGCCAAGCTCTTCAACGCGGCCTCCAGCCAATCCTGCCGGGAAAGGCGCTGCGCCACCATACAGGAGTGCATTGACGAAGCCGGCTTGACGATGCAATACCATACACAACTGCATGGAGAGGCAAGTTGACGGTCATTCTCGTTCCGGCTGGCCTGCTCCTGATCGCAGCGGCACTCTACCATGGCTACCTCGGCCAAACGCGGCTGATCGGCCCTGCGACATTCCCTAATCAGCAAGCGAAGGCGCTGGTCAGCCTAATTTGGCAGTTCAGCACGGTGGTTTGGATGGTCAGCGGAGGGGTCATTGCCTCGTCACCTTGGTTGTTCGACGATGAAGCTCGTCCTTGGGCGGTGCTCGTTGCCTGTTTGCCGGTCGGCTACGGAATAGTCGGCAACTGCTGGATCACACGCGGGCGGCACTTCGGCTGGAAGGTCTTCGCATCCATCGTCGCTGCTGCGGTAATTGGAGCGCTGCTCGGCTAGGAGCTAGGCGGCGCGAGACGCTCAGCTTCTCGGCGGTATGCCGACTAGCAGCTTCCGAGTGCCTGGACGCAGGTTTCGGAACTCCATTCATGTGACCGCCGTTTTCTTGATGACCCAGAGCCGGTCATTCACGGCCACTCGCTGGCTTCCCGTAAGCTGTCGTCCGTTCAGGTGCTCCTACACGGCTGCGACTGACCGTTTTCGGACTGTCGGCTTTTCGAGCGCAAAACCACTTGCCTGTCGTTCCTCGCCCCTGTCAGATACCACAATCCCTTCAGCCATTGTCGGTCTCAGCCGGGCAATGGCCTTGTTTCTACCCAAGCCGGCGGCGCGCGACCCGACGCTCTTCGTCCGAGAAGAGGCCAGTCCATTCGGGTTTCAGGACAATGGATTCAATTGCGAGATCCAGACGGCCGAGCTCGAACAGACGTGCGAAACCAACCGAGGGTGGCTTTGCAAGCAAATGTCTGGCGGCATCGACTGCACCTCGACGCTCCATCAAATCGAGCATGCCCGTAGGCCGATACCCGAGCTTTTCGCACTCTCTGTACGTGTTCAGAAGCTCTGCTTCAAAGTAGCGCGCAAGTGAATGAAGTTCGACTGAAGTATTCCGCTCTTGGGAGGCGGATCCGTCGGTGTTGCTTTGCTCGAATTCGGTGTTTGAGAAGAGCTGAGCAAGTTGGTCAGCAGAAGCAGTCAGCCATCCCACGAGCTCGCGAATTGCCTCAAGACCCTCCAGGACCTTTGTCCGCTCGTTCTCGAAAGAAAGTGTCGGATCGATCCCGGGCGTGGCTACGTCGATTGCGAGAGATTTGCCGGCAGCTCGCAACGTGAACCGTGTCCCTGCCAAAATCCCGCTCGCATTGAACGAAGGCAAAAGTTCGGCTTGCCCTGCAAACTGCGCGTTGACGTATCGCGTTAGAGCTCCCGAGCCGAACTCGTGTCGGATAATGACGGGAGGGAGGTCCGGCCCAAGTGTGACGGGCCCGAAAATGCGTGTGAGGGCTTTCGGTCCATCAGTCGATGGCCGAACGGGAAGGGCTGGGAGAACTTCTAGTGCGAGCTCTGCATAAGCTTTCGCGAAATTTCGCTTGGCCTCAATAGTTATGGGAGTCCAAGCGTTCTCTGACCGACGCCCGCATATTGCTTCGAGAAGTTCTATTCTGGCCGTTAGCCGCGCGATTATCTCCAGCTCCAATTCGGGGTTTCGAAGTCGCTCCCCAAGCGTGGAAATGATGTCCTCGATCGCAATTTCGCCATCAAAATGGCTGTCATGCACCAGACTGGAAAACTGAGCTCTTGGCGCGACGAGTATGGTGGCTACTACATAAGCACCAAGCTCCGCTCGCAGTGCTTCCGCCTCTGCAGCGTAGGCCGCTGCCTGTCCCTCCTGAAATCCCGATCCAACTTTGTTCTCAATCAGGATTGCTGCCTTCAGTTGGTTCTCATCGCAGAACCATCCGATCCGAACATCAGTTTGGCGCGAATCTTGAGCCCGGGTTGGCGATTTGTGTAGCCGAATATCAGTGTTATCGGGCGCCCTGAATGCTGTCCCGGCACGGGCCACAAACCACGCCCGGAACTCGGGTGAAGCATAAAGCTCCTCGACAAGAAAATTGTCGAGATCGCGCTCCCCCATTCCCCGACTGAACAATTCGCCCGCCATCACACGGGTAACTACGTCAGGTGCAACACCTGCGCAATTGTTAGGCGGGTCGGGTCACGATTTGGGCCGCTTACAGACGGACCGCTCTCGGAAGGTCCGACACACACACACACAAATTAGACGCTCGTTTAGTAGGCTTCCGAAGCCGCAAAGAACCACAACCATGCGCTCAGCGCGTGCGAGCAGACTCCTGAATCCGGAAGGTCGTTCAGTGTCGTCAGACTGACTAGGTCGATGTCGAACGGCCCTCTCTCTAGAGTTCTGATCCCTACGAGGCCACCGCGCCCGAGGGCGTGTAGCTTGGATGGTCCGGTCAAATTTAATTTGCCCGGTACATTCATCAACTGCGTCCAACATATCCGGAGTTGATGCGCCGAACACAATTCTTGGCTGGGGCTAAACCGCAGAGTCATTCGTAAAAGCTGCTGGTATTAATGGTGAGGCGGATCGCCTCGGCATCGATTTCGAGCGGCTTCCTGGCTTCGGCCACGACCCTTACTCTATATGGATAACTGTCGTCCGATCGCATGCCGATGTCGTTGGCTACGTCGCTGTTGGAGCCATACTGCAGCTCGACCTCCACTTCGCCGATAACGCTATATTCGATTTCCGTTGCATCCAGCCGACGTACCTCGATCTCCTCGATCCAATGCCCGTCGACGCGCGTGTGCGTCGAGAGCTCGTCGAGCTCTTGGATAGTGTCTAGGATCATGCTTTCGAACACCGCATTGTGAAGCGCGGAGCCGACCGCGTTCTTGATCGACCCGCGTGCCCCGCCGGCATCCTCAAGCAAGGCATGTAGTTCGGTCATCACGCCATATAGCATGTCGCGAACCGCACTGCCTTTACGGACGACAGTGTCGACACGCACGTGGGTCGCCTTGTGTAGCTTATCCATCGCATTGAGCAGCGGTTTTGCCATCGCAGCCGGATCAACTTTGAGCCTCTCCTTGACGAAATCGTCCGGCAATCCAGCATGCACGATGTAGCGCGCACGCTGCCCGCGAGTCACAGTCTTGGTATCCTTAGCCTGCTTGAACCACACGCAGCGCCTTACGTCATCGTCGGGCGCGAGGCTGTGCAGCATGTGCGTGGCAAGTTCGCGCAGCGCACTAGCTACGAGGTTGCCGCGAATTGGATTGGTCTTGTCGCGGCCGACCTTAATTGCACCTTTGCAAAGCTTTCGTAGGAAACGGTCCTGCGGCAGAAGCGCAACCAGATCGCGTCGCGCATCCTCAACATTCGCCCATGCGGTGCTTCCTGCCATACCTAGGCGCCTTCATTTACGAGCGATAATGCCAGGGCTGCGCGGCGACACATTGGCGTGGGCACGCGGTCGTCTATAAACCGGGCATGTTGCGCCGCGGCCGCCGATACCCGCCGGGCGCCCCCGGCGAGCTCGATGCTCATCGAACCTGCGCAGCTCCCGCCATTTGCCCTCCCGCTCGACCGGAAAGGCTCGAGGTCGTCGCGATCGCCCTCGATCGGTCGTGCGCTGCAGCGCTCGGACAATTGCGTACAGGCAACCGCGCAACTAGATTCAATCATGGCATCGATAATCTCCGGCCGGGGGTTGTCATGGCGATTGCGGCCGTTCGAGAAGAGCACGGCTTCGGGTCGGACCCGATCATAAAGCTTGCCCGTAAACGCTTCGGCATTACCGCCCGGCAGCCCGCCGTGGTGCGGAAAGACGAGTAGTTTCGCGGTGAGATCGGCGTCATGCGCGATGGCGTCGTCGAGGCCGATCTCGTCCATGTCCCCCGCGAGGAGTGCTGCCGGTGCCCCGCCCTCGCTAATCTTGAGTACTGCCGACAGACTGTTGGCGGTTAATGCGCGACCCTGCGCGTCCTTGCCGCCGACCCCCGTGAGCGCGAGCCTCGGCGACGGCGCTATGATGGCGATCTCCACGTTACCGACAGTGACAGCGCCAGGTTCAGATGCCGTGAGGCTCGTGCGGACGGCGCAGTCCCCCTTTCGATGAGCCACGCTGACCGCCGTCAAGAAGTCGCGCCAGATCTTAGAATTGCGCTGCCCGTCAGGGTTCACGAAGATTTGTTCGACCTTGATCCGGTCGCTTGTCAACATTGCAAGAATGCCGGCGATGTGATCCTTGTCGGCATGCGAGATAAAGGCGCTATGGACTGTGTCGATTCCAAGGTCGTCGAGCGTGTCAAGCAACAAGCTACGGGTCGGCGCGTCGATCACCGCCACTGCCGCGCCATCGCGGAGCAACGCGCAGTTTCCGTGAGCGACGTCGAGAATGACAAAGTCGCTCATGCGGACCCATTGTCGGGCGGCGGAATGATCTCGCTCACATTAGTGAAGAACAGATCGTCTTCCTCCTGAGCCCCGATATTGACGTCGCCAAGCAGATACATCCCTGGTCGAAGTTCAGGGAGCAACTGGGCGGCAATGCACGAAAGGGGAATTGGGACGGCATGATCGGGTGACCAAGACGGAATGACCGCATCAATACGTTCGGGGCGGTCGCCGCCCGGGATATCATCCACGCGAATCAGCACGCGGTGCGGGCGTCGCGCGTCAACCGGCACCGCCTGAACCTCGCGCCGGCAGATGTCGAAATATTCCTGCACCCGGTCAATACGGAACCCGTCGCGGCCCATCACCACCGGAATTTCGTATCGCGCCGCCCGTAAGTCGAGCCGGTCGGTCGATTGATACATGGTCAGGAGCATGGCCGGAATCTTCCGCTCGACCAAGCGGCGAACCACCTCGGCGCCATAGAAGGACGCGAGGCCGGCCGGTTGCAGCTTATGGTCGCAAATCACGAACGAAGGATTCTGACCAGCAATGTCGTCAACCATGCGGTCGATCTCCTGGCCGTAGGGCCCGGCGACAGTGAATGGCTCGATGTCGTAGCCGCGCAGCTCATCCATCAGATCTTCGCGACCCTGATCGTCGTCATCGACAACCAACACCCTGGTGGCGAGCGCGGTCGCCATCAATCGACCAGACTGCGCATCGGCGGTAACCGGATGACGAACTCAGCGCCCTCGAAATCGGCAAGCGCGACGGCTTCGACCGTACCGCCGAGATCGGTGACCGAATCCCTCACGATCGTGAGTCCGAAGCCGGTCCCGTCGGCTACCGTCGTCACGCCAGGTAGCCAGATGTCGTCGAGGTCGAGCCCGTCGATACCACCAGCATTGTCCGTGATGCTAAGCACCACGTTTGCGCCGTCGTACTCGGTCCGAATCCTGATCCGACGGTCGGTCTGGGCAAAATTTTCTCGCTGGAACGCGTTGAGTGAGTTCATGACGAGATTGAGACAAATTCCGTCAATTAAGGCTTCGCTGCCGTTAATATCGCTGTAATGCCCGGTCAGTTCTGTTATCACGGTCACTTTGAAGAAATCGGTAATCGGTTTGAGCAATTCGACCAGGGCGTCGACACAGGCGTTGACGTTGGTACGCCCCGAGCGGCGCTTACGTTTGGCGAGCAAATTCAGCGGTATAGAGACAAACGAGTTGAGCCGGACTTTCGCCGCCGAAATCGTCTTGATCCGCCGATCGGCGACATCGCGTCGATCATCAGGGATCAGCCGCTGCAGAGCCTCAATTCCCTTGTCGATCATGTCGAGCGGCCGCCCGATCTCGTGCGCGAAGACCGCCGACGTCATGCCGGCCGTGGCGAGCGAGCGGTACAATTGGAGCTCATCGCGCAGCGACTTGGTCTCGCGCTCCGACTCCTTGACATACCGGGCGATGGCGTCGTTGACCTTCTTACGCTCAGTCACCTGCACCGAATTGTCGAGGACACGCTCGAGACGCTGCGTTACCTGCTCGGTCTGCTTGCGCGCCGCGAGCTTCTCCGTCTGGCGCTTCTGGTCGCGCTCGCGGATCTGAACCCGCGCCGCCCAATCCAGCGCGTCGCCGCAACAGCGCTTCATCTCAACGAAGGCTTGGTTCTCGATATAGCCAACGCGGTCGGTCTTCTGAATATAGCTGCGATCGACGTTGGATAGCTTAACGCGCCCGACCGAGGTGTTGGTCGATGGACGCATTTCAGGACTGCGCGCTCTGCGCAAATTCAGTTCGAGCCAGTCGTTTCCAGGTCCGCCGTACGGCGGCACGCGAATGCCATCCTCGTAGATGTGGACACCGCCGACATGGTTGAGCCAATCCCTGACCTCACCCATAGTTGAGGCCCGCGTTGAAAAGCTGCGACCATCCAGAATGAATACCCAAAGGTCGAACTCGAAGGGCACCGTTTCAAACAATCCAGGTGCTCGCAGTTCATGAAGGATATCGCCCTTCCAATCGAGGATCGAGAAGTTTGCCGCCCCCTCCGCGTTGACCCCTGCATGAATGCGGTATTCGGCGTCCCCGAAATAGGACTGGTCCACCTTGGCTTGAAGGTCGGCAAATTCCTCCGTCACGAGGATCGCCTTGAAGCCGGGATCAACATCGCGCGTGTCCCGAACCCGCGAGTCGCGCTCCTCAGCGGCAGCGAACGGATCTGACAGCAGTAACAGGCTGCGTGCCAGACGATTGACCGTACCGCGTCCAAGCGCGGCCGTGATTCCGCTGATTTCTATCTCGGTGCCGCTAGGCCGATCGCTGGGCGCCGTAGTGACATCGAAGGCGACGTCCTCGACCACCTCGGCATCAGCGTAGGCGGCCCAGTCGATTGTCACGCGGTGCTCAACCCCAGGCTCGTTGCGCGCACGGGTGACGAGCGTCACGTGCTGACCAAGCCGTAGTGCAGCGAGCCGACCGAGCCCCTTGTCCCCTACCGGCAGTCGATCGAAGATCGGAGTCAACGACTTTCGCTGCTTGCTCGATCGGCCGATCACCAGCCAGCCCTGCCGGATGTTGTCGGCACTCATTCCGGTGCCGTCATCGACAATTCGAATCGACCCACCGGGCGCATAAACCTCATTTAACGAGATGCGGCACTCGGTCGCGTCTGCATCGTACGCATTTTTCGCGAGTTCAACCATGCCTTGATCCACCTCAGGCACGAGCTCTTCGCCTAAGCGCGACAGGATGTCCGGCGAGAAACGCAGCCGTTCAAGCATCGGGCGTCACCCAAGGGATCGCGACGACCGATCCCGTCGTCAAATGCCGGCAACGGATATGCTCATTGAGGAAATCGCTGGTCGCTGCGCTTTTGAGCACCGCGAGAAGGGTCTGGCACGCAGCCAGACCGCCTTCGCGCGGCAGCAGCGCGATGAGGTGATTTTCAACCGCGACGTCACGGTCGCCGACGATGATCGCGCCGACTGCTCGGTGCTTATCGCTGGGGCTAGACGTACGCCGGACCACGACGAACGGCGGTTTGAACACTGTGCCCTTGAAGCGGCGGCTGCTTGCCGGTTCGAACTGGTCGGACCACGCCGGCGTCGTCTTTGCGCAAACGAACCGGTGCCAGGCACCGACGTTGCCATGCCGGTGGGGCACGACCGCGCCGACCCGGGATACAAAGTGATCGCCGACCACACTGGCCGGATGCTCGGAAACATCGGCAACCCAGATGGTCGGATTGTGCGCATCCGCGAGCATTGTCGTGAAAACATCTACGTCAGTCCAGCTGTCGAAGCGGCCGAGCGATGTAACATCGCCGCTCAGTCCGTTCTCTTCGAGATGTCGACGGAACTGTTCGTACCGGCTACCGCAGCGCAGGACCTCGGGCAAGACGGCAGCGATCGGCGATCCCGGCGCTCGCGCTTTGACGAGGTGGTCTAGAAAGATGGCAGCGGCGTTGACCTTGCCCGTCGCCCAAGTGTCGATCGAGTGGTCAGACGTTCGCCCGAATGGTGGATTGAAGAGAAATCCGGCCGCCGCGGCGATCCGTGCGTCTTCGGTGAGCATGTTGCCGATGGCGATCAGCGGAAACAAGCGATCGAAATCGCACACTTCATCGCGAAATCGACCGCGCGCGCGAGCAAGCATGACGAGCCGCGCCTTGGTCATCCTGACCAGGTCGTCGCGCAGCTCGAGCCCGGCCAATTGCGTGCCCCAGTCGTCGAGCGTGTCCTCGAGCGTTCCGCCGAGGGGAAGCAATGCCGCATAAGCGAGCAGGAGGTCGCCCATGCCACAAGTCGGATCCATCGCAACTGCTCCGTCGGGCAGGCGTTCGCGCAGCATCGTAGCTAGTCGGGACGACAGGTCTGCGCTCGAGAAAAACGTTCCAGACTTGCGACGTTCCTCGAGCGCAATCGACTGACGAAACAGGCGATATGGAAGACCGTTTAGCAGCGGTTGTTGATCGACGCAGACCGGATCATGGGCAGAGGCAGAGCTGACATTGGCTTCGGCTCCCGAAAGAAATGTGCTAAAATCCTTTGCAATTACGTCCATGCTCTGCCCCGACCGGTCTAGATGGATTGAACATGGGTCGCGATCTTCGCAGCAAGCAATCCAGACCTCCGCCCCTTACCGGCAAAGCTATAGAAGGGTGGGCGACCGTGAAGCAAGGATTCGGTGGCGACGACCTGCCATCGTCTTCTGATCTCGATCGAGTGGCAGCTGCCGAACCCATGGGAGACTTCATTGTCAGCTTGAGCGAATGACCGATGTCAGGTCAGTCGTGGTCCGCTGCTAACGTCAGACTTGAGGGCGCGAAGCGGTCGCCGCCTGCCCGGTGAACAAACGTCGGCTTGCGTCGTACAGGGCTTTAAAAGCGGACAGGCTGCTTCCCACCCAATCATCGCCTTTCCGTGGGCATGAATAAATGAACGGCAGCTTCTCGGGATGGGCAAAGTTGCCCTGAAGAGCCGGGATTTGGCGCGCTTCAGACGCCCACCCCCGTCAGGTGCAGCACGCCCTTACCCGGCAGCTCCACCCTCAACTCCAGCGATCCGCCCGCAGCTTCCACGAAGCGCCGCAGAGTGGAGAGGTACAGGTCCGTCTGCTTCTCGATCTTGTGAACGGACGGTTGCTTGATCCCGAGGCTCTGGGCGATCTGTTCCTGGCTGCGTTCGGCGAGCTGGCGGAAGGCTTTCAAGCCCTCCACCTCGGCGATCAGTTCGGCCGAGCGGGCCTCGACCCTGGCGCGGCGCTCGGGCGGGAGGGCGTCCATTAGCTCTTCGAGGGTGCGGGTCATCGGGGTCACTCCTTCTTACCGGCGATCTTCGCCAGATGTTCGTCGAACCTACGGTCGGCTTTGGCGATCAGCGCCTTGTAGAAGCGCCTCTGTGCCGTCCCGGCCTTGTCACCGGCCACCAGCACGATGGCTTGGCGTTCCGGGTCAAAGGCGAAGGCAGTGCGCCAGACGCCTCCGGCAGCGGTGAAGCGCAGCTCCTTCATATTCGCATGGCGCGAGCCCGACAGCGTATCCGCATGCGGACGGCCGAGCTGCGGTCCGACCGCCTTCAGCAGGTTGAGCATGGCCAGCAGCTCGTCCTGGACCGCCTCCTCCATTTCGTCGAACTCGGGCGCGAACGCATCATGGAGACTGACTGCCCACCTCATGTCAGGTGCTATAGCTCGCGAGCTATAACTTGTCCATAGCTCCGAAGCTATGGTGAACGCTGGCCAAGAGTCTCAATGCTGGAACCGCTCCGCCCGTCGGAACACGAGCGATCAGCCGTGGACGGTGGCGAACAGATGCGGCTAAGCTGCCAGTCCGGTGGGACCGACTGTGGGGATGATGTAGAGGTCGAGCTAAAGATTGTTGCAGTAACAACCCCTTACATCAGACGAATGGCAACCACCCTCTCCGCCACGCTGCCGTTCGGCAGGGTTCGTTGGCGTTCAGCTTCGGGCTCACAAGCATTTTTACACGGCTCAGAGGACGTCCGACCCGTCCGCAACCGTTCACCAGCGTTCGCGACATGCCATGGCATTTGCCATGGAATTGAGCGACACATCCATGGCATGCTCCACGACCATGCTGACAGATGCGAAGATCAAGGCGGCCAAGGCCGGCGACAAGGATTTTCGACTGGGCGATAGCGGCCAGCTCTACTTGCAGGTCACCAAGGCTGGCGGTCGGCTGTGGCGGATGAACTACACCTTCGGCTTAAATGCCCAGGGCAAAACTAAGCAGAAGACTCTGAGTTTCGGAGCCTATCCGACCGTGACGTTGTCGCAGGCACGAGCCAAGCGTGACAAGGCGAAGAGTCTTCTCGCGGACGGACTAGACCCGGCAGAAGAGCGCCGATCGGTCGAGCAGGCGCGTGAGACGGCGGTCCGCAACAGCTTCCGGTCCGTCTTCGAGGAGTGGTTCGAGCTCCACAGCGGCTGGTCGATGGCCAAGCTCCGCAGCTGGGAAGAGGCGAACGGATCCGGCTGGGCTAAGCCAGCGGCCGGTCAGTGGACCACGGACAAGGGCGCCCGCTGGTCCACTACTCATGCGGCCGATGTGCTCCGAAGCATGGAGCGCGACGTCCTGCCGACGATCGGCGACCGGCCGGTCGCCAGCCTGACCGGACGAGAGGTACTCGACGTTCTGCGTGAAGTGGAGCGGCGTGGGTCGACCGAGACCGCTCACCGGCTGCGCCAGCGCATGTCCGCTGTCTTTAGCTATGGCCTCGTGCTCGGCGCCTGCGACAACGACCCCGCCGGCGGTTTGGGGGCGGTTCTGAAGGTGGTGCCGCGCTCCAAGCCGCAGCCGTCCATCATTGATGGCTGCCGCACGCAGGAGGAACGGCTCGCGGCGGTGCGCCAAATGCTGCTCGACTGCGAGGCTCTGCGCGCGCGCGCGGCCACCAAGCTCGCTATGCGCTTGCTGACGCTGACCGCCGTGCGACCTGGCGAGCTCGCCGGCGCACATTGGGACGAGTTCCACGATCTCGACGGCCCAGAGCCGTACTGGCGCATTCCGTCGACCAGGATGAAGGGCACAAAGGACCGGAAGTCCGACGGAAGCGAGGACCACGTGGTGCCCCTCGCCCGCGAGGCCGTCGATGTGCTCGCGGCCTTGCGAGCCGAGACCGGCCGCTATCCGCTGTGCTTCCCGGGCGAGCGTCAGGTCCACAAGCCCATGTCATCGAATACTCTGCGCGCGCTGCTCATTCGGGCAGGGTATTTCCAGCGCCATGTGCCGCACGGTTGCCGGGCAGCGTTCAGCACGATCATGAACGAGCGTCCCGCCGCGCAGCGCCAGGAAGGTGATCGGGCCGTGGTCGACCTCATGCTGGCGCACGTTCCGCTGTCGCGCGACGCCGGCGGGCGTAGCGCCGCCCTCGTCAGCGACTCCGAAGGCGCCTACAACCGTGCGGCCTATATGGATCGCCGGCGCGAGCTCGCGAAGGAATGGGCCGACATGCTGCTGACCGGCTTCTGTCCAGCAGACACGCTCCTGGGTCAGCCGATGCGCTGGGCGGCGAACGGACCTGGTCGTCCCAGGTAGTTGGACGAACACCATCGCATTAAAGCTGCACTAGGCACGATGCTGGGCTCGCCAGGCTTCCAACTCGGACCGGCTCCAGCGTGTCGCAGTTCCGATCTTGAACGGCCGAGGAAAGCCGCCGTCCCGGACACGCGCGTAGATGGCGGTCTTGCCGAGCCCGGAGAGCTCCTTTGCGACGTGAAGATCGACGAGCGGATCCAGCTGGGCTGCGCCCGATGCGAGCTCCAGCGACCGCTTGATCAATCCCGCGAAGCTGGAGCGATGCCCCTCATGCGCAATTATCTGCTGAAGCAGGTCGAGCAAGTCCTCCGGCTGGAGAGCTGATGCGGTGACGCCAGGAGCTGAAACCGGTGCCTGTCGCGGGTCCCGACGCTTGCTTTGGCGCCGATCTTCGACGTTACGAGGACCGGGCATGGACGATCCTCGTGGCAGCACGTCGATGGGTCAGCAGCCTGTGGTGATCGAAGGTGTCGACCACGTCCAAGGCTTCGTCCGGGTGACCCGAAGCGGCCCTGCCCTGCTTCGTGTCGGCGACGAGGCCCTCAGGAACGAAAGGCACCACCTTCGGGGCACCTCCCAGGCCGGCACGTGTGGACCAAAGGCACTCTACGAGGCGGAGGAAGCCTCTGCTCCACCCACGATGGGATCGTCATCAAACACCATTTTCTCCGCGCTGGTGCCGCCCGCGTGATGCCGGCAGCCTCTAGAGCGGAGGTTTCCCAAGCCTGCTGGTCCTGTGGAGGGTCTTTCCTGATTAGCGCGCCATCGGATAATCATGATGCTTGCCTACTTCCAGGTTCGAGCCAGCAGTCCTTGAAAATTCTTGCCCAGCACTCCTTGAATGTTGGCGTTCGAATACCCTCTTTTGATAAGCTCCTCGGTAAGATCATACATTTTGCGGGGATGGTCGAACCCGTCAACGTCGATCTTGTCGCGAAAGGCGTAACTCTTTTTGTACGCCGCCTTCAATGCGGCATACTGGACCGGAGCCATATCGTCGTAGCCGTTCAGATCGGAGTCCGAACCGATGCCGACGTGTTCGACGCCAACCAGTCGCGCCACATGATCAATATGATCGACGATGTTGCCGATGTCTGTCGGATCCGTTTTGCTCACGAACATGCGAACACCCGTAACGCCCATCACCCCTCCCTTGGCGGCGAGCGCCTTGATCGCCTCGTCCGTCTTGGTGCGCGGGTGCCCGGAGATCGCGCGGCAGTTGCTGTGGGTGAAGGCGATCGGGGCCTCGGCGATTTCGACGGCATCCAACGTCGTGCGATCGCCGCTGTGGGACACGTCGATCAACATGCCCGAAGATTCCATCGCCTTGATGATCCCGACGCCGAAGTCACTCACCCCGCCATCGACCCGGTCCGTGCTGCCCGAGCCAATCAGGTTCTGGCTGTTGTAGGTGAGCTGCGAGCAGCGTTGTCCGAGCTTGTAGAACAACGCGACGTCGTCGGCCGAACGGAAGTGCTCGGCGTTCTGCACGCCCATGATCACGCCGGTCCGACCGGCGGCCTTGGCGGCCACCAGATCGGTCATGGTGCCGATCAAGGCGAAGCGATCGGGGTTGCGGCCGCAATAGCCCTGCCAGGCCGCCATGTACGCGAGCGTCGCGTCATACGCCTCCGGACCGCCGATACCGAAGGAGTTGTGAAATCCGGTGATGCCACTGACGCGGAAGTCGTCAATCGCTTGTGCGGTGAGCGGCTTCGCGGTCGCGTCGGGTGACAGGTCCAGCGTCAACGGTGCCAGCATGTCGATGACAAGGGTTTCGTTGACCAGATCGATGGCGCGCCGGGAGTATTCCCGATTTGGGGCTGCTGCGATCGAAAAGGTTCCGCGACACAGCATGGGCGCGACGATGGCTGCCACGCTCGCCTTCTTTAGAAAAGCTCGTCGCTTCAACACCCGCAGTCCCCCTCCGCATCGCCCTCAAACGAGGCCCGACCGACAGTCTCCGATCCTGATCGGAGAATGTCAACGATCCCGGGTTCGTCGCCGCACTCGCCTGCACGAGCAGAATCATTGCTGGTCCGTTCGACCGGACGACCTGGTATCATCGACATTGGGGCGGTGCTGACGCGTTCGCCCGCGCGCAAGCCGAGCGGAAGCGCGTTCGTAGTGGAGCTTCAGTTCGGCGCGATGGCAGGTGCTTTGCGGCGCCCGCCGGTGTCCGCGCTGAGACGGGGCGGGTCCTGCTCTCCGTGCATTTCGAGCAGAGATTGCATCAACTCATCGTCTTGACTGGACATGACCCCGAGCACCTCCGCCTCGACGCAGTCTTCTGCCGCCAAATATGCGTGCCCCATGCCAGAATCGATGTAGATCGACTGGCCCTGTTCCAGCGTAATGGGGTCGTAGAACTCCGTGGCGACGACAACCCGGCCGCGGAGCACGTAGATATACTCCTCACCCGCGTGCCGCACCAGCGTGCCGAACTCTTCCAGAGTCTTGGCGCGGATAACCGCCAGCACAGGGATCATTCGCTTGCGACGCAATTCCGTACAAAGGTAGCGATAGTCGTAGTTCGCCGTTTTGACAGTGACCGCGTGATCAAGGTCGCCCAGACTGCGCCTGCCCATGACTGGCGGTTGCGGGTTCTCTTCCGGCTCAGCGAACAACTCCGACATGCGCACACCGAGACGCTGACTGAGTTGATAAAGCTTGTCGTACGTCAGCGTCAGCCGGTCGTGTTCGACCTTGGACAAGGTGGACACCGGAATGCCGGTCTGCACACTCATTTGCTTCAACGTCCAGCCTTTGCGACTGCGGATAGAGCGCAGAAGCCCGCCGAGCGTCGGTGCCTTTGATGCCACCAGATCGATTCCCTGCCAGTTGACCAGTTTTCCGATTGGGATAAGGTGTCCCTGTCGGAACGTGACGGCCAAGAGCCTAACGAGCGGCGCAGGTCCAGGCAATCCCGGACCCGGGGGGAGGACCGTGCCATGCGACCTGTGAAACGCGCCTTGATCGCACTGCTGGCGCTGATGGCGGGCACGGTGCTGGCGCAGGATAGCCCCGTGCCGTCGCTGACACCCTCCGCCAACTCGAGGTCCGGGGCGACGGCATTGCCCGCCAGTCCAACTCAGTCGCCGACGACGCCCGTGCTGACAAAGGCCGATGTCGACGACTGGCTGGACGGCTATTTGCCCTACGCCCTGCGCGCGGGCGGCATCCCCGGGGCGGTAGTCACCATCGTCAAGGGTGGGCAGGTGCTGACCACGCGGGGGTTCGGGTACGCCGACCTGAAGACGAAGACCCGTGTCGATCCCGACCGAACCTTGTTCCGGGAGGGATCAGTGTCGAAGCTGTTCACCTGGACGGCGGTCATGCAACTTGTCGAACAGGGCAAGATCGACCTCGATGGCGACGTAAACACATATCTAGATTTCAAGATACCGCCCTACGACGGCCAGCCGGTCACGATGCGGCAAATCATGACGCACACGGCCGGATTCGAGGAGGCGGCCGACGGCATCATCGCGTACGATGCGAAAGACTTCATGTCCCTCGAAGTTTACATGAAGAAGTGGACACCCACGCGCATTTTTGCGCCAGGCACGACGCCGGCATACTCCAACTGGGCCACGTCGTTGGCCGGCTACATCGTGCAACGCGTGTCCGGCCAGGACTTCGATACCTACCTCGACCAGCACATCTTCGTACCGTTGAAGATGACACAATCGACCTTCCGCCAGCCCTTGCCGGCGCGGCTGAAAGGGCAAATGGCGACCGGTTATCCGACTCCCGGCGATGCCAAGGGATTCGAGTTTGTCGTTCCGGCACCCGCCGGTGCACTTTCGGCAACAGGCACCGATATGGGTCGATTCATGATCGCCCACCTTCAAGGCGGGCAACTCGATGGCAGACGCATCCTGAGGCCGGAAACGGCCGCTACGATGCACAACAGCCCTCTCGACAAGGTGAATCCGCGATCCTTGATGCCGCCGCTGAACCGCATGGAACTCGGCTTCTTCGAGACGAACCTGAACGGGCGCGAGATCATCGGACATCTGGGTGACACGCAGGCGTTCCACACGTCTCTTCACCTCTTCCTGAAGGACAATGTGGGGCTTTTCATCTCCTTTAACGGAGGAGGCAAGGACGGTGCGGTCGGACCATTGCGCACGGCGTTGTTCGAGGACTTCGCGGACCGCTATTACCCCGATGTCTCCGCGCCTCCCGGCCGCGTGGATCAAGAGACCGCTGCGAAGCACGCCCGCATGATGGCCGGCGAATGGATTGCCACACGGAGAGGCGATTCCTCGTTTTTGTCGCTGTTCTATTGGATGTTGACGCCAGACCGGATCTCGGTCGGTCCGAACGGCGAGCTGATCATCCCAGGTGTGAAGACGGCGGCGGGTCAGCCGCGCAAGTGGGTCGAGGTTCAGCCCTTCGTCTGGCACGATGTGTATGGCCATGACCGTGTCGCGGCAAAGGTTGAGAACGGACGGGTCACCCGCTGGGTCATGGATCTCGCCGCCCCGTTTCAAGTGTTTGAGCGAGTGCCCTTCGCCTATTCGCCGACTTGGCTGCTGCCGGCACTCTACGTCAGCCTTGCCATTCTTCTGGTCGCCTTCCTTCTCTGGCCCATCTCATGGGGAGTACGGCGCCACTACAAGGCACCCGCGCCGGTCGGAGGTAAGGCTCTGAAAGCGCAGCGGGCGACCCGTCTAATGGCCGGGCTGGACGTTGGATTGCTGATCGGTTGGTTCACGGCCGTGACGATCCTGACGAGCGGGTTGGGTGGGGGCACCACGGTTCTGTGGCTGCTTCAGATTGCAGGCATCGTCATCTTCTTCGGAGCGGTGCTGGTCAGCGGGTGGAATCTCTACCTGACCTGGACCGATGGCCGACGTTGGACGCGGAAGTTCGCGAGTCTCCTCGTGTTCTTGGCGACTCTCCTGATCCTCTACCTCGCCGTCGTCTTCAATCTTGTCGCGTTAAGGGTGAACTACTGATGCCAAGTTTGTCGATGACCGTCGAAGCCGAGACCCTGCGGCTGGCCAAGCCGTTCCGCATCTCCGGCTACGTCTTCGAAACCTCGGACATCGTGGTGGTCACATTGTCGGATGGCGAGCACCGGGGGCGCGGCGAGGGAGCCGGTGTGTATTACGTTGGCGATGACGTGCCCGGAATGCTCCGTGTCTTGGAGGAGGCGCGCGGTGCGATCGAGGCGGCACCCACGCGGCAGGAGCTGCGGTCCATCCTGCCGCCGGGTGGCGCGCGCAACGCGGTGGACTGCGCCCTGTGGGACCTGGAGGCGGCACGCGCGGGCGCGCCGGTCTGGCGTTTGGCCGGACAGGAAGAACCACGTCCGGTGGTGACCACCTTCACGCTCGGCGCGGATAATCCAGACATTATGGCCAAGGGGGCCCGCGACTTCGCCGAGGCGACTTCCATCAAGGTCAAGCTGACCGGCGACTTGGAGCTCGACTTGCGCCGCATGCGCGCGATCCGCCAGGCGCGGCCCGACGTGTGGCTGGGCGTCGACGGCAATCAGGGCTTTGGTATCGAAGAATTGGATGAACTCGTCACCGGATTGCAGGAGCAACGGGTTTCCCTATTGGAACAGCCACTGGCGACGGACCGGGATGCGGACCTGGACGGATATCGTTCCTCCATCCCGATCGCCGGTGACGAGAGCATCCTGTCGTTGTCGGACGTCGCGGGGGCAAAGGGCCGCTTCGACGTCGTCAACATCAAGCTCGACAAGTGCGGAGGGCTGACGGAAGGACTGATGATGGCCGCCGAGGCACGACGACGAGGTATGGGCGTCATGGTTGGCAACATGGTCGGCACCAGTCTGGCCATGGCACCGGGGTTCGTGCTCGGGCAGCTGTGCGATCTCGTCGATCTGGATGGACCTACGTTCCTGGCCCAGGACCGCGCGCCCACGGTGACGTACGAGGACGGCACCATCTTCGCCGGACCCGCTGTGTGGGGCGGCGGTGGAAGCTGAACGCTTTCACCGAACTTCAAATAGGAGAGCGGCCTCAGGTCGTGGCGCCTCAACGGGCAATGAGCCAGACTGATCGATGGAACGCGGTTGAAGATGCCACATCGAGAGGATGCTCGCAAACCGGGCGTTGGGACGTGGTTGCCTCCACGCATCCAGGCAGCGCGACGGTGTCTCTCATTGTCAACCCACCGGTTCGACTGATGGCGTTTCGTCAGCGTTTGGATCGGCATCGGTATCGGACACGGCACAGTGGCGACATGGGAAATGCGCAGTGGGGTCTGTCTCCCGCATCCAACCGCCCTCAGCCACTTCGCTCGAGGGCTTCGGCGAGTTTTGAGGAGGCGACGGGCGTCGATGTCCGTCTCGACCTTCAGTCGGCACCGGACGGTGCCACCGACGAGCAGCCTCCGCGGGCGGCGAATGCTATCGGCGCCGTGATCGTCGATCGCGTGGCGGCAACAAAGAAAGCCGCTTCCCGGCAGGCACAGCGCTGGGTTGGGTCACGCCGGCACCCTCCAACGTCTCGCCCTCACCTGAGAGGACGCCATATCCAATGCTGGTCCCGCCGCTCGCCGCACTGGTCTGAACTGCTGCGGCGCGGCTTGAGCGACGTGGATCTGGCGAAGTTCGCCGGCGCCAATGTGCTACGGGCGATGTCAGAGGCCGAGCGCTTCGCGGCGAGCATGGCGTATGATTTGCCGATCACGACCGCGCCGCCTGCCGAACCGCGATCAAAGCCGATGGGTTAAGGGGGCCGGGCGGCGAGCCCACCAATCTCACGAGTTCCCAGCCGGGACCTCGCACGTCCGTCAGCCTAAGCGATCTAACGCACGGGCGTGGCGAGCTGCACGGAGATGCCCGATGGGTGAGCGGGGCTGTGGAAGACGCTGTGTGTCTGGGCTTTGAAATCCGAAGGCTTGGCCCTCAGTATGTTGGGCACGAAGGTCTGGGGATTGCGGTCGATCAGCGGGAACCAACTGCTCTGCACCTGTACCGCAATGCGATGCCCGGCCTTGAAGACGTGCGAGGCGGAATGCAGGTCAATGGAATAGGGCAGGATTGCATCGGCCTCGATCGGCGTCGGCGCTTCGAAGCTGGTGCGAAACCGTCCGCGAAACACGTCGTTCGCGACCATCCGCTGACGTCCGCGCAGCTCCTGGGGCGTGTCAACATCCGACGGATAGACGTCGATCAGCTTAACCACCCAATCGGCATCGCTGCCGGTGGTGCTGGCAAACAGCTCGGCTGCGATATCGCCCGCCAGCGTAACGTCCTCGGTCAAGGGCTCGCTTTGCCAGAACAGCACGTCGTTGCGCGTGGCGAACGGGGCCTGATCGTCCGCGATCCACGTCGACCACGTCGACCCCTCGGTCAAGAAGGGCTTGATCGCACCGCGCTCCCGGTACGGCACGGGATGAGCGGGATCGGACACGAAGCGGTCCGGCGCCGCCTCCGCCTCCGTCGGCGGATCGAACGACAGCTTGCCGCCTGAGCGGAAATAGAGCTTGCGGGTGGTCGCCGAGCGGGCGGGCCACGACGACAGGCGTTGCCACTCGTTGCTGCCGGATTGGAAAACCAGCGCCTCCGGCTGATCCAGCGTTCCAATGCCTTTCAGCCAGTAACGAAACCACGGCAACTCCACCGTTTGGCGATACCAGTCGCCAGTTGGCGAACCGTTGGAATAAGGCCCGTAGGACTCGCCCGACCCACGCCAGCCGCCATGGTTCCAAGGACCGACAACGAGATAGTTTAGATTGCGATCATCCCCTTTCTCCTGCTCGCGATAAATCTTCATCGGACCGTAAAAGTCTTCCTGATCCCACCAACCGGCAACAATTAGGTTCGGCACACGGACTGCCTTCGGCATCATGCGCGAGACCCGTCCCGTCTTCCAGAACGAGTCGTAGTTCGGGTGGTCGACGAAGTTGCGCCAGCTCGGCAGTGCATGGCCCAGCTTCTGCTCGTCGAGAGTCGCCAGGTCCTGCTGCTTTAGGTACCAGTCGTAGCCGTCCGTCTGACCGAACTCGAACTTGTTCATGGTTCGCCCGTCACTCTCCAGCAAGGAGACCCAGGACCAGGCATAATCGAGCCGCAACGCGCCGTTGTGGTGGAAGTCGTCCCCGATAAACATGTCTTCCGGCGACGCTTGCGAGGACACCGCTTTGAGCGCCGGATGCGGGTCGATCGTGGCGATCGCCGCCGTCCAGCCGCCATAGGACACCCCAAATACACCCACCTTGCCGTTGTTCTCCGGCAGCGTCTTCACCAGCCAGTCGATGGTGTCGTAAGTGTCGGTCGATTCATCGACACCGTCTGGATCGGTTTTCGTCTGTCGCAAGTTCACGAACTCGCCCTCCGAGCCGAACCGACCACGAATGTCTTGGAACACGAAGATGTAGTGATCGTCGCCAAGCTCTCCATACGGCCCCTCCAGGCCCAGCGCCCCTTGGATGCGAGCGGGGGTGAAGCCATAGGGCGACCGGGTCATCAGCACGGGCAACGGCCCGGCTACGCCCTTCGGACGCCACACCTCCGCGTGTAGCTTCACGCCATCTCGCATCGGGATCATCACGTCTTCGCCGACATACTCGCCGGCTTCAGCATTGATCGATGCGGCCGCCGCACTCTGCTCTACGGACGCGCCCTGCTGTCGGGCCGAGACCGTGCCGGTCCCCGACAGCAGCAGCGCGGCTGCGGCGGCGAACGCCTTCCCTCGCAAGGTCCAGCTGGTCATTCGCATTCCTCTCGCTTCCCGATCGCAAATCACAAGCCACTTAGCGTGATTGGGCGGATTTCTCTAGACGGAAACTTCAGCGATCCTATAACGAGAGCCGTGACCGGCAGATCGCAGGTTTGGGAGGGTGGTATGGCGCTAACGGGATCGCGGAACCGCCGATTTCAAGGACCGTGTTGACGCTCCGCTCCATCTTCAAATCGACGGACGTGCGTCCGGCGGGGACCGGTTCCGATCGCTCGGTCGCGGCCAAGACGGTGACGTGCGATCTTGGGTGGCCCCTCTCTTTGCCGCTGAACGAACGAAGGTTTTCGCTATGACGAGCGCACTCGGGCAAGCCGCAGGCCTTACCGATCTGCCCCAGCCTTATCTGCTGTTCATCGGGGACACGACCATCCCGGGCTACGCCAAAACCGCTTTTGGCCTGCGCGATTGGGCCGGTGACCGTTGCGTCGGTGAGTGCGCGCTCGAGGGCGCGACCGTCACGACCGGGCTGGATCAGCTGACGCCCGCCGAGGCCGCGGGGCGTGGCGCGCGGTCGATGGTGATCGCGGTCGCCAACAGCGGCGGGTTTATTCCGCCTGCCTGGCAAGCGTCGCTAATCGTCGCCTTGGAGGCGGGACTGGATCTCATCAGCGGAATGCATGGTCGGTTGAGCGAGATGCCCAAGGTGGCGGAGGCCGCCGAACGGCTCGGTCGCCGGCTGATCGACGTGCGTGTCCCGCCGGGCGACCTTCCGGTCGGAACGGGACGTAAACGGTCGGGCCTGCGGTTGCTGACCGTCGGCACGGACTGCGCACTGGGCAAAAAGTACACGGCACTGGCACTCGCGGCGGCCATCGGCGAGCGCGGCGTGCCGTGCGCCTTCCGTGCGACGGGGCAGACCGGAATCATAATAGCGGGCGGCGGCATTCCCTTGGATGCCGTCGTGTCCGACTTCGCGGCCGGGGCCGCCGAACTGCTGTCTCCGGACGCCGCCAGCGATCATTGGGACGTGATCGAAGGTCAGGGGTCGCTGATGCACCCCGCCTATGCGGGCGTGTCCCTGGGGCTGCTGCACGGCAGCCAGCCCGACGTGTTCGTCGTGTGTCACGAGCCGGGGCGCAGGGAGGTGATCGGCGCGCCGGGACTTGCGCTTCCTAGTGTGGAAGAGGTGATCGACCTGACCATCCGGCTCGGTGGGCGAACCAATCCGGCGATCCGCTGCGGCGGCGTGGCGTTCAACACCTCCGGGTTTAACGGTGAGGACGCCGAACACATTATGGCAGCCGAGGGCGAACGGCTAAACCTCCCCGTGGCTGATCCCATCCGGGGTGGTGCCGCGTTCGACCGGCTCGTCGATAACTGCCTGCGGTGACGGTCGAGATCGCCACACCGACGCGTTTTCAGCGGTTCGTCCTGCCCGGCTTCGCCTTCAAGGCGGTGGTGATCGGCGGCGGCTACGCAACGGGTCGCGAACTGGCCGAATTCTTCCTGCCGAGCGGACCATGGGGCGGGTTGGCAGGCATCCTTTTGGCTATGCTGATCTGGAGCGTCGTGTGCGCCGTCACCTTTACCTTCGCACACGTTCACAGGACCTATGACTACCGCAGTTTCTTCATCGAGCTGCTCGGTCCCTTTTGGATCGTCTTCGAGATCGCTTACGTTCTGTTCGTGATTCTCATCCTGTCGGTGTTCGGGGCGGCCGCCGGCGCGATCGCCGCGGCAACGCTGGGGTTGCCCCCGATCGTCGGCACCCTGGCGCTCGCAGGCTCCATCGCGCTGTTCGCGACGTTCGGGAATGCGTCGGTCGAGCGACTGTTCAAATATGTCACCTTCCTTCTCTACGGAGTTTACGTCGTCTTCATGCTGCTGGCGTTCAGTCGCTTCGGCGATCGCATCGTGGCGAACTTCGGACTCTCCGTGCCCAGTGATGGGTGGGCGTTGGGCGGGCTGACCTACGCCAGCTACAATATCGTGGGTGCCGTCGTTATCCTGCCGGTCATGCGACATTTGACGGGACGCCGCGATGCGGTGATCGCAGGCCTTGTCGCAGGCCCACTCGCCATGCTGCCGGCGTTGTTGTTCTTTGTGTGCATGGTGGCGTTCTATCCTGGCATCGCTGACGAAACGCTGCCGTCCGATCTCATGCTGAGAGCTCTTAGCTTCCCGCTGTTCCACTTCGTTTTTCAGTTCATGATCTTCGCCGCACTTCTCGAAAGCGGGACCGGCGCGGTCCACGCGATCAACGAACGAGTTGCAACCGTGTGGCAGAAGCGCCGTGGCACCGACCTATCGCATGTTGCCCGTGCGGCAATCGCGGCGGCGCTGCTGATCTTCTGCATCTTTGTTGCCGATCGCTTCGGCCTGGTGGCACTGATTGGCAATGGCTACCGAATGCTCGCTTACACCATCCTCGCTGTGTACGTAATCCCGCTGCTCATTATCGGTCTCCCACGCCTGCGGCGCGGCGCGGGCCGGCGCACAGAGGCGGACGTAGTCTGACGCAATTTTATATCTGTCAAATCGATGTTTAATGGCCGTGAACGGCTTTGATTACGGGAGAGCACTCATGATTTCGCCGGCTTGGATCAGGTCCTTCTCTATTTTTGCCTTGGCCGCTTCCACTGCTTTGGCTCCCCTCTCCGCCCAGTCTGCGGCAACGCCAACGTCCGAGGAGGCGACGCCGCAAATTCCCTCTTTGGGCGGACTGGACGCCTACATCGAACAGGCGTTGAAGGAGTGGCAAGTCCCCGGGGCGGCCGTTGTCATCGTCAAGAATGATCAGGTGGTGTATGCGAAGGGCTTCGGCGTTCGCGAGATCGGCAAGGCCGGCCAAGTCGATCCCGACACGATCTTCGCCATAGGGTCCGCCACCAAGGCGTTCACCGGTGCGGCCTTAGGGATGCTGGTCGACGACAAGAAGATCAGTTGGGATGGTGCCGTGCATGGATATATGCCGGCGTTCGAACTTTCCGATGCCTACGCAACACGCAATGCGACGGTCCGCGATCTTCTCTCTCATCGAACCGGTTTCAACAGCGGATACGGGTGGCTTTGGACTGGGTCGGGTTTCGACCGCGACGAAATCATCCATCGGTTGCGCTTCCAGACAGACTCGTTCGGATTTCGGGATCATTTCGCCTATGCCAATGAGATCTACACCGCGGCAGGCGAGCTGGTCCCCGCGGTGACGGGCGTCAGTTGGGACGACTTCGTTGCCAAGCGGATATTCACGCCGCTGGGGATGTCTCGTTCGCACACCAGCGTAACCGCGCTTTCAGGACTGGAGAACGTCGCGCGTCCACATGGCTTGGTCGATGGCAAGCTGGTGACCTTTCCGTATCGGCAGGTCGACAATGTCGGTGGGGCCGGTGCCATCAATTCGTCCGCGAGAGACATGGCGCAGTGGCTGCGCCTGCAACTGAACGATGGCGTGCACGATGGAACACGCTTGCTTTCCACCGCGACGCTGGACGAGACGCATTCTGGGCAGACCATCCCTCGCCAGGGATTGACGAACCCAGGCGGTCAGTTCGCGGAGTACGGCTTCGGCTGGATCATCAACGACTATCGCGGAAAGAAAGTGGTCCAGCACAGTGGCGGTGTCGATGGGATGCTGTGCATCGTGTCGATGATTCCCGAGGAGAAACTGGGCGTGGTGGTGCTGACGAACATGCTCCCCAGCCAATTGACGACCTCCGTCGAACTAAAGGTCTTTGACACGTTCCTTGGGGGCGTTGCGACCGACTGGACGGCTTCACTCAAAGCCAAGGACGACGCTGCCAAGGCCGAGCAGGAGAGGGTCCGATTGGCGCAAGCGGCAGAACCGCACATTCCGCCCACCCTTCCGCTCGCGCGCTATGCAGGCACCTACACCAGCGCGCTGTATGGAACCATCAAGGTGGCGATGGATAGCAGAGTGTTGACGTTGGTACGGCCGACCGCGTCCGCGCGATTGGCACCGGACAAGGCAAACCGCTTCATGGCACGCTGGGCCAGTCCCAGCCTGCTCAGCGTTTATGGCGAGACTCCGGTCGGCTTCACGATCGGGCCAGACGGTGATGTCATTTCGCTCGAACTCGGACCAGACCGATTCGAGCGGGACCGAGATGTGGTAGACGTGGGTCAATAGTCCTGCCCGCTTTTAAAAGTCTCCTCCTTCCAGAATTTACTTAGGTAACAAAGTTACTGAGCAGATTGGCGTGGCGTCAATAATCACGTCCCGAGCGAATTCGAGTGGTGTACGATTGAGCCCCCGCTTCCAGCAATATGCTGAGCCTTGCCGCGCCTGGAAGACTGTTGCGTGCTGGATGGAATCGCTCGGGTCCGGCGCTCTGGCACTCCGCTGCGAACGGCGCCAGAGCGGCAGGGGTCGGCGCACTATGAGGTTACGACCTTCGTTCGAATGGTTGAAGAGACAGGCGCTCCGGACGGCCTTCGTGCAAAGGCCGGGTCCAAGGATGTTCAGGACTTCCGCTCGTTTCCTTTGGCAGGCCGCGATAACGTAAAAGAGGTCACGATAATTGTCCCAGCCGACTACCTGCCGGTCTCACGTCCATGTCCGTGATGAGTCGCCCGGAACAGCTCACTACGTCGTCGATGCGCAGAACCCTCCCAACCCAGCTCCGTCTGATCGGCAAATTTGGGCACGAAGAGGATCCCGCCGTCAAGCGACCCGATGTGTTTGGCTGCCACCTCGCAGACGCCGGGAGAAATCCTATGTCACTTCGGAACACACTCGGTAGCATCCGCCTGAGGTTTCGGATTGAGATTTATTGGCCTGATTGGGATTGTTCCGTCCGATTTTTTTTGCCAAGGTGCGTGATCGGATGGTCGGCGGCAAAGATCGACGTCCCAGACAGGGGATAGTGAGATGAAATTTGTAAGCGCAACGGTCCTTCTGGCGACCGCATCGACCGCCGGCTTGATGACATCCACTGCAGCATCGGCTCAGACGGCGGCCGACGCCGAGACCGGGACGGCGGACGAAGTACCGCCTGCGGCGGACGCGACCGGAGTTGGTATTATCGTGACGGCGCAGCGGCGCGAACAGACGCTGCTCGAGGTTCCGCAGTCCATTTCTGTTGTCGAGGGGGCCACTCTAGAACGGCAGGAGGCGACGAGCTTTCAAGATTACGCCAAGCTGGTCCCCGGTCTCAACGTTACTCAGACGACTCCCGGCTCTACTCGCCTGGTTCTGCGCGGCATTAACACGGGATCGGTCGCGTCGGCCGTCGCCGTCTATGTCGACGACGCACCGTTCGGATCGAGCAGCGGCTTGGCCAACGCCGGTGTGCTGGCAGGCGATTTTGATACGTTCGACGTCGCGCGTGTCGAAGTGCTGCGCGGCCCCCAAGGGACGCTTTACGGCGCCAATGCCCTGAGCGGTGTTCTGAAGTTCGTCACCCGAGCACCGCAATTCGACGCGCTTTCGGTCCGCGCACGCGGCGGCGTGGAGTTCACGAAAGATGGCGGCACGGGGTATCAGGGCAACGCAGTGGTAAACGTGCCATTGGGCGACAGTTTGGCACTTCGTGGGAGTGGCTATTACCGTCGCAGTGCGGGCTTCATCGACGCGGTCGGCCGGGCGGGCTCCAATATCAATTCGGCCGAGAGCTATGGCGGTAGGGCGGCGCTCCTCTTCCAGCCAGTCACCCAATTGTCGGTGCGGCTGCTCGGTGTCTATCAGAATCTGGACGTCGGCTCTCCATCGTCCTTCGACGCCGATCCACTGACGCTGCAACCGGTGAATGCGACGAACAACGTGCGCAGTGGGCGTCGGACCCGGTTCGAGCGGATCGTCGAAGAGAACAAGTCAAGATATCGACTGGCAAATGGTGTGATCGAATACGATGCGGGTCCCGTTGCGCTCACCTCCGCCACGAGCTACAGCACGCTTAAGCGGCCGACATTGGGCGACTTTTCCAACAGCGGTCTACAACCACTCGTCAATTTGATTTACGCGCCCGCCGCGCCGAGGACCGTCAGCCTGGCGGTCACGAACGACATCAAGACAGACAAGTTCGCGCAAGAATTGCGTTTGAGTACCAGCTCATTGGGGCCAGTGGACCTCATCCTTGGCGGCTATTACACGGACGAGCGGTCCCGGATTACGCAGCGCGTCCTGCCATTCACCTTGGCAAACCAGCAGTTTATCAATCCAGCCATCAACGGAACTCCCTTTGGAGACTTGACAGAGTTCATCTTCGTTCAGCTGAACTCCAAGTACGAAGAGATTGCAGGCTTCGGCAGCGCGACCGTGCACTTGGGCGACCGCTTCGATGTCGAGCTGGGTGGGCGCTATAGCCACAACAAACAGAGCTCGCGGCAATTCATCAACCAGCTCAATATGCCTTCGACAATCCGGGGTGCGTCATCCGAAGACGTGTTCACTTTCTCAATCGCCCCACGATTTGAAGTGAGTGATCGCGCGGCCGTCTACGCGCGCGTAGCGAAAGGTTATCGGCCCGGCGGCCCCAACGCTGCGCCTCCTGGCGCGCCGGCCGACTTCCCGTTTCAGTACAACGCGGACACGCTCATCAGCTACGAGGGCGGTTTTCGCGCGGAAACAGCGGACCGGACATTTGGCATTGACGCGTCCGCCTATTACCTCGACTGGAAGGATATCCAGATTATAACGGTCGTGGACACGAGCGTGGGGCCGTTCACCGCCAACGCCAATGGGCAGAAGGCGCGAAGCTACGGCGCGGAAGTCACCGGCACCGTGCGGCCGACACGCGGATTCTCGAACACGTTGAGCGTCGCCTACAACAATGCGCGACTTCGTGGTGATACGGCACCACCGGGCGGGGTGAACACGATTGGTGGCTTCGACGGGGATCGGCTGCCTTATGCGCCAGAGTGGACGGCGACCTTCTCGTCCGACTACGAATTTTCGGTTGGTCCGACCGCGAAGGCGTTCGTGGGCGGCAATCTGGCGCTAAAGAGCGATCAGGCGACGGCGTTCGCGACGGCCTACCGTACCGCATTCGGACGTCGGTTGTTCATTGACGGGTACGAGACGGTGGATCTGCGCGCAGGTCTGGACTTCGATCGAATTACGCTAAAAGCTTATCTGAACAACGTGTTTGATTCAGGCGGGCTGACGAGTGCCAGCTTTAGCGCCAACGTATTTTCACCCGCCATTGGTGGGTCCGGACAGTCCTATGCCACGGCATCACCAATCCGGCCCCGCACGATCGGCGTGACCGCAGGCGTGTCCTTCTGACGGTAGAAGGGAAGGCGCAAAAGCTTTTTGTGACCTTCCCTAAGCGGTCGAGAGCACTAGCGAGTGCGCGGCGACGTTAGCTCTAACGCCAGCGACACACAGCGTATTGTCTGCAATTTGCTTGCTTAACGCGACTTAATATGCACCGATTGTTCGTAGGCTTCGAAACACTTCTACCTCAACCTCAAATTGTGTTTTATCAATCAGAAGGTGTGATGTGTCGGCAGTTCTGGACGGCGTTCAGCACCGCTTCTCGTCGACTGAAGGGCTGCTCTCCTCGCCAGCACGCGCGTGCGAAACCATGGGCGAGCCCGGCTCCTCCGTGGGTGGCTACCGCACTCAGCCGCCCCTCTCATAGAGGTTGTCCGAAACGGTAAAGAAGCGAAGTCTGCTACAACCCCCCGCGAGGCACGCACCTCAACCAGCTTCGCCTCAGCTGCGATCGGAGGAGCGGGTAAGCACAACAATTTTCCCGTGGGCCCGGTTCTCTTCCATCGTTCTGTGCGCTTCGACAATGTCGTCCATTGCGAACACTCGTCCGATCGTGATCGGCAGGCTGCCGTCGGCGACCTGATCGATTAGGTTCTGCATTGGCATCCCGGTGAAGTCGCTGACGCCGCCGGTGTAGGTGGTGAGGCCGACGGCGGTTGGGATCGCCTCCATCGGGCTGAAATCCTTGGTCGCCCACTCGTTGCCGACCATCCCGGTCATGCACACGATCCCAGGCTCACGCGCCGCACGGAGCGAGTCCTTCAGCGTCTTCGTGCCAACCAGTTCGAGCACCTTGTCGGCACCTTCGTCCCACTCCGCGCGCACCCGATCGGCAATGTTGCCGTCGTCGAGGAAGAAGTGGTCGGCGCCCGCTTCGCGTAGCTGCGGCTCGCTGTCGGGCCGGCGCGACGTGGACGCCACCTTCGCGCCCTTTGACTTGGCGATCGCCGCGGCCGCCAAGCCGACGGAGGTGGTGCCGCCCCGGATCAGGAGCCGTTCGCCGCTCTTCAGTCTTAGCGCGCGGTGAAGCGAGCCCCAGGCTGCCTGCAGCATCTCCGGCAATGCGCCGAGCGTCTTCCACGGCAGGTCCGTCCGGAACGCCTGCACTTGGCCGGCGCGCACCATCGTGTATTCGGCATAGCCACCATCAAAGTCGCGGCCCATGCCGCCCATGACGGTGGCTACCGTGGTGCCCACCTCAAACTCGCCGCCAGGCGCGGCCGCGACCGTGCCGACCGCTTCAATACCCAAGACGCGGGGTAGGTCGACGTCGGGCGACAGACCTTGCCGCGTGAACAGTTCAGAGCGGTTCAGCCCGAACGCTTCCACCCGTATCAGCACCTGGCCCGGTTCGGGCGATGGGATCGGCAGCCGCTCGAGCTTGAGTACGTCCGGTCCACCCGGCTCGTGCATCACAATGGCTCGCATGGTGTCAGACATTTGCAGGCTCCAAATAGGCCAACGATGGTTGGCGCTTTCGTACGCAACTTGTGCGCGCGTTGACATCACCTTGAGTCGTTTCCCAGAGCTGCGCTTCCAGAAAGAGCGCGCTTTCGAAGCTACGGTAATGCGGGCTGCCGTTCAGGGGGTGTCTGCACTCGGGGCAACACCTCCCAAGCCGTGATCCTGATCCCGGTCACCAGATCGCTAAAGAACTGCCGGATTGATCATGGCGGGCGGCCAAGCGTCCGATATCTCATGAAAATTCAAGTCGTTGAGGTCGATGTCCGACCGGCGATGGTCGGCCGACGAGACACATACGACCCGACCGCCGGCGGATAGGAGCGGGACGATCCGGTTGATCAGCGCAAAATGCCCGAGGTGATTGGTGCCGAACTGCATCTCAAAACTGTCCGCAGTGATCCGCTTCGGTCCAGCCATGACCCAGGCGTTCGCGACGATCGCGTCGAGCGGTTTGCCCTCGGCACGAACCCCCTCCGCACACGCCCGCGTACTCGCTGGCAATGCGGGATCGAGCTTTACCATTTCCAAACTACCAGGTTGCGAAGGCGCGGGGCGGATTTCTTTGGCCGCGTTGTTGGCTTTTTACATTTCCCGTGCGGTGCCGATTACATGGACATCATGGGCGACGAGCGTGCGGGAATCTCCTATCCCATTCCCCAGGAGACACCCCCGTGACGAGAACACGCTTGCCGCGCAGGTCCATTCCTTCATCTTATACCTGCACTTCCGACGCGCGGTGCAATAATAGAGGAGGTTTATCGGCGCGAGGTCAAGCATTTGGCGACGTGCGCGTCAGGCTTGTTCGAAACCGTGCCTCCCGGAGACGCGCTCCAAATTCGACTCAGATTTGCAGTAGACTATCGCGACGCAAAATATCATTGCGCCTGCCATCACCTCGACGGAGATTTACAGTGTCTCCGGCGTGCGCATCGCCGACGCGCTATTCGGACTTATTCAACCGCGCTCGCGAGGCCGGAGACATCCGCAGCCTGACGATGTCCTGCGCGCGCTCGTCCGCTTTACCTACGGCCATTACGGCCCAAGCTGGCAAGCCAGCCCTTTGCGTCTGATCGACATTCTGATGGATTAGTTGCGGCGGTGAACCCGTTGTGAGCGCGAACTGGGACTGTCGTCTGACTTACGCACGCACTCGGCCACCCTGTCGAGCGAGCGGGGGGTCGGCGACGGCAGCGGCATCGTATAGCAGCCGCGCGTCCGTGATCGCCTCCCGGTGCGCGGACGCCCAATCGGCAAGCATTGCCAAGGGCACGGTGAGCGACTGGCCAAGCGGCGTCAACGCGTAGTCTACCCGCGGCGGGATGGTCGCGAAGGCAGTGCGGCTGACCACGCCATCACGCTGTAGGCCACGGAGTGTCAGCGTCAGCATTCGATGCGAGACGCCCGGAATGGCGCGCATCAACGCGTTGAACCGCATCGCCTCGGCTTGCGAGAGGTGACCGACCACCATCACTGCCCATTTGTCCGCAATCCGATCGATGATCTCGCCGAGAGCCCGGCACTCGGTGGCCGCAGCGGGTGACGCCATGGGCTGGCCCTTCATCTGACAGGTACAGCGATGTGCGTGACGCACAGCCCCGTGCGTTCTTGGCGAGAGTCCTTCATCGGCTTATTTCTAAGCACATAATGTTCGTAGCGAAAGAACCGATCATGCCATCGTCTCCGCCTCCGGGTAGCTCCATCCCGGATGCGCCCTTGTTGCGCCATGAGTTTGCCGTCACCAACGGAACACGCCTGCACTACGTAACCGGCGGCAACGGCCCTGCAGTGGTGCTGCTGCACGGCTATCCTTATACATGGGAGGTATGGAAGCCGCTGCTGCCGCTGCTGGTTGAGGCCGGCTATACGGTGATCGCGCCCGATCTACGCGGGTTCGGCTTTTCCGACAAGCCGGAGGACGGCTACGATAAGGTAACGGTCGCCGAAGATGTGCGGGAGATCGTGCAGTCGCTAGGACTCGAGCGCATCCGCCTTGTTGGTGCCGATATCGGGGCGATGGTCGCCTACGCTTATGCCTCGCGTCACCCGAAGGAGGTGGAGCGGTTTGTCTTCGCGGAGTCGCTGATCCCCGGCTTCGGGCTGGAGGAGCTGATGAACCCCGCTACCGGCGGCTACTGGCATTTCGGCTTCCACGCGCAGGTCGAAATTGCCACCATGCTGACCGCCGGGCGCGAAGCGGATTATCTGCTACCCTGGTATGCCATGACGTCGGTCGACCCATCGGCAGGCGAGATCGCAGCTCAACGATTCCTCCCTTTCTACCGGGCGCCTGGCGGGATGCGCGCCGGCTTTCGCCATTATGAAACGATGGTCGAGGACGGTCGCGCCAACCGCGCACAGTTCCAAGGACCGCTGCCGATGCCGACACTCGTCCTTAGCGGGGAGCGCGGCATTCCGCAGGCGCAGACCTTGGCCTGCGTCGAGCAGGTCGCGGCTGATATCGAGCACGATCTCGTGCCGGATGCCGGCCACACCTTTGCCAGCGACAATGCCCAATGGACGGCCGCACGTCTGATCCGCTTTTTCGGGCATGAGGGAGAGGCGGCATGAAGGTTGCCGTCCTTGCCGCGACCGGCAGCACCGGATCGCTCGTCATCGACAAGCTGATGGCCGAAGGACACGAGGTCGTCGCCGTGGCGCGCTCTTCGGCCCCGCCGCGCTCGCCGGCATCCCGCTTCTCCTCGTGCAAGGGCGACCTCACCAACGTCGCCTTCCTGCGGCAGGCGATCGAGGGATGCGATGCGATCATCTCCTGCCTGGGCCAGACCCGTGCGTCGAAGAGCCTGTTCGCCAGGCGCGTCTCGCCACCTGACATCCTTTACCGCGTCGCCGCCGCCACTCTCGCCGCGATCGGCGACGGCCCGCAACACCTCATCTACATGAGCGCCTTTGGTGTTGGCGACGACCTGAAGCGCCATGCACTCTTCTTTCGCATCATCCTTCGCCTCAGCAGCCTTCACGACGCCTATCTTGACCACGCCCAAGCCGAGGCGGCGATCCGAGCGTCATCCGCTCGGTGGACGATCGTGCGGCCGCCGGGCCTCACCGACAAGGACGAGGAGGTTCCGCTGGTCGATAAGAGTGAGCGCTGGTCCTCCTTCGAAACTGCTTCCAAACGCTCGGTCGCGACCTTTCTCGTCCAATGCGCCGAGCGTGTCGCTCCGCTTAGCCGCACCATCACCATCGGCAAAGCCGACAAGTAGGCTGCGTCGCGACATTCCTCCCACTACCCGGATGTGAAGCTATTCATGACTCATCTCTTCGACTCCTACGATCTTCATGGCGTGCTGCTCGCCAATCGCATGGTGATGGCGCCCATGACCCGCACTCGCGCCGATGAAGGCGGAGTGCCGAACGCGCTGATGCGAGAATATTACGTCCAGCGCGCCTCCGCCGGCCTGATCGTGACCGAATGCACTGCCATAGGTGAGGACAGCGCCGGGATCATCCACGCGCCCGGCATCTACTCCGAGGAGCAGGTTGCCGGCTGGCGGCCAGTGACGGACGGCGTCCATGCCGCTGGTGGGCGCATCTTCCTCCAGGTCTGGCATTGCGGCCGTATCTCCCATTCCAGCCTGCAGCCGGACGGCGAACTCCCGGTCGCCCCGTCCGCAGTGGCGGCTTCGGGCACGATTTTTACCTCGGACGGGCCGCAGCCGTTCGAGACACCGCGAGCGCTCGACCGGGCCGAGATCGCGCCGATCATCGAAGCATTCGGCCGAGCGGCAGCGAACGCGCGGCTTGCCGGATTCGACGGTGTCGAGCTGCACGGCGCGTTCGGCTACCTTGTCGATCAGTTTCTTCAGGACGGCACCAACCAGCGTACTGACGATTACGGCGGCTCCGTCGCGAACCGCGCGCGCTTCCTGCTTGAGGTCGTTGACGCGATGTCGACCGCTTGGTCGGCCAACCGCATCGGGGTGAAGCTCTCGCCATCTTCGCGCTTCTATGGCCAATCGGACACAAACGCGCTGGAGACATTCTCCCACGCCGCGAGGGAGCTCGATATGCGCCAGATTGCCTACCTGCACATGATGGAGCCCAACGAGCAGGACCTGGCGACCGGCACTGTTCAGATCCACCAGACAACGAACGCGCTTCGTCCGTTTTTTTCAGGGCCTATCATCACCAACGGCGGCTATAACAAGGAGCGAGCCAAGGCCGCGATCGACGCCGGCACCGCGGAGCTTGTGTCGTTCGGCGTCCCTTACATCGCAAACCCGGACCTGGTCCGACGCTTCAAGAACGGTGCGAATCTCGCCGCGCCCGATCCGTCCACCTTTTATGGCACCGGGCCGAAAGGCTATATCGATTTCCCGCCGCTAGAGGGATGACGAGGGCGTGGAGGTTATCTCTTATTCTCTAATTGTAATGACCTGGAATGATGATCGGTTAGACGCGGGATTGTACGCCCGGTCTGGTGCCGGTCTGGTAAGGCGGACGACCTCGAAACGTGATCTTCAAAGCTAGTTCGTGCACCTTTCGCGGTTTTAAGGTGTTCTCGGGAGCGCCTTTCAAGGCATGGTTTCTACTGTTGAATAAAAACGGAGTTCAATGATACTATCAAGAACTATTGCATTAGTTCAAGCCTTATTTATATGAAAGCGGATTAGCAGGTAACGATCAAATGACGATATCCTCCGCAGACACAATCCGGCCGTAATTAGACAGATCCATGAAGTTCTCGTGATCGGGATTGACCTTTTCGAGGAAGTTCGACGAGAAGTAGAGTGCGTCCATATCGGCCATGCTGTCGAACCACCCTTCGACAACACAGTCGTAATCCGGGCCCGAGTAGCCGGGTGCCGGGACTGGATAGGAGACGACGAAGCGGCGGATGTAGCGGCGCGCCTCCGGGATTGACATGAGGAGCGGTCGGTGGATGTCGCGCTGGTAACGGACGAATTCATCGTGGCTCATGCCCTCGCGACGTTTAATCGTGATGATCATTTTTATCATAAACTGCCTTTCTCTTTCGCCGACCGCGCCGCTGGTGCTGGGTGACTGGTTTCTCCACTCTGCCCGACGATGGCCTGGTAGGAAGTAGGCAAGCGAAATTGCATGATCTATGCGCCGGAGTGCCTACTTCTTTTGAGATCGTCCCAATGCAGATCGATCCCCTGTCTGACGTACTCTCGCTTCTCAAACCGCACACCTACGTCGCCGGAGGCTTCGATCTCGGCGGCCGCTGGTCGATCGGGTTCGACCCCCACACCGGCATCAAGTGCTATGCGCTCCGATCCGGGGGCTGCTGGCTGGCGCTCGACGGCGTGGAGGAGGCCGTCTGGTTGGAGGCGGGCGACTGTGTGCTCCTGCCCAATGGGCGGCGGTTTCGGCTGACGAACGACCTTGCCCTCCGCCCGATCGCCTTTGGCGAGCTGGAGGCTGTCGAATGGCGGGGAGGCGTCGCGACGCTCAACGGCGGCGGCGACACGTCCATTCTGGGCGGGCACTTTGCCTTCACGGGGGCGCACGCCGACGTGCTCCTGGCCGCCATGCCGCCGATTGCCCACCTGCGCGCCGACAAAGAGAGGGAGCAGCTGAGCTGGGCGCTGGAGCGGATGCGGTGTGAACTGCTTGAGGCCGCGCCCGGCGGCGTCCTGATCGCGCAACACCTGGCTCATATGATGCTGGTGCAGGCGCTCCGGCTCTACCTGTCCGGGCAGGAGGGCCGGCGTGTCGGGTGGCTCTTCGCGTTGGCCGACCCTCGGCTCGCCGCAGCGATCGCCGCCATGCACGCCGAACCCGGCGTTCGCTGGACCTTGCCGGCCCTAGCGGACAAGGCCGGCATGTCGCGAACGAGCTTCGCCCGGGCGTTCAAGACGACCGTTGGGACCTCTCCCCTCGATTACCTGACCAGGTGGCGGATGCTGGTGGCCGGCTCCCGTCTGACCGATGGCAGGCAGCCAGTCTCCTCCGTGGCCGCGTCGCTCGGCTATCAATCGGAGAGCGCCTTCAGCACGGCCTTCAAGCGGGTGATGGGCTGCGCGCCTCGAACATACGCCCGCTCAGGACCGGCAGCGGGTGGCGACCATCCGTGGGCGAGAACCGCCATCGCTCGCGATGCATTAGCGGCCTCCTAAGCCCTGCTCGACAATAGCGGGTCATGTTTCAGTTTGGCTCACGGGATCACTCGCCGCCAGAGGGTAGGCGCGGCACATGATCGTCAACTGGTCCTCCACATCTCCACCTGGCGTGAGAGGAAGGTCTCGTTCGTAGAACGCCCGCGCCGTTCCATAGATCGACGCCAGCATTGTCCGGGCGACCAGGGGCGGGTCGGCGAACACCGCGTCTCTGGCGCTCGACAGCATGGTAGCGATGGACCTTACCGGCCTGTTGGCCCCATTTGCCCGTTGTTGCGGTTGGCCTGCGATTTCTGATCCGCTAGACCGTCGAACAAGGCCACTAATCAAAACAGAGACTTACGTCGGAACACCGACAACCACCCTCTCCGCCACGGACGCTTGTTTTCCAGCTTCCCAACGCTCGAGAAAACCTCCGGGAACAGGCATTCTTCGCTTGTGAGGGCGTCCAGGGTTGTCCGCCGCCACCCACGCTTTTCGCGCGGGGGGTCGATCCGGTCGCGGAGACGATACAGGCGAAGAGGGGCGCGGCCGAACCGTCGAGGTGGGTGGCACGAGGGGTCGCGGTGTCTCCAGCGGCGTCCGGACCCCGGGTATCAGGCGGCCTGACGCGCCGCCAGCATCAGGATCACGTCCGCCAGGGGGACCGCGCGGCAGAAGAGGTGCCCCTGCACTTCGGAACAGGAATGGGCGTCTAGCAGCGCCAACTGCTCTTCATCCTCCACGCCTTCGGCGGTCGTCTCCATGCCTAGCGAGTTCGCCAGATCGCTGACCGCGCGGACGATGGCGGCCGCGTCGGGCCGCGTCGCGAGTTCGTTGACGAAGCTGCGGTCGATCTTGAGCCGATCAAAGGGAAAGGCGCGCAGGTAGCTGAGGCTGGAATAGCCGGTGCCGAAATCGTCCAGCGCGATACGCACGCCCATCCCCTGCAACGAATGCAGCAGCGCCAGCGTGCCTTCGGTCCCTTCCAGCATGACCGATTCCGTGATCTCGATCTCGAGGCGGGTCGGCGGCAGGCCGGAGGCCGCCAGAGCGCGCGCGATGACCGAACCCAGCGCGGGGTGGCGAAACTGAACGGGGGAGACGTTGACGGCCAGCCGGATGGGATCGGGCCAAGCGGCCGCGTCGCGCAAGGCTTGGCCGAACACCCATTCGCCGATCGGAACGATCAGGCCGGCGCTTTCCGCCAGCTCCATGAACTGATCCGGCAACAGCAGGCCACGTGTCGGATGGTGCCAGCGAAGCAGCGCCTCGAAGGCCGTGACCGAGCGCGTCGCGCGATTGTACATCGGCTGGTAGTGCAGAACGAACTCGCCTTGCGCGACGGCCCGCCGAAGATCGAGCTCCAGCGTGCGCCGCGCCTGGGCGCGCGCGTCCATCGCCTGTTCGAACAACCGGCACTGCCCACGGCCTTCCGCCTTCGCGCGATAGAGCGCCAAATCGGCACAGCGCAGCAGAGTGGCCGCGTCCGCGCCGTCCACGGGTGACATGGCGATCCCCACCGACGCGCCGACGACCACCTGATGCTCGTCCACCAGGACGGGAACGGACAGCAAGCCGCAGATCGCGCGACCGGTGTCCGAGGCGCAGTCCGGGTCGGCGTTCGGCTGCAGCAGTGCGAACTCGTCGCCGCCGAGCCGCGCCAGGAACTGTCCGGAGTTTCGTGCGACCTCCGACAGCTTGCGAGCCACGATGGTCAGGAGCTCGTCGCCGGTCCCATGTCCCAGCGTGTCGTTGACGGCCTTGAACCCGTCCAGGTCGATGACGTGCACGGCGACCGGCTCGGGGGATCGGGCGAGCCAGCGGACCAGCTCGTCCTTCAGCTCGCGCCGATTGGGCAGATCGGTGAGCACGTCGTGCCGCGCCAGATAATCTAGGCGCGCCTCGGCGGCCACGCGTTCCGTGATGTCGTCCGTCGTCGCCACGTGACCCCCACCCGCCATGGGGCGATAGCTGATCGCCAGGGTGCGGCCGTCGGGCAGCTCCGCATGGACGTCGCTCGGCACGGTGGCGCGCCGCTGCCAATCGGCGAGCGTCTGGGCTTCCCGCTCCTCTGGCACGACGCCGATCTCGACGCCGTGGCGCAGAACCCGAGCCATGCTGACCCCGTGCCGCACGACGGCCGGATCGAAGCCCCAGACCCGCAGATATTGCTCGTTGAAGCCCTTCAGCCGTTGGTCCGCCCCGAACATGCACAGGCCCTGCGCCATCGTGTCCAGGGCGCTCTCCAGACGCGCACTCTCCTCCAGGAGCGCGTCGTCTGCTCGGATCGCGCCCACCGTGATGCGGTAGAGATAGAAGGTCGACTGGAGGGTAAGCGCGACGAACGGCAGACCGGCAAGCGCCAGTGCCCAGTACGCGCCACCGCGCCAGATCAGGGCGACCGAGAGCGGCACCATGAGCAGCAGCAACTGCACGAGCACGACGCGCGGCCGGACGGCGCTCGCACAGACCGCCCCCGCCGTCCCGATGACGATGCACCCGACAAGCAGGTGCACAAGCAGCTGGTCGGTCCCCGTAAAGGCCCGAAAGGCCACCAGCCCGGTCAGCAGGGCACTGCCATAGGCGCCGAGCGCCCAGTGCCGCTCCAGCGTGGCGAAGGAGGCGCTCGCGCGCGCCTTCAGGCGACGCGCGAGCGCGATCTGGTGCGTTGTCCGGGCGACGACCGAAAGCGTGGTGGCGGCCACGAGCAGCATCAGGAGCGCGTCGCCCGACAGGACGGCGGCCGTGCCACCCGCGATCATCAGGCACGCGCCCGCGGCCGCGAAGATCCAGGCGGGAGCTTCGTAGAGCGCGAGCACCAGCTTGCCATAGAGGCCCTGATCCTCCGCCGCGGAAGGACCGAGGGAGCGCGAGAAGGAGGCCGGAAGCGTCATGGCTTCGGGCCTCTACCAACCTATGTTTAATCGCCGGTAAGCGGCCCGGCGGCCGTGGATCGGGGTCGGACCGGACGCGCGCGGCAAATACGCGCGGATCGGAACGGTCACGCGGCTGCGGCGCTTTGACTGTTCATACCGCAGGAGGGATCGCAATGGACTTGAACATCGACGGCCGCTGCGCCGTCATCACCGGCGGCGCTGGCGACATCGCCCGGCAGACGGCTCGCATCCTGCTCGACGAGGGGTGCCGGCTGATCCTGACCGACATCGATGCGGACGAACTCGCCCAGGCGGCCGAACACCTGCGCGGCGGCGATCGGGTGCGCACCGTCGTGGCCGACCTGTCGGACCAGGCGGGCGCGGACCGCGTGGCGACGGAGGGCGGTGCGAAGGACGAAGGCTGGCAGCCCTCCCTCCTCTTCCACGCCGCTGGCGTCACCGGGGCCAAGGGCGATCCGCTCGACGATATCGACGAAGCGGATTGGAAGCACGCCTGGACGACGGACTTCATGACGGCCGTGCGGATCTCCAAGACGTTCATCCCCCCCATGCGCCGCGCGGGCTGGGGCCGGGTGGTGTTCGTGGTGTCGGAGAATGTCGCCCAGCCCTATCCCGACGAGGCGGTGTACAATTGCTCGAAGGCGGCCGTCCTCTCCTTCGCCAAATCGATGAGCATGACCTATGCCCAGGACGGCGTGCTCATCAACTGCATCGCGCCCGCCTTCATCAAGACCGACATGACCGACGGCATGATGGAAAAGCGCGCGAAGGAGCGGGGCACCAGCGTGAAGGAGGCGGTGGCCTCGTTCCTGAAGGAAGAGCGGCCGCACCTGGCGCTGGAACGGCGCGGCCGGCCAGAGGAGGTGGCCTTCGTCGCCGCCTGCCTGCTGTCCGAACGGGCGAGCTTCGTGAACGGCGCCAATTACCGGGTGGACGGCGGCGCGGTGCAGGCGATCAACATCTGAGCGCGCCCGCGCCGCACGCGCGGCTGACGCGGGACGAGATCGTCCGCCGCATCCGCGCACATCCGCTTGGCGACACCCCGAACGAGCAGCGGCGGAGGTTCGCGCGGCTAGTCTGGGCGGACGATGCGCCGCCCAGTCCGATCGATTGTTGGCCGCCCGGGCATGTCGGAGCGGCCACTATCGTCCATTGGCACGGCGGCGGCTACGTCTTCGGTTCGCCCTCGACCCACGCGCGATTGGGCCGGGGGTTGGCGGACGCGTCCGGCCTCTCCGTCCGGCTGCCGGCCTACCCGCTGGCACCGGAGCATCGCTGGCCCGCGCAGCTGGAGTTCGCGCTCGACCTGTGCGGCGCGGCCGAGGGGCCGCTGATCCTGTCGGGCGACTCCGCGGGTGGTCACCTGGCGCTCGCGACCGCGCTGGCGCTCGCCCGGCGGGGCACGCCTGTCGCGGGGCTGATCCTGTTCTCGCCCAACACGGACCGCTCGGACCTGTCGGACACCCGCACGCGTAACGACGCCCAGGACCCGATGGTGGACGACGCGGGCGATCGCGCGCTGGCGGCGCTGGCCTTTGGCGACCGCGATCCCCGCGATACGGAACTGTCGCCGGTGCTGGACGACCTGTCGCTGCTGCCGCCGACCTACGTGGAGGTGGGGCGCGACGAGGTGCTGCTGGGCGACAGCCTCGTCCTGACGGAGCGTGCGGAGGCGGCGGGCGCGTCCATCCGCTGCCGGGTGGAGGAGGACGGGCTGCACATGGGCCAGCTCTGGACCCCCTGGTGGGCGGGGGCGAACGCCTCGCTCCAGCGAGCGGGCACCTTCGTCCGCTCGCTGGCGCTATAGCGTCTCGGCCGCGAACGCGAAGGAGCGCTATACAGTCGATTTGGAAGCGGTTACAACGCGCCCCTGGACCGATTGAGTCGATCCGAGGGTAGCGGCGGCGAAGCGACGGGGAACGTCGCGGACCGCGCAACGAGGGGAGTATGCCATGGACAAGGTGCAGCCGGTCAACGATCGTCCGCTGCGGCGGCTGGCGGCCAGTCTCGCGCTCGGCGTGGCGGGCGGCGCGCTGGCGATCGCCACGCCGGCGCAGGCGCAGACGACGACCGCCACGGTGCGCGGCACCGCCACCGACGCGTCGGGGGCGGTGGCGGCGGGCGCGGTTGTCGTGGCGACCAACGTGGACACGGGCCTTGTGCGCCGCACCACGGCGGACGCGAACGGGCAATATGTGCTCTCCTCCGTGATCCCCGGACGCTACAACTTCGTCGCGACCGCGAACGGCGTGTCGTCGGTCGCCAAGCAGGTGCAGGTGCAGGTCGCCCAGGCGATCTCCGTCGACCTGACGATCGGCGAGAGCGCGGCCGCCACCGCCGAACAGCCGGCGGTGGACGAGGTGATCGGCGAGGGCATCGTGATCGTCGGCACCCTGCAGGACTCCAGCACCTCGGAGGTCGGCACGAACGTCACCCAGCGACAGATCGAGACGCTGCCGCAGAACAATCGCAACTTCCTGAACTTCGCCAATCTGGCGCCGGGCATCACCGTCGCCAACAACGACACGCGTCGGACCTTCGCGGGCGGGGGCATCGGGGCCGATCCCAACGGAGAGTCCCTGGGCGGGCCGCAGGTGAACGTCTTCATCGACGGCGTCAGTCTGAAGAGCAACGTCCAGCAGGGCGGCATCGTCGGTCAGGATTCCAGCCGGGGCAATCCCTTTTCACAGCTCGCCGTGCAAGAGTTCCGCGTCATCACCTCCAACTACAAGGCGGAGTATGAGGACGCGGGGACGGCGATCATCACGGCGATCACCAAGTCGGGATCGAACGAGTTCCACGGCTCCGTGTTCGGGACGTACCAGGATCAAAGTCTGATCGCCCGCGACTTCTTCCAGCGCAAGTTCGATCAGGACAAGCCCGATCTCAAGCGGTATCAGTTCGGTGCCAGCCTGGGTGGCCCGATCGTGCCCGACAAGATCTTCTTCTTCGGCAGCTACGAAGGCAATATCCAGGACCGCACCTCGAACGTTCTGGCGGGCGGCGATGCGGCGCGCCAAGGTGCGTTCACGGCGGCGACCGGCCTCGATCTGGGCGCCTTCACCGGCACCTTCACGAGCCCGTTCCGGGAACATCTGGGCTTCGGCAAGCTGACCTGGCAGATCGACGATCAGCAGTTCCTCGAGGTCACGGGCAGCGTCCGCAAGGAGACCGACCTGCGCGACTTCGGCGGCATCGCGGCGCGCAGCCGGGGCACGGACATCAGCAACGACAGCTACACCGCCCAGCTTCGTCACCAGTTGACCACCGACAGCATCGTCAACGAGTTTCGGGTCGACTACCTGAATTCGGATTTGCGGTTCGGCAACGCGACCGGAGATCAGTTCGCGTTCAACTATCAGGGTGTCATCAACATCGGTGGCCGCCCTGATTTCCAGCGGGTCAAGCAGAGTGGCTTGACGTTCCGGGACAACCTTACCCTGACGAACCTCGGCGATCATACCGTCAAGGCGGGTGCGAAGCTCTCCTTCCAGAAATACTTCGTCGGCGGTAGCGGCCCATTTGCCAACCCCCTGTTCGACTTCGTCATCGACGCTGACAACAATCTGGATTTTACGATCCCGCAGCAGGTCAATTTCGGTGTTGGAAATCCGGAGATCGGCGCGAAGACGACTCAGGTCGGATTGTTCGTCCAGGACGACTGGCAAGTCACCGAGAAGCTGCTGCTCAACATCGGTCTGCGCTGGGACTATGACTCCAACGCGAAGAACAATTCCTTCGTGACCCCCGTGGGCGCGGCGGCGGCCCTGCGGACCTTGGGGCAGGACCCCCGCATCGGGGATTTCTTCAATGTCGAGGACTACATCTCCGACGGCAACAACCGCAAGGCGGATCTCAACCAGTTTCAGCCGCGCATCGGCTTCTCCTACGACTTCAATGGCGACGCACAAACGATCCTGTTCGGCGGCTATGGCCGGTATTACGATCGGGTGCTGTTTCGCAACGCCGCGGAGGAGAGCCTGTTCACCCAATATCAACGGGGCAACATTCAGTTTTCGAGAAACGGCCTGCCGCGCAATGGTCAACCGACCGTCCAGTTCCAGCCGGAGTATTTGACGCAGGATGGTCTCGCTGCGCTGCTGGCGGCCTCGCAGAACAACCCGACGTTTCCGGGCACAAGCGAGCTCCGGGTGGTCCCGAACGACCTGAAGTCGCCGCACACCGATCAGTTCAGCTTGGGTCTGCGCCAGCGGATCGGCCAGGTGCGCGGATCCCTGACCTATAACTACATCATCGGGTCCGATCTGGTCGGATACGCGCCGCTCAACCGGACCGAAGCGTTCAACACCGGCGGCTTTTTGGACTTCATTCCGCTCACCAACGGCTATTCGAATGCGGTCGCGGCCTTCAACACGCGCGCGACCCGCTTTCACGGCGTTTATGTGACGCTCGACAAGCCATACAGCGTCGAGTCCGGCTATAGTGTCGGTCTAGCCTACACGCTGGCCTTCTCCAAAGAGCGTGGCTTCGCGTTCAACTTCGACTTCCCGAACATCAGCGACCGGCCTTACGTGCCGAACGCCGGCGACGTGCGGCACAAGCTTGTCCTGAACGCGCTCCGCGACCTTCCGCTGGGCTTTCGCGTGTCCACGCTCATCACGCTGGCCAGTCCAACGCCGTTCTTCGTGATCGACGCGTCGCAGGGGTTCGGCGCGCGGGATATCCGCTTCCCGGGCAACATCGGCGGACTGCCGGCCTTCTACCAGGTCGACGCGCGACTGGCGAAGGACTTCAATATCGGGCCGGTCACGCTCACCGCCACGGCGGAGGTGTTCAATCTGTTCAACCGGGACAATTTCGGCGGCGCCGACGGGTTCATCCCGCCCGAAGGCAATCTGAATTTCGGCGTCCCCAACAGCCTCGCCGGCCCACCGCGATCGTTCCAGTTCGGATTGTCGGCGCGCTTCTGATCCCGGGCTGCTGACGGACATGACGGCGCGCTTTCTGAGGCGACACGCCATGGCCGCTCGGCAGAGGGCCGTGGCCTGTCTGGGCCTTGCTCCCGGCCTGCTGGCCGGATGCGCGGCCGTGTCGGTCGCGCGCGTCACCGAACCCACGGCGAACGTCCCGTCCGCCGCGGCGCAGGAGGCGTTCTCGGAGGAGCTGACTCAGCGGACCTTCCGCTATTTCTGGGACACGACCGACACCCAGCGGTGCCTGGCCCCGGATCGATGGCCGCGGCGCACGTTCTCCTCCATCGCGTCCACCGGCTTCGCGCTCACGGCTTATGGGATCGGCGCGGAACGCGGATATGTGCCCCGGAACGAGGCGGCGCGGCGCACGCGCGATTGCCTGCGCTTCTACCACGACGCGCCCCAAGGTGACGCGGCCAGCGGCGTCACCGGGCACAAGGGATTCTTCTACCATTTCCTGAACTACAAGGATGGCACTCGTCGGCGGAACACCGAACTGTCGACGGTCGACACGACCCTGTTCCTGGGCGGCGCATTGTTCGCGCAGTCCTACTTCGACCGCGATACTCCCGTCGAAGCCGAAATCCGCACACTGGCCGAAGACATCTATCGCCGTGTCGAATGGGACTGGGCGCAACGCACATCGACCGGAACACAGGCCGCCAACCTGCCGAACTCCCACGGCATCACCATGGGCTGGCGACCGGAACAGGGCTTCGAGAGCCACGACTGGATCGGGTACAACGAAGGGATGCTGGTCTACATCCTGGCGGTCGCCTCTCCGACGCATCCGGTGGGCGTCGATGCCTGGGACAAGGGGTGGGCCGCCAGGCTGGAGGAGCATTGGGGGACCTATTACGGCCGCGACTATCTGCAGTTCGAACCGTTGTTCGGGCACCAATATTCCCACGTCTGGGTGGACTTCCGAGGCATCCAGGACCGCTTCATGGCGTCGAAGGGCATCGACTATTTCGAGAACAGCCGCCGCGCGACCTTGAGCCAGCGCGACTACGGGATCGATAATCCGAACCGCTGGGTCGGCTACGGCGCCGACAATTGGGGCTGGACGGCGTCGGACGGTCCGAAGTCATCCCGCGGCGAATATGCGGTGAACGGCACGCCGCGCACGTTCTACAGCTACACCGCGCGCGGGGTCAGCGCACAGCGGGTGCGCGACGACGGGACGATCGCGCCGACGGCCGCCGGCGGGTCCGTCGCCTTCGCACCCGAGATCGCCATCCCCGCCCTGATGGCGATGCGCGATCGCGGCGGCGGGCGGCTCTATGGCCGCTACGGCTTCAAGGACGCGTTCAATCCCAGCTTCACCTTTCCGCGGGCCGGATCGGTGACGGGCACGGTCGACGCCGGGACCGGTTGGGTCGCCGGCGACCATCTGGGCATCGACCAGGGCCCGATCCTGGCGATGATGGAGAACCACCGGTCGGGGCTTGTCTGGCGCACCACGCGCCGCAACCCCCACATCCGCGCCGGCCTTGCGCAGCTGGGCTTTCGGGGCGGCTGGCTGGACAGCCAAGCCGCGCCCGGGGATTAGCGGTTCGACAGTCCATCAGAATGCCGGGGGCGGCAACATCGCTGGACGTGCGCTTCGGCGACGCGAACATTGCCGATCCGGCACTGAGTGCGCCACCGGGTCCGCGTACCACCTCGGCGGATCGCCTTGTGACCGCATCTGCAAACGCTTACAGCATCCGGCACGGTCGGCCGGACAGCCGCGTCCCACCTGCCGTCGGAGAGTGCGCGTGACGGCCAAGAGACCGACCCTGAAGGATGTGGCCGACCGCGCCGGCCTGTCGATCGCGTCGGCGTCCCGGGCGCTGAACGCTCGACCCCATGTCAGTCCGTCGGTCCTGGCCCGGGTGCGCGACGCCGCCGACGCGCTGGGCTTCGTGCCGCACGCCGGCGCTCGCCAGCTGACCTTGCGACGCACGGGCACGATCGGCGTCATCCTGCCCGACTTGTTCGGCGAGTTCTTCTCGGAGCTGATTCGCGGCGTCGACCACGCGGCCCACCGACACGAACAACAATTGTTGCTGTCGACCTTGCACGGGGCCACGGGCCGGGTCGCGATGGTCGCCAGCGCGATGAGCGGGCGGGTCGACGGTCTGCTGGTGATGGCGCCGGAATGCGATCGGGACGCGCTCGACCGCGACCTGCCCGCCGGGCTGCCGACGGTTCTCCTGAACACCACCCTGCCCGGCCGGTCGTCGATCTCGGTCGACAACCGGGCCGGAGCGTTCGAAGCGACCGAACACCTGCTGACTGGCGGACGACGGCGCCTGGCCTTCGTGTGCGGTCCCGACGCCAATACGGACTCGCAGGCCCGGCTGACCGGATTCCGCGCGGCGCTCGCCGGCTGTCAGGACGCGGCCGAGCCCCTGGTTCTGCCGGGCGACTTCACCGAGGACAGCGGAGTGCTGGCGGCCGAGACGCTGTTGCGGCACCGCGGAGCCATCGACGGCGTGGTCTGCGCCAACGACATGATCGCGATCGGGTGTCTGCTGGCCCTGCGCGCGGCGGGCGTGTCGGTGCCCGGCGAGATCGCGATCATCGGTTTCGACGATGTGCCCGCCGCCCGCTACCTGTCGCCGACGCTCTCGTCCGTCCATATCGGCATCAGCCGCTTGGGCACGCTGGCGGTCGAGCGGCTGCTCGACGCCATCGATGCGCCGACGGCCCCGCCCCGGGTCGACGCCTTGACCCCGGTGCTGATGGCTCGTGGGTCCACCGCTCCGCTTGCGCCGACAGGCACCCGGCGCGAACAGGAGACGACGTGTCGCGCCGCTGGTTGAGAAGGCTGGCCCTGACCCTGTGCGCCGCCGGCCTGGCACCCGCGACGGCCCAGGAGGCACCCGCGATCCAGGAGGGGCAGTACGCCCACGCCGCGGACGCGACGGGCGACTACGCCTACCAGCTGTTCGTGCCACGCGGCTATGTCGCGTCCGGGGCGACCCGGTTGCCCTTGCTCATTTTCCTGCACGGTTCGGGCGAGCGCGGCGACGACGTCTCTCTGGTCACGGTCCATGGGCCGCCCAAGATCGTGGCGCAGCATCCGGGATTGCCGTTCATCGTGCTATCCCCCTTGCTGCCGGCCGAACAGGACTGGGACACCGCGACCCTGGAGCGGATGCTGGCACGGGTCCGGTCCACCTTGCGCGTCGACTCGTCGCGCATCTACTTGACCGGGCTCAGCCGTGGCGGTCACGCCACCTGGCGCTGGGCAGCGCAGCGGCCCGACCTGTTCGCGGCCGTCGCCCCGGTGGCCGGCCGCGGAGACCTGGCGGACGCCTGCCGGCTGGCGGGGGTACCGATCTGGGCATTCCACGGCGACCGAGACGACACGGTGGAGCCATCGGGCAGCTTCGCGATGGTGGATGCGATCCGCCGGTGCGACGGCGCCAATCCCCGGCCGCGCCTGACGATCTATCCGGATGTGGGCCACAATTCGTGGGATCCGGCCTATGACGACCCGGCGCTCTACCTCTGGCTGTTGGAGCACCGACGGGCACAGCCGTGATCGTCAGGTGAGGGTGAAGCGCCGGGCCTCGCCGTTCACGGAACTGGTCGCGATCCACAGGTCGAATTCGCCCGGTTCCACGACGAAGCGGCCATCGCCCCAGAAGCGCAGGTCCTCGCGGGTCAGCGTCATCTCCACGCGGCGCGATCGGCCGGGCGCCAGTTCGACCCGCTCAAAGCCCTTCAGCAGGCGGACCGGCTGCACCCGACTGGCGACCACATCGTGGACGTACAGCTGGACCACCTCGGCACCCGCCGTTCGGCCGGTGTTGGTGACGGTGGCGCGCACGGTCATCCGGTCACCCATCCGGTCGGGCACCTCGATCCCGTCCAGCCGAAAGGTGCTGTAGCTCAGCCCGTGACCGAAGGGGTACAGCGCCTCGTTTTTCGTCGTGCGGTAACGGGATTTGTAAGCCTGATCGCCCGTCTCCGGCGCGGGCCGGCCGGTGCGCGGGTGATTGTAGAAGAAGGGCTCCTGACCACTCTCGTTCGGAAAACTGACGCTCAGCTTGGCGGACGGATTGACTCGGCCGGTCAGGACATCGGCGATGGCGTGGCCGGCCGCCGAGCCCAGGAACCAGGTGGCCAGGATGGCGGGAGCGCCCTTGACCGCGCCCTCCAGCGCCAGCGCGCGGCCGTGGCGCAGAAGCACCACCACCGGCTTTCCGGTGGCCGCCATCGCCTCGGCCAACGCCATCTGCGCGGCGGGCACGGTGATGGACGTGCGCGACTGCGCCTCGCCCGACATATCCTGCGTCTCGCCGATCGCCAGCAGCACGACGTCGCTCCGCCGGGCGGCCGCGACCGCCGCCGCGATGCCGCCGTCGATCGGCGCCTCGACCTCGGACCCCTTTTCCGCGTTCACGGTGAAGCCCTGCGCCTCCAGCCCCTGTCGGATGGACACGTTCAGGGTCTGGTCCGACATGAACGCCCAGGTGCCGACCACGTTGTCGCGGTCCTCGCCGAACGGTCCGATCAACGCCACGGTCTGCGACCGCTTCAGGGGCAGCACGTCGCCATCGTTCTTCAGGAGCACGATCGAGCGCGCGCCCGCCTCTCTCGACAAGCCCAGCATCGCGGGGGTGGACACGCTGCGGCGCTCGGCCCGCACATCCACCGACCGGTAAGGGTCGTCCAGCAGCCCCACCGCCTCCTTCAGGCGCAGTACGCGACCGACCGCCTCGTCCAGCCGCTCCATCGGCACCTCGCCGGCCCGCACCAGCTCCGGAAGCCAGAGATTGAAGAGGTTCGACTGCATGGCCATGTCCATGCCGGCCATAAAGGCTTTCTTCGCCGCGTCGCGCGCGTCCGCCGCGTAGCCGTGGGCGATCAGCTCCTCGTCCGCGGTGTAGTCGCCCACGACCATGCCGCCAAAGCGCCAGTCGCCCCGCAGCAGGTCGGTCATCAGCCAATGGTTGCCGCTCGCCGGAACGCCGTCGATGTCGTTGAAGGCGGACATCAGCGTCGCCACGCCCGCGTCCACGCACGCCTTGAACGGCGCCAGGTGGACGTCGTGCAGCGTGGAGGGAGAGATCTGCGTGTAGTTGTAGTCCTGCCCACCGGACACCGCGCCATAGGCGGCGAAGTGCTTGGCGCAGGCCGCCACTCGGGTCGGGTCGCGCAGGCTGTCCCCCTGAAAGCCGCGAACCCGAGCGACGCCCAGGACGGAGCCCAGATACGGGTCCTCGCCCGACCCTTCCGCGACCCGGCCCCAACGCTGATCCCGAGCGACATCGACCATGGGGGCGAAGGTCCAATGTACGCCCAGCGCGGTCGATTCCAGCGCCGCGGCGCGGGCGGTCCGCTCCGCCAGATCGGGGTCGAAGGCGCAGGCCTCCGCGATCGGCAGCGGATAGGCGGTCCGCAGGCCGTGGATCACGTCGGCGGCGAAGATCAAAGGGATCTTCATCCGCGTGCCTTCCACGGCGGCGCGCTGCGCCTCGCGCGCGCCGGCGACACCCACGCCGTTGAACAGCATCCCCACCTCGCCCCGGGCGATCCGCGCCAACTGCTCATTGGCACCGGTGGTCGGCAGATTGGGGTTGAACGGCTTGCCGGTGGGGCGGATCTGATCGGAGAAGCCGGACAGCTGCCCGGCTTTTTCCTCGACCGTCATCGCGGCGATCAAGGCCGCCACCCGGTCCGTGCGGGCGAGGGCCGGCATGGCTCCCAGGGACAGACCCGCCAGGGCGGCACCGCCCTTCAGCAGCTCGCGCCGGTCGATCGACCTCACCATCGCACCCTCCCTCGTTCGCCCATGGCTAAGCCGCAAAGGCCGGTCCGCACAAGGCCCACCGACCGCTCCCGGCGGCGTCGCGGCACGCGATCAGGGCACGTCCTTGGCTGCCGGCGCGCTCACCAGCCGCCCGCCTGCCTGAGCGATGGCGCGATGGCCGCGGACGGTCAGGTCGCTGCCGAGCGCGAACTGGTCCCGCAGGTCGAAGGGGTAGGCGCGCAGCTTGTAGCGCGTGCCCCAGGGCGTGTCGGCCAGCACGACCTTCACGTCATGGCCATAGCTTGCGAAGGCGCTGGTCCGACCCACGTCGAGCAGGCGGCTTCGCACCAGCGCGGAGTCGTGCCCGGGCGCCACGTAGAATTCGGCCACGACCTGCAGCGTGCGCGCGCCGTCGTTGGCGTTGACGATGTTCTGCGTCCAGATCCGCTCGTGCGGCACCGTCACCACATTGTCGTCGGCCGTGACGATCTGGATCGCGCGCAGGCCAACCGTCCGCACCTCGCCATACTGATCGTCGATCACCACCCAGTCGCCGGGCCGGTAGGGGCGCTCCACGATCGCGACGATCCCGGCGATCAGGGACGACACATAGTCCTTGAACGCAAAGCCGATCGCGACGCTGGCGGCGCCCGCGATCACCAGAAAATTCTGGAAGGTGATGTTGAAGACGAGCGGGACGATCCACAGGATCGCCACGCTCAACAGGATCAGGCGCGCGACCGGTACGACGCCCAGCAGGTAGAGCCTCAGCTGCGTCGGTCCGCGCTGGGCGAGATAGGGCAATGCGCGGCGCAGAAGGGCGATCGTCAGCCACGTCGCCGCGATGATGAGCGCGATGGACGCGAACGGGATGTCCTGAAGGTCGTTGACCAGCTTGGTGGTGGTGTCTCCCGCGTCGGCCGCCGCGGTGCCCGGAACCGCCGAGGCTGCCGCCTGTCCGGCGGTCTGCGCGACGGTGGTCACCGCCTGGGCCGCGGCGTCGCCGTCGGGTGAAGGCGGAGTGCTCACAGCCGGGCGACCGGGAAACCCGCCGACGAAAGGCCGGACCGGATGGAGGGGTAGGCGGCGGTGCGAACGCGCACGGAGGCCCCGTCCCGCTCCAGAAAGCCCGAGGCCACCAGGCTGGCGACGATGGTCCCGCGGCCGTCGATGGGCACCACGGCGTCCAGCTCCTCGGCGGTCAGCGACCCGTGGATCAGCAGCGCGTGCAGGACGAGCAACGCCACCTGAGGATGGTGACCGGGCAGGATCAGTTCGTTCAGAGCGGCCACCCACAAGGTTTGCCGGTGCTCGCCGTCGGCGGCGGTCGGCACCTCGTCGTCGTCGTTCGACCGCAGGGCCTGGCGCCACAGATGCCACGCCACCCAAGGAATGCCGCGGGACAGCGCCGCCAGCTTTTCGAAGAAATCGTCCGACGCGTCCTCGCTCGTCAGCAGCGAAGCCCCGCTGGACGCCATTCGAAAGCGCACTTCCCCGTGCCCCGCCTGCCCCAGGTCCGCAAACCAGTCGCTCAGGCGTCGGGCGTCGAAGGGCCGAAAGGTCAGCGGCTCGGGCAGGATCAAGTCCGCCGCCACGGCCTGGGACAGAAACGCCCAGCCCCAGGACGAACAGCCGACGACCACGCGCCGGCCCGTCATGTCCAGCGCGGCCAGCAGGGCGCGCACCGCCCACAGGCCGTCGGCATGGCGCAGCACCCAGCGTTCCAGGCCCGGGATCACCAGCAGGCCCTCCCCGGACAGATCCGGTGGCGCGGCCGGGCCGAGCAGGGTGGCGCGGGGCGGCGGGTCCAGGATGTCGTGACCCTCCTGCCGCGCCCAGGTGCCGACCACGTCGTTCTCGTCGCACGGCGGCACGACGATCAGGGTCAGCCGGGTGGTGGTCAGCCCCTCGTCCGCGATCGCGGCCACGGCGGTCGACAGTTCCGCGATGACCGGGCCGCAGGCGGGCGGGGCCACGACCTTGTCCAGCATCGACAGGGTGGCGCGGTTCAGCTTGTCCTCCGCCACCATCGGCCGGTCGCCGCCGCGCGAGACGAGCGCGCGCAATTGCCGCCAGCGCTGGCGCAGCCACTCCTCCGTCGGCAGATCGGGCGCGTGATAGTCGCTTGTCGCGATCAACGGGCGGTCTGCGGTGTCGCTCGGCATGGCGCACCACTGCGGCGGCGCGGGCCAGCTCGTCAACCGGACGGGGAAGCGCCGTCGCGTCAGTGGAAATCGTGGCTGCGGATGGGAATGACGTCCTCCGGATCGCAGCCGTTCCGGAACGGCGGATGGTAGTCGCTGCGCACGCGCGACTTCCATCCCGGATCGCCACGGTCCGGCGAGCCGCCGTGGGTCGCGCCGTCTCCGGGGCTGGTCAGCCGCGGCAGATCGATCTCACCGACTTCGCGCAGCAGGGCCGTGCGATCGTGGATGCGGTCCGCGATGACGTGGATCACCTCCCCCTCCCGCTGCACCACGCCGGTGACGCTGATCATGGCGGACGACATCACGACGGTGCGCTGCGCCTCGAAGCGGTCCGGCCACAGGATGATGTTCGCCACCCCCGTCTCGTCCTCGACGGTGATGAAGAGCACCCCCTTGGCCGATCCGGGCTTTTGGCGGACCAGGATGATGCCGGCGACCTCGATCCGGCGGCCGTCCCGCACGTCGCGCAGACCGGCGCAAGGGATCACCCGCTGGCGTGTCAGGACTTCGCGCAGGAAGAACAGCGGGTGCTGGCGCAGCGTGAGCTGGGTCGCGCGATAGTCCTCCACGACCTCCCGACCCGCGGTCAGTGGCACCAGGCGCACCGGCTCCTCGCGCCGTTCGGCCGCTTCGAGCAGCGGCAGGGGCTTTTCGCCCAGGCCACGGATTTCCCACAGCGCCTGCCGGCGGTTCAATCCGAGCGCGTGGAACGCGTCGGCCTTGGACAGCTTCTCCAGCGTGGCCAGCGGCACACCCGACCGCCGCCAGAGATCCTCGACGGATCGGAACGGAGCGGCCTCGCGCGCGGCGACGATCCGCGCCACGTCCAGCATCGCGACGCCGTGGACGACACGCAGCCCCAAGCGCAGCGGCAGGGTGGCGCGATCCGACAGCGGCGGATCGCCCTCATCGACAAGCCGCGTGTCCCAGCCGCTGTCGACGACGCAGACCGGCCGGATCTCGACGCCGTGCTCGCGCGCGTCGCGGACGATCTGGGCCGGCGCATAGAAGCCCATGGGCTGGGCGTTCAGCAGCGCGCAGCAGAAGACGTCGGGATGGTGGCACTTCATCCAGCTCGACGCATAGGCGATCTTGGCGAAGGAGGCGGCGTGGCTCTCGGGAAAGCCGTAGGAACCGAACCCCTCGATCTGCTTGACCAGCCGCTCGGCGAATTCGGGTCCGATCCCCTTGCCCGCCATGCCCTCGATCAGCTCGGTTTTGAACTGCCCGACCCCTTGGGTGTATTTGAAGGTCGCCATCGCCTTGCGCAACTCGTCGGCGCGCGCGGGCGTGAAGCCCGCGCCTTCGATCGCCACCTTCATCGCCTGTTCCTGGAACAAGGGCACACCGTAGGTCTTGGCCAGCACCGCCTTCAGCTCCGGGCTGGGATAGTCGAACTCGATGTCGGGATCGCGACGCTTCTGTTCGCGCCGCTTCAGATAGGGGTGGACCATGTCGCCCTGGATCGGTCCGGGCCGCACGATCGCGACCTGGATGGCGATGTCGTAGAAGGTTGTCGGCCGCATCCGCGGCAGCATCGCCATCTGCGCCCGGCTTTCGATCTGGAACACGCCCAGCGTGTCGGCCCGCTGGATCATGGCGAAGGTGGCCGGATCGTCCACCTGCAGCGCCTCGTGGTCCAGGGTCAGGCGCACGTCCTTGTGATCGGCCAGCAGGTCGAAGGCGCGTCGCATGCAGCCGAGCATGCCCAGGCCCAGGATGTCGACCTTCATCATGCCGGCCTCCTCCACATCCTCCTTCTCCCATTCGACGACGCGGCGATCGGGCATGGCGGCCGGCTCGATCGGCACCAGCCGGTCCAGCCGGTCGCGGGTGAGCACGAAGCCGCCGGGGTGCTGCGACAGGTGGCGCGGCGTGCCGATCAGCTCCCGCGCCAGTTCCAGCGTCAGAGCCAGGCGCGGATCGGCGCGGTCGAGCCGGAGGGCGTCGACGTGCCGGTCGGCGACGCCCTCCTCCGACCAGCCCCAGACCTGGCCGGCCAGCGCGCCGGTCATGTCTTCCGGCAGACCCAAGGCCTTGCCCACCTCGCGCACCGCGCCGCGCGCGCGAAAGCGGCTGACGACGGCGGTCAGCGCGGCGTGGTCGTGGCCGTAGGTCTCGTAGATCCATTGGATCACCTCTTCGCGCCGCTCGTGCTCGAAATCGATGTCGATGTCGGGTGGCTCGGCCCGGTTCTCCGACAGGAAGCGCTCGAACAGGAGCTGGTGGACGACCGGATCGATGGACGTGATCCCCAGCACGAAGCAGATGACGGAGTTCGCCGCCGAGCCGCGCCCCTGGCACAGGATGTCCTGGCTCCTCGCGAACTGCACGATGGAATGGACCGTCAGGAAATAGGCGGCATAGTGGAGCTTGGCGACGAGCCCCAGCTCCTTGGCGAGCAGGTCGCGATAGGCCTGAGGCGGGTCGCCGTCGAACCGCCGGTCGAGCGCGCGGGTGCTCAGCTTCTCCAGCGCCTGCTGCGGCGTGTGTCCCGCCATCACCGTTTCTTCGGGATAGAGATACTGGTCGCGAAGGTCGCCGGGCGAAAAGGTGCAGCGCTCCACCACCGCCTCAACGGCGGCGAGCGCTTCGGGAAAGCGGGCGAAGCGGCGGGCCATCTCGTGCGGCGGATAGAGGCAGCGATCGACCGAGCGCTCTCGGCGCAAGCCCAGCTCGTCGACCGTGGTCTTTTCCCGGATGGCGGTGACGACGTCCTGCAGCAGGCGCCGGTCGGGATGGTGGTAGAGCACGTCGCCCGTCGCCAGCGGCGTCAGGCCGAAACGCCGCGCGTCGGCGGCCACCCCATGCAGGCGGCGGGCGTCGTCGGGTCGGCGTTGCTGGGTCAGGCAGACATGGCCCCGCGCGTCGCCCGACCCCGGCCCGAACAGGTCGGACATCCAGCGCAGATCCCCTTCGTGCGCCCCATCGGCCCCCGGCACCAGTGCGGCGACCAGGCCGGCGGCGTGATCGGCCACGTCCTCCCAATGCAGGAAGCATCGACCCTTCTCGCCATGCCGCGGACGCGCGCGCGCCTTGCCGACCGTCAGGAGGCGCGTGAGCTGGCTCCAGGCGGCCAGATCCTCCGGCCAGACCAGCAGCGACGCGCCGGTGACGAGGTCGAGCCGGCAACCAGCGACCAGGCGGACGGCGTGACCCTGCGCCGAGGTCTCCCGGGCGGCCACCATGGCGCGGACGATGCCGGCGACCGAGTTCCGGTCGGTCACGCCCAACGCCGGCAGGCCCATCATCGACGCGGTCGCGAACAGCTCCTCGCACGACGACACGCCACGCAGAAAGCAGAAGTGCGTGGACACCTGCAGTTCCGAATAGGCCATGCGCTCAGTCGCCCAGCCCATGGACGAACCAGCTGAGGTCGCCCGTGGCGCTTCGCAGTCCGTCACCGCGTCGGAACAGCCAGAAGCGCTGGCCCGCCTCGTCCTCCACGCGGAAATAGTCGCGCACCGCATGGCGCTCGGGCGCGCGGTGCCACCATTCGCCCGCCACCCGTTCCGGCCCCTCGGCGCGGACCACGCGGTGCGCCGCGCCGCGCCAGCGGAAACGACGGGGCGGCTGGTCGGGCAGTCCGGCCAGGACGTGGTCGATCCGCTCCGGCTGGCGCAACAGCCACACGGGACGTGGCCAGCGCGGGTGCCAGGGATGGTTGGACGGGGTGGCGTCCAGGCGGCGCACATCGTCGGCCCGCAACGCCCGAACCCGTGTTCGACCGGAGGGCGGATCGATCGGGGCGGCGCGCGTCCAGGACCGCTCGGGCACGTCGCTCTCGACCGGCACCGCGCGCCACAGCCGGTCCGCGCCGATGCGGTTCGCCAGCGCGTCGATCAGAGGTGCCAGGTCGGGCGCGGCCTCCTCCGCCAGCGCGGGTCCCAGCGTCTCGGCGCCCAGGGGATCGGCGCGCCGGACCCGCAACGCGATGGCGTCGATGCCATAGCCAGGCTCGATCTCCTCGATGCGCCTCAGGGTCAGACGCAGCATGTGCGCCGCGCTGCGGGTCGGCCGCGCGAAGCCGAGCCTCAGCCGCTGCGGCACGCCGTCGACGCGCGCGGCGACCATCTCGACGGACCGGGCACCCTGGCCCGCCTTCGCCAGCTCGACCGCCAGTCTCCCCATCAGCTCGCCGAGCCAGTGCTCGATGGCACCGGGGGTCGCGATCGGTTCGGCGAAGCGCTGTTCGACGGCGACGCGGGTGGGCAGGGTCACCGATTCGAACGGTTCGGGGGCGCGTCCGATCGCCTGGTCGATCCGATCCGCAACCGACCGGCCGAAGCGGCGCACCAGCGGCGCGCGAGGCATAGCGGCGATCTGGCCGATGGTATCGACCCCCAACCGGGCGAGCAGCTCCAGCGCAGGAGCCTCCAGCCGCAACGCGGCGACGGGCAGCGGCGCGATCGCCTCCGCCTGCCCGCCCACTGGCAGGATCTGCGCGGGTTCGGGCGGGCCGAAGCGGGCGATCGCCCAGGCCGCGCCGGCGGTGTCCGCCACCGCCACTCGCGCCACGACGCCGTGCCGGGCGAGCAGGCGGAGCAGCTTGCGGCAGAAGCGCGCCTCGCCGCCATAAAGGTGGGCGACGCCGGTCAGGTCGACGAACAGCCCGTCCGTGTCCGTTATCGCGACGGTCGGTGCCCAGCGGCGTGCGAGCAGCTCGGCCAACGCGGCCAGGGCGGCGGCGTCGCCGTCCGGATCCGCCTCGCGCACTTCCAACCCGGTCACCTGCGCGCGCGCCATGGTGAGCGCGGTGCCCGGACCGATGCCGAGCGCGCGCGCCGTGGCGTTCGCGGCGGCGACCTCTATCCGCGAACCGACCTTGCGCGTCGTCACCAGCGGCGGATCGTCGCGGTTCGCCTCTTCCTGGCGGCCGTCCTCCTCGTCCCGGCACACGCGGGCCACCACGGTCGCGAGCGTCCGGCCGGTCTGGAAGAAGCGGCCCTGGCCAGGATTGGGTCCGGAAGGCTGGCTCCTGGCGTGATTGTCGGGGTGCGGCCCTTCGCCCGGATATTGCACGGACGGCATCGCGGCGAGGCGCTTCAGGCTCTGCGCCATGTTGGGCGGCGAGACCGACCCCGCCTCGCCGCCGTGCCCGTCCCGCGCGCTGCGCCGGGGTGCCTTGGCCGCGCGGCGCTGGACCACATCCTCGCCCGGCCCGTGGACCGGTGGCCCGGAGGTCAGCCGGCGCGGCGAAGGCGCCTCGTTGCGGTGGCGGTCCCGATCGCGCGGCGCGGCGCCGCGACCGGCCTTGGCCGGTGCGTCCTCGCCGGGAAAGCGGAGCGGCGGGATGTCGGGGCGGCCGTGCCTCAGATTCGGCCCGACCTCGTCCGGGGACAAACGGAACGGATTGTCGATCACCTCGCTCTTGCGCGACAGCTCGCCCGAGCGCGGCCGCTGGTGCGCGGGCAGGCCGTTCACCGCCGCCTGCAGGTCCTCTCCGTGCCAGCCCCTCGTGCCGGGCTTGAACAGCGGCTCGGCCGCCTCCGTGCGGCGCGACAGCTCACGCACGGAAGTGGGACGCGCTTGCTCGCGCAGGGGAGCGGGCGGGGCCACGCGCTCCTCGGGCGGACGCGACACCGTTTTGCGGAACGGGTTGTCCGCGGCTTCGCTGGTCCGGCCCAACTCGCGCTGGGGCGGGCGGCGATGGACCGGCAGCGCCTCGATCGCCGCCTCGACCTCACTGCGCGTGTTCGCCACGCCGCCGTCCGGATCGTTGCGCGCCCACCGCGCGCCGGGACGCCAGCCGCCCTCCTTGGGCACGGAGCAGTGCTGTGCGCGCTCCGCGGCCGCTTCCGCCCCGAGCGCATTCAGTGCGGCGCGGCCGTCGGCTTCAGCCGACGGCGCGCGCCGGCGCTCGATCCGCCGCAGCCGGTCGATGGACCAGCTGGGCAGGTAGAGCGAGGCGACCCGCTTCATCGGAGCCCTCCACCACGAGTTCGAAAGGATCGCCGCCACGCTGGCGGACGCACTCGACGTGCCAGCACGCCCGGCCAAGGCCATCCCACGGCACCGGCACGGACGGCGCGTGCGCGACGCGCCATCGAGTCACCGCGGCCGAGGGCGCGTCCATGGGATCGGAACCGTGCCGCGCGGGCCGCCGCAAGAGCAGGGCCATCGTGCCGCCACCCTCCGCCGCGAGCTGGAGCCGCCGCGCCTGGGCCATCTGCATCCGTCTGGCCTCACCGACGACCGCCCCCAGGCCGCGATGCCGAAGCCCCTCTTCCAGCAGCGCCAGCAGCTCCGCGTCGTCGCGAGCCTCCGCGAACATCACGCGGGAAGGCTCCAGGCCCGCCTGGTAGAGGCCGGGCGCGAACAGGTCGCGCGATCGCACGACCCACAGCACATCGCCTTGCGTCCGTGCGGCGACCCCGGCCACGAACAGCACCGCGGCGGCATCGTCACCCCAGCCCGACCCGCGGGACGCGACCTCGTGCAGCACATCCAACCGCAGCCCTGCGTCCGCGAGCCGGCTGTCGAGTGGCGCGATCCCGAACGGCAGAACCGGTCGGTCCCGCACATCGCCAGAGATGGCCCGCAGGCTTTCGCGAAGCTCGGCGATCGTGGGTTTCGGACGGGACACAGCGACTCGCAATCAAGAACGTTCTTTGTTTGTTCCAGTTGATCGGTCGTCGTCAAGCCGGTGGCCTAGGCCCCTTCCCCGCCACCCTGATCGCCCGACGTGTCGCGGACCCGTGTGACGAACTCGATCAGGAACGCGGTCGACAGGCCGAACATGATCAGGCCGTTGGCGGCCACGATCGACGACAACAGCCGGATGCGCTGCGGCAGAACCACGTCGCCGAAGCCCAGCGTCGTCAGCGACACGGACGAGAAATAGAGCGCCTGCTCCAGCGTTTGGAAGCCGCCCAGCCACAGGAACAAGCCGGCCCACAGCCAGGCGGCGATCGTGAGCGCAAACAGCATCCACAAGGTCGCGCCCACCAACAGCGCCACCGTCGCGATCGCGCCGGGCCGCGTTCCCGGCCGTCCCAGCCTGTGCGACGTGGCGAACGCGACGGCGATCAGGCTGGCCTGCAGCAGCATGGTCAAGGCGACCAGACCGGCCCCGAGCAGCAATTGCGCCCCGATGCTCACCCGAGGGTTCTCAACACCCACCAAAAGCCGGCCGCCCTCCGTCGATCGCCGATCATCTTTCGCTCCTCTCCACCAGTCCCGCCGAACAACCGCTCCGGCGTCGCAGCCGGTTCCCCTGGAGATCGGCAGCCTGTTGGCAGCGAGGGTCCCCGGGACCATATCCGCCGGACCATGAGCACCACCACCTGGCACGGCACCACCATCCTTTCCGTCCGCAAGGGCAATCGCGTCGTCGTGGTCGGCGACGGACAGGTCTCGATGGGGCAGACCGTCATGAAGCCCAATGCGCGCAAGGTCCGGCCATTGCACGATGGCCAGGTGATCGGCGGCTTCGCCGGCGCCACCGCCGACGCCTTCACCTTGTTCGAGCGGCTGGAGGCCAAGCTGGAACGTCACGGTGGCCAGCTTCTGCGCGCCGCCGTCGAGATGACCAAGGACTGGCGGACCGACAAGTACCTCCGCAATCTGGAGGCCCTGATGATCGTGGCGGACAAGGACCAGACGCTGGTGCTGACCGGCAATGGCGATGTGCTGGAGCCGCACGCGGGCATCGCCGCGATCGGGTCCGGCGGGAACTACGCGCTCGCCGCGGCGCGCGCGCTCGACGCCTACGAACCGGATCCGGAGGTCATCGCTCGCAAGGCCATGGCGATCGCGGGCGAGCTGTGCGTCTACACCAACGACCAGTTGACCCTGGAGTCGCTGGAGAGCGCGGCCTGATCGCCTCCCCTCTCCACCGGCGGCAGCTGCTGGCGGGCGGCCTGGGCACCGCCGGCGCGCTGGCGTTGCCGGGATGCGCCACGGTCCCCCTCGCCTCCGCGCGCACCGACTGCCCGCCGCCGATGGACGTGGCGGCCGACCGGGTGATCCGCACCCAGGCCGGTCTGCGGCCCTATCGCCCAGCCGGCTACCGGGTGGAGGCCGAGCGGTTCGGCCCGACCACGCTCGTCCACAATTACGGTCATGGCGGCGCGGGCTGGACCATGGCCTGGGGCACGGCCCGCCTGGCGACGGCGCAGGGCCTGCCCGGCCATTCCGGCCCAGTGGCGGTGATCGGCGCGGGGATCGTGGGGCTGACGACGGCCCGGCTGGCGCAGGAGGCGGGCTATGCCGTCACCCTCTACGCCGCCGCCCGCACACCGGAGACGACCAGCGACCTGGCCGGCGGGCAGTTCCACCCGTTCAGCCTGTTCCGACCGCAATCGGTGACGCCGGAATGGCGGGCGCGCTTTGTCCAGGCACTCGACTACTCCTTTCGCCGCATGCAGCTCTCCGTCGGCGACGATCGCGGCGTGCGCTGGCTGACGACCTATGTCGAAGGGACGCGACCGGAGGCCCGGCTGACCGCCACCTTCCCGCCGGCCGCGCGCGCGGTGCCGATCGATCAGAACCCGTTCGGCCGTCCGATGACGCGATATGAGACGCTGTATACGGAGACCAGCCGCTATCTCGCTCGCCTGCAATCCGACATCGTCGCCGATGGCGGCCGCCTGGTGGCGCGCCGCTTCTCCGATCTGGACCAGGTGCTGGCGCTGCCCGAACGCCTGATCTTCAACTGCACGGGGCTGGGCGCGCGCGAGCTGGTGGGCGACACGACCCTCGTCCCGATCAAGGGTCAGCTCGCCATCCTGCTGCCGCAGCCGGAGGTCCGCTACGCGCTGTCGACCGACGCCGGCTACGCCTTTCCCCGCCCCGACGGCATCGTCCTCGGCGGAAGCTATGAGCGCGGGCGGGAGGACGACGCCGTCGAGCCGGCCGCCATCGGTCGCATCGTGGAACGCCACCGCCGGTTCTTCGCGGATTATCGCTGCCCGGCCTGATCGGCGGCGGCGAGCTTGCATCGCCCCGCCCCCTCGCCATTTAGCGACCCATGCCCGAACCCACCCCGCAGACCTCCCGCTCCGGCGCGCTGACCCCTCGCGCGATCGTCTCTGCCCTGGACGAGCACATCGTCGGCCAGGCCGATGCGAAGCGCGCCGTCGCGGTCGCGCTTCGCAACCGTTGGCGTCGGCAGCAATTGGCGCCCGAGCTGCGAGACGAGGTCACGCCCAAGAACATCCTGATGATCGGCCCCACCGGCTGCGGCAAGACGGAGATCAGCCGGCGGTTGGCGCGACTGGCCGACGCGCCCTTCGTGAAGGTGGAAGCCACCAAGTTCACCGAAGTCGGCTATGTCGGGCGCGACGTCGAGCAGATCGCGCGCGATCTGGTGGAGGATGCGGTGCGCCTCGAGCGCGACCGCCGCCGCGTGGCCGTGCGCGAGGCCGCCGAGGCGTCGGCGATGGACCGGCTGATGGATGCGCTGACCGGCAAGGGGGCGAGCGAGGCGACCCGCGCCTCCTTCCGCCAGCGCTTCGCCGACGGGCATTTGAACGACACCGAGATCGAGATCGAGGTGGAGGACGTCGCCCCTGCCATGGAGATGCCGGGGATGCCCGGCGGCGTCGGCATGATCAACATTGGCGAGATGATGGGCAAGGCGCTCGGTCGCTCGCCGACGAAGCGCCGCAAGCTGAAGGTGCCCGACGCCTGGTCCAAGCTGAAGGACGAGGAGGCGGACAAGCGCCTGGACAAGGACGACGTGAACCGCGCCGCCATCCATGACGCCGAACAGAACGGCATCGTCTTCCTGGACGAGGTCGATAAGATCGCGGTCAGCGACGTGCGCGGTGGGTCGGTCAGCCGCGAAGGGGTCCAGCGCGACCTGCTGCCGCTGATCGAAGGCACGACGGTCGCCACCAAATACGGCCCGATGACGACGGACCATGTGCTGTTCATCGCATCCGGCGCGTTCCACGTCGCCAAACCCTCCGACCTGCTGCCGGAACTGCAGGGTCGCCTGCCGATCCGCGTCGAATTGAAAGGGCTGACGGAGGAGGACTTTCGGCGAATCCTGACGGAAACCCGCGCGAACCTGCCGATGCAATATGTCGCCCTGCTGGCGACCGAGGGGGTGACTGTGACCCTGACCCAGGACGCCATCGCCCGGGTCGCGGCGATCGCGGCGGAAGTGAACGAGAGCGTGGAGAATATCGGCGCCCGCCGCTTGCAGACGGTCATGGAGCGCCTGTTCGAGGAGGTGAGCTTCACCGCCGAGGACCGGGCTGGCGACACCGTCACCATCGACGCCGCGGCGGTCGACGCCGCCCTGTCGGACATCGTGCGCGACACGGACCTTAGCCGCTACGTCCTATAACGGGTCCCGCTCGGACCGCCGCTTCGCCTTGCCCACGGTCCGCCGCGGGGTATGAACGATCCATGCCGCGCCGCCCTCCCGTCATCCTCGCTTATGCCGGCGAACGCAACGGCGCGCGGGTTCGGCTGACCGCCCGCGTCTTTCGGCACGCGCCCGCTCCGGTCCAGCGGGAAGGGCTGCGGTCCCGCGTGGCGGCGCTCTGGTCCACCTGGGGCACGCACGAATGGCCCGGCGCCGGAGTCGCTGTCGCCGGAGCGGGTTTTCGGGGCGAGGCGCGGGCGGATGGCGAAGGCTTCGTGCGCTTCGACATGCCCTGCGATCGCCCGCTGCCCCCGCACACCGGTTGGGAGCGCGCCCGCCTGTGGCTGCCGGACCACCCGAACGTCCCCGTGGTCGAAGCCGCGGTGCTGGCGGCCGGGCGCGACAGCCGGCTGGGCGTGATCTCCGACCTGGACGACACGGTTCTCGTCACCGGTCGGATCGGCCCGCGGAACTGGCGCAGGCTGCTGCTGCACGGGCCGGCGGAACGAGAGCTGGTTCCCGGCGCGCAGGCGCTGTTCGCCGCCCTGGCGGGACAGACGGCGCGGCGCTCCGCAGGCGGCGACCCGGACTCGTTCGATGACCTTGACGCCGACATCGATCCCCGCCTGCGCGACGATGGCGGTTCGCGCTTGGATGAGTCCGCAGCCCCGGCGAGGCCATTCTTCTATGTCTCCTCCTCGCCCTGGAACCTGTATGGCTACCTCGTCCGATTTCTGGCGCTGAACGACCTGCCCGCCGGGGTGCTGGCGCTGCGCGACTGGGGCCTGAACCGGGCCACATTCGGCACGAGCGGCCACGGAGCGCACAAGGCCGGACGGATCGCCGACATCCTGGGCTTCCACCCGGAACTCCGCTTCGTCCTGATCGGCGACGATAGCCAGGGCGACGTGCGCGCCTATGCCGACGCGGCCGCCGCCTGGCCGGACCGCGTTGCCGCCATCTTCCTCCGCTCGACCGCCGCGCCCGGCCTCTCGCACGTTGACGAACAGGTGATCGCGGCGCTCCGGACGGCCGGCCTGCCGGTCTTCGTGGGGCCGAGTTGGCACGCGGGCCTGGCCGCGCTCCAGGCGCTGGACCTGGAGCCGGCCACGCCCGGAGAGAACAGATCCGGAGCGATCAGGGCCGGGGCGTCACCACCCAGCTGAGGCTGGCTTCGGGCCGCAGATAGCGCGCCGCCACCCTCTGCACGTCGGCCGGCGTCATCCGCCCCAGGGCTGAGGCGAGGCGCGCGGGCAGCAGCGCGACGTTGGTGTCCCGGCTGACCCCCTCCAGCGTGCGCATCCAGAAGGTGTTGCCCGAAAAAGCGCGCATGTAGTTCTGTGCCACCGGCCCTCGCGCACGCGCGAACTCGTCGTCGGAGACGGGATTGGCGACCAGGTCGGCGGCGATCTCGCGGCTGAGCCCGAAGAAGTGATCGGCGCTGCCCGGTCGCACCTGCCCCAGGACGAACACACTCCCGCCCGTGCGAACGTCGCGCGGCCAGCGACTGATCACCTGCGGGCTGTAGCTTTCGCCTTCTTCCGACCGCAAGCGATCCAGGAGGCGATCGCCGAACACCGCCGCCAGCACCTCCAGCGCGTAGCTGTCCTCGATCCCCTCGACGCCACCGCCTGTCGGCCAGGCAAGCACGGCCGCCGCCTGATCGGCGGGACCGCCATGGGTGGCGCGGATCGGCTGTCGGGTGTGGGAGAACACGGGTTGCGTGCGTTCGGCCGGGGGCAGGGCGGCGTCGGGTCGCGCAGGCAGGGCGCCGAACGTCCGAGCGGCCTCCTCGATCGCAGTGTCGCGATCGAAATCGCCGAAGATCGCCACCTCGATCGACCCTTCGGCCAGCAAGGGCGACCAATAGGCCTTCAACCGCTCGGCCGTCAGCCGTTCGATGTCGGCGCGGTCGGGCGCGGTCCAGCGTTGGTCGCCAGCGTGCAGCACGCCCTCCAGATCGCGATTGACGACCGCGTATGCCGAGTTGTCCTGCGAGCCATAGCTGGCCAGCAGGACGTCCCGGATGCGGTCGACCGCGCGGGCGTTCCACGACGGGTGCGACAGCTTGGTCGCCAGGAAGCGCAGCTGGTCGCCCAGGTCTTCTCGCCGTGTCGTGCCCGACAGCGAGAAGCGTGTGTCGCCCGCCGCGAAGGCCATGCCGATCTGCCGCCCGGTGGTCAGCCGGTCGAGCTGGTCCAGGTTCAGACCGGCCAGCCCCGCGTCGACCAGCGCCTGCTCGCCCGACCACGCAAAGGACGCCTTGTCCCCACCCAGTCCGGCCAGTCCGGTGCCGAACCGGACGTCGACATAGACGCGTCCCGCCTCGGAATCATTGGGGAACAGCACCAGATTGACGCCGTTCGACAGCCGGACGACCTGCGTCTTAAGCTCCTCATTGGCACCCGGCAGCAGGGTCGGTCCGCCGACCACCGTCGCCGGCGTTCCGAGGGCGGGCAGCACGTCCATGCTGAGCGGCTCCAGATCCTGGCGACCGGCCGCCACGTCCACCGCGATTGGCCGATCGATGGCGGCCAGCAGCTCCCGCTGCGCGCCCGCATCGGCGGCTGGCAAGGTGAGAAGCGCGCGAAGAGGAGCGCCCTCGAACATGCGCGCCGTCGCCTGCTGAATCGCGGCCGGAGTGAAGGACGGCTTGGCCGAGCGGAAGATCTCCAGGGCGCCGCTGGCCGTGGTGCTCGTCTCCGCGATGTCGAGCGCACCCACCAGGTCGTCCGCCAGTTCCGCGCCTGGTCGGGCGGGCTCGTTCCCCGCGGCCACCACCAGCGACTGCTCGTACTCGGTGACCTCGCGCTCGATCTCGGCGCGGGTCGGCGGGATCGCGACGGCGTCCGCGATCGCGGTGCGCACATCCGTCACCGCCTCCGCCCACCGGCCGCCCGCGGGAACGAGGGATACGGAAGTCACGTCGGCGGACCGCACCACGTCGTCGCGCGTCACGCCCGCGAACAGGAACGAGGCGCCGGCCCGCGCCTTGCTCTCCAGCCGGCGGTTCAGGACCTGCAGGGCCAACTGGGTGCGCATCAGACCCTGATTGTAGTCGACCGTGTCCGCCTTCCAGCGCCAGGGCCTCAGCACCGCCAGCTCGACGCGCGCGGGCAGCGAGGGTTCCACGACGACGCCGGTGCGCGGCGCGCCGGCGTCGGGCGTGCCCAGGTCGGTGCGGGGTGGGGCGGGAACGGTTGCGCGCCAATCACCGAACTGGCGTTGGATCATGGGCACCGCCACCGCCGGGTCGATGTCGCCGGACAGGACCACGACCGTGCGATCCGGGCGATACCAGCGCGCGTGAAAGTCCGCCAAGGCCGCGGGCGTCGCCGCCTCCAGCGTAACGACCGACCCGATCGGATCGTGCTGGGCGAAGGGCTGGCCGGCGAAGAACAGCTCTCGCAAGCGGTCGTTCGTACGCTGCTCCGGCCCCTGGCCCTCGCGCAGTTCGGCCTGGACCACGTTGGTCTCCGCCGCCGTGGAGGCCGGGTCGAAGCTGGGGTCGGCCATCATCCCGGCCAGGATCTTCAGGCTTTCCTCCAGGCCCGCCGGCTGGGCGGACGGCAGGTCCAGCTTGTAGGTGGTGGACACAGGTGTCGTCGCGGCGTTGGTGTCCGACCCGAAACTGGCGCCCAGCCGCTGCCAGATGCGCTTGGATTCGCCGTCCGGCACATAGCGCGACCCACGGAAGGACACATGCTCCATCAGATGCGCCCACCCGGCCTCCGCCGGCCGCTCGTCGAGCGACCCGACATCGACGCGGACGCGGATCGACACCTGCCCCGGCGGCACGCCGTTCCGTCGCACGGCGTAACGAAGGCCGTTTGGAAGCTCTCCGAACTGCCAACCCGCGTCCATCGGAATGTCGGAGTTTTCGTAGAACCAGCCGCGCGACGGGTCGAGCGGCTGCGCCGGAGGCGCTACCGGCCGGTCCGCGCGCGTGGACGAGACCACGGTCTGAGCCGCAGCCGGCTGGCTGAGCGTCGCGGAGAGGGAGAGCGCGAAGAGGCACAACGGCCGCAGGATCGAAGTCATCGCGCTCGCACATAGCCGACCAAAGCTGTCTTGCACCTGACCAATTTTAGCACGCCACCTGACAAATCGTCGGCCGCGTCACCCTTTGGTGCCCTCGCCTTGCCAATGACCGCACCGCGCGCCACATCCGGACCATGCACATCGAGATCGAGACCACGCCCAACCCCGCGACCGTCAAGTTCCTGCCGGGCCAGACCGTCATGGCCGATGGCACGCGCGACTTCGCCACGCCCGAGGATGCCGAAGGGTCGCCGCTCGCGGACGCCTTGTTCGGGCTGGGCGACGTGGAGGGCGTGTTTTTCGGCGGCGACTTCGTCAGTGTGACCAAGGGACCGGGCAGCGACTGGGCGACGGTCAAGCCGCAAGTGCTGACGATCCTGCTCGACCATTTCGCCGCGGGTGCCCCGCTGTTCCACCCGCACGCCGCCGACGCCGATCCGGGCCCGACATCCTTCCCGATCGCTCCGGAAGACGCCGACATCGTCGCGCAGATCGCCGAGCTGATCGACACTCGTGTGCGGCCCGCGGTCGCGGCAGACGGAGGGGACATCGTCCTTCGCGGCTTTGACAAGGGCACCGTCTTCCTGTCCATGCAGGGCGCGTGCGCCGGCTGCCCCTCGTCCAGCATGACGCTGAAGCAGGGGGTCGAGCAGTTGCTGAAATATTATGTCCCCGAGGTGACGGAGGTCCGCGCGGCGTGACCGGGCCAGCCGCACCCGCGCGCCTGGACGACGGCGCCATCGACCGACTGTTCCGGAAAGCCCGGACGTTCAACGCCTACACCGACGCTCCGTTCGGCGAAGAGGATGCGCGTGCGGTCGCGGGCCTGATGGCCGACGGCCCCACCTCGGCCAACCAGCAACCCGCCCGCCTGGTCTGGTGCCTCTCGGCCGAAAGTCGGGAGCGGCTGGCCGCGTGCGCGGCGGAGGGCAATCGCGACAAGATCGTCGCGGCGCCCGCCGCTGTCGTGATCGGCATGGACCTCGACTTTCACGAGCACCTGCCCTGGCTGTTCCCGCATGCGGACGCGAAGAGCTGGTTCGGCGACGCAGAGGGGCGGCGCGTCTCCGCGCTTCGCAACTCCACCCTCCAGGGAGCCTATCTGATCCTGGCCGCCCGCGCGCTGGGCTGGGACACCGGGCCGATGTCGGGCTTCGATCCGGACGCCGTCGACCGGGAGTTCTTCCGCGACCAGGCGACGGTGCGCGCGAACTTCATCTCCACCATCGGTCGGGGCGACCGCGCCAGCCTGCACCCCCGCTCGCCCCGGCCGGAGTTCGAGCGCTTCAATCGCGTCGTCTGAGGACCCGTGCGGACGCTGGCGATCGACACCGCGACGTCGGCGCTGTCGATCGGTCTGTGGCAGGACGACACGGCATTGGCATTCGTGCACCAGTCGATCGGGCGCGGGCACGCCGAGCGGCTGGTGCCGGCGATCGCGACATTGCCGAATGGTGGGTGGGCCGACCGGATCGTGGTGGGGGTTGGCCCCGGCAGCTTCACGGGGATCCGCGTCGGCATCGCGGCGGCGCGCGCTCTCGCGCTGGCCTGGCGGGCGGAGCTGGTGGGTCTGAGCACCCTGTCCCTGGTCGCCGCGGCGGCCGAAGGCCATGACGACGGAACGCCGGTGGTGGCGCTGGTGAATGGCGGCCACGGCGAAGCGTTCGCGCAGGTCCACTCCACCGATCCCGTGGCACCGGCCGGACCGGTCGCCGCCGTGCCGTTCGCCGACCTGGCCGACTGGGTCGGCGAGCGGGCCGCGCTGGGTCCGACCACTCTGATCGAACACCTGCCCAATCTTCGCCCGGCCGATCCGGACGTCGCTCGGCTGCCTCGCGTGGCACCGCTCGCCCATCTGCCGGTGGTCGCGTCCTACGGTCGGGGTCCCGATGCGCGACCCGCCCCGCCGCGATGACCCCGCTGGTCGAAAGCTGGGCACCCACGCCGGGTCATCTGAATGCGGTGATGCTCCTCATGGAGGCGAGCTTTCCGGCGCGCTGGGGAGAGCGATGGACGCGAGCGCAACTGGCGGGCCTGCTCGCCAGCGGTGCTGGTGCCTGGCTGGCGGTGGTGCGCGATGGCGGGCCGCCAGCCGGCTTCGCCCTGACGCGCGTCGTCGCCGACGAGGCCGAACTGATGCTTCTGGGCGTCGGCCCCGAACACCGCCGCCGCGGCCTGGCGAGCGCGCTGCTGAACGGCGTCTCGCTGACCGCCGCTGGCACCGGCGCGCGCAGTCTTTTCGCCGAGGTCCGACAGGGGAACGCCGCGGAAGGTTTTTACCGGTCCAGGGGCTTCGTGGTGGTGGGTCGCCGCGCGAACTACTACCGCTCGACTGAAGGCGAGACACACGACGCGATGACGATGCGACGAACGCTGGAATAAACAGGCAGACGGGACTGGAAGTGCTGGGCCGGCGCGACTATGTCCGCGCTATCGAAGACCGCTTCGACCAGTAATCTCCAATAGGACTTTCCATGATGAACGACGATTCCACCTCCGCCGACATGTTGGTGACGCTGACCGCCGACATCGTTGCCGCTCACCTGGGTGCCGCCGGCAGCAACGTGGCGATCGACGATGTGCCGGAACTGATCACGAAGGTTCATGGCGCGTTGGCGGGCCTTGGCGACAATGCCGAACCCGCGCCAGAGCCGCAGGAACCCGCCGTCTCCGTTCGCCAGTCGATCAAACCGGATTACCTCGTGTGCCTGGAAGATGGCAAGAAGCTCAAGATGCTCAAGCGCTACTTGATGACCAATTTCCAGATGACGCCCGATCAATATCGCTCAAAGTGGAACCTGCCGGCCGACTATCCGATGGTCGCGCCCAATTACGCCGAACAGCGTCGCGACCTTGCCAAGAAGATCGGCCTGGGCCGCAAGCCAGGTCAGTCGCCGAAGAAGAAGTGATCGCTCCGGGGGTGCCGGTCGCCGCGCACCCCCAATCGCGGCCCCAGCGCCGCGGTCGCCCCTTTGCCGCCGACAGCGTCCTTCGCTAAGGAGCGGTCATGCCGCAACGGATCGACATCGAACAACTCTGCGCCGACCGAGGCCTGCGGATCACGGAGCAACGGCGCGTCATCGCCCGAGTCCTGTCGGACAGCGACGATCATCCCGATGTCGACAAGGTGTACCAGCGCGCATCGGCGATCGATCCGAACATCTCGATCGCGACCGTGTACCGCACCGTTCGTCTGTTCGAGGATGCCGGCATCCTCAATCGGCACGACTTCGGCGATGGCCGCTCGCGCTACGAACCCTCGACGGAAGAGCATCACGACCATCTGATCGACGTGGAGTCGGGAGCCGTGATGGAGTTCGCCGACGCCGAACTCGAAGCGCTGCAGCGGCAGATCGCGGAGCGCATGGGCTACCGCCTGGTCGATCACCGGATGGAGCTGTACGCCGTGCCGCTGAAGCCGGGCGAGGGCGAATAGTCTGACGTCCTTGCCGGGTCGCCTGCGCCTCACCCTGCGGGTCGCGGCGATCGCCGCGCTGACGGCGGTGTGCGTCCCCTTACACTGGGGGGCTGTCCGTTTCCGCGCCAGTCGATCGCCCTGGCCCCGCCGCTATCTGCGCTGGACGGGTCGGATCGTGGGCGCGCGCGTGCGGGTGGAGGGGCGACCCCTGTCCCGCGACGTCGTGTTCGTGTCCAACCATCTCTCGCCGCTCGACATCCTGGTGCTCGCCGGGGCGAGCGGCACGGCGTTCGTCGCCATGAGCGAGCTGGAGGACTCGCCGGTCGTGGGCGCGTTGTGCGACATGAACAACACGCTCTATGTGAACCGCGCCGATCGGGCCGGAGTGACCGCGCAGATCGAGACCATCCGGCGAGCGCTGACCGATGGGTGGCCGGTGACGCTGTTCGCGGAGGGCACACCGGGCGATGGGCGAACGCTCGCGCCGTTCAAGCCGGCCCTGCTGGGCGTGCTCACCCCGTCGCCGCCCGGCGTCCGGGTGCAACCGGTGGCGCTGGATTACGAGGACGCCGAGGAGATCGCCTGGACGACGGAGACGGGGTGGGAGAACACCAGCCGCCTGTTCGCGCGCGCCGGCCGTCTGCCCGTCACCGTGCGGTTCCTGGACCCGTTGTCACCAGAGGAGTGCCGGGACCGCAAATCCATCGCCGCCGCGGCCCACCGCGCCGTGAGCCGGGCCTTGGGCCTGTCGCCGGTCGGTCCTGACACGGCCGTCTCTCTTCGCTAGGGGCTCGACCATGTCCCGTCCCCTGCCCCGCACCTTCCGAGTGAAATCCTTCGGCTGCCAGATGAACGTCTATGACGGCGAACGGATGGGCGAGTTGCTCATGGCGGAGGGCCTGACCCCCGCTCTCGACGGCGAGCAGGCGGAGCTGACGGTGCTCAACACCTGCCACATCCGCGACAAGGCGACGGAAAAGGTCTATTCCGACATCGGTCGCCTGGCGAAGGAAGGGCGTCGGAGCGGGGTGCGGCCGACCATCGCGGTCGCCGGCTGCGTCGCCCAGGCGGAAGGCGCGGAGGTCGCGGCGCGAACGTCCGACGTGGACGTCGTCGTCGGTCCGCAGGCCTATCACCGTCTGCCCGCGCTGCTGCGCGAGGCGGCGGCGGGCCGACCGGCCCTGGATACGTCGCTGCCCGCTCTCGCCAAGTTCGACCGGCTGCCGGCGCGGGGGCTTCGGCCCCGCACCAGCGCGTTCCTGACAGTGCAGGAGGGGTGCGACAAGTTCTGCACCTACTGCGTGGTGCCCTACACCCGGGGCGGGGAGGTCAGTCGATCCTGGTCCGCCGTGCTGGACGAGGCGCGCGCGCTGCTGGCTGCCGGTGCGATCGAGATCACCTTGCTGGGCCAGAATGTGAACACGTGGACCGGCACGGACGAGGCGGGTCGCCCGCAGGGGCTCGACGGCTTGATCCGCGCGCTCGACCGGCTGGGGTGCGCCCGCATCCGCTACACGACCAGCCACCCCAACGACATGACCGACGGGCTGATCGCCGCGCATGGCGAGGTGGCGGGCCTGATGCCCTATCTCCATCTGCCGGTGCAGTCGGGCAGCGATCGGGTGCTGAGGGCCATGAACCGCAGCCACACGGCGGACGGCTATCGGCGCGTGCTGGACCGGGTGCGCGCCGCGCGGCCGGACATCGCGTTGTCGGGCGACTTCATCGTGGGCTTCCCGGGCGAGACGGAGGCGGAGTTCGGTGAAACGCTTCGCCTTGTGAACGAGGTCGGTTACGCCGCCGCCTACTCGTTCAAATACTCGCCCCGCCCCGGCACGCCGGCCGCCGCGATGGCCGGCGCGGTGCCCGACGAGGTGATGGACGAGCGCTTGCAGCGCCTGCAGGCCGCGCTGGCGACGGGCGCCACCGCCTTCAACGCCGCCACGGTGGGCCGTCGGTGCGCCGTCCTTCTGGACCGGCCCGGCCGACGCGAGGGGCAGCGGATCGGCAAGACCCCGTGGCTGCAATCCGTCCACCTACAGACGCATGCGCCGCTGGGTTCGCTGGTGGAGGTGGAGCTGGTGAGCGCCGGGCCGAACTCGCTAGGTGGGGTGGCGGTCGCGCCCAGCCGTTCCGTACCGGGGGCATCGAACGCCTAGGCGACGGCGCAGCCCGAACCGCTCGCACTCGCACTCGCCTCCATCCGTCCTATCTGCCAATCCATGGTCGAGAGAACGCAAGGATCCGCATGAGTCGCAAGCCCACGCCCGCCCAGCCGGGCGACCGGTCCCGGGTCGAAGTCACCTTCGACCGCGCCGATCGCCTGACCGAGTTGTTCGGGCAGTTCGACCAGCACCTCGTCGCCATCGAGAACCGCTTGCGGGTAGCGGTCGCCGCCCGGGGCACCCGGCTGACGATCGAGGGCGAGGCGGAGGCCGCCGGCCGGGCCCGCGACGTGATTTCCGCGCTCTACACGCGGGTGCGACGCGGGGAGGCGATCGACAGCTCCACAGTCGACGCCGCGATCGCGATGAGCGACCAACCCGTGCTGGACGGCATCGTGCGCCGCGAGACGGACCATCAGCACCCGATCTCCATCCGCACGCGCAAGAAGACGATCGTGCCGCGCACCCATGCCCAGGCGGCGTATATGGAGCAGCTGACCGCCCACGACATCATCTTCTCGCTGGGGCCGGCGGGCACGGGCAAGACCTATCTGGCTGTCGCGCAAGCGGTCAGCCAGCTGATCACCGGGTCGGTCGACCGCCTGATCCTGTCGCGCCCGGCGGTGGAGGCGGGCGAGCGGCTCGGCTTCCTGCCCGGCGACATGAAGGAGAAGGTCGACCCCTATCTGCGGCCCCTCTACGACGCCCTCTACGACACGCTGCCGGCCGAACAGGTGGAGCGGCGGATCGCATCGGGAGAGATCGAGATCGCGCCCATCGCCTTCATGCGCGGGCGAACGCTCGCCGACAGCTTCATCATCCTGGACGAGGCGCAGAACACCACGGTGGCGCAGATGAAGATGTTTCTGACCCGCTTCGGCGAGGGCAGCCGGATGGTGGTGTGCGGCGATCCGCAGCAGGTCGACCTGCCGGGCGTGGGCGCCAGCGGCCTGGCGGACGCGGTCGGCCGGCTGGAGGGTGTGGAGGGCATCGGCACCGCGCGTTTCACCGCCGCCGACGTGGTCCGCCATCCGGTCGTCGGCCGGATCGTGGAGGCGTACGAGGGCACCGCCGGTGCTTGACGTCCACGCGGAGGTGGAGCCCGGTTGGCCGGACGACGACTGGCAGACGCTGGCCGAACGCGCGGTCGAGGCGGCGGTGCTCGGCTCTCCGCACTCTCGCTTCGCGACCGCGCCCTTCGTCACCGAAGTCGCGGTGCGACTGACGGACGATGCGGAGGTGCAGCGGCTGAACAAGGCGTTTCGGGGCAAGGACGCGCCCACGGACGTGCTGTCCTTTCCCATGATCCAGCCGGACCTGCTGGACGCGCAGTCGAACACCGACGACGGCGAGGTCATCCTGGGCGACATCGCGCTGGCGGCCGGTGTCGTGGTGCGCGCGGCGGGCGACAAGGGCCTTTCGCTGACCGACCATGTCACGCACCTTGTGGTCCACGGCACGCTGCACCTGCTAGGGTTCGAACATGGCGACGCCGCGCAGGCCGACGCCATGGAGCGGATCGAACGCGAGGTCCTGGAACGCCTGGGCATCGCCGATCCTTATGCGGACGCCTGAGGGAGGGGCACGACAGATCATGGGAGACCCTTCGAGTCCGGAGACCGGATTCCTGGATCGGCTGAAACGAGCCATCGGTGTTCCCGCGACGGACGGCTCGCTGCGCGCGCAGTTAGAAGAGGCGATCGACGAGCATGAGGGGGAGGAAGAGGAACCCGACGGGTCGGTGGCGACCGACGACCTGCTGCCGATCGAACGGCAGATGCTTCGCAACCTGCTGCACTTCAACGAACGGACGGCGGACGACGTGGCGGTGCCGCGGTCCGACATCGTTGCCGTGGCCGCGGACACGCCCTTCGCCGACCTGGTCGCCCTCTTCGCGGAGGCGGAGCATTCCCGCCTGCCGGTCTTCCGCGACACGCTGGACGATGTCGTGGGCATGGTTCACGTGAAGGATGTCTTCAAGCGCCTGGCCGCTCCGGGCGATGACGATTGGATCGATCTGGTCCGACAGCCGCTCTACGTTCCCGAATCCATGCCGGTGATCGACTTGCTGGCGGAGATGCGGGCGAAACGCACGCACCTGGCGATCGTGCTGGACGAGTATTCCGGAACGGAGGGCCTCGTGACGATCGAGGATCTGGTCGAGGAGATCGTCGGCGAGATCGAGGACGAGCATGACGACGAACCGATCCCCTCGCTCGTCCAGATCGCGCCGGGCGTCTGGGACGCGGACGCGCGCACCGAACTGCGCGAGGTGGCGGACACGATCGACCCCGCGCTGGCCAAAATCGAGGAGGACGTGGATACGTTGGGCGGGCTGGCCTATGCGCTCGCCGACCGCGTGCCGGCCCTGGGCGAATTGGTGGAGCATCCGTCCGGCTGGCGCCTGGAGGTGGTCGCGGCGGAACCCAAGCGGATCACCCGGCTGAAGCTCCACGCCCCCGCAGCCCCCGTCGCCGACCTTTAGTCGCGGGCTGATCGGGCCGTTGGCCGCACGCCCGGCTTGACCCGCCGGGTCGCGAGTCCCATCCACCACCCATGCTGAAGCATGTGTGGCGCGTCGCCCTTCTGTTCGTCGTCCTTGCGGGCCTGGCCGGCTGGTGGCTGTCCCGTCCCACGCCGGCCCAATACACGACGGAGCAATTGAGCGGCGTGGACCCGGTGATCGCCACTCCGCACACACGGTTGATCCCCAATGTCGTGGTCCCCGACGTGGTCGGCTGGAGCGGGTCCGAAGCACCCGCCCCGGCCGCCGGCCTGGCGGTCCGACCGTTCGCCACCGGCCTGGACCATCCGCGCAACCTGCTCGTGCTGGCGAACGGCGACGTGCTGGTGGCCGAAAGCGCGGCCCCTCCGAAAACCGGATCCGGGGGGCTGCGCGACTGGGTCGCCGGTCTTCTGATGAGCAAAGCGACCGGCGGTGCCACGTCCGCCAATCGCGTGACGCTCTTGCGGGACACGGACGGCGACGGCCGCGCCGACCAGCGCACCGCCCTGATCGCGACCGGCCTCAACTCGCCCTTCGGCCTCGCTTACAAGGCGGGGACGCTGTTCGTGGCGAACACGGACAGCCTGATGGCCTACCCGTTCACGCCCGGCCAGACCCGCGTCGGACCCGGGCAGAAGCTGATGGACCTGCCGGCCAACGCCCCGAACTACCACTGGACCAGGGACGTTGTCGCGTCGGACGACGGGGGGACGTTGTGGATCACCGTGGGGTCCAACAGCAATGTCGGAGAGGACGGGTACGAGGCGGAGGCGAATCGCGCCAACGTGCTGGAATTGGACCGGACGCGCGGCCGCGTGCGGGTCTGGACCGCGGGCATGCGCAACCCGACCCACCTGGCCGTCGACCCGCGCACCAATCGGTTGTGGGCGGTGGTGAACGAGCGCGACGAGTTGGGGTCCGACCTCGTGCCCGATTACCTGGCGGAGGCGGAGTTCGGGGCCAATTTCGGCTGGCCCGGCTATTACTGGGGCGGCTACGAGGATCAGCGGGTGCCGACCCGGAACCCCGCCCTGAAGAGCTACATTCGCCGGCCCGACTATGCGCTCGGCGCGCACACCGCTCCTCTGGGCCTGACCTTCGCGCGCGACCTGCGTTTCGGTCCGCGGTTCGCGCGCGGGGCGTTCGTGGCGCGGCACGGGTCGTGGAACCGCTCGCCCGCCGCGGGCTACGACGTCGTCTTCGTGCCGTTCCGCGACACCGGCTATCCTGCGGGCAAGCCGGTCGCGGTGCTAAGCGGGTTTCTCAATGCGGACGGCGATGCGCGAGGCCGGCCCACGGGGGTGGCGCTGGACGCCGGCGGCGGTCTGCTGGTGGCCGACGACGCGGGCAATCGGATCTGGCGCGTGACGGCCGCGCGCTGACCCCCGATCAGCGCGCGAACAGCTGACCGTCGACCGCGAAGGCCTTGAACTCCAGCGCATTGCCGGCGGGATCGCGCAGGAAGAAGGTCGCCTGTTCCCCCGGCCGACCGACGAAACGGACCTGCGGCGGCAGCACGAACACGGCCCCGGCGTCTCGCAGCCGATCGGCCAACCACCGCCAGCGGTCCATCGTCAGCACGACGCCGAAATGCGGCACGGGCACGCCGTGGCCATCGACCGCCTGAACCCCGCGGTCGCCGCCTGCGCCATCGACCTGATGGACCACCAGTTGATGCCCCTCCAGCGAGAAGTCGATCCACCGCTCGTCGCTCCGTCCCTCCGGGCAACCCAGCACATCGCCGTAGAACTGGCGGGCGGCGGCGAGGTCGTCGACGGGGATCGCCAGATGAAAGGGCCTCAGCGCCATGGTCGCCGATCTGCCGGCGACCGACGGGCGGCGTCAAGTCGGTGGCTGCCCCGGAGTGGTCCGCCGTTACGGCGAGCGGGGCAGTTTGCGGTGGAGGTGCGGCGGGAGCGCTGATACGGCGTCGGGCATGCACCGACCGACATTCCGCACGCTCGCCTGTTTGGGGGGTGGGGCCATCGCGGCGTGCGGGTTCGCCCCGCTGGCGCTCTGGCCCTTGACGCTGGTCGGCGTCGGCGTGCTTGCCTGGGTGATCTACCAGTCCGCTGGCCCCGGCGCGGCGTTCCGGGCGGGCTGGGTGTGGAGTGTGGCGCACTTCACCGTGGCGTTGAACTGGATCGCCCACGCCTTTTCCTATCAGGACGCGATGCCGCACTGGTTCGGCTATGGCGCGGTGGTGGGGCTGTCGTTCTATCTGGCGGTCTTTCCGGCCGTGGCGATGGCCGTCGCGCGCTGGGCGGGGCGCAACCGCCCGGTGCCTTTCGCCTTCGCCTTCGCCGCGGCCTGGACGCTTGGCGAGTGGGTGCGCGGCGTCGCGTTCACCGGCTTTGCGTGGGATCCACTGGGCACCGCGTCGCTCAGCATCGGCAGACTGTCGCAACTGGCCCCCGCGATCGGCACCTATGGGCTGACCGCGCTCCTGGCGCTCGCCGCGGCGGCCCTGTGGCTCCTGTTCGCCGGTTGGCGGACCGTGTCGGCCACGATCCTGGCCGCCCTGGCCGTTGCGGCGGTGGTGCCCCTGCCGCTCGCCAGCCCGCTGGTGAGCGCCGCCGGTCCGACCACCGTCGTCGTCCAGCCCAACTTCAGCCAGGACGCGAAGCACGGGCCCGACTATGCGCAGCGCGCGTGGGCACGCCAGATCGCGCTCACCCGCGCGGCCCGCACGCCGGCGGGGCCGCGCCTGATCCTGTGGCCGGAAGGTGCGATCGAGGAACCGCCCTTCGAGGACCCGGGCGTGGGCGCGCGAGTGAACCGGCTGCTGCGGGCCGGCGACGTCCTGATGGCGGGCGGCATCACGCTGGAACGCGACCGGTTCGGCATCGCGCGATCCGCGACCAACAGTGTCTTCGGCTTCGACGCGGCCGGGCGGGTCACCGGCCGCTACGACAAGGCGCACCTCGTCCCCTATGGCGAGTATCTGCCCATGCCCCGATTGCTGGGCGCGCTGGGGCTGGCGCGCCTGGTGCCGGGCAGCATCTATTACGCGCCCGGACCCGGACCACGCGGCGTCGATGTCGCGGGCGTGGGGCGGATCGCGGTGCAGATCTGTTACGAGATCATCTTTTCCGGCCAGGTGATCGACCCCGACCGGCGCCCACGGGCGCTGTTCAACCCGTCCAACGACGCCTGGTTCGGTGCCTGGGGCCCGCCCCAGCATCTGGCGCAGGCGCGGATGCGGGCGCGGGAAGAGGGCGTGCCGATCGTGCGGTCCACCACCAACGGCATTTCCGCCGTGATCGGCGCGGACGGGGCGCTGGTCGCCACCCTGCCCCGCCACGCCGCCGGGGCGATCGTGGAGCCGCTGCCACCGGCCCGGGCGGCCACGCTGTTCGCCCGGTTGGGCAATCGCCTGCCGCTTGGCCTGTGCCTGCTGGTTCTGCTCGCCGCCGTTGCCTTGGCGCGGCGGCGAGTCTAAGGCCCGCGACATATAAAGCTTTCTTTATATCCCCTTCATCCAGCCGGGATCGCACCACCCATGCGCAACGATTTTCTGTTCACCTCCGAATCCGTGTCCGAAGGCCATCCGGACAAGGTGGCCGATCAGATCTCCGACGCCATCGTCGACCTGTTCCTGTCCAAGGACCCGCAGGCGCGCGTCGCGTGCGAGACGATGACGACCACCAACCGGGTGGTGCTGGCCGGCGAGATCCGCGCGAAGGGCGTGTTCGAACAGCCCGCCGGCTGGGCCGAGGGCGTCGAGGCCGAGATCGAGCAGACGGTCCGCGGCGTGGTCCGGCGCATCGGGTATGAACAGGACGGCTTCCATTGGGAAACGCTGACCTTCGAGAACCACCTGCACGGCCAATCGGACGAGATCGCGATGGGCGTGGACGCGGCCGGCAACAAGGACGAGGGCGCGGGCGACCAGGGCATCATGTTCGGCTATGCCTGCACCGAGACGGACGAGCTGGCGCCCGCCACCCTCCACTATTCCCACCGCATCCTGGAGCGGATGGCCGCCGACCGCCATTCGGGCGCCGCGCCGTTCCTTCAACCCGACGCCAAGAGCCAGCTGACGCTCCGCTATGTCGACGGCCGGCCGGTCGCCTGCACCGCGGTCGTCGTGTCCACCCAGCACGAGCGCGGCTTCAGCGAGAAGGGTGAGAACGCCGATCCGACCAAATACGCCCGGCTGACCGACTATGTGAACGGCGTGCTGGCCGACGTGCTGCCCGACGGCTGGCTGTCCGACGACACCGCCATCTACATCAACCCGACCGGCGCCTTTGAGATCGGCGGGCCGGACGGCGATGCGGGCCTGACCGGCCGCAAGATCATCGTGGACACCTATGGCGGCGCGGCCCCGCACGGCGGCGGAGCGTTTTCGGGCAAGGATCCGACCAAGGTCGACCGGTCGGCCGCCTACGTCGCGCGCTATATGGCGAAGAACGTGGTCGCCGCCGGCCTGGCGACGCGCTGCACCATCCAGCTGTCCTACGCCATCGGCGTGTCGGAGCCGCTGTCGCTCTATGTCGACACGCACGGCACCGGCACCGTCGCCGACGAAGCCATCGAGCGCGCGCTGCGCGACACGGTGGCGCTCACCCCGCGCGGCATCCGTGAGCATCTTGGGCTGAACAAGCCGATCTACGAGACCACCGCCGCCTACGGCCATTTCGGGCGCACGGCGGAGGGCGACCGCTTCCCGTGGGAGCGCACGGACCTGGTGGAGCGACTCAAGGCGGCGTTGGGTGACACACACTAAGCCCCTCCCCTGATGGGAGGAACCGCGAACTGGCCGCCACCCCTTTCGTCGTCCCCGCGCGTCTTCGCCGTCCCCGCCTCTCTATCGCCGTCCCCGCCTCTCCATCGCCGTCCCCGCCTCTCCACCGTCATCCCCGCCTCTCCACCGTCATCCCCGCGAAGGCGGGGATCCAGGCACCCCATGGCGGACGCAGGCGCTGCCGGGTCGAGTGGACTCTGGATCCAGGCTGTCGCGGGGATGACGATCTTCGAAATGCGCTGCGGCCCCCTTCAGGTGAGGGGCTTGCCTTTGCGCCTCACAGTCACCCGCCTCCCACCGTCCAGGCCAGCAGCGGCTCGGTCTGCACTACCGCGCCGTCCCGGGCCACCGTCAGAGTCGCCGCGGCGGGGTCGAGCCGGTATTCGTAGTCCCCGTTGCGGAACGCATAGGCCCCGCCCCGCTCACGCCCGCCGGTCAGGTCGAGCGACGCCTCCGTCCCCCGCTCGGGCGTGGAGGTACTGAGCGAGGCCAACTTCGCCCCATCGTCGAAGGTGCGATAGCGCAGCGGCCCCTGATCGCCGCCGCCCGTCACCAGGACGGTGCGGCGCGGCGTCACCGCCAGCAGGCGGGTGTGCGGAGCCCACCGGCACTCGCTGTTCGCCCCCTCCAGCGTGACGGAGCGCACGGTGGGCACGGTGTTGCCGGCCAGTATGCCGACATTCAGGGCGTGCAGGTCGCCGATCGTCCGTCCGCCGGACGAGAGCGGGAAGTGGATGTTGCCCGCGCCGGGGTCCCCTGGCCCAACCGTCACGGGGCGGCGGGTCGGCGGCGCGCCATCGGGGAGCGTCACCAGATCGGCCGCGCCATCCGAGTCGGGGACCGTGATCGCCAACGCCGCCGGACGGTCCAGGGCGTCGCACAGGAACAGCGCGCGCCGCCGCCCGCCCGCCATCGCCACCACCGTCCGCGATCCCGCGTCCAGCCTCCAGAACTCGGTCGCCGACCGACCCGCGACGGTTGGGGCGGGAGCGGCGCTGCCGGCGGAGCGCGCGGGCCGATCCGGTGCGCCGGCGGGGGCCGGGTCGGCCGGTGCGCCCGAATCGCACCCCGTCAGCACCGCCACCGCAAACCCCAGGGTCGCCGCGCCTTTTGCCCGCCCGATCCCTTCGCTAATGCGCCAGCCCATGTCCGATCCCCTCGTCATTCGCCGCCTCTACGGCCGGTCCAAGGGCCAGCCATTGCGCGACCACCAACAGCGTCTCGTCGACGAACTCCTGCCCCGACTGTCGGTGCCCGCCGAAGGGCCGGTGACCGCCGGGCGGGTGTTCGGCCGCGACCAGCCGATGCATCTGGAGATCGGAATGGGGTCGGGCGAGCATCTGCTGGCGCGCGCCGACCTGCTGCCCGACCATGGCTTCATCGGTGCGGAGCCGTATCTGAACGGCGTGGCGGCCGCCCTGTCGGACCTGGCCGAACAGCGCCTGGCGAATGTCCGCCTGCACCATGGCGACGCGCTCGACGTGCTGGAGCGCGTGCCGGACGGGACCTTGCGGTTCGTCACCCTGCTGCACCCCGATCCCTGGCCCAAGGCGCGGCACGCCAAGCGGCGGATGGTGAACGACGGCCCGGTGGCGCTGATCGCCGACAAGCTGGAGGCCGGCGGCGAGTTCCGGTTCCAGACGGACGATCCCACCTACCTGACCCACGCGCTGTCCGTCCTGCGCCGGCACCGCGACCGGCTGGAGTGGCTGGTCGAAGGCCCGGCCGACTGGCAGCGCCGGCCGGGCGGCTGGCCCGGCACCCGCTACGAGGCCAAGGCGCGCCGGCACGGGCACGAGGTGTGGTACTTCCGCTATCGTCGCCGCTAGCGGCCGTCAGCGCGGGTCCAGTCGGAGCAGGCGGCCCTTCTCGCCATCCTCCAGCAGCCACAGCGTCCCGTCCTGGCGTTCGGCGACCGCGCGGATGCGCTTCATCGGATAGCGCGCGACCTCGCGCACGCGGCCGCCGTCGAACGCCACGCGGACCAGCGCCTTGCCCGACAGGGCCGGCAACAGCGCGTTGCCTCGCCACCCCGGATAGCGGTCGCCGCGCACGAAGGTGAGGCCGGCGGGCGAGATCGACGGGTTCCACCAGGTCGCCGGTGCCCGGAACTCCGGCCTGGTGTCGTGGTCGGGGATCGGCGTGTCGTCATAATCGTCGCCGTTCGACACCGTGGGCCAGCCGTAATTGGCGCCTCGCACCTCGCGATTCACCTCGTCGCCGCCCTTGGGTCCCATTTCGCTGGTCCAGAGCTGCCCGTCCGCGTCGAACGCGATGCCGAGCAGGTTGCGGTGGCCATAGCTCCACACCTGCGCGCCCGGTCCGCCACGGTCGGCGAAGGGGTTGTCGGGCGGGACCGATCCGTCGGGCAGCAACCGCAGGGTGGACCCCAGATTGTTGCCCAGGTCCTGCGCCGGCGCGCCCTTCTGCCGCTCGCCCGAGGTGATCCACAGGTGGCTGCCGTCGGGCGAAAAGGCGATGCGGTGGCTGAAATGGCCGCGCCCCGTCACCTTGGGCGTCTGTTCCCAGAGGCGCCGGATGTTGCCCAGCGACAGCCGGCCGTCCGCGTCGGTCAGCGTGGCGCGGACCACCACGGCCCCGCGCGTGTCGCCGGACCCCGCCTCGATGTAACTCAGATACACGTCGCCGGTCCGCGCGAAGTCGGGGGCCAGCACCACGTCGCCTAAGCCCCCCTGGCCGCCGGCGTCGACTGGCGGCACGCCGGCGACGTCGCGCACCGGCCCGCCCCCCTGCCACAGCTTCAAGGCCCCGCCGCGCTGAGTCACCAGGGCGCGGTCGCCGCCGGGCAGGAAGGCGATCGCCCACGGTTCGTCGAAGGTCGCCACGGGCGTCGCGGCGAAGGGCGGCGAGGCGACGACCCGCGCGACGGACCGGACGGAGGCGTTCGCCCCGCCCGAGTCGGTGGCGGCTCCGACCGAGCTTTCGGCGGCGGCCTCCCCCTCGCCGGCCTGCCGGTCCGCCACCTGTCCATCGGCCGGACCGGCGCACGCGACGAGCGCGAGGGCGGCGAAAAGAATGGCGGAAAACCGTCGAAGGTCTCTCCAGAGTCCCTCCACTGCGCGCGCGTCCGCGGGCGCGAGCGGAGGCGCGCCCGCGCGCTCGTGCCCGCGTGCGAGGGTGCGCGCGTATGCGAGGGTGCGCGCGTACGCGCGTGCGAGCACGGGCGTGTTCGCAGGCGTGGGCGCACGCGGGGGCGCATGCGAGAGAACGGGCGGGCGGGGGCGGGGATCGTGAGCTGCGGTCATGGATGAGACGGTAGCACAAAAGAACCAGATAGGCAAGTTTTTTCTCCCGCCGAAGCTCACTCCGCCAGCGCCTCCGCGGCGGCCGCCAGGTCCAGCCAGCGCTCCTCCGCCGCCTCCCGTTCGGCCCGGGCGGCGGCGACGGCGTCGGTCAGCCGCGCGAACTCGGCCGGCGCGCGCGTATAGAGGTCGGGATCGGCCATCGCCGCCTCGTCCGCCGCGATCCGCTCGCCCAGCGCCTCCACATGGGCGGGCAGCCGCTCGTAAGCGCGCTGGTCCTTGTAGGACATCTTGGGCGCGCGCCGGACCGGTGCCGCCGCCCCGGCACCACTGCGGGCAGTGCCACCGCTGTCACCCCGCGACGATGGCGCGGCACGCCGGGCGGCCCAGTCGGCATAGCCGCCGGCGACCACATCGACCGTGCCCGACCCGTCCAGCCCCAGCGTGACGGCCACCGTGCGGTCCAGGAAGTCGCGGTCGTGGCTGACGATCAGCACCGTGCCGTCATAATCGGCGATCACTTCCTGCAAGAGGTCGAGCGTCTCCAGGTCCAGGTCGTTCGTCGGTTCGTCCAGCACCAGCAGGTTCGCCTCCCGCGCGAACTCGCGCGCCAGGAGCAGGCGCGACCGCTCGCCGCCCGACAGGTTGGCGACCGGCGTGTCGATCAGCGCGGGGTCGAACAGGAAGTCCTTGAGGTAGCCGACGACGTGGGTCTTGGCCCCGCGCACATCGACCCAGTCGCCGCCGTCGGCCAGCACGTCGCGCACCCGCTTCGACCCCAGGGTCAGCGCGCGCTGCTGGTCGATCACGATCGGGTTCAGCGTCTTGGACAGCCGCACCCGCCCCTCGTCCGGCGCCAGATCGCCGGTCAGCAGGCGGATCAGCGTGGTCTTGCCCGCGCCGTTCGGCCCCACCACGCCGATCCGGTCGCCGCGCTGGACGGTCAGGTCCAGGTCGCGGATCACGGCGCGATCGCCGTAACGCTTGGTGACGCCCACCGCCTCGATCGCCGTCTTCGTCTTCGACCCGTCGGACGTTAGCGCTACCTTCGCGGTCCCCTGCTGCCCGACCATCGCCGCGCGTTCGGCCCGCATGGCGTAGAGCTGCGTCAGCCGACCCTGGTTGCGCTTGCGCCGCCCGGTGACGCCGCGTTCCAGCCAGTGTTCTTCCTGGCGCAGCCGGGCGTCCAGCCGCTGGGCGTTGCGCGCGTCCTCCGCCGCGACCTGTTCGGCCCACGCCTCGAACCCGCCGAACCCGACCTCGTGCCGGCGCAGGCCGCCGCGATCCAGCCACAAGGTCTGTTTCGTCAGGCGGGTCAGGAATGCGCGGTCGTGGCTGATGACGACGAACGCGCCGTTGTGGCGGGCCAGCCACCCCTCCAGCCACTCGATCGCCGCGATGTCCAGGTGGTTGGTGGGTTCGTCGAGCAACAAGAGGTCGGGCGCGGACGCCAGCGCGCGCGCGATGGCCGCGCGCCGGCGCTCGCCCCCGCTGGCGGTCGCGGCGGCGCGCGTCAGGTCCACGCCCAGCTGGTCGGCGATCGCGGCGACTTCGTGGGGCTGCGGCGCGTCGCGGCCCGCCAGCGCCCAGTCGGCCAGCGTGGCGTGGCCCGACAGGTCGGGGTCCTGTTCCAGCAGCACGACATGGGTGCCGGGCTTGGGCGACACCTGGCCCCGGTCCGCCTCCACCTCGCCCGCCAGCAGGCGCAGCAGCGTGGTCTTGCCCGCGCCATTGCGGCCGATCAGCGCCAGCCGGTCGCGCGGACCGATGTGCAGGTCCAGCCCGTCGAACAGCCAGCCGCCGCCCTGGCGCAGGCCGACGGCGTCGAGGGAGAGGATCGGGGGCGGGGCCATGCGGGGCGGGAGGTAGGGAGGGCGACGCGGCTTGTCACGGTCGCGCCCCATCTTCGCACGGCCCCTCTTCGCGCATTCCGTCTTCGGACGGCCGGCGGCGGAACCGATCAGCTCCGGTTCAGCGGAACGGCGGCAGCGCGCCGGCGGTTCGTCCGAGCATCAACAGGAGATCCCCCCATGCGTTTCGCGCCCGTCGCCCTCGCCGCCCTCGCGCTCCCCTCCGCGGCGCCCGCCCAGACGCCCCCGCCCGCCTTGTCCACGGACGCCGCCACCCTGTCCCTGTCCGTGACGGAGCGGATCGAGGCGGAACCGGACCTGGCGATCGTGGGTGGCGGGGTCACCACCCTCGCCCCCACCGCGACCGCCGCCCTGCGCCAGAACTCGGACGAGATGGCGAAGGTGATCGCCGCCGTCCGGCGCGCGGGGATCGCGGAGGCGGATGTCCAGACCACCGGCATCAACCTGTCGGCGCAGTATGACTATTCCAACCGCACGGACGGCCAGCCGCCGCGCTTCACCGGCTATCAGGCGTCGAACCGGGTGGAACTGCGCGTGCACGACATCGCCCGGCTGGGCGCGATCCTGGACAGCCTGGTGACGGCGGGGGCGACCGACATCTCCGGCCCCAGCTTCACCTTGGACAATTCCGACGCGCTGGAGGCGCAGGCCCGATTGCGGACGATCGCCACCGGCCAGGCGCGGGCCGACGCCTATGCGCGCGCCGCCGGCTTCCGGGCCGCGCGCCTGACCGGGATCAGCGAGACCGGGTCCTTTGCCCCCGACCCGATCGTCGTCACCGGCGCGCGGATGCAGTCGATGGCGGCGCGCGACGTGCCGGTGTCGCCCGGCCGCGTGCGCCAGGCCGTGACGGTCAGCTTCACCTACCGGCTGGAGCGGTGAGGGCCATTCACAGGCTATTCAATGGTGGCGGGCTAATCGCCGCGTCATGAAAGCGCTCCTCCTCGCCCTTGCCCTTCCGCTGGTCCTCGGCACGCCCGTGGACGCCCAGCCGGTCCGCGACCAGGACGCCGCCTACCAGCAGAAGCAGGCGGGCCGAATCCTGCCCGCCCGCGCGATCGAGGCGCGCGTGGTGCCCCGCATGGCCGGAATGACCTATCTGGGGTTCGAGTTCGACGCGGGCTCGTCCAACTACCGCCTGAAGTTCATGGACGGGCGGCGCGTGGTGTGGGTAGACGTGGACGGCCGGACCGGCCGCATCCTGGGCCGTTCTGGCTGAAGGGGACAAGAACCGTGCGTATCCTGATCGTCGAGGACGAGCCCAGCCTGGGCCAGCAGCTGCAATCCACGCTGGAAGGGGCCGGCTATGCCGTGGACCTGGCGACCGACGGCGAGGACGGGCACTTCCTGGGGTCCACCGAGAATTACGACGCGGTCGTGCTGGACCTGGGCCTGCCGGAGATCGACGGGCTGACGGTGCTGGACCGGTGGCGCAAGGACAGCCGGGCCATGCCGGTGCTGGTGCTGACCGCGCGCGACAGCTGGTCGGACAAGGTGGCGGGCCTGGATGCGGGCGCGGACGACTACCTCGCCAAGCCGTTCCAGGCGGAGGAGCTGATCGCCCGGCTGCGCGCGCTGATCCGCCGGTCCACCGGCAACGCCTCGTCCGAACTGACCGCCGGTCCCGTGCGGCTGGACACCCGGTCGGGCAAGGTGTCGCTGGACGGCGCGCCGGTGAAGCTGACGGCGCAGGAATACAAGCTGCTCTCCTACCTGATGCACCACAAGGGCAAGGTGGTCAGCCGGACCGAGCTGATCGAACACATCTACGACCAGGATTTCGACCGCGATTCGAACACGATCGAGGTCTTCGTGACGCGCATCCGCAAGAAGCTGGGGCAGGAGGTCATCACGACCATCCGGGGGCTGGGCTATTCGCTGGAAGAGCCGGAGGATCGGTGAGCGGTCCGGGCGACCCGCCGGTCGCCGTCGTCCTGTCCGCCCTCGACTTACTGGCCCGCGCTGATCGGGTCCGGGCGACACGGCACCTCCCCCTGACGCCCCACCCATGCTGACCCCGCCCTCCCCGCCCGCCCCCATCCTCGACACGCCCGCCACGACCGGGTCGCTGTCGCGCCGCATGATCGGCGTGGCGGCGCTCTGGATCCTGATCCTGCTGTCGGCGGGCGGCGTGGCGCTGGACCGGGTGCTGGTGAGCGCGGTCACGGGCAATTTCGACAGTTCGATGACCTACGTGCTCAACGCGATGATCACGACGGCCGAGATCCTGCCCGACGGCGAGGTGGTGTTCAACCGGCCGCTGTCCGACCAGCGCTTCGTCGAGCCGAACTCCGGCGCGTACTTCCAGATCACCGCGCCCGGCGAGGAAACCTACCCGTCGCGCTCGCTGTGGGACCAGCGGTTGCGAGTCGATCCCGCGCACGACGACACCGCCGTCCACTTCTACGATTCCGCCGAGCTGGGCACGACCCTGCGCGTGGCGGAGCGCGACATCGAGCTGCCGGGGTCGGCCAAGGTCTGGCGTTTTCAGGTGGCGGAGGACCGCGAGCTGCTGGACGGGCAGATCGGCGCGCTGCGCCGCGTGCTGCTGCGCTCCTTCGCGCTGCTGGCGCTGGGGCTGGTGGTCCTCGCCGCGCTCCAGACGCTCTACGGTCTGTGGCCGCTGCGACGCATCCGGGAATCGATCGCGGCGATGCGCGAGGGGCGGATCGACCGCGTGCCGGCCGCCCTGCCGCAGGAGGTGCAGCCGATGGTGACGGAGCTGAACGCTCTGATCGACCACAATGAGCGCCAGGCGGAGGAGGCGCGCCGCCACGCGGGCAACCTGGCCCACGCGCTCAAGACCCCGCTCACCGTCGTCCTGAACGCCGCGCGCGACGACAGCCCCGAACTGGCGGCCCTGGTGCAGCGAGAGGCCGCGACCATGCGCCGGCAGGTCGACCACCATCTGGCCCGCGCGCGCGCGGTCGGCCGGCGCGGCCACGCGCACAGCCGGGCGGCGGTGTGGCCGGCGTTGCAATCGGTGGAACGCGCGGTGGCCCGCCTGCACCCCGACACGCGCATCGACATCGACGGAGACGGGGATGCGGCGGTCCGGGTCGAGCGGCAGGACCTGGACGAACTGATCGGCAACCTGATCGAGAATGCGGCGAAATACGGCGGCGGCAGCGTCTTCGTGACCGTGCGCCGAGACGGCGACCAGGTGGACATCGCGGTGGAGGACGACGGGGCCGGCATCCCGCCGGCCGAACGCGAGCGCATCTTCGATCGCGGCGCGCGGCTGGACACGTCCAAGCCCGGCACCGGCCTGGGCCTCGCCATCGTGCGCGACGTGGCCGAGATCTATGGCGGGTCGGTGACGCTGGATGAGAGCGAGGACCTGGGCGGACTGGCCGCGCACCTGCGCCTGCCGGCCGCCGCGATGGCGGAGCGCGCGGGCGCAGAGCGCACAGGCGGAGGCTGAGCGCGCCGACGCGGGTGCTCGCACGAGGCGATCATGTGGTCTGCGAACCCATCGTCTGCTCAGTCACGTCTTCGCCGGACACCGAATCCCTGATCCGCTCGTCCTGAGCCTGTCGAAGGGGATTATGTCCCTTGCGAACCCGGCAGGCCGAAGTCGGCTGGCGGGAACCCGGTTACCAAGATCGATGTGCTCTCTCCGAGCGGGGTGGAGGTTTGGGCGCATCCGCAATGGATCGGTGCTCCTGTCGGCCATCGTTGGCCCGCCGGCTTTGCCGACGCCCTACCCGGCCGTCTCGCCTCCCGGCGTCGTACGCCTGGCGGCGTGGCGCGCCTTTCGGGCGTCGATCTTCGCCTTCATCTCGGTCGAGGCGTGGTCCAGCAGCGTGTTGTCCGCCATGCTGGCCCCGCGCTGGCCGATCGGCCGGTCGCGCCCCACCGTGGAATCGCGCGCCGTCTGCCGCTCCAGCTCCGCGTTGAAGACGGACCCCAGCAGCACCGCCTGGCTGGACAGGAACATCCACATGACGAACACCGCGATCGCCGACAGCGCGCCATAGGTGGCGTTGTAGTCCGAGATATAGGTGACGTAGAGCGAGAACAGCAGGCTGGCGAGCGCCCAGAGCACCGTGCCCAGCACCGCGCCCGGATAGAGCCAGCGCCATTGCGCGTTCCGCCGGTCCGGTCCGTATCGGTAGAGCACCGCGAACACCGAACTGCCGATCGCGACGGCCGCGGCCCAGGTGAGCAGCTTGATGAGCGGCGCCGACACCGGCCCCAGCCACTGTTCCCCGAAGTTCTGGAGCAGGCCGAACACGGACGCGGACGCGATCCCGACCAGCGCCAGCGCCACGATGGCGAGCGTGAGCAGGATCGAGAGCCCGGTCAGTTTCAGGATGTTGCGCGTCTCGCGCTCCTCGTAGATCACGTTGAGCGCCTGGATCATGCCGCTGGTCGCGCGCGTCGACGACCAGATGGCGAACAGGAGCGCCAGCGCCAGGGCGAGGCCGGTGGTGCCGGAGTTGGAGGTGACGATCGCCTCCAGCTGTTCGCGGATCAGGGTCGCGACCTCCGACGGCACGAATTGGACGATCGTGTCCATCTGGCTGGCGACGGTCTGCGGGTCGCCGACCAGGCCATAGGTGAGCACGATCGACGCGATCAGCGGGATGAAGGCCAGAAAGCCGTAGAGCGCCATGCCGGCGCCCAGCAGCGACAGGTTGTGATAGCCGATCATCACCCAGACCCGCTTCAGCACCGCCTTCCAAGCCGGCCAGTCCAGCTCCGTCGGGGAATGGGCCTGCGCGCCCGGGATGACGGCGGCGGCCTCCTCCTCGATCGCGCGCGCCTGTTCGGGCGCGATCGGATCGCGATCCTCCCGGTCCGGCAGCATATCGGGGGGAGTGCTTGTGTCGGCCATGCGCGGCTTGTAACAGCTTGCAGGCGACAGGGCAGGGCCAAAAGAACGCGGCGCGGCCGAAAATGTTGCGGGCGGTGCCAAAGTGGGAAGAGCTTTGCAGGGTTTGACGTTCGCACACCGTCGCTTGCGCGTCGCCACGGCCCTGCTGGCCGGCGGCTCCGCCCTGGCCTGTGCCTCGCCGGCCTGGGCGCAGGCGGACGACGCCGACCCGCTGAACCTCGCCTTCCGGCCCGCGCCTGTGCCGGACGCCGTGGCCGCTCCCGCCGTGGCCGATGCCGTGTCGAGCGACCCGACAGCCGACGACCGCGCCGATCCGCTGGCCGTGCCCGCGCAGGGCTTCGACAATCCGATCATCCCGGACGCGGAGTTCAACGCCGCGATTCCGTCGCTCGACGCCCCCCTGGAGAGCCTGGACGCGTTCGAGGCGCGCACGCGCGACGGCAACGCGGCGGTGGCCGCGCAGTCCGGCGACCCGATGAACGAGGCGTCGGCCGACCCGGCGCTGGCCGCCCTGCCCGCGCTCCAGGACGGCGACACGGCGGAGGCGATCGCCGACGCGCCGGTGACGGACCCGGCGCTCGCCGAACCGCTGCCGGCGATCGCGGACTTCGACGTGACCCCGGTGGTCGTGCCCGGCGACGCCGACGAACAGACCGAGGTCGCCTACGCCACGACGATCAACGGGGCGGACGTGGGCGGCGTGCGCGACCTGTTCGACCAGCTGTCCGCGCTGAAGGACGGCGACGGAGAGGCGGACAACGCCGCGCAGGTCGACGCCCGCGTGCGCGCCGACCAGGACCTGCTCGTCCGCATCCTGAACGCGGAAGGGTACTACGACGGCGCGGTGGCGACCGACATCGCCCGGCTGGACGACGGGTCGCTGAAGGTGACGCTGAACGTGTCGCCCGGCCCGCTCTACCGCTTCTCCACCGTCACGCTGGACGCGCCGCCCACCGTTCCGGCGGACCTGGCCCGCACCGCGCTGCCGCTGAACGTCGGCGACCCGATCGAGGCGGTCCGCGTACAGGGCGCGGAGGCGAACCTGGCGATCACGCTGCCGGAAAACGGCTATCCCTTCGCCAAGGTGGGCCAGCGCGACATCCTGCTGACCGCGACGGACGCCACCGGCGACTACACCCTGCCCCTCGACCTGGGGCCGCGCGCGTCCTTTGCGGGGATCGAGACCACGGGCGACCTGGCCTTCGACGCGGATCATGTGAGCGTCTTTCCGCGGTTCGAGACCGGCGACCTGTATGACAGCCGCAAGGTCGACGACCTTCGCAAGGCGCTGGTCGCCACCGGCCTGTTCTCGTCCGTCGGCGTCGAGCCCCAGCGGACGGGCGAGGTGCTGCCCGACGGGACGGAGGCGGTGACGCTGCTGGTGACCCAGAACGCCGGCCCCTCGCGTCAGCTGGCCGCGTCGGCGGGGTACGGCACGGGCCAGGGCTTTCGGGTGGAGGGCAGCTGGACGAACCGCAACCTGTTCCCGCCGGAAGGCGCGCTGACCGTGTCGGGCGTGGCCGGCACGCAGGAACAGGGGCTGGGCGTCAGCTTCAAGCGCAACAATGCGGGTCGGCGCGACCGCGTGGTGACCCTGCTGGCGCAAGCCTCGCATTCCGACTTCAACGCGTTCGAGGCGTTCACGGGGACGCTGGCGGGCAACATCGCCTACGTCTCCACCCCGATCTGGCAGAAGCGCTTCACCTACGCCTACGGGTTCGAACTGGTGGGCACGAACGAACAGGACTACAATTTCGCGCTTGGCGAGCGCGACCGGCAGACCTTCTTCATCGGCGCCCTGCCGGGGCAGGTCGGCTTCGACACGTCGGACGACCTGTTGAACCCGACCCGCGGCTATCGCGCGCTGGTGCGGGTCAGCCCGGAAGTGTCGCTGGGCCGGGGCACGAACCCCTATGCTCGCGTCCTCCTGGAAGGGTCGACCTACTATCCGATCGGCGACTCCCTCGTGCTCGCCGGGCGCGTGCGGGTGGGCACGATCCAGGGCATCGACCGGCAGAGCCTGGCCCCGTCGCGGCGCTATTACGGCGGCGGCGGCGGGTCGGTGCGCGGCTTCGGGTTCCAGGAACTGGGGCCGAAGGATCCGAACAACGACCCGATCGGCGGCCGGTCGTTGAACGAGGCGGCGTTCGAGGCGCGCTATCGCTTCGGCAATTTCGGGATCGTGCCGTTCGTCGACATCGGCCAAGTCTATGAATCGACCGTGCCCGACTTCTCCTCTCTGCGCGCGGGCGTCGGGATCGGCGGCCGGTTCTACACCAATTTCGGACCGTTCCGGCTGGACGTCGCCACGCCGCTGGGTCGCAAGGACGGTGAGTCGGTGGTGAGCGTCTATGTCTCGATCGGCCAGGCGTTCTGATGGCGGACGATCGGCCCCGGGACGAGGTAGTGGTGCGCGAGCGGCGGCCCTGGCCGGTGCGCGTGCTGCGCGGCCTGCTGATCGCCGTCGTCGGGCTGGTCGCCCTGCTGGCGATCGTGGTGCTGGGCATCAACACCGGCCCGGGCAAGCGGCTGGTGGTGGACCAGCTCAACAAGTTCGAGCTGGCGAGCGGCCTGGGCGTGCGGGTCGGCGCGATCCGGGGATCGCTCTATGGGCGGCTGACGCTGGTGGACCTGCAGGTGCGCGACCAGCGCGGCGTCTTCCTGACCTCGCCCGCGGTGGTGCTGGACTGGCATCCCTTCGCCTTCGCCAACAACCACATCGACGTGGACGAACTGTCGTCCGACCGGGTCGTGCTGCGGCGCTTGCCGGAACTGATCCCCGACCCGAACGCCGATCCCAACGCGCCCCTGCTGCCCGACTACGACATCGACGTGGACCGGCTGGCGATCGGCCAGCTGGTGCTCGAGGCGCCGGTCACGGGCGAGCGCCGGATCGCGCGGGTGAACGCCGCCGTGGCGATCGCCGACCGCCGGGCGCGGGTGCGGGCGGACGCGGGCACGTTGGCGGTGGCCGGCTTGCGCGGCGGCGACCGGCTGCGCCTGACCCTGGACGCGGTGCCCGACGACGACATCCTCAATCTGCGCGCACAGTTGCGCGCGCCGGCGGACGGCGCGGTGGCAGCGCTCGCCGGGCTGGACCGGCCCTTGGCGGCGCAGATCGACGGACGCGGCAGCTGGGCGTTGTGGAACGGCCGGCTGATCGCCGATCTTGGCGGCGAACAGATCGCGGGCGTCCGCATCCGGGCGCGCGACGGGACCTTCCGGGTCAAGGGCGCGGCGCGTCCCGACCTGCTGTTGAGCGGCCAGCCCGCGGCGCTGTTCGGGCCGCGCACCCAGCTGGACGTGACCGCCGCGCTGGACGAGCGCCGGGTCGACCTGAACGCGTCGATCGGTTCGCCGTCCTTCGACCTTCTGGCCAATGGGCTGGTCGATCTGGGCGAAAGCCGCTTTTCCGACCTGAAGGTCGCGTTCCGGCTGGACCGGCCGTCGGTCATCCTGCCCAACCTGTCGGGCCGCGACGTGCGCGCGACGCTGGCGCTCGACGGACAGTTCGCGACGCCCGTGGTCGATTATCGCGTGCAGGCGAGCGCGCTGGGCTTCAACGACACAGTGGTCCAGGGGCTGGACGCGGCCGGCAAGGCGCGGGTGAATTCGGACCGCATCCTGATCCCCGTGGCCGCCCGCGCGCGCGCGATCACCGGCCTGAACGCCACCGCCGGCGAGCTGCTCACCAACGTGTCGATCAATGGCGACCTGGCGATCCAGGGCCCGCGCATCCTGTCGGACAACCTGAAGATCCGGTCCGACCGGTTGAGCGGCACGGCGGTGATCGTGGCCGACACCTCCACGGGCCTCTATACCGGTGCCATCAACGGTCAGCTGAACGGCTATCGCATCGCGTCGGTCGGCGTGTTCAACCTGAACACCGACATTGACCTGAAGACGACGCCGGGCGGCGGCTATGCGCTGGTCGGCCGGGTGAGGGCGCGCTCGACCCAGCTGTTCAACGACTCCGTGCGCGAACAGCTGGGCGGCAATGCGGTCGCGTCGGCGCGCGTATTCTACGGGTCGGACGGCATCGCGCGGTTCGACCAGCTGACGGTGCGCGCGCCGCAATTCTCCGTCACTGGCGGATCGGGCCGCTATTCCCCGGACGGGTCGATCGCGTTCAACGCCCAGGCGCGCTCCGCCGTCTATGGCCCGCTGCGCGTGGCGGTCACCGGCACCCTGACCCAGCCCGTGGCGCGGCTGCGCGCGGAGCGGCCGGGGGTCGGCATCGGCCTGGCCGACCTGGACGCCACCGTGCGCGGCACGGGCCGCGGCTATCTGGTGAGTGCCACCGGCGGCACGGACTATGGCCCGTTCTCCGCCGACCTGACCGTACTGACCGCCCAAGGCCCGCTGACCTTCGACATCGCGCGCGCGCGCTTCGCCGGCGTGGACTTCGCCGGACGGGTCCAGCAGACCGCGGCGGGGCCGTTCGCGGGCAACCTGACGGCGAACGGGTCGGGCCTGAACGGCACCGTCGCCCTGGCGAACGCGGGCGGCAACCAGCAGGCGGCCGTGCGCGCGGTCGTCAACAACTACTCCGCGCCCGGCATCGCCAAGCTGTCGATCGGCCGCGCGCTGGTCGACGCGACCGTCACGCTGGGCGATCCGTTGCAGGCGGTTGGCGACGTGCAGTTCGCCGACGTCGCCTACAACACGCTGGACCTGGCCGCCGGACGCGCCAAGTTCGACGTGACGGGTGGCCGTGGCCGGGTGCAGGCGCTCGTCGAAGGATCGACGGGCGTGCCCTTCCGCGTGGCGGTGAACGGCGACATCGCGCCGGAGTTGAGCCGGGTGGCGTTGCAGGGGCGCGCCAACGGCATCGACTTCCGCACCGCCGCGCCGGCGCGGATCACGCGCGAGGGCGGGGACTATCGCCTGCTGCCCACGCGCGTCGATTTCAGCCAGGGGTCGGCGCGGATCGCCGGGCGCTATGGCGACGGCATCGAGCTGCAAAGCCGGCTGGACCAGCTCGACCTGGCGCTGCTCAACAGCTTTTCGCCCGGTCTGGGCCTGGGCGGGCGCGCGAGCGGCAGCCTGGATTTCGCGCAGGCCGCCGACGGGTCGTTCCCGCGCGCCGACACCCGGCTGCAAATCCGCGGCTTCACGCGCACCAGCCTGTCGACCCGGTCGCGCGCGGTCGATGTCGACGCCGTCGGGCGGCTGATCCCCACCGGCGGCGACCTGTCCGCCGTCATCCGCCGCAACGGCGCGCTGATCGGCCGGGCAAAGGTGCAGCTGACCCCGCTGGGCCCCGGCGCAGGCGCGTGGACCGACCGCCTGCTCGCCGCGCCGTTGGGCGGCGGCATCCGCTACAATGGCCCGGCCGAGGTGCTGTTCTCGCTCGCCGCCCTGTCGGGCCAGAGCCTCAGCGGGCCCCTGGGGGTCGCCGCCGATTTCTCCGGCCAGGTGAACGCCCCACAGCTGAGCGGATTGGTGCGCGCCAAATCGCTGACTTACGAGAACGAGACCTATGGCACGCGCCTGACCGACATGGCGGTGGACGGGCGCTTCACGTCCTCCTCCTTCCAGCTGAACCGCCTGACCGCCAAGGCCGGCGACGGCACGGTCGAGGCGTCGGGGCAGGTCAATCTGGCGGCCGATTCCGGCTTCCCCGCCGACATCCGCGCGACGTTCCAGAACGCCCAGTTGGCGCAGGGCGACATCGCCGCGCGCGCGACCGGCGACCTGCGCTTCGTCAACACCGCCAACGCCGATCCGATCATCACGGGCACGCTGCGCCTGCCGGAAACACGCTACAAATTGATCAGCCAAGCGTCGGCCGAAGTCCCGGTCCTGACCGGCGTGCGCCGCGCAGCGCCCGCGCCCGACAGCCGCCGCCGGATCACCGGCGACCGGCAGGCCTCGCCGCCCGCGCCGTCCAACATCCGGCTGAACATCGCGATCGTGGCGGACAACGAACTCTACGTGTCCGGCCGGGGGCTGGAGAGCGAATGGTCCACCGACCTGAAGGTCACGGGCACCGCCGCCAATCCGCGCGTGACGGGCGAGGTCAACCTGATCCGGGGCACCTTCTCCTTCTCCTCTCGGCGCTTCGAGCTGCAGCAGGGCGTGGTGCAGTTCACCGGGTCGCAGCCGATCGAACCCAATGTGCGCCTGACGGCCACGACCGACATCGACGGCACGACGATCAACCTGAACGTGACGGGCGCGGCCTACAATCCGCAGATCGCGTTCACCTCCAGCCCGGCGCTGCCGCAGGAAGAGGTGATCAGCCGCATCCTGTTCGGCAGTTCGGTGACGAACCTGTCCGCCATACAGGCGGTGCAGCTCGCCTCCGCGCTCAACGGCCTGCGCGGCGGCGGCGGCGGGCTGGACCCGATCGGCAAGATCCAGTCGGCGACGGGCGTGGACCGGCTGCGGATCCTGAGCCCGGACGCCACCAGCGGGCGCGGCACGGCACTGGCGGCGGGCCAGTACATCACGAAGGACATCTATATCGAGATCATCACGGACGCGCGCGGCTTCACCGCCACCCAGCTCGACATCGCCCTGTCCCGCGCGCTCTCCGTGATCTCGTCCTTCGGGTCCTTCGGCGGGTCCAACGTGAACCTGCAATATCGCAAGGAATATTGATGCGCGCGGCCTGGCTGCTGCCGGCGCTCGTGCTGGCCGCCTGCGACCGGGAGCCAACCTTCGAGGACCGGTACGACAACGCCCAGGCGACGATCCGCGCGACGGCCGCCGACATCGACAACGACATGGCGGCGCTGGAGGCGCGGGAGGCGGCGGCGAACGGGTCGGCGGCCGAACCCGGGAACGCCGCCGACCGCTAAGTCGCTGGCGTTGGGAGGGCTTCGGCGCTTCCGGCCCGCTCGCTTCGCATTGCCCCCGCCGAGTGCTTGTGCTCAAAGCGCGCCCCATGTCGGGGACCCCTCTTCGGATCGCGCTGTTCAGCGGGAACTACAATTACGTCCGCGACGGCGCCAACCAGGCCTTGAACAAGCTGGTCGGGCACCTGCTGGACCACGGCGTCGACGCGCGGGTCTATGCCCCCACGGTCGAGGCGCCGGCCTTCGAACCCACGGGCACGCTGGTGCATGTGCCCGCGGTCGCCCTGCCGGGCCGCGACGAATATCGCGCCGCGCTGGGCCTGCCGCGGCTGGTGCGCGACGACCTGGACCGCTTCGCGCCGGACCTGGTGCACGTGTCCGCGCCCGATATCCTGGGCCATCGCGCGGTCCACTTCGCGCGGCGGCGGGGCTGGCCGATCCTGGCCTCGGTCCACACGCTGTTCGAGACCTACGCCGCCTATTACCATCTGGGCTTTCTGGAGCCGGTGATGGTCGGCCTGCTGCGCCGCTTCTACAACCGCTGCGACGCGGCGGTGGCTCCGACGCCGGAGATGGCGGACCGCCTGCGCTCGCAGGGGGTGACCATCCCGATCGATGTTTGGTCGCGCGGCGTGAACCACGACCGCTTCTCCCCCGACCGGCGCAGCGCGGACTGGCGGCGATCGCTGGGCATCGCCAACGACGAGGTCGTGATCGGCTTTTTCGGACGCGTGGTGCTGGAAAAGGGGCTGGACATGTTCGCCGCCTCCGTGCGCGAGCTTGCCCGGCGCGGGGTCGCCCACCGGGTGCTGGTCATCGGCGACGGGCCGGCGCTCGACTGGCTGTCGGGCGAGGTGCCGGACGCCGTCCTGGCCGGGTTCCAGGGCGGAGACGAGCTGGGCCGCGCGGTGGCGTCGCTCGACATCCTGTTGCAGCCCTCCGTGACCGAGACTTTCGGCAATGTCACGCTGGAGGCGATGGCGGCCGGCGTGGCGGTGGTGGCCGCCGACGCGACGGGCGCGCGCGACCTGGTGGTGGACGGAGTGACCGGCCGGCTGGTGCCGCCGCGCGACACCGCCGCCTATGCCGACGCGCTGCAGCGTTATGTGGAGGACGCGCGCGCGCGCGCGGAGGCGGGACAGGCCGGGCACCGGGCGGCGGCGGCCTATCGCTGGGACGCGGTGAACCAGGTGGTGCTCGACGCCTATGGCCGGGTGCTGGACGCGCGCGCCGGCCGTGGCTGACCTGTTCGCCGACCCGCCGCAGCCCGATCCGCCCCAATCCCCGTCCTCGCCCGCCACCGACGGTCCGCTCGCCGAGCGGCTGCGCCCGCGCGCCTTGGCCGACGTGGTGGGGCAGGACCAGCTGACCGGCGCGGATGGGTCGCTGACCCGCATGGTGGCGGCCGGCACCCTGCCGTCGCTGATCCTGTGGGGACCGCCCGGGACCGGCAAGACCACGCTGGCGCGCCTGCTGGCCGGCGCGATGGGGATGCGGTTCGAGGAGCTGTCGGCCGTGTTCTCCGGCGTGGCGGACCTGAAGCGGGTGTTCGCGACCGCCCGCACCGCCGCGCGGGCGGGACAGCGGACCCTTCTGTTCGTGGACGAGGTCCACCGGTTCAACCGCGCACAGCAGGACAGCCTGCTGCCCGTGGTGGAGGACGGCACGGTCGTGCTCGTGGGGGCGACCACCCAGAACCCCTCTTTCGAGCTCAACGCCGCGCTGTTGTCCCGCGCTCAGGTGCTGGTGCTGCACCGGCTGGATGCGGACGCGCTGGACCGGCTGATCGGCCGGGCGGAGGCGCTGGAGGGGCGGCGGCTGCCGCTGACCGACGATGCGCGGGCCGCGCTGATCGCCGACGCGGACGGCGACGGCCGCTTCCTCTTGAACGGCGTGCAGGCGGTGTTCGCGACGGGCGACGCGCCGCTGGACCGGAGCGCATTGTCGCGCCTGCTCGCCCGCCGGATGCCCGTCTACGACCGCGCGGGCGACGGGCACCACGACCTGATCTCCGCGCTCCACAAGGCGGTGCGCGGGTCCGATCCGGACGCCGCCCTCTACTATCTGGCGCGCATGCTGGAGGCGGGCGAGGATCGCCGCTTCCTGGCGCGGCGGCTGGTGCGGATGGCGTCGGAGGATGTCGGCCTGGCCGATCCCACCGCGCTCACCGCGGCGATCGCGGCGCGCGACGCGTGGGAGTTCCTGGGATCGCCTGAAGGCGAGCTGGCCCTGGCGCAGGCCTGCCTGCACATCGCCGCCGCGCCCAAGTCGAACCGCGTCTACACCGCCCACAAGGCCGCGACCGCGCTGGCGCGGGAGACCGGGTCGCTGGCCCCTCCGCCCCACATCCTCGGCGCGCCGACGCCGCTGATGCGCTCGCTCGGCCGCGCGGAGGGCTATCGCTACGACCACGACCAGGCGGACGCGTTCTCCGGCCAGGCTTACTGGCCCGACGGGGTCGAACCCCGCACACTCTACGATCCCAGCGATCGCGGGGCGGAAGCGGGCCTGGCCGCGCGGTTGAACGAGTGGCATCGTCGGCGCCGGGCCGCGACGGACGACAGTGAAGTTTGACGCACGGTGAACGGGCGCTAAGGTCCGGCGGTAGATGACACGCGGCGACGCGAACGGGGGGTGAAGCAATGAACCGGTATCGAGTGGATTGGGATCAGGTATATTCGATCGGCGAGAAGGTCGTTCTCGCCCTCATCGTCCTGGCGATCACCTGGATCGTGGCAAAGGCCGTCAAGGCGCTGTTCGCAAAGCTGGTGGATTCCATTCCGGCGCTGCGCCACCACACATCGAACGGCGACACCGTCGGCAATTCGCTCGGCCGCGTCCTGTCCCTCCTGGTGTGGCTGTTCGGCCTGGTCTGGGTCCTGTCGATCTTCGAGTTGTCCAGCGTGCTGTCGCCGCTCCGCACGTTGCTTGACCAGGTCGGGGCCTATGTGCCGCGGATCATCGGCGCGGGTCTGATCTTCTATGTCGGCCTGATCGTGGCGCGCATCGTCAAGCAGTTGATCGAAACCGCGCTCCAGACCGTCGATTTCGATCGGTGGATGTCGCGCGCCGGGGTCAACCAGGTCACGGGCACCGATCCCTACCCGGCGTCCACCGCACCGGGGTCCACTACGGCGACGACGGGCACCGCCGCCACGTCGGCCGGCTCGGCCTCGATCAATCTGTCCAGCATCATCGGCACGGTCGCCTATGTGCTGATCGTCATTCCGGTCGCCATCGCGGCCCTCGACGTGCTGAACATTCAGGCGATCACCGTGCCCGCGCGCGAGATGCTGCAGCTGATCCTGCACGCGGTGCCGCTGATCATCGGAGCGGCGATCTGGCTGGCGCTCGCCTATTTCATCGCGCGCTGGGTGGCGGGTCTGATCGAGTCGATCCTGCCGTCGCTGGGCTTCGACCGGGCGCTCAGCTCCGCCGGGCTGACCGGGTCGTCGGTGCGGCCGTCCAAGGTCATCTCGACCGTGGTGGTGACCGGCATCATGCTGTTCGCGGCGATCGGGGCCGCGCGGCTGCTGAACTTCCCGGAGCTGTCGCTGATCATCGACCAGATCCTCTCGCTGGGCGGGCGGGTCGTGTTCGGCGCGATCGTGATCGCGGCGGGCGTGTGGCTGGCCAACCTCATTTCCGGCCTGATGGCCAGTTCGTCGGGCGAGCGTGGGCCGGTGCCGGTGATGGTGAAGTACCTCATCATCGCGGTCGCCACCTTCATGGGTCTGACCTTCATGGACGTGGGGCAGGAGATCGTGGTCATCGCGTTCAGCGGGGTGGTGTTCGCCGCCGCCGTGGGGTCCGCGCTGGCCTTTGGACTCGGCGGTCGCCCGACGGCGCACAAGCTGCTCGACCAGTGGACGGACGGCGGGACGACGGTGCCCACGCCGTCGCCGCGCCCCGCTCCCACTCCACCGACCGCGCCGAACGTCCCGGCCCATCCGGCCGCCGCGACCGCGCCGGTGCCGCCCGTCGCGCCGGACGACGCGGCGCGCTGAACCCCGCTTGATCGGGACGCTGGAGGGCGGGGCCGGGACACCGGCTCCGCCCTTCCCCGTGGACAGGCCCCTGTTCGATCGGTTCGCGGTCGCCGACTGGTCCGGGGCGAAGGGGTCGCGCCATCGCGGCATCGCGCTCGCCACCTGTGCCCGCGGCGACGGCGCGCCCGCGCTCGTGGACCCGCCCGACCGCTGGTGGTCGCGCACCGCCGTGGCGGATTGGGTGCTGGAGCGCCCCGCGGCGGGGGAGCGGTGGCTGGTGGGCTTCGACTTCTCCTTTGCGCCGCCGTGGCGCGCGGCCGGCTATCTGCCCGGGCTGGACGCGCCCGACCGGCCGCACGCCTTTTGGCGCTGGCTGGACCGGCGGGCCGCCGCCGAACCGGACGGAGGCGCGGGCGCGTGGATGGCGGGGCCGGCCCGCCGCCACTTCTACTTCGGCGCGGCCGACGGCGAAAAGGCCCGCTTTCTGGTGTCCCGCGCGTGCGAGGCGCGCCTGCGCGCCAGTGGCGGGACCAAGCCGTCGACGGTGTTCGACGCGATCGGCGCGGCCCAGGTCGCGAAGGCCAGCTTCGCCGGCATGCGGACGCTGCACCGGTTGTCGCAGGCCGGCATGGCGATCTGGCCGTTCGATCCGGTGCCCGCCACCGGGCCGCTGCTGGTCGAGATCTACAGCTCGCTCGCCGCGCGCGCGGCCGGTCGGCCCACTGGCGGGTTGAAGCTACGGCGACTGGACGACCTCAACGACGCGCTGGCCGCCGTCGGCTCCGCGCGCGTCGCCGGGCCGGTGGACGAGCACCAGGCCGACGCCCTGTTGACGGCCGCGTGGCTGCGCCGGGCCGCCGACGATCGAGCCCCGTGGCGCGCGCCCGCCCTCGACCCGCGCTCGGCTCGCGAAGGCTGGACCTTCGGCGTCGTGTGACGCATGGCCGACGCCGCGCCGCGTTAGCTCAGCTGGTAGAGCAACCGCCTTGTAAGCGGTAGGCCGTCGGTTCGAGTCCGACACGCGGCACCAGTCCTTTCTTGAACCGTTCCAGACACCGTGCTACAGCATGGTTGTGCCCACGCCACACGAACAGCTGATCCGTTCCGCCGGGTTGCGGGTCACCCGACAGCGGGTGGCCGTGCTGGACGCGGTGGAGGCGCACCCGCACGCCAGCGCGGCCGCCGTCCTGTCGTTCGTGTCGGCGATCCTGCCGGGCACGTCGCACCAGGCGGTCTATGACTGCCTGGCCCACCTGACCCAGGCGGGGCTGCTGCGCCGGCTTATCGTGGACGGCGCGCCCGCCGCCTACGAGACGCGGACGGACGACAACCATCACCATCTCGTGTGCCGCGGCTGCGGCCTGGTGGTCGACGTGGACTGCGCCGTCGGAGCGGCACCGTGTCTGCAGGCCTCCGACGCGGCCGGGTTCGTCATCGACGAGGCCGACGTCATCTTTCGCGGGTTCTGCGCCTCGTGCGCGGCCACCCGCCCCACCCTCTGATCCAAACACAAGGAGTGTCCCCATGGCCGAAGTGAAGCACGACGACGCCGTCGAAGCCGAAATGAACACGGACGGAGCGGTCGCCGCCGGACAGCGCTGTCCCATCGCCCACGACCGGGTCGCCCATCCCACGCAGGGCGATCCGAACCAGGAATGGTGGCCGAAAAAGCTGAACATCAAGATTCTGGCGAAGAACACGCCGGCGCGGAACCCGCTCGACCCCGACTTCGACTATGCGGCGGCCTTCCAGGCGCTCGACCTCGACGCGCTGAAGGCGGACATCGCCACGATGCTGACCACGTCACAGCCCTGGTGGCCGGCGGATTTCGGCCATTACGGCCCCTTCATGATCCGCATGGCCTGGCACTCCGCCGGCACCTATCGGGTGGCGGACGGGCGCGGTGGTGCGGGTGGCGGGCAGCAGCGCTTCGCCCCGCTCAACAGCTGGCCCGACAACGCCAACCTGGACAAGGCGCGCCGGCTGTTGTGGCCGATCAAGCAGAAATATGGCCAGTCGATCTCCTGGGCCGACCTGTTCGTGCTGACCGGCAATGTGGCGCTCGAGTCCATGGGCCTCCAGACCTTCGGCTTTTCCGGCGGCCGGGCCGACGAGTGGGAGCCCGACGAGGACGTCTATTGGGGTCCGGAGAATGAGTGGCTGGGCGACGAGCGCTATACGGGCGACCGGGAATTGGAGACCCCGCTGGCCGCCGTGCAGATGGGCCTGATCTATGTGAACCCGGAAGGCCCGAACGCGAACCCCGACCCCATCGCCTCGGCGCGCGACATCCGTGAGACGTTCGGCCGCATGGCCATGAACGACGAGGAGACGGTGGCGCTGATCGCGGGCGGCCACACCTTCGGCAAGACGCACGGCGCCGCCCCGCCCATCGACAATGTGGCCCCAGAGCCGGAGGGCGCGGAGTTGCAGGAACTGGGTCTCGGCTGGCGCAACAGCTTCGGCAAGGGCCATTCGGAAGACACGATCACCAGCGGGCTGGAGGTCACCTGGACGCCGGAACCCACCAAGTGGGACAATGGCTATTTCGAGACGCTGTTCGGCCATGAGTGGGAACTGACGAAGAGCCCCGCCGACGCCTGGCAGTGGCGGCCCAAGGACGGCGCGTCCGCCGACGCGGTGCCGGACGCGCACCGGCCCGGCGTTCGCCACGCCCCCCAGATGCTGACCACCGACATCGCCTTGCGGATGGACCCGGCCTACGAGCGCATCTCGCGCCGGTTCCTGGGCGACGTGGACGCCTTCGCCGACGCCTTTTCGCGCGCCTGGTTCAAGCTGACCCACCGCGACATGGGGCCGAAGGCACGCTATCTGGGGCAGGAGGTGCCGTCCGAGGAACTGCTGTGGCAGGACCCCCTGCCCGACGCGTCCGGCGCGCCGATCGACGCGGCCGACATCGCCGCGCTCAAGCAGCGGATCGTCGATAGCGGACTGTCGTCCACCCAGCTGGTCACCGTCGCTTGGGCGTCGGCCTCGTCCTTCCGCCAGAGCGATAAGCGGGGCGGTGCCAATGGCGCGCGCATCCGCCTGGAGCCGCAGCGCAGCTGGATGAGCAACGATTGGGCGACCATCGGACCCGTTATCGAGCGGCTGGAAGCGATCGCGGTCGACTTCAACGGACGGACGAACGGCGGCAAGGCCGTGTCGCTCGCCGACCTGATCGTGCTGGGCGGCGGCGTGGGCATCGAGCAGGCGGCCAAGGCCGCGGGCCGCGACCTTACGGTGCCGTTCACGCCCGGACGAGTCGACGCCACGCAGGAGCAGACCGACGTACAGTCGTTCAGCGAGATGGAGCAGCGGGCCGACGCCTTCCGCAACTACAAGAGCCCGGACAGCCGACTGCCGGCGGAGTATCTGCTGATCGACCGCGCCAACCTGCTGGACGTCACCGCGCCCGAAATGACGGCGCTGATCGGCGGCTTGCGCGTGCTCGGCGTCACCCACAAGGGCACCCGGCAGGGTGTGCTGACCGACCGGGTGGGCACGCTGTCGAACGACTTCTTCGTCAACCTGCTGGCGATGGGGACGACCTGGCGCCCTCTCGATCGGCAGTCGGAGACGTTCGAGGGACTGGTCGACGGCCAGGCCAAATGGACCGGCACGCGCGCCGACCTGGTGTTCGGATCGAACTCCGAACTGCGCGCCGTGGCCGAGGTCTATGCGAGCGCGGACGGAGAGCAGCGGTTCGTGGAAACCTTCGTGTCCGCTTGGGTGAAGATCATGGAGGCGGACCGCTTCGATCTGCACCGCTAATCGTCATGGCCGGGGGCACTTCGCGCCCCGGCCGCCGACGAGGGAGGGGCGTGGCACCGGATGCCGCGCCCCTTTCGCTGTCAGGACCAGTAGGGCGGCTCGTCATGATAGCGGTAGATCGCGTGTTCGGCATCGCGGTCGTAGCCACCGGGCTGATCGAAGGCCGGAGCGTCCTTCAGCCGGTCCGCCGCGACGTTCAGGCGATAGCCGCCCAGATCGGTGTCGTAGGTGAGCTTCGCCCAAGGCACCGGATGGTACTTCGTCCCGATCCCCAGGAACCCGCCGATCGACAGGACCGCATAGGCCACCTGGCCGCCAAGCTTGTGGATCATGACGGAGGTGATCTCGCCCATCTTATCCCGATCGGGGCCATAGACCGTCGTTCCGGCCACCTTGTCGGCGGAGATCAGGTCGGCGCTTTCGTCGGTGTTTACCTTCGGCATCTTCTCGACTCCTCTACTGACGCGACGGCCCGGCCATTCACGACCGGGCCGCACCATGAGAAACGGGGCCGTGAGGCCCCGTTCCAAACGCAATCTTTCGGCACTTACGACCAGTAGGGCCGCTCGTCATAAAAGCTGTAGACTTCTGTTTCGCGCTGGCGATCAGCGTTCAGCATGAACCCCTCGTTGGCGTCGACCGTAGGGGCCTTCTTCAACTGCTCCTCCGTGACGTTCAGGAGAAAGCCGTTCAGATCGGTGTTGTAGTCCAACTTGGACCACGGCACGGGATGCAGCTTCGCGCCCATTCCGAGCACTCCACCGATCGACAGAACAGCGTACTCGACCTTGCCGGTCCGCTTGTTGATCATGATCGATTTCACGTCCCCCATCTTGTCGCGGTTCGCGCCAAAGACCGGAGTGCCTTCGACCTTGTCCGCGGCAATGATGTCATTGGATTCGCGAGTCTTAAGGTCGGTCATAGTGTATCTCCTTCGTATTCTACTTACACTAGATCAACCGGTCAGCCCGCGAATAGTTCCAGGTCGTTCACATTTTGTTCAGAACCACAGCCTCCTACCGTGGAGCCATTCGAATGGCACCGTCCAGGCGCACGTCTTCGCCGTTGAAATAGCCGTTCTCGACCATCGCCAGAGCCAGATGGGCATATTCTTCCGGCAGTCCCAGCCGCTTGGGGAACGGCACGGACGCGGCGAGCGCCTCCTTCACCTGCGGCGGGGCGGCGTTCATCAGCGGTGTGTCGAAGATGCCCGGCAGGATGGTGTTCACCCGGATGCCCTCCGCCATCAGGTCGCGCGCGATCGGCAGCGTCATGCCGACCACCCCGCCCTTGGACGCCGAATAGGCGGCCTGGCCGACCTGTCCGTCCTCCGCCGCGACCGAGGCCGTGTTCACGATCGTCCCGCGCTCGCCGTCGTCGCCGGGGTCGAGCGTCATCATGCCGGCCGCCGACTTGGACAGGCAGCGGAAGGTGCCGATCAGGTTGATCTGGATGACGAACTCGAACGCGGCCATGGGAAAGGAGCGGATCGACCCATCCTCCTTTGACCGGCTGGCCGTCTTGATAGCGTTGCCGGTGCCCGCGCAGTTCACCAGGATGCGCTCTTGCCCGTGCGCCTGACGCGCCTTGGCGAAGGCGGCGTCGATCGACGCCTCATCCGTCACGTTCGCCTCGCAGAACACGCCGCCGATCTCCTTGGCGATCGCTTCGCCTTTCTCCTCCTGCAGGTCGAAGATGGCGACCTTGGCTCCCTTCGATGCGAGCAGGCGGGCGGTGGCGGCACCCAGGCCGGAGGCCGCGCCAGTGACGATGGCGGCGGTGTCGGTGGTGATCTTCATGATATCTCCTGCTGGTCATTGGGAAGCCCCTCCCCTTCAGGGGAGGGGTTGGGGTGGGGAGGTGCGGCGTGGACGATTGCCTCAGGACAAAGGAATCTTCCTAAAGCTCCCCTCCCCCTGAAGGGGAGGGAAGGCGGTCAGGCCAAACGCTCCACGATGGTCACGTTGGCGATCCCGCCGCCCTCGCACATCGTCTGCAACCCATACTTGCCGTCCCGCTGGTCGAGCACGTTCAGCAGCGTCGCCATCAGCTTCGTTCCGCTCGCGCCCAGCGGATGGCCGAGCGCGATGGCTCCGCCATTCACGTTCATGCGCTCGGGGTCCGCGCCCACATGCTTGGCCCAGGCGAGCGGCACGGGAGCGAAGGCCTCGTTCACTTCATAGGCGTCGATCTGGTCGATGGTCATGCCCGCGCGCTCCAGGGCCCGATCGGTCGCGAACAGCGGCTCTTCCAGCATGATGACCGGATCGCCCGCCGTGACCGTCAAGTTGACGATGCGCGCGCGCGGCGTCAGGCCGTGCTCCTTCAGCGCGCGCTCGCTCACGACCAGCACGGCGGATGATCCGTCGCAGATCTGGCTGGCGTTGGCCGCCGTGATGACCCCGCCTTCCTGCAACAACTTGACCGAACGGATGCCGTCGAGCGTCGCGTCGGCGCGCACGCCCTCGTCGGTGTCGTGGCACACCTCGCCATCGGGCGTCTCGACCGTGATGCCCGTGATCTCGTTATCGAAGCGGCCCGCGTCGGCCGCCGCCTTGCCGCGCCGGTGAGACTCAAGCGCGTATTCGTCGAGATCGTCCTTCGTCAGGCCGTGCTTCTTGGCGACCATCTCCGCGCCCAGAAATTGCGAGAACATGATGCCGGGAAAGCGCTCCTCCAGCCGGGGCGATTTGTAGTGGCCCAGCCCCTCCTTCATGTGCAGCGAACCCGTGGTGCCCATCGGCACGCGCGTCATGCTCTCCACGCCGGCCGCGATCACGACGTCCTGCGTGCCGCTCATCACCGCTTGGGCGGCGAACTGGATCGCCTGCTGCGACGATCCGCACTGGCGGTCGATCGTCACCGCCGGCACGCTGTCGGGCAGGCGATTGGCGGCCAGCACGCAGTTCCGGCCGACGTGGAAGGACTGCTGTCCGGCCTGCATGACGCAGCCCATGATGACGTCCTCCACCGCCGCTCCGTCCAGGCGCACGCGCTCGATCAGCGCGTCGAGCACATGCGCGCCCATGTCCACCGGGTGCGTGCCCGCCAGCTTGCCCCCGCGCTTGCCCCCGGCCAGCCGGACCGCGTCGACGATGTATGCGTCTGCCATGTGTGTTCTCCTAAACGAGGCGCCGTGTCTTGATCGTCATGCCAGCGCAGGCTGGCATCTCGTCGGAAGCTCGCGCGCAACTCCCTGGGAGACCCCAGCGTCCGCTGGGGTGACGGTAAGGGTGGTCAGGCCGCCTTCCGCACCGAGATCGTCTGCGGGTAGGTGAATTCGTGCAAGCCCTCGGGTCCCAATTCCGCCCCGATGCCCGAGTTCTTGTGGCCGCCGAACGGGGCGAAGGGGGACAGGTGCAGCGCCTCGTTCACCCAGACCGTCCCGGTCTCCATCCGCTTGGCCAGCTCGTAGCCCGCGTTCGGATCGCCGGTCCATACGCTGCCCGCCAACCCATATTCGCTGGCGTTGGCGCGCTCCAGCGCCTCCTCGACGCTGTCCACCCGCATGATCGGCAGCACCGGGCCGAACTGCTCCTCCGCCACGATCCGCGCGTCCTCCGGCGGGTTGTCGAGGATGGACACCGGCATGAAGTATCCGGGCACGTTCGACGCCTCGCCGCCGACCAGGAACTTGTATCCCTTGTCGTGCGCGTCGGCGACCAGCTCCGTCACCCGTTCGAATTGGCGCTTGTTCTGGATCGGGCCGATCGTGGTCCCCTGCTCCGCCCCGTCACCCACCTTCACCGAACGCGCCAGTTCGGCCAGGGCGGCGGCGAACTCGTCGTAGATGTCCTTGTGGACATAGACCCGCTTGGCCGCGATGCAGATCTGGCCGGCATTGGTGAAGGCGGCCCAGAACACCTTGGCGGCGGTCGCCTTCGGGTCGGCGTCGGGCAGCACGATGGCCGCGTCGTTGCCGCCCAGCTCCAGCGTGATGCGCTTCAGGTCGGCCGACGCGCTCTCCATCACCTTCTTGCCGGTCGCGGTGGAGCCGGTGAAGCTGACCTTGTCGATGCCCTTGTGACTGGTGATCAACGGGCCGAGCGCGTCGCCGCCGGTGACGATGTTGAGCACGCCGGCGGGCACGATATCGGCCACCAGCTCCGCCAGCCGCAGGGTGGCGAGCGGGGTGAAGGGCGAGGGCTTCAGCACCATCGTGTTGCCCGCCAGCAGTGCCGGCGCGATCTTCTGCACCGCCATCAGCACGGGGAAGTTCCACGGCACGATCGCGCCCACGACGCCGATCGGCACCCGGCGCACGGTGGTGGTCCGCGTGTCGGAGTCCTCCGTCACCTTGTCGTCCAGGCTGAGCGAGGCGAGCGCGCCGGTCATGCCGGCCGCCCCCAGTATCTCGCCCTTGGCCTGCGCGTGCGGCTTGCCCTGCTCGCTCGTCAGCAGGCGCATCAGTTCGTCGGAGTTCTCCTTGATCGCCGCGCCGACCTGCTGCAGCACGGCCCGGCGTTCCTCGATCGGCCGCTTCGACCAGGCCGGGAACGCCGCGCGGGCCGCCGCGACCGCGCGGTCCAGGGTCGCGGCGTCGGCGTCGGGCACCCGGCCGATGGGCTGTTCGGTCGCCGGGTTCACGACCTCGATCCAGCCGCTGTCCGCCACCAGCTTTCCGTCGATCAGATTGGCGTAGCTCTTCAGTGCGGTGGCGGTGGTCATGGGGTGGTCCTCTCTCTCGTTGGGGGAACGCCCTCGCGCCGGTATCGGTCCCGGATCAGGCGCTTGTAGAGCTTGCCCGTCTCGGCGCGGGGCAGTTCGTCCACGAACTCGACGCGGCGCGGCGTCTTCACGCCCGACAGGCGCTGCCGGACCCAGGCGATCAGCTCCGCCTCCAGCGCGGGCGAGCCGAGCGCCGGGTCGGACAAGCGGACGGCGGCGACCACCTGTTCGCCCAGGTCGGGGTGCGGCGCGCCGACCACGGCCACGTCGGCGACCAGCGGATGGGTGACCAGCAGGTCCTCCACCTCTTGCGGATAGACGTTCACCCCGCCCGAAATGATCATGAAGTCCGCGCGATCGGTGAGGGTGAGATAGCCGTCCGAGTCCACCCGGCCGACATCGCCCAACGTGGTCCAGCCGTTCGGATGAGTGACGGCCGCGGTCTTGCCCGGGTCGTTGTGGTACTCGAAGGTGCCCGCGCCGCCGAAATAGACGAGGCCCTCCTCGCCGGCCGCCAGTTCGCGTCCCGCCTCGTCGCAGACGTGCAGTTGGCCGATCAGCGCCTTGCCCACGCTGCCCTCGTGCGCCAGCCAGTCGGCCGACCCGATCATCGTCAGGCCGTTGCCCTCCGTCCCCGCATAATATTCCACCAGCACGGGTCCCCACCAGTCGATCATCGCGCGCTTCACCGGCACCGGGCACGGGGCGGCGGCGTGGATCGCGACCCGAAGCGAAGACACGTCGTGGACCGCGCGCTCCGCCTCGGGCAGCTTGAGCAGGCGCACGAAGTGGGTGGGCACGAACTGGCCATGGGTGACCTGGTGGCGCTCGATCGCGGTCAGCGCGGCGACGGGGTCGAACTTTTCCATCAGCACCACCGTCCCGCCCAGCCGGTGGGTCGTCATGCACCAGCGCAGCGGTGCCGCGTGATAGAGCGGCGCGGGCGACAGGTAGATCGTGTCCTCGCCCATCCCGAACGCCATCTGCGCCAGCCCCGCCAGGCTGTTCGCCCCGTCGATCGCCGGGTCGTCGGGCAGCGGCAGCCGAATGCCCTTTGGCCGGCCGGTGGTCCCGGACGAGTAGAGCATGTCGGTGCCCGCCCGCTGATCGGGGATCGGCGTGTCCGGCTGGACCTTCAGGGCCGCGTCCCACTCGCCGCCGACCGCCAGGACCGGGACGTCCAATGCGTCGGGCAGGGCGGCGAACACAGGCCCGATGCCGGGTCCCGCGATCATCAGCGTGGCCCCGGAGTCCCGCACGATATAGGCGATCTCGGCCGCGGTCAGCCGGGTGCTGATCGCCACCAGCGCCAGCCCCGCCCGCTGCGCGCCCCAGGCGATCGCCAGATAGTCGGGTCGGTTGTCGAGGCACAGCGCCACGGTCGCCCCGATCGGCAGGCCGCGGGCCCGGAACATATGCGCCACGCGGTTGGACGCGCGGTCCAGGTCGCCATAGGTCCAGACCTCTCCCGTCCCTGCCACCCGGATGGCAGGATGGTCGGGCCGTGCCCGCGCGTGAGTGGCTGGATGCATCCCGTCTCCCCGGCTCACCTCCGGGCAAGTCCGGTGGAAAGGCTAACCCAGCGGGTGGCGGGTGGGAAGAGGGCTCACATCCGTGCCATGATCGTCCGCAGCGTGGTCAGGTGGCCGCTGACGATCGGCACGGTCCGGGTCGCGGCCTGTCGCAGGGCCGGCACGTCGCCGCGTTCGGCATATCCGCTCACCACCTGCAACGCCGCCTGGTGACTGGCATCCTGCTGCGTCAGGAACTCCCGATCGAACCCCGTCGCCGGTGCGCTCAACAGGGCGGTGATCTTCTGGCGGCCGGACTCGTCCAGGACCGGCGGGGGTGCCACCACGCCGGCCTGCTTGGCCGCCATCAGCGCCGCGTTCGTCGTCTCGGTATGGTGCTCGATCATCCGCTGGGCGAATTGCCTCACCGCCGGGTTCTGGGACCGCTGCAGCGCCACCAGGCTGCTGGAAATCTCGTACAGGTCACTCTGACCGGCCGCGTAGAGATAGGGCTGGGCCTGAGTGGTCGCGAGCGCCGGGGGCGGTGTGGCCTCGTTGGCGGGGGTCGTCATCATGGGCGCGGCCATCTGGGCCGTGGCCGGAGCGGCGATGGCGAAGAGCAGGGCGGCGGCGGTGCGGTACATGGGCGGAAACTCCTTTGCGGCGAACGACTGCGGATCAGCCGTTCAACCCGAGCCCGGCCGCGTCGGTTCCGTCCGCCGCCGAACGGAACCCCGTATCTGAACAAGGGTTTAGCGGATCGAAGACTCCGGCCCATTCCCCTCGGCCGAACAGCGGGAGAGACACATGACCCTTCGACCTTTCGGCGGCACCGCCCTCTTGGCGTCCGGTGCCGCCTTGGCCCTGGCGGGTTGCCAGACCATTCCGGCCGACAAGACCGGGGGCGCGTCGGTGGCCGACGGTCGCCCGATGGGCCGCGCCGACATTCCGTATAGCGGGCCAAAGGTCGCCGCCGCCAACCAGGCGGTGATCGACGCCTTGAAGGGCCTGAACCTCCGACCGTACCACACGCTGACGCCGGCCGAGGCGCGCCAGCAGCCGCTGTTCGGGGACGGCGTCAAGGCCGTGATGCAGCAGCGCGGCCTCACCCCGCCGATGACGGTGACCGAACGTTCGATCACGATCCCCGGACCCGGCGGTCCGTTGACGGCCAAGGTCTACACTCCCGCCGGACTGACCGGCGCGCAGCCCGGCATCTTGTATTTCCACGGTGGCGGGTGGGTGCTTGCGAGCGCGGACGCCTATGGCGCGTCGGCCCGCGCGCTGGCGCAGAAGGTCGGCGCGGTGGTCGTGTCCGTGAACTACCGACTGGCGCCGGAAGCCAAGTTCCCGGCGCAGCACGACGACGCGCTGGCCGCCTATCGCTGGATGCTGCGCAACGCCGCCACGGTCGGCGTCGATCCGGAACGACTGGCGATCGCAGGCGAGAGCGCGGGGGGCAATCTGGCGGTCGCCACGTCCGTCGCGGCACGCGATGCCGGCCTGGCGCTGCCAAAGGCGATCCTGTCGGTCTATCCCGTGGCGGGCACGGATCTGAACACCCCCAGCTATCAGGCCAACGCGCAGGCGTTCGTGCTGAACCGGGCGGCCATGGCCTGGTTCCTGTACCATACCATGCGCTCCACCGCCGATGCCGCCGATCCCCGCTTGAACCTGGTGGCCGCGAACCTGACCGGCCTGCCGTCGGTCACGCTCGTGCAGGCGGAGGTGGACCCTTTGAGGTCGGAGGGCGACATGCTGGCCGACCGTCTCCGCGCGGCGGGGGTGACGGTGAACCAGCAGCTCTATCGCGGCGTCACCCACGAATTCTTCGGTGCCGCGGCCGTGATTCCGGAAGCGGGCGAGGCGCAGGACTATGCCGCACGCAATCTGAAAAGGGCGCTGGAGCGGTGATCGGACGCGGGTGACGACCCGGATGGTCCGCGCCTGGGCGGTCGCCATTCCGATGAAGGACGAGGTCGGGCACGCGCCCGCCTGCCTCGCCGCCCTCGACAGCGCCGCCGCGCTGGTGGAAGGTCCCGTGACCCTGGTGCCCTTCGCCAACAACTGCGCCGACGACACCGTGGCGGTGGTGCGCGACTTTCGGCCGCGTCATGCGCGGATCGCCTGGCGCGCGGCGACCCTGGCGCCGCCGCACGCGCACGCCGGCTGGTCGCGCCGGCTGGCGCTCGACGAGGCGGCGGCGCTGCTGGAACGGCCGGACGACGTGCTGGCCACCACGGACGGCGACACGTTGGTGGCGGCGGACTGGTTCGCGCGGACCGCACTGCACCTGGACGCCGGGTGGGATGTGGTGGCCGGCCGAGCGCTCACCGGGCGCGCCGAGCGGCGGGGGTTGCCGTCGCCGGCGCGCCGACGATTGAACCTGCTCACCCGCTACTACGTCGCCCTGGATTGGCTGCGCGCCGCCGGCGGCGGGTCGGACGGCGAGCCCTGGCCGCGCCACTGGTACGAAGGCGGGGCCAGCCTGGCGACGACGCTCGGCTGGTATCGTCGCATCGGCGGAGCGCCGACGCCGCCGGTGGCGGAAGACCGCGCCCTGGTGGCCGCCCTGCGCCGGGCCGGCGGCCGGGTGCGCCACGCGATCGACGTGCGCGTCACCACCTCCGCCCGGCTGGACGGCCGCGCGCCCGGGGGCATGGCCGACACGCTCGCCCGCTGGGTCGAGCAGGCGGACACCGACCCGATCCACGAGACCTACCGGCTGGAGGTGGCGCTGGATCGGGAACGGGCCGGCCGGGACGCCTGCCTGACATTCGCCACGCTGCCCGCGGAACTCGCGCGGGCCCAGCGTCGCATCCGGCGTCTGCAGAGCGGGGTTCGACAGGCCGGTTGACCGAACGCGCGCTCAGGCCGGTGGGTCGGGCGGCGGACCGACCAGACGCCATCGGTCCAGCCGATACCGATCCCGCCGCTCCGCCACCTCGACGGCGACGCGGTCCCCCAGGTCCGACAGCAACTGCTCGATGGCCGCGTCGCCGGACTGGGGATAGTCCGTGTCGCCGGTCCAGTGGACCAGCAGCAGGTGTCCGCCCTCGCCCACCCCGCCGCGTCGCGCCCAGTCCGCCAGCCGGGTCACGTCCGCGCGGTCCCAGTAATAGACGACCTCGCTCAGCACGGCCAGGGCGAAGGGGCCGGGTGGCATCCGTCGCGGCGCGCGCTGCTCCACGAAGCGCACATTGTCGCGTCCCGCGCAGCGTTCGCGGGCGGCGGCGAGCGCGGTGGCGGAGACGTCGGTGGCGACCAGTTCGGTCACGAACGGTGCCAGACGGTCGGTCAGGACGCCATTGGCGCACCCGACCTCCAGCGTCCTTCCGATCGGTCCGGTGGGCAGGTGCGACAGGGTATCGTCGTACTTCGCCCGCTCATAGTCGCTCGTGGCGAAGTCCCACGGATCGCCCTCGCGCGCGAACAGGTCCTCGAACCAGTCGGGATCGATCGACCGCTCTCGCCGGGTCACGCGCCACTCCCTTCGATCAGGATCAGGCGGGGCCTCTCGACCAGCCGCCACATGGCGCGCGGCAGACGAAAACCGCCCGGGATGCGGGTGCCCAACTGGCTTCGATGCCGTCGGAGCGCCCGCGCCGCCGCCGGTCGGCCCGCCGCGACCGCGACGGCGGTGAGCGGTCGCCGCCCGACTTGCCGGGCAAGGCTCGGCTCGGTCCAGCCCCACACGGCGACGCTGGTCACGCGCACGGGGCGTCGGCTGGCCTTCGCGGCGGCATCGGCCAGACGGGCGGCGGCCGCGTGGTCGCAATGCCCCTCCGCGCCCCAGCTGGTCACCAGTTGGCGGACCTGGTGGCGGCGCAGGTGCGCGCCCAGCCGCCGGACGGTGCGGCGCCACGCCCGCGATCCGACGGCGGGCGGCCGCGCGTCCGACCAGTCCAGCCACAGGGGCGCGCGGTCCAGGCCCAGGGCGCGGGCCGCACTGGCACCCTCCCGCCGCCGCGCGCCCGCCAGGCGAGCGGGGGTCCAGCCGGGAGAGTCGGGGTGGGACGCGGCCCCGTCGGTCACGAAGGCGAGGTGCGGGCGCGCCCCGCCGGCGCAGAGCGTGGCGAGAAGCGCGCCGCCGCCCAGCGCCTCGTCATCGGGATGGGGAGCGAGCACCATCCAGGGTCCGGCCGCTCGCGCGTCTCGCCCCGTGAGCGAGCGGGCGCGGCGGTCCAGCCGTCGCCAGTCCCGCCAGCCGGGCGCTACCACCAGCGGTCCTCGCCCCACCCGTCGCTCTCCAGCCAGGCGGCCGCCGCCCGGTCGCGCGCCTGGTCGGGCACGGGCTGGCGCAGATAGAGGCCCAGGTCGCGCACGATGCGGTCGACCCGGTCGCCCGTGACAAAGGACCGCGTTCCGATCGCGCGGGTCGCCGCCTCCATCGCCCGCATCGCCGCGTCCTCCACCTGGCCGCGCGCCATCAGCACCAGGGGGATCGCGTTGGCCGACTGCGCCTCCGCCGCGCTCGCCGCCTGCGCCACCCACAGGCCCGCCGACCGGACCGCCGCCACCGCCCCGCCGAAGCGCAGCCGCTGGATCGGGTCGTCGCCCTTGCCGGTGGCCACCAGATGGTCGCGATAGTGACGCACCAGCGCCTCCGCCCCGCCCTGCTGCACCGCCGCGAAGCGCCACGCCCCGGCCGAAAAGCGCGGTTCGGACAGGTAATCGTCGGGTCGCCCGATCAGCCAATGGTCGGGCACCGCCAGGCCGGTGAAGTCGTAGCGGCCCGACTGGCTCGCCCCCATGCCGCGCACGGTCCAGCCGGACTGGTCGACTCGGCCCGCCTGGTCCGGCCCATGATCGACCAGCACGAGCTGGCGACCACCCGCCGGGTGCGCGGCGGTGATCAGCATCCGGTCGACATCGCCGGCCCCGGTCGCGAAGGTCTTGGCGCCCGTCAGTCGCCACTCGCCCGGACGACCCGTCAGCCGCACGGGATCGCCGCCCTCCGTGTTCCACACGCCGAACAGCCGGCCGGCGGCCACGTCGCGCGACAGTCGGGCGCGCTGTTCGCCCGTGCCGAGCGCGTGGACCAGCTGGGCGGCGTTGACGTGGCCTTCGAAGATGCGCCCGCACGCCAGGTCGCCGCCGCCGATCGCGCGCAGCGTGTCGCGCAGCAATTCCACCGCGTCCGGCGAGGACAAGGTGACGAAGGCCTCCCCCGCCCCGGTCGCCAGCAACCGCGCCACGGCGTCGGCGGGAAAGCGATCCTCCGCCGGCGGCACGCGGTCCAAGGCGGCGGCGACGGCGCGCACGCGGCCCAGAAGCGCCGAGGCCGGGGGGTCCTGCAATTGAGTCGCCATGGCGGGTTCAACGATGCGCGCGACGCCGGCGTTCCCGCGCCACCGCAGGGACTTAGCGGCGCCAGCGCGCCAGCCGGCCGGCCCACCATTTGGGCACGGGCGAGAACACCAGCCCCTCGTGCAACCCGAAGGCCGCGGTCTTCGACAGCTCCGTACGGGTCGGATAGGCCACGACGGACGACGCCAGCGCGAAGGTGGATGCCTTGCCGGCGATGATCTGGCTCCACGGCGCCAACAGCTCGCCCGCGCCCGCGCCGACGATCGTGACGCCGATCACCGCGCGACCCCGCCGCACGACCTTCAGGAAACCCCGATCGTCGCCGTCGGCCACCGCGCGGTCGTTGTGCGCGAAGTCCCGACGCTCGACCGTCACCTCCCAGCCCCGCTCGCGCGCCCGCTCCTCCGTCAGGCCGACCTGGGCGAGTTCGGGCGTGGTGAAGGTCACCCAGGGCAGCGTGTCGTCGTCGACGGGAGAGGGTACGCCCAATCCGATCTCCAGCGCCACGGCCGACCCGTCGCGTCCCGCCGCGTGGGTCAGGCGCGGGCCGTCGCGGCAATCGCCCACCGCATAGACGCCGGGCACGTTCGTGCGCCGGCGGCGGTCCACGACGATCCCGTTCTCGCCCACCTTCACCCCGGTCCACTCCAGCCCGAAGCCCTCCACGCGCGCCCGTCGCCCGGCGGCGACCAGCAGGTGCGTGCCGGCGATCGCCTGGCCGTCCTCCAAGGTGACCGTCACCCCCTCGTCGCGCGCGACCCCGGCCGCGCGGCCGGTGACGAAGCGCACCCCCTCCCCCTCCAGCGCGCCCTGAACGATCGCCGCCGCCTGCGCGTCGTCGCGCGACAGGGGGCGGCCGACGTCGATGACCGTGACGTCCGACCCGAGCCGGCGGAACGCCTGTCCCAGTTCGCACCCGATATTGCCCGCGCCCAGGATGACGAGGTGGTCGGGCAGCACGTCCAGCCCCCAGACGGTCTCGTTCGTCAGGAACGGCCCGTCCGCCAGTCCGGGGACCGGCGGCACGGCGGGGTCGGAGCCGGTCGCGAGCACCAGACGGGGTGCGGACAGGGTGCGGCCATCGATGGTGAGGCGGCGCGCGTCGAGCAGCGTCGCCTGCCCGCGCAGCACCTCCACTCCCATGCCCTCGAACCGCTCGGCGGAGTCCTCCGGTGCGAGGGCTTCGATGGCGGAACGGATATGGGCGCGCACCCCGGCGAAGTCGGTGCTGGGCGCGCCGGCCTCGACACCGAAGCGCGCGGCATCGCGGACGGCCTGCGCGTGCCGGGCGGCGGCCAGCAGCGCCTTGGAGGGCACGCAACCGGTGTTCAGGCACTCGCCGCCCATCTCCGCGCGCTCGATCAGCGCCACGTCGAGGCCGAACATGGCAAGGCCACCAGCGGCCGTCAGTCCGGCCGACCCGGCCCCGATGACGAGCGCGTCGTGGGTGTAGCGGGTGGTCACGATGTCGATCTCCTGCAGACCGCGCCGGCGCGCGGCGCTGACCGGTGTCGCAGACCGACGCGGGTTCTGCCAGAGCGATCCCCTTCCACGAAGGAGCGATCATGACACCGACCACCCTGCTGACCACCACCTGTCTGCACCTGCTGCCGGCCCTGTCGGCCTGGCTTGCCAAAGCCCAGGAGCAGATGCCGGACGGCGAGGCGGAGGCGCTGCTGTCCGCCCGCCTGGCACCCGACATGTTCCCGCTGTCGACCCAGATCCGCTTCGCCTGCGCCCAGGCGCAGGAAGGTGTCTTTCGATTGAGGGGAGAGGAGTTTCCGCCGTCGGTCGAGCGCCTGCTGAACGAAGGGCGCAACGGGGGCGAACACCCCGGCACACTGGCCGAGGCGCGAACCCGTATCGAGGAGACCGTCGCCCTTGTCCGCTCCCTGCCGGACGAACCGGTGAACGCCGACCCGTCACGGCCGATCGCCCACTCGCTTCCGACCGGCATGATCTTCGACCTGACGGCGGAGCAATATGCCCGGGACTGGGCGCTGTCCCAGTTCTTCTTTCACGTCACGATCGCCTACGCGATCCTGCGGAACCGAGGCGTCGCGCTCGGCAAGCCGGACTACCTCGCGCACATGTTCGCCCATCTGCGGCCCGGGACCATGCCGCAGAGCTGACGCGGCGGAACCGCGTCGGCGCGCGCCGCTCCCGACCCCGCCCGCACTGCGAGAGGGGGCGGGAAGTCGGGCCTCAGCCCCGCGCGCCGCCGCTCTGCGCGCCCTGGCCACCGCCGGAGCGGCCGCGACCCCGGCTGCGCGGACCCCGGCCGGAGCCGTTGGCCGGGCGCGCGCACGCTCCCCGCCGCGCTCGCCCGCCGGCTGGGCGGAATGGGTGGCCTTGGGCTTGCGCGGGCCGCCCTGGTTGCGGCCGCCGCCGCCCCGATGCGGCTTGGGACCGCGCTTGGGCTCGACCACGCCCACCGGGGCGGCGGCCGTGAAGTTGTCGGGCAGCTTCAGCCGCGTGACCGGCTGCTTCGTCAGCCGCTCGATCGCGGTCAGGTAGGCGCGCTCCTCCCCGTCCACGAACGCCACCGCCTGCCCGTCCGCGCCCGCGCGCGCCGTGCGCCCGATGCGGTGGACATATTGCTCCGACACATTGGGCAGTTCGTAGTTGATGACGTGGCTGACGCCTTCCACGTCGATGCCGCGCGCCGCGATGTCGGTGGCGACCAGCACGCGCGTGTCGCCGGTGCGAAAAGCGTCGAGCGCGCGTTCGCGCTGCGGCTGCGACTTGTTGCCGTGGATGGCGGCGGCGGCGATGTTGTTGGCCGCCAGCTGGCGCACCACGCGATCGGCCCCGTGCTTGGTGCGGGTGAACACCAGCACCCGGTCGTAGTCCCAACCCTGCAGCACGGTCGCCAGCAGCGCCGGCTTGTCACGCTGATCGACGAAATAGGCGGACTGGTCCACCCGCTCGGCGGTGGTGGCCTGCGGGGCCACCGCGACCTGGGCCGGGTTGGTCAGGTATTTGCCCGCGAGTTCGCGGATGGCAGGGGGCATGGTTGCGGAGAAGAACAGGGTCTGGCGCTTGGCCGGCAACAGCGACACGATCTTGCGAAGCGCATGGATGAAGCCCAGGTCCATCATCTGATCGGCCTCGTCCAGCACCAGCACCTCCACGCCGTTCAAGGTCAGCGCGCGCTGGTCGATCAGGTCGAGCAGCCGGCCCGGCGTCGCCACCAGCACGTCGACGCCGCGCGCCAGGGCGCGGGCCTGTTTCGACACCGGCACGCCGCCGAAGACGGTGGTGACCGACGGGCGGAGCCTGCGGCCGTAAACCGAGAAGCTCTCCGCGATCTGGCTGGCGAGCTCTCGCGTGGGGGCCAGCACCAGGACGCGGGCCGATTTGGGCGTCGGCACGACCACGCGGTCGAACAGCCGGTGCAGGATGGGCAGCGCGAACGCCGCCGTCTTGCCCGTGCCGGTCTGCGCGATACCGAGCAGGTCGCGGCCGGTCAGCACGTGCGGGATCGCCTGCGCCTGGATCGGGGTCGGGGTCTCGTAACCTTCCTGTTTCAGGACGGCGAGAAGCGGCTCGGCCAGGCCGAGGTCGGTGAAATGGGTCATGTGTGAACTTTCTGTGCGCGGACTCGCGCACGCGAAACACCCGCGTTCGCTCCGGTGAGGGAACGACCCGCGTGAGGGGGGCGCTTCGTGAAACTGAGGACCGCAACTGAAGGGACCGGCCAGGATGCCATCAGGCACCCTTCACGCCGCCGAGCCAAAAGCGTGCCTAGGCGCGCCGATACGGTGGCGGTCAGATGGCGGAAGAACACCTGTTTGTCAAGGGCGTGGTGGTGGGACGGATTTGGCGAGCGTGGCCGGCACGTGCTCCAAGGCCGCGCGGATCGTCCGGCGATCGTCGTCGCTGACCGCGTTCGCCAGCGCCTGTTCGGCGGTGTCGCGCGCGCTCTCCGACAGCCATTCGGCATCCCGCGCGTCCCCCGCGACCTCCGCCAGGCGGGCCAGCGCGTCCACCAGCCGGGCGCTCATGGTCGGCAGCGGGCCGGCCGCGTGGCGCAGGATCGCCAGCGGCTCCTCCAGCAGCCCGCGCGCCGACAGGCCGGGTGCCACCACTCGCCCATTCGACCCGAACCGCCCGTCCAGCCGGCCGGACGCGAAGGCGGGGGCCAGGCCGCGGCGCAGCTGGTCCACGCACACCAGCGCTGTGTAGATGTCGTTGAGCGCCGGCGAGAGCGCGCGGACCGCGATCTCCGCCAGCACCGCGGTGTGGAACGGCGCGCCCGCGCCTTCCCGGCGGGTCCGGCGCAGGTCGATGGCCGAGAGCAGGGTGTCGTCGTCGCCGTCGTGGCCCGCGACGTCGATCCGCGCCACCGGATCCCCTTGCGCCACGAACCGCGTGCCGCTGGCCGTCAGCCACACCGATCCCCGGGTCGCGACCGTCCAGCGCTCCAGCGCGTCCAGGTCGATCGCGGTGGCATAGCCGCTCTGCCGCGCGGCCACCGGGTGTGCGGGGCGCTCCTCCGGCTCGGCGACGCCGTCCGGCCGCGCGGCGGCGATCAGCGCCGCCACCGCGCGGGCGAGATCCTCCCCCAGGCCCGCGATCGAGGTGTCGACGTGGATCAGCCGCGACAGGCGATCAAAGGCGTAGGCCAGCCAGCCGAGCGTCGCGACGAGCGCCACCAGCAGCACCGCCAGGGTCAGCCGAGGCAGCTCGGCGTCGGGGCCGTCGGGGTCGATCGCGGCCTGCAGCAGCACCGCATAGGCAAGCAGCGCCAGGAGGAGCGACAGGGTGACGCGGATCGACACCTGCCCCACCCACCGATCGATCAGCCGCACCCCAAGGTTGCTCGCCGCGATGGTGAGCACGATCAGGGTGATCGAGAAGAACAGGGATGCGAGCGTCACCACGACCGCCGTCGCCGTGGACGCGGTTTCCAGCACCGTGTCGCCGGCCACCGACCACGGCCAACCCTGCGCCGACACCCACGCCGACGCGCCCGCGCTGTCCGCCGCCAGCAACGCCGCCAGCAACCCCACGCTCAACCCGGTCGCCAGAACCGGCAGCGACCAGAAATTGCTGAGCACCCCGCCGAGGAAGGAGCGCGGACCCGAATGGCTGAACATGGAACGAGGACCTTGCGGCAAGGTGAACAAAGCTGTTGCTTGGACGCGGAGACACTGCTTTACCACGCAAAACGACGGACGTGAGGGCGCGATGTGGCCGCCCCGCCGTTTGGGGACCTTGCGATGAACGACCTGCCTGTGAACCTGCCCAACCTGGTGTCGCTCACCGATCCGCAATGGACGATGGGCTCGCTGATCCTGATGGTCAGCTATGGCGCGCACTTCGCGTTCATCCTGTATTTTCTAATGACCAGCCTGCAGCTGGCCCCGCGCTACCGCGTGGTCGCGGTGCTGTCGGCGGTCGTGATGGCGTCCGCCGGCCTCAGCATGCTGCGCGAATGGTCGATGTGGTCCGAAAGCTACGAGTTCGCGGCCGCGACCGGCCTGTGGTCGCCGGTGGCCAACGGGCAGACCTTTTCCAACGCCTATCGCTACGGCAACTGGACGATCACCGTGCCGCTGCTGCTCGTGCAGCTGCCGATCGCGCTCGGACTGGCGCGCGGAGAGCTGCACGCGCGGTCGATCCGCATGATCGCGGCGGGGCTCTTGATGATCTGGACCGGCCTGATGGGCCAGTTCGGCGAGGTGAACGACTTTGGCCGGCTGAACCTCTGGGGCATCGTCTCCACCGTGTTCTTCGCCTGGCTGATCTGGGAAGTGCGCGGGACGATCACCTCGGGCCTGCGCTCGACCGCGCCGGAGTTCCAGATGTGGCCGCGCCGGCTGTTCTGGTACATGCTGGCCACCTGGGGCCTGTACCCGATCGCCTACGCGCTGCCGCAGCTGGCGCAGACCGGGAATCTGGTGGTGACGCAGCAGCTCCTGTTCTCGATCGCCGACATCTCGACGAAGCTGATCTACGGGGTGATCCTCAGCCGCTTCTGCCTGCGCCGCGGCGCAGTGGAGGGCTATGCGCCGTCGATCGAGGCGCTCGCCGTGGTGCACGAGACCGGCACCCCGAACACCACCGCCGGTCTGGTGAAGTAAGGATCGCCGCCGCTCCCCCGATCGCGGCGGGAGCGGCGGTGTCCTGGCGTGGCAAAGGCCGTCAGGCCTCGGTCGCGACGAGCGCTTTCAGGTCGGGCGCGCACGCGACGCTGGCCCCGGCCGGGGCGTACAGGCATTCGCCCGGTCCAGCGGTGTCGTCGTCCAAACTGGCCGTGCCCGCCACCGGAACGATCCAGCGCGGCCGGTCCGGAGCGATCCCACCCAACGCCGCCGTCCCTTCGCGCAGCCACAGGCGAAAATGGTCGCCGTCGACCAGCGGCGCGCCTCCAGGGGTCGGACGAGAATGGCGGCTGGCCGGGAAAGGCTCCGCCACCGACACCGCGACCCCGTCGTCCAAATGCAGCTCTCTCGGTCGGCCATAGTCGTATAGCCGATAGGTGATGTCGGCGTTCTGCTGCACCTCGATCAAGGTGATGCCCGCGCCGATCGCGTGAACGATGCCGGGGGCCAGCGACCAGAAGTCGCCAGCCTTCGTCGGCTTCCAGTCCATCTTGTCCTCGATGGACCCGTCCAGCGCCGCCGCGCGCAATTCGTCCGACGACATCGGGACCTTCGTGCCCAGGCCGAGCGTCGCACCCGGATCGGCGTCGAGGATGTACCAGCACTCTTCCTTGCCCGACGGCTGGCCGCGCTCACGCGCCTGCGCGTCGGTCGGATGCACCTGCACGGACAGCTTCTCGCTGGTGAAGATCCACTTGACCAGGATGGGCAGGTGCTCGCCCGGAGCGTCGAACCAAACCTCACCCAGCTTCTCACCCGTCTGCAGCGACGAGAGCGCCGGGGGCAGCTCGCTCCGCCCCCAGACCTTCTCGACGACCTTCGTGTCCAGCTTCACAGCTTGGACGTCAGTTCGGGGACCAGGGTGAACAGGTCGCCCACCAGGCCCAGATCGGCCACTTGGAAGATCGGCGCGTCCTCGTCCTTGTTGATCGCCACGATGACCTTGGAGTCCTTCATCCCGGCCAGATGCTGGATCGCCCCCGAAATGCCGATGGCGAAATAGGCCTCCGGCGCCACGATCTTGCCCGTCTGGCCGACCTGATAGTCGTTGGGCACATAGCCCGCGTCCACCGCCGCGCGCGATGCACCGACGGCGGCACCCAGCTTGTCGGCCAATGGCTCGATGATCTCGTTGAACTTCTCGCCGGACCCGAGCGCGCGCCCCCCGGACACCACGATCCCGGCGGAGGTCAGCTCCGGCCGCTCGCTCTCGGCGATCTCCTCCCCGTCGAAAGTGGACAGCGACTGGTCGCCCGCGCCCTCTACGACCTCGACCGTGGCCTGCCCGCCCGTCGCCTCGGCCTTCGCAAAGGCCGTGCCGCGCACGGTCAGGACCAGCTTGCTGTCCGACGACTTGACGGTGGCGATCGCGTTGCCGGCGTAGATCGGTCGGGTGAACGTGTTGTCGCCTTCCACCGACAGGATCTCGCTGATCTGCGCCACGTCCAGGAGCGCGGCCACGCGCGGCGCGATGTTCTTGCCCGTGGTGCTGGCGGGCGCGACAAAGGCGTCGTGGTGCCCCATCAGGTCGACCACGAGCGGCGCCACATTCTCGGCGAGCGCGTGCGCGTAGGCCGCGCCATCGGCGACATGGACCTTGCCGATGCCCGGCATCTGCGCGGCGGCCTGCGCGACCTCATCCACGCCCTCGCCGGCCACCAGCAGGTGCGTCTCTCCCCCCAGCGCGATCGCGGCCGTGACGGCCGACAGGGTCGCATCCTTGATCTGGCCGTCGTCGTGATCGACCCAAACGAGCGCCTTCATGCCGCCACTCCCATGTCCTTGAGTTTCGCCACCAGTTCGTCGACCGACGCCACCTTGATCCCGGCCTGCCGCACCGGCGGCTCCGTCACCGTCAGCGTGGTCAGCCGCCGCGCCACATCCACGCCCAGCTCGTCGGGCGTCGTGGTCTTCATCGGCTTCGACTTGGCCTTCATGATGTTGGGAAGGCTCGCATAACGCGGCTCGTTCAGTCGCAGGTCGGTCGTGACCACCGCCGGCAGCGGCAACGTGACCGTCTCCAGCCCGCCATCGACCTCTCGCTTCACCGTCACCTGTCCGTCGGCGAGTGTCACCGAGTTGGCGAAAGTCGCCTGACCACGGCCCATCAAGGCGGCGAGCATCTGGCCCGTCTGGTTGGAGTCGTCGTCGATCGCCTGCTTGCCCAGCAGCACCAGGTCAGGGGCCTCCTCCTCGGCGATCTTGGCGAGCAATTTCGCCACGCCCAACGGTTCCACCTCCTCGTCGGTCTGCACCAGGATCGCCCGGTCGGCGCCCATCGCCAGCGCGGTGCGCAGCGTCTCCTGCGCCTTTTGCGGACCCACGGAAACGGCGACGATCTCCGTCACCCCGCTCTTCTCCTTCAGGCGGATCGCCTCCTCGACCGCGATCTCATCAAAGGGGTTCATGCTCATCTTGACGTTTGCCAGATCGACGCCCGACCCGTCGGGTTTCACCCGGGGCTTCACATTGTAATCGATGACCCGCTTGACGGGGACCAGCACCTTCATGGAGGCTCCTCTTCACTTCGCCTGACGTTTACGTTAACGTCATGTAACACGACCGGCTGTCGTTTTCCAGTGAGGAACGACCGGTGCGGGTGGCCGGTTGCATGGATCGCTTGCCGCCGTTGCTGACACGGGTGTAAGCCGGTTCGCACGATGCCCGACCTGCCCGATCCCGTATCCCTGGCGATCCCCGCCTTCGTGGGGCTGGTGCTGGTGGAAATGGTGATCGCCCGATTGCGCGATCCATCGCGCTACTGCCCGCGCGACACGCTCACGTCCCTCCTGCTGGGTTTCGGTTCGTCGATCGCCGGCGTGCTGGCCGGCGGGGCCATCCTGGGCGTGGCGATGTGGGTCGGCCGGTTCGCCCCCTTCGACTTCGGCTGGGCGTGGTGGGTGTGGGGCGCGTGCTTCGTGCTGGACGACCTGGCCTATTACTGGTTCCACCGGTCGGCGCACCGCATCCGCTGGTTCTGGGCCAGCCACGTCGTCCACCACTCGTCCCAGCACTACAATCTTTCGACCGCGCTGCGCCAGACCTGGACCGGGTTCCTGAGCCTGGCCTTCCTGTTCCGCCTGCCGCTGTTCCTCGTGGGGTTCCCGCCCGCGATGGTGTTCTTCTGCGCCGGCATCAATCTGGTCTATCAGTTCTGGATCCACACGGAGACGGTGGGCCGCCTGCCCCGCTGGGTGGAGGCGGTGATGAACACGCCGTCGCACCACCGCGCCCATCACGGCGCCAATGCGCGCTATCTGGACACGAACTACGCGGGCGTCTTCATCGTGTGGGACCGGCTGTTCGGCACCTTCGAGGCCGAGCGCGACGACGATCGCCCCCGCTATGGGCTGGTCCACCAGCTCGGATCGTTCAACGTGCTGTGGGCGGCGCTGCACGAATGGAACGGCATCGCGCGCGACGTCTGGACGGCACCGGGCTGGCGCGCCAAGATCGGCTATATGATCCGCGAACCGGGCTGGTCCCACGACGGGTCGCGCGAGACCAGCGGCGACATCAAGGATCGCTGGCTCGCCCATCGGGAGAGTGCAGAATGCCAGACCAGTTCGACGTCGTCGTCATCGGCGGCGGCTCCGCGGGCAGCGCGGTCGCCGGCCGACTGAGCGAGGACCCGCGACGCACCGTCTGCCTGCTGGAGGCCGGCGGAACCAACGCCGATTGGCGCATCCGCACGCCGGGCATGATGCCGTTTCTGCCCAAAACGTCGAATTATCGCTACGAAACGGTGCCGCAGCGTGGGTTAAACGGGCGGATCGGCTATCAGCCGCGCGGCAAAGGGCTGGGCGGATCCTCCGCGATCAACGCCATGCTGTACCTGCGCGGACACCGGCACGATTATGACGGCTGGGCGGCGCTGGGCTGCGACGGGTGGAGCTACGACGACGTGCTGCCCGTCTTCCGCCGGGCGGAGGCGAACGAGCGGGGCGGCGACCACTGGCACGGCGCGGACGGTCCGCTGCACGTCTCGGATCAGCACTGGCCCAACCCCGGCTCCGTCGCCTTCGTGGAGGCTGCGGCCGAGCTGCAACTGCCGGTGAATGGCGACTTCAACGGGGAACGGCAGGAGGGCTTTGGTCTCTACCAGACCACGCAGCGGGCCGGCGAGCGCTGGTCGGCGGCGCGTGCCTATCTGGACCCCGCGCGCGATCGGCCGAACCTGGATATCCGCACCGGTCAGACCGTCGCGCGCCTGCTGATCGAGGAGGGGCGGGTCACGGGCGTCGTGTTGGCGGCGCGCGACGGGGGCGAGGACGTGGTGCGCGCGTCCGGCGGCGTGGTGCTCTCGGCAGGCGCCTTCAACTCACCCCAAATCCTGCTGCTGTCGGGCATCGGTCCGGCGGCCCACCTGGCCGAACACGGCATCGCGGTCGCGCGCGATTGCGCCGCCGTGGGCTCCGACCTGCAGGACCATGTCGACTATATCGACAGCTTCGAAAGCGCCGACCGCACCCTGATCGGCGACACGCTGGAGGGCACCGTGGCGATGGCCAAGGCGGCGTGGCAGCATCTGCGCACCCGGACGGGGCCGTTCACGACGCCCTGGGCCGAGTCGGGCGGGTTTTGGAAAAGCCGGCCGGACGCGCCGGCGCCCGACGTGCAGTATCACTTCGTCCCCGCCATGCTGGAAGACCACGGCCGCACCAAGGTGAAGGGCCACGGCTTTTCGCTCCATTCCTGCGTGTTGCGACCGGACAGCCGGGGTACGGTGCGCCTTCAGTCCACCGACCCCCGTGCCGCGCCCGCGATCGACCCCGCCTTCCTGACCGACGAACGCGACATGACGCTGATGAAGGCCGCCGTGCGGATGGGCCGCCGGATGCTCGAAGCGCCCGCCATGGCGCACTACGAAGCCCGACCCCGCACCCTGTCGTCGATGACCGACGACGCGCCGCTGGAAAACGCGATCCGTGGTTCGGCGGACACCATCTACCACCCGGTCGGCACCTGCCGAATGGGGGGCGACGAAGACTCCGTGGTCGATCCGAAGCTGAAGGCGCGCGGGTTGGACGGGCTGTGGGTGGCCGACGCCAGCATCATGCCGCGCCTCGTGGGCGGCAACACGAACGCGCCCACCATCATGATCGGCGAACGCGCGGCCGGCTGGGTGGCGGAGGCGCTGGCCTGATAGCCGCCACAAGCGCACCCGCTCGGACGAAGGATTGTCGGCAGCGACGGGGAAGGATGGAACTGCGGTGCGCCCGACCCGCTGACGCCGCGCTAGTCTAAAGCGGTCACGTCGCTTCCTGTTCAAGGGAAGCGGAACGTCGAGTGCCGTCCCGAGCGGGAGGAGGTGGTGAAAACACATCGGCATAGCGAATAGTGCTCCCCTCAATCACCGTGGCCTGCCGGTTTTGCGAATGACATGGTTGTCCCGTCGAGGCGTGCGTCCAGTGACGCTGTCACGGGCGAGTAGAGCTTGGAGGGGTCCAGCCCTAAAGGACTGGGGCCTTCAATAATTGTACGCCCGCTCGCCGTGCTCGCCCAGGTCGAGGCCTTCGTGTTCGACCTCGGGGGTCACCCGCAGGCCCATCGTGGCCTTCAGCACGCCGAACACCGCGGCCGAGCCGATGCCGGCCCAGGCGATCGCCACGCCGGTCGCCAGCAGCTGCGTTCCCAACTGGGGCGCGAAGGCGTAGTCCGCGCCACCTGGGCCGCCCAGCGCCGGCAGCATGGTGACCGCCGTTCCGACCGATCCCACGATCCCGCCCAGCCCGTGAATGCCAAAGGCGTCCAGGGAATCGTCTAGCCCCAGGCGCGCCTTCACCCGCGTCACGAAGAGGAAGCACACCAGGCTCGCCACCGCGCCCAGCAGGATCGCGCCGAAGGGGCCGGCGTTGCCCGCCGCCGGAGTGACCGCGACCAGCCCGGCGATCACGCCCGACGCCGCACCGAGCAGCGAGGTCTTGTGGCCGCTCGCGCGTTCGGCGAGCATCCACGCCACCCCGGCCGCGGCGGCGGCGGTGAAGGTGTTGATCATGGCGAGCGCGGCGACCCCGTTCGCTTCCAGCGCCGACCCTGCGTTGAAGCCGAACCACCCGACCCAGAGCAGCCCGGCCCCCGTCAGCGTCAGCGACAGGGAGTGCGGGGCCATCCGCTCGCGCGGATAGCCGGCGCGCCGCCCCAGCATCAGCACGCCCACCAGCGACGACACGCCCGCATTGACATGGACGACGGTGCCGCCCGCGAAGTCGAGCGCGGCGGGGGTCAGGTTGAACAGGAATCCGTCCGACCACCAGACCATGTGGGCGATCGGGTAGTAGACGAGCAGGCTCCACGACACCGTCCAGGCCATCATGGTGGAAAACCGCATCCGCTCGACCAGTCCGCCGAGCACCAGCGCCGGCGTGATGGCGGCGAAGGTCATCTGGAAACAGACGAAGACATATTCCGGGATCTCCACGCCGTCGGTGAAGGTCGCGGCGCGGCTGTCGACGGTGACGCCGTTCAGGAACAGCTTGCCCAACCCGCCCACCCAGGCGGTCGCATCGGTAAAGGCGAGCGAATAGCCCCAGCAGACCCAGCACAGCATGGCGACCGCCGCGATGCCCAGCGTGCCGGTCAGGACCGATAGCATGTTCTTCGTGCGGACCAGGCCGCCGTAGAACAGGGCCAGGCCCGGCACGATCATCAGCAGCACCAGCACGGTGGCGGTCATCATCCAGGCCGTGTCGCCCTTGTCCACGACAGCCGAGGCGAGCGCGGGGGCGTTCTGGAGCGCGGAGTCCTGCGCCGCCGCGGCCGAGGCCCCCAGCATCGCCAAGCCCGCGCCGACCAACCGTCTCATGCCACGCCCCCACGTCGTTGTGCAGCGCAGCAGACTGCCGAAGGCCGGAGCGGGTGACAAGGGCCGATCGGCCCGTCCGTCATTCGGGAAGCGTCAGGTCCGCCCACACGGGCAAATGGTCGCTCGCGCGGCGCGCCAGCGCGGATCGGTGGACGTCCGCGCCCGACACCTCCACCGCGCCGGTGACCACGATTCGGTCGAGCGAGGCGACGGGTCGCCGCGCGTGGAAGGAGGGGCCGATCGGGACCAATCGGTGGTGCGGTCCGAACTCCGTCAGGCAGCCGCGATCGGACCACTGGTTCATGTCGCCCAGCATCACCGCCGCGCCCCCGTCGCGCTCTTCGTGATGCACGGCCGCCAGGATCGCCCGCAACTGCCGCCGCCGCCAGAGGCCGGAAAGGTCCAGGTGCATGCCGACGACGCGGAGCGGCCGGCCGTCGACCTCCAGATCGGCCAGGACCGCGCCGCGCGGCTCCAGCGTCGGCAGATCGAGCCCGCGCGCGTCCACGACCCGTACGCCCGGGCGAACCAGCAGCGCGTTGCCGTGCCACCCCAGGCTATGCGGCCTCCGCGCGAGCGGCACCGGCTCCCACCCCGCCTTGATCAGCGCGCCATCGGACAGCGCACTGGCGCGTTCGCCGAACCGTCGATCGCATTCCTGCAGAGCCACGACATCGGCGCCTACTTCGTCCAACACGGCCAGCGTGCGGGCGGGGTCTCGGCGCCGGTCGAGACCGATCGCCTTTCGCATGTTGTAGCTGGCGATGCGGACCATGGGGACGTGAACGGACCAGCTCGGCCTAAGGTGCCACCTGATCCAGAATGTCGCGCGCGGCGACCCGGTGGCGCGCCTCCACCATCAGCCGCACGGGCACCAGCAGGCCGGAACCGTCGGCGATGTTCATGCCGCCGTCAAAGACCTGCGCCTGGATGCCGTGGCTGCCCAGCAGACCGGCCGCCATGGCCGCTTCCATCCCGTCGCCGAACCGCGCCACTTCCACCAGCTCGCTCAATCGCGACGTCCCGAAGGAACCGGTGTCATGGTCGGCTGGACCCACCGTTCAGGCGGTCGCACGGGCAGGCCGTCGATGCTGGTGGTCCGATCGGACAGCCGGTCGACCCACTCATCGGGTGAGAATTTCGCATGGTATTTCACCAGCGTCCGGCGCTCATGATCCACCGCCATCACCGGCACGCCCCAACCACAGCTCGTCTGCACACTGTCCACCGCTATGTCGAAGATCTGCCGGGTGCCGGGCAGCAAGTCGAAATGTCCGGCGAGCGCGTCCCATCCCTCCTCGCCGGCCAGAACCGCGCGGCCGTGACCATAGATCCGCAGGATCAGCGCCGGCTGCTGGAAGTTGCAGAACATCAGCGTGATGCGCCCGTCGGCGTTCAGATGGGCCTGCGTCTCGTTCCCCGATCCGCCCAGGTCCAGATAGGCGACGCGGGTCGGCGACAGAACGCGCACCGTGTCATAGCCCTTGGGCGACAGGTTGATGCGACCGTCGGCCGCGGCGGTCGCGGTGAAGAAGATCGACTGCCCGGCCATCATCTCGCAATGCGAATCCGTCAGCGTGTCCGTGAACTCCATCGTGCTCTCCCCTCGCTCCTACCAGTTCTGGCCCTGCCGCACGGCGTCGGCTTCGGTCGGCCGGGTCTCGCGGCCCAGGGCGGCGTTGCGATGCGGAAAGCGGCCGAAGCGGGCGATCACGTCGCGGTGCTTGGCCGCGAAAGCCGAGGCCTCCGCGTCGCCCAGTCGATCGAAGAGGGCGACCGAGCGGTCCTGGTCCGCCAGATCCTCGGAGTGCATGAAGGGCAGATAGGCGAACTGCCGACCCTGCGCGGTCAGCCGGTCTTCCCAATCCCGCTCCAGGACGCCGCGCGCGACCGCCAGGCCCAGCCCGTCGGTGGAGTAGGCCCGCGCATCGTCGCGGAACACGTTGCGGGGCACCTGGTCGAACAGCAGGATCGCCGCCAGCGCGGAGATCGGCGTGGCCAAATGGTCGGCGGCCACGTCGCCGCGATGCTCCTCCCACAAGGCCGCGAACCCGTCGCGCACCTCGGCGTCGAAGGCCGGCCCGCCGCCGAACCAGTCGTCGGGTCCGTGCTCTTCGAACCAGAAGGTGAGCAGCCGGACGGACTGTGTGGTTGAAAGGGTCATGGACCGGCCATACCGCGCCCCGCCCGATTGTCGACGCCGCGCAGTCCTCCCCCGGTCCCGCGGCGTCAGGCCGCGGTGCCGCCGACGGTGATCCCCTCCACCAGCAAGGTGGGCTGACCGACACCGGCCGGGACGGTCTGTCCACCCTTGCCACAGATGCCGACGCCCTCGTCCAAGGCGAGGTCGTTCCCGATCCCGGTCACCCGGTTGAGCACCGTCAGCCCGTCGCCGATCAGCGTGGCACCCTTGATCGGCGCGCCGATGCGACCGTTCTCGACCTGGTAAGCTTCGGTGCAGCTGAAGACGAACTTGCCGGACGTGATGTCCACCTGCCCGCCGCCGAAGCTCTTGGCGTAGATGCCATTTTTGACACGCGACAGAAGTTCCCCCGGGTCGTCCTGACCCGACCGCATGAAGGTGTTGGTCATGCGCGGCATGGGCGCGTGGGCAAAGGACTGGCGGCGGCCGTTGCCGGTGGCCGGAACCCCCATCAGCCGCGCGTTCAGACGATCCTGCATATAGCCCGCCAGCACGCCGTCCTCGATCAGCACGGTCTCGCCCGTCGGCGTGCCCTCGTCGTCGATCGACAACGATCCGCGCCGGTGGCCGATCGCGCCGTCGTCCACCACGGTGACCCCCGGCGCCGCCACGCGCTCTCCGATCCGGCCGGAGAACACGCTGGTGCCCTTGCGGTTGAAGTCGCCTTCCAGCCCGTGGCCCACGGCTTCGTGCAGCAACACGCCGGGCCAGCCCGGACCGACCAGCACGGTCTGTTCTCCCGCGGGGGCCGCGACCGAATCGAGATTCACGATCGCGCGGTCGAGCGCGACCGTGATCGCTCGTTCCCAGGTCTCGGGCTTGAACAGATCGTCATACAGCGTGCGGCCACCCTGGCCGTGATAGGCGGTCTCGCGCTTCCCACCCTGCTCGACCACCAACGACACGCCCAGCCGGACGAGCGGGCGGACATCGGTGGCCCGAAAGCCGTCGGCGCGCACGATCTCGACCACGTCCCAGCTGCCCGCCAGGCTGACCGACACCTGGCACACGCGCGGGTCGCGCGCCCGTGCCGCGGCGTCGATCCGCTGGCACAGCGCCACCTTGTCGGCGAAGGGCACGGCTTCGAGCGGGCTGTCGCCGGTGTAGAGGTGGACGTTCGTGCGCTTGGGCGCGGCCGCGGGGGTCTGCCGAGCCGGGTCCAGCAGGGACAGCGTGTCGGCGGCGCGGCGGATCGCGTCCGCGCTGATCTCGTTGGCGTGCGCGAAGCCGGTCGTCTCACCCGACACGCCGCGCAAGCCAAAGCCGGAGCCGACCGAATAGTCCGCGGTCTTCAGCCGGCCGTCGTCGAAAGAAAAGGATTCGGAGGCGGAATATTGCAGGTAGAGTTCGCCGTCGTCGCATCGCGACAGGGCGTCTCGGGTCAGCGTTGCCGCCAGGTCGGGGTCCAGGGATCGGTAGAGAAGCGAGCGGGGATCGGAGTGGTTCATGACGGCGCGATATAGGGTGCGCCGCGCGGGAAAGCGACGGCCGGCGCGCCTGTCAGAGGGGCGGACCCTCCGCGCCGACGTCGGCTGGCCCGCCGATCAGGACGAAGCGGCGGTCGCAATAGCCGCAATCGGCATATCCGGCCGGCCCGATCTGCAGCCACACGCGCGGGTGCCCCAGCGCCTCGAACCCGGCGAGCTGGCTCGCCCCGTCGCACGCCACCCGGGGCAAGGGCACGCGCTCGACGTCCGGTGGGGCAAAGGGATCGCTCATCGCGGCTGCTTAGCAAGCGGGCATGACGCTCACAACCGGATCAGAAATAGGTCGCCGTCACCTGGAAGCGGCCTTCGTACCGGCCGGTCGGCTGGTTGGCGGCCACCGTGATCGTGCCGCCCATGTTGAAGGTGTAGACGCCGCGCGCGTTCAGCCAGTAGAACACCCGGACCGGCACTCCGCCAAAGCTGAGCGGGATGTCGGGTGCCCCGCCACCCTGCCGGCGCAACGGGACGACGCCCACGGTCGTCGTGATCAGCACCAGTTGGTTGGGGCCGCCGTAGGTGACGAACCGGGCGGGGTGGAAGCCGCCGCCAGCAGCGGTCGGGCCGCCCGCCGCCTGCCGCGTCCCGTCGGGCCGAACCGTCACCGTCCCGTTGACGGTGCCGGGAATGATGGTGCCGAAATCGAGGTCGGCTTCCTTCTGGAAAGTGAGCGGCTTCAACAGCCGAACATCGGCCGTGCTCGCCTCGGCCTGCCGGGTCTGCGCGGTCGCGCCGGTCGCCAACCCGATCGAACCGAACAGCGCCAGAAGGCGGAGGAGGAGCGAGCGGTGGATCACCCGCCCCGTCTGGCGCCGCAAGATGGAGAAGCGGTGCAGCGGCGCGGTTAACGGCGGCGCAACAGTGCGCCCTCCTCGCTCGAACGATGCCCGCCCTCCGCTAGGCGGCGTCCGGCCGAGGCGCTATGGGCGGCCGATGACCGAGGCCGCCATCATCATCGACCGTCTGTGCAAGACCTACGAGGGTGGCAAGCGCGCGCTGGATGACGTGACCTTTCAAGTGCCGCGCGGGCAGATCTTCGGACTGCTGGGACCCAACGGGGCCGGCAAGTCGACGCTGATCAACATCCTGGCCGGCATGGTCCGCAAGACGAGCGGCCAGGCGTCGATCTGGGGCTTCGACATCAACGACCATCCCCGGAACGCGAAGCGGTCGATCGGCATCGTGCCGCAGGAAATCCTCTTCGATCCTTTCTTTACTCCGAGAGAGGCGCTGGAGCTTCAGGCCGGCCTGTACGGCGTGCCGAAAGCCGAGCGGCGGACGGACGCCCTGCTGGAGGCGGTGGCGCTCGCCGACAAGGCGGATGCCTATGCCCGCACGCTGTCGGGAGGCATGAAACGGCGGTTGCTGGTGGCCAAGGCGATGGTCCACCGCCCGCCGATCCTGGTGCTGGACGAACCCACCGCCGGCGTGGACATCGACCTCAGGCGCCAGCTCTGGACGTTGGTCCGCGCGCTGAACGCGGCGGGCACGACGGTCGTCCTGACGACCCACTATCTGGAGGAGGCGGAAGAGCTGTGCGACCGGATCGCCATCATCAACCACGGCAAGCTGATCGCGAACGAAGCCACCTCGACCCTGATCGACATGGCGCGCGAAAAGGTGGTCGTGGTGACCGTCGACCGCGACCCGCCCACCCTGCACGACCATCCGGCCTTTGAGCGGGTGGAACCCGCGGGCGACCGCGCGCTCGCGATCACCTATGACAAGGATCGGATGAATGCGGGCGAGGTCCTGGCCGCCGTGCAGGCGGAAGGGCTGGGCATCGTGGACGTGACCACGCGCGAGGCCGATCTGGAGGACGTGTTCTTGAACCTGACGCGCGAGGCGATCGACGCCGGGCCGGCCTGAACCCCCGCCGCTAGGAGCAGCGCCGCTCGCAGGTGAGGGCCGATCCGCCGGGGATCGCCTCCACCCGCATGGTGCCGGGACACGACCCGCCGAGCGAGCGGCCACCGGCGGGCACGTCGACCCCTGCCCCCTCCAACGCCTGCCGGACCGCTTCCGGCGGTTCGCGGAAGGTCAGGCCACGCCGCTCCATCGTGCCGCCGTCCGGGCGGGAGAGGTGCGATCGGACCAGACGGCTGAAGCTCAGACCGTTCCAGGTCAGACCATCGGGCGCGCGCACCGACGAAGACGTGCGGACCGACGGCGCGACCTGCGGCGCGGCGGCGGTCTCGTCCGCCGGCTCGCCCCCTTCGGACGGCACCGGATTGACTTGCGAGACGACGACCCGGGGCGTGAGCGTCGCCGTGCCCAGGCGCACCGGGCCGCCCGCCGACCACCCGTCGCCCGACCGGCTGAGCAGCGCGTCAAAGGCTCGACGGCCCTCCGAGCTGAATTCGCAATCGGCCGGGTCCGTGAGCGCGAGGGACGCGGCGAGGTCGTCCTTCCGCTCGTCCGGCTGCTCCGCGGGCTCAATCGTGTTCTGCGGGGCGGGCTCCACCCGGGCGTTCAGGGCCGCCTCGTCGCCCGGCGCTTCGCGGTGTTCCGCCGTGCCGATGGAAGAGCGCGGCGCGTCGGAGATCCCGATTGAGCGCGCGAACAGCGCGGCCGCGATCAGCACGGCCACCACGGCGGCGATCGCCACCCATTTGACCCAGGGGCGACCGCGCCTCGCATCGGGAACCCGATCGCCCGCGCCCGGGTCCGGCAGGTCCGCCAGCACCGGATCCGGCTCGCGCGACCATTCCCTAGGGCTGACCGGGGTGTCCGTGGAGCGGGAGCGGAGCGGCGAGACGGACGGTGGCAACGGTTCGGGCCGCGGAAGGTCCGGTTCCGCGCGCCGGCCGCCGAGCACGCGCAGCTTCTCTTCGCGGAACTCGTCGTCGTTCAGCGTGCCGTCGCGATGCAGGGCCGCCAGCCGTTCCAGTCGTTCGATGCGATCGTCCATGGCGATCGCAGTTCCGCGCGCGCGTCCCCCCGTCAAGGCCAGGTGCCGGGTCGGGGGCAGGCTTTGCCTTGCCCCGGACAGTCGCCTACCGCGCGCTGATGACCCGCGCTTACGATTTCGTCGTCGTCGGTTCCGGCGCGGCCGGCCTGACCGCCGCCTTGAACCTGGCGCCCCGCTTTCGCGTCGCCGTGCTGGCCAAGGGAGGTCTGGACGAGGGGTCGACCGCCTGGGCGCAGGGCGGCATCGCGGCGGTGCTGGAAGAGGGCGACAGCTTCGAAGCGCATGTGCGCGACACGATGATCGCCGGGGCCGGCCTGAACGACGTGGACGTCGTCGAGCGCGTGGTCGGCGGCGCTCCGGCGGCCATCGAACGGCTGGCGGAACTGGGCGTGCCGTTCGACGCGGGCGCGGGCGGCGGCCATGCCGGATCGGCCGACCGCTGGCACCTGACGCGCGAAGGGGGGCACTCCCACCGCCGGATCGTCCATGTCCACGACGCCACGGGTTGGGCGGTGCAGGAGGCGCTGCTGAACGCCGCGCGCGCTCAGCCAAACATCGACCTGCTGCCCGACCGGGTGGCGATCGACCTGGTCACGGGGCGGCACGAGGAACGCTATTCGGGATCGGGCCGGGTCTGGGGCGTCTACGCCCTGGACCGCGCCACCGGCCGGGTGGAGGCCATCACGGGGCGCGCGACCCTGCTGGCGACGGGTGGCGCGGGACGCACCTATCAGTTCTCGACCGCCCCGCGCGGAGCCACGGGCGACGGCATCGCGATGGCCTGGCGGGCGGGAGCCCGCGTCTCCAACATGGAGATGATGCAGTTCCACCCGACCTGCCTCTACAGCACCGACGTCAAGAACTTCCTGATCACCGAGGCGGTGCGGGGCGAGGGTGGGCGGCTGCTGCTGCCGGGAAGCGGCGAGCGGTTCATGGCGCGGTTCGACGACCGGTTGGAACTGGCCCCGCGCGACGTGGTGGCGCGCGCCATCGACCACGAGTTGAAGCGGCTGGGTCTGGACTACGTCCACCTGGACATCTCGCACCGCGAACCCGCCTTCGTGCGCGAGCACTTCCCGACCATCCACGAGAAGCTGCTGGGCCTGGGCATCGACATGACGGCGGGTCCGATCCCCGTGGTGCCGGCCCAGCATTACACCTGCGGCGGGGTGAAGGTGGACCTGAATGGCCGCACCGACCTGCCCGGGCTCTACGCGGCCGGCGAGGTGACGGAGAGCGGCCTTCACGGTGCCAATCGCCTGGCCTCCAACAGCCTGCTCGAATGTTTCGTGTTCGGAGAGGCCGCCGCCGTCCACATGGCCCGCCACTGGGAGCAGTTGGACGATCCCCCCGCCATTCGCGCATGGGACGAAAGCCGGGTCACCGATTCCGACGAGGAGGTCGTCATCCAGCAGAACTGGACGGAGATCCGGCGGTTCATGTGGAACTATGTGGGCATCGTGCGCACCACCAAGCGGCTGGAGCGGGCTGCCAGTCGCATCGCCCTGCTGACGCGCGAGGTGGAGGACTATTATGGCGCGTTCCGGGTCACCCCCGATCTGGTGGAACTGCGCAACCTGTTGCAGACGGCTGACCTGATCGTCCGCTGCGCCCTGGCCCGGCACGAGAGCCGGGGGCTGCACTACACACTGGACTGGCCCGAACTGGCGGAGGTGGCGGTCGACACCGTGCTGTCGCCCTGATCCGGCTGGATCAGCCCCAGGCGCGCCATCAGCGCGGGCACGGTGGTGCCCTGAAGGAAGATCGACACCGCCACGACGACGAAGGCGACCGTGATGATCTCCACCCGCTCCGGGATCGTCGATGGCAGAGCAAGGGCGAGCGCGAGGGCGAGCGCTCCGCGCAAGCCACCCCAGACCAGCACGTGCTGATAACCCGCCGGCACCGCCAGCCCGCTTCGCCGGAACACCGCCGCCAGCGGATAGATCGCCAGCGCGCGACCCAGGAGCGACAGCAGGAAGGCGAAGGTGGCGATGCCCAGAACGGCCCCCACGTCGATGGCCGCTTCGCGCCCGCCGATCAGTAGGAAGACGACGCTGTTCACCAGGAACGCGGCGTAGTCCCAAAAGCCCAGCACGGACGACCGGTTCTCGGTGGCGAACGAACCCAGAAAGCCGTAATTGCCGACGATCAGCCCGGCCGTCAGGGTGGCCAGCACGCCCGACACGTGGATGTGCTCGGCCGCCCAGAAGCTGCCGAACGCGATCAGCGTGGTCAGCGTGATCTCGACCAGCCGGTCGCGGGTCTTGCCGGCGACCCACACGATCGGCAGCGCCACCGCGGCACCGATCAGCACGCCGCCGCCGATCACCGTGACCAGTTCCACGCCCACCGCCGGCACGCTGGTGCCGCCGCCGGCCGCGATGGCGACCAGCACGGCGAACCCCACCGCCGCCACGCCATCGTTCAGCAGGCTTTCGGACTCCACCAGCAGGTGCAGGCGCTTCGGCACCGCGACTTGCTTGAGCAGTGCTATGACCGACACCGGGTCGGTGGCCGCGATCAGCACGCCGAACAGGGCCGCGCCGATCCAGGTCCATCCGGCCAGCGAGTGCATGCCCACCGCGACCACGCCGGCGGCGAGCGCCACGCCCAAGGTGACGAGCGCCAGCAGCAACGGCAGTTCGCGCCGGAACGGCTGCCAGGGGATCTGGATCGCCGCCTCGAAGACCAGCGGAGGCAGGAAAATGGAAAAGATGAGTTCCGGTGTCAGCGGAGCCTCGAAGCCGATCGGAAGCACCGCCAGCCCCAGGCCGGCCAGAACGAGTCCCACCGAATAAGGGATGCCGATGCGGTGAGTCACCATCGCGACCAGCGACGCCACCGACAGGACGAGGATCAGCCAGGAGCCGTTGAAGTGTTCCATGGTCGATTCCCCCGGTGGCGCGAGACGGCGTCGCCACGTCCTGCCGCTCCCTAGCCGGGGTTCGTCGCACACGGCAAACACAGGGGATTGGCGGCGGGTGGCCTTTGGCGGCAAGAGCGGCCGTGGCGTTCACGCGAACGTCAGACGTGGGGGGCTAGACCAGCGGCAATGATGAGACGTGTGTTGGACGGCCCCGCGCGGCCCGGGACGGCCGTGCGCGCCGCCGCCGCTGCCCTCGCTCTCTCCTTGACCCTGGCGAGCTGCGTCGCGCCGTCCAAGCCGGCACCGGAGCGCGAGCGGGCGGAGCGGCCCGCCGCCGTCGCGGTGCGGCCGCCCATGCCGTTGCGCCCCTACGACCCGGCGCGCCGCCCCTCTCCGGCGATGGTCGCCAATCTCCAGTCGCTCGTGCGCGAGTTCGACGGCACCGTGGGCGTGGCGGTGCATCGGTCGGGCGCAGATTGGGCCGTCAAGGAAGGGGCCGACCGGCCGTTGCCGCAGCAGAGCGTGTCCAAATTGTGGGTGGCGCTGACCCTGATGGACCAGATCGACCGGGGCGTGCGCCGCCTGGACGATCCGGTGCTCATCACGCGCAACGACCTGACGGTGTTCCACCAGCCGCTGGCGGCGCTGGTGACCTCGGACGGCTATGCGACCACGCTGCGCGACTGCCTGATGCGCGCGATGACCAAGAGCGACAATCTGGCCAACGACACGATCCTGCGGACGGTCGGCGGACCGGACGCCGTGCGCGCGACGCTGCAGTCCAAGGGCTTGCGCGGCATCCGCTTCGGTCCGGGCGAACGGCTGTTGCAGGCGGGCACGGCAGGGCTGACCTGGCGACAGGATATGTCCGTCGGGCGTCGCTTCTATGAAGAGCGCAACCGGCTGACCTACGATCAGCGCGCCGCCGCGCTCGACCGCTACTTCGCCGACCCGATCGACGGCGCGAGTCCCGATGGCGTGGCCGACGCCCTGCTGCGCCTGGCTCAGGGCGATTTGCTGACGCCTTCCTCGACGCAGACCCTGCTGGGTCTGATGGCGGACTCGACCACGGGCAAGAACCGGCTGCGGGCGGGAGTGCCGCCGGGCTGGCGCTTTGGGCACAAGACGGGGACCGGCCAGGATTTGGGGCCCCGCACCGTCGGCTACAACGACGTGGGTTGGCTGATCGCGCCGGACGGGACCATCTACACCGTGGCGGTGATGATCGGGTCCACCACCCGGCCGATCCCAGAACGCATGGCGCTGATGCAGGCGATCGCGGCGGCGGTGACCATCAACCACGAGCGGTAGGATGTCGCCTCGTGGCGGCGATGGCTTTCCCGGCTTCTGACGCGCGGCTACACCGGGGCCATGCCCCACCTCTACCTCGTCGATGGCTCGGCCTACATCTTCCGCGCCTATCACCGCCTGCCCCCGCTGACGAACAAGCACGGGGAGCCCGTGGGCGCGGTCTATGGCTACACCGCCATGCTGTGGAAGCTGGTGCGGCAGTTGGACGAGGCCGACGGGCCGACGCACCTGGCCGTGGTGCTCGACAAGGCGTCGACCTCGTTCCGCAACGCGATGTATCCCGAATACAAGGCGCACCGCCCGCCTCCGCCCGCCGACCTGGTGCCCCAGTTCCCGATGATCCGGGACGCGACCCGCGCCTTTTCGCTGCCGATGATCGAGGAGCCGGATGTCGAGGCGGACGACATGATCGCCTCCTACGCCTGCGCCGCCGAACGGGCGGGCTGGAACGTCACGATCGTGTCGTCCGACAAGGACCTGATGCAGCTGATCGGCGAGCGGATCGACATGCTCGACACCATGAAGAACGCCACCATCCGCGAGCCGGAGGTGGAGGCGAAGTTCGGTGTCGGCCCAAACAAGCTGGGGGACGTCCTGGCGCTGATGGGCGACAGCGTCGACAACGTGCCGGGCGTGCCGGGCATCGGCCCCAAGACGGCCGCCAAGCTGATCCAGGACTATGGCTCCGTGGACGGCGTGCTCGCCAACACGGACAAGCTGAAGGGCAAGCAGCGGGAGAATCTGGAGGCGCACGCCGATATGGCGCGGCTGTCGCGAGAGCTGGTGCGGCTGCGCTGCGACTGTCCGCTGCCGATCCCGCTCGCCGACATGGCGCTGGACGGCATTCCGGACGGGCCGATGCGCGCGTTCCTGGAACATCACGGCTTCGGTTCGCTGCTAGTGAAGCTCGACGGCGAGGCGAAGGTCGCCGTTCCTGACCGCGCGGAGGCGGTGGAGCGCGAGTTCCAGCCGATCGACCGCTCGCTGTACGGGACGGTCACCACCCGCGAGGCGCTGGACGGCTGGATCGCGGAGGCGACCCGGCTGGGCGTGGTCGCGGTGGATACTGAGACCGACAGCCTGAACGCCGTGTCGGGCGCGCTCGTGGGCGTCAGCCTGTGCGTGGGCGTGGGGGCCGCCTGCTACATTCCGATGGGCCACGCGACCGGCGGCGAGGGCCTGCTCGCCGAGCGGCCGGAGCAGTTGTCGGTGGACGAGGTCTGTGCCGCGCTCAAGCCGCTGTTGGCCGACGAGGGCGTGCTCAAGCTGTTCCACAATGCCAAATACGACCTGACGGTGTTGGCCCGCCACGATGTGACCGTCGCTCCGCTCGACGACACCTTGGTGATGAGCTTCGATCTCGACGCGGGCCGCGTGCAGGGCCACTGGATGGACGAGCTGGCCCGAACCCTGCTCGACCACCAGTGCCTGACCTTCAAGGAGGTGTGCGGGACCGGCAAGGCGCAATGCTCCTTCGCCGAAATCCCCCTTGATCGCGCCACCGAATATGCGGCGGAGGATGCGGAGGTGACCTGGCGGTTGTGGCAGCATCTGCGCCTGCGCCTGCCGACCGAAGGCGCCACGCGCGTCTATCAGCGCGTCGACCGTCCGCTGGTCCCGGTGATCGCGGGGATGGAGGGGCGCGGCGTGCTGGTGGACCGCGACCACCTGTCGCGCCTGTCGACGGAGTTCGAGGCGCAGATCGCGACGGTGGAGGCCGAGGTCCACGCGCTGGCGGGCGACCCGTTCGCCATCGGCAGCCCCAAGCAACTGGGCGAGGTGCTGTTCGACAGATTGGGCCTGAAGGGCGGTCGAAAGGGCAAGTCGGGGGTGTGGTCCACCGACGTCAAGGAACTGGAGCGCCTGGAACGCGACGGCGTGCCGATCGCGCGCAAGGTGGTGGAATGGCGGCAGCTCACGAAGCTCAAGACCACCTACACCGACGCGCTTCAGGCCCAGATCGACGGCCGCACGGGGCGCGTCCACACCAGCTATTCGCTGTCGGGCGCGCAGACCGGGCGGTTGTCATCGACCGATCCGAACCTTCAGAACATCCCCATCCGCACCGAGGTCGGCCGTCAGATCCGCGACGCCTTCGTGGCCCCGCCGGGTTCCGTCATCCTGGCCGCCGATTATAGCCAGATCGAGCTGCGCCTGGCCGCCCACATGGCCGACGAGCCTGCGCTGCGCGGGGCCTTTCAGCGCGGCGACGACATCCACGCGCTGACGGCCCAAGAGCTGTTCGGGACCGTGGATCGGGACACCCGGGCGCGCGCCAAGACGATCAACTTCGCCATTCTGTACGGCATCAGCCGCTGGGGCCTGGCCGGTCGGCTGGAGATCAGCCCGGACGAGGCCCAGGATATGATCTCGACCTATTTCGAACGGTTCCCCGGCATTTCGGAGTACATCCGCGCGACGCTCGAGCGGGCCCGCGCCACCGGCTACACGGAGACGCTGTTCGGCCGGAAGACGCACTTCCCCCGGCTGACGGCCAAGAACCCGAACGAGCGCGCGGGGTCGGAACGCGCGGCGGTGAACGCGCCCATCCAGGGCACGAGCGCCGACATCATCAAGCGCGCCATGGTCCGCATGGAGCCGGCGCTGGCCCATGCCGGCCTGCCCGCCGTCCGCATGCTGCTCCAGGTCCACGACGAACTCGTCTTCGAGCTGCCCGCCGGCGACGTGGAGGCCGCGACCCCCGTCATCCGCGACGTCATGGCCAACGCCGCCCTGCCGGCGGTCGAACTGACCGTGCCGCTGCAGATCGACATCGGTACTGGGCCGTCCTGGGGTGCCGCTCACTAAGGAGTCGCCACATCCCATGCTTTCGCCGCTGCGTTCAACCGGTTAGGGCTGCCACCCAATCCGATCCGCCGGCCCAGGCGGACAAGGAGCGTGCGCCATCCCCCTCGACCTCTACCTCCCGGCGTTGCTGACCTTTGGCCTGCTCGTCCTGCTCGTCGCCTGGGCGCCGCTGTTCCTGCGGCGATTGCCGCTCAGCTTGCCGATCCTGTGCATCGGCGCCGGCGCGCTCTTGTTCAGCTTGCCGCCGCTCCGCCCCTACGCGTTCCACCCGATCAACACGCCCGTCGTGATCGAGAAGGCGACGGAGTTCATCGTCATCATCTCGTTGATGGGCGCGGGGCTGAAGATCGGCCGCCCCTTCGCGTGGCGCGGTTGGGGGCTGACCTGGCGGCTGATCCTGATCGCCATGCCGCTGACCATCCTGGCGCTCGCGGCGCTCGGCATGGGTGTGCTGGGCCTGGTGCCGTCCACCGCGCTGTTGCTGGCCGCGTGCCTGGCACCCACCGATCCGGTGCTGGCGGGCGACGTGCAGATCGCGCGGCCCGGCGAGGATGAGGAGGAGGACGAGGCCCGCTTCGCGCTCACGTCGGAGGCCGGGCTGAACGACGCGGCCGCCTTTCCGTTCGTGCACCTGGCGCTGGCGCTCGCGGTCACCGGCTGGACCTGGGCCACCTGGCGCGAATTCCTGCTGGAGGACGTGGCGACGCGCCTGCCCGTGGGTCTGGCGATCGGCTTCGTCTCCGGGCACGCGCTCGCCTGGGCGATTTACCGGGTGCCGGGCGAGGGCCGATTGGCGAAGACGGGGGACGGATTCGTCGCGCTCGGAGCGACGCTGACCGTCTATGCGCTGACGGAGCTGGCCCACGGCTATGGCTTCCTGGCCGTGTTCGTCGCCGGTCTGGTCATCCGGCACGAGAACCGGGACGAGGGCTACAACCACCGGATGCACGATTTCGCCGACGAGGTGGAGCGGTTGACCATGATGACGCTGCTCTTGTTCTTCGGCGGGATGCTGACCACCGGCGGCCTGATGGCGGGCGTCGCGTGGCAGCAGGTGGTGTTCGCGCTCGTGGCCCTGCTGGTCGTCCGCCCGATCGCCGCCGGCCTGTCGCTGGTAGGCCACGCCGCCAGCGTGCCGGAGCGCGCGGTCGTGAGCGCGTTCGGCATCCGGGGCCTGGGGTCGGTGTTCTACCTCGCCTACGCGCTCAACCACGGCACGTTCGTGGAGGCCCCGCTGCTCTGGTCCACCGTGGGGCTGGTCGTGGTGATCTCCATCCTGCTGCACGGCACCACCGTCAGCCCGGCATTGGCCTGGATGGAGCGCCGACGCGGCGGCGGGCGACCGGACCAGGGGCCGGCGTCGGCCTGACCCGCCCGCCGGTCAGTGGCGGAAGTGCCGGACCCCCGTGAACACCATCGCCAGCCCGCGCGCGTCGGCGGCGGCGATCACGTCGGCATCGCGCATCGAGCCGCCGGGCTGCACCACGCAGCTGGCACCCGCCTCCGCCGCCTCGATCAGGCCGTCGGCGAAGGGGAAGAAGGCGTCGGACGCCACCGCCGATCCGACCGTGCGCGGTTCGCCCCAGCCGAAGCTCTCCGCCGCCTCCCGCGCCTTGGCGGCCGCGATGCGCGCGGAGTCGCGGCGGTTCATCTGGCCCGCGCCGATCCCAGCCGTCGCCCCGTCCTTCGCATAGACGATCGCGTTCGACTTGACGTGCCGCGCCACGGTCCAGGCGAAGCGCGCGTCGGCCATCTCCTCCTCCGTCGGCGCGCGTTTCGTGACCACCCGCCAGTCCGCCGTCCCGCCGCCGTCGCGCGACTGGACCAGCAGCCCGCCCGCGATCGAGCGCAGCTCAAGGCCCGGCCGCGTCGGGTCGGGCAGCTCGCCCGTCAGCAGCAGCCGCAGATTCTTCTTGCCCGCGAACACCGCGCGCGCCGCCTCGTCCGCGTCGGGGGCGACCACGACCTCCGTGAAGATGTCGGTGACCGCCCGCGCGGTCGCCTCGTCCAGCGGGCGGTTGACCGCGACGATCCCGCCGAACGCCGACACGGAGTCGCACTGGAAAGCCGCGCGGTAGGCGTCCTCCAATGAGCTCGCCTGGGCGACGCCGCACGGGTTGGCATGCTTCACGATCACGCAAGCCGGCGCGCCGCCCCGAAATTCCGCCACCAGACCCAGCGCCGCGTCGGCATCGGCCAGGTTGTTGTAGGACAAAGCCTTGCCCTGCGCGACCTCCGCCTGCGCCACGCCGCGTGGCCCCGGCCCCTGCGGCAGATAGAGCGCGGCGGATTGGTGCGGGTTCTCGCCATAGCGCAGCTCGGCGGCCTTGGTGGCGGCGACGGTCAGCGTGTCGGGCAGGCGCTGGCCCTGGTCGGCGCCAGTGAGTTCAGGGGCGAACCAGCCGGCGATGGCCGCGTCGTAGGCGGCGGTGTGGGCGAAGGCCTTGGCCGCCATGCGCCGGCGGAACGGTTCGGCCGTGGCCGCCGCCTCGCCCAGCTCCTCCAGCAGCGTCGGATAGTCGGCCGGGTCGGTCACCACCACCACGCCGTCGTGGTTCTTGGCGCCCGACCGCACCATCGCCGGCCCGCCGATGTCGATCTGCTCGACGATCGCGTCGCGGTCCGCGCCGGACGCCACGGTGGCCGCGAAGGGATAGAGGTTCACCACGAGGAGGTCGATGCCCGCGATCCCGTGCTCCACCGCGGCCGCCAGATGGGTGGGGTCGTCGCGCCGGGCGAGCAGGCCGCCATGGACCGCCGGGTGCAGCGTCTTGACCCGGCCGTCCATCATTTCGGGAAAGCCGGTCAGGTCGCTCACGTCGCGCACGGCCAGCCCGGCGTCGCGCAGCGCCGACGCGGTGCCGCCGGTGGAGACGAGCGCCACGCCCCGCTCGCTCAAGGCCCGGGCGAGGTCGACCAGCCCCGCCTTGTCGGAGACGGACAGGAGGGCGGTCTGGATGTGGCGCGTCGTCATGGCCGCGGGCCTTAGCGTGCCGTCGCGCGTCTGCGAAGGCGGGTCAGACGATCGCGCCCACGCCCCGCATCGCCCGGATGTTGTCGGCGTAGCATCCCGGCCCGCCCCGGAACGTCGCCGTGCCCGCCACCAGCGCGTCGGCCCCCGCCGCCACGCAGCGCGGCGCGGTGTCGCGGTCGACGCCGCCGTCCACCTCCAGGTCGATCGGGCGCCCGGTGTGGTCGATCATGCGCCGCACCGCCTCCACCTTGCGCAGCATCGGGTCGAGGAACGCCTGCCCGCCAAAGCCCGGATTGACGCTCATCACCAGCACCAGGTCGATCGCGTCGATCAGATAGTCGAGCGTCTTGGCGGTCGTCGCCGGGTTCAGCACCACGCCGGCGCGGCAGCCCAGCGCGTGGATCGCCTGCACGGTGCGGTGCGCGTGCGGCCCGGCTTCCGGGTGGAACGAGATGGTGGTGGCCCCCGCCTCCGCGAACGCTTCCAGATACGGATCGACCGGCGCGATCATCAGGTGGACGTCGAACGGCTTGGCCGTCAGCGGGCGCAGCGCCTTGATGACCGCCGGGCCGAACGAGATATTGGGCACGAAATGGCCGTCCATCACGTCCATGTGGATCCAATCGGCCCCCGCCTGGTCGATCGCGGCCAACTCCTCGCCCAGCCGGGTGAAGTCGGCGGCCAGCATGGACGGCGCGATGCGGACGGGACGCGTCATCGACCGGTCGTCCGGACCCACGGAAAACCGCCAAAGGTCCCTCCAGAGTCCCGCCACTGCGCGCGCGTCTGCGCGGGCACACGCGGGCGCGGGCGGGCGCGCGTGCGCGCGAGGCAGGGGAAGTCTATCGCTGTCATCCGCGCGGCCCTAGCCACGGGCGGCCAGAAAGTAAAGACCTATTTGGTTCAAACCGCCTCGCGTCGTACCCTAAAGGCGAAGAAGCCGTCCAGCCGGCCGTCGTTCGCCAGCTGGGTCGGCAGCGTCCGCAGCCACCCCTCGGCCGCCGGCTCCACGCCCGGCGGCAGCTCGTCCGCCCGCACCGGGTCGAGCGCCAGGCCCGGGTGGCGGGCGAGCGCGGCGGCGACCTGGTCCTCGCCCTCCGCGCGCTCCAGCGAACACACGGCATAGACCAGCCGGCCACCCGGCGCGACGCGCGCGACGGCGGCGTCGATCATCGCGGACTGCCGCTCCGCCGCCTCCGCGATCGAGCGCGGCGTGGCGCGGTGCAGCACTTCCGGATGGCGGCGGAAGGTGCCGGTCGCGGTGCAAGGCGCGTCCAGCAGCACGGCGGGGTAGAGGCGACGGGTCCACCCTTCCTCCACGTCGTCCCCGCGCACGCGGGGATCCAGGCCGGGCCTGTCCGCCCGCTCGGCTTCGCCCGCGCCGGTGCTGGGTCCCCGCGTGCGCGGGAATAACGTGGAATGTGGGGAGGAGGAGGTGGGCGAGCGGCCCATCGCATTCCCCTCCACCAGCGCCGCGCCAAGACCCACCCGGGCCAGGTTGCCGCGCAGCCGCTCCAGCCGGTCGGCGTCGCGATCGACCGCCGTCACGCACCAGCCGGCGTCCGCCAGCTGCATCGTCTTGCCACCGGGCGCGGCGCACAGGTCGAGGCAGGCGCGTCCCTCCCCCGCTCCCAACAGTCGCGCGGGGAGCGAGGCGGCCAGGTCCTGCACCCACCATTCCCCCTCCGCGAAGCCGGACAGGGCGGTGACGTCCGCCACCGGGTCCAGCCGGGCCGACCAGCCCGCAAGCCGCCGCGCGCCCTCGGGGGCCTCGGCCCCGGCCCGCAGCGTCAGGTCGAGCGGCGGCGGCCGGGCGATCGCGCGAGCGGCGGCGTCCACCATTTCGGCGCCCCACGCGACCGTCCAGCGGTCCGCCACCGGGCGGGGCAAGGTGGGCACATCGGGCAGCGCCGCGCCGCCCCGTATCAGGGTGCCGAACACCCCATGGACCAGCCGCTTCGGCCCGCCGGTGACCAGCGGCAGGGCGGTGGCGATGGCGGCGTGCGGCGGGGTGCCGAGCGCCAGCGCCTGGGCGAGGGCCAGGCGCAGCACGGCGCGCGCCTTTGCGTCGGCGGGCAGGGCCACGCGGGTGGCAGAATCGATCAGCGCGTCGAGGTCGGGCAGCCGCCGCAGGGTCTCCGCCGCCAGCGCATGGGCGAGCCCGCGATCCGCGCCGCCCAACCGCCCGGCCGAGCGCTCCAGCGCCCCATCCAGCGGCTCCCCCCGGTTCAGCACGCGGTTGAGCGCGTCGAGCGCGGCCCGCCTGGGAGCCAAACCGACTGGGGCAGGAGCGGAAGAGGGGTTGCGGGAGGAAACCATCGCCCCACCTCATGGCGGAACACTCGCAAAAGGACCAACCCATGGGCCAGCGCCCCGCCGACCTCCAAGTGCCCAAGCTGCCGGACAGCCCCCCGGTCCCCGAACCGGAACCCATCGCGGTGGAACCGGCCGAGGACCAACCGACGGGCCGCAACCCAACAAGGTATGACGATTGGGAGTATAAGGGGATTGCGATTGATTTCAGTTGATTGATCGGGCCGTCGAGCGGAACGACTCCTCTTCTCACCCGTCGCCCCGCGCCTGATGCGGGGCTTGGCTTTCCTCGCGCACCAGTGCTCACGATGGAGGAGGGATGAGCGGCGGCTGGGTTTACATCACGGCGAACCGGTATCGTGGCGGCATGTATGTCGGTGTCACGGCGGATCTGGTGCGGCGCGTCGCTCAACACCGCGCGGGAACGGGGTCCATCCACGTCACCGACACCGGCAAGACCCGTCTCGTCTACGCCGAACGGCATGACGGGATCGCGGCGGCGATTGCCCGCGAAAAGCTGGTCAAGAAGTGGAAGCGCCTTTGGAAGTTCGCGCTGATCGAGGCCCACAATCCTGACTGGCGCGACCTGTGGGACGTGTGGTTTCCGGAAGCCGACGGGGCGAAGTAGCCCAGCCCCGTGTCAAGCACGGGGCGACGCGGCGGGTGTAGAGCCCTACGGTGCCTGACCCGGAACCCATCGAGGTGGAGCCGGCGGAGGACCAGCCGACGGGCCGCAACCCGACACGGTATGATGATTCGGAATATAAGGGGATTGCGATTGATTTTTCCTGGAAAAGTCAAATTAATATAGATATTGTTTAAGAGCAGGTATTAAGCTCTAAGATATAGATGATACACTATCGTGCCTCTAAACTATGTAAGCGGCAATAGATCACTAGTCCGCAACATGGTAGCGGTGCAGAAGTATTTGGATCGGCGAAAACCGTATTCCGTTCTGCCAATTTTGGCTGATGGGCCTACCGAATTCTGTGTCGACCATCCGAGTGTTATGAGACTATTGATGAGGCTCAGGTTTTTAGCTTGACGGGCAAAGGCAGGTTCGGTGCCGTTAAGCATTATGTTAGCCAAGTCATCTGCAGGGGGAGCGCCAACACACCTCTTTCCGCCACCCGAAAAGCTCAGCTCCACCTTGTAGATTAAGCCTGCACGGCTTCTGGTCACGTCAAGTATCGACTTTGCGCCTTCAGAGTTGTAGACGCGACGCGTGATTTCCGACCCCTCTGAGCCTTTAAGCAAATCCAACTCACTAGGTTCCGAAAAAATGGGGGAAATTACGCGCGCAAATGCAGCAGCGTTGGTTGAGCCGGCGAACGGGTCGGCGACTACCTTGATTGGAGCCGCAACTAGCTAACGCTACTAGAGCTAGCAGAGCAGCGTCTTTTACAGACCTAATCAGCATTACTCCCCCTCCGCCCTTAACGGCCGCGCCAGCAGCGCCCCGATCGCCTCCCGCGCGTCCACGTCACCCGCCAGGAGGGCGGCGACGGCGTCGGTGATGGGCATGTCCACGCCTCGCGTCCGCGCCGACTTCGCCAGCACGGGGGCGGTGGCGGCGCCCTCCGCCACCGTGCGGCGGTCGGCCAAGAGCGTGGCGGCGGCCTCTCCGCGCCCCAGCCCCACGCCCAGCGAGAAGTTGCGGCTGTTGGTCGACGAGCAGGTCAGCACCAGGTCGCCCAGACCGCTCAGCCCCCCCAGCGTCTCCGCCCGCGCGCCCCGCGCCAGGCCATAGCGGGTCATCTCGGCGAAGCCGCGCGCGATCAGCGCCGCGCGGGCGTTCAGCCCCAGCCCCGCGCCGTCCACCACGCCGCACGCGATGGCGAGCACGTTCTTGACCGCCCCCCCGATCTCCGCGCCGACCACGTCGTCGGTCAGGTACGGGCGGAAGCCCGGCCGGGCGAGCCGCTCGGCCAGCCGCGCGCCCAACCCCTCGTCCTCGCACGCCAGGGTCAGCGCGGTGGGCAGGCCGGCGGCGACCTCGGCGGCGAAGGTCGGGCCGGACAGCACGGCGACGGGGGCAGCCGGCGCGACCGCGGCGCAGACCTCCGCCACCGTGGCGTCGGTCCGCGCCTCGATCCCCTTGGCGCACAGCACCAGCGGGGTGTCGCCCACCGGCGTCTCCGCCAGCACGGCGCGGACGTGCTGGGCGGGCACGACGACCAGGATCGCGTCGGCAGCCGCCACGTCGCCCAGCGATCCGGTGGCGCGCACGAGGGGAGAGAGCGGCCGGCCGGGGAGAAAGACCGGGTTCTCGTGAGTGGTGTTGATGGCCGCCACCACCTCGGCCTCGCGCGCCCAGAGCGTCACGGGCGTGCCGTCGGACGCGATCGTCTGGGCCAGCGCCGTGCCCCACGCGCCGGCGCCCAGCACGGCGATCATCGGATACCCACCACTGCTACAATCCCGTTCGTGCTGAGCCTGTCGAAGCGCCGCTCTGTTTTGGCACCGACGCAGTAGGAAGAAGGACGGTCCTTCGATAAGCTCAGGACGAGCGGTGTGTGAGGCCGGAAATGAGTCCTCACGCCTTCACCCCCGCGCCGCGCGCCGGCTCCGCGTCGGGGTCCAGCGGCCAGCGCGGTCGCGCCGGCACGTCCAGGCCGTCCACCAGGCCCAGCGCGAACCGCTCGCACCCGGCCCAGGCGATCATCGCCGCGTTGTCCGTGCACAGCCAGCCGGGCGGGACGGCGAAGGGCAGGTCGCGGGCACTCGCCAGCGCCATCAGCCGGGCGCGCACCAGCCCGTTCGCCGCCACGCCGCCGGCGACCACCAGCGCGGTGACCGGCCCCGCGTCGGCCAGCGCGCGCTCTGTGCGATCGACCAGGCAATCCACCGCCGCCGCCTGAAAGCTGGCCGCGATGTCGGCCGCGCCGTGCTCACCGCCCTGCACCGCGCGCGCGACCGCGCTCTTCAGTCCGGCGAAGGAGAAATGCGGCTCCGCGCGGCCCACCAGCGGCCGGGGCAGCGGCACGGCGGCCGGATCGCCGTCCGCCGCCAGCCGTTCGAGCGCGGGACCGCCGGGATAGCCCAGGCCGAGCAGCTTGGCCGCCTTGTCGAACGCCTCGCCCACCGCGTCGTCGATCGTGGTGGCCAGCCGGCGATAGCGCCCTACGCCGTCCACGACCAAGAGCTGCGAGTGACCGCCCGACACCAGCAGCAGCAGGTAGGGGAAGGCAAGCGTCGGGTCGGTCAGGCGCGGGGACAAGGCGTGGCCTTCCAGGTGGTTGACCGCGATCAGCGGCTTGCCGGCCGCGTGAGCGAGCGCCTTGGCGGTCACCAGCCCGACCATCACGCCCCCGATCAGCCCCGGCCCCGCCGTCGCCGCGACCGCGTCCACGTCGCCCAGCGCGCACCCGGCGTCGGCCAGCGCGCGCTCGACCAGCGGGGCGAGCGCGTCGGCGTGGGCGCGCGCGGCGATTTCGGGCACCACCCCGCCGAAGGGCGCGTGCGCCGCCTCCTGCCCGGCCAGCGCGTGCGACAGCACGCGCCGGTCGCCGTCCACGACCGCCGCCGCCGTCTCGTCGCAGCTCGATTCCAGTCCCAGGATGAGGGGGGGCGCGCGCATGGCCGTTGTCGTGGCGCGGGCGCGGCCATAGGGCAAGGCGCGATGGCCGCTTCCAACCCCGCTCATCCTGAGCCTGTCGACGGACCCTTCCGCCTCGGCACCCGCCGCTCGCCGCTCGCGCTCGCCCAGGCGGAGCTGGCGCGCGCGGCGCTGATGGCGGCGCACGGCTGGGCGGCCGACGCGGTGGCGCTGGTCCCCGTGACGGCCAGCGGCGACCGGATCCAGGACCGCGCGCTGGCGGAGGTCGGCGGCAAGGCGCTCTGGACGCGAGAGCTGGACCGCTGTCTGGCCGAGGGCCGGATCGACGCCGCCGTCCATTCGGGCAAGGACGTGGAGACCGTGCGTCCGGCCGCCATCGCGCTGGCCGCAGCCCTGCCGCGCGCCGACGTGCGCGACGTGCTGCTGGGGGCCGCCGACCTGGACGCGATCCCGCCCGGCGCGCGGCTGGGCACGTCCTCGCCCCGGCGCTCCGCCCAGTTCCTGGCCCGCCGGCCCGACTGCCGCGTCGTCCTGATGCGCGGCAACGTCCAGACCCGGCTGGCGAAGCTGGCGGCGGGAGAGGCGGACGCGACCCTGCTGGCGCGCGCCGGGCTGGACCGGCTGGCCCTGAGCGCCGGCGTGCCGCTGCCGGTGGACGAGTGGCTGCCCGCCCCCGCCCAGGGCGCGATCCTGCTGGAATGTCGCGCGGACGACGCCGCCGCGCGCGCCGCGCTGGCCGCCGTCAACGACGCCGCCACGCTGAACGCGGTCCGCACGGAGCGCGCGGTGCTGGACCGGTTGGGCGCGGACTGCCGGTCGCCCGTCGCCTGCCTGGCCCGGCCGGACGGGAACGCCACGACGCTGCGCCTGGAACTGCTGGCGCTCGACGGGTCGGAGCGGATCGCGGAGGCGGTGCGACTGGCGACGGGCGACGAGGCCGGCGCGCGCGACTGGGCGGCCGCGGTGCTGGGCCGCGCCCCGCGCGCCGTCCGATCGCTGTTCGCCGGGTGAGCGCCGCCGGGTGTCCGCGCCGGTGACGCCGCCACCCGACGGCCGCGCGCTGGTGCTGCGTCCCCAGCCCGCCGCCGACCGAACGGCGGAGCGGCTGCGCGCGGCGGGGCTGACGCCGCTCGTCCATCCCCTGTTCGCGCTCAGCGCCCGGACCTGGCGCGCGCCCGACGGTCCCGCGACGGCGGTGCTGGTCACCAGCGCCAACGCCGTCCGCCTGGCCGGACCGCTGCCCGACGCGCTCGCCCGCCTGCCCGCCTTCGCCGTCGGGTCGGCGAGTGCGGCCGCCGCGCGGGCCGCCGGCCTGTCGCTGGCGTTCGTGGGGGAGGCGGACGGGGCGCAGGCGGTGCGCGCGATGGCGGCGGCCGGCCATCGCCAGGCGGTCCACCTGCGGGGGGAGACGGCGCGCGCGCTGCCCGTTGCCGTGACGCTGCTGCCCGTCGTGACCTACGCCGCCGATCCGACGCGGGAGGCGCTGCCGGACGGGCTGGCGGGGGCGACCGCGCTCGTCCACTCGCCGCGCGCCGCCGCGCTGTTCGCCCGGCGGCTGGCCGCCACGGCGACCCCGCCGGCGGCCCTCTCCCTCGTCGCGATCAGCGCGGCGAGCGCGGCGGCTGCCGGCCCGGGCTGGCGGCGGGTGGAGGTTGCCAAGCGGCCGACCGATGGCGCAATGGTCCGGGCGGCCGTCCTCGTCGCGGCCGCCGAACCGTGAGGGACCGCGTGTCCGTGCCCCAGCCCGATCGCGCATCCGATCGCGCCCGCCCCGACGGCGCTCCGCGCCAGCCACGCGCGGAGCCTCAGTCGGCCGGGACCAGCCGTCGCTCCGTCATCGCCTTCGTGCTGCTGGCCTTCCTGGGCGGACTGATTGCCATGGGCTGGCTGATGACCAACGCCCAGTGGCTGAAGCCCGGCGCGCCGAGCGCCGGCGGCACCGCCGCGCCCCTGGCCGCCGAGCCCGCCGCGACCCCAGCGCTCGCCCGACTGGCGGACGGGGTGGACCCCGTGACCGGGCGCCAGGCGCCGCCGCCCGCGCCCGCCGGACAAGCCGACGCACCGCCCCCGCTCGCCGGATCGCTCGGTCCGGTCGGCGAACAGGTCGCCACGCTGGAATCGCGCCTGTCGCAGATCCGCCTGGCCGCCGACCGGGCGGCCGCCGATGCGCGCCGGGCGGAGGCGATGCTGCTGGCGGTCGCCGCGCGCCGGACGCTGGACCGGGGCGTGCCGCTGGGCTTTCTCCAGGCGCAGTTGCGGGCGCGCTTCACAGGGCAGCCGCGCGCGGTCGACACCGTGCTGGACGCGGCCGCGCGCCCCGTCACGATCGATTCGCTGCGCGAGGCGATGCCCGACCTCGCCGACCGCCGCTCCGGCAGTGGCCTGATCGCCTTCGTCCGGGGCGAGGGCGCGCCGCTGATCCGCTTCCGCCGCGGCGACACGCCGCCCACCAGCGAACCGGCGCTGCTCGCCGCCGCCGACCAGGCCTTGGGGCGCGGCGACGTGGCGTCCGCCCTGGCGCAGGTGGAGCGGCTGACCCCCACGTCCCAGCGGATCGGCTGGGTCCGATCCGCCCGCCGCTACCTCGCCGCGCGCCAGGCCCTCGACGTGATCGAGACCGCGGCCATCCTGCAGGGATCGGGCGCGCCCACGCCGACCGGCGGCTGACGGCGGCGTTCGGGGGCTTCCGGGGGTCGGGAACCGGGAACTCGCATGGCGTTCGCGCGCTGTCCCTCAACACTTTAGGGGAAATATCATGACGGACGACCGCATCGTGCGCGAGGAACGCGCCTATGACGGACCGGAGCGTGTGCGCGTGGAGACGGTGGACAACCGCGCCGTCCGCGACGGGGACGGGGGCGAGGAGGTGCCGAACTATCTCGGCGACGCCTTCCGATCCCGCGTGTCCTGGGGGGCAATTTTCGCCGGCACGGTGGTCGGCGTCGGCGTCCTGCTGATGCTCTCGCTGGCCGGACTGGCGCTCGGCCTGTCCAGCGCGGATTTCGGTCCCGGCGAGGACGGGCTGAACGGCTTTTCCACGGGGGCCGGCATCTGGCTGGTCGTGTCGCAGCTGATCGCGCTCGCGGTCGGCGGGTTCGTGGCCGGCCGATTGGCCGCCATTCCCAAGACGACCAGCACCGCGTTCCACGGCGCGGCCGTGTGGGGCCTGGCGACGTTGCTGATGGCCTATATGGCGTCGAGCGCGATCGGCACGGTGGTCGGCACGGCGTCGTCGGCCATCGGGTCGCTCGCATCGGGCGTGGCGCAGGTGGCTCCCGCCGCCGCTCCCAGCCAGAACACGCAGAACCAGGTCGCCAGCCAGACCGACCAGATCGTGGGCCAGGTGCTCTCGCAGCGCGAACGGAACCGGGCCGCGAACGCCGTCGGCCAGAACGCCGAAGCGGTCGCGACCGGTGACGCCACGGTGGGCGAGGCCGTCCGCAACGTGACGACGCGGCTGTTCGGCGCGGGCGGAGTGATCGGGGCGGACGACCGCCGCCAGGCCGCGACGGTGCTCGCCCAGCGGACCGGCATGAGCCAGGCCGAGGCGGAGCAGACGATCGACAATGTGCAGCGTCAGGTGCAGCAGGTGTCGAACCAGGCGCCGGCCGCCATCAACCGGGCCGCGACGGAGACGACAGACGCCCTTGCCGGAGCGGCCTTCTGGGCGTTCCTCGCCTCGCTCATCGGCCTGATCGCCGCGATGGCCGCCGCCGCCGTGGGCCGGCCGGGCGAGCACGAGGTGACGCGCCGCCGCTAAGCGCTTCCCGACCGCGTGGTTCGAAGGGGTCGTCCGCCGGGTGCGGGCGGCCCCTTTCGCCTTTTGTTTCGCCCGCAAATCCCTATGTCAGAAGCCATGAGCAGCAACCCGCAAAGTCCGTCCGCCAACACCTATGACAGCCAGTCCATCAAGGTGCTGAAGGGGCTCGACGCGGTCCGCAAGCGGCCGGGCATGTATATCGGCGACACGGACGACGGATCGGGCCTGCACCACATGGTGTTCGAGGTCAGCGACAACGCGATCGACGAGGCGCTGGCGGGCCATTGCGACCGCATCATCATCGCGCTGAACCCCGACGGGTCGGCCTCTGTCGACGACAACGGGCGCGGCATCCCGACCGACATCCACCGCGAAGAGGGCGTGTCGGCGGCCGAGGTCATCATGACCCAGCTGCACGCGGGCGGAAAGTTCGACAACACGAACGACGAGAACGCGTACAAGGTGTCCGGCGGGCTGCACGGCGTGGGCGTGTCGGTCGTGAACGCGCTCAGCGAATGGCTGGAGCTGACGATCTGGCGCGACGGGCACGAGCACACCATGCGGTTCGAGCATGGCGACGCCGTGTCGCCGCTGGTGGTCGCCGGCCCAGCCCCCGACAACGCCGACGGCGTGCCGCGCAAGGGCACGCGCGTGACCTTCCTGCCGTCCACCGACACGTTCAAGAACGTGACCGAGTTCGACTTCGACCGGCTGGAGCACCGCTATCGCGAGCTCGCCTTTCTGAACTCCGGCGTCCGCATCCTGCTGGAGGACCGCCGGCACGAGGAGCCGGTGCAGCGCGAGCTGTTCTACGAGGGCGGGATCGCGGCGTTCGTGAAGTACCTCGATCGCAACAAGACCGCGATCATGCCCGATCCTGTGTCGATCAGCTCGGAGCGCGACGGGGTGGGCATCGACGTCGCGATGGAGTGGAACGACAGCTATTACGAGAACGTGCTGGCCTTTACGAACAACATTCCCCAGCGCGACGGCGGCACGCATCTGGCGGCCTTTCGCGCGGCGCTCACCCGCACGCTCAACACCTACGCCGAGCGCACCGGCCTCCTGAAGAAGGAGAAGGTGTCGCTGACCGGCGACGACATGCGCGAGGGGCTGACGGCGATCGTGTCGGTCAAGCTGCCGGACCCGAAGTTCAGCAGCCAGACCAAGGACAAGCTGGTTTCGTCCGAGGTGCGCCAGCCCTTGGAGAGCCTGATGGCCGACCGCCTGGCCGAGTGGCTGGAGGAGAACCCGGCGCTCGCCCGTCAGATCGTCGGCAAGATCATCGACGCCGCCGCCGCGCGCGAGGCCGCGAAGAAGGCGCGCGAGCTGACCCGGCGCAAGGGCGCGATGGACATCGCGTCGTTGCCCGGCAAGCTCGCCGACTGCCAGGAGCGCGATCCGGCCAAGTCGGAGCTTTATCTGGTGGAGGGTGATTCCGCCGGCGGCTCGGCCAAGCAGGGCCGCGACCGCGCGACCCAGGCGATCCTGCCCTTGAAGGGCAAGATCCTGAATGTGGAGCGCGCCCGCTTCGACCGGATGCTTTCGTCGAAGGAGGTCGGCACGCTGATCCAGGCGATGGGCACCGGCATCGGCCGCGACGACTTCAACATCGACAAGCTGCGCTATCACAAGGTCGTCATCATGACCGACGCCGACGTGGACGGCGCGCACATCCGAACGCTGTTGCTCACGTTCTTTTACCGGCAGATGCCGGAGATCGTGGAGCGCGGGCACCTCTTCATCGCCCAGCCGCCGCTCTACAAGGTCGCGAAGGGCCGGTCCGAGGTGTATCTGAAGGACGACCAGGCGCTCGACCAGTATCTGGTGGACGCCGGCCTGGGCCAGATGGTGCTGGAGACCGCCGAGGGCGCGCGGTCGGGCGAGGACCTGCGCGCGCTGGTCAACCACGCGCGGCGGATGCGCGCGCTGATGGCCTATGTGCCGCGCCGCTACGACCCCAAGATCATCGAGGCGCTGGCGCTGGCCGGCGCGCTGGCGCCCGGTCTGTCGGCCGAGGACCGCTCGGCGGCGGTGCGCGGCGCGGCGGCTTGGCTGGGCGCGGGCGACATCGACGCGAACTGGACGGGCGAGGTCACGCCGGACGGCGCGCTGGTGCTCGACCGGACGTGGCGCGGCGTGCTGGACCACCATCTGATCGAGGCGACGTTCGTCGGCTCGGCCGAGGCGCGCAAGCTGGCGGGCCTGGCCGCGGAACAGGCCGACGCGTACCGCCAGCCGTCGCGCCTGGTCACTCGCAAGGCGGCCGACGCGGCGGCGGGCGACGAGGAGGCGGAGGTGGCCACCGGCACGCCCGTCAACCAGCCGTCGCAGCTGCTGGACGCCGTGCTGGCGTCGGCGCGCAAGGGCCTGTCGGTCCAGCGTTACAAGGGGCTGGGCGAGATGAATGCCGAGCAGTTGTGGGAGACCACGCTGGACCCCGCCAACCGCTCGATGCTGCAGGTCACGGTGGACCAGGCCGACATGGCCGACGAGATCTTCACCAAGCTGATGGGCGACATCGTGGAGCCCCGGCGGGAGTTCATCCAGGACAACGCGCTCAACGTCGCCAATCTGGACGTGTGAGGACCGCCCTCTCGCCGCTCCGCCCCCTCCTGCCGGTCGCGGTGATGGTGCGACGCCTGTGGCGGAGGGTGGCGCGGCCGCGTCTGCGCGGCGTTCGGGTGGCCGCGACGGACGAAGCCGGCCGCTGGCTCCTGATCCGCCACACCTACGGCGACACGGCGCGCTGGAGATGGCCGGGCGGCGGTGTCAAGCGCGGCGAGGGGCTGGAAGCGGCGGCCGCGCGGGAATTGCGGGAGGAGGCCGGCGTGCGAGCCACCGAGCTGCGGACGTTCGGCCAGTACCGCGCCTCCGCCGATGGGGTGACCCACATTGTCACGATGTTCACGGCGAGGGCGGAGGGCACGCCGCGCGGCGACGGCTTCGAGGTGGCGGACGCGCGCTTCTGGTCGCCGGACGCCCTGCCTCCGCTGACGCCCGCGACGACCCGGCGGCTGGAGGAGATCGGCGGTCAGCGGGCGACGGCGGAGTGGTGGTAAGGACCGGGCGGCGACCGTGCGTTCCCATGCGCGCCGACGGGTCCGGAGAGACAGCGGCCCACCTCCACCTCGCGCGCAAGGAACGCCTCCGGGCCGGCGCGGGTTCATCGGGCAGACAGGAGACCGCATGACCGACCACGCCCGCCCCCGCCCCTCGTTCACCCGCCTGCTCGTCGCCGGCACGATCGGCGGCTTGGCCGCCTCCGCCGCGATGACGGGCGCGCAACGGCTGCTGGTTCGTGCGGAGGACCGGGGTGGGGAGAGCGACGGCGAACCGTCGTCCCAGAACCTGGCGGATGCGGTCAGCGAGGGCGTGACGGGCGAGGCGGTGGCCGAGCGTAACAAGGCGGCGGCCGGCAAGGCGGTCCACTACGCGACCGGCGCCGCGCTGGGCGCGCTCTACGGCGTCGGGTCGCGCTGGTTGCCGGCGACGCGCGCGGGCTGGGGCACCGGCTACGGCGTGGCGGTGTCCGCCGTTCTGGACGAGGGCCTGGTGCCGGCGCTCGGCCTGTCCGACGGCCCGACACAGGCGACGGTCGCCGACCATGTGGAGGGCGGCGTCGGCCATCTGGTCTTCGGCCTGGCGCTGGAGACGGTCACCCGGATCATCGCGGGCGCGCCGCACGACTAGGGCGTCGTTCGCCGGTCCGGGCCGCTCTGGTCCGCCACGCCCCTAGAGCGGCAGTTCCGGCTCGCGGAGTTCCGGCTCCTCCACCTCTCCCAGCTTCGACAGGCTGAGCCCCAGCAGGCGCACGCCCCGTGGCAGCGGTCCTTCGCCCGCCAGCAAGTCGCGCGCGATCGCCAGCAGTTCCGCCTCGCCCGCCAGCGGCCGGACGAGAGATCGGGCGCGGGTGATCAGCGTGAAGTCGGCGAACTTCACCTTCAGCGTGACGGTGCGGCCCCGCGCCTGCTTCGCCGCGATACGGTCCCACACGATCGCCGCGATCCGCACCAGCTGCGCGTCCAGGTCCTCCGGGGTGCGGCAGTCGGTGTCGAAGGTCCGTTCGCCGCCGATCGACTTGGCGATCCGGTGGGTGCGGACCGGGCGGTCGTCCAGCCCGCGCGCAATGTCGTGCAGCCGCTGGCCGAACGATCCGAAGCGCGCCGTCAGCCAGGCCAGCGGCGCGGCGCGCAGGTCCGCGCCCGTCGCCAGCCCCATCCCCTCCAACTTCGCGGCGGTCACCGGACCCACGCCGTGGAACCGCTTGACCGGAAGTCCGGCGACGTAGGCGAGCGCCCGGTCGGGCGGGATCACCGTCAGCCCGTCCGGCTTGTTCTCGTCGGACGCCAGCTTGGCGAGCAGCTTGTTGAACGACACGCCGGCCGAACAGGTCAGCCCCGTCTCGTCCCGCACGCGCGCCCGGATGCGGCGCGCCACGGCGGTGGCGGGTTCGGGGAGCGCGGTGACGTCCAGATAGGCTTCGTCCAGCGACGGCGGCTCGATCAGCGGGGTCTCGTCGCGGAAGATCCCGCGGGTCTGGGCCGACAGTTCGCGATAGCGCTCGAAGCGGCTGCGGACGAACACCAGATCCGGGCACAGCCGCTGGGCGGTGACCGAAGGCATGGCCGACCGGACGCCGAACGCGCGCGCTTCGTAGGAGGCGGCCGCCACCACGCCCCGCCCGCTCGACCCGCCCACCGCCACGGGGCGCCCCCGCAGCGACGGATCGTCCAGCTGTTCGACGCTGGCGAAGAACGCGTCCATGTCGACATGGATGATCTTGCGGATCGGCACCGGGGCAAATTAGTCCGTTCGCCAGATGTTCTCAACGGACCTGTCGCCGAGGGTATCGCGCGGCCCGGCCCTCGACTAGCGTCGGGCATGGCCGCTCGCAGCACCGCTCCGCTCGCCGCCCGACTGGCGATCGCGGTGTACGTCCTCGCCTTTGCGATCGGCGCGTCGACTCACGCGCTCGATTTCGTCCGCGACTGGCCGCGACCCTACCGTGGCGCGCCCTGGCCGGTGGAGCTGTTCTGGAGCGCCCTGCTCCCGCTCGATCTCGCGGTTGTCGCGCTGCTGGCGGGGGGAAGACGCCGTGCGGGGCTGGGCCTAGCGGTGGCGGTGATGGTGGCCGACGTCGCGATCAACACCGGTGTTTCGGCCGCGTTCGGCCTTTCGACATTCGGTTGGAAGCTGCAGCTGCAGACACTGTTCGGCGGATTCGTACTGGGGTCGGTGGGATTCCTGTGGATGGACCGCGGGCGGCCGCGTTGAAGGCCCCTAGCCTCAGCCCAGCAGGGCGGCGACGCGGGCGCGGAACCGCGCCAGTTCGCCCGCATCGACCGTCGGCGCGGAGCGGAAGGTGACGGAGTTGGGGTTGACCGTCGCCCCGCCGCGATAGACCTCGTAATGCAGGTGCGGACCCGTCGACAGGCCGGTCGACCCGACATAGCCGATCACCTGGCCGGCGCGCACCCGCATGCCCGAGGACACCGCGACCCGGCTCATATGCGCGTAGCCGGTGCCCATCGCCCCGCTGTGCGCCAGGCGGACATAGCGCCCATGGCCGCCGTGAAAGCCGGCATAGGTCACCACCCCGTCGGTCGCCGCGCGGATGGGCGAGCCATAGGGGGCCGCGTAGTCCACGCCCGCGTGCATCCGGGTGTAGCCCAGGATCGGGTGGCGGCGCAGGCCATAGCCGGAGGTCTGCCGACCCGCGACCGGCTGAACGAACTGCCCGCGCGGCCGAGTGAGCGAGGCGGCGTCGTACCAGCCCGGGCGGCCGTCCACCGTCCAGCGGATCAGGTGGGTGGGCCGCCCGTCGCGCCACACGCCCGCCAGCAGCAGGTCGCCCCATTCCACCTCGCCCGTGGCCGCGCGCCGCTGTTCCACCACCAGGTCGAAGCGGGTGGACGCGGGCAGGCTGTCCAGGCCGCCGACGCGCGCGCCGATCGCCTGCAACGCGGTCTGCACCGCGTCCGCCGGCACGCCGGCCGCGCGCGCGGAGCGATAGAGGCTGCCGCCCACCGTGCCGCTGACCCGCAGCGGCGTGGCGTCGACCGGAATGCGGGTGGGCACCAGTTCCAGCCCGCCGGCGGACCGCTGCACCGCCAGCGCCAGGCCCAGGTCGGCGCGGAAGAACAGCCGTTCGAGTGGGCGGGGGACGCTGCGGCTGGCGCGGCGGCCCAGCACCAGGTCCATCCGCGTGCCCGGCCGGATCGTGTCGAGCGCCACCGCGCGTTCCACCAGGCGCGCGGCCTGCGCCGCCTCCGTCCCGCCCACGCCGGCGCGTTCCAGCACCCGGCCGAAGCTGTCGGACCGGCCCAGGGTGGCGGTCAGTTCGATGCGCGGCCGCTCGGGCCGGCCGGTCAGCGGGCGCACGGCGTCGGTGGCGCCCATCCGCCGCCCGGTGTCCGCGCCCAGCGCCAGCGGCGTGATCGCCTGCGCCGACAGAGCGGCCAGCGCGTGGTCGCCGCCCGGCATCGGCATCTGGGCCACCACCGGGCGGATGCCGGGCGACAGCGCCCACACCGCCGCGATCAGCGCGCCCAGCGTGCCCAGCCCGCGCCACCACACCGGCGAACCGATGTTCGCGCCCAGGTCGGGGGCCAGGTTGATGTCGCTCAGCCGGCGGCGCGCGGGGGCGGGCGCGCGCGGCAGGGCGTGCGCCATCGACAGCGACTGTGTCGCCGCCCCGCCGCCCGCCGCTGCCGTCCGCTGGAACAAATTGTTCGCCCTGTCGCTGATGGTCGCCCGGCCGGGCCGGGAGATCGTCCGTGCCGACCGCCTCTGGTCGAATGGCGTTAAAGTCAACTTAAGCCTGACCGACGCCGCGACGGGGCGCGCGGCCGACGCGACGAACGGCGTGGCCGTCGATTGGCCCTTGCCGCGACGCGCCGGACGTCCGATGTTGGTGCCACGCGATGGCGGATGGTGCCACCTTGCAGGCCGTGCTGGGGCCGACCAACACCGGCAAGACGCACCTGGCGATCGAGCGGATGTGCGCCCATTCGTCGGGTGCGATGGGCTTTCCCCTCCGCCTGCTGGCGCGCGAGGTCTATGATCGGGTCGTCGCCATCAAGGGCGCGGCCTCCGTGGCGTTGCTGACCGGCGAGGAGAAGATCCGGCCGCCCACCGCGCGCTACACGCTGGCGACGATGGAAAGCCTGCCGCGCGGCGGCGACTGGGCCTTTGTCGGGCTGGACGAGGCGCAGCTGGGTGCCGACGCGGAGCGGGGCCACGTCTTCACCGACCGGATGCTGAACGTGCGCGGGCGGGAGGAGACGATGATCCTGGGCGCCGAAACGCTGGCGCCCGTGATCCGCACGCTCATCCCCGACGCGCGCATCACCAGCCGGCCGCGTTTCTCCACCCTGTCCTATGCGGGGCCGCGGAAGCTCAGCCGGCTGCCGCCCCGGTCCGCCGTGATCGCCTTTTCCGCCGACGAGGTCTATGCGCTGGCCGAGATGCTGCGGCGGCAGCGCGGCGGCGCGGCGGTGGTGATGGGCGCGCTCAGCCCGCGCACCCGCAACGCCCAGGTGGCGCTGTTCCAGTCGGGCGACGTCGACACGATCGTTGCCACCGACGCGATCGGCATGGGCCTGAACCTGGACCTGGCGCACGTCGCCTTCGCGGGCCTGACGAAGTTCGACGGGCGGCGACGGCGGCGGCTGACCGTGGCCGAAATGGCCCAGATCGCGGGCCGCGCGGGTCGCCACCACCGCGACGGCACCTTCGGCCTGCTGGGCGCGGACGGGTCGCCGCTGGAGTTCACGCCGGACGAGCTGGACCGCCTGGCGGAGAACCGCTTTCCCCCGCTCGACACCGTGTTCTGGCGGCGCGGCGACCCGGACACCGGGTCGGTCGAGGCGCTGATCGCCAGCCTGGAGGAAAAGCCGCAACGCCCCCGCCTGCGCGCCGCGCCCGAGGCCACCGATCTGGCCGTCGCCCGCCTGCTCTCGTCCGACCCGCGGGTCGTGGCGCGCGCGAGCGGGGAGCGCATGGTGCGCCGCTTCTGGTCCGCCTGCGGCGTGCCCGACTTCCAGAAGCTGGGGGCGGAACACCATGCCCGCTTCGTGGCGAGGCTGTGGAGCCATCTGTCGGTCGATCGCGGCCATGTGCCGGCCGACGTGATCGGCGAGGCGCTGGCCCGGCTGGAACGGATGGACGGCGACATCGCGGCCTTGGCCGGGCGACTGTCGGCGGTGCGGTCCTGGGCCTATGTCGCCCACCGCGACGACTGGGTCGCCGATCCCGCCCATTGGTCGGGCCGGGCGGGAGAGGTGGAGACGCGCCTGTCCGACGCCCTGCACGAACGGCTGACCCAGCGCTTCGTGGACCGGCGCACCTCCGTCCTGATGAAGCAGATCGGGCTGGACGCGCGCCACCTGCCGGTCGACATCGCGGGCGACGGCGTGGTCCGGGTGGAAGGCGAGACGGTGGGCACGCTGGACGGCTTTCGCTTCCGGGCCGACCCGTCGGCGCGCCTGGCCGACAAGCGGATGCTGCTGGCCGCCGCCGACCGCGTCCTGGTCCGAGAGCGGGCGGGCCGCGCGGACGCGCTGGTGGCGGACGGGGACGACGGCTTCGCGCTCGACTGCGCGACCCGCGGCTGGCGGATCACCTGGCGGGGCTGGCGGGTGGCCCGGTTGTCGCCCGGCCGCACCGTGCTGGACCCGCGCGTGACGGTGATCGCGGAGGTGCCGGACCCCGGCGGCGCGGTGGCCCAGCGCCTGGAACGCTGGCTGACCGACCGCACCGCCCAGCGCCTGGCCCCGCTGGCGCGGCTGGACGAAGGCGCGCGCGACCTGTTCACTCCCGCCCCGCTGCGCGCGATCTACGCCGCGCTGGTGGAGGGCGGCGGGGCGGTGTGGCGCACGCCGTTGGCCACGACGCTGGCGCAGCTGCCCCCGGCGGACCGCCAGCGCCTGCGCCGCGACGGCGTGGTGCCGGGCTCGCTCGACCTGTTCGTGCCCCGGCTGTTGAAGCCGCGCGCGCTGTTGTGGCTGGCCGCGCTGCGCGCGATCGCGGCGGACGAGCGGCCGCACGGCCTGCCGACCTTCGAGGATCCGTGGATCGCCGGCGGCGGCCATCCGGGCTTTCGCCCGCTGGGCGGTGGCCGGTCGCTGCGCGTCGACCTGGCCGAGCGCGTGCTGGCCGACCTGCACCGCCAGGCAAGTGGGGGCCAGGCAAGCGGGGGCCAGGCGAGCGCGGGCCAGGCGAGCGGGGGCCGGACGGGCGCGGGGTCGACGCGGTCGAGGGAGGGCGCGCGGCGGGCCGCGTTCGTGCCCGACCCCGCCCTCGCGTCCTCGCTGGGGCTGACGCACGCAGAGCTGGGGCGGCTGATCCGGGACGCGGGCTTTCGGCCGGTGGACGCGGACCGCTGGCGCTTTCGCGGCCTGTCCCGTCCGCCGCAACGTCGCCCGGCCCCGCCGCGCCCGGACAACCACTTCGCCGATCTGCGGGTGCTGCTTGCCGGCGAATGAGGCCCGCCCCACCATGCGGTTCGACAAAGTCGCCTGGCATTTGCGGCTGGCCAAGACGCGCTCCGCCGCCGCCGCGCTGGCGGAACGCGGCGTGGTGCGGATCAGCGGGCGGCGGATCGAAAAGGCGCACTGCCCGGTGGCGGTCGGCGACGTGCTGACGGTGCCGCAGGGATCGCGCATCCGCGTGGTGCGGGTGCTGGCGCTGCCGCCGGCCCGGCTGGGCGCGGCCGCGCTGGGCACCGCGATGGAGGACCTGTCGCCCGCCGCCCCGACCGCCGCCCCGCCCGATCGGCCGATTGACGGCCCGTCCTCCACGCAATAGCAGCGTGGCCAAAGGAGCCCGCTCATGACCTACGTCGTCACCGACGCCTGCATCAAGTGCAAGTACATGGATTGCGTGGAAGTCTGCCCCGTGGATTGCTTCTACGAAGGCGAGAACATGCTCGTCATCAACCCGTCCGAATGCATCGACTGCGGCGTGTGCGAACCGGAATGTCCGGCCGAGGCCATCCTGCCCGACACGGAGCCGGGCCAGGAGGCGTTCCTGGAGCTGAACGCGAAATACTCCGCCGACTGGCCGAACATCACCCAGTCGCGCGAGGCCCCCGCCGATGCCGACGAGTGGAAGGGCAAGCCGGACAAGATGGCCCTGTTCTCCGCGGAGCCCGGCCAGGGCGACTGACCGCCCGCCGGCCTTCGCCGGCCGCGTTGAAGCGGTGGCGTGTTTCTGCTATGTGACAGCCAAGGGGCCGGCCGGTGTGGTCGGCCTTGTCACATCCGGCAGGCCCCCGCCCGCCCCTGGTCGATCACCCCCTCCGACAGGACGCCCGACCGCGGTCGGACGGCGGGGTGTGGATCGTTTGGGGTGGCCGCGTGCCTGGTTGCAGCGAAAGGACCCCCCATGGCCGCCAAGCCCCTGTTGTTCGAAGTCGGCGACTACGTCGTCTATCCCAAGCACGGCGTCGGTCGGGTCACCGAACTGCAGAAGCAGGAGATCGCGGGCACCGCGCTGGAACTCTACGTCCTGCGTTTCGAGAAAGAGAAGATGACGTTGCGCGTGCCGACCACCAAGGCGGAAAGCTTTGGCATGCGGAAGCTGTCGAGCGACAAGACGCTCAAGGAGGCGATGGAGACGCTGAAGGGCAAGCCCAAGGTCAAGCGCACCATGTGGTCCAGGCGGGCGCAGGAGTACGAGGCCAAGATCAATTCGGGCGACCTGGTGTCGATCGCGGAGGTCACCCGCGACCTGTTCCGCGCCGACGACCAGCCGGAACAGAGCTACTCGGAGCGTCAGATCTTCGAGGCCGCGGCCAGCCGGCTGGCGCGCGAACTCGCCGCCATGGAAAAGACGGACGAGCCGACCGCGCTCGCCAAGATTCACGCGATCCTGAACGAAGCCGCGCCGCAGTGGCAGAAGGAAAAGGACAAGGCCGCCGCCTGACGGCGCGTCCCGTTCCGCCTTGCCCCGCCCGCGCGCGCGTGGCAGCTTGCACGCCATGACCCGGCTGATCCCTCTCCTGCTGCTCCTGACCGCGTGCGGCCAGGGCGAGGCGATCGAGGGGCGGCCGGTGGCGCCCACGACCGCCCAGCCGGGCGGCACGCTTCAGCCCAGCGCGCGCTCCTATGCCCTGACGGGCTTCACCGCGGTCGAGTCCTCCGGGCCCGACCGGGTGGAGGTGCGCGTCGGCCCCGACTTCTCCGTGCGCGCCGAAGGCCCCCCGGCCGTGCTGGCCACCCTGGTCGTGGCGCGGGAGGGCGAGGCGCTGATGATCGCGCGCGAGCGGGGGTCGGACCGCGTGCGCGGCACCGCCACCTTGTTCGTGACCCTGCCCCGGATCGTCGCGGTGTCGTTGCGCGGGTCCGGCACGGTGACCGTCGACCAGGTGCGGGGCCCGTCGCTGGACGCCACGGTGGCCGGATCGGGCGACCTGACGATCGGGCGCGCGGCGGTGGAGGTGGCGACGCTCAACCTGGGCGGCTCCGGCGAGTTGCGGGTCGGCGGCACCGCCGGGCGGCTGACCCTGTCCAGCGCCGGATCGGGCGACGTGGACCTCAGCGGCCTGACGGCGGGCCAGGCGACCGTGACGGTGCAGGGCTCCGGCGACGTGACCGGTCGCGTGACCGGGCCGGCGAGCGTGAGCGTGATGGGTTCGGGCGACGTCAACCTGCTGGGCGGAGCGGACTGCCGCATCTCCGTGATGGGCAGCGGCAAGGTGCGCTGCTTGCCGGACGACGGGGCCTCCACCGAACGCTGAGCGAGCGGGGAGAAGGCCACAGGCGGGGGAGACGCCGTCGCCCCCGCTCGTCCTGAGCCTGTCGAAGGACGAACGGGGAAGATTGGCCGTTCGTCTCGCTCCGACCTCCTCCGTCACCCCGGCCTTGAGCCGGGGTCCAGCTGTCCTAAGGCCGGGCGTGGTCAGGCGAGCGACGAGCTTCGGCGGTGACCCTGGACAACGCCAGGGGGCGGACGGCCCCTGGACCCCGGCTCAAGGCCGGGGTGACGGGTGGAGGAGGAAAATGCCTGGGCGGCTGGCGGCTGGGCTGCGGAGGCAGATGGGAGGGCGGTTTGCCTGCTCTCAAGCGTCTACTCCACCCCGTTCGTGCTGAGCCCGTCGAAGCACGTAGCCGCGAGGGCCGACATGTGGGGCCGCGTTCTTCGACAGGCTCAGGACGAACGGGGAAGATAGGACGTTCGTCTCGCTCCGACCTCCTCCGTCACCCCGGCCTTTAGCCGGGGTCCAGCTGTCCCGAGGACCGGAGGGGTCAGGCGAGCTTCGGCGGTGACCCTGGACAACGCCAGGGGGCGGACGGCCCCTGGACCCCGGCTCAAGGCCGGGGTGACGGGTGGAGGAGGGCAGGGTCTGCACGCTTGGCTGTGGATGCGAGAAGGAGCGCGAACACGGACAAGTCGGCGGTTTGCCTCCCTTCAGCGTCAACCCCAACCCCGTTCGGGCTGAGCCTGTCGAAGCCCGCGTCCGCACACACCGGCCCCTGTCACCTGCGTCTTTCGACAGGCTCGGGACGCGCGGGGTCGTGGATCGCTCAAGCGACCTCCCCTACCCGCTGTTCCGTAGCCCGGTGGCGATCGCGTTGATCGTCAGCTCGATCCCCTCGCGCACCCGCTCGTCCTGCTCCCCGGCCCGGTGGCGTTTCATGAGCTCGACCTGCAACAGGTTCAGCGGTTCCAGATAGGGCAGGCGCAGGCGGATGGAGCGGTCCAGCGCCGGTTCGCGCTCCAAGAGGCGGGACTGGCCGGTCGCGTCCAGCAACCCGTCGCGCGCGCGGTGCCAGCCGTCCTGGATCGCCTGCCAGATGCCCTCGTCGTCCGGCGCCAGCGCGGCGTAGCGGGCGGCGATCGCCAGGTCGGACTTCGCCAGCACCTGTTCCATGTTGGAGAGCGCGGTGGCGAAGAACGGCCAGTCGGCCGCCATCGCGCGCAGCAGGCCCTTGTCGCCGAAGGCGTCCAGCGCCTCGCCCACGCCATACCAGCCGGGCAGCATGATGCGCGCCTGGCTCCAGGAGAACACCCAGGGGATCGCGCGCAGGTCGGCGATGGCGTTCGAGGTCTTTCGACTGGCGGGCCGCGACCCGATCTTCAGCCCCGCGATCTCGGCGATCGGCGTGGCGGCGCGGAAAAAGGCGTTGAAGCCCGGCGTGTCGTAGACCAGCGCGCGATAGGTGCGGAGCGCGGTGGCCGACAGGGCGTCGGCGGCCGCCGCGAAGCGATCCCGATCGGCGGCACCCCCGTCGGGGCCGGAATCCAGCGAGGCGAGCACGGTGGCCGACGCGATCGCCTCCAGGCTGGCGTCCGCCTGGGGCGGGCTGCCGTATTTCGCGGCGATCACCTCGCCCTGTTCCGTGATCCGGATGCGGCCCGCCACCGTGCCGGGCGCCTGGGCGCGGATGGCGGAGAAGGCGGAGCCGCCGCCGCGCCCGACCGCGCCGCCGCGCCCGTGGAACAGCTGCATCGCGCGCCCCGCCTCGGCCAGCACGGGGACGAGCGACCGGCTGGCGCGGTTCAGCGACCAGATGGAGGTGAAATAGCCGCCGTCCTTGTTGCTGTCGGAATAGCCGATCATCACCTCCTGCTCCGGCCGGTCGGCGGCGGTGGCGGCGACGATCGGCAAAGCGAGGTAGCGGGCCATGATCGCGGGTGCCGCGACCAGATCGTCCACCGTCTCGAACAGGGGCACCGCCTGCACCGCGCCCGCCAGCCCGACCTCGCGCAGGAGCAACGTGAGTTCGAGCAGGTCCGACACGCCTTCGGTCATCGAGATGATGGCGGTCGTGATGCAGCCTGGGCCATAGCGGCGGTGGGCGTCGGCGGCGGCGCGGAAGATGGCGAGTTCGCCGGCCGTCTCCTCGCCATAGCGCACCCATGGCGCTCCCAGCGGCCGGTTCTGCGCCAGCTCCTCCAGCAGCAGGGCGACCCGCGCCTCCTCGTCCAGCGACCGGTAGTCCGCGGCCACCCCGGCGCGCGCGAACAGCTCCGCCACCGTGCGTTCGTGCACCGCGGAGTTCTGGCGCAGGTCCAGCGTGGGGCCGTGGAACCCGAACACCTCCAGATGGCGGATCAGCCGGCCCAGCGCGCCGCCGCCGGCCATCGCCTCCGACCCCTTCGCCAGCGCGTGGGCCAGCACCGCCAGGTCGGCGCGCAGCTCGCCCGGGGCCGCATAGGGTTCGGCCGGCAGGCGGGAAGGGCGCGGCGGGGCGTGGCCGACCAGCGCGGCGTAGGTCGCGGCGGTGCGCGCATAGAGGCCGCTCACCGCGCGGCGATAGGGCTCGTCCGCCCGCGCGCTGGCGTCGTCGCCGCTCTTGTCCGCCAGCGCCAGCACGGCGTCGGGCACGTCGGCCAGCCCGGCCGAGATCGACAGCTCGCGGCCCAGCTCGTGCAGCCCGTCCAGCGCGCGGCCCAGCGCCGCCTCCGCCCCGCGCGACAGCGCCATGGTCAGCGTGTCGGCGGTGACGAAGGGGTTGCCGTCGCGGTCGCCGCCGATCCAGCTGCCGATCCGCAGGAACGCCGGCGGCCGCTCGCCCAACGCGCTTTCCCACCGGGCATAGAGGCCGGGCAGGACGGGCATCAGCACGTCGCGCACGACGGCCAGCGCGTTCTCCACCTCGTCCGCGACCACCAGCTTTTCCTGCCGCAAGGGCCGCGTCTGCCACAGCAGGATGACCTGCCGCTTGATCGCCGCGTCCACCGCGTCGCCATCGGGAGTCACCGCCGCGCCGGTGTCGCGCAACTCCATCAGCTCCGCGATCCGCTGCCGGTGGTCCAGGATGGAGCGGCGGCGCACCTCGGTCGGGTGGGCGGTGAAGACGGGCACCATGTTGGCGCGCCCGATCAGGTCGACGACGGCCGACCGCCCCACGCCCATCCCCTCGACCCGGGCGATCGCGGAGGCCAGGTCCGCGCCGTCCTCCCGCGCCACGCCGTCCCGATCCTCCGCGATGTTGGCGAGCAGCGAGAACAGCATGAAGCCGCGCACGAAGTCGAGCGTCTCGCCGAGCGTCAGGTCGCCCAGGCCCCCGGAACCGTCGGCGTCGCCCGCCCCATTCCCCGACCGCGCGCGCGCGACGGAGGCCGACCGGATGCGCTCGGTGAGCGCGAACAACCGCTCGCCCCCCTGCTCGCGGATCACGTCGCCCAGCACGCGGCCGAGGAACTGGATGTCGGGGTTCTGGGTCAGGTGGGCGGCGGTCATCGGACCGGGTGGTGGACGGGCGCGGAGCGGAGGGCAAGCCGGGACCCCGCCGGCAAGGCCCCGCTTCCGGCGGGCGGCCGCATCGGGCCCGCGCGACCAGGTCTTTGAGAACGCCGCCGGCCGCTCTAACAGCGGGCGTCCCGACCGGGGTGCGGGGGTCACCCCAGCCCCGCGCGCGCCCAGAACGGAACCCCGCCTTGGCCCTGAATGTCGGCGATCTGCCTGTCCGTGTGCATCCTGGCGGGCCTCCTGCTGGTCCATCCCCGCGCATGCTGTCGAAATGGCGGGTCTGGCGAGCCACGGTCACGCCCCTCGCCTCCATCATCGGCAGCGGCTTCCTGGTGCTCGCTCCCATCGTGGGTGCCGTCATGGGCGGCGAGAGCCCGCGCCACACGATCGAGGGCATGCTGCACCGCCACCTGCTGTCCACCGGGATGGCGGCCTATCCGGCCGACAGCGACGGCGATGCCGTTCAACATGAGCCACATCTACGCCAGCGGGAACATCGCGGCCGACATGTACGCCAACGTGGCCGCCGAGAGCACGGGGCGCGTGCTGGCCGTGCGCCTGTACAACGCGGCGTCACTGCGAGGGCATGAAGGACATGCTGCACTTCATGATCGCGCGTCGACACCATGCTACCAGCAACAGTGGCTCGGCGCCTGATCGAGGGTCAGCACTGACGCCGTTCCCAACTCCCCCAGGACAACGCGAGGACTGCTGGCGAACAACTACAACTTCTATCGGCTCATCCTGGTCGTCGGCTGGCTGGCACCCGAGGGCCGCTGGACCTCAAGGCCCGTCGCTGGACGGCAAGGGCACGTTTACCAACGGCCGTCACCACCAAGCGAAGGCGATCATCGTCGGGCTGCTGGTGGGGCTGACCGCCTACTTCTATCGACAGGCGACCACGTCGGGTCCCTGTATTGTCCACGAAGCGGCCCTGTGGGGATGGCCGGCCCTGACGCACGCCTTCGGGCTGATCATCACCGTCCAGGGGTTCGAGACGTCGCGCTATCTGGGCCACGATTACGAGCCGCTGCCGACCCGCGCCGGTCGATGCGGCTGGCGCAGGTCGTGTCCGCCGTCATCTAATGATCTACATCGGCTGGGCTCTTCGCCTTCGCCGGCGAGATCGCGGGCAGTTCGAATTGAGCGAGACGGCGATCATCGACATGATGGGCCTGATCACCCCGATCCTGCCGCTGCTGCTGGTCGTGGCGGCCGCTGCGCGGCCCAGTTCAGCGCGGCGATCGCCGACACCAGCGGTTCGGGCGGGCTGGTCGAGGAACTCACCCGCGGCCGGATCATGCCTCCCATGCGATGAAGCCACCGACGGGCATCGCTGTGGTGGCTGGTCGCGCTGGTACTCGCGCCTGGGAGGCCGACGTGTTCCAGATCATCGCCTATGCCAGCCGCGCCTTCGCGCTCTACTACACGCTCCAGTCCGCGATCGCGGCCCGGCGCGCCTTTGTCGGGCCGGCCAGCTCATCCAGCGGATCGGGTTCGGCCTGCTCGTCGTGCTGGGATCGATGATCGTGCTGTTCGGCGACGATGTGGAGTCGTCCGACTGACCGCCTCGGCCCTCAGGCCAAAAGCTCCACGTCCCAATAGAGCCAGTCGACCCAGCTTTCGTGCAGATAGCCCGGCGGGAACCTCCGGCCGTTTTCCTGCAACTGCCAGTGGGTCGGGCGGATCGGTTCCAGGTGCAGCGCCATGCCCGCCTGGCGCGGCGTGCGGCCGCCCTTCTTCAGGTTGCAGGGCGAACACGCGGTCGCGACATTCTCCCAACTCGTGCGCCCGCCCAGCCGCCGGGGCCGGACATGGTCGAAGGTCAGATCGCGCGCCGAGCCGCAATATTGGCACTGGAAGCGGTCGCGCAGGAACAGGTTGAAGCGGGTGAAGGCGGGGTGTTCCGACGGCCGCACGAACTGGCGCAGCGCGATGACGGAGGGCAGGCGGACGGTCAGGTTGGGCGAGTGGATCTCGCGCTCGTAATGTTCGATCACGTCGACCCGGTCCAGGAACATGGCCTTGACCGCCGTCTGCCACGGCCACAGCGACAAGGGGTAATAGGACAGCGGGGTGTAGTCGGCGTTGAGCACCAGCGCCGGGCAGCTTTCCGGACTGCGCAGGCGGTCCGGCGTCAGGACGGCTTGGGCGTGCATCCGCTCCTCTCCTTGGCGTATGGCCGCTTGTGCGCCCGCCGCGTGACGGCATCATGACAGCGGGCGCGGCCACGTCAAGGAGTGGGGGATGAGCGCGGACGGCACACCACATCTCGTCACCCGCTTCGCGCCGTCGCCCACCGGGCCGCTGCATCTGGGCCACGCCTACGCCGCCGTGCGGGCGCGGATCGCCGCGGGGACCTGCCGGTTGCGTCTGGACGATCTGGACCCCGCCCGCGCCCGGCCGGAGCACGCGGCGACCGTGCGGCGTCAGCTGGACTGGCTCGGCGTCGCCTTCGACGGCGCGGTCGTGCGCCAGTCGGAGGGGGTCGCGGCCTACGAGGCGGCGCTGGGGCGGCTGGCGGCGGCGGGCCTGGCCTATCGCTGCCGCTGCACGCGGGCCGACATCGCCGCCGCGGTCGCCGCGCCGCACGGGGCCGACGACGGCCGCTATCCGGGCACCTGCCGCAGGGCCGCGGTCGGCCCGGGCGATCCGCACGCCTGGCGGCTGGACTCGCGCGCCGCCGTCGCGCGGGTGGCGGCCGTCGAATGGCGGGAGGGTTCGATCCGCCACCCGGTCGACGCGGCCGCGCTGGACGACATCGTGCTGCGCCGGCGCGACGGCGCGGCCGCCTATCACCTGGCGACCGTCGTGGACGACGCCGCGATGGGCGTCACGCGGGTCGTGCGCGGGGCCGACCTGGCGCCGTCCGCCCCGATCCAGGCCGTGCTGCGCGCCGCGCTGGGCCTGGCGGAGCCGGAGCACCGGCACCACGCGCTGATCGCCGGGCCGGACGGGCGGCGGCTGGCGACTCGCGACCGGGCGGCCAGCCTGGACACGTTCCGCGACGCCGGCTGGCGGGGACCGGCGCTGGCCGACGCGCTGGCGGCCGACCGCGTGCCCCTTCCCTACCGCCTGCTCGCACCTTAACTGTGACCCATGCAGGTCTTTCTCATTCTCGTCGTCGTCGCCGCCGCGCTGGCCGCGCTCTGGGCCCTCATCCGCGGGCTGGTGCAGTTCCTGAAACAGACGGAGGACGACCTGAAGGGCGACGGGACCGCGTCGGGTCTGCGCCAGAACAAGATGATGGTGCGCCGCATCCAGTTCCAGGCGATCGCCGTCCTGGTGGCCGCGCTCTTGATGTACGCCTTCGCGTCGGGAGGCTGATCCGCTGGTCAAGCTGAACCGCATCTATACGCGGACCGGCGACGCGGGCACGACCGGCCTGGTCGACGGGTCGCGCCTGTCTAAGGCCGACCCGCTGATGGCCGCGATCGGCGACGTGGACGAGGCGAATTGTGCGGTGGGTGTGGCGCTCCTGGCGCTCGATGGCGCGATGGCCGACACCTATTCGCGCGTGCAGAACGAGCTGTTCGACCTGGGCGCGGACCTGGCCACGCCGTTCGGCGCGGGCGACGATCCCGATTGGGCGCTGCGGGTGACGGACGCGCAGGTGGCGCGGCTGGAGGCGGAGATCGACGGCTGGAACGCGAACCTGCCCGCGCTCACCAGCTTCATCCTGCCCGGCGGGTCGGCGGCCGTGGCGGGCCTGCACACCGCGCGCGCGGTCACGCGGCGGGCGGAGCGCGCGGCGGTGGCGGCCAACGGTGACGGAGGCGGGACGCGCACGCTGAACCCGGCCGCGCTCGCCTATCTCAACCGATTGAGCGACCACCTGTTCGTCGCCTGTCGGGTGGCGGCCGGGGGCGACGAGGTGCTGTGGGTGCCCGGCGCGAGTCGCTGAGCGCTGGGGTCGTTCCGGGGGCCGCGGAGGGAGGGGATCGGTCGGGCTTTTTCCGTGCTCACCCCCGCTCGGGCTGAGTCTGTCGAAAGCGGTTCTGTCCCAAGCCCCGATCCGCTCGGTCTGAGCCTGTCGAGAGCGGTTCTGCCCCCGTCCCCGATCCGCTCGTCCTGAGCCTGTCGAGAGCGGTTCTGCCCCCGTCCCCGATCCGCTCGTCCTGAGCCTGTCGAAGCCTGTCCTGAGCCCGTCGAAGGGGACGCTGGGTAGGGCCTGCCGGCGGTCGACATGGTTGAGCCATTGATACGTCCTTCGACAGGCTCAGGACGAGCGGGGGTGGGAGAGGCCGCCATACCTACGCCACGCCCCTCCCCACGCCCCGCCACCCTCACGTCGCCCACGCGAAGCGCCGGCTCGCGCTGGGGCGCGGCCGGGGCTGGGGTAACTCGGCAATGGGGTGGGCGAATGGCGGATCGGCCGGTGCGTCGGACCCCGGACGCTCGGGTTGGAAGGGGGCACCCCGGTCCTGTCACGAGGGGGCGCCGGACTTCGGACGGTGAGGCGGTCGTCTCCCGGACCGGCTGGCGGGGCGTCTCGCGGACGGCGGGTCTATAGGGTCGGACCCGGTTGATCCCAGACGCGGTCCCGTCCGGACGAGGCGGCTATCCCCCAAAGGAGAGGTCCGCTCGGCGGGAGTGGGACGATGATGCAACGCGTTGGCTGACTGACCCCGAACGCTTCGCACCGGCCGATCGCCGTTCGTGTGATGGGCAGGGATGCTACCCCCCGCCCAACGGCGGTCGCCACCGCGACAGGTCCGGACGTCTTTGGCCCCGCCGCATCGGCAACGATCGGGCAGCTATCCTAACCGGTTCGTTTTGTCAAGGGGGTGGTGCGTCTTTGTTCGCCCCGTCGCCCCGGGCTCGACCCGGAACCCGGCTGCTCTCCTGGGCGGACGGGCCGGAGAAGAAGCTGGGCCCCGGGTCAAGCCCGGGGCGACGGGGGAGATTGAGAGTTTAGCAACCAACCCTCCGGCCGCGCTCGAGTCAGGCCGTGAAGCCCCATTATGAGAGTAGTGCTCCGGAGAGGGGCAGGTGAGTGAAGCAGGAAGCAAGGCTGCTAATGGTGGAAAGCGGACGTCCACTTTCGGGTCCGCACTTCCGGAAACCCGCCACCGCATCGGCGTTTCAAATGCATCAGATTTTTGCACTGATGGAGCCTTAGGTTTCCTGCCGTTCATTGGTCGATGCAAAACCTGTGAGTTTTGCATCAGGATTAAATTCTCATAGGGGAAAGATGCGCGCGACGGCTTCTCGGGCAGGCTTACTCAGGAAAGGGTGCCAACTATCAAAAAGTCCGCGAAGGTATGCACCTGCACGCTCTAGAAACTCGGGATCATCCTGAGCGATTTCAATCTCATTGGCGCAAGTTAGCTCGCAGAATAAAGGTAGATCGCTAGCGTCAATGTTTGACTGTTCGTCCGTAAACCGGTCACGAAAAATCACTGGTGAGCTTCCACCGATTTGCGGCCATACGATTGACCGGTCGCAGGAACAGTATCTGTATGCGATCTGCTCCGCATCCGCTCCGATGATATCGGCGATCTTGGATCGCTGATCCAGAGAAACCATCGCAGCGGTAAAACCTGCCGTTCCATAGACCGCGTGGAATAGGCCGGCACGACACAACGTCTCATCCGCTCCCCACTGTTCAAGAAGAGCGTGGACGGACGTAAAATGACGTTCCAGTGATCCATTCAGGTGAGCAAAATCCCCAGCGCCCAACGCTGCGAGGGCTTGGAACGGGTTTGGTTCGCTGACGATCATCGATCACGCCCTTCAAGAAGCTGACCAAGGTTATGACTGCTTTCAGGAGCCGACAAGAGCGCCTCTAGCGTCCGGCGATCGGCATCAGCCGAGTGCCCGCCTTGCGCCGTTAGATTGATGCAAAACTTTTGATTTTTGCATCAGCCCGATGGCAGCTTTTGGGGTCAAAAGGATCGGTTTGGAACGGCCAGCATCGGGTCGAAAGCGGCCCCACCCCCCATCACCGCGCCTGCCCGTGCTGGTCCACCAGCACCTCCCTGCGCCCCACATGGTCCGGGCGGGCTACCACGCCTTCGTCCTCCATGCGCTCGATCAGGCGGGCCGCCGAGTTGTAGCCCACCCTCAGCTGGCGTTGCAGCCACGACGTAGACGCGCGCTGGTTCTCGGCGACCAGCTGCACCGCCTTGCGATAGGTGCGCTCCTCCGGCGTGTCCTCGCCTTCCGGCGCGCCGTCCATGGCGAAGCCGCCGTCCTCCGGCTCCTCGGTCACCGCGGTGATGTAGTCGGGTTGGCCCTGGCCCCGCCAGTGGTCCGCCACCGCCTTGACCTCCTCGTCGCTGACGAAGGGGCCGTGCACGCGGCTGACCTGCTTGCCGCCGGGCATGTAGAGCATGTCGCCCTTGCCCAAGAGCTGCTCGGCCCCCTGCTCGCCCAGGATCGTGCGGCTGTCGATCTTCGAGGTGACCTGGAAGGAGATGCGGGTCGGCAGGTTGGCCTTGATGACGCCGGTGATGACGTCGACCGACGGGCGCTGGGTCGCCATGATCAGGTGGATGCCCGCCGCGCGCGCCTTTTGCGCCAGCCGCTGGATCAGGAACTCCACTTCCTTGCCCGCCGTCATCATCAGGTCGGCGAGCTCGTCCACGATCACCACGATCTGCGGCAGCAGGTCGTAATCCAGCTCCTCGTCCTCATAGACGGGCTTGCCGTCCTCGTCGTGACCGGTCTGGACGCGCCGGCCGAGCGGCCGCCCGCGCCGCTTGGCCTCGCGCACCTTGTCGTTGAAGCTGTCGAGCGAGCGCACCCCGGCGGTCGCCATCATGCGATAGCGCTCCTCCATCTGCTCGACCGCCCATTTGAGCGCGCGCACCGCCTTGGCGGGCTCTGTCACCACCGGGGCCAGCAGGTGGGGGATGTCCTCGTACATGCTGAGTTCCAGCATCTTCGGGTCGATCATGATGAGGCGCAGGTCGGTGGGCGACAGCCGGTAGAGGAGGCTGAGGATCATGCAGTTAAGGCCGACCGACTTGCCCGACCCGGTGGTGCCGGCGACCAGCAGGTGGGGCATGGGGGCAAGATCGGCGACGACCGGATCGCCGGAGATGTTCTTGCCGAGCACGATCGGCAGCTTCGACGCCTGTTCGTTGAAGGCGGCGGACGCCACCAGCTCGCGCAGCACCACCGCCTCGCGCCGCTGGTTGGGCAGTTCGATGCCGATGACGGTCCGGCCGGGGATGGTGGCGATCCGCGCCGAGGTGGCGCTCATATTGCGCGCGATGTCGTCGCCCAGGCTGATGACGCGGGTGGCCTTGATGCCCGGCGCGGGGTCCAGTTCGTACATGGTGACGATCGGGCCGGGCCGGACCTCCACGATCTCGCCCTTCACGTGAAAGTCGTCCAGCACGCTTTCCAACAGGCGGGCGTTCCGCTCCAGCCCCGCCTTGTCCAAGGCCGCGCCGCTGGGGGCCGGGGCCTGGGTCAGAAGCTCCAGCGAGGGGAGCTGGTAGTCGTCGCGCAGGTCCAGCTGCTCCTGGCGCTTGGGCGGCGCCATCGGGGCCGGCGCGTCGCTGCGGTCGGCGATCTTCGGCCGCGACTTGCGCGGCAGGGTCGGCAGGCGCGGGGACCTGGCGGCGGGCGGCGCGACCGGCTCGACCTCCGCCGGCTCGTCCGACCCCGCCGCCTCGCCTCCGGGGGATGGCAGGGCGGGCAAGCGGTCGCGCAGCGCCGTCCAGCGCGGCCGCGCGATGGAGAGCGCCGCCATCGCCAGGCTCAGCGCGCCCAGTGCCAGCACGGTGGCCAGGCCGATCCGCAGCCACGGCCGCACGCCCTCGCCGGCAAAGCCCAGCGCCCATTCGACCAGGCCCGCGCCCAGCAGGCCGATCGCACCGCCCGGCCCGCCAGGCAGCTGGCCGGGCACGGGTCCGCGCCACAAGGCGACCGCCACCGCGCCCAGCGCGATCGCGCCGGCGCCGGTCGCCAGCGTGGCGCGCCAGCCGACCGTCGCCTCGCCGCGCCACAGCTTCCACCCCAGCGCGAAGACGAGCGGCACCACCAGCGCGGCGGCCGGTCCCGCCAGCATCAACAGCGCGTCCGCGACATAGGCGCCGGGCCAGCCGATCAGGTTGGCCGGCGGGCCGGCGGCGGCGGTGTCGAACGACGGATCGGTGCCGCGATGGCTGCCCAGCGCCAGCGCGAGCAGCACGGCCAGGCCGATCAGCGCCAGGCCGCTCGCCCAGCCGACGGTCCGCCCCACGCCTTCGCGCACGGTCGCCCGCCAGTCATGTGCCGCCGCCGTCGCCATCGCCGATCCCCTTGGCCGCGCAGTGTGCCGCGCGGGGGACTCCGCCGTCAAGCGCGGGAGTCCGACCTCCCACCTGGCTGGGGGTGCGGACGACAGCTGAGCCCCTCCCCTTTAGGGGAGGGGTTGGGGTGGAGCCCCGCCGCCACTCCGCCTTCGGGTAGATAGAGCCCGGTCGTCCCTCCCCACCCCCAACCCCTCCCCTGAAGGGGAGGGGCTTACCGCCTTCTCCGCCCCCGCTTCCCCCGTCTCCGCCATTGCGCTAGGCGCACGGGCCATGACCTCCGCGCCCCCACCCGACGCGATCATCCTGGGCGGTGGCCTGGTCGGCCTGACGCTCGCCCTGGCGCTCGACCGGTCGGGCCTGCGCTCCGTCGTCGTCGATCCCCTGTCCCCCCAGGCGCTGACCGCGCCGGGCTTTGACGGCCGCGCGTCCGCGATCGCGAGCGCCAGCTGGCGGATGATGGAGGCGCTGGGCCTGGCCGACGCGCTGACCCCGCTCGCCTGCCCGATCCGCGCCATCCAGGTGGCGGAGGGGGCGACGGGGCGCGCGGGCCTGCGCTTCGACACGGCCGAGGGCGACGAGCCCCTGGGCCGGATGGTGCCCAACCGCGCGCTGCGCCGGGTCCTGAACGAGGCGGCGGCGGAGGCGCAGCGCGTGACGCTGTTGTCCGGCCGCCGCCCGGTGGACGTGGCGCGCGACGAGCACCGGGCGCGCGTGACGCTGGACGACGGCACGCGCCTGGCCGCCCCGCTGCTGGTGGGCGCGGACGGGCGAAACTCGCCCACCGCCGCGCTGGCCGGGCTGCCGGCGGCCCGCTGGTCCTACGACCACGCGGCCATCGTCACCGCGCTGACCCACGAGCGGCCGCACGACAATGTCGCGTTCGAGATCTTCTATCCCGACGGCCCCTTCGCGCTGCTGCCGCTGCCCGACGACGCGGACGGGGCGCACCGCTCGGCGCTGGTATGGTCGGTCGCGCGCCGCGACGCGCCCGGGTTGCTGAAGCTGGGCCCGCGCGGGTTCGCGGCCGCCGCGGGCCCCAAGTCGCTGGACGTGCTGGGCCGGATCGAGCTGGCGGCGGACCGCGCCACCTATCCGCTGTCCTTCCACCACGCCGCCACGATCGTCGCCGACCGCCTGGCGCTGGTGGGCGACGCGGCGCACGGCATCCACCCGATCGCCGGCCAGGGACTGAATCTCGGCCTGCGCGACGCCGCCGCGCTCGCCGAGGTGCTGGTCGACGGACGCCGGCTGGGAATGGACCCGGGCGACCACCAGCTGCTGGCCCGCTACAACCGCTGGCGCGCGCTCGACACGCTGAGCGTGGCCGGGGCGACCGACGGGCTGACGCGCCTGTTCGGCGTGCCTGGGCGCGGCGCGGCGGCGGTCCGCGCCACCGGGCTGGCGGCGGTGGAGCGGATCGCGCCGCTGAAAAGCTTTTTCATGGCGGAGGCGCGCGGCGAGGCCGGCACGCTGCCGCGGCTGTTGCAGGGGATGGCGGCGTGAGCATGGCTGTGGGCGTGATCGGCGCGGGCCAGATGGGGGCCGGCATCGCGCAGGTCGCCGCCCAGGCGGGCCATCGCGTGCTGTTGTCCGACCTGGGGCTGGCCGAGGCGACGGCCGGGCGCGCGAAGATCGGCAAGGGTCTCGACCGGCTGGTGGCTAGGGCCAAGCTGACCCGCGCCGACGCCGACGAAGCCCTCTCCCGGATCGAACCCGTGGGCGCCCTCGCCGACATGGCGCCCGCCGAACTGGTGGTCGAGGCGGCGACGGAGCGCGAAGCGGTGAAGCGCGCGATCTTCGCGGAGGTCGGACCGGTCCTGTCCGGCACCGCGATCCTGGCCACCAACACCTCGTCCATCCCGATCACCCGGCTGGCGCAGGCCGCGCCGGACGCGGGCCGGTTCGTGGGCGTCCATTTCTTCAACCCCGTGCCGGTCATGGGGCTGATCGAGCTGATCCGGGGGCTGGCCACGTCCGACGACACGGTGGCCCGGGTGGAGGCGTTCGCCGAGGGTCTGGGCAAGGTGGTGGTCCACGCCAACGACGCGCCCGGCTTCATCGTCAACCGCGTGCTGATGCCGATGGTGAACGAGGCGGTGTTCGCGCTGGGCGAGGGCGTGGCGTCGGTCGCCGACATCGACGCCGGCTGCCGCCTGGGCCTGAACCACCCGATGGGTCCGCTGACGCTGGCCGACTTCATCGGCCTGGACACCTGCCTGGAGATCCTGCGGGTGCTGCAGGACGGCACCGGCGACCCGAAATTCCGGCCGGCGCCGTTGCTGGTCAAGTATGTCGAGGCGGGCTGGCTCGGCCGGAAGTCGGGTCGCGGCTTCTACGATTACGGGGGCGACGAGCCGGTGCCGACGCGGTGAGCGGCGACCGCGCCACGCTCGACTTCTACGAGCGGGAGGCGCGGGTCTATGCAACCGGCGGCCCCGACGGTCCGAGCGAACATCTCGACGCCTTTCTCGATCGCCTGACGGCCGGCGGACACGTCCTGGAACTGGGCTGCGGCGGCGGGCGCGACGCCGCACGGATGATCGCGCGGGGCTTCGCGGTGACCGCCACGGACGGCAGCGCGGCGATGGCTAGAGAGGCGGAGGCGCGGATCGGCCGGCCGGTGCGGGTGATGCGCTTCGACCAGCTCGACGAAACGGAACGCTACGACGGCGTGTGGGCGCACGCCAGCCTGCTGCACGTGCCCAGGCCCGACCTGCCCGAGGTGCTCGCCCGGGTGTGGCGCGCGCTGAGGCCCGGCGGCTGGCACTTCGCGAGCTTCAAGGCGGGCGAGGCGGAGGGCCGCGACCGCCTCGGCCGCCGGTTCAACTTTCCGGACGAGGCGTGGCTGGCGGACGCTTATCACGGTGCTGGCGAGTGGAGCGCCATCCGGATCGACGGCTTCGCCGGCGGCGGGTATGACGGCGTGACCCGTCGCTGGCTCGGCGTCACCGCGCGCCGGCGAGACTGATCGGGCGCGGCGTGCGTGTGGCTGCCCGGCCATTCGAGGAGGCGATCATGTCTTTTCCAGGCCCGACATTCCAACGTCGGCTGGCGGAAACCCGGACGCCAAGACCGATGCCCGCCGCCCTCCACCCCCTGAGGCGAGGGGGTCAACCTGCGGCCGCGTCGGGATAGCCACCGGGCGAGGTGCTGCTCGCGCAACACCTCGCCGAGCGTGGCGGACGCCTGAGCGCCGCCCGTTCCCTCAGGCCGCGACGCGCTCGTCGTCGGGCAGCGCCGCGCGGGCCTGGGCCAGCACGGCGGAGAACGCCGCCGGTTCGTTCATCGCCAGGTCGGCCAGAACCTTGCGGTCCAGTTCGATCCCGGCCTTCTTACAGCCGTTCATGAACTGGCTGTAGGACAGCCCTTCCATGCGGACGGCGGCGTTGATGCGCTGAATCCACAGACCGCGAAAGGTCCGCTTCTTCACCTTGCGGTCGCGATAGGCGTACTGGCCGGCCTTTTCGACGGCCTGGCGCGCCACGCGGATCGTGTTCTTGCGCCGGCCGCGATAACCCTTGGCCTGTTCCAGGACGCGCTTGTGGCGCGCCTTCGTGGTCGTGCCGCGTTTCACTCGTGCCATGGTTCAGCTCCTCACTTTAGGCCGTAGGGCGCCCACAGGCGCACATGGCCCGTGTCGGCGCCGGACAGCACTTCCGTGCCGCGATTCTGGCGGATGTACTTGGCGTTGTGGCTGATCAGCCGGTGGCGCTTGCCCGCCACGCCGTGCTTCACCTTGCCGGTGGCCGTGAACTTGAAGCGTTTCTTCACGCCCGATTTGGTCTTCAGCTTGGGCATTTCGTCCTCCTGACTTGGATGCCGTTCCAAGGAACGGCGGGAGCGGACGCGGCAGCCCAACACTGGCCGGCCCGCTTCTGGTTCCGACGGATCGGAAGCGGCCGGCGCTAGCAGCCGATGGCCGCGCGGGCAAGGGGAACGGCGCGCGGGAACGGCGGGCCGTCCCACGGGTTGGCGGGGGGAAGGAGACGATCATGCGAGAGAACAGCGGGGCCGGCGACGCGCGGCCCAAGACCAAGGACCCGACCCTGGAAGAGCGCGACGGCCCCCGGCCCCCGGCCGACGGCGGCGACTTCGCGATTGGCGACGACCCCGCGCCGGGCGAGAGCCGCTCGCCCTCCGATCGCGCGCGCGGCGAGGTGAGCGGCCAGGACGCGGCCCCGCCGACGGACCTCTAGGCGAGGCGCGCTGGCAGCTTAGCCCGCCAGCGCGTCCACCACCTCCTCCAGCCGCGCGGGGTCGCCCAGCGCCAGCACGTCGCCCGCCGAGCCGAGCGACAGGGGTTCGCCGCGCCAGTCGCACATCAGCCCGCCCGCGCCTTCGACCACGGGCACCAGCGCGGCCCAGTCGTGCGGCTTCAGCCCCGCCTCCACCACCAGGTCCAGATGGCCGCTCGCCAGCAGCGCATAGTTGGTCGCGTCGCCCCCCCACACGATGCGGGGCCGCGCGACCAGCGCCGTCAGCCGCAGGAAGCCCGCCGCCTCCTCGTCGGTGAACAGGGTCGGGCTGGTCGATGCCAGCGTCGCGGCGGCCAGGCTGGGGCAGGCCCGCGCGCGGACGGGGGCGCCGTTCAGCCGGGTGGGCTGGCCGGTCGCCCCGGTCCACCGCTCCCGCGCGATTGGCTGGTCGATCAGGCCCAGCGTCGGCCATCCGTCCTGGGTCAGCGCGATCAGCGTGGCGAACAGCGGCCGACCGGCCAGGAAGCTGACGGTCCCATCGATCGGATCGAGCACCCACTGGCGCGCGGCCTCGCCGCCGGTCGCCCCCTCCTCCTCTCCCATCACGCCGTCTCCCGGCCGTTCGGTCGTCAGGATCGCGCGCATCGCCGCCTCGGCCGCGCGGTCGGCCCGCGTGACGGGAGAGCCGTCCGCCTTGTCCTCGCCGGTCAGGCCGGACCGCCAATAGGGCCGGATCGCGTCGCCGGCCGCGTCGGCCAGACGCTCGGCGAGCGCGAGATCGTCGGGGCGAGCCATCGGCGGGATTGTAGCGGGCGGGGGCCGGCCGCGCCACCGCGCCCGATGCGGTGGCGTGGACCCTCCGTCGCCCCTACAGTGCGTCGCCCGTGTCGAACCCGAACCCCCACCCAGCGCCACTGCTGCGCGCTCCGGCCTTTGGGGGCGAGGAGCCGGTCACCAGCGCCGGTCCGATCGTGCCGGATCGCGGCGGCCGGCGGGTGGAACCCGAACGGGTCCGAACCGCCGCTGTCCGCATGGCGGCGGCGCGGGTCGGCGGGGCGTTCTGGGCCCCGGCCCTGTCGCCGCCGGTCGTGGGCCGGGCCCGGCGCGCCTCCATCGAAAGTGCGGCCGGTTGGGACGACGCGGCCCGCCTGCCCGATACGCCCTTCGACCCGTGGAGCGCGCTGGATGGCTGCACCGAATGGCTGGGCGCGGCCGACGATCCGCTGACGGCGCTGGCGATCGCCGCCGGGGTGCCGACGACGGACCCGGCCAGCGGCGCGCGCCGCTCCGACGCGGACGAGCACGCGCTGCTGGAGGTCGCGTTGTTCGGGCAACGCTGGCTCGATCCCCTGACCGGCGAGACGTGCGAGACCGAACAGTTGGTGGAGCGGTTGGCGGGGTGGCGCGCCCTGATTGACGCGAACGCGACGATCCACGCCGCGGCCGGCATGGCCTGGTGGAAGCGCGACGCGATCGGCCGGCTGATCTGGCGCGGCGGCGAACCGCTGCGCCACCTGCCGGGCGATCAGGCGGCCGACGCCATCGCCGCCCGGCCCGGGGCGGTCGTGATATGGCCGTCGCGGGTGCCGATCGAAGTCCTGGATCGCGCGCGCGCCGGCGAGCTGTCGCCGGTGTGGGCCGAGGACGGCTTCCTGCGGTCGTCGGGCCTGGGCAGCGACTGTCATCCCCCGCTCTCGATCGCGCTCGACCGGCAGCGCCCGCACTTCGATCCGGCCGGACCCAGCGATCTGGAGGACCTGCTGGCCCACGGGCGCTTCGACCCCGACCTCACCGCGCGGGCGGCCCGGCTGCGTCGCAGCATCGTGGCGGGGCGGCTGGGCAAATATGGCGGGGCCGCCACCCGCCCCGCGCCGGCGGAGCGCGCCGGACCGGACCGCCCGGGGGCGACACGCGTGGTGCTGGTCACGGGACAGGTGTCCGACGACCTGTCCATGCGCTTCGGCGCGCCCGACATCGACGGCAACCTGGCCCTGCTCGCCCGCGCGCGCCGATGGGAGGACGATCACGCCACCGGTCCGGTGCGCCTCTTGTTCAAGGCGCATCCCGACGTGGTGCGCGGCCATCGGGAGGGCGCGGTGGCGACGTCCCGCGTCCTGGCCTACGCCGACGAGATCGTGGACGAACCGACCACCGACCTGTTCGACCGGATCGACGCGGTGCACGTCGCCACGTCGCTGGCCGGGTTCGAGGCGTTGCTGCGCGGCCGGCAGGTGCATTGCCACGGCAGTCCGTTCTACGCCGGATGGGGGCTGACCACCGACCACGCCCCCCCGCTGCCCCGCCGCGGGCGGCGGCTGACGCTCGACGAACTGGTCGCGGGCGCGCTGATCCTCTATCCCCGCTATCTGGATCCGGTGACCGGCCTGCCCTGTCCCGTCGAACTGTTCGTGGAGCGCATGATCGATCGCAGCCCTGCCCCCAACTGGCTCAGTCGTTTGCGGGTGATTCAGGGCCGATTGCGGCGACTGGTCGGCGGCCGAGTCGAACGCCGATGCTGATGCGCGCCCAGCCCGGCGACCCGCGCCGCTTCCTGCTGTTGCAGGGGCCGCACGGGCGCTTTTTCCGTCTGCTGGGCCAGGCGCTGGAGGCGCGCGGGCATTCGGTGGAACGGATCAACCTGACGGCCGGGGACCGCGCGGACTGGAAGGCGCCGGCGGTCGACTATCGCGGCCGGCCCGCCGACTGGCCCGAGTTCCTCGACCGCTATCTCCACGACCGCGCGATCACCGATATCGTCCTGTTCGGCGACTGCCGGGAACCGCATCGCGCCGCCCACCGGCTGGCGACCGTGCGCGGCGTGACCGTCCATGTGTTCGAGGAGGGCTATATCCGGCCCGACTGGATCACGCTGGAAGTCGACGGGGTGAACGGCCATTCCACCCTGCCGCGCGACGCGGACTGGTATCGCGCGCAGGCGGCGACCCTGCCCGCCATGCCGGAACACCCGCCGCTGCCCGGCAATTTCCGCCGCCGCGCCTGGGAGGCGTTCGGCTATCACGCGCGATCGATCCTGGGCCGCTGGCGCTTCCCCTTCTCGCAGAACCACCGCCCCTACAATCCTTGCGCCGAGGGGCTGTCCTGGGTGCGGGTCTATTACGGGGCCAAGCGCGCCCAACGCCGCACCGCGACCCTGACCGAGCGCCTGACGCGACGGCGCTATTTCCTTCTGCCCCTTCAGCTGAACTCCGACTTCCAGATCCGCATCCATTCCCCGTTCGGGGCGATGACGGTCGGGCTGACCTATTGCGTGGAGAGCTTCGCGCGGGCCGCGCCCGACGACGTCGTGCTGGTGGTCAAGGCGCACCCGCTGGACAACGGCCTGCTGAACTGGGGTGCCCAGCTGGACGAACTGCGCGCGCGGTTCGGACTGGGCGACCGCCTGGCCTTCATGGAAAAGGGCGACATCGCGCTGGTCGTGCGCGACGCGGCCGGGGTTGTGACGGTCAACAGCACGTCGGGAACCCTGGCCCTGAACGAAGGGGTGCCGGTGAAGGTGCTGGGGTCGGCGGTGTACGACGTGCCCGGCATCACCGACCCGCAGTCGCTGGACGGCTTCTGGTCGACCCCCGCCGCGCCCGATGGCGAGCTGTGGAACGCCTTTTGCCGGGTGCTGGTGGACCGCTGCCTGATCCGCGGCGGCTTTCAGAGCGACGAGGGGCTCGCCGCGCTGATCGACGGGGCGGTCGACCGCCTGCTGTCCGCCCCCGCGCTGCGGATGAGCGCGCTTAGCCGGTGACCGCCACCGTCGTGCTGGACCTCTCGCGGCTGATGTCGCGGGTGCTGCACCGCGCGCCCACCGGCGTGGACCGGGTCGAATACGAATATGCGCGCCGGCTGCTCGACGTCGGCGGCCCGGACGTGGCCTTTTGCGCCACGTCCCCGGTCGGCCGCCACGGCCACATCGCCGCGCCGGATGTCGCCCGCTTCCTCGACCGCACGCGGGCCGCCTGGGACAACGATCGGCCGGACGAACGGCCCCGCGTCGTCCGCCTGCTCGAGCGATGGCGAGGGTTGCGGCTGACCGCGCCGCGCCCGACGCCCACCGGTCGCCGGCGCATGCTGCTCCAGGTCAGCCCCAGCCACCTCCACCGGCCGGCGCGGGTGGAGGCCATCCTGCGCCGCGAGGGGGCCCGCATGGTCGCTCTCGTCCACGATCTGATCCCGATCGACTATCCGGAATATGCGCGGCCCGGCGGCGCCGCCACCCATCGCCAGCGGCTGCGAACGATGCTGACCCATTCAACGGGTCTGGTGACCAACTCCGCCGCGACGGCCGCGTCCGTCCGCCAGTCGGGCGAGGACGGGGCCGACACGGTGCCGCTGCTCGTCAATCCCCTGGGCACCCACGCGCAAACGGGCGTCGCCCCGGCGGGGCCGGCCGACCCCTATTTCCTGTGCGTCGCCACGGTGGAGCCGCGCAAGAACCACCTGCTGCTGCTCAATCTGTGGCGCGACCTGGCGCAAGACTACCGCGCCGGGGCCGGGCCGCGCCCCCCGCGCCTGGTGCTCGTCGGACGGCGCGGCTGGGAGAACGAGCAGGTGGTCGACATGCTGGAACGCTGTCCCGCGCTGGTCGGCCTGGTGGAAGAGCGCGGCGCCGTCGGAGAACGCGAGCTGGCGGGCCTGATGGCGGGCGCGCGCGCGCTCCTGCTGCCGTCCTTTGCCGAGGGGTTCGGCATGCCGGTGGCCGAGGCGCTGGCGGCCGGCGTGCCGGTGCTGTGCAGCGACCTGCCCGCGCTGCGCGAGGCGAGCGGGGATCTGGCGGACCACCTCCACCCGCTGGATGGTCCCGCCTGGCGCGCCGCGATCGAGGACTACGCCCGACCCGACTCGCCCGCGCGCGACCGGCAATGCCGTCGCATCGCCGGCTTCCGCGCGCCCGCCTGGTCGGAACACGTCGACAAGACGCTGGCCTTCGTGCAGGAGGTCGCCGATGGCTAGCACCGCGCCCCCGTCCGGCGGCTTCGGCCGCGCGCTCTCGATCCAGGCCGACGTGATCGGCGCGCTGATCATGCGCGAACTGCACACCCGCTACGGCCGCGACAATATCGGCTATCTGTGGCTGATCGGCGAGCCCCTGATGCTGGCGACGGTGATCGGCGCCTTTCACACCGGATCGAGCGACCATTTCTCCAGCGACTTGCGCCCAGTCCCGTTCGCCGTTCTCGGCTATGTCGTCTACATTATCTTCCGTGGCATGTTCAATCGCGCCGACGGGACGTTGGAAGCGAACCGCCCGCTCCTGTACCACAGAATGGTGTCCCTGCTCGACGTCATGATCGCCAAGGGCGTGATCGAAGCAGCTGGTTGTGTGGTCACTTTGATTTTGCTGCTCGCGGGGTGCGTTGCTCTGGGTTTCGGCGAAGCACCGGAACGGCCGCTGTGGCTGATGGCGGGGGTAGCGCTCATGTGCTGGCTCTCCTTCGCAGCGTCGTTGATCGTGGTCGCTTACACGTACGAGTCACCACTGCTTGAACGCCTCGTCCATCCTTTTTCGTACTTCATGATGCCGATCTGCGGCGCGTTCTACACTCTCAGCTGGCTTCCAAACCCCTTCCGAGGCTGGATGGAGTGGAACCCGATGGTCATAATCTTCGAAATTTCGCGGTATGGATTGTTCAAGGCTGGCGACCCGAGATACGTGCAACCGATCTATGTGGTCGCCTGCTGCACGGCTCTGACGTACTGGGGCCTGATCGGCATCCGGCGAACTCGTCGCCGTATCCATCTCAGCTGAGAACGCGCAAAGGATCTTCGATGAATATGCACGGAGTCATTGCGCCCCCCGAGGCGCCAGCTGACCCGACGCCGGTCAGCACGCGGCTGCGGCGGATCGCCGACGCGCTGATCCCTCGTCGCTGGCTGCTGCTGTTCGTGGTTTTGCCGACTCTGGTCGTTGCCGGCTACTACTATCTCGTCGCCTCCGACCAGTATCAGTCCGAGGCGCATATCTTGGTCCGTTCGGCGCAGGCGACGCCGCAAATGCCGGGCGGGTTGGGAGCGGTCGTTGGAATGGCGGCGGGTTTGACCGACGTGCAGGGCGAGGCGAACAGTGTCGCGGATTACCTGATCTCGCTGGACGCGGTGACGGCGCTTCAGCGCGGGATCGGACTTATCGGGCGCTATCAACGGCCGGAAGTCGACCGGCTGAGCCAGCTTGCGCAGGATGAGACGAACCCGCAGGACCTGCTCGACTATTACCGGGATCATGTCAGCGTCGAACTTCACTCCGACACCGGCATCACTTCCATTGCCGTTCGCGCTTTTACTCCCACGGATGCACAGCTTATCACCACGCAGCTGCTGCGGCTCGGCGAGCAGCGGGTCAATTCGCTCAACGAACGCGGTTATGGCGACGCCATTCGCGAGGCGGACAGCCGGCTCACGGAGGCCGAGACCAAGCTCGCCTTGGCGCAGCGGGAACTGGGTGCCTTTCGCGAGTCCCGCCGCGATATCGATCCGTCTGGCACGGGCGAGGCGCAGATCGGGTTGGTGTCGTCCTTGACCGAGCAATTGGCACGCGCGAAGGCGCAGCTGGCGAGCATGAAGGAACTCGTGCGTCACGACAGCCCCCAGGTGATTGCACAGTCGGCTCACGTCCGCTCGCTGCAGTCCCAGGTGAACGCGCAGGCGGGCCGGCTGACGACGGGCAGCGGCTCGATCGCAGCGGGTCTAGGCACCTACGAAGACCTGCGTCTGCGGCAGGAACTGGCAGCCAAACAGTATGAGGTCGCTGCCGCAAACGCCCAGTCGGCGAAAGAGCGTGCCAGCAAGCAACAACTTTACATCGTGCGCGTCGTGGAGCCAAACCGACCCGTCAAATCGCAATATCCACGTCGGCTTCGCATCGTGGCTACCGTGTTCCTCGGCCTTCTCGTCGCCTACGCTATCGGTTGGCTATTGCTCGCCGGAGTGCGCGAGCACAGTCTCTAGCACGCCAGCCGGGCGAGCCTCAGGCGGGCAACAGCACGGCTTCGAGCAGCGCCAGACGGTCCTCCTCGTGATCGTCACGGACATAACCGACCCGCGACAGCCGCAGGTAGTTGTCGCGATCGGCGAAGCGGACCGGATTGCCTTTCACGACCACGATCGTCACGGCGACATTCCCGTGTTCGTCGACTGTGCAGGGACACGACAGGCGGCGACCTGCGACGTCTGTCACCCACGTCGCGTTCGTTTCACCCGTTGAGGTTTCGAGCACGACCTGCATTGGCCGCCCGGTGCCGGCCAGTTCCAATGTGACCTGAAGCCGTTGCCCCGGGGCGCAATCAACAGCCGAAAAGAACAAGCTCGCACGCGGCGATTTCATCCAGGCGCCGTCGTGCTCTAGATGATGCCACCCATCGACCCGCGCCATCCGCGCGGTGCGCAAGCCGTCACCCCGCGCCGACGCGCGTATCACGCAATCTCCGCCGAGGATCGCCATTTCTCCCGGCGCGATGCGCGCGAAGGCATTGGGAGTGTCCCGGCCGCACCGGCTCGCCAACGTGCGAGTGACGGCGAGCAACCGATCGGCGAACGCATCCCAACCACGGGGTTGAAAATCCGTTTGAATTTGCCTCCGCCAACGCTCAAGCTCTTCTGGATGGTCGAGCAGGTGGGTCACGACCCGCAGGCCGCTTTCCACGTCCAGCGGGTCGACATAGCGGACCAGACCGCCGCCCACCTCCGGTATCGCCGTGACTCCGGACGCGACACAAGGCGTGCCGAACGCCAGGCTCTCGCCGACCGGCAAACCCCAACCCTCGGCGAAACTGGGGTAGATGGTAAATCGCGCCTCGCTATAGAGCTGTGCCAACTCTGCGTCGGACACGTTGCTTAGCACTTGCACGCAGCCGCCAAGATTGTCGGTGGCGGCCAGATGGCGACGAAAGTCGTCGATTTCCCAGCCCCATTTCCCCACGAGCACGAGGGTGGGCACATCGGTGCGGCCGCTGACCAGCATCCGCTCCCAGATGTCTGTCAGGTAGACGTGGTTCTTCCGAATCTCGATCGTACAGACGCAAAGGACATATCCTGAAGCGCCGATCTTTCCTGGCATTGCCCGCAAAGGATCCAAGTTCGCCGGCAAACTCATTTCCGTGGCAAGCGGCACCGGCACCACGATCCGGTCAAGTTGCAATTGCTCACGGCAAAAGCGTCGCACCTCGCTAGCCACGAATTCCGAGTTCGTGGTGACGAAGTTCACGAGTTCGAGAACATCGATCAAAGATCGGCGGAAGACGTTCGTGGCAGCAGGCTGCACATAGCCTGGGTTATTTATCTGGATCAGATCATGTATGAAAACGCTGACGGTTACGTCTTGCATCCGTAAGGTCTTCAACAGGTCGTAATTGTGGGAGATCCAAAACGCGCCGGTCATCAGAAACGTGTCGCCTGGATGCGCTCTGACACTTCGCAGTCCATCGAGTGTCACACGCAACAAGCGATCCAAATGTTCCCGGGTCGGCTTCGAGTGTTCGATCGTGTCGATCAACTCTATGATTGAGCCAAAGCCGACCTCAAAAAGCTGATGATTACGAAAATCAGGCACGACGCATCGGACGTCAGGGAAGCGTTCGGGTTGCCGCCAACAGCACCGTAGCAGGTTTGCGACGACGCGCTGTATCCCACTCAGCGTCGTATTGACGCGAACGTAATCGATCAGATCGGTGAGATCGAGCCACACGGCTCCGCCGGCTGCAGCCGCACCCGCCGCCATATTCAGATCGTCCGAGGCTTCTTCGCGGTCCGCCGCACGGGCCGCCTCCGCGCTTCGGGCTGGGTCTATGTGGCGCAGGGCGTGCGCGATACCGGCATACGCATCCGGCCGATCCGGGTCGCAAGAGAGCGCTCGCTCCCACGCGTCAACCGCCGGTAGCAGATTGCCTTCGAGTTGCCGCTGCTCGGCCAGAGCGGCCCATGCATCCACGTTCCTGGGCTCGCGCTCCGCCGCGGCCAGCAGATGGTAGGCTTTGGTGTGCGACAACCAACCCGGACGCGGTTCGGCCCGCCGATCGCCGAGCCTCATTCACTCCGCTTTCGGATAATTAACCCGACCGAGGTCGTCACGTACCCCTCCAACAGCAGCTTCAAGTGCGGTCCCGCATAGGGCGGCACGTCGACAAACCCGTCCACCGCAAGCGTGTCCGGCGCGACATGAATGGGAGTAACGTCGTGTCCCAGGTCCGTCAGCTCGGCACACAGCTGGTCCAAATCACACCGGCGATAAAGCACGGTCTCACCGGTCGCGACCGTATGCTCGTTCGACGACAAGTTGAATTCGGTCGTATGAACGGCAACACCTCCGGGTCGCAGACAGTGCTCCACAGAGTTGATCACAAAGTCCATACCGGCTCTTAGAGAACCCAGATGCTCGAAACAGCAAGACGACCAGCAGAAATCAAAGCCGGTCAGGTGGTCGCCGATCGCTGTCATGTCGCAGGCTTCCCACGACACCAGTTCTTCAAACGTCTCACGCGGCAACGGCCCTTCCGGCATTGCGGCCAGGCCTGAAGCGAATTCGCTGCTTCCACGCCATTCCTCGCCGATGCTCTCCGGCGCGTCGGTCGCTGTGATCCGAGCACCGTGAGCGGCGAGGATGGCTGGCAGCATCTCCTGTCCCACACCGAACACCAGCCCACGCCGGCCAGGTGCTACTGCGTTGGTGCGGAAAAGGTGGTGCAGCACATACACCCATTCCCACAATTTGCGGTGGAACACGGTCGTCCGACCCATCATCCGAACGAGCCGATCGAACTCGGGATGAAGGAAATCCGCAGCCGCGCATGTGGAATGAAGCATGAATGGCTGTTCTGGGGCGACCGATATAGCGGTCGGCGAGGGAATGTAGAGGTTCCGGCGCCAGGAGGCCGCTTCGCTCGCCTGTCGCACCAGCGCATCCGCGTTGAACGTCTCTCCATCCAGCAGCCGGGCGAGCCGTGGCCGTATCAGTGAGGGACGCAGATCGACGGCGCGCCAGAATGCGTCTTCGGCGTCCTCCTGTCGTCCGATCGCGGCCAGTGCCGTCGAACGCGCCAGCCATTCCTCCGCCGAAGAGGGGTCGTTCATTGGCGAAGGCTCGATCGCAGCGATATCGGAAGGCTCCTCGGACGCTGGAACTGCTGCGTCGTTCACGGCCCGACCACCCGGATGGCGCGCACCCCGACACCGATCACTCGATCATCACCAGAGGCCAAGGTGTGATCGGGATTCCAAGTTTGGGAGCGCACCTCCAACAGCTGTGCGGCGACGTCGGCGGGCAGTTCGATCAGACGATCCGAATGCGCGCCGATCTCGGCCTTAATCGTGGACGCTCCATGGCGCACCTCCACCGCCAGAGCAAATGGTGCGGTGTTCGACATGTCGAGCTGAATGGACTGCCCTAGAGAGCACGATTGAATAGTTAGCCGCGACGCTTCACCAGCATAGCGCCATTGAAGATTTGGATCGGCCTCCCTCAAGGCCCATGTCATATCTTCGTCCGGCGGCAGGTCGAAAGTCGCCATCGGATACACCCCGCCTTCCGCCCGACGGGCGAGGTAGAGTACCGCGAGCGGGCAGGATGGGAGCACTCGCTTGCTGACCAACCACCCTCGCCGAAGAAGAGAACGATAGAAATAGCTTTCCTGGAAACCTAGCTCGAGCCAACCATTTTTTCGTATTGCCCAGAGCGACTGCCCATCCAATCTAAGGCCCCATGGCGCCGGGAAGTCCTCGGTGATTGGCTCTGCCGCGAATGCCACGACGCCGTTCGGGTTTACCAGATCATCCAGAGCGTCAAGCAACTCGTTGTGACGTGAACAGTGATGAAAGCACTCAAAGAACAACACGCAGTCGAACGACCGCTTCAGCGCGATCGAATCCAGGAAGTCGCCTTTGATAACCTCAACATCCACTGGGATTCGACGCGCTTGCTCTTCGATCAAAGCCACGAAATTGGCTTCGATCTCGATGGCGGTAACTTGAGCACCGTTACGGGCCAAGGCCAGCGTCGTGTTGCCCCAGCCCGGTCCGAACTCCAGCACCGTGGCACCTTTGGATAGGTTGAGGTTCTTAATAATCCATCCGATCGCGATCAGCTGATCCCCAGTCACTTCCGCGTTGTCGTTGAGGTACGGAAATGGTTTGGCGGCCATCTTGACAGGTTCGAACGGAGTGACTTCGTTATCCGTGCTGTAATGACGACCCGAAATGGTGCGATAAAGATCAAACTGCATCTTCGCATAAGCGTCCGAGTCTGGGTGCCCTTCCACCGCAGGCGACTTCATCTCGAATGTCTGAAATGCGCGGCGCAGCTCGGCGTCCGACACGGCCGCGGCAGCGTCTAATTCGACCAATTTACGGTCGAGGGCATCCAAGGTTGTGATGACTTCCATTCCACCTGTCCTTTATTACCGCGCATGGCAGCGTCGATCAGCGTGTTTCGGGCACTGATCGCAGTAAACTCACATCGTCGAAAGCGACGGCTTCCAAAAGCCGCCGCTTGGCGTCTTCATCATTCCGCCCGCACAGGTACAATCCGGCCAGCCCAACGCCAGCCCTGCTTCTGATACCGTCACTCTCGCCTGAGGGAATAAGCTCTTCACCGTCCGTCGTTTCGAGAAACAGGCGCAGCGGCTTGGCCGATGACCCTTCGATACTGTCAACGACGGCCCAGCCGGTGGTCCCGCCCGCCAGCTCGCCGCTCATCGGTGCCCTGCCCTCGGCTGTGAGCGTCCAACGACACCTGGCAGAAGGCAAACCACGAAGTAACAGGTACAGACGCCAGGGTCCCGGACCCGCCAGTCCGAACGCCAGCTCGCCACCTTCCGGTCGGGTCCAGCATACATCCTTCCCGATTGGAAGCCACCCTGACCCGAGGCGGAAGATCGCGCCGTTGAGGTCGGGGTCGTCGGCAGGATCCAGACGTAGCGGATGCCAAACGCCAGGTCTCACCTGCGGGAAGGCTGGCGCCGCGAGCGGATCGACAGCATCGAGGACGCTGTCGATCCGCTCGAAGAGAAGCTCCGCGACAGTGTCAACCGACAAGACGCCCCTTGCCGCCGCAGCCTGCTCAAGCTCAGTTCTGGCTTCCGGCGCTGACAGCAGCTCAGCCATGGCGGTTGCCAACGCTCTGGCATTTCCGGCCTCGAACGCGCGCACCCCAGCGTCGTCTTCTTCAAAGGCTGGCAGGTTCGACGCCAGAACTGCTTTTCCGAACAGTCGGGCAGGTGCTAGCAGTTTGCCGTCGCTTTCGTGAAGTTGCGGACAGATCACGAACGAGGCGTGTGCATAGAGACCAGCCAATTGGCGCTCGTCCGGATTGGGAATGACCGTGACGGTCCGAGACAAGACCGCGTCGGTTTGTACGCGCTTGACGATGGCTTCACTCAACCATCCCAGGGGTCCCGCCAAGACGAGCTCGACTTCACCGTTCACTCCCTGCTGGCGCAGTAACTCCGACCAACTGTCGAGCACGGTCGATTGACCGCCTTCCACTCCGATTGCCCCTGGCACCAGAAGAAAGGATTTCCGCCGCTCCGCCGATACGGACGACTGGGCCGTCGCGAACGGAACGCGATCGAACGGCACCATTGCAAGACGAGAGCGATCCAATTCGCATCCGAGGTCGTCCGCCAGACGCTCGATTTCCCGTGCGGCCGCCGACGAGGCGACGATCACGAGGTCGGCGATCCGCAACGTCTCCTGTATCGCCAACCGCTTCGCATCCACGGCCGCTGGCGCAGCAAACCGCGTTTCCAAGCCGCTGAAGTCATCCAGGAGAGCCACATAGTGCAATCCGTTCTGAATCTGAGCGGATCGGATCGGCAGCGGATCGTCCGCTATGGCCCCTGCCAGTCCCACGGCGAGCAACTGGGCTCCGGAGGAAAAATTCAAAGCTGGCCGTGCCAACCGGTTCAAAGCCAGTCGAACCTCCAGCACCAGCCAATCGGCCCGACTCGATGCCGTGCCCGTCGGGCGATACGCCGCCAAGTCGCGGCAGAGCTGACTGTCCAGCTCGAACCAGCCTCCCTCCCGTGCCGCCGCGCACCACCGATAGGAACGCGTGAGTTGCTCTGACGAGATTAGGCGGGTCAGCAACTCGCTTTCCTGTCGGTTCTTCACCGACTCATTGAGTCGCAGGAGTGACGAACAGTCGACGAAACACTCAGATACTTCCGCGATGCTCGAGCTATCGGGCGAGTCTGATCTTAGTTGATCGAAACGTTCACGAACAAGGACGGCGGGGATGTCGTTTTCCGACAGGTGGCTGATCTCCGCCACCAGCGCGCGCAGAGCTGTTAGCGGTTCCGTCTCGCTATCGTCTCGGCTTGCCGCCTTGGCGAACAAATGCGCCGCTGCCGACAGTCGACCGGACTTCCATGCCAAGTGAGCGGCGTGGATCAGCGGTTCTGCCCAGGAGGGCTCCATCTCCGCCGCTTCGCTGTAGCAGCGCTCGGCTTCTTCAATCTTCCCGGATTCCTTCAGGGCGTGCGCCAATTGCATCTGTATGTGGACCAGGTCGGTCCTTCGGGAGAGCGCGTCCCGGTAGAGGCTGGCGGCCGCCGACCAGTCCTTGCGATCACGTGCGCTGTTGGCACGGGCAATGAGAGAGAAGACATCCTTGGGGACACGGACGCCACCCGATTTCCGAAAGGTCAAAGGCATGGTGTTGTTTACCGCCTGCTCTAGCGCGTCACGGCGCGAGCGGTGACGAAGGGTGAGAAGAGCTGGTTGACGATCCCCACCAGCTTCGAAGGCTGGTTTGCCGCGGCGTTGGCGACGTAGAGGACGTCGCGGTCGTCCATCAAGAACCGTTGCGCCAGGAAATAGCTGACCGGGTTCATGAGGTCGAGCCGATAGACCACTGGCCGCTCGCCGGCCGGCAGTGACGGGTCGGCGACGAAGCGGAAGAGGAACACCCCCTTTGGGTCTGCCAGCTGATCGTTCAGCCCCCCGGCCTTCGCCAGCGCCTCAGCGAGCGTCAGCTCCGGCGCCTCGAAGGGCACCCGGCCCGGACGTGTGCTCGCGCCGAACACGGTGAAACTTCGCGGCCGATCGATCACTTCGACCCGATCGCCGGGGGACAGGGCCACGTCGTTCGCCGACCCGACCGCGATCGTGTCCAGCCGGATCTCGGCCGTTTGATCGGCGCGTCGCACGCGCACCACAGTGTCGGAGCGGTCCCCGGCCACACCGCCCGCTTCCGCGATCGCGTCGAGCAATCGTTCGCGCGCCGGGGTCAGGGGCTGCGCGCCGGGGCGTCGCACGTCGCCGGACACGACCACGCGGTTCTGGGCGGAACGCACGACGGAGACGGTCGCCTGCGGCTGCTGGCTCAGCCCACGCATCCGCGCCTGGACGGTCTTCGCGACGGCATCGGGCGTGCGTCCGGCCGCCTCCACCGATCCGATATAGGGCAGTTGGATGGAGCCATTCTCGTCCACCACCACGCCCGTCAGCCGCTCTCCACGAGCGGTCGGGTCGAAGGTCTCACTGCCCAGCTGGGCCGAACCGCCCTGGAAAAGCGTCACCCCGACTTCGTAGATGTTGACCTGCAGCACGTCGCCCACGCCGATCAGATCGGTCCGGCCCGCCGGAGGCAGCGATCCCAGCTCGCCCTCTCCCACATAGCTGCTCGACGGTTCGCCGATCGCTCCACCGGGCGAGTCGACGTTCCGCAGGGTCGCGGCGGTGATCGGCACGATGACGATGCCCAGCGCGTTGTCGCCGTCGTCGGCGCGCAGCACCTGGCGCGAAGTCGGACCGCTGGCCGGCAGCGTGGCGCATCCGCCGAGCGCGACCAGAAGGGCTGCGGCGCAACTCGCGCGGCGGGACCGAAGGTCGATCACGCCGCGCGCAGCTGCAGGCCATGATGGACTTCGCAGGCCTCGTCGATCGTATCGAACCGAGCCAGCGTCCCGGCGTAGAGCACGGCTCCCTGCTCGCAATATTGCCGTAACGTCCCCGGGTCGTGGCTGATCATCACCAGCGTGCCACGCTCCCTGCGGCTGCGCAGCGCCTCCTCGCACTTGCGTCGGAAGCGTTCGTCGCCCGCCGCGGTCACCTCGTCCACCAGATAGCAGTCGAAATCGATCGCGAGGGAAATGCCAAAGGCGAGCCGCGCCGACATGCCCGCGGAATAGGTGCGGACCGGCTGGTGGAAGAAGGGGCCGAGCTGGGCGAAATCCTCCACGAAATCGAGCAGGGCCCCTACGGGTTTGCGATAGACCCGCGCCACGAAACGCGCATTGTCGGCGCCGGTCAGACTTGACTGGAAACAACTGGCATAGCCGATCGGCCAAGACGTGCTCATCGTGCGGGTGACCCGCCCCGACGTCGGTTCCTCCACGCCGGAGATCAGCCGCATCAGGGTCGACTTGCCGGCCCCGTTCGCCCCGCAGATGCCCAAGCTGGTGCCGGCCTCGATCTCCAGGTCCACATCGCGCAGCACAACCTTCTCGAAATTGCGGACGTGATAAGTCTTGGACACGGATTCAAAGCGGATCATGTGTTTGAACGTCCCGGATCGCCTGAGCCCGTGTCTAGCAGGCTGACCTGAAGGGCGGCTGCATACGGTTTCGTGTCACCCCGCGCAACACGCGGCGCGGTTGCCCGCAGGCTCGGTCTGTCATAAGCGGCCCCGCTCGCGCGCGTTCGACGCGAAGGACTGGGGTCGGGACGTGCGGATCGGAGTCGACGGATACAATTTGGCGCTGCCCAACCCCACGGGTGTGGGCGTGTACGGGTTCAATCTGACCGAGACCGTCGCTGCCATGGGGCACCAGACCGTCGGTGTGTTCGGGTTGGCCGTTGGAAAGGATCCCGCGCTTCGCGAAGTGCTGTTCTTCGATCGACTGAGCCGAAAAGAGCATTGGACGACCCGCCGCCGCCTGACCAGCACGGCCTCCTTCGTAAAGGCGGGCGGCCGACGAACGGCTGTGGACGTTCCGATCGTGGGGTCCGTCGAGCGCCGCGGCTATGCCAATCGCTTGCCGGAGTTCGACCGGGTCGTGTCCGCTCCGTGGCTGTTCGCCACCGCTTTGCGCGTGTTCGCGCTCACCGGCCGTTTTCTGACGCTCAGCTTCGACAACCCTCCCGATGTCATGCACTGGACCTATCCGCTGCCAATCCGGCTGAACGGGGCGCGGAACGTCTATACGCTGCACGATCTGGTTCCCCTGCGCCTGCCCTTTGCCACGCTGGACGAGAAGCGCCGCTACCACGAGCTTTGCCGACAGTGCGTTGAGCGCGCCGACCATGTGCTGACCGTGTCGGAGGCGAGCCGGACCGATATCCTGGACCGCTACGACCTTTCGCCCGATGCGATCACGAACACCTATCAGGCGTCACGGACCGACGCCTCGGCGTCAGGTGACGACGACGCCGACCTGATCGAAGGCGTGTTCGGGGTCCGCCGACGCGGATATTTCCTGTTCTTCGGCGCCATTGAGCCCAAAAAGAATGTGGGCCGCATCATCGAGGCGCACCTGTCCACCCAGACGGAGACCCCGCTCATCATCGTGGGCAAGCACGGTTGGGAGACGGAGCGAGAGTTGCGGCTGCTGCCGGAGTCCAAAGGGATGGCCTGGACCAAGACCCTGGGGCGGTCGCGGGTGCTGCAGGTGGACTCGCTGCCCCGGCCGATGCTGGAGCGCTTGATCCGCGGCGCGCGGGCCGTCCTGTTCCCCTCGCTTTACGAGGGGTTTGGACTTCCCGTGTTGGAGGCGATGCAGCTCGGCACGCCCGTGCTGACGTCGAACACCAGCTCGCTGCCGGAGGTCGCCGGCGAGGCGGCGATCACCGTCGATCCCTATGACGTGGGCGCGATCGCGGCGGGATTGCGACGGCTGGACGCCGACGATGGCCTGCGCGACCGGATGTCCGACGAGGGCCGCGAGCAGGCCAGGTCCTTTACCCAGGCGCGCTATGCCGAGCGTTTGGCGGATGTCTATCGCAGGATGGGGCTGGGCTGACGGCGGCCGCGCTTTGCAAAAAGCCCCTGTCGTTCGCATATGACCCGCATGGTGATCGCGACCGACCCCGTTGCGGCGGAGCGCGCGGAGGTGGACCTCGGCGCCTTCGACTTCTGGCCGGATGCCGCCAGCCGGATCGAGGGACTGGGTGGCCAGGACGCGCCCCCCGACCCCGGCTATGTCTTCCACACGCCCTATTGGCCGTGCCCGGCGGGGCCGATCCTGTTCCGTGTCGCGATCGCGGGGCTGGAGGCAAATGGCGGCGTTCTGACGCTGCAGGTCAACGAACTGGGCGACCGGCCCGAATCCGCTGCTCAGGTCACCGAGGTGAAGCCGGTGCGACTGCGCGCACTGGCGCGCCGCGGCACCGCCTCCGTGGCGGTCAAGGCGCAACCGGGTCATAGCTATGCGCTGTTCGGCCGATTGTCGGACGGGACGGAGGCGCGGGCAACGGACCTGACGGTCGCGATGGTCCAAGGTCGCGAACCGGAGGGTGCGCGCGGCGTCGCGCCCACGGCGGCGTTTCAGGCGGTCGGCGCCGCGCCACTGCTCTCGTCCGTCGCGAAGCCGACCCTCCGTCGGCCGGCATCACAGCTCTCGACCACGTCGCAGCGCGACGAGGACGAATGGGGTCGGCTCGGAGAGGGCAGGCACGAGTGGCCGCAGGTCTATGCTCTACGATGTCTGGAGGTGGCGGAGGTGCTGCGGCCCGAGGCGAGCATTCTGCTGTTGGGAGAGATGGCTGCCACCCTGGCTCCGCCGATCCGGGCGCGGGGATGCGACGTGACGACTGCTCCGGACCTCGCCTCCGGAACCGCGGACACGCTCGCCTCCGGCTATGACGCCGTTGCCTGGCTCAACCCCGCTGCGGATCCTGGGTCCATTGGCCTGCCGGGCTCCGAGGATCCGTTGACCGACGCTGAGATCGCGCTGGGTGCCGTGCACCCCGGCGGGCTCGGCGTGTTCGTATGGAATTACAGCGTTGATCGGCAGCCCGGGGCAGTCACGCGGGCCGACCTGGAGCGAATGGCGATCGTGCTTCTGTCCCACCACCACGATGTGGCACAGCTGAAATTCCGTGGCGACCCACCGGCTGGATCGGCCAGGCGGCTGTGGCGCCGCGCCGCGGGAGCCACGAACGCGTCGCCCGACTGGTTCGGGCTGCTGGTGCGCCGGGGACCGGATTGATCGTCTGGGACCAGGTACGCGGCCCGGACAGGATTAAGCTGTCACCGGCGAACAGACCCGCTTTTCCAGAACGCCGAAAGGGGGTCACTGCACCAATCGGAAGAGACAGGCTCCTCCCACCGGGACAACTCGCAACGCTGAGCCTATGAAGAAGCGATGACGCTGAAGTCCCTGTCCCGCGCGGTGCGGTCCGCCGTCCTCACCCCCTTCTGGCTGCTTCAGCTTGGCACCGGGGCCAAGTCGTTCCGGGACAATCCCGTGCTCGGGTCGCGGCGGCTGAACGCGGCTGGGTTGCACGTCGCGCGGCTGAAGGTGGCGCACCGGTTGGCGGCCCGGCGGCGCGCGGCGCTGGCGCACGCACTCGCCGACACCGACCGCGCCGCGCTCGATCGGGACGGGATGATCGCCATTCCCGATTTTCTGCCCGCCAGCGACTTCGCCGCGCTGAGCGACACCCTATTGTCGACGCCCGCCCCGTCGCGCGAGACCATCCAGGGCGGCGCGGTGACCCGGCGCAGCGCGCTGGACGCGCCACCGCTGGCGGACCGTCCCGCCGTCCGCCGGCTGCTCGCCAACCCTCGCTGGCGCGCGCTCCTGCGCTACGCCGGCAGCTTCGCGGCCGAACCCGTGCACTATGTGCAGACGATCTTCGCGCAGGCGGACGAGGGCGAGGATCCGCAGACCCAGTTGCACGCCGACACCTTCCATCCGACGGTCAAGGCCTGGCTGTTCCTGCGGGACGTGGGGGTAGAGGACGGGCCGTTCGTGTACGTGCCGGGTTCGGGCCGATTGACCGCGGAACGGCTGGCATGGGAGCGGGCGCGCAGTGTCCGGGGCGGTGGCGAGGACGTGCTGTCCGCGCGCGGATCGCCCCGCGTCACACCCCAGGACCTGACCGCGATGGGCCTGCCCCAGCCGGTCGCCTTTCCAGCGCGCGCCAACACCCTGATCGTCGCCGACACCTTCGGCTTCCACGCCCGCGGGGCGGCCAGCCGGCCGTCCACCCGTCTGGAGGTCTGGAGCTATGGGCGGCGCAATCCCTTCCTGCCGGCCACCGGCCTGGACCTCGCCGCGCTGCCCGCCTGGCGCCGCTGGCGGGTGCCGGGCCTGTGGTGGGCCGGCGACCGGCTGGCCCGGTGGCGCCACCAGCATTGGCGCTCCGTCGGCACCATCCTGCCGCAGGACCCGCGCGCCGACTGATCCGTCAGCGCGCCTTCACCACTTCGTCGATCCTCCGCAGGGTGGTCACCAGCCCGTCCAGCTGGTCGAGCGGCAGGGCGTTGGGTCCGTCGGACAGCGCCCGCGACGGTTCGGGATGCGTTTCCACGAACAGGCCGGCGACCCCCGCCGCCACCGCCGCCCGGGCGAGCAGGGGCACGAACTCGCTCTCACCGCCCGAACGGTCGCCCTGGCCGCCCGGCAACTGGACCGAGTGAGTGGCGTCGAACACCACGGGACAGCCGGTCCGCGCCAGGATCGCCAGCGCCCGCATGTCGGACACCAGGTTGTTGTAGCCAAAGGACGCGCCGCGCTCGCACACGAAAAAGCGGTCCTGGTCGAACCCGGCCGCCGCGGCGGCGGCGCGGGCCTTGGCGACCACGGCCGCCATGTCGCCGGGCGCCTGGAATTGGCCCTTCTTGATGTTCACCGGTCGGCCGCTGGCGGCGACGGCGGCGATCAGGTCCGTCTGGCGCACCAGGAAGGCGGGCGTCTGCAGGATGTCGACCACGGCGGAGGCCACCGGCACCTCGGACGCGGAATGGACGTCGGTCAGGATAGGCAGTCCCGTGCGCGCCCGAACGTCGTCCAGGATACGGAGTCCCTCCGCCGCGCCCGGTCCGCGATAGCTCTCGCCCGACGTCCGGTTGGCCTTGTCATAGCTGGCCTTGAAGACGACCGCCATGTCGTGACGGTGCGCCAGCTCCGCCAACGCGTCGGCGATGCGGAAGGTCGTGTCGCGGTCCTCGATGACGCAGGGTCCCGCGATCAGGAACAGCGCGCAGTCGCCCCCGACGGCCCGGCCGGCCACGCGCATCAGGCCGTTCCCCGGCTGTCCAGGGCCGCCTCGACGATCGCCACGTCCGACGGGTTGTTCAGCTCCCACAGATCATCGGCGTCGTGCCGCACCTCGACGAGCTGGATCGGCACTCCGCCCTCGACGAACCGCAACTGCTCCAGGCCCTCCTGTCGCTCCATCGGTCCCTCTGGCTGGCCGGCATACCATTCCAGCGCCGAACGGCTGTAGGCGTAGAGCCCCACATGGAGCCAGGTGGGCGGCGTGGCGCCCGGCGCGCGGTGCGGCAGCAGCGCCTTGGAGAAATAGAGCGCGTTGCCGGCCCTGTCGGCCACGGCGGTCGTGCCGCCGACCCGACCGGCCGCGGCATCGGCCGACAGCCGCGCGGCCGCCGCCGGGCCGCAGCGGAGGACCGGGGTAGCGACCTGGCACGTCGGATCGGCCATGCGTGCTAGCAGGGCCTCCGCGAAGGCCGGCGGGGTCAGCAAGGCGTCTCCCTGCCAATTGAGCACCGCGGTCGTGGCCGGGTGGAGCGCGCTCAGCGCGGCCGCGCAGCGCTCCGTGCCGTTGCGGCAGCTGGCGGGTGTCCGCGCCACCCGCCCGCCCTGTCGCTCCACCTCGGCCACGATCCGATCGTCGTCGGTCGCCACCACCACCTCCGCCACGCCGCGCGTGAGGCGGGCCGCCGCGAGGGTGCGCGCGACGAGTGTGGCGACCTGTCCCGTCGCCCCGGTCAGCGGCGCCAGCGGCTTTCCGGGGAAACGCCCGGATTGCCAGCGGGCCGGCACGACGAGCGCCACGCGCCCGGTCGCGCCGCCGTCAGGAGAGGCCAACGCGCAACAGATCGTGGATGTGCAGGATGCCGACCGGGCGATGCTGGAGCGCGTCCACGACGAACAGGGCGGTGATCTGCGCGCGCTTCAGACGGTCCAGCGCGACGTCCAGGGTCGCGTCCGGAGTGACGACGATCGGGTCGGCGGTCATCGTGTCCCCCGCCCTACGCGCGTGAAGCCCGTTGGCGTGGCGGCGCAGGTCCCCGTCCGTGATCACGCCGATCAGGGTGCCTACGTCGTTCACGACTCCCGCGATGCCGAAGCCGCGCACGTTCATGGTGAGCAGCACGGCGCTCATTTCCTGGTCCGGCGTCGCGATCGGGAGCGAGCCGTGGGTGTGCATGACGCTGACCACCGACCGGGCGCCGACGCCGATCGTGCCCGCCGGGTGCAACGCCTGCAGGTCGCCGCGCCCAGTGCCGCGCAGCCGCATGGCCGCGATCGCCAGGGCGTCGCCCATCGCGAGCGCCATGACGGACGATGTGGTGGGCGCCATGTCCTCCGGACAGGCTTCGCGCACCGGCGGAGTGGTCAGCACGACGGTCGCGGCCGACAGCCGGGGCGAATGGCGATTGCCCGTGATCGCCAGGATCGGCGCGTCCAGCCGTCGCGCGTGCTCGATCAGTGGCACCAGCTCCAGCGTGTTGCCGGAATTCGAGATGACGAGCAGGCTGTCGCCCGCCACGACCATGCCCAGGTCGCCATGCCCGGCCTCCGCCGCATGGACAAAGGTCGCGGGCGTTCCGGTGCTGGCAAAGGTCGAGGCGAGTTTCCGGCCGATCTGACCGGACTTGCCAAGGCCCGTCACCACGACCCGCCCGGACGTCGCCAGGATCAGGCCGACCGCATCGGCGAACCCCGGGTCCAGCGTCTCCGCCAGACGGCCGAGAGCCCGCGCCTCGGCCTCGACCACCTCACGACCGAAATCGAGGGCGGACGCGACCGTCGGCGCGGGCTCCGGCTTGGGGGAGGGCAGTGCGGCCTTGTTCACAACCGACGCCCTCCCGTCTGACAGACTGGCTGGCTTCCGCTCAGAAGTGGAACACGACACCCGCGGACGGACGCACGCTCTGGAAGTCGAAGGTGTTCGCTTCCAGGCGCAGGCGCACACCGGACTGGCCGATCAGGCCGCCCAGGCCGATGTCCTTAGGACCGACCTCGACACCCAGGCCGTAGGCGATGGCGTCGTCGCGCTGCTTGCGGCCGGTGAAGATGTTGCGTTCGTCCGTGCGGACCCACTGATAGCCGACCTTGCCGTAGATCAGGCCGCTCTCGCCGGCGCGACCACCGAAGCGGCCATACGCACCGTATTCGTAGTCGATGCCCTTGAAGCCGTAGGCGAAGTTGCCCTCGACGCCGATGAACACCGGACCCAGGCCGCCATTCACGCCGGCCACGCCCTCGACGAAGCCGCCATCGGCGCAACCGGAGGTCGGGTTGCAGCCACGGGTGATCGGACCACGCTCGTCGCTGTCGAATTCGTGATAGCCGCCCATCACGCCCACATAGGGCTCGATGGTGAAGGCGCGCGTGCCGTCCGGAGCCGCGTCCTGCGCCATGGCGGGAGCGGCAAAGGCGACGGCCGCGGTGGCGATCGCTGCTGCTGTGATCTTGCGCATCTTTGTGTTCCTTTTCGCTGTACGCTGCGTGCGGCCCCTTCTTCCCGTCGGGACCCATCGTCAAGCGCTAACAACCGCGCGGGTTTCAATTGTATTCCGCCTTCGCCGGGATTGCCTCTGAACCGTTGCAAAAATGTTACGGTGTCGCGAGCAGGCCCAGCCGGTCCCGAAGCAGCCAGCGCGCGCTCAGCGCGGCCGCCACGACGGCCAGGCCCGCCGCCAGCCCCAGCCAGACCCCGACTCCTTCCAGACCCGCGGGAAAGGCCAGCACCACCGCGGTTCCGAACCCCACGATCCAATAGCCCAGGCCCGCGATGATCATCGGCACCCGGGTGTCCTGCAATCCGCGCAGCACCCCGGCGGCGACCGTCTGCGCCCCGTCGAACAGCTGAAAGGCGGCCGCGATGGCGAGGTAGTCGACCGCCAGCGCCACGGTGCGCGCGTTCGCCACGTCGCCGGCGTCCAGATAGGCGGAGACGAACAGGCGCGGGGCCACCCACAGCGCGGCCGCCGTTACCGCCATGAAGCCGATCCCGATCATCAGCGCGGTGCGCCCCGCGCGCGCGACCCAGGCGCGGTCGGCCGCCCCGAACGCCATCCCGACCCGGATCGTCGCGGCCTGCGCCACGCCGTAGGGCACCTGGAAGGTGACGGCGGCGATCTGCAGGGCGATGGCGTGGGCCGCGACCTCCGTCACGCCGATCCGCCCCATCAGGAACGCCGCCGCGCTGAACACAGCGCCCTCGAACGTCAGGGTCAGCGCGATCGGCACGCCCAGCCGCACCAGCTCCCCCATGCGGCCCGGCTCCGCGCGCCACCATTTGCCGAACAGGCGATAGCGCCGCAGACGGCGATCCGTCGCCAGGATCACGGCATAGGCGGCCAGCGTCACCAGGCTGGTCACCACCCCGGCGACGGCCGATCCGCGGATGCCCATCGCGGGAAAGCCGCCATGGCCGAACACCAGCAGCCAGTTGCCCAGCACGTTCACCGCGAGCGCGAGCGCGGTCACCGCCATCGCCCAACCCGGCCGGCCGAGCGCCGCCACCGTGATCCGCAACACCGCCGCCGCGACGGTCGGCACGATGGCCCACAGCAGGATGTGCAGGAACGCCGCCGCATCGGCCGACGCGGCCGGGTCCTGGCCCAGCGCGCGCAGGATGGGGCCGCCCGCGGCCATGGCGGCCATCGCCGGCACGCTGGCGATGGCCGACAGCCACAGCGCCATGCGAACGGAGCGCCGCACCTCCCGCACCGCATGGCGGCGGCGGCCGAGTTCCGCCGCGATCACCGGCGCCGCCGCGCTGACGAGGCCGAACAGCGCGAACACGACGACCGTGTAGAGATAGACGCCCAGCGTCGCCGCCGCCAAGGCGCGAGTGCCCAGCCGCGCGATGAAGATCACGTCGCTCGCATACACGGCCATCTGCAGCAGGTTCGCGCCCACCAGGGGCCCGGCGAGCGACAGGAGCGCGCTCAGCTCTCCCCGGCCGGTCGCCGACCGCTCGCGTCCAGTGGGGGTCTGATCGGCGGCGAGCGGCATGACGGCCGCCGCCTAGCACGTCCCGCGCAGCCTTAAAGCAGCCATTCGATGGGCAGGCGGGACAGCAGCCGCACCAGGATGCGAGACGCGGGCGTGGTGCCCGGCTCGACGCGCTCTGGCTCGGGATCGTCGTCGCGGCGGTCGATCCACACCAGGCCGCCGTCCGCCGTCGCCTCGACATTGTAGGTGGACGGCACGATGTCGCGGTCGAACCGCTCCGCCATCTCGCGCGCCAGGTCCGCGCTCTCGATCACCAGACCCTGTTCGGTGTTCAGGTGGATGGAGCGCGGGTCGAAGTTGAACGATCCCACGAACAGCCGTTCGCCATCCACGCCGAAGCTTTTGGCGTGCAGCGTCGTGCCGGCGGCGCGCAGCGAGCGGCCCCGGCCACCGCCGGACCGGACGAATTTGCTGACCGTTTTCGCCTGGTCGCCTGGGGCCGGCATCTCGAACAGCCGCACCCCGGCGCGGGCCAGGCGTTTGCGGCGCAGGACATAGCCCGCGTGCACGAACCCCACGTCGTTGGCGGCGTAGGAGTTGGTGAGCACGCGCACCTCCACACCGCGCCGGGCCAGCGCGACCAGCGCGTCGGTGCCGGAGCGGGTGGGCACGAAATAGCCCGAAATCACCGTCAGCTGGCGCTCGGGCACGCCCAACGCGTCGACCAGTCGCCCGGCGAGCAGCTCGTCGACCCGGGCGCGGCCCGCCGCCTTGTCCGGCGGATCGCTGATCAGGCGCGCCGCCGTCCAGGTGAAGGGGACCTCCCCCTCCTCCATCTCGTCGAACAACGGCAGGGCCTCGACCGCCTGTCGGTAGTCCCGCGCGGCGGGGCTGCCCACCACCTCCGCCGTTCGGGCTGCGAGACCCTCCTTTCGCGCGTGCCCCACGGGCGAAAGGATGCGTTCGGCCGGATAGGCGCTGTCGCAGTTCCAATAGCGATCGAAACAGTCCGACACCTGCCGCACCACGCCGCCCAGGCCCAGGACGTCCAGGTCGACGAACAGGTCGTCCTCCCGCGCGCCGAAATACTCGTCGCCGATGTTGCGCCCGCCGACGATCGTCGCCTGGTTGTCGGCGGTGAAGCTCTTGTTGTGCATGCGGCGGTTCAGGCGCTGGAAGTCCAGCAGGTAGTTCAGGTGCTTGGGCTTGCGGATCACGAAGGGGTTGAACAGCCGCACCTCGACTTGCGGGTGGTCGTTGAGGGCGGACAGCGTCTCGTCCAGCTTGCCCACGCCGTTGTCGTCCAGGAGCAGGCGGACCCGGACGCCGCGATCGGCCGCCCCGCGCAGTTCCTCCAGCATCAGGGTGGAGGACAGGTCGTTGTGCCAGATGTAATATTGCACATCCAGCGTCCGCTCCGCGCGCTGCGCCAGCACCGCGCGCGCGGCGAACGCGTCCTTGCCATCGCGCAGCAGGTGAAGCCCGCACTGGTCCGGGTGATCGCGCACCCGCTTGGCGATCGCGCGGCCCAGCGAGGTGTCGTCGGTGTCCGTAGGCGCCGTGCTGCGGACACGGCCCGCCAGCGACGGGAGACGGGGAGCGAACATGGCCGGCCTTGTCGCACCGATCAGGCGGCGGCGTCAAAGGAGCGGGGTCGCCGCCCCCGTCCGCCCTACAGGTCGGGCAGGCTCTGCCGGGCAAATCCCCAGCCGGCCAGGTCGGGGCTGGCCGCTCGGGCCATCAGGTCCCCGGCGTCGCCGATGCCGAAGCGGTCGGGTCGCATCCCGTCCGCCAGCTCGTCCCAGGTGGCCGGCGCGGCGACCGGCGCGCCGGATCGCGCGCGCGCGGAATAGGGCACCACGGCGGTCGCACCGCGTTGGTTTCGCAACCAGTCGACGAAGATGCGCCCGGTCCGCTTGGCCTTGGACAGGTTGGCGGTGAAGCGATCCGGCTGGGCGATCGCCAGGGCTTCGGCGAAGCGGCGGGCGAAGTCCTTGTGCGTGGCCCAGTCGTGCCCAGGCGTCAGCGGCACCACGACGTGCGCCCCCTTGCCGCCGGACAAGAGCGCGAACGACACCAGCCCCAGGTCGGCCAGCCGCGCGCGGATGTCGGTGGCGGCGCGGGCGACCTGGCCGAAGCCAAGCCCCTCGTCCGGGTCCAGGTCGAAGATCATGCGGTCGGGCCGTTCCAACGCGTCGGTACGGCTCATCCAGCCGTGGAACTCGATGGTGCCCATCTGCACGCATTGCAGCAGGCCCGGCGCGTCGGTCAGGTAGAGGTAGTCCTCGACCCCCTCGCCGTCCTTGTCCGGCACGGGCACATGGCCGACGTGCTCGCCGAACGATCCGCTGTCGTGCTTCTGGAAGAAGCACTTCTTCGCGCGTCCCTGCGGACAGCGCACCAGGCTGATTGGCCGATCGGCCGCATGGGCGAGCAGCAGCGGGGCGACGGCGGCGTAATAGTCGGCGAGTTCGCCCTTGGTCTGGCCGCTGTCGGGGAACACCACCCGGTCGCGCGAGCTGATGCGGACCGGAGAGGGCGGCGGCGGCACGGGAGATGCCACCTCCGGCACCACATCGGCCGCCGCCTTATCGCCCCGCAGGCCCAAAAAGCTGCCGTGGCGCACCCGCCCGTCGCCCGTGAACTCGGCGAAAGCGACCTCCGCCACTAGCTTGGGGCTGACCCAATGCGCGCTCCGCGCCTCGGCCCTGGGCACATCGAGGGCCGGGGTCTTGCGCGCGATCCTGGCCAGCTTCGCCGCCACCTCGTCCAGCGTGTCGGCGTCGAAGCCGGTCCCCACCTTGCCCTTGTAGGCGAGCGCCCCGTCCTCGTGCTGGCCGAGCAGGAGGGAGGCGAAGGGGCGGCCCTTCGCCCGGCTCTCCGACCAGCCGACCACGACGAATTCCTGCCGCCGGGTGCACTTCACCTTCACCCACGCTTTGGAACGGCGACCGCGATAGGGCGCGTCCGCGCGCTTGGCGATGATGCCCTCCTGCCCCGCTTCGCAGAGCGCGCGGTAGAGCGCCTCGCCCGCCCCGATGATGTGGTCGGCGACGTGGATCGGCGGCGCGGCCGTGGCGAGCAGCGCCTCCAGCCGTTCCTTGCGCTCCAGGTTTGTGCGGTCGGTCAGGTCCTCCCCGTCCAGTTCCAGCAGATCGAAGGCGAAGAGGTGGAGCGCGGCGGCGCGGTCGCCCTTCAGCGCCTCTCGCAACGCGGTGAAGGACGGGTTTCCGTCAGCGCCCATCGCCACGACCTCGCCGTCGATCAGGCACGGCGCAAGATCGAGCGCGGCGATCGCGTCGGCGATGGGATGGAACGTCTCCGTCCAGTCCAGCCCGGAGCGCGTGAAGACCCGCACCCGATCGCCCGCCGCCGCGACCTGGGCGCGATAGCCGTCGAACTTGATCTCGTGCAGCCAGCCATTGCCGGTCGGCACCGCATCCACCAGCGTCGCGAGCTGTGGCTGGCGGAAGGCGGGGACCTTGGCGGTCTCGTGCACCGCTCGGGTTCCGGATCTCGGCGTCGGCGCCTCCCGCTCCACGCCCGACGCGATCTCCGCCATGGAGCGGCCCGTCGCCACGCTCGTCAGTTCCCGCGCGACCAGGTCGTGACCGGCATCGGCATGGTCGTCCGCGATCTTGCGGAGCAGCCAGTTCTCTCGCTTCTCGCCCGGTCGGCCCTTCATCCGCACCAGCAGCCAGTCGCCCCGCATCCGCTCGCCATGCAGCCTGAAGTGCAGGTGGCCGTCCTCCAGCGTGTCGGCCGTCTTGCCCGCGATCGGTGCCCAGGTCCCGCGGTCCCACAGCATGACCGTGCCGCCGCCATACTGCCCCTTCGGGATCACCCCCTCGAAGGTGGCATAGGACAGCGGATGGTCCTCCGTCCGGACCGCCAGCCGCTTGTCGGCTGGGTCGAGCGAGGGTCCCTTCGTCACGGCCCAGCTTTTCAGCACGCCGTCGACCTCCAGCCTCAGGTCCCAGTGCAGCCGGGTGGCGTCGTGTTTCTGGACCAGGAAGAGGTCGCCCATCGCCGACGCGGCCGCCCCCTCCGGTTCGGGCGTGCGCGCGAAGTCGCGTTTGGCGTTGTAGGTCGCCAGCGGGTCGGCGCGGGCCATCGACTACGCCTTCTTGGCCTTGGCGGGAGCCTTGGGCGCGGGCTTGGCGGCATCCACCGATTTTTTCAGTGCCGCCATTAGATCGATGACGTTGCCGCCCCCCGACGCTTGGGGCTCGTCCGCCTCGGCGACGACCGTCTGCCCCTTCGCCTTGGCCTTGGCGTCGATCAGCTGGCGCAGCGCGTCCTGGTAGCGGTCGTGAAAGTATTGCGGTTCGAAGGGCGCGGACTTCTTGTCGATCAGCGCCTCCGCCAGCTCCAGCAGCTCCGGCTCCGGCTGGCTGTCGGGGATGTCCTCAAAATAGCCGTGCGCGCGCTGCACCTCGTCGGAATAGCGCAGCATCTCCAGCACCATGCCGTCGCCGCACGGCTTCAGGCTGACCAGCTGCTCCTTGCCGCGCACCGCCAGCTGGCCCAGCCCGACCTTGCCTTGCGCGCGCAGCGCGTCGCGCAGGACGATAAAGGCGTCGTTCGCCAGGGCGTCGGCGGGGACCACGAAATACGGCTTCTCATAGTAGAGCACGTCGATCTCGTGCGCGCCCACGAACTGCACCAGCTCCAGCGTCCGCTTGCTCTCCAGCTTGACGGCCTCGATCTCCTCGTCGTCGAGGAGCACGTAGGACCCCTTCTCGATCTCGAACCCCTTGATGATGTCGTCGCGATCGACGGGGCCTATGCCGGGCACGACCTTCTCGTACTTGATGCGCTGGCCGGTCGGTTCGTGGATCTGGTTGAACGCGATCGACCGTCCGGACTTGGTCGCCGGGTAGAGTTCCACCGCGATGGACACCAGTGCGAGGCGGATTTGCCCCTTCCAATATGCGCGCGCCGCCATCGTATATCCCCTCGCCTGCCGAACGGCAGAACGCCCGTGACGGGCGAAGGGGTGCGTCAGTCCGCCGCGGCGGCCTTGCCATAGGGCCAGACCGGTCGGCCGGCGATCCAGGTCTGGCGCACCGTCGTCGCACGGATTTCGGCGGGCGTCGCGGTCGTGGGGTCCGTGTCGACCAGCACGAAGTCGGCCCATTGGCCCGGCGCCAACCGGCCGAACCGGTCGTCGGCGAAGGCGGCGTAGGCCGCGTCGCTGGTAAAGCCCGCCAGCGCCTGCGCGCGGGTCAGCCGCTCGGCCGGCAGCCAGCCGCCCACGGGCTCTCCGTCCGCGTCCTGCCGGCTGATCGCGGCGGCGAGGCCCGCGAAGGGATCGGAGCTTTCCACCGGGGTGTCGGACCCCAGCGCCAGATGGGCACCCGCGCGCAGCATGGAGGCCCAGGCATAGGCACCGGCCAGCCGGTCCGGCCCCAGCCGCGCCTCCGCCATCACCCTGTCGGAGGTCTGGTGGGTGGGCTGCATGGACGCGACGATGCCGTTGCGGCCAAAGCGCGGCAGGTCGGCGGGGTCCACCACCTGCGCGTGCTCGATCCGCCAGCGGCGGTCGCCGGTGTAGGTGGGCACCATCTCGTCGATCGCGTCCAGCACCTGCTCGTTCGCCCGGTCCCCGATCGCGTGGACCGCCAGCTGGAACCGGTCCATCGCGGCGCGGCTCATCTGGTTGCGCAGCTCCGCGTCCGACAAGAAGGGCAATCCGCTCTGCCCGGCCGCATCGGCATAGGGCACCTTCAGCCATGCTCCGCGAGAACCGAGCGCGCCGTCGGCATAGAGCTTCACCCCAACCAGCCGCAGCCGATCGCCATAGAGCCACGGGGTCGGGCCGGTGCCCGCGATCGACAGCGCCGCCGGCACCCCGGCCGCGTAGCCCACGATCCGCAACTGCAGACCGCCGGCGTCCGCCTGGCGACGGAAGACCAGCCAGTCGTCGGGCGTCGTCCCCATGTCGGCGACCGCGGTCACGCCGTGCGACAGCAACAGCTCCTGCGCCTTGGCAAAGGCCCGGTTGCGCTCGACCGGCGGGGCCGGCGGGATTGCGTCGGTGACCAGCGCGGTTGCCTTGTCGACGAACACGCCGCTGGGCCGCCCGGCGGCGGTCTCGATCCGTCCGCCGTCCGGCGCCTTGGTCGCAGCCGTGATGCCGGCCGCGCGCAACGCGGCGGTGTTCGCCCAGCCGGCATGGCCGTCCACCCGCTCCAGATAGACGGGCACGTCGGTGACGGCGGCGTCCAGGTCGGCGGCGGTGGGGAAGCGGCCGAGCCCCCACTTCTCCTGGTTCCAGCCGCGTCCGACGATCCAGCCGCCGCCGCTGCGCTCCTCCGCCCAGCGCCGGATCCTCGCCTGGGCGTCGGCGAGCGAAGTCGTGTCGGACAGGTCCAGCTGGGTCTGCTGCTCGCCCGTGCCCATCAGGTGCACATGAGCATCCATCAGCCCGGGCAGCAGCGTCGCGCCGCGTCCGTCGATGACCGTCACCCTCTTCGGGCGCGCGCCCCCTTCCTTCAGACGGGCGACGACCCGTCCGTCGGCGTCGATGACCAGACCGGTGAACCGCAGCACCCGATCGCCCTCGATCGTGACGCCGGCCACATTCTCGATCAGCACCGCCGGCTCACCGGGCGTCGGGAGGGACTGCGCCGAGGCGAGCGAGGGCAGCAGGACGGCGAGCGACAGGAGCAGGCGGATCAGCATGATCGATGCCTTAGCGCGGCCGGGGAGCGAGCGGCAATGCCGCTCAGCGCAGGCGGCGCAACAGGGCGCTGGTGTCCAGGCGACCGCCGCCCATCGCCTGCACCTCGGCATAGAACTGGTCGACCAGGGCGGTCAGCGGCAGACCCACCCCCAGCCGGTTCGCCTCCGCGATCGCCAGCCCCAGGTCCTTGCGCATCCAGTCGACCGCGAAGCCGAAATCGAAGCGGTCCTGCGCCATTGTCGGCCAGCGGTTGTCCATCTGCCACGACTGCGCCGCGCCGCCGCCGATCGCCTCGTGCACGGTCGTCGGGTCCAGGCCCGCCGCCGTCACGAACCGCATGGCCTCAGCCAACCCCTGCAGCACGCCGGCGATGGCGATCTGATTGGCCATCTTGGCCGACTGGCCCGCACCGGCCGGCCCGACATGGACGATGCGCTTGCCATAGGCCTCCATCAGCGGCCGCGCCGCCGCCATCGCGGCGTCCGTGCCGCCGCACATGATCGCCAGCCGCCCCGCCTCGGCGCCCGCCTGCCCACCCGACACCGGCGCGTCGAGCCCCAGCAAATCCCGGCCCTCACCCTCCGTCGCCAACGCGCGCGCCGTGGCGGGGCCGATGGTGGTGTGGTCCACGAAGAGCGCGCCCGGCTCCATGGCCGCGAAGCACCCATCCGCCCCCAGGGTCACCGCCTCGACGTCCGCGTCCGCCCCGACGCAGGCGAACACGGCGGCCGCGCCGCGCGCCGCGCCGGCGGGGGTCGGCGCGCTCTCGCCCCCGTGCCGCTCCACCCATTCGTCGGCACGCTTGGGGGTGCGGTTGTAGACGACGACCTCGTGCCCGGCCGCGGCCAGGTGACCGGCCATCGGCGCGCCCATGACGCCAAGGCCCAGAAACGCCACCCGGCTCATCGGCGCGGCTCCACCGTGCGCCAGACCAGGACGGCAAATCCGATCACGACCGCCCCCATCGCCAGCACATAAGGCAGTCCCATGCCGCGCCCGCTGGCGTCGAGCAGCAGCCGGCCGACGATCAGCACGGCCACGAAGCCGGCGATTGCGGCCCAGCCGGCGGGCGAGGCGGGGGTGACGCCGAACCCCGTGCGCTTGTGTCGGAACCAGTGGGCCATGGCCGCCGGGATGCGGGCGGCGGGCATCCAGGTCAAGCGGCCGCTTGCCTAACCCCCGCCGTCGGTTAGGCGTGGCGAACCATGGCTCCTCCCCCGCTCCCGCGCCTGCTCGGTCCCGCCGGCCTCCTCCCCCAGGCGGTGGCCTTGCTGGTGGTCGTCTATGCTCCGGTCGAATGGCGCTTCGCCGGCGTCACCGGGGCGCAATTCTACGCGGCAGCGATCCTGAGCTTCCTGGGCGGGATCTGGTGGGGGCTGGCGGCGCGGGCCGAGGAGCCACCCGCCTGGGTCTGGATCGCCAGCGTGGTGCCCAGCCTCTGGACCGCGGCCGCACTGTTCGCGCTGCAATGGGGATGGAACGCCGCCGTGCTGTGGGCGCTGGCGGCCGGGCTGCTGATCGCTCTTGCCGTCGACCGGGCGCTGTGGGGTGCCGGCCTGATGCCCGACTGGCTGTGGCGGCTGCGGGTGCGACTGTCAGTCTGGCTGGCGGTCCTGACCGGCGCGGTAGCACTGCTGAGATAAGGCGCTCAGGCGGCCAGGCGCAGGTCCAGCCGGCCCCAGATCTCCGCCAGAGCCCCGGCCAGTTCGTCGATCATCGCGTCGTCGTGGTTCGGGCCGGGGGTGAAGCGCAGACGCTCCGTCCCGCGCGGCACGGTCGGAAAATTGATCGGCTGAACGTAGACGCCGTACTCGGCGAGCAGGATGTCGCTGATCGCCTTGGCCTTGACGGGATCGCCGACCATCAGCGGGACGATGTGCGTGTCGGTGGCCAGCACCGGCAGGCCAGCGTCCGCCAGCTTCGCCTTCAGCCGCGACGCGGCGCGCTGCTGCCCCGCCCGCTCGTGCTCCGACGATTTCAGGTGGCGCACGCTGGCCAGCACGCCGGCGACCAGCACCGGCGACAGCGACGTGGTGAAGATGAAGCCCGGCGCGTAGGACCGGATCACGTCGACCACCGTGCGCCCGGCCGCGATATAGCCGCCCATGACGCCGAAGGCCTTGCCCAGCGTGCCCTCGATAATGGTCACGCGGTCCGCGACGCCGTCGCGCTCGGAAATGCCGCCGCCCCGCGGGCCGTACATCCCGACCGCGTGCACCTCGTCCAGATAGGTGAGCGCGTTGTAGCGGTCGGCCAGGTCGCAGATTTGCGCGATCGGGGCGACGTCGCCGTCCATGGAATAGACCGACTCGAACGCGATCAGCTTGGGTGCGTCTGCCGGCTCGGCGGCCAGCAGCGCCTCCAGATGGTCCAGATCGTTATGGCGGAACACGCGCTTCTCGGCGCCCGAATTGACGATCCCCGCGATCATGGACGCGTGGTTCAGCTCGTCGGAGAAGACCACGCAGCCGGGAAGCACCTTGGCCAGCGTCGACAGCGTGGCCTCGTTCGAGACATAGCCGGACGTGAACAGCAGCGCGCCTTCCTTGCCGTGCAGGTCGGCGAGTTCGGCTTCAAGCTCGATATGGTAGTGCGTCGTTCCGCCTATGTTGCGGGTGCCGCCCGAGCCGGCGCCGACATCGCGCAGCGCCTCTTCCATCGCGGCGATCACGACGGGATGCTGGCCCATCGCCAGATAGTCGTTTGAGCACCAGACCGTGATCGGCTTCGGCCCATTATGGCCCGCGAAGCAGCGCGCGTTGGGATAGCGGCCGCGATCGCGCAGGATGTCGACGAACACGCGATAGCGTCCCTCGTCGTGCAGCCGGTCGATCGCCTGGGAAAACAGCCGGTTGTAATCGGCGGGAGGCGGGGTCACTGCGTCGCTCACGCCCCTCCACATAGCGGCGGGCGGCCATTTTTCCAGTGCGAACGACTCACAACAAGGCGGGAGCGTCGAAGCCCTCGCGCGCCCAGGCGGCCGCCACCCGGGCGGGCACCGGCTCCGGTCCGGTCAGGAGCACCCGATGGCGCGCCGTGTTCGCCAAAGGTGCCGGGTCGCCCAGCAGGTGCGCCGCGCGGCGCGCGATGCCGGCCGCCCCGTCGACGAAGCGCACCATCGGCGCGGCCGCCGCCAACTGTTCGCCCAGCAGGGGAAAGTGCGTGCAGGCGAGCACGACCGTGTCGACCCGGTCGCCGCCGGGTCGCGCGCTGAGCCCCTCCAGGGCGGCGACGATCCGCTCGGGCGCGGGCGGATCGCCGGCAAAGGCTTCCTCGGCCGCCACGACGAGGTCGGGCGCGCCGTGCCGGACGACGATGAGGTCGGCGGCCCATTCGGCGATCAGCCGGTCCAGATAAGGCTGGCGCACGGTGGCCTGGGTGCCCAGCACCCCGATCGCGCCGGTCCGGGTGGCCATCGCCGCCGGTTTCACCGCGGGCACGGTGCCGACCACCGGCAGGTTGAGGGCGGAGCGCACGTCGGCGAGGGCGATCGTGGACGCCGTGTTGCAGGCAATGACCACCAAGGCCGGGGACACGCGCTCGACCAGCCGGCCCAGAAGGGCGGGAACCCGCACCGCGATCTCCCGCTCCGTCCGGCCGCCATAGGGAAAGCCCTCCCGGTCCGCGGCATAGACGATCGGCCAGCCGGGCAAGCGGGCGCGGACCGCACGCGCGACCGACAGTCCGCCGACGCCGCTGTCGAAGATCAGGATGGGGGCGGGAGGGCGTTGATCCATGTAAGTTGAGGGTGTCACATCGCGCTGCTATTGTGAACGCCTGGTGGGATGTGTGCAGGGAGGCAGCGGGTGGAGACGGTCGTACTCTGGCAAGCCCCGGCCCTCGCACTGGCCATCGGCTATCTGTTGGGATCGCTGCCCTTCGGGGTCATTCTGACCCGGCTGTTCGGGGCGGGCGACCTGCGCGCCATCGGATCGGGCAGCACCGGGGCCACCAACGTGTTGCGAACCGGCCGGACCGGCCTGGCGGCGGCCACCGCGCTGCTCGACCTGCTGAAGGGCACGGCGGCCGTGCTGGTGGCGGCGCACACGACGCCTGGCCTTCAGCCCCTGGCGGCGATCGCGGCGGTGGTGGGCCACTGTTATCCCGTGTGGCTGGCCTTCCGGGGCGGCAAGGGGGTGGCGACGCTGATGGGTGTGACGATGGCCCTCTCGCCGGTCGCCGGGCTGGTCTTCGCGCTCGCATGGCTGGGCACGGTGGCCGCGACCCGACTGTCCTCGCTCGCCGGCCTGGTGGCCGCGATCAGCGTGCCCGTGACCTTCGCGGCGCTGCCGATGTGGAGCGAGGTGGCGGCCGGGATCGGGCTGGCGCTGCTGGTGCTGTGGCGGCACCGGGCCAACATCGACCGGCTGCTGGCCGGCGTGGAACCGCGGGTCGGCGCGTCGCGGTGAGCGGTGGCGTGGTGAGCATGGCCGAGTGAGCGCGGCCGGGTGGAGCGTCGCCGAGCGGATGGCGGCCTTGCGCCTGATCCGCACGCCCCGGATCGGCCCCGTCACCTACGCCCAGCTTCTCGACCGCTTCTTCACGCCGTCGGCCGCGCTGGCGGGCCTGTCCGACCTGGCGCTCCGCGGCGGCGGCAAGCCCCCCGTCGTCCCCTCGCCGGCCATCGCCGAACGCGAATTGGCGCGGTCGGCGGACCTCGGCGGCCAGCTGATCTTTCTGGGAGAGGGCGGCTACCCCACCCGATTGGCCGCGACCGACGGTGCGCCGCCGGTGCTGGCGATCCGGGGCGAGGCCCGGCGGCTGGAGGACCGGTCGGTGGCCATGGTGGGCGCGCGCAACGCCTCGGCCGCGGCGCGCAAGATGGCGCGCGATCTGGCCGCCGAGCTGGGCCGGGCGGGCTGGCTGGTGGTGAGCGGGCTGGCGCGCGGCATCGACACGGCGGCGCACCAGGGTTCGCTGGCGACCGGGACCGCCGGGGTCATCGCCAGTGGCCTGGACATCGCCTGGCCGCCGGAAAACGCCGAACTGCAGGCGCGGATCGGCCAGGAGGGCATCCTGATCGCCGAACAGCCGCCCGGCACCCAGCCGCTCGCCCGGCACTTCCCCTCGCGCAACCGGATCATCGCCGGACTGACGCTGGGCACCGTGGTGGTCGAGGCCGCGCCGCGATCCGGGTCGCTGATCACCGCGCGGCTGGCCGGCGAGGCGGGTCGTGAGGTGATGGCGATCCCCGGCTCTCCGCTCGACCCGCGCGCGCGCGGCTGCAACGCCCTGATCCGCGACGGGGCGACGCTGGTGGAGACGGCGGACGACGTGATCGAGGCGCTGACGACGGTCGGCGGCGGCCTGCGGCAAGAGCGGCTGCCCTACGCCGCGGGCCCGCCCCGCAGCGCAGAGCCCGACCCGCACGAACGCCGCGCCCTGGCGGACCTGCTGGGCCCGGTGCCCGTCGCCGTGGACGAGCTGGTCCGCCAGTCGGGGCTGTCCGCGGCGCAGGTCGCCGCCGTGCTGCTGGAGCTGGAGGTCGCCGGCCGGGTGGAACGCCACGCCGGCAACCGGGTGAGCTGGGCCTAGCGCACCCCGCCCTAATGCGGGGCGACGCCCAGTTCCACGCCCGTCTTGTCGTGACGCGCGAACTTGTCGACCAGATCGGCGCTGGCGCGGTTCACGCCCACGACCTCCACTTCGTGGCCCGCGCGGCGAAAGCGCTCCACGATCCGGTCCAGCGCCGCGACCGCCGAGATGTCCCAGAAATGCGCGCCGCGCAGGTCGATCCGCACGTCCGACGCCGCTTCGCGCCCGTCCATGGCGCGCACGAAGCGATCCACCGACGCGAAGAAGATCTGGCCGGTGACGGTGTAGGTCGCCCGTCGCCCGCCCTCGCTCTCCGCACGCTCGACGGAGAACATCCGCTGGACCTTGCCCGCGAAGAAGATGCCGGACAGCAGCACGCCGGCCAGCACGCCCTTGGACAGGTCGTGGGTCGCGACGACGACCGTGACGGTGGTCAGCATCACCACGGACGACGGCCAGGGGTGGCGGCGCAGATTGGGAATGGAGTTCCAGGAGAATGTGCCGATCGACACCATGATCATCACCGCGACCAGCGCCGGCATCGGAATGCGACCCACGAATGGCCCCAGCCCCGTCAGCAGGATCAGCAGCGTGGCGCCCGCGGTGAAGGTCGACAATCGGCCGCGCCCGCCGGAGGTCACGTTGATGACCGACTGGCCGATCATCGCGCAGCCACCCATCCCGCCGAAGAACGCGGCCACGATGTTCGCCGCGCCCTGCCCGCCGCACTCGCGCCGCTTGTCGCTGTCCGTGTGGGTCATGTCGTCCACGATCTGCGCGGTCAGCAGCGATTCCAACAGCCCCACCGCCGCCATAGCCAGCGAATAGGGGGCCACGATCCGCAGGGTGTCCCAGGTGAGCGGCACGTCCGGCCAGGTGAAGGACGGCAGCCCGTCGGGCAACGTCCCCATCTGGCCCACCGTCCGCACCGGCACGCCCCACCCGATCGCCACGGCGGTCAGGACGGCGATGGCGACCAGGGGTGATGGAACGGCGGTCGTCAGGCGCGGCAGGCCGAAGATCACGAACAGGCCCGCGCCCACCATCGCATAGGTCTGCCACCCCACCCCGGTCAGTTGCGGCACCTGCGCCAGGAAGATCAGGATGGCGAGCGCGTTGACGAAGCCGGTGATGACTGACCGGGACACGAACTGCATCAGCAGGTCCAGCCGGGCGAGCCCCGCCACCAGCTGGATCAGGCCCATCAGCACGGTGGCGGCGAACAGATACTCCACGCCGTAACCGCGGACCAGCGGCCCCACGAGCACAGCGACGGCCGCGGTCGCCGCCGAGATCATGCCAGGCCTTCCACCCGTGACGCTGATCACGATTGCGATGGCGATCGACGCGTACAGGCCGACGCGCGGGTCGACGCCCGCGATGATGGAAAAGCCGATCGCCTCCGGGATCAGCGCCAACGCCACCACCACGCCGGCCAGCATGTCCGCGCGCGGTTGGGCGAGCCAGTCGTGGCGAAGGGTGGCGGACAGGGCGGCGATGACGGGCACCTTCGAGGTTCGGGATTGGGCGGGGCGGCCGGGCGGTGCCATCGGACCGCGCGCTCCTTGGCCGATCGCCCGCGCTCCGTCCACCGCCGCTCCGCGACGCAGGCACCCCTTGACGCGTCGCGCCGCCGCCCACCACCTTCGCGTGCGTACGTGTAAGGACCGCTCACCGTGAACAACCTCGTCATCGTCGAATCCCCGGCCAAGGCCAAGACCATCGAAGGCTATCTGGGGAAGGGCTACCGCGTGCTCGCCTCCTACGGCCATGTCCGCGACCTGCCGCCCAAGGACGGATCCGTCGATCCCGACGACGGCTTCGCCATGCTGTGGCAGGTGTCGGCCGATCGGTCGAAGCAGCTCAAAGCCATCGGCGACGAGGCGAAGAAGGCCGACCGCCTGATCCTGGCGACCGATCCCGATCGCGAGGGCGAGGCGATCAGCTGGCATGTGCGCGAGTGGCTGCGGGGCAAGAAGGCGCTGCCCGACGACGTGCAGCGCGTCACCTTCAACGCGATCACCAAGCCCGCCGTCACGAAGGCGATGGCCGAACCCCGCGCGCTCGACGACGATCTGATCGACGCCTATCGGGCGCGCCGGGCGCTGGACTACCTTGTCGGCTTCACCCTGTCCCCCGTTCTGTGGCGCAAGCTGCCGGGGGCCAAGTCGGCCGGCCGCGTGCAGTCGGTGGCGCTGCGCCTGGTGGTCGACCGGGACCGCGACATCGAAGCCTTTGTACCGCAGGAATACTGGTCGGTCACCGCGCGGATGGAGGCGGACGGCACGCCGTTCACCGCTCGCCTGACGCGCTACAACGGCGATAAGATCGAGCGGCTGACGATCGGCGACGGCGACACCGCGCAGTCGGCCAAGGCGGCGGTGGAGGCGGGCCGCTTCTCCGTCGCGTCGGTCGAGACCAAGCCCGCCACCCGCAACCCGCCGCCGCCCTTCACCACGTCGACCATCCAGCAGGAGGCCGCGCGCAAGCTGGGCTTTTCCGCCAGCCACACCATGCGCGTCGCCCAGTCGCTCTACGAGGCGGGTGCGATCACCTACATGCGGACCGACGGCGTCAGCATGGATGGCGACGCCATCTCGGCCGCGCGCAAGGCGATCGCGGGCCGCTATGACGGCAGCTACGTCCCCGACAAGCCCCGGATGTACCAGACCAAGGCCAAGAACGCGCAGGAGGCGCACGAGGCGATCCGGCCCACCGACTTCTCCCGGGACCGGTTTGGGTCAAGCGACGATGCGCGGCTGTACGAACTCGTCTGGAAACGCGCGCTGGCAAGCCAGATGGCCTCGGCGCGCATGGAGCGCACGGCGATCGAGCTGGTCGACGGCTCTGGCCGCCATGCCTTGCGCGCCACCGGCCAGGTCGTGCTCTTCCCGGGCTTCCTGGCGCTCTACGAGGAGGGGCGCGACGACAGCGCCGACGAGGACGCCGCGCGCCTGCCGATGCTGCGCGCCGGCGACACGCCGGCCAAGCATGGAGTCGATGCCGAACAACACCACACCCAGCCGCCGCCGCGCTACTCCGAGGCCTCGCTGGTAAAGCGGCTGGAAGAGCTGGGCATCGGCCGCCCATCCACCTACGCCGCCACCCTGCAGGTGCTGAAGGACCGCGCCTATGTGCGCGTCGAAGCCAAGCGCTTCGTCGCAGAAGAGAGCGGCCGGCTGGTCACCGCCTTCTTGGAACGCTTCTTCCCCAACACCGTCGCCTACGACTTCACCGCCGACCTGGAAGGCGAGCTGGACGACATCTCCGGCGGGCGGGCCGACTGGCAGGCGGTGCTCGCCGCCTGGTGGAAGACGTTCCAGCCGCGCGCGGCCGAGGTGATGGAGCAGCAGCCGTCCGAAGTGACCGCCGCGCTGGACGAGTTCCTGGGCGACTGGCTATTCCCGCCAAAGGCGGACGGGTCCGACCCGCGCCTGTGCCCGCGCTGCGGGGAGGGCCGGCTGGCGCTCCGGGGCAGTCGCAACGGGCCGTTCGTGGGCTGCTCCAACTATCCGGACTGCGCCTATACGCGGCAGTTCGTGGGCGGCGCGTCGGCGGACGCGGCCGTCGACGACACCGGCGAGATGGGTGTGCATCCCGAGAGCGGCGAGCCGGTGGTCCGCAAGACCGGCCGCTTCGGCCCCTATCTGGAAAGCACGGTCGGCGGCGAGGTGAAGCGCGCGTCGATCCCCGACGACATGGGCGAACTGACGCTCGACCTGGCGGTCCAGCTGTTGTCCCTGCCGCGCGTCATCGGCGCGCATCCGGAAACGGGCGAGCCCATCGAGGCGGCGATCGGCCGCTACGGCCCCTATCTGCGCCACCAGGGGAAGTACGCCCGCCTCGCCAACACGGCGGAGGTCTTCGAGACCGGCATGAACGCCGCCGTCGCCAAGCTGGCCGATGCGGCCAACCGGGGGCCGAAGCGGGGCACGCGCGAGCCGCTGAAGGTGTTGGGGCCGCACCCGGTGTCCGGCCTGGAGCTGAAGCTGATGGAAGGCCGCTACGGCGCCTACGTCACCGACGGCACGACCAACGCGACCGTGCCGAAGGGGATGGACGGCCAAGCGCTGGAACTGGACGAAGCGGTGCGGCTGGTGGACGAACGCGCCGCCAAGGCTCCGGCGAAGAAGACGCGCAAACCCGCCGCGAAGAAGACGGCCGCCAAGAAGCCTGCCACCAAGGCGAAGCCGGCCGCCAAAGCCAAACCGAAGGCGGCCAAGGCCCACAGCCGGACGTCCAGGACCGCCGATGGGTGAACCGGCCGCTCCGCCCGGCCGCGCCTAGATTCCCGCGTACCAGGCGTAGCCCGCCAGATCCTCCCACGTGCCACCGCCGCCGCCGCGCACGGTAGCCAGATCCTCCACCGCCTCGACCCGCTGGAGGTACTTCAGGTGCTTATACCCCAGCTGGCGCTCGATCCGCATCCGCAGCGGCGCGCCATTCGCGATGGCGAGCGGCTGGTCGTTCAGCCGGTGGGCGACGATCGTCTGGGGGTGGAAGGCGTCGACCAGGTCGACACTCTCATAATACGGTTCGCCGCCATACAAGTCCGAGGCGTGGAACACGATGTAGCGCGCCCGGTCCGACAGGCCGGACAGACGCAGCAGCAGGGCCAGCGGCACGCCCGTCCACTGGCCGATGGCGCTCCACCCCTCGACGCAGTCGTGGCGGGTGATCTGCGTGCGCTGCGGCATGGAGCGGAGCTGGTCGAGCCCGTAGGAGGCGGGCCGCTGGACCAGACCGTCGACCACCAGCCGCCAGTCGGCGAACTCGTTCGCCGCAGAGGCCCGATAGTCCGGCACGTCCGGCATCCGGGTGCCGTTTGATCGGAAGATGGGAGAGCGGTCGGCCAAGCGGTATTCGGGGGCGAGCGCGCGGCGGTCGGTGATCGCCCGGTGGGAGCCGTAGGTATAACGCTGCGCGCCCTTCAGCACCGCGTGGACGTCGGGCGACCCCAGGATCGCGTCGCAGCCGGATAGGGCCAGACCGCCACCCGCTACGCCCAGTCCGGTCAGCAAGCGTCGACGGTCCAGGATCAGGCCGTTCACGACGGGTCCTCCCCCTCGATCTTCCAGCGCCCGGTGACCATCGACCGCACCTCGTTCACCGGCCCGGCCAGGATCACCATCGCGATGTGCACCACGAAGAACGCCACCAGGCCCGCGGCCGCCAGAAAATGCAGCGAACGGGCCGACTGCCGCCCCCCGAACAGGTCCAGCGTCCACCCGAAGGCGGCGTTGAGATTGGGCGACATCGTCAGCCCCGTGAGCACGATCAGCGGCAGCAACACGAACACCACGCCGATATAGCTGAACTTCTGCAGCACGTTGTAGCGGAGCGCCGCCTGCCCCTTTGGGAAGCGCAGCCGAGCGTGCGCGACGATGTCGGCCCAGATGTGGGCGGGTCGCCATTCCTCCCGGCGGATCGACAGGTCGCGCCGGACATGACCGTTCAGCAGCGACCAGAGCATATAGGCGAGCAGCGACACGCCCAGGACCATCGCGAACGCCAGGTGCCACAGCCGCGCCTCCGACAGGGAATAGTCGCGCGGGATCGTCGCCCAGTCGGGGAATGCGTGACGCTGAACCACGCCGTTGCGATCCGTGTAAACGCCCAGCGTCCCGGTCGTCGGCACGCGCACCGGGCCGGCCCGCAGGAAGCCGCGATCGCCCTCCGACCCGATCTCCAGCCAGGCGGTGTCGAAATTGGCCCCATATTGCCCCCAATAGAGGCGCGGATGCGCGTTGAAGATCATCAGACCGCTCATCAGCATCACCAGCAGCGTGAGCGCGGTCAGCCAATGCCACAGACGGGTCGACAGCCGGTGGCGCTTGACCACCGTGCCCGGGGCGGGCGGGGTCACGGCGTCAGCCGCGCTGGAGGGGTCTTCGGACACCGGCGGAGTATCGGACACCACGGGCCGGGCCGTCAATGCGTGAGGGTCAGCCGACGACGCCGCGCTGACGCAGCGCCGCGATGCGCTTCTCGTCATAGCCGATCGCGCGCAGCGCCCGTTCGCCATCGACGGGGCGCGCCATGGTCGGGGCCGGGCCGGGCGAGCGCGAATAGCGCGGCACCGGAGCCGGTTGGACAACCCCGCCCGCCGTCACGAACGTCCCGCGCGCGCGATTGTGGGGATGGTCCGGCGCTTCCGCGAGCGACAGCACCGGGGCCACGCACGCGTCCGTGTGCTCCAGGACCTCGCACCAGCCGTCCCGCGTCCGGGTACGGAACACATCCGCCATCCGGTCCCGCAGCTCCGGCCAGCGATCGGGCGCCATCTGGGCGTCGAAATCGGGATCGTCCGCCAACCCGACGGCCTGGCGGAGCTTGGCGTAGAATTGCGGCTCGATCGCGCCGACGGCGACGAACTTGCCGTCCGCGCATTCGTAGGTGTCGTAGAAGTGCGCGCCGGTGTCGAGCAGGTTCACCCCCCGCTCGTCGCGCCAAAGGCCCTGCGCCCGGAAGGTCCAGATCATCGACATCAGCGCCGCCGACCCGTCCGTCATCGCGCAGTCGATCACCTGACCCGCGCCACCGCCGCGCGCGTGCAGGATCGCCGAGACCATGCCCAGTGCCAGCACCATGCCGCCACCGCCGAAATCCCCCACCATGTTGATGGGCGGCGTGGGCTTGCCTCCAACCCGCCCGAACGCGTGCAACGCACCCGACAGCGCGATGTAGTTGATGTCGTGCCCCGCATAGGGGGCATAGGGTCCGTCCTGACCCCAGCCGGTCATCCGCCCGAACACCAGCTTCGGATTGGCGGCGATCAGCACGTCGGGACCCAGCCCCAGGCGCTCCATCACGCCGGGCCGAAACCCCTCGATCAGGCCGTCGGCCGAGCGGGCGAGGTCGCGCACCACCGCCAATCCGTCCGGGTCTTTCAGGTCCACAGCGATCCGCTGGCGCGAGCGGAGCAGGATGTCCTTGGCGGGGTCGCCGCCGGCCGCGGCGGGGGTGCCCGGCCGCTCGATCCGGATGACCTCCGCACCCTGGTCGGCCAGCATCATGGCCGCGAACGGGCCGGGGCCGATCCCCGCCACCTCCACGATCCGCACGCCGGCGAGTGGCCCGGTCCGGCCCGCGGAGGTCGGGTCGTTGCCATCCGCCCGCGCTTGCCCGTCCATTCGACCTCCTCACGTCGTCTCCGCGACCCCAGGCCCGGCGGACCGGGATTAGCCCGACGGGCGATCAGGCGCCAGTTGATCCCGATGACGGTGCCCTGTCGGCGGCACGGTTACCGGTCGAGTGCCGGCGGCGCGCGGCGGCGCGGCAGTTCGGTGATCGTGGCGGACTCCTCCCACAGATCGATGCCGCTCTCCTTCGCATAGCCGTCGATCTCGGCGATCTCCTCGGCGGAGAAGTCGAGCGCATCGAGCGCGCCCAGCGAGTCGTCCAGTTGCTCGACCGTGCGCGCGCCGATCAGGGCGGAGGTCACCCGCGGGTCCCGGAGCACCCAGGCGATCGCCATCTGCGCCAGCGTCTGTCCGCGTCGCCGCGCGATCGCTTCGAGGCCGCGCACGCGGTCGAGCACATCCTGCGTCAGCATCGCGGTGGAAAAGGATCCCCGCTCGCCGGCGCGCGCGTCCGACGGCACGCCGTTCAGGTACTTGCCGGTGAGCAGCCCCTGGGCCAGCGGCGAGAACGCGATGCACCCCACGCCCAGACCGCCGAGCGTGTCCAGCAGCCGATCCTCGATCCAGCGGTTCAGCAGGGAGTAGCTCGGCTGATGGATCAGCAGCGGAACGTGCTGTTCCGCCAGCATCGCCGCGGCCTGGCGCGTCAGTTCGGGCGAGTAGGAGCTGATGCCGACATACAGCGCCTTGCCTTGCCGGTGCAGCTGAGCCAGCGCGCCCATCGTCTCTTCCAGAGGCGTCGTCGGATCGACGCGGTGCGAATAGAAGATGTCGACATAGTCGACGCCCATCCGCTTCAGGCTCTGTTCGCAGCTGGCGATCAGGTACTTTCGGCTGCCCCCGATCCCGCCATAGGGTCCCGGCCACATGTCCCAGCCCGCCTTGGACGAGACGATCAGCTCGTCGCGGTGCGATGCGAAATCGCGCGCCAGGACCCGGCCGAACGTCTCCTCCGCGGACCCGTAGGGCGGACCATAATTGTTCGCGAGGTCGAAATGGGTGACGCCCCGATCGAAGGCGCGGCGCAGGATGGCGCGTGCCGTCTCGAACACGTCCGCGCCGCCGAAATTCTGCCAGAGGCCGAGCGAAATCGCGGGCAGGTCCAGGCCCGACACACCGCAGCGGCGGTACGGCATCCGGCCGTCATAGCGGTCGGCGGCGGGTGTGTAGGGGGCAGAGTCCATCATCGCGGCGCACGGTCCTTTGGCTGGTGGAGGGCTTTGGCGAGGGACAACCCTATACGCCCGAGCCCCGGAGAGGAGCGGCAAAAAATACGCGACCTCTCAACGGGTTCCGTCGCGCAAGCCGAGAGAGCGGGTCAGAAGCGCACCGCCACCGTGACCCCGCCGCCGCTGTGATCGCCCCAGGGCACCAGATGGACGCGGTCGTCGCGCTTGTCGGTCAGCAGGAACCCGCCTGCGGTGCCGAGCGCGGCCCCGGCCACGACATCGTACCAATAGTGCTTGCGCGCCTCCACGCGCGCCACGCCCACGAAGCTGGCAACCGCGAAGGCGGGGACCCCCACTTGCCAGCCATAGCGGTTTTCCAGCGTCGCGGCGGACGCGAAGGAGATGGAGGTGTGGCCGGATGGAAAGCTGTTGTTGTCGCTGCCGTCGGGCCGGCGCTCGTCGATCGCCTGTTTCAGCAGATAGGTCGTGCCCCCCGCCACGGCCAGGCTGCCGCCCGCCTCGGCCAATCCGCTCCAGTCCCGCTTGACCGTGGGCACGCCCAGCGCGGCGATCACCAGCACGTCGCGCCCGACGTCGCTGGCCGTCGCCCAGCCGGCGTCACCGGCCAGAGCGGGCGCGGGCATCGCCAGCCACAGGGGAAGGGTGCCGGACAGAACGCAACGCCGTGTCAGCATGGTCGAACTCCTCGCAGTCGTGCGATCCGCCCCTCCATCAAGGAAAGCCGTCCTGCCCTTATCGGAAGACCGTTCTTCAATCCGACGCTTTGAGATCGGCGGATTGGATGTGCCATTGCCGGTCGGCGGCGGGTGCGGAGGGCACGGCGCTGCGACGCAGGGTGTAGGTGCCGGCAAAGCGCTGGCGGGTGCCGTCTTCCAATCGCGACCGGACGGTGACGGGCACCGTCAGGTAGACAGATCCGGCAGCTCCGTGGGGCTCGCCGACCGTGCCGATCGCGACCTGGGCGGACGAGGTGTGCGAGAACCCGCGCGAAAAGGCCGTGCGGGACTGACCGCTCGCCTGTCCCTCCTCCCCCCAAAGGCGGTAGGCGGCCCCGAAGTCGCGGCGGTCGATGGCGGCATAGTAGCGGCGCACGACGTCGGCCCCGGCCTGCGCGCTCTGACGGCTCGAAGCCTCCGCCCGCTCCGCCCCGGTGTCGCTCTGCGCGATGAAGGCTTCGCCGCGCGCGATCTCGTCCCGGATCATGGCGCAGCTGTTCGCCGCGTTGCACGGCGGCCTGGTGGCTGGCGAGACCTGACGGCAGGTGGCGACAAGCTTTTCGGCGGCGGCCTGCCCGATTTCGGCGGAACACGACCCAGTCGGCGTTCCGGCGCGTTCGCTCGGCGGCGAGGGCGCGTCCGACGGTGCGGCCGCGTCGAGCTCTTCGCGTCGCGGAGCGGAACCCCCGGTCCCGGACCCCGCCTCCTCCACACTCGCCGGCCGAGCGTCCTGGTCCGACTTCACCGGCGAGACGGACGACGATCCGCATCCGCTCAAGAGCAAGAGTGCGGCCGCGATGGCATTGGCACGTCTCATCAACCGGCTCCCGCTATAGGTCGAACCCCCGTGATCCGGGCGTCGTCGTGGGTCAAGTCATGGCAGCCGCGACGTCGGGTCCTGCGCTTGCTGGCCGCACTCTCGACGCAGTGTCGATCGGGGGTGGCCCAGCCCATGCCCTCGCCGCCCGTCCCATCCGGCCGCTGGATCGTGGTGGGTACGGTTCCGCTCGCCCCCAACACTCTTTCACCGCCCGTCGGAGCGACTTATATCCTAACCACCACGACACGGGACGGCGGAGCGCAGATCCGAAAGGACAGGACGCTTCCCTGCGCCCGCGCGATCGCTTTTGCCGATAAGGATATCCGGGATGACACGCTCTTTCTTGCTCGCCGCGACAGCGATCGTGGTTGGATTGCCCCTTCCGGCGGCGGCGCAGACCGCGCCAGCGCGGCCGGCGATGGCCACCGAGAGCGCGGACTCTCCTTTCGCGAAAGCCAGCACGCTTCCCTTCGAGGCGCCGCCGTTCGATCGGATCGAGGACACCGACTACCAGCCCGCGATCGAAGCCGGGATGCGGCAGCAGCTGGACGAGGTCCGCGCGATCGGGGCGAACACCGCCAAGCCCACTTTCGACAACACGATCGGCGCGCTGGAGCGGTCCGGTCGGATGCTGGAGCGCGCCTCCCTGCCGTTCTTCGCCGTCGCCCAGGCCAACAGCAACGACACGCTGCAGGCGGCGGAGACCGCGCTGGCGCCGAAGTTCGCCGCGCAGGGTGACGCGATCAACCTGGATCCGAAGCTCTTTGCCCGGGTCAAGGCGCTGTACGACACGCGCGAGACGCTGGGCCTGACGCCCGAACAGGCCATGGTGCTGACGCTGACCTATCAGAACATGGCGCGGTCCGGCGCGCAGCTCTCGCCCGCCGACAAGACCAGGCTGTCGGGGCTGAACAGCCAGCTTTCGACCCTGGAGACCGCCTTTCAGCAGAAGTTGCTGGCCGCCGCGAAGGCTGGTGCGCTGGTGGTGGACGACCGTGCGAAGCTCGACGGGCTGTCGGAGGCGGAGATTGCGTCCGCCGCCGACGCGGCCAAGGAGCGCGGACTGAGCGGGAAATACGTCCTGCCGCTGCAGAACACGACCCAGCAACCGCTGCTGCCCAGCCTGTCGGATCGGGCGATGCGAGAGGCACTGTTCGACGCCAGCTGGTCCCGCGCGGAACAGGGCGGCGCCAACGACACGCGCGCGACGATCGCGCAGCTGGCCCAGCTGCGGGCGCAAAAGGCGAAGCTCCTGGGCTTCCCCAGCTGGGCCGACTATGTGCTGCAGGACCAGATGGCCAAGACGCCGCAGACCGCGCTCGCCTTCATGCAGCAGCTCGGGCGTCCCATCGCAGCCGAGCAGAAGCGCGAGGCGGCCGAGCTGCAGGCGCAGATCAAGACCGATGGCGGCACCTTCGACCTGAAGCCGTGGGACTGGGACCGCTATTCCGAACAGCTACGCAAAGCCAAGTACGACCTGAACCAGGACGAGCTGAAGCCGTATTTCGAGATCAACAAGGTGCTGACCGATGGCGTGTTCTACGCCGCCAACCAGCTTTATGGCCTGACCTTCCAGCGGCGCACGGACCTGCCCGTCTATCAGCCGGACGTCATGACCTACGAGGTGTTCGAGGAGGACGGCAGCCCGCTGGGGCTGATGTATTTCGATTATTGGAAGCGCGACAACAAGGCGGGTGGCGCCTGGATGTCGAACTTCGTCAACCAGTCCAAGCTGTTGGGCACCAAGCCCGTGATCTACAATGTCGGCAACTTCACCAAGCCGGCGGCCGGTCAGCCGGCGCTGATCACCTTCGACGACGTGACGACGATGTTCCACGAATTCGGCCACGCGCTGCATGGCCTGTTCGCCGACCAGACCTACCCGTCCGTGTCCGGCACGAGTGTCGCGCGCGACTATGTCGAGTTTCCGTCGCAGTTCAACGAACATTGGGCGTTGGATCCCAAGGTGCTGCCGCACTACGCGGTCAACTATCAGACCGGCGAGGTCATCCCACCCGCGCTCATCGACAAGATCAAGCGGGCGGGATCGTTCAACACCGGCTATTCCTTTGGTGAGGCGTTGACGGCGGCGGAGCTGGACATGAGCTGGCACTCCCTGCCCGCCTCCGCGCCGAAGCAGGACGTGGACGCCTTTGAGGCAAAAGCGCTCGCGGCCACCGGGCTGGACGTGGCCGACGTGCCGCCGCGCTATCGTTCCTCCTATTTCCTGCACATCTGGGGCAATGGCTATTCGGCGGGCTATTATGCCTATAGCTGGACGAAGATGCTGGACGAGAATGCGTTCGACTGGTTCGAGCGCAATGGGGGCCTGACCCGCGCCAATGGGCAGCGGTTCCGCGACATGATCCTGTCGAAGGGGCACACGGAGGATTACGCGCCCATGTTCCGCGCCTTCAACGGGTCGGACCCGGAGGTCGGGCCGTTGCTGAAGAGCTTGGGGCTGAACGCCGACGGGTCGCGGATCGCGGCGGGTGGCACGACGCCGCTCAGCGACGGCACCGTGGCCCCGAACGCGCCGACCACGCCGGCGACCCCCTCGCGCACCGGCGGGTGATCGAAGGGGCCTGGCCCTGCTCTTCCAGCGCGCTCCCACGCCTTGTCCTACGAGGCTTGGGAGCGCGGCAAGCCCGACGACATGCCGGTCCAGGACCTGCGAAAAGCCATCGCCAACGACCCGCGCCTGGCGGTGCCGACCGTGCCCGGCTGGGACGACCTCTCCTCCCCCGTCTTCGCGTCGCGCCTGATGATTCGGCATCCAAATGGCTGAGCAGCGTCGCCGTTCTGCGCCTCGCCGAACGGAACCGACTGTCCCTCGACGATCCTATCCTCACCTATCTTCCAGATTTTTCGTCCCGACACCGGCGAACGAGTGTTGCTCAGGCATTTGCTGTCGAACCCGAGCGGTATACCGATCTGCTGAGTCGCCAGATCGCGAAGGAGCCGGAGCTTCGCACGTCGACCGGCACGGCGGCATCGATCGTCAGCCGTTTCGGCGGTGGCGATCTCTCCTTCTCACCTGGTGAAGGATGGGATTACTCCGCCCTCAACTGGGCCATCCTCGCTGCGCTTCTGGAACGGCTGACAGGCGAGCCAGTGCCGCAGCTGATATTCCGTCCGCTAGGCATGTCGCGCACGGGCTTCGCGCAAGTGGATCAACCGCCCATGCCGGATCTGGCGGCTGCCTATGACAGCTCCGTCCCGCCAACGCGCAAGACGGCACCCGTGCCGCCGTTCCTGGCCGCGAGCGGCAACGCAGCCAGCACCATGCAGGACGCGGTGAGGGCGGCCCACGGAGTCTTTCACGGATCTCTTCCAAGCGCAGCATCCAAGCAGGAACTCACGAGCGTTCGCTGGTCGGAAGAGGATTACGCTCTGGGGGGTCGCATACACGCGATCAACGGCGACCCTTGGGCCTGGGAAATAGGCAAGGTCCAGGGTTACCGAGCGCATATCGCGCACCGACTCCGACGGAGCGAAACGATCGTGCTATTCAACTCGAGCGGCATTCAGCAATCGATCCTCTCCGGCTGGGTTGAAGCAATCGCCGTCGCCTGAATAGAGGGATCGAAGTCGAATAGTTGTGACACCGCCCCTCTTGGAGTCGAGCGGCCGAGTGCGGAATGTCTGGTTTGCGGCACCGTAGGCATCGAAGCTGCCCTTCCGACCGCAGCTTTAGGAGAGCCGCGCAATATCCTGCTTCAGGATTACTGAGGGACCTGTTGTTTTGTGACGCAAGCCATTCCTCTGGGCCTACTGGTGTGCTGCTTGCGTTGCCGCTGCCGATGCGCTTTCACGAGGGTTGTCAGCCTTGAGGTCGTGAACCCCATGCAGAAGTCTCCGATACTGCTTTTGATCATCGCGGCGGCCTCGATGCCGCAGCCTGCCCATGGTGAAGAGGCTGCGCGGAAGCGGAACTCCGCCGCCGGGCAGTCTGCCGAAGCCAGTGCGGCGCGGGTCGCCTTCGACGAGTACCTCGCCGCCTTCAACGCCGCCGATCCCGAAGCGCTGCGCCGTTTCCGGGACCGCTACGGCTACGACAAGACGGTCGATGGCGTACTGGCGTTCCGGGAGTACACCGGCGGCTTCGACCTGGTCCGCATCGAAGAGCAGAGCGCTTTGAAAATCACCGCGGTCGTGCGCTGGCGGGACGGCGAGATGGTGGACGAGCGGCGCACGCTGACGCTTATCGCCGGGCCGCCGAAGAGCCTGACGATCGAAGGCGAAAAGCTGCCGATCGAGCGGCTGACCCAGGCGCAAGCGGTCGCCGGCTATGTGCGGCGCAGCGAGGAACTGGCCGCGTCGGGACGCTTCTCGGGCACCGTGCTGCTGGCGCGCCACGGCGAGGTCCTGTTCGCGCGCGCCTATGGCGAGGCGGATCGGGAGCGCCACGTCCCGATGACGCTGGACAGCCAGATCCGCTACGGGTCGCTGGGCAAGATGTTCACCGCCGTGGCGCTGCTGCAGCTGGTGGACGCCGGCAAGGTGGACCTGGACGCGACCGTCGCGACCTACCTGCCCGACTACCCAAACCGGGAGTTCGCGACCAAGGTCAAGATACGCCACCTGCTGACCCACGAGGCAGGTGCGGGGGACATCGACACCATCGACGTCGATTGGGACGGCGACCGCTCCCGGTTCCGAACGCTCGACGACTATATCGCCCAGTATGGCGACCGGGCACCCGAGTTCGAGCCGGGCAGCAAGGTCGAGTACTCCAACTACGGCTTCGTCGTCGCCGGAAAGATCGTCGAGGCGGTGACCGGCCGCGACTTCTACGACGTGGTGCAAACGCGCATTTTCGACCCCGCCGGCATGACGCGGACCGGGTATGAGCCCGAGACCGTCGCTCTGCCTGGACGGGCGATCCCCTACACCGAGCGCGACGGCGCGTTGGTGAACATCCTCGCCCGCTACCCGTGGCGCGGGCTGCCGGCGGGCGGCGGCTATTCGACGGTCGGCGACCTGCTCAAGTTCAGCGAGGCGCTTCGCGGGGGCAAGCTGCTGTCGGCAGAACGTCTCGACCAGGCCACCAGCCCTCAGAACCTGGAAGGCTGGTACGGCTTCGGCTTCATCACGGTCGGGGATCCGGGTGCCTTGCGCTATGGGCATGGCGGCGACGCGCCAGGTTCGAACGCCAGCTTCACGGTCTATCCGGAGAGCGGCTGGGTGACGATCGCCCTGGCCAACCGCGACCCGCAGGTCGCCTACCGCGCGTCGAACTGGTTCGAGCCGCGCATGCCGATCGGAGATGTGAGTCGCTGATGGGCGAGTGCGGATGGTCTTCCGCCGGACGAACCGATGCGAACCCCGCAATCGTGCATTCGGCGCGGAGTCGCCACATATTTCGTTTGCACGGACCTGGGGCCACAGTTGGGGCCTTGACCAGGGCCAAGGCACAAATCGGCCAACACCGGGGCCAATGATTTCAGCAGCTTACCGCTTGGTAAGGCTGGCTGGGGCGGCAGGATTCGAACCTGCGCGTGCCGGTACCAAAAACCGGTGCCTTACCGCTTGGCTACGCCCCAGTGTGCGCGGGAGCCCTTAGCGCGGGCTGGGCGTCGGCGTCCAGACGTTGGCACCAGCCGTGCGGGTCCGGTGCCCGCCCGTGCTGCAAATCGACCAGCCGCGCGCGCAGCCGAGTGGTCACCGGGCCGGGCTCCCCGCCACCGACGGACCATTCATCGGTCCGCGTCTTCACCGCCAAAATCGGTGTCACGACGGCCGCCGTGCCGCAGGCGAACGCCTCCGCCAATCGACCGGTCGCCGCGTCCGCGCGCCACTGGTCCAGGGCATAGGGTTCCTCCGCCACCTCCATCCCCATCTCACGCCCTAGCGTCAGCAGGCTGTCGCGCGTGATCCCGGGCAGGATCGTGCCGGTCAGCGGAGGGGTGGTCAGTCGACCGTCGGCATGGACGAACATCACGTTCATGCCCCCCAGTTCCTCGACGAACCGGCGTTCCGCCGCGTCGAGGAACAGCACCTGGTCGCACCCCTGCGCGGTGGCTTCTGCCTGCGCGATCAGACTGGAGGCGTAGTTGCCCCCGCATTTCGCCTCTCCGGTTCCTCCGGGGGCCGCGCGGGTGTAGGCGTCCGTCGCCCAGATCGACACGCCGGTCTTATTGCCACGGAAATAGTCGCCGACCGTGCAGGCCAGCACGACGAACTGATAGCGGGCCGCGGGCCGGACCCCCAGGAACGCCTCCGTCGCGACGACGAATGGGCGCAGGTAGAGCGCGCCGGGCGCTCGCGGGACCCAGTCGCGCTCCACGTCCACCAAGGCCCGCACGGCGTCCAGGAACATGGCCTCCGGGACCGGCGGCATGGCGAGACGCTCGGCCGAACGTCTCATCCGCTGCGCATTCGCTTCCGGCCGGAACAGGGCGGGCGTGCCGTCGTCGCCGGCATAGGCCTTCAGCCCTTCGAACACTTCCTGCGCGTAATGGAAGACGGACGCCGCGGGGTCCGTCGGCAACGCCGCGCGCGGCACGATGGCCAGATCGTGCCAGCCGCGCTCCGCCGAATAGCTGGCGGTGGCCATGTGGTCCGTGAACACCCGGCCAAAGCCGGGATCCGTCATCAGGGTGGCGCGGGCGTCGGGCGCGACGGAGTGTTCGCTGCGGGTCACCGCGACGCGGCTCCACGGGCGGTGGGCGGACATGGGCATTCTCTCCTCGCCCGTTCGCGCGGGCTCTCGTGGAAGCGGAGTAGGTGGCGCGGCGCAGGGGGTCAACGGCCCCTCGGCGACCACGACAGCGGGTCAACCGCGCGCCGTCTCCTCCGCCAGACCGCGGTTCCGGGCGACCGCGGCGGCGATCGTTCGGTCCAGCAACGTGGCAAGGCCGCCCTCGGCGTCCAGAACGTTCAAGCCTTCGCGGGTGGACCCGCCGCGGCTGGCCACCCGGTCGGCCAGCGCGTCGGGAGTTTCGTCACTTTCGGCAACCACCCGCGCCGCGCCGCGGACGGTCGCGCGCGCCAGGCGAAGCGACTGGGCCGGGTCCAGCCCGGCTTCGACCCCCGCGGCGGCCAGCGCCCCCACGAAGCGGTATAGATAGGCCGGGCCGCTGCCCGCGAGCGCGGTCAAGGCGTCGAACCGCTCCTCCGGCACCCACTCGACCAGGCCAAGAGGCCGCATCAGGGCGTCGGCGCGTTGCGAGGCCGTGGCGTCGGGATCGGCCGCGCACAGGCCCACCACGCCGTCGCCGCCCGCCACCGGCAGGTTGGGCATGGCGCGCACCAGAGGCGAATTGGGGAACACCGTCGCCAGGCTGGCGAGGGTGGTTCCCGCCAGGATGGAGACGACCGGCGCGTCGGCGGCCACCGCCGCCACTCGGTCGCCGACGTCGTCCAGCATCTGCGGCTTGACGGCGAGCAGGATCAGCCCCGAACGCTCTGGCAGGTCGCCGATCGCGCGCACCACCCGCACGCCAGGCGCCACCGTCCGCCCGCTGGGCCGCGCCACCTGCACGGCCGCGGGGTCCAGCCCCGTCGCCAGCCACCGGTGCAGCATCGCGCCGGCCATGTGCCCGCAGCCGATCAACGTCAGCGGCGCCGCCGCGCTCAACCCGGCGAACGCCGTCACTCCGCGGCCGCCAATCCGTCCGCCAGGTCGAAGGGGGACGATTGGTGACGATCGGCCTGCGACACCGGCTCCGCGGCGCGCAGCGCGATCAGGATCCGCATCAGGTGGGCCAAGTCGCGCACCTCCAGCGTCACGTCGAACGAATGGAAGCGCGTGTCCCGGGTCGTCAGTCGCAGGTTCAGGATGTTGGCGCCGGCGTGGGCGAAGACGCCGGCCATGGCGGCCAACGCGCCGGGTTCGTTCTTCAGCGTCACCTGCAGCCGCGATGCGCCCCCGCTGCGCCCATCCCAGGTCAGGTCCACCCAATCGCCGTCCCCGCTCTCCAAGAGCGCCGGGCAATCGATCGTGTGGACGGCCAGCGGCTGGTCGGCGTGACGCACGCCCACGATCCGGTCTCCCGGAATGGGCGAGCAACAATCCGCCAGGGTGAAGGCCATGCCGGGCGTCAGGCCGCCGATCGAGACGGGCTGACCCGGCCGTTCGGCCCGGTGCGGCGACAGGCGACGCTTGCCGGGCATCAGCGCGTCGAGCACCGCCCGGTCGTCCAGTTCCCGCCGCGCGACCGCGACGCGCAACTCGTCCTCCGAAGCCAAGCCCAGGCGCCGCGCGGCGGCGGCCACGGCATCGGGTTTGAGGGGCGAAGGCAAGCGCCCGGCGATCTGCACCAGCAGCTTGTCGCCAAGGGCGACCAGCTGGCCCTGTTCCTGCTGTTTGACGATCCGCCGGATCGCGGCGCGCGCTTTCCCGGTCACCACGAAGCTGAGCCAGGAGGGTTGCGGGCTCTGGCCGTCGGAGGTGAGCACCTCCACCTGATCGCCATTGGCGATCGGGCTGCGGAGCGGGACCGTCTGTCCGTTGATCTTCGCGCCCACGGCGTGCCCGCCCAGTTCCGTGTGCACGGCATAGGCGAAGTCGAGCGCGGTCGCGCCCGTCGGCAGCGCTTGGAGGTCGCCCTTGGGCGAAAAGGCGAAGATCCGATCCTGATACATCGCCATTCGGGTGTGTTCGAGCAGCTCCTCGGCGGAGCCCGAACTCTTGGCGATTTCCATCAGGTCGCGCAGCCAACCGACCTGGCCATCGGGCCGCGCCTCGCCGGTCTTGTAGGCCCAGTGAGCGGCCAAGCCGTATTCCGCCTGCCGGTCCATGTCCGCCGACCGGATCTGCACCTCGATCCTGACGCCCGCCTGGATGACGGTGGTGTGGATCGAGCGATAGCCGTTGCGCTTGGGCGTCGAGATATAATCCTTGAACCGATCGGGCACCGCTGGGAAGCGCGCGTGGATCAGGCCCAGGGCGCGATAGCAGTCGCCCGTCGTTTCGCAGATCACGCGGAACGCCATGATGTCGGACAGCTGCTCAAAGGCGACGTGCCGCTCCGCCATTTTTCGCCAGATCGAATAAGGCGACTTCTCGCGCCCGGAGACGCGCGCCGGCAGGCCATGTTCCGCCAGCAGTTGCTGCAACGTCGCGGCCAGATGTTCGACCTCCAGCCGGCCTTCCGACTTCAACGTGTCGCGGCGGCGCGTGATCGACTCGTGGGCCGCGGGCTCCGTCTCGCGGAAGGCGAGCTCTTCCAGCTCGCGCATCCACTCGTACAAGCCGATGCGCTCGGCGAGCGGCGCGTAGATGTCCAGCGTTTCCCGCGCGATCCGGCGTCGCTTGTCCTTCGACGAGACGAAATGCAGCGTGCGCATGTTGTGAAGCCGGTCGGCCAGCTTCACCAACAGGACACGGATGTCGTCCGAGATCGCCAGCAGGAACTTGCGCAGATTGTCGGCGGCCCGTTCGGACGCGGACCCGCCTTCCAGCTTCGTCAGCTTGGTGACCCCGTCGACCAGCCGCGCCACCTCGTCGCCGAACAGGGCGGCGATGCCGGCGTGGGTGGCGCCTGTGTCTTCCACCGTGTCGTGCAGGATCGCGGTGACGATCGTCTCGGTGTCGAGCCGCAGCTCCGTCAGGATCCCGGCCACTTCGATCGGGTGGGAGAAATAGGGATCGCCGCTGGCCCGGACCTGCGTGCCATGCGCCTGGACGGAATAGACATAGGCGCGGTTGATCAGCGCCTCGTCGGCACCGGGGTCGTAAGCCTTGACCCGCTCGATCAACTCATATTGGCGCAGCACCGCCTAACCTCCTGCCTGGTCACGCGCACCCTGCGACGCTCGGCGCATCGGAAGCAAGGCTGCGCGACGGAGGAAGGAGCGGGTCGCCTGCGCCCGGTCAGGCTTCGTAGTCGGCACCCAGCCCCTGGTTGCGCGGCGGAACGGCGGCCGTCAGCCGCAGGGCCTCCGCCGACTGCGACAGCGAACCGATCTCGTCAGGCTCGACATCGTCGTCGTCGATCTGAACCTTTTGCAAGCCGCTGACCAGCGCTTCGGTGAGCGGCTTCGGCTTGGCCTTGTTCTCGGCGATCTCGCGCAGCGCCACGACCGGGTTCTTGTCGCGATCGCGATCCAGATAGAGCGCGTCCCCGCCGGAGATCTGCCGCGCCCGCTGACCGGCCAGCAGGACGAGGTCGAAACGGTTGGGGATCTTGTCGACGCAATCCTCGACGGTCACACGCGCCATGGGGCGGCTCCTTCAAATTTCACAGATTTTCGTACGGCCCGCTTCCTACCATGGCGCTGCCTCACACGCCAGTGCCAAGCGCTTCAGCCCTTGTGCGCCCAGTAAAGCTGCGCCGGCGGGACGTTCACCGGCTCGAAGGCGTGATCGATGCGCCCGAAGTGCGGGTCCAGGAAGCGCTTCACCTTGGGCGAGAACTGATAGACCAGGAACTGTCCGGCCGGGGCGAGCACCCGCTCCGTCGCCGCGGCGATCGCGGGGCCGACGCCTTCGGGAAGCGTGGAGAACGGCAGGCCGGAGAGCACATAGTCCGCCGCGTCGTGGCCGTGCGCGGCCACGATCGATTCGACGTCGGCGGCCGATCCGTGAACGGCGGAAAAGCGGCTGTCCGCGAACCGCCGCCGCAGATACTCCACGAAATCCGGGTTGGTGTCGATCACGATCAGCCGTCCGTCGCCCGGCAGCCGGTCGAGCACGGGCTGGCAAAAGGTGCCGACGCCGGGCCCGTACTCCACGAAGACGCGGCAGCGTCGCCAGTCGACCGGGCGCAGCATATGATCGATCAGCCGGCGCGACGACGGGATCACCGATCCGACCATCACCGGATGTTTCAGAAAGCCGGCCAGGAACACGCCTTTGTCGCCGAGATTGCTGGCGGCCCAGCGTGCCAGGCGGTCGCGCACGGCCATCAGGCGGCCGGCGGTTCGGGCGTTGGGGGAAGTCATGGATGCTCCGTCCTGTCGGGCGGCGAGGCCCTTTGCCCCTCGCCTACCCAAAGGAGGCGATGCAAGGCAAGCTTGCCCCGCCGCCATCGGCCGCTAAGCCTCGGGCGTGTCCAGCACCGTCGCCGCCGCGCCTCTGCCACCAGCCCGCATGGCGGTGCTGTTCGCCGTCATGCTGGTCGCGGCGGCCGGCAACACGGCGATGCAGAGCGTGCTGCCCGCCATCGGCACCCGCCTCGGCCTCGCCGACGTGTGGGTCAGCCTGGCGTTCAGCTGGTCGGCGCTGCTGTGGGTGCTGACCGCGCCGCGCTGGGCCCGCATCTCGGACCGGCGGGGCCGCAAGGCGCTGATGCGGCTGGGCCTGATCGGTTTCTCGCTCAGCATGACGGCCTGTGGGCTGGTGCTGTGGGCCGGTCTGGCCGGCTGGGTCGGCGCGGGCGTGTGCTTCGGGTTGTTCGCGCTCTTCCGCAGCCTCTATGGCGGCTTCGGGTCCGCCGCGCCGCCGGCGGTGCAGGCCTATGTGGCGGCGCGCACCGACGAGGCGGATCGGACAGGGGCCCTGTCGCTCCTCGCCTCCTCCTTCGGCCTCGGCACGGTGATCGGGCCGGCCGTGGCGCCCTTCCTGATTCTGCCCGTCGTGGGCCTGAGCGGCCCGATGCTGGCCTTCGCCGCCATCGGTGTCGTGGTGCTGGTGGCGCTCCGCCTCCTCCTCCCCGACGACACGCCCCGACACGCCGCGCGCGGGGGCGTGGCGGGGGAGCCGCTGTCCGGTTCGGGGGGTGCCGGGGCTCCGGTGCTCGGGTCCGACGAGGCGCAGCCCTTGTCCTGGCGCGACCGGCGCATCCGGCCCTGGCTGGTCGCCGGCCTGATCGGCGGCCACGCGAACGCGATGCTGCTGGGCGTCATCGGCTTCGTGGTGCTGGACCGGTTGCAGTTGCGCGCGACGCCCGAACTGGCGACGGACCCAACCGGGCTGGTGCTGATGGCGGGCGCGGGCGCCACCTTGCTGGCGCAATGGGGGCTGATCCCCGGCCTGCACCTGTCGCCCCGCTCCAGCGTGCTAGCCGGAGCGGGGCTGGCGACGGCGGGCGTGGCGCTGGTCGGCGCGGCGAACGGGCTGCACGGCCTCGTCATCGGCTTCGCCGTCGCATCGCTGGGGTTCGGGCTGTTCCGACCCGGCTTCACGGCAGGAACCTCGCTCGCGGTCGGAGCGGAGGGACAGGGGAGCGTCGCGGGCAAGGTCACGAGCGTGAACGGCATGGCCTACATCGTCGCTCCGGCGGTCGCGGTGGCACTTCATGACTGGAACGCGCCGGCCACCTTCTGGCTGATCGGCGGCTTGACGGCCGCGCTCGGCCTGTGGAGCGCCCGTGCGCTGGGCGGACGCGAACCGGCCACCCCGGACTGAACCCCGGGGTGGCCGATCGCGCCCGCTACTCCCCGCCCTTTTCGCCGCGCGGGGTGAGCTGGCCGGGCATGACAAAGCCGATCGTGCCTTGCTGCAGCGCATTCTGCTTCAGCTTGTCGGCGATCTGAGCATATTCGCGGCTCATCTCGTCGCTCACCGAAGGCCGGCTCTCCTCCAGCGCGGCGTCGAAATCGGCCATCGACACGTCTTCAACGTCGAGCGACCGACGCAGCGCCAGCAGGCCCGCGCGGCGAACGACGTCCTCCAGATCGGCACCGGTGTAGTTCGCCGTCCGAGCGGCGACGGCATCCAGGTCGACATCGGCGCCGAGCGGCATCTTGGCCGTGTGGATGTCCAGGATGCGTCGACGACCCGTTTCCCCCGGAACATCGACGTAGATCAGCTCGTCGAACCGACCCGGCCGCAACAGGGCCGGGTCGATCAGGTTCGGCCGGTTGGTGGCCCCGATCACCACGACCGACTGCCGATCCTCCAGCCCGTCCATTTCGGCCAGGATCGTGTTCACCACGCGCTCGGTGACCTGGGGCTCTCCCAAACCGCCGCCTCGCGCGGGGACCAGACTGTCCAGTTCGTCGATGAAGACGACGGTGGGCGCGACCTGCCGGGCGCGGGCGAACAGCCGGGCGATCTGCTGCTCGGACTCGCCGTACCATTTCGACAGAAGATCGGACGATTTGGTGGCGATGAAGTTCGCCTCCGACTCCCGCGCGACCGCCTTTGCCAGCAGCGTCTTGCCCGTTCCCGGTGGACCGTAGAGCAGGAATCCCTTGGCCGGACGGATGCCCAGCCGACGAAAGGCGTCCGGGTTGCGCAGCGGCAATTCGACGCCCTCGCGCAACCGTTCCGCCGCGTCGTCCAGCCCACCGATGTCCGCCCAGCGCACATCGGGCACCTGCACCATCACCTCGCGCATCGCCGACGGCTGCACCCGCTTCAGGGCCTCGCCAAAATCATCGCGCTGGACGGTCAAGTCGTCCAGAACCTCCGGCGGGATCGTGCCTTCCTCCAGGTTCAGGCGCGGCATGATCCGCCGCACGGCCTCGATCGCCGCCTCGCGGGCGAGCGCCGCCAGATCGGCTCCGACGAACCCGTAGGTCTGCCGCGCCAGCCCATCCAGATCGACGTCGCTCCCCAGCGGCATACCACGGGTATGAATGCCCAGGATCTCGCGCCGCCCCCGCTGATCGGGAACGCCGACGACGATCTCCCGGTCGAAACGGCCGGGCCGGCGCAGCGCCTCGTCGATCGCCTCCGGCCGATTGGTCGCGGCGATCACGACCAGGTTGGTGCGCGCCTCCAGCCCGTCCATCAGGGTGAGCAGCTGGGCGACCAGCCGTTTCTCCGTCTCGCCTGGCGTCCGGTCGCGCTTGGGCGCGATCGAATCGATCTCGTCGATGAAGACGATCGCCGGCTGATTGGCCGCCGCCTCCTCGAAGATCTCGCGCAGCCGCTTTTCCGACTCGCCATAGGCGGACCCCATGATCTCCGGACCGTTGATCAGGAAGAATTCGGCGGCCGATTCATTGGCGACCGCGCGCGCCAGCCGCGTCTTGCCAGTGCCCGGCGGGCCGTGCAGCAGAACGCCGCGTGGCGGGTCCACGCCCAGCCGCTGGAACAGCTCGGGATAGCGCAACGGCAGTTCGACCATCTCGCGCAGCTGATCGACCGTGTCGCCGAGCCCGCCGACATCGTCGTAGGTGACGTCGGTCCGGCGCAGCTCGCGCGGCTCCTGATACTCGGCGCGCAGCTCGATCTCGGTGTCGGCTTCGACGTGGACGATGCCCTTCGGCACCGTCTCGACCACCACCAGCCGCACCTCGGCCAGGGCATAGGCCGGCGCGTTCAGCATCTGGCGCAGCTGCGGCGGCAGCCCGTCCTGCTGCACGCGCTGCTGTCCCGTCGTGGAGATGATGTCGCCGGCGATCATCGGGCGTTTGAAGAAGTTGCGCTTCAACGCCTCGCCCGAACCCTGCAGGCGAAGGTTCTCCTGCGCGGGGGCCAGCACGACGCGGCTGGCGGGCTTCGACTGCACCGGCCGCAACTCCACGTGATCGCCCGACCCAGCCCCGGCGTTGGCGCGCAACAGGCCGTCGAGACGCACGAGCTGAAGCCCCTCGTCCTCGGGATAGGGTGCGACCACCCGCGCGGGCGTGGAGCGCTTGCCCAGCACCTCGATCACGTCGCCCTCGCCCACGCCGAGCTGGGCCATGATCGCGCGCGGGATCCGCGCGATGCCGTGACCGGAATCCTCCGGTCGGGCGCTCGCCACCTGCAATTTGATCGTCTGTGTCTCCGCGTCGGCCACGGGATCTCCTCGTCTTGCCGGACCTGCCGGTCCGGGCGCAGAGATGGGATCTAGGCCCGGCGCTGTCCACCCGTAGGCACCGGCCTGGCGCGGGTCTCCAGCATCAACGCGCAGGCGGGCGCGCATCGGACGCTCGCGTGCACCCGCACCTCCGCACCCGCGTCCTCGCCCACGCAGATCAGGGTCGGGTCGACCCTCCTGGCTTCCGGAGTGGCGACCTTCAAGCGCTGGCTCTCGCACGCGCGGATCAGCTTGCCGAGCGCCTCGTCCTGCGACGGGACGGAGTAGCGCGCCGCCGTCGTCACCGCGCCGTCCGGGGACGGCCGCTGACGCAAAGCGAGCGGTGCGGAGTCGTAGCGCGCGTCCGCCACCAGACGCTCGATCAGCGCTCCCTTCGGCCCCAGCCCAGCGCGCGCCGCCCAGCCGGGGAAGACGCTCGACAAGGCGACGGACGAACCGACCACCAGGAAGGGAAAGCCGAACATGATCAGCAGGAACGCGATCAGGAAGCGGCGGGAGCGCCGTTGCCCGGCGGGGATCGATCCGGCTGCCATGGCCCCTGCCTTAGCGCGTCCGCGCCGCAATAAAAACGGGGCCGGTCCCCGAAGGGACCGACCCCGAAGGTCATTAGGAGAGGATGCCTGAAAAGGCACGGTCGTTGTGCGCTGCAACATGTGCTTGTGCAACTGCGAAAAGCGCGATAGCGATTGCGTTTCGTGCATTCGTGGGAGCGCGATCATGGCCCGTTTGCCACCGCTCAGCGCCGTGGAGGCCGCCGTGGCCGTCGCTCGGCTCGGATCGGTCAAGGCCGCGGCCGAAGACCTCGCGATCTCCGCGCCCGCCTGCACGCGACGCCTGCAGACGCTCGAACGCTTCGTGGGGCGACCGCTGTTCGACCGTCGCCACCAGTCGATCGCCCCCAACGCGGAGGGCGAGCGGCTGCTGGCGGCCGTCGCCCCCGCGCTGGACGATCTGGGGGCGGCCATCGCGCGGTCGGTGGCACCCGCCACGCTGCTGCGGCTGCGCCTGGGCGTGCTGCCGCTGTTCGCCAGTCAGCGGCTGTTCCCGCGCTTGGGCGACCTGCGGGCGCGGGAGCCCGAGCTGCACCTGGACATCGACACCGCCCCCCAACCGCTCTCTCGCCTGGGCGACGGACTGGACGCCGCCATCGTGCTCGCCGACGGGATCGATCCCGTCTTCCATTCCGCGCGGCTGACGCGCGACCGGATTTCGCTGATCGGAGATGCGAGCCATGCGGCGCGGGTCACCGAGCCCGCGGATGTCGGACGCATGACGGTTCTCCTCCACCGCGACATGGAGGGGGTGTTCGACGCCTGGTGCGAGGCGGTCGGACAGCAGGGGCTGAGGCCGGTCGCCACCGACCTGTTCGATTCGGGCCCGCTGATGCTGGAAGCCGCGGCGCGGGGCGTGGGGGTGGCCTTCATGCTGGACAGCCACCTGGCCGACGCCCACGACTCGCGGCTGCACCGTCTGCTGGACACCGACGTCGACAGCCCCGTGGGATATTGGTTCGCCTGCCGGCCCCGCGCGCTCGCCTCCCCGCCCGTTCGCGCGTTCCATGACTGGCTCGTGGGAGTCAGGTTTTAGCGCGACCGCTTAGCTCACCACGGCCTTTTCGATGGTCCCCGGGTTCTTGGGCGGTTCGCCCACCGGCAGGTTGTCGACATTCTCCATGCCGTCCGTCACCTCGCCCCACACCGTGTACTGGTTGTCCAGGAAGCGCGCGTCGGCGAAGCAGATGAAGAACTGGCTGTTGGCGGAGTTGGGGTTGTTCGTCCGCGCCATGGAGCAGGTGCCGCGCACATGCGGCTCCTTCGAGAATTCCGCCTTCAGGTCCGGCCGGTCGCTGCCGCCGCTGCCGGTGCCCGTCGGATCGCCGCCCTGCGCCATGAAGCCCGGGATGACCCGGTGGAACTTGACGCCGTCGTAGAAGCCTTCGCGCGCCAGCTCGGTGATCCGCTGGACATGGCCGGGCGCCAGGTCGGGGCGCAGCCGGATCACGACGTCGCCGCCGGAGGACAGGGTGAGCGTCAGGGTGTCGGCGTCGGTGTCGGCCATGATGGGAGGATCCTTTTCGTCTGGGAAAGGGCAGGAACGGCCGGCGCTCCGCTCCCGTTCCGGCCGGCTTGCCACGCGGGCACCGCCGGGCCAGAGGCCGCTGCGGCGGCGCAGCGCGAACGGAGGCCACGGGTGAGCGACCAGTCCGACACCACCGTGCTGTCCGCGGACCCCGCCGACCGGCTGGACGAGGACGATCGTTTCGCCGCCGCCTTCGTGCGCGATGTGCAGGACGCCGCCGACGCGGGCGACGACGCGCTGGTCCAGGCGCTCACCGACCCGCTGCACCCCGCCGATCTGGCCGACCTGATCGAGCTGGTGCCGGAGGACGCCCGGCCCGCCTTCGCCGCGGCCCTGGGCGATCGCCTGACGGGCGAAGTGCTCGCGGAGATGAACGACTATGTCCGTGAGGCGCTGCTGTCCCAGCTGCCCGCGCAGCAGGTCGCCGACTTCGCGGCCGAGCTGGACACGGACGACGCGGTCGCGATCATCGAGGACCTGGAGGCCGACGAACAACGCGCGGTCCTGGACGCGATGCCCGCCGCCGATCGCAGCGCGATCGAATCGGCGCTGGCCTACCCCGAAGAGACCGCCGGGCGGATCATGCAGCGCGAGGTCGTGTCGGTGCGCGACGGGATGAGCGTGGGCGACGTGATCGACTGGTGCCGGTCGGGCGCCGCGACCGGCGACTTTTGGGAGATCTTCGTCGTCGACCCCGCCCACCGGCCGATCGGCACCTGCCAGCTGTCCTGGATCCTGACGGCACCGCGCGACGTCGCCGTCGCCGACCTGATGAAGCGCGAACAGACGCTGATCCCGGCCGACATGGACCAGGAGGAGGTGGCGCTGCGGTTCCAGCGCTACAACCTGATCTCCGCCGCCGTGGTGGACGGGTCCGGCCGGCTGATCGGGCAGGTCACCGTCGACGACATCGTCCACGTCATCCAGGAGGAAGCGGGCGAGGACGTGCTGCTGCTGTCGGGCGCTGGCGAGGGCGACATCAACGAGCCGATCCGCGAAAGTTACAAGGCGCGGGTGCGCTGGCTGATCGCCAATATGGGCACCGCGCTCGTGGGCTCCACCATCATCTGGGCGTTCGGCGCGGCGATCGAGCAGATGGTGGCGCTGGCCGTGCTGATGCCCATCGTGGCGTCGATCGGCGGCAATGCGGGCACCCAGACGATGGCGGTGTCGGTGCGCGCGCTGTCGCTCAACCAGCTGACCCAGTCCAACACGGCGCGGATCATCGGGCGCGAGCTCAGGGTCGCGGTCCTGAACGGCGTGACGGTGGCGGCGCTGATCGGGCTGGCGGCGGGGGTCTTCTTCGCCAGCCCGCTGTTGGGCGGGGTGATCGCGCTGGCGATGGTCCTGAACATCGTGGTGGCGGGGTTCGCCGGGGTCGCGGTGCCCGTCGTGCTCGACCGGCTGGATCAGGACCCGGCCGTGGCGTCGTCGATCTTCGTGACGATGATCACCGATTCGATCGGCTTTCTGGCCTTTTTGGGCCTGGCCGTGGCGAGCGGGCTGGTGGGCGGCTGAGCGATTTCAGAATGGCGGAAAACCGCCGAAGGTCTCTCGAAAGTCCCTCCACTGCGCGCGCCTCTGCCCGCGCGCGGCGCGCGCACGCGCGAGGGCGGGTACGCGCGACACGCACGCGCACACCCACGCGCGACACGCGCACGCGAGGGCAGCGGGGTCGCGTGCGCGCGAGGCGGCCCCGTTCGCCGGACGACAAGATTCCGCTTGACAAACAGAACCCATTTGGATAGTAGCCGTCCATCGAAGCTTGGCTCCGCCCGCCCCGCTCCCCATCTTCCTCGTCATGGCCCTCAACATGACGAAGATCGCCTTTGGCTGCGACGAGCTGGCCCAGCTCTCCGCTCGGCTGGAGGGTCGGGCCGCCGGCGGGCGGGTGACGATCACCACCCGCTATCGTCCGCGCCGCGCGGACGAGATGGTGGGCGGATCGCTCTACTGGATCGTCAGGCACCGGCTGGTCGCGCGCTCGGCCATCCTGGCGTTCGGCGAGGCCGACGGGCGCTGCGCCATCACGCTGGGCCTGCCGCTGGTGGCGGTGCGCTCGACCCCCAAGCGCGCGCACCAGGGCTGGCGCTATCTGGAGGCCGACGCCGCGCCGGACGACCTGGCGGGCGCGGACGATCCGGCGGGCGCGCTGCCCCCCGCAATGCTGAGCGAACTGACGCGGCTGGGGCTGGTGTGATCCCTGAGCCCCTCCCCTTCAGGGGAGGGGTTGGGGTGGGGATCGGCGGCCACGCTCACGCTTCGGACCAGCGTGCGCCGGTCGATCCTCCCCACCCCTCGATCCCCTCCCCTGAAGGGGAGGGGAGGACCTCATCCCTACTGCGGGATGACCGTCACCGCCCGGCGGTTCTGGGCGTAGGCGCTCTCGTCCGAACCCAGCGCGGCGGGCCGTTCCTTGCCGTAGGAGACTGTGGCGATGCGCGCGGGCTGGACGCCGGCGGCGACCAGGTAGTTCTTCGCCGCGTTCGCGCGCCGTTCGCCCAGCGCGATGTTGTATTCCCGCGTGCCGCGCTCGTCGGCGTGGCCCTCCACCGTGACGCGGACGTTGGGATACTGGCGCAGCCACGCCGCCTGGCTGTCCAGCACGGTGCGGTCGGCGGTGTCGATGTCGTACTGGTCGGTGTCGAAGAACACCCGGTCGCTGGTGACGGTCGCGCGGAAATCGGCCAGCGATCCGGGCACGGCCGCGCCCTGCACGCCGCCGGTCGTGCCATAGGGGTCGCCGGAGCCGTCGGTCGTGCCGGTGGGCACCTGTTCGCCGGGGCTGGGCAGGTCGGGCGGCGTCTGCTTGGCGCACGCGCCCAGCGCCAGGGCGGCCGTCGCGACGGCCAGCAGGATGGGTTGGGTCTTCGTCATCGTCCGTGTCTCCTCTGCAATGAAACGATCAGTCGCGCACCGCGCCCCAGGCCGGGTCGGAGCCGTTGAGCGGCAGGTCCAGCTTGCGTTCGTTGACGCCGGTCAGGTCGACCGACCACAACTCCGCCTCGCCCGACCCCCGCCTGGTGCGGAAGAACTGGATCACCCGGCCGTTGGGCGACCAGGTCGGCGCTTCGTCCTGCCAGCTGTCGGTCAAGAGCCGCTCGCCCGACCCGTCCGGCCGGATCACGCCGATGCGGAAATTGCCCGACGTGCGGGTGAACGCGATCAGGTCGCCGCGCGGGCTCCATTCCGGCGTGGCGTGGCGGCCGGCGCCGAAGCTGATGCGGCGCGCGGGCCCGCCATTCGCGTCCATGACATAGAGCTGCTGGCCGCCCGACCGGTCGCTTTCGAACACGATCCGCCGGCCGTCGGGCGAATAGGACCCGCCCACGTCGATGCCCGGCGCGTCCGTCAGCCGCCGGGGCGTGCCGCCGCCGGCCGCGCTGACCGAATAAATGTCGGTGTTGCCGTTCACCGCCATGGAGAACAGCACGGTCCCGCCATCGGGCGAAAAGCGCGGGGCGAAGGTGGTGTAGGGGGTGTCGACCACCACCCGCTGCTGCCCGCTCGATACGTCGAGCACATAGATGCGCGGGTGGCTGCCGTCGTAGCTCATATAGGCGATCTTCGACCCGTCGGGGGAAAAGCGCGGGTTGAGCACGATGTTCTGGCCGTTGGTCAGGAACCGGTGGTTGGCCCCGTCCTGGTCCATCACCGCGATGCGCTTGATCCGGTTGGCCTTGGGCCCGGTCTCGCTGACATAGACGACCTGGCTGTCGAAATACTCGCCCTCGCCGGTCAGCCGCGCATAGACGCTGTCGGCGCAGCGATGGGCGGCGCGGCGCCAGTCGCGCGGCTGGACGCGGTAGCCGTTCCTCGCCAGCTCCTGCCCCGTCGCCACGTCGTAGAGGTAGCAGCCGACGGTGACCTGCCCCGCCCCTTCGGCCCGGACATAGCCCTGCACCAGCGCCTGCGCGCCCAGCGAGCGCCAGCCGGGATATTGGGGCGCGGTGACCTCGTCCATCGTGATCCGGCGCGTGGTGGCGGGCGAGAACAGGCCGGTGTTGCGAAGGTCCTCGCGCACCACGTCGGCGACCTTGCCGCCCAGCTCGTCCGTCGATCCCGCGGGCGTGGGCGTGACCGCCGGGGTCGGCATGGGCGGCACGGCGATGACCAGCGACGAGAACACGCCTTCGCCCAGCGTGATCTCGATCGGGTCCTCGCCCGCCGGCGGTCCGGCCGGCGGGACCTGGTCCTGCGCCAGCGCGGGCGCGGCCGCGAGCAGGAGCGGGGTCAGCAGGGTGGCAAGTCGCATGGTCATCCTCTCGACGGATCGAAGGTATAGGTGAAACGCCGCCAGCTGTCGAAATACTCCGCCGGCAGGCCGCGCACCGGAGTGCAGGACCGGACCGCGTTCTGGGCCACGTCCTTCATCCGCTGTTCGTAGATCTTCAGGTCCGGGTCGGAGTTGACGACCGTGATCCCGCTGATGCCGGACAGCGACCCGTCGCGATTGAGCGCCACCGTCATCCGCACCTTGATGTCGCGCGCGTCGGGGGACGGCAGGGTCTGTTTCTGGCAGGGAATAAAGGCGCGGCGGATCGCGCCGTCGATGCTGGCCTTGGCCGCGCCGGTGGCCTGTCCGCTGGGCTTGTCGCTGCCGGTGGGCGCCGCGCCCACGCCATTCAGGAAGTCCTTGCCCAGCCGGGTCGACCCGCGCGGTCCGGCCTTTGCCCCGCTGGCGGCGGGCGCGGGGGGCGACGGGCGGGGCGTCTTGGCCGGCGCTGGCGGCGACGGTTTGGGCGACGCCTTCGGCGACGGTTTCGGAGTTGGCTTCGGAGAGGGCTTCGGTGCCGGGCGCGGCGTGGGAGCGGGCGTCGGGCGCGGAGTCGGCGCGGGGCGCGGGGTGGGCGCGGGGCGCGGTGTCGGGGCCGGGCGCGGTGTCGGGCGCGGGGTGGGCAGCGGCGGGGCGAGCGGCGGCAGGGGCGCGGGCGGCAGCGGCGCGGCCTGGCCGGCGTCCGGCTCTCCCGCGTCCGGGGCCTGCGGCGCGCGCGACCGCTCGGCCGGTTCCGGCGCGCTGGAGATCGCGGCCACCTCGTCGACCAGCGACACCTCCACGGGGTCCGGGCGCGGTGCCTCGGGCACGGGCGGGGCGGCGAAGCGCGTCGACAACAGGCCGAACAGCAGCAGGTGGCCGACGACGGCCACGCCCAGCCCGATCCGCTCCGCCCGATCCATCAGCGCGGGGCCATCAGGGCGCGCCCGCGCCGGCATTGGTGACCAGCGACACCTTGTTCAGCCCCGCCCGGTTCAGCTCGCCCATCACCAGCATGACCCGGCCATAGTCCAGCGCCCGGTCGGCGCGCAGCAGCACCGCTGGCGGCGTGGCGGCGGCGGCCGCGGCCTCCAGCCGGGCGGGCAGGTCGGCGGCCTGGACCTCGTCCTCGTCCAGGTAGATGCGGCCGTCGGCGTCCAGGCTGATCGCCAGCGGCTCCGCGTCCGCGTCCACCGGATTGGCGCGGCTGTCGGGCAGCTCCACCGGCACGGCGGCGGTCAGCAGGGGGGCGGTCACCATGAAGATGATCAGCAGCACCAGCATGACGTCGACCAGCGGCGTCACGTTGATCTCCGCCATCGGCGCGCGGCCCCGCCGGCCGCGTTTCGGAGCGGTGAACGCCATCAGGGCCGCTCGATCTGGTCCAGCTCTCGGCTGAGCGTCGAGTGGAAGCCGTCTGCGAACCGCGCCAGGCGCGCGTCGAACCGGTCGAGCGCGTGGGACAGCCGGTTGTAGCCGATGACCGCCGGGATGGCGGCGAACAGGCCGATCGCGGTGGCGAACAGCGCCTCCGCGATGCCCGGGGCCACCACCGCCAGCGACGACGAGTTCTCCGCCGCGATGGCGGTGAAGGCGCGCATGATGCCCCACACCGTCCCGAACAGCCCCACGAAGGGTGCCACCGAACCCACGGTGGCCAGGATGTTCAGCCGGCCGGACAATCGGTCGATCTCGCCCGCGCTGGCGGTGGTCATGGTGGCCGCCAGCCGCGACCGCACGCCGTCGCGGTCCAGCCGCCGTCCGCGCAGGGACCGCCGCCACTCGCCCAGCCCCGCCTGGAACACGCGCGCGGTGGGCAGGTCGGTGCCCCCGTGCTTGGCCTGGAACGCGTCCATGTCCTCGGCCGACCAGAAGGCGCGCTCGAACCCGTCCGACCGGCGCGACAGCCGCCCGATGTTCATCGAGAAGCCGACGATGATCGCCCAGGTCCAGACGGACGCGACCAGCAGGCCGATCATCACCGCCTTGACGACCCAGTCGGCCTGCAGGAACAGCTTGAGGGGGGACAGCGACACCGGATCGGCGGCGGCGACGGCGCTTGCGAGAAGGGAGAGCATGGCGGTCCGTTAGGGCAAGAGGGGTCGGGTGGCGACGGTCCACGCGGCGGGTTGTCGACGCGGCCGCCCGGCGGGCGACAGGAACGCGGCGGTGGCGCGGGCGGTGACCAGGATGGCCGCCTGCCGCCTGACTGTCTGGTGAATGACGATGCGCGCCGCCGTAACGGCCTCCGTCGTGCTCTCCACCGTCAAGGCGTCGTCCAGGCGCGCGGGTGCGACGAAGCGAAGGTCCATCGCGGCGATCGCATAGGCTCCCTCGCCCGCCTCGACCGCCGCGCGCTGGTCGATGCCGACCTCGCGCAGCAGGTCCGACCGCGCGCGCTCCAGATAGCGCAGATAGTTGGCGTGATAGACGAGGCCCGACAGGTCCGTGTCCTCGTAATAGACGCGCACCGGGAACAGGTGCGCGCGGCCGACGAACCGGCCACGGATGGGCGGCGGATCGTCGGAGGGGGCCGGGGCGGTCATCGCGGCCCCTCTAGGACGACCGGGGCTAGCGGTGAAGGCCCAGCCGTCAGGACGGGCGCGACGCCGCCGGGCCGGGGGCGACGGAGGGCGCGGGCGGCGCCGGCCGGACGACCGGCGCGGCGGCATGGGCGGGGTGGGTGAAATGACCGTCCCACCCGTGGGAGAGCGCCACCAGCAGCATGGTCGGCACGATCGCGATCACGGCGGCGAAGACGAACACGGCGATCGGCAGCGGGTCGGGCGGCGGCGGCGGCGGGGTGCGCCACAGGGGCGGCGCCATGCCCCGGCGCAGGTCGGCCCGCACATCGGCGCGCACCTGCTCCACCTCGCGCAGGCCCCGGTCGTAGTCGCGGCGGCGATCCGGATCGCGCAGGCAGGCCCAGGCCGCGTTGATGCGCGCCGAGCGCCCGGTGGCGTCCGGCGAGCGGTTGGTGTCGGGATGGTGCCGCCGCATGGCCGCGCGATAGGCCGCGCGGATCGCGCCCTCGTCGGCGTCGCGGGCGACGCCCAGCTCCCCATAATGCGTGCGGGCCATGCGTCAGTAGAGCGCCCCCGCGCGCGCGGCGTCAACCCGTCCCCAGCCGCACGACCGTGGCGTCGCCCAGTCCCGCGAACAGCCCCGCCTCCGTCCCCGTCATCCACACCTGTCCGCGCCCGGCCAGCCGCTCGAACAGGGCGGCGCGGCGCTGGGGGTCCAGATGCGCGGCCACCTCGTCCAGCAGCAGGACGGGCGCGCGGCCCGTGCGCTCCGCCACCAGGTCGGCATGGGCGAGCTGGATGCCCAGCAGCATCGCCTTCTGCTCGCCCGTCGACGACCCGCCGGCGGGCTGTCCGGTGGCGGTGTGAGTCGCCAGCAGGTCGACGCGGTGCGGCCCTTCGAGCGCGCGGCCCGCCGCCGCGTCGCGCGGCCGGGCGGCGGCGAGCGCGCGGGCGAGGTCCGCCCCGCCCTCCCATCCGCCCAGCGCCAGGGCGGGGCGGGCGAAGGGATCGTCGGGCGCCGCCGCCAGCCGCGCCGACAGGGCGTCCACCACGCCCACCCGCGCGGCCTGCAGCGCTGCGCCGTGCTCCGCCATGCGGCCCTCCAGCGCCGACAGCCACGCCGGATCGGGCCGGTCCTCGCCCGTCAGCAGCCGGGTGCGCTCGCGCATCGCCGCCTCGTACCTGGTCGCGTGGGTGGCGTGGTCGGGGTGGAGCGCCAGGGTCAGCCGGTCCAGCCAGCGGCGGCGGTCGCCGGGCGCTTCGACCCACAGCCGGTCCATGGCCGGCGTCAGCCACTGGACGGTCAGCCGCTCCGCCAGCTGGTTGGCGGGCGCGAACGCCCCGTTCACCCGCACCCGGCGGCGATCGCCGGCCCCGCCCTCGCCCCCCGGACCTGTGCCCGTGCCTGTGCCGGAGCCTGTGCCGGTCCCCGTGCCCGTCCCGATCCGCGTCCCGTCGGACAGGCGCGCGGCCACCGCCCAGCGCCCCGACCCGCCGGTGCGCGCCACCTCGGCCGGCGCGGCGCGGCGCAGCCCGCGTCCGGGCGCCAGCAGCGACACCGCTTCCAAAAGGTTGGTCTTGCCCGCCCCGTTGTCGCCGTACAGCACGACGAAGCCGGGGCCGGCGGTCAGCGACAGGGCGGCGTGATTGCGGAAGTCGGTGAGGTCCAGGCGCTCGACAAAGGCCGCGTCGCTCATCCCCTCGGGCCCCGCGCGTCGACCGGCTCAGCCGGATCGGTGGCGGCGCGGTCCAGCCCTCATACCCGCATCGGCATCAGGACATAGAGCGCCTGCGCCTCGCCATTGGTCCGCATCAGGGTGGGGGCGGCGGCGTCGGCCAGGTGGATCTCGCAATCGTCGCCGTCCAGCTCTCCCAGGATGTCGAGCAGGTAGCGTGCGTTGAACCCGATCTCCAGGTCGGCCGCGCCGTAATCGCCCGGCACCTCTTCGGTGGCCGTGCCGTGTTCCGGGCTGGTGACGGACAGGGTCACCTTGTCCTGCCCCATCGCCAGCTTGACCGCCCGGGTCTTCTCCGTGGCGATCGTCGAGACCCGGTCGACGCCCTGCGCCAGGGTCTTGGGGTCGATCCGCAGGATCTTGTCGTTAGCCGTCGGAATGACGCGGGTGTAGTCGGGGAAGGTGCCGTCGATCAGCTTGGACGTCAGCACGGCCGCGCCGAGTTCGAAGCGCACCTTGGCGTCCGAGAGCGACACGGTCACGTCGCCGTCCACCCCGTCCAGCAGCTTGCGAAGCTCCGTCACGCATTTGCGCGGCACGATGATGTCGGGCATCCCCTCCGCGCCCGCCGGCCGTTCGATCGTGACGCGCGCCAGCCGGTGGCCGTCGGTCGCCGCCGCCTTCAGCTGGCCGCCGGCGTCGTCGACGACGTGCAGGAAGATGCCGTTCAGGTAATAGCGGGTCTCTTCGGTCGAGATCGCCAGGCGCACCTTGTCGATGATCGTGCGCAGCACGTCGGCGGGCAGCGCGAAACGCGTCGGCAGCTCGCCCTCCGCGATCGTCGGGAAATCCTCGCGCGGCAGGGTCGGCATCTTGGAGGAGAAGCGACCGGCGCGCACGTGCAGCCGGCCCTCGGCGGCTTCCAGCCGGACCTGCGACCCGTCGGGCAGCTTGCGCGCCAGTTCGAACAGCATGTGGGCGGGCGCGGTCAGTGCGCCGGCGCTCTCCACCTCGCCGCCCAGCGACTCGACGATCTGCAGGTCCAGGTCGGTGGCCGTCAGCCGGACCTGGCCGTCCGCGCGGGCGTCGATCAGGACGTTGGACAGGATCGGGATGGTGTTGCGCCGCTCCACGACCGATTGGATGTGGGACAAGGACTTGAGCAGGGTCGCCCGCTCGATGGTGGCCTTCATGGTCGCTTCGTCCCCCGCTTCAGCCTCGGCGGGACTCGACGGCTCCCGGAGGTCTCTGGACGGCGGGTCCTATCACGATTGGGGGCCGGGGCAACCGCCCCGACCCTCCGAACCGTCCGCGGATCAGAAGCGGACGCCGACGCCCGCCACGATCTGGTGCCGGTCGGCATCCGCGTTCAGCTCGCCGACGATGAAGCGGTCGTTCAGGCTGAACTCCGCGTTCGAATAGTTGGAATAGCGGTATTCCAGCTTGGCGAAGCTCTTGGGGCCCAGCGCCTGCTCCGCGCCCACGCCGACGCGGTAGCCGTCCAGCTTGAAGTTGCCAGCGAGCTCCGTCTCGCCGTCCCGCCCGATCGCACCCAGCTTGGCATTGGTATAGCCGCCCTTCAGATACACGAGCGTGGTCGGCCGCACGAGCACGCCGGCGCGCAGGCCGACGTAGAGGTCGCGTTCCGCCTGCACCCGGCCAAAGCCGAAGAAGTCGGGGTCGGACGTGTTCGTCTCCACCTTGCCGGTCGAATCGGTGTATTCGGCCTCCGCGCCCACCACCGCGCCACCGAAGGCGAAGTCGAAGCCGGCGTTCACGCCGTAGAGCAGGCCGTCGATGCTCTGGTCGTCATTCTCGATGTCGCCCGTGTCGCCGGCGCCCAGATTGTCATAGCCGATCAGGCCTTCGACGCGCGGGCCGGTGAAGGTCGGGTTCACCTGCTGCGCGGCGGCGGGCGTCGCGACGGCGATCGCGGTGCCGGCCAGCAGCAGCGTGGGGAAAAACTTTGTCATACGAACCTCTTGGTCTCGATCGCTCCGGAGGGTGGAGCCGGCGCGCCTCTGGCCTCCGCGATCCCAACCTGCGATGAACGGCAGCGTACAAACGGGTCGAACGGTTGCGGGTCCGGGACCGCCATGGAACAAGCCCTCCGATGATCCTGCCCCACCGCACGCTGATCCTGCGCCACGGCGAGACGGTGTTCAACGCGGCCGGCCGGCTGCAGGGTGGCACCGCCCACACGCCGCTCACCCGCCGCGGCTTCGCCCAGGCCGATGCGATCGGTGTCGCGCTCTCGCGCCGATTGGGCGATCGCCCGCCGCTCACCGTCTGGACCTCGGACGCCGGGCGCGCGCGGCAGAGCTGGGCGATCGTGGCGGAGCATCTGGGGCTCGGCTGGTTCGACGCGCGGGTCGATGCGCGACTGGCGGAGATCGACGTGGGCGACTGGGGCGGGCGGACCTATGCGGGCCTGCGCGAAGAGGGGACCGGGTTCGACCCCGCGACCGGCTGGTTCGGGCAGGCCGCTCCCGGTGGCGAGGGGTTGCCGGACGTCGCCGCCCGGCTGGCGGACTGGGTGGCGGACGCGCGCGGGGATCCGGGCGACCGGCTGGTGGTGATGCACGGGATGTCGAGCCGGGTGCTGCGCGGCCTGCTGACCGGCGAGGGGGCGGTCACCGCCGACGGCGTCGCGGTCGCGCCCGCCCTGCCGCAGGGGTCCGTCGTGGCGGTGGACGGCGGGGTCGAGACGCTGCTGGTGGAAGGCGACGGGGCGGTGCGGGCGTGATCGCGCTCGCCGCGCTGCTGTGGGCCGCGCCCGGCCTCACGCTGGGCGTGTGGCAGTCCTGGGGCGCGTTCCGGGACGGGGACCATTGCTGGGCGATCGCGGCCCCGCCGGGGCGGCGCGCGGCCGACGCCTTCGCCGCGATCTCCACCTGGCCGGCGCGTGGCCTGCGCGACCAGTTGCAGGTCCGCCTCAGCCGCGACCGGCGGGCGGACGCGCCGGTGGTGCTGGCGGTGGGCGACCGGCGCATCCGGCTGGTCGCGCGCGGCCGCGACGCCTGGGCGGCGGGACCGGCGGCCGATCGCGCGATCCTGGCGGCGCTGCGTTCCGCGCGCGCGATGGCGGTGGAAAGCCGCGACACCGCCGGCCGCCGCTTCGTCGACGGCTATCGCCTGGGCGGCGCGCCCACCGCGATCGACGCGGCGCGGCTGGCCTGCCGATAGGCGCGCCCGCCCCGATTCGCCTCCAGGCCCCACCGACCCTATATCGCGCCCGTGCAGATCCCCGGCCATATCGACCCCGTCCCGCTGCCCCGCCCCGCCGTCGAACGGCCGGACGGGCGCGTCGCCCTGACGGGCGTGCCAAAGGACGAGCTGCGCGCGCGGTTGGCCGAGGCGGGGCTGGACCCTCGCCAGGCGAAGCTGCGGGCGCGGCAGCTGTGGCATTGGATCTATGGGCGCGGCGAAACAGAATTCGCGGCCATGACCGACGTGTCGAAGGACGCGCGCGCGCTGTTCGCCGAACGCTTCGCCGTCGACCGGCCCGACGTCGTGCTGGCCCAGCTGTCGTCCGACGGCACGCGCAAATGGCTGTTGAAGACCCCCGACGGCCACGACTACGAGATGGTGTTCATCCCGGACGAGGATCGCGGCACGCTGTGCATTTCGTCCCAGGTCGGCTGCACCCTCAACTGCCGCTTCTGCCACACCGGCACCATGCGCCTGGTCCGCAACCTGACGGCGGGCGAGATCGTGGGCCAGGTGATGCTGGCGCGCGACACGCTGGGAGAATGGCCGCAAGCGGGGGCGGAGAAGGGCTATGACCCGCAGGGGCGGCTGCTCACCAATATCGTGCTGATGGGGATGGGCGAGCCCCTCTACAATTTCAACAATGTGCGCGACGCGATGGCGATCGTGACCGATGGCGAGGGGCTGGGCCTGTCCAAGCGGCGCATCACCCTGTCCACGTCGGGCGTGGTGCCGATGATGGCGCGCGCCGGCGACGAGATCGGGGTGAACCTGGCCGTGTCGCTCCACGCGGTCACCAAGGCGGTGCGCGACGAGATCGTGCCGCTCAATCGCAAATACGGGATCGAGGAGCTGCTGGCCGCCTGCGCGGCCTACCCGTCGGCGTCGAACTCTCGCCGGATCACCTTCGAGTATGTCATGCTGGACGGGGTGAACGATTCGGACGCCGACGCGCGCGAGCTGGTGCGGCTGATCCGCGAGCACGACCTGCCGGCCAAGGTGAATCTGATCCCCTTCAACCCCTGGCCCGGCGCTCCCTATTCCTGTTCCCCGATGGAGCGGGTGCGGCGTTTCTCCGCCATCGTCTTCGACGCGGGCATCTCCGCCCCGATCCGAAGCCCGCGTGGCCGCGACATCATGGCGGCGTGCGGCCAGCTGAAGAGCGCGGCGGAGAAGAAGAGCCGGGCGGACCTGGACCGCTTGGCGGAGGAAAAGCAGGCGGCGCTCGCCACCGCGGGCTAGGCGATCATTCGGCCGGGCATCGCACGAAGCGGCGTGAGGGCTCCGAGAGGCCCGGGCGATAGCGGACGGCACCGTCGCCCTCCAGCGCCAGGTAGATGGCGCGCACGGCATATCGGTCGCCCACCCGTTCGCGCACCGTGATGGCCGCGCTGTCGCCGTCGACCGCCACGTTCGTGACCGGTCCGCCGGTCTCGAAGAAGTTCACGCCGTCCCGCCGCACCGTGACGGTCTGAAACGCCGGCGAGTAGGTGTAGTCCCGGCCGCACGCCTTGCGGTCGGGCGCGAACCGGCCGCGAAAGCGGGCCGGCACGACGGTGGCCTCGGTCGCGCCGGCGTCCGGTGCCGCGGTGTTGGGCGCGGGCGCTTCGGTCGCACGCTCAGGAGCGGGATCGGGCGTCGGTTCGCGGGCCGCACTCTCCGGCGCGCGTGGGGGCGGTGCCGGGCTGGCCCCGCCCTTGGCCGGACCGGCGGCGTTCTGGGCGGGCGCGGCGTCGTCCGGGGCCGCGTTGGTGAAGCGGCATCCCGACAGAGCGACCGCGAGAGCGGCGAGGCAGAGCGTGCGTGTCATGTCGGGCCAACGGAAGCACCGGCCGTCGCGTTCCAATCGGACCGTGTCGGGCGTGGCGCGTCCGGCCCGCTTGCCCTTCCCCGCGCGCTCGCCCATGCGCCGCGATCCCTCACTGGCGGAACCGTTCCTCTATGCCCCTGGGCACCACCCTCCTCCACCACGCGCTCACCCGGCTGATCACCCAGGGCCGGCTGACCGTGCGCGCCGCCGACGGGAGCACCCGCGCCTACGGCGACGGCGATCCCGCCTGGCCCGACCTGACCCTGGTGCTGGCCGACGACCGGGTGGCGCGCGACATGGCGCTCAACCCCCGGCTGGGCACGGCGGAGGCGTGGATCGATGGGCGGTTGGGGATCGAGGGCGGCGATGTCTGGGACTTCGTCCATTTCGTGCGCGCCAACAATCCGTGGGAGGCCAAGAAGAAGCTGGAGGGCCGGCGCCCGGGCGCGGCCACCCTGGCCCGCGCGCGCCAGCGCTGGACCCGGCTGAACTATCGCAGACGCGCGCGGGCCAACGTCGCGCACCATTACGACCTGGACGACCGGCTGTACGACCTGTTCCTGGACCCGTGGCGGCAATATTCCTGCGCCTACTTCGATGCCAAAGACGATGGCGGCCCCGACCAGACGCTGGACGAGGCGCAGGTCGCCAAGCTGGCCCACATCGCGGCCAAGCTGGATCTGCGGCCCGGCCAGCGGGTGCTCGACATCGGTTGCGGCTGGGGCGGCCTGGCGCGCTTCCTGCACCGCACCTGCGGGGTGCACGTCACCGGCGTGACGCTGTCGACGGAGCAACTCGCCCATGCCCGCGCCAAGGCCGAGGAGGAGGGGGTGGCCGACCACGTCCGCTTCGAGCTGACCGACTATCGCGACCTGACCGGCCGGTTCGATCGCATCGTGTCGGTGGGCATGTTCGAACATGTCGGGCCGGCGGACTTCCGCCCCTTCTTCGCCAAGTGCCACGACCTCCTGGCCGACGACGGCGTGATGCTGATCCACACGATCGGCCGCATGGGTCCGCCCGGCGCCACCGACGCGTTCACGGCGAAATACGTCTTTCCCGGCGGCTACATCCCCGCGCTGGAGGAGATCGCGCGGGCGTCCGCGGCGGCCAATCTGATCACCACCGACGTGGAGACGCTGCGCCTGCACTATGCCCGGACGCTGCGCGCCTGGTACGATCGGTGCGTGGCCCGGCGCGCGGAGATCGAGGCGGTGTACGACGCGCGCTTCTATCGCCTGTGGACCTTCTACCTGGCCGGCGCGGGTTCGGCGTTCGAGAGTGGCGGGCTGGTGAACTATCAGCTGCAATACACCCGCGACCGCCGCGCGCTGCCGATCACGCGCGGGTATATGGCGGAGGCGGAGGGGCGGATTCGGGCGGCGGTGTAGCCACAAGCCCTCTCCCTTTCAGGGGCGAGGGAGAGGGGAACGGTGCTTGCCGGCACAGTTTTCGGCCGCACCACAGCTCCCCTCTCCCAACTCTCTCCCCTGAAGGGGAGAGGGCTATCAGGCCTTCACCCGCCCTTCAGTTCCTTGACCAGCCGGGGCGCGGGGTAGATCGTTTCCAGCGCCTCCTGCACCGCGCCCGACGACACGACCACCGTGCGGTTGGTGGTCCCGTCATAGCCGAAATTGCCGCCCAGCGAGTGGATGTTGCCGTCGAACGCGGCCCCGATCACCGACCCGTCGCGCGCGATCACCGGCGACCCCGAATTGCCGCCGATGATGTCGTTGGTGGTCGTGAAGTCGAACACCGTGCCGCCGTCGATCGCGCGACGCTTGGCCGCGAACGCCTTCGCCAGCACGAAGGGCTGCTGCCCGGTCGCGCGGTCGAAGGTGCCCGCCATCCGTGTGGCGTAGGGCACGGCCTCGCCCCGCTCCGTCCAGCCGGCGACCTTGCCGTAGCTGATGCGAAGGGTGAACGTCGCGTCGGGATAGAGCGAGGCGGCGTCCGTGCCGGCCAGCCGCGCCTGAGCGAGCTTCGTCTGCGCCGCCGTGATCGGCCCGTCCACCTCGGCCTTGTAGCGCGCGATCAGCGGGCGGTTGAGCGCCTCGTTGGCCAGCGCGAACTGGATCATCGGGTCGGTGGACGCGCGCACCGCCTTCAGTCCGCCGTCGAACAGCGCCTTGCGAACCGCCGGGTCGGCCAGGCGCGATCCGGCGACCAGCCGCTCCGCCTTGCCTTCCGGAGATTCCTTGCCCAGCAGCGCGCGCACCGCCGGATCGTCGGTGCCCAGATATTCGCGCGACTTGGACAGCCAGAAATCCAGGCTCAGCTCCTCCAGCCATGGATAGACCGGCACCGGGTCGGTCAGCTGCTTGCCCAACAGCGGCAGGGCCGCGTCGGTGAAGCCCGGCAGCCGTTCGGCGTTCGGCTTGTCGCGCTCGACCGCCGCGCGCACCAGCGCCTCGGCATAACCGTAGAGGGTGGAGCCGCCGCCGGCCCGCGCCTCCAGGAAGGAAAAGGGCAGGAAGAACTGGCGATAGGCGTCGATGCCGCCTTGGACCTGCGTCCAGGGATCGCCGATCTGCGCCGCCTGGGGCGAGGCGGCGACCTGGTCGCGTAGCGTGCGTTCGTTGTCCGCCAGCGTGCGCGCGAAGGTCTGCTCGACCAGCGCCTGGCGCTGACCATAGGTCGACTTGTAGCTGTTCTCGACCCCGAACAGCTCGTCCGCGCCCTCCCTCGCGCGGACCGGATCGTCGGCCATCGCCTGGATCAGCCGCCCGCGGAACTCGCTGGCCAGCAACAGGCCGAGCGGCAGCGACTGGTCGCGCGCGAACGCCACTTGCGCCTGGGTGAACAGCCGCTGGGTGCGGCCGGGATTGCCGACGACGAAGGTGGCCTCCCCCTCCTTCGGCGCGCGCGGGTTCCAGGTCAGGTGCGCGGGCGTGGCGACCGGCTTGCCGCCCTCGTACGCGCGCAGGAAGGCCGAATCGAGCGCGTAGCGCGGAAAGTTGAAGTTGTCGGGATCGCCACCGAAGAACGCCGCCTGGAACTCCGGCGCCCAGACCACGCGGACATCCGAATATTTCCGGTATTTGTAGAGCTTGTACTGGCCGCCGCCGAACAGGGTGACGACCTGGCAGCGGATCGTGGCGGTGTCCGCGCAGTCGCCGGCGGATTCCAGCTGGGCCACCGCGCCGTTGCGCGCCGCCACCAGCGCCGCGCCCGTGGCCGATCCGATCGCGCCGGACACGGTCGGCGTCACGTCCGTGATCGCGGTCACGACCTCCGCCTGCTGGCCCGGACAGGGGCGTTCCTCGGCCAGCGAAGGCGTGTTGATGCCGTTCGCCACCAGGTCGTCGTCGCCGGTCGACAGGTTCTGCAGGCAGCCCACGACGCAGTGGTGGTTGGTCAGGATCAGGCCGGTCTCCGACACGAAGCTGGCCGAACAGCCGCCCGTCAGCCGCACGGCCGCCGCCTGCACCCGGTCCAGCCACGCCTGGTCGGGCGCGAAGCCGTAATCCGCCCGCATCTTGGCGGTCGGGAAGGCGTCGAAGGTCCACATCCCCTCGTCGGCCGACGCGGCGGTGGGCAGCGCCAGGGCGGTGGCGGCGGCGAGGACGGCGAGGTGGCGGGTGCGCATGGGTCTCTCCTGTTTGTCGTGTGATGTTGTGACACGCTTTGGCGGCGAGGCAAGGGCACCCGTTCGTGCCCCTCTCCCAACCCTCTCCCCTGGAAGGGAGAGGTGGAAGGGAGAGGGCTTTTGGCCCCTGGCCTTGCCCCTCCCCCTCCCGCCCCTTAACCGCGCACCCCATGACTCAGACCCCCTCCCGCGTCGTGCTCGCCTATTCCGGCGGGCTGGACACCTCCGTCATCCTGAAATGGCTGCAGCAGCAGGGGCACGAGGTCGTGACCTTCACCGCCGATCTGGGCCAGGGCGAGGAACTGGAGCCCGCGCGCGCCAAGGCGGAGCTGCTCGGCGTGAAGCCGGAGCACATCCGGGTGGACGACCTGCGCGACGAGTTCGTGGCCGACTTCGTGATGCCGATGATGCGCGCCAACGCGGTGTACGAGGGCGAATATCTGCTGGGCACGTCGATCGCCCGCCCGCTGATTTCCAAGCGGCTGGTCGAGATCGCGCGGGAGGTGGGCGCCGACGCGGTGGCGCACGGGGCCACCGGCAAGGGCAACGACCAGGTCCGCTTCGAGCTGTCGGCCTATGCGCTGGCCCCCGACATCAAGGTGATCGCGCCTTGGCGGGAGTGGGACCTGACCAGCCGCACGAAGCTGATCGAATTCGCCGAGGCGCACCAGATCCCTATCCCTCGCGACAAGCGGGGCGACGCGCCCTTCTCCACCGACGCCAACCTGCTCCACACCTCGTCCGAGGGCCTGGTGCTGGAGGACCCGTGGGAGGCGGTGCCGCCTCACGTCTATTCCCGCACCGAGGATCCGGCGGACGGACCGGCCGCCGAGGTCGTCACGATCGCGTTTCGGCGCGGCGACGCGGTGGCGATCGACGGCGAGGCCCTGGGGCCCGCCGCGCTCCTCACCCGCCTGAACGAGCTGGGGAGGCGGCACGGCATCGGCCGGCTGGACCTGGTGGAGAACCGCTTCGTTGGCATGAAGTCGCGCGGCCTGTACGAGACGCCGGGCGGCACCATCTACCTCGCCGCCCATCGCGGCATCGAGCAGATCACGCTGGATCGGGGGGCCGCGCACCTGAAGGACGAGCTGATGCCCCGCTATGCGGAGCTGATCTATAACGGCCTGTGGTTCTCACCCGAGCGCGAGATGCTGCAGGCGGCGATCGACTTGAGCCAGGAGAAGGTCGAGGGCGAGGTCCGCCTGCTGCTGCACCACGGCCTGGCGCGCGTGATCGGCCGGCGCTCGCCGCAGTCGCTCTACAACGCCGACATGGTGACGTTCGAGGACGACGCGGGCGCCTACGACCAGGCGGACGCGGCGGGCTTCATCAAGCTGAACGCGCTGCGCCTGCGCCTGCTGGCACGCCGCGACCGGGGCTGAGGCGAGGGCGCCTCGGTTGCTCCAGGCCGCTCGCCCGGCTGACGAGGTGGATCACCAGAACCGCGATCAGGCCGCCCGCCACCACGTCAACGACATAGTGCGCCCCGTGGCTGATCGCCGACACGAACATGAGAACATTCAGCAGCGCTATTGGCGGAAAGAGGAAGCGGCTCGCCGAAGTCGCCCAGGCGCACAGCACCGCGACCCCTGCGTGGATCGACGGAAAGGTGATGATCCCGGACGCCACCCCCAGTGTCAGGATGAAGTCGGGGTCAGCACGCACGGCGTGGAAGCTGTCGAGGAAATGATGCCCGAAGAAGCCATTGATCGCGCCCAGGTCAGGCACCGCCAGGCCATAATGCTGCACCGTTCCCACCGATGGAAAGCCGGCGGATATCGCGATGCAGGCGAAGCACAGTGTCACATAGCCCGTCACCATCGCATAAGCCCGCTCTGGGTGGCCCAACAGCGCCAGGGCGGGGGGCAGCAGGATCAGCTGCGGGCCGAAACTAGAATAGGCGTGCCCCAATGCGCTCGCCAGCACCGGTGACCGCCCGATGGAGGCGATGAGGGTTGGAGCGTCAACTGCAAATCGCGCGTCCAGCCCCGCCAGTCGGTCATCAGCCATCGGCAGGTTCAAACGCATGGCGCAGTAGCTTACCACCAGCACGGGAACCGTCAGGACCACCGCCAACAGGAAACACTCAACCACCGCGACCAACGGCCGCAGGCCTCGCCAGTGTAAATACGGCAGAAACGGCAGAAAAAAGGCGCAGAACAGCCCGAACACCAGGAAAGACGACCAGTCGACACGCAGGCTGACCAGTGCCGGCAACAACACGCCCAAGGTCGCAGCGCCCGCCGCCACCATCAGGCTGACCCGTCTCGCCTTCATACGCCCTCACCCCCGCCGTATTCCCCAGCACCTTGGCGTCGCATGGCTAACGAAAGATGGACGCCGTTCCCGCTGTCGCGGCGGGGCGGTCGCGGTTAAGGGAGGCGCGATGACACCGCACGATCGAACCAGCGCCTGGTGGGAACGGCCCTCCGTCCTGGCGGCGCTCGTCGCGCTCATGGCCCTACCTCTCCTTTGGCCGACCATCCCGCCGCTGGTCGATCTGCCCGCTCATATGAGCCGCTATGCCGTGGCGGCCGATGGCGGGCGGTCGCCGGCGCTGGCCGCGTTCTACGAGTTCCACTGGCGGCTGGTCGGCAATCTGGGCGTCGACCTGCTGGCGGTGCCGCTGTCGCATCTGGTGGGCGTGGAGCGCGCGACGAAGCTGGTGGTGCTGGCGATCCCGCCCTTGACCGCGCTGGGCTTCCTCTCGACCGCGCGCGCGGTGCAGGGGCGGGTGCCGCCGACCGCCCTGTTCGCCCTGCCGCTCGCCTATGGCTACCCGTTCCAGTTCGGCTTCGTGAACTATGCCCTGTCGATGGCGCTGGCCTTCCTGGCGTTCGCCGCGTGGCTGCGGATGGGCGACGCCGGCAGGTTGTGGCCGCGCGCGGCGGTGTTCGTGCCGGTCGGCACCGCCATCTGGATCGCGCACGCCTATGGCTGGGGGGTCCTGGGCCTGCTCGCCTTTTCCGCCGAGTTCTATCGGCTGTGGCGGGGCGGCCGGCCACTGTGGCGCGCGCTCGCGCTGGCGCCCGTCCACTGCCTGCCGCTCGCACCCCCGGCGCTGCTGATGGTCGCCTGGCGCGCCGGCGACAGCGCGGGTGGGACGGGCAAGTTCTTCGAATGGTCGCTGAAGGGTCGCTGGGTCCTGAACGTGCTGCGCGACCGGTGGGAGGTGTTCGACTGGCTGTCGGCGGGCCTGATCGTCGCCGTCCTGCTGCTGGTGGGCGCGCTGGCGGCGTTCGGCCGGGGCGCGCGCTTCGGCCCGCGCCTGACCTTCGGCGCGGCGGCCATGGTGGTCGCCTTCGTGCTGATGCCGCGCATCGTGCTGGGATCGAACTACGCCGATATGCGGATGGTGCCGTTCGTACTGGCCGCGCTGTTGCTGTCGATCCGGGTGGAGGACCGCCGGCTGGCGGGCGGGCTGGCGATCGCGGGGGCGGCGTTCTTCGCGGTCCGGATCGCGGCCACGACCGCCAGCTACGCCCTCTACGATGCGCGCGCGACGCGCCAGCTGGCCGCGGTGGACCATGTCCGCCCCGGCGCGCGGGTGGTGGCGCTGGTCGGCAACAACTGCCGCGACCTGATCCGGCCGGACCGGATCTACCACCTGCCGTCGCTGGCGGTCGTGCGCCGCCACGCCTTCGTCAATGACCAGTTCCTCCTGCCGGGCGCGGAGCTGCTGAGCGTCCGCTATCGCGGCGCGGCGCCGTTCGTCGACGATCCCAGCCAGATCGTGACGCCGCGCCGCTGTGGCGAGTGGCGCACGCTGCCCCAGGCGCTCGCCGCGCTGCCCCACGGGCGGTTCGACCATCTGTGGCTGCTCGACCTGCCGCCGGCCGGCTGGCCGCGCGATCCCCGGCTGCGGCTGGTGTGGCGGTCGGGCGACTCGGCGCTCTACGACGCGGTCACGGCCGGCGCGCCACCGCCAGCAGCGACACGCCGACCGGCAGGGTGACGCGCCCGACCAGGTGGCGTTCCAGACCGAACACGGCGTGAAGCACCCGATTGACCGCGCCGCCCGGCATCCGGTCGTCGCTCGTCTCCTGCCCGCGCAGCCGGCCCAGCCCGCGCGCCGCCGCGATCGCGGGGAACAGGAGGCTGTTGAAATGGGTCAGCGTGTCGACCCGCAGGCCGGCGCAGCGGATCACGTTGGCCAGCGTGCGGTGGGTGTAGCGGCGGTGGTGATGGTGGTGCTCGTCGTGGACCGTCCACATCCACGGATTGGCCGGCACCGTCAGCAGGACCGCGCCGTCCGGGGCCAGGCACTCGGCGACCCCGATCAGCGCCGCCTCGTCGTCCTCCACATGCTCCAGCACGTCGAGCAGCGCCACCAAGTCGTAGGCCCCGCGCTCCACGCCCGACAACGCCGGCAGCGGCGCGTCGCCCACCGCCCGGCCCAGTCGCTCGGCCGCCAGCGCGCGGGCCGGCGCGTCCAGCTCCAGCGCGTCCACCCGGCCAAAGCGGCCCAGCATGGCCAGGTTGTGGCCGGTGCCGCAGCCCACCTCCAGCACGCGCGCGTCGGCGGGCGGGCGCACCGCGCGCGCGATCGCGTCCGCCAGGATGCGCCGCCGGGCGGTGTACCACCAGTGGTCCGCGTCCTGTTCGGCCATCCGGTCGAAAACCCCGCGATCCATCAGTCGTCCCCTTCCAGTCCCACGCGCCGCCGCACCACATAGACGGGCCGCCGCTTCACCTCCGTGAAGATGCGGCCCACATATTCGCCCAGGATGCCCAGCGACAAAAGCTGCACCCCGCCCAGGAACAGCACGGCCACCAGCAGCGAGGCATAGCCCGGCACGTCGACCCCGCCGATCAGCGTGCGCGCGACCACGAAGACGGCATAGACGATCGACGCCAGCGCCAGCAGCCCGCCCAGATAGCTCCAGATGCGAAGCGGCAGGGTGGTGGCCGACGTGATGCCGTCGACCGCCAGCGACCACAGCTGCCACGGCCGGAACTTGGTCGTGCCCTCCGCGCGCGGCACCCGGTCATAGGCGATGGCCGTCTGCTGGAACCCGGCCCAGTTGAACAGGCCCTTCATGAACCGGTTGCGCTCCGGCAAGGCGGTCAGCACGTCCACCACGGCGCGGTCCAGCAGGCGGAAATCGCCGGCGTGTTCGGGTATCTTATAGCGGGTCATGGCGTTGTGGACGCGGTAGAACCAGTGCGCCGACAGCCGCTTGGCGATCCCGTCGCTGGCCCGGCGGCGCACGCCATAGACCACGTCCCAGCCCTGTCGCCACAGGTCCATCATCGGGGCGATCAGTTCGGGCGGATCCTGCAGGTCGACGTCGATCGGCACCACGCAGGCCCCGCGCGCGTGGTCCAGCCCGGCCGACAGCGCCGCCTCCTTGCCGAAATTGCGCGACAGCGACAGCGCCACGACGCGCCCGTCGACCGCGCGGGCGGCGCGGATGGCGGCGAGCGTGCCGTCCGTGCTGCCGTCGTCCACGAACAGCATCTCGGCCGCCCCGTGCGTCGCGGCCAGCCCGTCCAGGATGGCACCCACCCGCGCCACGAAGGTGGGGATCGCCGCCTCCTCGTCCTTGACGGGGACCAGCACGGTCACGGCCACGTCGTCGGCGGTTGTGGCGGCGCGCGGCGTCACCGGAACACCCATTGGCGGTTGAGCGCGAAGGTGACGACGGGTGTCACCGCCACCATGAACGGGATCGCCCACCAGAACGGCCCGCCGGCCAGCCCCGTCAACAGCCACACCCAACCCGCGTTCAGGCCATAGCTCACCAGCGACACGGCCGCGAAGCGCGCGGTGCGCGCGACCGGCGCGTCGCGCCCGCCATGGCCCCGGAACGAGAAGCGGGAGTGCAGGCCATAGCCCAGCACCACCGCCACGACGAAGCCCAGCAGGTTGGCGGTCTGCGGGTGGAGGCCCAGGGCGGCGACGCCGAGCGCATAGGCGGCGACCCCGAACACGGTCACCACGCCGCCGGTCACGCCATAGCGGATCAGCTGCCAGCGCAGCGCGCGGTCGGACAGGGCGGCGATCATGTCGGCCGCGGGGCTTAGCCGCCGGCGACGCCCGCGCCAATGCGTCGGGTGGCGGCACCGCTACCCGAGCGCCGCCGGGCGCGCTATCGTCGCGGGTCCGCACCGGCGAATCGGGGTCGACGGGCGTCTGGAGGGGAATGGCCGTGTTCGATCGGGGAAGTCGCGCCACGCGCGCGCTGGCGCTGTCCGCGCTGATGGTCACAGTGGCGACGCCCGCCCGGGCCGGCGACACCCCGCGCTACGAACCCGCGCCGGACTGGGCGGACGTCCAGGCGACCCTGCCCACCGTCGCCGACGAGGCCGGCCTCGTGCTGTTCGACCGCGCCTTCAAGCTGGAGGACGGAGAGCTGTGGAGCTTCACCGACCTGGCGGTGAAGGTCACCTCTCCCGAAATGTTGAGCCAGGTGGGCACGCTGTCCGTCGCTTGGCAGCCGGAGCACGGCGACGCCGTGATCCACCGGCTCGACATCCTGCGCGACGGCCGGACGATCGACGGACTGGCGGGCGGCGAGCGGTTCGAGGTGATCCGCCGCGAACAGGGGCTGGAGCGGCTGACGATCGACGGGCGGCTGACGGCCACCCACCAGGTCCAGGGCCTGCGGGTGGGCGACACGCTGCGCTTCTCCTCGTCCACCGTCGAGCGCGATCCCGTGCTGGGCGGCAACGCGCAGATGATCGCGGGGCTGGTGACGCAGCCGGTCGTGATCGGCGGCGGCGCGGTGCGCGTGGTGTGGCCGACGGACTCGCGCGTCCGCACGCAGGTGTCCGGGCTGGCCCAGCCGCCCCAGCCCGCCACCGCCGGCCGCTATCGCACGCTGACGGTGGCGCAGCCGCTGCCCAAGCTGCCCGACGCGCCCGCGGGATTGCCCGCCCGCCTGCAGCCGATCGCCCTGGTGGAGGCGTCGACCTTCGCCGACTGGGCGGAGGTGTCGACGCTCGGATCGCGGCTGTTCGCGCACGCCGGCCTGATCGCCGACGGCAGCGAGCTGGCCGCGAAGGCGGACGCCATCGCGGCCCAGAGCGCCGATCCGACCACCCGCGCCGCCGGCGCGCTGCGCCTGGTGCAGGACGACATCCGCTATCTGTTCAACGGGCTGGACGGCGGCAACTATCGTCCCCAGTCGGTCGCCGACACCTGGACCCGGCGCTATGGCGACTGCAAGGCCAAGACCCTGCTGTTGCTGGCGCTGCTCGACCGGCTGGGCATCCCGGCCGAAGCCGCCTTCGTGAACACAGGCCAGGCGGACGCGACGCGCAATCGCCTGCCCTCCTTCGCCGCGTTCGACCATGTGATCGTGCGCGCCCAGCTGGACGGGCGCACGGCCTGGCTGGACGGGACGAAGGTGGGCGACCGGGCCGACGACCTGTTCGCGGCACCGCCCTTCCGCGTCGCGCTCCCGGCGCTCGCCAGCGGCGGTGACCTGACCGACATCGCGATGGGCGCGCCCGGCCGGCCCGACCAGACCGTCCGCATCGACACGGACGCGAGCGCGGGGCTGTCGCTGCCCGCCACCTTCCAGCTGACGGTCACGTCCCACGACGCGTTTGCCCAGCAGCTGAAGGCCGCGGCCTCGGCGATGGGCCGCGCAGAGGCGGACGAGCTGGTCGACGGCTATGTCCGGTCGTTCGTGGACGACGCCATCATCACGACGCGCGACTGGCGGTTCGACGAGGACGGGGGCGAGTTGCGGGTGGAGGCGAGCGGCATCCGCTCGCTCGACTGGGACACGGACGGGGGCACGCGCGCCCTGCCGCTGGCGACGGTGGTCGACAGCGTGTCGCTGGACGCCACCCGCTATGGCGAGCCGTGGGGCGACGCCCCGGTCGCGGTCGGCGACGTGTCGCACCTGGATCAGGTCGACATCGTCCGCCTGCCCGAGCTGGGCCAGCCCTTCGAGCTGGAGGGTGAACGCCGCTTCGACACGACGGTGGGCGGGCTGGCCCTGTCGCGCGACCTGGCGCTGGACGACGGCGTCGTGACCTTCCGGGAAGGCCGCCGCCGCGCCGGGTGGGAGATCGCGGCCGCCGACCTGCCCGCCCAGCGCGAGGCCCAGGCCCGGCTGTCGGCGGAACCGCCCCGGCTGGTGGCGCCCGCCGCGGTCCCGCTGCGGTGGGAGGAGGTGCGGCGCGCGCGCGCGTCTGGCGCGCTCGCCCCCATGCTGGCGGCCCACGCGGCGCAGGTCGCGCGCGCGAAGCCGGACGATCCGGACGCCCTGCTGGCGCGCGCGATGTTTTACGAGTCCATCTTCGACCCCCGCTCGGCGGCGGCCGACCTGACGGCGGCCCTGGCGATCCAGCCGGACGAGACCAAGCTCGCTGAACGCGGCGGCATCCTGAGCGCCGTCGACCCGGCCGCCGCGCGCGCCGACCTGACGGAGGCGCTGAAGCTGGACCCGACGAACGAGCGCGCGATCCAGTGGCTCTTCGAACTCGAAATGGCGGCCGGCAACCGGGCGGCGGCCGACGCGGTGACCGAACGGGCGGCCGGGGCCGGTGTCGCGGCGGAGACGATCGCGTTGCTCCGAGCGGAGGGCCTGGCCGCCCGCGGCCGCGCCGCCGAAGGACTGACGGTGCTGACCGCGGCGACCAATAAAAAGGCGAACACGCCGGACGTGCTGAACGAACGCTGCTGGTTCCGGGCGCGGTTCGAGCTGGAACTGCCCCAGGCGCTGAAGGACTGCACCAAGGCCATCCAGCTGGGGTCCGAGCCCGCCTCCTACCTCGACAGCCGGGCGCTGGTGTATATGCGGATGGGCGACACGCAAGCGGCCCTGGCGGACCTGGACGCCGCCCTGGAGATCGCGCCCGACATGGCCGAGGCGCTCTACAAGCGCGGCCTGGTCCGCACGGAGCTGGGCCGGCCGGACGGGCGCGAGGACATCGCGGCGGCCACCGGCATGGACCCCACGCTGGCCGCGCGGAACGCGCGGTGGGGGATCAAGCCCTAGGCGGCATCGGGATGGCGGGGCGCGCGGTCCTGACCCTCGGCGCGGCGGTGCTGCTGTTGAGCGGCATCGCCCTGCTGTTCGCCGCCGACGACATCGCGGCCACCCTGCTGAGGGGCGCGCCCGCCGGCGAGGCGGCGTTGCAGGTGGCGGCGGCGGGCCTGCTGGGCTTTGCCGCGACCGACTGGATGTGGCGCGCCAACCGGATCGGCGGCGTCTATGGCCGTCCGCTGGCGATCGGGAACCTGATGCTGTTCACCGTCGCCGGGGCGTCGCTGGCCCGCGCGGTGGCCGGCGGAGAGCTGCCCTTCGCGGCGGCGGTGCCCGCGCTGCTGTTCGTCGCGCTGGCCGCCGCCTTTGGCTGGCTGGCCTTCGCGCACGACCCGCTGTCCGGGTCCGACCTCTAGGGCGCGCGGCCGGTCCGGCTTGCGCCCGCCGGGTGGCCGCGCGTAACGGCAGCGCCACGATGCTCGCGCCGCCCGTCCGCTCCGCCGCCACTCCCGCGACATCGCCGTTCGAGGACTGGGCCAGCCGTCGCTGGCGTCTGGTGACCCTGGCCCTGTGGCTGATCGCCGGCGCGTGCCTGCTGTGGTGGCGCTGGCATCGCGTGCGCTATTGGGGCCTGGCCGACACGGACGACAATCTGCGCCTGCAGCAGGTGCGCGACTGGCTGGCGGGACAGAGCTGGTCCGACCTGACCCAGCACCGTCTGGGCTGGCCCGACGGTTTCAACGTCCACTGGTCGCGGCTGGTCGACCTGCCGCTGGCCGGGCTGATGCTGGGGCTGCGGCCGTTCGTGGGCGCGGGCTGGGCGGAGCGGCTGGCGACCGGGATCGCGCCGCTGCTGCCCTTGGGCGTGATGATGTTCGCCGTCGCGGCCACCGCCCGGCGGCTGATCGCGCCCGGCGCCTTTGCCGTGGCCCTGGTCCTGCTGCTGACGGCGCAGTCGACGCTGGGCATGGTGCAGCCCACCCGCATCGACCATCACGGGTGGCAGCTCGCCTTTCTGGCCGTGCTGGTCGCCGGGCTGGTCGATCCGGCGCGGCGGCGCGGGGGAGTGGTGGCCGGGCTGGCGACGGCCCTGTCGCTCACGATCGGGCTGGAGATGATCCCCTATCTGGCGCTGGGCGGGGCCGCGATCGCGCTGCGCTGGATCGTCGAACCGGACGAGGAGGACCGGCTGACCGGCTATGCCTACGCGCTGGCGCCGGCCACCGCGCTCGGCTTCGTCCTGTTCGCGTCGAACGCCAACCGCCAGCCGGTGTGCGACGCCCTGTCGCCGGTCTGGCTGACCGTCATGCTGGCGGCCAGTGCGGCGGCCGTGCTGGTGGGGCTGGTGACCGACCGCCGCCCCTGGGTGCGGCTGCTGGCGGCCGGCGTCGGCGCGGTGGCCGTGTTCGCCGTCCTGGCGGTGGGCTTCCCCCAGTGCCTGGGCCAGCCGGAAGGCGCGTCGCCCGAACTGCAGCGCCTGTGGCTGGACAATGTGCGCGAGGCCAAGCCGATCACCCGGCAGGACACGATCGTGATCGTCGGCACGCTGGGCCTGCCGGTCGCGGGGCTGATCGGGCTGGCCTTCGTCGGCTGGCGGGCGCGCCGGGACCGGGCGCGGCTGCTGCGGTGGCTGCCCGTCGCCCTGAGCGCGAGCGCGGCCTTCGGGTTGCTGTTCTGGCAGGCGCGCGCCGGGCCGGCGGCGCAGTTGCTGGCCGTGCCGGGCGCCGCCGCCCTGGGCTGGGCGGCGATCGGGTGGGTCCGGCGGCAGCGCAGCCCCGTCGTGCGGCTGAGCGCGGTCGCCGCCCTGTTCCTGCTGCTGACCGGCACCGGCGCGTCCTGGGTCCAGCGTGCCCTGGCCGCGCGCGCCGACCCGCCGAGCGCGCGCGCCCAGGCGGTGACGCGCGCCGGTCAGCGCTGTCCGGCGCTGAGCAACATCGCCCGGCTGAACGCGGTGCCGCCCGGCCGGGTCCTGACCTTCGTCGATCTGGGGCCGCGCCTGATCGTCACCACGCGCCATTCCGCCGTCGCCGGCCCCTATCACCGCAACGGCCAGGCGATCCTGGACGTGCATCACTTCTTCGGCGGACCGCTGGCCGGGGCGCGGGCGATCGCGCGCAGGCGTGGCAGCGACTATGTGCTGATCTGCCCCGACATGGCGGAGTCCACCTTCTACCGGTCGCGCAATCCCGACGGGATGTACGCCCGGCTGGCGGCGGGACGGCCACCGGACTGGCTGGTCCCGGTGCCGCTGGCCCCCGGATCGCCCTTTCGGATGTTCCGGGTGCGGCGCTAGAGGTTGAAGCTCTCGCGCAGGCCGTCGATCACGAACTGCGCGGCCAGCGCGGCGAGCAGGACGCCCAGCAGGCGCGTCACCACCGCTTCGACCTTGTGGCCCAGAAAGCGCATCAGTGGCCCCGCGGCGAGCAGCGCGGCGAGCGTCAGGCCCAGCACGCTCGCCAGCGCGCCCAGCACCACGGCCGTCTCCGCGACACCCTGCGCCCGGCTGACCAGCAGCATGATGGTCGCGATCGAACCCGGCCCGGCGATCATCGGCATGGCCATCGGAAAGATCGACACGTCGTCGGCCTCTGGCGCGTCGATCACCTCCTGCGCGCGGGCTTCGCGGCGCTGGGTGCGCCGTTCGAACACCATGTCGAGCGCGATCACGAACAGCATGATGCCGCCCGCGATCCGGAACGCGTCCAGGCTGATGCCCAAGGCCGACAGCAGCTGTTCGCCCGCCAGTGCGAAGACCAGCAGGATGCCCGCCGCGACACCCACCGCGCGCCACGCCATCTGGCGCGTGGAGCGCGCGGACGCGTCGGCGGTCAGGCTGGCATAGATGGGGGCGCACCCCGGAGGGTCGATCACCACGAAGAAGGTGGTGAACGCCGCCAGGAACAGTTCGAGCACGGTCTCAGCCGGTCAGGAGCGCGTTGAACAGGCCCGGCAGCAGGATCGACTGGACCATATAGAGCAGCAACAGCACGACGAGGGGTGCCAGGTCCAGCGCGCCGAAATCCGGCAGGATGCGGCGGATCGGCCGGTAGATCGGTTCGAGGAGCACGTTCAACGCGTTCCACACCTGGCGCACGAACTCGTTCGACGTGTTGATGACGTTGAACGCGATCAGCCAGCTCAACACCGCCTGCACGATGATCGCCCACCACAGGATGTTGAGGAGGAACTGCAGCAGCTGATAGACGACGAGCATGGATGCGGGCCTAGTGCCCGGCCCATTCGGGCGCAAGCTGGCGCCGACCTTCGCCCCGCGCTAGGCCGACGGGCGAAAGGACCCGCACCATGCCGCCTCTCACCCGTCTGTTCGCCATCCTCGGAGCCGTCGCCCTGACCACCGCCCACCCCACGCCCGCCGCCGCCCAGGATCGCCCCGGATGGACGCTCGTGATCCACGGCGGCGCGGGCACGATCGAGCGCGACAAGCTCACCCCCGAACAGGACCGCGACATCCGCGCCGCGCTGGGCCGGGCGCTCGACGCGGGCTCTAAGGTGCTGGCAGACGGCGGAGCCGCGCTGGACGCGGTGACGGCCGCCGTTCGGGTGCTGGAGGACGACGAGCACTTCAACGCGGGCCACGGCGCGGTCTTCACCTATGATGGCACCAACCGCATGGACGCCGCGATCATGAACGGCGAGGACCGAGCGGCGGGCGCGGTGGCGGGTGTCAGCGCGACAAGGAACCCGGTGCTGGCCGCGCGCGCCGTGATGGAGCAGTCCCCCCACGTCATGCTGGCGGGCGCGGGCGCGGACGCGTTCAGCCGCGAACAGGGGTTGGAGCAGGCCCCGCCCGAGTATTTCGCCACCCCCGAGCGGCGGCGGCAGCTGGACGAGCTGAAGGCGAACAGCCTGTCCGGCTACGACGTGGACATGAAGTACGGCACGGTGGGCGCGGTGGCGCTCGACCAGGCCGGCCATGTGGCGGCGGCGACGTCCACCGGCGGCGTGACCGGCAAGCGCTGGGACCGCATCGGCGACTCGCCCATCATAGGCGCGGGCACCTACGCCGACGACCGCGCCTGCGCCGTGTCGGCGACCGGATCGGGCGAGTTCTTCATCCGGGTGGGCGTGGCGCACGAGATCTGCGCGCGGCTTCGCCTGACCGACAAGGGTGCGGGCGAGATCGCGACCGGCGTGCTGGACGAGGTGAAGGCGCTCGGCGGATCGGGCGGGGTCATCGTCGCCACGCCGGCGGGCGTCGGCACCTGGTCCTTCAACACCGCCGGCATGTATCGCGGCCGCGCCTCCGCCGACGGCACCCGCCAGGTGGCGATCTACGGCGACGACGAGTGAGGGCGCTCGCGGCCCTCCTGGCGCTGACGGTCGCCACCGTCGCCCGCGCCGAGCCACCTCCGCTCCCCGCCCCGCTTGAGGGCAGCGTCGTCGACGGCGAGTTCCGGCCCGGCGATCTCGGCTGGCTGCGCGGCCGCTTCGCCGACGCGACGGACGCGGACAAGGCGCGGCTGGCGGACGTAACGGCGTGGCTGGACCGCTGCGGCGACCAGCCGCCCTGCGATCAGGTCCGGGCGGTCACGGCGCAGGACGTGCCCGCCGACACCACCTTCGAGGAGTTCTCCGTGGCCCTGGTCGAGGCGCGGCCGATCGTCGCGGCCTATCGCGCCGGGCTGGAGCGCGCGGCCCTGGCGCTGACCCCGCCCGACGCGCCCGACGCGCCCGCCCGCGTCGCCGCGGCGGTCGAGCGCGGCTTCGCCGTCCCGCCCGATTGGGCGACCCAGCTGGGCCAGGCCGACCTGCCGCCCGCGCTGTTGTCCGCGCTGGCGCTGATGGTCCGGCTGAACCAGCGATCCACAGCGCGGTGAGCGACCCCACCCTCCACGTCCTGGCGCTGTCGGGCAGTCCCGCACCGAACTCCCGCACGGCGCGGCTGGCGGACGGCGTGCTGGAGCGGATCGGGGCGGCCGGGCCGGTGACGACCCGCCACATCCGGCTGGCGGAGCTGGATGGCGCGGCGCTGGCCGGATATCGCCTCGACCATCCCGACGTGGCCCTGCTGCACGACGCGGTGGCGGCGGCGCACGGGGTCGTGATCGCCACGCCGATCTTCAAGGCGAGCTATTCCGGCCTCACCAAGATCGCGCTGGACGTGCTCCCGCAATTCGCGCTCGCCGGGAAGGTCGTGCTGCCGCTGGGCACCGGGGGGTCGACCGCCCACGTCCTGGCGCTCGACTATGCGCTGCGCCCCGTGCTGCAATCGATGGCGGCGCGCCACGTCGTCCAGGCGCATTTCGTGCAGGAGGCGCAGGTGGACGCGCCCGATCCGGGCGGCGAGGCCCTGGCGCAGGCGGTCCGCAATTTCGTCCATTCGCTGACCGACCGGGCGGACGCGCGCTGGCTGGGGCACCCGAGGCCGGAGGTGGTCTGACCTGTTCCCCTCCCTTTCAGGAAGGGGAGAAGAAGGCTTGACGCCCCCCGCCAACGCTCCGAAGGCGCTCGGAAAAGCCCCAGGAGAGTCCCCCCCATGCTCGTCGGCGTCCCCTCCGAGATCAAGACCCACGAATATCGCGTCGGCCTGACGCCGGGCGCGGTGCGCGAATATGTGGCGCACGGTCACCAGGTCCTGGTCCAGACGGGGGCCGGCGACGGCATCGCGGCGACCGATGCCCTGTACGAGGCGGCGGGGGCCACGATCGCGCCGGACGCCGCCACCGTCTTCGCGCGCGCCGACATGGTGGTGAAGGTCAAGGAGCCGCAGCCGGCGGAGTGGCGGATGCTGCGCGACGGCCAGATCCTGTTCACCTACCTCCACCTGGCCCCCGATCCGGACCAGGCGCGCGGTCTGATCGAGTCCGGCGTCAGCGCCGTCGCCTACGAGACGGTGACGGACGCGCGCGGCCACCTGCCGCTGCTCGCCCCGATGAGCGAGGTGGCCGGTCGGCTGTCGATCGAGGCGGCGGCGCAGGCCCAGCGCGCCTTCAACGGCGGGTCGGGCCTGTTGCTCGGCGGGGTGCCCGGCGTGCCGCCCGCGCGCATCTGCGTGCTGGGCGGGGGCGTGGTCGGCACCCAGGCGGCCCGCATGGCGGTCGGGTTGGGCGCGGAGGTGACGGTCATCGACCGCTCCATCCCCCGCCTGCGCGAACTGGACGACTATTTCGCCGGCCGGGTGCGAACGCGCTACTCCACGCTGGAGGCGATCGACCAGGAGATCAGCACGGCCGACGCCGTGATCGGGGCGGTGCTGGTGCCCGGCGCCAGCGCGCCCAAGCTGGTCACCCGCGACCTGTTGAGCCACATGAAGCCCCGCGCGGTTCTGGTCGACGTGGCGATCGACCAGGGCGGGTGCTTCGAGACGAGCCACCCCACGACCCATTCCGACCCGACCTACGAGGTGGACGGGATCACGCATTATTGCGTGGCGAACATGCCCGGCGCGGTGCCGCAGACGTCGAGCTACGCGCTCAACAACGCCACCCTGCCCTATGGCCTGGCGCTGGCCGACAAAGGCCTCTCCGCGCTCCGCACGGACCCCGGGCTGATGGAGGGGCTGAACATCCATCGCGGCCATGTCACCAGCCGGCCGGTCGCCGAAAGCCTGAAGCTCGAGTTCATCGCGCCGGAGGCCGCGCTGGCGGCGTGAGGGCCACCCCCGTCCGGGAGTGATGGAGGGCCGCGTTCATCCGTGCTAGGGAGCGCGGGACGAGGAGACTTCCCATGGCACGCGACGACGAGGGCAAAGGCGGCGGCATGGCCCGCTATGACTGGGCCGATCCGTTCTTCCTGGAATCGGAGCTGACCGACGACGAGCGCATGATCCGCGACACCGCGCGCGCCTACGCCCAGGACAAGCTCGCCCCGCGCGTCGCCCACGCCTTCGCCAACGAGCACCACGAACCCGAGATCTTCCGCGAAATGGGGGCCACCGGCCTGCTCGGCCCCACCGTGGCGGAGGAATATGGCGGGGTCGGCGCGGGCTATGTCGCCTACGGCCTGATCGCGCGCGAGGTGGAGCGGGTCGACAGCGGCTACCGTTCGATGATGAGCGTCCAGTCCTCGCTCGTCATGTTCCCGATCGAGGCGTTCGGGTCGGAGGAGCAGAAGCGCCGATATCTGCCCAAGCTGGCGACCGGCGACTTCGTGGGGTGCTTCGGCCTGACGGAGCCCGACGCCGGCTCCGACCCCGGCGGCATGCTGACCACGGCCAAGAAGACGGCCGACGGCTATGTCCTGAACGGGTCCAAGACCTGGATCAGCAACTCGCCCATCGCGGACGTGTTCGTCGTATGGGCGAAGTCCGAGGCTCATGGGGGCAAGATCCGGGGTTTCGTGCTGGAGAGGGGCACGAAAGGCCTCTCCGCGCCCAAGATCGAGGGCAAGCTGTCGCTGCGCGCGTCGATCACCGGCATGATCGTGATGGACGACGTGGCCGTCGGCGAGGATGCGATCCTGCCGCATGTCGAGGGGCTGAAGGGGCCGTTCGGCTGCCTCAACCGCGCGCGCTACGGCATCAGCTGGGGTGCCATGGGCGCGGCCGAGTTCTGCTTCCACGGCGCGAGGGCGTACGGCCTGGACCGCAAGCAGTTCGGCCGGCCGCTGGCCGCGACCCAGCTCTACCAGAAGAAGCTGGCGGACATGGAGACCGAGATCGCGCTGGGGCTGCAGGCGAGCCTGCGCGTCGGCCGGCTGATGGACGAGGGCCGGTTCGCGCCCGAGATGATCAGCCTGATCAAGCGCAACAATGTCGGCAAGGCGCTCGACATCGCGCGCCACGCCCGCGACATGCACGGCGGGAACGGCATCACGCACGAATATGGCGTGATGCGCCACATGATGAACCTGGAAACGGTCAACACCTACGAAGGCGCGCACGACGTCCACGCGCTGATCCTGGGCCGCGCGATCACGGGGATTAGCGCGTTCTAGGGGCGTGACCCTGCCCCCGCCGCTGACCGGCCTGAAGGTCGTCGAACTCGCCCGCATCCTGGCCGGTCCTTGGGCCGGGCAGTTGCTGGGCGACCTGGGCGCGGACGTGGTGAAGGTCGAGAGCCCGGCGGGCGACGACACGCGGGCCTGGGGGCCGCCGTTCCTCCCCAATCCCGACGGCACGCGGGACGCGGCCTATTTCCACGCCGCCAACCGGGGCAAGCGCTCGGTGATCGCCGACTTCCGGCAGCCGGCGGGCCGCGCGACCGTGCGCGCGCTGGCGGCCGGCGCGGACGTGGTGGTGGAGAATTTCAAGCTGGGCGGGCTGGCGTCCTTTGGGCTGGGACCGGACGAGCTGCGCGCGCTCAACCCGCGGCTGGTCACCTGCTCCATCACCGGCTTCGGCCAGACGGGTGAGTGGGCGGCGCGGCCCGGCTATGACTTCGTGGTGCAGGGCTTGTCGGGCATGATGGACCTGACGGGCGAACCGGACGGCCCGCCGCAGAAGATCGGCGTGGCGTTGGCCGACATCATCACCGGCCTTTACGCCACCGTGGCGATCCAGGCGGCGCTCCGCCAGCGGGAGGACACGGGCGCGGGCCAGCATATCGACCTGAGCCTGATGGACTGCATGGTCGGCGTGCTGGCCAACCAGGCGCTCAACACGCTGGCCGGCGCGCCCGCGACCCGGATGGGCAATCACCATCCCAACATCGCGCCCTACTCCACCTTCCGGTGCGCCGATGGGTGGATCATCCTGGCGGTGGGCAACGACCGCCAGTTCGCGCGGCTGTGCGACGTGCTGACGCTGGAGCTCGCGACCGACCCGCGCTTCGCCACCAATCCGGCGCGCGTGGCGAACCGCGCGCCCCTGACCGCCGCGCTGGACCAGGCGACCGGCCGCTGGCGCCGCGACGACCTGTTGGCGGCGTGCGAAGCGGCCGGGGTGCCGGCGGGGCCGATCCATTCGGTCGCCGAGGCGCTGGCGATCCCCCAGCTGGCGGATCGCGGCATGGTGCTTTCGCTGGCGCGCGACGGCGGCCAGCCGGTGCCCGGCATCGCGACCCCGATCCACTTTTCGGACGCGGCCCTGGCTTCGCCCAAAGCGGCGCCAACATTGGGCGGGGGTTGAGGAATAGGGAACGGGACCTGCCCGTGGTATAGTCGCGCATGGCGAACCCGCTTTCCATCACGCTGCCCCACACGCTCGGCAAGGCTGAGGCCACGCGGCGGATGCGCGATCGCATCGGCGAACTGCCCGCGCACATTCCCGGCGGGATCGCGGCGGTCGAACATCGCTGGACGTCCGACGATCGCCTGGCGCTGGACGTCGCGGCCCTGGGCGCGCAGGTGGCGACCGTCGCCGAGGTAGGCGAGACGGCCGTGCGGCTGCACATCAATCTGCCGCCCCTGCTGCAACCCTTTCGTTCGGCTATCGAGAGCGCGGTGAAAGCGCGCGGCGGGCGGCTGCTGATCGGCGACCAGACCCCCTCCACCGAGTGACCCAGCCGGCGTCTCGCCGGCGCGCCGGGCAGAGAGGAGGGACGCGCGACGGTCTTGCTGCACTTTAATGGAGGGACGGCGGCGGACCTTTAGGGATCCGTTCGATCGCCGTCCGGTTCCCGCCGGTCTCCGCCGGCCCCCGAACCATCGGACTGCGCATGACCCACAGCTGCTTCGTCGAACGGCTCGAACGATATCTGACCCTGACTCCGAAGGAGAAGCGGGCGCTCGCCGTGCTGGAACTGTCCCCCGAACCGCTTAAGGCCGGCGAGGTCCTGTTCGAGGAAGATCAGCCGAGCGACATCCTGGTCCTGGTGCGCCATGGCTGGCTGACCAGTTCCGCTTCGCTGGCGGACGGGCAGCGCCAGATCGTGCGCGTCCACCTGGCCGGAGAGATGGCGGGCCTGACCAACCTCGCCTTTCCGATGGGAACGTTCACCGTCGTGGCGCAGGAGGCGTCCGAAATCTGCCGGCTGTCGCGCCCCGCCCTGGCGACGGTCTTCACCGACCACCCCCGGCTGGGGGCGCTGTTCTTCACGCTCGGCGTGGCGGAAACCGTGGACCTCGCCGACCGGTTAAAGGCCACGGGGCGCACCAACGGAAAGGCTCGCCTCGCGCAGTTCTTCCTGTCCGTGCTGGGCCGCGCGCGCGTGACCGGCGACGCCTTCGCCACCACGCTGGCGATGCCGTTCACCCAGACCGAGCTGGCGGACGCCGTCGGGTTGACAAACATCCATGTGAACCGGCTGTTGCGCGAACTGGTGGAGGACGGGTTCATCCGGCGCGACCGGGGCTCGATCACCGTCCTGCGCGAAACCGAGATGACCGCGCTGGCACAGTTCACCAATCGCTTCGGCACGCTCGACACCAGCTGGTTCCCGGCCGCCGCCTGATCGTCACGCCTGCGCCGACAGCATCGCGTCGAGCGCGGCGGTGACCTCGCCCACCAGTGACCCGCCGAAGCGCGGGTTCAGCTCGATGATCATCGGCCGGCCCTCCACCCATTTGTAGTTGAAGCAGCCCAGCCCCTCGAACCCCAGCGCGCGCAGAATGGGCTCGTACTCGGCCAGCGCGGGTCCCGGGTCGACCGGCGTGGTGGAGAGCGGGCGGTCGGCGGCTCCGCGCACCGCCAGCGGGTGCGCCATGGCATAGCGGTAGGCCACGGCGAAGCGCACGCGGTCGTCCAGCCTCAGGACGTGCAGGACGTCCTCCCCCTCGCCCGGCACCGCGCGCTGGCAGAAGCTGTCGGGGATCGGCACGTCGTCCGCCGGGGATCGCACCAGGCGAACGCCCTGCCCAAAGTCGCCGAACCGCGCCTTGCGGACGAACGGATATTCGCCGGGTGGGTCGGGCAGCAGGGCCGGGACCAACTCGCCAAAGCCCAGCGCCAGCAGCCGCCGGTTAAAGGCCAGCTTGTCGTCGCACAGCGCCACCAGCTCGGCCGTCGGCACGGCCGCGCGCCGACGGCCGTCGGCATTGGCCCTGCGCGCGGTCGCGATCTCTTCGACCCGCAGAGGCACCACCAGGTCAAAGGCGGTCAGGTCGCACTCGGCCAGCACCCCGAAGGTCGGATCGTAGCGGCGGGTGTCCAGATGGGCGCGGATGGCGGGCACCTGCGCCGAATGTTCGCCGAACACGACGCGCGGGCGGGTCACACCAGCGCCCAGATGGCGACCACCAGCGCCGCGCCGCCGCCGGTCACCGCCCACAGCATGACGGTGTAGCTCAATGTGCCGTGCGCCTGGACGGTGTGGCTGTGAAGGGTCTGGAGCGTGCGGCACGCCTTCGCGCGCGCCTGCCACTGGATGTAGATGCCCAGCAGGATGAAGGCGGTGGCGATCGCGCGCGCCACCCATTCCGGTTCCACCTTGCCGAAAAGGGCGTTGAACCCCAGCCCCAGCCCCAGCGCCGCGAACGCCGTGCGCGTCCATCCCGCATAGGTGCGCTCGTTCGCCAGCACCGTCCGATCCTCCGCCAGCTCCGTGCGGTCCCTGGCCAGGTCGTCCGACGAGGGGTCGTCGTCGGTCATTCGAAGGGGATCGGTGTCGGGAATGGCGCGTCCTTGGCGGAGGGGTGGCCCGGCTTAGCGCGACAGGCGAGCACAAGGCGACCCTTTCGGTGCCCGCAGGGGGTCGGCGGGTCTCGCCTTCCCGGACCGTGCCCTCTAAACCGCCGCCATGACCGAGCTCGCGCGCACCCTGATCCTGTTCGGCGCCACCGGCGACCTAGCGCGCCGGATGCTGCTGCCCTCGCTCTACAATCTCGATGCCGATGGCCTGCTGGCGCCCGGCGTGCGGATCATCGGCACCGCCCGGTCCGAGCTCGGCGACGACGAGTTCCGCCGGATGGCGCGCGACGCCGTGGCGGACCGGCTGGACGCGGACCGGGTGACGGACGAAGCGCTCGACCGCTTCGCCGCGCGGCTGACCTATGTGGCGCTCGACGCGACCACGATCGAGGGCTTCGACGCGCTGGCGCAAGCGGTCGGCGATCCGCCCGGCGACGTCGCGATCTTCCTCTCCACCGCGCCGTTCCTGTTCGAGCCCACGATCGCCGGCTTGCAGTCGGCCGGGCTGACGGGCGGCGAAACCCGGATCGGGCTGGAAAAGCCGCTGGGCCACGACCTCGCCAGCTCGCGCCATATCAACGACGCGGTCGCCCTGGCCTTTCCGGAGGACCGGATCTTCCGCATCGACCATTATCTGGGGAAGGAGACGGTCCAGAACCTGCTGGCGCTGCGCTTCGCCAACGTTCTGTTCGAGCCGCTGTGGAACGCCGCCCACATCGCCCACGTCCAGATCACCGTCAGCGAGACGGTGGGCCTGGAGGGCCGCGCGGGTTTTTACGACGACACCGGCGCGCTGCGCGACATGGTGCAGAACCACATGCTCCAGCTGCTCAGCCTGATCGCGATGGAGCCGCCCGCGACCTACGACGCGACCGCCATCCGGGACGAGAAGGTCAAGGTGCTGCGCTCCCTGCGCCCGATCACCGCGGCCGAGGTGAAGAGCCAAACGGTGATCGGACAATATGCCGCCGGCGCGGTTGGCGGGGAGGCGGTGCCGGGTTACACCCAGGAACTGGAAAAGCCCTCGACCACCGAGACGTTCGTGGCGGTGAAGGCGCACGTCGACAACTGGCGCTGGGCGGGCGTGCCCTTCTACCTGCGCACGGGCAAGCGGCTGCCGGCGCGCCAGTCGGAAATCGCGATCCGGTTCAAGCCGTTGCCGCATTCGATCTTCACCGACGTGGACCCGAACGACCTCGTCATTCGCTTGCAGCCCGAAGAGTATATCCGCCTGCTCGTCATGGCCAAGCGTCCCGGCCTGGACCGGGGCGGGGTGCATTTGCAGGAGGTGCCGCTCGACCTGTCGCTCACCCACGCCTTTGCCGGCGTCCGGCGGCGCATCGCCTATGAGCGCCTGCTCCTCGACCTGATCGAGGGCGAGCAGACGCTGTTCGTGCGCCGCGATGAGCAGGAGGCCGCCTGGAGCTGGATCGACGGCATCCGCGCGGGCTGGGCCGAGACGGGAATGACGCCGGTGCCCTATGGTGCCGGAAATTGGGGACCGAGTGCCGCGATCGCACTCACGGAACGCGACGGAGTGACCTGGCATGACTGAGATCGAATGGTGGACCTTTGACGACGCGGCCACGATGGCCGAACAGGTCGCGGAGGATGTGGGCTTCATCGTCGAGCGCGCGGTCGAGGCCAACGGCAAGGCCGAATTGTGCATTCCCGGTGGCTCCACGCCCGGTCCGGTCCTGGCCGCGCTCGTCGGCAAGACCGATCTGGACCTGAGCAAGGTGTCGATCACGCCCACCGACGAGCGGCTGGTGCGCGGCGACGACCCGCTGTCCAATCACCGCGCGATCGCCGCCGCGCTGTCCGCCCGGGGTGCCACCGTCAATCCGCTGTTCGACCAGTCGCACGACTGGACCGCGCTGGAGGCCGGACGGTCGGCCGACGCGCGCCTGGCGCAGCTGTCCTGGCCGATCGACCTCACCTGGTTGGGGATGGGGACGGACGGGCACACGGCGTCGATCTTCCCTTCGGTCATGAACGCCGCGCTGGACGTGCCGCGCGGCCGCCGCGCGGTCGGGGTGGAGCCGGACCCGCTGCCCGAAAACGCACCCTTCGCGCGCGTCACGCTCACCAAGCCGGCCCTGCTCGACGCGCACACTCTGATCGTGGTCATCACGGGCGACGAGAAGAAGGCGGTGCTGGAACGCGCCATCGCGGACGGCCCTTCGTCCACCCTGCCGATCGGTCGCGTGCTGGCGGACTGCGAGGTGCCGGTGGACATCTACTGGGCGGCGCAGTGATCGGGACGAGCCGGACCCGGTGACCACCGTCGACCTTCTGGTCGTCGGCGGGGGGATCAACGGCGCCGGGATCGCGCGCGATGCGGCCGGGCGGGGCCTGTCCGTGGCGCTGATCGACGCGGGCGACATCGGCGGGGCCACGTCGAGCGCGTCGACCAAGCTGATCCACGGCGGTCTGCGCTATCTGGAACATTACGAGTTCCGGCTGGTCGCCGAGGCGCTGGCGGAACGCGAGGTCCTGTGGCGGATCGCCCCGCATCTGGCGCGGCCGATGCGCTTCGTCGTACCGCTGGCGCACGGGTCGCGGCCCGCCTGGATGATCCGGCTGGGGCTGACCCTCTATGACCGGCTGGCGGCGCGCGGCCGGTTGCCCGGCCACCGGGCGGTCGATCTGTCCACCGACGGGGCCGGCGCGCCCCTGAAGGCGGGGCTGCGCCGAGGATTTGAATATAGCGACCTGTGGGTGGACGACAGCCGCCTGACCCTACTGAACGCCCTGGACGCGGCCGAACGAGGGGCGGCGGTGCATCCCCGCACCCGGCTGGTCTCCGCGCACCGCGAGAGCGGCCTGTGGCACGCCGCCGTGGAGGAAGAAGGCACGCGTCGCACCATCCAGGCGCGCGCGCTGGTGAACGCCACCGGTGCCCATGTGGCGGCCCTGTACGAACGTCTGGGTGTCCCCTGCCCCCGCCCGATCCGATTGGTGCGCGGCAGCCACATCGCGGTCGAACCGCTGTTCGATCACGACCGCGCCTATCTGTTCCAGAACCCCGACGGCCGCGTGATCTTCGCCCTGCCCTGGGAGGGGCTGACCGTCATCGGGACCACCGATGTCGAGCAGACGCTGGCCGAGCCGGTGGGGGCGAGCGCGGCGGAGGTCGCCTATCTGTGCCGCGCCGCCTCCGCCTGGTTCCGACGGCCGATCGCGCCGGCGGACGTCGTCCACCGCTGGGCCGGACTGCGGGCGCTGGCCGCGGAACCGGGCGGCCGCGCGCAGGAGGCCAGCCGCGATTACAAGCTGGAACTGGACGCGGGCGGACCGGCCCTGCTGTCGGTCTTCGGCGGAAAGCTGACGACCTATCGCACCCTGTCGCAGCGCGCCCTGGCGATGCTGGTCCCTCACCTGCCGCCGATGACGGGCGAGTGGACCGCCGATGTCCCGCTGCCCGGCGGCGATCTGGACGATGTGGGCGCGCTGGCCGACCAGGTTCGTCTTTCGCACCCCGCCCTGGACGCCGCCACCGCGCTGCGCGTGGCGCGCGCCTATGGCACGCGGGTGTGGCGCTGGCTGGCGGACGACCTTGGCCGCGACTTCGGCGGGGGTCTGAGCGAGGCGGAGGTTCGCTGGCTGATGGAGTCGGAATGGGCGCAGACCGCCGACGACGTGCTGTGGCGACGCACCAAGCTGGGCCTGCGCCTGTCCGGCGATCAGGTGCGCGCGCTGGAGGACTGGATGGCGGAGCGGGCCTGATCGCTATTCGTGGCGCAGCGCGTCGATCGGGTTCAGCGATGCCGCGCGCCGCGCCGGGAAATAGCCGAAGACCACGCCGATCAGGCCGGAGAACAGAAACGCGCCCAGGTTCAGCTGCCAGTTGAAGAGGAAGGGCACGCCCAGGGCGGGCGCCAGCGCCAGTCCGCCCAACAGCGCGATCAGCAGCCCGATCACCCCGCCCAGGCAGCTGAGCACCACCGCTTCGACCAGGAACTGCAACAGCACCTCGCGCGCGACCGCGCCGATGGCCAGCCGGATGCCGATCTCCCGCGTCCGTTCGATCACCGACACCAGCATGATGTTCATGATGCCGATGCCGCCCACCAGCAGGCTCACCCCGCCGACCGCTCCCATGAAACCCGTCAGGATAGTGGTGATCGACCCCAGCGACTGGGCGAACTGTTCGGTGCCGAAGACCCGGAAATCATTGTCCTCGTCCGCCTCCAGCCGCCGGCGTTCGCGCAGCAGCGCCTCGACCGACGCCTGCACCGACGCGGTGTCGTAACGGCTGTCCACCCCGATGATCAGCAGGCTCACATCGCGACCGCCCGTCAGCCGGCGCTGCACCGCCTTGATCGGCATGACGATAGAATCGTCGGGATCGGAGCCCAGCGACGGCCCGTCGCCGCGCGCCTCCATCACGGCCAGCACGGTGCAGCTGACATCGCCGATGCGCACGCGCGTCCCGACCGCGGGCTGATCGCCATACAGGTTCTCGCGCACCGTCTGGCCGATCAGGCAGACCGCGCGCCCGGCCTGCTCGTCGGCGGCGGTGAACAGCTGTCCTTCGGCCGGGGTCCAGTTCTGCACCTGGAAATAGGCGAGCGTGGTGCCGGTGATGCTGGTGGTCCAGTTCCGGCCCTCGTGCACGACCGTGCGGGCGGCGGTCTCCTGCGGGGCGGCCGCCGTGACGCCCGCGATCTGGCTGGAGACGGCGGCCACGTCCGCGATCGTGAAGGCGGGCGGCCGCGTGCCGCCGCCCCCGCGCCCGAACCCCTGGTTCGGCGCGACGTAGAGCAGGTTGGAGCCGAGCGAGGAAACCTCGTCCTGGATCGACTTCGTCGCCCCGTTGCCCAGCGTGACCATCATCACGACCGCCGCGACCCCGATCACGATGCCGAGCACCGTCAGGAACGAGCGCAGCAGGTGCCGCCGGATCTCGTTGAGCGCCAGGAGGACGGTGGTGCCGAGCATCAGGCGACCGCCGCCTGGGACTGCTCGACCAACCCGTCGCGAAAATTGATGATGCGATCGGCGAAGGCGGCCATTTCGCCCTCGTGCGTGACCATGACGACGGTGATGCCCAGCCGGCGGTTAAGGTCGGTCAGCAGCTCCATGATTTCGACTGACCGCTCCGAGTCCAGATTGCCCGTGGGTTCGTCCGCCAACAGCAATTCGGGTTCCGTAACGATCGCCCGCGCGATGGCGACTCGCTGCTGCTGGCCGCCCGACAGCTCGGCCGGGGTGTGGCCGGCCCAGGGCATCAGACCCACCAGCTCCATCGCCTTCGTCGCCGCCTCGCGCCGCCTCGGCCGTGGCAGTCCGCGATAGAGGAGCGGCAACTCCACATTCTGGATGGCGGGTGTGCGGGCGAGCAGGTTGAAGCCCTGGAACACGAAGCCGAGATAGCGGCGCCGCAGCAGCGCGCGCTGTTCCCGATCCAGCCGATCCACCGCCACGCCCTTGAACCGGTAGGCGCCGCCCGTGGGCACATCCAGGCAGCCCAGGATGTTCATGGTGGTCGATTTGCCGGATCCCGACGCGCCCATCACCGCCACGAACTCTCCGGCCGCGATGTCCAGGTCCACGCCCTTCAAAGCCTGGAAGGCGTTCTCGCCCTCGCCGAACACCTTGGTGATGCCGCGCATGGACACGAGCGGGGTCGCCTGCGCGGCGGTCGGATCACCCACCGGAGCCGCCCTTCGCCTCCGCCTCGCTCTCGCCGGGCACGAGCTGTCCCACCACCACCTTCTGCCCGGCCTTCAGCGCGCCGCCCGTGACCGCCGTGCGCGTGCCATCGCTGACGCCCACGCGGACGGGCAGCGACTGCGGCGTGCCATCGGCCCCCAGCACATAGACCGTGCCCGTGGCCCCGCGCCCGATGCCCACTTTCTGCTCCGGTCCCGGAGGCGGGCCGAACTGCAGTCCCCCGCCCTCCTCCTTTTCCGGCTGCCAGCGCAGCGCCTCGTTGGCGACGAGCAGCTGGTTGCGCTCCGTCTGAGTCACGATCTCGGCGGTCGCCGTCATTCCGGGGCGCAGCCGTCCATCGTCGTTGCGAACGGATAGCACGGCGGTGTAGCTCACCACCTGGTTCGCGGTCGTCGCCGCGGCGTTGGTGCCGGCCCCGTCGGACCCGACATCCACCCGCTCGACCGTTGCGGGAAAGCGGCGGCCGGGATAGGCGTCGACGGCGAAGCTGGCCGCCTGCCCGGCCTCGACCAGCCCGACATCGGCTTCGTCCACCTGCACCTCCAGCTTCATGGCGCCCAGGTCCTCGGCGATGGTGAACAGGACGGGTGCGGTAAACGACGCGGCGACCGTCTGCCCCGGATCGATCTGCCGCGACAGCACCACGCCCGTCACGGGGGAGTAGATCGTGGCCTTCGTCAGGTTGATCTGGGCCGAGGAGAGCTGCGCCTCCGCCTGGACGACGCTCGCCTGCGCCGCTCGCACCGCGGCGACTGTGCGCGCCCGGTCCGCGCGCGCGTTGTCGAGTTCCGTCAGCGACGGCACCTTGCCACCGGACAGCTTATAGACATTCTCCAGCCGGGCGAGCGACGAGGCGGACGCCTGCGCGGTCGCCTGCGCCTGGTCCACCTGAGCGCGCGCCAGGTTCAGGGCGGCGCGGTTCTGCGTGATCGCGTCCGTCAGCCGTGACGTGTCGAGTCGCGCCAGCGGCTGACCCTTCGTCACCCGGTCGTTATTGTCGGCGAAGACCTGAGTGACGATGCCGGACTGTTCGGACCCGACCTGCACCTCGTTGGTCGGTTTCAGCGTGCCGGTCGCCGACACGGTGACGGTCAGGTCGCCGCGCGCGGCGGACTTCGTCAGATACTCGCCAGTCGCCGCAGGCTGCAGGCAGCCGCGCAGCAGGAGGACGAGCAGCACGACGCCGAGCACCACCAGGCCCCACTTGATCCAGCGCCGGGTGCGGGACGGGCGGGGCGCGTCCAGGAAATCGTCCAGGTCGACGCCGTCGGCGGCGGCGGAGGAGGTGGCCGGGACAGCGGGGCTCGAGCGGCGAAAGGGCATCTTCATGGGCTAGGCGTCTCCGTCGCGTTCGAAGCCAGCGGCGCGGCACCGAAGCCGCCGCCCAGAGCGGTGAACAATCGCACCGCGGCCAGCGAGCGGTCGCCGCGCGCCAGGGCCAGCCCGTCGCGGGCGGCCAGCAGCTGGTCCTCGATGGTCAACAGCGTGGTGAAGTCGCTCAGCCCCGCCTGATAGTTCGATCGCGCGTAGATCGCGGTCGCGGTCGCCGCGTCCACGGCCTCACCCTGAGCGGCCATTCGCTCCTCCGCCGAGGTTAGCGCGCGCAACGCGTTCTCCACATCCTCGAGCGCGGTGAGCACCGTGCGCTGATAGTCCGCAAAGGCCCCGCGCGTCACCGCCTCCTGCGCGCGCACCTGCGAGCGCAGGCGACCGCCGTCGAACAGCGTCTGGCTGAGCCCGCCGAACAGGCTGTAGGTGATCTGATCCAGGACGCTGCCCAGGCCGGTCGCGATGGACGCCAGATTGCCCGTGATCCGCAGCGCGGGATAGAGTTGCGCCTGGGCCACGCCGATCCGCGCGCTCGCGGCGGCCAGCCGGCGTTCGGCCGCCGCGACGTCCGGCCGCTGGCGCAGGGTGTCCGCGGGCACGCCCACCGCGATGGCGGCCGGCGGTTCCGGGATCGGGCCGGCGGGGTCGAAGATACTGGACAGGTCGGCCGGCGCGCGTCCGGTGAGCACGCCCAATCGGTTGGACGACTGCGCGATGCTGGCGACCAGGGGCGGGATGGCCGCCCGTCGCTGGGCGCGCTGGGTCCGGGCCTGTTCCTCATCCACGCCCGACACCAGCCCGGCCTGGACGCGCCACCCGGCGATCTCGAAATTGTTGTCGGCGTTCGCCAGCGCGTCGCGCGCGATGGCGAGGCGTTCCTGTCCCAGCCGGCCCTGGATGTAGTTGGAGGCGGTCTCGCTCACCACCGACACGCGCACCGCGTCCGCGTCGAAGGCCGAAGAGGCGAGGTCCGCCCGCGCCGCTTCGATCCCGCGCCCGATTTGTCCGAACAGATCGACGGTATACGCCGCGTCGCCGGAGAGGGAGAGCTGGTTCTGCCCACCGGCGGTGATCGTCTGGGTGCCGGTGCCGCCGCCACCGGTGAAGACCGGCACCGTGGCCGAGGGCGCGCCCGTGACGAAGCCCGACCGGCCGACGCCCGCATTGGCACCGACCGTCGGCAGCCGGCCGGAGCGGGCCTGGACGAGCCCCTCGCGTGCCTGGGCGAGGCGGCTGACCGCGACCGCCACGTCCAGATTCCCGAGCGCCGCATCACCGACGAGGCGGGTCAGCACCGGATCGTCGAACCGGGTCCACCAGTCGACCGCGTCGACGCCACTCTCGACCGCGCGCGGGGCCGCATACTCGCCTCCCACCGACAGCGCCGCGCCATCGGGCGGGCGGTAGTCCGGCCCGACCGCGCAGCCGCCCAGCGCCGCCGTCACCAGCACCATCAGAGCCCCCAGCCGCGTCACTGCGCGCGCATCTCCCCAACCTGCCCCGACCTGGGGCGCGGCGACGTTAGCCGGGGGAGTGGCACGATCACAAGCACAAGTGTGTTACCTCGCCAGAACAGCCGGCCCGCGCGCCTCCCGGTGCCCGCTTGACCTTGCGCCGCGCCGCGGGTCAGGGATCGGGGATCGCCCCTTTGCGAAAGCTTCAGATCCTGCCGACCCCCCTCGATGCCGAGCGCCGGCTGATGGCGCTGCAGACGTCCCGACTGGATCGTACTCAATCCGAGCCGGAGCTGGACGCGCTCGTTCACTTCGCGGCCCACCTGTGCGACGCACCGGCCGCCGCCGTGACCCTGCTGGATCGCGACGCCACGCGCACCATCGCCGCGGTCGGGCTCGACGGTGCCATGCCGGTCGAACTCGTGCGGCGCACGATGGCGGCAGGCGGGTTCTCCGTGGCGACCGACACCCATTCGGACCCCGCGCTCGCCGACGTGCCTTACCGCTTTCACGTCGGCGTGCCGCTGGACAGCGACGGCGTGGCGATCGGCACGCTGGCCGTGCTGGACCACGCGCCGCGCGCGGGTCTGACCGCCCTGCAGGAAGAGGGGCTGCGGCTGATGGCCGACCAGATCGCGGTGCAGTTCGCCCGCCGGCGTGTGACGGGCGAAGCGGAGGCCGCGGCCGATTCGCACACCCTGGACGCCTCGACGGTCCGCACGGTGGTCAATGCGATCCCGCAGATGGTGTGGTCCACGAAGCCGGATGGCTCCCACGATTTCTTCAATGCGCGGTGGTACGAGGTCACCGGCACGCCGCCCGGTTCGACGGACGGCGAGGGTTGGGCGGACGTGTTCCACCCCGACGATCAGCCCGCGACCTGGACGCGCTGGAACCGGTCGCTGGCGACCGGGGAACCCTACGAAGTCGAATACCGGCTGCGCCGCCGCGACGGGCAATATCGCTGGGTTCTGGGGCGAGCCTTGCCTCTGCGGGATTCGGACGGCCGCATCGTGCGGTGGTTCGGCACCTGCACCGATATCGACGAGCGGCGTCGGCTGGCCGAGGAGCGGGAGGTCGTCAGCCAGGAGCTGTCGCACCGGATCAAGAACATCTTTTCCGTCATTTCCGGGCTGCTCGCCTTCGCGGCGCGCGACCGGCCGGAGGTCCGCGCCTTCGCCGGCGAACTGCGGCAGCGCATCCTGGCGCTCGGCCGGGCGCACGATTTCGTCCGCCCGCACTCGCAACATTCGGAGCCGCCGCACGCGACCGACCACCTGCACGGCCTGATCCACGAGATCCTGTCCCCCTATGGCGAGGAGCGCTTGACGGTGTCGGGCGACGACACCGACATCGACGACCGCTCGGCCACGCCGCTGGCGCTCCTCATGCACGAACTCGCCACGAACGCCGCCAAATACGGCGCGCTCTCCACGGACACGGGCCACGTCGACGTAACGGTGGAGGCGGGACGGGAGCGCGTGGTCGTGCGATGGGCGGAACGCGGCGGACCGCCCGTCACGACTTCGCCAGACCACGAAGGCTTCGGATCGAAGCTGATCGAACTCAGCGCGGTGCGACAACTCGACGCAGAGGTGACACGGGAGTGGCGTCCCGAAGGATTGGTGCTGACGCTCGTGGTGCCGCGCAGCGCATTGACGCGGTGACCGTCAGTAGGCGGTGAAGCCCGCCACCGCCGCCGGTTTCCGCCCCTCGGCCGCGGCATTGGCGACTTCGATCAGGGACGCCTCGGCAAAGGGTTTGCGCAGGACGCCGATCGCGCGGCCGGCGATCGGATCGATCTGGGAGGGATTGGCGGTCAGGTAGATGACCTGGGTGTCGTGACCGTCCGACAGGTCGCACGCGATCCGCGGACCCGTGGCCCCGTCCCGCAGGTTCACGTCCACGAAGGCGAGCTTCGCCCCATCCACGCAGCGCAGAGCCTCCGACCGGTCGGCCGCGACGCCGACGACCGTGAAGCCCGCCTCTTCCAGCACACGCTCGACGTCGAGCGCCACGAAGATTTCGTCTTCCACGATGAGAACGGTTGGCTTCATAAGGTGATTTAACCTGTGTTTATTCGGTTGGTTCCAGAGCGCCCGCGTACACAGGGCGTCCGGCCGCTGCCAAGCGATTGTTACCGTTGCGCTGACGTGCCCGAACGGCTAAGCGCGCGGCTTCGTTCCACTTCACAGGATTTGCATGGCCAAGGAAGAACTTCTCGAAATGCGCGGCCGGGTGGTCGAGCTGCTGCCCAACGCGATGTTTCGCGTGGAGCTGGAGAATGGGCACGAGATCCTGGGCCACACGGCGGGCAAGATGCGCAAGAATCGCATCCGCGTGCTGGTGGGCGACGAGGTGCAGGTCGAGTTGACGCCCTACGACTTGACCAAGGGCCGGATCACCTATCGCTTCAAGTGACGGGCGCGCCGTGAAGCTGGTGCTCGCATCGTCCTCGCCGCGCCGGCTCGCCCTTCTCGCCCGGCTGGGCGTGGTGCCGGATCGGGTCGAATCCCCGGACATCGACGAAAGCCCGCGTCCCGGCGAGCGTGCTCGCCCCTATGCCGAACGCATGGCCGCCGAAAAGGCCGGTGCGGTGTCGCGTCGGGCGGGCGAAGCCGTGATCGCCGGCGACACGACCGTGGCGGTCGGACGCCGGATCCTGCCGTGCGCGGACACGCGCGACGAGCAGCGCCGGATGCTGACCCTCCTCTCCGACCGCCGCCACCACGTCCTGTCGGCCGTGGCCGTGATCGGGCCGGACGGCGCTCTCCGCCAGCGATTGTCCGACAGCATCGTGGTCTTCAAACCGCTCCATCCAGAAGAGATCGAAGCGTATGTCGAAAGCGGCGAGGGGCTGGGAAAGGCGGGCGGCTATGCCATTCAGGGGCGGGCCGAAGCGCTGATCCGGTGGATGTCCGGCAGTCATTCGGGTGTGGTCGGATTGCCGCTGCACGAGACTCGCACCTTGTTGAAGGCCGCCGGACTGGCCGTTGGCTGAATGGCTGGTCGAGCGCGGCATCGGCGAGGTCCGGGCCGCGCTGGTCGCCGACGGCGGGATCCGGGCGATCCGCATCGAAGCGGCCGACACCCCGCTGCGATTGGGAGAAGTGGTCGCCGTACGGGTGACGAAGCGCCGCTGTTTGCCGGATCTGGACCAGGTGGAGTGCGCGGACGGGGCGACCCTGCTGTTGCGCGGCTCGACCGCACCGGAAGGGGCGCGCCTCCACGCCGCCATCGTGCGCGAGGCGGGTCTGGAGCGCGGGCGGCACAAGCGCGCCGTGGCGGTGCCGCACGACGGACCCGCGGCCCCCGCACCCTCGCTGGAACAGCGGCTCGAGACGACCGGTGTCCCTATTCGCCTCCTGCACCCGTACGGGTCGGACGAGCTGGAAGAGGCGGGTTGGTCGGAGCGGCTGGAGGAGGCCACGACCGGTGAACTGGTCCGCCCCGGCTGCACGCTTCGTCTGTTCCTCACTCCCGCCATGACGCTGATCGACGTCGACGGCAGCGAACCCGTCGACGTCCTGGCGCTTGCCGGCGCGCGCGAGGCGGCGGCGGCGATCGAGCTGTTCGACCTGGGTGGCTCGATCGGGATCGACCTGCCGACGGTCGGCGCGAGGGCGGCCCGGCTCGCCGTCGGCCAGGCGTTGGACGCCGCCCTGCCGGCACCGTTCGAGCGCACCGCGATGAACGGCTTCGGCTTCGTGCAGGTCGTACGGCCCCGCCCGCGCGCCTCGCTGCCCGAGACGATCGCCGCCGATCGCATCGGTCACCGCCTTCGCGCCGTGCTTCGCCAGGCGGAACGCGAACCGCCCGGGCGGCCGCTGCGCCTCGCCTTGTCCGACCAGTTGATTCACAGGCTGGAATGGAAGCGTGACTGGTTGGCCGAGCTTGAACGCCGGCGCGGTGCCGCGGTGACGTTGGCGCGGGAGGCGAGCTGGACGGCGCTGGGCGCGCGGATTGCCTGCGGCTGACCGGCTGGCGCACGCTTGCCCCGGCGGCGTGCGTCCCCACATCCGGTCCATGCCCGCCCGCACCGCCTGCCCCGTCTGCCGACAGCCCGCCCGGCCCGATCACGCCCCCTTTTGCTCTCGCGGGTGCAAGGATCGCGATCTGCTGCGATGGCTTGGCGAGGGGTACAAGTTGCCGGGGCGACCGGCCACCCCGGACGAGGTGGCGAACGCGCCGGAGGACTGAAGGGCTGGACAGCGCACGGCGGCAGTGTCACTAGGCCGCGCGTCCTGTCAGACAGCGCGCCCGGGTAGCTCAGTTGGTAGAGCATGCGACTGAAAATCGCAGTGTCGGCGGTTCGAATCCGTCCCCGGGCACCAGCCGGCTGACCGGCAACGCTAAAGATCTGGGTGAGCCAACCTAACGGGGTCCTGAAACAACCTAAGCCCCCTCAAGCACCGCGAGCGGGCCGCTCAATCCTAGCCAGCGTGTGATTGACCAGAGCTGCCAGGCTGAACATGGTAAGGTCCGTGGAAGCCTCACAGACAGCAATGATCCTTGCGGCGCTGGCCAACCCGCAAGCCGCGATGATCTTCCGAGCATTGCCCGAGGATGACGAGCTCCAGGGTCTGACGACCCATCAGCTCGCCCAATCTCTCCAATTACCGCCTAGCTCGGTGTCCCGACATCTGAGCAGCCTCCGCGAAGCGGGTCTGGCCACCAGCGCTCGCGCTGCTCGTCTCGTGCTCTACCGGCGCCAGACCGGAACGTTCGACACATTCATCAATGAGTTGTCCAGCTGGAGCAACACGGCCGCTTGATCGGCAACACGCCGACGGCAATCGCAGCTTGAAAGCGAGACCAACTTGGCTTGCTTCAGGCCCATCTTAGTGCATCTGGTGCCGGGTCATGCTAAGCACCGAGGCCAGGGCGTCTTCGACCCGCTGGGCGAGTAAGCGTGCGGAACGATCCCGGATAAACATCTCGCGCAAGACGACCTCCACGTCCGGATGGATGATGGGAATGCCGGCCGGCGAGACGCTCCAGTCTGATGCAATGTCGCGCAGGATGGATGCCAGCAGCTCGTCAAAATCCCAGGGCATGGGCCCTTCCACGTGCACCACATCGAGACGAGACAGGAGCGGCTCGGAAAGACCACGGCAGTCATTTGCGGTGAGGATCCAATTCACCCCGCTGATGTCGACCGGCGCCAAGAGGCAATGATCGTACCAGCTCCGCGCCGTATGATCCTCCAGCATGTTCAGCAGCACCTGGAGAGGACGGCCGTTGCGAGCGCTGCCACCCGCCTTGTCGACCTCTTCCAGGATTATGACCGGATTGGCCGCACGCGTCTGCGCCATAGCGACGGCCGGAAGACAAGGCTGCGCTCCCGTGAAGCCTCGCGCCGTGCCCTCAAGCATCCGGGCATCGCTCGTGCCCGAAAGACTGACCCGCAGGTGCCCCACCCCACTGCGTCGCGCCATCTCAGCCGCGAAGCGTGACTTGCCGGCTCCGGGTGGACCGACGAGGAGAAGCGGTCGCAACGCCAACCAGGGTCTGCCGGTCCATACCTGCCGTTCCAGCTGGCGACTAATCAGCAATGCCGGGTTCGCCATCCACGGGGCGCTTGCGATCAGCTCCTCCACGAGGCGGAACCCACCGCGGCCTGACCTGCGGAGCGCCTTGGCGCCGGACAGCCAAAGCCACCGGGTGAGAGGATCCCACCGCTCCTCCAGCGGCTTCAATCCCATGTCAGCCGACAAGCCATCCGGCTCGATGCGCGCGCACGGACGCCTCCAGACCGTATCCGGGATGCTGCTTCCCGTTGACGAGCTCAGCTGGTCGTCGTCGCGCTCCAACAGCGCCTGTCCACCACCCATCTCGACAGCTCCCACCTTCCGACCGCATCCACGCCAAACACCACTTTTGTGCCAGAAACCGCTCGGCCCAAGAGCATGTAGTCACTTGGAACTATAATTCCAATATCTGGAATACATCGTAGGTGAAGGTTCGAGCAACCCTTCCGCCGGCTGGCTCGGAACTGCGCCACCGGCTGTGGCGAGAACGCGAAAAGAGGCGGCCGAAGATGAGTTGGTTCGAGGCGATCCTCAATGGTGAGGGAAAAATCAACGAAGGAACTAACATGCTCAACCTGGAAGCCTGTGCCGAGCAGATTAAGTCCGTCGACCAGGACGTCACCGACTTTTGCGCCGCCCTGAGTGACCTAGCGGGCAAGACCGCGGGAGAGGTCCGCGACCGCCTGATGGCGATCCCCTTGCCGGACCGCTTCGACAAGCTCGTGGTGCGCGAGTACGGCGTCTTCGGATTGATCGGCACCTTTTGGGGAGCGCCCGGCGAATTGGTCACCGCATTCGACGCCGTGCGCCTCATGCTCATGACGCCGCACGGCGTCTTCGCCGGATGGACCAAGACGCTGCCCGCACCAGCCTACGTGGCGGAGCAGTGCGGCCACTCGCCTGCAGACCTGGTCCTCGTCGTCAACTGCGAGGTGGCCGCCACCAATGTGCTCGACGATGCGCCGCAGCTTGCCGACCCGGCTGATGGCGACGCTGCGCTGAACGTCATCGGCTAAGCTCTAGCGCCCCGAGGCTCAGCCAAGAGACATTGTCGAACAACTCGGACAGTGCGTCGACCACCTGCTTTTAAGAGCGATGATGGTCCTGCCTTTCTGGCTCCCGAAGGCCGAAATGATCTCACAGCACATCGTTGCCTCTGTCGATCTCCAGCCCGGTCAAACCCTCGAGATGTCCATCAATCATGTGCCGGACAACCGACTGGTACGCTCCCTGGTGCTGCCACCCCTTCAGCGTCGGAGCCGTCGAACGCCGTTGCCGGTCGCGACCACTGCCGGCGGATCTCCACCTTTGGGATCGTGCGCGCCGCTGACCCAGATCGGTTTCGTCTTCGTTGCACCCGACGCATCACGTTCCGCCAAATGTCAGTCCTCCAAGGTGAAGGTCTCGGACGCGGATCAGCTAGGATTGGGTTGCTCGTGTGAGGTTGCCTCCGCCTTCGGCAACCACCATCGCTAGCAGGCGCTGGGTCAGGGTCGAGCCGCCCCGATGGTACGCCATGTCGCACCAGGCATCCCAGCGATCCACCCGCTCCACCAACCAGAGGTAGAAGTCGTCACGACTGTCAGCGTCTGAGAACGCCTGCGTCCAAACAGTGCGACTGAATGGAATCCGCCCTCCGCCATCGCGGACAATCAGCGACACCAAAGGCTCCCCACCCAGCTCCTCGCGAACGAAGGCCCGCTTCTGACGGCGGGACAGCTCTTCGGCGGCTTCGATCAGATCCAGTTGCGGCAGATCCGCCCCACCCTGATTTCGCAAAGCTCGATAGGCCGTGACGTCGAGGCGAGGTTGGTAGGACCGCGTTTCGCGGCTGGCCATCAGCATGAGGAGAACGGCCTGCCCCTCGACCGTGGTCTTGGCGAATCCTGGATGACCACCGTCCTCCAGGAGCCCCACGCTCATCAGCCAGTAGCGGTAGAACGACCACTCCAAAGGGCCGTCGGAGAACAGGTCAAAGGCGGTCGCGACGCCTGACATCCGTCGCCCTTCCGCTGCCACCAAGACGTTGAGCATGAAGTCGAGCGTTGTGTTCTTGGCACCCTCAGCTTGAGCCGAGAAGCCAAGACGCTTGACCCAGAAGCACTCCCGCACATCCGCCCAGCGACTGCCATCCTCATCGAGAAGCAGCTTCGGGCCCTCCCCACTCAGGACCCGGAGCCAGTACCCCCATGGCAGCGATGCCGAGCGCAGCTGTGCGTAGTCCATGCTCAAGACGCCTTCTTGGGGTCGAGCCCAAGGGGCGGGACTGGCGCCGCAGGGACAGAAGACGCGGACTTCCCGCGGCCGATTGCATCCAACTGGCGAGCCAACGATGTGCACTGGTCCAGTAGGTAGCGCTCATCACGATAGACCGGCTCATCGCCGAGTGCCGGATCCGGCTTGGTGTAGCGACCCGGGATGAGGTCGCAGGTCTGGTCGCAGCTGAAGCCGAGCCACCAATGAGGGTCGTGCTCACCCGCCGCCGGCCGCCCTGAAGGAGGCACCGCGACCATGGTATGGCAGACCTTCAGGTACTCCGGGCCCTCGACGGCACAGGTGGCGCTGTAGTTCAGCCCGCCATGAGCCTGGATCCCGAGGGAGGCGGGGATCGCATCTTGACGATAGCCGAATAGCGGGTGCTCCGGACCCACTCCCACGAAGCCACTGAGGAAGCCACCGGACGGGGAGCGGAGAACCACGCAGTGCAGGCCTGTGTCGGGATCGACCCACGCAAGCTTGTGCGCTTCCCCCTTCCACGGACCGTCACCTAAAGGAGCGAGCCGCTCCATGTAGTAGACCTGATCGAGGCGCACCAAGGCGTCATCGATCGTGCGCAACTCACTCTTCGGCTCAATTACGGCCGGAACCTGCGCGCTCGAAGCGGAAGCAGACCGCTTCGCCGGCAGCCGGGTTTTCTTCGCCATATGTTCTTTTCCTTTTCATCTATCTTTTGGTGCCATCGCAACGTCATCGTCCGGCTACTTTCCGCCTCACATTTGACATCTGTCCCTCGGTCCCGTGCTCTTTCGCCTGCCACCCGAAGCTTCGCCGTCTGTCGTCGATGACTCTTCCAACGGACCTAGGGTGAAGCTCGCGGTCCACGCCCGTCACATAGGAGCTGAGACACTATTATTCCAGATTATGGAATGTATAATGTCTGGGAGCTAGCGGGTCGGTCGACAGGGCTCTGCTGGCCGCGCCGCCACCCAGGCGATCTAAGCCTGCACTTTGTTTGTTTTGACGGCCAGGCTGGTGCTGCAGATGGCTAGTGCGTGACGAAGGTGACGCCCGAGGCCGCACTCGTTGCGCTCGCCAACGCTCAGGCTTCCAGCATCTTCCGAGCGTTGCCCGACGGAAATGTTCGTGCAGGTCTGCCGACCCACCAGCTGGCCGAGCTCCTCAACGTTCCTCCAAGCTCGGTGTCGCGTCAGCTTAGCAGCCTCCGGAACGCGAGTCTCGCCAGCACCCGGAGCGAACGACTGGTGCTCTACAGTCGCCTAGACGAAGCCTTCCGCGAATTCATTGAGCTGCGCTCCTCCTGGTTCGTGGACACCAACTGAGAGGTTCCCTGTGGGCCCGCTCAGTGAAGCGGGCGGTCGACAAGCGAGAACACCGAAGCCATGGCCTCCTCAGCGCGCCGGGACAGAGCGCGCGCACGATAATCCTCCAGGAACATATCGGACAAGCAAGCCCGCACGTTCGGGTGGATCTCGGGCAGAGCCGGCCGCGGCACTGCTCCTGAACGTACACAAGCGGAACGCCCCGACAGACCGCCTCGCACTTGCCGACACAAAGCAGCGCTTCTTCGATCCTCGTGCATTTACCGGCCGCGTGGTGCGCCTGCGACTGCGCCTCCCGCCTCCCGCCTCCCGCCTCCCGCCTCAGTTTACACGGCCCACCTAGCAGCTCGACAAGTCGCTCCGGCGATCTCACGCCGACACTTGCCTATGACCAGGCTGCAGCCTCCAGCAGCGCTGAGAACGCCACCGCTAGGAACGGCTCAATCATGGACCAGGCTTGCAGCTGAGCCGTCACGAGGGCGGGCACGCCGCCATCAGCAAGCCCTCCGGCTATGGCAGCCACCATCGCGTGCAACGCGGACATCACCGCCACAAACACGAGCGGACGCCATTTGCGGTCGCCATCGTTGACGAAATCCAGAAGTTGCAATCAACCATCCTTCCAAGAGCACTGGCAAGATCGCTATTGTCCCCAGTGATTTCGCCTGTTGCAAGCAGATTCTCCACTCAGGCGAACCGGTCAACTGAAACAGGTTTGCCAAGAAGGAGGGCGGGAACATAAGAAGAACATGAACCGAAGGGAAAATACGATGATCGTTCCACCGTTCCCCGCCAGCGAAGCGGATTGGGAAAGGCTCTGCACCTACATCGTCAGGTCACACTTGCTCGCCGCTGACATGGGGTACAACGACCTGTCTACGCGGCTGGCTGAGATGAGCGTCGAGGCGGACAACAAGCTTATCAGCCAGCGGCTCATCCGCGGGCGCTTCCCCGCGACCTTCTTCCTTCAGGCGCTCTACGCAACAGGCGTTACCAGTCTCGTCCTTCCAAACATGCCGCCAGACCTGTACCCCACCCTCCCACGCTCATCGACTTGAGCGACGGAGCCCATCAGGGCACTTCGACACCCGCGTCGACACCAGAATGCTGGCTCTGCGCCGTTCGTACGACCTCGTGGCCGGTCGGGTCGAGGTCCTCCGCTGCATGTTTGTCTTGGGCGCGCCTGAGCGTCGCTGCCTGGTGCCCTTCACCTGCTTTTGCGATCGGACGGACGAAGCGGGTGCCGAGCGCAAGGTGTGGTTCGACATAGCCGGCGAGACGCCCTTCGCGAGCGTCTGGCGACCCTCCAAGAACAGCGACCGATTGGCGTTTTTCACCTGCGAGCTCAATGCGCTGGTCGGCGCCGTGCACCCGGAGGTCATGCCGGTAATGCTGGAGGCGAATGAGGCTGAGCGGCCGCTATGAGGAGGGGACGGCGCTTGCCCGTCCGCCCTCTGATGATCGGGTGCGAGCGTTGGTGGACGGGAGGACGGAAACGCTGCTCTAGGCCCTTGTGTTCGTTCTCGTGCGGCGGAACATGGACCAGTCTGCCTGACTCTGGCCGATCTTTTCCGCCCGCGTCAGCGAGGCGCCTTGGGGCGGGGGAGGGACTCGCGCGACTGACCTCCACATCCACAAGCGGACAGGCTTGGCGCACGCGAGGAGGGCACAGTGTGGCGTTCGCCACTTCGGTAACTGCGGCGGGCCGTCGATCAGGAGTGGCGGGTGGTCCAGTCGACCGGCTCGAAGCGCGGTTCGAAGGCCTTGGGAAAGGCGTCAGGGCAGTAGATCGTCTTGGATAGCCAGGACTCCTCCTCCAGCCGGTCGGCATCCTTGATCTCCCTTTCCCAAATGCGATCGCCTGCGTTCCAGCTGTAGCCGCGCTCCTTGAGGCACTCCTTGGTCGCGATGTTCGCACCGATCGCACGAACCCGCCAACCGGGCTTGGCTGCCGTCTCCATCAGTTCGGCCAGCGGCGTCACGTCGCCTAGCGAACGCGCCCGCAGCAGGGTGATGAGCGCGTCTACGTCATGCCCGCCGCGATGGCCGTCGAAGAAGTACCCGGCCTGGGCGCACAGCCAGCCAAGCGAGCGGCCGTCCATGCCGCGCGCGGACCAGTCGATTTCTCGGCAGCTGCAAGCCCAGGCATGGCCTGACAGCAGAGGAAAGCGTCGATCAATGAACCGCCGGTCGAACCCCGCATTGTGAGCGACAATGACGGTCGCCGACCCCAGAACGGAGAGGGCGAGCGGATCGTCGATGGAACGCCCCTGAACCGCGCTGTCGGTCAGGCCAGTCAGTGCAGTGATCTTCGCATCGAGAGGCTGGCCAGGATCCTCCAGCCACTCGTAGGAGCGTCCCACTCGAGTGACGATGCCATCGGCATCGAAGGCCACACGCCGGATGGCAAGTTCGACGATGCGATCACTGTCGGGCGCCAGTCCGGTGGTTTCCACATCGACGATGGCAGCCGTGCGTTCGGACGAGGGATCGCCCTCCCCAGTCCATCCTTCGACAACAGCAACACGACGCAACACCTTCACATCGGCCGGCGGCGAGGCCGCGCCATCGGCACGGCAGCTGTCCAAGCGCATGGGCGGACAAGCCGCGGGCAAGGCGACACTGGTCATCCTTCTTCTCCCTTGTTCGTTCTCACTTGGCTGACGGCAGACGCCGGCAGCCGCGGCGCATCAGGCGGGCGTGAGCTAGGGCAGGGCGGCCACATCCACCTCCATCTCCTCCTGGTCGGCGAGCAGGTCGTCGATCTCGTCCGGATCCGCGTCGAGGCCCAGCGACAAGCCGTGGAGCAACACAGCCCGCAGGAAGTGCTCACGCTCCACACAGGCCCGGTAAGCGGGCTGTCCGTCAAACAAGCGTCGGGGAGCCATCATCCAGGCCGCCGGATCGACGCCCACCCCCTCAGCCTCAAAGCGGACACCAGTGTGCGCGGCCACGAACGAAACCCGCGACAGGCCCTTCAGGCTGACGACGACCTCCAAGTCATCTTCCTGGTCCAAGTCGAGCGGATCCAACATGGTGCCAGCGGTGATCCGGGTGCCCGCCTCCGTTGCATCGTGAAACGCGGCAGCGGAGATCCGCACCTCCTCCATCGGTTCGTTCAGGCCGGCAAGCTGCAAGCCGCCCTCCTCAGTGGTCCCGGCCGTTTTCGTCAGCACTTCCATGTCCATCTCGCACACTCCTGTTCTAATTTCCGTTCAGCTCCTGGAGGTCACCAGGTGCGGAGATCCACATAGGAAAGATGTGCTGAGGATTCCATATATTGGAATGGGAACAGTTCAGAGTGTGCCGCGATGAGTCATTTGACCCGCCACCTGGCGCTGCGGCTTCGTGCAAGCCGACAGCGGGATGCTCGTTGGGCACGGCTCAGTGCACGGCGCATGTCAATCGTCAGACATATGTCGACTTTACGATTAGCGACAATGGTAAGGAGGAGGCAGGAGAGTTCACGCGGAAGACGGCGCTAACGCTTTGGTAAAGGAAAAAGATTTATGCATCCTCCCGTGAAGTTCGATCATCTCCCCCACTTCAAGCCCAAAAAGCAGAAGCTGCTGGCGGCACTCCTCGTGATGCTCGAAGAGGCCGGCAAGCGCGGCAAGTCGCTCACCCGCGGCGAGCTGGTGAAGATCCTGTTCCTGGCCGACTGCAGCCACCTGGACAAGCACCAGCGTCCGATCACCTTCGACAACTATGTCGCCATGGCCAAGGGTCCGGTCGGCGACTTGGCGATCGATATGCTCCGCGGCGAGGTCGACTGGTCGGCTTTCGCCCTCGAGAGCGATCCCTGGACGGTCACCCTTCGGCATGGCCTGCATCACTATTGGCACGCCGGCGTCGCCGCCAACCGCAAGAAGCTTTCCGTCTCCGACATGGACGAGCTCGTTGACGCACTGGACCGGGTGACCGAGGCCGGCTTCGATCGGACCTCCGAGGACACGCACGACCACCCGGCCTGGGCACTGGCGTGGGATCACCGCGACAACGAGGCGCGCGCCGCCGCGATGGACTGGCGGCTCTTTCCGGCGGTCCCCCACGACGTCGTGTCCGATCTCGTCATGAGTTCCTGGAACGCCGCTTGAGCTTTGCACAGCCTCGGAACGCCTTCACCAAAGGGCTTCAATCGGCTCAACCCGGTGAGGTGTTTGGCTGGAAGTCCGCCAAGGCGGGCAAGCACAAGTTCCACCTCGCACTATCCTGGGATTACGACTTCGTGTTCCTCAACTCGCCACGAACCGAGGGCCGGCGGAACCCTCACGAATTCACACTGGAATGCTCGTTAATGAGCTTTCTGATGTCAACCTCCACCGGACTGAGCATCGTCGGCTGCAACGACATTCAGCGTATGGAGACCCAGAAGCAGTTCAACAGCCAAGGGCCTTCCTTCAAAGGATCACTGGCAACAAGACCGCTGCTCCGGATCCTGGATCACATCTGCCGATAGACCGTCCATGAAGGAGAGGTGATCGATTGCCTGGATGACGTTCGGAACACCCTTCGCCAAGCGATGTAGAGGAAGCTCCAGCCGCCCCCTAAGCGTCTCTCCTGCAATCACGGGGAGCGCCCAGCAAGAACGCGACCTCTGCGGTGGCCCGCACCCGCTCCAGAGCGGAGCGCATTGGAACAGATACGGAACATCGGGGCTGGACATTGACTCGCCAGCCGTTTCAAGAACGCCACCATGTCGGTGATCCCGCGTCGGCACGGATGGAGCTTATCCCCTTGGCCTTTCTGACCGACGCCGAAGCCGGATCGCTGCTCGTCACTCGCATGATCATCCACGTCGTGGGTCACCCAGACGATCCTTTCGAGCCGCAGATGGAAGACGAGGTGCAGCAAGAGGGGTTCTTCCGCGCCCGCATCATGGAGGAGGCGGGCGAAGGCGTTCACCAGTTCGCTGATGCTTCTCCTGTCAAAGCCACTTTGGAACGGATCGCGCGAGGCGAAACCGCGTTCGAAGCCGGCGGGCAGGAGCTCGCCAGGCGTTTTCGCGAGTTCCACGTGCGTCAAAGCGTCAAGGGTGCCTTTTTCCTGCTGGAGCTCCGGTCCGACGTTGACGGCTCAGTCCTCTATGCCCTCATCAAATACGACTACCGTGAGGCCGTGGAGCTCGCTACGGCCGAAGGACGCAATGTGCTGCGCGCCATCGTGCAAGCCTTCGTGAAGGAGCGCCGAGCGATACAGAAGATCTGCATCGTCAGGGTCGTCGGCGGGATCGCCGAGCAGGTGGTTTCCGCGTCCGATCGTATGAAGACCGCACCGGACCTCACCGACTATTTCGAGCGCTACCTGGACGTCTTTCGGTCACGCTCCAACACAGAGTTGTCCACCAGGCTGAACGAGGCTCTCCGAGGTTGCGCAGAAGATCTGAAGCCGGAGCTGCCACGTCGCGACGTCGGCGCTGCCATCGCCATGGCGAAAGCAGCGCTGCAGGGTCGTGCCACCGTCACCAACAATGACGTGGTCGACGCCGTTCTCCACGCAGCCGATCGGCCGGCCGAGGAAGACCGGATCACCCTCATCGAACGCACGACCAGACGCTGGCTCAAAAAGAGCAAATTGCAGGATGTCGAGTTCCGCCCGGACCCTAACACCCTTCGCACCCAACCAAGACGCGTGGTGCGAACGGCAGAGGAGGTCCGCCTGGAGTACCCGGCCGAGGAACTCGACAACTCCGTGACCCGGGAGAACACCGAAAATGGGGTGATCTTCACAATCCGGACCGAACGCTTGCTGCAGGATGGCACTCTTGCCGACCGACCTCGCTGACACCCTCAACACCTTGGTTCAAGAAGGTCGCGTGATTGTCAGTGAGACCCGCGATCGCCTTGCAGTGAACCAGTTGAACGGGCGCGAAGCGGACGACGTCCTGACAAAGCTCGTGTCTGCTGGGTGGGCCGACCCGGAAGCCTGGGACCAGGGGGGGCTCATCCCTCGCGAAATGATAATGAGCACTGACGCTGGAGTGAGGGTGACCGCCACGCGGCCGGCCTTGCCGCCCGACGTTGACGCGGTGCTCACGCACAGTGGCTTCGAAGCCCTGCTCAAGCGAGAGCCCGCTTCGACCCTTGTCTGGGTTCAGGGCTTGACCAGCGTCGTCGACACCATGGATGTCCGCTATGCGCCACCGGCGCACGTCGGCGCCTTTGCGCCCTCCAAGCCGCTGCCCGATGCCGAGCGGATCGTCAGGGTGCTCGGCACCGGTGGGCCAGGCAAGAACCTCGGACGATGGCTACTGCGCGACAGCGACACAAAGGTGACCTCGCCGGCAATGGCTCCTTGGCGCCGGCTCGCCATTCGGCGGCTGCTAGCGACCTTCGCTCAAGAGATCGAGCCTAACGGCAAGCTCCTGTTCCGCGGTCCACCGCCAACCCGTTTCGCCAATGATCCAACAGACCTGCCCCCGCAGCAGTTCGCCTCAGTCCAGCGGACCGGCACCTGGCTCCTGAAAAGCACGGGTGAGTTCGAGAACAAGCACGGCCTGCTGGCGGCGGAGATCGCGCGCACGTCCGTCAGGGACGGTGAGGCGAGCGAACTCGCCGACCTGCTTGAACCCGCGCTCGAAGGCGCCAAGATCGCCTACCAATTCGGCGTCACCCGTCAGAGCGCCGACACGCTGAAGGCGTTGGGCGACCTCCGAAAGGCCGTCAGCGACGAGGCGGCGAAGCTGTCGGACACAACCCGCTCACTTTCCACGGCTGTCCTAGCTGCCGTGCTGGGCAACCTCGCACTCATCGCTGCCCGCGTGACCCTCCCGGCAGGCGCGACCTTCGTGGGTCCGGCTGCGATCGTGCTCACGGTGGTTCTTCTCCTGCATGTGGGCGCCACCATTGCCAGCGGCATCCACTACATCCGCATCCAACGTGAGCTTCGGCTCAATTGGCGCAAGCGCCTCTACCGCTTCCTGCGGCGGGATGAATACGAGCGGATGGTGAACCGCCCCGCTAAGCAGGCTGAGAAAGGCTTCTGGATCGCAACCGGATTTGGCGTCGCCTCGACCTTGGGGCTCCTCGTGGCCGTCATAATCATCGTGAGCACGCCCTCCGCTTTAAGTATTAATACATCTCCCGCCATCGAGAATACCGCACCAGCAAATCGTCTTCCGCCATCCTCAACCCACCAAGCGCCAGCACAAGGAATAGATGATGAGGCGGCTAAGTCGCCGGCCAAAATGATTCCAGAAGGTAGATGACAACGGCAGGCGGACGCCGTCCGTGACTGCAACGTCGAGATTACGCCCCAAAATGCCCGCTGATGCCACTGGTGAGGCAAGATCGCCCCCACCTATCGCCTGACCTCCAAGGCTGCCTCACTACCGAGTGTGTTTCACCCGCTCCCACTCCCGCTTCAGGACGACGTGAGCCAATCGAAGGATGTAGGAGACGAGTTCACCACGCTCGCTGGTGTCCGCGATCGCACGCCAATTCTCGGGTACATCAACGTTCTCCGATCCACCCACTTGGGCGATCTCGGCCATGCTCCGTCTCACGATCCGTGCATCCTGGGACTTTTCGACAGGATATCTCCATCGAGCAAACCTCTGGATGAGGTACATAAGGAGCCGGTGGTCCTTCTCCGAAGGATTGAGCATCAGTTCCAGCTCGATCCTGGCAGGGTTGAGCTTCAACCACACTGCCTCGGCATCCTCATATCTGTACGAAGCTCGCAGATCACGATGGGCATCAATCAGCGCCACTACTTCGCCCAGGAGCGTGCGAGCCCGGATGATCCATTGCTGCCGGCTGTCGGCGCGGACTTTCGCACGGATCTGCCTAAAAGTGAAAAAGATGGCGGCTGCACCGACAAGCAGAGCGAGGTAGCTGGCCGAGCTGCCCGGTGCGGAGAACATGTGCGTTGGCGATGCTGTCGACGCCCCGCCTTGCCGGAGCACCTGCGACGAGAAATCCCAGATCAGGTCGAGGAAGCTCAGGGCCATAGCCCAGATCAAGAGATAGATGGGCAGCTGCAGGCCAAGCGACCGGAGCCACCATCCCCAGCGGATGCGGCCGGGCAGAGCCAGCGGATCCATCACATCTTTGTAGACCACGAGCTTGTGCACGTCGTTCCAGGATAGATCGGGCGCCTCAGGAGCAGAGCCTGGCTCCCACCAGGACGATCTTGCGCGACCAATGAAGCTGCGTGCCGCCGAACTCAGGAACCAGTAGGTTGTCAGGCCCAACGCCATGCAGCCACCGAGCCGAAGGAGCGGAAGGAAGCTTGGGTCAGTCGGCCAAGTGAACACGCCCAAGTGTCGGGCGAGAACCAATTCCACGATCAGGCAAATCAGAACCACACCGATTGTGGCCGCTTTCAGCCAAACAAGGCGATGCCAATCGAAGATCGATTTGGAGGCTCCTTCCTGCTGTTCCGAAGCAGGGCCTGGGCTCACCTTCTCAGGACCCCAGCGGGCGAAGAAGGCCATCCCGATCAGGGTGCTCGGCGACAGCGGCATTCCATTGGCGAAGGCTGACATGCCGACACAGCCGGTCCAGGATGGCCTTCGCCAGCTCCGGACTAATGCCCTTATCCACCTCACAGCCGTCCGTCTGTTGTGCAAAGCCGCTACCGAACTTGGAGGCAGGCGTAATGCCAGCCACATGCTGGTAATCGTCCGGGGCGGGCTTATCGATCATGTCGCCGGGCCTACACGCAGCCCGCACGAGCGCAACGCCCAATCCATTTCGACCTGCTGGGCTGGCCGCTTTGAAGGAGTAGGCGGTCGAGCTGCTCGGCGGCTCACATAAACCGCCAGTTGCCGTTTCCTCGCCAAGAGGCCCCTTTCAAGAGCGCCTCAATGCGCCGTCGCCAACTCACCGTTTGGCAGTTGGCCAGTTAGGTGCCGGACCCGCTGTGTGGTATATTTTGGTGACAATTGTGGCGCACGAGGAGCCGGTCGGGGCTCGCCTGCGTAGGCGGCGCGTTCGATGGTCTGGGTGCGTTGAGCGTTCTGGTGGAAAGGGAGTGCAAGGCAATGGCAGCGATGAGATTGCACAAGGACGAGATCCTCGATCGCCTGGCGGAGCTGGGCAATGTCGCGCAGTTCGTTGCGCTGCGGCCGGACGGTGACGGTCTCGCGCAAACCTACAATCGAATCCGCGGACATGAGCCCAACGAGACGTTCGCATCCATCGAGGCGGCGCTCCAGGCCGTCCTGACCGCGAGCGAGGACCGGATGGTCAACGTGCGCAGCTACGCACCCGACGATCTGCGGTCGCGCGAGTTCGTGTACGGGCTCACGACCGTGGCCGACGTGATGGCCACGGTCGATCGGCTCAGCGGCGAAGGTCTGCACCTGATCGTCAATGAGACTATCGATATCTCCGATGGCGGCGTCTCCGGCGTCGTCCAGGGAGGAGTGATCGAGTTCGCACCGGATGACACTCCGCGCTGTGTTGAAAAGTCGGGTGTGACGGCTTTGCCGCAGGAGCAAGCGATCTCGATGCTGGAGACGATCTACGGCTTCAGGCCAGACCTCGAGGTCACGACCGATGAGCGGGTGGAATTCAGCATCCACCCCCGACCGCGCGGCTGGCGAGGCGGACACACCATCCTCTGGGAGCACGAAACTGGAGTGGCGCTGCAGGCTCATCCGTCCCTCACCTGGCCCAACCACTTCAGCCGAATGCTTGGCGACAAGGTGTTCGGATTGCTGGTCGCGGACGCCCTGGGTGCCGCCGTACCCCGCACCCTTTCGATTTCCCGCCGCGTGGCGCCATACAGCTTCGGGCGCCCGACTGGTTCGGCGGAACGGTGGACGCGAACCTGTCCCGTCGAACCGCTCCCAGGGCTCTACACAACCACCAGGGGCTGGGAGGACCCATTCACCCTCATGGCGAACGAAGACCCGTCCGATACCTCGATAGCGTCCGTCCTTTGCCAGGACGCCGTTCATCCCGAATGGTCGGGCGCCGCACTCGTGCAGGCTGACGGCACTCTTCTCGTCGAAGGTCGCCGCGGCCAGGGCGATCTCTTCATGCTCGGCCAAGAGGGTGCGGCACCTCTTCCCAAGGCCGTAATCGACGACGTTCACGCAACGCACACGACCCTGAGCGCAACCCTTGGACCAACGCGCCTGGAGTGGGTGCACGACGGCAACCAGCTCTGGATCGTCCAGCTTCACCTTGGCGCTACGCAGACGTCCGACACGGTCATCGTGCCGGGCGACGCCGAGCACTGGTTGGACTTCACCGTCACGGGCAATCTGGAGGAGCTTCGCCAGATGTTGGACTCGATCGGGCCTGATCGCGGAGTCCGGCTGGCAGGTGATTTCGGGCTCACCAGCCATGTCGCCGATCTGGTGCGCCGCGCCGGGGTGCCGGCACGCAGAACCGAGGGCGGTTCTACGCCTCTTATCCAGCGCGCCGGCGTCGTCAGTGAACTGATCGACGCCTAAGGGTGATCGTCGTCCGTCGCACGCGCACTCCTCCACACTTCCCGAAGAGTTTCACCGCCTAGAACTTCGTGCACGGCCAGCACATGATCCGCCATGTCGGGAACAGAACCCTCCACAAGCAGTTCGACAACGTTGGCCCTGACGGCCCGGGTTTGCGCTCGTTCCGCAAAGGGGAAGTCGGCCATGCGCTTGAACGTGCCGCGCCCACGTGGACGCGGCTGATAGAGGGTCGACCCGCTGTTGAGCGGACTTAGCCAAACGCGGTCGCGGTTGGCCGCCAGCAGACTGGCCGTGTCGATCGTCAGCGTCGTCTGAAGCGCGTCTCGATAAGCTCGCGCCGTCAACAGGTTGGAGAAGCGCTCGCGCGACACCCAGAAGAACGTAAACTTGTTCAGGTGCTCATACCAGTTCCGGGGCGACATCCCGTCCTGCAGACACTTACGAAGGGCCGCGTCCGACATCGGCTTCTGATCGCGCACCATGGCACCCGGGCGGTCGTCGCTGGCTAGCGGCACCGACTGCGGACGACGACGGGACAGCAACCGGGCGCGGTCTTCGCCTCCCAACCCGTAGTGATCCGCCAGTGATTGTGCGCTCATCAAGCCTTCAGCGCGGATCGCCGGCCACGATCCTCCGTGAGCCATGTGGTAGAGCCTGGGGTAGGTTCGGACGAACTCCGCCTCGTTCATGACTCTGCCTCCCGGTCCAGAACGCCATCCTCGGCAAAGGCCTTCGACACCAGAGCGACCTTCACTCCCGACACACGCTCGACATTCTCGATAAATTTCCGTGTCGCCGCGTTCAGCTCGCCAAAGTCCGTAGCTGACCGATTGTCGGATCCAAGATAGTCGGCAAACGTCAACGCGATCTCGGTCGCTCCGTTCAGCTGGGTGGCCCGTAGAAGCTGCGCCCAGTCGAACCCGGCGATCCGACGCGGGTTGCCCGAGATCGTCCCCATCTCGGTCTTCTGCAGCTCGTGCAACGGCAGACCGGAACGCTCGGCGATCACCTCAAGCGAGATCTGATCGCCCATCCACCCCGATTTGCCACCGACCCGGATCGGATAAGTCCGAAGCACCATGATGATGCGCTGCACGCGTGACGGCGAGATGCCCACGTCGGACAGGCACCCCGCCGCCGAGGTCTCGCGAGAGGTCACATGCGGCCAGCGACCGTGATGGATGCTCAGATCAGTGCCCTGCGTGCCCTCGATGAGAACCCGCTTGCCCTGACGCATGAGGCGCTCCAATCCGCCGCGCACCTCCCTCACATACTTGGCAAGCTGCGGCACTTCGGTGGCGAGCCGAACCGGCGGGCCGTAGAGCGTCTGTTGGCCGCGGTTCAGAATTTTTCGGGCCGCAGCAGAGCCTGCCCCCTGCTTGGTCGAGCCGATCGACCCCAGTTCGCCTGCCTCCAATCGCCGGTCTTCGTCATCAATGACGATCGCGCGGGGATCAATCGACAGCCGATCGCCAGTGAGTTCGTGATCCGCAATTTCCTTCATCATCTGGGGAAGCCAGATCGTGGAGCCGGCAGCGATGAACACCTGAGCGTCCGGCGCCGAGCCCGTGCCGGACGGAAGCTGGACGTAGGTGTACTCCGGCTTGAACACCTTGTGGCCGGCATTCGGGCCGCCGACACGAACAAGAGTGTCATAGCCGGCTGCTATGTGGGCTACGATGTTGCCCTTGCCCTCGCTCCCATACTGGGCACCCACAATCACGTCGACGAGACGCTGCTGATTGGCCTGACCCCCCTCCACGAACGCCCAGGCGGTCTCGGCTAGAACCGCTGGATCGTAGCCATCGGCTTCCAGCACCAAACCAGCCAACCCTTTCAGGCCGTCGACCAGTGCCTCCGTCGGTTGGGCGATCACCTCTTCATACGGCTTCAGCCCGTCGCCGGCCGCCCGTCGATTGGCGTACCGGTGCGCAAGGCTCTCGCGCGGCGCGTGGAGATGTATGTGCAGCAGCTTGTCGCCGAACTCGCCTCGCAGTTGACGCAGCTGATCGGCGGTCCGAACGGAATCCAGCAGAAGGACTGATCCTTTGGCGCTATTCTCCGCCTCCCGTAGCACGGCATCCGTGACCCAGCGTCCGGCCGTCTCGCAATCCAGCTCGTCTCCAGCCGCCTGCAGCGCGCCGCGTTCGTGGCCGACCTTCTTGTGCTCCACGATCCAAGCCCTGGTGGATACCTCCGCCACCGGCCGGTAAAGGGCCGATTGAGCGACCAGCTCACGAACGAACGAGCTTTTGCCGACCGCGATCGGACCTGAAAGAGCGATAACTTCAACCATCGAGCTTCTCCCCACCTTCCCTTGGCTGCCGATCGACGGACCAACAAGCCTTGGTCCCACGCGACTCTGACTCGCCGCCCTTCCGCCGTGCAGCCGCACGAGCAGACGCACGAGCAGCCTGCAGGAAACTGGCAGCCCGTCGCCGTCTTCGATCGAGCCGAAGCCACTCCCTGTCAGAAATCGAAGCCGCTGCCTTGGCGGCCGGAGACCAACCTGCAACACAGAAGGACATGAACGCCATGCACACTCCCATCGTCGCCGTGAACGTCGCCAAGGGTCCCACCATAACGCTGGCCTCGGGTCGTATATTCGATTTCCTGGACCCACATGGCAGTGACTTCGGCATCGACGATGTGGCGCACGCGCTGGCCCATGTTTGCCGCTACGCCGGACAGTGCAGCGGCTTCTATTCGGTGGCCGAGCACAGCCTGCATGTGAGCGCGACCGCGACCGATTACCAATATGAAGCGCTCCTCCACGATGCGGCGGAAGCGTTCCTCGGGGACGTTACCCGGCCCCTCAAGCAGCTGCTACCCGACTATCGGAGGATCGAGAGCACCGTTGAAGATGCCGTGGCCGAAAGGTTCGGCTTGCGTCCCGATTACCGGCCGAGCGTCAAAGCCGCTGACCTGCGCGTCCTCGCGGCCGAACAATTGCAGATCATGGCACCGGGCACCGCGGATTGGGCGGTCGCCGCCCAGATAGATCCGGCACCCATCAGCGTGGCCTTCCTGTCACCGCCAAAGGCGAAGGGCGCATTCCTGGCGCGCTATCATCAGCTGCGCAATGCGAACTCGAGTATGTAACAATCTGAACAAGATCGGTCTCAGTCAGCAGCATGTAGCCGACGCTCGCGCTCTGAGACTTGTTACCGGAGATCCCAGCCGGCTGCTTGAGCAGCCCCCACCGGGTGGTCCGGTTAGGTCGTTAGTGCATGTCGTTTCCGCCGCCATTGCCAGTCGGAGGTGCAGCGAAGCGGAGCCTGAGACCGATAATGGCGGGGTCGCTGTTTCACGGGCCGGCAGTCGAAAGTTGTTGCTGCTGTTCTAGGCCGTCCCAAGGCCATTGCTTAATTCCAAAGCCGGCACGGCGCGTCGTCCTGCACCACTCCCGGTACGGCAGTGAGTGCGTGATCAAGTAGAGCGGCCGCGCGTGTGGCACCGGCGTTATCCAGGAGTGTCAGAGCTTCACGCAGGTGACCAGCCGCTTTCTCGCAGAGCTTAAGGCGCGAATCAAGATCAATGCTCATCGCGTTCTCAATTGCCTTGCACTTACCCGTTTGTAACAACTGCTTCATCAGTTCCGCAGGTTAACAGGTCGGCCAATTCTCAAATTGCGCGACCACCTTGGTTAGCTCAGAAGATGCTTCTCGATCCCGTCTATGCGGCATGGAAATCCGAATAGCCTCCCACACCGTCGCGGAACCGGCGCTCCACATTGTCGAACCCGGCCGAGCCGAACGCCGCCATGTCCTGGGTCATGCGCGCCAAGCGTGCCGCATCGAGTTCGATCACGGTGGCTGGCGAGCCGGCATCCGCAATGTCGGCCGACAAGGTCTCGAGCACCACCATCTGATCGCTGGGCATCGTTGTCTGCTCGCCTTCGGCAGCTTGACCGCCAACCGAAAGGTTGCCGATCGTCTCCATGATCCACGGCTGTCCGCGTTGCGTGGTCTCCGAGGTGACGGTCCCATCCAAGTCGCCCACCACTTCGACGGACCACTGATGGTTGTCGGTCTGCGCCGCCTGCCCATCGTCGACAGGCACTCCGGCGTCGTACTCAGCGAAAGCATCGAAATCCTCGCGAAGCAGCCGCGGGTCGATACCGCCGAAGTTGTCGAACCGCCGCTCGATCAGTTCCGACCAGCTGCCCGACGGGGGTTCGCTGGCGCGTGCACTCGAGGCGATCGGGGTGCGCGGAGCCGCCGCCGGCTTGAACGACAGCATGGCCTCGCCAACACTGCCGACTGCACCATTCGCACGCGTGAAGCTCGCGGTGGCCAGCATGGTGTTCAGCCCGAGCTTGACCTCGCCGGACAAGGCGTTGGCGCGCAGATCGATGGAAACGATGCCGTGATCCGCGAGAGACTTCATCTCGCCCGCGTCGGTGACCCCGTTGTCGTTGTCATCCACCCAAACCTTGAGCTCGCCAAAGCGGGCATCCTTGGCGTCCAGGCGACCATCGCCGTTGCTGTCGAGGGAGGCCAGCGCCTCCAGGCTGGTGCGCGCGAGCGGGTTCTCGACGAAGAAGTCGAGCTCCGAGCCGTCGTCCACCCGTCCGTTGTTGTTGCGGTCGATAACAAGGAAGCCATCGCCGCGGCCGACCCAGCCGGTGTCGTCGGCGGCACCGTTGCCATCCATATCGAACCGCGCGCGCGACTTGCCGCCCTCGACGATTTCCAGGCCATCGCCGTCAAGGTCGAGCACCAGCGGCGTCGTCATGCCGTAGCGCTTGTCCTTGAAGCTCACGATGGTGGTGCCGTGGACCGCATTGGCGCGCGGATCGAAGACGCCACCGTTTCCGGTAGGACGAATCACAGCCACGCCGTTCACCGCGCCGACGCGGTGCTTCTTGGCCTTGCCACCGAAGGATTGGCTGGAGACCTCCATGCTCAGCGGGTTACTGGCGGCGGAGAAGAAGGTCAGGGCCGCGTCCAGGAACTCGCGCTTGGTGCCGTCGGTCCGCGTCCAGGTGCCGCGATTGAGAACGGCCACCTCTCCAAGTTCGGAGGTGCTCTCGACCGGCGTTCCCGTAAGATCGATGGATGCAAGGCCGATGTCAGTCAGGGTGGCGGTCTCGCCCTCGTCGACGGCACCGTCGCCATCGGCATCAAGCCAGATGCCGAACTCCGCGAAGCGCGCGTCGCTCGCTGACAGCAGACCATCGCCGTTGCTGTCGAACGCCCGCAAGCCGTCCAGGTCGGAACGGGCACCCGGCACGTCGTTCACGAAGCTGAACTCGCCTGCGTCGGTCAGCGTGCCGTCACCATTGCGGTCGACGTAGAGGAACGCCTCGGTGGTGCCAATCCAGCTGGTGTCATCGGCGAGCCCGTCTCCGTCCAGGTCGAAGCGCGCGCGGCTCTGCGCGGCCGAGAGGGTGCGGACACCCAAGCCGTCCAGATCGAGGATGATGGGTGATGCGATCGACACGGAGTTATTCCCCTTGAACGTGAGCTTTTCGACACTGATGAGAGTGTCGGTACCGTCGTTGTCCTTGTTCTTCTTGCCGGGGTCGTTGTCGCGCACCTTGAGTGTGCCTCCCCCGGTCAGGATGGAGTATTCCTCGCGGCGTCCCTTGTAGTTCGCGGTGTCGTAACCCGCGCCGCCGTCCAGCAAGTCGTCGCCTTCCTGACCCTCGAGCCTGTCGTCGCCGTCATAGCCCAAGATGTGATCGGCCCGATCCGTGCCCTTCAGATTGTCGTTCCTGGCGGACCCGGTGATGGTGCGCTCGTATTCGGGAAGATCACGGATGGCGATGGTGAACGCCTGCACGACCGTCGCGCCGGCGGCGTCGCGGGCCTTGACGCGGACTCCAGCGCTCGCGGACGTCTCGTAATCGAGCACGGCTCCCGCCTTAACCAGCAGACGGTTGCCGGAGATCTCGAAAAGGCTGCTCGGCGCATCGAGAATGAAGCTGTGCGCGTCTCCGCTGTCGGGGTCGATCGCCGACAAGACGCCCACGAGGGTGCCCGCGGCCGAGTTTTCGTCCACGGCCGCCGAGCTGATCGCAATCCCGGTCGGCGCCCGGTTCGACGGCGCGTCGATCGCGTAACTGGCAATGCTGCGCGCCGTTCCGCCACGTCCATCACTCACGTCGACCGCGAAGCTGTCCGTGGCTGCGGCGGTGCCGTTGTGGGTGAAGGTGAAGCGGCCACTCGCGGCGTCGAGCGCGACCGTGCCGAAGCGGGGCTGCACGGCGACGCTGTAGGTGAGCGTGTCTCCATCCACGTCGGAGGCTAGGACCTGCCCCTCGGCCGAGCGGCCGAACGCCACCCGTCCGGAAATTGGTGCAGCTGTCGGAGTATCATTCACAGCGGCGATGGTGAGGCTGACTTCCTTGGTCGCTCGAGCTCGACCATCGTCCGCGAAGACCTGGAGCGCCACGGGGCCGTTGAAGTCCTGCGGCGGCTGCCCCGACAAGGTGAGCGTGCGCGCGTCAAAGGCGAGCCAAGCCGGCAGCGCTGCTCCTCCATTGCCAGTGACACCGATCGTGAGGACATCGCCGTCGACGTCCGAGAAGGCGGTCGCCGGCAGCGTCACGCTGAAGCGCTGGTCCTCGGTTCCGAGCAGGGTCGGCAAGGCACCAATCGTCGGAGCGTCGTTGACGGGGCGGATGACGAGCCGGAACGCGTCGGTCGCGGTCAGTGCGCCGTCACTTGCCACCACGTCGATCTCGAAGACGCCGTTCAGGTCCGCGGGCGGGGTGCCGGTGAAGCGCTGTCCGTCGAAGGCAAGCCAGGTCGGGAGCGAGCGCCCGTCGGTCAGCTTGGCCGACAGCGTGAGCACGTCGCCGTCCACATCCGTGAAGGTGTCGGACCCAATCGGGAGGTCGACGGGCGTGTCCTCGTCGATGTTCACGTCCGGAATCAGCCGGGCCACGACTGGTCCGTCGTTGACCGACAGGAAGGTGAGCCGAAAGCGGTCGGTCACGTTGGCTGATCCGTCGGAAGCCGTCACCGCGAGCTCGAAGGCGCCGTGGAAGTTCGCCGGCGGTGTGCCGGTCAGACGATCTCCCGTGAGTGTGAGCCAAGCGGGCAGCGGATCGCCGTTGGCCAGGGTCGCGGTGTAGGTCAGAGCGTCGCCGTCGACGTCCTCGAACGCATTGTCCGGAATGGCGATGGAGACTGCCTGGTCCTCGGCATAGACCTGATCGTTCAGCGGGCGGATGACGGCGGGCGCGTCGTTCACGGGTGCAACCGTCAGGCGGAAGATGTCGCTGACCGCGAGCGTTCCGTCGCTCGCCATCACCTCGATGTCGAACTGCCCGTTGACGTCGGCGGGCGGCGTACCGGTGAAGCGCTCTCCGTCGAACAGGAGCCAGGATGGAAGGTCCGCCCCCGAGGAGAGGCGAGCCGTAAAGGCCAGCGCGTCACCGTCCACGTCCGCGAAGCGGCCGCGATCGATCGCGACGTCGATCGCGACGTCCTCGTCGCTGACGGCGTCATCCAGCGCCTGGAGCAGGACCGGTCGGTCATTGACCGGCCTGATCGTCAGACGGAAGCCGCTCGTCGCCTCGGCCGTGCCGTCCGATGCGGTGACGACCAAGTCCAGGCGGCCGTTGAAATCACGAGGCGGCGTGCCCGTGAAGCGTCTCTCGGCAAAGCTCAGCCAGGACGGCAGGGGCTCACCATTCGCCAGCCTGGCGCCGAGCGTGAGAGTGTCGCCGTCCACATCGGTGAAGGCACCGGCGGGCAGCGTCAGGTCAATGGGCGTGTCCTCGTCCACGGCACGGTCGCGCAGGACCAGGGCTGCGACGGGCGCGTCGTTCACGGGTGTGATCGAGAGCCGGAAGACGTCGGACACGCTCGCCTGGCCGTCGCTTGCGGTGACCCGGATGTCGACCACGCCGTTGTAGTCCGCGGGAGGCGTGCCGGTAAACCGCTGACCATCAAAGGCGAGCCAAATTGGCAGGTCGGTCCCTCCCTCCAATCGAGCCGAGAGGGTCAAGCGGTCGCCGTCGACGTCGGCAAACCGGTCGCGCGGAATGACGAAGTCGAAGCGGGCGTCCTCGTTCAATGTCACGTCGTCCAGTGCCGCCACGAGCATGGGCGCGTCATTCACGGCGGCCACCGTCAGGCGCATGGTGGCAACGGTGGCGGTCTGTCCGTCACTGGCGGTCACCAGCAGGTCCAGAGCGCCGTTGAAGTCGTGGGGCGGCGTGCCAGACAAGCCGGCCCCACCGAAGACGAGCCATGCCGGAAGCGGGTCACCCGTGGCGAGCGTCGCGGTGAAGCTTAGCGCGTCTCCGTCGGCGTCCTGCAAGCGGTCGAGCGGCAGGGCGACCGAGAAGGCGGTGTCCTCGCTGGTGGCGACATCATCCAAGCGCCGCAGCAGCACGGGCGCGTCGTTGACCGGGTCGATCGCCAGCGTGAACGACGCCTGCGCCGGGAGGGCGCCGTCCGAGGCGGTCACCGTGATCGCGAGCGTGCCGTTGAAGTCGAGTGGCGGTTGACCGGTAAACCGGGTGCCGTCGAAGGCGAGCCAGGAGGGCAACGCGGAGCCGTCGGCCGAGAGCGCCGTCAGGGCGAGCGTGTCGCCGTCCGGATCGGTGAAGAGACCGGCGGGAAGCGCCAAGTCGACGGCGGTGTCTTCATCGACGTGCGCGTCGGAAATCGTGCCAGTGCGCACGGGCGCGTCGTTCACGGCGGCGACCGTCAGGCGGAAGCCGTCGACCACGCTAGCCGTTCCGTCGCTCGCCGTCACCTCAAGGTCGAGGCTGCCGTTGAAGTCCCGCGGCGGCTGCCCCGTGAAGCGCTCACCATCGAAGGACAGCCAATCAGGCAGGGGCTGACCATCCTGAAGCATGGCGGTGACCGTGAGCATGTCACCATCGGCGTCGCCGAACCGTCCGGGCACCGCAAAGTCGATCGTCTCGTCCTCGAGGACCCGGACGTCCGTCAGCGGCACCAGCACCACCGGCGCATCGGCCACCGGATCGATGACGAGACGGAAGCCGCCCACCACCTCGGCCTGTCCGTCGCTGGCGACGATGGCGAGCTCGAGCGTGCCGTGGAAATCGCGGGGCGGCGTGCCGGTCAGCCGCCCGCCATCGAACGCGAGCCATTCAGGCGGGGCCGAGCCGTCGGCCGAACGCGCCGTGAAGGCGAGCGCATCGCCGTCCACGTCCGCAAAGCGGTCCAATGGCACTAGGATGTTGACGATGTCGTCCTCGGCCGAGGAGACGTCGTCGAGCGCCCGCAGGAGCACCGGCGCGTCATTGGCAGCATCAATGATCAGGTTGAAACGTGCGGTCGCGTCGGCCTGGCCATCGCTTGCCCGCACCTCGATCGCGAGTGTGCCGTTGAAGTCGGACGGTGGCGTGCCGGTGAACCGCTCGCCGTCGAAGGCGAGCCAGGACGGCAGATCGCCGTCGACCAGCCGGGCGGTCAGTGACAGCGCGTCGCCGTCCACGTCCGTGAAGCTGCGGGACGGGAGCAGGACGTCAAGAGGCTGGTCCTCGGACGTGTGCACGTCGCCGAGTGGCACGGCGACCACAGGGGCGTCGTTCACGGACGCGATGCGCAGCTCGAAGCTGTCGGACACGCTCGCCTGTCCGTCGGAGGCGGTCACAGTCAGCGAGAGGACACCGTTGAAATCTAGGGGTGCCTGACCACTGACAGTCGTGCCGTCGAAAAGCAGCCAGTCGGGCAGCGGTGATCCGTCGCCGAGCGTCAGCGAATAGGAGAGCCGATCGCCGTCCACGTCGGCGAACAGGTCCGTCTGCAGGAGGAATGCGAACGCCTCGTCCTCGCGAGCCTGGAGGGCGGACGTGGAGCCGGTCAGCACCGGCGCATCGTTCACAGGTGCGATCGACAGAACGATTTCGCGGACCGTCTCGAACTCACGGTCCGCCGCGGCGATCTCGACGATCAGCTGGCCGTTGAAGTCCAGGGGCGGCTGCCCGGACAGGGCCCTGGTGGCGCGGTCAAAGGAAAGCCATGTCGGCAGGGCCGAGCCTCCCTTGCCGCGCACCTCCACCAGCACCGCGTCGCCGTCGGCGTCGCTCACCAGGTCGGCGGGGAGCACCGCCCGGAAGAACTGGTCCTCGGTGCCGGTCAGGACCGGGATGGCGGCGATCTCGGGCGCGTCGTTTACAGCCGCGAGACTGACCGACACCCGCGCGGTCGCGGCGATGCCGGTTGAGTCCTCGATCTCATAGTCGAACCAGGCGTCACCGTTGCGATCTGTATCCGGCGTGACCACCAGCTGGCCGATGCCGTTGTCGGTCACCGTCAGACCGTCGGCGGCCACGATGCGCTTGAAGACGATCGCCTGGCGATCGGCGTCGCTGTCGTTCTCCAGGAGCGACGAGATGAAGATCGTCCGGGCCGTGTCCTCCACCATCTCGAGCGCATCGTCGCGCGCGATCGGATTGTCGCTGACCGGGAGCACGTCGATCGTGACGGTGGTCGGAATGGCGAAGCCGGACTCATTCGTGAGCGCGTAGGTGAGCGTCACGCGTCCGAAGAAGTCCGGATCGGGCGTGAAGCGCCACAGGCCGTTTTCCAATTCGGTGACACCTCGGCCCATGAGCCCGAGGAAGATCGGCGTCGTGCCCTCGGGCACGTAATCGTTGGCCATGAGCACGGCTGGATCGATGTCGAGATAGCCGTCTTCGAGGACTTCGAAGCCAGCATCCGACACGGCGATCGGCAGCTCGAACTCGGGCCGGATGATCAGCGAGACATAGCCGACGCTGGTTGCCCCGTGCTCGTCGGTCACGCGATAGCGGAAGCCTGCGTCGCCATAATACCCTGCCCGGCCTGTGAACACCGCCGTGTCGCCATCACGCACGACCGTCCCGTTGTCGCCGTTGAAGACCTCGACGATACTGAAGGCGTCGCCCTCCACATCACGATCGTTGGCAATCATGGTGGCAAAATCGATGACGAGCGGCTCGTCCTGGCGGCCGATGAAGAGACCGTCCGGATTGGCGATCGGGGCGTCGTTCACGGCGGCCAGGTCGAAGGTGAAGTTGCCGGTCGTTTCCCGGCGGCCGTCGGTCACCGTGTAGCGGAAGGAGACCGGACCGTTGACGTTCTCGTTCGGCACGAACTGGTAGCGCCCGCCCGGCAGCGTCTGGATGCGGCCATCGGGGTGCGAGGTGGACAGCGACACGAAGCGCAGTGGGGCACCCTCGGGATCGCGGTCGTTGGCGAGGAGGTCGGCGGCCGTGAACTCGAAGGGGACGTCCTCCGTCCCTTGGAAGACGTCGTCGACGATCACGGGAGCGAGGTTGGTGGAGCGGACGTCCACGAACACCTTGCCGACGCTCGAACCGTTCACATCGTCGGTCACGACGTAATCGAAGGTGGCGCGTCCGTCGAAACCGGCGTCAGGCGTGAAGCGGATCTCGGTGCCGTCGAAGGTCACCTGGCCATGGACGGCGTTCAGCACGCCCACGAAGCGGATGAGGTCTCCGTCGACGTCTATGTCGTTCGCCAGCAGATCGGCGGGTGTGAGCACCAGCACCGTGTTCTCGACCCCGTCGAGGCGGTCGGTGTTCGCCTGCGGCGCGTCGAACAGCGGCGCGACGTGAAGCAGCACGCGGCCCGTCGAGGGCCCTTGCGCGTCGTCGGTCACCACATAGCCGAGCTCGTCCAGCCCGGAGAAGGAGGGGTCAGGGCGATATGTGACCGTCGCGCCGGCATTACCGTCCAGCGCGACGGTCAGGTCGGCCGCCTGGCTCGCACCATCAGTCGTGCGCGTGAAGGAGAGCGCGAGATTGCCGCGCACGCCGATCGGCACAGTGGCGGTGACGCGCCCCGTAGCTCGGTCGATGAGCATCCATTCGGGAAGCGGCGATCCATCGGCCATGGACGCCGTCCAGCTGGCGCCTTCCAACGTTGCGAGGGCCGGCGGTGGAGCGATCGTCATCACACCTTCGGTGACGAGGAGCTGCCCATGGACGGGAGCTGTCACCGAGAGGATGCGCAGCCGGTCGCCGTCGTCGTCGCGGTCGTTCGCGAGCAGATCGGTCAAGCGGATGGTAATCGATCCATCTTCGAATAGGCGCACATCGTCGGCAATGGCCTGAGGGCGCTCGGGCGTGGGCGCCACGTTGACGACGATGACGGCGGGCTCGAGCGATACGCCACCCTTCTCGTCGGTCGCGGTGTAGCGGATCGCGAAGGAGCCGTTGAAGTCCGGCGTGGCGGCCAAATCGATCCGCTCCGCCCGGGTCGCCACGCCCACCTGCGATGCACTGGGGTCGAACACCAGCGCTGTGTCCACAATCACGTCGGTCAGGATCGAAAAGCTCGGAAGCCCTTCGCCACCGGCGATGTCGAGCCGGACGGGCACGCCGCCTACATAGCGTGACGGCGGCATGCCGGCGAAGCTCAGTGTGGCAGCGTCGAAGGTGAGCCAGGACGGCAGCGGCGCGCCGCTCTCGCGTTGCGCCACGACCGACGCCGAACCGGTCAGATCAAGGGCGAACTGGCCGGCACCGGCGAAGTAGGCACTGTTCGCCAGGAGAGCGTTGATTGCCGGGTCGATCGGCTTGGTCGGATCGATCAGGAACTCGAGCGTGAAGCCCGGACGTACTGTGGAGACACGATCGTCCTCGGCGGCCACCGCATCCGGCGTGAAGCGGATTTGCAGCCGGGTCGGGCTGGCATCGGTGTCCGGCTCGAAGCCGGTGCGGGACACCCTCATGGTGGCCGCGTCGAAGGTCAGCCAGTCGGGCAATGGGCGGCCACTGGCGAGCGAGGCGGTGAATTGGCCCACACCCAGATCGAACAGCGCCACGTCGCCGTCATAACCCATGCCTGTGGCAAGCAGGTCACCGCGGCTCGGATCGATGCGGATGGTGTCGGTGAACCGGGCGAGCCCCTCGCCCTCGCCACGCTCGAAGGTGAAGCGGACGTCGAACGCCCCCTCATCGTCGGTAGGCGGCGTGCCGGTGAAGGAGAGCCGCTCCGCGTGGAAGGTAAGCCAAGCCGGCAGCGCCGATCCGTCGAGCGTGGTGGCGGTGACACGGGTGCCATCGGGCAGACGCGAGGCGGAGAACTCGAAGCTCGTCGCGAGCGGCGAGCGCACCTCGTACCGCGCCATGATCGCGTCGCGCTTTGACAGTCCGTCCGAGAGCTTGGCGGCGTCCTTCGCCGCGAAGGTGAAGCGGTGCGCATAGGTGGCGCCATTCGACGGATCGCGCAGGAACACGGCGACCTCCGTGTCGCCCACGAGGTCCTCGGGGCGAGCGCCCCGGAAGGTCATGCTGGCGGCATCGAAGGTCAGCCAGTCGGGCAACGCCTCGTTGTTGGCCGCCTTGGCAACCACCTCGAAGTCCGCCGCGAGGTAGCGACGCGCGGCCGTACCGAGATAATCGGCAGACTTGAAGAACAGCACGTCGCCCTGGAGGTCCAGGTCGTTGCCGAACGCCTCGGCCGGGATGACGAAGAGCGGCTGGTCCTCGACGCCGCCGACCACATCGGGACGCAGCACGGGCCCGTCGTTCCGCGGCAGGACGGTGATGGCGGCGTAGGCCTTGGCGGTGCCGCCTCGTCCGTCGCTCACATAGTATTCGAAGCCGGCGGCGCCATTGTAGTCGGTGCGCGGGCTGAACTCGATTAGACCGGCGGCGTTGATCCGGACCTTGCCCCCATCGGCGAAGCGCTCGACGCCGGTGAGCAGGATGGTGTCGCCGTTCTCGTCCGTGTCGTTGGCGAGCAGGGTCGCGGAATCGATGACGAGGATCGTGTCCTCGAGCGTGCGCAGTCCGTAGTCGTTGCGTGCGATCGGCGCGTCGTTCAGCGGCCTCACCTTGACTTGGTAGCGCAGCGTCGCGGACGCGCCGCGCGTATCGATCACATCGAAGGCAATGTAACCTTGGCCGAGCGTGCCCGGCATGTACGCGATGGCGGCGGTGTCCGCATCGAACACGGCCGTGCCGTTGTCCGTGGCCCGACCGTCGGCCGCCGCGTGAAGGCCGACGAACTCGAAGCCGTCGCCCTCGATGTCGTAGACCTGCGCCATGAGCTCGGCGACGCTGATCGTGGCCGTGGTCTCCAGGCGCACCGACTGCGTCTGCTTGCCCATCCGGGGCGCGTCGTTCACCGGCTCGATGTAGAGTTCGACATGCCCGATGGAGGTCGCACCCTCGCGGTCGGAGAGGATGTATTCGAAGCCCGCGAAGCCGAAATGGTCTGGCCGGAAGGCGAGCTCCAGATAGTCGCCCACGACCACGCCTGCAGTGTTGGTCCCCTCTTCGCCGACCTTGCCCCAAGGGTCGATCTTGTCGCCCGCAGCATCGCGCAACGGGCGGGTGCCGATGATGCGCAGCTCCTCGAACTCGTTGTCGCCGTCCACGTCGTAGTCGTTGGCGAGCAGGGTCCCGATCCGGATCCGAAGGATCTGGTCCTCGACCCCGCGGATCAGCGGGTCGTCGACCGCCATTGGCGCGTCATTCACGGCGGCGAGGTTCACCTGCATGCGCGCGGTGGACTCGCGCCCGAACTCATCGCGCACCGTGTAGTCGAAATAGGCGCGCCCGTTCACGTCGCGGTCGCCCGTGAACGCGATCAGCCCGTCCGGCTGGATCTGCGCCGATCCACGGCGGCCGTTCTGCACCGAGACGAGCGTCAACCGTTCGCCACCCTCGCTCACGTCGTTGGCGACGAGGCTGGCCACGTCGATGAGGGCGATCTCGTCCTCGACTCCGAACAGGTAGACGTCGTCGCGCGCGTTGAACCGACCCGCGCGAACCAGCCCTTCCATACGGTCCCGGTCCCAGACCGTGCCGTCGGAGAACACGATTTCCTCGACACCGGCCGCGGTCCCCAGGAAGTGGTCGCGGACGCGGGCCGTGTCGGTGAGGAAGCCGCCGTCGTTCTCGAGTTCGATCAGGAGGTCGTCGCCGTCGCGGATGAGCGACACGTCGGCGGGACGCACGCCCGCCTTGACGAGGACGCGGTCGATATCGTCGGCTCCACCCTCTTCCGCGATGAGGTCGGCGCCGCTGTCGAAGCCGAACAGGTAGCGGTCGGAGCCCAGCGCCCCGCGCAGCTCGTCCGCGCCGAAGCCGCCGTCGAACCAGTCGTCGCCGTCGGACCCCAGGAAGCGATCGGCGTGGATCGAGCCGACCAGCATCTCGATCGAGATCAGCGTGTCGCCCGTTGCCTCGCCGGCCAGCCCGCGCCCGCTGGCCAAGTCGATGACAACCGCCTCGTCCGCGCGCGAATAGTCGGCCGTGTCGAAGCCGCCTCGCCCGTCGAGCACGTCGGCGCCGCGACCGCCGCGCAGGAGATTGTCGCCTCCGTCGCCCCGGATCACGTCGTCATGGTAGGAGCCCTGGACGATCTCGATGCCCGAGAAGCTGTCGCCCTGAGCGTCGCCGCCGCCGGCAGTGCCGTCCACCATGTCGACGGTCACGCCCTCGGCCGACAGCGAGTAATCGGCCGTGTCGATGCCAGCACCGCCGATGAGGACGTCCGCGCCACGACCGCCGACCAGGGTGTCGTCACCCCCGCCCCCGATGAGGGTGTCATCGCCTCTCCCACCTACCAGCAGGTTCGCGTTGTCGTCACCCTCCAGCACGTCGTCCAGATCGGTGCCCGTCAGGTTTTCAATGCCCGTGAGCACGTCGCCCTCGGCGTCGCCTCCTGAGGCCGTTCCGGCGGCCAGCGAGACGCGCACTCCAGCTGTGCTGACGCCGTCGACCGCGGCGTAGCTCGCCGTGTCGATCCCGGCACCGCCATCAAGACGGTCCGCTCCGGCTCCGCCAATGAGGAGATCGTTACCATCGCCGCCGATCAGCGTGTCGTCACCGCCGCGGCCCTCCAGCCGGTCGTTCCCGGCACCGCCATCGAGACGATTGGCCTGCGCGTCGCCCGCCAGCACGTCGGAGAAGGGCGTTCCTAAGAGCGCTTCGATGCCGATGTAGACGTCGCCCTGCGCGGTGCCGCCCTGGCCGACACGTGCCTCCAGGTCCGCGCGCACGCCGACGAGCGAGCCCGCGAACACGACCGTGTCGAAGCCGGCCCCGCCGATGATGTGATCTGCGCCAGCACCGCCGTCGATGAGGTCGTCTCCGGCACCGCCATCGATGACATCGTCGCCGTCGCCCGCGTCGATCACGTCGTCACCGCCGAGCGCCAGAATATAGTCATCGCTCGCCGAGGTGCGGATCCCGTCCGCTCCGCTACCGCCGACCACATAGTCGATCAGCGCCCCGCCCTTCAGCGTGCCCGAGTAGAAGCTCTCGACCGTCGCACGTGCGAACGCCGTATCCTCGAGCCCTTCAGCGTCGGCGATCCGGTATTCCAGCACCACGTCGCCCGTAAAACCCTGGTCGAAACGAGCGACGACGAACCGCTCGCCTTGGAACTCGACCACCTCGAACTGCCCCACTGAAACGCGTCGGCCCTGCGCGAGCGCCATCGGGTCGAGCAGCGCGTCCACGCGCACGAAGCGCGGGCGCGAACGATTGGGATCGTCGAGGTCTTTGTTCGGAAAGCCGTCGCCGTCGCTATCGATCTGCTCGATGTCGAAGTCGTTCTTGAGCAGGTCGGCGACGCGGACCACCAGCGGGATGTCGAGAGGGGTCGCGAAGCCCTCATCGTCCTGCGCCGTCGGATCGTCGTTGGAAGGGATGATGATAACGTCGACATAGCCTTCGGCGGTGCCGTCCACGTTGTCGGTAATGGTGTAGTAGAAGCCTGTGGAGGTGCTCGCATCGCGCCACGGCGTGAACAGCAGATCTCCGTCCTCGTTGAGTTCAAGATCGCCGTTCAGGCCCCTGTCGCGTGCCCAGCCGAGAAAAGTGAGCGGATCGCGGTCGATGTCGGTATCATTGGCGAGCAACGCCGCGATCGGGATGACGGTGGGCACGTCCTCGTAGACGTAGATGGTGTCGCGGTTCGCCACGGGCGGTCCGTCGGCCACGTTCTCGAACCACAGCGTCACCGTGGCGCCGTCCACGGCGCCCTCGGGATCGGTGACTGTGTAGGCGAACGTTGCCTCGCCCCAGAAGTCGGGGTCGGGATTGAAGATGATCGTGCCGCGATCGGTGATCGTGAGGTCGCCATGCACCGCATCGCGTGCCTGCTCGAAGCGCAGCGCGAAGCCCTCGGGGTCACGGTCGTTCTTGAGGAGCTCCACAATCGGGATTTCCATCGCCGTGTCCTCGAACCCGCGCAGGATAGTGAGCTCATCTGACGTGTAGCTGTCGTCCCGGGTGACGGGCCGGTCGTTGACGGGTGTGTAGACGACGGTCGCGCGTGCCCAGCTGTAGCCGTCCTGGCCGTCCGTGATACGGTAGTCGAACCACGCCTCGCCGTTGAAGTCGGCGGTGGGCTCGAAGAGCACGGTGCCGTTGTCGAGCAGCCGGGCCGAGCCGCCATACGAGCCACCGATCGCCACGATCGACAGCGGGTCTCCATCCCGCTCGACATCATTGGCGAGCAGCCGCTCGGGCCCGATCACGATGGGGTTGTCCTCGAGGATCGGCCCACCCGCCTCGGTCGTCTCGATGCGGTCGTCATTGGCCTCGGGCGGATCGTTGACGGCGGTCACCGTCAGGTTGACGCGTCCCGTGGCCGTGGCGCCCGACGGATCGGAAACCGTGTACTCGAAGAAGGTCGGGCCCCAGTAATAGTCACGCGGTCGAACGAGGATCAGGCCGTCCGTGCCGATCGACACCTCGGCGTTGGCGCTGGAACGCACCGAACGGAGCGTCAGCGCATCGCCGTCCACGTCCCGGTCGTTGGCGATGAGCACGCGCGGGTCGATGGTGAAGGCCGATCCTTCGGCCGTGACGAAGCCGCCGTCGTCGCGTGCCAGCGGCGCGTCGTTCACCGGTGTGACGTCGATGAACACACGCGCCTCGGCGCGTCCGCCCTCCGGCGTGTTGGCGACGTAGCGGAACTCGGCGCGTCCGTTGAAGTCGGCGTCGGGCGTAAACGCGATGTTGCCATCGCTCGAGAGCGCCACGGTACCATGCTTGGCCCCGAACACCTGACCCACGATCATCCGGTCGCCGTCGAGGTCGTTCGAGAGCAGCCGCTCGACGCGGATGGTGAGGTCGCCGTCCTCGACGACCGTAAAGCCGGTATCGTCGCGCGCGCTGGCCACAGGGCGCACCCGCAGATCGACATTAGCCGTCGCGAAGCCGCCGCGGCCATCCGCTATCGTGTAGCGTAGCGCCGCCGGGCCATAATAACCGCCGGTTGCGGTGAAGACGACGTCGCCGTTCTCGTCCAGGCGCGCGACCCCGTGCTCGCCGCCGTCCACCGACAGGATGCGGACGCGATCGCCATCGGCGTCGAAGTCGTTGCGCAGGAGCTCGGCCGCACCGATCGTGAGTGGCTGTCCGGTGACCACGGAAAAGTAGCCGTCGTCGGTCGCGGTGGGCGCGCGGTTGTCCAGCCGCTCGCGCAGGCTGTCCTTGGTCCAGGTCACCCCGTCCGCGAACTCATAGGCCTCGACCCCGCGCCCATCGAGAGCCAGGGCGTCGATGACGGTGACGCTGTCGCCGGTCACGCCGGCGAAGCGCAGCACCACTGTCTCGCTGCCGCGGAACAGCCGCTCGACTGCGACGTCGGTCGACGCCACATCCAGGAAGCGCGCCACGTCGCGTTCGCCCGCGCCAGTTCCTGTGCCGGTGTCGTTGAGCGTGTCGTGACCGTGGCCGCGAGCGAAGAGATAGTCGTCGCCCCCCGCTCCGCCCGCCAGGAGGTCGTCACCAGCGCCTCCAACGATCGCGTCCACGCCGTCGAAGCCGTAGATGTTGTCCTTGCCCGATGTGGCGATGTCGGCGAGGGCTCGTGCCCGCATCGCAGTGCGGTCCCACACGGTCCTGTCGGCGAAGCGCACCGTCAGGCTGTTGGTGGCGTTGTTGCCGGAACCGAGCGCATCCACCAGCACGAGCCGATCTCGGCTATCCTTGAAGCGGACAATCAGGTCTAGGCTATCAGGGCCACCACGCACGGCCGACGCCACGTCGGCGACAGTCCGGCCGTCGAGCTGGACCACGTCGCGTCCCGATCCGGAAACGATGCGGTCGTCACCGTCGCCGGAGCGGATGACATAGGTGTCGTCGCCGCCCTCACCCACGAGCAGGTCGTTGCCGCGCCCGCCCACGATGCGGTCGTCGCCGCTCGTCCCCTGGATCACGTCGTCACCGTCGGTGGACGCGCTCGCCAGGAGGCGGTCGCGCATGTCGGCCACCGTAAGGATCGAGCCGTCCGTGAACGCCAGCGTCTCGATGCCACGCGAGCCGGTCAGCGCGTCGAGGATGACGATCTCGTCGTCCGTCCCGCGGAAGCGGATCACGACGTCGTCGCTGCCCGCACCCCGTCTGGAGAAGGACAGCTCGTCAGCCGTGTAGCCGGCGATCTCGAGCCGATCGCCACCACTCGTCGCGTTGTCGCGGATCGTGTCGCGGCCATCGCCGCGTGCGAAACGGTAGATGTCGTCGCCGCCACGCCCGGAGAGCACGTCCTGCCCCAGACCGCCCGCCAGGATGTTGGGGGCGTTGTCGCCGGTGACGGTATCGTCGCCGCTCGTGGCGAGCCGTGCCAGGAGATCGGCGAAGCCGAGAACCGTCCCGTCCGCGAAGCGTACCTGCTCGATGCGGCCAGCGCCGGTCATGTCCTCGATGGTGACCCGGTCGGTCGTGCCGCGGAGCTTCAGGACGAGATTGGCCCCGTCACGGCTCTGCTCGACTGCCAGGTCGGCCGCGGTGATCCCCACCGCGAACTCCAGCACATCGCTGGCGCCCGCGCTGTCGGAAATGGTGTCCTGCCCATCACCGCGCGCGAAGCGGTAGAGGTCGTCGCCGGAGCCGCCCACCAGACGATCCACGCCTGAGCCACCGGACAGCTCGTCGTCGCCGCCGAGGCCGTAGAGCGTGTCGTCGCCCTGGCCGCCCAAGAGCACGTCGGGGCTATCGGAACCGAAGCGCGCCGCGTCGGCCACACCGGCGGTCAGCGCCATCGCTACGAGCCGTTCGGCCGACCACCGCGTGCCGTCGGCGAACTCCGCCGAAATCGCGAACGGCAGCGACGGCGCCATGCCCAAATCGATCCGGTCTCCAGTGCCGGTGATCTCCAGCGTTACGGTGGACCGACCCTCCACCAGGCGAACGTCGTCGGGAGCGATGCCGGCACCAAACACCAGGCGATTGGCACCCAGCGTGTCCTCAATGCGATCCTGCCCGTCGCCGCGGTTGAAAAGGTAGGTGTCGTCACCCGCACCGCCCTTGAGAACGTCGTTGCCAGTGCCGCCGACGAGCGTGTCGGCGAAGGCCGATCCAGTGAGAATGTCGTTGCCCGCGAGCCCTGCCAGGAGCTCACCCTGGGCGCTTGCCGGAACGGTGCGCAGGCGCACGTTATCGAGCGAGGCACCTTCGCGATCGGCCGTACCTAGGCCGCGAAACTCCAGCGTGTTGTCGCCGGCCACTGACGTTACGATCAGCCCTTCCGACACCATTTGCGTGCCGACGTAGTCGATCGAGGCGACAACGGCTCCGTTCCACAGAACTTCAAAAGAGCCGGACTGAGCATTGGTGCGATTGGCGTGGTCGAACTGAAGGAGCAAACGCCCTTCGGCCAAGCCGGCCACCGTCTGTACGAACCGCTTGTTGTAGCCCTGCCCATCCAAGTCGATCCAATGTCGCCCCTCCGAAGGGGTGACGTCCGAACTGTAGACGAGTTCGAAGAGCTTGCCGTTCGCCTCGCGCCAGCCGGGGATGGAAGAGACGTTCCAGAACCCTCCCTCGTCCGAACCGAGTGCCGGATCGAAGGCTTCGAAGCCACCGTTGACGATCAAGTTGGGTCCAAGGTCCTGCCCGAATGCAGCCAAGCGGTCATCCCCACTGCTGGCAGTGATCGCCTTGGCCACGACGTCGGTCCACGACCAGACCGTTTCGTCAGCGAATAGAATTTCTTCGATCCGCGTTTCGGTGGTGTTGGACACGACACCCGGCAGTCGAATGCGCTGCGCGCCGTCGCCGATCCGGAACTCCAAGGCACCATCGGTAGCCTGGAGAACCTGGACGTCCTCCGGCGCTATGCCGGTCCCGAACTCGAACCGGTCGTATCCGCCAGCGTCCACGATCGTGTCGCGACCGTCTCCGAGCGCGAAGTGGTAGACGTCGTCTCCCAATCCGCCCCTCAACTCGTCATCGCCCACTCCGCCCGAGAACACGTCGTTGCCCGCAAGAGCGGAGGTGCCGTCGCCGCCGACCAGCAGATCGTCGCCACTGCCGCCGGACAGGATATCGTTTCCACGACCACCATAGAGCCGATCATGGCCCTCCTGACCCGCGATCCAATCATCGCCGTCACCGCCTTCGATCATGTCAGTCCCGGCGCCGCCAGCAAGTCGGTCGTCGCCACCGTAACCGAAGATACGGTCATCCCCGCCATTGCCGAAGATCCGGTCGCCTTCCTGACTTCCAAGGAGTTCGTTGCTGTCGTCGTTATCGTCGATCTCGATCGCTTCGGAGATCGGGAAGGTCAGGCCGCCGAAGTTCTCGGGCCGCAGAGCCGCCGCGGCGACGCCCAGCAAGCGCAGAACGACGACCTCGCCACCATCCTCGTCCGTGTAGACAAGGATCGTGTCGGGCCCCGAGCGGCGGATCGCCAGTCGACCATCCTCAAAGGGATTACTTCCAGCGCCATCGATCGCGATCACATCGCCGTCGGCTCCGGCTTCGAAATCGGTGATGATGTCGGCCACCGTCTCGAGTGACAGGCCGGCTAAGTCTAGCGTCTCGTACCGGTCCCGACCCGAGCCGCCGGTGTAGCGGTCCGCCGCGCCGTCGCCGAGATCAAGCACGATGAGGTCGTCGCCCGCGCCACCGTCGATGATATCCGCGCCCAGACCTCCGTCGAGGACGTCACCGCCTGCACCGCCGAAGAGGGTGTCGTCACCTTCATCGCCATAGAGCCGATCGTTGCCTCGGCCGCCCTCCAGGAGGTCGTTGCCGGCACCGCCCTCTAGAAGGTCGGCATCGCTGTCGAAGGTGGAGGTAACGACGCCGCCTCGGATGGTCGCGACATAGACGCCCCGCAGACCCGTGTTGCCCGCCTGCTCATCCAGCACGGTCACGCCGGATGTGGTCGGCACCCTAACGGTCTGCCCACCGATCCGCACATATGGATCGTAGTCGGGGTAGGCGCCGCTCCAGCTCAGCTGCTCGTACCGGTAGACCACATCGAATTCGTCCGGCCCGAGAACCCGCAACTGCAACTGAAAGGCATTGGGGTCGCGACCGCCGCGATAGCGGCCGACATCGTCCCAGGTCACGGTAATCGTCTGGGTGGCGGCGTCGAAGTCGTGCCACACGCGATTGGAGCCCGTGGAACTGCCACCGGGGCTTGGCACGAGTGCGCCGGCGCCAGTGTCGACGTCATGTGCATAGATGCCGAGCGTGAGCGCGCCCAGCATCACCCGGCCATTGTTATTGATGGTAAGCCCCGTGACGGGTGAGCCGCCGATCGTCAGCTCCCCGCCGTTGAACTCGGTCGGAATGGCGAAGGTGCTCTGTGGGTTGTCTCCGGCCTGCAGCGCCGCCTCTCCGAAGCCCGCGGGTCCTCCAAGGCCGGCAACGAGCGAGTTCGTCAGGTTTCCGAACCTTGTGGCGAGGTCATCGGTGCCGGCCAGCGGAGCGCCGTCATCGCCGATCAGGTGATCGTTGCCGCCACCACCGTAGAGCTCGTCATTGCCGCCACGACCGTCAAGGAGATCGTCGCCCTCGCCACCAATGAGAACATCGGGAGCGCCGGTGCCGATGAGCGTACGCGGGCCGAGAAGTGATGGCGAACGGCCCCCAAGGTTTTCACTTGTGATAGAGCCGGCTTGCACATTGGCGAGCCGAAGGAGTGTGCCGTACTCCGCCTGTGCCGACGATCCGTCGATCCGGTATTGGACCAGGGTGTCCGCACCGTCCTGTCGGAGCAGGACGGTGTAACCGCGGGGCGGGTCGTACACTGCCAGGTTGTACGGCACCGAAATGATGTCGCCGCCGGATCCGGCCACGAAATCCGTGACAATGTCCACTTCTGCCGCCACATCGCGTCGATCGTAGCTGATCTGGTAACGGTCGCGCCCGGCTCCACCGGTCATTATGTTCCGAGAACCGATGCTCGCCACGTTCTGGAACGTGTCGTCGCCAGCATCGCCGTTCAGCTCGTTCAGGCCACTCCCGCCATTGAGGATGTCGTCGCCGTCTCCTCCGTCAAGGCGATCGTCGCCATCACCCCCGGAGAGATGATCGTCGCCAGTTTCCCCGCGCAGGAGGTCATCGCCCACACCGCCGATGAGCGTGTCCGCGCCTGCCCCGCCTTCGAGTAGGTCGTTGCCGACCCCGCCATCGAGGTAGTCGTCTTGGCTGATGGGCAAACCGCGAAGACGCGTTCCGTCGATCAGAAAAGCCTGCACACCCGGGAAGCCGGTGTTGCCGACGGTAGAGGAAAGAAGCCCGATGTCGCCGCTCGGCTCCTCCAGCCGAAGAACGCCATCCAAATAGACGCTTGGCGCGTCCTGATATCCTCCGTCGTTGAAGTAGGTGCTCCAGCCTTCCGTCTCAGCAAAGCGATACAGAACGGAAGTCTGGCCATCGGTTCCAAACCAGATTTCTGCCTGCGCCGACAGCCGCTCACCATCATGATTGTACGTTCCGACACCGTCGAAAGTGACCACCAGGCGACGATTTGGCGCGTCGAAGGCGTAGCTCATCACCCGGCTGCCAAGAGCTGCTCCGGGGACGCTGTCGAGCTCTTCGTAGTTGAGCGGCCAAAGTTCGAACGATGCCGAACCGATGTTAATGGTACCCGCCTTGTCGATACTGATCGAGTCTACATAGTAGTCGTCGAATGGCACGCGACCATCCGGGAAAATGGCGAGAAACTCAGGCGGAATGTCTATGTAGGCATAGGAGGTCTCGTAGGCGATCGGACCATCGAACTCCTGCGCGAACGGGACATTGGATCCGAAGCCGCTTGGTCCGTCAAAGCCAGTCAGAAGCGCACTGTCGATCACTCCGAAACGCGCCTGCAAGGAGGTGAGGGACAATGCCTCACCATCCCCGCCATCATAGTCGAGATCGCTGGGGACATCGCCGATCAGGTGATCGTCGCCGGCCAAGCCCCGAATCGTATCTGCACCCCCACCGCCGGAGATCACGTCGTTGAAGCGTGTGCCGGTCAGCTGATCGTTTCTTGGCGTCCCATCGAGGATTACACCTGCACCGTCGTCCGAATAAACCGAAAAGGGGAGCCAAGGAAGATTGTCGAAGGTGAGCGCAGTCGCGAGCACGTTCTCCAGGCGCAGGAGCGCGCGGGCGTCGGACAGGTCGGTCGTTTCGCCATCGGCGTAGTAGACGATCGTATCGGCCCCGCTCTGCGCCAGCCAGACAGCCTGCCCATTCTGCTCGCTAATCCAGTCGCTGAACTGGATGCGGTCGCCACCTACACCCGCCTTGAAGTCAGTAACCACGTCCGGTGTTGCTGACGACGGTGCCTCCGTTGCGGCGAACGCTAGAGACGGTCCGTTTAAGCCGCCGTCTCCATCCCCCCAGTCGCCTGGGAAGCCGATGACGGGAAGAAGACTGCCGATCTGATACACATTCTGGCCGGGGCCGCCCGTCATGTTGTTGTGGCCCGGGCCCATGCCGACTTCGTAGAAAATGTCGTCTCCGGCTCCGCCGTTCAGGACATTGTTCCCGTCACGATCGCGGAGCCAATCGTCACCGTCGCCGCCGAACAACATGTCGTTGCCCAGCCCGCCGATCAGAGTGTCGTTGCCAGCCCCGCCCTCAAGCCAATCATCGCCAGCCCCGCCGTCGAGGCGGTCGTCCTGACTGACGACGGCCCCTAGCGGCCGCGAGGCGCGGATCTCCATGGCGTGCACGCCGACAAGCCCAAAATTGCCGGTGGAGGCCGCATAACCATTCGGTCCGAAATCCGGAGCGATGAGAGCGAGTTCACTTGCACCCAGAAAGACTCCAGGCACGTAGCGATCGCTGATCGCGATCGGACCGAAGCCTTGGTTCGTCTCCTCGAAGCGGTAGATGACGTCCAGTTCGCCCGAGCCGAGCACCCGAATTTCTGCCTGAACGGCGACAGGCACCGCTGCCTTGAAGTCCTCGATGACGCCGTCAAGCGTCACGAACAGCCGGTCGTTCTCGCCATCGAACTTGACGCTGAACGGCTTGATCCCGGTCAGCGGACCACCGAGATAAGGCCACAGGGCGAACTCCAGCTCACCCAGCCGGAAGGTGCCAACATTCGACAGCTCCAGCGAGGTCACCGAGGCACCGCCGAGCGAGAGCTCTCCCTCCACCAACCCGGCCAGGAAGTCCGCCGGGACGTCGATAACGGCGACGCCGTCATCGAAGGCGACCGCGTCGCCGAAGCCGGGCTGCCCGTCCGCGTCGCGCAGCAGCGCGTTGGAGAGACCGCCGAAGCGCTGCGTCAGTTCGGCCGTCGTCGGAGCCGGGCCGTTCGGGTTGAAGAGCAGATCCTCGGGACGATCGCCGATCAATCGATCATTGCCGTCGCCGCCGCTCAGCTGATCATTTCCAGCACCACCCAGGATCTCGTCGTCGCCATCGGTGCCGAAGAGTACGTCACGATCGGACGTGCCCTCTATAAGCACTCCTGGAGCGGATCCGCTCTCCGAGCTTTCCGGCGAGAAGTCGACGGTGCCGTCTCCAAGCTCGCCACTCGCCGAGCCGTCGCCACTGACCGCCCCGTCTGAAGGAGAGCTAGTGTTTTCCGGCGAGACGCCGCGGGATGCGAATGTCTGCGAACCATTCGATCGCGCGTTCGTGGTTGCGTCACCGAACAGCGGATCTGCGAATGGATCGCCGCCTTGCGCGGGATGCAGCACCGCCTCGGCGGCGTGGCGGTCCAAGGCCGCCGAACGGACGCTGGCGATCGGCATCACCGTGCCGTCGGCGAACCGGATCTCACCAACGGACGTCAGCGTCGCCTTGGCGCCACCCGTGAGTGTCACCCGGTCTTCGGTCCCGCGTAGAATCAGAACGAGGTCGTCGCCGTCACCCACCACCACGATGTCGGCTGCGGCGATGCCGGGACCGAACGCCAGCACGTTGGTCGAGCCCGAACCGGGCCGCTCGGTGATGCGGTCGCGTCCATCGCCTCGATCGAAGCGATAGGTGGTGGACCCTGGATCGCCGACCAGCGCATCGTCGCCCTTGCCACCCGCCACGGAGCGCGTCCTGGCCAGCGTGCCGAAGTCGCGTCGATCGTCCGTGCCGGTGCCCGTCGCCAGGCGCGTCTCGATGTCGGCGCGCGTGAGCCTGGCACCGTCGGCGAACGTCACCTCCTCGATCGCGGCCCCGGCGTCGGTGAACATGTTCTCGACCGTGATCCGGTCGTCCGTGCCGTCGATGCGGATCACTAGGCTGCTAGCCTCGATGGAGAAGCGCAGATCGGCCGGCACGATTCCGGGGCCGAACCGAACCCGGTCCACGCTCGTGGAGTTCGCGGCGTCGTGCTCGGCTATGACGTCCTGCCCGTCGCCACGCGCGAAATAGTAGATGTCGGACCCGGCTCCGCCTTCCAGACGATCGTTACCGAGGCCACCGGTCAGGATGTCGTCACCGCGACCGGTCTCCAGCCAGTCGTTTCCAGCCCCGCCGTAGACGTCGGCACCGGAGCCTTGCGTGCTGCCCGTAGAAAAGGACGGCACTACAATGTGATCGTCGCCGTCGGTTGACGGCACCGCCAGCGCCAGCTGCTGCGCGGTCCAGCCGCGCCCGTCAGCGAAACGGACATTGGCGAGCACCGGATCGGGATCGCCTGCGCGTCCGACAAGCGTCACGCGGTCTTCGGTGCCGACTATGAGGAGGAGCAGCGACCCTTCTGCCCCTCGCTTGAGCCGCACGTCCTCTAGACGGATGTTGGCACCGAACTGCAACGTCCCCTGCCCGTCCACGGACGAGCCCGCCTCGATGCGGTCCTGACCGTCACCGCGGTTGAAGACGTAAAGGTCGGCTCCGCCGCCACCCTTCAGCACATCGTTGCCTCGGCCACCGCGCAAGGTGTCCGCTCGGCCGCCGCCGACCAGGGTGTCGTCGCCTTCGGTTCCGGTCGTGTCAGCCAGACCGAACAGTGCGTCGCGCTCGATACGTGTGCCGTCGCCGAACTCGACGAAGTCTACGCCGAGCTCTCCGCTGTAGCGCAACACGACCTCATCGGAGCCGTCGCCAAAGCTCAGCACCAGTTCCCTACGTCCCGGTGCCGAGCGCGCGACGCGCATCTCGTCGGCGCGGTAGCCGGTCACTCGGAGCCGATCGGCTCCCGAGCTGCCGTCGAACACGTCGCGCCCGTCGCCGATCTGAAATTCAAAGATGTCCGCGCCAACGCCGCGTCCGACCACGTCGTTGCCGCGACCTGCGGCGATCACGTCGGCGCGGTCGCTGCCGATGATGAGATCGTCACCATCGCTCGCTTGGTCCGCGACCGCGCGCTGGACGAGCGTCGCCACGTCCCAACTCTGCCCATCCGCGAAGACCAAGGTGGGCACCGCGCCCGACCCGAACCCGCCGGCGAGCAGCACCTGGCTGTCCGCGCCTGGAAAGTCGATGATCAGATCGCTGCCATTGAGGGAGGCGAGCCGCACGACTGCGTCGGTCGACAGAAGATTGTCGAATTGCACGGTAGCCCGCGTCACGCCCGTGGGCATTTGAATGCGGTCGATTCCGTCACCTGCGCTGATGTGAACCACGGCGTCCTGCGCCATGATAATGCGGTCGTGGCCACGGCCCGGCGTGATGTCTGCGTTGGCGCCCAGGTCGCGCAGGTCGAGCGGGTCCTGGCTGCCGGTGTCGGCGGACGCCTGCAGCCCGGCGCGGACCTCCTCGAGTGTCACCACCTCTCCGTCCGCGAACACGAAGCTCTCGACCGGGTTCTGGCGGTAGCCGCCCAGCACCACCAGGCGATCGGTGTCGGTCGCCAGCGTGATCAGCAGGTCGCCGTCGACGTTGCGGAAGGTGACCCGGTCGCGCGTGACCGTCGGACCGAAGACGATGCGATCAATCCCGCCCGCGTCGAAGACACTGTCCTGGCCATCACCGAAGCCGAACAGGTAGGTGTCGTTGCCCCGGCCGCCCGCGAGCGCGTCCGAACCGCCCCGGCCCGCCAGCGTGTCGTCACGATTGTCGAAGCCCGTGAGCTCGTCATCGCCGTCCGAACCGCTGAGCATCCGGTCGAGGACGGAGGGCAGCTGGACGGTGACGCCGTTCTCGTCGGTGAACGGGCGCGACCCGTCGAGGGCAAGCACGGAGCCGTCGGCGAAGTGGAACTCCTCCACCCGCGTGTTCGCGAGGCCACCGATGATGGTGAGCGCGTCCGTCCCGTTGTCGAGGTCGACCACGAGGTCGTCGCCCGAGCGGCGGAAGCGCACCCGGTCGCGCTGGACGGATGCTCCGAACACCACCTTGTCGATGACGCCCGCGCGGTCCGCCTTCTCCTCGATGCGGTCGAGGTCGTAGCCGGCCGAAAACGCGTAGGTGTCGGCCGAGTGGCCGCCCATCAGGACGTCGTCGCCCTGCCGCCCGTCGAGCACGTTGGGCTGATCGAGCGAGCCCGTCAGGATGTTGTCGGCGCTGTTGCCGCCCTCGATCTGCAGCCGCTGCTCGATGTCGCGCAAGGTCAAGGCGGAGCCGTCGTAGAACTCGAAGCGCTCAACCGCGTTTTCGACGCCCGCGAACTGATTGCGGATCCGTAGCGAGTCTGGATAGGCGACGCCCTGCGGGCTCAGGATGGTAATGAGGAGATCGTCGCCGCTGCGCGTAAAGACCACGTTGTCGCGGGTCACGTCGGCCCCGAACTCGACCACGTCGTCCACCGGCACGCGGACCCCACGCCGATCCTGCCAGTTGGCGCGCACCCTGCGGTCCACGATCACATCCTGGTCATAGCCCACATCGAAACGGTAGCGATCGCCGCCGTCGCCGCCGATCAGGAGGTCGTTGCCGCCTCGGCCGTCGAGCAGCTCGCCGAAGTTCGAGCCCGTGATGACGTCGTCGCCGTCGGTGCCGACGAGGTCCAGGTCCTCCGGATTGACGTCGGTGAATTCAACCGTGCGGTCGGTGAAGACGAGGTGCTCGACCGCGTAGTGCTGCGCGTCGTCGCGCACATACTGGTTCTCGAGGATGAGCCGCTCACCCGTGCCCTTGACCGTCACGATGAGGTCGAGCGCGGTACGCGTGAAGGTCACGTCGCTCGACGCGATCCCCTCGAAGCGGACCGTTTCGTCGCCGGACTCGTCGGAGACCGTGTCGTTGCCGTAACCGAGCGCGAAGATGTAGGTGTCGCTGCCCGATAAGCCTTCCAGACGGTCGTCACCAGCACCGCCGTCGAGCACGTCGCGGACGCCCTCGAAGCCGTAGACAGTGTCGTTGCCCGTCGTCTTGGCGAGGTCGACATAATGCTGGAGGAGCATCTGGTGGGACCAGCGCGTGCCGTCCCCGAACTCGATCGTCTCGATGAGGTTGGTGTAGCCGACCAGCAGGATCTCCTGGAGGTAGTCCTTCAGGATTACCCGGTCGTCGGTGCCGGTGACCCGCATGGCAAGCGTGTCGCTCTTGCCCTCGCGCAGGAAGTCCAGGTCGGTCCACCGGATGTCGTCGGTGAAGCGCAGGAGGTCGTCCTTGGGACCGAACATCGAAGAGGCCATGTCGGCGTCCTCGATCTGGTCCTTTCCATAGCCGCGACCGTAGATGTAGGTGTCGAAGCCCTGGCGCCCGGTCAGGTAGTCGTCGCCAGCCCCGCCATCGAGTGTGTTGTCGTTGAGCAGGCCGTAGATGGCGTCATCGCCGGCTGTCTTCGCGTTGGCGAGCACGCGCTCGACGATCTGCGTGAATTCGAGGCTCGTGCCGTCCTCGAAGATGAACCGCTCAATGAGGTTGGGAGCGACGTAGTCGAGGCCGTCGCTGCTTCCCAGCAACGTGCCGAAGGCTCCCAGGTTGAGCCGGACGCCTCCGAACTGACCCACCACCTCGATGGTGTCGGTCGTCTCGCGCCCCTCCTTGTCGAGGAGGACGATCTTGAGGTTCTCGCTGGCACCGTCGCGAATGAGCTTGAGGTCGTCGGCCGAGATGTCGCCGAGGAACTGCAGGAAATCGATGCCCGCCTTCTTGGGGCCGAAGGAGAAGGTGCCGAGGTCGTTGATGACGTCCTGGCCATCGCCGCGCTCGAAGACGTAGATGTCGCCGCCAGCGCCACCGGACAGGTAGTCATTGCCCTTGCCGCCCCAGATCACGTCTGCCGAGCCGGACCCGATCAGGGGATCATTGAAGATGCCTGCCGCGCGCTCGCGGTCGACCACCTCCAGCATCATCCGGGTGCGATCCCAGATCGTCCCGTCGGCGAACACGATGGTGTCGACGCCCGACTGCAGCTGCTTGCCGTTGGTCAGGCTGCCGTTGAGATCACCCAGGAACTGGTCGGTGATGCGGACGAGGTCGGTTTGCCCCCTGATCTGCAGGATGAGATCCTGCCCGTCGCGGATCGCCTTTACCTCGGCGGCCGCGACGGCACTGAAGCGCAGTTCGTCGACCTCGCCCGTGTCATGGTCGACGATGCGGTCCTGGCCCGCGTTGCGACCGACGAAATAGAAGTCCGATCCCTTGCCACCGTTGAGAACCTGGTCGCCTGCGGACAGATAGAAGAAGTCGGTGCCGTCCGTGCCAGCAACGGTCGCGTCACCTGCCGAGTGGGTGCGGATGCGGCTCTCGTCGATCGAGAGGGCATGAGCCGTGCCGCGGATGTCGAGGTCTAGGCCGACAGTCTCATAGGCGGCCAGCATCATCTGAAAGATGTAGGCCTGATCGACGGCGACCGTGGCGCCCCACAGGTTCCCGTCCCCCTTCATCTGGTAGTCGGGATAGACCTGCCAGAGGATCTCGTTCCAATCGGCAAGGTAGTCGAGCACCGCATCGTCGGCGTTGGATGCCGGCGCGCCTTCGAAGATTGCCTCGAAGAGCGGGGCCAGTTCGCGGTCGGTTGTCGCGAGGTAGGTGCTCGTCGCGACATCGTAGGCCAGCCCGCGCGCGAACTCCTTGAGACCACCCTGCAGTGCCAGGCGCACCGCCGTGCGTCGGCTCACCAGGATGTACTCGCCCATGGCCGCGCCGACGAGGTCGATCACCGGCTTGATGGCTGAGACGTAGCGGTCGGCGGCAAGGCTCGGGGAGCCGCTCGCATTGACGGTGTAGCTGATGTGACCGCTGGCCGCATCGATGGCGGCAGTCAGCATCTCGGGTCGGAAGTCGATACCGCCCAAGCTGGTGGCGAAGTGGAACTGGGCCGGGGTGAGAAGCTCGACGCGGTACGCGGAGTCGTCCGTCGATCCAATCTCGTCGAGCGTGTCGAAGTCGATCTCGTAATTGCGCAGGTTGAACTCGCGGCTGTCGCCGGTCTTCCACTCCAGCTCGAGCGCACGGTCGAGATTGCGCGCCCACACATAGAAGGCGCCGTCACGGTCAATGACCTGGACCGTGTAGTCTACGGCGATCCCGTCGGTGAACCGAACGCCGATCGCCTCCACCGGCAGGTCGGCATAGCGATTGAAGCCGATGGCTTCCAAGCGCCATTCACGCCTCGCGCCAAGTGCTTGCGCAAGGATGTCCTCTCGTGTCGGGCGCGCGATCGCGACTCCATCAGAACCGAGGACAGTGCTGCCGCTCGCGAGGTGCCAGCTGCCGTCATCCTGGCGCACGCCATGGTCCAGCACGACCACACGCCCGGCTACGATCTCCACGAGGTAGGGTGCGTCCTCGCGGTGTTCTACGGCGGAGCCGCGGGTGGCCGACGACCACCCCTGTTCGAGGCGCCATTCGCCTCCCAAGGCGAGCAGTTGTTCCAGGGTTGGCCTGACGATCGGTTGGCCGTCCTGGCCCGAGACGGGCTGCCCGGAGGCCCGGGTCCAATAACCGCCGTCTTTATCCTCGACGTAGACGCCACGGTCGACGAGCACCGTGCGACCGTTCTCGTCCGTTCCGGTCAGCACCGGCGTCAGTTCACGCGTGCGCTCCAGCGTCTCGCCCCAGCGGCCGAGCACATCTCCGACCTGCGCAACGAGCGTCTTGAGCTTGGGAGCGGTCATGGCAGCCGCGCGCGTCGAAACGAGCTCGCCCAGGCCGATATCGTTGGCCATAGCAACCGAAAGGTCGGTAATCGAACCGAAGCCCTTGCTGTCCAGCGCCAGATCAGCCTGCCAGTCCGGTCGGCCCGCCTCGCCCGCATAGCGGGTGTCGGTGTCGCTCGACGGCAGGATGGCCTCAAACATCCGGGTGACCAGCCCGCTCGCGAACGTGACCGTGGAGGATCCAAGCAGCTGCGCACCTTGCGGAGTGACCGTGTCCAGCGCGTTCCGCTGCAGCGATAGTGACACGATGCCGAGCTGGTCCAGGGACTTGAGCTCGCCCGCGTCTGTGACGCCATCCTGGTCATAATCCTGCCAGACCTGCAGCTCCGACCAGATCAGATCGCCGACCGTGATCCGGCCATCGCCGTCGCTATCGTACTGCGCCAAGTCGTCCAGCCCGCCTTCGAAGCGAGCACCGAACATCTCACCGATGTCATCAATACGCCCGTTTCGGTTCAGGTCTCGAACCAGGAAGCCGTCGTCGCCCTTCAGCCACCCAGTGCGCTCGGCGAACAGGTCGCCATCCACGTCGAAGTAAATCTTGCGATCATTGCGGTCGACGGTCTCGATCCCGTCACCATCGAGATCGATGACGAGAGGGTCCTTGCCCAGCACCCAGGCCGCAGCCTTGGCGGAGCGGCTCATCGCGGCAAGCGGCGTCAGCACCGCGTCTAGGGTCGCCAGAAGCTGCATCTGGATGCCCAGAGCACCGGTTCCCGCGATCGGAGGCAGCGCTGCGATCATCTGGAGTACGGCGAGGAGTGGATTGCCGTCCTTGAAAACCATGTTCATGGTGCCGGCAGGACGTTCCGGATCGTGAACTAGGTCGGACAACCCCTGCCCAAGCGCAAACTGTTCAAATCCCCAGTAACTGGACACGAAATCAAAGTTCTTGATGCGCATGACGCCTGATGCGTTGATTGAGCCCCCTTCGCCATCTGGTACAGCGTTAAAAATGCCTGGTCTGCCGGTGACCGCCTTGAAGAACCCATCGAAGATGTTGCCGACCAGCAGATCCTTGCCGTCACGCTTGTAGGTGATAAACGGCAACAGGTGGTCGAAATAAACCTGATTACCCGTCGAAAACGCGGCGGCGTTGGCCGCACCGATAACGCCTGCTGCGACCTGCAAGCTGCCAGTCGCGGCCCCGAGAGCCAACCCGACAAGCGAAGCAGCCGCGTCGCCGCCGGTCAGCGGAATACCAAAGAATTTCAGCAGATCGTAGTGCTGCGCGTCCATGATTGTCGTGTCTGGGAAGTACCAGAAGTTGTCGGAGTTGCCGGAGACGTCCTCGGCCCGCTCCCCTTGATCATCAACGCCACTGGCGTAATCACCCCAGAGTTCTCCATCAGCTGATGTGTTGAAGATCCAATCGCGCCCGGAACCTCCCGCCGTAATGACCGACGTGCCGCCAAGTGCAACGACCCAGTCATCGCCACTGCCGCCGTCTAGCCGCAACTGGAGATCACTGGTTGCACGAGTGCCATCTAGCGGCTCCGGCTTCTTGGGAGCGTCACCGGTTCGACCGCCCAAAATCCAGTCCTGCAGCGCTCGCTTGTAGGATGCTACAAGCGCCTGCTCCTCAGCCCTCAACTCGGGATCGATGAGAACGCCGGGAGCGAGTGTCGTACCGCGCCACCCGACCAGGGTATCACCGCCGGACCCGCCTAAGACCTCGCCAAACCCTTTGTGGATGAGCCAGTCGTTGCCGCCCAAACCGCGCAGCGTGACACCTTCATCACCGATCATCAGATCGCGACCATCCCGTCCATTCAGAACGACGGCACCGCTACCGATCTGCACCTTCGGCAACGCGTCCACGAAGAGCCCTGCCAAATCCTGCACGTCATTGGTGATGGACTTATAGGTTGATTCTATGCTGCCAATAATGTTGCGAACAGAGCCTTCGGCCTCATCGAGGAAGCCTGTCACCTGCTGCAGCAGCTCCCAGTCGGGCGTTGCCTCAGCCAGACTGTCCAGAGCCTCACGGAACTCATCCCAGCTCGAGATCAGGTCCCAGGCCAACAACGCTCCGACCCCAATTGGGCCGAGAAAGACGCCAACGGCAGCGGTCGCCAGGGCACCAACGGCGAGCGACGTTCCAGCCGCTAACAGAGCATCGCCATCGACCGTTTCCAAGAGTTCGGAAAAAATGTCGTCAAGAGATCGTCCTGCGTCGATCTGATCCTTGACCCACAATCCACCGTTGATAGCAACTGCACCTATCGCCAGAGCGGCAGCGGTCCGACCTCCTACTGAACCGGTAACGTCGCCACCAAGCTTTGACGTGTTATGCAGAAGGTTTATCTTAGAAGCTGACCTGCGTGCAGCTTCGGTAGCGTCACCTTGTTTGAAGTTAGGATGCAGCGCAGCTCTCTCAGAAGCCTGTATCAAATTACCAGCTGCGTTTCTAAGCTGTAGGTCTGCATGACTCCGCGAGTAAGTTCCTTCGCGACCAGACTTAAATATAGGGTTGTTAGGATCATCTATTTCTAGATTTATTTTGTTGTACTCTGACTCTAGGTCCCGGCCGGTTATGAACACATCTTCGTTGTTCAGAGCGTACCGAGGTCGAACACCATCACCAGAATTGAAGTCCGCAGTTAGGCCGGAATGAAGGCTTGCCTGCGCCCCTTTTCTGTCCTGGGCGGCCAACCGCATTCTGCCGGGCAGCCAATCAGTTCTTAAAGTTTCCAGTGCGTCATTATCTGACAAGCCAGTCGACTTTAAGCGATCATATTCGGTCTGAGCGTCTTTGATGAGGCCATCTTGGAGCCTCGCTAGAACAGGGCGAACGAGGTTTTCAGAGTATCTTGGATGAGATCCATTGTGAACCGCTGTACCCCGCTCCTCGGCAACCTTTGCATCCGTGAACAATTGAATCCCATTTTCGGAAAACTCATTGTGATTGTAATATGCGTCAGGTCCTTCTGAGCTTGCTAATCCCCACTGATAGAGCGCTTTTAAAAAGTTCGATCCATTCGCCTCCGCAGTTGGGAGGAGGTGGTGCTTTTGAGCTCCCGTTACACTATCGCCATTCAAAGGACCCTTGAAGGGCCTATAGTCTTCCTCAAAGGCGAAGCCGGGGAAGAGATCAGCCAACTCAATAACCATTTAACTCTCCCCACCCGTGATCGGCCGATCAATCGGCAGATCGGACACGGCCACTTCACGCACGGAAAAGCCCCTGAGCGCGCTCACAGCTTTGAGCCGCCGAACAAGCTCGTCGGAAAAGAAGATGATGCGAGCGCCCCAGCGGAGGGCGAAACCGGGATCACGCCACGCGTGAACCCCAGCGATCGCATCGACGTTCAACACAGGCTTCCGTGTCGGTATCGGGATTGTTGCGCTATACAAGGGAACACCGTGCTCGTCCGCGAAATAGCCCTTCTCCGCGTGCCACCGGTACCCCGACGTTCGCCGCGGATCGCCATCGCCGATGTCAGGGATGATCGACTCGACGAAATGGTCGTTGTGCCAGTACCAGTAGGGTTCCGGCCATGGCGTTTGGCCGTCCGGCAGGCGCAGATCGATCGGCACGAACTTATGGAAATCAGGCTCCAGCTCTTCGAGTATCTGCTTGAACCGGTCGCAGACGTGGTTACCGGAGACGCGTCCCGGCAGCGACTTGCGCGTTCGCTTCAACCTCCAATACAAGCGGCCGACATCGAACTCATGCCGCTTGAGATGGATCAGGTGCTTCGTCTCAGATTTGGAGAAAATGTCTGCAAACTGTTGCTGCGGCGATAGTTTGTAAAGATCGTGATCATTGTAGACGACCGGCTCGGATAGGTTCCCGCCATAAATCAGCTCGTCGGAGCCGTCGCCCCTGCCTCCCATCAGAAACGGCATTGAACAACCTTTCTTTGCCAAACCTCAGCGAAATTAAAATCCCGAGTCTCCATCATGCGACGCCGCCTAAACCTTTTTACCAAAAACCGGTTTGGTCCTTGCTAAGTATGTTTCTGCTTTGACAGGCAGGCGCGCCGGCTCAATCCACATCATCAACCCGTCGGGAGATAAACTGGCGGCCATCTGTTGGCCACCAAGTTCCAAAGTGTCTTTGTCGGACAGAGTCACACCTTCTCGAACAAGATACCCAGCCAAACTGTAGAGGGTGCTTGCTTGACCGACAGGATCAGGTCGGTCGTTTAGGACGGCGAGGTCAACGCCAACCAGCGGGACCAAGCCGCGCGCGATGGCGGCATAGCGCCCTTCCATGCGGCCCATGTCTACTCGCATCCAACTGTCTAGGGGCAGTGCCCCGAGTTCACTGCCGCTTACGAGATCAGCCGTGGCGGAGATGAAGTGAGCCGCTTCGACAAAAGTCCCGGAAGGTTGCCAGCAGATGGCAGTGGTGGCCCGCGTCCTGGCAATCAGCGCTGAGAGGAGGGAGGTTAGGACAGCCTTGCGCAAGCCGTCCCGACGATCGGTAACGTCTTCGATTGGTGCGACGATGACATGTTCCGAATGACCCAGCGCACTCTCGATAGCAGTTGGCCAAGCGATGTTCGCCCGAACTCCCAACTCCCACTCAGGCCGCGGCAAGGCGGTTGGCACCCTGATGATTGAGAACGGCACACCGCCGAACACCACCCCAAATCCCGAATCTTGAAGTTCCGGAAGGTCGAGCGGAGATAGTCCGAACGGCTTCGCAGTGGCATCACCTGCGACCGCCGCCTCTAAAGCCGCGTAGATGACCGGCCGACCGTCAGTGCCGACCAGATACGCGATCACGCGATCACCGCTCTCGAGCTTAGTACCCATTTCACCCCCTACCTTCTGGAAAGATTAGGGGAGCGGAACCTTTCCGACAATCCCCTTTGAATGGCGAATTGACACCCCCTCCTCTCTCTTTAGGACGCTCCTACAAACGCACGAGCGCAGGGGAGAACGAAGTGGCTGATGGGACGAAAAAGGGGGTCGCAGAAGGATTGGGGAGCGTTGATAAGGCGGCAGGGGTCGACCTGCCTGTCGCGCCCAATCCCCAGCTCAGTCCAGAGATCGCCCAGAAAGTAGCCACCCTTCGCTCCCAGGTGCGTGAGAGCTTCGGCAAGGTGGTCATGTCTCTCATGCTGCTGCCCCGCTATCGTAGCCAGACACTCGGCGACCTCCAGCACCTCGTGCTTGAGCCGCTTCTCCGCGACCGAGTGGCGATCGCTTACCCGGGCAAGACTGATGAGAGCGCCCTGGCCGACATCACGGGCTTGGCGATCTGGGCCAGCGTTTCGGAAGAGGTGGACCGCTCCATCCGCGAGCAGGTAAAGGCGGGCGTGTTCCCGGTTCGCCTCAAGGCCGAGGACTGGACCTCGGGTTCCATCAACTGGCTTCTGGACGTGATCGCGCCCGATCAGAAGGCGACTGCCAACGTCATCGCCAACTTCAAGCAGCTGGTGAAGGAGGGTTCACTCCGCCTCCATCCGCTCATCACCAAGCTGATCGACGAGGACACACTTAAGAAGCTTGGCGCCGAAAAGCTGTCTGCTGCGACGGCCGAGCCGCAGCCAGCGGACACCACTACCCACTAACAGTTGGCGGGAGCCTCAGCGCTCCCGCCCTGCCTCGTCCATCGCCTTGGCAATGGGTGAGAGCAGATAGTCGATAACCCGGCGCGTGCCGGTCTTGATCTCCGCCTGCACCGCCATGCCGGGACCCACACGGGCACAAAGCGGGTTGGCGGGCGTGTCCACGGCCGAGCACTTCAGCCGGATGCGCGCGGCGTAGACCAGTCCCGCCTGCACGGGGCGACCGCTCTCGTCGCGCTGACTGCCGGCGGGTGCCTGCGACTGGTCGATGGCGTCCCGGCTGATGTCCTCCACCACGCCGTCGATCAGCCCGAAGTCCGTGAAGTTGAACGCCTCCAGCTTCACCGCCACCCGCTCGCCGACCTGCACGAAGCCGATATCGCGGTTCTGCACGAAGGCCTCCACCTCGATCGGATTGGTGCAGGCACGATCGCGACCGTCGCCCGAGCACGGCACGATCACCATCAGCGCCTGCGCCGGCTGCACGACACCGCCCACGGTGGTCACCGCCAGCTGCTGAACAACACCGTCGACGGGACTGCGAAGCTCCTGGTTTCCACGCCGCGCCTCGCTCTTGCGCAGCTCCTCGCCCGCGAGACCCGCACGGTCGTTTGCGTCGACCAGCGCCGTCACCGCCGCTTTCCCGAACGTCTCTCGCAGCTGCGCCACCTGCGCGTCGATGGTGCCGATCGCCGCGCGCGCCGCGTCGGCGTTGGCCTGCTCTACGTCGACCTCCTTCTCCTGCTCGGCGGCGGCCTGCTGATACTCCAGCAGCTTGAGCTTGGAATAGTAGCCGCGCTCAGCGAGCTTCTCGCGCGCGTCCAGCTGCTTCGCGATGAAGGGCTTGGCGCCCATCAGCTTGGCGATGCGCGCCTGCGTGCCCGCGAGCTCGGCCGCCTTCTCGGCCCGTGCCTGGCGCAATCCGGAGATCTGCGCCTCGTATTCGGCAATTGCGGTGCGGACGTATTGTTGCTCCGTCGCGACCACCGAGGCCGGCGTGCCTGGGGGAGCTGAGAACCGCGAGGCGCGGCCCTGCAGGTGTGCCAGCAGCGCATCATTTCTGGCTTGTACCAGCTTGGCGGAGTTCAGCGTCTGGGTGGACTGTGCCTCGTCGGCCGTGGCCATGGTAGGATCGAGCTCAATGAGAAGCTGCCCCGCCTTCACCCGCTGGCCGTTCCTCACGTGTATGGCGCGCACCGAGCCGATCTCCAGCGGCTGCACGACCTTGACGTTTCCCGCAGGCACCGTCTTGCCGCTGGCGACCGCCACCACGTCCACACGCCCGATGAAGGACCAGACCAGCGCCACCACGAACACGCCGCACATGGTGAGCAGCAGCCAACGCAGGCCGACGCTGGGCGGCTTCTCCATGATCTCGAGAGCCGCCGGCAGGAACTCGTGGTCCGAGCGCCGCCTGGCGGTCTTCTCCGCCCTGTTCTGGTTGCGCCAGCTCTCGCGCAGGATGCCCCAGTGCCGCGCGGCCGTGGGGAAGCGGTCGGAGAACATCCCCATCAGGCGACCTCGCTCGTCGCCTGCCCGCCGGATATGTCGCCGGTCTGCGTGCCCATCTGCTTGGCGTGCAGCTGTGAGTAACGGCCGCCCGAGTTCACCAGGCTCGCGTGCGTGCCGATCTCCGTGATCTCGCCCGCCTCCACGGTGATGATGCGGTCGCACTTGCGCACCGCCGACAGCCGGTGCGCGATGATCAGCACCGTGCGGCCCTTGGCGATGGCGTTCAGGTTCCTCTGGATGATCTCTTCGCTCTCGGCGTCCAAGGCGCTGGTCGCCTCGTCCAGGATGAGGATGGCGGGATCGCCGATGAGCGCGCGTGCGATCGCGAGCCGCTGGCGCTGACCGCCCGACAGGTTGGCGCCGCGCTCCTCGATGACCGTGTCGTAGCCATGCGACAGCTCGACGATGAACTCGTGCGCGCCGGCGAGCTTGGCCGCCCCGATCACGCGCTCCATGCTCATGGTCGGATCCGCCATGGCGATGTTCTCGCGCACCGTGCGGTTGAAGAGCATGTTCTCCTGCAGCACGACCCCGATCTGGCGCCGCAGCCACGCCGGATCGACGAGCGACAGGTCGACGCCGTCCACCAGAACGCGGCCCTGTTCGGGCACGTAGAGGCGCTGCACGAGCTTGGTGAGCGTCGACTTTCCTGAGCCCGACGGTCCCACGATGCCTAGCATCTCGCCTGCCTTCACCGTCAGCTCCACGCCGCGCAGCGCCTCGGGCACATCGGGGCGGTAGCGGAAGCGCACCTTGTCGAACTCCACCTCGCCCTTGATCGGCGGGAGCGAAGCGCGACCTGGACTGTGCTCCGGCTCGGCGGGCGAGTTGAGGATGTCACCAAGGCGATCAACCGAAATCCGCACCTGCTGGAAGTCCTGCCATAGCTGCGAGAGCCTGAGAATCGGCTGCGCGACGCGGCCCGCCAGCATGTTGAAGGCGACGAGCGAGCCCACCGACAGGTCGCCCGCGATCACCGCCTTGGCGCCGAAGAACAGGATGGCGACGGTCGTCAGCTTGGAGACCAGCTGGATGGCGTGGCTGCCCCAATTGGACAACATCGCGACATCGTAGCCCGTCTGCACATAGCCCGCGAACTGCTTCTCCCAGCGGTCCCGCATGCGCGGCTCGACCGCCATGGCCTTGAGCGTCCCGATGCCGGTCACCGTCTCGACCAGGAAGGACTGGTTCTCGGCCCCGCGCTTGAACTTCTCGTCGAGTTTGGCGCGTAGCGGCGGGGTGACGAACAGCGAGATGGTGACGTACACAGGGATGGTGAGCGCCACGATCAGCGTCAGCATGGGCGAGTAGAGATACATCACCGCGAAGAACACGAGCGTGAAGAACAGGTCGATCACTAGTGTGACCGCGTTGGACGTCAGGAACTGGCGGATATTCTCCAGTTCGCGGACGCGCGCGACGCTGTCACCCACTCGACGGCTCTCGAAGTAGCTGAGCGGCAGCGCCACCAGGTGCCGGAAGAGGCTCGCTGATAGCTCCGCGTCGACTCGGTTGGTGGTGTGCGCGAACAGCCAGGTGCGAAGGCCCGACAGCACCGTCTCCACGATCAGCATGAAGCCGAGCGCAAAGGCCAACACCTCCAGCGTGGTCAGCGATTGGTGGACGAGCACCTTGTCGATCACGAGCTGGAAGACGATCGGCGTCACCAGCCCGATCAGCTGCAGGAAGAAGCTGCCGATCAGCACGTCACGCAGCGCCGAGCGATATTTCACCAGCGCCGGGATGAACCAGCTGATGTCGAAGGCGCGCTTCTCGCCCGCGATCCGCTCGCGCGAGGTCATGAGCAGCACGCGGCCGCCGTAGCGCGCCTCCAAGTCGTCCGCCGACCAGACCTCCGGACGCTGCGCGTCGGCGCGTTGCACCAGGTAACGCGGAATGTCCCCCTGATCGTCGACTTTCAAGAGGAGCACGGCGCCGCCGTCGACCGTGTCGGCGAGCGCCGGCAACGGCAGTCGAGCCAGCTCCGGAATGTCGGCGGTACGCAGTCGGGCGATCAGCTCCAGGCGCTTGGCGATGCGCACCAGCTGCTCGAACGTGTAGGGCTCGTCCCCTTTGCCACGGTCATGGTGGATCTGGGCGGGTTCGGCGGGGGTGCCCAGGAACTTGGCCAGCAGAACGAAGCAGGCGAGCGCCGGGTCGAGCGGCGGCAGGACCTCGCCCTGCTCGCCCGGTGGAGCGTGGCGCGCACTGTCCATGATGTCGTCCGTGCCGGATTGGCCCGGCAGAACGCCGCTCATCTGGTCGCCCCCATCACTCGCCCGGTCGACTAGCGGACTGGAGAGCGCAACGGAAGGGACGCGATCAGTTTGGGAGCGCCATCGCACCGCGCGCCGTCACAGATGAGCGGAGTGTAAGCGGCCGCACCCCTTCTCGTCTGGCCCAGTCAGCGAGATTGGGCGGACGGTACTGCTCATCCGCCCACATCCTGTACCTCTCCGACAAGCGTCAACGGATATCGGAATGCCAAGCCTAGCTTCGAAGCCTTGCGCGCCATCCAGTGCAGCGGCGGCTGTACGAGCGGATCGTTCGGATGACCGCCGCTTACATCTGCGTGCGCCCCCACGAACCAGCGCTGCTCCACCTTCTCAAGCATACGAGGTTTAGCATTGATGGCCGAGGCCCACGGTCCGGAGCGTCGGCTTGAAGCTTGGCCGGTGCTCGTCAAGGGCCAGCGCGTGGAAGCCGTGCTCGATCGGCGATCGAATTCTGGTTTGGTGGCCGTTAGCCTGAGGAACCACACGGCCGCGATCGCAACTACTGCGGCGACCGTCGCCACAGTGCCGAGCAGCGCCGCCGCCCTCCTCGACCACGCCTTTTATGCCGTGCCACATACGCCGTCCGGCGCTAGTCCTCTGATGAGGTGAAGCGGGGCGTAGCCGAAGCCGACGTGCGTTCTGCTTCGCCGATGCTGAGCGGATCGCCGATGCGAGAGCCTCATGGCGAGCGCCCTTGCAATCGCCGAACTGCGGAAGGACGGAGCCCAGCCGATAGGCTATCGCCAGCCACTCGTTGCGCCGAGGTCTGGTCGAGACCCGGAATGGAGCAGATACTGGTTCAGCATTCGACGATGTGTCAGAGTCGCTTGCGAAACCCTGCTAGGCGGGTGAACCGACAACACGAGAAGATGCGAACCCCGCCGCATGTGGAGCACACAGCCGCTAGAGACCTTCGTCGAGCAGAAACTCAAGGAGCAGCACGCTGTCAAGGGCGCCGCCCAGTGGGCACGCTACGTCGAATTGCGCACCGAGATGTCGGGTGAGATCCTTCCGTGGATCGCGACGGTCGAACCCGAGCTTTCCGACCATGGCGTCGATCACATCGAGAACGTCATTGAGAACGCCACCCAGCTCCTTGGGCTGCCCACCTCCCACGGGGACGAGGTCAATTGGGATCTGCCTGGCGAATTCAACGTGCACGAACTCCTCCTGCTACTGCTCGGATGCCTCACGCACGACGTCGGCAACATCCTGGGGCGGGAGAAGCACAACCTCGCCATCGGCAATGCCGCCACGCTCGCGGGCACGGGCTGGCTGAGCTACTCCAACGGCGACCGACGCATAATCGAGAGCATTGGACGCTCACATAGCGGCCGCACGACCGACGGGGGCAGGGACACTCTGGCGGCGCTGTCCAAGCAGCCCGCCTTCTTCGCGCAGGCGCAGGTCCGTCTGGAGGAGATCGCAGCCGTTCTGCGTTTCGCCGACGAGCTGGCCGAGGGGCCACAACGAACGTCGGCCGCGCTCTTGGCCCTCACCAATTTGGACGCCGTGAAGCCGGAACACAGGTTCAGCGACAAGAGCCGCCTCTACCATCTGTATGCCGCTATGACGACGTACCACATCGATCACGCGGCCGGACGCATACTCGTCGACTACGACATCGACAGGCGCGACGCCTTTTACCCGGAGGACGACGGGGAACGGCGCGCTCTCATGCGCGCCGTGCTCGCCAAGACATACGCGCGCGCCGTCAAGCTCAATGCTGAGCGGCAGTACGCCAGACACTACTCGAAGGCGCTCTCGCACTTCCGGGAGACGTCGATCAGCCTCCGCTTCTACGAACGCGGACAGCCGTTGGACCTGCCCGCGCGAACCGTCGACATAAGCGATGCCCGAACTGCTCTGGAGACGGTGCTCACCCTGGAAAGCATCGCAGCGAACTTCGCGCTCGATGATGTCTTAGACACGCTCTTTCACGAAGGAAGCTGACATGCCGATCGCCAATCCGTTCGAGTACGAAGCCGCATCCAGCCTGGATGCGGATCGGCTGTCGGAGTGGTTCATCGACGATCACAACTACGCCCGCTTCATCCGCTCCCGCCGCAACGTCATCCTCGATGGCGACAGGGGATCGGGCAAGAGCATGATCCTCGTCTACTATTCGTTTGAGAACGAGGTAGCCCGCGCCCGTCTGGACAACGCCAAACCAGACCTGTCGAACGTGGGTATCTACGTTCCCAGCAACAATCCGCTCCTGCAGCGATCGGAACACCTCGAAGCGCTCGACGGGCCGCAACGCAGCATCATATCGGAGCGGTACCTCACATTTACCATCGTCGCCGCGATCGGGAAGGCGTTGCAGCTGCTCCGGGAGCACATTGACGACAAGGAGCGGGACGAGCTGCTCAAGGAACTCCGATACCTCATGCCGTCGGATCGGCTGACGTCGGTCACCGACCCCGCGCTATACGTGACCCGCTACGTTCGGGACGCGCTCAAGGCCGATCAGGAGACGCTGGCGAAGGGATTGGACTTCGAGTTCAACCTGGACACCTCGTCCTTCTACATACACATCCTGCCACTCCTCGAAGCCCTACGCCGCAATGCCATGCTCGCGCAGACCCACTTCTCCCTTCTGGTGGACGACGCGCACATGCTAGACTCCTATCAGCAGAGGATTATCAACTCGTGGCTGGGCTACCGCGACCATTCGCTGTTCTCGCTCAAGGTGGCGATCGCGGGCATGAGGAACTACGACCTGCGCACTGCCTTCGGCGGCAACATCCTTGAAGGTCACGACTACACGGCCATCAACCTCTACCGACCCTTTCAAAACCTCCAGTCGGAGTACGGCCGCTTCGCCACGAAGGTGGTCAACCGGCGCCTCAAGCAGGCCGGCATCGAACGACCCGCAGAGGAGTTCTTCCCCACCAGCGACTCCTTCACCAAGGACTTGGCCAACGCCAAGCGGCGCGCGGAAAAGCTGGCCATCGATCGCGGCATCGACCCCAAAGACAAAAAGTCTTTCAACGACTTCCGCTATAAATTTGGACGGGCCCTCTACTTCCGCGACCGAAGCAGCCGGGCCAACAAGCCGCAGTATTCGGGATTTGAGACGATCACCCACCTCTCCACCGGGGTCGTCCGAAACCTGCTCAATCTCTGCTATGCCATGTTCGAGCGTGAGGTTTCGCTCAGACAACATGACCCAGCCTTCATCCGAACCGATTTGCAGCGCGAGGTCATCCTGGACGCCAGCGACAAGCAGTGGGAGTTCGTCCGGGGCGAACTCGACAAGTCGATCGCCCACTGCTCACCGACCGACGCGGTTAAGATTGATCAGCTTCTCAAGCAGCTTGCCGAGCACTTCCGCGGGCGGCTGCTCCACCACGACTCCGAGCCACGCGTCCTGGTCTTCTCGATCTCCGTCTTCGACCGGCTGCGGGACCAGGAACTCGTCAGGCTCCTCGACCTCGCCGAGGAGGCTCAGCTCCTCTACGTCCGCTCGGGCACCGCCAAGTCGGGCGGCGGGCGCGAGAACTATTACGTCGTCAACCGCATGCTCCTGCCGCAGTACGGACTCGACGTGCACGGCCAGCATGGCCGCGCATCGCTCAAGGCCAGCGACCTGCTCGCGGCCGCCAACCACAACAGACCTCTGCCGACGACACCGGAAGAGGACGTCGAACCGGACCAAGGGCTTCTCTTCGATGTCTGAGCGGACCTGCGATCATGCCATCGTCACCGTCGCAAGCTGGGAACCGCGCTGGACCGCGAGCGTCCGCGCGCTGCTGGACGCCCAACCGAACGCATCGCTCCACGTCATTTACTCGTCGCACTACTCGGATTGGACGCGCGAGGCGCGTGGCGAGATCGACGCGGAGGCGCGTGCGCAGGGCATGCTGACGTCCAATACGGAGCTGGACCTGGATCGATCCGGCGAGGCGTGGAAGGGCCTAGCGTCCTTCGCGAAGGGTCTCGCCCGCGCGGGCGTCAAACACGTTACGCTGGACGGCACGACCATGCCCAGAGAGGCGACCTGGCTCCTGCTGCACGCGACAGGCGAACTGCGCCTCACCACCGACTACACGTATGTGCCGGCCGGAAGCTACGGGGATTGGCTGAGCAAGGAGTCGCTCCAGCCCAGGCTCGTGCTGAAGCGATCCGGTATCCTCTACCCCGACAAGCCGACCTGCGTCATCGCCATGTCCGGCTTCGACGCCGGGCGTCTCAACCAACTGTTCTCTTTTTTCGAACCCGCCCGGGTGGAGATCGCTAAGCAGGTCGGAGAACGCTACGAGAATGTCGTTCGCAACGCGCCCCAGCTCTCCGAGTACGCGCGACAGGCCCACATCTTCGACTTCGACGGCTTCGATCTCGACGGCACCTCACATGCCGCGCTTAAGGCGCACATCAAACCTCTCCTAAGCGACCACAACGTGCTGCTCGCGTCGCTCGGTCCAAAGCTCGCCGCTGTCACCGCTTTCGAGATTACCGAGGAATTGCCCGAGGTCGCCCTCGTCTACATCCCGTCAAGCAGCTACAATCGCGAGTACTCCAAGGGCCAGGACCTTAGCAGACGTGTCGTGCGCCGCATCCGACACCGCCAACGAGGGCCGGCCAATTGAGCAGAAGTGTCCGCCATGCCTGCTTGATCACCCGTCAGTAAGACCAGAGCTTCAGGCAGCTCGCAACTCAGTGGCTGGCAGCGCCTGCTCCGGCATGTCCCTTCCGTCATTCTGGGCCTCGATCGCGAGCACGTGATCGAACACGGCCTTCGCGAGCAGAGGCGGGACCGCATTGCCGACCTGCTGCTGCTGAATTCCAATCGATCCGGAGAAGCGGAACCAGTCCGGAAAGGACTGGATCCGAGCCGCCTCCCTGACGGACAGCCCACGGTCGGCGTGTGGGTGGATGAGCATGTTCTTGCGGAAGTTCCCGATAACCACTGACGGAGCGTCACTCCTTAGTCGACGATAGATCCCGGTGTGGCACCGGCTGCGGTCGGCATAGTTGCGCATCAGATGCTCGGGGATGTCCTCCCAATTTCCGCCCGGTCGGACGTGGCGGTATCGCTCAACAATGTGCGGCGCGTTGCCCGTGACCAGATTGCCCGTCACCGTCGTCGCCAAGCCCCGCAACGCGCATGCATAGGCCGATCGCACTGGCGAGGCGTACGGCAGCTCGCACCTGTCGGCTCCCATTGGCAGAAGCGGCAGGTCACCCAGCGCCTCGCCTACTGTCACCGACGGATGGCCGCCCGTTGAGGGCAAGGTCGGAACGGCTCCGTGCAGGCGCGCAAGGATGAAGAACCTGGACCTCAGCTGTGGAACGCCGAAATCGGCCGCGTTCAAAAGGCCACTTGCGACGGAGTAGCCCAAGCGACGAAGATCCTCCTCAACCAATGCCGCGAAGCGTCCGCCTTCAGTCTCCAGGATGCCGCGGACGTTCTCAAACACAACCCAATTCGGCATGACCGCGCCCACAAGACCGACGAAGGACTTGTACAACCAGTTCTTCTCGTTCGCCTCGCCTCGGGTCCGTTGATTGGAGGTCGAGAAGCCCTGACACGGAGGACCCCCGAACAGCACGACCGGACGGTCGCTCCGCGGCAGCCCGACATCCAAGACCGACTGCATGTCGGCCCTGATGGCGAATGTGCGTGGATGGTTAAGAGCATAGGTGGCATGAGCGTGATGATCGAACTCGATTGCCAGCGCGACCTCGACCCCCGCAGCCTGCGCTCCGAGCGACATTCCACCAGCGCCAGAGAAGACGTCTATGCCAAGCACCGGGTCACTCCCCGCCGGACACCGACCGTCCGACTTTACCAAGAGTCAAGGGTCGCAGCGCGCCGCAGGCAAGTCAAGCTCCGAGCAGCCAACCGATCCCCGACTCGGCCGTTTACGGCTGCCAGCTAGAGGATAGGCTCAGCCCCCCTCGCCTGTCGGCCCGGGCGCACGGACCAGCAAGGCCGCCAGTCGGTCGACGAGCGGTGGAACAACGAGCACCGTCGGCAAGGCAACCAGCCAGGACGATAGCCAAGCCTTCAGCCAAGCCGTCGCGAGACCCGCCGTCGACCCGGTCGACGCGTAGGCCGCAGTGACGGAGATCAGCCCGGACATGATCCCGATCAGCAGCACCGCAAAGACGAACGGCTCGAAACTCGGCAACAGCTTGCTCAATCATCTGCGTTCCGCCGCCGGACAGACGCGCGGCGCCGGCGATCGGATCGTCCAAGATCGCTTGGCGCTCATCGGCTGCGGCAGCGAGACATTACGGATCCACCGCGCCATCATGGACTCCGCGCCACCAAGAGGTAGTTGATGGGAGAGAAGTCTCGATTGTCTCGCTCAATGAGTCAGCGCGCCGCCTCTACAGCCTCGTAGCCGCATACGCGGAATGCTAAGATCTGCAGATCGCGGCAGTCTCGTTCTCAGCTCCGCTACGGCATCGTCGCGTGAGCAAACCGCCGGTGAACCAAAGATACGGGAGTCAGAAGATCCTCAGCGTCCGGCTTCGGCATCGACCAGTGAACCCTAGGAGCGTGCGCGGTCGGAATGCGGAACATGCCAAAGGTGCCCCGCACCAAGTTAGCGAAGCCGCTCTGTTCACTCCGATGGCTCGCCGACAACAGCGGTTAGACCGCGAGCGTCGGTGGCGAGCCGCCAAGAAAGTGCGGTCGACGAGCGCCAACCCATCGTCCGGCAGCCCGGTTCGCTCCTGCATCTTGGCCGCTACGCTTTTCACAGCCTCCAGCACCGCATGAAAATAGTCGTTTGCGAACAGCTCGGCACGGCAAAATGCGAGCACGTCCGGGTGGACGCCGCGACCCTCCAAATCGCGCCTGAGTTCGGCGGCTCGGCGACGAGCCTCCGGTAGAGTGGTCGCGCGTGCACCGACCATGAGCGTGTCGCCCTCGTCGACTAAGAGACCGGCGAAGGACAACGCCTCGTTCAGCCTGGCTCGAAGCGGTTAGTAGCGTGCCGGTGATCGAACATGACGAGCCGGAGCCATAGACTGCCGTACAAATTCGAGCACGTGTCGGCGGTGACCTCGGCGGTTTTGCTCACCTTAACGGCGGCACTCTCTAACTGACGGTGAAGGCGCCCACGAGGAATGTGCCGCAATGCTCCTACCGCTCTCGATGACGCACCAGCTGGCCACAGACCCTTACGGTCTCCTGACACAGACCCCGGTAATTGTGACGCGTTCAACGTGCCAGTGAGCGGGCCGCACTGCTTCCCGCGGGCGAAGGAAGAGTGCTCCACCATCTTGCTCAATATGGCTGCCTTTGGTCTGGGGTAGCGCCTTGGTGCGGTCGAGCATCAGGATGTTGACGGCCGGCTATTCGCGGCCTGCTCGCTACTGTCGGCAGCACTCGGGCGGCTGCTTGCTTGAACGATTCGCTTACGTCATGACGTACAATTCGAAATTTGGTAAGCGATGCCGGATCATCCACTGGCGAACTAGGTAGTCTGTCCCTGGGGACCGGTTGTCACCGATATGTTGGAGGGTCGGATCCGCTACTCAATCCTGCATATCGACAGCCCCCGCCTGCTCGACACCGCCGTCATTCACAACGACGACCTCAACAGACTGGCGACGCGCCGCTTCAGCGCGGTCGCCCAATTTAAGCACTCGGAGACCATGCCAAGGCTGGACGCTGAGGACGTCCTAAACGTTTCGCCCGTCATCTTTCAAAAGATTCTGGATGATGAACTCAAGGGCGTTGTGAACGCCATCGGCTCCAAGGAACTGCCGGTAGCCGCGGTGCTTGCCCTCGCCCAGAAGCGCATCAGTGCTGGCGAGATCAAAACCCGGTGGATGAACGGCCGGCGCACCCTGCCGCCTTTCATCTCCGAAGGTAACATCGAGCGCCTCGGGCCAGCAGGCTGGTGCCGCAAGGCAGTCGAACAGGCATTCCTGGAGAATGGGCGACCTGATGCGGCAGGACCCCTCGCGGCAGACGCGCCGGTACGCCGCGGCACTGTCGATGGGTTCGTTGGCCCGCACAAGGTTCAGGAAGTGACGATCAACGAGCGGGCACGCTCCCTGCGGACCGCTTCAAAGTAGAAATAAACGAAAGCGCTCGGGTGATCCTCGCTTTTGAGGGGAAAACAAGGAATTTACCATGACAGCCTTTCGCATGACCATGCCTCGGCCGCTGGAGACGCCAGCCGAACGAACCGATTGCCCCGATGATGTCCTGGAGTTCTGCGCAGCATTGAGTGGGCTGTCCGGCAAGCCAATCGTCGACGTGCGCGACGAGCTCCTCGCCCTGCCGATTCCGGCTCCCTACAAGTCAGTTGTCATCCGCGAGTTCAGCGGATGGAGCAAGATCGGCGACATCCATGTCTATGGACCGCGCGCCGTAAGCGCCTTCGACGTGGTTCGGGTCGTCATGATGACACCCTTTCAGCGGACGTGGAACTGGGTTTCTACCGAGCCCCTGCTGGACGCGCCTTCCGCTGTCGCCGCTGTCTCGGAGCAGCCTGCCGATGCCGATGACGCGCTCGTGATCGCCATCCGGTGCTGGACCTGCCCCACCGGGGCTCCTCTTAAATCCCCGTCCCGCCGCGAGCTCCTAGAGGTGGAGTCGGTGTCCGTCCGCGTTTGTTGACGGTCTCGGCAGGACTACCCTCCGGCCCTTCCCTCCCGGTTTCAAAGGAGCGGAATGGCCGGAGGTCGCCTGCCGCGACTTCTGAACTGGACGGGCTTTCTCCTGTGGGTAGTGGGCGATGCGGACACAGTCGAACAGCGCCTTGAGGGCACGACGATCTCCCAGTTGCGAGTGAGATGAGCCTTCCCAGGACGTGTTGCGCTCAAAAGGTGCTTGTAGATCACGTCGTTGCCGGTCTCGATGATCAGATCTGTGGTGGCGCTGCGGTGCTCCCTCAACATGACATTGATGAGCGACTTGTAAGCCGCCTCATGCTGGTGCCCATCGTCCTGGCTGGCATTGGCTTGCTGGTCGTCGATGATCAGCGCCTGCTTCGCTGATCCTTTGACCGTCCTGTGCGAACCCGAGACCCAGACGCTGGCCGTCTGGCTTGTCTTCGTTATGCTGGCGAGCGCCATGGTTCGATCCCTAAATTTGGTCAGCTCCAGCTATCGCCTCATGCCTAAGGAACGGTGAAACGCTACGCCCTTCGAGCCATGCAGGGAGAGAGACCTCTGACGGTTCCGCCTTCATAGATCGGGCAAAAAATGGCTCAAACCCGCGGCGTAGGTCACGCGCGAGTTGGCTTAAGTTGCCTGCGGGATGATTTCAGGTGTTCTTAGCTAGGTTCGCTCAAGTTGGCGGTTCCCGGGAATTGGCGGAAATCGGCGGTTACCGGACACTATCCTTAGCTTTGCCGGTCACCGGCCCCGACCAGACTTGACGCTGCGGCCGCCGCCCCGCACGACCCGTTGATGAGCCGACTTCACGACACCGTCGCCCGCGTGACCGCGCGGGTGGTCGAACGTTCCCGCCCGGCGCGAAGCCGCTATCTGGACCAGATCGAGCGCGGCCGCGACGGGGGCACGCACCGGGGACAGCTGGGCTGCGCCAATCTGGCCCACGCCTTTGCCGCGTCCGGCCCCGACAAGGCGACGATCCGCCGTGGCCAGGCCATGAACATCGGCATCGTGACCGCCTACAACGATATGCTGTCCGCGCATCAGCCCTACGGACGCTATCCGGAACAGATCAAGCTGTTCGCCCGCGAACGTGGTGCCACGGCACAGGTGGCCGGCGGGGTGCCCGCAATGTGCGACGGCGTGACCCAGGGCTATGCCGGCATGGAGCTGTCGCTGTTCAGCCGCGACACCATCGCGATGGGCACTGCCGTCGCCTTGTCGCACGCGATGTTCGAGGGCGTGGCGCTGCTCGGGATCTGCGACAAGATCATCCCGGGCCTGCTGATCGGTGCCCTGCGCTTCGGCCACCTGCCCATGATCCCCATCCCCGCCGGGCCGATGCCGTCGGGCCTGCCCAACAAGGACAAGCAGCACACCCGCCAACTCTATGCGGAGGGCAAGGTGGGGGAGGACGCGCTGCTGGACAGCGAGAGCGCGTCCTATCACGACGCGGGCACCTGCACCTTCTATGGCACCGCCAATTCCAACCAGATGATGATGGAGGTCATGGGCCTCCACATGCCCGGCGCGGCGTTCGTCAATCCCGGCACCAAGCTGCGCCAGGAGCTGACGCGCGCCGCCGTCCACCGGCTGACGGAGATCGGCTGGGAAGGCGACGATTGGCGACCGCTGGGCCGTTGCGTGGACGAGCGCGCGCTGGTGAACGCCGCCGTGGGCCTGCTGGCGACCGGCGGGTCCACCAACCACGCCATCCACCTGCCCGCCATCGCGCGTGCCGCCGGGATCACGATGGACTGGACGGACCTGGCGGAACTGTCCGGCGCGGTGCCGCTGATAGCGCGAGTCTATCCCAACGGAGCGGCCGACGTGAACGCCTTTCACCGCGCGGGTGGGATGGCGTGGGTGGTGGGCGAGCTGCTGGAGGCCGGCCTGTTGCACGAGGACATCGTGACCGTGAGCGGCGCCGGCCTGACCGACTATGCCCGCACGCCCGTTCTGCGGGACGACGCGCTGGCTTGGGTGGATCGCGGGACCGACAGCGGCGACCTGACGATCCTGCGCCCGGCGGGCGATCCGTTCCAGCCGGACGGCGGAATGCGGCTGCTGCGAGGCAATCTGGGCCGGTCGGTGATGAAGACGAGCGCGGTGGACCCGGACCGCTGGTCGATCGAGGCTCCCGCCCGGGTGTTCCATACGCAAGACGGGGTCAACGCCGCCTTCAAGGCGGGAGAGCTGGATCGCGACGTTGTGGTGGTCGTGCGCTTTCAGGGGCCGCGCGCCAACGGAATGCCGGAACTGCACAAGCTCTTGCCCGCGCTCTGCGTTCTCCAGGATCGGGGCCATCGGGTGGCGCTGGTGACGGATGGGCGGATGTCGGGGGCAAGCGGCAAGGTGCCCTGCGCCATCCACCTGTCGCCCGAGGCGCTGGCCGACGGGCCGCTGGCGCGGGTGGAGGACGGGGACCGGATGCGGGTGGACGCGGTTGCCGGCGTGCTGGAGGTGCTCGTCGACGCCGACACTCTCGCCGGCAGGATCCCTGCCCCAACGCCCCCGCCGGCGCACGACACGGGGCGCGAGCTGTTCGCGCTGTTCCGGCGGTCCTGCGACCACGCGGAGTCGGGCGCGTCCGCCATGCTGGCCGCGATGGAGATGGACATGGCGTCGTGACGGCCCTGGTGGTCGCCGACGTGGGCGGCACTCACGCGCGCTTCGCCATCGCGGAGGTCGCGGGCGGGCAGGTCGTGTCGCTGAGCGAACCGGCGACGCTCAAGGCCGCCGAGCACGCGTCGTTCCAGCTCGCCTGGGCCGCGTTCGCCGATCGACACGGCAGCCCCCTGCCGCGCCGCGCCGCGATCGCCGTCGCCTGCCCGGTCGACGGCGAGGTCCTGAAGCTGACCAATAGCCCGTGGGTGATCCGCCCGGCGCTCATCGATGACAAGCTTGGGCTGGACCACCACATCCTGCTCAACGACTTCGAAGCGGTCGCCCACGCGGTGACGGCGGTGCCCGCCGGCGATCTGATCCCGCTCACGGGACCGACCGACTGGCCCCAGACGGGCGTCGTCACCGTCGTCGGGCCGGGTACGGGGCTGGGCGTGGCACAATTGGTGCGGGGCGATGGATCGTATCGGGTGATCGCGACGGAGGGCGGCCATATCGACTGGGCGCCGCTCGACAGCCTGGAGGACGCGGTGTTGGCGCAGCTGCGGGACCGGTTCAACCGCGTCTCTGTCGAGCGCGTGGCCTGCGGCCCGGGGCTCGGCAACCTCTACGAAGCGCTCGCCCGGATCGAACGGCGCGCGGTGGCACGACCGGACGATCGAACGCTCTGGGCGGCCGCGCTCGACGGCACCGACAAACTGGCGGTCGCGGCCTTCGACCGCTTCTGCCTGACGCTCGGCGCGGTCAGCGGCGACCTGGCCCTGGCGCAAGGGGCCGGCGCGGTGGTCCTGGCGGGCGGACTGGGCGCGCGGATCGCCGACCGACTGCCGGGGTCCGGCTTTGCCGACCGGTTCGTGGCGAAGGGGCGCTTCGAGAGCCGGATGCGAACGGTGCCCGTCCGCATGATCACCCACCCGGAACCTGGCCTGCTGGGTGCCGCGGCGGCCTATGCGAGGGACCATTCGTGAGCACGATCCGAGACATCATGACCTTGGCACCGGTCATCCCGGTGATCGTGATCGAGGACCTCGCGGCGGCACGCCCGCTCGCACAGGCGCTGGTCGCCGGCGGCCTGCCCGCTCTGGAGGTGACGCTGCGCACCCCGGTCGCGCTCGACGCGATCCGCGCGATGAGCGAGGTCGAGGGCGCCACCGTGGGCGCGGGCACCGTCACCAATCCGCGTCAGTTCGATGCGGCGGTCGCCGCGGGCGCGCGTTTCGTGGTCAGCCCGGGCCTGACTGACCCGCTGTTGCGCCACGCCGGCGACAACGGCGTGCCCTTTCTACCCGGCGTGGCGACCGCGGGCGAGGTCATGCGGGGGCTGGACGCGGACCTGACCCATTTCAAATTCTTCCCGGCCGCCGCGGCCGGCGGACTGCCGGCCTTGAAGGCGTTGGCCGCGCCCTTCTCGGACGTGGCCTTCTGCCCGACGGGCGGGGTGTCGGAGGCGACCGCGCCCGAGTGGCTGGCCCATCCGGCGGTCCTGTGCGTCGGCGGAAGTTGGGTGGTCACGAATGATCCGGGGACCACCGAGGAGCGCGCCAGGGCGGCCGCCCGCTTCGGAGCCGCACCCCTGCCGACTTAGCGGCGTCGGCAGAGAGCGGTCATTGTCGCGCCGGCCTGTCACTCCTACAATCAACGTCATGCCGGCCCCCGCCCTCCTCGACAGTTTCGGCCGACGGATCACCTATCTCCGCCTGTCCGTCACCGATCGCTGCGATCTCAGATGCCGCTATTGCATGGCGGAGCGCGTCCGCTTCCTGCCGCGCGACGAGGTGCTGAGCCTGGAGGAGCTGGAGCGCGTCGCTCTCGCCTTCGTCGATCGCGGCGTCACCCGCATCCGGGTCACCGGGGGCGAGCCGCTGGTGCGGCGCGAAGTCCCCTTGCTGATCGACCGTCTCGGCGCCCGCATCGGTGACGGGTTGGAGGAAGTGACGCTCACCACCAACGGCACCCAGCTGGCCCGTCACGCGGATCGCCTGCGCGCGGCGGGCGTGCGCCGGATCAACCTGTCGCTCGATACGCTGGACCCCGACCGCTTCGCCCAGCTGACCCGGCGCGCCGCCCTGCCGCAGGTGCTCGACGGGATCGCGGCGGCGCAGGCGGCGGGTCTGACGGTCAAGCTGAACACCGTGGCGCTGGCCGGCACCAACGAGGACGAGATCCCGGAGCTGATCCGCTGGGCGCACGCCCGCGGTATGGACCTGACGCTGATCGAGGTCATGCCGATGGGTGACGTCGAGGACGACCGGTCCAGCCAGTTCCTGCCGCTCTCCGCCCTGCGCGACCGGCTGGAGCGGCAGTTCACCCTGGTGCCCTCCGCCCACCGGACCGGCGGCCCGGCGCGCTATTTCGACGTGGCGGAGACCGGGGGCCGGCTGGGCTTGATCACCCCGCTGACCTCCAATTTCTGCGCCGGTTGCAACCGGGTGCGCGTGACCTGCACCGGCCAGCTTTACCCGTGCCTCGGCGGTGGCGAACAGATCGACCTTCGCGCCGCGTTGCGCGGACCGCAGCCGGAGCGGGCGCTGGGCGAGGCGCTGGATCACGCGATGCGGATCAAGCCGGAACGCCACGACTTTGAGGGTGCGCTGGCCGGCAACGTGTCGGCCGTGCCCCGCACGATGGCGGTCACCGGCGGCTGATGGCCACCGCGCTGTTCTTCGGCCCGGTCAGCGACGCGGCGGGAGGGTTCGAGCGGACCCTGCCCGACGAGTGCGCCACCGTCGCCGACGCGCTCGTTTGGCTGTGCGCCGACCGCCCGGCGCTGCGTGGCGAGCTGGACCGGGCCCGTCTGGCCGTCGGCGGCGCGTTCGTGGAGCCGGACCACCCGCTGAGCCCGCGCGACGAGCTGTCCGTGCTGTCCCCGGCGAGCGGCGGATGATCCGCCTCGCCGACCGGCCGTTCGATCCGGCCGCGGAGGCGGCTGGCTTGCCGACCGATGGAGCCGGGGCGCTCGTCCAGTTCACCGGGCTGGTGCGCCCGACGGACGGCACCCGCGCGCTGGTCCTGCATCACCATCCCGCCATGACCCTGGCCTCGATCGAGGCGCTCGCCGCCGAGGTTCGCGCCCGCTTCGCGCTGACCGCACTCGGTATCACCCATAGGGTTGGGCGCATGGTGCCGGGCGAACCGGTGGTGTGGGTCGCCGCCGCCTCCGCTCACCGGCGCGCCGCGTTCCAGGCGGTCGATCGCCTGATGGACGGCTTGAAGAGCGAGGCCCTGTTCTGGAAGCAGGAGGAACGGATGGACGGGACGGTCTGGATCGAGCCCACCGAAGGCGACCGTGCCGATCTGGCGCGGTGGAGCGCCTGATGGCGGGCGTGGACGACAGCTTGGACCTGGTGCCGCTGCGGATCGGCGTGCTGACCGTGTCCGACACGCGCACGCCCGCGACGGACAGTTCCGGCGACCTGCTGGCCGATCGGATCGCGGCGTCGGGCCACTCGGTCGTCGCGCGCGCGATCGTCCGCGACGACGAGCGCGCGATCCGCGCCCAGATCGAGACCTGGATCGGGGCCGATCATGTCGACGCGATCGTCACGACCGGCGGCACCGGGCTGACCGGGCGTGACGTCACGCCCGAAGCGCTGCGCCCGCTGTTCACGAAGGAGATCACGGGCTTCGCTCACGTCTTCCACCAGGTCAGTTTGGGCACGATCGGGCTGTCCACGCTCCAGTCCCGCGCCTGTGCCGGGCTGGTCGGTCATGTGCCGGTCTTCGCATTGCCGGGATCGAACGGCGCGGTGAAGGATGGGTGGGACGGAGTGATCCGCCACCAGCTCGACAGTCGCTATCGCCCCTGCAATCTGGTGGAGATCATGCCCCGTTTCGGCGAGAGCTGATCCGAAGCGTCAGCTCGCCGGATCGTCCACCCCCAACGCCCGCTTTCCCCGCTCCACCTCCTCGTCGGTCGGCGGGTCTGGCAGTTCCTCGCCCAGACCCAGCGCCTCGTCGGGGATGCCGGGGGCCGTGCCGGCGATGGGCGCGGTCTTGGGCCGCGCATTGGGGCCGGTGCTGATCTTCTCGTCCATGGGACGGTCAACCGCGTCCGCCGCGGCCGGTTCCGCCGTCACCACCCAACCCTGCTCCACCGCCAGCGGCCACCGGGTCAATGCCGCGCCCACGCACGGTCCACCGACGCACCGCCCGTCCCCGGCACGGAACAGCGCGCCGTGCCAGTGGCAGGCGACCAGCTCTCCCCCCGGTGCCAGATAGTCGTCGACCCCGCGCGTCAGCGGCACGCCCGCGTGCGGGCAGCGATCGACATAGCCCACCACCCCTTCCCCGCCGCGCACCGCGAAACCGTGGAAATAGCCGGCGCGCAGCTTGAGCACGAAGCCGTGGCTGCCCGGATCGGCGATGTCGTCGAGCCGGCAGAGCCGCACGCCGGCCGGGGTGGCGGTCGGCCGCCCCGGCGCGGTCACACCGCCTCGACCGTCTGCTCGATCGTGCCGAAGATCGGATGGTGGGCGTCGTCCATCATCGCGATCCGCACCCGGTCGCCGGGCCGCAGGAACTCGGCGTTGGGCGCGCCGTCCGCGATCGTCTCCACCATGCGCTGTTCCGCCACGCAGCTATAGCCGCGACCGCCCCGCGCCACCGGCCGGCCCGCCCCGCCATCCGAGTCGCGGTTCGACACCGTGCCCGACCCGATCACCGTTCCGGCGACGAGCGCGCGCGTCTTGGCGGCGTGGGCGATCAGCTGTCCGAACCCGAACGTCATGTCCTGCCCCGCGTCCGCTCGCCCGAAGGGTTCGCCGTTCAGGTCCACCTCCAACGCCCCGTGCAGCCGGCCGTCGCGCCAGCGGTCGCCGAGCGCGTCGGGCGTGACGAACACCGGCGACATGGCGGAGGCGGGCTTGGACTGGACGAAGCCGAACCCCTTGCCCAGTTCCGCCGGGATCAGGTTGCGGAGCGACACGTCGTTCGTCAGCCCGACCAGCCGGACATGGTCCAGCGCGGCGTCGGCGTCGATCCCCTGGGGCACGTCGCCGGTCACGACCACCACCTCCGCCTCCATGTCGCAGCCCCAGGCGGGATCGGCGAGCGGGATGGGATCGCGAGGACCCAGAAACCCGTCCGATCCCCCCTGGTACATCAGCGGGTCGTGCCAAAAGCTCTCCGGCATCTCCGCACCGCGCGCCCTGCGAACCAGGACGACGTGATTGACGTAGGCGGACCCGTCGAGCCACTGATAGGCGCGCGGCAGGGGCGAGGCCGCGTCGTGCTCGTGGAACCGTTCGCGCGGGATCGCCTCGTTCCGCAGGTCGGTCGCCAGCGTCTCCAGCTTGGGGGCGATCGTGTCCCAATCGTCCAGCGCGGCCTGCAGCGTGGGGGCGATGTGGGTCGCGTCGGCACACCAGGCGAGATCGTCGGAGACGACCGCGAGCCGGCCGTCGCGGCCCTGTTTGAGGGTGGCGAGTTTCATGTCAGGCGTCTCCGAAAAAGGGCGGATTTGCGTGGAAGGTCTCTCCAGAGTCCCTCCACTGCGCGCGCGTCCCCGCGGGCGCGCCCGCACGAGGGAGGGGGTCGGCGGCGATGCGGAGCCGGGTCGACCGGCGGTCGGACCGCCGCGTCGGGACGGCGGAGGCAAGCGGACGCCGCGCGCGCGCCAGCACGCCGCGATCCCCGGCCCGACGCGGGCGTGTCGGACGGGCGTGATAGCGGGTCGCGCGGGCGTGGTGGTCGGCCGGGCGGCTGACGAGGAAAAAGGAACAGGCGAGGCTTGACAAGACGATCATATTTTGCCTATATGGCACAAGTCCGCCGGAAAAGCAACCATATCAGCTGACCGCGATCCGTTCGGCCGTAAAGGCGGAGGGCGGACCGTCGCCGGTGTTCACCACCGCCGAGGGCTCGAAGATCAGCACCTCCGCCTCCTCGTCGCTCGCCGTGCGGTGCTCCGTCCCGCGCGGCACCACCAGCATCTCGCCCGGGCCGAGCGTCACCGACCGGTCGCGGAACTCGATTCGGAATGTGCCGCGCCAGCACAGGAAGACCTCGTCCGCGTCAGCATGGGTGTGCCACGGAAAGGTCCCGCGCGTCTTGACGAGCCGGAGGTCCTGCCCATTCGCCGTGCCCGCAACGCGGGGTCGCCAATGGTCGGCGATGGCGGCGAACGCGGTATGGAGGGAGAGGGGCGTCAGGTCCTCTCCGGCACGGGGAGGGGGACCGCCAGCCGCAGGCTGGTTGTGGAGGGGTGTGGAGCCGGACCCCTCCACCGGCTTCGCCGGTCCCCCTCCCCGTTCCGGGGAGGATAGGTCCTCGCTCACGTCACCACCGCCTTGGGAAAGCCGCCCCAAACGGCGTCATAATCCGACTGCGCGCTGTCGGCCGCGAACCGCGTTGGACGATAAGCCCAACAGCTTTCCACCATGAAGGCGAGCGTGCCGTCGATCTTGTGAGGCTTCAACTCCGCCTCCGTCGCCCCGCGCCAGCTCGCCACGTCGGGGCCGTGCCCGCCCAACAGGTTGTGGAGCGACAGGCCACCGGGCGAGAAGCCCTCCGCCTTCGCATCGTAAGCACCGGTGATCAGGCCCATCGCCTCGCTCATCACATTGCGGTGGAACCAAGGCGGACGGAACGTGTCCTCCGCCACCATCCAGCGGGGTGGGAAGATCACGAAGTCGGCGTTCGCCCGCCCCGGCACGTCGGACGGGCTGGTCAGCACGGTGAAGATCGACGGGTCCGGGTGATCGAAACTGACGGTGTTGATCGTGTTGAACCGGCTCATGTCGTAACGGCAGGGTGCCAGATTGCCGTGCCAGGCGACCACGTCGAGCGGGCTGTGGTCGAGCGTGGTGGTCCATAGCGCGCCCTCGAACTTCTGGATCAGTTCGGTGGGTTCGTCGCGGTCCTCGAACCACGCCACCGGCGTCTCGAAATCGCGCGGGTTGGCCAGGCCGTTGGCCCCGATCGGGCCCAAGTCGGGCAGGCGGAACAGCGCCCCGTGGTTTTCCGCGACATAGCCGCGCGCCTGGCCGTCGGGCAGCCGCACCTGGAAGCGCACGCCGCGCGGGATCAGCGCCATGTGGCCGGGGGCCACCTCGATCCGGCCCAGCTCCGTCAACAGCTCCAGCCGGCCCTGTTCGGGCAGGAACAGCAGTTCGCCGTCCGCGTCGACGAAGGCGCGCGCCTCCATGTCCTTGGTCGCGGCGTAGATATGGAGCGCCACCCCTTCCAGGCTCGCCGGGTCGCGGTTGGCGAGCATGGTGGTCAGCCCATCGACCCAGTCGGTCGGCTGCTCCGGCATCGCCTGCGGGCTCCAGCGCAGGCGGTTGGGGGCCAGCGGTTCGTCGATCGTGCCGGGCGCCAGTCGCGGCGCGCCGTCATAGCGGGTGTAAGGCGGATGTTCGGCCGAGGGCCGCATCCGGTAGAGCCAGGACCGCCGGTTCTCGTGCCGCGGCGCGGTGAAGGCGGTGCCCGACAGTTGCTCGGCATAGAGGCCGAAGGGGGGCCGCTGCGGAGAGTTGCGGCCGATGGGGAGCGCGCCGGGGACGGCCTCGGTGGAGACGTGGTTGCCGAAGCCTGGGAGGTAGCCGCTCATCGCACTCCCCTCCCTGCAAGGGAGGGGTTGGGGGTGGGTGCGACGGCAAAGCCGGAGCTGCGAGCGTTGGCATCGGAGCGGCGGCGGGTCAGGCGAGCTCGCTGCGCTCGCGCCCACCCCCGACCCCTCCCTTGCAGGGAGGGGAGCAGGGTCACGCGTCCACCTCGATCACGCCGCGCCGGATCTGGTCCAGTTCGATCGACTCGAACAGCGCCTGGAAATTGCCCTCGCCGAACGCCTGGTTGCCCTTGCGCTGGATGATCTCGAAGAACACCGGGCCGAAGGTGGGCTCGGTGAAGATCTGGAGGAGCGTGCCTTCCTCGTCCGATCCGTCGATCAGGATGCGGTTGCGCTTCATGCGCTCCATGTCCTCGCCATGGCCGGGCAGGCGGGTGTCGACCAGCTCGTAATAGGTCTCGATCGTGTCCTGCAGCTGGACGCCGCGGTCGCGCAGCGCCTCGACCGTGTCGTAGATGTTTTCGGTCGCCAGCGCGATGTGCTGGATGCCTTCGCCATTATACTCGCGCAGGAACTCCTCGATCTGGCTCGCCTCGTCCTGGCTCTCGTTGAGCGGGATGCGGATCATTCCGTCGGGGGCGACCATCGCCTGGCTGAACAGGCCCGTGGCCTTGCCCTTGATGTCGAAATACTTCTGCTCGGTGAAGCCGAAGACGTCGCCGTAAAAGGACGACCAGACCCGCATCTGCCCGCGCCGGACATTGTGGGTCAGGTGGTCCAGCGTGTGCAGCCCCACGCCTTCGGTGGGCCCGTGGTCCATCGGGGTCCAGCCGGAGAAGGGGTCCGCGCCGCTCTCGACCAGGTAGAGGTACGACCCGCCAATGCCTTGCAGCACATGGGCGTCCGGCCCCAGCACGCCGGCCCCCGCGTCCGCCGGCTTCGCGCCGCGCTCGACGGCCAGCCGGTGGCTCTCGGCCGGGTTCCTGACGGCGAAGGCCATGGCGTTGGCGGAAGGCCCGTGGTCCTGGGCGAAGTCGCGCGCCTGGGGCGTGCCGCCGCGATTGAGCAGGAAGGTCACGTCGCCCTGCTGGAACCGCACCACGTCGCCGCCGGGATGGTGGCTGACGGCGGTGAAACCCAGCTGGGTCAGCTGCCGCTCCATGGCCGCCGTGTCGGGACCCGTGAACTCGACGAAGGCAAAGCCGTTCAGGCCGTGAGTGTCGTTGGGGGTCTGCGTTGGGGCTGGGCTGGCCATGTCTCTCTCCTGTTGCGCGCGCGCCGCGATGAGGGCCGCCGTTCCGGCCCTCGCTATCAACAACGCACGGGGACGCGCAAGGGAACCACGGGCCGCGCCGGACTTTGGGTGGAGCATGAGCAGACCCATCGACCCGCCCCAGCCCGCCGACCCGAACCCGACCGGCGCGCCCGTCCCGGCGGACCACCCGAATTCGCGCGAAGCACCGGGCAAGCCGCACGACGAGCCACGGGAGTCGGTGGTGACCCCCGACGACTATCCCGACGCGATCGGGGGCAAGCCGGACTACAAGCACCCCGGCAGCGCGTAAGCTGGCCGGACAGCGCTAGCGATGCGGAGGGCGCGCCGGCCCCTCCGGATCGCGTGACTCACGCCTCCAGGCGATGGTCCAAGGTGATCTCGCAGGATAGCAGCTTCGAGATCGGGCAGTTGGCCTTGGCGTCCGCCGCGATTCGCTCGAACTCCGCCGCCTCGATCCCCGCCACGCGCGCGGTGAGCTTCAGCGCCGATTTCGTGACGGTGAAGCCGTCGCCGTCCTTGTCCAGGCTGACGGTCGCGGTCGTGTCCAGGTGACCGTCGCTGTGGCCGGCGTCCGCCAGCGCGAACGACAGCGCCATGGTGAAGCAGCTGGCGTGCGCGGCGGCGATCAGCTCTTCCGGATTGGTGCCCTTCGCGTCCTCGAACCGGGTGTTGAAGCCGTAGGGTGCGTCCAGCGCGCCGGACTGCGCCGACACATGGCCGCGCCCGTCCTTGCCCAGGCCGTCATAGGTGGCGTTGCCGGTCTTGTGGATAGTCATGTCGGTGGTCTCCTTATCGGGTCAGCTGGCCGCGGATCGCGCCGTCGGGATAGTCCGCGTTGTGGACGTTGACGTAGAAGTTCGCCGGATCGGCGATCACGGCGGCGGCCAGCCGGCGCTCCACGCCCACGCAGGCCTGCGACCGGCCGTTCGTCGGCGCGTCGAAGGTGACGCGCACCGGGCCCGCCACGCCCAGCGCGCCTTCGTGCAGGTGGGCGGCGGTGGGACGCGCGATCGCCTGCGCCGTCAGGTCGTAACAGATCTGGTTGGTGGTCGCGTCGGCGGTGATCTTGGCCGTGCCGGTGCCGTCCGGATCGCCCGGTCCGGGCACCTCCTGCCCGCCCACCAGCGCCGTCGTGTAGCTTTCGCCCACCGTGCCGGCGACTGTGGCACAGCCGGCCAGCGCCAGGGCGGCGAGCAGGGACAGGGCGGGTGCGGGGGTCATGGGCGATCCTTTTGGGCGCGGCGCGGCGTGTTGGCGGGGAACCGCCGGGCGCGACCGCCGGTTCCCCCGCCGACGCCCTGCCCGAGACCAGCCAAGAGAGGAGCACGACCATGGCCCGCCCCCCCGGCCCGCCCGACCACAATCTGTCCACCGAATATGAGCGCCACGACGGCGCGCGGCACCCGCCGACCATCAATGAGATGACGGAGAGCGCCTCCGAAGAGGCCGTGCGCGAAGGCGAAGTCCACCGCCGCTCCTCCCTCACCGACGCCGGCGACGTGGCCGGCACCGACCAGCCAAAGGATCGCGCATGACCGACCAGAGAGGCCCGGCGAACGACGCCGGCTATCAGAGCAGCGACACCGACCGCCAGGGCACGATGGACACCGGCACCTCCGGCGATCCCGCCGGCGGCCCGATGCCCGACGACGGCAAGCAGACGGACGTGAACGGCGCCGACCTGCTGCCCGGCGCGGGCGCCAAGGTCGACACCCCGACGATCGCGGGCGACGCCGTGGGCGCGGCCGCAGGCAGCGCGCTGGAGGACGAGGGCCCGGACGCGGACGTGGAGAACCGGAACAGGAACCAGGATCGGCCGGGATAGGCTGATCGCTCGGTTTTCGTGAAGGGCGGGGCACCGAGGGGTGCCTCGCCCTTTCACTTGCCACACGGCGGGCGAGCAAGAGGGTTGTTCGCGGTGTGTTCCGGTGGCATCAGGTGCGGGTGAGCGACGCCGACCTTCCGCCCGACGAGAGCCCCACCGCCGACAGCGTGGCCGATCCAGCGGAGATGGTGGCCCGGTGCATTCCGGCGGACATTCTTGAGCGATACGAGGTCCACAGCTATCGCAGCGCCGCTCTCATCCTATCCGAGGCGCATCCGCGTGAGTTCGCCGACCTTTTGAGTGCGTTGCGCGAGTTCAAGCTGACCCGCGACATTATCGCGAAGCCAGGCGGCAGCGAGTCCGACGTGCCCAAGACGGTCTCCCGCTCCCTGCGGCCGCTCTCCTGGCACGAGACGACCATCCAAGCGGACCTGCTGGTCAAGCTGATGTGGCGGCAAGTCGGCGCGAGCGGGCGCACCGAACCTGGTGAGAAGCTGCTGACGAAGGCGCGCTACCTCGACGGTCACAAGGTGGACTACGTGAAGGGACGTGTGGCGTTCGATGTGGAGTGGAACAGCAAGGATCAGACCTTCGACCGCGACCTCTATGCCTTTTCGGCGTTCAGCCAGTGTGGTGTGATCGACGTCGGCGTCCTGCTCACTCGATCGGCTGAGTTAAATGAGGTGTTCCGCGAAATGGGGTTGATGGCGAAGTATGGCGCGTCGACGACGTGGATGGGCAAGCTGCTCCCGCGCCTGAACGCCGGACGCAACGGCGGTTGCCCGGTGCTCGCCATTGGCATCCGCCCTGAGTGTATCGAGGAGAGCGAATGACCGACGCCGCCAAAGAGTTCGCCGCCGACCTGAAAGGCCAACGCTTCTCGACAATCCTGGCCGACCCGCCATGGCGCTTCCAGAACCGCACCGGCAAGATGGCCCCCGAACACCGGCGGCTTTCCCGCTACGGCACGATGGACCTAAACGAGATCAAGGCGCTGCCCGTTGCCGACGTGGCCGACGACCCGGCCCACCTTTATTTATGGGTGCCCAATGCCCTGCTGCCGGATGGTTTGGCGGTGATGAAGGCTTGGGGGTTCGACTACAAATCGAACCTCGTTTGGCACAAGATCCGCAAGGACGGCGGCTCGGACGGGCGCGGCGTCGGGTTCTATTTCCGCAATGTCACCGAGCTGTGCCTGTTTGGAATTCGAGGCAAGAACGCCCGCACCCTCGCTCCTGGCCGCAGACAGGTAAACCTCGTCGGCACTCGCAAGCGAGAGCATAGCCGCAAGCCGGATGAGTTCTACGACGTGATCGAAGCGTGCAGCCCGGCAAAGCGACTGGAGGTGTTTGCCCGCGGTCCCCGTGATGGTTGGACCAGTTGGGGCGATCAGGCCGAAGAGTACGAGATCGGTTGGGAGACTTATTCCCATCACTCGCGGCGCGATGGTGAACGCGCGCTAGTCGCCGCCGAGTAGAAGGTCTCACCCAAACCACCCGCCTCCCGCCTCCCGCCTCCGCGATCGCCTTCAACGGCGCGCTTGCTGGCGGTTCGGCGGATGGCGGGATTGCGGGGGGGATAGGCGGGTCGCCGGCGGCGGCGCGACCGCGCTGGAGTTCGGCGACGAACTCGGCCAGCGGAGTGCCTTGAGGTCCGGTTTCGCTCATACCCCCGCCGCCACCCGCAGCGCCTGGTTGATCCGCTTCTGTCACCCCGGTCCTCCGGCGCGGAAAACCTCCAGGATGGCGGTGTCGAGGCGGAGCGACACGAGTTGCTTGGTGGAGCCGGGTGGGCGGCCTTTCCGGATCACCGTGTCGCCCAGCATCAGGTCGGCGCGCTCGAACCACTCGTCCGTCAGCTCCGGCGCGTCGTCGGGGTCAATCCAGCTTTCGCTCACCACTCGCCCCCCGCCTCCTCGATCGCCTTCAGCAGAGCGCGCTTGCTCGCCGTGCGCCGCGTGCCGGGGTTGCGGGGGATGGGCGGATCGCCGGCAGCGGCGCGGCGGCGTTGGATGTCGGCGACGAACTCGGCCAGGGGCGTGGCCAGAGGTTCGCTCTCGCTCACACCCCCGCCGCCGCCCGCAACGCCTCGTTGATGCGCGTCTGCCACCCTGGCCCTCCGGCGCGGAAGGCGTCCAGGATGGCGGTGTCCAGGCGGAGCGACACGAGTTGCTTGGTGGAGCCGGGTGGGCGGCCTTTCCGGATCACCGTGTCGCCCAGCATCAGGTCGGCGCGCTCGAACATTTCGTCCGTCCACTCCGGCGCGTCGTCGGGATCAACCCAGCTGTCGCCCGAACCGTTTGCGTTCTCGCTCATTGCACTTCCTCATCGACATGACGTGCCGGTCGTCGCCCCGGCTCGTCCACACCACCATCACCAGCCGTCCGTCCAGAACACCATAGCTCTGCCAACGCCGCTCTCCATAGTCCTGCCGCTCATTCTCCAGCGTCAGGGTCGGACCGGCGAACACCTCACCCGCCTCCGCGAAGTCGAGGCCACGGTTGGTCAGCGTCGCCTCCCGCTTGTCCGGATCGAAGGTGATCGGCATTTGATGTAGCTACGGAAAAGCGGCGGTCAAGCCACTCACTCCGCCGCCACCCGCTCTCCCCCTGCCCGCTCCAACAACGGCGCCAAATAGCGCCCCGTGAAACTCCCCTCCACGCGCGCCACCTGTTCCGGCGTGCCCTCGGCCACGATCTCTCCGCCTTTGACGCCGCCCTCCGGCCCCAGGTCCAGGATCCAGTCGGCGGTCTTGATAACGTCCAGATTGTGTTCGATCACCACCACGCTGTTGCCCTGTTCCACCAGCGCGTGGAGCACCTCCAGCAATTTCCGCACGTCCTCGAAGTGCAGGCCCGTGGTGGGTTCGTCCAGGATGTAGAGGGTCTGGCCGGTGGCGCGCCGGCTGAGCTCCTTGGCCAGTTTCACCCGCTGCGCCTCTCCGCCCGACAAGGTCGTCGCCTGCTGGCCGACCTTGACATAGCCCAGCCCCACTTCGCTAAGCATCGCCATCTTGTTGGCGATCGGCGGCACGGCGGCGAAAAAGGTGTGGGCGTCCTCCACCGTCATGTCGAGCACGTCGGCGATCGACTTGCCCTTGTGCAGCACCTCCAGCGTCTCGCGGTTGTAGCGCTTGCCCCCGCACACGTCGCAGGTGACGTACACGTCGGGCAGGAAGTGCATCTCGATCTTGATCAGGCCGTCGCCGGTGCACGCCTCGCACCGCCCGCCCTTCACGTTGAACGAGAAGCGGCCGGGCTTGTAGCCGCGCGCCAGGCTTTCGGGCAGGCCGGCGAACCAGTCGCGGATCTGGCCGAACGCGCCGGTGTAGGTGGCGGGGTTCGATCGCGGCGTGCGGCCGATGGGCGACTGGTCGATGTCGATGACCTTGTCGAGGTGCTGCAGGCCCTTCACCGCATCGTGCCGCCCGGCCTGGATGCGCGCGCCGTTCAGCTCGCGGGCGGCGGCGGCATAGAGCGTGTCGATGGTGAAGGACGACTTGCCCGACCCCGACACGCCGGTGACGCAGGTGAAGGTGCCGAGCGGAATGGAGGCGGTGACGTTCCTGAGGTTGTTCGCGCGCGCGCCCGTCACCGTCAGCTTCTTGCCATTCCCCTTGCGGCGGGTGGCCGGCACCGCGACCTCTCGCCGGCCGGTCAGATAGTCGGCGGTGAGCGAACCCTTGGTCTTCAGCACCTTGGCGAGCGGGCCCTGGGCCACGATCTCGCCGCCGCGCGACCCCGCGCCCGGCCCCATATCGACCACCCAATCGGCGGCGCGGATCGCGTCCTCGTCATGCTCCACCACCAGGACCGTGTTGCCCAGGTCGCGCAGGCGCTTGAGAGTCGCCAGCAGCATGTCGTTGTCGCGCTGGTGCAGGCCGATCGAGGGCTCGTCCAGCACATAGAGAACGCCCGACAGGCCCGACCCGATCTGGCTGGCGAGGCGAATGCGCTGGCTCTCGCCGCCCGACAGCGTGCCCGAGGTGCGGTCGAGGTTGAGGTAGTCGAGGCCGACGTTGTTCAGGAAGCCGATGCGCTCCCGGATCTCCTTCAGGATCGGCGCGGCGATCTCCGCCTGCTGGCCCTCCAGCTTGGCCGGCAGCGCGTCGAACCAGGCGAGCGCGTCGAGGACGGAGAGGCGCACGACCTCGGCGATCGACGCGGTGGCGATCTTCACCGACAGGGCCTCGGGCTTGAGGCGCGCGCCGAGGCAGGTCTCGCACGGCTGGGCGGATTGGTAGCGGCTGAGTTCCTCGCGCATCCAGGCGGATTCGGTCTGGAGCAGGCGGCGGTTCAAATTGCCGATGACGCCCTCGAACGCCTTGCTGACCGTGTATTCCTTGCGTCCGTCCTTGAACGTCAGCGGCACCGGCTTGCGCTTCGATCCGTGCAGGATCAGGTCGCGCTGATCGTCGGTCAGGTCGTCCCACTCGGTGTCGAGCGTGAAGCCCGCGTGCTTGCCCAGGCTGGCGAGGACCTGCTGGTAGTAGGGCGAGGGCGGGTTCGACTTCGCCCAGGGCATGACCGCGCCCTTCTTCAAGGTCAGCCGGCCGTTGGGGACCACGAGGTCGGGGTCGAAAATCAGCTTCTCGCCCAGCCCGTCACAGGCCGGGCAGGCACCCTGGGGGGCGTTGAAGGAGAACAGCCGGGGCTCGATCTCCGCGATGGAGAAGCCGGACACCGGGCAGGCGAATTTTTCCGAGAAGACGATGCGGTTGTCGGGGACTTCGGCGCCCTTCATGCCCTTCTTCGGCCCCTCCCCTTCAGGGGAGGGGTTGGGGTGGGGAGGCGCGGCTAGGTTCGAACTCCCGTGGCTATGATCCCGGTCGGACCTCCCCACCCCCGGCCCCTCCCCTGAAGAAGAGGGGTGAAGAAGAGAGCCCACCGTCCCATCCGCCAGGTCCACAAAGGCCAGTCCATCCGCCAAGCCCAGCGCCGTCTCAAAGCTGTCGGCCAGCCGCGTCTCGATGCCATCCCGCACCGCCAGCCGGTCGACCACCACCTCGACATCGTGCTTGAACTTCTTGTCGAGCGCCGGCGCGTCGGCGATCTCGTGGAACTCGCCGTCGATCCGCACGCGGGTGAAGCCGGCCTTTTGCCACTCGGCCAGCTCCTTGCGGTACTCCCCCTTCCGCCCGCGCACGACGGGGGCGAGCAGGTAGAAGCGGGTGCCGTCGGGCAGCGCCATCACCCGGTCGACCATCTGGCTGACCGTCTGCGCGCTGATCGGCAGGCCGGTGGCGGGCGAATAGGGCACGCCGACGCGCGCCCACAAGAGCCGCATATAGTCGTAGATCTCGGTGACGGTCGCCACGGTCGAGCGCGGGTTGCGGCTGGTGGTCTTCTGCTCGATCGAAATGGCGGGCGACAGGCCGTCGATGTGCTCGACGTCCGGCTTTTGCATCATCTCCAGGAACTGGCGGGCATAGGCCGACAGCGACTCGACATAGCGCCGCTGGCCCTCGGCGTAGATGGTGTCGAAGGCGAGGCTCGACTTGCCCGACCCCGACAGGCCGGTGATGACCACCAGCTTGTCGCGCGGCAGGTCGATGTCGACGCCCTTCAGATTGTGCTCGCGGGCGCCGCGGACGCTGATGTGGGTCAGCATTCGCTGCCGCTCTGCTGACAGACGCGGGTCAGCATTCGCTGCCGCTCTGCTGACGGATGTGGGTCAGCATTCGCTGCCGCTCTGCTGATGGATGGGGTTGGTGCTCATAGAGGCGGGTTCTAGGTCTGTTCCGGTCGGTGCGCCAGAGGTGGGGCGTGGCGCAAGCGCGCGCCACCACCCCGACTGTGTGGCGAAAATGTCGCAGTGCAGCACGAAGCGAGCGCGCGCCTTTTCGCTGTCACAAACTGCCATCAAAGGGGCCGCAGCCAGCGCGGCGGACCGGTCGAGTCCCCCGCGCGCACACGAACGCCGGATCAAGGGAGTCCTCCACCATGCGCCGTCTGAAATACGCCCTCGCCGCCTCCGCCGCGTCGCTGACCCTGTCGGTGGCGCTCGCCGTCCCCGCCGCCGCGCAGCAGACCACGTCCGGGATCGAGGGCACGGTCACCGACGCCGGCGGCGCGCCGCTGGCGGGCGCACAGGTCACGGTGACCGACACGCGGACCGGCGCCAGCCGCACCGCGGAGGCGAGCGCGGACGGCAATTTCCGCGTCATCAACCTGGTCACCGGCGGCCCCTACACGATCACGGCGGACGCCGGCGGCTATGAGAGCCAGACGACCAACGACGTGTTCATCAATCTGCAGGGCAACACCAGCCTGACCTTCCAGCTGGCGTCGGGCGCCGGCGGCATCGTCATCACCGGGTCGCGCGCCCAGGTGACTCAGCTGGCGATCGGGCCGGGCCAGTCGTTCGGGGAGGAGACGCTGGAGTCCTTCCCCACGATCACCCGCGACATCCGCGACTTCATCCGCCTGGACCCGCGCGTCAGCCTGGACCGGTCGAACGAGGTCGATCGCATCAGCTGCCTGGGCGGCAACGACCGGTCGAACGGCTTCACCGTGGACGGCATCGTCCAGGCCGACAGCTTCGGCCTGAACGGCACGCCGTTCGCGGCGCGCAACTCGCTGCCGATCCCGTTCGACGTGATCCGCGAAACGTCGGTCGAGTTCGCGCCGTTCAACGTGGAATATGGCAATTTCACCGGTTGCGCGGTCAACGTCGTCACGAAGTCGGGCACCAACAAATTTCACGGCACCGCCTTCTTCACCTACACCGGCGACGGCCTGCAGGGCGACGAGCTGGACGGGCAGCGGTTGAACACCGCGCCTTTCGACCGCTATCGCTGGGGTGCCACGCTGGGCGGGCCGATCATTCCCGACCGCCTGTTCTTCTATGCCGGCTATGAAGAGACCGACCTGGGCGACAGCCAGGAGACGGGTCCGACCGACGCGGGCTTCGCCAACGGCCTGGACTTCGTGACCACGGCGGACTTCAACCGCTTCACCAACATCCTGGGCACCAGCTACGGCATCGACACCGGCGGTGTCGCGCGCACCCTGCCGCAGTCCGACCGCCGGTTCTTCGGCCGGCTGGACGCCTACATCACCGACCGCCAGCGGCTGGAGCTGACCTATCAGCGGCTCGAAGAGTCGAACACGGAAACCGACGATTTCTCGTCCACCAACTTCACCGGCTTTAACACTTTCGAGGTGGAGGGGACCAAGTCGGACTATTATTCCGGTCGCCTGTTCTCCGACTGGACGGACAGTTTCTCGACCGAGGTGCGGCTCAGCCATGCCAAGGTCATGGACATCCAGGGGCCGGTGGGCGGCGGCGAGGCGCAGTCGGGCAACCCGATCCCGCGCATCATCGTGGGTGTGATCAACAATGGCCAGACCGGCACCCTGCAGGCCGGCCCGGGCTTCAGCCGGACGTCGAACGAGCTGAACACCGAGATCAACCAGCTGAAGGTCAAGGCGAACTACGTCGCCGGCAACCACTCGATCGGGGTAGGCTTCGAGGTGCAGGAGACGCGGGTCTTCAACCTGTTCGCGCAGAATTCGACCGGCACCTTCACCTTCAACACTCTGGACGACCTGGCGGCCGGCGTCACATCGGCCGGCAGCAACACCTTCCCCAGCGCGATCCAGGTGTCTGCGGGTCAGGCGGCCGGTGTCTATGGCAACTTCACGGCGACCGGCGACATCAACACCGCCGCCGCGCGGTTCCGTCGGACGCAGTTCACCGGATATGTGCAGGACGAATGGCAGGCGACCCCGCAGCTGAACGTGCTGGCGGGCTTGCGCGTCGACTGGTTCGACGGCGGGGCTCCGGGCGCCAATGCGAACTTCGCCAACCGTTATGGCTATTCCAACAGCGTGCCCTTTTCCGTCATCGACCCGGCCGTGCTGCCGCGCCTGGGCTTCACCTACAATCTGGACAATGAGGGCTTTTTCCGCTCGACCCAGATCAAGGGCGGGTTCGGCATCTTCACGGGCGGCGATCCGACCGTGTATTTCTCGAACGGTTTTTCCAACAACGGCTTCAACACGGGCCAGGGGCAGACCGGCGTGGCGAGTTGTTTCCCGAAAGGCACGAACGTGCTCGCCGGCGGTCAGTTCACCGGCATTCCGGCGTGCGTCGCGGCCAATGGCGGGGCCTCCTCGGCGCGCGGGCTGTCCGACACCCAGTCGACCGATCCCAACTTCAAGCCGCCGACCGTTCAGCGCGCCAACATTGGCTTCGCGACCGATTTCGGCGCGGGCGGCGGGTTCTTCGACAATTTCCGGCTGAACGTCGACTACATCTATTCGCACTTCAAGAACCCGATCAATTTCGTCGACTTGAGCCAGGTGGTGAACCCGGCCCTGGGGCTGAACGGCTTCACGGTCGACGGTCGCCCGATCTATCGCGCGATCGATCCTACGGTCGCGGGCTGCGGCGCGACCCTGCTGAACCAGGGCGGCACCCCGCCCCAGTACAGCAATGTGACCGCGGCGTGCTTCAACACCGGCCGGGACGACGAGATCCAGCTGACGAACGGGCCGTCCTACGACAGCCACATCGCTTCGGTGATCCTGTCAAAGAATTTCGACGGGCTGTTCACGGAAGGCGGCAACATCCTGCTGAACGCCGGCTATGCCTATACGCACGCCGACAACAACCGATACAACGCCAGTTCGACCGCGACGTCATCCTACGACATCGTGGCGGTCAAGGATCGTCAGAACCCGGCGATCGCGACGTCGGAATACCAGTCGGCGCACAACTTCTCGCTGGCGTTGAACCTGCGCGAACAGTTCTTCGGCGACTATGACACGCAGGCGGGTTTCGTCTTTATCGCGCGGTCGGGCCGGCCCTACAGCCCGACCTTCTCGGGCGGGGCGGTGTTCAACGACTCGGCCAGCGGGATCAACAACGCGCTCCTCTACATTCCCACGGGCGCGGACGATCCCAATTTGGCGCCGAACAGCAACCCGGCCGCCGTCGGCACGCTCTTGAACTACGCCAATCAGTTCAAGTGCACGCGGAACGCGCGCGGTCGGACGATCGAGCGCAATGCGTGCCGCAACGACTGGTTCCTGGATCTCGACCTGCGCTTCAGCCAGGAACTGCCGGGGCCGGGCCGCCTGTTGGGCGTGCAGGACCGCATCAAGGTCTATGCCGACTTCGACAACTTCCTGAACCTGCTGGACTCCAGTGCCAACCTGTTCCGCCGCCGCGACTATTCGGTGCCGGTGGTGACCACGAATGTCGACAATCAGGGCCGTTACGTCATCACGGGCGCGAACCTGATCGACAACAACTTCATCCAGCAGTCGTCGTCGCTGTGGCGCATCCAGCTGGGCGTCTCCTACGAGTTCTGATCGCCCGGTCGGGTGAAGGAGGGGCGTCGCGGTTCCGGCCGCGGCGCCCCTTCGCCTATCGGCGCTCGATCGTCAGCGGCAAGCCGTCGCGCGGTTTGGGGATCGGCCATTCGATCCAACGGTCGCCGCCCTCGCCCACCGCCCAGCCGGGCGTCACCCGATAGCCGCCGTGCAGATGGAACGAGAACAGCCGCGCCTGCAGCACGGCGAAGTGCAGCCCCAGGCACATATGCGCGCCGCCGCCGAATGGCACCCAGGCGAAGCGGTGCCGCTCGCGCACCGCGTCCGGCCGGAAGCGGTCGGGGTCGAAGCGCTCCGGCTCCGGCCAGATCGCCGGGTCGTGGTGAGTCGCATAGATGGACACGCCCGCGCGCGTGCCCGCCGGAAAGTCGTGCCCGCCAAAGGAAAAGGGCCTGAGCGCCCGCCTGGGGAGCGAAGGGACCGGCGGCACGATTCGCAGCGTCTCCTTGAAGGCGCGCTCGGCGGCCTCCAGAGCGCCCGCCTCCTCCGGCGTCGGCGCGTCCCCCGTCCGCTCGGCCAAGGCCACCGCCTCGGCCTCCAGCGGGGCCACCGCGTCCGGGTTCTCGCCCAGGAGGTAGAGGAGCGAGGTGATGGACGAGGTGGTGGTGTCGTGCGCCGCCATCATCAGGAAGATCATGTGGTCGACGATCGCGGCCGCCGGCATGGGCTCGCCGTCTTCGTCCACCGCCTGGCAGACCTGCGAGAAGATGTCCCGGCCGTCGCCCGTCCGGCGCGCCTCCACCTGCGGCAGCAGATAGTCGACCAGGGCCTGGCGACCCTTCACGCCCGCGCGCATGGTCGTGCCGAACCACGGCCGGCGGATCGGAGCCACGGACGCGCGCACCGTGTCGATGAAGGCGCGGTTCAGCCGCTCGGCGTCCGCGCCCAGCTCCACCCCCAGGAAGGCCTCGGCGGCGAGGTCCAGGGTCAGGGTCTTGATCGCGTCGTAGAAGCGGATCGGTCGCCCCTCCCACGCGCGCAGCCGCTCGGCGATGCCGCGGTTCATCACGGCGGCGTAGTGGCGCATCGGGTCGGGCTTGAAGGCGGCGGCGAGCACGCGGCGATCCGCGCGATGGTGCTCGAAATCCATCAGCATCAGCCCGCGCGGGAACAGCAGGTTGAGGAGCGGTCCCCAGCCCTGCTCGCTGGAGAACAGCTTGTCGCGGTCGAACAGCACCAGTTCGTTGGCGTCCGGCCCCTGCAGCACGACCTGGCGCGCGCCGAACACCCGGTCGCGCCAGACCGGGCCGTAGCGCGCGGTCATGCGCCGCCCGAACTCCGACGGGCCGGACAGGATGGCGAGCGTGTTGCCGACCACCGGCAGACCATCCGACCCAGGAATGTGGCCGATATCCTGCCCCTGGGCGGGCGGCAGCCAGTGGGGGTTCGCGGCGGGGGTGTGGGCGAGTGGAGAGGCCATGGGGCGAGCCTCCGCCCGGCGCGGCCCGCTTGTCAACCGGCCCTCGCGTCAATCGGGGGGCGCGGCCCGGTGCTCGCCCTTGACCCAGCGCACGGTCCCCGACGACGCGCGCATGACGACGCTGTCCGTGGTGATCCGGCCGCCGCGCAACCGCTTGACGCCGTCCAGCAGGCTGCCGTCCGTCACGCCGGTGGCCGCGAAGATGCAGTCGCCGCTCGCCAGGTCCTGCAGGTCGTATTGCCGATCCAGGTCCTCGATCCCCCATTTGCGCGCGCGGGCGCGCTCGTCGTCGTTGCGGAACACCAGCCGCCCCTTCATCTGCCCGCCGACGCAGCGCAGCGCGGCGGCCGCCAGCACGCCCTCCGGCGCGCCGCCCTGGCCCAGATAGAGGTCGACGGTGGTGTCGGGGTCGGCGGTGGCGATCACGCCGGCCACGTCGCCGTCCGGGATCAGCATGATACCGCAGCCCAGCGCGCGCAGCTCCGCGATCAGCGCCTCGTGCCGCGGCCGGTCGAGCACGCACACGATCAGCTCGTCCGCGCCCACGCCCTTCGCCTCCGCCAGCGCGCGGACGTTGTCGGCGGCCGACCGGTCCAGGTTCAGCACCCCTTCGGGATAGCCCGGCCCACAGGCCAGCTTGTCCATATAGACGTCGGGCGCGTTCAAAAGGCAGCCCTTCTCCGCGATGGCGAGCACGGCCAGCGCGTTCGGCCCGGCCTTGGCCGTGATGGTGGTGCCTTCCAGCGGATCGAGCGCGATGTCGATCGCCGGTCCGTCGCGCGACCCGCGGCCCACCTCCTCGCCGATGAACAGCATCGGCGCCTCGTCGCGCTCGCCCTCGCCGATCACCACCGTGCCGGCCAGTTCCAGTTCGTTGAGCGCGGCGCGCATCGCCTCGACCGCGGCGGCATCGGCGGCCTTTTCGTCGCCCCGGCCGACCAGGCGAGAGGCCGCGATCGCGGCGGCCTCCGTCACCCGCACCATTTCCAATACCAGCACCCGATCCAAGGCGTCGCTCACCTGTCTCTCCCTCACTGTCCGGCTGGCGCTTTGGGGGCCGGGGCGCGGATTGTCGAGCGGAGTGGGCGTCAACCCGCCCCCAGGATCGGCATCCGCATCGGTTCGGCCAGCAGATCGTCGCTGCCGTGCAGCCGGCGCAGCGCGTCCGTCACCCGCCCGGCGGGGCAGTCGTGGGTGACCAGCACCATGGTGGCCCCCGCCGCCGTGGTGGGGGACCGCTGGATGAAGCTTTCGATCGACACGCCCGCGTCGCGCATGGCGGCCGCGATCTGGGCCAGCACGCCGGGCCGGTCGGCGACCACGAAGCGCAGATAGGTGCGTTCGACCTGCGCGTCCGGGTCCGCCGTCACGGCCTGTTCCAGGGCTGCGACCGGCATGGCGAAGGGTGGGCCATATTCGTCGCGCGCGATGTCGATCAGGTCGGCGACGATCGCGCTCGCCGTCGGCCCCGCCCCCGCGCCCGCCCCTTCGAAGAACAGCCGGCCGACGAAATTGCCCTCCGCCATCACCGCGTTCTGACAGCCGGCCACATGGGCCAGCGGGTGGGCGTCGGGGACGAGCGCGGGGCCGACCGACTGGCGGAGACCCGTGCCGTCCCATTCCGCCCGGCCGACCAGCCGCACGCGATGGCCCAGCGCGCGCGCTTCCGCGATGTCGGTGGCGTCCACCCGGTCGATCCCCGTCACCGCGACCGCGCCCAGGTCGAGGCGGGTGCCGAAGCACAGCGTCGCCAGGATCGCCAGTTTGTGGGCCGCGTCCGAGCCGCCCACGTCCGTGGCCGGGTCCGCCTCCGCCAGCCCCAGCGCCTGCGCCTCGGCCAGGACGGCGGCGAAGGGCCGGCCGGTGGCTTCCATGGTGGTGAGCACATGGTTGCACGTGCCGTTCAGAATGCCGTGCACGCGGGTCAGGCGGTTGGCCGACGCCCCTTCGCGGATCGCCTTGATGACCGGGATGCCGCCGGCCACCGCCGCTTCGTATTTGAACGGCACGTCGGCGCGCTCCGCCTGGGCGGCGAGCGCCAGGCCGTGACCGGCCACCATCGCCTTGTTGGCGGTCACGACCGCGCGCCCGGCGGCCAGAGCGCCGCGCACCAGCGACAGCGCCGGACCGTCGGCCCCGCCGATCATCTCCACCACCACGTCGCACCCGTCCGCCAGCCGGGCGGGATCGTCGCTCCAGCGAAAGGCGGACAGGTCGACGCCGCGATCCCGCGACCGGTCGCGCGCCGACACCGCGACCACCCGGATCGGCCGGCCCGCGCGGCGGTCCACCAGCGCGCCATTCTCCGCCAGCAGGCGCAACACGCCGGTCCCCACCGTGCCCAGCCCCGCCAGGCCCACCGTCAGCGTTCGATCCACCATGTTGTGCGGGTTAGGGGCACCGGGCGGCGGAGCCAAGCGCGCGGGCGGACGTTCGTTGGGGACAAAGGAGAACCCCCATGCCCGACAGCCGCACCGACCGCATGAACGCCCCGGGCCGCACGCCCGCCGACCAGATGGACCCGCAATCCGGTCGCGACCCCGAAGGCCTGCCCGACGAGGACATGGTCAGCACCGATATGATGGCCGCCGGCGAAGGCGAGGACGACGAACTGGAGGGCTATGACGACTCCCAGCGCGCCGAGATCCTGGAGGCGCGGCAGGACCTGGGCGGCCACCCCGTCATCCAGAACCGGCTGCAGGAAGACACCGGCGATCCCGACGGCGTGTCGCTCAGCTAAATCCCGGCGCGGCGTTCACCCGACGTAAAGCGCCCACTGGCCACCCGGCGCCCTTCCCGCCGCCGGAGATCGCCACATGACTGCACGCGCCGTCTCGATCCGCCTGGCCGGCGGGACGGCGCTGTTGGCGATGTCGGGAGCGCTTTGCGCCCAGGATGTGCCCGCCGGGGCGGCCCCCGAAGCCGCCACGCCGGTCCAGCCGGCCGATGGCGGCGACGACGTGGCCGTCGGCCCCGGCATTACGATCACCGCGCAGCGCCAGTTCGGCACGGTGGAGACAGACATTCCGGTCGAGCGCGAGCTGACGGCCGCCGACGTGGCATCCTACGGTGCCTCGTCGATCGGGGACCTGCTGACCGCGCTGGCACCGGAAACCGGGTCGGCGCGCGGACGCGGCGGTGGGCGGCCGGTGGTGCTGATCAACGGCCAGCGCGTGTCCGGCTTTCGCGAGCTGCGCGACCTGCCGCCCGAGGCGATCGACCGGGTGCAGATCTATCCGGAGGAGCTGGCGCTCCATTACGGCTATCGCCCCGACCAGCGGGTCGTGAACTTCATCCTGAAGCCCAATTTCCGCTCCCTGTCGCTCGAGGCGGGTTATGGCCTGGCGACCCAGGGCGATTTCGAAACGAACGAGATCGACGCGACCTTCACCCGCATTGCCGAGAATGGCGGCCGCCTGAACCTGTCCGCCGATTTCGAGCCGACCAGTCGCCTGCTCCAATCCGACCGCGACATCCGGCAGGCGCGCACGGACAGTCTGGGGATCGTCGACGAGGGCCGTTTCCGGACGCTGTTGCCGGCGACCGACCCGCTGGAGCTGTCGGGCAGCTTTTCCCGCAACCTGGCCCCGCGCATCATCGCGTCGCTGACCGGCGGCTATGACCGCACCCGCACGCTGGCCCTTCTCGGACTGCCGGCCGCCCGCTTCGCCTCTCCCGATGGGCCGGTGACCCGCCTGTTCGCCGACGGCGGCGGACTGCGACGCGAGGGCGGCACCGACGCCTTCAACCTGGCGTCGCTGGTCTATGGCCGGACCGGGAAGTGGCGCTGGACGGCCCAGGCGAATTACAATCGCACGCTCGCCCGGTCGCGGACCGAGCGACAGCCGGACCCGGGCGCGCTGGTGGCGGCGGTCGCGGCGGGCACGGCCGACCCGCTCGACCCCGCGCTGACCTTGGCCGGACCGCGCACGATCGACACCACGCGCAGCCTGGTCCAGACCGGCACCGCGACGGTCACCGCCAGCGGATCTCCCCTTCGCCTGCCCGCGGGCGAGGCGCAGCTGACGCTGGCCGCCATCGGCTCCGCGCTGGGCCAGCGCAGCCGGTCCGACGGCCGCCTGATGAGCGCCGCGAACCTGTCGCGGCAGAGCGCGCTCGCCCGCGCCAACCTGGTGCTGCCGGTGACCAGCGTGCGCGAGGGCTTCGGCGACGGGATCGGCGACCTGTCGTTGAACGGCAATCTGGGCGTCTCATCGCTCAGCGATTTCGGCACACTGACGGAATATGGCTATGGCCTGACCTGGAAGCCGGTGGACACGATCAGCCTGATCGCCAGCGTCATCGGAGAGCAGGCAGCGCCCGGCCTGGGCGATCTTGGCGCGCCGCAGCAGCTGACGCCGAACGCCTCGGTGTTCGACGGAAGGACGGGTGACACGGTGCTCGCCACGCTGTTGACCGGCGGCAATCCTAACCTGCGGCGCGAGACCCGCCGCGACCTCAAGCTGTCGGCGACGTGGTCACCGGGCAAGCGCGGGTCCAAGTCGTTCGTGGTTGAGTATCTCGCCAACCGGTCGGACGACGTCACGTCTGGCTTTCCGCTGCTGACGCCGGCGATCGAGGCGGCGTTCCCCGATCGGGTGACGCGCGACGCCGCCGGGCGGCTGACGCAACTGGACCTGCGCCCCGTCACCTTCGACCGGTTGCGGTCGGACCGGTTACGCTTCGGCTTTTCGCTCAGCGGCTCGTTGGACGGCGGAGAGGAGGGCGCGCGCGGGGACGGACAGGGGGGTGGCGAGGGGCGGGCGCGGCCGGCGCGGTCCGAAGGCTCCGCCGCGCCCGCCCCCGCCGACGGGCCCCGGACCGGTGGGCGGCGCGGACGCCCCGACGCCTCAGCGGCCGAAGGAGCGGGCACCCCGCCAGCGACTGCCGCGGCAGAGTCCGCGACCGCCACCCCCGCCGCGTCGCCGCGCCGGGTCAATCCGATGGCGACGGCGGGTTTTGGCGGGCGGCGGCGCGGGGGTCGATGGAACCTGTCGCTCTACGACGTGTGGCAATTGAACAGCCGGGTGCGGGTCCGCGACGGGGTGCCGGAACTCGACCTGCTGGGCGGCGACGTGACCGACGGGTCCACGCCCATCGCGCGCCACCAGGTCCAGCTGGAGGGCGGGGTGTTCAAGAATGGGTTGGGCGCGCGGCTGACGGGCGCCTACACCAGCGACGCCGCGCTGGCGGACAGCGGGTTGGGGGTGACGACGGGACAGGCGGGCAGCCTGCGCTTCGGCGACCTGTTCACGCTGTCGACGCGCGTCTTCGTGAATTTCGACCAGCGGGAGGACGCGCTGGGCGCGTGGCCGTTCCTGAAGGGGTCGCGCCTGTCGCTGCGCGTCGACAATCTGTTCGGCGGGCAGCGCCGGGTGGTGGACCCGACCGGCGTGACCCCGCTCGCCTATCAGCCCGGGTTCCTGGACGCGCGCGGCCGCTTCGTGGAGGTCAGCTTTCGCAAGCGGTTCTAGCGACGGCTCAGCGCCCCGCTCCGTCCTTCCACTGACCGGACCCGGCATATTCGGACCGGATGGTGGAGCTGGGCAGCTGACTGGTCGGATCGGCCGGGGCCGTGGCGGCCGCGCCGGTGGTGGCCGGACGCCCCGCCAACGCCGACCGCGCGCCCGCCACGGTGGCGATCGGCGGAAGGGGCGCGGACCGGTCGGGCATGGGCGTCGCGGCGATGGGCGCGGCCGGGGCGGCGGTCACGGCGGCGTCTCCGATCGGCGCGGGCGCCAGGCCGGTCGCCGCGGCGAGCTCGACCGGGCTGGGCGGCGGCCCCAACCGAAGGTGCGGCCCGGGCATCGGCTCGCCGCCGCGATAGCTCTGCCGGAACGCCGCCGCCGTGCCCCAATAGCCGCGCAGCCGATGGAAGATGTGCGCGCCCACCGTGGCGGTCGACACCAGCGTCCGACCCCAGGAAGGCCAGACCCGCCAGGTGTGATAGTGCGTGGCCAGCCCCACGGGCGCGAACACGCGCCCCGCCAGCGCATCCGCCGCCACCGCCGACGCCGCGCTCCACGCGCCGCGCTCCGGCATCCGCGCCAGCGATCCGTCGCAGGTGAAGGAGAACTGGCAGCCGGTCCAACGCTCCGATCCCTGGTATACCACGTCGCACACGGTGCCCGGAAAGGCCGGGTGGGCGACGCGGTTCAGGACCACCTGGGCCACCGCGCGCTGCCCGGCCGTGGGCTCGCTCGCCGCCTCGTAATAGATCGCGGTCGTCAGGCACTGCTGCGCGCGCGCCCGGTCGAGGGCGGACGGGGCGCGGGGAAAGGGCCGGGCGGGCACCAGCGTGGCGGAGGCCGACGGCGGCACGATGTCCGCCGTGTCGAGGGTCGCCAACACCACGGGATCGCCGCTCATCAGCGCCTCCACATCGGGCAGCGGCGGCGGTTCGAAGGCGGGGGGCGCGGGCTGCACCGCGTCGGCCACCCGCGCGGCCAGCCGCTGCGCGTTGTCGCCCAGGCTGGGCACCGCCGCCGTCGCCGCGATCGCCGCCAGCGCCAGCGCGACCCGCGCGGCCGCGCGCCGGCCGGCCGTGGCCCGGCCCGATCGGCCAGACCGGCGGCCGGCGAACGGACGAGTCGAGGGCACGGGTGACGGCAGGGTCGATCCTTTCAGACGAGGCGGGCGACTCGGACGCGCAAGACCGCACGCCGGCCCTGCCTATCGCGCGCGGGTTAATCGACCGGACCGCGCATCCTGTGCCGCGCTGGGACGCGCACCGCCGTGCAGATGGGGGTGGGCCCTCCCGCCCGCCAGCCCCGCCGTCAGTGGACGAAGCGGGCGACCACCTCGCGATAGGAGCGCGACACCTTCACCTGCGCGCCCGATCCCAGCACCAGGAAGCATTCGCCGTTCGTGTGCGGCTTGACCTGCTTCACCTGGTCCAGATTGACGATGGTGGACCGGTGGATGCGCTGGAAGTTGCGCGGGTCCAGCCGCTTTTCCAGGTCCTTCATCGTCTCGCGCAGGATCAGCGTGTTGTCGCCGGTGTAGATGCACATATAGTCGCCGGCCGCGTCGATCCGTTCGATGTCATCCACGTCGACGCGGAAGATCTGGCCCTGGTCCTTGATGTTTATTCGTTTCTCGTAGCGGTCGGCCGCCGGCATCTCGACCCCGCCCTCGTCCGCCATGTCGCGCGCCGCGCCGGGCGCCACCTCCTCCAGGACGGCGCGCAGCTTCTCGATCTCGCCCGCGCCCTTCGCCTCGGACATCCGCGCCCGCACGCGCTCGATCGAATCCTTCAGGCGTTCGGGGTCGACCGGCTTCAGCAGGTAGTCGACCGCGTTCGCCTCGAAGGCGCGGATCGCGTGCTCGGAGAAGGCGGTGACGAACACGATCAGCGGCGGCTCGACGTCCATCAGGCCGGCGACGACGGAAAAGCCGTCGAAGCCGGGCATCTGGATGTCCAGGAACACCAGGTCGGGCTTGTTCAGCTTGATCGACCGGATGGCCTCGCGGCCGTTCTGGCAGGTGTCGACGATCGCGATGTCGTCGAACGGTTCCAGCCGAAGCTGCAACCCCTGGGTGGCCAGCGTTTCGTCGTCGACCAGGATCGTGCGGATGGTCATGGAGCGCCCTTTCGTGTCTGGGTGTCCGGCGCGAACGGCCAGGTGAGCGTGACGCGGTATCCGCCGTCCGGCAACGCGCCCGCCTCCATCGCGGCCGCGTCGCCATAGGCCTGGCGCAAGCGGTCGCGGATGTTGGCCAGCCCGACGCCGGTGGACAGGCTCATCGCATCCGCCTCTCCGGGCAAGCCCGGACCGGTGTCGGACACGGTGACCCGCACGTCATCCCCGACGAGCCGAGCGGCCAGGTCGATCCGCGCGCCGTCTTCCTGCGGCGTGACCGCGTATTTGATCGCGTTCTCGACCAGCGGCTGGAGGAGGAGCGACGGCAGGAGTGCTGTCAGCACCTCGCCCTCCACCTGGAACTCCGTCCGCAACCGGTCGCCAAAGCGCATCTTCTCGATATCGAGATAGAGTTTCAGTGTTTCCACCTCCTGCTCCAGCGTCACGCGCCCGGTGGGTTCGTTCACCAAAGTGAACCGCAGAAAGGACGACAGCCGCTGCAGCATGGCCGAGGCGCGCTCCGTCTGCTTGAGGAGCACGAGCGTCGAGATGGAATTGAGCGTGTTGAACAGGAAATGCGGGTTCAGCTGATAGCGCAGCATGGCGAGTTGCGCGGACGCGGCCTGCACCTCGAGGCGCTGCATGGCGTCCACCTGCTCTTCCACGATCAGGTAGAAGTTGATCGCGTAATAGAGCGCCGACCAGGCCGCGATCACCGTAAAGTCGAGCGTCAGATAGCCGACGAGAGCCTTCCAGTCGACATTCGTGCCCGACCGGTTGACGGTAGCGTACACCCAGGCGTCCAGGACCGAGAACACGATGGTGGCGAACACGATCGCGGCCAGCGTCACCATGCCCGCGACCGCGCGCTGCCGGTCGATCACGGCCCGGTACACCACCGCCAGCAGCAGGGTCAGCGAATAGCCCGTCGCCACCTGGAAGACGAGCTGGATCAGGAACTCGAACGGAAAGCCGTTGGAAAAGGACGACGCCGTGCGCAGCGCCAGATAGCCGCCCCAGCCCGCCGTCTGCAGCTGCCAAAAGGCGCGGTTCTTGTCGGCGAAGAACGGCCGGGCGAGTGCCAGGGGGGGCGTGGCCATGTCCGCGGGGCTTAACGTGGGCGCGCGCGATGGCAAGACTCGGGCGCGCGCGCCCCGTCACTCGACCTTGAGACCCAGCGCGGTCAGGCCCGCGGCGGCCTCCGCCTTGGCCGCCGGATCGGCGTCGATCGCGAGCACGCGGCGCCAGGCGACCGACGCCTGTTCCGGCTCCCCGGACGCGCGCGCCACCTTCGCGGCTTCGAGCAGGACGAGCGGGTCGTCGGGCGCCAGGTCCCAGGCGGCCTCCAGATCGTCGCTCGCCCGCTGGAGGTCGCCCGTGCGCCGGGCGAGCGACGCCGAGAGCAGGAGCGGGACGGTGTCGCCCGGTGCCAGCCGAATGGCGGCGTCCAGGTCGACCCGCGCCGCCGCCATGTCGCCGATCAGGGCGTCGGCCCGCGCGCGCCCCAGGCGCAGTTCCGCGTTGTCGGCCGGGCGCAGGTCGCCCGACAGCGCCGGGTCCAGCGCCCGGTCGAAGGCCGTCCGCGCGCGGGCCCCGTCGCCCGCGTCCAGCCAAGCGAGCGCGGCGCGCGCCCAGGCCTGCGCCGCGGCCGGGCCCGTGACCTCGCCCGCGCGGGCCTCCAGAGCGGTCGGGGTCACGGGCAGCGCAGGGTCGGTCATCGGGGCGGCGACCTGCAGCAGGAGGGCGATGAACATGGGCCGTGCGTGCCGGTCGCCGGCTGCACCCCGGGTGAACGGGGCGGCCGGGTCAACGAGTCCCGGACAGCTCGTCCACGGTCGCGACCAGCCGCTGGAGGTCGCGCTCGCCGGACAGCCGATGGTCGCCGCCGTCGACCAGCGTCAGCGTCGCGTCGGGGCTCTCCAGCCGGTCGAGGAGCTTCAGCGCGACCTCGACCGGCACCTCCGCGTCCGCCGTGCCGTGCAACAGCCGGACGGGGCATGGCAGAGGGATCGGCGCGTTCAAGATGAGATGCTCCTCGCCCGAGCGCCAGAAGCGGCCGGTGGTGACCATGACGCTGTCGTCATAGGCGCTCGGCTCCTCCAGGTCGCCGCCGGCGGCCAGCCGCGCGCGCTCGGCCCCCGAAAAGCCCCAGTCGGTGAAGTCGGGCGCGGCGGCGATGCCGACCAGCCCCGCCACCCGGCCGGGCCGGGCGAGCGCCAGCAGCAGCGCCACCCAGCCACCCATCGACGATCCCACCAGCACCGCCGGCCCCTCGCACGAGTCCAGCACGTCCGTCGCATCCGCCAGCCAGTCGCCCAGCGTCGCATCGCGGAAATCGCCCCCGCTCTCCCCGCAGCCGCGCCAGTCGAACAGCGCGCAAGCCCTGCCGGTCCGCTCCGCCCAGTCCCACAATGCCGCCGCCTTGCCGCCGGTCATGTCGGAGGCGTAGCCCGGCAGGAACAGCACGGTCGGGCGGCCGCCCGAGGCCGCCAGGCGCCGGACGGCCAGTGTCGGTGCCCCGTCCCGCTCCATCCGATCCGCCGCCATCGTCGCCCTTTCGTTGGAACCGCGCCCTGGTCGCGCGCGTCCCCACTGGCATGACCAACCGCGCCGACCGCGTCCAGCGCCTGCTCGCCGACCACGGGCGGACCTATTGCGACGAACTGTCCATCCCGATCGCCCGCGACACGCCCCAGCCGCTGTTCCGCTGGCTGACCGCCTGCCTGCTGTTGAGCGCGCGCATCTCCTCCACGCTGGCGGTGGACGCCGCGCGCGCGCTCCACGCGGCGAAGATCCGAAGCGCGCGGCAGATATGCGATGCGGGGTGGGATCGTCGCGCCCAAGTGCTGCACGACGCGGGCTATGGCCGCTATGACGAGTCGACGGCCACCTACCTGGGCGACACTGCGGCGTTGGCGCTGGATCGCTACCGCGGCGACCTGCGCCGGCTGCGGGAGGAGGCGGGTGGCGATCGCGAGCGGATCGTGGCCCTGTTACAGGACTTCAAGGGTATCGGCGCGGTCGGCGCGGCGATCTTCTGCCGAGAGGCGCAGGGGGCGTGGGACGAACTGTCCCCCTTCGCCGACGAGCGCGCGCGGGACGCCGCGAAGTCGATCGGCCTGCCCCATTCGGAAGCCGGCCTGGCCGACCTGGTGGACGCCGCCGACCTGCCCCGCCTGCTGGCCGCGCTGACCCGAGCCGACATCGCGGGCGAACTGGAGAGTTACGGCTGAGGCGACACGTCCACCATGACCGCGCCCGCCAGTTCGTCCGCGCCCGGCGGCTCGTAGAGGCCCTCGCACAGATCGAAGGTCGCGCGGTCCACGTCGAACTGCCAGCCCGTCGGCCGGTCCCGGTTGCGGCGCTCCACACGCTGCCAGCGCTCGTCCTTGGCAACGTCGAGCACATGAAGCACGATCGTGCCGCCCGCCGCCGCGACCGCGGCCCGCACCCGCTCGCGATGCTCTCGCGCGAAGAAGCCTAGGTCCAGGATCACGGGCACACCCTGCGCCGCCAACCGCGTGGCCTCCGTCACGGCCTGCCTGTCGATCCGCCGCGTGCGCTCGATCGCCCAGTCGTAGGAGGGCGGGTCCGGCTGATCGGGATGGAACAGCACCCGCATCCACTCGTCCACCGCGATGACGTGCGCCTGTTCGGACGCGGCGAGGCGGGCGGCGTAGGTCGACTTGCCCGCGCCCGTGTTGCCGGTGACGAGGTGGATGGGGGCGGTGGCGATCATCCCGAGAGGGCCTCTGAGTCGGTAGGAATGGCCTTTGGTACTCCGCTCGTGCCGAGCCTGTCGAAGCGCGTTGGCCGAGGAATGGGTGCGTGGAACCACATTCTTCGACAAGGTGATGATATCCTTTGCAAACCCACTACTTCCTTCGTCCGAGTACCGCAGTCAGCCGCGCGTTGAACCCCTTGCCTCCGATCCGCTCGTCCTGAGCCTGTCGAAGGACGTTGGGTAAGGCGCTGCCGGCGGTCGCCGCTGCTGCCATTGATACGTCCTTCGACAGGCTCAGGACGAGCGGGGTGGGGACTGAGAGCACACCGAATGCGGAACTCGTGCTCCCGTCCGCCGACGTGGGCCTGTCGGGTATGAAAAAGACAGAATCGCCTCCGACAGGCTCAGAGCCTGCCCCGGACCCGATCCGGGGATGAGCGGAAGCTTGCTCAGAAGGAACTGGGGGTTGTTACGCCGAGGACGTCAGACCTACACCGAACCCTGACCTCCCGGAGCATCGCCCATGCCGACGACCCGCGACGACCTGCTCATCAAGGTGCCCGCCGTCACGATCGGTTTCTGGGCCATCAAGGTGCTGGCGACCACCTTGGGCGAAACGGCGGGCGACACATTGTCGATGAGCCTGAACTGGGGCTACCTGCCGTCCACCGCGCTGTTCGGGGCGCTGCTGCTGGGCTTCGTCGTGGCGCAGGTGCGCGCCGACCGCTTTCGCCCGTGGCTATACTGGACCACCATCATCGCGTCCACGACGGCGGGCACGACCTTGGCCGACTTCGCCACACGCGACATGGGCATCGGCTATGCGGGCGGCTCGGCGTTGCTCCTGGCGCTGGTGCTGGGATCGCTGGCGGCGTGGAAGGCGACGCTGGGCCACATCGACGCCGACACGGTGAGAGACCGGCGAGCCGAGGCGTTCTACTGGCTCACCATCACCTTCTCCCAGACGCTGGGCACGGCGCTGGGCGACTGGACGGCGGACACGGGCGGGCTGGGGTATATGGGCGCGGCGCTGGTGTTCGCCGGCGGGTTGGCGGTGCTGGCGGGGCTCTACTATGCGACCAGCGTCAGCCGAGTGGCGCTGTTCTGGGCCGCCTTCATCCTGACCCGCCCGCTGGGCGCGGCGGTGGGCGATTTCCTGGACAAGCCGCTGGACAAGGGCGGCCTGGACTTTTCGAGGCCATTGGCGAGCGCCGTGCTGGCGGTGGCGATCGCGGCGCTGGTGTGGCTGCTGCCGCAAAGGGCGGGGCGGCATGGGTGAGGGGCGCGCCTACGGAGTGACGAAGGAGGGGGGGGTCCGGCTGGTCGGGGTGGAACAGCACCCGCATTACTCGTCCACCGCGGTAAATTGCGCGCGCTCGGCGGCGGCGAGCCGGGCGGCGTAGGTCGACTTGCCCGCGCCGACGTTGCCGGTGATGAGGTGGATGGACATTTTTCGAGAGTTCAAAACCGGTCCTTGCCACCTGTCCTTTTTAGTCGTTCCTTGGACACAATCTAACCCACTCCCTATTCAGAACGGCTTACTTAGAAAAAATTCAGCGATGTCCGTCTTGCTTGAAATCTCCAACGCCAAGGTTCTCGGCAAGTCCTTTCGAACTAACGGCGATACTGGTGCTGCCACTCAAACTTCTGCCGTCATCTTGGTATTGGGAGAGCCAAGTTAGCTTACTGGCGACTGCTTCCGTCACACTCTCGCGCGTCACTTCAATGGAGATGCGTGTGACACCAATGCTCTCGGGCGACACCTGCTGCACCGAGTTTGGATTATTTATGTCGCTGAACCGCACAAACATCGGCCAAACGACGAACTCGGAGCGGGTAACGTAGGCCAGCTCGGGGATTGAGCGAGGTAGGTTGCGCGGCCCCTCCACCTTCAGCATGGCGTTGTGCCGCTTTGCGTCGTCGGCCAGGCCGTCATAACCGGGCTCGCCCCAGCGCGGGCCAACGTCTTTCGATGGCTTACCATAATCCACCATCAACGCCGGCTCGGCCACATAGGCGGCATAATAGCCGTTGCCAAAGCCGCCCTTGGCCGGGGTCATCAGCGCGAACACCGGGCCGGACGGAGTGTCAATCACCACTGCCTCGCCCTCCACCCGCCGGTCCACCCGCCGGCCGGTGCTGCTCTGGATGGTGGACCCCTCCTCCACCTCTACGTGGCGAACGGTCGAGTAGGCCTTGTCGCCGACATACACCGTCATCTTGTAGCTGTAGTCGGTCCAGCGATCGTCGCCGCAGGCGGAGAGGGTGAGGGCCAGCATGGCCACCAGGATGCCCTTCACTCGTCGCACTCCTTCATCTCGGACAAGCGGGTTAGGCGGGGCAGGCTTTCCATTCCGTTGAGGGTGCCGGGGCGAAGGCACCCCCACGCTTGACACCTCCCTCTCCCCGCCCCCTATCCACCGCGCCATGAACGCCCCCATCCGCATCACGCTTCCCGACGGTTCCGCGCGCGAGGTCGCCGCCGGCACGACGCCCGCCGACATCGCCGCCGCGATCGGGCCAGGGTTGGCCAAGGCGGCGCTGGCGGCTCGCGTCAACGGCGAGGTGCGGGACCTGTCTCGGCCGCTCACGCAGGACGCGGAGCTGGCCCTCATCACCGCGCGCGACGAGGCGGACGCGCTGGAGCTGGCGCGGCACGACTTCGCCCATGTCATGGCGGAGGCGGTGCAGCGGCTGTTCCCCGGCACCCAGATCACCTTTGGCCCGGCGACCGAGGACGGCTTCTATTACGACTTCGCGCCGCCGCCGGAACGAGGCCCCTTCACGGAGGAGGACCTGCCCGCGATCGAGGCGGAGATGCGGCGCGTCATCGCCGCCGACCAGCCGCTGATCCGCGAGGTGTGGGAGCGTGATCGGCTGATCGACTGGTTCCAGGCCAAGGGCGAGCGCTTCAAGGCGGAGTGGGCCGCCGAGCTGCCCGACGATCAGGAGCTGACCGTCTACCACGCCGGCCAGCCAGGGCCGGACACCTGGCTGGACCTCTGCCGCGGGCCGCACCTCGCGTCGACCGGCAAGCTGGACGCGCAAGCCTTCAAGCTGACCCGCGTGTCGGGGGCCTACTGGCGCGGCGACCAGGCGAATGCGATGCTGTCACGCATTTATGGCACCGGCTGGCTCAACAAGAAACAGCTCGACGCCCACCTCGTGCGGCTGGAGGAGGCGGCCAAGCGCGACCATCGCCGGATCGGCCAGGAGATGGACCTGTTCCACCTGCAGCCCGAGGCGCAGGGCTCCGTCTTCTGGCATCCCAACGGCTTCGTCATCTGGCGTGAGCTGGAGGCCTATATGCGCCGGCGGCTGGACGCGGCGGGCTACCAGGAGATCAAGACGCCGCAGCTGATGGACGCCCGCCAGTGGGAGCGGTCGGGCCATTGGGGCAAATACCGGGAGAACATGTTCGTGGTGCCCGACGAGGTGCCGAACACGGTCGACGGCGCGGCCGTGCTGTCGGGCGACGGCGACCTGATGGCGCTCAAGCCCATGAACTGCCCCGCGCACGTGCTGGTCTTCAACCAGGGGATCAAGTCCTACCGCGACCTGCCGATCCGGCTGGCGGAGATGGGCTGTTGCCACCGCAACGAACCCCACGGCGCGCTCCACGGCCTGCTGCGGGTGCGGCAGTTCACGCAGGACGACGCCCACATCTTTTGCCGACGCGACCAGCTGGTCGACGAAGTGGCGCGCTTCTGCGAGCTGCTGGACGTCGTCTATCGCGACCTGGGCTTCGGCGACTACGCCATCAAGCTGGCGCTGCGGCCCGACCAGCGCTTCGGGTCCGACGAGGAGTGGGACTGGGCCGAACAGTCGCTGCGCGACGCGGTCGCCTCCATCGGCCGTAGTTGGGAGGAACTTCCGGGCGAAGGGGCGTTCTACGCGCCCAAGCTGGAGTGGCACCTGACCGACGCGATCGGGCGCACCTGGCAGGTGGGCACCATCCAGACCGACACGGTGCTGCCCGAACGGCTGGACGCGTCCTATGTGGGGGAGGATGGCGAGCGGCACCGGCCGGTGATGCTTCACCGGGCGATCCTGGGCACGTTCGAGCGCTTTATCGGCATCCTGATCGAGCAATATGCCGGCCGCTTCCCGCTGTGGCTGGCACCGACGCAGGTGGTGGTGGCGACCATCGTGGACGCGGCCGACGACCATGCGCGCGACGTGGCCCGGCGGCTGGAGGCGGCGGGGCTGCGCGTCGAGCTCGACCTTCGCAACGAGAAGATCAATCGCAAGGTGCGCGAGCATTTGGTGGCTCACGTCCCCCACCTGGCGGTGGTGGGCAAGCGCGAGGCGGAGGAGGACACGGTGGCGCTGCGCTCTCTGGGCGAGGAGCGGCAGCAGGTGATGGCCGTGGACGAACTGGTCGAGCGGCTGACGGCCGAGGCGCTGGCCCCGGATCGCCGCCGGGAGCGGGGCGCGTGAGGGCGGCCGCCCTCCTGCTGCTCGCCGGGTGCTCGTCCCAGCCCGCGTCCCAGCCGGTCGACCGGCCCATGGCTGACATGGTTCCGGCGGACGCGACGCCGGCGATGCGCGCCTATGCCGACGCCAACGCCCGGATGCACGCGGGCATGGCGGCGATCGACCGCGACGCGGACGTGGCCTTCGTCCAGGGGATGCTCGCCCACCACAAGGGCGCGGTCGAGATGGCCCAGGTCGAACTGGCGCACGGCACGGACGCCGATGCCCGCGCGCTGGCCCGGGCGATCGTCGCGGCGCAGGATCGGGAGATCGTGTGGATGGAGCGCTGGCTGGCCGCGCATGGCAAATCCACCCTGTCGGCCGCGGCCCGGACGCACGGCGCGCACTGACGCCGGCTTTCCACCGGGCTACCACGCGACTATATCGGGGGTGGCGCGTTGTCGCCCCACGCAGTGTCACCTCAGGAGAACAGACGATACCCCCTCCCATCCGCCGATCCATGGCCCCGCCACCCAAATCTGGCCCCCGCTACAACGAGTTCATCCAGAGCCCCAAGGTTCGGGTGATCGACGGCGAGGGCGAGAATCTGGGCGTGATGTACACCCGCGAAGCGATGGAGCAGGCCGCCGCCGCGGGCCTGGACCTGGTCGAAGTGTCGCCCAACGCCGACCCGCCGGTCGCCAAGTTCCTGGACGTGGGACGTTTCAAGTACGAGGCGCAGAAAAAGGCCAATCAGGCCAGGAAGTCGCAACGGACGCAGGAGATCAAGGAGATCAAGATGCGGCCGAACATCGACGACCACGACTACGACACCAAGATGAAGAAGGTCGACAGCTTCCTGACCGACGGGGACAAGGTGAAGGTCACCTTGCGCTTTCGCGGGCGTGAGATGTCGCACCAGCAGCTGGGCATGGACCTGTTGCGCCGGGTCCAGGAACAGGTGGAGCCGATCGCGAAGGTGGAGGCTTACCCCCGCCTGGAAGGTCGCCAGATGCTGATGGTGCTCGCCCCGAAATAGGAGACCGGGCCGGCTGTGTCTTTCGGGACACAGCCGCTGCCCATTCGCCACGCTCCGCTTCCCGTTCGCCACCGACTGTCATACCGTCGTCGCCAACGAGCCAAAGGCTCGACATTCTGGGAGACGATGGATGACAAAGGCGTTCCTGCTCGCGACGGTGGCCACGATGGTCTGGGCGATGCCCGCGCACGCGCAGGAGGTGCTGGACCCGGTCGACGACGGCTCCGTCGATCCGACCGCCCAGACCGCGTCCGTACCCGTAGAGACGACGGAGCGCGGCATCACCATCACCGCGCAGGGCCGCGAACAGCAGCTGGCCGACGTGCCGATCGCGGTCAACGTGGTGAACGCCGAACAGCTTCAGAACTCCGGCGCCAACGACATTCGCGAACTCAACCAGCTGGCACCATCGCTGCTGGTCTCCTCCACCGGCAACGAAGCCAACGGGTCGGCGCGCATCCGCGGCATCGGCACGGTCGGCGACAATCCCGGCCTGGAAAGCTCGGTCGCGGTGTTCGTGGACGGCGTCTATCGCTCGCGCTCCGGCAACGCGCTGGGCGATCTGGGTCCGATCGAGCGCGTCGAGGTGCTGCGCGGCCCGCAGGGCACCTTGTTCGGCCGCAACGCGTCGGCGGGCCTGCTCAACATCGTCACCGCCCAGCCCAATGTCGACCGGCTGGAGGCCTATGGTTCGGCCTCCTACGGCAATTACGACTATCTGCGCTTCGAAGGCGGCGTGAACCTGCCGCTCGGCAACACCTTCGCGGTGCGCGTGGACGGCACCTACACCGAACGCGACGGCTTCTACCGCGACGTGGTGAACGACACCCGGATCAACAACCGCGACCGTTATCTGGTGCGCGGCAAGGCCCGCTGGGAACCGACGAGCGACCTGACGCTGCTGCTGTCGGCCGACTATTCCAAGAAGACGGAGGCGTGCTGTGCCGCCACCTTCGTCCAGCCGGGCTTTGCGCCGTTGGCACGGCTGAGCGACGACCTGCCGGCGGTGTCGGGTGAAGCGAAGTTCGATTATCCGGGCGGCGGAACCCCTGCCCTGACCAGCACGGCCAACCCGATCATCCCCGTGCTCCTGGCTCTTGGCCAGGATCCCCGCGCGCTGACTCAGAGCACCTTCAATCGCAACATCTACAACACGCCCGGCCGCTCGTTCGAGGGTCGGACGGAGGATTACGGCGCATCGGGCGAGATCCAGTACAAGCTGGGGCCGACCACGCTGACGTCGATCACCGCCTATCGCGAATATGAGAACTACCAGGGGTCGGACACCGACTACACCCAGGTCGATATCCTGTATCGCGCGCCCAACCGGTTCGGCGGCGCGCGCCAGTTCAAGACGTTCAGCCAGGAATTGCGCCTGCAGGGCACGGTGTTCAACGACCGGATCGACTGGCTGGTCGGCGGCTACTATTCCAACGAGAAGCTGCAGGTCCGCGACAATCTGCGCTTCGGCGCGCAATATGGCGCCTTCGCGCCGTGCCGGATCGTGAACGCGGTGAACCCGGCGCTCGCCAATCCGCTGGCCGGCGGCTGTCTGAGCGCCGGCGGACGCGCGGTGCTGCGCGCGGCGAACGGCGGGGCCGGCGCGTTCGGCGCGGCCACGCCGCTGATCTTCGCGGGTCTGGACGTGCTGTCGCGCGTGAACGACCTCGGTTCGACCGGCGACGTGTACAATCAGAAGAGCGAGAACTTCGCGATCTTCACCCACAACATCATCCACGTCACCGACACGGTCGACCTGACGCTGGGCGGACGCTACACGAACGAGACCAAGACCTTCGACGCGACCTTCGGCAACGACAATGTCTTCTGCCCGCAGCAGCGCGCCTTGCAGACGCAACTGTTGGGCGGGCCGCTGGCGGCGCTGGCCGGTGGCCTGATCTCGCTCACCTGCCAGGGCAACTCGTCGGTGGAGCTGAACGGCGTGTCGATCAACGACCGCCGCAAGGAGGATGAGTTCACGGGAACCGCCGTGATCTCGTGGAAGGCCACGCCCGACCTGCTGCTCTACGGCTCCTATTCGCGCGGCTACAAGGCGGGCGGGTTCAACCTTGACCGTTCGGCCCTCGGCAGTCCCGTGTTCAACGTGGCCGCCAACCTGAACCCGGCCGCGCTGCAGTTCGACCAGGAGACGGTGGACGCCTTCGAAGTGGGCGCGAAATACTCGATCAATCCGTTCACCCTGACGCTCGCGGCGTTCCGGCAGGAGTTCTCCGACTTCCAGTTGAACACCTTCAACGGCTCGGTTTTCCTCGTGCAGAACATCAACGCCTGCGACACGGGCTTGGGCGGCGCGGACCGCGACGCCAGCGCCGCGACGGGGTCGTGCGATTCCGACGACGTGAAGGCGGGCGTCATCGCGGAGGGTGTCGAGGCCGAAGCGACGATCCAGCCGACCCGCGACGTCAACGCCAGCGTGGGTTTGACCTATACGAACACGCGCTATCGCAACGACCTGATCGGTCGAAAGACCGGCACCCCGCTCGACCCCGCGCTGCGCCTGCTGCCGGGCGACAATTTGTCGAACGCGCCGGAGATCGTTGCCACCGCGTCGCTGGGCTGGACGCCGCCGATCGGCGACACCGGCTTTTCGGGCCTGTTCTACGTGAATGGTCGCCTGACCAGCGACTACAACACCGGTTCCGACCTGCTGTACGGCAAGGAGCAGGACGGCTTCGCGCTCGTCAACGCGCGGATCGGCGTGCGCGGGCCGGACGATAGCTGTTCGCGCAGAATGTGTTCGACAAGGGCTACACGCAGGTGGCGTTCAACACGCCGTTCGTGGCCGAACAGCAGACCTACTCCGCTTTTCTGGCGGAGCCCCGCACCTACGGCGTCACCGTTCGCGGCAAGTTCTGACCCCTGACCTCAAGGCCCGGCGGCGCGCGTTCCGCCG